>NZ_CP137552.1:0-2400000 GCF_039691755.1 Halomonas sp. Bachu 37 | reverse complement strand
CGTGAAATGGTGCGAAGAAGCAGGCTGCAGCATCACGGTGGACAAGATGGGTAACATCTTTGCTCGCCGTCCGGGCAAGGATAACTCGTTGGCGCCGGTCGCGGTCGGCAGTCACCTCGACACCCAGCCCACCGGCGGCAAGTTCGACGGGGTCTACGGCGTGTTGGCGGGCCTGGAGATTTTCCGCACCCTGAACGAGCAAGGCATCGAAACCACCACCCCGCTGGAAACCGTGGCCTGGACCAACGAGGAGGGCTCGCGTTTCCCGCCGGCCATGGTCTCCTCGGGCGTTTTCGCCGGCGCCTTCGACCTGGAGTACGGCTTGAGCCGGGCCGACCTCGACGGCAAGACCATGGGCGAGGAGCTGCAGCGTATCGGCTATGCCGGTGAGGCCGAAGTGGGCAATCATCCGTTCAAGGCATTCTTCGAGGCGCACATCGAGCAGGGACCGATTCTCGAGGATGAGCACAAGCAGATCGGCGTGGTGACCGATGCCCAGGGCCAGCGCTGGTACGAAATCACCCTGACCGGCCAGGAATCCCACGCCGGGCCCACGCCCATGCCCAGCCGCCGCGACGCTCTGGTCGGTGCCGCACGCATCGTCGACATGGTCAATCGTATCGGCATGGATAACCAGCCCAACGCCTGCGCGACGGTGGGCTTGATGCAGGTATTCCCCAACTCGCGCAACGTCATTCCCGGCCAGGTCTTCTTCACCGTTGACTTCCGCCACCCCGATGCCGAGGTATTGGAAAAGATGGACCAGGCCCTGCGCGAGGAAGCGGCCCGTATCGTCGAAGAGCTCAAGCTCGAGATGGCATTCGAGCAGATCTGGTACTCCCCGCCCGTGCCGTTCGCGCAGCAGTGCGTCGCCTCCGTGCGCAAGGCGGCGGAAGAGCTGGAGCTCAGCCATCGCGAGATGGTCAGCGGCGCCGGCCATGACGCCTGCTACATCGCCCGTGTGGCGCCTACCTCCATGGTCTTCGTCCCCTGCGAGAAGGGCATCAGCCATAACGAACTGGAACGCGCCGATGCCGACGATCTGGCTGCCGGCTGCAATGTGCTGCTCAAGGCGGTACTGGAGCATGCCAACGCCTGATCGGGCATTCGATCACGTGCAGGAGAACAACAATGAAGCTATCGGTAATGCGGGAAACCCACCCTGGTGAGACCAGGGTGGCCCTGACGCCCGCCAATATATCGACCCTGACCGGCCTCGGCTGCGCCGTCTACGTGGAGACCGGCGCCGGCGACGCCGCCGGGTTTCCCGACGCCAGCTATCGCGACGCGGGCGCGGAGATACTCACGGCCCGCGCTCAGTTGCTCGAAAAAGGCGAAATCATACTCTGTGTCGACGCCGCCCACGACGCGGCGCTGGCCGACCTGCGTGAAGGCCATATCTGCATTGGCATGATGGACCCCTTAAGCGACGCCGACCGCTTTCTTGAGCTGGCCGAGCGAGGCATTACCAGCGTGGCGCTGGAACTGGTGCCTCGCATCAGCCGCGCCCAGAGCATGGACGCCTTGTCATCCATTGCCACACTGGCCGGTTACAAGGCCGTGCTGTTGGCGGCATGCCAAGCCCCGCGCATCTTTCCGATGATGATGACGGCGGCGGGAACGTTGAACCCGTCTCGCGTCTTCATCATGGGAGCCGGTGTGGCGGGCTTGCAGGCGGCTGCCACCGCCAAGCGGCTGGGCGCTATCGTGGAGGCGTACGACGTGCGTCCCGCAGCGCGCGATCAGATCCTTTCCGTGGGCGCCAAGCCCGTGGAACTGGATCTCGATACCTCGTCCAGCGAAGGCCAGGGCGGCTATGCCAGCGAACAGGACGACGATTTCCTCCAGCGTCAGCGCGAGCAGATGACCCAGGTACTCGCGCAGCAGGATGTGGTGGTGACCACGGCGGCGATTCCAGGCGCCAAGGCGCCGGTATTGATTACCGAGGAGATGGTGAAAGGCATGAAGCCGGGCGCCGTCATCGTCGATCTCGCCGCCGAGCGGGGCGGCAACTGTGAGTTGAGCCGGCCCGGCGAGACGGTAACCGCCTATGGGGTGAGCATCATCGGACCGCGTAACATCGTCGCTTCCATGCCCCACCATGCTAGCCAGATGTACGGGCGCAATGTCGAGAACCTGCTGCGCCACCTGCTGGATGACGAGGGCAAGCTGACGTTGGACTTCGAGGACGAGATCGTCGATGAAACCGTGGTGACCCATGCTGGTGAGGTGCGCGCCGCGCGAATTCGCGAGCGCCTTTCGATGGAACCTACCCGTGAAGAGGAGACGGCTTGATGGATATGCTGATCATGCAGATATCGCTTTTCGTGCTGGCCGTCATCCTGGGGGTCGAGCTGATCACCAAGGTGCCCGCCACACTCCACACACCCTTGATGTCGGGCAGCAACGCCATTTCCGGCATCACGTTGGTCGGGGCCTTGCTTGCCGCGGGGTCGGGAGAGGTCGGCGGCGTCTGGACATCCATCCTCGGCATGGTGGCCGTAACACTCGCCACCATCAATGTGGTGGGCGGATTCCTGGTCACCAATCGCATGCTGCGCATGTTTCGCAAGAGGGGTTAAACCATGAGTCTGTCTTTCGTAAACCTGTTCTATCTTGCGTCCGCAGTGCTGTTCATCACCGGAATCAAGGGGCTGACTCGTCCGCGTACCGCCGTGCGTGGCAACCTGCTGGCCGCCATCGGCATGCTGGTGGCGGTGGTGGTCACCCTGCTGAACCAGTCGATCCTGTCCTACGGCTGGATCGTGGCCGGAGTCATCGTGGGGGGAGCGGTCGGCGTCTTGCTGGCCACGCGCATCCAGATGACCGCCATGCCGCAAATGGTTGCTCTGCTCAATGGGTTCGGTGGCGGGGCTTCTCTGGCCGTGGCCATGGCCAGCTTTCTCACCGCCAGTGGGCCGATCGCCGCCGCGGGCACTATCAGCCTTCTGGCCATAGGCCTGACGGTGCTGATCGGCGCGGTCACGCTGACCGGCAGCGCGGTAGCGTTCAGCAAGCTGCAGGAACTGCTGCCGGGCAAGCCCATGGGCTTCAAGGGCATCACGCTGTTCAACGCCGCCTTGCTCAGTGGTGCCGTCGTGATCGTGGCGACCCTGGCGAGTGGCGGCGGTGGTCTCGGCCTGTTGTTGCTGCTGACCGCCATTGCCCTGGTGCTGGGCGTGACGCTGGTGATCCCCATCGGCGGGGCGGATATGCCCGTGGTCATCGCCTTGCTCAACTCCTACTCGGGCATCGCGGCGGCGGCGGCGGGCTTCATCATGGGCAACACCGTGCTGATCGTCTCCGGCGCTCTGGTCGGTGCCTCGGGGCTGATCCTGACGCGCATCATGTGCGTGGCCATGAACCGCTCCCTGGCCGGGGTATTGTTCGGTTCGCTATCCGAGGAAGGCGGCGAGGCCATGGATGCCGACGAGGTGTATGCCGGCAAGGTCAAGTCCTCCTCCGCCGAGGAAGTCAGCATGTTGCTGGAGACCGCCCAGCGGGTGGTTATCGTGCCGGGCTTCGGGCTGGCCATGGCGCAGGCTCAGCATGCGGTGCGGGATCTGGCCGATACACTGGAACGTCGTGGTGTGGAAGTGATCTATGGCCTGCACCCCGTCGCCGGGCGTATGCCGGGGCACATGAACGTGCTGCTCGCCGAAGCCGAGGTGGACTACGACAAGATGCAGCCCATGGAACAGGTGAACCCCAGTTTCGCTCAGACCGACGTGGTGATCGTCATCGGTGCCAACGACGTCACCAACCCGATGGCACGGGAGGACAAGGGCAGTCCGATCTACGGCATGCCGATTCTCGATGTCGACCAGGCGCGCACCGTCGTCGTGGTGAAGCGCAGCCTGAGCCCGGGTTTCGCCGGGTTGCCCAATCCGCTGTTTGCCAAGGACAACACGCTGATGCTGTTCGGCGACGGCAAGCAGGCGATTCTGGATCTTACCGGCGCCCTGAACGAGGCGGCATGACGAGACGCCTGACCGGCAGTATAGAAAACTGAAGAAGGTAGAAGGGGGGAGTAACTCCCCCTGAATCGACATAATCACGCATCGATACTTTGTCGGTCTGAATAACTCTTGGCGGGGGCGCTGTGAATCCCTCCATGGACGCTACATTCGCCATCCATGGCGAATGACCCCCGCTACGAGTTGATTCCGACCTTATCCCATCGCATTTACAGGGTTTGCCACAATATGGGGAGGCAATTCCCTCTTTTTCGGTTCAGTCAGTCCTTCTTGAGCCCCAATCCCTTGAGCAATACGTGGGTCAGGAAGTCCCCCGCTTTCTGAAAGTCCTCCTCATCCAGCTCGTTCTTGCCCAGCGCCAGGCTTATCTGTGAGGAAAAGTCGGCATAGGTCTGGGTCGAAGCCCAGATGGTGAAGAAGAGGTGTTCCGGGTCGACCGGGTCCATCTCGCCATTGGCGATCCATGTGCGGACCAGCTCGAGATCCGCCTCAAGCTGAGGCAAGAGGTCGTTTCTGAGGTAGACCTGCAGGTGCGAGGCGCCGCCGATCACCTCATTGGCAAATATCTTGGACCCGTACGGGCGCACCCTGGAGATCTCCAGCTTGCCGCGAATGTAGTTTTCCAGCATCACCGCCGGCGTGTCGCCGTTCTGCTCCATCAGCGTCATTTTCTCGATCCACAGGTCGAGAATATCCTTGAGCACGTTCTGGTAGAGGCTTTCCTTGGAGGGGAAGTAATACAGCATGTTCTGCTTGGAAAGACCGGCCTTCTCGGCGATGGACTCCAGGGCAGCGCCATTGAAGCCTTGTTCCGCGAAGATGATCTCGGCGGCATCGAGAATCTTCTGCTCCAGGGCGCGTCGATTGGCGGAACGACGAGATGATTTTTGCTCGACGGGTGGTTGACTCATGTGGCTCTCGTCAGGGAGTTAAACGAGCGACAGAATAACCATGCCCCCTCGTTGCGTCCACTCGTTCGGAGAGCCAGGACGACAAATAGAAAACGGGCCCGCTATCGGCAACAGCGGGCCCTGATTGAAAGGAGCGATAAGCGGGAACGATGGCGGCCATCGTCCCCGCCTTATGTCGTTATAATTATGTGTCGCTATAGATCGTGTGTCGCTATCGATTCAGCGTTTTACCGCCTGTGGCTCGTTGAGTTCGGTTTGGCGCGCCACCGCTTCCACGACCGGAGAGAATGGTGGCCGCTTGATATACCGGCCGGCACCACGCTCCGCGTTCAATTGGCCGTTACGCCAGACGATCTTGCCGTGGCTCAGGGTGTGGGAGGGGATACCCGTGACGGTGCGACCCTCGAAGATATTGAAGTCCACGTTCATGTGGTGGCTGTCGGCGGAAATGGTGCGTGTGCCTTGTGGGTCCCAGACCACGATGTCGGCATCGGCGCCTTCCGTGATGCTGCCTTTCTGCGGATAGATGTTGAACAGCTTGGCGGTATTGGTGGAGGTCACCGCGACGAACTCGTTCAGGGTCAGGCGGCCCTTGTTGACCCCCTCGTCCCAGAGGATCGCCAGGCGGTCCTCGACACCGGCGGTGCCGTTGGGGATCTTGGTGAAGTCGTCACGGCCGGCCGCCTTCTGGTCCTTGCAGAAGCAGCAGTGGTCCGTTGCCGTGGTGTGCAGGTTGCCGCCTTGCAAACCACGCCACAGTGCGTCCTGATGCTCCTTGGGACGGAAGGGAGGGCTCATCACGTGACCTGCCGCGAAGTCGAAGTCCTCACTGCGATAGACACTGTCGTCGATGGCTAGATGGCCGGCGAGTACCTCACCGTAGACCCGTTGACCCTCAGCACGTGCCCGAGCAATGGCGTCCAGCGAGTCCTTGCAGGAGACGTGGACGATATAAAGGGGCGTATGCATCGCCTGGGCCACCTGGATGGCTCGGTTGGCGGCCTCACCCTCGACGAAGGGGGGGCGTGAAAGGGGCTGGGCCTCGGGGCCGGTAATGCCCTTCTTCAGCATTTCCTGCTGCAACTGATAGACCAATTCACCATTTTCCGCATGCACGGTGGGCATCGCTCCCAGTTCCACACAGCGGCGGAAGCTGTTCACCAGGGTTTCATCATCCGCCATGATGGCATTCTTGTAGGCCATGAAGTGCTTGAAACTGTTGACCCCGTGCTCGCGCACCAGGGTTTCCATGTCGTCATGCACGGACTCGTCCCACCAGGTAATCGCCACGTGGAAGGTGAAATCGGTAGCGGCTTTCTCTGCCCACTTCTGCCACTGGTGATAGGCGTCCATCAGGCGCTGTCCGGGCTGCGGGATCACGAAGTCGATGATGCTCGTCGTGCCACCGGCCAGGGCTGCCGCCGTGCCCGTATAGAAATCGTCGCTGGCGACGGTGCCCATGAAGGGGAATTGCATGTGAGTGTGGGGGTCGATGCCGCCCGGCATGACGTACTGGCCATCGGCATTCACGACTTCCGCGGATGCCGGAACATCCAGGTTCTCGCCAATGGCGACGATTTTTCCGTCTTCACAATAGACATCGGATTTGAATGTGTGGTCAGCGGTGACCACTGTGCCACCCTTGATCAAAACGGACATGGATCTCTCCTTTCCTGCGCTTGTAAGTTGTTGCTGCTATATGTTGTTGCTTGTGGTTACGCTCGCGGCGCTACGTTGGCCGTTGCGGGACGATTCATGCTCATGAGGCCCAGGTAGACGATGGCCCCGACGGCAACGCCGACAAACCAGGCATAGTTGTAGATGGCCGAGAATATTTCCGGCACGCTTTCCACCAGGCCCGCCGCCGACAGAAAGCCGGGGAGATTGGGCAGTACCGCGATGATGAAGGCCGCCCAGGCCATGGGATTCCAGCCATTGGTGTAGCTGTATCGGCCGTGGTCCTTGAACAGGTCATCGTGTGCCAGCTCGGTCTTTCTCAGCAGCAGGTAGTCAGCCAGCATGATGCCCGCCAACGGGCCGAGGAGCGCGGAGTAGCCGATCAGCCAGGTAAAGATGTAGGCGCCGGTGGTTTCCAGCAGTTTCCAGGGCATGATGGCGATCCCCAGGCCGGCGGTGATGTAGCCGCCCATGCGAAACGAGATCTTGCCCGGCATCAGGTTGGCGAAGCCGTTGGCGGGAGCGACCACGTTAGCCGCCAGGTTGGTGGTCACTGTGGCGATCACCAATGCCACGAGCGAGACGACAACCGCTGCTCCACCCATGCGCTCGGTGATGGCGACCGGGTCCCAGAGGGCTTCGCCATAGATCACGCTGGTAGCGGAGGCCACCGCCACGGCGATGAACGCCAGGATCGCCATGGGTATCGGCAGGCCCAGTGCCTGGCCAATCAGTTGATGCCGCTGGCTCTTGGCGAACCGGGTAAAGTCGGGAATGTTCAACGCCAGGGTGGCCCAGAAACCGACCATGGCGGTCAATCCCGGCCAGAAAGCCTGCCAGAATTCACCTTCTCGCGAGCCTCCCTCGATGAACTCCGACGGCGTATCGAGCATGGGGCCGAAACCACCGGCTTTTACCACCGCCCAGATCAACAGCCCGAAGCACATGGCAATCAGGAAGGGCGCCGCATAGGTTTCCAGGAAACGAATGGACTCCGTGCCCCGAGCGATGAAATAGACATGCACCGCCCAACAGGCCAGAAAACTGAGAAGCTGCGCCAGGTCGATACCCAACCCCGGCAACGGCTCCCCCACCAAGGCGCGCCCGGTAAGGATGTTGAGAATCGCATAGATGGCGGAGCCGCCGACCCAGGTCTGGATGCCGAACCAGCCACAACCGACCACACCGCGCAACATGGCCGCCAGTTTGGCGCCGGAGGTGCCGAAGGACGCCCTGAGGAGCACTGGGAAAGGGATACCGTGCTTGGCCCCGGCATGGCCCAGCAACAGCATGGGAATCAAGATGATGGTATTGGCGAGAAAGACGGTGAGTACCGCCTGCCACCAGGACATGCCTTCGGGAATCAGGCTCGCCGCCAGCATGTAGGCGGGCACGCAGACCACCATCGAGACCCACAAGCTGGCGATATTCTGCCAGGACCAGGTGCGTTCTTCCTTGTCCACGGGTGCCAGGTCGGCGTTCCACAACTCAGGGCTATAGCCGGCCTTAAGCTCGGCCTTGTTTCTTGTTTCACTCATGATTCAGCTCACTGTGTTGTTGTTATGATGCCGGGGACAGGCTGGTTTCCCCGGCTCGGGAAGCGCAAGGGACCTCAGTAATCCACGAGCTCGTCATAGGTTTCGGGGCGGCGGTCGCGGAAGAACTGCCACCCTTTGCGGACTTCGCGAATCATGTCCAGGTCGATCTCGTGAACCAGCAACTCATCCTGGTCTTCACTGGCCTGGGCCTCGATCTGGCCCTTGGGATTGACGATGTAGCTGGAGCCATAAAACTCGCCCATCTGCCCATCCCAGGGGGCTTCGCTACCCACGCGGTTGATGGCACCGATGAAAACGCCATTGGCGGCGGCGGAGGCGGGTTGCTCGAGTTCCCAGAGGTAGCGACTCTTGCCCTTCACCGTGGCGGAGGGGTTGACGATGTATTCCGCCCCGTTGAGCGCAAGGGCACGCCATCCTTCCGGGAAGTGGCGGTCGTAGCAAATGTATACACCCAGCTTGCAGTAGGCGGTATCGAAGACGGGATATCCCAGATTGCCTGGCTTGAAGTAGAGTTTTTCCCAGAATCCCGGTGCCGTATCGGGAATATGATTCTTGCGATACTTGCCGAGATAACTGCCGTCCGCATCGATGACCGCAGCGGTGTTGTAGTAGACACCCGGCATTTCTTCCTCATAGATCGGCACCACAATGACCATGCGGTGCTTCTTGGCATACTCCTGCATCAGCTTGGTGGTAGGGCCATCGGGGATGTTTTCCGCCGAGTCGTACCATTTCCTGTCTTGGCTGGGACAGAAATAGGGCTGGGTGAATACCTCCTGGAAGCAGAGAACCTGAACTCCCTGTTGCGCCGCTTCGTCGATCAGGGGCAGGTGGGCGTCGATCATCTTGCTGCGGATCTCGTCCGGACTCATGGAGGTATCACCCTTCAGAGACATCTGGATCAGACCGCACTTCACATTATTCGCCATTTCGAGACCTCTTTATTGTGCTGGTGAAATGATGTTGTCGAGATTGTGTCGTTGCGCTTCCTGTCATTTAGCGGAATTGAACGGCTGCTTTCTTCGGACACAGCTGTCCCTATTGGCTCGGCAATGCCTTTGCCGAGCACCATGATTCAACAATCGATGTATGTGGTTCTGCCTGCAATCAGACCAGACCTTTAAGCCTTAACACGGCGGAATCACCACGAAGACCGATCGTGAATATCCTGTATCTTCTTGAACTGAATAGGTTTTATATTCCATGGGAGGCGTGCTCATGTTGTCATTGTTTTTTTACCTTTTGGTAAAGGTAAAAGTCATTTCTCGGCTGGTCAAGGAGTTTTTTTGCCGTTTGGTCAAGTGAGTTTTAATGCCCTGAGTTGGGTCTTTTTATTGCTATATGCACCAAGTGAGTGCGCTTAATACAACAATAGAATGTTGGGTTTCAGCAACTTGCAGGCGAATCAATTACTGTTGATCAGCTTGTTCAGTTCTTCTAGGTAACATTCCAGTACCAGGTTGGGCAGCCCCCCTTTGCGGGTAATGGCGCTGTAGCCCGTCATGTAGCGCCAACCGTGGTAGGGCAGTGCCTTCATCTGTCTGTCGCGTACCCAGCGTTCGGCGTAATGGGTGGGCAAGTAGCCGATATAACGGCCGGAGAGGATCAGAAAAGCGACACCTTCACGATCGGTGGCCGAGGCGGACGCCTTGAGCGGCTCGTGAATCGCCTTGATTTCCGCTGTCTGGGCATAGGCGGGGACGACGGCATCGTAGCTGGCCAATGCCTCACGGGTGACATCCGTCGCCTCGAACAGCGGATGGCCGGCTGCACAGTAGAGCCTCGATGCCTCGTCGTACAAGGCCAGGTAGTCGAGCCCCGGCAGGGTCTTTAAATCCGGTATCACCCCGGTGTGCAGACGACCATCGAGCACCGCCAGCTCGATCTCGCTCGGCGGAATCATGCGGATATTGATGCGCACGTCGGGGCCCCGTTCCTTGAGCGCGCTCAGGGCGTGGGTGATGTGCATTTCGGGCATGGTCACCAAATTGTCGGTGATGCCGATATTGAGTTCACCCTTGAGCCGGGCATGCAGGCCGTTGACCTGGGTGCGGAAGCCTTCCACTGCCGCCAGCAGTTGCAAGGCCGATTGGTAGACCTCGGTGCCTTCATTGGTCAGGGCAAAGCCGCTACGACCCCGTTGGCAGAGGCGCAGGCCGAGGCGTGTTTCCAGGTCGTTCATCGCCATGCTGATGGCGGCCCGGCTGATGCCCAGCTCCACTTCGGCAGCAGAAAACCCGCCGCACTCCACGACTTTGCGGTAAATCCTCAATAAGCGCAGGTCGGAGTCGCCGGGCTGACCCATCGGCGCTATCTTGCGGTGTGCCATGTTTTTTCCTTCCCCTGTGCTGTCGCCTGAGCTTGTGTCGGGCCAGGCAATCGCTTCGCCAGGCGTTCTCCGATGTCGTCACCAGAGTAGCGAGGCGATATCATAAAGTTAAGTAAATGCTTGCATGAGATTAAACAACTTTTTATTTAATTAATGAAAAGAGCGTCCTAGTCTGGTTGTGACACCATTCAATAATGGCAATAAGTACAGAGGTAGTGGCCATGTCAGCTCAAGAGTTTTCCCCTACCGCCGGGCTCAGCGCCGAGCAGCTCGACGCCTACTGGATGCCTTACACCGGCAACCGGCAATTCAAGCGCGACCCGCGCATCATCGTCGGTGCCAAGGGCAGTTATCTCAAGGATGCCCAGGGCCGCGATGTATTCGACGGCCTCTCCGGGCTGTGGACGTGTGGCGCCGGGCACTCCCGCCCGGAAATCGCCGACGCGGTAAGCAAGCAACTGCGCGAGCTGGACTACGCGCCGGCCTTCCAGTTCGGTCATCCCAAGGCCTTCGAGCTGGCCCATCGCCTGCGTGAGCTGACCCCGAAGGGCCTGGATTACACCTTCTTCACCGGTTCCGGTTCCGAGAGCGCCGATACGTCCCTGAAGATTGCGCGTGCTTACTGGCGCAAGAAGGGCAAGCCCACCAAGACCAAGCTGATCGGGCGGGCCAAGGGCTATCACGGGGTCAATTTCGGTGGCTTCAGCCTGGGCGGTATCGGTGCCAACCGGGCGCTCTACGGCCAGGGGGTCGATGCCGATCACCTGCCGCACACCCTGATCCCGGAGAACGCCTTCACCCGTGGCATGCCCGAGCGCGGCGCCGAGAAGGCCGACGAGTTGCTGGAGCTGATCGCGCTGCACGACGCCTCCAACATCGCCGCTGTGATCGTCGAGCCGCTGGCCGGCTCGGCGGGGGTGATTCCGCCGCCCAAGGGATACCTGAAGCGGCTGCGCGAGATCTGCGACCAGCACGACATCCTGCTGATCTTCGATGAGGTGATCACCGCTTTCGGCCGCATGGGTTCCATGACCGGTGCCGAGGAATTCGGCGTCACCCCCGACATCATGAACTTCGCCAAGCAGTTGACCAACGGTGCGGTCCCCATGGGCGGCGTGATCGTTCAGGGCGAGATCTACCACACCTTCATGGAGCAGGGCGGGCCCGATTACATGCTCGAGCTGCCCCATGGCTACACCTATTCGGGGCACCCGGTGGCGTGTGCCGCGGCCCTGGCGGCCCTGGACGTGCTCGAGCAGGAACGCCTGGTCGACCGCGTACGCGAGATGAGCCCGGTCTTCGAAGAAGCGCTTCACGGGCTCAAGGGCACGCGCTATATCAGCGATATCCGCAATTATGGACTCGCCGGCGCCCTGCAGATCGAACCCTATCCCGGTGAGCCGGCCCGCCGTCCCTACGAGATCGCCATGAAGTGCTGGGAGAAAGGGTTCTACGTGCGCTACGGCGGCGACACCATCCAGCTCGGCCTGCCCTTCATCGTCGAGCGTGAGGAGATCGACCGGGTCGTCAACGTGATCGGCGATGCCATCAGCGAACTGAATTGAAACCCTGACTCCTGAAGACTAAACCGACAGACCCAACAAGAGGCAACTCATGACAACACTCGGCCATCTGATCAACGGTGTGCGTGTCGACCGCGAAGAGCGTACCCAGGATATCTTCAACCCCTCCGTCGGCGAGGTCGCCGGCCAGGTGAGCCTGGCGAGCAAGGCTACCGTCGAGGAGGCCATTGCCGCCGCCGAGGCCGCCTATCCGGCCTGGCGTGACACTCCGGCCGCCAAGCGCGCCCGGATCATGTTCCGCTTCAAGCAGCTGCTGGAAGAACACGCCGACGAAATCGTCCGTCTGGTCGGCCAGGAACACGGCAAGATCGTCCATGATGCGCGGGGCGAACTCGCCCGGGGTATCGAGAACGTCGAGTACGCCTGCTACGCCCCGGAGCTGCTCAAGGGCGAGCATAGCAAGAACACCGGCCCCAGCATCGACTCCTGGAGCGAGTTCCAGCCGCTGGGTGTGGTGGCCGGCATCACGCCGTTCAACTTCCCGGCGATGGTACCGCTGTGGATGTATCCCATGGCCATCGCCTGCGGCAACACGTTCGTCCTCAAACCCTCCGAACGTGACCCCAGCTCGGCGCTCTACATTGCCGAGCTGGCCCAGGAGGCGGGGCTACCTGCCGGCGTGATCAATGTGGTCAACGGTGACAAGGAAGCCGTCGACACCCTGCTCGATGACCCGCGCGTGCAGGCTGTCAGCTTCGTCGGTTCCACCCCGATCGCCGAATACATCTATTCTCGGGCAAGCGCGAACGGCAAGCGCTGTCAGGCCCTGGGCGGCGCCAAGAACCACGCCATCGTCATGCCCGACGCCGACATGGACAACGTGGTCAACTCCTTGAACGGGGCGGCCTTCGGTTCGTCGGGTGAGCGTTGCATGGCGCTATCCGTGGCGGTGGCCGTGGGTGACGAAGCCGCCGATACGCTGATCGCCAAGATGCAGGAGCAGATGAAGTCGCTCAAGGTCGGCCCATTCTCCGACAAGAGCAACGACTTCGGCCCGGTGATCACCAAGGCGCACCAGGAGAAGGTCTGCGGCTATATCGACAGTGCCGAAAAGCAGGGCGCCACTATCGTGGTCGATGGCCGCGGTGTTCAGGTGCCGGGGCACGATAACGGCTTCTATGTGGGCGGTACCCTGATCGACCGGGTGACCCCCGAGATGACCTGTTACCAGGAGGAGATCTTCGGCCCGGTGCTGCTGGTGGTGCGAGCCGCTTCCATGGATGAGGCGATGAAGTTGATCGACGATCACGAGTACGGCAACGGCACTTGCATTTATACCCGCGACGGGGAAGCGGCGCGTTATTTCAGCGACCGTATCCAGGTGGGCATGGTGGGCATCAACGTGCCGCTGCCGGTGCCGGTCTCCTACCACAGCTTCGGCGGCTGGAAGCGTTCGCTGTTCGGTGATCTCTCCGCCTACGGTCCCGATGCGGTGCGTTTCTACACGCGGCGCAAGACGATCACCCAGCGCTGGCCGTCGGCCGGGGTCCGCGAAGGCTCGCAATTCTCGTTCCCCTCCTGATCGAGCCGGGACTGACGATAGCAGCGCATGGCCATGGGCCATGCGCTGGGCATCCTGACAAGAGTCGACCTAACAAGAGACGATCCAACAAGAGACAACAACCATGCAGATTGCCATTCCCAAGGAAATCAAGAACCACGAATACCGCGTCGCCTTGACTCCCACCGGCGCCCGCGAGCTGATCGGCCGAGGCCATGGCGTCACCGTGCAGGCCGGGGCGGGGGAAGGCGCCGGATTCGCCGACGATGCCTATGAAGCCGCCGGGGCCCGCATCGAAGCCGATGTGGCCAAGGTGTGGGATAGCGCCGAGCTGATCCTCAAGGTCAAGGAGCCGCAGTCTGAAGAGGTCAAGCGCCTGAAGTCGGGGCAGACGCTATTCACCTATCTCCATCTGGCTGCCGAGGAGTCCTTGACTCGAGGCCTTATCGACAGTGGCGTCACCTGCATCGCCTACGAGACCATCACCGACCGTCAGGGCGGCCTACCGCTGTTGGCGCCGATGAGTACGGTGGCTGGCCGCATGGCTATCCAGGCGGGGGCGCACAGTCTGGAGAAGGCCCAGGGTGGTTCCGGCGTTCTGCTGCCTGGTGTTCCCGGCGTGGCCCCGGCCAGGGTCGCCGTGATCGGCGGTGGGGTAGTGGGTGAGAATGCCGCGCGCATGGCGCTCGGCCTGGGTGCCGAGGTGACGGTGCTCGACAAGTCGATTCCCCGCCTGGAAGTGCTCGATGACCGCTATCAGGGGCGCATGAAGACGGTGTTTTCCACTGCTGACGCCATCGACGAGGCAGTGCGCGAGTCCGACCTTATCGTGGGCGCCGTGCTGATTCCCGGTGCCGCCGCGCCCAAGCTGATCACACGCGCGATGCTTGCCGACATGAAGCCCGGCAGCGTGCTGGTGGACGTCGCCATCGACCAGGGCGGCTGCTTCGAGACCAGCAAGGCCACTACCCACGCCGAGCCGACCTACATTGTCGATGGCGTGGTGCATTACTGCGTGGCGAACATGCCGGGGGCGGTGGCGCGAACTTCCACCCAGGCGCTGACCAATGCCACTCTGCCGTACATCATTGCGCTGGCCGACAAGGGATGGAAACAGGCGCTGGCCGACGACCCGCATTTCCTGCCCGGCCTCAACGTGCACAACGGCCAGGTGACCTACCGGGCCGTGGCTGATGCCTTTGGTCTGGAAAGCGTCGATCCGGCCAGTCTGGTATAACGTCGGGTTCAAACATGGGCGGCACTTTCGGCTTTCAGCACGCTCGGGCGAGTTGAAACCGGAAGTGCCGGTCAAGCTGCGTTTTCTCCAAGGGGAGTCGAGCCTCCCTCGTCTATGGCACACTGGCGGAGAAAATCTGGGTGGCCGCCAGGCCCGCCGCAGTGGCATGTTGCGAAGGGCCCATCAAGTCGATCAGGTACTCGATTCGTGTTGCTTCCGGCAGTTGCCTTAACTCTTCTTTCTTGAACTCGACGCTCCGATCCAGGTCTTTCGGCCGCTCCTGCTGCTGGCTCGCCGGTACCCGCAACGGCGAGCCAGCCGCGCGATGGTGGCGGAAGGGCGTGGCGGAGCCGGGCTCGCTCCGGGTTTCGACATCCACGACGTGCACGTCTTTGCCATGATCGAGCCAATCTCCGGCAATCCAGTCGTAAAGCAGCTGTTTCTCGGAAGGACTGAAGACGCCATACATAGGCGGTTTCTTGCTATCGTCGATGAGCTTCCAGAAAGGGCTGGACTGTGGGTCCTGGTGGCGCTTTATCAGCCCCGTCTCTTGCATCACTTGCAGGAAGTCTTCGATCAGTTCGGGATCATTGAGCCATTCGTTGATCGTCAGATTACCGATCCGCTTGTAGTCGGAGTGAACATAGCGGCCGAAGACGCTCTTGTGTTTCAGCATGGCGACGAGTTCCTTCTCTAGATCGAAGGTCTCGATGATATCGGTAGCGCCAAGGCCCAGCTCATTTAGCCGATAGCCGTTGGCGACTCGCGCCATGAATCGCTGAGGATCGCTATCTTCTGGCAGCATGTTCAGTACCGACTGCATGGCCCGGCGTGCATGGCCCGTGCTGGCGTTGTCGATCGTGACATGAAGGGAAAAGTAGTAGGGATCGATACCCAATTCATCGAGCTCGAACGCGGTGATCAGTAGATGCAGGGGAAGCTTCTCGTAGCCGAGGTTATAGCCAATCAGTTCGGGCAGGAATCGGTCGGCTTGGTAGGCCAGGGAGAGCTGCAGCGCTCCTTGCGTATAGTGCTCGTCGCTCATCTCCGGCAGGATGTCACACCCGTATCGCGCGAGCAGGCGGCGATAAAGCACGACATGATTCTGGCTCGGTTCACCGTCGCCCAATTCCTCAAGATAGGTTCGGATCAGCGGGTGAAAACGCTCATCCGCCCAGTTAGGCAGCACCCCATAGAGCCAGGCGCCATCGACCAGCTTGGTGGGAGCGACTCGCTGCAGAAAAGTCAGCGCGTGAGCACGACAGGTAAAGTAGCGTCGTGGTTGGCCCTGCCGGCGCTGGTCGAGATACGCTGCGTACTGCGCTCCTGTCTCGGCGGTTTCGCGCTCCAGCCAGTCACCCAGCACGTGAGGCCGAGACGGCATATCGCACGGCAGGCGTGAGGCTTCGTCAAGCTGGGACAGCAGGAACTCGTAGGAAAGTTGTCGGTTCTGCTGTGCTAGTGGCTCATTCAGCATCGAATGATAAACGCTTTTGGCGCTGCCAGGCGGAGCGGCCGCCGGCTTATCCTGCAGCAAGTAGGAGATCATCCTGATGTCCTCATATCCGTTTAAACGCTCGATGAGGCTGACCATCGAGCCATCGCCACTGCATGAGTGGTGTCCATGTCGCTTCGATCCAGCTTAGTCAAGACAGGTGGGGGGCTCAAGCAGGTCGAATGCCTGGATCCGTGCCGACGATGACGGCTCGCCTTGAGCTTGCTTGCCTCGAACCTGGCGGGTCTGCTGTTCAAAGTCGCTATCCTGTCTATCCTGAATGGGGGTCGGACCCATCACGAAACGAGCACGGATGGCGGTGGTGCCCGTCAGGCTCGGCCACATGGAGCGTCGTATGCACTCGCAAGAAAGCAGGGTTTCGCTAAAGGAATTCGCCCGGAGAGTCTGGATTACGGTCGGTATCGTAGGCTCGGTGATAGTCCTGCTGTTGGCGCTGTGGCTGGGTAGCACGATGGTATTGATGACAGGTGCGGGGCTGTTGCTCGCCCTGGCACTTTATATACCCTCGCACTGGCTCAGCCGGCACAGTTTTCTGTCGTATCGTTGGGCGCTGGCAGTCGTGTTGCTGGTCATCCTGGGCCTCCTGGCGCTGTTCGGCATGAACTTCTCCTCCAACGTCACGCAGCAATCGCAGCAGTTTCTGGACGTTCTCCCGGAATCATTGGAAGAGATCAAGGCCAACGTAGGGGAATGGCCCCTGGGAACCCAGGTGCTGAATCAGATGGAACAGAACGGCTCGGCCCAGGACATGATGGGGAGCGGGTTGTCACGTGTCACGTCGTTCTTCTCTTCGACGCTTGGCGCACTGGGCAATGTGGTCGTGGTCATGTTTATCGGTCTGTTCGTCGCGTTCGAGCCCTGGACCTACCGTAACGGCCTGCTGGCGGTTGTCTTCCCCAAACATCGCGATGGCGCTTTCGAACTGCTGATGGCGGTCGAGAGAAGAATGAGCTGGTGGCTGCTCGGTAGACTCGCCTCGATGATGGCGATCGGTCTGTTGACGGGAATCGGGCTCTGGCTGATCGGGATTCCCATGGCACTTTCCCTGGCCTTGTTGGCTGCCGTGCTTGCCTTCGTTCCCTACCTGGGACCGATCATTTCCGCCATTCCTGCCTTGCTGGTGGCCGTTACCATCGGCCAGAGTGCCCTTCTCTATGTGGTGATCCTGTATGCGCTGGTGCAATTTCTGGAGAGCTACCTCATCACACCGTTCATTCAGCGCGAAGCGGTGAGTATTCCGCCTGGCCTGTTGATCATCGTGCAACTCTGGCTCAGCCTGCTTGCCGGGCTATGGGGCCTGCTGCTGGCGGGTCCGTTGACCGCGCTGGTAATGGTAGTCGTCAGGCACGTGTATGTTGATGGGTGGCTACGCGAGCGTGAGGCGGACTCCACGGAGCCGGGATCTAGTGAAAAGCATGAATAGTGAAGAGTAACGCTGAAGAGTAATGCTAAGGCACGAGATTGAAGGAGCGAGCGAGACAACAAGGGCGGGCCGGCGCAATAAGCGCGCACGACCCGCTGATAGGCGCCACATTCAGTCCACCTGGGTGGAGTCTGGTTGCTCCGCTTCCACCTGTCCCCGTTGCTGCAACCAACGCATCACCAGCCAGCACAACGCCGCCCAGGCCGAGCCAGCCGCCCAGCCGGCGATCACATCGCTTGGCCAGTGGACGCCGAGATAGACACGACTCGAGCCGACCAGAAGGGTAAGCAGTATCGCCATCAGCAGCAGGTACGCCTTCAAGCGAAGCTGTGACTGCATGCGGCTGAGCAGCGCCGCGAGTGTGAGGTAGGTCACCGCGGACATCATCGCGTGGCCGCTGGGAAAGCTCGCGGTATAGACGATCGACTCATGGGGTACGAGATCGGGGCGAGGCCGATCGAAGCCGGCCTTCATCAGCATGCTGGTTATCACGCCGCCGGGGACCGCAACCGTCGTGAAGAGCGCGGCGCGAAAGCGCCGAGCCAGCAGCAGAAAACCCAAGCCCCCGAGTGTGATCAGCATGAGCACGCCCACACCGCCAAGCGCAGTGAAATCGCGCCCCAGCTCCTCCACCCAGCCGGGACCGAGGGGGTCGGCGTGGTCGGCCGGGTTGCGCAGGGCAAGTAGAATGGCTTCATCGATGCTTTGGGTGTCGCCCTCGAAGACTTCGTCGGCCAGCGCGACGAATCCCCAGATTCCGCCCGAAACGACCAGAACGCACAACAGAACCGAAAGCTCATGACGACCGAGACCGGTAAGCAGCGAATAAGCCCGATGCCCGAATTCGCCGCTCTTTTTCAACTGTTTCATATCATCTTCCTTGAAGTGTCTCCCTTGAGTATTCCTCGTACCGCCCGATGAGGCAGGCTGGCAGATCAATCACCTACCAGCCTAGTAACGGCTTGTTTAATCGACAACAGCTATCGAGACAGAAACTCGAGAATGGCGTCGAGCACTTGCGGGGGATGAGACATATGCGGGCAGTGGCCGACAGCGTCGATCACCAGCAGGGTGCTCTTGGGCATGGACGCATGCATATAGTGACCGATGTGCTCGGGCGCCAGAGCGTCGTACTTGCTCTGGATGATCAGCGTGGGGCACGGGACGGCGGAGAGAATATGGCGGTAGTCGGCAGTGAACGTTGCCTGGGCGAAGGTCTTCGCCGCTACCGGATCGATCGAGCAGAAGCTATCGGTGAGTTCGCCGACCAGGCTGACGCCGTTTTCCTGACCCATCACCACGGGGGCGAGATAATTGGCCCAGTCGATATGGTTCATGTCCATCAAGTCGAGCAGATCCTGCAAGTCGCCCTGCTCGAAGCCGCCGTAATAGTCCGGTGGCAGGTTCTGAAAGCAGGGTGAAGGCGAGAGCATCACCAGACGACTGAAGCGCTCGGGCTCGATCTCACTGGCGATCAGGCCGATGATGCTGCTGACCGAGTGACCGACCAGCGTGACATCCGAAAGCTCGAGCGCTTCACAGATATCGAGGATGTCCTGGGCGTAGCCCTCCAGGGTGGCATAGCGCTGCGGATCGAAGGCGGCGAGTTCGGAGTTGCCCGAC
The DNA here is from genome assembly GCF_039691755.1 of Halomonas sp. Bachu 37. Classification (NCBI taxonomy): domain Bacteria; kingdom Pseudomonadati; phylum Pseudomonadota; class Gammaproteobacteria; order Oceanospirillales; family Halomonadaceae; genus Halomonas; species Halomonas kashgarensis. The sequence continues at coordinate 2,380,664 of NZ_CP137552.1, read as the reverse complement.
CCCACGTAATCGAACAGCACCAGAGTGTAATACTGCCCCAGCGCTGGAATCAGAAAACGCCACATCTTCTGATCGCAGCCAAAGCCGTGCGCCAGCATCAGGGTGCGCTCGCCCTGGCCCGTTACCTTGACGTTATTACGCCGCAGGACATCGGAATTTGCCATGCAGTCTCCTTTTCGAGGTAGCAAGATCATCTCGTCCTTCCGCGCAGTTGATCAACTTTTTGACGCTTTGAAGAGAGCTTGCCGTGACTTTTATTGGCATTCGGCTTGAGCTTGTACTTAAGTACTTGAGATTGTTCTGTTTTGACCAGAACAGGTATGCGTATTATCGGCGCCTGCGGTTAATCCTCTACCTTGCTGAGCGTTGAATCCTTATGCATGGCGACATGATCGGTTTTGTCACTCTCGATCTCGTATTGCGGCTCATCCTCGCTGGCATGACGTTTATGCCCCTTGTATTCCGTGTCCTGGGTATGGACCCGGATGATACGTCCGCTGACGTGTCCCGCCTCGGAATTCCAGCGAACATGATCGCCAACCTTGAAACGCTTGGCCATGGCTCACCTCGAATAGATTATTGATTGAAGGTATTACCAGTGTAGATAGGCGCCTCGGCCGTACCAAACGAAGCGTGCGCATTTGTTTGTGCCACGATCATCGAGACGGACAGCGATCAAACCGCACGCAGTGTCTGGCCAGAAACACAGCGGTGAACCATACTCCACGCCTGCAATCGAATATGGTTCAAACAAGCGAGCAGAGACATGCGGCAAGAGGCTTCATTCCTGCCTCGAATTCTGAAGTGGAGCTTAAGAATGGCCGTAAGTTTTAACTCACCGGGCACCTTGATGATCCATAAGTTGGAAAGCATCTTCTCTCTTGCCGACGAGGAGAAGCAGGCCATCGAGGAATTGCCAATTCAAGTTGTCGACCTTAAGTCCGGTCAGGACATCGTGCGTATCGGCGATCATCCGACGCAAAGTTGTCTGGTCCTGGCAGGTTTTACCTGTGTCTACAAGCTGACGTCAGAGGGCAAGCGCCAGATCATGACCCTGCACGTGCCCGGCGATATTCCGGATCTGCAAAGCCTGCATCTGAACGTCATGGATATGAGTATTGCCTCGATCAGCCCCTGCACGGTCGGGTTCATCCAGCACGAGAACCTGCGCGATCTATGCGAGCGCTACCCTCGTATCGGCATAGCCTTCTGGCGCGAGACACTGGTAGACGCCTCGGTCTATAGGGAGTGGCTGCTCAGCGTCGGGCAGCGCGACGCCTATCCCCGTATGGCCCACCTTTTCTGCGAGCTGCTGATGCGCCTGAAAGCGGTGGGGCTGGTTGATGACAACACCTTCGAGCTGCCGATTACCCAGGCGGATCTGGCGGATGCGACTGGCATCACGTCGGTACACATGAACCGGGTGTTCCAGGCGCTGCGTGCCGATGGTCTGATCCAGACCCAGGGAGCCCAGGTGACCTTCCCCGACTGGGAGAAGCTGAAGGAGGCTGGCGATTTCGATCCTCTTTACCTTCACCTGGAAAGGGCCAGCGCTGCCTGAGCCCAAATACCCGCTTGGTATTCTGGCACTATCTAGCTGTGCTTTAGGCGCGCTATTTAGCCACACAATGGTGGGTGAATTGCCTAACCGTAAACGAAGGGGCCGGTTGCAACCGATGGTATGCGGATGCATGATTGAACAACAATTCGTTGAAAAGGTATGCCTGATGATTAAAAAATCCATGCAGTTTTCGACGCTGGCTTTGGCCGTCGGCCTTACGGCAGCGACGGCGCAAGCCCAGGATAAAGGTACTGTTCATCTGGCCTATGTCGAGTGGTCTTCGGAAGTGGCCTCGACCAATGTAGTCCGTGCCGCATTGGAGCAGCAGGGTTATGAGGTCGAAATGACTGCGCTGTCGGCCGCCGCGATGTGGCAGGCCGTGGCCAGTGGCGATGCTGATGCGATGGTAGCAGCCTGGCTACCTACGACTCACCAGGATTACATGGATCGGGTGGGCGAGAGTGTCGAGGATCTGGGTCCGAATCTTGATGGCACCAAGCTTGGCCTGGTGGTTCCCGATTATTCCGAGCTCGAAACGATCAGCGACATCAACGACCATGCCGATGCGCTCGGCAACCAGATCATTGGTATTGACCCGGGCGCTGGCTTGATGGGTCTGACCGAAGACGTGATCGAAGCCTACGATCTCGATATCAACCTGCGCAGCGGAAGTGGTGCGACCATGACCGCAGCATTATCCAGTGCCATCACTAACGAGGAAGAAGTCGTCGTTACCGGATGGACGCCGCATTGGATGTTTGCCCGCTGGGATCTTCGCTACCTGGATGATCCCGAGAATGTCTATGGTGGGGCCGAGCAGATCCACACCGTGACACGCCAGGGCCTGGAAGAAGATATGCCCGAAGCCTATGCGATTCTCGACAACTTCGAATGGTCTCCCGAACAGATGGGGGAAGTCATGCTCATGAATCAAGAAGAGGATGCCGACCCCTACGAGAACGCCAAGAAGTGGGTCGAAGAGAACCAGGATGTCGTCCAAAAGTGGTTGTCTGAATCCTGAAGGCAGTAGGGTTTAGATGACCCCGTGTTTGGATTGACACAGCTTTAGATTGATACAGTTTTAGACTGACCCAGGAGGCGCTTTTCAGCGCCTCTTTTTTATTGCTGGCAAGTGGCAGAGTCGCGTTAAATCGGCTCTGATTTACCAGCCGCTGCCTGTCTGGTACCGCATTGCAGTTAACGATAAAAGACGTGTAAGCGTGTCTCTTGGCCCAGCGGTGGGTTTAGCTGCTACCTTGATGAGTTCCTAGTGGCTGAAAATAAGGAGGAGACGTGTCAGGGACGAAACAGAAGCAGGACGCTCATTTTCGTGACAAGGTACCTTCACCCCCTCAAGGACGCGGTCGATTCAAGTGGTACGGCCCTGGCCTGCTGTGGATGCTGTCGGCTGTGGGGACAGGTTCGATTCTCTTCACTCCGCGTGTGGCCTCCGCCTACGAGTACCAACTGCTCTGGGTCCTGCTCGTCGTTGTGCTGTTCATGTGGGTAATGATTCGCGAGATGGCCCGCTACTCCATCGTCAGCGGCGACACCATGCTGGAGGGAATGCACACTCTGGAAGGCCCGCGAGACTGGGCGGTATGGATCATCTTCGTGCCCCAATTGTTCGCGGCGGCGATCGGTATCGCCGGGCTGGCCGCTGTGGTGGGCAGCGCCCTGGGCGAATTCCTGCCTGGCAGCAATACCGCCTATGCCATTGGTATGGTGGTCTTCTCCACGGTTTTCACCGCCACCGGCCGCTACTCGCTGATCGAGACGCTGAGCCGATTGATGGCGCTGGCCCTGATGGTGATGGCCATCGTCACGGCGGCCATCGTCTTTCCCGCGCCGCAGGATGTCGCCCAGGGGCTGATGCCTGGCTGGCCGGACGACCCCGACCTTTACATCATCCTGCCGTGGGTGGGGACTATTCTCGCCGGCTCCATGGGTATCGTCTGGTTCGGTTACTGGACCGCCACCCGCGGTTTTGGCGGCGGTTTGCAGAAGCACAAGACCGGGGATCAAGTGCCGGAGTCGTCGCGCAAGGAACTCGAGGGGACCGAGAGCGCCTCTCTGGATAAGCGACTGGCCAACGCCCATGGCTGGATACGGATCATGTCCCGAACCGCTGCCTTGGGGGTCGTCGGTGGCCTGGTGGTGATCTTCTCCTTTCTGGTGCTGGGGTCCGAGCTTCTCGCCCCGGAAGGCATCATGCCAGAAGGCCCCGAGGTCGCGGTGGATCTCACCAATATCTTCTCCGAGGTGTGGGGCGAGTTCGGCAGATACCTGCTGCTGACGGCGATCGTGATCGCACTCGGCGGCAGCATCCTGGCCAATCAGGACGGCTGGGGGCGCAGCTTCGCCGACATGGCCTTGATACTTACCCGAAGCCAGCGCGATGCTCACGACGGTGGCGGGGCGCTGATCAAGGGCCTGGATGCCCTCGACCGGAAGCTGCCGTGGCCGTTGCTCGAGCGCCGCTGGCTCAAGCGCCTCTTCATCGTCACCGTGACCGGGCTGTTACCGGTGATCATCCTGCTGCTGTTCAGCGATCCCGTTCAGGTGATGTCGGCCTCGGGTATCATCGCCGCCGCCCACACGCCATTCATTGCGCTGACCGCGTTATACGTGAACCGGTCACGGCTGCCCGAGAGCCTTCGCCCGGGAATGGCCGCGACGGTAACCATGGGGCTCGCCGGGCTTTTCTATCTCGGCTTCGCCGTTCTCTATCTGTTGAACATGGTGGGGATGTTCGGCGGGGGCTAGGCGCGCCGAACCGAACCGATCGACGATCAGCGATAAAGCTCCAGGTTTGGACCTTACCGCCGTGAGCAACTATGTTGAGGTTACCTACTGCGGTAGGCGTCACAATCCAGAGGAGGGAGACCCATGACGATGCACAGCACTAGCGGATCCACAGCAGATGTCGTCGACATTCTGACTACCGACCATCGGGAGATGATGGAACTGATCGACCAGATCAAGAGCACAAACGATGCCGAAAGGCGCAGAGATTCGGCGGATATGCTGATAGCGGAGGTGATGCGCCATTCGGTCGCTGAAGAGATGTTTGTCTATCCGGTGATCGAAAAGCACGTGCCGAACGGCAGCGAAGAGGTCGAGCACGACAAGAAGGAGCATGATGAGATCGTCCAGGTCATGCAGCAGCTAGAAGATGCCGATGCCTCCGAGCCGGTTTTCATGGAACGAGTGGGCAAGCTTGGTGAATTATTGAACCACCACGCCGACGACGAGGAGTCCGATCAGTTCCCCAAGCTACGTGCGCATATTCCTGGCGATAAACTCGTCGACATGGGCAACAAGGTCCAGAATGCCAAGAAACTGGCGCCGACCCGCCCCCATCCCAGTGCGCCGCATTCCGAGCTCTTCCACAAGAGTGTCGGTGCTGGCGTGGGCATGGTCGACCGCCTGCGGGACAAGCTCTCGGGTAGAATGACGGGGTGACACGTCTGCAAGACTCCGATCTTATCGTTTTTCGGTACCCTCAAAGCCCACGAAAGTATCGTGGGCTTTGTTGTATGCGAATCATCTCAGGACCGACCCTAGTGGGCCACCGTCGATCCTGCATCGGGTGATGTTTATCCAACACTGACGAACAATACGTAGCGCAGTGAAGAGGGCGCAGTACCGACCTTCAGCAATCACGGCGATGACATTGCCCAGCCCGGGGGACGGTTATGCAACGGCACCGGCCAACGCCGCCAACCCCCGGGCCAACAACGAGGCGGGACATATCATTATCCGCTGGCGTGAAAGCCAACTTATTCAACGTCCTGGCAACTGGTCAGCGGGTGCCAATGCGCCGATACAGGATGCGACGGTTGCCGCTAGCGGCCCGGTACGCCCCAGGGCGGCTACCGTGGTCATCCAGAAGCGCGATGGAGGGACGATAGGGGTGTGAGTCGGATCGTTATCATTGGCCTTGCCTTTCCACCTTGAAATAGGCGCCATCCCATACAGTAAAACCACTAGCGTCATCGCTCTTTATCAAGCTGGTTCCAGGCCCTTCCCATCCTGAAGGGCAGGAAATGTCGGCCACATCCACTTCTGCACTGTTAATGCCAGCATTTCGAAAGAGACTCTGTTCATCGATGCGAAATCGTGAGCGGAAATCGTGTCCATAGTATATGTGGGGTCTGTGCAGACTTGGCCATTGCGGCTGGCGGAATCCTCGTTGTAGTGAATGGTATGACCGATCCACTCGTCAGCTTCCTGCTCCGTCATGGCGGTAATCCCCGGGAATCTGACATCCGTTATTTTCCAACTCCCAAAAAGCCAATCATTTTCGGCCGCGACGACAGGCAATGAGAAGAAGAGTGTAAATAAAGCCACAGTGCGCATCGCAAGCCCTCCTTGATGTTATCGACAGTAATCTTGTTGACCCGATGATGGCTGACCGTATTTATATTTTTCATTACAGTGCAAAAAAATATAAAGGCAATACCAAGGTTGTCATATACCTATATTGAAATGATGAGCTTTGTTGAATTAGGTGGGCCAGTTATTTAATTGGAATGTTTGATGGTATGGGTAATAAACGGAGAGTGAGGAAGTTGAATTATTGCCGAGATTAGGCTGGGATTATTTATAATGTATTGTTGTTCATCAGGGTGGGCCGGTTAGTTGAAGCCCACCCTAAACATTGTGGTAGAACTCGCTTGCGAGTCTGATAGGTAAGGTTTCAATGCTGGCTCGCTATCTTGTGCTTACTGCTAACTCTCGACTATCTGCAATGCGATCCATGCATCCATCACAACTCCGTCAAGCAAGCTCAACCGGCTTTCTTGTTGACGTTTTCCATGGCCAAGGTGGACAGTTTTTCATCGGTGGATTTTTCCTCCTTGAGGGTTTCCGCCAGGATATTCTTGGCCTTGGTGTAGCCTAACTGTTCGGCTAGAGAACACAGTGTGCCGTAGGTGGCGATCTCGTAATGCTCCACCTTCTGGGCGGCGCCAATCAGGCCGGCATCGCGCACGGGACCTTTTTCGGTCGCCTCGATCAGCTCTTGCGCTTCCTCGATCAAGCTCTCCATGGCATAGCACTTGAGCCGCTTGATGCGAATATCGGGTACGCTGTCGGCCGCCTGCTCGAGCCTTTCCACCTGCTCCTGCGTCTCCTCGAGGTGATGCTTGTAGGCATCGACCAGCTTGGGATCATCCGCCGCACGAGCCATCTTGGGGAGCGCGCGCGTCATTTGCTTTTCGGCACTGTTCGTCTCGGACAAAAGACGAACGAAAAGTTCTTTGGCATCTTTAATGACCATGTTCTACTCCGTCTCGGTTGATGAGAATTACCCGCAGTAAGCGCATGCGGTAATTTAAAGCTAGCAGGGATTCTGCCCGTGACAAACCTAAGTCGGGTGAGTTAATAGAATGTTGATAACGCGACTGATGGCGGTGCCAGTCGCGTGTTCTTGAGGGGCGAAGAGGAGTGGCTGTCGAGACCTGAACGTTACTTCACCAACATACGCTCCATTACATCGTGGTCGCCGGTACGGCGGTGCCACACAGTCATGACGATATGTCCGATCACCAGTACCAGCAGTGTCCAGCCGAGAAAACCATGCAGTAGACTGCCGAGCGAGGTCATCCACTCGATTTCGTCACCTTCGAAGCCGGGCATCAGGGGAATGCCAAGCGGAGAGAATGCCCGTCCGGAGCCATATTGACGCAGCAGGGCCAGCGCGGGCACGGCGAACATCAACAGGTAGAGCGACAGGTGGCCGAGCGTTGCCATGCGATTGATCTCGGATGGTCGGTTGGCTCGGTCAAGCAGCGCCCAGATGATTCGTATCATGACCAGTAGCATCAACAGGACTCCCATCGGCTTGTGAGTCGCCCACAGCAGTTCATCCAGTGCGCTTTCGCTGACCAATTGTCGTGCCCCTGTTGTGGCGAATTGCCAGGCGAAAGCAACCGCCATCCCCCAATGTAGATAACGACTGATTCGTCCGTAATGTCGCGGTGCCGCTGTGCTCATCGATTCTCTCCTATGGGAATGGTGGATGCCGAAAGCTAGAGGAGCCATGATATCGCGACTGTTACGATCAGAGGGCGAGGGAGCCAGCGGCAAGACGCATTTCCATGATCACTCCGCATTTCACGACCTCTCTGCACTTCACGACCTCTCTGCACTTCACGACCTCTCCTGATGTGCGGTTACCAGCCAGAACATTTCGAACCCGAGAATGCGCGTTGGTGTGCGACCATGGGTAACGGAACGACCGAAAAGAGGGCAACGCACAATGCTGGACAACCTGAGCCATGGCGCTCTGGCCGGGCAGGTTTGCGGCTTGGTGGCGCTGGTGATCTGCCTGGTCGCCTTTGCTAGCAAAAACGACGACCGCATGTTGATGCTGCTGATTTCCGCCAATGTGGCGTTTGCGCTGCAGTTTGCTTTCTTTGCGAGCTGGACTGCCACGGCGCTGACGGTACTGGTGATCGTGCGCATTGTACTGGCTCGCCGCTATCTGGGTAGCCGGCGGGTAATGACGGGCGTGCTGGTAGCCAGCGGTATTGCGGCGACGCTCACTTGGCAGAGCTGGATCGATATCCTGCCCTTGACCGCCATGCTGCTGGGTACCATTGGCATGTTTCTGTTGCGCGGTATCGCCATGCGGGTGTTCCTGGGACTGGCCGCCCTGGCGTGGATGCTCAACAACCTGCTGATCGGCACGATTGGCGGCACACTGGCAGAAGCGCTCATCGTCGTGACCAACGCAATCACCATCATGCGCCTGCTGCGCGCCAAGCGACAGTATCCCGAGGCGTTTGACCAGGCCACCGCCAGTTCGACACCCGAGCGGCCGAACTAACGGCGTTGGCCATTCGCCTATGGTGTTGGTACCGTACCGATTGGCTCTTGATACTGTAGGTCGACTCGACAATGACGCCTCCCTCCATGGCGCACCAGTCCTTACCCGACGTGTTAGCAGGCCCGTTACTGAGGCGGTTATCTCCCGAGCGGCTGTTGCTGTGGCTGGTGGGCTCGCGCCCTCTCGAGTTGAATTTGAAGCTGCGTCCTGCAGGGCACCCGGTACGCCAGTTGAGGCTGAACGAGGCACGGCTCCGACGCTTCCCCGTGGGTCGCCATGCCTGGTTTCACCTGATCGATGTCTCCCTGGCCACGCCCTTGCCCACGGGCGTACGCATCGACTATGACCTGAGGATTCAAGATGAGGAAGGGGGCGAGACGGGCATTGCCGACTGGGCGCCTCATCTTCTTCACGCTGGCGCTACTTGTCCGTCTTTTGTGATCGCCGAGCGCCATCATCGTCTTCTGCACGGCTCCTGCCGCAAACCGCATTATGACGGTCCCGACGGGTTGGTTCGCGCCGATGAGTGGCTAGCCCAGCGACGTGACACACCGTCCGAACGGCCTGCCTGGCTGCTGATGACCGGCGACCAGATCTATGCCGACGATGTTGCCGGTCCCATGCTCGTCGCCATCCATGAACTGATCCAGCAACTCGGGCTCTTCGACGAGACCCTGGAGGGCGCCATGGTGCCGCATAGCCAGGCGTTGTATACCGCGGATGCCACCTATTATCGCCGCGACGAACTGTTGCCGGAGGTGACCGGCAACACCAAGCTGCGAGAGCGCTTCTTTGGCGGCGTCAAGAAGCCGGTGTTCACCTCCGTCAATGCCGGCAATCACCTGATGACCTTCGCCGAAGTCATCGCCATGTACCTCTTGGCGTGGTCACCCCAGCCGTGGCGCCTGGTCACGATAGCGCCGCCAACCCTCGACGCTACCCATACTGAAACTTTCGAAACGGAACAGGCGATCATCGAGCGCTTCGCCATGGGACAGCCATGCGTCGCCAGATTACTGGCGCACTTGCCGTCGTTGATGATCTTCGACGACCACGATATCACCGATGACTGGAACCTCACCCGGGACTGGGAGCAGACCGCTTATGACCACCCTTTTTCGCGACGGATCATCGGCAATGCGCTGATGGGGTATCTGCTTTGCCAGGGTTGGGGCAATGACCCGGACCGACTCGCCGAGCCCCTGGACGAGATCATCGCCCTGTTGCAACAGGCGCAGGCGCAAGATGGCTGGTTGCCGGCGGCGGATCATGACGCCCATATCCAGCGGTTGCTGCGTTTTCAGGGCTGGGAATATCGGATTCCGGGCGACCCCTTGTTGCTGGTACTCGATACGCGCACAAGACGATGGCGCAGTGAGCGCAACGCAGGAGATCCTTCGGGACTGATGGACTGGGAGGCCTTGAGCGAACTGCAACAGGCCATGCTCGATGCGGGCTCGGTGACCATCGTGTCACCGGCTCCCATGTTCGGGGTCAAGCTGATCGAGACGATCCAGAAGCTCTTCGTCCTGGCCGGCAAACCGCTGTTGGTAGACGCCGAGAACTGGATGGCCCACCGCGGCGCGGCAAGCGTAATGCTCAATATCTTTCGCCACTCGCGCACCCCGGATCACTACGTGATTCTCTCGGGCGACGTCCACTACTCCTTTACCTACGACATTCGCATCCGCCATCACAGTGGGGGGCCGAAGCTGTGGCAGATCACTTCCAGCGGCCTCAAGAACGCCTTTCCCGATACCTTGCTCGACTGGTTCGACCGCGCCAACCGCTGGCTCTTCGCTCCGCGTTCACCGCTCAATTGGTTCACCAAGCGGCGGCGCATGGTGATCACGCCGCGGGATCCGGACCGTGCCAAGGCCGGTGAGCGGCTGTGGAATGGCTCGGGGATCGGCCTGGTAGACTTCGACGACCAGGGCCGCCCCAGCGAAGTTCGTCAACTCGATGCCCGGGGGTTCGATGTCCGGTTTCCCGCCCCGCGTTCCTCGAGCCCCAGCAACTCTCGGTAGTCGAAGCACCGGTAGTCGAATCACCGGTAGCCGTAATCGTGCCGCGTCGATGAGCACGGCATTGGCGCAGCCAGAGTGAATCGGAAGGCTACGAATCCACGGGGGGATCGCGTCGTTCCAGCGCGTGATAGGCCGGCCCCTCGATTACATCGCCGCGGGTGTCGAAGCGGCTGCCGTGGCACGGACAGTCCCATGTCGTGTCGTTGGCATTCCAGTGCACCAGGCATTTCATGTGGGGGCAGACGGCTGAAAGTACCGAAAGCTCGCCTGATTCGTTGCGGTAGATGGCCAGCTTCTCGCCATCCAGGGTCGCTACCTTGGCTTCGCCCGGGGCCAGCTCGGCGAACTCCTTGAGTTTGCCCGTGGCCAGGTAATCCTGAACGAGGTGCTTGGTAACCGACGCGTTCTCCTTGACCCATCCACCCGCGGATTTTGCGGGTGTGATCCTTCTGGCATCGAAATGCGCATGCCAGGTGTTGTCGCGCCCGTGGATCAGGTCCGCGATGATTCTTCCGGCCAGGGTCCCCCAGGTAAGACCATCGGCGGCGAAGCCCGTGGCGACATAGACATTGTCCCGGGCGTGCATCCTGCCGATATAAGGTAGACCATCGGCAGAGCTGTATTGCTGGGCTGACCACTGATGGCAGAATTCCTGAACATCGAAGTGCTGGCTCAAGTATTCGCGCAGGCGCTGGTAGTAGTCGTACTTGCCTTCACCGGTCTTGTGCTTTTCACCGATCACCATCAAATAGCTCTCACCGGCATAACGGTAGCTGCGCAAGGAGTGAAAGGGGTCCAGCATCCAGAAGATGCCTTCCGGATAAGCCTCGCCATTCAGTTTGGCACTGACGCCGTATTCACGCGATGGCAACATCCCGGTCTGCAACAGATCGACGCCCTTGGGAGTGTGAGTAGCATGCACGATATGGCGAGCCGTTACCGCCGCCGTATCGGTCTTGACGACGCCCTGCTTGTAATCCACGTCGCGTACTGGGCTATGCTCGAGGATGGTGACACCCATCGCGCTGACGGCCTTGGCCAGGCCCTGCACGTAAAGCAGCGGGTTGAACTGGGCCTGATCGTTGATCTTCAAACCCTGCAGCGGCGAGAAGGGCAGTACGTGCTGCTCGATATCCTCGACTTCCAGCCCCGCCTCGAGCAGTGCCTTGCGCTCTTCATCGAGTTCGTAGGCTTGCACTTCGTCGGCGGTGGTGAATAGCCGGTACAACGGCCGGCGGTGAAACTGACAATCGATAGCGAATCGCTCGATCGTGGCTTCGATGAAGTCGATCGTCTCGATACGCGACGTGACGATATCACGGCTGACATCATCACCCCATTTCTTGCGAATGGCGGAGAGGCCCTTGGCCAGCGGACTATAGAGGTTGCCAGTGGAACCACCCGTACACCCTTCACCTACACTCAGTGCCTCGAGCACTATCACTCTGGAGCCGTCTTCCGCCAATTGCAGAGCGGTGGTCAGCCCGGTGATACCCGCGCCGATCACCACGACATCCGCTTCTCTCTTGCCCGCCAGGGCGGGATAGTGTTCGATCTCGGTATCGCCTATCTTCCAGATGGCTTGCATTGTGCCTCCTTGCCCTCGCGAAGCGGTCGTTTAACGTATCTTTTATATATCGATTGCCCGGTGACGCTATCAATGTAAACCAAGCGTAGACCCACTCAAGAGAGCTTGCTAACCCAGACCGCCGGTATAAGCACAAAACCCGCCTTTCCATCGAATAATTCATAACTCTATGAATATTTATAATTTTCCTTATTTGGTGCAATCTGACATGATTTGCACTCATTTTGTGCAGAAAAGACAGACGATGAAAGCTTATATTGGCAAGATGCGTGGTGAACGAATACGCCGAAACCCCGTGGGTTGGCAGGATGCGGCCTGGTCCTGGCTAGGCGCGTTTACCGGCATGGCGGCAATCTGCTGGCTGAGTGCCCACTGGCTGACACAGCAATTGTTGATTGTCGGCTCATTCGGCGCTACCTCGGTGCTGATCTACGCCGCTCCCGAGAGCCCCTTTGCCCAACCGCGCAACGTCCTGTTCGGCAGTGTACTCTCGGCAGCGGTCGGGGTTGCCTGTTACCAAGCCCTGGGAGCCACGCCGCTGGCCATTTCCCTTGCCGTATCGGTTTCCATTCTGGTCATGCAGCTGACGCATACCGTTCACCCGCCGGGGGCGGCGGCGGCATTGATAGCCGTCGTCGGCGGCCCGAGCGTAAACGAGCTGGGATGGTGGTATCCGTTAATGCCTATTGGAGCGGGTAGTGCGGTGATGTTGGTGATCGCCATACTCGTCAATAACCTGGCGCGGCATCGGCGCTATCCACGCCACTGGTGAGCTTGCGGCTACGGGGTGGCTACCGTTCCGGTGGCAAGACCGGAGCGTTGGGGCGCGTGAGGATAAAGGTGCCGACCACGATAAACAGGGTGCCGGTAGTGACAAGAACCCCCAACGCCATGCCCAGAGCGGCCATGATCACCCAACTGAGCGCCAGCGTGGCGCAAGCTAGACGTTTGGCAGAGATAGGGATGGCGCGATGCTCCTGCCAGGCGCAAAGAGTGGGGCCCAGATGACGATGCTCGCGAAGCCAGCGGGCCAGGCGCGGTGAGCTTTTGCCGGCGGCCCACAGCGCCACCAGCATGAACGGAGTGGTCGGCAGCAGCGGCAGGACAACACCCAGCGCACCGAGGCCGACGCAGCTATACGCAATGCCGCCATACACCAGCCTGCTCAAGGGCCGCCGTCGCATATCACTCTCCTGTGGCTGTTGCCTTCAGCGTAGCTTACTCCAGATTATTCCCAGTCGGCCAGTCAGAGACTTGGGACAAAAGGTCGCTTGCCGGCGTCAGCTGATGAGCAGCGCGCGGTCAAGAAGACACGGCGAGCTCAGTTACAGCTCTTGAGCAACTGCGCGAGCGATATTTCCAGGCGCTGAGGCCGGTTCAGCAAGTCCAGCAGTACAATAGCCCGAGCCTCGCCACTCTTTTGCTTGGCCAGGTATTCAACAAACGTTGCGCCTTGCCCGGCGAAAGGGCCTTCCTCGATATGAATGGTTTCACCGGGCGCGAACTCGGGGATATCGGGTGCCTCGGGGGTAATGGTGGCCCCTTGCAGCAGTTGGATCAGCTCGGACGGTACGGGGGCGGGATTATTGCCGAAACTCAACAGCCTCAGGACACCGCGCGTGGAGCGAATCGGGCGCCAGTTGCTGGTGACCTGGTCGAGTTCGATAAAAAGATAGTAGGGAAACAGGGGTTCCGTGATCCATTCAAGCCGGGAGTTGCGCTTGCGCTGCCGCCGCAGGATCGGATGAAAGACGTTGAAACCTTGGTTGGCGAGATTATCCTCTGCCCGAAAGGATTCTCCCCCTTTGCACTGTACGGCATACCATTGATAAGTAGCGTCGTGTTCATTCATGAAAACAGTATCCGCGCCAGTTATGAAAAGCGACTAACGAAAGCCAAGAAAAGAAAGCGTTATCGTCAGGATACGTTCTCTTAACACAAGGCGAAAGGTCGGGACTCGCTTGTGCGGGACGTTGTCGAAGGGGAATATGATAGTCTGCGTTTTTTAGTGCAGGCCGGTCGTTCCAGGGTGCCATGCCGGTTTTGCCCCAGCAGAATTGAGGAACAGCAATAATGAAGGTGGTTCACGTTAAGGATGGCGAACAGCGCAATGCTTGCCTGGCGCGGTTATGTGCCGAGGTCTACGGGCAACGCGCCGGCTTGAAGCCGCTGCTGGTGTTCGTGGGTGCCCGGCGAGTGCTGTTCCCCCAGGAAGGCGCCAGATTGCTGGCGCTGATAGACAACATCGGCAGCCCCTTGGCGCTGGCGCTTCTGGTACTCGATGAAGCCGGAGAGGGGATGACCCTGAGTCTTTCCTGCTCGCTCGACGGTACCTGCAATCCCGAGCAGCGTCTGGTCAGTGATCTCGTGCTGAAGGCGCCCCTGCGGGTGGAAGCCCAGACGACGGCGGAAGAAGACTTTTTCCGTTCCTGCGGTATCTCGCGCTGGTTTGCCGGGGAGGCGGGGGCGCGAATCGGCCTCGGCGGGCGCCACCCCGCCACCTCGGTGGCGGAGCTGGAGGCAACGCTGGAAGTCGATGAAAAAGCGCTGCTGCGCCGGCTGAAGCACGATACCAAGCGGTTCAGCGAGGAGAAACAGTGCTTCGTCGATAGCCTGGAAGCGTTTCCTCACCAACTGAGCTAGGCGCTTTCTCTACGGCCGCACTAGGCAGGTACGCAGCGGCGGATGTGCTCGACGAACTGCTTGACCTTGGAAAGCTCTCCCAGGTGCTCGGGGTACACCAGATAGTAGGCGCTGGCGCTGACCAGCGTATGTCTCCAGGCGATGACCAGGCGCTGCGATGCCAGCTCTTCTTCCACCACGAAGCGCGGAACCAGGGCAATACCGCCACCGGCCATGGCGGTGCGTACCAGCATATGGAAGGTCTCGAAGCGGCTGCCGTGATAGCTTCGATCCGAGGCGATGCCCTGCTGCGCGAACCACTGGTGCCAGGCGTCGGGCCGGGTGGAAAGATGCAACAGGGGGAACTCGCCGATATCTCGGGCGCTACGGATATTGCCGCCGGCAAGAAGGTCCGGAGCGGCGACGGCCACCACCTCCTCGTCGAACAGCTTGTGGCACTCTAGGTTGGGCCAGCTGCCATGGCCATGGAAAAACGCCACCTCAAAACCGGCCTGTGCCAGGTCGAAATCTTCCACTTTGTCATGAAACTCTAGGCTAATGCGCGGGTGGGCGGCGAGGAACGCCGGTAGTTTGTCGGCCAGCCAGCGGGAGCCGAAACTGGGCAGCGTGGCGACCTTGAGCACTTCGCTGTGGCCGCTATAGGTCATGATCACATTGGCCGACATCTCGATCTGCGCCAGGATCTTGCGTACCTCGCTCAGGTAGATCGCGCCCTCGGGTGTCAGCAGCAGCGACCGGCGCACGCGGCGAAACAACTTGTGCTGCAACTGGGTTTCCAGTTGCGCCACCTGTTTACTCACCGCGCTTTGCGTGATGTTCAGCTCCTCGGCGGCGCGGGTGAAGCTCAAGTGCCGGGCGGCCGCCTCGAAACACTGCATGGCGTTGGTAGAGGGTAAGTGACGTCCCATCAAGGGGTAGCTCCGGGTTGTCGGGAGTCGGATTCGCTAATGGAATGCGAGGCCGAAATTTACTTGCGCTGTCTAGGAGCTTATTTAAGGCTTTCGCAAGAAAAAATGGAATGGATAGCCGGGTTTTTTTCGTTTGTGCTGCGCGCGAGGCTCTGCTGTCATGGTAGCTATCAATAGTTAATGGAGCAGGCGCGCAGGGCGGCATGCCGTGTGGCCTGACTCGACATGACAGGAGCCCCGACGATGACGACTTCCTTTATCTCCCCCGACCGGATTCGCGACCGCTTTTCCCAGGCCATGTCTGACATGTACCGCCATGAAGTGCCGCAGTACGGCACTTTGCTGGAGCTGGTCGATACGGTGAACCGTGAGGTACTGGCGCAGGATCCCTCGCAGCAGGCGGCGCTGCGCGATGCCGGGGAACTGGATCGGCTGAGTGTCGAGCGCCACGGTGCGATTCGGGTAGGCACGCCGACGGAACTCGCCATGCTGCGGCGCCTGTTTGCGGTCATGGGCATGTACCCCGTGGGCTATTACGATCTTTCCGAGGCCGGGGTGCCGGTTCACTCCACCGCCTTCCGTCCCGTGGACGACGAGTCGTTGCGGCGCAATCCGTTTCGCGTGTTTACCTCGTTGCTGCGCCTGGAATTGATCGAAAGCGACGAACTGCGCAAGCGGGCCGCTAATATTCTCCAGGCGCGGGATATCTTCACCCCCACCGCCCGGGAATTGATCGAACGCTGCGAACAGCAGGGCGGCCTGAACGAGGCGGACGCCGACGTATTCGTGAGCGAAGCGCTGGAGACGTTTCGCTGGCACCAGGATGCCACCGTGGACCTGCCCACCTACCAGGCGCTTAGCCGCGAGCACCGCTTGATCGCCGATGTGGTGTGCTTCCGCGGGCCGCATATCAACCACCTTACGCCGCGAACCCTGGATATCGATTCGGTGCAGCGCAAGATGCCCGACTACGGCATCGATCCCAAGGCGATCATCGAAGGTCCGCCGCGGCGTGACTGCCCGATCCTGCTGCGCCAGACCAGTTTCAAGGCGCTGGAGGAACCGATCCTCTTCGCTGACGAAGCCGGCGGCCATCATACGGCACGTTTCGGCGAGATCGAACAGCGCGGCGTCGCCCTGACAAACGAGGGGCGCAAGCTCTACGATCGTCTGCTGACCGCCTCCCGCGAACTTCCGCCGGCGGCTGACAATGCCCAGCACCAGGCGCGTCTGGGCGAGGTGTTCGCCGAGTTCCCCGATGACGCCGATACGCTGCGCCGCCAGGGCCTGGCATTTTTCCATTACCGCGCGGCACCCGGCGCCAAGGGCGGCCAGGCGAATACCGATGTGGAAGCATTGCTGGAATCCGGCGCATTGATCGCCACACCGATGATCTACGAGGATTTCCTGCCGGTCAGCGCCGCGGGAATCTTCCAGTCGAACCTGGGCGACAATGTACGCGACGACTACGCCAGCCAGTCGAACCAGGATCAGTTCGAGGAGGCACTCGGCGCCCAGGTCACCGACGAGATCGCTCTCTACGAGCGCCGTCAGCAGGCGTCGCTAGAGGCGGCGTTGGCAGCTTTGGTGTAGCAGCGAGCGCTGCATGCAAGGTGCCCAGCGGCATGGTCTGCATGCCGCTAGGTGTATGCGCGCTCGTTAGCGCGTAGAATTGCGTGCCTTTGCACCTCGACTGGACCTTTTTACGTGATCGCGACCGCCAATATCACCATGCAGTTCGGGGCCAAGCCCCTGTTTGAAAACGTCTCCGTCAAGTTCGGCAACGGCAACCGCTACGGCCTGATCGGCGCGAACGGCTGCGGCAAGTCGACCTTCATGAAAATCCTCGGCAGTGACCTGGAGCCCACGTCCGGCCAGGTGATGGTGGATTCCAGCGCCCGTCTGGGCAAGCTGCGCCAGGATCAGTTCGCCTTTGAAGACGAGCGCGTCATCGACACCGTGATCATGGGCAATACCGAGCTTTGGCAGGTCGCGGCGGAGCGCGAACGCATCTACTCGTTGACGGAAATGAGCGAAGCGGACGGCATGGCCGTCGCCGACCTGGAAGTGCGCTTCGCCGAACTCGACGGCTACACCGCCGAAGCCCGCGCCGGCGAGCTGTTGCTGGGCCTGGGGATTCCCATCGAGCAGCATTTCGGCCCCATGAGCGAGGTGTCGCCGGGGTGGAAGCTACGGGTGCTGCTGGCCCAGGCGCTGTTCTCCGACCCCGATGTCCTGCTGCTGGACGAGCCGACCAACCATCTGGATATCAATACCATCCGCTGGCTGGAGGATATCCTCAAGACACGCAGCAGCACCATGATCATCATTTCCCACGACCGCCATTTCCTCAACAGTGTGTGTACTCACATGGCGGACCTGGATTACGGCGAGATCACGCTGTTCCCCGGCAATTACGATGACTACATGACCGCCGCCACCGCCGTGCGCGAACGCCAGCATGCCGACAACGCCAAGAAGAAGGCGCAGATCGCCGAGCTGCAGCAGTTCGTCAGCCGCTTCTCGGCCAACGCCTCCAAGGCCAAGCAGGCCACCTCGCGGGCACGCCAGATCGACAAGATCAAGCTCGAGGATATCAAACCGTCGAGCCGGGTGAGCCCGTTCATCCGCTTCGACCAGGGCAAGAAGATCCACCGCAATGCGGTCAACGTGGAGGCGATCACCAAGGGCTACGGCACGCCGCTGTTCGAGCGCTTTTCAATGACCGTGGAGGCCGGCGAGCGGATCGCCATCATCGGCCCCAACGGCATCGGCAAGACCACGCTGCTCAAAACCCTGGGCGGCGAGCTGCATCCGGACGCCGGCGCGGTGAAATGGACCGACAGCGCCGAGCTGGGCATGTTCGCCCAGGAGCATGGCGACGATTTCGCCGTCGATGCCACCCTGTTCGAGTGGATGGCGCAGTGGACCCAGGGCGGCGAGCAGGTGGTGCGCGGTGCCTTGGGCCGCATGCTGTTCTCCAGCGACGACATTGGCAAGTCGGTGAAGGTGATTTCCGGCGGCGAGCAGGGCCGCATGCTGTTCGGCAAGTTGACGCTGACCCAGCCCAACGTGCTGCTGATGGACGAACCCACCAACCACCTCGACATGGAATCCATCGAGGCGCTCAACCTGGCGCTGGAGAACTACCCCGGCACGCTGATCTTCGTCAGCCACGACCGCGAATTCGTCTCCTCGCTGGCGACGCGGATACTCGACATGAGTAACGATGGCATCGTCGATTTCAGCGGCAGCTACGACGACTACCTGCGCAGCCAGGGCGTGCTGTAGCCCCGCCTTGTGCGGTAGCATCGCGGGATGACACGCGCCGGTTCCCGGAACCGGCCTCTCTCTCGGCGGTCTGTTGAGGACCTCTTCCCGGAACCAGCCCTATATGCAAGCAGACGGTTTTTTCGATTCGGTAGGCGAGACGATAGGCGAGATCATCCGCGGCTTCGTCGATTTTCTCGTGGCGATCTTCACCAATTTCTTCGGCGCCATGGACTCCTTCGTGGAGGGGCTGACGCGTTCGCTGGGCATCAGCCCGTCATTTCTGAGTCTCGCCGTGCTGCTCATCGGCCTGCTGATCGTGTTCGGCGGTATCCGGGCGTTTCTGCGCGGCTCGATCATCGGCGGGTTGATCCGCACGCTGCTGGGGCTGCTGATTTTGTCCTGGTTGATTCCCTAGCGCGGGCTGACGCCCTGAAATGATCCCCTTGAAGGTGGCTTTCTTGGAACACTATTTTCTCATCAAGCATCTGCACATGACCACCGCCGCGCTGAGCATCACCTTCTTCGTGCTGCGCGCCTGGTGGTCGGTGCGGGAAAGTTCGTTACGTCATGCGCGCTGGGTCAAGGTGCTGCCCCACCTTATCGATACCGCTCTGCTGGGCCTGGGCGTGACGTTGATGGTCCTGCTTTCGGTGTGGCCCTGGCAGCTGCCCTGGCTTGGCGCCAAGTTGCTGGCGCTGCTGGCCTATATCGGCATTGGTACCGTTGCGATCAAGCGCGGGCCGACGCCGCGGATTCGCGCCGGTGCCGCTATAGTGGCCGTTATCCTGTTTCTCTACATGGTGGGGGCCGCCGTTCGTCACAGCCCCCTGTCATGGTTGGCTTGAGCCGCCTGGCTGGCCTGGGCTGTGCGTTATCCGTGATCGGGCGCGGTATGGCGATTCGTTTCGCCGCGCCCAAGGCTACCGAGCAAGTCGAGGTCGATATCGTCGTAGGCGATCACTTCACCGCCATGCGCCTCGATGAACCGAGTGGCGACTTCACGGCTGGAGAATGACGCCAGAGTGTGGCCCATGCTGCCGCGCCGGTCGTGGCCGATCACATACCAGGCCTCTTCAGCGAGGATGAATGCATCGTCCCGGGGAGCCTCCCAGGGTGTTGCGCCGATGTCGTGTACATAGGCATGGCGCAGCTGGCTCTGGTTCTCGGGCTGCTGAAGAAAGACGAACATCTCCAGGGTGGAGCAGAACTTGCGCGAATCAGTGCGATCCTCCATGAATGCCTGGCCCTTGGGTCCTTCGAACTCCGCGATGAGCATGCCGCAGACATGACAGACGTCGTCGTCGGCGATGGGCTGGGACGGTGTCGCTTCGGCGGTGTCGGTGGCATTGTTGCAACCGGTCAGGAGCAGGGCGATGAGTGTAAAGACAGGGAGCAGGGCGGGCATGGTGAATCCTCGGTGATACGTCACGGGTAGCGGGTTTCAAGCGGCATGGCGATGGAAGCGACGCATGGCCAACAGCAGTGACGCCGCGACCCAGGCCAGCATCGCCAGCAGCGGCCAAGCGGGGTGGAACGCGCCTTGTTGAGCGATGGCGGTGATGCCGCTTTCCAGTTGGGTGGCGTCGAAACCGGCCAGGTTGATCAAGCGAAAGTTGTCGGTCGGATTGAGCAGCATCAGGTAGGGCAGCCAGTCACCGCCCTGCTTGACCCCGACCAGCAACGCCAGCAGCGCCAGGTCGAATACCAGCACGAACAGAAACCACACCCCAAGCGCCAGCCCGGCGGCCCGCGCCTTCTCGCTAACCGTGACGCTGATCAGGTAGGCGAAGGCGAGAAATACCCAGCCCAGTAGTACGCTGCTAGCGATCAGCCGCGCCATGCCCGCGCTCAACTCGACGAGGGAAACGCCTTCGGCCCCCATGGCGATGACGATACCGGCAATGCCGAAGCCGAGCAGGGTAGCGACGGCCAGGATCAGCCCGTGGCCGAGGAACTTGCCGAAGAGCAGCGCCGAACGGCTCAACGGATAAGTCAGCAAGAGCAGCAGGGTGCCGGCTTCCTGCTCGCCGACGATGGCGTCGTAGGCCAGCAATAGCGCGATCAGGGGTATCAGGAACACCGCCAGGGTAGAGAGACTGATCAGGGTGGTGGCCAGCGAGGTAAAGCCGAGGCCACCGCTGGCTGCGGCACCGAAGTAGGCGATCCCCATCGCCATGGCGGCCAGGATCACGGTGATCGCCAGCACCCAGCGGTTGCGCAGGCCGTCCTGGAACTCCTTTGCGGCGACGATGAACATGGCCTTCATGGATTGTCTCCTGGCGCAGGGGAAGCGGATCGGGCGGAAAAATGCGTATAGAGATGTTCAAGTGTGGGAGGCGACATCTCGATATCCTCGATACCCGGCATCTCCGCCAATTGGCGCAGCACCGGCATCTTTTTCTCAGCCGGGACGCTGATCTCCATGCAGCGTTCGTCGATCGGGGTCGGTTCGAGGTGCAAGTCGGCCCAGTGGTGATGCTGAATTTTCGGCAAGTGGCCATGGACGCGAAAGGTCAGCGGTAGCTCGGCTTGTGCCCGCAATTGCTCGAGGCTGCCGAGCGCCAGGCGACGGCCCTTGCCCAGGATCAGCGCACGATCGATATAAGGCTCGATACCGGGCAGCACATGCGAAGAGATCACCACGGTACAGCCGCTGTCGCGCAACACTTTCACCGTCTGATAGAAGTCGCGGGTGGCGGCGGGGTCGAGTCCGGTAGTGGGCTCGTCGAGCAGCAGCAGCCGGGGTGAGCCCAGCAGGGCCTGGGCCAGACCGAGGCGCTGGCGCATGCCCTTGGAGTAGGTCTTGACGCGGCGGTCCGCGGCCTCGAGCAGACCCACGCGTTCGAGCAATACCGCGACCTGGTCACGCTCGGCCTGTTTTAGCCGGGCGAAATAGGTAAGCACCTCGCGCCCGCTGAGCTGCTCATAGAAGGTGACGTTTTCGGGAAGGTACCCCAGCTGGCGCCGCAGGCGTTCGGCATGCGGCCCGTCGGGGGCACCGCCAAGCACATCGAGGCGGCCGGAGCTTGGGGCAATCAAGCCCAGAATCAACTTCATGATGGTAGTCTTGCCGGCACCGTTGTGCCCCAGCAGGGCCAGCATCTCACCTGTTTCGATGGTGAGGTCCATCTCGGCCAGGCGCGTCAACGAGCCGTGGCGCTTGGTGACGCGCTGCAGTTCTATCACCGGGGTCATGAGGCGTTTCCTTCTCGGCTGGGCTCGCCCATCAGCGGCGCGCTGTCCTTGACGCCGGGGGGACGAAACACCGGGAACTGGCGTTGGACCCAGCGCAGCGCCAGGACCGCCGGGCTCTGCATCAATAGGCGCGCGGCGGGATGGCGCCACAACAGGTGATCCATGGCGTCGTTGGGTTCGTGGGCGGTGTCGCCGATGCCGTCGTCGTCCAGATCCCAGCCCAGGTAGTCGCTCCAGTAATTGCCGGACCAGTCCTGCTCGCGGGTGGCGACGTACTTGACTTGCTGCTTGTTGGCGATGAAGGCGTTGCCCGTCATCTGGTTGTCCTCCGAACCGGCGGTGAGGTGAATGCCGATATCGCTGTCCGCGAAGCGGTTGTTCTCGATACGGTTGAACTGCGAGTTGTAGATGAACAGCGCCTTGCCGTCGCCGCCGTCGAGACGACCCTCGCCATCGGCCCCCAGGGGCTGGATGATACCTTCGACACGGTTGCCGCGCAGGGTGGAGTCGGTAATGTTGTTCATCAGGATGCCGTAGTTGTCGTCATCCATGGAGCGGTTGTCGATGACTGTCAGACGCTTGGATTGCATCAAGGCGTAGCCTGTCCGCGTCTGGCGGGTCAGGTTGCCTTCCAGGTGATTGTCGAATGAGTACATGTAGTGAACGCCGTAGCGTAGATCGTGCAGGGTATTGCCGCGCAGCACATTGTGGCGGCTATTGTCGAGATAGATGCCGTCGCGGGTTTGCGCGACATCGTTGGATTCGATGATGGACTGGCTGACATCGTACAGGTGAATGCCGTTGCCGCGATCCTGAGAGCGCAGGCTGGTATCACCGCGAATGGTGTTGTCGATCACGCGTACATCGCTGACGGCATCGAGCCAGATACCGAAACCGGGCCCAGTCAGGCGATTATGGCGAATGGTACTGCCGTGAGCGTCGGGCTCGACGAAGATGCCCGCCTCCAGCTCGGTCAGGTTGCGGCCCCAGCCTTCGATACGTAACCCTTCGACAATAGTGTCGGGCGCGGCCAGCACCATGGCGTTGCCGTGGCCCTGCGCATCGAGTACGGCGTCTGGTTCGCCCTGCAGGTGCAGAGTGCGGTCGACAACGACCCGTCCGGGGTAGCGTCCCGCCGGTAGCAACAGTCGGTCGCCGTCTGCGGCCTGTTCGACCAGAGGTTGCAGCGGCTCGCCGGGGGTGGCGTGCCAATCGACAGCGTAAGCTCCGCCCGGCAGCCATAGCCATACCAAGGGGAGCAGGCGGCCGATGAAGCCGCGATATCGTTTCATGGCAATCTCCCGCAGCGGGCCGAACGTGTCGGCCCGCATCGTGGCTTCTTTCACAGCACTACTGAAGCGTCAGGCGGGTTCGACCAGCATGCGACCGGTCATTTCCATGTGCATGGCGTGGCAGAACCAGCTGCAGTAGTACCAGTGCACCCCGGGCCGGTCGGCAGTGAAGGTGACACTGGAAGTCTGCTGCGGGCCGATCTCCATGGAGGCGCCATGATTGACCATGACGAAGCCGTGGGTCAGGTCCTCGACCTGGTCGAGGTTGGTGACCACCACGGTCACCTCGTCGCCCTGCTTGACCTTGAATTCGGTCAGGCCGAACTGCGGGGCGATAGAGGTCATGTAGACCCGCACCTTGTTGCCGTCGCGGACTACCTTGCTTTCGCCTTCCAGATTGACGCCGTCGGCCTCGGCCATGGCGACGGTCTCGGCGAAGAAGGGGTCATCGCGTTTCCACACCCGGCTGGGGCTGAGCTGGTCGGCACGCAGCAGGATACAGTCGTGGGGCTCGGCGAAGGTGGGGCCGTCGTGTACCAGCTTCATTTCTTCGCCGGAGATGTCGATCAGCTGGTCATTTTCCGGGTGCAGCGGGCCTACCGGCAGGAAGCGGTCCTTGGAGAACTTCGACAGCACCACCAACCACTTGCCATCGGCATCGCGGGACTCGGTAAGACTCGCGTGGTTGTGCCCCGGCTGATAATGCACATCGAGCTTCTGGCGGATGTAGTTGACGTCTTCGCCATTGTAGTGGCGGATGGCGTCCTCGATGTTCCACTTCGCCACCTGGCTATCGATGAACAGGGTGGTATAGGCATTACCCCGGCCATCGTAGGTGGTGTGAAGCGGGCCGAGGCCCAGTTCGGGCTCACCGACGATGGTGTCGCGCGGTTCGATGTTGCCGTCGAAAAGGTCCGGCAGCTTGTCGATGGCGATGATCGAGCAGGTCGGCGAGAGCTTGCCGTTGGCAATGAAATACTTGCCGTCCGGCGAGGTATTCACGCCATGCGGGTTCTTGGGGATGGGGATATAGCGGGTCAGCTTCGAGCCCTTGCGACCGTCGAGTACCGGCACGTCCACACCACCCAGCGTCTTGTAGTCGCCGGCTGCGACGGCGGCTTCGATCGCTTCGACATCGAACACCACCACCCAGTCGCGCTCGGCGCGCATGGTTTCGGTCAAGGTCATGCCCTTTTCCGAGTTGTAGCAGCTGGAGGCAACGAAGCGACCGGTGTAGTCGGCATCGGTGTTGTCGAGGTTGCCATCGACGATCACCTGCCAGGCCACGTCCATGCTTTCGGCATCGATAGCGTTGAACATGGTGAAGTAGTTTTCCGGGTTCTCCAGGTCGCGACCGTCGTTGATCTGCGGAATCGGCAGTTCGGCGTTGGCGAAGACGTACTTGGTGTAAGGCACCTTCTGCAGACGCAGGCCGTGAATCGCCTGGACGTTGGGGATGGTGGTGATCTTGTCCGTCTTCATGATGTCGAGACGAATACGCGCCACCCGGGTATTGGCCTTGTCGTTGATGAACAGGTATTTGCCGTCGTAGCTGCCGTCGGTCAACGAGACGTGCGGATGGTGGCAGTCGCCGTTGAGAAAGCGCGCCGAGTCGCCCATGATGCGCTTGGATTCGTTGGTGATGCCCCAGCCGGTGGCGCTGTCGATGTTGAACACGGGGATGCGCATCAGCTCACGCATCGAAGGTACACCGAGCACCCGGACTTCACCTTGGTGACCGCCGCTCCAGAAACCGTAGTATTCATCGAGCTCGCCGGGTGCCACCTCGACCCCTTCGGCGCTGGCGGCCTGGGCTTGTCGACTGTTGAGCAGCGCACCCGCACCGAAGCCGCTGGCCAGACCTGCACCGGCCACGCCGGTTACAGCGCTGTTGCGCAAGAAATGGCGGCGGCCGAGGTTCTCGATCACTTTTTTCTTGTCACTCATTAGTTCACTCCTCCTGCAGAGTAGGGATTCGCTGCAATTTGCTTTTTCCGGCATTGCCGGGGTCATGGGTCCCGACGCTTGCCGAGGCACTGGAAGACACTCTGGTCGCCTTTTCGAAGCGCTTGCGGCGCTTGACCATGGGCGGGCAACGCTGGTCGTCGTAGTAGGTCACCTGGCAATCGAGACAGTAGTGGCACTCGTTGGCATTGATGCGGCCATCGGGATGGATGGCGGCCACTTCGCATTCGTTGGCACATATCTGACACGGGGTGCCGCAGCTACCGCGATGACGCTTGAGCCAGTCGAACAGGCGCAGGCGGGAAGGGATCGCCAATCCCGCACCCAGCGGGCAAACGTAGCGGCAATAGAATTTGTGATTGAAGGCGGAGATGGCGACCAGGCCCAGGGCGTAGAGCACGAAGGCCCAATCGCGCTGGAAGCGCAACGTGATCGCGGTCTTGAACGGCTCCACCTCGGCGTAGCGTTCGGCGGTACCCAGCGAATGCAACGAGACGGCGAACAGCGCCAGTAGAATGATGTACTTGATCGCCCATAGGCGCTCATGCAGGCCGAAGGGCACCTCGATCTGTTTGACCTTCAGCTTGCGGGCGATCTGGTTGACCAGGTCCTGCAGCGCCCCGAAAGGACACAGCCAGCCACAGAACACTCCACGGCCCCACAGCAGCAGGCTCACCGCGACGAACGACCAGAGGATGAACATCATCGGATCGATCAAGAATGAGGTCCAGCTGAAGCCGCTGATCAGCGAATTGGTGAAGGTGAGGATATTGACGACCGATAGCTGGGCCAACGAGTACCAGCCGATGAAGAACAATGTGTAGATCTTGAAACCCTGGCGCAGTGGATTCAGCACACGGGGGCGGCGGGCCAGCACGTCCTGAAACAGCATGATACCGGTGAGTACCAGCAGGCCGGCGCCCAGCACGCCGATCTGGAACGCCTTGTCGCGCCAGACCTGCACCCAGATCGCCTCCTCCACTGGCGGTTCGGGGCGCTCGATATAGGCCTCGGGCACGCTGTAGTCGGCACTGAAGCGGCTGAATTCGGTATCCAGGGGGCCGGAAGCACGACGCACCAGCAGATCCAGCTGCCAGGGCTGGCCGGGATCGAAACCCGCTTCCTCGCGGATGATGAAAATATCGCGCTCGGCCAGCGACGGCGCTCCATCGAGGGCCAGGTTGCCCAGGCGGATATGGTCGCTGTCATGAAAGCTGACCCGGGTGCTGCCCTGAGAAAGCTCGATACGATCGAAGATACCGCCGCGCACATACCCCGACCCCTTGAAGGAGTAGTCGCCCCGGCCCATCACGGCGATGGCATGCTCGTTCTCGCCCAATTCGGCCATGAGCTGCTCGTAGCCAGACTCGCCCAACAGATTGCGTCCGGCGGTCGGCGGGTTGAGGTAGGTGTAGAACAGCTCGATGAAGGTCTTGTCGGCGGGTTGCGGTGTGCGCAGGTAGTCTTCGGCGGCAGTGCCAATGAAGCTTTCGTCGACTTCACCGTGGGTCAGGTGCAGGCGGCGGATGGTGCCGTCGCCGGTGAGCGCGCTCCAGTCGGCGGGGGTGAATACCTCATCCAGCACCCGGGCCGGCGGTGCCAGTGAAAGGTCCGCGATGAGTTGCTGTTCGGCGGCCACTTGCCGGGCGCTGCGCATGATGGTGTCGCTGACTACGATGACCGTCACGGTCGCGCCGGAAATGGCGTCGAGATTGTCACCGACCCGAAGCCTGTCATTGACATGGGCCGTAACGTGTTCGTCGGCGAAGCCTTCAAGCTTCGTTTCCGGAATACCCACCAGCATGATGGGTTCTGCGTGGCTGAGAATATCGGCCTGGACGATGCGCCCTTCGATATCCACTCCCACCAGGACATTGACCGGTTTTCCGGAGTAGGCGGGAATGGGAGCGATATCCACGCTTTCGTAGACATAGCCGAGCAGTTCATCGTCACCGGCCAGCACCCGGCTGACCGGCCATTGGGATTCGGCTTCCGCGAGACGCTCGGCAGAAGGAAATCCCGCGCGGACTTGCTCAAGCTCGATGGCCTGGACGGGCAGCGCCACCATCAACAACAGCAGAAGACTAGTCCAGAGGCCAACGAGATGGGGCGGGAAAACCACGCGGGGCATTGCGTTTTCCTTTTAAGTAAGAGAGTTACAGCGTCGGTTCGAGCAGGTAGTCGACGGCCTCCTTCACTTCGTCGTCACTCAGGGACAGCTGTCCTCCTTTTGCCGGCATGGCCTGGAAGCCATTGATGGCGTGGTCATAGAGCGTTTCCATGCCTTTTTCCATGCGTGGCTCCCAGTGTTCGGCGTTACCGCGTATGGGCGCGCCTGCGGCACCCGTCATGTGGCAAGCCATGCATGCCTGGTTGTAGGTGGCTTCGCCATCCGCCTGAGCGCTAACCGAAACGAAAGCGACGGAACCGAGAAGTATTGCCGATGCGAGAAGTTTCATAACAGGTATTCCTTATACATATTTTGAGTGGTAGTACTACCAGTTCAGCAGTGAGCTCGCTTGGTTGGAAATGCTAAGGGAGCTCTTTGGAACTGGAATAAAACATAGCGAGAAAGTGTATAGGGTTCAAACTAAAGGAATCTGGTTGTGCTGTTATTGATTTGGGTCACCTTTATGTCTCGCTTTGGGTCAAATGCTCCCGGCACCACGCTAGCGAGA
This sequence comes from Halomonas sp. Bachu 37, assembly GCF_039691755.1. Taxonomy (NCBI): domain Bacteria; kingdom Pseudomonadati; phylum Pseudomonadota; class Gammaproteobacteria; order Oceanospirillales; family Halomonadaceae; genus Halomonas; species Halomonas kashgarensis. The sequence goes on along the minus strand of NZ_CP137552.1, from coordinate 2,352,699 downwards.
TGCCGATAGGACATCTCGGCTCATCTTTGCCGAGGGGTTTATAGCCCGATGCGGTGGGCTCGGTCGGTGAAGAAGATGCCGCTTGGCGACTCGCTTTTCAGGCGCGCCACTTCCTGTAGGGTGCGGGTGTCGTAGACTGTCACCCGGTCGCTATCTCTGGCCGAGATCCAGACATGTTCACCGCGAGGAGTGAATTCCATGTGCAGCACGGCCTTGCCGGGTAATAGCGTGGCCGTGATCTGGCGAGTTTCGGTATCGATGACTTGCACTACATCATTAGCGGGATGGGCGAAGCTGACCCAGACCTGACGCTCGTCCGGTCGGCTCATGACGAAAATGGGTTGACCTTGGACCGGGATACGATCAATGAGCGCCCAGTCATCCTTATCGGCAACCAGCACTTCATGGCGTCCCACCGCTGGTAGCCAGGCTTCGTTCCCCGCCATGGCCCAGCCTTCCAGGTGGGGCATCTTGTAGACCGGCAGGCGCTCATCGCCACGGCCATAGTCGGGCAGGATGCGTTGCACTCCGCTACCGGTGTGCCATAGATCGAGCAGAACCAGACCGTCCTCGCCAAACAGGCCGGCAATGTAATAGCGTCCACTCGGGTCGATCAGGGCATCGTAGGGGTTTTTCCCTACGTCGGTGAAGCGAGTCATTTCGGGTGTTTCAGCGTTCATGTCGACGACATGAATTTCCCCGGCTTCGAACAGGCTGTAGACGAAGCGATTTCCCGGGGCATCCACGAGCCCCACGACCTTGGAACGCTGCTCTTGGCCGTTTTCATCCTGCCAGGTGGCGGGAATATCGGCCACCAATGCCAGATTCTCGCTGTCGAAGATCTTCACTCCGCCCGGCTCATAGTTGGCCACGGCAACGAGACGACCGTCCTGGGAGATGGCCCCGCCGATACTGTTGCCCGACTGCATGACGCGAGCGGTGATCTCGCCGCTGAGCAGGTCGACCTTGCTCAACCCGCCGTCACGACCGAAGACGAACGCGTAGCGAGCGTCACGCGAGAACTTCACCGAGGCGTGGGAGAGGTCGCCCAGACCTTCTACCTGATCCACGCGTTGTTGCCGACTGGTGTTGACCACCGCCAGGCTGCCCGTGGCACGTTCCACGATCACGCCCAGATCACCCGTTCCACCCAGCGTATTCGGAGCCGTCTGGCAACCGGAGAGAAGTGTCAGAAGCGTTAGGCTCGCAAGTGATTTGCGTATCAGGGTCATGATAACTCCAGCATCAGTGCTCCAGGGGATTGTCGTTTTGCAGATGTTCGGCGATCCAGCGCGCCTCCTGTTCACTGAGCAATCCCTTCCAGCCGGGCATGGCGGTACCGGGAATGCCCTGCAGAATCAACCCGGCCAAGCCATCGGTCGAGTAGGCACTCATGCGTTCACGGGGCAGGGCGGGACCCAGGCCTCCTCTCAGGGTCATGCCATGGCAGGAGCCACAATCCTGGTAAATCAGCGTTTCAAGCTCTTGTTTCCGCTCGGGAGAAATATCGGACGCCAGGGCCTGGGCGGCCAATAGTGCCGAGATACCGAAAAGGATGGCGCGATACAGGTGTGGCATGACGCCTCCAGGCAATAACGTTGCGAGGAGTGTCGAGTGTCCCGGGGAAAGTTTTATTGACAGGTATCAAGAAAACGAATCGCACCGAACTCGTCCACGTTATTTCTGGGTTGGCAATCGTGATTTCGAAGGAGTCGAGGGAAGGATGGAAGCAGATTGATCCAAGTCAATACTCGAAGAGAAACATGGGGGCGAAATCAAAAGAAGCATGAATAATGGATTTTATTGGACCAACCTGTTTTACAGCAGCGCTACGCCTGGACTCCTCCAGTGATAATAAAAAGAGCACTACCTGACAAGGCTGCTTATGTGGACCATGACATAGGGAAGCAATGATGAAGATAAACAGGTATCTCAAACCACTGGCCGTGGCTATCACGGCTGCGTCACTCGGCTTGGGCGTGGTACATGCTTTCGAGGATGACCCCGACCAGGAGCAGGAGGCAGCAAGACTTTACCGGGGCACCGATTCACCGGTGGATTCAGCATCAGCCAAGTCGGTACGCACCCCCGGTGCTCCTGATCTTACCGAGGAGGAATTCGAGCGCGCCAAGGAGATCTATTTCCAGCGTTGCGCAGGGTGCCACGGGGTACTGCGCAAGGGGGCGACAGGCAAGCCGTTGACTCCGGATATTACCCAGGAGCGCGGCCTGGACTACCTAAAGGTGTTCATCAACTACGGCTCGCCGGCCGGCATGCCCAACTGGGGCACCTCGGGTGACTTCTCCGAGGAGGAAGTCGAGTTGATGGCCAAGTACATCATGCACGAGCCGCCGGTGCCGCCGGAATTCGGCATGGCCGAGATGCAGGAAACCTGGGAAGTGATGGTGCCGCCGGAAGATCGCCCCACCGAGCAGATGAACGATCTGGACCTGGAGAACCTGTTCTCGGTAACGCTGCGCGACGCGGGTCAGATCGCCTTGATCGACGGCGGCAGCAAGGAGATTGTCGACATACTCGATACCGGTTATGCGGTGCATATCTCGCGTATGTCCGCCTCGGGGCGTTACCTGTTCGTCATCGGCCGCGATGCCAAGGTGGACATGATCGACCTGTGGATGGAAGAGCCGAGTGTCGTCGCGACCATCAAGGTGGGAATGGAGGCGCGCTCCGTCGAAACCTCGAAGTTCGAGGGGTACGAGGACCGCTTCGCCATCGCCGGAGCCTATTGGCCGCCGCAGTACGTGATCATGGATGGCGAGACCCTGGAGCCACAGAAGATCGTCAGTACCCGGGGCATGACCGTGGGCACTCAGGAATATCACCCTGAACCGCGCGTGGCGGCCATTGTGGCTTCCCATCAACATCCCGAATTCATTGTCAACGTCAAGGAAACCGGCAAGGTTCAACTGGTCAACTACGAGAACCTCGATGCCTTGAGCATGGTGGAGATCGATACTTCCCGCTTCCTGCACGATGGTGGCTGGGACAGCAGCGGCCGTTACTTCATGACGGCGGCCAACGAATCCAACCAGATCGTGGTGATCGATGCCCAGGAGCGCGAGCTCGAGGCCATTGTCGACGTGGGCAAGATTCCCCACCCGGGACGCGGCGCCAACTTTGTCGATCCTGAATTCGGTCCGGTATGGGCGACCAGCCACCTGGGTGACAACACCATCCAGTTGATCGGGACCGACCCTGAAGGGCACCCGGACAATGCCTGGAAAGTCGTTCGTACCCTCGAAGGCCAGGGCGGCGGTTCGCTGTTCATCAAGACCCATCCCGAGTCGAGCAACCTGTATGTCGATACGGCGCTCAACCCAGATGAAGCGATCAGCCAGAGTGTCGCGGTCTATGACCTCAACGACATGGAAGCCGGCTACGAGGTATTGCCGATCGCCGAGTGGGCCGATGTCGGGGAAGGTCCCAAGCGGGTGGTTCAGCCGGAGTACAACAAGGCCGGCGACGAGGTATGGTTCTCGGTCTGGAATGCCATGGACCAGCAGTCGGCACTGGTGATCGTCGACGACACGACTCGTGAGCTGAAAGCGGTAATCAAGGATGAACGCCTGGTGACTCCGACCGGTAAGTTCAACGTCCTCAATACCCAGCACGACATCTACTGAACCGGCAATGGCAGTGGCCCGAGGGGGCCGCTGCCCTTCCCTATGTCGGGAATGCACGACACGGAAAGGCACGACAGTAGTGCTCGAAAGAAGTGCATGACGGACGCAATGAAAAGTGAGCTGTGCCAATGCATTGCCATTCCCACGATCTCGATATGCTGGATCGCCGCTTGATCGACAGCTACCAGCGCGGCCTGCCGGTATGCCCCCGTCCTTTTCACGCCATGGCCGAGTGCCTCGGGACGTCCGAAGCTCAGGTGATCGATCGTCTGCAGCGGCTGCAGGCGCTGGGCGTGCTGAGCCGTGTCGGGGCGGTCTTCGACCACGCCATGGCCGGGGCCAGCCTGCTGGCCGCCGTGGCGGTTCCCGAGGAACAGCGCGATGCCTTTGCAGAGCTCATCAATCAAACCCCCGGTGTGAATCATAACTACGCCCGGGAGCACCATTACAATCTGTGGTTCGTGGTTACCGCGCCGGAGGAGAAGAGCCTGGCCGCACGCCTGACACGACTGGAAGCCTTGCTGGGGCGCTCGATCCTACGCCTGCCGATGGAGGAGAGTTTTCATATCGACCTGGCGTTTACGATTCCCTGGGCTGAGTTGGAGTGAATATGGCAACCGCAACGCCGCTTACCCTAGAAACCCTGGAAAGGGATTGCCGGGATCATGAGTCTTCCGCCCATCTTCACCTGCGCGCTTTACTGGAGGAGGGACTGCCGTTGGTCGCGCATCCCTGGCAAGTATTGGCCGAGCAGTGCGGGCTGGAGGAAGCCGAGGTGATGGTTTGCATGCAGCGCTGGCAGGAAGAGGGGTTGATAAAGCGATTGGGTCTGGTCGTGCGTCATCGCAGCCTGGGCATCAAGGCCAACGCCATGGTGGTATGGAACGTACCCGACCAGGACGTGACACGGGTTGGCCACACCCTGGCGCAAGAAACCGCCGTCACGCTGTGTTACCGCCGGCCCCGCCGCCTGCCGGAGTGGCCGTTCAACCTCTTCTGCATGATTCATGGGGTTCGACGGGATCAGGTGCTCGCGCAGCTTGAGCATATCGTGCAGCGTCATGGGCTAGGCGGAATCGAGCATCAGGTGCTGTTCAGTCGGCATGCCTATCGTCAATGCGGCGGGCGTTACGCCCTCGAGGAGACGCGATGAACACCCTGGAGCTCGATGTCGAGGATCGTGCCATCATCAATCGGCTGCAAGATGGGCTGCCCCTGGCGCCGTATCCCTATGTTCTGGTGGCGGCAGAACTCGGTCTCTCCGAGGAAGAATTGCTTGAACGTCTGGCTCGGTTGCGTGATAGCGGCGTGCTTACCCGCTTCGGCCCCATGTACCATGCCGAGCGCCTGGGAGGCGGCCTGACCCTGGCCGCCCTGGCGGTGCCGGAGGCGGACTATGAGCGGGTAGCCGGGATACTCGACGCCTTTCCCGAAGTGGCCCACAACTACCGCCGTGAACATCGACTCAACATGTGGTTCGTGCTGGCCACCGAATCGGCGGAACGTATCCCCGAGGTCGTGGCGGAACTCGAGACGGCCACTGGCCTGAGGGTCTTCAACATGCCCAAGGAGAGGGAGTTTCATGTCCGACTTCACCTACCCGTCTGACAGAGGCGAGGACCAGCGCCTGGATGAGCAAGACCGAGCCATCGTGCTGGCCACCCAGGCCGGGCTGCCTCTGGTTTCCGATCCCTGGACGGCAATCGGCGAGCAAGTGGGCATGAACGGTGAAGAAGTCCTTTCACGCATGCAGGCGATGCTCGAGCGCGGGATGATCCGCCGTATTGCCGCGGTGCCCAATCACTACCGTCTGGGCTACGTGGCCAACGGCATGACGGTGTGGGATGTAGCGGATGCCGACATCGAGCGGCTGGGCCGTGAAATAGCCGCTATCGAGGGGGTCAGTCACTGTTATCAGCGTCCTCGTCACCTGCCGGACTGGCCTTATAACCTTTTCGCCATGCTCCACGGGCGAAGCCGAGAGGAGGTCGAGCAGCAAGCTCGGGTGCTTCGCGACTGCCTGGGAGAGGCCTGTCGCGATTACCGCATTCTTTATAGTTCACGCATATTGAAGAAAACCGGATTACGCCTGGCGGGCGCAGAGCCGGAGGCCGCTAACAATTCCTTGAACAATAAAAACTCCTGGACCGATAGTAACGAGACCGACGCGCGAGGCTGAGCCTTGCCGCAGAAGGAGAACGCCATGTTCCGTGTCACCCGCTATATCAAATCCTTGCTCGAGCCCGGGCCGATCCCGGTAGCTCGCAAGCCTCCCGGCCCGGTGGTGATCTGGAACCTGATCCGCCGCTGCAATCTGACCTGCAAGCACTGCTATACCGTCTCGGCGGATATCGACTTCAAGGGGGAGCTCACTACCTCCGAGGCCCATGCGGTACTCGACGACCTCAAGGCCTTTCGCGTGCCGGCATTGATCCTGTCCGGTGGCGAGCCCCTGATGCGCCCGGACATATTCGAACTGTCACGGCGGGCCAGGGAACTGGGCATCTATACCGGCCTTTCCACCAACGGCACGCTGATTACCGAAGCGAATATCGATGAGATCGCCGATGTCGGCTACGACTACGTGGGTATCAGCATCGACGGCCTGGAAACCACCCACGATCTCATCCGTCAGCGCCAGGGCGCTTTTCGCGAATCGATGCATGCGGTGAAACTGTGCAAGGAGAGAGGGATCAAGGTAGGGCTGCGCTTCACTCTGACCCGGGAAAACTATGAGCAGCTCGGCGATATTCTGGCCCTGATCGACGAGCACGATGTCGACAAGTTCTATCTCTCGCATCTCAACTATGGCGGGCGCGGCAAGCGCCACAGCAAGCAGGACGCCTGGTACCGCATGACGCGCGATGCCATGACCCAGTTGTTTGATCGTTGCCGGAGTGAACTCGAGAGAGGTGTGGAGCGCGAGTACGTCACCGGCAACAACGATGCCGACGGCCCCTTCCTGCTGCAGTGGGCCGAGCAGCATTTTCCCCATGAAGCCGATACGCTGCGTCAACGCCTGGTGAACTGGGGAGGCAATGCCTCGGGGGAGCATATCGCCAACATCGACAACCTGGGCAATGTTCATCCGGATACGTTCTGGTGGGATCATGATCTAGGCAATGTCCGCCAGCGCCCATTTTCCGAGATATGGCGTGATACCCGCGATCCCATGATGGATGGCTTTCGCCAACGGCCTCGGCCGGTGAAAGGACGCTGTAGCGCATGCCGTTATCTGGCTATCTGTAACGGCAATACCCGGGTGCGGGCCTGGAAGGTCAGCGGCGACCCCTGGGAAGAGGATCCTGGCTGCTACCTGACCAATCAGGAAATCGGCGTGGACGAGCAGGCGCTAAGACGCATTGCGGCTCCTTTCGCCGCTATTTCCGTCACCGAACTCTAGCCCGAGGTGCTTAGCCATGACGTCACATCGTGTTTCCTATGATCTGGACGAAGCGCTGCTGGCACCCGGTGAAGTGGCCATCATCGGGGCCGGTCCCGGCGATCCCGGCCTGCTGTCGCTGCGGGCCCTGGCGTTGATCGAACAAGCCGACTGCCTGGTCTTCGATCGACTGGTTTCCAAGGAGGTGCTGGCGCTGGCGAACCCCGCTGCGCGGCATTTCTATGTCGGCAAGGCCTCCCGCTGTCACGCCCTGACCCAGGAGCAGACCAACGCCCTGCTGGTGCGCCTGGCCGGTGAAGGGAAACGGGTCGTGCGGCTGAAAGGAGGCGACCCCTATATCTTCGGTCGCGGCGGCGAGGAAGCCGAAGTGCTGGTCGAGCACGGCGTGCCTTTTCGCGTGGTGCCGGGTATCACCTCGGCGCAAGGGTGCGCCGCCTACGGCGGCTTCCCCATGACGCATCGCGACCATGCCCAGAGTGTCACTTTCGTCACCGGGCACTGTAAGGGCGACGGTGAGCTGGCCTTGAACTGGCAGGCCCTGGCGGTACCCCATCACACCGTGGTGTTCTACATGGGGTTGGCCAATGCCGAGCTGATCAGCCAAAAGCTGCAGTCCTGCGGCCTGCCGGCCGACCATCCGGTCGCCCTGGTGGAACGGGGGACCACCCCCGAGCAACGCCAGGTAATTACCTGCCTGGGTGAGCTGGTCGAGACGATCGACGAGCAGGGACTGCGACCCCCGACGCTGATCGTGGTTGGCGAGGTGGTGCGCCTGGCCGATGTGCTGGCTCAGCCGTTACCCGAGGAAGCGGTTTTCGTGTCCGGCGAAACTCTCGAACTGGCCGAGGAGCGCATTGTCCTGTGAAAGCGCATCGTCCTGTGAAATTTCTTTCTCTTTTGGCGCGATTGGCGCTTTTCTTGCCGGTAGCCTCGGTGCTGGCGGATGACGCGGATACCAGAGCGCTCTATCAGGCTCAATGCGCTTCGTGCCACGGCAAGGCACGCCTGGGCGGCATCGGCCCGGCACTGCTCCCGGGCAACCTTTCACGATTGAAACCCGAAGCCGCCATCCAGGTCATTCGTGACGGGCGGCACGCCAGCCAGATGCCGGGGTTCGGTGACATCCTCGCAAGCGATGATATTGCCTCCTTGGCCGACTGGATCTACCGCCCGCCGGAAACTCCGCCAAGCTGGACGAAGGACGATATTCTGGCCAGCCAGATATTGCTTCACCCCGAGGGCAGCCTGCCGAACGAACCGGTTTTCGCTGCCGACCCGCTCAACCTCTTCATCGTGGTGGAAACCGGAGATCATCACGCCAGCGTGCTCGACGGCGATACCTTCGAGCGCATTCATCGCTTTGAAACCCGATATGCGCTGCATGGCGGGCCCAAGTACACCCCGGACGGACGTTACGTCTTCTTTGGCTCCCGGGACGGCTGGATTACCAAGTACGACCTCTACAATTTCGAAGTCGTCGCGGAAGTGCGCGCTGGCATCAATATGCGCAACATAGCCGTCTCGGCGGATGGCCGCTACGTCATGGCCGCCAATTATCTGCCCCACAGCCTGGTGCTTTTCGATGCCCATGAACTGGACCTGATGAAGGTCTATCCGGTAGCCGACCAGGCCGGTAACGGCTCCCGCGTCAGCGCCGTCTACGCAGCACCCCCTCGTGGCAGCTTCATTGCCGCGCTCAAGGATATCGAAGAGGTCTGGGAAATTCCCTGGCCGCTGCCCACCGAACCCGTGGTGTCCACCGGCCACATGAATACGCCACTGGTCAGCCAACGCTCTCACGATACGCCCAATTTCCGGGTTCGACGTATTTCGGTGCCGGACTATCTGGACGACTTCTTCTTCGATCTCGACTACGGTCATGTCATCGGCGCTTCACGAGGCGGGCAGGGCGGCATGGTGATCGACCTGGACAGTGGCGAGAAAGTCGCCGACCTTCCCTTGGCCGGAATGCCGCACCTGGGCTCGGGGATCACCTGGGAGTACGAGGGGCGCAGAGTGATGGCGACGCCGCATCTGTCCAAGTCGGCGGTATCCATCATCGATATGCAGGACTGGTCGGTAATCAAGACACTCGAGACCGACGGCCCGGGTTTCTTCATGCGTAGCCACGCCAATTCGCCCTATGCATGGGTGGACGTATTCTTCGGCCCCAACCGCGACCGGATGCACGTCATCGACAAGGCCAGCCTGGAAATCGTCGAGACCCTGATTCCCGAACCGGGTAAGACCGCCGCCCATGTTGAGTTCGACCGTTATGGCGAGAAACTGCTGTTGAGCCTGTGGGAGGATGACGGCGCGGTGATCGTCTACGATGGCAACACTCTGGAAGAGCTGCAACGCATTCCCATGAGCAAACCGTCGGGCAAGTACAACGTCTGGAACAAGACGCGCTACGAGGAAGGTACCAGCCATTGATGGAGTGGTGATGAGCCCCGACGGGTTCATCACCATGTTGCTTTTATGGAAGGGCGGGATGGTGGAATCCGAGGTGTCGGATGCCGGCGTGTATCATTCGAAAGTAGCGCAGACGGGAGTCAATTCCTCGGGGGCATGGTGCACCACTTCGGTCATGTCCCCGGTGGCTTCGCCGAGTTGAATACGCCACTGATGGTCGATGTTCTCGGGATCGCAGACGCCTTCGTTACCCCCACCGAAATTGGAATCGATCCAGTAATGGAGATCGTAGAGCTTCCCTTCTTCGAGGGCATCGTCGAATTGCAGGGTGAAGGCGGGCTCGGTGGTATCTGCAATAGTGCCCGATTGCTTGGCCACCACCTCGTCGGTATTGACCTCGACGATAGCGGCTTCAACGTTGTCACCGGCATGAGGATAGGAAAAGCTGCCATCGCCTTGAAACGTCAGATCATAAGTCTCGTTTGCCGTCGCCTGGAGAGCGACGAAGCACAAGGGAACGAGCAGCCAATGTTTCGCTGAGTGGGAGAAAAGGACTGGTGTCGACATGATTCACCTCACTAAAGAGTTGCGTGATATTGAAGATCGTATTCAGCATAGACCCGATTCTCGGCTCATGCCGGTGCCGCCGAAAGGCACGAGCCACAGGGTTTCACGTTACTCGACCCAAAAGAAGTATTTTTGATGCATGTCATATTTTTTGCGCCGCACCTGACGCACAATCACCCTGTCCAAGTCAGCCAGTCGGGTATCATGCCATGTCCACTATCGCCTCCTCCCGAGATACCGCCAAGTTCAAGCATATTCCATTGATGCGCCTGGCCTTTCGGCCTTTCTTCCTGCTGGCGGCGCTATTCAGCGTGGTCTCCTTGCTGGTATGGCTGGCCTTCTGGCATGGCAATATCCTGTTGCAACCGTATGGCGGGCTGGTCTTCTGGCATCAGCATGAAATGCTGTTCGGCTTCTCGGCAGCGGTGGTGGCGGGGTTTTTGCTGACCGCCGTGCGCAACTGGACGGGACTGCCGAGTCTTTCCGGCGGGCCGTTGCTGGGGCTGGTGGTGTTATGGCTGGCGGGCCGGCTATTGATGGCCTTTCCCATGGCCTTGCCGGGCTGGTTGCTGCTGCTGGTCGATGTGGCGTTTCTGCCTGTGGTCGCCGTGGTCATGGCGCGCCTGGTGATCACCGCAAAGCGCTGGCGCAACTTGATCTTCGTTCCCGCCCTGACACTGTTCGCCCTCGCCAACCTGGGCATGCATCTGGGTGTCATGAATGGCGACCCCGAGTTGATTCGCCAGGCCGCCTACCTATCCGTGCTGTTGATCGCTCTGCTGATGACGGTAGTGGGGGGGCGAGTCATCGCCATGTTTACCGCCGGGCGTCTGGGCCGCCGCAAACCCGAGCCGATTCCTGCACTCGAGGGGGCGACGCTGATAACCACGGCCAGCGTGGTGCTGCTGCAGCTGGTCATCATGCTGGGAGTCGCCATTCCCGCCGGGTTGATGGTCGTACTGATGCTTGCGGCCGCCGTGGCCAATGTCATCCGCATGGCCCGCTGGGGTGGGCAGCACAGCTGGCGCGAGCCATTGTTGTGGGGCCTGCATGGCAGTTATGCCTGTATTCCGCTGGGGCTCGTGATGTGGGCGCTGGCGCTGCTGGGGCTGTTCCGCGTCGAACTTGCGCTCCATGCGCTGACTATCGGCGGCATGGGCACGATGATGCTGGCGATGATGGCTAGGGTCTCGTTGGGCCACACAGGGCGGCCGATACGCACCTTGCCGGGCATTGGAGTGGCGCTGGGATTGATGCTGCTGGCAACGCTGCTGCGTTCACCGCTGTTGGCGCTGTTTCCTCAGATCAGCCACTGGATCTATACCCTGAGCATCCTGCTGTGGTGTCTGGCTTACGGGGTGTTTCTGGCGCACTACACCTGGCCGTTGATGCAGGCGCGGGTGGACGGTCAGGACGGTTGATTGAACCATGGTCAGCGCTTCATGCATTTGCTGTCTGGTTGATAGAAATTTGATCGATGTCATGCCAATTTGTAATTGTTAGCTGCTATTATAAATATGCATTAAAAATGAATCTTAAAAAGCGGTGTCGTTGCCTTAGCAGAGACGCTGCCTCAAAGCAAGGGGAGGTATGTTCCATGGCCGATGGTCTCACTAAGTCGGCGGCCCGTAATATCTTCTACGGCGGGTCGCTGTTCTTCTTTCTACTGTTTACCGCTATGACGGCTCACACGCACTGGTACATGGTCACCACGTCCACAGACAGCGAAGGGCTCACCGAGTCCGTCGAGCTCGGCAAGCATGTCTGGGAAGAGAACATGTGCATCAATTGCCACAGCATCATGGGTGAAGGTGCCTACTTCGCTCCCGAGCTGGGCAATGTCTGGGAGCGTTACGGTGGTCACGAAAATCCCGAGGCTGCCCGAGCAGGAATTGACGCCTGGATCCGTGCCCAGCCCTTGAGAATCGAGGGACGGCGCCAGATGCCAGGGTATGACTTTACCGATGAGGAAATGACCGGCCTTATCGACTTCCTCGAATGGACCGATGGCATTGATGATCAGGATTGGCCACCGCACCCCGCCGGCTGAAACTAGGAGAACCGTACAATGAAATACGAAACCCAGAAGGTGGCACTGCCGTTCTTCATGGTGGCCATGGCGCTGTTCACGCTGCAGGTGCTCTTCGGCCTGCTAGCCGCGACCGTCTACGCGTGGCCTAACTTCATGGCTGAAATCATGCCTTTCAATATCATGCGCGTCAGCCATACCAACCTGCTGATCGTGTGGTTGCTGATCGGCTTCATGGGCAGCACCTACTATCTGATGCCCGAAGAGGCCGAACGGGAAATCCATAGCCCCAATCTGGCTTACCTGCAGTTGGCGATCTTCGCTTTTGCCGGCGCGGCGGCCCTGGTCGGCTACCAGTTCGGTATCCACGAGGGGCGTGAATTCCTCGAGCAGCCATTCTGGGTGAAGGTGCTAATCACCATCTCCTTTTTGATGTTCCTGTTCAATACCAGCATGACATTGCTCAAGGGCCGCAAGACTGCGATCAATCTGGTATTGATGCTGGGCCTGTGGCTGGCCGCGGTATTCTGGCTGTTCGCGTTCTACAACCCGACCAACCTGGCGGTGGACAAGCTCTACTGGTGGTGGGTGGTGCACCTCTGGGTCGAAGGCGTATGGGAATTGATCATGGCGTCCTTGCTGGGCTACCTGCTGATCAAGATGACCGGCGTCGACCGCGAGGTAATCGAGAAGTGGCTTTACATCATCGTGGGTCTGGCGCTGTTTTCCGGCCTGCTGGGTACCGGCCACCACTACTACTGGATCGGCGCGCCGAGTTACTGGCAGCCAATCAGCAGTGTCTTCTCCACGCTTGAAGTGGCGCCCTTCTTCGCCATGGTGGTCTTCGCCTTCACCATGTTCTGGAAAGGTAGCCGCAACCATCCCAACAAGGCCGCCATGCTATGGGCGCTGGGTTGCCCGACCATTGCCTTCTTCGGTGCCGGGGTGTGGGGCTTCATGCACACGCTGTCGTTCGTCAACTACTATACTCACGGCACCCAGGTCACCGCTGCTCACGGCCACCTGGCCTTCTATGGGGCCTACGTGATGCTGATCCTCGGGATAATTACCTTTGCCATGCCGCAGCTTCGCCGGGTACAGCCTTACAATCAGGTGTTGAACATGTGGGGCTTCTGGGTCATGACCAGCGCCATGTGCTTCATGACCTTCACCTTGACCTTCGCCGGTGTGGTACAGACTCACCTGCAGCGGGTTCTGGGCATGAATTTCATGGAAGTGCAGAGCCAGCTTGAGCTCTTCTACATCATGCGTCTGGGTTCCGGTCTCGCCGTGGCCGTGGGCGCTGGCATGTTGCTCTACTCCTTCTTCGGCCCCGCTCGGGAGCAGGTGCCGGCTGGCGGCACGCAGATGACCTCTGGCGCAGGTTCGGCCTGAACAAGACGGCCCTTCGGGGCCGTTTTTTTCCCTTTCTTCATTTACCGGCCATGGAGACTTCACATGCCAGTTTCTTCCGTTGCCGCTCATGTCGATGAGCGTGAAATACCCTTCTACGAAAGCGTCGGTAACGAATGCTCTTTATTCGAACACGCCTTTCAGCAACGCCTGCCGCTGCTGCTCAAGGGTCCAACCGGTTGCGGCAAGACCCGTTTTGTCAGCCATATGGCGGCGAAACTGGGTAAGCCGCTGTTCACCATCTCCTGTCACGACGACTTGACCGCCGCCGACCTGACCGGGCGTTACCTGCTGCAGGGCGGCGAGACCCGCTGGGTCGACGGCCCCTTGACCCGCGCCGTGCGCGAGGGGGGCATCTGCTATCTCGACGAGGTGGTAGAAGCGCGCAAGGATGTCACCGTCGTGCTGCACCCGCTGACCGACGACCGCCGCCTGCTGCCGCTGGAGCGTACCGGCGAACTGCTCGAAGCACCGGATGACTTCATGCTGGTGGTGTCCTACAACCCCGGCTACCAGCATATTCTCAAGTCGCTCAAGCCCAGCACTCGCCAGCGCTTTCTGGCCATGTCGTTCGACTTTCCCCCGCCCAAGGTGGAGCGCGACATCGTCGCCCGGGAAAGCGGGCTGCCGGGCGAGCAGTGCGCGGCATTGGTCAACCTGGCGGCAAGCCTGCGCGCCATGAAGGGGCAGGACCTGGAAGAGGGCGTCTCCACCCGTTTGCTGGTGTATTGCGCCACGCTGATTGCCGCCGGGATGCCCATTCGGGAGGCCGCACGCGCCACGCTGGTGGAACCGCTCACCGATGACCAGGATGTCCAGGAAGGATTGATGGAAGCTATTCACGCCACATTTGGTTGAGGGACGTACATGCTCGATTTCCTCGAGGTCGAAGAGTTCGTAGGCCGCCATTGGCACCGCTGGGCGTCCGGCGCAGCAAGCTATCCCGACCACCCTGACGCGGCGGTGCGTCTTGAGTCGTTGCGCCCCATGCTGGGGGTCTTCTTTCGCGCCGGCGGCGGCGAGGCGGGGGTCGATGTTGCCGCTATCGCCGGGCGCAGTTCGATTCATCGCCTGTCCCTGCGCCAGCGCCTGGGGCTTGACGAGGAAATACTCGATCAAGCACGGCGCGACGAAGAAAATTTGCTGTTACCGCCACGCATCGCCTTGTTTTCCGATCCCTCGCTGAATCGCGATCTCTATCTCTGGCTGGTTGCATATCTGGCGGTGGCTCGGCATGTGCCGGAAGCCGAAGATCCATTGCAGCATGACCTTCTTCAGCTACGTGAAGTGAACCGGGCGACACGAGCAGCTCTTGTCCACTTTCCCGGGCTCGGCCAACGCCATGCCAGGTTATGCCGGGAGTTGCTGGCCATTCGTCCGCAACGCAAGCGGTTGCCACCGATGGAAGCGGCGCTGGAGGCCGCCCTGTGTGCTCAGCTCGGTGATACGCCACCCGATTCGGACTGGGCCGAGTTGATGCATGACGCCATCCTCGACGAAGCCCTGCCCCTGAACGACTTTCAGGCACCACGCGGCTACCGCCCGCCACTGCCGGTACCGCTGTGGGGGCAGGCCGTGACCCTGGGTACCAGTAAAGAGGCGCGAACCGAGCAGGAGGATGACGAGACGCCAGTCGCCGGTAACAACACCCCCGACGATGACCACGGCAAGCGCAAGGCCGACCGCCGCGAGCAGGATCAGGCCGACCGCGACGACTCCCTGATGCTCAACGCCTCCGAAAAGATGCTTTCCTGGGCCGAGATGGTCAATCTCAATCGCCATGTAGAAGATGAAGACGAGGACGAAGCCAAGCAGGCCGCCGATCAGCTCGACGAGATCGTGCTCAGCCCCAATCGCAAGAAGGCGGCTTCCAAGCTCAAGCTGGATCTTGACCTGGCCCCCGACGAGGTGAGCGGGGAGCGGCTGCGCGGGCGCCATACCTATCCCGAATGGAACCACCGCAAGCAAGCCTACCTGCCCGATCATTGTGTAGTGTTGAGCGATGTGCAGAGCGAGGAAGGCGAGAACTGGCAGCCGGATGAAACCACTCGGCGGCGCATTCGCCGGGTACGCCGCGAGTTCGAAGCGCTCAGGCCGCGCCGCGAGATACTCCGTGGCCAGCTTGATGGCAGCGAACTGGACATGGACGCCGTGATTCGTTCGCGCTGCGACCTGGCGGCCACCGGGGAAGCGAGCGATCGTCTCTATCAGGCCAGCCGCACTCAGGCGAGAGACCTGGCGGTATCCATCCTGATCGATGTATCGCTTTCCACCGAGGCCTGGCTGGAAGACCGACGAGTACTGGACGTGGCGAAAGAAGCGCTGCTGGTGCTGGGTCACGGCCTGGCCGGGTGTGGCGACGACTATGCCATTCACAGTTTCACCTCGCACCGCCGTCATCGTGTCTGGGTCAATACGCTGAAAGGCTTCGATGAGCCGATGGGAGATCGGGTGTCGCGGCGTATCGCAGCGCTCAAACCGGGGCACTATACCCGTATGGGACCGGCGATCCGGCATCTTTCCGGCGAGCTTGCCAAGCGGCCCAATCGCCATCGGCTGCTATTGTTGTTGACCGACGGCAAGCCTAACGATACCGACTATTATGAAGGCCGTTACGGAATCGAGGACACGCGTAAAGCGGTGCTCGAGGCACGGCGAGAAGAAGTGAGGGTGTTCGGTGTGACCATCGACCGCGAAGCGGGGCGTTACATTCCCCATCTATTCGGGCGAGGCGGCTATGCCATCGTGCAGCGCCCCGAACATCTTTCCCTGGCTCTGCCGGGCATCTATCGTCAGATCATTGCCACCTGAGGAGGTACAGCATGTCTCGTTTGCGTCTCGTACTCGCGGTTGGGCTATGGTTTCTCGCCGCCCTGGGAGTGGTCTTGCCGCTGGTATGGCTGATCAATAATCGTGACTGGGGGGTGGGGCTGATGCTGCTGGTGCCCTTCGTCGTTTATGGCTTGATGCGGCTGGGCCGGTTGCTGGAGGCATGGGCGAACAAGGCGCCGTTACCTTCGGGTATTTCCGGTTCGGATTCCACGCCGCGTTAAGCCGACGTCAAATAGGCTGCCTGGCCATGCCTTATCCCGCCAGGGTAAAGCGACCCGCCAGGTAGCCCGCGGCAATCAGCGCCAGCGTCACCAGCATCAACCCGATGAAAATTCCTTTCCAGGCAGGCGTCGCGGCGCGCAGGTTGAGATAGACCATCAATACCCGGTGGGCCTTGAAGAAGGTGGCGGCGAGAATCAGACCCGCCGACCATAGCGGCAGCGCCTGCCAGTCGCCTTGGTCCAGGCGCGCCGAAACCATCGAGGCCAACGTTAAGGCCATCAGAATGCCCCAGGTAACAAGCAATCGGCGAGTGCCGGGAAGGGTCGTCATGATTGTCTCCAGCTCAGCAAAGTAGTTCGAGGGCAACGTGCAGCAAGGGTCAGTGCGGAAGTGCTCGGCGCAACAATGTTTTCAGCGCCCAGTGCTTCAGCGCAATAGATAGAGCAGTGGATAGAGCAGAATCCAGATCAGATCGACCATGTGCCAGAAGGCAGCGGCGGTTTCCACGTTTTCGGTCGTGGTACGCCAGCTCACCAGGGCCATAAGCGCCAGGCCGAACAGCACGTGGGCGAAGTGAAAGGCGGTAAGCCCGTAATAGAAGCCGAAGAAGGTGTTGGTTTCGGGCGTGATACCGGCGTCGAACTTGCCGATGTACTCGGTTACCTTGATCACACCGAACAGAACACCCAGCCCCATGGAGACGCCCAGCCACTGGCGGGTGCGGCGTATTCGTCCTGTACTCACGGCCTCCACGGCAAGCGCCACGCAGAGCCCGCTGGTCAACAGCACTAGTGTATTGAGGCCGCCCAGCAAGGGATCGAGCTGTTGCTGGGAAGCATCGAAGAGAGCGGGGTCAAAGGCACGCTGGCCAGCGTAGAGCGCAAAAAAGGCGGTGAAAACCAGCATCTCGCTGAGGATCAACACCCACATCAAGGGGTTGCCGGGTAGCGCCGAAAGTGGCCCCCAGCCGGGGTTGGGCAGGTCGCGATTCATCAATCCTCCAGGCTGATACGGGCACCGCCGAACGCCAGGCTGCGCGGATTGTCCACCGGGCGGTTGGATGTGAGACGGGCGATGCCTACCCCGCAACGGCCCACCATCCAGATCAGGCAGGCTGTGAAATAGATATACCCCATTGCCCAGGGCGCCATGGCCGGAACCCCGGCCAGCCCCAGTAACTGCCAGGCAGCCGTGAACACCGCTCCTCCCAGCACACCCAGCCAGAAGGTACGGATCTGGAACTGCAAGTGTGTCGCCACCCACTCCTCGGCATTGCGTCGTTTAATATGGGCGATTATCACCCCTATCGGTGCGGTCACCACCGCCAGCACGCTGCCTAGAAACAGCATATAGACAACAATAGCCGCACCGCGCCCGCGGCTCTTCTTGAAGGAGGCGAGGGAGTCCGTTTCGGCATATGTCTCGGGCTGAGCGGAAGAGGAGGAGGTGAACGAAGGTAAGGGGGTCATGGCATACCTCGACAAGGCAAGACTTTATCAATGATGTATTCAATATGCATCTATTGTAGTGCAACCATGGGGCCATTTCCTGGTCTGGATCAATGTTTCGGTTTGCGCCTCGCCATCACGCGAGGCTTGCTAGTACGTGGGCTCGCTATTCCATGGGCTGCTATTCCACGGGCTCGTTTTATGCGGAGCCCGTTTATGCAGAAATAGCAGGAATGCGCAGCAGGCGCGCCAGCTGCGAGTGGCGCTCATCCAGCACATCCGTCAGGGTATAGCGGTCGAGTACGCCAAGAAACGCCCGCAAGGCATCGTTGAGGATTGGCTGAAGCTGGCATGCTGGAGTAATGACGCAGGCATTTTCATCACGATAACATTCCACCAGGGCCATATCCGGCTCCGTCTGGCGCACCAGCTCACCCAGCGCGATCGTGGCGGGATCGCGGGTCAGTAGCAAACCGCCATTCTTGCCGCGAATCGCGGTAACGTAGCCTTCCCTGCTAAGCTCCTGGACGACTTTCATCAAATGATTGCGGGAGATATCGAAGGCGTCGGCAATCTCATTGATGGTGGATCGCTCCTCTCCCTTGACGGCAAGGTAGATCAACACGCGTATCGAATAGTCAGTAAATCGAGTTAGGTGCATGGAGTTTACTTCCGAGTTGATCCATATAAAAAGTATACAGCATGAATGTTAAGGCGGTTACGCAAACTAACCTGAAATTAATTCAATGCAAGAAGAGAACGAAGACGGCAACCCTTGCCTGTCTTCGTTCAGCCAGGTCAAGCTGGCACGGTACGAGTGTTGTCCATTCCCGGACGCCCATACCAGTAGCCGTCGCATATCTCAGCCTCCACCAACGCCAGCGGGTCCGGGGTGGGCAGCTCGCCGCGGCGTGCCGCGTCGAAGGCTTCGACCACCTCGGCCATGCCTTGTGCCCGGGGACTCAGGCGAGCCACGCCGACGCCCATCTCGGCCATGGCAGCTATCTCGTGACGCAGGTCCTGGCAAGCGCCGGATAGGGTCTGGATACCGTTCAGCGTGAAAACCTCCCTGGATTCCTGGGAGCGCAGCGCCAAGCCTTCGGGATACTTCTGGCAGACGAACTGACAGCGGTCCTTGGGCTTCTGGTGGCGCCGGGCGGTAAAGCAGCGCGATGACCAGGCCAGCGGCAGATGGCCATAGGCGAATACCTCGCAGGGCTGGCTCACCCCCGCCTGGCGGCAGTCGGCGATAAGCCGAGTCAGGTCGTCCCGCGACATTTCCACCGGCGCCTGCCAGCGTTGCATGCCGGCGCGGGCCATGACGCCCAGGGTGGCCGTGTTGTACAGATTGAGCGCGGCCCCGGCAACGAACGGCAGCCCGGCGCTGGCGAGGCGTTGCAGGGCGCTCTGATCGTTGGCCTCGACGATGAAATCGCCGTTGTCGCAGAGCTTGCGCAAATCGCGCAGGTCGGCCTCGGACTCGATCAGGGTCTGGCTGGCGAGCACCACTTGCTTGCCGACCTGGGCGAGCTCGCGACCGATGCCCAGCCAGTCGTCGAGTTTCATGTCGCGACGCCGCGAGCAGACCGTCTCGCCCAGGGTGACGATCTCCACCGGCCAGTCGGCGGCTTCACGGTAGAAGTCGGCGTAGCGTTCCCGGGTCCAGTAGAAAAGTACCGGTCCGAGGGCGAGTCGAAGGCCGTCTGCCGATGCATCCGGCTGTGGGGACTGAGGCGTGGATGACATGCAGACTCCTATTTCCAGCGACGCTCGTAGGCGCCCAGGGTGGTGGTGGCGCCTTCGGAAAGTTCGGCCAGGCCGGCCATCCAGGCGGTTTCGGGATGAAAATCGTCGGGTGCTGCATCGAGGCGGTCGAGCGCCTGACGCCAGATTCCGGCCACTTTCGACACATAGGCGGGACTGCGTTGGCGCCCTTCGATCTTCACCGCGCTGATACCCAGTTCCCGCAGTTCCGGCAACAGCTCCAGGGTGTTGAGACTGGTGGGTTCCTCGATGGCGTGATAGGTCTCGCCGCCCACCTCGAAGCGCCCCTTGCACAGGGTGGGGTAGCCCGCGCGTTCGCCTTCGGCGTAGCGGTCGATCAGCACATCGTTGAGGCGTGATTCCAGGCCACGGGGCGTCTGTTCCCAGCGCACATGAGCAGCCGGCGAACAGACGCCCCGCGTATTGGGCGACTCTCCGGTGAGGTACGACGACAGGTAACAGCGCCCCTCGGCCATGATGCACAGGCTGCCGAAGGCGAAGACTTCGAGTTCCACCGGCGACTGCCGGGCAAGGTCGCGAACCTGGGTGATCGACAGTACCCGCGGCAATACGGCGCGCTTGATGCCGAACTGCTGGTGGTAGAATTGCAGCGCTTCATGGCTGGTGGCGGAGCCTTGCACCGACAGGTGGCGCGCCACGTCGGGATGGTGCCTGGTGGCGTAGTCGAGCAGCCCCATATCGGCGAGAATCAGGGCATCCACGCCCAGTTCGACCGCCTGATCCACGGCCTGGGTCCACTGTTGCCAGCCATCGGGCTGAGGATAGGTGTTGATGGCGCAGAACACCCGCTTGCCGCGGGCATGGGCGTAGTCGATACCCTCGCGGGCACGCTTGCCGGTGAAGTTCAATCCGGCAAACTGGCGGGCATTGGTGTTGTTCTGGAAACCGAAGTAGACGGCGTCGGCTCCTTCGTTCACGGCGCGCTTCAGGGCGGGCAGGTTGCCGGCGGGGCACACGAGCTCCATGTCAGAGCCTCCTTGCGATGAATACCCGAGTATCTTAGTCGCCTATCTTGCCCCGGCCTTTGACCCGGATCATGGTGGAGGTGCTTTAGCTGAGTGCGCGGGTGCAGAAGGTTCTTAAAACGTATACCGTATGCATATTAAACTTATGTATATTAAAACAAGGGCTAACCTGCCTAACCATTTCACTGTCTAGCCCACTTTCAAGAGACCGGATCCGATCATGCAAGACGAGCTGCTGTTCAACCGTCCCCTGGTGGAGAAGTACGACCGGCCGGGGCCACGCTATACTTCCTATCCCACGGCGCCGCAGTTCCACGCGGCCTTCGCCGAGGACGACTACCGCAGCGCCGCCGAGCGCAGCAACCGGTCCGAGGCGCCCAAGCCGCTGTCGGTCTACGTGCATATCCCGTTCTGCAAGAGCCTGTGCTACTACTGCGCCTGCAACAAGATCATCACCCACAACACCGATCGCGCCGCCGAATATCTCGAATGGCTCAAGCACGAGATCAAGGTTCAGGGAGCACTGTTCGACGGCACCCGGCGAATGACCCAGCTGCACCTGGGCGGCGGTACGCCCACCTACCTGACCAACGCCCAGCTCGGCGAGCTGATGGCGGCGCTGGACGAGGCCTTCCATTTCGCCGCGCCCGAAGAGCGGGAGTTCTCGCTGGAGGTCGATCCGCGCACGGTATCGCCGATCCAGATCCACGAGCTGCATGCACTGGGCTTCAATCGCTTGAGCTTCGGCGTGCAGGATTTCGATCCCGACGTGCAGAAGGCGGTCAATCGCGAGCAGAGCGAAGAGCAGGTGGTCGAGCTGGTCGGGGCGGCCCGCGAAGCGGGCTTCGATTCGGTCAGCGTGGATCTGATCTACGGCCTGCCGCTGCAGACGGTGGTGAGCTTCGATGCCACGCTGGCGAAGATCATCGCGCTGCAGCCGGATCGTATCGCCGCCTACAGCTACGCCCATCTACCTGAGCTGTTCAAGTCGCAGCGGCTGATTCGTCCCGAGGACATGCCGCCGCCGGAGCGCAAGCTGGAGCTGCTGGAGCTGACCATCGAGCGTTTGACGGCCGCCGGCTACGTCTACATCGGCATGGACCACTTCGCCCTGCCGAACGACGAGCTGAGCCTGGCCCGGGAAAACGGCACGCTGCAGCGCAACTTCCAGGGTTACTCCACCCACGCCGACTGCGACATGATCGGGCTGGGCATCACCTCCATCGGCAAGGTGGGCGACACCTACAGCCAGAATGTCAAGGAGACCGCCCAGTACCAGCATCGCCTGGATGAAGGCCGCCTGCCGGTCTTTCGCGGCTACCGCTTGAGCGACGACGACCGTCTGCGCCGTGACGTCATCAATGCGCTGATGTGCCACGGACGTGTCGATTTCGCCGCGATCGAGGCCCGACATGACATCGAATTCCAGAGCTACTTCGCCGAAGCGCTGGAGAGTCTGCAAGAGATGGCGGACGACGGGCTTATCGTCTTGCGTGACGACGAGATCGAAGTGCTGCCTTCCGGGCGGCTGATGATGCGCAATCTGGCCATGGCCTTCGACGCCTACCTGAAGCCGCAGGAAAATCGCTACTCGCGCACGGTGTGAGTTTCTGGCGCTGCTCTCACGAGCCTAGCCCAGTGGCCACAAACGCCGCCGGGGAGTGTGGAGCGGTGCCGACATGCGCTGCATGGCGGCTTGCAGTGGTGTCAGGATCGCGTCGAGATGACGGTGGCAGAGGGTACTGTTCAACAAGCCGGGGCACTGAGCCAGCAGTACATCGCACTGCTGGGCCGCCAGGGCAAGCAACTGCACGGTTTGCGTATCGAACAGCGGCTTGGCTTGGCGGTAGCAGCCGTGCAGCTCCCTATTGAGCATCATCAGCATGCTCGCATCCAGCCAGCACGGCAGGGCATCTTCCAACTTGCCAGCCATGGAACTCTTGATGGCATCGAACGATGTGCGCAGGAAAACGGCGGTCAGATGCACCTGGCGTTGTTCATTTGTCATGGGAAAGCCAAATAAAATAAATTCTCATTTTCATCAAGAGTAGGCCCAAGACGTAACCGAGTCAAACCCTCCTTTCATCGATGCCGAGCGACGGTTGCATGGTGTGTGTCTGTTATCATGCGTTTACCGCTGTCTCCTTTATTTCTTTCTCTCTTTATCACTTTAAGGATGTCGTGATGTTGGGCCATATCAAGCTTGCACGCATGATTGCCGCCAGCGCCGTGTCGCTACTCTTCGCCGCTCCGTTGCTGGCTGCCGATACCCTGGTATTTACCGCGATTCCCGACGAGGACGAAACCCGTCTGCAGGAGCGCTTCCAGAAGGTTGCCGATTACCTTGCCGATGAGCTGGAGGTCGAGGTGCGTTTCATTCCCGTCACCTCCTATGCCGCGTCGGTCACCGCGTTCCGTAACAACCAGGTGCAACTGGCCTGGTTCGGGGGCTTCACTGGTGTCCAGGCCCGCCAGCTGGTGCCGGGCTCCCGTGCTATCGCCCAGGGGGCCGAGGATGCCGAGTACAAGAGCTATTTCATCGCCAACCGTGCCACTGGCATCACGCCCCACACAGGCGATACCGCCCCCGAAGCGCTGCGTGACCTGACGTTTACCTTCGGTTCGCAAAGCTCGACCTCGGGGCGCTTGCTGCCCGAGTATTTCCTGCGCGAGCATTTCGGCGAGGCGCCGGATGAAGTGTTCCAGCGCGTCGGCTACAGCGGCAACCATAGCCGCACGGTGTCGCTGGTGCAGTCCGGCGCCTACCAGGCGGGGGTGGTCAGCTACAAGGCGTGGGAAAACGAGGTGGAAAGCGGCAATGTCGACCCCGAGCAGGTCCAGGTGATCTGGGAAACGCCTTCCTATCCCGACTACCAGTGGACGGTACGTGGTGATGTCGAGGAGCGCTTCGGCGAAGGCTTCACCGAGCGCCTGCGTGAGGCGTTGCTTGCGATGGACGATCCCGAACTGCTGGATAGCTTTCCCCGCTCGGGCTTCATCCCGGCGGAAAACGCCGATTACGAGCAGATCGTGACCATCGCCCGCGAGCTGGACCTGCTCGACTGATGCAGGCCCTGACGCTCAAGGGTGAAGTGGCCGCCTACGGCGAGGTACGGGTGCTCGGCCCATTGAGCCTGACGCTGGCCCCCGGCGAGCACGTGGCCCTGGTGGGCAAGAGCGGTGCCGGTAAATCGACGCTGCTGGCCCTGATGTACGACCGTTGGCGCGACCAGGGCGCGGCCTTGATGCCTCAGGAGCTGGGGTTGGTGCCCACGCTTTCGGTGTTTCACAACGTCTATATGGGGCGGCTGGATCGCCACTCCTGGTGGCGTAACCTGCTGACGCTGGTACGCCCTCGACACCGAGATATTGCCGCCATAAGCGCACTGCTGGAAACGCTGGGCATTGCCGACAAGTGCTGGACGCTGTGTGGCGAGCTTTCGGGCGGCCAGCGCCAGCGTGTCGCCGCGGCGCGTAGCCTGTACCAGGCCGGGCGCGTGCTGCTTGCCGACGAGCCCGTCTCGGCCCTGGATGGTCCCCAGGCGGCACAAGTCATGGAAGTATTGGTCGAGACCTATCCAGCCTCGGTGCTGGCGATGCACGACCTGGAGCTGGCGCTGCGTTTTTCCAGCCGCGTGGTGGGCATTCAAGGCGGCGAGATCGCCATCGACCAGCCCAGCCATCGGCTTGTCGCCGCCGATCTGATGTCGTTGTACTGATATGCGCATGAGTGCCACCGCCCGCGTCACGCTGGGCCTGTTCGCGATCGCCCTGGTGTGCCTGGTCCTGGGCGATTTCGAGATCAGTACCCACGACCCCTGGGGCGAGCTGGGACGGCTGTTCATGGGGCTGGTCCGCCCGGATCTCTCCGCCGTGGATTTTCTGGGCGAGGCCATCTTGCGCACCGTTGCCTTTGCCTTCGTCGGTGTGGGGCTCGGGGCGATGGCGGGGTTGCTGCTGGCACTGGCGTTCGAGCGGCTCTGGGTCCGTACTTTCAGCGCTTTCATCCGTGCCATCCATGAACTGTTCTGGGCACTGATCTTCCTGCAGAGTTTCGGCTTGCACCCGCTCACCGGCGTGCTGGCCATCGCCATTCCCTACGCCGGTATCTTCGCCAAGGTCTATGCCGAAATCCTCGATGAGGCCGATCCTCAACCGGCTCGTATCCTGCCCAGCCGCAGCGGACGGTTTTCGGCGCTGCTCTACACCCGCATCAGCCAGGCGTGGCCGCACCTGGTCAGCTATACCGCCTATCGCCTGGAGTGCGGCCTGCGCTCCAGCGCGGTGATCGGCTTCGTTGGCATGCCGACCCTGGGGTTTCACCTAGCCGGGGCTTTCGCCCAGGGGCGTTACGCTACCGTGGGCGCCTTGCTGCTGCTGTTCTATGGCTTGATTGCCAGCCTAAGGCTGTGGGTGCGGCCGCGCCTGCTGCCGCTGTACCTGCTGGCGGCGCCCTTCTGCCTGGGAACCGGGCTGCCTATCGTGTGGAGCAACGTGGCGCGCTTTTTCACCCAGGATATCGTCCCGGCGCCGTTGCGTCATGGTGAGGGAATCGCGGGGCTCTGGCCCTGGCTGGGAGATCTGCTCGCTACCCAGGCGCTGCCGGGTATCTGGAATACCGTACTGTTGACCCAGATGGCTCTGGTGGTCACCGGACTAGTGGCGATGGCACTGTTCCCTGTCATCTCGCGCCACTTCACTGGTCGAATCGGCGGCACATTGGGCCATGCATTGCTGGTGGTGATGCGCTCGACTCCCGAATACCTGCTGGCGTTCATCCTGCTGCAGCTATGGGGGCCTTCCATGCTGCCGGCGGTCGTGGCGCTGGCCCTGCACAACGGCGGCATCATCGCCCACCTGGTGGGACGGCGCAGCAACGAGCTGACCCTGCGCCAGGATGCACCGCACGGCGTGAATCGCTATGCCTACGAGGTTGTTCCCCGCGTTTACGGGCCGTTCATGGCGCTGCTGTTCTACCGCTGGGAGATCATCATGCGCGAGACGGCGATCCTCGGCATCTTGGGCATCGCGACGCTGGGCTTCTATGTCGATAGCGCCATCCAGGAGATTCGTTTCGATCGCGCCATGGTGTTGATCCTGATCACCGCGCTGCTCAATATCGCGGTGGATGTGCTCGCCCGCCGCCTGCGTGCCTATCTGCGGCTGCGTCACGCGATCAATCGCCAAAGCTGTTGATAGGCCACCTCAGCCGCCACGGCAGAACGGCCACACCTGATAAAAGCGGCGGCACTGGAACTCGGCTTCGCAGGCGTTGAGCTGGGACTGGTAGCGCCCGGCACGGGAGGCTACCTGGCGTGCGGCCTGGCGAACGTGGGGCTTGTTGCGGTAACTGCCGCGCTGATAGCCGCCCGCTCCCTCGTGGTAGGCCAGGTAGAGGTGTTCGGGATTGTGCAGCGAAACCCCCGCCTGGCGCTGGGTTCGCTGGTTGTACCAGCCGATGAAGTCCGTGGCATGTTTCATGTGCGTGCGTCGGGCGAAGAGAGCGCCGGCATCCGCTTCGTACTCGCCCCAGACGGGATCTTGCGCCTGGGCGTAGCCCTTGGCGGAGGAGGGCCGTGGGCCGGGAATGAAGCCGAGGTAATACTTGCGATCGGGGCGCACGTGGCTGCGAAAGGAGGATTCCTGCTGGATGAACGACATTTGCGTGGCGATCGGCGTGCCCCATTTCTCCTGCGATTCCTGGGCATGGTCATACCAGGTAGGCTGCTCGCGGAATATCTCGCAGATATTGCTCTGATCCTGCGGCGGGTTGGGCGCAAAGGTGGCACAACCGCTGGTAATCAGGCCGAGCAAGGCGATAAGCAGCCAGCGTGCTGCATGGGGCAGATGTTTCCCTGCGCTGCTAGCGATATTACAAAAAGGCAGTTTTTGCACAAGTGTCACGACTCGTCTCCACGTCGGGTTGTTGTGATTCGGTCATGGCAAGTCGTCAATGCCGGGCCAAATGCTCATGCGCTTATATTACCAGTCTCGCTTGGCTCACGCGCAGCGGCCCCAGGCTGCTAGAGTGTTACGTCAACTTACTGTTTTCGACACGACAGGAATGTTCCGGCACGACAGGAATGTCCGACATGATTGGAGAATGCCATGTATATCGCCATGAACCGTTTTCGTATCGCCCCGGGCCGGGAAGAGGACTTTCTCGAGGTATGGCGCAACCGCGATTCGCATCTCGACGAGGTGGCGGGCTTCAAGCAGTTCCAGATGCTGCAGGGGGAAAGCCAGGAGGATCACACGGTTTTCATCTCCCATAGCGTCTGGGAGTCGCAAGAGGCCTTCCGCGCCTGGACTCAATCGGAGGCGTTCCGCAAGGCCCACGCCAACGCCAAGGCGCCGGAAGGCATCTACCTTGGCCCGCCCAAGTTCGAAGGATACGAGGTGGTGCTGTAGCAATACGGCGCAACGTTGACGCGCTGCAGTCACTAGGACATCTTCTCAGCACCGTCGCCTGCGGCGGTGCTTTTATTGGCTTGGCCTTCAGGCGTAAAGGGACGAAAGCGTGGCGAGAACCCAGGACGAAATTCGGCACACCAACGAGAAGAATATTCTCCAGGCGGCCGAGCGGCTGTTTGCCGAAAAAGGCTACGCCGGTGCTTCGATGGGCGAAATCGCCCAGCTGGCCGATATTCCCAAGTCCAACGTGCATTACTACTTTTCGACCAAAAAGGCGCTTTACCAGGAGGTACTGCTGGAGCTTCTGGAAGTATGGAAGCAGGACGCACTGTGCTTCGAGCTCTACGACGACCCACGTGTGGTGCTCTCCAGCTATATTCGCGCCAAGATGACCCACTCGCGCAATCGCGCCCACGGCTCGAAAGTGTGGGCGGCGGAAGTGATGCAGGGCGCACCGATGCTGAAGGAACCGCTGATCAATTAGCCTCTGAGCGACTGAAGGACTCAGAGTAGCAAAATCACCGAGTCAGCGATCATTTTCTAACCACCTTAGGTGGTCTGTTTTTCCTGCCAGCCGGACTATCCGGCTGACAGGGCAGATTCAAGGCGCACTGGCCCCGTCAACTCGGCCTTCGCATCGTGTCGCCAGTACCAAATTGGCCAGTCCGAACAGGCTGAATAGCTGCGCTTGGTTCTTGGCCAACCCCTTGTAGCGCACCTTGCGGTAGCCGAAGAGGTTCTTGATGACATGAAACGGATGCTCGACCTTGGAGCGGATGCTGGCCTTGGCCTTCTCGATTGCCAGCAGCAGCGTTTTCATGGGGCTGTCTTCCATCTTCTTGATGGGGCTGCGCTTGGCGGCAACACAGCAGCGGGAGGCCGGGGCATCCTTCTCTTCGTCCAGATACTTCCACATGCCGGTGTAACCCGCGTCGCCGTATACCTGCTTGTCATCGTCTCGGACCAGCTGGTTCACCATGGTGACATCGGCGACATTGGCCGAGGTGGCAGTGACACTGTGAGCCAGCCCGGTGACGGCATCAACGCCGATATGAGCCTTCATGCCAAAGTAATACTGCTTGCCCTTCCTGGTCTGCTTCATCTCCGGATCGCGTTGCTTGGCCTTGTTCTTGGTGGAAGGCGCCGCCGCCACGATGGTGGCATCGACAATGGTGCCCTCGCGCATGAACAGGCCCTTCTCGGTCAGATGGGCATTGATTTCCTCGAAGATCCGCTGGGTCAGCGCATGCTTCTCCAACAAGTGGCGGAAACGCAGCAGCGTGGTCGCGTCCGGCACACTCTCGATGGCCAGGTCGATACCAATGAAGTCACGCATGGCCTGGCTATCGTAGATGGCATCTTCGAGCGCCTCATCGGCAAGCGCGTACCACTGCTGCAGGAAGTAGATCCGCAGCATGCGCTCCAGGCCGATGGGGGGCCGGCCGCGCTTGCCTGCCGCGTTGGGAAAGTAGGACGGCGACAGTGCATCGATCAGCCGTTGCCAAGGCACTAGCGCCTCCATCTGGGCCAGGAACCGCTCGCGGCGGGTGACTTTTTTCTTGTTCTGGTGCTCGGCTTGGGCAAACGAGATCTGCTTCATCGGGTGGCTCTGTCAGACGGTGGCAGGAAGGTCAGATTATACCCCGCCGGTACCAATCAGGCAGCTGCGGTGGGATTTGTGCAGCGTTTCCTGAAAGAGCGCCTGCGCGAGAACCTATATGAATGGGCCAAGCTCAAGGAGTCGAAAATTCGCGAATGGGTGGAGTCGGGCCAGATCAACCCCGTCGAGCCTTCCTATCTGCTCTATATGATCTGGGCGTCGACCCAGCACTACGCCGACTTCGACTACCAGATCTGTCTGCTCAACGACGACAAGCCGCTAAACGACATGCAGTTCGAAAAGGCCGTGCAGTCGGTAACCTCGGTGATTCTGCGCGGAATCGGGCTGACGGTCTGATGACAGCGCGAAGGACGCTCTACGCAGCCATCAACTGAATGTGGTCGCCTGAAAGCTTTCTCGGTTGATCAAACCCTGATGCCATTGAGCCAGGCTGGGGTGCTGCTGTTGCCAGGCCAGCTCGGGCAGGCGAAACGCCAGGTAATCCAACGCGACGGCCACGACGATATCGCCCAGGGTCAATGCGCTTTGCTCTTGCTGTTCCCGCTGCTGAGTCTCCAGGGCTTCCAGTGTGCGGCGAATGGCGGCTTGGCGTCGCTGGCCCAGTAAGCTGTCATCGGCTTCCTGTCCCTGATGCTTGCGAGCAATCACGCTATTGAAAGCGGCTTCCATCAATCCTTGCCCCAACCCCGCCAACGCCAGTACTTCCGCCTGCCGGTCCTTGGGGATCAGCGAGGGAGCCGGCCCCTGGCTATCCAGGTACTGGGCGATCAACAAGGCTTCGGTCAAGGTGACTCCGTCATCCGTTACCAGCGCGGGCACCCGGCCCAGGGGATTGACGGCAAGCAGTGCCGGGTCGTCGACCCAGGGATCGCACCAGTGCAGCGATACGCTATCGGTCAAATTCTTCTCACTGGCGACGATGCGAACCACGCGCGCATAAGGGGAGGTGGCGTTGAGACATAGTTTCATGGTGACTCCGTTTCGTGACGTGGGGTGAAAGTCCATTCAAGCAGTGAAAAGGAATGGTACTACCAAAAACGCCGAGCCAGGGCTCGGTTCCGCCATGGGAGACACTTTCCCTAAGCTCGATTTACGCTCTATGCTTTATTCAAGAAGTGGTCGTTGTACACCGGACACTAATAAGTAGAGAGGATTACTACATGACGGATATAGCCGCCTTGCTCGGCAATGATGCAGAGAGCTTGCTTGACCACACTTGCCAGGGCATACGCCGCGATAGCCTGCATCTTCCCGGTGCTGATTTCATCGACCGCGTAATGGCCGATAGCGACCGTAGCCCGGCGGTGCTGCGCAATATGCAGGCTTTCTTCGATCACGGCCGCCTGGCGGGCACCGGCTATCTTAGCCTGCTGCCGGTGGACCAAGGTATCGAGCATTCGGCTGGCGCCTCCTTTGCGCCAAATCCGCGCTACTTCGACCCGGCCAATATCGTCGAGCTGGCCATCGAAGGCGGCTGCAACGGCGTGGCCTCGACCCTAGGCGTTCTTTCTTCGGTAGCGCGGCGCTATGCCCACAAGATACCGATGATGATGAAGCTGAATCATAACGAGACGCTGAGCCATCCCGCGATATATGACCAGACGCTTTTCGCCGAAGTGGAGCAGGCGCACGACATGGGCTGTGTGGCGGTGGGGGCAACCATCTATTTCGGTTCCCACGAGAGCCGCCGCCAGATCATGGAAATCAGCGAGGCGTTCGAGCGCGCCCACCAGCTGGGAATGGTCACGGTATTATGGGCCTATCTGCGCAACCCCGCCTTCAAGCAGGAAGGCATCGACTATCATGTGTCGGCAGATCTCACCAGCCAGGCCAACCATATGGCCGCGACGCTCAAGGCGGATATCGTCAAGCAGAAGCTGCCCGAGAACAACGGCGGTTACCGTGCGGTTGGGTTTGGGCATACCCACGATAAGGTCTACAGCGAGCTGACCTCCGATCACCCCATCGATCTGGCCCGCTATCAGGTAGCCAACTGCTTCATGGGGCGCGCCGGCTTGATCAATTCCGGCGGGGGCTCCAAGGGACACTCCGATCTCGGCGAAGCGGTGCGCACGGCGGTGATCAACAAGCGCGCCGGTGGCATGGGCCTGATCTCGGGGCGCAAGGCGTTCCAGAAACCGATGCGGGAAGGTGTCGATCTGCTGCATGCGATTCAGGATGTCTATCTCGCCAAAGACGTAACTGTCGCCTGATTGAAGCGCTGGGAACATGCTGCGGTTGGTTGGCCACGGAGTTGGTCGAGCAAGCGAGGCAGCATGCAGCCGCGTTGGGGTGAGAAGTGCGCGCGTCTCACAAGGTGAGGTTGTTCTGGCGCACGTCCAGTTGTTCCAGGCGCTGCTTCAACAGCCCCGGAAAACGCGCATACCAGGTCTGATTGAGCGGAGAGGGGTGAGGAAGTGGATAGAGCGTAAAGGTCTGTGTCTCACCCCGATCATCCTCCAGTGTCACCTCGATACTGCTTTCAAAGCGATCCTCACGCTTCCAGAAAGCCTCCAGGCGCGCACGCTCCTCTTTTGACCGGCCGATACCGAACCACAGGAAGGCCTCGCGTCCCAGTGTGATCAGGGTCCGCCCTTTCCAGCGCGATATCAGGACCTCGTTCATCAGGCCGTGAAAGTGACGCTTGACCTTCATGGACCATGCCTTGTTGCCCACGGGCTTGTAGGGCACGGTGTTGATCCAGAAAAAGTGTTCGCCTACGGCGCGAGAGGCCTCGAAGTCCGGCATCTTCTCGCCGTAAAGATGCTCGTAAAGCGCCTTTCTGACCAGCTGCCCGCCAGCGCCGATGAAGGGCTCGCCATGGCGTACCTCATCGCGCCCCGGGTCGCGCCCGAAGAAACCGATGCGCAGGTTCGGCTTTCCAAGCCCGATGATCGGCTCCAGCGAATCGCGCTCGAAGCGTTTGTAGACCTCGACATCGATTCCCTCGATTTCTGCTGCCAGGGTCCTGAATTTCTTCTGCTGATGCGGGGTCAGCGACATATTTCAACCTCCTTGTTGCCAACGAGCGCTTGGTTTACTCGAGCCACTCCTGAGCTGTCCTCCACACGCACATGCTCACAAAGTAAACCGAGGTAATACCCCATCCCCATAGTGCCCAGGCAGCATGCTCGGGGCTCGAGAGAATGAGTAGCGTGGCGCATGCACACCATATCAGGGTAACGGCGATATTGAGCGGCATAAACGTGCGCACTCTAAAGGGGTGAAGAAACTTCATGCGCGTGACGGTGAGGATGGCCAGAAAGAGGATAGCGGCAAAGGTAAGCCAGGGTGGAAAATCGAGAATATAGAAATAGGCGGCGGCGATATTCCAGGCGGCAGGAAAGCCAACGAAGTAATTATCCTGGCTTTTCATATTGGTGTTGCAGAAGCAGAACATGGATGACAGCAGAATGATGAATACCGACAGCAGTTCGAGATTGGGCGGCAAGTCAATGAAGAAGTAGATAAAAAGGGCGGGGATAAAGGCCCAGGTAAGATAATCGATGACCATATCGAGCGTCGAGCCATCGAAATGGGGCAGTATGGTCTTCACATCGTACTTGCGCGCCAATGTGCCATCGTACGCATCGACCATCATTGCGGCACCCAGCCAGAGAAGGCAAGCGACCGGATTATTGTCGATCAATGCGAGCAGCGCCATGGTGCCGAGCAGCACCCCGCTGGCAGTGAAGGCGTGTACGCACCATGCCTTGTATCTCGATGCGCGGGATGCTGTTTGCGAAGAGAGCGATTGAACCACGTTGACCCCATCGGGAACGTGTTGTCCCCTTTGTATTCGGTTTATCAATAGATGTGTAAAGGACGATACACTACTGCAGGAATGAATCCAGACAATATACTGGGATGTCATTCCCCTGCCCAAGGAGATTGCTGATGACCACTGTTCGTACAGCGACTATCGATGACCTCGATGTTTTAACCGAGCTATTGGATGGCTATCGCCAGTTCTACCAACAGCCAAGCGATGTGCAGGCGGCAAGGGACTTTTTGCGTCAGCGCTTTGGGCAGGCGGATTCGCGCATCCTGGTGAGTGTGAATACTGAAGGTACGCTGACCGGCTTTGTCCAGCTCTATCCCGGTGTTTCCACGGTGGGGTTGAATTCGCGCTGGACGTTGAACGATCTCTTCGTGTCGCCGGATAACCGTGAAAAGGGAGCAGGCCGAGCCTTGATGGAAGCCGCTACCCAGCTTGCCCGCGAGCATGGTGTGGCGCGTTTGGTTTTGATGACGCAGGTGGATAACGAATGCGCCCAGCGCCTCTACGAGTCACTGGGCTGGCAACGTAACACAGCGTTTTACGGCTACTTGCTGGATGTGAACTAAGCACCGTCAAGGGGCAGGGCTTTACCGACACTTAGACAGTTTGCTTGCTTTTCATCCAGTGGGCACGAACAAGTTTGCCTACCTCAAAACCGTAACGCTCTCCGATGTTGAGTACGCGCGCACTCTTGTCGGTAATCAGCGAACACCAAGGGGCGAAGATGGAGTTCTCAACAAAGCATACGTTGATGCCAGCTTCGTTCAGCTCTTTTATACGAGTAACGCCACGCCTGTTTCAGGGCCGGTTGATGAACAACCCGCGCATCAATGTTTCCACCATGCTATTGCTCTCCTCGGCCAACGAATACTGCTGGGGGTCTTGCAGCCAGTCGAAACAGGTACCGATCAGGAAACTGTGAAATTGGCGGCGGGCGCTGGCGGGAGTCAGGTCGTCACGTAAGTTGCCCGCTGCCTGGGTCTGTTCGAACAGTTGCTCGACGCGTGTTTTGGCGTGCTCGGAGAGCCTTGTGATCATGCAGATGCGGGGATGGTCGTCTTCGAGCTTTTCGCAGCGGTGCAGCACGATGGTGGCCACCCGCTGAAGCGGCAGGTCGTGGCATATGCCTTCCAGCGAGCGCCGGGCGATGTCGCGTAGACAGGCGACGGGTGTAGTGCCGAGCGCGTGGATGGCGTCGTCGACGATTTCATCGAGCGGGATACGCACCCGTTCCAGCAGCGCATCGAACAACGCGTTCTTGTCGGCGAAATGCCAGTAGATCGCTCCCCGGGTTACCCCCGCCGCCTGCGCGATATGCGCCAGGGTGGTGCGGGCGACCCCCTGGGCAAGAAAGGTGGCTTCCGCCGCATCGAGAATTGCCTCGCGGGTACGTTCGGCATCGGCCTTGCGACGGGTCATGGCGCCTCCTGAGTGATAAGCATCGCTTATTTTGGCATTGGTGAATGGCAATGTCGCCACTGGGTGTCTAGTATACTCGCTCACTGACATTCATGAATGTCAGTGAAAAACGAGCCAGTCAACGTCATCAGGAGCCGTCGTCGTGCCCGCCAAATTCATTCGCCTAGTGTTGGGGCTATTGGTCCTGTTCACTGTGGTTGGCTGCAACCAGTCACAATCCCAGTCCCCGCAGCAAGAGTCGGTTCGACCGGTAAAACTGATCACCCTGGATGACGCCAGCGCCACCCTGCTGCGTCAGTTTCCGGCCCGGGTCGAAGCGTCCACCCGCAGCAATCTCTCGTTTCGCATGGCGGGGGAGCTGCTGGAACTCAACGTCGAAGCGGGCCAGCGTGTGGAAGAGGGTGACGTCATCGCCCGGATCGATGACCGTATCGCCCGCAGTGAACTCGATAGCGCCCGCTCCAGCCTGGAGCTGGCGGAGGCGACCTTTGAGCGCATGCGTTACACGGTCGAGCGCGGCGCCATCAGCCAGGCACGCTTTGACGAGGCGAAAAGCGAATTGCGCGCCGCTCGCTCTGCGTATGAGCAGGCCGAGGAACAGCTCGAACACACCCGCCTGCGTGCCCCCTACGATGGCGTGATCGCCCGCGTTCCCGTCGACAACCGGCAGTTCGTCCAGGTGCAGGAGACCGTGGCGGTGATTCAGCAGCCCGGTCAGCTCGATGTGGTCTTTCATCTGCCGGAACAGATCGTGCGGCGCATGACTCCCTCCAGCGAAAGTTCATTGCCGTTTGCCGATGAATTGGCCCATGAGGTGCGCTTCTCCAACGACGGCGCTCCCTACCTGGCCCAGCTCAAGTCCTATACCACTCAGGCCAGCGAACAGAGTCTGGCCTACGAAGTCACCTTGACCTTGCCGCAACCGGACGACATCACCTTGCTGGATGGCATGAGCGCCAATGTCCGCCTGAATCTGGGGGCCTGGATGTCACGGGACATCGGCGCGGTGTGGCGAGTCCCGCCCGAGGCGGTCAGCTACGCGGCGGACGACCCCGACCAGGCACGAGTATGGCGCTTCGAGGCACCCGACAGCCTCGAGCCGGTGCCCGTGGAAGTCGGCACTCTGACGTCGCAAGGGCTCGAGGTGAGCGGCGACCTGGCCGCGGGGGATCGCCTGGTGTCCGCCGGGGCACACCGCTTGCAGAAAGGAATGACAGTGACGCCATGGGAAAAGGAGCGGGGGCTCTGACATGGTCGATTACTTCCTACGCCACAGGGCCGTCAGCTGGTTGATGACGGTGGTGCTTCTGGTAGGCGGCACGCTCTCGTTTCTCGGCATGGGCCAGCTCGAATTTCCCGAATTCACCATCCGCAACGCTTTGGTGACGACGCAATATCCCGGCGCCACGCCCCAGGAAGTCGAGCAGGAGGTCACCTCGACCCTGGAGGAGTCGATCCAGGAGATGCCGTCGATCAAACGCATCAGCTCGGTCAGCTCCGACGGCCTGTCACAGATCACCGTGGAGCTGCAGAGTACCGTCCAGAACGAGGAACTCGAACAGCTGTGGGACTCGCTGCGGCGCAAGGTAGGGGATGTTCAGGATCGGTTGCCCCCTGGTGCCAGCCAGTCCCAGGTCAATGACGATTTCGGCGACGTGTTCGGCCTGATGGTCAATCTGACCGGCGAGGGCTACTCGATGACCGACCTTGCCGATCATGCGGATTTCCTCAAGCGCGAGCTGGCGCTGGTGGATGGCGTGGAAAAGGTTTCTCTGGGCGGTGAACACGGGGAGCGCATCTATGTCGAGTTCGATCGCGAGCAACTGCGAGCACTGAATATTCCGCTGCCCCGCTTGCAGCAGCTGCTCTCCACCCAGAATGCCGTCGCCGATGGCGGCCACCTCAAACAGGACGGACGGCGCTTTCGTATCACCCCGACCGGCAGTGCCGCCGATATCGAAGACCTGCGCGAGCTGATCGTCAGCGAAGGCGGCGGCGAGCTGGTTCGCTTGAGCGATATCGCCGAGATCCGCCGGGAGCTGGCCGATCGACCCCAGCACCTGTATCGCGACATGGGCCGGCCGGCACTGTCATTGGGTGTCTCCTTCAAGAGCGGTGTGAACGTCGTTGATGTGGGTGAACGGCTCGACCAGCGCTTGGCCGAGCTGCAGGAGCGCACTCCCCTGGGCATGGAGCTCAACGTGGTCTACGACCAGCCCCAGGTGGTCGATGAATCCGTGTCCGGCTTTCTGCTCAACCTGATCCAGGCGGTCGGCATCGTGATCGTGGTGCTGATGGTGTTCATGGGCTGGCGTAGCGGCCTGTTGATGGGGTTGATCCTGCTCATCACCATCGTCGGTACCTTCATGATGATGCGCATTCACGGGTTGCAGCTGGAAAAGATCTCGCTGGGCGCCCTGATCATTGCGCTCGGCATGCTCGTCGATAACGCCATCGTCATCACAGAAGGCATGCTGGTCGGCCTGAAGCGCGGCCAGTCGATACGCGAATCCGCCCACCAGGTGATCAGCCAGAATGCCTGGCCGCTGCTGGCTGCGACATTGATTGCGGTGGCGGCGTTCGCGCCAATCGGGCTATCGCCCGACACCACCGGCGAGTTCATCGGCTCGCTGTTCTTCGTGCTGCTCTATTCGCTGCTGTTGAGCTGGGTAACCGCGCTGACCCTGACCCCGTTCTTCTTCGCCATGTTCTTCCGGAACGTCGCCATGGGCGATGGCGACGAGGACCCCTATCGCGGGATCGTCTACCGCTTCTTCAGTCGCCTGATCGTCTTCGCCATTCGCATGCGCTGGGCCACGCTGGTGCTGGTGACGGTGATCCTGGTGAGTGCCGGCTACGGTTTCACCTTCGTCAAGAACGCCTTTTTCCCCGCCTCGAATACCCCCATCTTCTTTGTCGATTACTGGATGCCGGAAGGCACCGATATCCTGGAAACCCAGCGGCGTGCCGGGGAGCTGGAAGAGACGGTGATGGCAATGGACGGCGTGAAGCACCTGACCACCACGATCGGTGGTGGCGCGCAGCGCTTCACCCTGACTTATGCCCCGGAAGATCGCTACGCGAGCTATGCCCAACTGATCGTCGAAACCGACGACAAGCAGACGCAGCGCGAGCGCATGGCCGACGTCGAAGCGGCACTGGAGCGTAATCATCCCGATGTCGACTACAAGATCGTTCCACTGGAAGTCGGCCCGGCGCCCAAGGCCAAGCTGGAGGCGCGCTTCTACGGTAACGACCCCGAGGTATTGCGCCGCATTGGCGGCCAGGTCGAAGCGCTGTTCCGCGATGAGCCGCTGATCACCAGCGTACGTCAGAACTGGCGCAATCGGGTGCAGGCCATCGAACCGGTGTTTCTCGAGGATACCGCGCGGCGGCTCGGTGTCAGCCGCGAGGACCTGGCCGATACTCTGGCACTCAGCACCAGCGGGACGCGGGTAGGCATCTACCGCGACGGCAGCGACCTGATTCCGATCGTCGCCAGGGCCCGTGAAGCGCAACGCCACGACGTCGACAACTTCGGCTCCCTGAACGTCTGGAGCGAAGAGCGCGGACGCTACATCAGCGCCGACCAGGTCATCGAACGGGTTACTACCAACGTCTCCGATCCCTTGATCCTGCGCCGTAATCGCCAGCGCATGCTGGCGGTTTATGGCGAGCCGCACCCTCTGAGCGGCATGACCGCGGCGAGTGTGCTGGAACGGGTGCGCCCGCAAGTCGAAGCCCTTGAACTGCCGCCAGGCTATCGTCTGGAGTGGGGAGGCGAATACGAAACCTCGAGCGAGGCGCAAAGCGGACTGTTTGCCTCTCTGCCGCTGGGCCTGGCGATCATGTTCATCATCACCGTGGTGCTGTTCAATAACTTCCGCCAGCCGCTGGCCATCTGGACACTGGTACCGTTGACAATCATCGGGGTGGTCGGTGCCTTGTTGCTCAGTGGCCTGCCGTTCTCGTTCATGGCATTGCTCGGCACCCTGAGCTTGATCGGCATGGTGATCAAGAACGCCATCGTGCTGGTCGAGGAGATCAACGTGCAACTGCCCCAACATGAACATCGCTACCACGCCGTGGTACGCGCGGCGGTCAGCCGTGTGCGCCCGGTGGCGATGGCGGCGCTGACCACCATGCTGGGCATGATCCCGCTGATCAGCGATGCGTTTTTCGCCAGCATGGCGGTGGCGTTGATCGGTGGGCTCGGGGTGGCGACGCTGCTTACCCTGGTGGTACTACCAGTGGTCTACTGCGTGCTGTACCGGATTCGCGTTCAGCAGTAGAAGTGCGTGTGTTCCACTTTCCTGCGCCCTGGTGAATGCAATTTCGCCAGGGCGCAATACGTTCATACTCTCAATCACAATCAAGTCAATTCGTTTTTGTATTGCTATTTAACGATTGGGTTAAATAAAACCCTATAAATAATCCCTTGATAAATAAATGCTTATGAAAACGCGACAGAATAATAACTATGAGTTTGATTAGTTTTTATTAATCTAGTTCTTTTACATTTAGGGATATTTGATAAACAAGCTAATTGAAAGCCTGCTAACTTGCTAAAATGAAGGGATTTAACGTTAAAGTCACTTTTTTTCTGGCCGATTAAGGTATCGTCCCGGACGAGCAGTACGCCCATGAGGGCAATACTGGTTATTGATCTGGGCCAAACGGATATTAAACATTTTAGCGTATACCGATAACTCATTATTTCGGTGTAGAGGACCCTGCTCAATGAACCGTATGCTCAGCAATCTTTCGGTCAAACTCAGTCTGACTGTCGTACTCGCGATCTTTTCAGTATTGATACTTATTATCGCCTTTCTTGGCTATCAGTCGGGAAAACAGGGCAGCGAGTCGATGGTCGAGTTGGAAGACGTGGCCCTGGAACAGCTTTATCCACTCAATCGCAGCCAGGTCGCGCTGGCCGATACTCAGCTCTTCTACATGAATAGTCTGGATGCTCGAAACGAAGGGGATCGCGAATTGGCCCGTACCTACTTGGAGCAGGCCTTGCAGTTTCGCTCGGCGGCTCAGGAGTATTTCTCGCGCTTCATGGCCGCCGAGCCGGAAGCCCTGCAGCCGGAGCTGGCCGCTTCCCTGGTAACGGCCTTCGACGCGGTGGTTCAGCAGGGGTTGATCCTCCAGGGCGATGCCTTGCAGCGTGGCGATGAAGCTGCCTTCCGTGCCGCCAAGCGCGAAGGGGATCGTTTGAATCAGGCCTTTATCGCTGCAAGCCAGGCGTACAACGACTATGCCATTGAGCATAGCCATCAGTTGATAACCGATTACGGCGATGAGATGAAGCTGTTCGGTTACATCGAGATAGCCGCGCTGATTCTCACCGCGCTGGTGGTACTGTTCGTGCGTATCGCCATGATCGGCGCCATCGTCAAGCCGTTGGATGAAGCGGTGCTGTACTTCGAACGCATCGCCCAGGGCGACCTTTCGAGCCGCATCGCCGATCGCGGCCGCAATGAAATCGGCAAGCTTTTCTATGCCATTCAGCACATGCAGGCGGGCCTGGTCGAGACCGTCTCGGGGGTGCGCGACAGCAGCGGCTCCATCCATATCGGCGCCCGGGAAATCGCCAGCGGCAATGCCGATCTATCCTCGCG
Source organism: Halomonas sp. Bachu 37 (assembly GCF_039691755.1). NCBI lineage: Bacteria > Pseudomonadati > Pseudomonadota > Gammaproteobacteria > Oceanospirillales > Halomonadaceae > Halomonas > Halomonas kashgarensis. Next base: position 2,313,117 of record NZ_CP137552.1, on the reverse strand, counting down.
CACGGAGCAGCAAGCCTCCTCACTGCAGGAAACCGCCGCCAGCATGGAAGAGTTGACGGCCACGGTGAAGCAGAATGCCGATAATGCCCGCCAGGCCAGCACGCTCGCCAATGCGGCATCGAGCACGGCGGGCCAGGGCGGCGAGGTCGTGGAGCAGGTCATCACTACCATGCACGGAATCAATGACAGCTCCAAGAAGGTGGTGGATATCATCGGTGTGATCGACTCCATTGCCTTCCAGACCAATATCCTGGCGCTCAATGCCTCGGTGGAAGCCGCCCGGGCGGGTGAGCAGGGCCGCGGTTTCGCCGTCGTCGCCAGCGAAGTGCGTAACCTGGCCAGCCGCAGCGCCGATGCCGCCAAGGAGATCAAGGCACTGATCGAGGCTTCCTCGACCCAGATTCGCGACGGCTCAGTACTGGTGGAAAGCGCAGGGGAAACCATGCGTGAGGTGGTGGCGTCGGTACGTCGTGTCACCGATATCATGGACGAGATATCGGCAGCATCCCAAGAGCAGAGCTCGGGTATCGAGCAGGTCAACCAGGCCGTGGCGCAAATGGATGAGGTGACCCAGCAGAACGCTGCCCTGGTCCAGCAGGCCTCTTCGGCAGCGGAGTCGCTTGAAGAGCAGGCTGCGCGCCTTGAACAGGCGGTGTCATCGTTCCGCCTCAGCGATGAGGAGCCGGCCCCAGCAGCTCTGGCGCAGCCGCAGCCCGCTCGGCGCGCCACCGCGAGCTTGCCATCTGCCCGTCCCGCCCCGGCCCGGCCCGTCAAGCCCGCGCACCACGCCGAGGAGTGGGAAGCCTTCTAATCGGGAGTATGCTGTACGCTGCCGGCATACGCCGGCAGCGTGGTGATTAGTGCTTCAGCGCGGTGACCACTTCATCGACTTGACGCTCCAGGCTCTGCAGGCCGCCACCGGAGAGGTACCAGAGCGCGGGTGTGAGCATGACGACCCGCGCTTCGGTCCCGGCGTTCTCAAAGGTTTGACTCAGGCTGTCGGCATCGGCGGGCTCATCGCCGATCGCGGCGCTGCGGTCGATCACCAGCACGACCTCTGGATCAATCTCGCCAATCGCTTCCGGTGAAAGCGGGGTGAAGGTCCGGGTGCCACGGGTTTCCGATTTAACGCTTTCGGGCATATCGAGCGCCGCGACGCCCAGCACCTCGTGTATCACGGGATGTCGGTTGAGCATCAAATTGCCGCCGTTGTGAGTGACCACCAGCGTCCGGGGGGCGTGACTCAGTGCTTCGCGGTGGCTTTCAATCTCGGCATGCAGGCTTTCAAGGGCCTCTTCCGCTGCGCTTTCCACCGCCAGCCGACCGGCCAGCTCACGTACATTGGCATCGAACGCCGCCAGGTAGTCATCGCCCTGCAGGGTGGTGTCGAACAGCGGGGCGATATCGGCAAGTTCTTCTTCCCACTCGCCTTGACGGCCGGTGTAGAGAATCAGGCTGGGGTCGCTTTCGCTGATGGCGTCCATGTCGGGAGAACGCAGGCCGCCGATGTCGATGTAGTCATCGCTGGCATACTGCGCCAGATAGTCGGGCAGACTGGCTTTCGGCACGCCAACCACATGCGTGCTCAAACCCAGGGCGTCGATGGTGTCCAGGCTTCCCAGGTCGAAGGTGGCAATGCGCTGGTCGTCGTTGGCAGCGGCACCAACCGCTGTAAGCAGCAACATCGCGGCGACGGTCGAGGAGGAAATCGTAGCCTTCATCGGAACTCCTTTCATGAGAAAATATTTTATATGCGATATTTTCTCATTTTCTCAGGAAAGCGGTGGCTTGTCTCCACTCTAAGAAGGAACAGGTCGTTGCGGAAAACGCTACCGCCCTCAAATCGTGAGGGCGGCAGGCCGCCTAGAGCGCACATGGCCGCAGCACTGCATGGCGGCTAAAGTGAAAACTGCACTTTCAGAGAGTTATTGTCGCGGGAGGCCTTATGCAGAGCGATGCCATCGTGGCGTATCACTTCAACTGTCCCTATTGCGACAGTCTCCTCGAGTTTCTGATTGATACGTCACAAGGCAGCCATGAGACGTACGAGGATTGCCATCAGTGCTGCGCACCGATTCAGCTGCGTGTCGAGGTGTCGTTGACCACCGGCGAGCTGGATTATGTCGAGGTCGGCCGTGATGACGAGGTGCTGTGAGTCGGCGTTAAAAGTTGCCGAGTCCTGGGGTAAATACCGACCATGCGGCGATTTTCCTGAGGGATACGGCGGCAAGGCTCATTCACGGGCGAGGATTCGCCGGGCGTGCTCGCGTATGTCCTCGCGCCAATGCGCCGGGGCAAGCACGTGAACGTGGGCGCCCAGGCCCCGCAGCCACCACAGGGTCTGCTTGTCGTCGGGGACCTCGGCTTCCAGCCGGTAGGCCTCACCGCCGGGCAGCGAGTACAGCGTCTGCGCGTCGCACAGTGGGGTTTCGCTGAGCAACCAGGCGATGGAGGGCGCCACCTCGGCCACCAGCCGCACGGTCTGCGGCCCCTCGCGGTAGGCGAATGCACCTTCCTGAATATGCGTATCGAGGTCGAAATCCGTCGCCTCCCGCCAGGGCTTATCGCTCGGGGCGGCGTGGCGCAGCCGGTGCAGGGCGAAGTGGCGGGGGTCGTCGTAGTCGTTGACCAGCGCCACTAGATAGGAGACGCCGTGGCGGCTGACCAGCCCCTGGGGATGAAGCAGGAGCGTGGACTCGGTCTCCCGGGTACGCGACAGGTAGCGCACCGCAAGCGCCTGTTGGCGCAGAAGGGCGTCGGTCACCGCCTGCCAGATGCTTGCCTCGATCCGCGCCGGCAGCAGCGTTAGCCCGGGTGTCACGGTACGAACGCGCTGGGCCCACTGGCCGAAGCCGTTGCCATCCAGGCCGTCGAGCTGCTTGCGGGCCAGGTTGAACTGGGGCTCCAGCTGCGCCAGTACCACCTCCGGCAGCAGGTTGCTCAGGTGGGCCTCCGCCATGACCCAGGCCAACGCTTGCGGCAGGTCCAGCCCGGGCAACGAGAGCTGGTAGTGACTGGGAAACGACCAGCGGAACGGCTTGTGGCTATCGTCGCACTGCAGCGGGAAGCGCCGCATCAGCGGGCCGCTCAGGTCGCGCTGCAGCGCTCGTATGTCGCTATTAAATCCTTGGGCGTGGAGTCTGTTCAGCAACGTGGGGGTGTCGATGAAGCGTGGTGCCCGGGGAATCAGTTCGAGCAACGCCAGGTAGCGCGGCAGCGGTTCGCGTGTTTCCGCCATCTTGTCTCTCTCTTGTTTCTCTTCCTGTTTTGCAGACCCGTCTTCAGGCGTTCTCAGGTCGTTTCCTCGCGCCGAGAGGCTAAACCGACTCTCAATGAGCATTCGCTGATTTAGCGTCTTGATGCGTCACTAAGTGACGCAGGCGTTCGTTATGGTGCTTGTCTCCATTCCAGGACGCAACGACGAGAGGGCACGAGTATGCCGAGCAGACGTGATTGGTCATTGGCGGGGCTGGCACTGGCGGTGGTGCCCCTGGTGCTGGCCGAGGCAAGCCTGCGGCTAGCGACGCTTTCCGCGCTTAACGGAGGAATGAGCCGCGGGCTTGTCTGGCTGCTTTTCGGTGCCGCGGCCGGTATCGCCTGGTGGCTGCGTGGTCGTTACATCACCGGGGCGCTGCGAACCTGCCAGCAGCGTCGGCGGGAGGTGCTGGAGGTCCACCATGTCATCGTGTCCGGCGAAGCGTTGCTCACCGGACTGGAAACTCGCCTGAGCCAGGCCCACCAGGCCCAGGGAAACGAGCAGGCCATGGGCGGCGTGCTCCCACGCCAGGGCCGGGTGCCACGCGAAGAGAGGGACAAGCTGATGTACATGTGCCGCAAGGCCCGTCGCGAGCTGGCCGGGCTGCAGCGACGCTATGCCCGCAAGGCTCGATCCATGCGCGACCAGACGAGGCGCTTGCGCCGCTATGTGGCCCCGGTGGCAGCGACCCTGTCTGCGCCGCAGTCAGCGCAGCGTAGCCAGCGTGGCCCCGGCCTGGGAAGAGCGGCGACTCCCCATCACGAAGGCTGGTTGAAGGCCATCCTGGCCGAACCCCTGGCGGCCCGCTGCATAGAGGAAGTGGTGGTCGATGATGCCCCGATTCGCCAGGGCGAGGCCTGGCTGGTGTGGAACCGTGGCCGGGGCCGCTTCGTGCTTCGCCTGCACTTGCGCGGGACATACCACAGTGCCCCCGCCATCATGCTGGTCCTCCAGGCGCAGACCTGCTGCGCGGCCAATGCCCAGGCACGGCAGGTCTGCACCAGCCTGGTGGATCTCGCTCCATTGCGCCTGGTGAATGCGGTAACCTCCGCCCAGGCGACCGGGTAACGCGCCCATGCCGACCCCGCCCCGAAACCGACCAAGGAAACCCCGTGTCGAAGATTACCTATTTCCAGCGTTATTCGAGTGTGGAAAACACCGTCACCAACAATACCCTGCAACTCTTTGCGCGCATCTACGCCTACTCGCCCAAGCGCGCGGCGGCCTTCCTGTCCGAACTCACCGGCGTGGATCTTGACATCGGCGTCTCCATCAACCAGCAGGTCCGGGGTACCGACTCGGTGCCGGACGGCAGCATCTCCCAGCCGAGCTTCAAGGTGCTGGTGGAGGCCAAGGTGGACTCGGGGCGCAATGACGACCAACTGCTGCGCCATGCCAGGGGCTTCGGCGACGAGGCGCAGAAGATACTGCTGCTGCTGAGCAAGAAACACTCACCGACAGTGGAGCGCCGCCTGGCGGAGCGGATTGCAAGCGAAATGCCGGGGGTGGTGTTCAAGAGCGTCACCTACGAGGACGTGTGCCGCCACGCCCAGTCGCTGTTCCAGGCGTACGAGTACGATATCAAGGAGATCGTCGACGACTACGTGGAGTACTGCAATGACGTCGGATTGTTCGACCAGTCGCCCTACCTGATGCGCATCGTGCCCTGCGGGCAGAGCTACGAACTCAACGAGACGTACGGCATCTACTTTCAGCCGGTCAGCCGCGGCTATACCCCGCACCGCTATGTCGGCATCTACCGCAACAAGCGTGTCAGTGCGCTATGGGAGGTGGAAAGCGTGTTCGATGTCAGCGTGTCGGAGGGGGCGATTGCCAAGAGACTGGTAAAGGGCCGCGAGACGGACGAATACGATGAGCGGTTGAAGGCGATCATCGCCGATGCCGAAACCCACTGCGGTTATCATATCGCCCAGGGGTACCGTTTTTTCTGCGGCCGTCCGGTGGCCACGAACTACCGAAAGACATCCCCCGGCGGCATCTAGGGCGCCCGCTTCGCCAATCTCCGCGACGTACTCGGCGAATCGGGCGATGTGGAGACGATCGCCGAGCGGCTGCGCCACCAGCAATGGCAGTGACGCTTAGCCGCGTTGCGGCATGGGGTAGCGCCGGTCGGCCTTGCCCGCCTTGACCACCTGGCCGGGCGTGGCGTGACCGACGAGGTCGGGTAGCTTGGCAGAGACGGCCAGCAGCGCGTCGAGATCCACCCCGGTTGCCACGCCCATTCGCTCGAACATATGCACCAGGTCTTCGGTGCAGACATTGCCGGTGGCGCCGGGGGCGTAGGGACAGCCGCCCAGGCCGCCGAGTGCGGCATCGAAACGGGTGATTCCCGCCTGCCAGGCCGCCAGGGCGTTGGCCAGCCCCATGCCGCGTGTATTGTGAAAGTGGAGCGTGAAGGGCGTCTGGGGCCAGCGGGCCGTCACCGCTCGGCATAGCTCGCCCACCTGGGCGGGGTCGGCCATTCCGGTGGTGTCGCACAGGGTCACGCCTTGTATGCCTAAGCCAAGCAGGCGTTCCACCAGCGCCAAGACACGCTCTTGCGGCACATCGCCTTCGAAGGGGCAACCGAATGCGGTGGAGAGCGAGGCGTTGACGAACACGCCGCTGCCTTGAGCCTTGGCGACGATCGTCTCGAACTGCGCCAGGGACTGCTCCGGCGTCATGCGCAGGTTGGCCAGGCCGTGGGAATCGCTGGCGGACATGACCAGGTTGATCTCGTCGACCCCGCAGGCCAGGGCGCGCTCGCAACCCTTGAGGTTGGGCACCAGTACGGTGATTTCCACTCCCGAGCGGCGCTGGATGCCGACGACCACTTCCGCGGCATCCGCCAGGTTGGGTATCGCCTTCGGCGAGGTAAAGGACGTGGCTTCGATGCGCGCCAGCCCAGTGGCGGAGAGGTCGTCGATCCAGCGGATCTTGTCCGCCGTGGGGACGAAACGGGCCTCGATCTGCAGGCCGTCGCGGGGGGCCACTTCATTGATCTGCAACTGACTCATGAAAACTCCTTGTAGCGCTGCCGCGCTTGGCTGCCGTAATCAAATGATGCCGGCCTGGCGCAGCTTGTCGCGGGTCGCCTGGTCGATACCCAGCTCGTCGAGCACCTCGTCGGTATGCTTGCCCAGTTCCGCACCGCCTTCGCCCAGGCGGCCCGGCGTGGCACTCAGCTTGGGGAGCACCCCGGGCACCTTCAGTGGCTTGCCGTTAGGGCGTTGAATGGTCTGGAGCATCTCGCGGGCGGCGTAGTGCGGGTCGTTGGCGATATCGGCGGCGGTATAGGGATAGCCCGCCGGCACCCGGGCGGCGTCAAGCGCAGTAAGGATCTCGTCACGCGGGCGCTCCTGGGTCCATGCCTGGATGGCGGCATCGATCATCTCGGCCTGGCGGCTACGTCCGTCGTTGTGCGCCAGGTTCGGGTCATCGGCGATCTCCGGCCGGCCGATCACCTCCATCAGACGCTTGAAGATGCTGTCGCCGTTGCCGGCGATCAGAACGTAGTCACCGCCCTGGCAGCGATAGGCATTGGAGGGAGTAATGCCCGGCAAGGCACTGCCGCTGGGCTCACGTATTTCGCCACTGGCATCGTATTCCGGCAGCAGACTCTCCATCATGGCGAAGACCGACTCGTACAGCGCCACGTCGATCTCCTGGCCCAGGCCGCTGCGGTTGCGCTCTTGCAGCGCCAGCAATGTGCCGATCACCGCGTATAGCGCGGAGAGCGAGTCGCCGATGCTGACCCCCACCCGCACCGACGGCTCCCCGGGTTGGCCGGTCAGATAGCGCAAGCCGCCCATGGCTTCGCCGATCACGCCGAAACCGGGTTTGTCGCGATAAGGCCCGGTCTGTCCGTAGCCGGAAATATGCACCATGATCAGCCGCGGATTGAGGGCGGAAAGGGTCTCCCAGCCAAGCTCCCAGTTGTCCAGGGTGCCGGGGCGGAAGTTCTCCACCACCACGTCCGCCTCGGCGGCGAGACGGCGCACCAGGGCCTGGCCATCCGCGCTCCGCAGGTCCAGCGCTACCGAGCGCTTGTTGCGTGTCTGCACGTGCCACCAGAGCGAGGTTCCGTCTTCGATCTTTCGCCATTTGCGAAGTGGGTCGCCGGTGCCGGGCGGCTCGATCTTGATCACATCGGCACCGAACTCGCCCAGCAACTTGGTGGCGAAGGGACCGGCGATCAATTGGCCCAGTTCCAGCACCTTGAGACCGGTCAACGGGAGTTGGCGAGAATCGGACGCGGCCATGCAAGCACTCCTTGCGAATCGAAAACGCCAGCATGCGTGAGGCCCCGGTACCTCGCAATTAGGCAATCAGCAAGCTGGGCTTCGTAACTCGCGAAACCTTGCGCTAGGATGGCGCAAGGTCACCAGGAGCTTGCCATGCGCCGTTTCGATTTCGTCACCTTGAAGTTGTTCGTATCCGTTGCCGATGAAGGGCGACTGACGGCTGCGGCCGAACGCGAGCACCTGGCGCTGGCGGCGGTAAGCAAGCGCATCAGCGACCTGGAAGCGTTGGTCGGCACGACACTGCTCTACCGGCGCTCACGGGGGGTGGAGCTGACGCCGGCGGGGCAGGCATTCCTGCATCATGCGCGACGTATCCTGGAGAACGTGGAGCGTCTGCAGGCGGAGCTGAGCGAGTACGGCGAAGGCATACGCGGCCATGTGCGCATTCACTCCAATACCTCGGCCATTATCGCCTTCCTGCCCCAGGATCTCAGCGCCTTCTCACGGCTCTATCCACAGATCAAGATCGATCTGCAGGAGCGCGTCAGCAGTGAGGTGATCGCCGCAGTACGCGACGGCTTGACCGATGTGGGCATCTTCGCCGGTCACGTGGCCGCACAGGAGTTGCAGGTGATGCCCTATCGCCGCGACCGCCTGGTGCTGATGACGCCGCGCCAGCATCCTCTAGCCGAACGAGACTCCATCTCGCTGCACGAGGCGGCCGATTTCGATTTCATCGGCCTGCAGCAGGATGCTTCCCTGCAGACTTTGCTGCATGACCAGGCCCAGCTTGCCGGCAAGACCCTGCGCATGCGCATCCAGGTGCGTAGCTTCGATGCCATCTGCCGCATGATCCATCACGGCATGGGCGTGGGCGTGCTTCCCGAGCGCACCATCTATCGTGACCTGCGTGACCTTGAACTCAAGAGCATCCCGCTTTCCGACCCCTGGGCCCATCGCGAGCTGATGATCGGCATGCGCCGCTACGACACTCTGCCGGTCATCGCCCGGCACCTGGTGGATCACCTGATCGGTACCACCTGCTAGGGCGGGCTTCACTAATGTTCTTGCTTGTTTTCCAAGCGTCTAGTCCTGCCCGGACGAGTCACGGATCACATTGAATGGCGCCCACTGCTGACATAGCGGCATGATTTCCAGGCGGTTGATATTGATATGCGGCGACCAGCTCGGCGACGGATTGGGCGTCGGTGACATCCAGCCGTGCTGCATGCGCCGGTACCAGGTCCTGGAGTTCTCGCTGCAGCTGGCTCAAGCGCTCTTCACGGCGGCCGGTCAGCACCAGCGACCAGCCGGCTTCGGCAAAACGGCGGGCGCTGGCGCGACCAATGCCAGATGTGGCGCCGGTGATGAAAACCACAGGGTTGGCTTCGTGCATGGTGAAATCTCCAGAAAGGCAAAACCCACGATGGGCAGGGGATAAAGGGTTTTGAAATCTGTTTCGGCTGCCATTGAGATGGCCATGACAGGCCAGCATCTATACATCTTTGGTCGTATGAATGGGGGTAGGAGGTAGAGCAGTGCATGATTAGTGAGGATAAAAGCCATCGTATTTGGCGAAGGCACCCTTCTTCAACGTCGATTTGAGCCTCGCCATGGCTTGTTTCAAGATCGAGTACAACGTGGCGGCTCACGTTGAGCCATCACCGTGGCGTCAAGAACTGAGGCAAGAATAGCCAGATTATGACCAAGCCGCCCCGTGAACGCTGTACACATGACATCCCAATCCAATAACGAATCCCGTAGGGAGAGATCCGATGCGGAACACACTGCTCGCCACATTAACCACCCTGGGAATGCTCACCGCCGCCCCGTTTGCACTCGCCAACCCCATCGAAATCCAGGTCAACAACACCATGAGCGAAGGCGGCTCGGAAAGTGCCGCTGTGGAGCGTTTCGCCGAATACCTCGAAGAGCAGGCACCGGGACGCTTCGACGTGCGTCCTTTCCTGGCCGGTTCGCTGGGTGGGGAAAATGCCGTCCTGGAACTGCTCAACCTGGGCCAGACTCAGCTTTCCATCACCGGTGGCAACTGGCGCCAGCAGTATGCGCCGGAATACGATGCCATCACCGTACCTTTCGTATTCTCCACCTGGGATGAAGTCGATGCCTACATGGAGAGCCCGTCGGGTCAGGCCCTGGTGGAAAAGGCTGAGGAGCAGGGCGGACTCAAGTTCTTCGGTACCCAGCACCGCGGGCCGCGCCACATGACCGCCAACAAGCCGATCCATTCGCCAGAAGACCTCCAAGGCTTCCGCCTGCGTCTGCCGTCGCTGCCGGTATGGCTGGAAGTGTGGGAGGAGATCGGTGCCCAGGTGGTCAACGTACCGGCGCCGGAGATTTACCTGGCGATGCAGACCGGCCAGGTCGACGGCCATGAAAATTCGCTCTCGTCGCCCTATACCCGGCGCCTGTGGGAAGTTCAGGATCACATCATCATGACCAGCCACGTGCAGTTCCCATGGAACTGGGTGGCCAGCAAGCGCTGGTGGGAAGGCTTGGATGCCGAGGACCAGGAGCTGATCGCCGAGGCCATCGACGTAGCACGTGAACACGGCACGCAACGCGAGAAGGAACTGGATGAGTTCTATCTGGAAGAGCTGAAGAAGAACGGCATGACCATCATCGAGCCCGATGTCGAGCCCTTCCGTGAGGCGGCCTTGCCGGCGATCGACCGGGTGATGGCGGATATGGCCGAGGGTGTACGTGAAGACGCCTTGGGCGATACCCAGTAACAGCATGTTCTCATGACCTCTCTACGGCGGCCTTGCGGCCGTCGTAGTTTTTTATGCAGTATTTTTGTCGCTTTTGAGGAGAACCCCGTGGTTGGAGTATCGACACCACCCCGAGCGTGGCCAGACCGGCTGGCCTTTATCCTGTTACGCCTGGTGGCGCACGTCTGTGATGCCCTCGGTGTGCTGTTGCTGGCTGCCATCCTGCTCTTGATAGTGGCGGCGGTGCTGGCTCGTGATGTGCTGGGCCTGGGGATGCCATGGACCGAGGAGGTGGCCACGATGCTGGCGATATACGCCATCGGCTTTGGCTCGCTTTCGGCCTGGGTTCGGGGTGAGCATTTGATGGTCGACCTGTTCAGCCATCGGCTCTCGCATCTGGCCAAGGGGCTGCAGTATCGCATCACTACGTTGATTTCCTGCGTGTTCTTCGTCCTTGCCGCGTGGGGCGCCTGGATCATGTCGGACATGAGCGCGAACAACCGTAGTGTTTCGCTGGGCATCAGCTTCAGCTATCTCTATTACGGGGTCTTCTTCAGCTTCGCCGGTATGGCGCTGCTGGCGGCCTGGCAAACCCTCCGTGGACCGGTGGACTGGTTCGACGAGGGCGAAGCCTCAGAGGAGTCGCTGACATGACCGAACTGCTCATTTTCGTCGGTGGCCTGCTGGTTCTGATGGGCATCGGCTTGCCGGTAGTGGTAGCGATCGGCACGACCTCGTTCATCGCCTTGGTGTTCACCGGTACCGGCGGGTTGCCGGTCGAGCTGCTGCCGCTGCGCATGGTGCAGACGCTGAACAACTTCACCCTGCTGGCGATACCTCTGTTCATTCTCGCCGCCAACATCATGAATACCGGATCGACCACCACGCGAATCTTCGACTTCGCCACCGCCCTGGTAGGGTTTACCAAAGGGGGCCTGGGGCATGCCAACGTGGTGGCCAGCTCCATTTTCGCCACCATGTCGGGCACGGCGGTGGCGGACGCCGCGGGGCTTGGCAGTATCGAGATAAAGGCGATGAAAGAGCGCGGTTTCGACCTGGGCTATTCGGCGGGTATCACCGCCGCTTCCAGTGTCATCGGGCCGATCCTGCCGCCGAGCATCGCTCTGGTGGTCTACGGCTGGCTGGCCAACGTGAGTATCGGCGCCCTGTTCATGGCCGGTCTGGTACCCGGCATTCTCATGGCGCTGCTGCTGATGGGCATGACCGTGATCATGGGCGCCACCGGCAAGGTGAAGATGCCCGCGCCGACGCCGTTCGACAAGCGGGAAGTGATACGCACCGGCAAGCGGGCGGTGCTACCGCTGCTGATGCCGGCGATTATCGTCGGAGGTATCTGGAGTGGTTTCTTCTCGCCGACCGAGGCCGGGGCGGTGGCGTCGTTGTACGCCGTGATCCTGGGCGGGCTGGTCTACCGCGATCTCAAGTTGGCCGATCTCTACCTGGCATTCCGACGTACCTTGATGTTCAGTGCCGTCATCTTGCTGATCATCGCGGTATCGAGCTTCTACGGCTGGATTCTGGTGCGCATGGGTATCCCCCAGGCACTGGCCGGACAGGTGGCCGGTATCGACATGCCCACCATCATCCTGCTGCTCTGCTTTGCACTGTTCTTCCTACTTATCGGCTGCTTCATGTCGGTGATCGAAAGCATTTTGATCTTCACTCCCATCGTGGTGCCTGCGGCCCTGACCGCCGGTCTCGATCCGCTGCATTTCGGTATCGTCATGGTAATCACGCTGTCGGTGGGGGTCATCACGCCGCCTTTCGGCACGGTGCTGTTTCTGATGGTGGGCATCACCCGGCTGCGCTACGGTCAGGTCGTCAGGGCCATCCTGCCTTTCCTGCTGCCGGTGTTAGCGACTATTCTAATACTCATAGCGCTGCCCGGGTTGGTTACCTGGCTACCGCAACTGACCGGGTATTGATGACCAGAGTATTGATGACCAGAGTATTGATGGCATAACGGGAGCTTGATGGAAGAGGACGAAAACGCCAGGAAGGCGTCGACATGGGCAGGGCGCTTGGGGGAAGTGCCGCAATTGCCGCGTGCCGAGGGGCGTATCGATGCGATCGACCTGGCACGCGGCATCGCCATTGCCTTGATGATAGTGAGCCATTCGGTAACCGGGCTGCTGGGGCTTTCCGATGTGCCCGAGTGGGGCATGGTGCCGGTGCATCTGCTGACCAAGTTTTCCTCGTCGCTGTTCATCCTGGTCTTCGGTATCGCCCTGGCGGTGGCATTTTTGCCCCATGCCGGGAGCGAGCGCTGGAAGCAGCGGCGGCTCAAGCTCTGGCTGCGCGCCCTGGAAGTACTGTTCTGGTACAAGGCGCTGGTCATCATCGAGATGCTGCCGCTCTACCCGCCGGAAGAGATCCTGCAGACGCTGCTTTACCAGCGTTTTGCCATCTGGGTGGAAATACTCGGTTTCTACGCCATCGCCCTGGGCTGGGTGCCGCTGGTGCTGCCGCTGTGGGCGTGGGCGCCGCTATGGAGCCGCCTGGGCGTGATCGTTCTCCTGGTTGTGCTTTCGGCCTGGTTGCAAGGGTTCGATTTCGGCGGTAACGATATTCTCAAGGCCATGCTGGTCGACCATGAAGACCACTACGCCTGGGGCCAGCTGAGCCGGGCGCCGCTGGTCTTCTCGGGCCTTTTGATCGGCGAGGCCATCCTGCGCACTTATTTTCATCCCGTGACGCGTCGTCGCCTGGTGCTGGCACTTTTGGGGCTGGGGGCGCTGGCGCTGGCGGGCTTCTTCGCCCTGGCGCTGTTCCAGGGGGAGGTCTATGCCGCGCTGATGGCGGTGGCGAGAAATATCGGCAAACACCCGCCGAAACTCTCCTTCATGCTCTTCAGCATGGGTGGCGCTCTGGTATTGCTGGCGCTTGCGCTAGCCGGGGGCAGCCCCTTGGCGCGAGCTCTCAAGCCGATTACCTTGGTGGGCACGGATGCGCTGAAAGCATTCATCTTTCATATCGTGCTGATCTTTCTGGTGCTGCGCTTCGTCTTCGCCAGCTGGCAGGCGTTCAGTTATCCACAGGTGCTGGGCGTCAGCGCACTGTTGATAGTGGGAGCCGCGGGCTGGATTGCTGCGACACGCTGGATGGGAGCCAATAAATGAGGGTGAGGTTACGGCGTCTGATGGCGACAGTGTTCCACCGTCGGGCGGGAGTGGCGCTGAGCATTGCGTTGCTGGCGGCACCGGTCTGCGCGGATGCGCTTTATGCGGTGGACAAGCGCAGCACCTGGCAGGAGTCCCTTAGTGACAAGCTTGCTCATGTCGAGACGGAGCTAAGCGGCGAAGTAGGGGTATATATCGAGGACCTGCACAGCGGGGAGTCATTTTCGTGGCGTGCCGGGGAGCCGTGGTACCTGGCCTCGTTGATCAAGGTGCCGGTGGCGGTGGAAGTGCTGGCGCGGGTCGAAGCCGGGGAGTTTTCCCTCGATGACCGCATGACCCTCACCCGGGAGGATTATATCGATGGTGCCGGCGAGACCAACTGGCACGAGCCGGGCAGCCGGCTGCGTATCGATTTTCTGCTCGAACAGATGCTTACTCATAGCGACAACACCGCCACCGACCTGCTGATACGTCTCGTGGGCCAAGACGCCGTCAACCAGCGTGCCCGGGCGATGGTGGCCGAAGCCGGGGGCGACCCCGCAGCCCTTGGCCGTATCACTACCCTGGCGGATGTGCGCCGTCATCTTTACGGCGAGCTGCATCCCGGGGCGTTCGAGCTCAGCGGCATGGACTTCATCGACTTGCGGCGCACCGGCTCGCTGGCGGCGCGTGTGGCGGCCTTCGCCGACCGCCTGGGTGTGGCCGAGAGCGACCTGCGCCTGCCCGACTACGCCAGCGCCTTCGATGCCTATGAAGCCGAAGGGCTCAATACCGGGCACCTTTCCGCTTTCGGCGCGCTGCTGGCGGCGCTGTATCACGGCGATGCCGGGCTGCGGGAGATAAGCCGCGATACCTTGATCGCGGTGATGCGGCTCACCACCACGGGGGAGCAGCGCCTGAAGGCCGGATTTCCCGAGTCGATACGCTTTGCCCACAAGACCGGTACGCAGTACCGGCGCAGTTGCGATGCGGGTATCGCCGAGCCGCGAACCCAGGTCCAAGATGAAACCCAGGCTCAAAATAGAAACCAGGCGTGGGTAGTGGTGGCCTGCGCCCGGGGTCCGGCAGCGGTGAGCGCTCACGAACGGGCACTTGGAGCCATTGGCAGTGCCATGACCATCAGTGGCGTCTTCAGCCAGGATGGCTCATGACCGTTACGCCGATATCCAGGAGGAAGCGCGTGATACTCGGTATGGTCGCGATAGCGCTGGCGGCCTACCTGGCCATGGCGCTCTATCAGGTCTACAAGCCGTTGCCGCCGGGTATCGGCGAACCGATGCCGCTGCGCGCCGCCGAGGAGGTGGCGTTTTTCAGCGATGAAACCTTCGTCGACGCCGAGGGCGAACGCCGCTTCGAACACGCCATCTATGACGAGATGCTGCGCCTGATCGGCCAGGCGCAGCGGCTGATAGTGCTGGATGTGTTCCTGTTCAACGAGGTCGATGTGGCCACGGCGGGGGACGGGCAGCCGTATCGGCCGATCGCCTCGCAGCTGACACAGGCATTGATCGAGCGCAGCGAGGAGGTTCCAGGGCTCGAGATCGTGGTGATCACCGACCCTATCAACACCTTCTACGGCGGCATCGCCCCGGAGCATTTCGCCGCGCTGCGTGAGGCGGGGGTGTCGGTGATTTTCACCGACCTCACGCAGCAGCGCGCCTCCAACCCGACTTGGTCGGGGCTCTGGCACCTGTGCTGCCGCTGGTTGGGCAATTCGGCCGATGATGGCTGGCTGCCCAGCATCTTCGGTACCGACAAGGTCACCCTGCGCAGCTACCTGGCGCTACTCAACTTCAACGCCAACCATCGCAAGACACTGGTGGTCGACCGGGGCGATGAGTGGGTGGGGCTGGTAACCTCGGCGAATCCCCACGATGCCAGTAGCCTGCATAGCAACGTCGCCTTGCGTTTCACCGGGCCCGCGGCTCGGGACCTGTTCGAGACCGAACGTGCCGTTGCGGCCATGTCCGGCGGTGAGATTCCGCCTCGACCGGCCTCGCCTCCCGCGCGGGAGGAAGCGCCGGATGCGGAGTTGCAGGTGCTGACGGAGGGCCGCATCGGCGAGGCGCTGTTGTACGCGGTGGAAACGAGCGAGGCGGGAGACCGCCTGGATATCGCGGTATTCTATCTCGCCCACCGGGAGTTGATCGAGGCGCTGAAGGCCGCCCAGGAACGCGGTGTCGAGCTGCGCGTGCTGCTCGATCCCAACAAGGCTGCCTTCGGCCGGGAGAAGAACGGCATTCCCAATCGCCAGGCGGCCCACGAACTGCACGAGGCGGGCGTTCCGGTGCGCTGGTGCGACACCCAGGGCGAGCAGTGCCACGACAAGTTGCTGATGAAACAGTCCCATCAGGGTAACGCTGAACTTATCCTGGGGTCGGCGAACTTCACCCGCCGCAACTTGGATGACCTCAACCTGGAAACCAGCGTGCGCCTGCTGGCCGCAGACGAAACGCCTGTCATGCGCGAGGTGGCGGCATACTTCGAGCGCCGCTGGAACAACGAGCAGGGGCGTCGCTATAGCGTGGCGTACCCACAATACGCCGATGACTCCCGGTGGCGCTATTGGCTCTACCGTTTCATGGAGGCCAGCGGCTTTTCCACCTTTTGATGCCGGGCGGCGGGAGTTCGTTCGGCGCGCCATGGTAGACTCAGTGTCCGGGTCGCGCCTCTCACGGCGGGACTCGAGGCGGCAATGCCGCCGGCCGCAGGAAATGAACTGGAAAACCAAAACGAGAAAGGAGCCTCCCTATGACACGCGCCAGCGCACGTCACATCCTGGTCAACAGCGAAGAGCAGTGCAACGCCCTCAAGCAGGAGATCGAGAACGGTCGCGATTTCGCCGAAGCGGCGAAGCAGCACTCCACCTGCCCCTCGGGACGCCAGGGCGGCGACCTGGGCAGCTTCGGCCCCGGCCAGATGGTCCCGGAGTTCGATACCGTGGTCTTCAACGGCGAGTTGAACCAGGTCCATGGCCCGGTGAAGACCCAGTTCGGCTACCATCTGCTGGAAGTCACCAGCCGCAGCTGAGCCTTGGCAGTCTATGCTATTTGCCAGCACGCCGTGGCCCGGCCACGGCGTCGGGTGAGTGACGGGAGAGTGTCTTGAGCGAACCGATCATCCGCATCAGCGGGCTCAACAAGACCTACGCCGATGGCTTCCAGGCGCTCAAGCACGTCGACCTGGAGATCCGGCGCGGGGAGATATTCGCCTTGCTGGGCCCCAACGGGGCCGGCAAGACCACCCTGATCAGCCTGGTCTGCGGCCTGGTCAACGCCACCCAGGGCCGGGTGGAGGTGGATGGATTCGACCACGTGGCGGATTATCGCGCCGCCCGTTCCCGCATCGGCCTGGTGCCCCAGGAGTTGACCAACGAAGCCTTCGAGACCGTGTGGAACACGGTGAGCTTCAGCCGGGGCCTGTTCGGCAAGCCGCCCGATCCCGCGCATATCGAACGTGTGCTCAAGTCGCTGGCGCTATGGGGCAAGCGCAACAACCGCCTGATAACCCTGTCCGGGGGCATGAAGCGCCGGGTGCTGATCGCCAAGGCGTTGTCCCACGAGCCACGCATCCTATTTCTCGACGAGCCGACCGCGGGGGTGGACGTCGAACTGCGCCGCGAGATGTGGCAGGTGGTGCGCCAGCTGCGTGACAACGGCGTGACCATCATCCTCACCACCCACTACATCGAAGAAGCCGAGGAGATGGCGGATCGCATCGGCGTGATCAATCGCGGCGAGCTCGTCCTGGTGGAGGAGAAAGCCACGCTGATGCGCAAGCTCGGCAGCAAGCAGCTGACCCTGCACCTCCACCAACCGCTGGAACGCGTGCCGGCGTCCCTGGCCGCCTTCGATCTGCAGCTTTCCGCCGATGGCTGCGAGTTGATCTACACCTACGAGGCCAGCCGCGAAAGCAGCGAAGGTAGCGAGGGCAGCGGCATCTCGGCGCTGCTGGCGGCACTCGGCGCCGCCGATGTCGGTTTCAAGGACCTGCACACCCGTCAGAGCTCGCTTGAGGATATCTTCGTCGACCTGGTCAAGGAGCGCGCATGAATCTCTACCCCGTCCGTTCCATCTACATGGCGGAGATGGCCCGCACCCGGCGCACCCTGCTGCAGAGCATCGTCTCGCCAGTCATTTCCACCTCGCTCTACTTCGTGGTGTTCGGCGCGGCGATCGGCTCGCGTATCAGCGAGATCGACGGCGTCAGCTACGGGGCGTTCATCGTGCCGGGGTTGATCATGCTGATGCTGCTGACCCAGAGCGTCTCCAACGCCTCGTTCGGTATCTTCTTTCCCAAGTTTTCCGGCAGCATCTACGAGCTTCTCTCGGCGCCGATCTCGCACCTGGAGATCGTGGTGGGCTACGTGGGCGCGGCGGCCTCGAAATCGATCCTGCTGGGGCTGATCATCCTAGCCACCTCGGGATTGTTCGTCCCGCTGGAAATCGCCCACCCGATATGGATGCTCACCTTTCTGGTACTCACCGCCGTCACCTTCAGCCTGCTGGGATTCATCATCGGTATCTGGGCGGACGGCTTCGATAAGTTGCAGCTGGTGCCGCTGCTGGTGATCACCCCACTGACATTTCTCGGCGGCAGCTTCTACTCCATCGACATGCTGCCGCCTTTCTGGCAAGGCGTGACCCTGGCCAATCCGGTGGTCTACCTGGTCAGCGGTTTCCGCTGGAGCTTCTACGGCATCAGCGATGTCAGCCTGGTCGCCAGTGTCGGCATGATCGTGGTGTTTCTGGCCCTGTGCCTGGGCGTCATCACCTGGATATTTCGCACCGGTTATCGTCTCAAGCCGTAAGGCGGCCGGTCGCCGCTGCTGCGTTGTCCTTTTCCACACTGCACGAGATTTTTCATGCCGCTACTGCATAGCATCGTCCACCGGCTCGACCCCAGCCCCGAAGGCGACCGCCTGATACTGACACCGGCAAGCACGGAGCATGCCGAAAGCGAGGCGATGGCGGAGCTGGTCGCCACGTTGAACGATGCCTACAACACCAAGCCCAAGGGCTGGGGCCGGTTTGCCGAAGAGGGCGCGAGTAGCCCGTTCCCGGCCTGGCTGGCGCGGTATCACCAGGGCGAGCGGGACTTCGCGACCATCACCCGCGAGGTGGCGGAGCGCCTGTGTACCCTCCTGGCGGAGCAACTTTCGGTAAGTGGTTACCTGATCTTTTCCCATAGCCGCCAGGGCGATACCGAGACCCTCAACCTGGCGTTGGTGCATCAGCGCGAAGGCGTGGGTATCGACGCCGAGCATCGTGCGGTGCCTGCCGCCCAGCTCAATCTGGGGCGCTTCTCCCTGGCGGCGCGAGTCAACCTCAGCCAGTGGCAGGCGAACGCACCCGGCACTCAGTACGTCTCGTTTCTCAAGGATCGCGGCGGCAAGAAACTGGCCGAAGCCGTCGCCGAACTGCTGGGGGTGGAGGAGGGCATCGATGCGCCCAGCGAGACCCGTACCCTGCTCAAGGCCTTCAGCGACTATGTCAAGCAGGAGGACTACGACGACGCCACCAGTCGCGAAAAGACCGATACGCTGGTGGAGTACGCCGACGAGCAGCTGCGCCGTGGCGAGCCGATCACTCTGGAGGAGCTTTCCAGCCTGGTGGACGAGCAGCAGCCCAAGGCGTTTTTCGAGCATATCCGCAATGCGGATTACGGCCTGGCGGAAGAAATACCGCCCGACAAGCGCACCCTGAGCCAGTTCCGTCGCTTTACTGGCCGCGCCGGCGGCGTGTCGATCAGTTTTGACTCGCACCTTTTGGGCTCGAGCATCGAATACGACGAAACCCAGGACCGCCTGATCATCAAGAAACTCCCCACCCAGCTACGTGATCAATTACTGCGCGATCAGCGCAAGCACCGGGGAGAAGGCTGAGAACCGTCCGCTCCTGGCGTGGTCACAACGCTGCGTCTTGCTACAGGAGAACGCCATGCTGGCGACCATACAGCAGTTTTTTCAGCGCACGCTGGCGCAGCCCGACCAGCGCGAAGACCGCACCCTGACCCTGGAGCTCGCCAGCGCGGCGCTGCTTTGCGAGGTGGTGCGCGCCGACTATCACACCAGCGAAGCGGAGCTCGACGCCCTGCGCGACATGCTGATCCAGCGCTATCATCTGGACGACCCGGCGGTGGAAGAGCTGATGTCGCTTGCCCGCCAGGAAGTCGAGGACGCCGTCGATCATTACCAGTTCGTCAGTCTGGTCAAGGAGCACTACGATTATGACCAGCGTTTCGAGCTTGTCGCATTGATGTGGCGGCTGGCCTGGGCCGACGGCAGTGTCGACCCGTTGGAAGAGCACCGTATTCGCCGCCTGGCGGACCTGCTGCACGTGGATCATCGCGACTTCATTCGCGCCAAGCTACAAGCAGAGGAGAGCCGAGGAGAGTCATGACTGAGGCCAAGGAAGCACAGCCGGAAAAGGACGGCAATAAGAGCGGCAAGGGTCAGGCAGGCCGGAAGGCGGAAAGCCTGACGGACTTGCTCGACGAGATGGATAATATCACCAACCGCACCGGAAAAATCAGCATGGACGATGTGGTCGAAGCCGTGGGCAGGCGCTCCTTCGGCCCCCTGCTGCTGGTGACGGGGCTGATCACGCTGGCCCCGGTGGTGGGGGATATTCCCGGAATGCCGACGCTGATGGCGCTCATGGTGCTGTTGGTGACCGTCCAGCTACTGGCGGGGCGTGAGCATTTCTGGTTGCCGAACTGGTTGCTCAAGCGCTCGATGTCACGCAGGAAATTCGACAAGGGCTTGCATTGGATGCGCAAGCCCGCCGGCTGGATCGACCATGTGCTGTCGGTGCGCCTGCCGTGGTTGACCGGCTATATCGGCATTCGCTTGACCGCCGTGGCCTGCCTGATGATCGCGCTGGCGATGCCGCCTATGGAGGTGGTTCCGTTCACCGCCAATGGCGCGGGACTGGCGCTGACCCTGTTCGGCCTGGGGCTGGTGGCACGGGATGGAGTCGCCCTGTTGCTGGCCTTTGTAATCACTGGCGCTACCTTCGCCTTTGTGCTGGGCAATTTTATCTAAGATCGTTGATACGGAGCGCTGGCAAGCAGAAGCCGGATTTAGCTGCTAGGCTGGTAGCGTCGGCTGGTGAGACCAGCCCCTAAACCGCAAAGACACATAGCAGCAAGGAGTGCCGCAATGCGTAATATCATCTATATCATCGGTTTGATCGTGGTCGTCCTGTTCATTCTTTCCATGCTGGGCCTCCGCTAGGCGTCGAGCCGTCGAGCCGTCGAGCTAGCTTTGAACAAGCTAATGAACTAGGTGAACGACTTCACCCCGTCAGCCTCTGAAATCAACTCAGTGGCGGCGGGGTAGTATTCTGCGAGTATTCTGAGCGTATTTATCGAGCCCTTATCGGCCGTTTCAGGCGCAGTCCGCCGCGCCCTGGCCGAACATGTCGAACATGATCTCCCGCCCCATGGCCGTCAGTACAAAGCGACCGTGCCCGTTATAGGTGGCGGCTTCACTGATTTCCAGTACCTGCTGACAAGTAGCCCATTCGCTAGAGATGGTCTTCAGGGTCTTCAATTCGCCGCGCTCCAACCCGCGATGGGGCAGGGTGATGATTTCCAGGACATGACCGTGATCGTAAAGCAGTGCCGCCACGGTGGATAAACACTGGCGCAGGCTGCGTTGAAGGTTGGCGGCGGGGGAAATATCGAGCGACATGGCGGTTATCTCCAACTGGCTTCAGTTCGTCCATCGCGTTCGATGGCGGCACTGCAGAACCGGTGAAACGGGCTTGTTGCAGTGCATTGTAAACTAAAGTCGTAATACTACCAATGTCTTAATTTTGTCACTTTTGCCATGTCGCCGACGAACCTCCCCAGGCGATGAAATCGGGATTGAGAACGTCACCGGGCAGTTGGCGCGGCACCGGATAGCGCAGTGGCTCGCCCGTCAGGGTTTCTACCCGCCCGCCGGCCATTTCCAATACCGCCTGGGCCGCGGCGGTGTCCCATTGCGAGGTCGGTCCCAGGCGCGGATAGACATCGGCCAGCCCTTCGGCAATCCAGCACAATTTGAGCGAACTTCCCAGCGCTATCCGCTCATGCTCTCCCAGCGCATCGATCCAGGGTTGCAGGCGCTCGGGGGAGCGGGAGCGGCTGACCAGTACCCGCCACGGCACGCCTGGCTCCGGGCGCTGCGCGACATGAATCGCCTGCCGGGAGTGCGTGGTATCGCTCTTGAACGCGCCCCATCCATGCATGGCCAGGTAAACCGACTGGCTCACCGGCGCCACCACCACGCCCAGCACCGGCCGGCCATTCTCGATCAGGGCGATATTGACGCTGAATTCCCCATTGCGCTTGATGAACTCCTTGGTGCCATCCAGCGGATCGACCAACCAGAAGCGCCCGGCAGCGTCGGCGCCGGTGAAGGCCTCGATATCCTCTTCGGAAAGCACTGGAATGCGTGGCGGTAATGCCTCGAGCTCCTGCAGGATAAGTCGGTTGGCGGCGAGGTCGGCCTCGGTGACCGGGCTAGCATCTTCCTTGGCGGTCACGCTGAAGCCACGGTGATAAAACGCCAGGATGGCCTCGCCGGCGGCGACGGCGATACGCTCTACCTGGTCCAGCAAATGAACGGTCAATAACGCCATGGTGTATGCCTGCTTTTGTTGAATTGTCTCGGACGCCGTCGGAATCGGTCCGTCAGTAACGGTCCGACAGTAACGGTCCGACAGCAAAGGTTCAGGACTTAAACCAGCCAGGCGGTCAGAAACCCCGCCAGCAGGGAAAGCGCGATGGGCACGCCCACGCGTAAGCCCAGGAACGCCGTACCGAACCCCGTGGCCATGGCGGTTTTCACCACGTTGTTTACCGAGGCGGCGATCACGATACCCAGCATGGCGGTTTGCGGCTCGATAGTGCTCTGGGCCATGCGCGTCAACGAGAGCGTGACGGCGTTGACGTCCGCCACCCCCGAAGAGGCCGCGAGCAGATAGACCCCGGCATTGCCCAGCAGCTCCTGCAGCCACTGGCCCAGCAGCAGTACCAGGGTCAGGAACACGCCGAAAAACAACGCCATGCGCAGATCCAGCGGGTTCTGGTTGCGCTCGGGTCTGTCGACGGTCTGGTGGTCTTTCTGCGTGCGCCATATCACCAGCGCGCAGACATAGAGCACACCGCCCATTGCCGCCACGGGCACGACGAGCTGCGGCAGCAGCGCGGGGTTGATCACCATTGTATAGACCAGAATGCGGGGGAACATGGTGCCGCACGCCAGCAATATTCCCGCCGCCAGAAGCGGCGCCAGCGTCTGGTTGTGGCGGGAGAGACGGGCGAAATGCAGCGTCAGGGCGGTGGAAGAACTCAGCCCGGCGAAAATGCTGGTGAAGAGAATCCCTTTTTCCGCGCCGCCCACGCGCATGGCGAAGTAGCCCACGAAGGAGATGGAGGCGATCATCACCACCATCCACCAGATCCCATAGGGATTGAGCACGCCCCCGGGTCCCAGATCCTCATTGGGCAGAAGCGGCAGCATCACCACCGAAATGAGCAGTAGCTTGAGCCCGGCGGCAAGCTCGTTGGCCTGCATCTTGTGCAACAGGCCATGTATCTCGTGCTTGTTGTCCAGGATCACCGCCGTGATGACCGCGCATGCCGTCGCCAGGGCGACGTCCACGCTGACCGCGATAGCGCCGAAGCAGAAGGTCAGCAGCAGCCCCACCAGGCCGGTGATACTGTAGTCGCGCCGCTCGGTTACCTGGGCGCGCCAGGCCACCAGCCCGATCGCCGCTATCGACACGAACATGAACGGAAACGCCCAAGGGGTGAGCCGTTCGGAGAGAAGCGCCGCGATACCACCGAACAGCCCCACCAATGCGTAGGTGCGAATCCCCGCGACTCGCTCGCCGGACTCCTTCTCACGATTTGCCCAGCCCCGCTCCAGCCCGATCAGCGCTCCCAGCAATAGCGCCACACCCAACTCCAGGGCGCCTTTGTTGCGCATGATGAACTCATTGGTGACCTCTTCCATGATCAGCGTTTCCTTAGCGATACAGCAAGACGGTACCAGGAGGATGGCCGATAGCCGGCAGCGCTTCAACGCCAGCCGCGCAACGTGAAGAGCCCAGGCGTTGTCAAGAGGCTGTCAGGCCAGGGTCGAGCCAGGCAAGTGGTTGAAGCAAATGGTTGAAGCAAGTAATTGAAGCAAGTGGTTGAGAAAAGGAGAGGGCGACAGGCTTCAAGCATTATCGAGAGTATTCAACATCTTCTGGGTGTAGCGACGCTGATCCTTCACCGCCTGGGTCAGAATCTCCTCCAGCCTGGTGTAATCCTGGGGCATCCGCTCGTCCATGCCCGTGCTTTCGAACTGCGCCATGGTGAAATACGTTTCCTGGATTATGTGATCGAGCTCATCGAGAACATGCTGGTAGTCGTTATCGGTCATACTTGCCTTGCATCAATGTGGCCCGTCGGGCGTTAAAATATTGGATCGGTAACAATTTAGACACTAAAAGGAAGAGACGTCGGCGATACTACCCGGCCTCGCGGCGCAACGCGTCAAATGTCTCTTCCGTCACCGGCTGACGATCCGCATCCAGAATATGTCCGCCGATATCCGCGACTTCATGGGTGAAGTCGATCAATGCCTCGGGGTTGCGCGATACCCGCCGGGTATTGAGAAAGCGGATAAGAATCGAAACGCCCTGCACGGGAGGCTGCTCTTCGTCGGCATGTAAAGGCGGAAGCTTACCCGGCGGCGCCGAGTTGGCCACCATCAACGGATATCCCTCGGGCGAAGGGGGTAGATGGTAGACGCCCAGCTCCGCCTCGTAAAAGGCATTGCGGGCCTGAAGCAGGTTGCCGAGTGCCTGATTGGCCTGCTGCCCAGGGGAATCGAACACCACGAAAAGGCACTGTTGCGTCTTGGGCTTCTGTTTCGTTTTCTCCCGCCGCGGCGCGACCGGCGCGATGGCTTCCACCGGTGGGGCTTTCTCCTGGGGCTCGGCGGGCTTCTCGGCGGCATTCGCACGCCTTCTGGCCAGGACCACGCCCACCACACTCAAACTCACAAGGCCTAGCAATAGCGCCACACCGGCAAGCCAGGTGGCCAGGGTTGTCTCGTTCATCATTCGCCCCTTTGACAGAACATATCCTTGCAAGTTAACAGAATCTTGAGCGGGGCAAACAACGTCATTCAACGAACATGACTTAGGTTACGTTTTGTACGCCGGAATATTGCTGAAAGTCATGCTCGGCTCATGACGGGTTTAGAAGCCGGCTCCACCCCAGGCTCAGCGATCAAAACCATCGCGCGATGAATCGCCCTCCCACCATGTATTCAGGCTTGAAAGCGAGAAGCCAAGTAGGAGGCCGGCTCCGACGGGCGAGGTTATTCCGAATTCCTGAACAAAGGCCCGTTTCATGGTGGGAGGGCGGCTTGCCGCGCGAGGGGTTACTAGCGCCAACCATGGCGCCTGCCGGTAGGTTCGCTACTACCGTGTTCTGCAAAGTTTGATATTCAGTGCCTTACCTGGCCAGCTACCGATCCTCATGCAAGCGACCTTCTACATACTTGTGCAAAATACTGGCCACCAGCGTCTGGTAAGGTATGCCTTCCGCAAGGGCCTTTTTCTGAAGTCCACGAAGATCCTTGGAAGAAAGTCTGATATTGATGCGTGCATCCTTTTTGAACATGGCTTCTGCATACTGCTGGTGCCGTGCTTTTCCCTCTTCAAAATCTGGCACTCGCTGGAGCTGTCCAGCATCAAACATATCCAGAACCTCTTGCTCTTCTTTATCCAGCCTGCTCATTTTGTACCTCCCAAATAGCTTTTTGGTCGCTTTCCGGCTCGGGATGATCGTTTTCAGAAAAACTTCATCTTCCGACTCTACAAAGGGAACCAGAAAAGCATATCCTTCCATTTCAATAACAAAGACTTTCTGACCTGGATATCGCTTCTGATTCGGGTGTTCGAGCGTATCCAGAATATCCCCAATCGAGATGTGCAATACCACATCTTCGAAGGAGATGTTTCTTTCATCTTGGAGTAGTCGATTCTTCGCTGGGTTCCACGTGATTGGTTTCATGATTCGAATGTAGCACATGGTGTGCTTTTTGTACTCATCCGATCAGGGTTGAAAGCCAGTTTCACCTGGCGAGGGTTACCGGAATTCCTGCACAAAACTTGCTTCATGGTAGGAGGCCGGCTCCGCCGGGCGAGGGGTTAGCCGCCGTGGCGCTGGCGTCTATCCAGGCATGCACCACACAACTGGCTTGCACCTTGAACCCGGCTTGCTCATATAACTGCCGTGCCGGGGTATTGCGCTCATCCACCGCCAACAACACCTCGTCCACCCCGGCCTTGGCCGCCCGTCGGAGCGCCTCGTTCACCACTTGCCTACCCAGCCCCCGGCCGCGCCAGGCGGGCACCAGGCCCATGTACATCAGCTCCCAGTTACCCGCTTCCGGGTGCGGCGCAAGCAGCAGCACGCCGGCATCTTCCCCTTCACAGCGCACCAGGTACCACTGCGCCGGGGCATGCGCGTCCTGGCGCTGAAATCCCATCAGCGCCTCCTGCGCCGTGAACGTCCCTTGCAACTCGGGGCAGTCTTTTGACCCTTCCTCCACCCGTTCGAACAGCGCCGCAAAGTGTTCGAACGTGATCTCACTGACATGAGTAAACGTAGCCCGGCTGCCCGCCACCGGCGAATTCTCTTCCGCCTGGGCAGGAGCGCTCAGGTAATGCAGGCACACCACCGCAGGAAAGCCGTTGGCCGTGAGCAGCGCCGCTGTGGAATGCTCGCCTACCTCCAGCACCGTTTTCACCAAGCGGATGCCTTGCCCCCGCGCCCAGTAAATCGCGGCACTGAGTAAATCAGGCGCGTTGGAACAGCCTGGCTGCGGCAGCCACAGGTTGGCCTCCTTGCCGGGCAGAACCTCCACCCACACCGCCCCGTTAGGCTCGCTTTCGTCGGGTGTGATCAACAAACCGCGCCAATCGACATCCTCGCGTTCCAGCAACTGCTCGATCGCTGCCACGTCGGCATCGCTCTGGGCAGTTTGCGCGGCGGCCAGTTGCATCAAGGCTTTACGCCGCCACGGCACGGGGCAGGTCACAATCCGGCTGCCGGTTTCGGCTGTATAAGAGAAGGTTTGTGGCTCCATTGGTGCTCTCACCCTTGCGTTTCTGCCCAGATAAATATTACCGCTCGGTATCGTAAGCCATGACCTCAAGTTTCGTACTTCAATAATTACCGAACGGTAATCGCTTCGAGCACTCACGTGCGTAGCAGGCCCGCCCTCGGATGCTGACGAAGGGCGATATACTGACGAAAAGCTGGCCAAGATTAAAACCCCTTCTTTGCTGCCTACGAAAATACTCAATAAGTAACAACGCTATATGAGTATTTTAACCTCATGATTATGGTCGATTTCAGGCCGCACCCTGTACAGAAGGAAACTAGGATAGGGGCAATATTAGTTGTGACAGGGGATTACCAGATGGCAAATCAACATCTCGCTGCAGGTGTATCTTTCGATGAGCTCATGGTCTCCCTGCGTCGTGTGAAGGAAGATCCGTACTCCCGTTTGCAGGAGGTCAACAGGAAGCTGCGAGAGGCCAATGCCCGAATGAAGGCCGCTAATTCGCGGGTGGATTACATCTTGAAGGGTTTCAAGTCCGAGGTTTCCCGATCCCAGACAGGAAGACTATCCTGAAACGACCCTGTCATTAAAACCCAACTCAAGGTTTTGCTCGATCATTGCTCACCATCGCTGCAATGATGATCGATGTCTCCGCTCTCGCCCAGAACGTCACGTTCGACACAAAGAAGTACCGCGACGTGGCCACTCAGCCTGGCTAGGCACAACTCCAGAATGCGTCACTGCGTTCGCAAGACACCACGGCACGCGACCTGGTGGGAGGCCGCTTCAGCGGGCGAGGGGTTTACTGCGTCAGCGCTAGCGTGTCATGGCGAGGAGTACCGCGACGAGGCCATTTCGGCCTGGAGGATGGGGATTGCCATTGGACTAGACAATGCATTTGCATTACCTTTAGTGCGTTGCCATTGAATGGAGACCCGTCATGAACACGGCCATTGAAGATGATTCCACCTTGACGGATCGCTACCAGACGACCGTGCCGGCATCGGTTCGGCGTGCGCTGAAGCTAAAACGCCGTGACCGGATTCACTACACGATTCGCGACAATGGCGAGGTGGTACTATCACGTGCCCACAATGAGTCCAGTCAAGACCCCGTGATGGTCAGTTTCCTGGCATTTCTGGAGCGTGACCTGCGGGAACACCCGGAAAGTATTCAGCCGGTGACTGCCAGCACCTTTGCCGAGGCCGAGCGCTTGACGTCAGGCATCGAAGTCGATCTTGATGAAGCGCTGACAGAGGACGACGATGACGCATGACGCCTCTAACGCGTAACGGCTGGAGGATCTACGCGCACCCGTTGTTTTTGACGCAGATTGATGCCCTCACCCGCACGGTAGGGCAACTCCAAGCGAAAGATCCGATTGGATACCGCAGCAAGCCAGCGACCAAACGCCTGGCCGCGATTTTGAAGCTGGCCTTGCACGACATTCCACAAGACCCGTCCGGCTCTCAGTACCGCCAAGGGAATACGCTAGGAACTGAACACACCCATTGGCACCGAGCAAAATTCTACCAGCAGTACCGGTTATTCTTCCGTTACGACCTCGCTAGCAAGATCATCATTTACGCCTGGGTCAACGACGAAGCCACCAAGCGTGCCTATGACAGCAAACACGATGCGTATGCTGTTTTCCGCAAGATGCTGGGTAACGGTAATCCCCCGGATAACTGGGAGGCGCTATGGAGAGCGGCCATCCATGAAGGTGAGCGTACTAAAGCACTTCTGGATGCAGGAGATGACAAGCCTTGCCTTTGACTCGTTTCACAACCACCCAGCCAGCTACCGAGTGGGAGGCCGCTTCAGCGGGCGAGGGGTTTACTGCATAGAGCTAGCGGTGTCATGCGGGGAGTACCGCGACGCGGCCATCTTGAGTTTGGTTTGCTCATTCTCCAGCGCCGTCGCCGGATCGTAATCGTAAATCTTGTCGCTCATCCTGTCCTCCTGGTGGCTTCCGGCATCAGCGGCTGCTGAGGTAGCGTCTCACTCCAAGAATGGACGTAGCGCCTTGTCGGGGTTATTATAACCCCGCATACAACGACAGGAGCCTGAGGTGAAGAGCAGCGAACTGATCAAGGAGCTCGAAGCGGATGGCTGGGCGCTGGATCGTATCAAAGGCAGTCACCACCACTTCAGGCATCCGGCCAAGCCCGGCACCATCACTGTGCCTCACCCGAAGAAGGACCTGAAGAAAGGCTTGATACAGGCCATCAGGAAGCAAGCCGGCCTCAAGTGAGACCTGCCGCCCTGTCTCACCAAAGGAGAAACGACATGCACTATCCTATTGCCATCGAGGTAGGTGACGACCAGCACGCCTATGGCGTGGCAGTGCCCGACCTGCCGGGCTGCTTCTCGGCCGGAGATACCTTCGACGAGGCGATCGCCAACGCTCGGGAGGCCATCGAGGGCCATCTCGAGAATCTGGCTGAACACGGCGATCCCATCCCCTCGGCCAGCGCCATCGAGCAGCACTTGGCGGATCCCGATTACACCGGATGGGTGTGGGCTGCGGTCGAGATCGACATGACCCCCTATCTGGGGAAGAGCCACAAGGTCAACGTCACCCTGCCCGACCTGCTCATCAAGCGCATCGACAATGCGGTCGAGCGTAACAGTGACTTCAAGAGCCGCTCGGCCTTTCTGGCTCGCGCCGCGATGCACGAACTCGAACGCCACGCCCACTAACGCCAGCGCCCCGGCACGAAGGCCGGGGCGCATCATGTCTGGCGGGGCACAACCCCAGATTGCTTCACTGCGTTCGCAATGGCTCTACGGCACGTTTCCTGGTGGGAGGCCGCTTCAGCGGGCGAGGGTTACCCAGACATAGCCACCTAAATATCATGCGACTTACGCCCCCTCCCACCCTCTGTCAGCCTTTATAAGTGGCTGCAAAAGCCCGGCTAGCCTACACATTCGATCAACTCTAGAGCTTGTCGATTGTGTGCTGTTACTCAGTTTCACTACTTGCCTTGTGTATACTGATGCTATACGCTTTTCATATGATTAAAAGCTTCCGACACAAAGGCCTGCGCAAGTTCTTCGAAACCGGTTCAGTTGCTGTCATCCAGGGAAAGCATGCCACGAAGCTGCAAATACAACTTACCGCCCTAGATAGTGCCAAGCGTCCCGAGGACATGAACGCACCAAGCTGGAAGCTCCACCCGCTCAAGGGTAGTCTGCGCGGGCATTGGGCAATCACAGTCAATGGGAACTGGCGGCTCACCTTTGTTTTCGAGGGGGAGGATGCCATCTTGGTTGATTATCAAGACTACCACTAGGAGCGCTCTATGAATCGCATGCACAACCCCGCGCACCCTGGCACCGTGTTGCGTGAATACATCGGTGAGATGACCGTCACCGAAGCAGCATCGCGGCTTGGCGTGACTCGGGCCGCGTTATCTCGAATCCTGAACGGCAGTGCAGGGGTCTCTGCCGATATGGCGCTGCGCCTTGAGCAGGCCTTGGGCACTAGCGCCGAGATGTGGCTGGAGATGCAGCTCAAGTATGAGCTGTGGCAGGCCTCACAGCGGCCGCGTGCTCAGGTAACGCCGCTGCATGCAGCAGGTTGAAGATCACGAACGTACCACTAAAATCGATCTTCGCCTTCCCGCCAACTACCTGGTGGGAAATGGGATGGACCCGTCCCCCCATGTGCCAAGATAGATAGGTTGCCCATCTACCTACTGGTGCATGAGGCACTGACGGCATCCTGAGAGGAGGGTCCATCCATGAATCAGATTAGCATTGTCGGCATTGACCTGGCGAAATACGTCTTTCAGCTCCACGCCGTAGACGGGCGGGGCCACAAGATCTTCAGCAAGCTGGTTCAGCGTGACCAGTTACGCATGGTGCTTTCCCAGCTTCCGCCTTGCCGAGTGGCCATGGAGGCATGTGGTTCAGCACACTACTGGGTGAGAGAAATCCGCGCCCTGGGACACGAGACAGAGTTGCTGCCACCCCAGGCCGTCAAACCGTTCGTTCTCGGCCACAAGAATGATGCGCGCGATGCTGCCGCCATTGCCGAAGCCGCTGCGCGCCCTGCTACGCCTCGTGTCGCCATCAAGACAGAAACCCAGCAAGCTACCCAGGCCGTACATCGGGTTCGCAGCCGACTGGTTCGAGACCGCACGGCAATCGGCAATGAGCTGCGTGGTTTAATGGGGGAGTTCGGCCTCGTCGTAGCCCAGGGACATGCCATGATACGTCAGGGCATCATCCGCGAGTTGCTCGATGAGCAGCAGGCACGGTTAGGCGATGAGTTATTCGCGCTGCTGGCCGATCTGCTCGACCAATGGCGCGAACTCGATGCTCGGGTAACGCACTATGACAAGCGTCTGCAGGCGTTGGCCAAGGCATCAGAGGAGGCACAGCGCTTGATGAGCATCCCCGGTATCGGGCCGATCAATGCGACGTTGCTGTTCAGCCACCTGGGAGATCCGGCCCGGTTCCCCAGTGGCCGTCAGTTCAGTGCATCGTTGGGGCTGGTGCCACGGCAGTACTCCAGCGGAGGGCACAGCCGCTTGAAGGGCATCACCAAGCGTGGCAATGGCGAGGTCCGGCGTCAGCTGGTACACGGCGCCAGAGCGGCTTTACGCCAGTTCCAGCGCCAGGAACATCCGGATCGGCTAGCACGCTGGGCATGCACGTTGGCGGCACGCGTCGGTCAGCGCAAGGCCATCGTGGCGCTGGCTAACAAGTTGGCTCGGATCTGTTGGTCCCTACTGGTTCACGGGCAACGCTACCAGCCACAAGGGCGGGCCGCCTGATGATGAGAAAAAGTAGACACTAGCTTGTTGTACCCTAGTTTACCCAACCCCGAGGTTGCGCAGGCGAGACGCTTCGATGGCATGACCGGTAAGACCGGCTCTCTGACACTCTGCTAGCCGGGAAGGCCCATCACGAGGCCGAGTGGGAGATCAGATCAGAGAGCGCGCATTCCATCAAGGCCAGGCACTCAAGGTGCCACCGATAGGCCGGATATAAGCGTGCAGTCCTCACCCCATGCATTGTTGCCTCTGGCTTGCACAACGGGACGGGTCCATATAAGGCCGGCTCTGCCGGGCGAGGGGTTACAGCGTCAGGGCTAGTAGTGTCATAGCGAGGAGCGCAGCGACGCGGCTATTTCAGGCCCGGCTCACCTTCGCCTTTCCAGATGCTTCTCCGCATCGACAACGTTACCCCCTAGACTCGCCAGGCCTTGGTCAGTGAGACCAGGCGAACAAGCAGTACCTTGTTCAGCGTTGAAGAGCGGCGTTCTTATCGAGATCTTCACACTTAAGCCTTCAATCAAGCCTTCAATCGGCTATTGGTCGTTATCGTCGCTGAATGAAGGTAACGTCGCCGGGCATAGCGGAAAGAGTTAAAAGGTAGGTGCAGTACGGCTCAGTAGGGCTGTCTTTGGCAAGCTAAGTTGTATCTAAGCTTTAATATGTACAGCTATTTACTGAAAGGAGAGACGCTAGTGCCGAAGAGGGGGGGTTATACAACTGAAACCGGATCGAATGTGATCACCTGCCCTGAGTCAGTGCGGCGCGACGCTGTTTTACAACTGGCCGCGGCACAGGATGAACGCTACAGAGCCAAACTGACGGCGGCCATCAAACAGGCACTAGAACGGTTTGATCCCGATTGGAGTGGTTTACTGATAAAGCCGGATGAGCAAGGTAAACCCGCCGGCGCCATTTGGGTGGAAGTCCTGCCCGGCAAGGAAGCCAATCTATGGCTACCGCAACTGGCATATGCCGGCGCTGCCGATTTGCTACAAGCCGCGACTCGTTGGGCACGGGGGCAGGGCATCCGGGTGATGAAAACGGTGCTTGACGTGGACGATCATCCAGCGGCGGCACTGCTGGAAGCCAATGGTTTTCCCCAAGTGGTGTGCTTGCACTATCTGGGGGCTTCTCCGCAAGCGGGGGTGAGTACGCCGGAGGCCGGCAGGATGACCACGTTTACCCAGGTGGGTGAGGTTACCTTCGAGCGTTTTTGTGAGTTGTTCGCCCAGGTAGAGGAGGGCTCGCTGGACTGCCCCGAGCTGCAAGGAATATTCACGGCGGAAGAGGCGCTGATGGGGTTCCGGCGCCAGGATGTGCATGCCCCAGCGCAGTGGTACCTGGTGCGCTGTGAAAATGAGGATGCCGGTGTGCTGTTGCTTGCGCCGCACCCGGCAGCCGGTAATTGGGAGTTGATGTATATGGGGCTGGTGCCCGCCTGGCGTGGCCATGGGCTGGGCAGGCAAGTAGTAGATAAAACGCTGCGCCTGGCGGGAGAGGCCGGGGTGAATGAGGTACTACTGGCGGTGGATGAGCGCAATACCCCGGCGCGGACGTTGTATGAACAGGCCGGGTTCGAGGTGCGGGCCCGGTGTGTGGTGCATGCTTGGCTGATGCGAACGTCGACCACGAGTCATCACGGCGTAGCGAAGCGAGCTGAGGTCTGGGTGGACTAAATCAACCTAACAGCGCTAATACGGTCTCAGGCATCAGGTTCGTTTGGGCCAGTACGCCATTTCCGGCTTGCTGCAAAATTTGCGCCTTCACTAAAGCGGAGCTTTCCGCTGCATAATCCGCATCCATAATGCGTGAACGTGCTTCGGTAAGGTTTATCGACGTAACATTTGCGCCTTCGATTACATTGCCCAAGCGGTTCTCCATCGCTCCTAGATAGCTACGTTTCTCGTCAACGCGTGCTATGGCGCGATCAATTGCGGCGATGGGGTCATCAGGCTGGCGCAAGCGCACCTCTTCACCGGTTTCGGTCAGCATGATCGGCGTAAAGTAATCCTGTTCTGGTCAAGTCAGAGCGGACACATTTTCAAGCCGCAGCCGCCAGTTCGATCTCCCTCGGCGTCTGATAGCCTAGGGTCGAGTGAAGCCGGCAACTGTTGTACTCCATCTCGATGTAGTCGATTACATCCCGCCGTGCCGCCTGTCGGCTCGCATACCGCTGGTCAGCCAACCACTCGCTTTTCAGTGAGCCAAAAAAGCGCTCCATGACGGCATTATCCCAGCAGTTCCCCTTGCGGCTCATCGAGGCCTGGAACCCATGCCGAACAAGCGTGCCGCGGTACTCATGCGACGCGTATTGGCTCCCGCGATCGCTATGATGAATCAACCCTCTACCGGGTTGCCGGCGGCCCACGCCCATCTCCAGGGCGTCCAGGACCAGTTGCGTGCGCATGTGCTCGGCCATCGCCCAGCCCACCAACTGCCGGTCGTGGAGGTCGAGCACCGCCGCCAGGTAGAGCCATCCTTCCAACGTCCAGATAGCCGTAATATCAGCCACCCAGGCCCGATTCGGTGCCGCCACCGTGAATTGGCGATTCAAGAGGTTGGGCGCCACCGGCAGGGTGTGCTGGGTATCGGTCGTATGACGCCAGCGTCGCCGCTGGCGTGCCTCTACACCGGCTTCCCGCATCAGGCTTCGGGCCTGGTAACGACCGACCTCATAGCCACGGCGTCGCAGTTCTTTGGCCATGCGGCGGCTGCCGTAGCTGCCGCGCTTCCGGCGATGGATCTCTCTGACCTCATGGAGCAGGGCCTGTCGATGGTCATCAGGGTCACGTCGTCGCCAGGCATAGAAACCGCTCCGGCTGACCCGCATGACCCGACACAACACGGCCACGGGGTAGGTGGCCTTCTCCGACTCGATGAACTGGTATCTCAGTTCGACTCTTTGGCGAAGAAGGCCGCCGCCTTTTTTAAAATATCCTTTTCAACCTGAAGCTTACGAACTTCTTCGCGGAGCTTCTTGATCTCGGCGTCGCGATCGTCCTCCTGCCGCCCCGGGGTGCCGGAGCCCTGCTGGCGGTGCTTGCGGCACCAGCGGTCCAGCACGCTGCGCTCCACGCCCAGGCGCCGGGCGGCCTCGGATACGGAATACCCCTGATCGCTCACCAGGCTCACTGCATCCGCCTTGAATTCATCGGAAAACCGACGTCGAGTCTTCTTGGTCATGAACACCTCCACTGCCTCCATTATGAGGCTTACCGGGGTGTCCGCTCTAATTGGACCACTTCATCCTGCCCGTCGCCCGCATCGGTGATTGCCGAATAAGTAAAGCGTTGGTAAATCGCCACCTCACCCATGCCGTTGAGCGTCTTGAGCAGATACTCTCCGCTACCCGATACGTAATGCCCTTCTAGCGAATCGACCCGGACCAACGTCGCGGTTTTATAGCTTGAACCGCCGTCGTCGGAAACCCGCATAATGTAGTTACCGTCACTGTCTTTGCCTAATACATTTTCACGTAATACGCCGCTAGCATCACGGTAGGAAACCAGCAGGTTTTCCTGGTCAGCGTTAAACTCTACAGTGGAATGGCCGCTATCAATAATCTCGACGTTCTCTACCTGGCGTATAGGGGTGTCGCCGTCTTTGGTTGCTGTGATAGTCACCGAGCCATCCGGGGTCATCACGGTATCCACTTGAACGTTATAGAACGCGACTCCGTCATCTTGTAAAGCACGTAGAAAATAGCGGTCATCTTCCCCCTTTACCAATGCGAGTTCGCCATCAACGCCAGGGGCATCGAACGTCACTTTCTCTACCGGAGAACCAGGCAGCGTATCTACAACCGAGCGGGTCTGCAGTGCAGATGCTTCCTGGCGAGCCACACCATCTGCGACGATGGCTAAATTACCGGAACCGTCTTGCTCCAACGTTAACGTTGCCGGTTGGTAACTGGCGGGGGTCCCCGCATCTTTCTCATAAAAACGCGTATCGTTGCCGCGCACGAGCATCTTGCCAGCTGGGGTATACACGGAAGGTGGTTCAATTTCCGTAATCTTTGCTCCATCAGCAAAAAACGCGTTATCTGCTGGCACGTCTGCGTCAATCAATGCGTTATAGCGAACCGTAATATCTCCCTGCCCCGGGGCATCGAGCGACGTCACGATGGCATCCACACTATAAATTGCAAAGGTATCGTCTTGATTGGCGACCCGTAGGTAAGTATCGCCATCCACTTCAATAAGCTCGCCGGTTTCAGGGGCAGTATCCGCTGGGAAACCCTCAAACGCCAAGCTGGCCTCGGCCAAGGGTAACGGCGCCAATGGCTCTGCGGGCTCGTAGGAAGTCGCGGTTAGCGGTTGGCTGTCCATCATCCGCACGCGTACTTCGGGCAGTGCGCCGCTGTAAGTGGGGTCTGCTGAGCGCGTTGTTTCCACTTGGGCAGGGTAATAAAAACGCTCCCCTTCCTGCCAGGTGGAAAGAAAGTAATTCCCGCCGGCTTTCACAAGCTGCTGAGCGCTGCCTGGAGCGGGGGCACCGTCAGTATCTACGAAAATAGCCCCGTCGAGAGTCACCGGTTTTAGCCCATCAGGCGGTGAAAGCCGCGTTTCCTGCTGGCCAGTCACGCTAACCGTCGTGCTGCGCGTGCTGGTATAGCTTTGGGCTCTGACATCGGCCTGGTAATGAACCGTGTTCCCCTGGGCGTCGACCCCCTGCATGTAATACGCGTCGCTTGTGCTGCGCATCAGTTTGCCATCACTGATACTTCCCCCACCTGAAACGGCGAAGTGGGTTGAGGTGCTGGTACCATCCGTGGGGAACAGATGAATATTCTTCGACCTACCCGGCAGAGTAGAGGTAGGGCGAACCTCTCCTGAAATTCCGGAAATATTGAAATCCTCCAACCCCAGCGCCTCTACGCTAAAGCCGGGTGGACGAAGATCGAGCCCGAGCGTTTCTTTCGCATTGGCCCCCACCTGAAGATTGACCATACCGGCTTGGCCGCTGAGAAGGGGTATGCTATTGAATTGCGCCTGCTCGTTGAGGCGGTCAATTTCCTTGAGGTTCAGGTTGATTTCCGCCTGGATATTATCTTGGTCGGGCTGCCCCAAAGTGCCGTTGATTCCCTGTATCGTCAGCTCGCGAATCCGCTGCAGTTTGTCATTAAGCCGGCTCAATACCTCATGCGCGGTTTGTGACATTGAGATGCCATCGTTAGCATTACGCTGCGCTACGGTACTACCCCGAATTTGGCTTGTCATCCGGTTGGCAATTGATTGCCCTGCCGCATCATCCTTGGCGCTATTAACCCGCAAGCCAGAAGATAGACGCTCCATTGCCGTGCCTAAGGCCGACTGCGAACGCTTGAGGTTATTCTGCCCGCTCAGGGAAGCCGTATTGGTATTGATGACTGTCATGCGCAGCGCATTCTCCTTATATATACGCTTCATTATATGTTCCACAGACGGCAGAACGAAATGCTTTCTTGCGTGAGGCAGTTTGAGAAGCAGGCGAGCAATTGTTCAATCACTACCAAACAAATCGCGGGTGTACACTTTATCTTCTATATCACGCAACTCATCGGTCATGCGGTTGGCCAGTACCACATCGCAAAGGTGCTTGAAAGCGGATAAATCATTAATCACGGCGGAGCCGAAAAACTCGCTCTGCTCCAGTGCCGGCTCGTACACAATCACCTTGATCCCCTTGGCCTTGATGCGCTTCATCACACCTTGCATGGCGCTGGCGCGGAAGTTATCCGAGCCGGCTTTCATGATCAGGCGGTAAACACCCACTACCTGCGGCTCGCGCTGGATAATGCTTTCGGCAATAAAATCCTTGCGGGTGCGGTTGGCCTCCACAATTGCTTGGATCAGGTTGTTGGGCACATCCTGGTAGTTGGTCAACAGCTGCTTGGTATCTTTGGGCAGGCAGTAGCCCCCATAGCCAAAGCTTGGGTTGTTGTAATGCTTGCCGATACGCGGGTCCAGGCCCACTCCCTCGATAATTTGACGAGAGTCCAATCCACGAGAAGCGGCATAGGTATCGAGTTCGTTAAAGTACGCCACCCGCATCGCCAAATAGGTATTGGCAAACAGCTTGATGGCTTCGGCCTCGGTGCTGTTGGTCAGCAGCACGGGAACGTCTTGCTTATTAGCGCCTTGGCTCAGCATATCGGCAAACTGCTGTGCCCGCGTTGAGCGTTCACCCACGACAATACGCGTCGGGTACAGGTTATCGTAAAGGGCCTTGCCTTCACGCAAGAACTCCGGGGAAAACACTAGGTTGTCGGTATTAAAACGCTGCCGGGCTTCAGCGGTGTAACCCACCGGCACGGTGGATTTGATGACCATGACCGCACTGGGGTTGACCGCCATGACGTCTTGAATGACCGAATCTACGCTGGAGGTATCGAAAGCATTGGTCTGCGGGTCGTAATTGGTCGGTGTAGCGATGATTACCCACTCGGCATCAGCGAGCGCTGAATCTCTTGCGGTAGTCGGTGAAAAGTGCAGCGCAGTATCCATTAAGAAGCGCTGGATATATTCATCATCAATAGGTGAAACGCGCTTAGCTAACTTTTCAACTCTGTCGGAATCGATATCCAAGGCCGTTACGTTATTGTGCTGGGCCAACAGTAACGCGTTCGAAAGCCCTACATATCCTAAACCTACCACAGTAATATTTTCCATTTATTGAAACTCTAGTAGTTACAGTCAATATTCTGGCATAGACCCGACGATATCACATTAACGTTTGTATTTGGGGCGGCGATAACTCGCCAGAGTAATAGTATTCCTGGATTTATAACTGAATTACCATTTACGAGCTTCGTCGTAACGAGACCGTTGATGGCTATCATCCTGAGCTGACGCAATTCCGCAGCCGTGAACAGCGGCACATCGCCTAAAAGTGGGCGAAGCGCTTACTCAGCATGGTCAATATTGTCTGCAGCTGTATGAGGAGGGGAGTCCAGAGCAAATCAGCGTTTCATAGCGCTTTGACCGGTATTTCCGTCAGCCTAAATAGCGCAACAAGCCCCGGCTCAAGAAAAATGAGCGGGCTTGTCGAGTTTTCCAACCGCATGTAGCATCTAGCAACGTCCCGCAGAGGTCGATGACTAGCTCATCATTGGCCATTATGGGGCAACATCGAGCTCAATGGACTTAAGCAGCCGGGCTTGGACACGTTGGTCGAACACCATAAATTGATCTGTAAACCGCTGTGCTAATGGAGTAAAGTGACTTTTTAAAATAGTAAGTTCACAATACCAGGGCCCATCCAAACGGTGTTGACGCAGCTGTGATTGAATCAGCTAACAGTTTTACACATGTGAATGCTGGTGTCTGGAGGGCTTGAAACGGTATTCAGACAATTTAAGAGAAGGTATCTGACAGACTTTAATATTATAGTATAATATTAGCTGATTAGAATGCTGTATATCTTTTAAAAAACCAAGCGATTCCTATTTTATAAAAAGTTTTGATAGAAATTTAGTAGCTCTATAAATCTTTAGTTGAAAGAGATTAATATGTCTGATTTTTTGCAAGGATTGATTAAAAGGATTGAAAGTAAAGAAGCCCTAATAGGCATCATCGGGCTGGGGTACGTCGGCTTGCCGTTAGCTTTACGCTATAGTAAAGCTGGTTTTGTTGTGCTCGGGTTTGATGTTGATAAAGAAAAAATAAGAAATCTTAATTCGGGGGGGAGCTATATTGAACATGTCACCGCCGCTAGGGTTGACCAGGCAATAAAGAAAGGATTTAAAGCAACATCTGACTTTAAAGATATTGCCGCGTGTGATGCAGTTGTTCTTTGCGTGCCGACACCGCTAAATAAATACCGCGAACCAGATATTAGCTATGTGATAAAAACCGCGGAAGCTATTCAACCCTATTTAAAATCTGGCCAAGTGGTTTCTCTAGAAAGTACTACTTACCCTGGCACCACGGAAGAGGAGGTGCTGCCCAGGATTGAAGCCAGTGGCTTAACTGTAGGAGAAGATATTTTTCTTGTTTACTCACCAGAAAGAGAGGATCCGGGTAACCTGAATTTTGAAACACAAACGATCCCTAAAATAGTTGCGGGACATACCACAGCCTGTAAAGAGGCAGGCATTATGCTTTACCAACAGGCAGTTGATAACGTGGTGCCGCTAAGCTCAACAAAAGCGGCAGAGATGACCAAGCTACTGGAGAACATTCACCGAGCGGTAAATATTGGGCTAGTCAATGAAATGAAGATTGTAGCCGATCGCATGGGCATCGATATTTTCGAGGTCATTGATGCTGCTGCGACCAAACCTTTTGGCTTCACGCCCTACTATCCGGGGCCGGGTCTTGGCGGGCACTGTATCCCCATCGACCCCTTCTATTTGACTTGGAAGGCGCGGGAATATGGCCTGCATACTCGCTTCATCGAACTTTCCGGCGAGGTGAACCGCGCCATGCCGGAATACGTAGTAGGCAAATTGATAGATGGTCTGAATAATCATTGCAAGTCTCTGAAGGGCAGCTGCGTATTGGTACTAGGCATTGCTTACAAGAAGAACATTGACGATATGCGGGAATCTGCCTCAGTGGAAATCATGGAGCTGATCGAGGCCAAAGGGGCTGAGGTGGCCTACAGTGACCCCCACGTGCCTTTCTTCCCCAGAATGCGTGAACACCACTTCGACCTGGAAAGTGTAGAATTGACCCCCGAACGTTTAACCAGCTTCGACGCCGTGGTACTGGCCACTGACCACGACCGCTTTGATTTTGACTTGATCCAGCAGTACGCCAAGCTGATCGTCGACAGCCGCGGTATCTACCGAGAGCCTGCCTCTCACATCATTAAGGCCTGAGGAGCTGCACGGATGAAGAACTTTGCTCTAATTGGCGCAGCGGGTTACATCGCCCCGCGCCACATGAAAGCTATCAAGGAAACCGGCAACCACCTGGCAATTGGTTACGATATCAACGACTCGGTCGGCATCATCGATTCCATCTCACCGCAGAGCGAATTCTTCACCGAGTTTGAGCGCTTCCAGGAACACGTCTGGAAGCTCAAGCGCAAAATTGATACCGCACTGGACTACGTTGCCGTTTGCTCGCCCAACTACCTTCACCATGCCCACATTGCCGCCGGGCTGCGCATGGGCTGCGACGTGATCTGTGAAAAGCCGTTGGTGCCCACGCCCGAATTGATTGATGAGCTTGCACTAATCGAGACAGAGACGGGTCAGCGCATCTACAACATCCTACAGTTGCGCCATCATCCGGCGATTCTGGAGCTTAAGCAGAAGGTAGAGATTGAACAGCGTGCAGACAAACATGAAGTGGAACTGACTTACATCACTTCACGCGGTAAATGGTACGGTAAGAGCTGGAAGGGAGACCCGCTCAAGTCATTCGGCGTGGCTACCAATATCGGTGTGCATTTTTTCGACATGCTACACTTCATCTTTGGGCAGCTGCAGAAGAATGTTTTGCATTATGCAAGCGACACCAAGGCCGCCGGCTATTTGGAATACGCTAAAGCGCGGGTGCCTTGGTTCCTTTCCATCGACGCTAACGACCTGCCGGAAAGCATCAAAGGCAAGCAATCTACCTATCGATCCATCACCATGAACGATAATGAGATCGAGTTTTCCGGCGGCTTCACCGATCTGCACACCGTCAGCTATCAGGAAATCCTCGCTGGTCGCGGCTACGGCATTGAGGAGGCCCGCCACTGCGTGGAAACCGTGAGTACAATCCGCTCTGCCCAGCCCCAAAAGCCTGGGGCGGGCGAAGGGCACCCCTTTCTCACTCGGTTGATGTGATATGAACGTGATGATTCATGAATCCGCTATTGTTGACGAAGGCGCCCAGATCGGCGAAGGCTCCCGCGTATGGCACTTCGTGCACGTATGCGGCGGCGCCCGCATCGGCAAGAACGTTTCCATGGGCCAGGGCGTGTTCGTCGGCAACAAGGTCACCATCGGCGACAACTGCAAGATCCAGAACAACGTCTCCGTGTACGACAACGTGCACTTGGAAGAAGGCGTGTTCTGCGGCCCCAGCATGGTATTCACCAATGTCTACAACCCCCGCTCACTGATCGAGCGCAAGGACGAATACCGTGACACCCTGGCCCGCAAGGGAGCCAGCCTGGGTGCCAACTGCACCATCGTGTGTGGCGTGACCATTGGCGAGTACGCCTTCATCGGCGCCGGCGCCGTCGTCAACAAAAACGTACCGGCCTATGCCCTGATGGTGGGAGTACCCGCCAAGCAGATTGGCTGGATGAGCGAGTACGGCGAACAGTTGGATCTACCGCTGACAGGGCAGGGTGAAGCCGTGTGCCAGCACACTGGCGGCCGCTACGTGCTGGATGGCCATCAACTGACCAAGGTAAGCGAATGATCCCCTTCATCGACCTTGCCGCCCAGCAGGCGCGGATCAAGGACAAGATCGACGCCGGCATCCAGCGCGTCCTCGCCCACGGAAAGTACATTCTGGGCCCAGAAGTGCATGAGCTGGAAGAAAAACTCGCCGACTACATTGGCGCCAAGTACTGCATCACCTGCGCCAACGGCACCGATGCTTTGCAAATCGCCCAGATGGCCCTTGGCATCGGCCCCGGCGACGAAGTGATTACCCCCGGCTTCACCTACATAGCCACTGCTGAAACCATCGCTCTACTGAGCGCAAAACCAGTATACGTGGATATCGATCCGGGCACCTATAACCTAGACCCTACTAAACTGGAAGAGGCAATCACGCCTCGTACGAAAGCAATAATTCCGGTATCTCTATACGGGCAGTGCCCTCATTTCGACGCCATCAACCTTATTGCCAAAAAGCATGGCATCACAGTAATTGAGGATGCTGCTCAAAGTTTCGGTGCCACTTACAATTGGATAAAATCTTGCAATCTGAGTACCATCGCCACGACGAGTTTTTTTCCTAGCAAACCTCTAGGCTGTTATGGAGATGGAGGAGCAATTTTTACCAGCAACGATGAGCTGGCCACTGTGATACGTCAAATCGCTCGCCATGGACAAGATCGCCGCTACCATCACATTCGCGTAGGTGTAAATAGCAGGCTTGATACCTTACAAGCCGCGATTTTGTTAGCAAAGCTAGACATTTTCGATGAAGAATTACACTTACGCCAGCAGGTAGCAGAGCGCTACAACCAGCTATTCCATAACGCACACGTCACGACTACACCTTACATAAGGCCTAATAACAGAAGTGCCTGGGCGCAGTATACTATTCGTGTAGAGGGCCGAGAGAAGTTACAAGCAGCTCTCATGAAAGCCGGTATACCCACTACAGTGCATTACCCGACCCCTCTAAACAAACAACCAGCAGTAGCGGATGCATCAGCAAGGCTACCCATAGGTAATAAAGCTTCGCAGCAAGTAATGTCGATACCCATGCACCCTTATCTCAAAAGCCACACTCAAGAAAAAATTGTGATGGCCATACAAGAAGCTAACCTATGAAGATACGACTCCTGTTACTCTTCTTTACAGCCTGCCAACGAAAAATATTTTTTGCGCCTAACTTAATATCGCCCCAACACGCTAAAGCGTTTTTTTCACCCATCGGAAACATCTAAATATGAATTTTCTTATTTTATATAATTCAAAGATTGACCCTTTTGGAACTCATTTGGCATTTTCAAACAGCATTGCAGAATCTGCTAATAAGCAAGGACACAACCCTCTTATCATAGATATCAGCCGTTTCTACGAAGAAGCTTATACTGCCCTCATCTCAGGTTATTTTGATGCGGTACACTTGGAACAGAGTCATGGTGCCGAATTAATAAAAAGAGCGTCTGAACAAAATCGGAAAACTCCTCCTTTTTTCTCTTTAGTTAGAGACATGCCTTTTTATCCATGGATAAATGAAAACATAATTAAAACAGACACTACCTCTAAATTTTTCTATGTTGAGCCTAGTGCTGTAGATATCGCAAAAAAAATCAATAAGCACCATAATGCTGAGTACCATCCTAGCCTATATACTTCTTCGCTTTTAACTAATGAGCGATTTACAAAACCTTCCGATAGGCCCATAAGAAATCTTTACGTTGGAAGTTATCAAGATAACAATCACTATTTAAAGCGGATAAGAAAAAATAAACAGCTATCTACAGCACTTGACTTAGTGCTTGAAACTAAGACAACACCTGCACACATAGCACTATCAAATGCTTTCAAAAGAAAAATAAACTTTGCAAAAGAAAGCAGCATGGTTGAACTATGCTTTCTTATCAATCAAGTTGCAAGATCAATCCGGCGCGAAGAGTTTTTGCGTACAGTAGCACCCCAAATACCGTTAACACTTGTATGGAATGGAAAATTCCCAGAAGGTGTTAAATTCCATAAAGACACCAAAGTACTAAAACCCAAAAATTATGCTCAAACCGTTAAGTTAATGCATCACAGTAGCAACATGTGGATGATCATCAATAACTTTGGTTCTGCTTTAAGTGAGCGGCAACTAACAGCTGCTGCTAGCGGCTGTATACCATTCACAACTATGAATGACCATTCAGAAATACATACAGAACTCAAATATGTATTTCACGACATAGATGATGACATTAAAAGAAGTATTGAGTTATCTAGAGATTTAATTTCCCTTAACCACATTCATGAAATGACAATAAGAGGTAAAAAATTA
Source organism: Halomonas sp. Bachu 37 (assembly GCF_039691755.1). Taxonomy (NCBI): domain Bacteria; kingdom Pseudomonadati; phylum Pseudomonadota; class Gammaproteobacteria; order Oceanospirillales; family Halomonadaceae; genus Halomonas; species Halomonas kashgarensis. The sequence goes on along the minus strand of NZ_CP137552.1, from coordinate 2,269,212 downwards.
GACAACTTTAACCCGAAAAACTATATTAAAAGCATTGAAAAATCACTGCCAATAAAACCTAACTTTTCTATTCGCTCATCCTCAGAGAGTAAAAACTTTTCTGTTATTAAATACTGGGAGGATCGATACAAACAAGGAGGAAACTCAGGTTCTGGCTCATATGGACAACTTGCAAAATTCAAGGCCGAAGTTATTAACAGCTTTATTGCTGAAAAAGAAATACAAAGTATACTTGAGCTAGGCTGTGGTGATGGCAACCAACTAGCGCTATTCAATCGCGTTGACTATATAGGTGTCGACGTTTCAGAAACTATAGTAGAAATCTGTAAAGAAAAATTCAAAAATGATAATACAAAAAAATTCATAACTCTTAAAAGGTTTGCTGTAGAGAAACCCACTGCAGAACTAACCCTGTCTTTAGATGTAATCTACCATCTTGTTGATGAAGAAATATATAACGAATATATGCAGACACTATTTTCATCTTCCAAAAAATACTGCATTATTTATTCATGCAACCAAGAGCTCAACGACTTAACTCCACACATGCGAACTAGAAAATTTACTGATTGGATATACAAAAACTTAGAAAATTGGAAACTCATTAAGTGTATCCCAAATGTTTATCCCAGAAGAAAAAATAGCGACCCAAACTTGACATCAATATCTGATTTCTATATTTTTGAGAAACAGCCTACTTAATAAAATATTTTCATAAACTCATGCTCTACATGCCAACCAAAACTATAAAACAGTTTCAGGGTGACATGTAGAGCTAACTCTCAACTAACTATTTGCGTAATATTCAAGAAAACAGAGACCCCCACTTCACATTCGTATAAATCATTCGACATTAAAAATATAAGTTGATATATTTTCTATTTGTTGCAACCTTGAATACTTAGCCAAAACAAAATCTCTATACATTCCTGAGTTATATATCTCGTTTGTGAACATGCTAACGGCCTCATCGACGGTATTAAATACTAAGGAACTTGGATATAACTCTTTCGCACCAGGCCAATTATGAATTATAGGTTTAATACCTTTAGCCATAGCTTCAGCGATATTATAACCAAAAGATTCTGAAACACTTGTAGAAATCAAATAATTCTTGTTTTCAAGCCAACTGTCAATATCTTCAACATGACCATAAAATATTACATTATCCTTTATATCCAACCCTTCCAGTATATGCTTCATATATCGTTGAATGATTAGATCGCTACCTTTTCCAGCCACATGTAAAGTATACCTTCTGTCTATACTAACTAATTTTTCTATAATTTGGACAAGAAGTTGAGGGTTCTTCACATCTCTAAGGGCAGCAACAAACGCCAAATCAAAACCTGCGCTTCTTTCTTTATACTGCAATGACTCTATATCCACTCCATTATGAATCACAGTAGAAGATGTTTTTACACCTCTTTCTTTCACATATTCCATCATATGATCAGAAACAAATATCAGTTGGTCCAAAAAATTTGCTTTAATATTTTTTGGCCAAGGTGTAAAAGCCTCAAACCCATGTAAACGGCACACCACTTTACAATTTTTATTTATTTTATAACTAGCTTTAGCTATAACCTCGTCACACCACTCAAACCATGTTACATCTGACCAATCCATAAGTTTTTGTAGCCTCTCCATGTCAGGCAACCTGTAATCGAGATGCCAGTACTCTACGCTAAACTTACTTTCAAGGCTTTCAACTATAGGCTTAATAAATGTCTCGCCACGTGAGCATACAAAGAGTATTTTATTTTTTTCTCCATTTTCGTCATAGCTTAAAAAAGGAATAATATCATTTTTGCTTTCATAATGATGTTTTTTTGTTTGCACTCCATTTCCAGCTAATGCATCCAATTCTCCCGTGGTACTTTTAACGTTTACTTCTGAGATATTTTTATGACGAACGTCACTTCTATACCCTTCTTTATCATTTTTTTTATGATAGAAATTTGAAAGCATCCAGTTTATCTTATTTTTATCGCCCCCTTTTTTAATAAAGATAGCATCTGCAGCCAGCAGTTCTACATCCATATACTTTAGATTTTCTAAACGTAAAAACTTAAACCCTTTTTGGCTTGCCCAATGCTGCAGTTCAGCAAGATTAGGCTGGCGCTCATGAGTCGGCTGAAAGGCGACCTTCACCTGAATCAGAAGGGTGTTTTTTAATGTTTGTTCGCCGTTTTCTAACACCTTCATGGCATCGTGTAGGTCATCGAGAACCAGCACATCGACGTTAGGAATACCCTCGATGTCGTCTAGCCTTACTGTACTGATGGGCAACTCTGCCAGTGTTTTTACTTTATCGCGTAGGTATTCTGGCTGCTCCTCTTCTGGCAAAGGCTTAAGCGTGCTGCCTTTTTCAGCCTCTAGCGCGGCGTAAAGCGTGGCGGGCTGGCCATCGCCGAGAACAGCGTGGGGGTAGTGATGCAGTTCCCCGAACGCTTTAAGCTCATCGACTTTTTTATTTAGCAGGCTTGCCGGGTCAAAGCTGATCACCGCTAGGTGGCCACTGGCCATCCAGTTAGGGTAATCGAGGTGTCGTGGGAGCACGGCAGCGTTATCGATAATGGTGACTGGCTCATCAAGCTGCCATTCAAAGCTCTCGCTTTCTTCACCTTCTTCTATTTCTTCGCTACGGGCTTCGGGCAGTTCTAGCGGTTCCTTGTTATCCTCAAACCACAGCTCGCCTTCTTTGTTAAACGTCAGCGCTTCTGGCGATTTGCCTTCGCAGTAGCGCAGCCAAATCGCGCGCAGGGCATTGTTGAAGTGATTGGCAAAACGCGGCGCATCGCATACCGGAGAATAATGCAAAATGGTACGCAAACCAGCACGAATAACCGCAAGGTTGGGCAAGTCGCTTGCGAGTTCCAACACTCGCTGGCGGTACTCCTCCCAGCTAGTGGTCACTAACTCATTCAACCCGGCATTGATCAGGTGTGTTGCACTGTGGCGGCCCGCAAAGGTAGGGCCAGGCAGCGTTACCACTGGCACGCCCATCAGCATGGCTTCGCACGTTGTTAAGCCGCCTGAGTAAGGCCAGGTATCCAAGGCGATATCAATGCGTTGGTACGTCGCGATAAAATCTTTGTGACGAATAGGACCTTCAAGCAACACGCGATATTGTTCGATGCCATGCTGAGACATCTCTTCCCAAATCCATCGGCAAAAATCTTCGCTTTCATACTGAGCGCCGCGTAATAGGAGCCGGCTTTCAGGCAACTCGTGCATTAGCCTAGCCCACTGTTCTAACAACTCGGCGCTGATTTTTGCCGGGTTATTCAAACACCCCAATGTGATGTAGCGATTTTTTAACGCAGGCAAAGAGTTGGTAGCCGGTGAATACGGAGGCGGCATGTAACAGATGTAATCATCCGGCAGGCGGATAAGCTTTTCCGTGTATTGATCATCAACGCCTTCGGGGGTTTCGATATGATCTGAGATCAAGTAATCAATACTCTCCACACCCATGGTATTGACCAAGCCCCCAACCCACTTAACACAAAGCGGCGCTGGACGCATGGAGATAGCTTGTAAGCAGTTTCCATCACCGTGGCCAGATAAGTCGATAAGGATATCAAGTTTGTCGTCTCGTAATTGTTGGGCCACCTCGTATTGCGAAAGGTGACGAATTGGCCGCCAAACTTTACACGCATCCCGTACTTTTTGAGTAATAAAGTCGGTTTGGTCGCGAGTGCTATAGCCATAAAAGTGAATATCCGAACGGCTATGCTGTAAAGCAGCTGAAATCATCTGCCCTACCGGGTGCAGGCGGAACCCTGATGAAATCAAGCCAACGCGTAGTGGCTTGGTTTCATCATTAACATTCGTGGGCGCAGGCATGCGTGGCAATGCAAATTTTTTATCCCACTGTTTAGCAAACGCATGTATCTCTTCTTGTGTGGCATCAGGGTTGTAATGTTTTGAAAAAAAGATATTGGAATATGCCATCACAAAGCCTGGGTCTAATTCCAATGCTTGTTGATAGTACGATTCTGCTTTTTTGTACTGGCCAATGTCTTTGTATAAATTACCCAAATTATTATAGACGGAAGGATGCGGGGGGAACTCTTTCTCTAGCAAGTGGTATACCGACAATGCTTGATTAAAATACTTAGCATTATACAGCAGCACGCCTAAGAGAAGCTTACTTGAAAAAGGCTCAAAACCACCATCGATTGCAGCTTCAACATGTGGTATGGCAAGTTCCTGTTGACCCGCACTGTGTAACATTTCTGCCAGCCGGAATCGTCCCTGTGCGTAGCTAGGATCAAGCGCAACCGCTTTGCTCTGGTATTGTATGGCTTGCTCGTTGTTGCCTTGTTGATAATAGACGGCGGCAAGGCTTGTAAGTGATAGTGGATCTCGGTCATCTAAAGCGACCGCTTTATGCAAGGGCGAGTGCGCTTCTTGTACATCTCCCGCTTGTAGATAACTAGTGCCTAGCGCTTTCCAGGCAAACGCATTTTCAGGGTATTCCCGTGTGAGTTGCTGAGCTAACGCTTGTGCTTGGGTAAATTTTTCATTATCAAGCAGTGTGAGAAAGCGTTTAGCCTGTTCGGGGTGCACACCCAGATTGTCATAAAGCTTGTCATGAGACTTATCTGCCGGCGGCCAGTTGGTTGTAATACGCTTTGCTTGCTGTGTCTTTTTCGCTTTGCTACGTGTTTTTTTCTTCGCCATGGAGCCTCCCTAAGTTCAAATATTTGTTGCGTTACCACTACTTTATCAAGCCCTAGGTCGGCTGATAATAAAAAAAACCCGGGCAAATAGCCCGGGCTCTGTGTTTCGTGCCGTACGCTGGCTGTAGTGTATCGCTTAGCCCAGCAGTGAAAGTACGTTCTGCGGGCTCTGGTTAGCCTGAGCAAGAATGGACGTACCTGCCTGCTCCAGAATCTGCGCTCGCGTCAGGTTAGAAACCTCAACGGCGTAGTCAGCATCTTCAATGCGTGAACGCGCGCCTTGCAGGTTGGTAGAAGTCGTCTCGATGTTATCCAGCGCTGTTTCAAAGCGGTTCTGCATCGCACCTAAGTTACTGCGCTCCTGGTCAACAGCAGCAATCTTGCTATCCAAGATGGCGAGAGCATCGCCCGAGCCCGTACCAGAAGATAAACGTCCATCAAGAACATCGAAGCCTTGCGCAGTTACGCTACGAGCTTCCCCACCCACTGAGGCTACATCGTTGGTACCTGCTGCATCGAACATGTTCCAACCACCAGTCGCGCTGGAAGTACCATCTGCTTTGGCGGCTCCAATTGAAATATCAATACGCTGATTATCGTCTGAGCCAACCTGAACGGAGAAGTTAGTGCCAGTACCACCAACTGAAGTTTTGGTATCGAATACGTCACGACCGTTAAACTCGGTTTGTTGCGTGACACGATCGATCTCTTTCAAACGCTCATTAACTTCTTCTTGAATAGAGTCAATGTCTTGTGCGGTGTTAGTACCGTTTTGCGCTTGAACTGTTAGCTCACGAATACGCTGCAGGTTATCGTTAACCTGATCCAGTGCACCTTCAGCAGTTTGCGCCAGTGAAATTCCGTCATTGGCGTTACGAGACGCTTGGTTCAGGCCCGTGATCGTACTGCTCATGCGGTTGGCAATCGCCTGGCCCGCCGCGTCATCAGAAGCACTGTTGATGCGCAAGCCAGAGCTCAAACGCTCTTGAGCTTGAGCAAGCGAACTCTGAGAGCTTTTGAGGTTATTTTGGGCTACCAGAGCCGTAATGTTGCTATTAATCACTGACATGTGAATTCTCCTTCACGCTTTACATGGCCACTTGACCTGCCCTACGGCATATGTGCCGCTCTATACTGTGTTACGGCCAGACGGCGGCAAACTTTAGGTACTTTTCCAAAAAAAAAGGTAATTTTTCGTAACTTAACTAATTTTCTTCTAAGCAAGTGGTTTTGACGCAGCTAGGCGATGACTTCGAGGCCTGCTTTACTTAAGATAATGAGCAATTAACAAGCAGGATGGGCATCAATGACGATTATCAATACTTGCAAGAGTCCATGATCAGGTGGATGACTACCGTAGCCAGTATGGCGCGCTGCAGCGCCGCTTTGAGGATGCGATTGAAGGGCTGGCAAAGCAGTCTACTGCCACGCAAGCGGCACAGTCACGCATTATGGATGCGGATTACGTCGAAGAAGCTTCGCAACTGGTGAAGGCGCAGTGCTGCAACAGGCAGGCGATGCCATGTTAGCGCGGGCGAACTAATCACCACGGCATGTATTGGTTTTTTTGCACTGGTGGGGCGTAATATTCACCTTCAGGTGCTTGACTATAGCAAGGCGGGGCACGCCTTGCTTTTAGTCAGTCATTTCGCGTACGAAACAATAGTTTAATTACCGCTTGCCATCTGCCCGTTGATCATATTGAGCTGCTGAAATAGGTAGCCGCTCGTTGAGTTCATCTGGGACATCATGCTATCGAGCTGGGAAAACTGCTTTTGATATCGGCTGATGGTGCGCTCAATACTCTGCTCCGTGCGCTCGAAACGCGTATCCAGGCTTGCTACGCGAGCCTCAGACCCGCTCACGGCACGCTGAATCATGCCATTCTCGTCGTCGAGCGCACGTCCTAGTGTGGCTTCCAACCGGCCCGCCATGCCCGCCTTTTCATCGGCGCCGGCAAAGAAATCCGCCAGCGCCTGCGGATTATCGGCCATGACTTCGTTCAGCTTGGCTGTATCCAGCTCCAATCGGCCGTCTGCTTTCAGGGAGATGCCGACCTGCGACATCATCGTCAGCTCGCCACCCAATACGCTATCCGTCAGGTTGCGGCTGAGGCCGGTCTCGATGGTGCGTACGGTTCGATCCCCTACCAGTTCACCGGCGGCTTCTCCTACCCCTTGGGTCATGCGCCCCAGGGTAGAATCGAGCTTGTTATAGATATCGACGAAGCTTTGAACGGCCTCTCGTATCGATTCCTCATCTTTTTCTACGATGAGGCTGCGGGTTTCATTCGCTAGGCCAGGGTCCAGCTGCAGGGTGACGCCCTGAATGGCTCCTTCCACCGTATTGGTGGAACTGGTGATGTCGATACCGTTGATCTTCAGCTTGGCGTCCAGCCCCTTCTGATGAGTACCGGCATCCCCTTTCAGGTTGGCGTCAGTGAAGTTGGCGAAGGACATGCCGGAAATTCCGGCTTCGGCGCCGGTTTCCTTGGAGGACAGTACCAGGCGGTAGCCATTCTCGCTTCCGTCGTTGATGATGGAAGCATTGACGCCAGCATCCGGGTCGGCGTTGATGGCGTCGCGGACACCCTCCAGTGTGAGGCCTGCCTCCAATTCGACCGTTTTGGTCGTCGTTCCTGCTTCGGCATCGCCGAAGGTAAGCTGAAGGCTTGCCGTATCTGTAGTTGTAGTCAGCACGGTATCTAGGCTGCTTACCCCTGTACTGGCCAAGCTGCCGGCACGGGCGGTATTGGTGATGGCAACCTCGTAGCGGCCAGGGTTGGCCTCCGCGCTGGTGGTGGCGGTCATGCCTTCGCCGCCCTGCACATTGGCTTTCAAACCCTGATAGAGCGAGTTGCTATTCAACTTGCCAACAGCATCTTGAAGCTCACTCAGCCCGGATTTGAGGCGCCCGTAGGCCGAAACCTTGGCCTGCTCCTGGGTTTTCTGCTGTGTAATCGGCTGAAGCTTCTGCCGTTCAGCAGAACGCAACTGGTCCAGCAGGCCGCTCAGGTCGAGCCCGGAACCAACGCCGAGTGAAGAAATTGAAGCCATGCCTAGCGTCCTTTTTGCGTAGTTCGTATACCAACATGACACCCGAAGGGTACTGTGACATCCAGGAAGTACTACAAAACTAGTTTATTCTGGTTACTTTAACCTTTCGGCCGGACAAAGACTAACTTGAGGAATTTCTGCCCGGCGGCAGGGGAATGCGGTTCGGCCAGTCGTCGGCGACGAGAAAGATGCGCTGCCAATTCGATTCCGGAGCAAGCGCATGGCTGGAGCTGGCGGCGAAGGGGCAATGCACCATCATCTGCAAGGGCAGGTCGGTTCGAGCAAAGTGCCGGTGCAGCGCCGGGAGCAGCTCTGTTAAAGGACACAGACGGCTAGGATGGGGCGGGGCGAGCCAGTGGGGCTTGTCCAGCAGCGCCCCCTGGGTGGCGGCAGGCAGTTGCGCCATGAATTTGGGCCAGTCGCCCCATCTTACCCAGGTGCCGCGCAGGTGGTGCGGGTTGGCGCCGGTGGGAGCCGGCAGCTCAGCGTGAAAGGGGTAGAACAGCACCCCTGGCATGGCCAGGCGCTGGGTGAGCGCAAGCGGGGCTTCGGCGGAGGCGGTATCCCGCGGGGCGAGCCAGTGGCGCAGGGTGGCATGGGCGGCGGGCGTGGCGGAGAGCGGCAGCTGGCGACGCTGCATGTGGTCGCGTTTGATGGCCAGGCTATCCAGCCCGCCGGGGCCTATCCAGCGGCTTTGACTGTCGGCGGCTCCTGGCCCTTCGGGCAGACCGAGATAGAACTTGATGGCGACTTCCAGATGAACGAGCGCGGGGTCGTGGCAGGTGCGGTAGACCATGTCCAGTTCACCCAAGGTAATGCGCCGCTCGATGATACGAATGTTGCTCGCCAGCAGTCGCGTGCCTGGGGCGTGTTCCAGCAGGTAGTGCCAGAGGCGTTCGTGATAATGCCCCATGCGGGCGCTGACGGCGGTGCCGATGGCCTGTTCGAGATGCGCCGGATGGCGTTCGCGGGCGGCAAGCCAGCGGGCGCGTGTTGCCGATGATTCCAGCCCCAGCTCGGCGAGGGTGGGCCTTCCGGCCCAGAGGGGCGATAGCGCGGGGCTGGCGTTTTCGGGACTGACGATATCCGGCGCTTCGATCAACCACGCCAGATCGCGTACCAGCGGATGGTGGTAGGAATCGCTCTCGCTCATGCCGTTCCGGGGAAGGTGAATCTCATCGAACTCTACCATAGTGGTGCAAGCATGGACGCTAGGCCATAGTGAAGTCTGTGGCGATCAAGAAACGGAGTGTCCATGTTTACCCGCGCATCCCTGTTTTCACTTACCTGCCGGTTTTCCACCGCGCGTTACTTTCTCATTTACTTTCCCAGTTACTTTCTCAACTACTTTCTCAACTACTCTTCCAAGGCATTCGGGGCGCTGGTGATGGCGCTGGCGTTGCTGGTGCTGTCCGGCTGCGCCAGCCGGGATATCGCCACGCGGGAAGCACCAATCAATCAGGAAGGGCTCTCCATGGAGCGGGCGCTGATTCTGGCGAACGCTCAGCAAGCCCTGGGCACGCCCTACCGGCTTGGCGGCACCAGCGCCGAGGGTGTGGACTGTTCGGGCCTGGTGACGATGGCCTATCGCGCCGCCGGCATCGGCGTGCCGCGCACCGCCAACGATCAGTTCCAGCACCTGCCTTCAGTGGATGAGGCGCGTCCGGGCGATTTGCTGTTCTTCGGCTCCCGGCGCAAGGCGACCCACGTGGGCATCTATCGTGGCGACCGGCAGATGATTCATGCGCCGGGACGCGGCCGGGAGGTGGTCAGCGTGCCGCTGGATATCGACTACTGGCAGGAGCGCTTTCTGGGAGCCGCGGCTCCGGCGCCTTGACGCCGCTGGGTTGGTTATCGCTGCCGCTTGGTTTTCTGATTTTTATCGCTAGCGCTTGGCCCTTCTTTATCGCTAGCGCTTGGCCTTTGCCGCTTGCTGTCACTACGCTGGAAGAACGACTCTGCGGGAGACCGAGTGGTCAGCCCCTTGGAGTTCCCGTTTCAGGAGAGCCAGCGAGCGAGCAGCCAATAGCGAGTAGCAACCAAGCATAGGAGAGCGAGATGAAAGCCATCGTTTACCATGGAATCGGTGATATCCGGCTCGATGACGTTCCCGAGCCGACGATCCAGGAACCCACTGATGCCATCGTCAGAATTACCACGTCCGCGCTGTGCGGCACCGACCTGCACTTCATTCGCGGCACCTTCTCCGATATGCAGGAGGGCACCATCCTCGGCCATGAAGGGGTCGGCATCATCGAGCAGGTGGGCGATGACGTGCGCAACCTCTCGGTAGGCGACCGGGTGGTGATTCCGTCCACCATTGCCTGCGGCACCTGCTCTTATTGCCGTGCCGGGTATTACGCCCAGTGCGATGTCGCCAACCCCAACGGCAAGCAGGCCGGCACCTCATTTTACGGTGGCCCCAAGCCGACCGGGCCGTTCCACGGCCTGCAGGCGGAAAAGGCGCGCATCCCCTTCGCCCATGTGGGCCTGGTGAAACTGCCCGATGCGATCAGCGACGACCAGGCCATCGCCATGTCGGATATCTTTCCCACCGGCTACTTCGGGGCGGTGTCCGCCGAGATCAACGACGGCGATACCGTGGCCGTGTATGGCTGCGGGCCGGTGGGGCTGTTCGCCGTCGTCAGCGCCTTCCTGCTGGGCGCCGGGCGGGTATTCGCCATCGATTCGCACCAGGACCGCCTCGACAAGGCGCGCAAGCTGGGTGCCGAGGTGATCAACTTCGAGCGTGAGGACCCGGTGGAAACCCTGCAACGCCTGACCGGCGGTATCGGTGCGGACCGTGCCATCGACGCGGTCGGTGTGGATGCCGAACACGCCCACCACGGCCCGGCGGCCGAACACGGCGATGCTCAGGGTCAAGAGAAGGAAGCGAGGAAGAACGCCCCCGACGCCAACCCGTCAGGCGATCTCTGGCAACCCGGCGACGGCCCCAGCCAGGCGCTGCAATGGGCGGTGGAAGGTTTGGCCAAGGCGGGAACACTATCGATCATCGGCGTGTATCCGCCGGATTTCCGCGCCTTTCCCATTGGCATGGCGATGAACCGCAACCTGACGATGCATATGGGTAACTGCCACCACCGCAAGTATATTCCCAAGCTGATCGAGCTAACCCTGGCGGGCAAGGTCGATCCCGCCATGATCCTGACTCAGGACGAGCCCATGCCCGATGCCTTGAGCGCGTTCGAGTCGTTCGACCGGCGCGAGGAGGGCTGGATCAAGGTGGAGCTGGAGCCTCAAGCTGGCTAGATACCGCTAGCGTTCACGGCAGTTCCGGTCCATGCAGAACCGGTTCAGCTCCCATTTATGAAAATCAGCGCGTCATCCGTGTTTCGTCACTAGACGATAGGCGGATGGCGCGTTTGCGCTAGCGGTTTTCCGGCCTGGCGAAGTTGATGCATGTCAACAAACTCGCTGCAAATCCTAGGAATGGTTTCTGGCTGACATAAATTAACGGTGTGTTTCGTTATGATCCATTTTCATGCGTTGTTCCGGGGGTACACGAGCCAAGCCTGAGCGGAATCGACGCGGATGGTCAGCAGGAGAAACACATGACAACTGAGTCGATTTCCCAAGCCGGGCCGGGGACACCCATGCCAGTCGCTCTCGAAGAGGCCTACCACGCCCTGGAAGCGCGTTTCGAGCAGTTCTATATCGCCGTCGAGCAGAGCCCGGTCGCCACCGCTATCACCGATGCCGAAGGGCATATCACCTTCGTCAATCAGCGCTTCAGCAGTATTACCGGTTACAGCCGCGAAGAGTTGATCGGCCGAACGCCGGCGGTCATCCAGTCGGGCATGACCCCGGATGCGGTGTATCGGGAGATGTGGGCCACCTTGCGCGCGGGGTCGGTGTGGGCGGGCGAAATCCTCAACCGGCGCAAGAACGGCGAACTCTACTGGGAGTTCGAAACCATCACGCCGGTTCGCGGCGGCGCCGGCCAGATCCTCAATTTCGTGGCGGTGAAGGAAGATATCACCCAGCGCAAGCAGCAGGAGAACGAATTGCGCCTGCTGGCTACGGCCTTCGAAACCGGCCAGGCCACGGTAATCACCAATGCCGACATGGAGATCGAGCGCGTCAATCAGGCGTTCACCGATATCACCGGCTATCGCAGCGAGGAGGTGATGGGCAAGACCCCGCGGCTGTTCAAGTCCGGTCGTCACGATGGAGCCTTCTATCAGCGCATGTGGACGGCCCTGCGCGAGACCGGGCACTGGCAGGGAGAGATCTGGAATCGAAACAAGTACGGCGACGTGTATCCGCTATGGCAGTCGATCACCGCAGTGCCGGATGGCCAGGGGGATATCCGCAACTACGTGTCGGTCTTCCACGATATCGCCGAACGCAAGCGCATGGAGCTCGAGTTGAAGAACCAGGCGACCCGCGACCATCTCACCGGGGCCTACAATCGGCGGGCATTCGACAAGGCGCTGAGCCAGAGCATCGACAAGGCTCTGCACACCAGCGAGCCTTTCGTGCTGTTGCTGTTCGATATCGACCACTTCAAACAGGTCAACGACACCCATGGGCACGATGTGGGTGACGAAATACTCAAGCAGCTGGCCGAATGCATCAGAAGTTGCTTGCGTGAAAGTGATATTCTTTCGCGCTGGGGAGGTGAGGAGTTCACCATCCTGCTGCGTGGAACCAACTTGAGCGGGGGCACGGCCTTTGCCGAGCGGATTCGCGAGCGGGTCGCCCGGCAGAAATTCGTCGATTGCTCCATCACGATCAGTATCGGCGTGGCGGAGTATCGTCTCGGCGAAACCCAGGAACGCTTGATCTCGCGTACCGATAAAGCCTTGTATCTGGCCAAGCATCAGGGGCGCAACAGCGTGGTGGTGTGTAACCAGGCGGAATCTTGCGAGGGAGCGTAGTCCTGAGAGTGAGCCCGGTTCTACAAGAGAATTGGTTTTGCGAGAACTTGTCACGCCGCTGGCAGCGGTCGAGTAACCGTGCCATCCGATGACGAGAACAACCCATAAGGAGAGCCAAGGTGAATAGCCAATTCCCCAGCAGTCTTGACCTGGCTCATTCCCGGCCATCCGATAAAACGTCCTTGGCGCTATCTTCCAAGAACCAGGCTCCCAAGAACCAGGCTCCCAAGAGCCAAATGGTGGCGGCCACTGTTTTCCGCTATGCCAACGAGGCGATCATCATCACCGACGCGGAAAACCGGGTGATGGATATCAACCCCGCCTTCAGCGAGCTGACCGGTTATGCGCTCGAGGACATGGCCGGCCACCCACTGGAGTCGTTCAGTATCCTGCCGTTGGACGACAGCAACTCGGTCAGACTGCGCCAGGAAGAACTTCGACTGCGCGATCGCAGCAAGGGCCAGGTCAGCTACCGAAATCGCGAGGGCAAGATCTATCCCGCCATGATGTCGATCAACCGGGTGCGCGATACCCAGGGAGAGGTGAGCCATCATGTCATCATCCTGGCGGACCTTTCCGCCATCCCCGCTCACGCTCGCCACCTGAACCGGGAGGTCTTCTTCGACTCCTTGACCGGCCTGCCCAACCTGCAGCTGCTCACCCAGCTGATTCAGGAGTCCATGCAGCACGCCCAGGACAGCGGAACGCCTCTGGCGATATGTTCACTGGATATCGACTTCTTCAAGAACGTGAACGATCGGCTGGGTCCTGCCATGGGTGATGTGCTGCTTTCCACCTTTTCCCAGCGCATCAGCCACCTGCTGTTTGGTGATGACGTGCTGGCCAGGGTGGGGGGCGATGAGTTCGTTCTGCTGTTGCACAATGGGGTGGAGAACGCCTTTTTTGAAAAGCTGCTGCAGGAAATTCGCAAACCGCTGCTGGTCAATGGTCAGTTCGTCAACCTGACGGCGAGTATCGGCGTGACGCTCTATCCCGATGACAATGCCGAAGGCGATGTGCTGCTGCGCCATGCCAACCAGGCCATGTATCGGGCCAAGCAACGTGGACGCAACACCTACCATTTTTTCGATCCAAGCCACGACCGTCAGCTGCAGGTGCGCTTCGAGCAGCGGCAACGCTTTCTGGAAGCGATACGCAATGATGAGCTGCGCCTTTTCTATCAGCCTCAGGTGGACATGGGAAGCGGCCGGGTGGTCGGGGTGGAGGCGTTGATCCGCTGGCAGCATCCTGAGGAAGGGCTGCTGTCACCGGCGCAGTTTCTGCCCACCATCGAGGCCACGCCATTGGAAGTGGATCTGGGCGAGTGGGTCCTGGAGCATGCCATGCGGCAACTGGAGAACTGGCAGGAGCGGGGCATCATGCTGCCCGTCAGCGTCAATATCAGCCCCGCGCACTTGCTGATCGAGGATTTCAGCGACCGTATCGCCCGCTTGCTCGAGCGCCATCCCAAGGTACTGCCGGCGATGCTCAAGCTGGAGGTGCTGGAAACCGCCGCCATGCACGATATCCAGGCGGCCCTGGCGACCATGGCGCGCTGTCAGCAATTGGGGGTGAATTTTGCCATCGACGATTTCGGCACGGGGTTTTCCTCGTTGACGCACCTGCGGCAACTCCCGGTCGACCTGATCAAGATCGATCAGAGTTTCGTGCGGGACATGCTGAGCGATCGGGATGACATGGCGATCGTGGAGAGCGTGATCTACATGGCCAATCGGTTCCAGCGCCCCATGCTGGCGGAAGGAGTGGAAACCCTCGACCATGCCAAGGCACTGATGGGGCTGGGGTGTCGGCTGGCCCAGGGTTACGGGATCGCGCGGCCCATGTCGGCTGATTTACTTCCCGAATGGTTGCAGCGTTGGCCGAAGCGCAGCGATTGGCGGGCGCTGGCCCGGGAAGAGGTCGACTCCCTGACTTGAAGCTGGTTTATCTTCGGCCTCAACTCACTTCGATACTTCGATACTTCGATACTTCGATACTTCGATACTTCGATACTTCAAGCGAATTGCAGGGTGGTAGCGGGTGCGTCTTCGCCCGCCATTCGTGCCTGATCCATCTCGCTGCGCAGAGCCGCGGCCTCCAGCTGCGCCGCCAGCAGGTACTGGCGCGCCTGGGCGGCGACCTGAAGATCCTTGGGGGATGGGTCCGCCGGAGCCAGGGCGGCGGCGATCACGGTCTGCATCTTTTCGATAGTGGCATCCGGGTCGCCCTTTATCGGGCCGTAATCGATCGGGACTTCGCCGGCCACGGCGTACCGCTGGCCATCCGGGCCGGTTTCATACTCGTAGCTGACACCACGGGTATAGGCGCCTCCCGTTACCAGGTGAGCCATCTCATGCTGGCGAACCGCGCGATCGGTCTGCTTGAGCTGGTCGAGCATGCGCACTTCTTCACTGGTCAGTGGCGTACCATCCGGCCGTGTGGGGCCTGTGGTGGGACGGTTGTCTTCGCTCGTCTTGCTGTCCGTGTTGTCCGTGACCTGGCTTTCCGTGGCTTCCTGGCCTGGGGCGCCGGACGCGCTGACCCGGGGCGAGGCGGTCGGCTCGATAGCCGGTAACGGCGGAACCGCCAAGGAGAAATGGACTGACGACAGTTGCATGGGCGTTACCGGCGCTATCATTATTGGATAGAATGAAGTATCGGCAAGTTATGTTCTTCCGGCAAGTTCCGGTCTCGTTGAAGCGCGTGAAATCGCCACATGGCATCTTGAAACGCAATGGTCAGGTCTTGGGCGCGGGTGATATATGCCGAGTATCGATGTGGTGATTGAGTTGACGTATGCAGAGTGTCTGTCGCACTACGAAGGTCGAGTGGGACTTGTCCGTACGCGCAGCCTGGATGGTCGGCGCGTCGTGTTTCCGGCTGAGGCCATTCGCCGCGTGGTGACACGGGACGGCGTCCATGGGATTTACCGGCTCAGTTTCTCTCAGGAGGGACGTTTCATGAGTATTCAGCCGCTCCGGGTATCGTCGTAAGCCATGCTGGTGGAAAACCAGCTGCTGCGCTAACGGCTACAAGAGCGATACACAAGAATGGGTCACAAGAGTTTTCTATGCACCAGAACATAGCGGAAATCACCCTGAGGGAGCTGATATATACGATTATCCCTCACCTCAATACGGCGGAAAAACTGATCAATAATACCTTGTCCTCGCTGATCGAAGCCTCGAATAATCCTCTGGATCTGCTCAAGCGCCAGGATCAGCAGAAGGAATTCGCGCTGGAGGTGCAAAAGATCCGCCTCAACCTGGAGAATCTCCTCAAGCGCTACGAAAGCGATGCGGCGATCGTGCTGCGTGCCGAAGGGCGCGTTCCGGGGCCTGTCATCGAGCCGGATGAAAGCGAGCGACAAGCCCTGCAGGACGCTCTGGACATCTACGCTCGGGTGCGCGATTTCCAGCAAGGCGAACGCTCCCACCCACTACGCCAGCCCTAATCAGTCCGGCCTCGGCATATTTATTGCTTCAATTCTGTTACGTCATTTTCCGTCCGCCGCATTCTGTATACTGGCGGACTTTCCCGCGTTCGCATGCCGTGATTTATCCCTCATGGCAGCGGTGCAGGCCGTTTCATGCCTGGATTTATCCATCCGGGATGAGCTGCGACCCCTACCCGGAGTGTCGCTGATTGATTCAGGAGATATACAATGTCTACCACAACCGGGTCTACCACAACCGGGTCTACCAAAACCGGGTCTACCTCGTTCGAATCTACCTCGCCCGTCACCTTGATGGTGGCCCGCCGTGTGGCGAGTGGCCGCTATCGCGATTTTTGCCTTTGGCTGGATGAAGGACGCGAGCTTGCCGCCGATTTCCCCGGCTACCTGGGCTCCGGTGTTCTGGCGCCGCCTCCGGGCGATGACGAGCATCAGATCATCTTTCGCTTCAGTTGCAGCGCGACGCTGTCCAGCTGGGAGCATTCAGCGTCACGCCGCGCCTGGCTGGTTCGCGGTGAAGGGCTGTTCGAGGCGCCCCATGAGCATCGCGCCATCGGTCTGGATAGCTGGTTTCGCGATGAGCAGGGACTCACTCCGCCGCGCTGGAAGCAGGCTGTCGCTGTATGGCTGGCGTTTTTTCCCATTTCCCTAGTGTTTCAGTGGGGGTTCGGCGAGACGCTCGCCACCTTGCCCTTGTTGCCCCGGGTGCTGCTGAGTACATTGATGCTGACGCCGATCATGGTGGGAGTCTTCATTCCGCTTTCCACGCGCTTGCTGGCGCCGTGGTTGCAAGGCAAGTGGTCGTTCACCCAACGGCTGTCACGTTGGCGCTCGCATCACCGCGCCTGACTTGGCGGATCGGAAGCTAGGCTGCTGTAATAGCGACGATAAGATATCAGCTGTTTCAGCCAGCCTGCTGCTCGAGCCAACAAGGAGTTTGTCATGATTCGTGTCCACCATCTGGAAAAATCGCGCTCCCACCGGGTGCTGTGGCTGCTGGAGAGCCTGGGGCTCGAGTACGAACTGATCGAATACCCACGCGACCCCAGGACCCAGATGGCACCGGAATCGCTCAAGCGAGTTCATCCGCTGGGCAAGTCGCCGGTGATTACCGACGATGAACTGACCATCGCGGAATCCGGCGCCATCATCGATTATCTCCTGGCCCGTTACGGCAAGGGCCGCTTGCAGCCCGAGGAGAGCGACACCGCTGCCTGGGTGGATTATCGCTACTGGCTGCATTACGCCGAAGGCTCACTGATGCCGCTGCTGGTGATGCGTCTGGTGTTCGGTCAGATTCCCAAGCAATCTCCCTGGTTGCTCAAGCCGATCGCCGGTGGTATCAGCGGTACGGTACAGAAGCGTTTTCTTCAGCCCCAACTCAAGCTGCACCTGGATTTCATTGAAGCGCACCTTGCCCGCCATGGCGCCTTTGCCGGCACCTGGCCGTCTGGGGCGGACGTGCAGATGAGCTTCCCGCTCCAGGCGGTGGCGTCCACCCAATCGCTTGCGAACTACCCGGCCATTGCCGCCTTCGTCGAGCGAGTCGAATCCGACCCGGCCTGGCAGCGTGTGGTGGAGAAGGCCGGCCCTCTCACCATGCCGGGGAGCTAGGTTGCCTTCCGGTTTCTGGCGCTGCCTGCTGATGCTCGGATATGGATGTGAAAACGCCCCTGAAGCTGGCTTCAGGGGCGTTTTGCCGGGACTATCTTGTCCTTGCCTGTCTAGCCTGCGTTCAGGCTAGTCGATGACAGCGCTAGTTGAAGACGGTAAAGGCGTGCGCGTTCAGCCACAGGTGAGTGGCGATACTGGCGATATACCCCAGCAGAATGACCGGAGCCCACCTCAGGTGCCCCATGAAGGTATAGGAGCCGCGGGCCTGACCCATGACCGCCACACCTGCAGCGGAGCCGATCGACATCAGGCTGCCACCTACGCCGGCGGTCAAGGTGATCAGCAACCAATGCCCGTGGGACATTTCCGGCTCCATGGTCAGCACCGCGAACATGACCGGAATGTTATCGACCACGGCGGAAATGATGCCCAGGGCAATGTTGGCCCAGGTGGCGTTCCAGCCCGTGTAGAGCGCATCGGAAAGCAGGCCGAGATAACCCATGAAACCCAGTCCGCCGACGCACATTACCACGCCGTAGAAAAACAGCAGGGTGTCCCACTCGGCGCGGGCGACACGGTTGAAGACGTCGAAGGGCACGACGCTACCCAACTGCTCGAGTTTCTTGCTGTCGCCGCGACGGCTATAGCGCTCGCGCTTGCGCTCCAGCGAACGCGGCAGGCTGCGGCGCAGGTAGTAACCGAAGAACTGCAGATAGCCCAGGCCGGTCATCATGCCCAACACCGGCGGTAGGTGGAGGAAGACGTGGCACATGACGGCGGTGGCCACGGTAACCAGAAACAGCGCCACAATACGCCGCGCGCCGCGCTTGAGATAGACTTCCTCGTACAGGCTCTCGGGTTTCTGGTTCTTGATGAAGAAGCTCATGATGACGGCGGGAATCAGGAAATTGACCAGCGATGGCACGAACAGGCTGAAGAACTCCTGGAACTCGACGAGACCGGCCTGCCATACCATCAGAGTGGTGATATCGCCGAAGGGGCTGAAGGCGCCACCCGCGTTGGCGCCCACGACGATATTGATACAGGCGAGGTTGATGAAGCGCTTGTCGCCTTCGGCCACCTTGGTCACCACGGCGCACATCAGCAGGGCCGTGGTCAGGTTATCGGCGATGGGCGAGATCACGAAGGCCAGGCCGCCGGTGAGCCAGAACAGCGAGAGATAGCTGAACCCCTTGCGCAGCATCCACGAACGCAAGGCATCGAATACCCGGCGCTCTTCCATGGCGTTGATGTAGGTCATCGCCACCAGCAGGAACAGCATGAGTTCGGTGAATTCGAGCAAGGTAATGCGAAAGGCGTGTTCGGCGTCTTCGGACAGGCCGCTTTGCACGTAGACCCAGCCGATCAAGCCCCAGATGATACCCGCCGCGACCAGTACGGGTTTTGACTTTCGCATGTGAATCTTCTCTTCGCTCATGACCAGCGCGTAGGCGATGACGAAGATGAAGAGGGCAAAAAAGCCGACACCGGTACTGGTCAGGTCGAGGCTGCCGGTGACGGCGTGGGCGCTCGGGCTGAAGGCCAGCAGGGCGAGAAGGATAGGCACGAGGGAGCGCGACCACCGGCGGCTGGGCCAGGGTCTGCGGAAAGAAGCACACTGAGTGAGCATGACGTTGCGTTTCCTGAGGTAAGTTATTAAAGGGAGGGGGAAAAATCGGCGTTAGTTTAACAGCCTATATTGCGACGCAATATGGGAAAAATACGAAAGAAGGCCTGCCATAGCTTGTGGTTCGCGTCTTTTTTTAGGAAGTTAATCGTTTTGCTAGTTGTATTTTATTAGATAAGAGTGACGCTCTTTCCGCCTGCTTGGCCGGGCGCGCTCGTGCCCCGGGGGGAATGGCGTGTTATGTTTGACGCGCACCCCCTGCGATAAAAAAACGCGTCCTCGAGACGCTGGACTGACCCTGACCCAAGGAACCGTTCAATGCGCCACTTTACTCGTTTTCGTTCCGCTGCCCTGTCTCTGCCCCGCACGCTGCTAGTTTCCGCGAGTGCCGTCATTCTGGCGGGGGCGGCGTTTTCCGCCCAGGCCGAAACCCGGGTGACCTATAAATCCGCCTCGGCGGGAACCGCCTACTATCAGATGGGCGTTGAACTTTCCGAAGCCATTCGTGAAGGGACCGATGACGAGATCATCCTGACTCTGGAGGAGAGTCAAGGCTCGGTCCAGAACGTGATGGAAGTGATGGCTCGCCAGGGCAACTATGTCTTTACCACGCCACCCGCCCTGGTCGAGCAGGCAATGGCGGGAGAAGGCGCGTTTGCCGAGCGCAACAACCCGCGTTTTCAGGATATTCGCGGACTTTTCCCCATTCCCTCTATCACCATGCACTTCGTCATCAAGGGTGATGAAGGGGTGGTGGGACTCGAAGCGCTGGAAGGGTTGGATATCTTAATCGGGCGTGGCTCGTTCGGCGCTCGCGAGGCACAGCGCTACCTGGACCTCTTCGATCTCACCGACAAGGTAGATATCGCCGATGCCTCCATCAGCAGCGGTCCCGATGCGTTGAAGAACGGCCAGATCGACGCCTTCGTCACGTCCAGCTCCTACCCCACGCCGAACGTGATCGAAACCTCCTCCAGCATGCCGATCAGCCTGGTCAGCTTCACCGATGAGCAGATCGAGAAGACCGGTGCGGCGCGGCAGACGATTCCCGGCGGCACCTATCCCGGGGTAAAAGAAGACGTCCATACCACGTCGCTACCGGTGATCGTCTACACCACCACTCAGATGGACGACGATACGGCTTACACCTTGACCAAGACGTTCTGGGAGCGGCGTGACGCTCTGGCTCAGGAAGCCGCCTGGTGGGGCAGCATTACTCACGACATGCTGGATAACATCTCCGGTACCCTGCATCCCGGTGCCCTGCGCTACTACGATGAAGTGGGTATCGAGGTTCCCGAATCCCTACGTTGAGTGTCGACCCGAACCGAAGACCGCCACGACGATCGTCGTGGCGGTCATGTTTTGTCGGCGGGCTATCCGCATTTCCTGACTGATTGGGCCTTGCTGCCATGTTTGCTTTCTCCTCCTCCCTCGCCGACTCCTCGGACGCGCCCGCCGATCCTGCGCTGGAAAACAGAAAACGGCACAACCCCGCCGGACAGGGCGTTCACCCGGCTTGGGTGTTGCTGGGCGGTATCACGGTACTCTTTCACCTGGGCTTGATCTTCTATGGGCTGGCGCCGGCCTTGATCAGTCGGCCGCTGCACATGGCCCTGGCCTTGCCCTGGATTCTGATATTCATGGCGAAAACGCCCTGGCAGCGGCGCAGCGGCTGGTTGCTGACCCTGCTGGGGATTGCGGCGTGCGCTTACATCGCGCTCAACGAGGCGGCCCTGGCCGGGCAGTACGGTTTCATCGATACCCATCTGCAGATGGCCATCGGCATATTTCTTATCGGCCTGGCGCTGGAAACGGCAAGAAGGGCGATCGGTTGGCCGCTCCCGCTGGTGGCCCTGGTAGCGTTGCTGTACGCGCTCTTCGGCGAACTGGTGCCCGGGCAGTTCGGCCATTCGGGGCTTCCCCTGCCCAGCTTGATCGGCACCCTGACCATCGCCGAAGGAGGCTTGTGGGGCTCCTTGACCGGGGTGAGCGTGGGCGTCGTGGCGATCTTCGTGATCTTCGGAGCGGTACTCAATGCCGGCGAGGCGGGGCAGGGCTTCATGAACCTGGCCAGTGCCTTTGCCGGTCGCTTGACCGGCGGCGCGGCCAAGGTCTCGGTCATCTCCTCGGCGCTGATGGGCTCGATTTCCGGTTCCGCCTCGGCCAATGTGGCCTCCACCGGCGCCATCACCATTCCCTCCATGGTGCGGCTGGGCTATCCGCGCTCGCTGGCGGGAGCCGTGGAGGCGGTGGCTTCCTCGGGCGGGCAGATCATGCCGCCGCTGATGGGGGCGGGGGCGTTCGTGATGGTGGAACTGACGGGAACGCCCTATACCCAGATCATGGCCGCCGCGACCCTGCCGGCGATTCTCTATTTCGTTACCGTATGGGTGGGCATCAATGCCTATGCCACGCGCCATGATCTGCGTCCCGTTGCGGCGGATGAGCGCCCGACGAGCAGGGAGGTCTTGATTACCTCGCTGTTTTTCGCCATCCCCTTCGCCCTGCTGCTCGAGCGTATCTTTCTCGGCGGCTACACGCCGCAATATGCCGCCAGCGTGGCGATATTCGTCGGCCTGGGGCTTCTGTTCTTCGATGTGACGTTGCGCTTCTCGCTGCGTGGTTTTGCCACTCGTCTTGCCGACGCTCTGGTAACGGCGGGGCGCCAGGTGGCGGTCATCGGTGCCATCATCATCTGCGCCTCCCTGGTGATCGGGGTACTGTCGCTGACTGGCCTGGGGGTCAAGATCACCTCGGGCATCCTGTCGCTGTCCAACGACATGCTGTGGCCGGCCCTGCTGCTCACCGCCCTGGCGTGCCTGGTGCTGGGCATGGAAGTGCCCACCACCGCCGCCTACGTGATCTGCGTTTCGGTCGCCGGACCGGCGCTGACGGCGCTGGGGCTCGAGCCTTTGCTGGCGCATCTTTTCGTGTTCTGGTTCGCCCTGCTCTCGACCATCACGCCGCCGGTGTGCGGCGGGGTGTTCATTGCGGCGGGCATGGTCGGGGAAAACTGGCTGAAAGTGGCACTGAAGGCGATGTCGCTGGGGATCGGGCTCTACCTGATTCCGCTGGCGATGGTGGCGAACCCGGATGTGATTCGCCTGGCAGCGGTGCCGGGCGGGGCGCTGTTCGCTGCCGCCAAGATCGCCATCGGCCTGGGGGCGATCTCCTATGGCGTGATAGCCCGGCGGCCCATCTGGTTGCGGTTGGGGCTGGTCGTGCTGGGCGCCGTGGTGCTCTTTGTCTTGTGACGCCCGTGTCACTCCAGTAGCAGGGGGGATGAGGCAGATAACGGCTGCCTGGCAAATATCACCCAGGTATCCATGGCGGGGCCCAATGCCTGGATCAGACGGAGCCTTGCGGGGTACCGCTCGAGATATTCCAGGGCACAGATACCGGCGTCGTAGTGTCCGGCCAGCAGTCCTTCAGCGACGGCAACGGTAGTGGGCACGTCGATCAGCTCGGCATAGCCGCTCACGTCGGTGTAGTGGCGGGTGGCCGGCTGCAGGCCCAGCGAACGGGGGCGGGCGATCTCCTTGCGGCCCAGTACCGCCAGCGGCTTGCTGGCGGCAATGAAGGCGTCGATGGGGAAGGCACGGTGCATGTAGCGGCCCACGCAGTCACCGTGGGAGGCATGGGCGGTGCATTGCAGGACGTGGCTTACCCGCCCCGCTAGGAGCGCCTCGAAAGCCGCTTCAAAACGATCGAATAGTGCAAGGTGTGAGGACGGCTGGCCGTGCTGGGCGAGACCGTATTTGGCGAGATAGCGCAGTGCAATGAGTTCGTGGTTGCTGCCGCTGGGTCCCAGGGTGGCGATAAGCACGGCTGTCCTGTCATCAGGGAGCTGCCGGATGGCAGCTTAGTAAATAGTGAAACTGAGGCCGATATAAGCCGCGTAGCCCAACAATAGCAATAACCCCTCGCCGCGTGCCAGGCGCATGCCGGTATACAGAAACAGCATCAATAAACCGGCGGCACCCAGCATGACCCACTGGTCGAACTGGGCCACTCGCTCGGCGATTGGCAGCGGCTGGAGGAGCGTCGAGATACCCAGAATCCCCAGCAAGTTGAAGATATTGCTGCCCAGTATGTTACCCACGGCGACATCGGCGTGACGACGCAGGGCGGCGATGACCGATACCGCCATCTCCGGCAGCGATGTTCCCACGGCCACGATGGTCAAGCCGATCACCGCTTCCGAGATGCCCAGCGCCTGGGCGATGCCGATGGCGCCGAACAGCAGCAACTGAGAGCCGCCGATCAGCATGCCCAGCCCGATGACGAGGGCGAGCACGATCATCCCGCCGCCAGTGGGGAGCGCCGTCATTTCTTCGGCTTCCGACGCATGCATTTCGGCGGCGGGGACGGGCTGGCGGCTTTCGCTGATATACGCCCAGACGAGGTAGCCAATCAAGCCCGCGAGAAAAACGATTGCCTGCAGGCGACCCAGGGAGCCGGCGAGAGCCAGAACGATAAACAATACGCTGGCCGATACCACGACCAGGCCGTCCCGGCGCAGCGCCAGTGGTTGAACCGCCATCGGACAGATGAGCGCGCTCAGACCCAGGATCAACAGGATGTTGCTGATATTGCTGCCGACGATATTGCCCACCGCGATATCGGGTTGCTGACGAAGCGCCGCATCGATCGACACCACCAATTCGGGTGCCGAGGTACCGAAGCCAACCACCACCAAGCCCGTGAGTAGAGGTGATACACCCATCCGCCGTGCGCCTGCCACGGCACCGCGAATCAATGCCTCACCACCAAGCGTCAACAGCGCTATACCGGCTAACAAGCTCAAACCATACAACATTTTACAGGTACCTCTCGGGCGATTGGCGGGATGCTCCCGCGTGGTGTTTAACATTAGCCGGTTGCATGGCCGTAGCAAGCGCCACTGTCCTTTAAAGTTTTTTTCTTTTATGTCGATAAACTTATTTCGCTTACTTATAAGGCATTTTCCATGCTTGCACGGTTCAAGATCGGTACTCGCCTGGCGCTGGCTTTCGGCCTGGTCTCATTATTCCTGCTGGGCACCTTGACGGCGGGGGTCATCGGTATAACTGCTACGCGAAATACGGCGCAGGAAACCTTGTCCACGGATGTGGCACTAGCGGAAAACGCCGCCGAGATTCAGCGTCTAGCACTACAAGCGCGGCGTTTTGAAAAGGATGCCTTCATCAATATCGATGATCCCGAGCGTGTGGCGGCCTACCAGCAAGATTGGAGCGCAACCCTCGAGGAGATGCTGGCGACGTTTCAGGCAGGAAGCCAGCTCGCCTCCGACGATAGCTTGAGGGCACTGTACCAGCAGGCGGAAAGCGCCTTGGAAGGGTACGAAGCGGGTTTCATGACGGTATACCGCGTGATCGAGCAAGGCGACATTACCGAAACCGCCCAGGCCAACGTGGCGTTCGGCCAGCACAAGGCGAGCATCTATCGGCTCGAGGAGCTGGCCGACGAGATAAGCGGCGTGGCCGATGCAGGTGTCCAGGCCGCCGATGAGACGATTGATGCCCAGTATCGCCTGGCCCTCTGGGGACTCTATCTATTTTCTGGGATGGCATTGTTGATGGCGTTTGCCCTGGCATATGCCATCACCCGCAGCATCGTCCGGCCCCTGCGGCGTGCGGTCGAAGTGGCCCAGCGTGTGGCGGCAGGGGACCTGCGGCATGACATCGTGATCACAGGCCGTGACGAGACGGCACAACTGCTGGCCTCCATGGAGGAGATGAGTCAGGAACTGACCCTTCTCGTCGCCTCGCTACGCGATTCAAGCGAGCGCGTATTGAATGGCTCCAATGAAATTGCTCAAGGGGGGCAAGAGCTGGCGGCTCGCACCGAACAGCAGGCGGCGGCCTTGCAGGAAACGGCGTCAAGCATGGAAGAAATGACAGCGACGGTACGTCAGAACAGCGATTCCACCCGGGAGGCCGACTCGTTGGCCCACGATGCATCGCAGCGGATGCAGAAGGGGGGCGAGGAGGTGACGCACAGTGTCGAATTGATGCGGGAAGTGACGGCGGCATCACATCGCATGGGCAAGATCGTCGAGACCATCGATGCGATCGCGTTCCAGACCAATATTCTGGCCTTGAATGCCTCCGTGGAAGCCGCTCGCGCC
Organism: Halomonas sp. Bachu 37; assembly: GCF_039691755.1. Classification (NCBI taxonomy): domain Bacteria; kingdom Pseudomonadati; phylum Pseudomonadota; class Gammaproteobacteria; order Oceanospirillales; family Halomonadaceae; genus Halomonas; species Halomonas kashgarensis. The sequence continues at coordinate 2,243,736 of NZ_CP137552.1, read as the reverse complement.
GGTGACAAGGGACGAGGTTTCGCCGTGGTGGCGACAGAGGTCCGGGCGTTGGCGAGCCGCAGTGCGGCATCAGCGAGCGAAATTCGCAGCATGCTGGACGATACACGCAGCAAGATAGAGCACTGTTCCTCGCAGGCGGAGCGAGGTGCAGCATCCATTGGCGATACGCAAACCGTGATTCAGCGCCTTGCTCTGTTGATGGCCGAGGTCTCGTCCGCCACGCGCGAGCAAAGCAGCGGCATCGAGCAGATCAATACCGCTATTACCGAAATGGACTCCACCACGCAGCAGAACAGCACCCTGGTTCAACAGTCCACCAATGCGGCGCTTTCACTGGAAGACCAGGCAGGACGGCTTCGTGAGCTGGTGGCCGCTTTCCAGATAGACGAGTCCCACGTGAGATCGTCATCCCGCAACGCGGCGATGGCTCTGCCCTCGTCCGCATCGAAAGTGTATTACTAGCGTGAGATACGCATCAATCAAGCAGCGTGCCGAGTTCGTTACAGACGAAGCGGGGCTCGATCCACTGGGCGAGATGGTCATGGACATAGCCGAGAAAATGCTGGGCGGACTGCGGCAGGCGCTGGTCATTGCGCACGATGAATTGCCATTGGCTTTCGATCGGAAAATCCTCGATCGGCAGGATCGTCAATTCCGGGTGCTCCCTGGGCAGCACGTGCTCCGATAAAACCGCCACTCCCATTTGCGCGGCTACCCCTACACGAATGGCTTCGTTGCTGGCCATCTGCAGCGTCTTTTTCATGGTCAGCCCATGCTCCTGAAGCCAGCTTTCCAGCAGCATGCGCGTGGCAGAGCCCGGTTCGCGCAGCAGGAGACGTTCTTCAAGCAGTTGCTCCATGGCAATGGAGGATTGTCGTCCCAGGGGATGGTCGGCGGCGGCAATCGCCACCAGGGGATTGTGCATGAAGCGTGCCGCCACGGCGTGGGCGAGTGCGGGGGGATGGCTGAAGACATAGAGATCATCTTCCCCGCGCTCGAAACGAGCCAGTACCTGGCGGCGGTTGCCGATATGCAGGGTCACGTCGACGTCGGGAAACGCCTGGCTGAAAGGCCCCAGCAAGCGTGGTAACACGTACTGGGCGGTGTTGACCAGCGCAATGTTGAAGCGGCCCTTGTTGCCTTGCTGCAGGTCGCTCAGCTGGTCGGTGAAGTCATCAAAGCGCCCCAGGACGTCGCGACTGGCCTGGTAAAGGGCCTGCCCGGTCGCGGTCATGGTCAACCCCTGGGCACGATGCTCCAACAGCGGGCTGCCCACTGTTTCCGTCAGCCGTTTGAGCTGCTGCGATACCGTCGGCTGGGTAAGGTGCAGCTGCCGTGCCGCCTCGCTGACCGAGCCGTAACGTACCACGGCGACATACACCTGAAGCAGCCTGAACGTTAAGTGACGTATGTTCATCAAGTCATGTTTCCGGGTTGCTGAAAATCACGTCTGAAAAATGCATTAAAAAAAACAGCTGAAAACCATATAGATGATTACCTATGGTATTTCTCGGATATATTATTAGTTATCTGCCACAAGCGCACACAGAATGCAGCTTCCTTGGAAAGCGGAGTGCGGTTACATGCCGGATATCGTGGTGATGTTCTTTTTGCTTGGGCTTGTCGCCGGGGCAGTGAAATCGGATTTACAAGTCCCCAAAGCCACTTATGACACCCTGAGCCTTTTGTTGATGCTGACGATAGGCTTGAAGGGCGGCATGGCGTTATACGGCAATCTTCACTGGGGGCTGGTGCCCGAGCTTGCCGGCGTGGCACTGCTTTCCGCCTTGATCCCGCTGATGTTGATGCCCGTGCTGCGGCGCTGGGTGCGCTTGTCCGCCGCTGACAGTGCAAGCATCGCGGCGCACTACGGTTCGGTAAGTGCGGGTACCTTTGCAGTGGCGCTGGCCTATGTGGAAGCGCGCAATCTGCTGGTGGGCAGTGAAGTGACACTCTATCTGGTGGCGATGGAGCTGCCCGCCATCATGGTGGCCATCGCGCTCTATCGGCGCTACCAGGGGGCGAAGGTGAAGGAGAGCACCAGCAAGCTCTGGCATGAAACGCTGACCAACCGTGGCGTGATCCTGTTGGCGGGTGGCGTGGTGATCGGTGCGCTTTATGGACCTTTTCAGGGCGAGGAAGTGACCACGCTGTTTACCGGCGCCTTTAAAGGAGTCCTGGCGTTGTTCCTGCTGGAGATGGGCTTGACCGCTGCACAAACTCTGCGGCCGATGCCTTGGCACCACTGGCGTCTGGTTACCTTTGCCCTGGTGATGCCGTCCCTGCTGTCGCTATTGGGTGTAGCGGTAGGAGCCGCATTGGACCTGCCCCTTGGCTCTGTGGTCATCCTTGCCGCCCTGGCCGCCAGTGGCTCCTATATCGCTGCGCCGGCAGCCATGCGGGCGGCCATTCCCCAGGCAAACATCGGCCTGGCCATGCTGGCGTCACTGGGAATCACCTTCCCGTTCAATGTCATGATCGGGATACCGGTCTATCACGCAATCGCGGAGCGCCTGCTCGGCTAGGAAACTGCTTGAGGGCCGCCGCAGAAATGACGGCGCACTGATCGATAAACGATGAAACGAAAAAAGCACTCTGCGGGGCCACACCCTGCGGGGTGTTTTTTTCGTGAGGCGATGATGGCGGAATCTTGTGTGTCTTATACAGAAAAGCTGCCTCGTTTCTATTGCGCAAATGCAGAGTCAGGCTCAACGACTACAGTGATTGTAGGAAAACTGTACGGAAACGCGGCAATGACTCGAACGCGTGGCGAGCATTGTTGTGGTTGAATTCTATGGCGCAAGGTAGCGGACGCAATGCAACATCGAGCTTCAAGATTCCTACGGTGGTGGCTTATCCCGGTCATTCTGGTGGCGCTTGTCATCGCCGCCGTGGAGTTGATGTCCTGGAATTTCCTGAAGCCAGTCATTACCGAGCGTATCGAGGAAGCAACGGGGCGGTCGGCGGCCATTCACGGCGATGTGGAACTCAGTCTGTTTCCGCGTCCACAGCTATCGGTTCATGACGTCGAGTTCGACAACCCCGAATGGGCCACTGCGCCGCATATGCTCGAAGCAGACCAAGTCACTGTCTCGCCATCACTCAGCGACTTGCTGCAGGGCGCCGTGGTGCCGGAGGAAATCGAATTTGCCGGCTCGACCCTGAACCTGGAACAACGCGCCGACGCTCCCGGCAACTGGATGTTCGGTGACCAACAAGACGATCCGCAAGCGCAAGCCGATGAAGCCGGCTCCTCGCCACTGGATATCCCCGATCTCTCGTTTTCCGACTCAAAGGTGCGTTACTGGGCCGCTGACGCCGACACCCCGCTCGACGTCGCCGTTTCATCGCTGCAAGTGCAGGCAGGTGTCGAGAGCCTGGACGCTCAAGGGACCCTGACGTTTCGGCAACGACAGTTCGATCTCGAGGCCGAAACCGATCCTGTCGATGCCTTCATGAATGATAATCAGGCCTTTGGCGGCGACCTGTCACTCACTTCCGGCGAGAGCCAGCTCACCGGCACCTTCGAGCTTCCCCAGGCGCCATCGATGGAGCAGTTTCAGCTAGATGGCGAACTCAGCCTGGACAATCTTTCCGAGTGGTCGCAGTGGCTGGAGTTACCCCAGGTCGAGCTGGAAAGCCTCGATATAGCGGCGCAACTGGAACGTCACGGCAGCGAATGGCGACTGCGTGACATCGACGCCGCGGTGGCCGAGAGCCGGCTAACCGGCGAGCTGACGATGGACACCGCCGGTGAAGCGCCGAGCCTTGAGGGCCAACTGCACTCACCACGACTCGACGTCGCGGCGTTGCGCGCCGCCATGCCGAAATCCGAGGGAGACAGTGGATTGACCATTCCCGTGCTCCCTGACTTGCGCGGAGACGTTTCTCTCTCGGTAGAGCAGCTGATACTGGAGCAGGCGCAGCTTCAGAACGTTCAAGCGCAGGTACAACTGGCTGAACATTCGGTTGTGCTGCCTTCCTTGGCCTTCGATTTCGCCGGCAGTCATGTCGAGGCCGAGGCCAACCTGACCAGTAGTCCCGAAAGGGTTTCCGCAGGGGCGCAGATCCGCCTGCAGGATCTGGACATGAGCGAACTGAATAGCGACCTGCCCACTGGTGCCACTCTCGATGCCGACCTTGCCCTTGAGCTCGAGCCACTCGAGCAACGCCAGTCATTCGCGCCTGATACCTTGCTTGCTCACCTACGTATCGACGATTCGCGTGTGGCCTATCGCAACGCCGAGACCGGTGACGACCTGGAGGCGACAATCGAGACCAGCACAGAGGCGGAGCCGCCGGAACTGTTGCTCGATGTGGTGGGTACTTTTGACGGCAAGCCGCTGGAATTGCAAGCCAGGGGAGCCCCGCTACCCAGCTTGATCGACCTGGAGAGCGGTACTCTACAGCAGGATTACCCCCTGGATATCCAGGCAACGTCAACCGGCCTGGCCATTCAGGCAGACACCACCCTGGCGTCGATACTGGAGCTTGAAACATTCGAAGCCGATATGGTGCTGGATGCGGATAGCGGTCAGAGCCTGGAGGACTGGATTGGTCCGGTGTTGCCACCGATGCCTGATTATCAGCTCGCAGGCCGCTTGAGCCGCGATCATGAGCGATGGAGCGCTACCAGGCTTGAGGGGCGGATCGGTTCGACCGATGTCAGCGGCAGCTTTGAAGTATTCGCCAAGGATCGTCCTGAGGTGAATCTCGCAATCGATGCCGGACGTATCGATCTTGCCCAACTGATCGCCGCTGCCAACCGTGAACCCGAAGATGGAGAAGAAAGTGGGGATGGAAATAGAAATGAAGATGAAGAGCAGGACGACTCCCTGCTGGCGCCGCTACGCGGCTTCGATGGGCAGTTGGAGCTGAACGCTAACTCACTGGTATTACCCAACGGGCTTGAGCTGGGTGCGCTTGTGCTGAATGCCGAACTGGAGGACGGCAGGCTACAAGCCCAGCCTCTGCAGTTTCGTTTGGGTGAAGGCTCGGTTACCGCTGACCTGGCATTGGATGTGACACAACCAGCCGCCTCGGGGCGCCTGGATATCGCTTTGAATGATATTGCCCTGACCAGGCTGGGCGACACCTTTACCCCTATCGAGGACCGGCTTGGCAGAGTCTCGGGGGAAGTGCATGTGGAACTGAACGAAACGCTCCCCGGCGATAGGCGCGATGATCTTCTGTTGCCGTTTATCGGCCGTCTGGCGTTCGAACCTTCGGAGCTGCGTTTCAGTGATCCCCAAGCTGGCACCGAATTGACCTTGAACTTTGCAACCCGAGGCGCATCCGCAGGGAATCGCTCGTTTCATCTGGAAGGGGAGGGACGCTATGACGGCGCGCCGGCCTATATCAGCTTGCAAGGCGATCCCCTGCTCAACGCCCGCGACCCGAACCGCCCCTACGCGGTGGATCTCGAGGCAGACATCGTCGACACCCACATCAGTCTCGAAGGTACGATTTTGCGCCCTCTGGCGCTGGAAGGGCTGAACCTGGAACTCGCTATCGAAGGGCCGAACCCGCAACGCTTGAGCCGTCTGCTGGGCATTGGGCTTCCGCAGCTGCCCCCCTACTCGGTATCGGGAGAGCTGGACATGGAAGGCCAGCGCTGGATCTTCACCGACATTCAAGGGGAAACCGGCGATAGCGATCTCAATGGACGCTTGACCCTCGATACGAATTTCAGTCCCGTTCGCGTGAGTGGAGAGCTGAATTCCCGCTTTCTCGATATCGAGGATCTGGGCTTCCTCGCTGGGGCGACGCCGGAGGAGACCGACGCCGACGACCGCTTCGTGCTGCCCGATACACAGATCATCACCGACGCCTGGCAAGGCGTATCGGCAGATATAAGCTACCGAGGACAGTCGGTGCGCGCCGGGGACATGCCATTGAGCAATGTGGTCCTCGACTTTGTTCTCGAGGATGGCCGGGGACAATTCGAGCCTGTGGGGTTCGGCATCGGCGATGGATATGTGGATCTCATCCTCGACGTGGATTCTACCGCCCAGCCTCCCAGCGGTACGATGCAGGTGGAAGTGCAAGGAGTGGATCTCAACGATGCACTACGCAACTGGGGGCTGGCTGACGAGAGCGTAGGCATCATAGGAGGGCGCGGCAAACTCTGGGTTGAAGGCGCTTCGCTTGCCGAGCTACTGGCCTCCGCCGATGGTGGTGTGGTGCTGTTGATGACCGGCGGAAGGCTGGATGCCTTGCTGGTGGAAGTCGCCGGGCTCGATGCCGGTCAGACGTTTCTGAGTTGGGTGCGCGATCGTGACCCCATTCCGATTGATTGCGGCTACGCCGACCTTCAGATGAGAGACGGCGTTACCCAACTGGATACGTTTGTGATGGATACCGACGACACCACTTTCACCCTGGGCGGCCAGGTCGATCTGAACACGGAACGCCTGGATATCAGTATCATCGCCCACCCCAAAGATCCCAGTGTTTTCGTGGGGCGTTCGCCGCTTCACCTGGGGGGCACTTTCAATGACATCGAAACCGCGGTGCATCGTGAAGACCTCGTGATGCGAGCCGGCGCCAGCGCGGCGCTTGCCGTACTTGCCGGCCCACTCACCGCGCTCTTGCCGTTGGTGGACGTAGGCACAGGCCCCGATATGGCGTACTGCCAGGGGCTGATCAACTATTCCCGCGAAGCCATAGAGGAAGGAGATATCCAATAATGTGCCTACGTTACCGGTTCGGCGCTCTGTTGATGTTGGGATTCATGGCAGTTGGGCTTCTGGGTGGCTGCGCCGACAAGCCGGTCAACGAATCCGCCCGACTCGAGCATCAGGATTCGGTCGAAGCGGTTCAGATCAAGGCCTGGCTTCTAGAAGCACCGGACCTTGCCGGGTCGGCCATCGATGTGGACCTGGACGGTGATAGAGCCATCCTGAGCGGTTTCGTCGAGACATCGGAGCAGCGTGAGCGGGCTGAAGCCATCGCGCAGGAGCATGAGCAGATAAACACGGTGGAAAACAATATCACCGTTAAATAGCAACGTACTGGTTTTGGCTATGCGCAGCATCCACGCCCATGCGCAGAAATGATCGCGCTGACCGACATCACTTCTTTCTCATGAAAGGAAGTATTTTTGCCATCTTGTTAGCCAGCACTTGATCGAGGGGCGTGTGATCGAGACTGATGGCAGCGCGAGAGGCGGTATACGTGCCTTTATATTCCCGGGCTATCTCCTCATCGGTCATGTCGTCCGGTAGCTGCTCGTTTTCGCGGATCTTGTCGATGACTTTCTTGTCCATGGCGACCTCCATGCCAATGTGCCTGCTACTGATATCATCTAGCGTAGTACAGCATCGAACTGGTAGCGGGTTGCGATAGCGGGCCGATGAATGCTGACGTGGTGATGCCAAAACAGACATACACAGACCACAGACACAAAAAAAGCACCCGTAGGTGCTTGATTTGTCGACTTGTTTGGGGCGGCGTCGTTTGAACTGGGTAGTTAAAGTGATGTTATGTTTGATTTTTTATGATTGTATTTCAGTTAGGCGTACACCAGGGCATACACGGTACTCGCTGCTAGGCCTGTTTTTTGCCTGATTCGGTGGAGAAAATGGGAATAAAAAAGTGCCGTAACTCCTGAACTTGCTCTCACTGGAAATGCTGCCAGGTTAGAGTGAGGCGCGAGGACTAGTTTTCTCTGGGAGGCATCGGACCATATTCTTCTTGGCTTCTATAAAGCCATTCTCTAACTTCTTCGAGGCTGCGTGATGGGTACCATTCATTTCGAGCGGAAAAAACTATGCAGTCATCTATTGTCATCGGATATTGACACGAAGGGTCTCCACGCAATTCAGCCGCGTGCTCACGTTTGAATTCTTGAATATAGGAATCATCAGCAATCGACGGCGGCAACCTGCCGCCACTGATAGTCGCTTCGTGTAGGTGAGCACATGACTGCCGTACCGCCAAAACGGCAGCATTTCCCATTCCTTCTCGCATGTTTTCCAGCATGCAGCGATGAAAGCCGTCCGGATCGTAGGCATTTACGCTTTGAGATAGAAAAACCACACTTATTACGCTCGCTATCAAAGTTGGCTTTAGCATCAAGCTGCTCTTTTTTAGATGTGATGGACTACTATTGCTTAGCAGGCAAGCGGGGTTTGTCCTGATGGTCTGTTTGCATTTAAGAATAACGGACCAGTTAGGTGTTGACCACAATAAGCCTAGAGCATGACCGCCGCTAGGCCAGCCGTTGCGCATATCCAGAGCTGTTGCATTTTGTTGCTTTTGTGCCGGTGTATTGGGCGGTTCGCCCCATAGCCTGAAGAGTTCTGCAAGCTGAATCACTCGCACACCATTGCCTCGCACTGGCCATGCGCTGTGCGCGTTGGGTCCTGCCCGATAGCCACGTTGTCCTCGACGGTCATGCTATTCAGGCAGGCGCGGATCTCTCCATCTTGGGGTGCCGGTCTCCCGTGTAGTGGATTGCTCAGCCCCCGTAACACACTAAGGACGTCGAGTTAGCGGCTGGCGTATTGTTTGCCCGTTCTCTGTTTATCAACCGCCACCCATGCCAACGCACAGGCAGCGACTAGAACGGCCATCAGGCAGCCACAGCGGCGGGGATCGGTTACATTCCCGGCCCGCTCATCCCTGTGGGTGGCGTACGGGGTGGGGGTGTCGCATCCGGCATGGCGGGCTGGGGCTTCGTCAGCACATCGGGGGAACGCTCGACCGCTTCAGTGGCGTTTTTCTCTGCCACGGCACAGCGGCCTTCATCAGTCAGGTGTCCGGCAGAATCAAAGTAAGGGCTAGCACTCATGCGATCAAACGCTTCTACCAGATCATCATGGCCGGCAAGCAGCCCCCAGCACTCTCGGCGGATAGCTTCATCCGCGCCGGCAAAGGCCAATGGGGTGGCGGTTTTCAATCGCTCAACTAGGGCGCGCTCTCGCCTCTCCAGCTTTTGCCGACTCTCCATCGCCGCACGTTTGTGCTCGCGTTCGGCCTCCAGGCGTTGCTGGTGTGCCTCCTGAGCCTCCAGGCGCTTGCGTTCCTCAGCCTCCCGGCGCCAATGGTTGGCGGTCTGTCGCAGCTCGGCTTGCTGGGTGTCACTCAGTCCGTGCGTAAAAGCGGCCAACTCCCCAGCGGTTTTCTTGTAGCGTTCCGCATGGCGGCGGGCGGTTTCCTCCATCTCAGCAGCGCGGCGACGGTCATGCTCAGCCGTGGCGGCGCGGGCTATCACAGGCGCGTAATGTTCGTGGATCAACTCAGACAATCGAGCAGCCTGCTCCTCCGGTGACTCCTTCGCCCACAAGCGGCCCCGGCGCTCCAGCTCCTCTGCCGCCAGGCCAATGTGCCCAACCATCGCGCGGGCAAGCGCCTGGTGGTGGGCTTTGTTGGTGGTGTGACTGGCGGCGGACAGTTCCAGGCCACGCGCTAGTCCATGCCGGGCGCCTACCCTCTCTGAAAAGTCTGTTTGTAGCGCGGCGAGTTTCGCCGGGGTGCCGTTGTAGTGATCGGCAGACAAGACCACCTCGGCGGGCTGGTGAACCTCTTTCGTGACGCGCTTCAGCTTGCCGTTTTCGTCACGGCCACCGGCAAATACGCTTTTGCGCACGGTGCGGGCGGGGCGCTCGAGCAGGGGCACGACATACACGACCAAATGGGGCGCGGCTTCATCGTTCTGGACGTTCACCGCCGCTACGTTGTCAGCCCCGTGCCGTGCTTCCAAGAACGCCAGCGCATCCCTGAAATACTCGGGTGCGTGTGTGTCTCCCCCATGCTCGGTAAACGCCTCAGCGCGGGCGGTCACCAGGTACTCGACACACAACACCGGGTTTTGCGCAGTGGTGGCGGTCACCAGTGCCAGGCGTTCCTCTATTGCCATACGCAGCGTGTCCGGGCTGGTCGCGTCTCGCCAATCCTCATTCAGGTGGGCGCGCTCAGGATCGGCGTGAGGCACCGGTAACGTGCGCCAGGTGTGGCCGCCGGACGTGGCAACAGCGCTCCAAGATTTGAGCTTTTTCATGCGCAGGATGGCAGGCGGCAAACGCTTAGGGGTGGTGGTGCCAGTAGTGGCGCGGCTTTTCATGGGTCGTCTCCCTCTGTGTGTGTGCTGAATAAGGGGCAGGTCTAGAATCTCTGCCCTTGCAAACACACAAGAGGGGTACGGAGACTGGTTTTTGTGACAGACGGGCGCAAAAAAAGCGGGCTCCGATTGCTCGGCCACCCGTCTCGTTTTGATGCTTGAGCCGGCGCTGCGGGGTTGGCCTATTTCAGCCGTTTGCCGACCAGGTACAGCGCAGCAGCGATGACGGGCCAGGACATAAGCTGCCCACTACGATCAAGGCCCAAGGCACCAGACACGGGAACCGAGTGTAGTGGCACAGTGAATCTGGCCACCTGATTTTGAGTGTATGATCACTCACATAGACAGTCAGGTGCAGATGATGACGAAGAAGAGAGCGTTCAGTCCGGAATTTCGCTTGGAGGCGGCCCAGCTCGTGGTCGATCAGGGTTACTCGCTGAAGGCGGCGTGTGAGGCCATGGGCGTTGGCAAATCCACCATGGAGTATTGGGTACGCAGGCTTCGTGCTGAGCGGGCAGGCAAGACTCCGCTGAAAGGTGAGGCTCTGACGCCGGAACAGCGTGAGATTCAGGAACTGAAGCGCAAGCTGCGGCGGGTGGAGGAAGAGAAGGAAATATTAAAAAAGGCTACTGCTCTCTTGATGTCGGACTCCCTGAACAATTCTCGATAATCGAGCGACTTGAAGAGAGCTATGCGGTGCAGCACTTGTGCCAGGTGTTTGGGGTGCATCGCAGTAGCTACCGGGCCTGGCGTGACCGGGACAGAAGGCCCTGTGAGACTGAGCAGAAGCTGCTGGACCAGGTTGTCGAGGCGCATACCGTCAGTAACGGCTCTGCCGGCGCTCGCAGCATCGCCAAAATGGTCACGCAGGCTGGAACATCGCTGAGTCGTTACCGGGCCAGCAGACGGATGAAGCAGTTGGGGCTGGTGAGCACACAGCCGCCAAGCCACGCCTACAAGAAGGCGGATCAGCCGCACCTGGATATCCCGAATTTTCTCGATCGGGAATTCGACGTAAAGGAGCCCAATCAGGTATGGACCGGCGACATTACCTATATTTGGACAGGGGCACGCTGGGCTTATCTGGCGGTGGTCATCGATTTGTATGCCCGTAAACCCGTGGGCTGGGCATTGTCCTTGTCTCCGAATACGGAGCTGGTGAAGAAGGCACTGACCATGGCCTACGAATCGCGTCGAGAGCCACCGGACATTCTGTTTCATTCGGATCAGGGTTGCCAGTACACCAGCCTGGCATTCCGACAGATGCTCTGGCGCTACCGGATGACGCAGAGTCTCAGTCGCCGTGGCAATTGCTGGGATAATGCCCCGACAGAGCGCTTCTTCAGGAGTCTGAAAACGGAATGGATGCCAGAGATTGGCTACCCCAATGTTGCGGCGGCGAAGCAATCTGTCACTGATTATATGATCGGTTACTACAGCAGCCTCAGGCCGCACAAGCATAACGGTGGCCTACCGCCGAATGTGGCAGAAAAGAACTACTGGAATACTCAAAATTCGGTGGCCAAAAACACTTGACCACTACATACCAGTACGAACGGCGCAATTCGTACCAATGCCTCGTACCTTGAGTTTGAGTTTTCCCTAGTACCTTAACGCCTTCCTTAGCTGAGGTTTTCTGAGGTAGTAGCTAGCGATGAGATGCTGGCATTTGATAGCACCGGATCGGCTAGGGCCATGATGACCAATGTTGGGTTTTGTTGGGTCGACGGCAGAACTTTTAACACGTTCGCCATGCTAGGGTTTGCTAGGTTTTCCCTGCGCAAGTGCGCACCTCGTAATGCGCACCGCTACTGCGCACCAATGAAGGTTTTTGCAGGTTCGTGGCGGAATATTCGAACCAAGTTCGCGCGAGCAATGCGAACCGGAGGTGCAAACCAAACCCGCAAACCAGCGCGCATGGGGCGCTCAACCTTAACATTTCTCAACATCGGTGCCTGAAACGAAACAGCCCCAGCAGGTGCCAGGGCGCGGTGGTGGGACGTTGGTTAGCAGGTGCGATGTACTGATTGGCGCTGTATCCGAGCGGTTAGCCCTAGCCATATTTTCTCTATGATGCCTCCTAAGCGGTGCCGAAGAACTGCGCTGCGTAATCGCTGTAGCGGTCAAAGGGGCTGCGGTCGTTGCCGTAGGCATAGTCGTTGATATTGACGTAGCCGTTCCTCGAGGATTGCGGTTCCCGCCGGGGCGTTGCTCTGGCGAGTAGCCCGCGGGGCTCGCCGCCATCGCTGGGGGAGCCGGGGCCGGTGGAGTTGTTGGTACCATCCATCGCAGCGCCTCGGGCGGTATTACTCATGCTGGCCGCTCCAAGAAGCCCACCAGCAATGGCGCCGGGTGTGCCTGCCACGCTCATACCGGCACGCGCCCCTATGGTCCCGCCTACCTTGCCGCCAACCGTTCCTGCCACGGTGCCCTTGGCCTGCTGGCCAATAGCGGTGCCGTAGCTGTCATCCAGAGAGGTACCGAAAGCGTCATTGATCGAACCGATGGATTCCTGGGCATTCTTCGCGGCACTGTGTGTGTTCATGGCAGTTCCCAGCAGCCCAAGCGCCGGGTTGGCCACGGCCGCAACCGTCGAAAGGGCGCGGGAGGCAATGCTCGGCCTCGCGGCGGCGTGATGCGAATCGGGTATTCCCGCAACCTCGAGCGACTGGGTGTGCTGGCCCCGGGTCATAGCGGCCGCCTGTGAGGCGTTCGCCATGGCGTTGTTGCCGCCGTAGGTGGAGTTGCCGTAGCCGACGTTCTCCGGCCCCATCTGGGTATCGGCTTGAGTTGCCCAGCCGCCAAATACCGCTTGAGCCTCCTTGGCGGCATCATCCATGCTCACCATGGCGTTCATGCCCGTCATGCTGGACCCGACGCGCCCACCGGTTGTCGAACTGCTCTGTGCGTCCAGGCTATCGCCGAACGTACCGCCGTAGCCGTTGGCATTCCCCGGGCCTCCACCACCACCATGGCCTCCCGGGTTGCCGCTATTGCCATTGCCGGGCGTGCCATTGGCCACTGATTCAGCAGCGCCGATTGCGGCAGTCGAAACACCGCCGCCTGGCCTTCCGCCTGCGCCGCCATCCATGCCTAGGCCGCCTGGAGAGCTTGATGGTCCTCCTGCTGGGGCTCCTGTATTGCCTGGGCCACTGCCTCCGCCCGGTGTGCCGGGATCGCCTGTTCTGGTCAAGTCAGAGCGGACACATTTTCAAGCCGCAGCCGCCAGTTCGATCTCCCTCGGCGTCTGATAGCCTAGGGTCGAGTGAAGCCGGCAACTGTTGTACTCCATCTCGATGTAGTCGATTACATCCCGCCGTGCCGCCTGTCGGCTCGCATACCGCTGGTCAGCCAACCACTCGCTTTTCAGTGAGCCAAAAAAGCGCTCCATGACGGCATTATCCCAGCAGTTCCCCTTGCGGCTCATCGAGGCCTGGAACCCATGCCGAACAAGCGTGCCGCGGTACTCATGCGACGCGTATTGGCTCCCGCGATCGCTATGATGAATCAACCCTCTACCGGGTTGCCGGCGGCCCACGCCCATCTCCAGGGCGTCCAGGACCAGTTGCGTGCGCATGTGCTCGGCCATCGCCCAGCCCACCAACTGCCGGTCGTGGAGGTCGAGCACCGCCGCCAGGTAGAGCCATCCTTCCAACGTCCAGATAGCCGTAATATCAGCCACCCAGGCCCGATTCGGTGCCGCCACCGTGAATTGGCGATTCAAGAGGTTGGGCGCCACCGGCAGGGTGTGCTGGGTATCGGTCGTATGACGCCAGCGTCGCCGCTGGCGTGCCTCTACACCGGCTTCCCGCATCAGGCTTCGGGCCTGGTAACGACCGACCTCATAGCCACGGCGTCGCAGTTCTTTGGCCATGCGGCGGCTGCCGTAGCTGCCGCGCTTCCGGCGATGGATCTCTCTGACCTCATGGAGCAGGGCCTGTCGATGGTCATCAGGGTCACGTCGTCGCCAGGCATAGAAACCGCTCCGGCTGACCCGCATGACCCGACACAACACGGCCACGGGGTAGGTGGCCTTCTCCGACTCGATGAACTGGTATCTCAGTTCGACTCTTTGGCGAAGAAGGCCGCCGCCTTTTTTAAAATATCCTTTTCAACCTGAAGCTTACGAACTTCTTCGCGGAGCTTCTTGATCTCGGCGTCGCGATCGTCCTCCTGCCGCCCCGGGGTGCCGGAGCCCTGCTGGCGGTGCTTGCGGCACCAGCGGTCCAGCACGCTGCGCTCCACGCCCAGGCGCCGGGCGGCCTCGGATACGGAATACCCCTGATCGCTCACCAGGCTCACTGCATCCGCCTTGAATTCATCGGAAAACCGACGTCGAGTCTTCTTGGTCATGAACACCTCCACTGCCTCCATTATGAGGCTTACCGGGGTGTCCGCTCTAATTGGACCACTTCATATCAACTTCGCTAGGTTCATACCCAGCCAAAATACAGGCTATCTCCCAGCACTCCATCTCAGGGGCAACTAACCACGGTGAAAGACCCATAAACGCGCTACTCCTAACGCTTGCACTCCAATTAGGTTGGCCAGCCAGTACAGTGGAGTTATCTGCACGTTCGGGAGCTACCCTAGGCCAGCCAATTCGGTTGTTACGCTCGCTTAAACTCCATCACGTTTCCGCGCTGCAAGTTATCCAGGTGGTCGGCGTACCACTGCATCATGTGGCGGCGCTGCTCGATGTACTGCGCCTTGTTGTAGACGCCTGCCACGCCGTCTTTAACGTGCGATAGCTGGGCTTCGATGTGATCGGCGTTGAAGCCGTATTCGTTCAGGATCGTGCTAGCAATATGCCGGAAGCCGTGCCCGGTCTGGCGTCCTTCATAGCCAAGGCGGCGTAATGCCATGATGAATACCGTATTCGACCGTGGCGCTGTCTTGTCGCTGCGTCCTGGGAAAAGCAGGGGTTGGTATCCGGTCAGTCGGTGGAGGCTCTGAAGAGCTTCAATCGCCTGCCTTGGCAACGGAACAATATGTTCGCGGCGGCGTTTCATTCGCTGGGCGGGGATCGTCCATAGCGCTTTCTCCAGGTCGAACTCCTCCCAGCGAGCCTCTCTTAGCTCTGAAGGACGCGAAGCTAGGCGAGAAAGCAGGATCAGGCCAAGGCGTACATCCTCAGCGTGAGGATATGAGCCAATGGCGCGTAGCAGGGCGGGTAATTCGTCTTGGCTAACGTGAGAGTAGTTGGTTGCCCGGCGCGTGGTCAGGTGCTTGTGCAGGCTCTCCAACGGGTTGTACTGGATACGCCCGCTCACTAGCGCCAGGTCGTACACTTCCCGGCAAATAGCGCGTATGCGGCTGGTCTGTTCTATGATGCCGGTCTTTTCCAGGCTACGCAGGAACTCCAGCCACTCCATCGGCGTTATGTCGGTGAAAGGGCGCTTGCCGAATTTGGGAAACACATGCTTTTGCAGCGAGCCAATGACGCGGCTGGAAGTGCCGTCCGTCCAGTTCTGGCGCTTATTTGTATGCCACTCCCTTGCCAATGCCTCAAAGGTGCTGTTGGCGGCCTCCAGTGATTCAGCTTCCCTTGTGCGCTTGGAGACAATAGGGTTTTCTCCCTTGGCTGCATCTGCTCTAAGCCGGTCGGCTTTCTCACGCGCCAGGCTCCCGCTTGTCTCTGGATACCCGCCAAGGCCAATCCACGACCACTTGCCGTCTGGCTTCTTGTAACGCAGCTCCCAAGACTTTGAGCCGTTGGGCTTCACTCTGAAGTAAAGGCCGCTACTGTCCAATTCCCTGTATGCCTTGGCCTCGGGTTCCAGTGTCGCCAGTACGGTGTCAGCCAGCGGGCGGCGCTTGATCTGGGAGCGTTTCATGCGTGTATGCCTCTGGTTCACAATATCGCGAAGCATACACACAGACATACACGGTGCGCAATGCTGTATGGGATTATATGAAAGCATACAGACACAAAAAAACCCGCGCTAGGCGGGCTTTTCAGCTTCATTCAGACCTATATGGGAGCATCTGAATTTAGGTAGGTGGTGGAGGCGGCGGGAATTGAACCCGCGTCCGCCGGCACTCGCCCATTGGCTCTACATGCTTAGATTTCGTCTTTTGTTTTAGCGCGGCTGACTCCGACGATCAGGATTCAGCAACGCGATTCTTCGTAAGTTTTAACAGCTGAAGAGAAGACACCAACAGCTGCGATCCCATCATCTTTGGCTCGTATCCCGTCAGTGGTGAATGGGCACACCACCTTCGGGCCGGACAAGAAGCTACCAGCGTTTAAGCTGCTAGCGCGCCCTGAGCGTAGTTGTCGTCGTTTGCGACTATTGTTTGTGATGTTGGATTTACGAGATACATCACGCTCTCGGCATGCACCGCAGGGTTTGTCACCGGCGTCGAAACCATGTCGCCCCCTTACTGAGCGCACATTCTACCGCGCTCGCCCTTCATTGACCAGTCATGCCTTGTTTTGTTCCCGCATGATCCGACCTTTCTGCCGCTTCCAGTCGCGGTCCTTTTCCGTGGCCCGCTTGTCGTGCAGCTTCTTCCCGGTTACCAGAGCCAGTTCACACTTTACCTTGTTGCGCTTCCAGTACAGCTTGAGCGGCACACAGGTGTGCCCCTTGTCCTGGGTGACGGAAAACAGCTTGGCGATTTCCTTGCGGTGCAGCAACAATTTGCGCGTACGCGTGGGATCGGCAAGCTCATGGGTGCTGGCAGTGTTAAGGGGCATGATATGACTGCCCAGCAACCAGGCTTCGCCATTGCGAATAAGAATATAGGTATCGGTCAGCTGGGCCTTGCCTGCGCGCAGGCTCTTGACTTCCCAGCCCGCCAGCGCCAGGCCGGCCTCGAATGTTTCGTCGATATGGTATTCGAAACGCGCTTTCTTGTTCTGCGCAATGACGCTGCTGCTAGGACCCTTGCTCTTGCCTTTCTTAGTGGCCATGGAACCTCTTGTGTGATCTGTCCGTTGCCTGCCCTTCGTTATGTGGGGAGGCATGATACCATTCAAGGCCTGAAATGATTTTCTATGATACGCCTTGGACACTGTGAAGTCAGCGGAGAGGTCAATGCCAACGGTCAATCGTTCCGCCTTGGTGCGGCACACCCCCCAACAAATGTTCGATCTGGTCAATGATTTCGAACGCTACCCCGAATTTCTGCCGGGCTGCCGTCGTGCTCGATTGATCGAGCGCGATTCCAGCCACCTGATCGGCGAAATGACGCTGGGCCGAGCGGGTGTAGAGCAAAGCATAATGACGCGTAACGACCTGCATGAGCCGGAGCGCATCGATATGTCCCTGGTCAAGGGGCCATTCAAGCGACTCAAGGGGCACTGGCACTTCACCCCCATGGGGGAGGGCATGTGCAAGGTAAGCCTGGAAATGGAGTTCGAGTTTGCCAGCCGCCTGCTGAGTATGGCGTTCGGCAAGCTGTTCCAGCAGATCGCGGGCCAACTGGTCGATGCGTTCCACAAGCGTGCCGACGAGCTTTATGGACGCTGAGCTTGCGGTGGAAGTGGCTTTTGCCTTGCCGCATAAGCAGCGCCTGGTTGCCCTTCGGGTGCCGCAGGGCACCACCGCCACGCAGGCGGTGGAACGTGCCGGTTTGCCCGACTTGTTTCCCGAACTCCCCGCCGAGACCTTTTTTCAGGTGCCGTTGGGTGTGTTCGGCAAGGCGTTGCGTGAGCCTTCTCGCCATGTACTTCGCGAGGGCGACCGCGTGGAAGTGTACCGTCCACTGGAGATCGATCCCAAGCAAGCACGCCTGGCGCGGGCACGTCGTCAAACCAGTTGACCGGAAACGCCCGGTAGATACCGGTAAACAGTGGAGCTTGTATAGTTCAGCGGCCGAACGGCCGACACACATGCCGGCCGTTCGGTAAAGGCATTACAGTTCGCCAGCGGGTACGGGGACTGGCTCCGGAGCGGTGGCGGGCGTTTCGGGCTTCTGATCGATTACCCTGACAGGGTCGCTACCTTCGGTTGCCGGCCCGACATCCGAACCCCGCAGTTCGGGATCGCGAGAGAAATCGCCTTCCTTGCGGATATCGCTCAAGCGACCGCTGGGATCGAATTGCAACGTCACACGACGCTGCTCGACACCGCCATAGGCCTTGTCCAGGTGGAAGACATAGTCCCACTGGTCGGCATCGAAGGGCGCCTCGAGGAGCGGGCGGCCCATGATATAGGCGACCTGCTGCTGGCTCATCCCCGGCTGCAGCTGTTGCACCATGTCCTGGGTTACCAGGTTGCCTTGAGGAACATCTCGTTTATACACACCGAGATAGCTGCAGCCGCTGGCGATCAGCAGGGTGGCGGAAAGCGTGATGATTCTAGTCAACTTTTGCATTTGAGCCTATTCTTCACTATCGTGGTTTCGGTCGATCATACCCGACCTAACCCGTTACTGCGAAGAGCAACCATGGCCGATCAGAACCATGAATTACGCAAAGCCGGTCTGAAAGTGACCCTGCCGCGCGTTAAAATACTGCAGATTCTCGAAAGTGCTTCAGGTCAACACCATCTGAGCGCCGAAGAAGTGTACAAGACACTGATTGATGCGGGTGAGGATGTAGGCCTTGCCACCGTCTATCGGGTGCTGACTCAGTTCGAGTCGGCGGGTCTAGTGATACGTCACAACTTCGACGGTGGTCACGCGGTATTCGAGTTGACCCAGGAGGATCACCACGACCATATGGTGTGTCTGGAAAGTGGGGAAATCATCGAATTCGTCGATGAAACCATCGAGAGGCGCCAGCACGAGATTGCCCGTGAACACGGCTATGAATTAGTCGATCATGCGCTGGTGCTTTATGTGCGCCCGCAAGGTTCCAATGTGACTCGCCAGGATAGCGGCCCGGTCAACAAGAAGTGATCCCCTCTGCCTTGCCGTGCATGGAGCTTCGGCAAGGCCTCCTCCTTTATGCAGCCACAGACGAGCTCAATGCGGCTGGCGCTGGCTGGCGTCGAGCATCTCGCGAGCATGCGCCAGGGTCTGCTCGGATAGCTTGACTCCGCCCAACATACGAGCCAGCTCGCTGACCCGTCCTCCCTCATCCAGCAATGCCATATGCGTCAACGTGGTATCGCGCTTGGCCTGCTTTTCGATATGCAGATGCTGGTGGGCTTGGGCCGCCACCTGGGGAAGATGGGTCACGGTCATCACCTGGCCGTTCTCTCCCAGTCGCCGCAGCAGTTTACCGACGATTTCCGCCGTTGCCCCCGATACCCCCACGTCCACTTCATCGAATACCAGGCTGGGAATGGTGGAGTGGCTTGCCGCTACTACTTGAATCGCCAGGCTGATACGCGAAAGCTCCCCGCCGGACGCCACCTTGGCCAAGGGGCGGGCAGGTTGGCCGGGGTTGGCGCTGATCAGGAACTGTACCTGGTCCAGGCCATCCGGCGCGGCTTTTTCGCGAGACTGGATTTCCACTTCGAAGCGCGCCTTGTCCATCGCCAGGAACCCCAGTTGCTGCTGCACTTCCTTGCCCAGACGCTTGGCGGCACGCTGGCGCGTGGCGCTGATCCGGGCGGCTTGCTCGCGCCATTGCTCGCGTAGCGCGGCGGCTTGCGAGCTCAGTGCCTCGATATCCTGATCGCTCTCCTCGAGCTGCTGATACTCATGTTGCAGACGTGCGTGCAACTCACACAGCTCTTCGGGCTCCACGTGGTGCTTGCGCGCGATACGGTGGATCTCGCCCAGCCGGTCCTCCACCCACAGCAAGCGTTCGGGATCGAGTTCGGTATTGCCCGCCAGCTGGGTCAGCTCGCTGGAGGCTTCCTCGACCTGAATGCGCGCGTCGTTGAGCATCGTCAGGCTATTGGCCAGCTTGCCGGCATCGCTTCCGGGTAGCGCACTCAGGCGGTTGATGGCCTGGTTGAGCAGGGCGAGCGCGCCGCCTTCGTCGCCAGCGCAGCAGTCACATGCCAGCTGGGTTTCACGCAGGATCTCTTCGGCATGGGCAAGGGTATGCTGTTCTTCTTCCAGTGAGGCGAGTTCACCCGCGCTCAGGGCCAGCTGGTCGAGCTCCTCCACCTGGTAGTGCAGCAGCTGGCGCTTGGCCTCCAGTTCGTTGCCGTCCTCGGCCAGGCGCTTGAGCTTGCGTCGCGTTGTCTGCCACTGGCGATAGGTGTCGGCGAGGGTGTTCACCGCGTCGCGATGGCCCGCGTAATCATCCAGCAAATGCAGATGTGTATCGTCGCGGAGCAGGGCCTGGTGGGCGTGCTGGCCATGGATCTGGACCAGGCTTTCGCCTAGCTCCTTGAGGTCGGCAATAGTGGCCGGCTGGCCGTTGATCCATGCCTTTGAGCGTCCGGCCGTCGTCACCACGCGGCGCAGCAGGCACTCGTCCGTGGGCAGCTCGCGCTCCTCCAGCCACATCCTGGCGGCGGGAAGGTGGGCGATATCGAAGCGGGCACTGATATCCGCGCGCTCCCGGCCGTGGCGTACGCTGGCGGCGTCGCCGCGCTCGCCCAGGCATAGCCCCAGGGCCCCCAGGAGGATGGATTTACCGGCCCCGGTCTCTCCGGTGATGGCCGTCATGCCCCTGGTGAGTTCGAGCTCGAGATGGTCGACGATTGCGTAGTCACGAATGGCAAGCTGGATGAGCATATGTCCTCCGGGCGCCTGGGCGGAACAGCAAGAAGCTGGATAGGTATACATGAATATGTCGTTTTATACAGTAGCCGAAAAGCAACTGCAACGCCCCTCTTGAGTTCGCCAGCACGACCCCCATATACCCCGCACACGGTTTTGAATGTCACCGAACCCATATCGGCTCGATGGCCAGGTCGCCTGGTATCGGGCAATAGCTTTGCAGGAGTTTCTCATGGCGAAAGATCCCCAGACCCCCCCCGAAGACGAGTTGGCGCGCCGTGAACAGGAGACGGAGACGCCGGAGCAGCAAGCCGAGGAGCGCCTGGTGGAAGGCGAGTTGGAAGGCCTGATCAACGACGAAGAGGCGCTGCACGTCGAATCCGACAACCCCGAGGCGGAAATGCTGGCGGCCAAGGTGGAAGAGCTCGAACAGAGCCTGGCCGAGGCCAAGGACCAGTCCTTGCGGGCGGCGGCGGAAGCGCAGAACGTGCGCCGGCGCGCCGAGCAGGAAGCGGAAAAGGCACGCAAGTTCGCCCTGGAGAAGTTCGTCAAGGAGCTGCTGCCGGTGGTGGACAGTCTCGAGAAGGCGCTTGAGGCGATGGACGAGGAGGCATCCGAAGTCCACCGGGAAGGCGTGTCGATGACCCTGAAAATGCAGCTCGACGTACTGGGCAAGTTCGGCGTCGAAGCCATCGAACCCCACGGCGAGCCGTTCGACCCGCAGCTCCATGAAGCCATGGCGATGGTGCCCAATCCCGAGCTCGAGCCCAACAGCGTGATGGACGTCATGCAGAAGGGCTACCAGCTCAACGGTCGACTGGTTCGCCCGGCAATGGTCGTCGTCAGCCAGAAAGTCGAATAACCGCCGGGTGAAGTCGCTTTTCAAGCAAAAAAACCTTGAAAAGCCGACAACGACCCCCAGATAGATGGCAACCCCGCGGTAAGCGCCGCGCAGACAATTCAACCGCACCAGCTGAACGCAACCAGTGCGGTATCAATTAAATATCGACGCAACTAATTTCGAGGTTTTTGCTATGGGACGCATCATTGGTATTGACCTGGGCACAACCAACTCCTGTGTCGCCGTGCTGGATGGCGACAGTGCCAAGGTAATCGAGAACGCCGAAGGCGGTCGCACGACTCCTTCCATCATCGCCTACACCGAAGACGGTGAAACCCTGGTAGGCCAGGCGGCCAAGCGCCAGGCGGTGACCAACCCGGAAAACACCCTGTACGCCATCAAGCGCCTGATCGGCCGTCGCTTCAAGGACGATGTCGTGCAGAAGGACATCAAGATGGTGCCGTACACCATCACCGAAGCCGACAACGGCGATGCCTGGGTGGAAGTCAAGGGCAAGAAGATGGCGCCGCCCCAGGTCAGCGCCGAAGTATTGAAGAAGATGAAGAAGACCGCCGAAGACTATCTCGGCGAGGAAGTGACCGAGGCGGTGATCACCGTGCCGGCCTACTTCAACGATAGCCAGCGTCAGGCCACCAAGGATGCCGGTCGTATCGCCGGGCTCGACGTCAAGCGCATCATCAACGAGCCGACTGCGGCGGCGCTGGCCTACGGCATGGACAAGGCCCGCGGCGACAAGACCATCGCGGTCTATGACCTGGGTGGCGGGACGTTCGATATCTCGATCATCGAAGTGGCCGATGTCGACGGTGAAACCCAGTTCGAGGTGTTGGCCACCAACGGTGACACCTTCCTCGGCGGCGAAGACTTCGACCTGGCCCTGATCAACTACCTGGTCGACCAGTTCAAGGCCGACAGCGGTATCGACCTGTCCGGTGACAATCTGGCCATGCAGCGTCTCAAGGAAGCTGCCGAGAAAGCCAAGATCGAGCTGTCCAGCGCCCAGCAGACCGACGTCAACCTGCCCTACATCACGGCCGACAATACCGGTCCCAAGCACCTGAACGTCAAGGTGACCCGGGCCAAGCTGGAAGCCCTGGTGGAAGATCTGGTGCAGCGTTCGCTCGAGCCGTGCAAGATGGCGCTCAAGGACTCCGGCCTCTCCGCTTCCGAGATCGACGAAGTGATCCTGGTCGGCGGCCAGACGCGCATGCCGATGGTGCAGAAGAAAGCAGCGGAGTTCTTCGGCAAGGAAGCGCGCAAGGACGTCAACCCGGACGAAGCCGTGGCCGTGGGTGCCGCGATTCAGGGCGGTGTCCTGGGCGGTGACGTCAAGGATGTACTGCTGCTCGACGTCACCCCGCTGACGCTGGGCATCGAGACTCTCGGTGGCGTGATGACCCCGCTGATCGAGAAGAACACCACCATCCCGACCAAGAAGACCCAGACCTTCTCGACCGCGGATGACAACCAGACGGCCGTGACCATTCACGTGCTGCAAGGCGAGCGCAAGCAGTCCGGCGGCAACAAGTCCCTGGGTCGCTTCGACCTGGCCGACATCCCGCCGGCGCCGCGCGGCGTGCCGCAGATCGAAGTGGCGTTCGACCTGGATGCCAACGGTATCCTCAACGTCTCGGCGAAGGACAAGGCGACCGGCAAGGAGCAGTCGATCGTGATCAAGGCCTCCAGCGGCCTGACCGACGACGAGATCGACCAGATGGTCCGCGATGCCGAGGCGCATGCCGACGAGGACAAGAAGTTCGAGGAGCTGGTGCAGCTGCGCAACCAGGCCGACGGCATGATCCACGCCACGCGCAAGACGCTGGAAGAAGCCGGCGACAAGGCCAGCGACGAGGAGAAGCAGGCCATTGAAACCGCCATCACCGAGCTCGAGGAAGCGGTCAAGGAAGACGACCGCGACGTCATCCAGACCAAGCTCGATGCGCTGACCGAGGCTTCCGGCAAGCTCGCGCAGAAGCTGTACGCCGAACAGGCGGAAGCCGCGCAGCAGGAAGGCGGTGAAGGCTCCGAAGGCGGCGCCAAGGCGGAAGACGATGTGGTTGACGCCGAGTATGAAGAAGTCAACGACGAGCAGAAGAAGCAGTAACGCACTCTTTCTGCCAAGGTAAGCGGCGGCGCGGGAGACACCTCCCGCGTCGGCGTTTGCACGGCCAAGACGCTTTATTAGACCAGGAGGCGCAAAGGACCCATGTCCAAACGCGATTATTACGAAGTCCTGGGTGTCGAAAAAGGGGCTGATCAGAAAGAGATCAAGAAGGCCTACCGCCGCCTGGCGCAAAAATTCCACCCTGACCGCAATCCCGACGACACGACTTCTGCCGAGAAATTTCGTGAAGTCTCCGAAGCTTACGAAGTTCTCAGCGATAACGAGAAACGTGCCGCCTATGATCAGTTCGGTCATGCCGGTGTCGATGGCCAGGGCGGAGGCTTTGGCGGTGGTGGCTTCGGTGGCGGTGGTGCCGGCGACTTCAGCGACATCTTCGGCGATGTCTTCGGCGACATCTTCGGTGGCGGCGGCGGTGGGCGTCGGCGCGGTCCCAACGCACCCGCACGCGGCTCTGATCTGCGTTACAACCTGGAACTCGACCTGGAGAGCGCCGTATCCGGTACCACGGTGGATATCCGGGTACCGCGTCATATCGAGTGCGACCGTTGCGATGGCGAAGGCGCCGAGCCGGGTTCCACCAAGGAAACCTGCCCGACCTGCCATGGTCATGGCCAGGTTCGCATGCAGCAGGGCTTCTTCGCCGTGCAGCAGACCTGTCCCACCTGCCATGGTAGCGGCCAGCAGATCAAGGTGCCGTGTCACAAGTGCAACGGCGAAGGCAGGGTGCGCGAGACGCGCACGCTCTCGGTGAAGATCCCGCCGGGCGTGGATACCGGCGATCGCATTCGCCTCAACGGCGAAGGCGAGGCCGGTATCAACGGCGGCCCGCCGGGCGATCTGTACGTGCAGGCGGCGATCAAGCCGCACCATATCTTCCAGCGCGACGGCAAGCACCTGCAATGCGACGTGCCGATCAACTTCGTCGATGCGGCGCTGGGTGGCGAGCTCGAAGTGCCGACCCTGGATGGCCGGGTCAAGCTGAAGATTCCGCCCGAGACCCAGACCGGCAAGCTGTTCCGCCTGCGCGGCAAGGGCGTCAAGCCGGTTCGTGGTGGCCCCGCCGGAGATCTGCTGTGCAAGGTGGTGGTGGAAACGCCGGTCAACCTCAACGATGAGCAGAAAGACCTGCTGCGTCAGTTGCAGGAGAGTTTCGATGGCAGCAACAGTCATAGCCACTCACCGAAGAAAACCGGCTTCTTCGATAGCGTGAAGAAGTTCTTCGAGGATATGAAGCCGTAACCTCTTCTATCCTCGGCTTGCTGTTTGCCGAGTCGTAAGGTGACTAACCCCGCTTTTCCAACTGGAGGCGGGGTTATTCGTTGGTCCGATGGATGCGATGCGCTCGCTGTTTCGTTACAATAAGCGCCTTTTTCACGCTGTCGTGGTTCACTCTCACGCGTTGCGCGGCGGTTTTGTTTCGCTGGCGCTCCTTCGCCATGACTGCGCACTTGTAGCCATCTTCTCTTTCCAACCGTCAAGGCGAATCCATGCTGGAAACCAATCCGATTCATAACCTCATCAAGGACCTGTCTGAGCGGACAGATGTTCTTAGGGGGTATCTTTGACTATGCCGAGAAGCAGGATCGGCTAGAAGAAGTCTCTCGCGAACTGGAAGACCCCAACGTCTGGAACGATCCGGACTACGCCCAGAAGCTGGGCCGTGAACGCGCCTCTCTGGAAGCCATCGTGGCCACCATCGACGAGCTGGACCAAGGCCTGGGCGACAGCCGCGATCTGCTCGAGCTTGCCGAGATGGAGGAGGACGAGGGCACGGTAGATGAGGTCAGCAAGGAGCTGGCCGGCCTGCAGTCCGCCCTGGAGAAGCTCGAGTTCCGGCGCATGTTCTCCGGTGAAATGGACCAGAACAACGCTTACCTGGATATCCAGTCCGGTTCCGGCGGCACCGAGGCACAGGATTGGGCCAACATTCTGCTGCGCATGTACCTGCGCTGGGCCGAACACCACGGCTTCAAGTCCGAGATTCTCGAAGTCTCCGCCGGTGACGTGGCAGGCATCAAGTCGGCATCGCTGCATATCCAGGGTGACTACGCCTTCGGCTGGCTGCGAACCGAAACCGGCGTACACCGGCTGGTACGCAAGAGCCCGTTCGATTCAGGCGGTCGGCGGCATACCTCCTTTGCCTCGGTCTTCCTGTCACCTGAAATCGACGACAGTTTCGAGGTCGAGATCAATCCTTCGGATCTGCGGGTGGACACCTACCGCTCCAGCGGCGCCGGCGGTCAGCACGTCAACACCACCGATTCCGCCGTGCGTATCACCCACGAGCCAACCGGTATCGTGGTGGCTTGTCAGAACCAGCGCAGCCAGCACGCTAACCGTGACTTCGCCATGAAACAGTTGAAGGCGAAGCTGTGGGAACACGAGATGCAAAAGCGCAACGCCGCCAAGCAGGAAGCCGAAGATGCCAAGGCCGATATCGGCTGGGGCAGCCAGATTCGCTCCTACGTGCTCGACGACCAGCGCATCAAGGATCTGCGTACCGGCGTACAGTCGAGCAATTGTGAAAAAGTGCTCGATGGCGATCTGGATCAGTTTATCGAAGCCAGCCTCAAGCAAGGTTTGTAATCTCTTCAGGGTTTGATCATTTACAGGGTGCCCGATGGCTAACCAAGACGCGTCTTCTCACGACAACGAAAACCACCTGATCGCCGAGCGTCGCGCCAAGCTGGCCGCGCGCCGCGAGCGTGCCGCCGAGACCGGCGAAAGCGCCTTTCCCAACGACTTTCGCCGCGACAGCCTGACCATCGAGCTGGAGCAGGCGCTGGGCGACAAGGACAAGGCCGAACTCGAATCGCTGAACCAGCGGGCCGGTGTGGCCGGGCGTATCATGCGCAAGCGCGGTCCGTTCATCGTGATCCAGGACGTCGCCGGGCAGATCCAGCTCTATGTCGACAAGAAAGGGTTGCCCGCCGAGCTGCTGGAAGACATCAAGAGCTGGGATATCGGCGATATCGTGGCCGGCCGCGGTCCGGTACACAAATCCGGCAAGGGCGACCTGTATGTGATGATGGAAGAGGCCAAGCTTCTGACCAAGAGCCTGCGCCCGCTGCCGGACAAGTTCCACGGCCTCACCGATACCGAAGCGCGCTACCGCCAGCGCTACGTCGACCTGATCATGAACCCGCAATCGCGCAAGACCTTCGAGACCCGGGCGGCGATCATCAGCTCCATGCGGCGCTTTTTCGAGGCGCGCGGATTCATGGAAGTGGAAACGCCGATGCTGCAGCCGATCCCCGGCGGCGCCACGGCGCGCCCGTTCGTGACGCATCACAATGCGCTGGATATCGACATGTTCCTGCGCATCGCGCCGGAGCTTTACCTCAAGCGCCTGGTGGTGGGAGGCTTCGAGAAGGTTTTCGAGATCAACCGCAACTTCCGCAACGAAGGACTTTCCACGCGGCACAATCCCGAATTCACCATGGTGGAGTTCTACTGGGCCTACGCCGACTATCGCGACCTGCTCGACATGACCGAGCAGATGAT
This sequence comes from Halomonas sp. Bachu 37, assembly GCF_039691755.1. NCBI lineage: Bacteria > Pseudomonadati > Pseudomonadota > Gammaproteobacteria > Oceanospirillales > Halomonadaceae > Halomonas > Halomonas kashgarensis. Next base: position 2,216,607 of record NZ_CP137552.1, on the reverse strand, counting down.
TCGCACGGCGGCCGAGGAGGTGCTGGGCACCACCACGATCGAATATCAGGGGGCGAGCTACGACTTCGGCAAGCCGTTTGCGCGTCTCTCGTTGCGCCAGGCGATCCTCGATCATGGCGAAGGCATCCAGGAGAGCGATCTGGACGACCTGGAAAGCGCCCGCGCCCTGGCCGGGAAACTGGGTATCAAGGTCAAGCCGAGCTGGGGACTGGGCAAGCTGCAGACGGAAATCTTCGAGGAAGTCGCCGAACACAAGCTCGACCAGCCGACCTTCATCACCGCCTACCCGGCGGAAGTCAGTCCTCTGGCACGGCGCAACGATGCCGACCCGTTCGTCACCGACCGCTTCGAGTTCTTCGTCGGCGGCCGCGAGATCGCCAACGGGTTTTCGGAGCTCAACGATGCCGAGGACCAGGCCGAGCGCTTCCGCGAGCAGGCGGCGGAGAAGGACGCCGGCGACCTGGAGGCGATGTATTTCGACGCCGATTACATCCGTGCCCTGGAGTACGGACTGCCGCCTACGGCGGGCGAGGGCATCGGTATCGACCGGCTGGTGATGCTGTTCACCGACAGCCCATCCATCCGCGATGTGCTGCTGTTTCCGGCAATGCGCCCGGAAGTCATGGAATAATTGGTAAGGGGCGCGTTAAGCGCCCATAATGGTTAGCGTTTCGACGGCGAGGAGAATCCCATGAAACTGCTTAATCGCTCCGCCCTGAGCGTCAGGCCGACCCAGCACTTCGTTGATTGGATCAATGCGCTGGAACCCACCATGGGGGACGACGACCTGACTCTGGACGACGTCGAGCGTGAAAGTACCATCTATCTGATTCCCGAGATGGACACGCCGGAAGCGCTGGCGACGTTGGTTCGCGAGCGTTACGCCGAGATCCTCGAGACCGAGCTGAAAGCGTGGGAAGAGGATGAGCGGCAGTGGCCCGAGCGGCTGGACTGGGATCTGTTTCAGCGCTTTCTGCGGGTGGAGCACAGCTATCTGGCCATCGACCTTGACGACGAAACACCGCTGGAAATCTCCGAAATCGACGATGCGCTGTTGCTGGACAATGAACAGGACTGATCGTATCGCTTGACTCGTTCCCCCTGAAACCGGCCTTGGCCGGTTTCGCTGTTTAGGAAATCCCTCGGACATGCGACTGTTCGAAACCCGCCCCGGCGATGACGGCCTGCCCGGCCGTGAACGCAAACTGGCAGTATTGGCTCTGGTGACCGGCACCTTGATGGCGGTGGTGGACACCACCATGATCAACCTGGCGCTGCCTTCGATCGCCGCCGACCTGGCCATCCCCGCTTCGCGAGCGGTGTGGATCACCAACCTCTTTCAGGTCGTCTGCGCCGCTTTCCTGCTGGTATTCGCCGGTATCAGTGAATTGATGACCCGGCGGCGGCTGTACCTGTTCGGCCTGGGGCTTTTCGTCCTGGCCTCGGTCGGCAGTGCCTTGTCCACACAGCTGGAAACGCTGCTGGTGTTCCGGGCGCTCCAGGGGTTGGGGGCGGCGGCGACACTGTCGATCGGGCCTTCCCTCTATCGCGCCGTGTTTCCCTCCCGGCTGCTGGGCAGCGCCCTGGGCTTGAGCGCGCTGGTGGTGGCCGGTGGCTATGCAGCCGGACCGACCTTGAGTGGCGTCATTCTCTCCTTTGCCACCTGGCCGTGGCTATTCGCGCTGAATGTGCCGTTGGGGCTGAGTGCCTTGTGTCTCGCCTGGTTCGCCTTGCCCCGGGAAACGCCGCGCCAGGGCAGCTTCGATACCTTGGGAGCGCTGCTCTCCATCGCCATGCTGGCGAGCTTCTTCCTGGCCATGGATGCAGTCGGCCATGCCGCGCCGCTGTGGCAAAGCGGTGGATGGGCGGTGCTGGCCGTTGGTGCCGGGGTCGGGTTCGTGGCACGCCAGAAACGCGCCGCGTATCCGCTATTGCCGCTGGTGGTGTTCAACGAACTGCGTTTCAGCCTGGCGGTTTCCGCCTCGGGCCTGGCCTTCGTCGGTCAGGGGCTGACCTTCGTGGCGTTGTCGTTTCTCTATCAGCAGGAGATGGGCTTCACCCCGCTGGAAACCGCCTGGCTGTTCACCCCCTGGCCGCTGGCCATTATGCTGGTGGGGCCGGTGGCGGGGCGCCTGGCGGACCGCATCAATCCCGGACTGCTCTCCAGTACCGGCCTGCTGCTGCTGATAGCCGGGCTGGTGGCTCTGGCCCTGGTGGATGATTCGACGAGTGTACTGAACAGCCTGTGGCGCACCGCTCTGTGCGGCATCGGTTTTGGTCTGTTTCAGCCGCCCAACAACCGGGAGATGATGGGCAGCCTGCCGCGTGAGCGCAGCGCCAATGTCTCGGGGGTGATGAGCACCACACGCACGGTGGGGCAATCCTTCGGGGTGGCGTTGGTCGGGGCGGCCATGGCGGCGGGCTGGCCGGTACAGGCGACCTTGTGGCTGGCGGGTTTCACCACGCTGCTGGCCCTGGTGGTCAGCGTGGCGCGGTTTCCCCTGGCGGGCAGGGCGATGGCCGCGCAACAGGCGTCGTCGGCGAGTGACTAAACGCGTACAATTGCGCGAGTTGTTCTCTTCAGGAGAGGGTCATGACCATTCAGGCACTGATTGAAACCAAGCTCCAGGCGCTGGATCCGCTCCATGCCTATGTGGAAAACGAAAGCCACATGCACAATGTGCCGGCCAATTCCGAAACCCATTTCAAGGTGACCCTGGTCAGCGAGCGCTTCGACGGGATGATGCCGGTGAAACGTCATCAGCAGATCTACTCCCTGCTGGCCGAGGAACTGTCCGGCCCGGTGCATGCCCTGGCGCTGCATCTCTATACTCCCGCGGAATGGGAAGCTCGAGGCGGGTCACGTCCCGCCTCTCCCAACTGCCGTGGCGTTGGCCAATAGGCGGTGCTTGCGTGATCGGCGAGCCGCAACGTCGGCAGTATCTGGATGCCATGGGTCTGACCTCCTGGGCATCGCGCTACCGGCTGCCCAACGCCAGGCCCACGCCGACCTGCTCCTGGGAAGAAACGGTAGAAGAGGTTCGTGCGCCGAGCGACAAGCTGCATGCCCTGCTGGATGAGGCGCAACAGGCCACCGCGGCGGATGCTGCGGCGAAGGTATCCCATGTTGCCGCGCCCCAGCCCGTTCGCCAGCGAGCGCGCCAGCTGCTGAATATCGGCTCACAGGAAGCTACGGAAGATACCCCCGCTGAAGCCTCTGCTGAGCTGTCGGCCCCTCGGGCATCCACGCCATCCCTTTCGCCACCACTGCGCTTTGTGCTGCATGTGGCCTGCCTGGGCGGGCGTTGGCTGGTGTTGCAGACATCCGAGCCTGGTCAGGTAGAGCGGCGCTTGCTGCATGCGATGTTGCAGACCGCCGGTATTGGTTTGCCCAGCCCGCCCGAATTCGACGTGTTCCAGTGGCCGCAGCTGGAGCTTGAAGGGATGTCCCAAGGCGCTTCCCTAGAAGAGGCGCAGGAGGGCCTGCAGGCCTTCGTCGCGGGTTGTGCCCGGCGAGGCTGGGCGCCCACCCGGTTGCTATGGCTGGGTGCGGATGAAACGAGTCCGGTGGCACCGGTCATGGCAGAAGAAGAGGCGCATAGCCGGACGCTGGGTTTGCCCATCAGCCACTTGCCCGCTCTTGCCGAGCTGAGCCGCAATGCCGAGCTGAAACGCTCCTCCTGGCCGCAGCTGCAGGCACTCGCCACATTATGGCGCGAGGGCGAGGAGCGGCAAGCCACATGACGCTTGCGCCAGATGGGGAAGAGGGGGAGGCGATGACATTGGAGAGGCTCGATGAAACCCACCAGGCCGCCCTTGTCGACCTTGAGTCCCGCGCCGGCAGCGGCATGAGCGAAAGCCAGCTGGCGATGGCACTGAGCGACCCGCAAGCGACGGTGCTGGGGATATGGCGGGAACCCGAAAGTGGCGAGAACGCTTCACTGCTGGGCTATGCCTGGCTGGCGCGCCAGCCGTTCGATGCCGAATTGCTGGCGCTGGGCGTGGCGCCCGATGCCCGGCGCTGGGGGCTGGGGCGCCTGCTGCTGCAAGCGCTGGTCGAGACGGCATCCCGCTGGGGCAGCGAGCGACTCTTGCTGGAAGTGCGCGCGACCAACGCGGCCGCCATCGCGCTATATCGACAGGGCGGATTCAGCATCGATGGTCGTCGCAAGGGGTATTATCCTCCTGTGCCGCCTCAGACCGCGCGTGAGGATGCGTTGCTGATGTCGCGGCTTGTATCGCCGGTTGTCGATTAGGCGCCGCTATCGCTCTATGCCTCGTGGAACTTGCCCAACAATCCCTTCAGGCGGTTTTCCCACTCTTCATGTTCCTGCTTGAGGCGCGCATTTTCACTGCGTAGCTCGTCGTTTTCCAGCTTCATCAGTTCCAGCGTTTCCACGGCGCTGGTGACTTTTTGCTCAAGCTGGGAGAACAGTTCCAGGCTCATTCGTACCTCCATCGGTAACGGTATTGCCATCGAAAGACAGCGGGTGCAGAGATAGGGCGAGCGTAACGTGACTCCCGTGCGGCCACAAGAATGTTTTCGCTGGTTCAGGCGTCTCGCCGATAAAGCCTGGCGATACCCTCGCCGGCCCGGGTTTCACGATGCAGCTGCCAGCTGGCGGGCACCTGGGGAGAAAGCGAGGCTTCCGTTTCCAGGTAGATGTAAGCCTGCTCCGTCAACCAGCCGTTTTCCAGGGCGGCGCAACAAGGTGCCGCCAGGCCTTGATGGAAGGGCGGGTCGAGGAACACCAGCGAAAATGGCTGCTGTGAGGTGGCGAGAAAAGCGCTGGCGTCCTGTGCCGTCACTGGTTGATCCAGGGCTAGCGAGACCAGATTGGCGCGCAGTTGCTCGGCGACCTGCGGGTCGCGCTCCACGAACTGCACTTCAGCCGCCCCTCGGGACAGCGCCTCGATTCCCAGGGCGCCGGTGCCGGCGAACAGATCCAGCGCCCGGGCTCCGCCCAGTTGCGGGCCCAGCCAGTTGAATAGGGTTTCGCGGACTCGGTCGGGCGTCGGTCGCAAGCCGGGGCTTTCCAGCACCGGCAGCAACCGTCGACGAAATTCGCCGCCGATGATGCGTAGCTTGCCGCCTGAGCGAGCCTGCGGCTGGGAGCGAGAAGACCTTTCTCGGCCTGAATTCTGGCGTTTGCGTGTCATGGGGCGATTGTAGCGGCTTGCGTGTCCCAAGTCTCGATGCGCAATGTTAGGATGGAGCAAACGTTCACCCCTTGAAGTCGGATTCCACTCATGTTCGGTTTTTTCAAGCGTAAGAAAAAGCAAGACGACGATACCCAGTCCCAGGATGACCTGCCGGCAAAAGCGCCGACACCGGACGAGGCCGAGCCGGCAGAGAAGGAAGAAGACGCCACGCCTGCGGTTGAACCCGCGCCTTCTCCCGCCGAGCCTGTCGTGCCAGAGCCAGAGCCAGAGCCAGAGCCAGAGCCAGAGCCAGAGCCAGAGCCAGAGCCAGAGCCAGAGCCAGAGCCAGAGCCAGAGCCAGAGCCAGAGCCAGAGCCAGAGCCTCGTCCGGCACCCGCGGCCCGCGAAAAGCCGGTCGCGGAGAAACAGGGCTGGTTCGCGCGTATCAAGTCGGGCCTGGGCAAGACCCGTGCCAATTTCACCGACGGTGTCGCCGGCCTGTTCCTGGGCAAGAAGCAGATAGATGACGAGTTGATGGAGGACCTGGAGACCCAGCTGCTGATGGCGGATGTGGGAATCGAGGCCACCACCGAGATCATCGATAGCTTGACCGCCCGTGTCTCGCGCAAGGAGCTCAAGGAGCCGCAGGCGCTCTATCGCGCCCTCCAGGAGGAGCTGGCCGCCATGCTGGCGCCGGTCGCGACCCCGCTTACCCTGACACAGCCGGCCGCCGGCCCCTTCGTGATCCTGGTGGTCGGGGTGAATGGCGTCGGCAAGACCACTACCATCGGCAAGCTCACCCAGCGTTTCCAGCGTGAAGGCAAGCGGGTGATGCTGGCGGCGGGTGACACCTTCCGCGCCGCGGCGGTCGAACAGCTCAAGGTATGGGGAGAGCGCAACGATGTGCCGGTGATTGCCCAGCATACCGGTGCCGATAGCGCCTCGGTCATCTACGATGCCGTCGCGGCCGCCAAGGCGCGGGGCATGGACGTGTTGATCGCCGATACCGCCGGCCGCCTGCACAACAAGGGCCATCTGATGGAGGAGCTGAAGAAGGTCCATCGGGTCATGCAGAAACTGGATGCCGAGGCGCCCCATGAAGTGATGCTGGTGCTGGATGCGGGCACGGGGCAGAACGCGATCTCCCAGGCCAGTACCTTCAATGAAGCCGTGCCCATTACCGGCATTACCCTGACCAAGCTCGACGGTACCGCCAAGGGTGGCATCATCTTCGCCCTGGCCAAGCAGCTGGGCACGCCGATTCGTTTCATCGGGGTGGGCGAGGGGCTGGATGATCTGAGGCCCTTCGTCGCCCAGGATTTCGTGGCGGCGCTATTCGATAGCGATGAACGCAACTCGGAGGGGACGTCCCGGAGCGATTCCCGGGCATGATCGCGTTCGAGCATGTGGGCAAGCGCTACGGGGGCCGTTTCGAAGCGCTGGCCAATCTGGACTTTCGCGTTTCCCGCGGCGAGATGGTATTTCTCACCGGCCACTCGGGGGCCGGGAAAAGCTCGCTGTTGCGCCTGATAATGCGCCTGGAGCGGCCCAGCCGCGGCAGGGTGGTGGTGGCCGGACACGATATCGCCCGGCTTCACGCCAGCCAAGTGCCTTTCTACCGCCGCCAGGTCGGCGTGGTGTTTCAGGATCACCAGCTGTTGTTCGACCGCAACATTTTCGCCAATGTCGCCTTGCCGCTGGAAATCCAGGGCACCGAGCCCCGTGAAGCCGCGCGCCGCGTCCGTGCCGCCCTCGACAAGGTGGGCTTGCTGCACCGTGAAAAGGCCCTGCCTATCGAGCTTTCCGGCGGCGAGCAGCAGCGGGTGGGGATCGCTCGGGCGGTGGTCAACAAGCCAGCGCTGTTGCTGGCCGACGAACCCACCGGCAACCTGGACCCGCAGCTTTCCGCCGATATCATGGGGTTGTTCGAGGATTTTAATCGTATCGGTACCACTGTCATGATCGCCAGCCACGATCTCGCCCTGATCGCCAGGTTGCGCCATCGTATCCTGCGCTTGCGCGATGGCCGCCTGGTCGCGGATGAGAAGCCCGTATGAGACACGCTTCCCCGACTCCCAAACGCGGTGCCCAGAGCCATGCGCCCCAGGCGCGCAGCCGTCTGCGCGCCTGGGCCCGCCACCATCGCGCCATGCTGGTGGATAGCGCCCGCCGCCTGGTCAAGCAACCGTTAGGCAACTTGCTGACCATGCTGGCCATCGCTATCGCGCTGGTCCTGCCAGCCGCCCTGTGGCTGACCCTGGATAGCGCTCGCCTGCTGGATGCCGAACTCGAAGAGAGTGCCACTCTGACCGTCTACCTGGCACGCGAGGTGGACCAGTCCCAGGCCGCCCGAGTCGACGAGGCAATCGCCGCGCACCCGGCGGTAATGACCACACGCCTGGTAAGCGCCGAGCAAGGCATGGCGGAGTTCCAGCAGGCGCTGGGGCTGGCGGATGCCCTCGACGGACTCGAGGATAACCCGCTGCCCGCCAGTATCGTAGTACGCCCCGCCGTGCCAGAGCCCCAGGCGATGCAACGCCTGGCCGAGGCCCTGGAGGAGATGACGGGGGTCGACGAGGTGCGCCTGGATCTCGCCTGGATCGAGCGCCTGCGCCACCTGGCCGAGCTCGGGCGACGGCTGGCCCTCGCGCTGGGCGTGCTGTTCGGGTTCGGCGTGTTGCTGGTAGTGGGCAATACGATACGTCTGGCGGTGGAGAGCCGACGGCGGGAGATCGAAGTGGTGATGCTGATCGGTGCCACGCATGCCTTCGTGCGCCGTCCCTTCCTGTACAGCGGTGCCTGGTACGGCCTGGGCGGCGGGATTTTGGCACTAGGCCTGTTGACCCTGGGCAACCATTGGCTTTCGCTGCCGGTGGCGGCGCTGGCGGCAAGTTACGGCGCGGGCTTCAGCCTGCCCCAGCTGGACTTGGCAGGCTCTACAATCCTGCTATCTTGCAGTACACTACTAGGCTGGCTAGGCGCCTGGCTGGCGGTAAGCCGTCACCTTGCCAGCATGCGGGCACGTTAGGCCCGCTGGCATACTGAGCAAATAGGGAACATCGTGTTGCATGCGGTGTCCTATAGTGACAGAAACGGGTTTACAGGGAGACATCCTGCACATGAGCAATAGTCTTCTACCGGTGGGACAGCTTTCTCCGGGGCACGACCTGGGCGGCTATATTCAAGCCGTCAACGGCATCCCCGTGCTTACCGCCCAGGAGGAGCGTGAGCTGGCGTATCGCTTGTATGACGAGGGTGATCTTGAAGCGGCACGTCGCCTGGTGCTGTCGCACCTGCGGTTCGTGGTGCACATCGCACGCAGTTATTCCGGTTATGGCTTGCCCCAGGCGGATTTGATCCAGGAAGGCAACGTCGGTTTGATGAAAGCCGTCAAGCGCTTCGACCCCAACCAGGGCGTGCGCCTGGTATCGTTCGCAGTGCACTGGATCAAGGCGGAAATCCACGAATTCGTGCTGCGCAACTGGCGCATCGTCAAGATTGCCACCACCAAGGCGCAGCGCAAGCTGTTCTTCAATCTGCGCAGCGCCAAGAAGCGCCTGGCCTGGTTGAACAACGACGAAGTCGATGCCATCGCCAAGGACCTCGATGTCAAGCCCGAGGTCGTGCGCGACATGGAAGGGCGTCTTTCCGCCTACGACGCAGGCTTCGATGCCTCGCCGGGCGAAGACGAGGACAGCGTCTACCAGGCACCGGTACATTATCTCGACGACGCCGCCTCCGACCCGGCCGCGCAGCTGGAGGACAGCGATTTCGAAGCGGATTCCACGCGCCGCTTGCAAGGCGCCCTGGAGCTGCTGGATGATCGCTCTCGAGACATCCTCCAGCGTCGCTGGCTGGCCGAGGAAAAGGCCACCCTGCACGATCTGGCTGATGTCTATGGTGTCAGCGCCGAGCGTATCCGACAGCTGGAAAAGAACGCCATGAAAAAGATCCGTCAGAAAATGGGAGATACGCTGGCGGCCTGATCGGCCGCTGCGGTTCTCCCTTTTAGCGCTCTTGATCTCTCAGGCTCTCTCCCGCCCCTTGACCCCGGCCCTTGTGCCGGGGTCAAGCATTGTTGCTGCCTCGTACAAACTGGCGTCGTTCAGGCCGGCTGCGCTACCGGATGCAATAGCTGGGCGGAGAGCAGCACCCACTGATCTTCCCAATGCTCGGTGGGCAGACGCTGGAAATCGCTTCGCACGTACTGCGAGATGCGCCCTTCCGCCTGGGCCATCAACAGGTTGGCGGCTGCCGAGGCGGTGATGGTAGGGCGTAGCCCTTCGCGTAGTTCCGCTTCGCGCAGTACCTGCTTGAGCTGGGTTTCCAGGCGCTCGAACAGCTGATGGATGCGCTGGCGCAGGCGGGCGGTTTCGCCGGTGAGCACATCTCCGCCCATTACCCTGGAGAGCCCGGGATTCTTCTCGGCGAAGCCCAGTAGCAGCGTGATGATGGTATGGCAGCGCGCCAGGGTATCGGGGACTTCCTCCAGAATGCGCGTGATGCGGGCGAACAGGTTCTCCTCGATGAAGTCGATCAAGCCTTCGAACATCCGCGCCTTGCTGGGAAAGTGGCGGTAGAGCGCCGCTTCGGAGACGCCTACCTGGCGGGCCAGCGCGGCGGTGGTGATGCGCTTGCCGCTATCCTCTTCCAGCATCAATGCCAGGGCCTGGAGAATCTGTTCGCGGCGGCGGGGTTTGTGTTCTTCTGTCATGGCAATAACCTCGCTGCCCTAGCTGGCGTCGGTAATCAAGGTACCCACCCCGGCATTGGTGAATATCTCCAGCAGCGTGGCGTGAGCCACGCGCCCATCGATGATATGCGCGCTTTTCACGCCTCCTTTCACTGCCTCCAGGGCGCAGCGAATCTTGGGCAGCATGCCGCCGTGAATGGTGCCGTCGGCAATCAGCGCGTCCACCTGGGCCGTGGTCAACCCGGTCAGTACGTGACCTTCGCCATCCATCAGTCCGGCGACGTTGGTCAACAGCATCAGTTTCTCGGCGCCCAGCGCTTCCGCCACCTTGCCCGCCACCAGGTCGGCGTTGATGTTGTAGCTGTGGCCCTGGTCATCGACCCCGATCGGGGCGATGACGGGAATGAAGTCACGCGCGGCGAGCAGTTCGATCAGCTCGGTGGAGATGTGCTCCACTTCACCCACATGGCCGATATCGATGATCTCCGCCGCGGTCATCTCGGGGCTCTGTTCGGGGCTTTGTTGCTCCACCTTGAGCTGGCGCGCGCGGATCTGCCCGCCATCCTTGCCGGTGAGGCCGATGGCCTTGCCGCCGCTCTGGTTGATCAGGTTGACGATGCTCTTGTTGACCAGCCCGCCCAGCACCATCTCCACGACATCCATGGTCTCGGCATCGGTGACCCGCATGCCGTTGACGAAGCGCGACTCGATGTTGAGCTTGGTCAGCAATTCGCCGATCTGCGGTCCGCCGCCGTGTACCACCACTGGATTGATGCCAACCTCTTTCATCAACACGATATTGCGGGCGAAGGAGTCGATCAGGGTCTTCTCGGTCATGGCGTTACCGCCGTACTTCACCACGACGGTCTTGCCGGAGAACTGCTGGATATAGGGGAGGGCTTCGGAAAGCACCTCCACGACGACGCGAGGATCGCGACTGGTCGGGTTCATGGGGTTTCCCTTGCTGTGTTATCTAGCGCCACCGAGATGGCGCCGTTTATGTGTTATGTAACGTCTTGGTGTCATGGCTGACGTTTTTCTAGTCGGGTGCTGATACTTCTTGAAGCGTCTCGATACTCTGCCCCGGGGTGAGCCCCGGGGGTTGCGCTCCATGCCAAGCGCTCTCTGTCGTGTTAGAGCGGTATCTCCAGGTCGTCGGCGACCTGCTTGAGGGCCGCGGCGAACTGCTGGCGGATGCGTGCCAGGGCGGCATCGTTCTTGCCTTCGAAGCGCAGCACCAGTACCGGCGTAGTGTTGGAGGCGCGGCACAGTCCCCAGCCATCGGGATAGTCCACACGAATGCCGTCGAGCGTGGTCTTGACACCTTCGCCGAAGTCGCCTTCCCGGGCAAGTCTCGCCACCAGGTCGAACTTGGTGTCGTCGGTGACGGTAATGTTGATTTCCGGTGTGCCGATGTCCTGGGGGAAGCTCTCGATGAAAGTATCGGCATCCTCTGGTTGGTTGGCCAGGATCTCGAGCAGGCGGGCGGCGGCGTAAAGGCCGTCGTCGAAACCGTACCAGCGCTCCTTGAAGAAGATGTGACCGCTCATCTCGCCGGCCAGCTGGGCGCCGGTTTCCTTCATGCGCGCCTTGATCAGCGAGTGGCCGGTACGCCACATTTCCGGCTCGCCACCGGCATCGGCGATCACCTGGGTCAGGTTGCCGGTACACTTGACGTCGAAGATGACCTTGGCCCCGGGGTTGCGCGTGAGCATGTCGGTGGCGAAGGCCATGAGCAGGTGGTCGGGATAGATCAGCTTGCCGCTGGGCGTGATCACCCCCAGCCGGTCGCCGTCGCCATCGAAGGCCAGGCCGATATCGGCCCCGGTCTCCTGAACGCTGCGAATCAAGTCCTGCAGGTTTTCCGGCTTGCCGGGGTCGGGGTGGTGGTTGGGAAAGTTGCCGTCGATCTCGGCGAACAGCGGAATGGTCTCGGCGCCCAGCCGCTCCACCAGCTTCGGGCCAAGCTCGCCGGCCACGCCGTTACCGCAGTCGACCACTGCCTTGAGCGGGCGGGCCAGTTTGACGTCGCCGAGGATGCGCTCGAGGTAGGCATCGCGAACGTCTTCCTGGCGGATATCGCCCTGGCCGCTCTCCAGCTGGTTATCGCGAATGCGCTGGTACAAGGCGGTAATGGTGTCGCCGGAGAGCGTTTCGCCGCCGAGGACGATCTTGAAGCCATTGTAGTCGGGCGGGTTGTGGCTGCCGGTGACCATCACCCCGGAGCTTGTGCCCTCGATGATATGGGTGGCGAAGTAGAGCACCGGCGTGGGAACCATGCCGATATCCACCACGTTGCGTCCGGCGGCGTTGAGCCCGCGCATCAGCGCGGCTTGCAGGCGCGGGCCGGAAAGGCGGCCGTCACGGGCCACGACGACGGTGGATTCGCCGCGAGCGGCGGCTTCACTGCCGATGGCGCGGCCGATCTGCTCGACGCCCGCTTCGGTCAAGGTTTCGTCGACGATGCCGCGGATGTCATAAGCGCGGAAGATGGAGGCGGGTACCGACGGCGTGGTGTCGGCGGATGGCGACGTAGAAGAGTCGGAGGCTGAAGTCATGGTCGTCCCTGCTTGTAAGGTGAAAGGTTCAGTGGGAGCCCGTGCTGCCGAAGCCGCCACTGCCACGGATGCTGTCGTCAAACTGCTCCACCAGCTGCAACTCGGCCTGCACCACAGGTACAAGCACGTACTGTGCCAGGCGCTCGAACGGGGCGAGGCGGAAGGCGGTGGCGCCGCGGTTCCATACCGAGATCATCAGCTCACCCTGGTAGTCGGAGTCGATGAGGCCGACCAGGTTGCCGAGCACGATGCCGTGCTTGTGCCCCAGGCCGGAGCGGGGCAGGATCATGCCGGCCAGCGCCGGATCGCCGATATGGATGGCCAGTCCGGTACGCACCAGTTCGCACTGGCCCGGCTCCAGCCGTAACGGCTCGTCCAGCAAGGCGTGCAGGTCCATGCCGGCGGAGCCGGCGGTGGCATACCGAGGAAGATAGTCGCGCATGCGCTCGTCGAGCAACTTGAATTGCAGCCGCGGTGAGGGCGGTAGGGTCATGAGGTTTCTCCGGGGACGAGCAGATCGAGTGCGCGGTGAACGATGGTGGCGGCGAGCTGGCGCTTGGGTTGGGCGGGCAGTGCATCGCTGTGCGTTCCCTGCGGGGTACGCCACAGGACCCAGGCGGCGTTGACGTCGCTGCCGAAGCCAAGTCCGGCCTGGGAGACATCGTTGGCCACGATCATGTCGAGCCCCTTGCGCATGAGCTTGTCACGGGCGTAACGCTCCACGTCGCGGGTCTCGGCGGCGAAACCGACCACCAGGGTGGGGCGTGACGAGGTCGGCAACGCGGCCACGGCGGCGATGATGTCGGGGTTCTTGACCAGGGTCAGAGTCAAGGTCTCTTCGTCTTCGCGCTTTTTCATCTTGTGCTCGGCGGGGGCTTCGAGCCGGTAGTCCGCGACTGCGGCGCAGCCGATGAAGATATCCGCCTCGGGAGCCAGCTCCCGGGCGGCGGCATGCATCTGTTCGGCGGTCTCCACTTGGATCAAGGTCGCCCCCTTGGGCGCGGCCAGCTCGACCGGTCCGCTGATCAAGCTGACGCGCGCGCCAGCGGTCAGGGCGGCGGCGGCCAGGGCGTAGCCCATCTTGCCGGAGCTGTGGTTGGAGAGATAGCGCACGGGGTCGAGCGGCTCGCGGGTGGGTCCTGCGGTAATCACCACATGGCGATTGTTCCCCGCTTTCGACACGCCACCAGAGCCAACGTAGGCGCGGGGGTCGGAGTCGGCAAGAGGCTCGCTAGCGGAATCGGTCGCGGAAAGCGGAAAGCGGCCGAGCGAGGAGAGGCTCGCCAATACTTCCTGGGCGATCGTCTCGGGCTCGCTCATGCGCCCCGGGCCGATATCGCCGCAAGCCTGGTCGCCAGCGTCGGGGCCGATCATCCACCAGCCGTCGGCCGCCAGTTGTTCGGCATTGCGCTGGGTGGCCGGGTGGCGCCACATGGCCTGGTTCATGGCCGGCGCCATCATCTTGCTGGCATCGCTTGCCAGGCACAGTGTCGTCAGCAGGTCATCGGCCATGCCGTGTACCAGTCGCGCCATCAGATCCGCCGTGGCCGGTGCGACAACGATCAGGTCCGCCCAGCGCGCCAGCTCGATATGGCCCATGCCCGCCTCGGCTTCGGGGTCGAGCAGGGAGGTGCGTACGGGTTCGCCGGAAAGCGCCTGCAGGGTCAAGGGAGTGATGAAGGCTTGGGCCCCGTCGGTCATCACCACGCGCACTTCGCACCCGGCCTGCTTGAGCAGACGTATGAGCGAGGCGCTCTTGTAAGCGGCAATGCCGGCGCTCACGCCCAGCAGGACGCGCGTTGCAGAAAAGGGAGGCATGACGGATATCCGCATCGTTCATTCAGTAGGCTTACCATACCATTCGCGCCGGGGCTTGCGTAGGCGGCACAGCGTCTCGGCATCGGGTTATACTGGCGGGCGCCAAATTTCGCTTCGCCCTGGATCGAGTGCCGACCCATGGCGAAATCATGAACGCGCGTGTTGGGACTGGGTCGAGTCGGCTGGAATCGAGCACGGCTGGTCGAGTATGAAATCAGGTCGAGTATGAAATAGGGGGAGCGGGGATGGGGATCAATCACTGGCCGGAAGGCGAGCGGCCACGAGAAAAGCTGCTTGTCATGGGGCCGCAGGCGCTCTCCGACGCAGAATTGCTGGCGATCTTTCTACGCGTGGGCGTGGCGGGACGCTCCGCGGTGGATCTGGCGCGCGACCTGCTGGCCGCTTTTGGGGGGCTGCGCCAGTTGCTGGAAGCCGACCAGGCCCGTTTCTGCGCCGAACACGGGCTGGGTACGGCCAAGTTCGCCCAGCTTCAGGCCACCCTGGAGCTGTCGCGCCGGCACCTGGCCAGTCAGTTGGCCCGCGGCAACGCCCTGACCTCGCCGGCACTGGTACGCCATTATCTGAGTTCGCAGATGCGCCACCTCGATCACGAGGAGTTCGCCGTACTGTTCCTCGACACCCAACACCGCATCATCCGCTACGAGTCGCTGTTTCGCGGCACCCTGGACAGCGCCTCGGTCTATCCCCGGGAAGTGGCCAAGCGGGCGCTCGAGCTCGGTGCGGGGGCGGTCATTCTGGCGCACAATCATCCATCCGGCGTGGCCGAGCCCTCCGATGCCGACCGGCGTATCACCGACCGCCTGAGCCAGGCGCTGGCCCTTTTCGACGTGCGCATTCTCGATCATTTCGTGGTGGGCGACGGCGAGGTGATCTCGTTCGCTGAACGCGGCTGGTTATGAATCGAGCAAGGCAGGGGTTGACAGTATGCGATTAGCCCGTGAAACGGGCTTTTTTAGGGGAAATGTCTCGCTTTGCTTGCCCAATAGGGGCCGCTCTGGTATAAAGTGCCACCTTTGAATTAGGGTTGAATAACGGGCTTGGGTTAAACGACGCGTGACACCTTTGGGTGCCGCCCCCTCTTCCGGTTTGCCCGCCAGTTTTGAACAACTCGCCAAGCGGTTGGAGGCTCTCATGTCCAAGGTATGTCAGGTTACCGGCAAACGTCCGGTGACTGGAAATAACGTTTCTCACTCCCAGCGCAAGACACGTCGTCGTTTCTTGCCGAACTTGCACACCCATCGTTTCTGGGTGGAATCCGAAAGCCGCTTCGTCAAGCTGCGCGTCTCTTCCAAGGGCATGCGCATCATCGACAAGAAAGGCATCGAGACGGTTCTGGCCGATATCCGCAAGCGCGGCGACGCCATCTAAGCTGAATCCTGGGAGAGTAAAACCATGCGCGACAAGATCAAGTTGGTGTCCAGTGCCGGTACCGGCCACTTTTATACCACCGACAAGAACAAGCGGAACACACCGGACAAGTTCGAATTCAAGAAGTACGATCCGGTCGTCCGCAAGCACGTCATGTACAAGGAAGCCAAGATCAAGTAACCCTTCGGGCCTTGATCCGCTTCACCGCAGGCGAGTGCCTGTCCAAGAACCCGGCTGCCGCCGGGTTCTTGCGTGTGGTTTGCACTGACCGACAACGATGACCTGAGTCGAGCGATTCATCATGCCCGAGCTGCCCGAAGTCGAGACCACGCGCCGTGGCATCGCCCCCTATCTGGAAGGTGCCGAGATTACCGAAGTCCTGGTGCGCCAGTGGCGCCTGCGGGTGCCGGTGCCCCTTGATCTGGACCAGCGGCTGATCGGTGCCCGAGTCGGCCCTCTTGCCCGACGCGCCAAGTACCTGCTGATCCCCGTTGAGCAGGCCGGTGGCGCTAGCGCCACACTGCTCTGGCACCTGGGCATGTCGGGTAGCCTGCGTATTGCCCGGCTCGGTGAGCTGCCGCGCAAGCACGATCATGTCGATGTGGTGTTCGATAACGGCCACGTGTTGCGCTACCACGATCCTCGTCGCTTCGGCTTCGTGGATTGGCTCCAGGGCGGCGAACATGACGACAAGCGGCTGGCTCACCTGGGGCCGGAGCCGCTTTCCCCGGCCTTCGACGGCAATCGGTTGTATCAATTGTCACGCGGTCGTCGCATGGCGGTGAAACCCTTTCTGATGGATAACGCCGTGGTGGTGGGGGTGGGCAATATCTATGCCTCCGAAGCCCTGTACATGGCGGGGATCGATCCCCGCCGCGCCGCAGGGCGTATCTCGCTGGCCCGTTACGAGCTCCTGGCTCAGGCGTCACGCGACGTGCTGGCGGCGGCGATCACCCAGGGCGGGACGACGCTGAGGGATTTCGTCAGCGGCACGGGCGAGCCTGGTTACTTCGCCCAACGCCTGAACGTCTATGGTCGTCACGGCCAGCCGTGTCACCAGTGCGGTCGTGAACTTAAACGGGTAGCGCTCGGCCAACGTGCCAGTGTGTTCTGCCCCGGCTGCCAGCACTGACCTGCCGGCGCCCAACCAACTTTTTCGCCCAACCGACTGTTTGTGGAGATTGTCGTGACTCAACGTCTGCGCCTGAAAAAGAATGCCGACCGCCGCCTGAAAGCCGGGCACCTGTGGATCTACTCCAATGAAGTGGATACCGAAGCGACGCCCCTGAAAGTCTTCGAGGGCGGCGAGGCGGCCCTGGTGGAGGCGTCCAACGGCAAGACGCTGGGCGTGGCTTATGTCAACCCGCATTCGCTGATCTGCGCCCGTGTCATGTCGCGCGATCCAGCCATGCGCCTGGATCGGTCGTTGTTCGTGCATCGCTTCAACCAGGCGCTGGCATTGCGCAAGCAACTGTTCGATGCGCCGTTCTATCGCTTGATCCATGGCGAAGGCGACCTGTTGCCGGGGCTGGTGATCGACCGTTTCGGCGATGTCCTGGTCGTGCAGCTCAACACCGCCGGCATGCAGGCACTGGCCGACGAGATCGTCGATGCCCTGGAAAAGGTGTTGAGCCCCGAGGTGATCGTCTTCCGCAACGATACCGGCGGCCGCCGCCAGGAGGGCCTGGAGTCCCAGGTGGAAGTGGTCAAGGGAACCTTGCCCGAAGAGGTGCTGCTGGAGGAGAACGGTGTGCGCTTTGCCGTGCCCGTGCTGAGCGGCCAGAAGACCGGCTGGTTTTTCGACCATCGCATCAACCGCGCCTGGCTCAACGGCCAGGTGGCGGGCAAGCGCGTGCTGGACGTTTTCAGCTATGTCGGCGGCTGGGGAATCCAGGCGGCGGCCCACGGGGCTTCTGAGGTGCTGTGTATCGATTCCTCGGCCAAAGCGCTGGAACAGGTCGCGTATAATGCCGCGCTGAACGGTCTACATGAGCAGGTGGCGGTGGGCGAGGCGGATGCTTTCGAGGCCCTGGCTGCCTTGAAGGCCGATGGCGAGCAGTTCGACGTGATCGTCCTCGACCCGCCCGCCTTCATCAAGAAGCGCAAGGATATCCCCAACGGCGAGCGTGCCTACGCCCGCCTGAACCGTGAGGCGATGCGCCTGCTGGGGCGCGACGGCCTGCTGCTGTCGGCGTCGTGCTCGATGCATCTGGCGCCGGAGCGCCTGGTGGATGTGGTACGCGGCGCGGTGCGCCATCAGGATCGTCATGGGCAGGTAATTTTCCAGGGGCACCAGGGACCGGATCATCCGGTTCACCCGGCGATTCCCGAAACCTCTTACCTGAAGGCGCTGGGCGTAAGGGTCTTCCGCGACTGAAGCCGTACCGGGCCGCTTACGTCTGGCGACGGGGCGGCGGGAAGTCGCCGATGCAAGGAGCCGAATATGTCACCGTCATGGGATTTACCGGACCCATTCGTGCTGGATATCACGGTGCAGGACGCCGCGATAGATGCCTATCGCCACGTCAACAACAGTGAGTATCTGCGCTGGGTCGAGCAGGTCAGCTGGGCACATTCCGCCGCGCTCGGCCTGGATCTCGCGCGTTACCGTGAGCTCGATCGTGCGATGGCCGTGCATCGCCATGAGCTGGATTACCTGGCACCGGCCCATGCCGGCGACCAGCTGCGCCTGGCGACCTGGATCGTCGAGTGTGACGGCCGACTGAGTCTCACCCGGCGCTTTCAGCTGCTGCGCCCGCAAGATGGCAGGACCCTGCTTCGGGCGCGTACCCGCTTTGCCTGTATTGCTCTCTCCAGTGGTCGACCCAAGCGCTTGCCCGACGAGTATCGCGACATCTACGGCAGCGCCGTGGTAGCGGAAGCGAACGACGCTGGCTGAACGCCCATGCCTGGCGCGTTCGCAGTGACACCTGCCAGGCGGATGTAGTGAAATGCTCAGTAGTGCGGCGGCACTTCGTCTTCGGGTCGGGGTGTCGCATTGGCATTGTTATCCTGCCAGGCCTGCTGCTGTTCGCGCAGGCGGTGCTGCATCAAGGCACTGAGCTGCTCGAGACGTTCCAGCCGTCTTTCCTGCTGGGCCACGGCCTGATCCAGCGTGTCCAGCCAGTGTTCCTGGTAAGCGATGCGGCTTTCCAGCGCCTCTAGACGGGTATCGAGCTCGGCAGGCGAAAAATCCTGGTTCATCATGTAACATTGCAACCTTATGTGTTATGTCCGGTCTTGTCGAACCTGATAAGCTGGGTATTGTCCTTCGTCTGTTATTGCTACAACAAGAGAGCTTTTACCATCCATGAATCCAAAAGCTGTGTTTCGCTGTGTATTGATTAGTTTACTCCTGGCCGCGCCGGCACCGCTGGTGCTGGCGGCAATGGTTCACGTGACCGATGGCTTCCTGGCCGAGCAGTGGTTGGGTGCGGTAGCGGTCAGCGGTGTACTGGGGAGTTATTTGACCGTGGCCTTCGGCGTATTTCTGCTGCTGCTGGTCGCTACTCTGACGGTCTCCATCATGGCCCCGGCGCCAATGGCGGAAGCGCGAGTGGTGCCGCAGAAATCCGGCCCCGATCAAGTGCCTGGCCAGGCCGATACCCATCTGCAGAACGAGCAGTGGGATGACGATGACACGATCGACCCGAACGACGGTCGCGAAGAGGGAGAAGTGAAGTGGTTCAACACCAATAAGGGTTACGGTTTCATTACCCGGGATAACGGGGATGATGTGTTCGTTCACTTTCGTGCCATTCGTGGGCGCGGCAATCGCATGCTCACCGAAGGCCAGATCGTGCGCTACCATGTGATCAAGAACGAGCGTGGCCTGCAGGCCGATGATGTCAGCATCATCGAGTGAGTCAGCGACTCGTGACCCGATAATCGGCCCCGCCTTGGCGGGGCCGATTGCTTTCTAGGCTTTGCACGAACTGCCTGCGCTCGCCGACTTTCGTACACACCCTAGCGACTAGCGCCCCGAATCCGGCCACTCGACCGGACCTTCTCGGCCGTCGGGAAACACCTGCCAGAAGCGGTCCGGATCGTCTCCAGGATGCCAGCCGCCCAGTGAGCAGCGGACTTCCACGCCCAGCCGTTCGGCCGCCTGCTGGGCGCAATCCTGGTCGGTGATCCAGGGGCTGTCGCCACTGTCGAACCACAGGCTGGAAAAGCCGTCGGCGATCTGCTCCACCAGCAGCACGGGGATGCGCTCGCCCTGGCAGCGACCTTCGGTCTTCCACTTGTCCTTGCCGGCGGGCGTCAGTGGCGGGGCATCCAGAATGGTGGCCAGCCAGGCATTGAGGTCGTCGAGACGCGCCTTGGCCAGGTAAATCTCGATATCCGGGTAGCGTTGCATCATGACCTCGAACCGGCGGGTGAAACGAACAGGTGGCGCAGGACCGCTTCGTAGACCTGGCTCAACTCGTCCAGGTCGCTGGCGAGTACGCGCTCGTTGACCTTGTGGATGGTGGCGTTCAGCGGCCCGAGCTCCACCACCTGAGCGCCGAGGGTGGCAATGAAGCGCCCATCGGAGGTGCCGCCGCTGGTGGAAAGCTGCGGGCGCCTGCCGAGCACTTCCTCCACACCGGCGAGGGAGGCTTCGACCAGCGCACCCTCGGCGGTGAGGAATGGCTCGCCATTGAGCGTCCAGTCGATATGGTACTCCAGACCGAAGCCGTCCAGGATCGCCTGGGTCCGTTCACGCAACTGCAAGTGGGTGACTTCGGTGGAGAAGCGGAAATTGAATACCACTTCCACTTCGCCGGGAATCACGTTGGTCGCCCCGGTACCGGCGCGGATATTGGAAACCTGGAAGCTGGTGGCGGGAAAGAAGTCGTTGCCTTCGTCCCAGTGCTCGTTGACCAGTGCATCGAGTGCCGGGAGCGCCTGGTGGATCGGGTTGCGCGCCAAGTGCGGGTAGGCCACGTGGCCCTGGACCCCCTTGAGATGCAGAATGCCACCCAGCGAGCCACGGCGACCGTTCTTGATCACGTCACCGAGCACGTCGGTGGAGGAAGGCTCGCCGACGATGCAGTAATCCAGGCGCTCATGGCGCTCGCGCAGGTGCTCGACCACGGCGCGGGTGCCATCCACCGCCGGGCCTTCTTCATCGGAGGTGATGAGGAAGGCAATGCGGCCATCGTGGTCCGGGTAGTCGCTCAAGAAACGCTCCACCGCCGTGACCATTGCCGCCAGGCTGCCTTTCATGTCGGCCGCGCCGCGTCCGCACAGCATGCCCTGGTCGTCGATGCAGGGGGTGAACGGCGGGAATTCCCAGTTGGTGTGAGGGCCGCTGGGCACGACATCGGTGTGCCCGGCGAAGGCCAGCACCGGGCCGTGATGGCCGCGTACCGCCCAGAAGTTCTTCACATCGCCGAACGGCAGCTGCTCCACATGGAAACCCAGACGCTCCAGGCGCTCTATCAGCAGCGCCTGGCAGCCTTCGTCATCGGGCGTGACCGACGGGCGCCGTAACAGCTCGAAGGCCAGGGCCAGCGTCGGTGAGAGATCGTCGGACTCAGTTATGGGCATGCAGCGCCTCGTTGAGGGCCACGGCGCTCTTGTTGGTCAGGCACTCGATGCGGCCGTTCTGCGAATTGCGCCGCAGCAGCAGGTCGCTCTGACCGGCCAGTTCGCGGGCGCTCACGGTATCGACTTCCTGGCCCTGGTCGTCCAGTACCGTGACCTTGGCGCCGGCGGTGATGTAGAGCCCGGCCTCCACCGTGCAGCGGTCGCCCAAGGGAATGCCGATGCCGGCATTGGCGCCGATCAAGCAACCTTCGCCCACCTTGATGACGATGTTGCCGCCGCCGGAGAGCGTGCCCATGGTGGAGCAGCCGCCGCCGAGATCTGAGCCTTTACCCACCATAACGCCGGCGGAGATACGCCCTTCGATCATGCCAGGGCCTTCGGTGCCAGCGTTGAAGTTAACAAAGCCTTCGTGCATCACCGTGGTGCCTTCGCCCAGATAGGCGCCCAGGCGCACCCGGCTGGTATCGCCGATACGAATGCCGCCGGGCACCACGTAGTCGGTCATCTTGGGGAACTTGTCGACGCAATCGACGGAGAACGCGCGGCCTTCCAGGCGGGCCTTCAGGCGCCGGGCGGGAAGCTCCTCGATGTCGATGGCACCCTCGTTGGTCCAGGCGATGTTACGCAGCAGGCCGAACATGCCGGTAAGATCCAGGCCATGGGGCTTGACCAGGCGGTGCGACAGCAAATGGAGCTTGAGGTAGACCTCCGCCACGCTCTTGGGCGCCATGTCGGTCTCCAGGAACATCGCCACCAGGGGACGCTTGCTCGACGCCAGTGCCTCGGCGAGTTCCGCCTGCTCGCTGTGTCCCGCCGCTTCCAGGGCCTTGGCTAGGGCGGCGCACTGCTCCGGGAGAAAACTGACGGTGGCATTGCCTTGCCCGGCGTCCAGCGCTTCCCTGGCGGCACTGACCAGACTCTCTTCGGGCTCGAGCAGGGGTTGGGGGTAGTAGATTTCCAGCCAGTCGCCCTGGGTGTTCTGGGTGCCGATTCCAAGCGCAAAGCTCAGCATGATTCAGTGTCCTGTGTTTGTGAAAGATGTCGTTACGTATGGTGTCGCTGAGAGCCGAGTCGCGGGACAGCCGCTCAGCCGTGCAGGTTGTCGTAGTCGCCTTCGCGAAAGCCGATCCGTATCTCCTCGCCAGTATCCAGCAGGGGGCGTTTGAGCAGGGTGGGATTGGCCAGCATCAATTCGCGCGCGGAATTGGCGTCCAGGTTCTCCTTGGCCTGTGCAGGCAGGTCGCGCCAGGTCTTGCTGCGCTTGTTGACCAGTGCCAGTACCGGCACATGTTCGAGAAAGTGCTCCAGCAAGCTGGCGGAAAGCCCGTCTTCGCGCAAGTCATGAGTCTGGAAGGGCAGGCCCTTGCTTTCCAGCGCCTTCTTGGCCTTGCGGCAGGTATCGCAGGTCTTGATGGTATAGAGAGTCAGCATCGTTAACTCCTTTCGATGAGTTGGCGAATGCGGCGTGCGGCCGCCACCGTGGCATCGACTTCCGCCACCAGGGCCAGGCGTATGCGTCCGGCGCCGGGATTGTGGCCGTTGACCTGCCGGCCCATGTAGGAGCCCGGCAGTACGCTGACATGGGCCTCTTGATACAGCTGCCGGGCAAACGCCTCGTCATCTCCCCCGGGAACGGCGGGCCACAGGTAAAAACTGGCCTCGGGAGCGGGGAAGTCCAGCACCGGGGCGAGTTCCGCGGTCACCGAGCTGAATTTCTCCCGGTAGGCGTCGCGGTTGGCCCGAACATGTTGTTCATCCTGCCAGGCGGCGATGGAAGCGTGCTGCACCGGCAGGGACATGGCGCAGCCGTGATAGGTGCGATAGCGCTTGAACGGCGCGATCAGCGCGGCGTCGCCGGCGACGAAACCCGAGCGCAGCCCCGGCAGGTTGGAGCGCTTGGAGAGCGAGTGAAAGACCAGACAGCGGCGGTAATCGTGGCGGCCGAGCTCGGCGCACGCCTGCAGCAGTCCCGGAGGCGGCGCCGCTTCGTCCACATAGAGCTCCGCATAGCACTCGTCCGAAGCGATGATGAAATCATGCTCGTCGGCAAGCTGAATCAGGCGCTTGAACTCGGCCACGGGCGTCACGGCGCCGGTGGGGTTGCCCGGCGAACAGATGAAGACCACTTGCACATCCTGCCAGGTGGCGGCGGACACGGCGGCGAAATCCGGACGAAAGCCGGTTTCCGCCGTGCAGGCAAGATACAGCGGCTCGCCACCGGCAAGCAGCGTGGCGCCTTCGTAGATCTGGTAGAAGGGGTTGGGAACCGCAACCTTGGCCGGTCGGGTGCGATCCAGCGCCGCCTGAACAAAGGCGAAGATCGCCTCTCGTGTGCCGTTGACCGGCAGTACCTGGCGTTCGGCGTCCAGCTCCTGCAAGTGGAAGCGCCGTGTCGCCCACTCGGCAATGGTTTGGCGCAGCATGGGCAGGCCGGCGGTGGCCGGGTAGCGGGCCATCTGCTCCTTGTGAGCCACCAGCGCGTCAAGTGCCGCCGGGTAAGGCGCGTGCTGCGGTTCGCCGATGGTCAATGGAATCTTTGTCATGCCCGTCGGCGGTGTCAGCCCGGCGTAAAGGGCGGCCAGCTTTTCAAAGGGATACGGGTGCAGGGCGTCGAGATCAGGATTCATGGGTGTCCAGCGCCGTGAGCCGGCGTCGTTATGCGTATGGGGCGGTGTCGAGTCGTCGTGCCCAGCCAGGCCGCCGATTATAGGCAAGCCCCGGCTCGGCCTCAAACCGAACCGGGAGGTGGCCTAGACTCCCAGGACTTCTATCAGCCTTTCCCGCAGCTGCTGCTGGCGCTCGGGGTCGGTCAAGGGTTCGCCGGCCTTGGTGGTAATGAAGAACACGTCCTCGACCCGTTCTCCCAGCGTGGCGATCTTGGCGGCGGACAGGGCGATATCCTGTTCCATGAAGATCTGCCCCACCCGGGCCAGCAGCCCGGGGCGGTCGGGCGCGGTGAGTTCCAGTAGCGTGCGTTCGTTGGCCGGGTCCTGCTCGATGAGCACTTCGGTAGGCACCTTGAAGTGCTTGAGCTGACGCGGGGTGTGCCGGGTGACGATCTGGGGGTAGTCATCGGGGTCGTCGAGCTCCTCGACCAGGTGACGATGCATCTCCTCGATTCGTGCCGGGTCACGGATGGCCTGGCCCTGGTCATCCAGCACGATGAAGGTGTTGAGTGTCCAGTCGTTGTTGGACGTGGCGATGCGTGCATCGTGAATCGACAGGCCCAGTTGCTCCATGGCCGCGGCCGTCGCGGCGAACAGGTCATCCACCGAGCGCGTATGGATGAAGACCTTGGTGCCGCCTTCGGCCATGTCGCTGGTGGGAGCGCTGATCAACACCAGCGGCAGCGGCGATTCCCGGTGGGCGAGAATGCCCTGGGTCTGCCAGACGATCTCGCTGGGCGCGTACTGCAGAAAGTAGTCCTCGCCGAGTGAATCCCACAGCTTGTCTATCTGCTGGCTGTCGATGCCAATGGTCAACAGCAGCGAGCGTGCCTCGGCACGCGTCTCGCGAACCCAGTCGTCGCGTTCGGGCGGGTTGTTGAGGCCACGGCGCAGGGCGCGTTTGGTTTCGGTGTACAGCTGGCGCAGCAGCGAGGCTCGCCAGCCGTTCCACAAGGTGGGGTTGGTGGCATTGATGTCGGCGACGGTCAGGACATAGAGATAATCCAGTCGGCTCTCGTCGCGCACGGTGCGGGCGAAATCACGAATCACATCGGGGTCGGTGATATCGCGCTTCTGGGCGGTCATCGACATCGCCAGGTGATGCTCCACAAGCCAGCTTACCAGGCGAGTGTCGTGGGCCGGGACGTGGTGGCGGTGGCAGAAGTGCTCCACATCGCGGGCGCCGATCAACGAATGGTCGCCACCACGCCCCTTGCCGATATCGTGGAAAAGCCCGGCGATCCACAGAATCTCCAGTTTGGGCAGCTGGTGGATGAGCTGGGCCGCGACCGGGAACTCCTCCTTGGCCAGAGGGTGGCGAAACCGGTGGATGCATTTGAGCAGTCGCAGCGTATGCGCATCCACGGTATAGATGTGAAACAGGTCGTGCTGCATCAGGCCGACCGCCCGGCCGAATTCCGGCAGGTACTTGCCCAGCACGCCGTAACGGTTCATGCGGCGCAACTGGCGGGGCACGTTGCCGGTGGAACGCAGCAAGGCCATGAACAGGCGCTGATGGCGCGGGTCGTCGCGGTAATGATCGTCGATGTGGTGGCGATGATCGCGAATCAGGCGGATGGTGTCGGCGCGCACCCCCTCGATTTCCGGGTGCCGGGACATGAGCAGAAACAGCTCCAGCATGGCCGCTGGACGTTCGCGAAACAGGTTGCGCGAACGTACCTGGATATAGCCGCCCTTGGTCTCGAAGCGCTCGTTGAGCTTGACGGTGGCAAGGGACTCCGAGCGCCGCAGGATGACTTCGTCGAAGTGCTGCAGCAGCATGTCATTGAGCCCGGCCAGGGCGGTCACATGGCGGTAGTAGCGCTTCATGAACTGCTCGACCGCCAGACGCTCGGGAGTGTCGCGAAAACCGAACATTTCGGCAATGGTGCGCTGATGATCGAACAGCAAACGATCCTCGGCGCGGTCGGTAAGCATGTGCAGGGCGTAGCGCACCTGCCACAGGAAAGCCTGGCCCTGGCTGAGGATGCGCAGCTCGGCATCGTTCATGAAACCGCTGGCGACGATATCCTCGTAACGCTCGGTGCCGAAATGACGCTTGGCCACCCAGCCGATCATCTGGATATCACGTAGTCCGCCGGGGGAACTCTTGAGGTTGGGTTCCAGATGGTATTCTGAGTTGTTGTAGCGGTAGTGGCGCGCAATCTGCTCTTGCCACTTGGCTTCGAAAAAGCGGTCCGAGGGCCAGATGCGGCTGCTGTCGATGCGCTCGCGCATCGCCTCGCGCAAGTCCTGAGTGCCGGCTATCAGGCGCGACTCCAGCAGGTTGGTGATGACCGTGACGTCGGCCTCGGCTTCCCGCTCGCAGTCGGCAAGCGAACGCACGCTATGGCCTATCTCCAGGCCGATATCCCAGAGGAAGGTGATGAAAGCCGTAAGCGGTTCGCGATAGGGTGTGTCATCGTCGTGGCGCAGCAGCAGCAGCAAGTCGACATCGGAGTGGGGGTGCAGTTCGCCACGCCCGTAGCCGCCTACCGCCAGCAGCGCCACACCGTCGTCGGGCCAGTCATGCTGCTCCCAGGCGATGGCCAGCAGGCGGTCCAGGCACCAGGCGCGCCCATGGACCAGGGCGCGAATATCGGCGCCGTTGCGAAAACGCTCATCCAGGCGCATCTGGATGTCGCGCAGTGCGGCCTTGAAGGGGGCGATTGGCGAACGGCTGCCGGCAAGCTCCTGGCGAAAGCTGTCGAAATCGAACAGCGTTTCATCGGCCACGAAGCGGTAATGGTGGAGAAGCATCAGCGATCGAGGAAGCTGAAGTCTTCATCGCTGCGCGCGGTGAGGACCTCGACGCCGTCGTCGGTGACGAGCAGGGTATGCTCCCATTGAGCCGACAGGCTGCGATCCTTGGTCACCGCGGTCCAGCCGTCGCGCAGCACCTTGGTCTTGTAGCCGCCCACGTTGATCATCGGTTCGATGGTGAAGCACATGCCGGCGGCGAGTTCGACATCCGCTTCGGGGGCATAACCGTCGTAATGGAGAATCTGCGGCTCCTCGTGGAATTCGCTGCCGATGCCGTGGCCGCAGAAGTCGCGAACCACCGAATAGCCGTTGGCTTCGGCATGCTGCTGGATGACCCGTGCCAGCTCGGAAAGCCGTACCCCCGGCTTGATGTGGGCGATGCTCTTGTACAGACACTCCTGGGTGATGCGCGAAAGACGCTCGCCCTGGATGTTGGTATCGACCACGAACATCACGCTGGAATCGCCGTAGTAACCATCGGCGGTCTTCACGGTGATATCCAGGTTCATGATGTCGCCTTTCTTCAACTGCTTGGCGTCGTCGGGTATACCGTGGCATACCACATGGTTGATCGAGGTGCAGGTCGCCTTGGGAAAGCCGTGGTAGTTCAGCGGCGCCGGGGTCGAGCCCAACTCGTTGACGATATAGTCGTGGCACAGGCGGTCGATCTCACCGGTACTGATGCCCGCCTGTACATGGGGCGTGATCATTTCGATGACGCTGGCTGCCTGACGGCCGGCTTCACGCATCTTTTCAATTTCAGCAGGCGTTTTGATAGGAACGTTCATGCAGTCTCGATATGGAATTCGGTAGGTGAGAATGGTGGCGGCGAAGGAATGCCGCTTCATCTTGGCAATGATATATGGTATAAAGCCGCGCGCTTTCCTGCAATCGCCACCTGTGCAAGCTGTTCGCCTAGGGTAGCCCCGTGTCGTGGCGGTGGGAAGTGACAACCATGATAGTAACGCCTTGAAAACACACATGCACCGACACATGGTCCCGGGTGCCGCTCTGGTCGAGTCGATCGAGTGGTCGGATCCATGGGGTGCGTGGAGGCCTAACCCGATAGTTCAGGAGTCATCCATGGCACACGTCAATATGCGTGACCTGCTCAAGGCAGGCGCTCACTTCGGTCACCAGACCAAGTACTGGAATCCGAAGATGGGCAAGTTCATCTTCGGTGCACGCAACAAGATCCACATCATCAACCTTGAGCACACCCTGCCGGCGCTGAACGAAGCGATCGACGTGGTGGAGAAAATGGCCGCGACCAACAACAAGATCATGTTCGTTGGTACCAAGCGCAGCGCCAGCAAGATCATCAAGGAAGAAGCTAATCGTGTGGGTCAGCCGTTCGTCAATCATCGCTGGCTCGGCGGCATGTTGACCAACTACAAGACCATCCGTCAGTCCATCAAGCGTCTGCGCGACCTCGAAACCATGCGCGAAGACGGTACCTTCGAGAAGCTGACCAAGAAAGAAGTCCTGATGGCCACTCGTGAGCAGGAAAAGCTCGAGCGCTCCATCGGCGGTATCAAGAACATGGGCGGCTTGCCCGATGCCATGTTCGTGATCGATGTCGACCACGAGCGGATCGCCATCAACGAAGCCAACAAGCTGGGCATTCCGGTCATCGGCGTGGTGGATACCAACTCCAACCCCGATGGCGTGGACTACGTGATCCCGGGCAACGATGACTCCATTCGTGCCATTCAGATCTACGTGAAGGCCATCGCCGACGCTTGTGGTCGCGCCAAAGAAGGTCGTCCGGACGAGTTCGTGGAAGTCTCCGAATCCGAAGAAGCCGGCACCGAAAACAGCGCCGCCGAGTAAGGCTCGGGTGATTCCCGTGCTCCGCCTGGCGTCGTGCTCCGCCTGGTGTAGTGACGGGAAGCGAAGAGGGGGCAAAGGCCCCCTTTTTGCCCGCTTGAAGCCATGTCTGCTTTAAGCCATGTCGCTTGGAGTATGTCCGCTTGAAGCAAGGCGTCGAGGAGGAGTGCCCCGCATTTCCCCTCGGTGCTCGCTCAGCGAGTTTCGCTTTTCAATTCAGACAGAATCTTTCAGAGGTGAATTCCCATGGCAGCTATCAGTGCCTCTCAGGTCAAGGAACTGCGTGAGCGTACCGGGCTCGGCATGATGGAGTGCAAGAAAGCACTCACCGAAACCGGTGGCGATATCGACGTCGCAATCGAAAACCTGCGCAAGAATTCAGGTCTCAAGGCCGCCAAGAAAGCCGGTCGCACCGCCGCCGAAGGCGCCGTGGTGACCCGCGTGGCCGATGATGCCAGCGTGGGCGTGATGGTCGAAATCAACAGCGAAACCGATTTCGTGGCCCGCGACGACAACTTCAAGGCGTTTACCGACAAGGTCGCCGATGCCTTCTTCGCCGCCAAGAGCGAAGACGTGGCCGCGGTCATGGACGGTGAGCTGGAAACCGCTCGCGAGCAGCTGGTACAGAAGATCGGCGAGAACATCGGCGTGCGTCGTGCCGTGGTCGTGGATGCCGGTGAAGGCAACGTGGTGGGCGAATACGTCCATGGCGGCCGTATCGGCGTGCTGACCGTGCTCAAGGGTGGCACCAGCGAAGCCGCCAAGGACGTCGCCATGCACGTGGCCGCGATCAACCCGGCGGTGGCACATCCGGAAGAAATGCCCCAGGAGCAGCTGGACCAGGAGAAGGCAATCATCCTGGCGCAGCCCGACATGGCCGGCAAGCCCGAGCAGATCGCCGAGAAAATGGTTCAAGGTCGCCTGAAGAAGTACCTGGCCGAGAACAGCCTGACCGAACAGCCGTTCGTCAAGGACCCCAACCAGAGCATCGCCGAGTTCGTCAAGGCGGCTGGCGGGGAAGTGATCGGCTTTACTCGCTTTGAAGTGGGCGAGGGTATCGAGAAGGAAGAAGTCGACTTCGCGAAGGAAGTCATGGAACAGGCCAACCGTAGCTGAGGTCATAAGTTCCAGTGTGACGAATGGCGTGCGCGCGAGCGCACGCCTTCGCGTATCCGGCCTATGAGCATCTGCATGTTCACCGGCCGACCCGCCGCAATCAGGCTCGCTTCAGGAGAGATGCCATGACCCGAGATGCCCAACCCGCCCCTGCCTCTATTGCCCCCGGCAAGGCCAAGCCGGAAAACTCCAAATCGAAATACAAGCGTATTCTGCTCAAGCTTTCCGGCGAAGCGCTGATGGGTGAGCACGACTTCGGCATCGATCCCGCGGTACTGGATCGCATGGCGCTCGAGATCGGCCAGCTGGTGGGAATTGGTGTGCAGGTGGGAATCGTGATCGGCGGCGGCAACCTGTTCCGCGGTGCCGCGCTCAGCGAAGCGGGAATGGATCGAGTGACCGGCGATCACATGGGCATGCTGGCCACGGTGATGAACGCCCTGGCCATGCGCGATGCACTGGAGCGCTCCAACATTCGCTCACGCGTGATGTCGGCCATTCCCATGAGCGGCGTGGTCGAGCACTACGATCGACGCACGGCGATCCGCTATCTTACCTCCGGCGATGTGGTACTGTTTTCCGCCGGTACCGGCAATCCCTTCTTCACCACCGATTCCGCCGCCTGCCTGCGCGGTATCGAAGTGGACGTGGACGTGGTTATCAAGGCCACCAAGGTGGATGGTGTATACAATAAGGATCCGGTCAAGTACTCGGATGCCGTCAAGTATGACCAGCTCTCCTACGATGACGCCCTGGACCAGAAACTGGGAGTGATGGATTTGACCGCCATCTGCCTAGTACGGGACCATGACATGCCAGTGCGGGTGTTTGACATGAACAAGCCTGGCGCCCTGCTGAACCTGGTGGTAGGGGGCAAGGAAGGCACGCTGATAGACAGAGGGTAACAACGTGATCAACGAGATCAAGAAAGATGCAGAAGGGCGCATGCAGAAGAGCGTCGAGGCCCTGCACAGCAATTTCAACAAGATTCGTACTGGCCGTGCCCATCCGAGCATTCTGGATGCGGTGACGGTGGAGTACTACGGCAGCCAGGTGCCCCTCAGTCAGGTGGCGTCGGTCAACGTCGAGGATGCACGCACCTTGACCGTGGTGCCGTGGGAACAAGGCATGGTGCCCAAGATAGAGAAGGCCATCATGACTTCCGACCTGGGATTGAACCCCGCCAGCGCCGGCAACGTGATTCGCGTGCCGATGCCGATGCTGACCGAAGAGACGCGCAAGGGCTACATCAAGCAGGCACGTAGCGAGGCGGAAAACGCTCGGGTCGCGGTGCGTAACGTCCGGCGTGACGCCAACGGCGATTTCAAGTCCTTACTCAAGGAGAAGGAGATTACCGAGGATGAGCAGCGCCAGGGTGAAGATGCCATTCAGAAACTGACCGACAAGCACATCGCCGAGATCGACAAGGCGCTGGAAAGCAAGGAACACGACCTGATGCAGGTCTGATTGCCCTTGAATCGGCGGAGTGTCACTGACCGCCACCTTTCCCGAGCCTGACGATCCACCTGATGCGAGAGCCCATGACGTCATCGCAGCTTCCCGACAAGCAGCCCGACGGTGCCCTTTCCCTTGCTCGCGGCCAGGGCGTGTTGCCGGGTCATGTCGCCATCATCATGGATGGCAATAACCGCTGGGCACGGGCCCGCGGCTTGTCCGGCGCCCGTGGCCATCGTGCCGGTGTCGAAGCGCTGCGGGGCGTCATCGGTCGCGCCGCCGAACGGCGCATCGGCACGTTGAGCCTGTTCGCCTTTTCCAGTGAGAACTGGAAGCGTCC
Source organism: Halomonas sp. Bachu 37 (assembly GCF_039691755.1). NCBI lineage: Bacteria > Pseudomonadati > Pseudomonadota > Gammaproteobacteria > Oceanospirillales > Halomonadaceae > Halomonas > Halomonas kashgarensis. The sequence continues at coordinate 2,185,302 of NZ_CP137552.1, read as the reverse complement.
GGCTGCCGAAGTGAATGCCTTGATGGAGCTGTTCCTCATGGCGCTCAAGCGAGAGGTCAAGAAGCTCCACGAGCGCAACATTCGGCTGACCATCATCGGTGAGCGGGAGGGGTTCTCCCACGCCATTCAGAAGCACATTGCCCGGGCCGAAGAGCTGACCGCACTGAATGACGGCATGCACCTGGTGATTGCCGCCAACTACGGCGGCCAGTGGGATATCGCCATGGCGGCGCGTCGTCTGGCCCAGCAGGTCGCCGCCGGCGAGCTGCTTCCGGAGGCCATCGACGAGGCTCGGCTGGACGCGGAGCTGGCGCGAGTCAGCGTGCCCCCGGTGGATCTGTGCATCCGTACCAGTGGCGAGCAGCGGCTGTCCAATTTCACCCTGTGGCAGTTGGCCTACGCCGAACTCTATTTTTCTCCCCTGCTGTGGCCGGACTTCAATGCCGAGGCATTCGACCGGGCACTGGAGGATTTCTGTCGGCGCAAACGGCGCTTCGGCATGACCGACGAACAGATTGAGGCCCAAGGTGCTTAAACAGCGGATCATTACCGCCGCATGGCTGGCGCCATTGATGCTGGCGGGACTGTTTGGACTCGATGGCGGGCTGTTCGCCCTGTTTACCGCTGTCATCGTGTTGCTGGCGAGCTGGGAGTGGACGAACCTGGCCGGGGTGCAAGGCTCCATGGCGCGCCTGGGTTGCCTTGCCGCCATGACCTTGCTGATGTTGGCAATGTGGCTGAGTGGCGCGGCATTCGCCAGCTGGCCACTGTGGATTGCCGCCGTCGGCTGGCTGCTCAATCTGTACTGGGTCACCCACTATCCCGATAGTGCCGTCGTCGCGCAGTGGCAGTCGCCTGCGCGGCGACTGGCGATGGGAGTATGGGTGTTGCTCCCGACCTGGGTCGGTTTCAATGTGCTGCAGGCCAGTGGTGCCGCCTGGTTGCTGTTCGTCCTGCTGCTGGTGTGGGGTGCCGATATCGGTGCCTACTTCGCCGGGCGCAACTTCGGCAAGCGCAAGCTGGCGCCACGGGTCAGCCCCGGCAAGTCGTGGGAAGGTGTGTACGGCGGCATGGCGGTGACGCTGATACTGGCGTTGGTCTTCGCCGTCTGGCAGGGCCTCGGCGTGAGCGCCGGGGTCCTGCTGGTGCTGGTGACGCTGGTGGTTACCCTGGCCTCGGTGTTGGGGGATCTGCTGGAGAGCATGCTCAAGCGCCATCGCGGCATCAAGGATTCCAGCAACCTGTTGCCGGGCCATGGTGGGGTAATGGATCGTATCGACAGCCTGACCGCCGCCGTGCCCCTGTTCGCCCTGCTCCACCTGTGGGTGGTGCCACTATGACGGCCGAGAAACACCAGGCCGTTACCGTGCTGGGCGCGACCGGTTCCATCGGCACCAGCACCCTGGACGTCATTGCCCGGCATCCGCAGCGCTATCGGATATACGCGCTGACCGCCCATCGCTCCCGCGAGACGCTGTTGCGCCAGTGCCTTGTGCATGAGCCCAGCGTGGCGGTGCTGCACGAACAGAGCGATGCCGCCTGGTTGCGCGACCAGCTCGGTCAGGCCGGGTCACGAACCCGAGTCGAGGCCGGGCCGGAAGCCCTGGTCGACGTGGCCCAGGCCGAGGAAGTCGACGTGGTGATGGCGGCCATCGTCGGTGCCGCCGGGCTTCTGCCGACCCTGGCGGCGGTCGAAGCCGGCAAGCGGGTGCTGCTGGCCAACAAGGAAGCCCTGGTGATGAGCGGGGCGCTGTTCATGAATGCCGTCGCCCGTTCGGGCGCCGTTCTGCTGCCGATCGATTCCGAACACAACGCCATTTATCAATGTCTACCCCGCGAGCATCGCGGTGGACTGAAGGGCCATGGTGTCTCCCAGCTTCTACTGACCGCTTCCGGCGGGCCGTTTCGTGGCTGGTCGCCCGAGCAACTGGCAAACGTCACGCCCGAGCAAGCCTGCGCGCACCCCAACTGGGCGATGGGGCGCAAGATTTCCGTGGATAGCGCCACCTTGATGAACAAGGGCCTGGAGTTGATCGAGGCGTGCTGGCTGTTCGATGCCGCGCCCGAGCAAATCCAGATCGTGGTGCATCCGCAAAGCGTGATTCATTCGATGGCGGCGTACCACGATGGTTCGGTGCTGGCCCAGTTGGGCAATCCGGACATGCGTACGCCCATCGCTTATGGTCTGGCGTGGCCCGAGCGGATCGATGCTGGCGTTGCTGACCTGGATCTGTTCGCGGTGGCGCGCCTGGACTTCGAAGCGCCGGATGAAACCGCTTTCCCCTGTCTGCGCCTGGCTCGCGAAGCCATGCGTACCGGGGGGACGGCACCGGCGATTCTCAACGCCGCCAACGAGGTCGCCGTCGAAGCCTTTCTGGAACATGGCTTGCCGTTTCCGGCGATTGCCGAAGTGGTGGCGCAGGTGATGGAGAGCCAGGCGGTGGTGCCGGCCGACTCGCTGGAGAATATCCTGCAGGCCGACCGTATGGCGCGCCGGGCAGCCCAGGCCGTGCTCGAAGCCAGGTCATGATGCGCGGCGCCAGTGTACGCCAGTTTCGGTCAACGCCATGGAAGCCAACGGCGGCTCGTGGCGTGATTCTTTCCGTGTCGAGGATGTTGTGTTGAGGAGTGAAACGTGGGCCTGATTCAAAATATCCTTGCCGTGATTGTAGTGCTGGGCCTGCTGGTGACCTTTCATGAATTCGGTCACTTCTGGGTGGCACGGCGTTGCGGCGTCAAGGTACTGCGCTTCTCCGTGGGGTTCGGCAAGCCCCTGTGGTCGCGTTTCGATCGGCATGGCACCGAATTCGCCGTGGCGGCAATTCCCCTGGGCGGTTATGTCAAGATGCTGGATGAGCGCGAGGCGCCCGTGCCGGCGGAGCAGCTGGATCAGGCATTCAATCGCAAGAGCGTGTGGCAGCGTATCGCCATCGTCAGCGCCGGCCCGCTGGCCAATTTCCTCTTGGCCATCGTCGCTTACTGGGTGCTGTTCGTGGCCGGCACCAGTACCGTGGCGCCTGTGGTGGGGCAAGTCCAGCCGGGTTCTCCCGCCGCCCAGGCCGGCTTGCAGCAAGGTCATGAGATAACCGCGGTACAAGAGCAGCCGGTACGCTCCTGGGAAGATATCAGTCTCAAGCTGGTGGCGGCCATCGGCGCCAGTGGCGAACTGGCGTTTGAGGCTCGCGAGAGCGCCGAATCGACGCCACGCTCCTATCGGATACCGGTAGAGGACTACCTGGTGCGGCAAAATCCGCCGCAGCCGCTGGCATCGCTGGGTATCGTTCCATGGCAGCCGGAATTTCCGGCGGTTCTGGGGCAGGTGGTGGAAGGAGAGGCTGCCGCATCGGCCGGATTGCAGCCCGGGGACGAGATACTCAGCGTCAATGGCGAAGCGGTCAGGGACTGGATGCATTTCGTCAACATGGTCCGGGGCAGCGCCGGGGAGACTCTGACGGTGGACGTTTCCCGTGAGGGACGCCGCGAAAGCGTGTCCTTGACCCCGGGACGCAATGTAATCGAGGACGGTACCGAAATCGGCTATATCGGCGCCGGTGTGGAGCCGGTGAGCTGGCCCGAGGAGTACCGCCGGGAGATCCGCTACGGTCCGCTGGAAGCGGTGGGGCAAGCAATTTCGCGTACCGGTGACATGACACTGTTGACCCTGGATGCGATTCGCAAGATGCTGGTGGGATTGATTTCGCCTTCCAATCTTTCCGGGCCGATCACCATCGCGCAGGTGGCGGGCGATTCGGCGCGTACCGGCCTGGAGGCCTTTGTCAGCTTTCTGGCCTATCTCTCCATCAGCCTGGGAGTATTGAACCTGTTGCCGATACCCGTGCTGGATGGAGGACATTTGCTCTATTACTTCATCGAGGCGGTACGTGGGCGGCCGGTCTCCGAACAGGTACAGGCGATTGGCTTGCGGATCGGCCTGGCCATGGTCGGTACGTTGATGTTGATGGCGCTCTATTTCGATCTGATGCGCCTGTGGTAGTCCACACGCGTGCGCGCGGGCGGCACATGCCTTGTCAGCTGCCCGTACAAATGTATAAGGTGCCTTTCTGGACAGGTGGGCAGACCAAAGCGAGCGAATTGACTGCATGAAAATCAAGACCCTTGGAGTAGCAGCATTCTTGCTGGCCGGTGCGAATAGCGTACAGGCACAATCATTCGATGTTTCCGACATCCGTGTTGAAGGGCTCCAGCGAGTTTCCGCTGCGTCGGTCTTCAATGCCTTTCCCATCAGTGCCAGCGACCGAGTCGATGAGCGTGAGCTGGCCGAGGCTGCTCGCAACCTGTTCGCTACCGGCCTGTTCGAGGATGTCTCCCTGGCCAGGGAGGGCGAGGTACTCATCATCCAGGTGGTGGAAAGGCCCACCATCGCGCGTCTCAATATCAGCGGCAACGAACAGCTGTCCGAGCAGGACTTGCGCAATGGCTTGAAGGAATCCGGACTGTCGGAAGGCCAGGTGCTCGAACTCTCCACGCTGGAGGAAATCCAGCGCGAACTCGAAGGTGTCTACCAGGCGCAAGGGCGCTACAGCGCCAATATCGATGCCGAAGTGGAAGAGGTGGACGAGGGTCGGGTCCAGGTCAATATCACCATCAATGAAGGCGAAATCGCCAAGATTCGTCAGATCAATATCGTCGGCAACCAAGCCTTCGACGACGATACCCTGCGCGATGTCTTCGAGCTGAATGACCGCCCGGGGCGTTTCTTCGGCTGGTTCTCCAGCGACGAGTATTCCCGTTCCGCCCTGTCGGGTGATATCGAACGGCTGCGCTCCTATTATCTCGACCGTGGTTATGTGAACTTCGAGGTCACCTCCACCCAGGTCTCGATCAGTCCCGACAAGTCGGAAATCTTCGTCACCATCAATGTCGACGAAGGCGCTCAGTACCGTGTCGGTAATATCCGCTTCGCCGGCGACCTGCAGATCGGCGAGAACGAAGCGCGCCAGCTGCTGGAAGTGCAAAGCGGCGAGATATTCTCGCGCCAGGATGTCAATGCCTCGGCCGAGGCTCTGCGTTCGCGCCTGGGTGCCGAAGGCTTCGCCTTCGCCGAAGTGGAAGGTGTCCCCGAGCAGTCCACGGACGGCAAGACGGTCGACCTGGTGGTGGCGGTGGATGCGGGGCGCCGGGCGTATGTGCGCCGTATCCAGTTTGTCGGCAATACCACTACCCAGGACGAAGTGCTGCGGCGCGAGATGATCCAGATGGAAGGTGCGCCGGCTTCCACCGAATCGATCACCCAGTCGCGTCAGCGTCTGGAACGCCTGGGCTTTTTCAGCCAGGTGGAAGTGGATACCCAGCCGGTGGCCGGCGAGCCGGACAAGCTCGACGTGACCTACAACGTGGAAGAGCAGCCTTCGGGCTCGGTATCGGCGAGTGTCGGCTTTTCCCAGAGTGCCGGGGTGATCTACGGTGCCGCCTTGGCCCAGAACAATTTCCTGGGTACCGGCAACCGGGTCAATATCGGCGCCCAGCGTAGTGATACGTTCACCAGTGTCAATTTCGGCTTTACCGATCCCTACTGGACCCTCGACGGTATCTCACGAGGCTATAACGTCTTCTACCGCGAAACCGATTACGCCGACTCCGATATCTCCACCTACTCCACCGATGCCTACGGTGCCGGAATCAACTTCGGCTACCCGGTCAGCGAGTTGTCACGCTTGAATTTCGGCGCCAGCCTCGAGGATATCTCGGTGAAGACCTACTTCGATACCGCGTCGGAAATCCGCCGCTACGTCGAGGATCAGGGCGATGACGCGCAAAGCCTCAAACTGACCGCCAGCTGGACGCGTAACAACCTGAATCGAGGCATCATGCCCACCGATGGGAGTTATCAGCGGGTCTCGCTGGAGACCGGTGTGCCCGGAAGCGATGCCGAATACTACAAGCTGCGCATGCGCGCTCAGCAGCTCTATCCGCTGGGCGAGGATTGGTCGCTGAAGTTCAGCGGCAACCTCGGTTATGCCGATACCCTGGGGACCAACGAGCCCTTCCCATTCTACGAGAACTTCTACTCCGGCGGTCTGGGTTCGGTACGCGGTTTCACCTCCAATACCCTGGGTCAGCGCACCACTCCCGCACGTGAAGGCGGGCGGGATCGCACCATGGGGGGGAACGTTCTGGTCGAAGGCAGTGCCGAAGTACTGTTCCCCATGCCGTTCATCGAGGATCGCCGCTCGTTCCAGACCTCGCTGTTTCTCGATGCGGGCAACACGTTCCTGACCGACTGCTACGATGTGCTGGATGAGGACGCCGGACGCCAGGAGTGCAGCTCAGGCGTCGATCTGGGCGACCTGCGTTACAGTGTCGGGGTGGGCCTCTCCTGGCTGACCCCGGTCGGACCGTTGACCTTCAGCGTGGCGGAGCCGCTCAACGATGAAAGTGGCGACGATACCCAGTTCTTCCAGTTCTCGTTGGGCCAGACATTCTGAAATACCTGCGATGCAAGGAGTGAGCACGATGCGTAAATTGACCGGAATTGCATGCCTGTTAGGCGTATTGGCATTGCCGGCCCAGGCGGCGGAAGTGGCGGTGCTTGACTGGCGTGCAGCGTTGATGAATACCCAATCCGCGCAAGAGTCTCTGGGGCAGTTGGAAAGCGAGATAGGCACCCAGCAGCAACAAGCGCAAACCCTGGGCACCGAGCTTCAGGGAATCCAGCAGCAATTGCAGCAGGGTGGTGACGTCATGCCGCAAGCTGAGCGCGAGGCGCTGATCGCCGAGCTGCAGGAGAAGGGGCGCCGCTTCGAGAGCCTGCGTCAACAGATAATGCAAGCACAACAACGTTCCGAACAGCAGTTCCTGGAAGGGGCGGAGGCAAAGTTGGAACAGGCGGTAGACCAGGTGATTACCCGGCATGGCATCGATGTGCTGGTGGAGCCGCAGGGCGTACTGCACTCCGCAACCGATCTGCCGAACCTGACCAACGAAGTCACCCAGATCTTCGATTCGCTGAACTGATTCTGTTCAACCGTATGGGGCGGTGCCTGCACCGCGCCTTTTGCTTCTCGGGCCCCCATGACGCACGTTCACAAACAACTTACGCTGGCCGATATCGCCCGGCAACTCGATGCCACCCTGGTGGGGAGCGGTGAGCTGCCCATTCGCGGGCTGGCCACGCTCAAGGATGCCGGGCCGGACCAGGTAGCCTTCCTGGCCAATCGGGCCTACTTCAAGGACCTGGCCACCACCCGGGCGGGGGCGGTTCTGCTGCATCCCGAGCACGGCAAGACGTGCCCCGTTCCCCGTCTGGAACTGGACAATCCCTATCTCGGCTATGCCCGGCTGTCGCAGCTGTTCGATCCAGTGCCGGCGCGCGACCGGACCGGTATCCATCCCAGCGCCGTAGTGGCGGAGAGCGTTCAACTGGGGGCCGGCGTCTGTATCGGCGCCCAGGCCGTGGTGGAAGATGGCGTGATGCTGGGCGATAACGTGGTAGTAGGCGCGGGAAGTGTCGTCGGCGCCGATTCCATGATAGGCGAGGGTACCCGGTTGCATGCCAATGTTACCGTTTGCCACGGGGTTGCGATCGGCAAGCGCGCTATCCTGCACAGTGGTTGTGTCATCGGCGGCGATGGGTTCGGTTTTGCCCATGACGGTGTGGCCTGGCACAAGATCGCCCAGCTGGGTGGCGTGGTGCTGGGTGACGATGTCGAGGTCGGCAGCTGCTCGAGTATCGATCGAGGGGCCCTTGGCGATACCGTGATCGGTAACGACGTCAAGATCGATAGCCAGGTACAGATCGCCCACAATGTCTGTATCGGCGATCATACCGCCCTGGCCGGGTGCGTCGGCATCGCCGGCTCCACCAAGGTGGGCAAGCACTGCATGCTTGGCGGTGGGGTAGGGCTTTCCGGCCACTTGACCATCTGCGACGGCGTTCAGGTCACCGGCATGAGCCTGGTCACCAACTCGATTCATGCGCCGGGCGTCTACTCCTCGGGAACCGGGGCGATGCCGAACCAGCAGTGGCGCAAGAATGCAGTTCGTTTCAAGCAACTCGATGATATCGCCAAGCGCTTGTCTCGCCTGGAAAAGAGTCAACGCCGCGACTGACGATCCCGTTCAGGCGGGATTGCGAGTTGAGGCGGCAAGGATGCGCGTTATAATTCACCGCCCGTTTTTCCGGCAAGGCTGCCGGAGCGTGCTTGGCCTTGTGCCGAGCATTTTGCCATTTCAGAGGTTGCTACGATGGTCATGGACATCAACGAGATTCGCGAATACTTGCCTCACCGCTACCCTTTTTTGCTGGTGGATCGAGTCACGCAGCTTACCGAAGGCGAAACCATCGTCGCTTACAAGAATGTCAGCATTAATGAGCCGTTTTTCAACGGCCATTTCCCTCATCATCCGATCATGCCGGGGGTGCTGGTGCTCGAGGCGCTGGCTCAGGTCTGTGGCATTCTGGGATTCAAGACCGTCAACAAGCTGCCTGCCGATGGTTATGTCTATTACCTGGTAGGCAGCGATAACGTGCGTTTCAAGCGTCCCGTGATGCCGGGCGACCAGCTGACACTGGAAGCCAACGTCATCCGTGGCAAGCGGGGCATCTGGAAGTTCGCCTGCCGCGCCAGTATCGACGGCGAGTTGGCCTGCGAAGCGGAAATCATCTGTGCCGAGAGGAAGGTGGCTTGATTCATCCTACTGCCTTGGTCGATCCCGCCGCCCGCTTGGCCGACGATGTCGAAGTGGGTCCGTTCACCGTGATCGGTGCCGATGTCACTATCGGCGCAGGCTCGCGTATTGGCCCCCATGTAGTAATCAACGGCCCGACCGTGCTGGGTGAGCGTACCCGGATCTTTCAGTTCGCTTCCGTGGGGGAGGAGTGTCAGGACAAGAAGTACGCCGGCGAACCCACCCGTCTGGTGATGGGCGACGACAATATCGTGCGCGAAGGTGCCACCCTGCACCGCGGCACCGTACAGGATCGCGGCGAGACCACCATCGGCTCGCGCAACCTGTTCATGGCGTATGTCCATGTTGGTCACGACTGTGTCATCGGTAGCGACTGCATCCTGGCCAATCAGGTCACCCTGGCGGGACACGTCAAGGTAGACGACTTCGCCATCCTGGGTGGGTTGTCCGCCGTGCATCAGTTCTGTCACTTCGGCACCCATGCCATGGCTGGCGGCGGCTCGATCATTACCAAGGACACCCCGGCCTACGTGATGATCAACGGCAATCCCGCCCAGGCCCACGGACTGAATCTGGTCGGGCTGAAGCGTCGCGGCTTCTCGCGCGAGGCGATCAAGGCCCTCGTCGAATCCTACAAGTTGGTGTATCGCCAGGGCCTGACCGTGGAGCAGGCGGTCAACCAGATACAGGCCGATTTCGACCTGCCCGAAACCGACACTTTCGTCCGCTCGATCATGGTATCGAGCCGCGGCATCGTGAGGTGACAATGCTCCGGCGCGTTTACCTGGTGGCCGGTGAGCTTTCCGGCGACATCCTGGGCGCCGGTCTGATGCGCGAGCTGAAATCGCGCCATCCTGATATCGAGTTTCGCGGAATCGGCGGCCCACGTATGCTGGCGCAAGGGATCGATAGCCGCTTTCCCCTGGAAACCCTGTCAGTCATGGGCCTGGTCGAAGTGCTCAAGCACCTGCCCGGCCTGCTGCGGGTGCGCCGCGAGCTGCAACGCGATGCCTTCGCTTGGCAGCCGGACATCATGATCGGCATCGATGCGCCAGACTTCAACCTGGGGCTCGAGCGCAAGCTTCGCGAGCGTGGTATTCCCACCGCCCACTATGTCAGCCCCTCGGTGTGGGCGTGGCGCCAGGGGCGGGTCAAGGGTATCGCCCGCAGTGTCGACGCCATGTTGACCCTGTTGCCGTTCGAGGCCGAGTTCTATCGCGAGCATCGGGTGCCGGTGGCCTTCGTCGGCCATCCCCTGGCAGATGAAATGCCGCTGGAAACGGACCGCGACCAGGCGCGGCAAGCGCTCGGCCTGGGGCTGGATGACCCCGTCGTGGCGGTTCTGCCCGGCTCGCGTTCCAATGAAATCCGCTTTCTGGGCGAGACTTTCCTGCAGGCCGCCGAACAGTTGTGCAATGCGCGACCCGGCCTGCAGATCGTCATTCCCGCAGCCACTGATCTGCGTCGTCGGGAGATCGAGCGGTTGTTGCAAGACAAGCCGGCGCTCAACGATGCGGTAGCGCTGCTCGACGGCCACTCCCGCGAGGCGATGGTGGCAAGCGACGTGGTGCTGCTGGCCTCGGGAACCGCAGCGCTGGAGGCGATGCTGTGCCACCGCCCCATGGTGGTGGCCTACAAGCTGGCGGCGGCGACTCACTGGCTGGCCCAGCGCCTGGTCAAAAGCCAGTGGATTTCGCTGCCCAACCTGATCGCCCGCGAGACGCTGGTCCCGGAATTGATCCAGCAGGCGGCGGAGCCAACCGCCATCGCTGACCGCTTGGGAGCTATGCTGGATGATAGCGACGCACGCCAGGCGCTAGAAGCACGCTTTGCCGACCTGCATGAGTTGCTGCAGCGGGGTGCCAGCGCCCGGGCCGCCGATGCCATCGAAGCGCTGGCCGCCGGAGAACCCTTGCCGGGGACGAGCCATGAGCGATGAACTGACCACTGCTTGGCCTCCCCTGGTGATCGAGTACCCCGGTCGCTGGCTGGCGGGCGTGGACGAGGTCGGCCGTGGTCCGCTGGTGGGGACCGTGGTCGCGGCGGCGGTGATCCTCAACCCCGACGACCCCATCGAGGGCTTGACCGACTCCAAGAAGCTGTCGGCGAAGCGCCGCGAACAGCTGGATCATGAGATCCGCACCCGCGCCTTGGCCTTCGCCATTGCCGAGGCGTCGGCCGAGGAGGTGGATACCTTGAACATCTATCATGCGACTCACCTAGCCATGCGTCGTGCCATAGACGCCCTGTGCCCGGCCGCCGAATATCTGCTGGTCGACGGCAACCGGCTGCCCGGTCATGCGCTGCCGGGTCAGGCCGTGGTCAAGGGCGATGCCCGGCATGCGGCCATCGCCGCGGCGTCGATACTGGCGAAGGTCGCGCGGGATGCCCAGATGGCGGTGCTCGAAGTGCGCTATCCCGGCTACGGTTTCGCCCGGCACAAGGGCTATCCCACCCGCGAGCACCTGGCTGCCCTGGAGCGGCTGGGGCCGATACCCGAGCATCGGCGTAGCTTCGCCCCGGTACAGTGTCAGTTGGAGCTGATCGCGCCGTCGTGAATCCGCAGGGTGGGAATTTGCCACCCGGGCCCCAGCCATTTCATTTTGCTATTTACCGAGTTGCCCCATGACGGTTCCCTTTGTTCATCTGCGTTTGCATACCGAGTACTCCCTGGTCGATGGCTTGCTCAGGCTGAAACCCCTGCTCAATACGACCGCCGAGCAGAACATGCCGGCCGTGGCGGTTACGGACGAAACCAATCTCTTCGCCCTGGTGAAGTTCTACAAGGGCGCCCAGGGAGCCGGACTCAAACCGATCATCGGCTCGGACGTGTGGCTGCACAATCCGCATGACGAAACTCACCCGTACCGCCTGACCCTGCTGGCGATGAACGACACTGGCTATCGCAACCTGACCGAGCTGATCTCGCGCGGCTGGATGCAAGGGCAGAGCCAGGGGCGGGCGATACTCGACCGTCAGTGGGTGCTGGATCAGAGCGAGGGTCTGATCGCCCTTTCCGGTGGCCGCGACGGCGACATCGGCCGGCACCTGCTGTCCGAGCACTACCGCGAAGCCCAGGCGCTGCTGGACGAGTGGCAGGCCGCATTCCCCGATCGCTATTACCTGGAGCTGACGCGTACCGGTCGCCCGCTTGAGGAAGCCTGTGTGCACGAGAGCGTCAAGCTGGCCCTGGCGACAGGCGTACCGGTGGTGGCGACCAACGACGTGCGCTTTCTCGAGCGCGAGGACTTCTGGGCCCACGAGACCCGGGTGGCGATCGGCGAAGGCCGGGCGCTGGATGACCCGCGCCGCGAGCGTCGCTACACCGAGGAGCAGTACCTCAAGAGTCCGGCGGAGATGGCGGAGCTGTTCGCCGACATCCCCGAGGCGCTGGAAAACAGCGTGATGATCGCCGAGCGCTGCAACGTCGACGTGCGCCTGGGCGAGATATTCCTGCCGGAATTCGAGATTCCCGAGGGCATGACCCAGGACGAGTTCTTTCGCAAGGTGTCCCATGATGGCCTGACCGAGCGCCTGGATTTTCTCTATCCCGCCGACCGCTATCCCCGCGATGGTAGCGAGTACGCCGAGATCGACGTGCGCTATCGCCAGCGGCTGGACTTCGAGCTCGATATCATCCTGCAGATGGGCTTCCCCGGCTACTTCCTGATCGTCATGGACTTCATCCAGTGGGCCAAGGACAACGATGTGCCGGTGGGGCCGGGGCGCGGTTCCGGTGCCGGCTCGCTGGTGGCCTACGCGCAGAAGATCACCGATCTCGACCCGCTGGAATACGACCTGCTGTTCGAGCGCTTCCTCAACCCCGAGCGGGTATCGATGCCCGACTTCGACGTCGACTTCTGCATGGAGAAGCGCGACAAGGTGATCGAGTACGTGGCCGACCGCTACGGACGCGATGCCGTCTCGCAGATCGTCACCTTCGGCACCATGGCGGCCAAGGCGGTGGTGCGCGACGTGGCCCGCGCCCAGGGCAAGCCCTATTCGCTGGGCGACAAGCTTTCCAAGCTGATTCCGTTCGAAGTGGGTATGACCCTGGCCAAGGCCATCGAGGCGGAGCCGGCGCTAAAGGAGTATCTCGAGGCCGACGAAGAGGCCGCCGAAATATGGGAAATGGCGCTCAAGCTGGAAGGCGTTACCCGCGGCACCGGCAAGCACGCTGGCGGGGTGGTGATCGCGCCGACCAAGCTTACCGACTTCTCGCCCCTGCTGTGCGATGACGAGGGCAACGGCCTGGTAGTGCAGTTCGACAAGAACGATATCGAGGAAGCGGGGCTGGTGAAGTTCGACTTTCTCGGCCTGCGGACCCTGACCATCATCGACTGGGCTCTGGAGATGGTCGACAAGGTACGCGAAGTCAACGGTCAGGGGCCGCTGAATATCGATACCATCCCGCTGGACGACGCGCCCACCTTCGACATGCTCAAGCGGGCCGAGACCACGGCGGTATTCCAGCTCGAATCCCGCGGCATGAAGGAGTTGATCAAGCGCCTGCTGCCCGACTCGCTGGAGGACATGATCGCTCTGGTGGCGTTGTTCCGCCCCGGGCCGCTGCAGTCGGGCATGGTCGACGACTTCATCAACCGCAAGCACGGCCGTGCCGAAATTTCTTATCCACACCCCGATTATCAGCATGAGCTGTTGAAACCCGTGCTGGAGCCGACCTACGGCATCATCCTGTATCAGGAACAGGTCATGCAGATTGCCCAGGTGCTGGCGGGCTACAGCCTGGGCCAGGCCGACATGCTGCGCCGGGCGATGGGCAAGAAGAAGCCCGAGGAGATGGCCAAGCAGCGCGATGGTTTCATGGAAGGTTGTGCGGCCAATGGGATCGACAAGGATCTTGCCGGCAACATCTTCGATCTGGTAGAGAAATTTGCCGGCTACGGCTTCAACAAGTCGCACTCGGCGGCCTACGGCCTGGTCTCGTACCAGACCGCCTGGCTCAAGGCGCACTATCCGGGCCCGTTCATGGCGGCGGTGATCTCCACCGAGATGGACAACCTCGACAAGGTGGTTCCGCTGATCGAGGAGTGTCGTCACCTCAAGCTCACCGTGACGCCGCCGGATGTCAATGTCGGCGGCTACAAGTTCACCGTCGATGACGAGGGGCGGGTGGTCTACGGCCTGGGTGCCATTCGCGGCGTCGGCGAGGGGCCTATCGGCGCCATCGTCGACGCCCGCGAAAAGGACGGCCCGTTTGTCGATATTTTCGATTTCTGCCGCCGGGTCGATCCCAAGCGCATGAACAAGCGCACCCTGGAAGCGCTGATTCGTGCCGGCGCCCTGGATACCCTCGGGCCGAACCGGGCGGTACTCTGCGCGGCGCTGGAGGACGCGCTGAAGGCCGCGGCCCAGAACCAGGCCAACCAGAACCTCGGCATGCTCGACATGTTCGGCGAGGCCTTCGTCGATGAAAGCCAGGCCGATGGCTATGCCGATTATCGGCACACCCGGGAGTGGACGGATCGCGAGCGCTTAGCCGGCGAGAAAGTCACTCTCGGCCTTTATCTGACCGGCCACCCCATCGACGAGTACGAGAACGAGCTCAAGCGCTTTGTCTCCACCCGCATCAGTGACCTGAGGCCCACTCGCGAGTCGCAGCGGATAGCCGGGCTGGTGGTTGGAGTACGGACGATGAAGTCCAAGCGCGGCGACACCATGGCGTTTCTGACCCTGGATGACCGTACCGGGCGTATCGAGGTGTCGCTGTTCGGCGAACTGTTCGAACAGCTGCGCAGTCAGATCGATGCCGACCAGGTGCTGATCGTCGAGGGGGAGGTTTCCAGCGATGACTACTCCGGCGGTCTGCGTATGCGCAGCAAGGATGTCACGCCAATGCTGGAAGCGCGTCGGCGTTATGCCCAGGCGGTGGAGCTGGCCCTCGATGGCGCTCGGGTCAATGGGCGACTGGTGGAAAGCCTGCGCGATAGCCTGACGCCCTATCGCGATGAACAGGGGCTCCCCGTTCGCCTGCAGTACCGCAACGCCGAGGCCTGCGGCTGGCTCGAGCTGGCCGCCGAATGGAAGGTGGCGCCCAGCGATGACCTGCTTCTGGCGTTGCAGGATGTCCAGGGTCAGGCCGGTGTACAGTTGCGCTACCGTTGAACCAGACGAACCCCCGCCTTGCGTGGCAGGGCCAGGGTGCGATAATGCCGATATTGATTGTTCGTTCCGACAAGGCTTAGCCGATGAACCCCAACTATCTCGATTTTGAACAGCCCATTGCCGAGTTGCAGGCGAAGATTGAAGAGCTGCGCCTGGTAAGCTCCGACAGCCAGGTCAACTTGAGCGATGAAGTGGCACGTCTGGAAGAGAAGAGTCGCAAGCTGACCGAGTCGATCTTCAAGGATCTCAGCGCTTGGCAGGTCTCGCAGCTGTCGCGTCACCCCCAGCGGCCCTACACGCTCGATTACCTCGAGCATGTCTTCACCGATTTCGACGAGCTTCACGGCGACCGTCATTTCGCCGACGATGCCGCCATCGTCGGCGGTGTGGCCCGACTCGACGATCGCCCGGTCATGGTAATCGGGCACCAGAAGGGGCGCGACGTCAAGGAGAAGGTGCGGCGCAACTTCGGCATGCCACGGCCCGAGGGGTACCGCAAGGCGTGTCGCCTGATGGAAATGGCCGAGCGTTTCGACATGCCGGTGCTGACCTTCATCGATACCCCAGGGGCCTATCCGGGCATCGATGCCGAGGAGCGCGGCCAGTCGGAAGCCATCGCCTACAACCTGGCGGTGATGTCCCGCCTGAAGACACCGATCGTTTCCACGGTAGTGGGCGAGGGCGGCTCAGGCGGCGCCCTGGCGATCGGCGTCTGTGACGAGCTGCACATGCTGCAGTATTCGACCTATTCGGTCATCTCGCCCGAGGGCTGCGCATCGATCCTGTGGAAGAGCGCCGACAAGGCGCCGGAAGCCGCCCAGGCGATGGGCATTACCGCCGAACGCCTCAAGGAACTCGGCTTCGTCGACAGCCTGATCAAGGAGCCGCTGGGTGGTGCGCACCAGCACCCGCTGAGCACCGCCGATCGGGTCAAGGAGGCGCTATTGAGCAGTCTCGAGCGTCTGCAGGGCATGGATACCGACACCTTGCTGGAACGGCGTTACCAGCGTTTGATGAGCTATGGCGCGCCAGCCGCCTGATACGCTTTACGCCCTCGTCGATAACGCCCTGGCCGATACTTCGCCGGGGCGTGTTGTTTGGGTGGCGCTCTCCGGCGGGCTGGACTCGTCGCTGCTGCTGAATGTGGCGGCCGAGGTGTGCCGAGCCAGGTCACTGGTCTTGCACGCGCTGCATATCGATCATGGCCTGCAAGCGGCGGCGGCGGATTTCGTCGCGCACTGTCAGCGGCTATGCGCTGAGCTGGACGTCCCGCTGCATGTCGAACGGGTTCAGGTGGACTTGGATGGCCAGGGGCTGGAAGGGGCCGCCCGTCAGGCGCGCTATGCGGCTTTTTCACGTCTCGTGAATACTGGCGATACGTTGATGCTGGCCCAGCACTGCACCGATCAGGCGGAAACCTTCATGCTGGCGGCGCTGCGGGGCAGCGGTATACGCGGTCTGGCAGGCATGCCCGAGCGGCGACGGTGGAAGGGTATCGATATAGTACGACCTTGGCTTGCGATGTCACGCGGCGAGCTGGAGGTGCAGGCCAAGAGGCGGGGTCTTGCCTGGGTGGAAGACCCCAGCAATGAGGATACTGGCCCGGCCCGGAATTTCCTGCGTCGACGCGTCATGCCGCTGCTGGCCGAACGCTGGCCGCACGCGGCGCAGTCGCTGGCCCAGGCGGCGCGTCAGGCGGGTGAGGCCGATGCCCTGCTGCAGGAGCTCTCGGAAGAGGACCTGGCCGCGGCGGGCAATGATCCGGGGCGCCTGGACGTGGCCGCGCTCAAGGTCTTGTCTCCGGGGCGCCAGCGGCTGTTGCTGCGTCATGCTTGCCGTATTCTCCTGCTGCCCACACCGCCACGCGAGCGCCTTGAAACCCTGTTGGAACAGCTCGATGCCGGGGATGATACTCAGGTTCGCGTGGCATGGCCCGGAACGGAGGCGCGGCGTTGGCGCGGCGGGCTCTATCTGATGGTGCCACAGTCTCCCTTGAGCCCCGCAGAGTCCCGCTGGCAAGCCCGCTGGAACGGGCGAGATGCGCTGGAAACTCCGCTGGGGTGGTTGCGTCTAGGGGTGTCGTCAACGGCTGACTTGACCGTCACGTGGCGCAAGGGAGGGGAAATATTGACGCTGGCGGAGCGGGGCCGGCGCGATCTAAAGCGCTTGCTGCAGGAGTCCGGGCTGCCCCCGTGGGAGCGGAAGCGGGTTTTGGTGGTATCGGCAAGCGGTGATTGCGTGGCGGCGCTACGTCCGCCGGATGAAGTACTGTTTCAGGCCAAGGGCTGGGATTTCAAGCCGTATTGCTTCTAGACACTTTGATGCTCAGGGTGAAACCGACGGCTTCGAGATAAGCTTGCTCCTGCTCCAGGTCGGTCAGCAGCAGGGTGGGCTCATCCGAGGCGGGCAGGGTGAGCTGCATGGCGTCGCCTTCCAGGGCAACGGCAGGCAGCGCAGGCGGCTGCTCCGGGCGCGAGTGGTTGAGAATCACCGCCAGGCGCAGCAGACGAGCCAGGCGGGCGTAGGCGCACTGCAACGGCTTGGGTAGCGACTGCAATTCCTTGAGCGGGAACTTGCGTCGATGGGCACGTACCAGAAACGCCAGCAGCTGCTGTTCGGGCCGGGAAAAACCGCCCAGATCCGAGTGTTCCAGCAGATAGGCGCCATGGCGATGGAACTGGCTATGGGAGATGGCCAGCCCGATCTCGTGCAACTGGCACGCCCACGTCAGGTAGTGCCCTTGAGTCTCGCTCAGTTGCCATGCTTGCTGAACTAGCTCGAACAGCGCCTGCCCGGTGGCAACGACGTTATCCGCCTGACGCGCATCGATGTCGTAACAGCGCTTGAGATTCTCCAGGCTCTTCAGGCGCGAATCCTCGGCACTGTTGCGTCCGGCCATGTCGTACAGCACACCTTCGCGCAGGGCACCGTCGGCAAAGCGCATCTGCTTCAGCTCGAACGCTTCGAAGATGGCGGTGAGGATGGCGACGCCAGCGGGAAAGACCTTGGCCCGGTCGGGTTTCAGACCATCCAGCGCTACCTTGTCCAGTTGCTTGAACTTGAGCAGGCGCTCGCGCAGCTTGCGCAGCCCGTCGCGGGTGATCGTGCCCTCCTGATGGGTATCGCCGTAGGCGGCTAGTACGCTGGCAACCGCCTTGATGGTGCCGCTGGAACCCACCGGGTCATCCCAGCCCAGCCGCTGGTAGGGACGCTGGATGTTGGCCAGTTCCGACAGGGCGGCCAGTTCGGCGCGACGCATGCGCTTCTCGGACAACTCCCCCCCGGCGAAGAAGCGACTGCTGTAGGTCACGCAGCCCATGCGCAAGCTCTCCAGCGCCTTGGGCTCGAACGCTTCGCCGATGATGAACTCGGTGGAGCCGCCACCGATATCCACGATCAGGCGGCGGCCATTCTCGGCCAGGGCATGCGCCGCGCCCAGATAGATCAGCCGCGCCTCTTCGCGTCCAGCGATGATCTCGATGGAATGGCCGAGCTGCGCTTCGGCCCGCTCGATGAAGGCCTGGCTGTTTTCGGCATCGCGCAGGGCGTTGGTGCCCACGATCCGCAAATATTGCGGCTCGATATCCTGCAGAAAGGGGGCAAAGCGACCCAGGCAATCCAGGGCCCGCTGGATCGCCTCCTCGCCGAGGATGCCGTGTTCGTCCAGGCCAGCGGCAAGCTGTACCTTCTCCCCCAGCCGGGCGACTACTTGCAGGCGCTCGTCTCGATAGTTGGCCACCAGCAGGTGGAAGCTATTGGAGCCCAGGTCTATTGCCGCCAGTCGGCGGGGCGATGATTGGGCGGGATCGGATTCCAGAGGAGGGAAGGCGGGGGGCGAGGTGTCCGTGGGCATGAGCTATCCTTCGTATTGGCTTAGCCAAGGTTGGGGGCGGGCCCCGCTATTGTCAATTCCCCGTGATGGGGTATGCTTGCGTTTAGCCCGGCCCTTGACTACCATCGTGCCACTGGCCTGATCCGCAGCATTCGATCAACCATGGCGCCCGAACAATAAGCCCTTGTTCCTGGTATGCTCTGGTTACGGTTTTGTTCTCGATGCGTCCCGAATTCGCGGCTCAACCCGCATCATGATTGACTCGCGCTAATCGTGGATTCATCAGGCGGTTCTCGGAGCCGGCCTTGATAACATCTGGCTTGTTAGTTTAAGAACCTCTAGTCGCAGTTGGCGGCGTTACATTCAAGTCGTCAGATAGCCTTCTGATCCAGTCACATCGTTCCCGGACGGGTCAGACAACACGTGTCAGCATCCTCGAGCTGAGCTGGATCATCCGCTTCAGCCGACGTCCCTTTATACTAGCGCGTGCCCTTACGGCTTCTGAACGCATCACACGGCGGTTTTCCTCGCCTCCTGTCTATTTCGGCGCCTGGCGCCAGCTTCCATGAGCAATGTTCTAACACACCGATGAATCTCACCGAACTCAAGCAAAAATCCGTTCCCGAGCTGCTGGAAATCGCCCGCGAGATGGGCATCGATAACCTGGCTCGTTCGCGCAAGCAGGACATCATCTTCGCTATCCTCAAGAAACACGCCAAGAGCGGTGAGGATATCTATGGCGATGGTGTGCTGGAAATTCTCCAGGATGGCTTCGGCTTCCTGCGCAGCGCAGACAGCTCGTATCTCGCCGGGCCCGACGACATCTACGTCTCGCCATCCCAGATCCGTCGCTTCAACCTGCGCAAGGGCGACTCCATTGCCGGCAAGATTCGGCCGCCCAAGGAGGGCGAGCGCTATTTTGCCCTGCTCAAGGTCAGCCAGATCAACTTCGACCGGCCGGAAAACGCCAAGCACAAGATTCTCTTCGAGAACCTGACGCCGCTGTTTCCGGATGATCGGTTGCGCATGGAGATCGGCAACGGTTCCACCGAGGATCTGACCGCGCGCATCATCGACCTTACCGCCCCGATCGGCAAGGGCCAGCGCGGGCTGCTGGTCTCGCCGCCCAAGGCGGGCAAGACGTTGATGCTGCAGAACATCGCCACCTCGATCACGCGTAATAATCCCGAATGCCATCTGATCGTGCTGCTGATCGACGAGCGTCCGGAAGAAGTCACCGAGATGTCGCGCACCGTGCGCGGCGAAGTGGTGGCCTCGACCTTCGACGAGCCGCCGGCACGACACGTTCAGGTCGCGGAAATGGTGATCGAAAAGGCCAAGCGCCTGGTCGAGCACAAGAAGGACGTGGTGATCCTGCTCGATTCCATCACCCGCCTGGCGCGCGCCTACAACACCGTGGTGCCCAGCTCCGGCAAGGTGCTGACCGGTGGTGTCGACGCCCACGCTCTCGAGAAGCCCAAGCGCTTCTTCGGCGCGGCGCGCAACATCGAAGAAGGCGGCAGCCTGACCATCATCGCCACCGCGCTGGTGGATACCGGCTCGAAGATGGACGAAGTCATCTTCGAGGAGTTCAAGGGCACCGGTAACATGGAAGCGCATCTCGACCGCAAGCTGGCGGAGCGGCGCGTGTTCCCGGCGATCAATATCCGCCGCAGCGGCACCCGGCGTGAAGACCTGCTGGCGTCCGAGGACGAGATGCAGCGCATGTGGATTTTGCGCAAGCTCTTGAATCCGATGGAAGACACGGCGGCAACCGAGTTTCTGATCGACCGCCTCAAGGATACCAAGACCAACCTGGAATTCTTCGAAGCCATGAAGCGCCGTTGATGACGCTGATGACGGCGTTGGCGACAGGACGTTGTGGATAGTAAGTGGAGCTTTGCCGTGAAGTACAAGGATCTGCGCGATTTCATTGCCGCACTGGAGGCGGCGGGCGAGCTCAAGCGAGTCACCGCTGAAGTCGACCCCTATCTGGAAATCACCGAGATCTGCGACCGCACGTTGCGCGCTCAGGGGCCGGCGTTGCTGTTCGAGAACGTCAAGGGGCACGATATGCCCTTGCTGGGCAACCTGTTCGGCACGCCCAGGCGAGTCGCTCTGGGGATGGGGCAGGACTCGGTAGAGGCGCTGCGCGAAGTCGGCAAGCTGCTGGCGTTTCTCAAGGAGCCCGACCCCCCCAAGGGATTGAAGGACGCCTGGGACAAGCTGCCCATCTTCAAGCAGGTGATGAGCATGGGGCCGAAGACGGTACGCAGCGCCCCCGTTCAGGAGATGGTGTACGAAGGGGATGCGGTCGACCTGGACCGCCTGCCGATCCAGCACTGCTGGCCGGGCGACGCCGCACCGCTGGTGACCTGGCCACTGGTGATCACCCGGGGGCCGCACAAGAAACGCCAGAACCTGGGTATCTATCGTCAGCAGAAGCTCGGCAAGAACCGCCTGATCATGCGCTGGCTTTCCCATCGTGGCGGGGCGCTGGATTTTCAGGAATTTCAGAAGGCCCACCCCGGCGAACCCTTTCCGGTCGCGGTGGCGCTGGGCGCCGACCCGGCGACGATTCTGGGCGCGGTGACTCCGGTACCCGATACGCTGTCGGAATACGCCTTCGCCGGCCTGTTGCGAGGATCGCGCACCGAGCTGGTCAAGTGCGGCCACGCCGACCTCGAGGTGCCGGCATCGAGCGAGATCATTCTCGAAGGGTTTATCTACCCCGATGACATGGCAGCGGAAGGTCCCTTCGGCGATCACACCGGTTATTACAACGAAGTCGACCGTTTTCCGGTGTTTACCGTCACCCGCATGACGCAGCGGCGCGACGCCATCTATCACTCCACCTATACCGGGCGTCCGCCCGACGAGCCGGCGATTCTGGGGGTGGCGCTCAATGAAGTCTTCGTGCCCATCCTGAACAAGCAGTTTCCCGAGATCGTCGATTTTTACCTGCCACCCGAGGGCTGCTCCTACCGCATGGCGGTAGTGACCATGAAAAAGCAGTATCCGGGCCACGCCAAGCGCGTGATGATGGGCGTATGGAGTTTTCTGCGCCAGTTCATGTATACCAAGTTCGTCATCGTGCTTGATGACGACGTCGACGCACGCAATTGGGAAGACGTGGTCTGGGCGATTACCACGCGCATGGACCCGGCCCGCGATACCGTGATGGTGGAAAATACTCCCATCGACTATCTCGATTTCGCCTCGCCGGTATCCGGCCTGGGCTCGAAAATGGGACTCGATGCCACCAACAAATGGCCCGGCGAGACCGACCGAGAGTGGGGTACCCCCATCGTCATGGATGACGCGGTCAAGACGCGAGTGAACGAACGTTGGGCGGAGCTGGGTATCGACATTCCCCTGCCGGCGGAGCGCCATGGCGGTTGAGTTCCGCCCAGGGCGGCACCAGTGATATCGCTTCATGTGCTCTGGCTGAAACAGCTGGCACCCGACACCATAATGCACCCCGACAAGAGGCTTTCATGAGCGCAAGGATTCTGACTTGCCAAGTCATCGCCGTTGAAGATCTCAACCCCGACGTCTACGGCGTGACGCTGCAAGGGCGTGACGAAGCCATGCGGCACGCCCCAGGCCAGTACCTGGAGCTGAAGCTGGACGACGACCTTTGGGTGCCGTTTTCCATCGCCGATGCCTATCGCGGTGACGGCAAGCTGGAGTTGCATATCCAGCACTGGCCGGAGCGGGAGAACTCCGCGCGGCTGCGTGAGATGCTCAAGGTGGCCAATCAGCTGATCGTGCGCCTGCCCGGTGGCGAATGCGTGCTGGATGTGACCAGCCGACGCCCCTTGCTGTTGATCGCGGCGGGTACCGGTTTCGCCCAGATGAAGGCCATCCTTGAGGCCGCCCTGGCAGCGGACCCGCAACGTGAGGTGTCGCTCTGGTGGGCTGCACGGGAGCGGCGCGACTTCTATCACGAGGCGCTGGCCTATGAGTGGACCCGAAAATGGCCGCGCGTCCACTTTCATGCCGTCACCGAGATGGCCCCGGAAGAGGCGCTACCCGACTCGGAGCGGGTCGAGCACTCCCTGGGGCGCATCGATACGGTGCTCGACAGGGAGCTCGATGACGTCAGCGGACACGACGTCTACCTTTCCGGCTCCCCGGGCATGGTCTATGCCTGCATCGACGTCCTGGCGAACAAGGGCGTGAAGGAGGAGCAGGTATTTTCCGATGTATTCTCCTATGCCCCCCGCGAGCCCTTGTTGGTGAAAACCAGATAATACGTGAAGGCCAAGCAAGGCAGCGTCAGCGAATCGGGAGTGATTGCAGATCGTTTGTTGGGTAACATGGAACTCCCCTGAGCAGGTCACCTTGAAGTGACCGCCACGACAAAAGGAGGCTTTTATGGCCCAACATGGCGAAGTTTACAAAGACGAATCGGGTTTTCTCTCCGTTTTCATGGGAGTTGTCGTTCTGGTCAGCATGAGTGCTCTACCTGCCACCATCGGCTGGATACAGGTATTCACCGGCTAAAGGGCTTGCCATCGCCCGAAGAAGTCGGCAGGATAAATCCATTCATCGGCATCCACGCTAAGCTTACTGGACACCCTTATGTCAGCCATCTTCACGTCTTCTCCCGCATCTTGTGTCTCGGCTAACGGCCGCGGCGTGAGTGTGGAAGACATGAAAGGCCTGACGGTAGGCGGTTATTGGTATTGGTTTAGCTGCGGTGTGCCCGTGGCCGACGACTAGCGTCGCGCCCACCAGGCACACCTCACGGGTTGCCTGCCGCTTGCTTCATAACGCCTCGGTCGGTAACCCGCCCGGGGCGTTCGCGTATGCGGCCATCGGTTTGCATCGACGACCTCGAAGATGTCCGGTATCAAGCAGCCCATTCATTCGGGCACGTTCAACAAGGCTGTAGTTCAACAAGACTGTAGTTCAACAAGACTGTAGTTCAACAAGACTGTAGTTCAACAAGGAGTGACACCATGACCGTATCTCGCGCTTTCGCTGACGTGGCTTATCGTGACTATGACGATTATCGCCATGGCTGGCGATTTAGCCAGGCGCGGCCGGCTCTGGGTGCCACCTCCGACCGTCGGGACCGTGGTGGCGCAGCCCTTACACGATGTTGTTCGATAACGGAGAGTTGAGCGTGAACGTATCAGTCAAGCATACCCTGGCCGCCGAGGCCTGTTCCCCCCGTCCCGTCCTGGCCCATAGCGCCGTTATGGCCCACAGTACCGTCATGGCTCATAGCATCCCTTTGCCCACACCCGCCGAGCTACGCCAGGAAATCCCCTTGTCGGCGGGGCTGAAAGAGCGTATCGGCCTTCAACGCCGCGCCGTCAACAATATCCTCGCTGGTCGTGACGAGCGTCTGCTGGTCGTGGTGGGGCCGTGTTCCATTCATGATTCGAAAGCCGCACTCGACTATGCGGATCGCCTGGCAAGGCTCAGCGAGAGAGTATCCGAACAGCTCCTGCCGGTGATGCGAGTCTACGTGGAAAAGCCGCGTACCACCGTGGGCTGGAAGGGGCTGGCCTACGATCCGGATCTGGACGAAAGCGGTGATATGGCCAATGGGCTGCTGCGCTCCCGCGAGTTGATGCACGCCGTGGCCGAGCGCGGCCTGCCGGTAGCCACGGAAATCCTCCAGCCCATGCTGGCGCCCTATCTCGAGGACCTGCTGAGCTGGGTGGCAATCGGCGCGCGCACCACCGAATCCCAGTTGCATCGCGAGCTGGCCAGCGACCTGCAGGCGGCGGTGGGGTTCAAGAATGCCACCAGCGGTGACATCCAGGTGGCCTTGGATGCCATGGCCGCCGCCGCCCATTCCCACCAGCGCTTTGCCATGGATGCCTCGGGCCGGCCAGTGGTGCAGCAAACCCCGGGCAATCCCCACACCCATCTGGTGTTGCGGGGAGGCCACGGTGAGCCTAATTATAGTAAAGAGCATGTGCGCTCCGCCTGCGCCCAGTTGCGCAAGGCGGGCTTGAATACTCGCTTGATGGTGGATTGCAGCCACGCCAATGCGCGCAAGGATCACCGTCGCCAGAGTGAGGTCATGCTGGATGTGCTGGCGCAGCGTCAGGCGGGCGAGCGCAACCTGGCGGGGCTGATGCTGGAGAGCCACCTGTTCGAGGGCAAGCAGCCGTTGAACCCCGGGGCGCTGCGCTACGGGGTTTCGGTGACCGATGCCTGCCTGGGCTGGGACGCTACCGAGCATCTGTTGCTGACCGCCGCCGAGCGCTTGGAAAAGTCGCCGGGACAATAAACGCTGAGCGGATAAAGAGCTGATCCCGGTGCTTTTTTTGCGCCGCTGCGGGCCGTATCATGGCAACCCCTAGGTGTGGCCACAAGAGAGCGACAATGATTTTTTACCTGGAGCAGCACGACCCGGAAACCTACCGTCGCAAGGCTCGCTTGATAAGCGTGGCAATGGCGGCCCAGCTGATCGTATTCGGTATGCTGTTCGCCCAGCTCCTGACAGCCTCCTTCGGCAGTAGCCTGTGGCTCAATGGCCTGGGGGTTTTCCTGGGACTGTTGTTCACCAGCCTGACGTTCGCCGTGTTGCGTGAGCGCCCGTGGATGAAAGAGCTGCGCTATGTATCGGGGCTCAAGCAGCACCTTGCCCGCATCAGCAGTTATCTGCCGGTGTTGCGCCGGGCCGTGGCCGAGGATAACGTCAACGCACTGAACATCCTGTCTTTCTATCATCAGGGTATGGCTCAGTTGGCGGAACTTAACGGCCGCACCACCGACGATGATGCCGAGCGCCTGGCGGAGAAGATGGAAGTACGCCTCAAGCGGGAAGAGAAACAGCTGCCGGAGAAGGTGGAGGGCTTCGATCCCCACGACCTGCAGGCGTTCAAGCGCAGCTGAAAACGCAATAATCTTCATTCTCTTGAAGGCGCTTCCCATAACGACGACTCGCAGGGAATCCAGCATGTCTTATCCTTCGTATTCATCGGCTTCGTTCGCCGTGGCAACCTTCCTGATGCTTGCGGGCTGTGCCGCGCCGATGACGAACACCTCTTCTACACCGGCCACGCCAGCCACGAACTCCGCCCCATTGCTGCCTTCGGCGCTGTTCACCGGCGGGGCGGAACGCTTCACCGGCTGGTACTGCCAACCGGCCGAGCAGCACTTGGTCAGTGCGGTGGCCGATAACGAGGAGCTGCGGTTATGGTCGCTGCATGGCGCCTGGCATCTACCGCCGGCGGTCGTCGCCAGCGGAGCACGTTACCAGCAAGGCGAGATCAGTTTCTGGAACCGGGGCGAGCAAGCCCAGGTGGAGACGCCGCGCGGTCAATTGCAGTGCCAGCAGACCCAGACACGCTCGGCCCTGACGCGCAACGATTACCCCGGCGTGATGTTCCATGGCCAGGGAAACGAGCCGGGCTGGACCGTAGACCTGGCCCATGACCGCCCCGAGCTTAGCGTCAGCCTGGACTATGGCGAACGCGAGTTCACCCGTGATTACCGTATCGTGGCGCTGGATAACGACAGTGGCCGAGTGGTGCTGGAGAGTACGCGCCCCGATCAGTCGTTCACCCTGCGGCTGGAAGCGGGCGCCTGTTTCGATGGCATGAGTGGCAAGCCGTATCCGGCCCGGGTGACGCTGACGGTTGACGGTACCCAGTACAGCGGCTGCGGCCAGGGCATCGCGCCCGGCGCGTGACCGTTATCCGCATGGAGTATCCGATGGCGTTTGAACTACCTGCTCTACCTTACGAGAAGAACGCGCTGGAGCCGCACCTTTCGTCCGAGACCCTGGGGTATCACTACGGCAAGCGGCATCAGGCCAATATCAACCGGCTCAATGCCCTGGTGCAGGGCACGGACAGTGCCGGCCAATCCTTGGAAAACCTGATCCACTCCTGTTCGGGAGAGGTTTTCGAACAGGCCGCCCAGGCGTGGAACCACACCTTTCACTGGCACTGCCTCACGCCGTTCGGCGGGGGAGAGCCTCAGGGGGCGCTGGCCCGGGCCATCGATGCCGAGTTCGGCTCCTTTGACCGCTTTCGCCAAGCCTTCATCGCCAAGGCGACGGAACATTTCGAGGCGGGATGGGCCTGGCTGATCAAGACGGCGGAAGGCGGCGTGGCGATCATCACAACCCGCGATGGCGACACGTTGCTGGCTCATGGACAGTCTCCCTTGCTGACCATCGGCCTCTGGGAAAACGGCGAGGATGACGATTATCGTCACTGCCGTGCGAAATACCTGGAGAACCTGTGGCCACTGGTGAACTGGGAGTTCATCGAGCAGAATTTCGCTTGATCGTTGGCTAGCGCGCCGCCCGTATTCCAGAATGTGTGCCAGGCAAAGCCCAAGTGAGGCTTTGCTTCCATGTCTACTCAAGGAGTCAGCCCATGCAGTACCTGCATACCATGGTGCGTGTCAGCGATCTCGACGCTTCGCTGCATTTCTACTGCGACCTGCTGGGTCTCAAGGAAGTCCGCCGCAAGGAAAACGACAAGGGTCGTTTCACGCTCGTGTTTCTGGCCGCGCCCGAGGATGAGTCACGCTCGCAGCGCTTGACCGCTCCCGAGCTTGAACTGACCTACAACTGGGACCCTGAGGAGTACAGCGGTGGGCGTAATTTCGGCCACCTGGCCTATCGAGTGGACGATATTTACGCGCTTTGCCAGCACCTGCAGGATAACGGCGTCACTATCAACCGGCCGCCTCGAGACGGTCACATGGCGTTTGTGAAATCCCCCGACGGCATTTCGGTCGAGTTGCTGCAAAAAGGCGATGCCTTGGCGCCGCAGGAGCCCTGGGCGTCCATGGAAAACAGCGGTAGCTGGTAATAGTGAAAGGGAACGCACCATGAACATGAAAGGTCGGCATTTACTGCCATGGCTTGCCTCAGTCGCCTTGTTAAGCGCGTGCAGCAGCGCACCTGGGCCCAGCTCGGCACCCCAGGACGGGGTGAGTGGCGCTGGGCTCTCGGGCCCGGTCGTGGAGCAGCGCTGGAATCTGCTGTTGATGGGTACCGATGAGCGCCTATCGATGCCGGAGACACCGTTTTTCCAGATTTCCCGCGATGGCAGCGTCAGCGGTCACGACGGCTGCAACCGCTTTACCGGGCACGTCAATCTGGGCGACAACCAGCGCATCGAGTTCAGCGAGTTGGCTACCACGCGCATGGCATGCCCGAACATGGAGGACGCCCAGCGAGTCACTGCAATGCTGGAGACCGCCTACCGTTATTTGATCGACCATGACCGGCTGGTCTTCTTCGGCCCGGATAGCCGGGTTCTCGGCGGCTGGCGCGAGTCAAACTAGCCCATCAAACTAGCCCAAGGAGTCAGTTCGAGAAGGGCGGATTGAAGCGGGTGATAAAGCGCGCATCAATCCGCCTTTTCCACTCCCATACCCACTTTCCCGATAAGCCGAAGGCGCCACGGCTGGCAATCGCGTGGCCATCGCCAGTGCCGATCAAGGCCAGTACGCGCTTGGGTGGCTGCCAGGATTGCAGTGGCTCGCCGTGACAGGCGCGGCGCAGGTTGTCAGCCAAGTGCGGCCCCATGCGTACCGCATAAACGCCCGCATTGGGCAACGGCGGGTTGAAGGCGGCGCAGTCGCCTGCGGCAAAAACATGCGGCTGACCGATGACCTCCAATGTACTCTCCACCCGAATGAACCCCTTGGCGTCCAATGGCAGCCGGGTATCCGAGAGCCAGCCATGGCCAACGGCTCCCGTCGCCCACAGCACGATATCCGCCTCGATGAACCTGTCATCATGGGTCGATACACCTCCCGCAGCCAGTGCTTCTCCGCGTACTGGCGAGTGAACGCGGATGTCCGCCCGGGCCAGCGCGCGCCGCGTCAACCAGCGGGGCAATCGCCCGGCATCGGGCAGCGGGTCTCGAGTGGCACTGAGAAGATGTCCGCGCCAATCGATATCCGGGCGCTGGTGGCGCAGCTGCGCCAACACGCTCATCAGCGTCTCACAGCCCGCCGCACCACCGCCGACGCTTACTACCTGCTGGCAACCCCCCGAGGGCAGCTGTGCCACGCTGTCTCGTAGTGCCTGCCAGCGTTCATGAAGTGAGCCGAGTGGCCGCATGGCGAGACAGTAGGGTAGCGGACCGTCATGCTGAACCGGCAACGCCAGGGTAGAGCCAATGTTCAGCGAAGCAACATCGAACGGGATGACATCGCCATTCGCTAACGTGACCTGGCGCGTGGCCGTATCAAGTGCCACGGCGGGTGAAGGGATCAAGTGAGCGCCCGCCCGGTGACATAGCGCAGCCACGTCGACTTGCGTCTCCCGTAGGGTGCACTCGCCCGCCAGCCACGCCGGCACGCTACCGGAATACGCGGCCAAGCGACTCTCACTGACGACAGTGACCGAGATGTCCGAGTCGGGCCGCCGAGCAAAGGCTTCCAATACGAAAGCGTGGGCATGGCCCGCGCCGATGAGTAGCAATCGTGTCATTTTTCCTTACCGCGCCGCCAGGTGAAGTAGCGCTTCAATAACTTGAGTACCCGCTCCGGCTTGTGGGCGTTTTTCCAGACTCCCGCGGTGGCCTTGGCTGCTTCGCCGAGCGTGGGGTAGGGGTGAATGGTGCCCAGTAACTTGTTCAGCCCCAGACCGTGCTTCATGGCGATGGTGAATTCACCCAGCCACTCGCCGGCGTTTTCCGCCACGATGGTTGCACCGAGAATCCTGTCCTTGCCGGGCACGGTAAGCACTTTGATGAAGCCCTGGGTGGCGCCTTCGGCGATGGCACGGTCGCTTTCACTCATGGCATAGCGGGTCACCTCGAATGCGATGCCTTTCTCCCTGGCTTGTTTTTCGTTCAGCCCGACGCGAGCGACTTCCGGCTGCACGTAGGTGACCGCCGGCATGATGCGGTAATCCACGGCAAAGCGCTTCAGCTCGCCAAACAGGGCGTTGACCGCCACGTGCCACGCCTGATGGGCCGCGGCGTGAGTCAGCTGGTACGGCCCGGCCAGATCTCCACAGGCCCAGATATTGGGCAGGCGGGTTTGCAGGCGCTCGTTAAGCTCCAGAGTTCCGGCCTGTGTCGTGGTGATGCCCAGGGCTTCCAGCCCCAAGCCTTCCACGTTGGCCTGGCGGCCCGCGCTGACGAGCAGGTAGTCAAACGCAAGTGCCTGCCGCTCGCCGTGATGGTTCACCACCAGCTGGTAGCCTGTCGCGTCGTTGGTGATCTCCCTCGCCCTGGCGTCGGTCATCACCGTGACCCCTTCATTGCTCAGGGCATGTTCGACCAGCTCACCCACTTCCCGATCCTCTCGGCCCAGCAGTTGGGGTGTTCCTTCGACCAGCGTGACCCGGCTGCCCAGGCGGGCAAAGCTCTGGCTCAGCTCGCAGCCAATGGCACCGCCGCCCAGTACCACCAGGCGCCTTGGCAATTTCGTCAGTGACCACAGAGTTTCAGAGGTCAGCAGCGGAGCGTCCTCGATTCCCGGCAGTGGCGGCACTCGTGGCCTGGCTCCGGTGGCAAGCACGATATGCCGTGCGTTGAGCGTCCTATCGCCGACCTGAACCTCCCACGGTGACGTGAGCCTTGCATGGTCTCGATAAACGTCGATGCCCAAGCCGCGATAGCGCTCCACGCTGTCGTGGGGTTCGATATCGCCAATCGCCTGGCGAACGTGGTCCATTACCTTGGCAAAGTCGATTTGCGGTTCGCCGGCGCTCACACCGAAGCGTGACGCGGTGCGAACCTCGTGGGCGGCACGGGCGGCGCGAATCAGCGCCTTGGAGGGTACGCAGCCGGTGTTCAGGCAGTCGCCGCCCATCTTGTGTTCTTCCACCAACGCAACCTTGGCGTTGACGGCATTGGCGATATAGCTGGTGACCAGCCCCGCCGAGCCGCCGCCGATGACCAGGATGTCGTAATCGAAGCGTGACGGGCGGCTAAATCCTCGGTAGACCTTGCGCCGCTGTACCAGCAGAACGATACGCCGGGCAAGCCAGGGAAAGATGGCCAGCAGCAGGAACGAGGCGATCAGCGGTGGTGAAATGATTCCGCCAAGGCTTTCCAGATCGCCCAGTTGGCCCCCTGCGTTCACGTAAACCGCCGTGCCGGGAAGCATGGCCACCTGGCTCACCCAGTAGAACGTGACGGTCCTGATCCGCGTCAGTCCCATGACCAGGTTGATCATGAAGAACGGAAACACCGGCACCAGGCGCAAGGTGAAAAGATAAAGGGCCCCGTCGCGCTCCACGCCGCGATTCACTGCCTCGAGCTGGCGCGGAAAACGCGTTTCGACAGGCTGACGAAAGAGAAACCGCGACAGCATAAACGCCAGGGTCGCGCCCAGGGTGCTGGCGAACGAGATGATCAACAGCCCCCAACCCAACCCGAAAAGCGCCCCGCCCAGCAGCGTCAGCAGTGTGGCACCCGGTAACGACAGGGCCGTGATGGCGACATACAGCGCAAGGAAGATGCCCGCGACCCGCCAGGGCGATTGGTCGAATGCCGCTTGGAAGTCGCTTTGGTAGGCCTTGAGTGTCTCAAGCGTGAACCATTGATGAGCCCCACTGAGAAAAAAGATGCCAATGGCAGCCAGCAGTAATGCCGCGATCAGTAAGCGTTGTCGGGTCACGGCTACCTCCAGTGCCAATGGGTGAGAACTGATTGTTATAGGAAAACCCTTACCGTGACGTGGGAAGTGCTTTCCAGCGTTGCCAGTCTTCGGGGCGGTCCATATCCCAGATCGTCGCCGGATAGGCGGCGTTCAGCCCGGCTGCCTCGATCCGGTACCGGGTCGTCGCCAGTACGCGATGAGTTCCCCAGGGGATGGCCTCGAACAGGGCAGGGTAGTCGTGTCGCATGCCAATCAGACCGTAACCGCCGTCTTCGGCGGGCAAGATGACCACGTCATGAGTGGCAAGTTGCTTTATGCAGCTGGAAATCAATTCACAGGTGATGCCGGGACAGTCGCTGCCCATCACCATGGCGGGGCCGGGCGTACTGATCAGGGCGTGGCGAATGCGGGCTCCCAGGTCGCCGTCTGGCTGGGCCTGCAACGTCAAGCCAACGCGATCGCGAAGCTCGATGAACAGCGGGTGGTCATGGTCAAGCGCAGTCCATAGGGTGACCTGAGCCGGGGGTAGCGCCCCGCAGGCATTCGCCACGCAGTGGTGCACCAGTTCCGCATGCGCCTTGGCGGCGCCTTCGGCTCCCAGCAGGGGAATCAGGCGCGTCTTGGCCTGCCCCGCCAGCGGTGCCTTGGCCAGCAGGTGGAGGTGGGGCGGCGACTCACGGTCAGCGCGCATGACGATACTCCTTGGCCAGTTGGGTGGCGCTGACACCGCGCCAGTAGCGATAGCGCAGCCGCCACATCAGGCGGATCGTTTTCCAGGCACCCTGTCGATCCCAGCGCCTTCCCGAGCTTACCACTTGCGCCTTCAAGCAGGCGGGCCGTAAGGTCCGTCTGAGCCGTTTCGTGAGTTCGATGTCCTCCATCAACGGCTGTTGGGGAAAGCCGCCGACTGCCTGGAAGGTGTCGGCGCGCACGAAGAGTCCTTGGTCACCGGTGGCGATGCCGGTGAGCCGCGAACGCCGATTCATCATCCAGCTCACCACGGGGAGCCAGCGGCTGTGTCCGGCAAGCCGAATATCAAAGCGTCCCCAGGTGTGGGTATCTAGCGCGTGAAGTATCCGTTCCATGGCGTCCGGGGGTAGGTGGGTGTCGGCGTGCAGGAACAGCAGCGCCGACGCACGGGCCTGCCGCGCGCCCAGATTCATCTGCCGCGCCCGGCCCGGTTCACCGGTCATCGCAACGTCCGCCAGTGGGGTGGCCAGGGCCACGCTCTGGTCAGCGCTGCCGCCGTCCACCACGATCACCTCGGCCCCTTGGGCGCGCAGCGGCTGCAGCGCGGTCAGTGTCGCCTCGATCGCGGCGGCTTCGTCAAGCATCGGCATCACGATGCTGAGTCGAGGAGATGATTCAACCGAGCTCAATGACAGGCCCTCCCGCGGCGTCGGCATCCGCGTGGTCGTGAGTGACCAGTAACGCAGGCAGGCCGGCCTCGCGCAGCCGGCCGAACACCAGCGACCGCATCTCCTGGCGCAGCACGGTATCCAGCTTTGAAAACGGCTCATCCAGCAGCACCGCCCGGGGGCCGGAAAGCAACAGGCGCATCAACGCCACGCGAGCTTGCTGGCCGCCGGAGAGCGTAGCCGGGTCACGCTCCGCGAAGCCCGCCAGCCCGACCTGTCCAAGGGCTTGGGTAACCTGCTGGCGTTTATCCTTCACCCGGCGAGGCAGTCCGAAGCGCAAGTTACCGCCCACACTCAGGTGGGGAAACAGCAGCGGGTCCTGGAACAGCAACCCGATGCCGCGCTGCTCGGCGGGACGGTCCAGCAGGTTGCATCCCCCCAGCCACACGTCGCCGCTGGCGCTAAATTCACTATCCAGAAACCCGGCAACATACGCCAGCAACGAGGATTTTCCCGATCCGGAAGGACCCATCACCGTCAGCACCTCGCCGGGGGCGATGGTCGCGTTCACCCGCAGTAGTTCGCGGCCGGCCAAATGAATGCTGACTTGTGACAGCGTTAGTGTCTCACCGTTCGACCCGTTCACATACACCCCTTCAGGTTGAAAGCTTGCGACGTGGCGACCCTAGCCAGCGAGGCAACGCCAGGGCAAGCATGAAGCCGATCAACGGCAGGCCCGCTTGTACCAATGCCCACACGCCGATCAAGCGGCGATTGCTGCCCGCCGCGAGAGCCACCGCCTCGGTGGTCACGGTCGTCACGCGGCCGGCACCCAGTAACTGGGTGGGCAGGTACAGGCCGATACTCACCGCCAGGCCGACGGCGAACGCCGTCAACAGCGGGGCGACTATCAGCGGCAGGCGAACCCGCCAGAAAGCGGTGCCGGGCGACACACCCAGCGAGTGCGCTACCTGCAGCCAGCGTGGGTCAAGGCGGCGATACGCTTCCGCCAGCGAGAGATAGACATAGGGCAGTACAAACAGCAAGTGACCGGCAATGACCAAGCCTAGCCGAGGGCGAATACCCAGGCTTTCCGCCGCTACGGTCAAGCCGAACAGAAAGGCGATCTGTGGCACCAGCAAGGGTAGATAGAGTAGCCAAAGCGCGCGCTTGGGCTGGATGTGCTGACGGTACTCGTTTTCCAGTACCGCGAGTACCAGCGCCGTGGCCAGCGTGGTGGCAACAAGACCGATCAGTGCAGTATTGAATAGCGGCATGGCCATCATGGGAGCGCTGCGTTGCCAGTGATCCAGTGTCAGCAGTTGCGGGAGCAGATCGGGAAATCGCCAGAAACCGGCCAGCGAGAACAGCCCCAGGCCCACCAGGGACGCCAGTGCCGTCATGCTTGACAAGAGCAGCGCCGAGCGGCCAACCATCCGCAGCGTGATTTCCCCTCGGTTACGGCTACCATTGGTCAGCCAGCGTCGCGTCAGCCTGTAGGAAAGTCGTTCCAGCAGCCACCAGCAGAGCAGTGCCGCCAGGGTGACGCCAAGCTGCAGCACTGCCGCTGCCGAGGCCATGAAACGGTGGTTGATATCGGGGTCGTTGAACCAGCCAAGAATCGACACACTGAGCGTAGGGGGCAACTTCGGGCCCAGAATCAGCGCCATGTCCACCACCGAGGTGGCGTAGGCGAGAACCGCATAAACCGGCAGTCGGATCAGCGGATAGAGCGTGGGCAATACGGTCTTCAACCAGGCAACCGTAGGTGAATAGCCCAGCGAACGCCCCAGCATCAAACGCTTCTCAGGCGCCAGTTGCGGCAGTGCCGCCAGGCACATCAACAGCAGAAACGGCACCTCCTTCAGCACCAGCCCCGCCATCAGGGAGAGCCCCCAGGGGTCGTTGACGATCAGTGCATCCGGCGGACGCTCCCACCCCGTCAGTGCTGGCGATACCAGCCGTACCAACAGGCCCGAGGGGGCGATCAGAAAGGCAAATCCGAACGCGACAGCAGCATGGGGGATGGCGAGCAGCGGTGACACCAGCCGTCGAACACCGCGGTCCAGCCAGCTGCCACGGCTGGCGGCCAGAAACAGCACCACGATGACCAGCGCAATGGCGGTACTCACCAGCCCGCTGACAAAGCTGATCACCACCGAGCGGGCAAGCCCCGGCTGGGCGAGCAGCATTTGCCAGGGAGCTGAGCTGACCCCGTGGCCGCCAAGGACGGGAAGATAGCCGAGCGCCGGCAGCACCACCATCAGCAGGCCCGCCCCCACCGGCAGTACGAGCAGTGCAATGACCAGCGCGGGGGCCAGCCGCAGCATGTCAGTAGACGCCGTAACGCTCGAGCCACGCCTCCTGCAGGGCGGTCATCCAGCTGGGGTGTGGCTCGGGCAGGGTGTTTGATAGTGCATCGGCAGGCAGCTCCGCCGGGTGGCGCTCTCCCGACTCGAACAGTGCCTGGGCAGCGGCGTCCAGTCGTTCGATATCCAGTACGCTGCGGTCGCCCCACATCGCAAGCGACTGTTTCTGCGCCTGCGCTTCCGGCGAGAGCAGAAAATTGGCGAGGACCATGGCGCCGGCCTTATGCGGCGAGTTGTAGGGAATCGCCACAAAATGGACGTTACCCAGCGTGCCACCCTCCAGCACATAGCTGCGTACGCTATCGGGAAGCTCATACTCCTTTACCGCCACGGCCGCCTCGCTGGGGTAGAAGGAAAACGCCAGGCTCAGCTCGCCATCGCTCATCAGCGTGCGCAGATGGGGACCTGAATCGGGAAAGCTACGTCCGCTGCGCCACAGGTGCGGGTGCAACTCGTCCAGGTAGGCCCATAACAGTGCCGTGACGGCGGCAAAATCGCTCTTCGCCACCGGCTGATAAAGCGCTTCGTCCTGCTCGGTCAGTTCGATCAGCGCTTGCTTCAAGAAGGTGCTGCCGGTGAAGTCCGGGATACGCGGGTAGCTGAACCGGCCGGGGTTGGCTTCGGCCCAGGCGAGCAGCGCCTGCATGTCCTGCGGTGGCGACTCGGTCTGGGCGCTGTCGTAATAGAAGGTGATCTGCGCCTTGCCCCATGGCGACTCGTAGCCTTCGGTCGGGAGGGTGAAGTCGGTGACGACCTCGGGGTTTTGCGTGGCGTTGGTGAGGGCAAAATTGGGCAATGCCTCGGCGAAGGGGCCGAATAGCAGGTCGCTTTCACGCATCGCGGCGAAATTTTCACCGTTGATCCAGATCAGGTCGATGCTGCCTTCGCCGTCGTTACCCGCCTGCTTTTCCGCCAGCACCCTCGCCACTGCACTGCCGGTGTCGTCCAGCTTGACGTGCTCTACATCGACGCCGTACTGCGCCTGCACTTGTTGCGCGACCCAGTCGATATAGCGGTTGGTACGCGTATCGCCGCCCCAGGCATTCCAGTAAACGGTCTGGCCTTCCGCGTCTGCCACGATGCCCTGCCAGTCGCTGGGATCGGGGGCGGCCATGGCGGGTAGCGCCAGTGCCAGCAAGGGCACCACCAACGTTAAATGGCGGGAATGGTATTTATTCGACATCGCACACCTCTTGTCAGGAGCCGCCCGGCCTTTGGCAAAAGTCGGGCATTAGAGTGAAGCACCCAGATGCTGCAGTTCGTCTTGCACACGATCGATGATAGGCAGGGAGACATAATGCTCGACTCGGTCGCGCACATGTTCAATCACCGCCGGGTCGGTGAGTTCCGCCGACCAATCCTCGCCACGCTGATACATGTCCTTGGCCTGCAAATGCTGGGCACGCCACTTGGCGCACCAGGTCAGCGACCAAAGCCAGGTCGCGCGGCGGCAGGCCACCAGCGTTTCGGTGCTGGGCGATTCGCCCATCGACGCCTGCCAGCGGCGATAAAACGCGACCACTTCATCGAGTGACAGTACCGCCTGGCTGTTGAGATCCCAGGTGGTCGAGGTGTAGAGCGAGGTATAGGCCAGGTCGATGCCCGGCAGGCCGTAGCGGCACTTTTCCAGGTCCACCAGCACCGCGCGCCCCCGCGCATCGATCAGAAAATTGCCGGGGTGGGTATCGAAGCTGATCAAGCAGCGCATGGTATCGGGGAGTTCCACCGGCAACGCGGTCAGCTCATCGCGGATGCGTGAAGTCGCCTCGCAGCTCAAGTCCGCTCGTTCGAGCCACTGCGCCTGACGCTCGACCTCCTCGCACATTGCCCGCCAAGGGTCCGCCGGGGCCAGCAGTGGAGCGGGGTCATCCGGCAGCGGCAGCCGGTGCAGGCTGGCGAGCGTCTCGGCAATTCGCGGCAGGTCTTGCGGAAGGCTGGCCAGCCGGCCATCGACGGCATCCACCAGCAAGCCGCCACGGGGCAGGACGTCACTTGTATTCAACACGTCGTGCAGGCGCGGAACGTGCCCGCCCTGGCTGGCACGTTCGTAGCATGCGGCTTCGTAGGCCAGGTTATCCGCAGGCGCCAGGTTCATCTGGCTCTGCTTGGGCAGTCGTGCTACCCAATCGCCATTGCCGCGATGAATCCATACATGATCGTGGGCCAGCCCGGTATCCGCCATCGGCGAAAGCTCCCGGAACACAATTCCGGCCCGCTCGAGCTCGTTCGCCAGCGCCTCCAATCGTTCCTCGCCAAGTGTCGGCATAGCATCATCCATGTTGATACAACAGCGTTAACCTTACAGGGTTCACAATGGAAAGTGGTCAAGCATGGGCGGAAAGATGCGGCAGGTTCCGCCCGGTTCCTGGCCAGCCGTGGGTATCGAAGCTGCACAACCGGATACCAAAACGGCACCCTGAGGTGCCGTTTTGACTTTACTGTTCGCTGAAATCTACAACGCTCCGATCTTCGCCCGCTGCTCTTCCAGCAGCTTTTTCGCGGCCTGGAACTCGGCCAGTTTGCCGCGTTCCTTTTCGACCACGGCTTCCGGCGCCTTGGCGATGAAGCCCTCGTTGCCGAGCTTCTTCTCGATGCCGCTGATGAGTTTGTCCTGCTTGTCGATCTCCTTGGCCAGGCGCTTGAGTTCGGCATCCTTGTCGATCAGGTCGGCCATCGGCACCAGCACTTCCATGTCACCGACCAGCTGTGTGGCCGAGAGCGGGGCGTCATCCGGATTGGCGAGCCATGTCACGCTTTCCAGTTTGGCGAGCTTGGCCAGGAAGTGGCGGTTGCTCTCCAGGCGCTCGGCATCCTCGGGCTTGCCTTTGGTCAGCAGTACGTCCAACGGCTTGCCGGGGGCGATGTTCATCTCGGCGCGAATGTTGCGCACGGCGATGATCACGCCTTTGAGCCACTCGATATCGCGGGTTGCCTGCTCGTCGATTTTGCTTTCGTCCGCCTGGGGCCACGGCTGCGCCATGATTGAATCGTCGTCGCCCGAGTGGGTGCCCGCCAGCGGTGCGATGCGTTGCCAGATCTCCTCGGAAATGAACGGCATCATCGGGTGGGCCAGGCGCAGAATCGCTTCGAGTACGCGCACCAGCGTGCGGCGAGTGCCACGTTTGCGATTTTCTAGCGCCGCTGCTCCCGACGTCCTGTCTCCCGCAGCATTAGTACTTCCCTGTACGTCATCCCACAGCACCGGCTTGGAAAGCTCCAGGTACCAGTCGCAGTACTCGTTCCAGACGAACTCGTAAAGCGCCTGGGAGGCATGGTCGAAGCGGTATTCGTCCATCGCCTTGGTTACCTGGGCCTCGGTTTTCTGCAGCTGGGAGATGATCCAGCGGTCGGCAAGCGACAGCTCCACTTCACCGCCCTGTCCTTGAGAAGAGATGCCGCAGTCTTCGCCTTCGGCATTCATCAGCACGTAGCGCGAGGCGTTCCACAGCTTGTTGCAGAAGTTGCGGTAACCGTCCAGGCGGTTCATGTCGAACTTGATATCGCGCCCGGTGGTGGCCTGGGAAAGGAACGTGAAGCGCAGTGCGTCGGTGCCGTGGGGCTCAATGCCGTCCTTGAATTCGTCGCGAGTCGCCTTGGCGATCACCTTGGCTTTCTGCGGTTGCATCATGTTGC
Organism: Halomonas sp. Bachu 37; assembly: GCF_039691755.1. Lineage (NCBI taxonomy): Bacteria > Pseudomonadati > Pseudomonadota > Gammaproteobacteria > Oceanospirillales > Halomonadaceae > Halomonas > Halomonas kashgarensis. The sequence continues at coordinate 2,146,780 of NZ_CP137552.1, read as the reverse complement.
CGGTACGTTTTTCGACAAGGGTGTCGAGCTCGATGCCGTCGATCAGGTCGATGGGGTCGAGCACGTTGCCCTTGGACTTGGACATCTTGTTGCCATCCCGGTCGCGCACCAGGCCGTGGACGTAGACGGTCTTGAACGGCACCTCGCCGGTGAATTTCAGCGTCATCATGATCATCCGGGCGACCCAGAAGAAGATGATGTCAAAGCCCGTGACCAGCACGCTGGTGGGGTGGAAGGTTTCGAGCTCCGGGGTCTTTTCCGGCCAGCCCAGGGTGCCGAAGGTCCACAGGCCCGAACTGAACCAGGTATCCAGCACGTCCTCATCCTGCGTCAGTACCAGCTCGGGGTCGAGTGCGTGTTTCTCGCGAGCTTCGGCTTCGCTGCGGGCGACGTAGACGTTGCCTTCGGGGTCGTACCAGGCGGGAATGCGGTGGCCCCACCACAACTGGCGGGAGATACACCAGTCCTGCAGGTCGCGCATCCAGGCGAAGTACATGTTCTCGTAGTTCTTGGGCACGAACTGGATGTCGCCGTTTTCCACCGCCTCGATGGCGGGCTTGGCAAGCGACTCCACCGCCACGAACCACTGGTCGGTGAGTAGCGGCTCGATGACGTCGCCCGAGCGGTCGCCATAGGGCAGGGTGTTGTTGACCGCTTCCACCTGCTCCAGCAGGCCGAGGGCCTCCATGTCGGCGACGATCTGTTTGCGCGCCTCGAAACGATCCAGACCCGCGTACTTGGCGGGTAGGCTTGCGTCTTCGTCGGGCTGGGGCTGGCCCTTGAGATCGAAGATTTCGGCGCGCTCGAGAATGGCCGCGTCCTTGGAGAAGACGTTGATCAGCAGATGGTCCTGACGTTTGCCGACTTCGTAGTCGTTGAAGTCGTGGGCCGGGGTGATCTTGACGCAACCGGAGCCTTTTTCCATGTCGGCGTGCTCGTCGGCGACGACCGGAATACGCCGGCCCACCAGCGGCAGCTCGATGAACTTGCCGACCAGGGAGGCATAGCGCTCGTCTTCTGGATTGACCGCCACGCCGGTATCGCCCAGCAGGGTTTCCGGGCGGGTGGTGGCGACGACCAGGTGATCCTTGCCATCGTCGGTCTTCACGCCGTCGGCCAGCGGATAGCGGAAGTGCCAGAAGCTGCCCTGCTGATCGCGGTTTTCCACTTCCAGGTCGGAAATGGCGGTGTGCAGGGTGGGGTCCCAGTTGACCAGGCGTTTGCCGCGATATATCAGGTTTTCCTCGTGCAGGCGCACGAACACTTTCTGCACGGCCTTGTAGAAGCCGTCATCCATGGTGAAGCGCTCACGGCTCCAGTCCACGCTGGCGCCCATGCGGCGCAGCTGGCGGGTAATATGGCCGCCGGACTCTTCCTTCCACTCCCAGACCTTGTCGATGAACGCATCGCGCCCCAGATCGTGGCGAGTCTTGCCTTCCTCGGCGGCAACCTTGCGTTCGACCAGCATCTGGGTGGCGATGCCGGCGTGGTCGGTGCCTACCTGCCACAGGGTGTTGTTGCCCTGCATCCGCTTCCAGCGCGTCAGGGTATCCATGATGGTGTCCTGGAAAGCGTGGCCCATGTGCAGGCTGCCGGTCACGTTGGGCGGCGGAATCATGATCGAAAAGGGTTTGCCGTGGCCAGAAGGGGCAAAACGGTTGGCGGCTTCCCAGCGCTCGTACCAGCGGGTTTCGATCTGTTCGGGTTGGTAGGTCTTTTCCATGGGGGAGTCGGCTCATCGCTTGCAAAAAAATGGCGACAAGTATAGCGCGCCAGGCTGGCAGGCGTCAGGTGGGAAAGTCGTGGGCGGGCATGGCGAGCATAAAATCGGTGAAGCCTCAGGGAAGACTCAAGTCGGTCTGGGTGCGGGCATGGTCGAGTTCCTGTTCGGTGGCATGGATCAGGCGGTACTCGTAGCCCAGCAGCTTGGCGTGCCCCTCGATCCAGCCGTTGGTGTAGCGAAACCCCGGAATGCCTTTCAGTGTCTGGTGGCGTTTGCCCTGCTCGCCATCCAGAAAACCTTGAATCCACGCATTGCGATAGGTGCGGCAGTACATGTGAACTCCTCAACCTGACGCGGCGGGTAAGCCCAAAGGGTTAAGGGTCTAGTATATTAAGCTTTCACTTTTTTTGCAGTGCAGTATGCGATTTTTCCCAGAAGAAGCGCATGGCGACCAGGCCCAGTACCGGGCCGGGCAGCAACCACCACAGTACGGCGAGCTGCTGGGACGACCAGAGTGAGGTGACGAGTGCGATCGACGGGATGGTCAGGCCGAAGCCGATGGCATTCATCATCGCCAAGGCCGCGCCGAGCCGTTCCTGCGGGGCGGTGGCCGAGGCCAGCGCGGAAAACTGGGCGGAATCGGCGATGACGCTAATGCCCCACAGAGCCAGCAGGCCAAGCAACAGCCAGGGAGAAACACTGCCCAGCAAGGGGTAAACCAGGCACAGCGCACCGGATACCGCCAGGGCGGTACATGCCACGTGGGCGCTACCGGCCCGGCGACTCCAGCGCCCGGCCAGCACGCAACCGGGAAGCCCCAAGGCGATAATGGCAAAGCTTAGCCACGCCTGGCCGCCGGCCGAAGCGTTCAGACGTTCCAGCTCGCGGCTGACCAGATAAGGCACCAAAGCCCAGAACGCGTACAGCTCCCAGCAGTGGCCGAAGTAGCCCAGCGCGGCGGCGCGAAAATCCCGCTTGCGAAAGGCGGCCAGGCCGGCCCAAGGGCGGCCGCTACGGGCCGGGCCGGGTAGGTGGGAGCCGTCTCCCAGGCGATAAATCAGGACGGCGGCGACAAGCGCCAAAAGCGAGGCCAGCACCAGCGGCCACTGCCACGGCAGGTGCAGGGTCAACCCGCGCAGCAAGTGTGGCGAGGCGATGCCCAGCGTCAGCATGCCCACTAGCCAGCCAAGCGCCGCACCGGCGTGACTGGGCGTCCAGCTCACCACCAGTTTCATGCCCAAGGGATAGATGCCCGCCAGGCATAAGCCGGTGAGAAAGCGTGCCCACAGTGCCCAGGTGAGCGAGTCGGCGACACCGATGAAAGCGGCATTGATCAAGGCACCCATCACGGCGGAAGCGGCGAACAGCCGGCTGGCCCGAATACGGTCGGCAAGCCCGGTAGTGGCGATCAGCAGTGTGCCGCTGATGAAACCGGCCTGAACCGCGATGGTCAGCAGGCCCAGGTCGCTTTCACTGAGGCCGACGGCGTCCTGTAGCGCCAAGCCCACGCCATTGACGCTGAACCATAGCGAAGTGCCGAACAGTTGGGCGATGACGATGACGGCCAGCGGGTGGCGTGTGAGCAGCGAGGTAGGCATACGAGTCCCTATGATAAGTTCTTGTTATTCGATTTTAAGGTCTGGCGCTCTGTCACTGAGCCGCCTAGCCCAGCTTGTGCGGCACGACCTCGTGGCCCATCTCTTTATAGCGTTGCCAGCAGGCGCGTTTGGCGACCAGTACTTGCTGATGCTGGTTGATGATCTCGGCGATGCGGACGTAGCGCTCGACGCCTTCCGGGATTTCCGGGTGCAGATTGAGCAGCGCGGTCTCTTCGGTGGGCACCGGCAACGTCTGCCAGCCGAGTGTGATCGGCACGCTGGCAGCCATCTCGCTATCTTCTAGCGCATGGGGCAGGTAGGCGTCGGGGCGAAAATTCCACAGGGCGTCGTCGGCCTGTTCGGCGAATGCCTTGTCCTCGCAGTGCAGGTGCAGCCGGTAGCCCTTGCGGTGGATAGTTTCGGCGAGCTTGCAGGCGAACTGCAAACGCGCCTCCAGGGTGGTATCCGGCAGGATGTAGAAATCGATGCGCGCCATGGCGGTTCCAGACGGCTCCGCCGCTGCCGAGGTTAAGAAAAAAGCAAAGGTAGCGGCGGATAGGGGTTAGACCAGCTGGGTCAGCCAGCCGTACTTGTCTTCGCTGCGGCCGTACTGCAGGTCGAGTAGCTTGCTGCGGATACGCTTGCCCATGGCGTTGTCGCTACCGGCGGCCAGGCGGATACGGTCGTTCTCGGTGACCAACTCGCCGACCGGGGTGATGACCGCCGCAGTGCCGCAGGCAAATATTTCGGTGATCTCGCCGGATGCCGCACCTTCGCGCCATTCGTCGATGCTGATGTGGCGCTCTTCCGGGGTCAGGCCTTCGTCCTTGGCCAGGGTCAGCACGGAATCGCGGGTCACCCCTTCCAGGATGGTGCCGGTCAGCTTGGGCGTGACGATGCGGCCATCCTTGAAGACGAAGAACAGGTTCATGCCGCCGAGCTCTTCCACCCACTTGTTCTCCGTGGCATCGAGGAAGGCGACCTGGCCGCAGCCGTGGGCTTCGGCTTCCTTCTGCGCAGCGAGCGAGGCGGCGTAGTTGCCGCCGCACTTGGCGAAGCCGGTGCCACCGGGCGCGGCGCGGTTGTAGTTCGAGGACAACCAGATGGAGACCGGTTCGACTCCGCCCTTGAAGTAGGCGGCGGCCGGCGAGGCGATGACGTAATAGTCCACTTCCTGTGACGGCCGCACGCCGAGAAACGTCTCGCTGGCGATCATGAACGGGCGCAGGTAGAGGCTGCATTCGTCGGCTTCGCTGGCGGGGGTGGGTACCCATTCGTGATCCTGGACCAGCAGCGCTTTCAGCGAGCCGATGAAGTCGTCATCGGAAAGCTCGGGCAGGGCCAGGCGGCGCGCGGAGCGACGGAAACGTTCGGCATTCTTTTCCGGGCGGAAGGTCCAGACAGAGCCATCGGCATGGCGGTAGGCCTTGATTCCCTCGAAGATTTCCTGGCCATAGTGCAGTACGGCGGCGGCGGGATCGAGAGTCAACGGGCCGTAGGGGCGCACTTGATGGCCATGCCAGCCGGCATCTACGGTCCAGCGTATATGGACCATATGGTCGCTGAAGTAACGACCGAAACCAGGGTTGTCGAGAATATCGCCACGAATGGCAGCCGCCGTGGGATTGGCCGACGGCAGTAGGTCAAAACTTGTGGGCACGGGTGTTGGTCTCCGCTATAACCAGGCGCTCGCATGGCGCTTCAGGTGCGATACAGGAACACCGAGCCTGACGGCCCGGTGCATTGCTCGAAACGATTGCTATGTGTCAGATTTAAAGGTTGTGATGAAGAAAGGCAACCTTGGCCTGCCTCAGGTGTCGCCATTTTCCACTTGAACGTCGGATTCGCGGTCCAGCAGGTATTGGGTCAGAAGGCCCACAGGTCGACCGGTGGCGCCCTTCTGCTTGCCTGAGTGCCACGCGGTTCCGGCAATATCCAGGTGCGCCCAGGGAAAGTTCTCGGCAAAGCGCGACAGGAAACAGGCCGCGGTGATGGTGCCCGCCGGACGCCCGCCGATGTTGGCCAGGTCGGCGAAATTGGATTCCAGCTGCTGCTGATATTCATCCCACAGCGGCAGGTGCCAGGCGCGGTCCCAGGCGGTATCGCCGGCATCGAGCAGATCGAGTGCCAGGTCGTCGTCGTTGGAGAGCAGGCCGGTGGCGTGATGGCCGAGCGCGATGATGGCGGCACCCGTCAGCGTGGCGATATCGACCACGCTTGCCGGGGTGAAACGCTCGGCGTAGGTCAGCGCATCGCACAGCACCAGACGGCCTTCGGCGTCGGTATTGAGGACTTCCACCGTCAGTCCCTTGAGGGTCTCGATGATATCGCCGGGCTTGGTGGCGGCACCGTCGGGCATGTTCTCGGCGGCGGCGACGATGAACACCAGGTTGAGCTTGGGCTTGATGTCGATAATGGCCTTTACCGTGCCGAATACGCTGGCCGCGCCGCACATGTCGAATTTCATCTCGTCCATGCCTTCGCCGGGCTTGAGCGAGACGCCGCCGGTGTCGAAGGTGATACCCTTGCCGACCAGTACGTGTGGCGCTTCCTCGCGGTCTTCAGCGCCCTGGTATTTCATCACGATCAGGCGAGTTGGCTCGGCACTGCCGCGACCGACGCTGAGCAGCGAATTCGCCCCCAGTGCTTCGAGCGCTTCTTCGTCGAGGATCTCGACATCCAGAGCGCCGTTGGAAGACTTGCCCAGTTGTTCGGCCTGTTCGGCCAGATAGCTCGGGGTGCAGATATTGCCCGGCAGGTTGCCCAGGGTACGGGTCAGGCTGATACCCTCGCCAATGGCGCGGCCGATGGCGGCGCCGGCTCGGGCGCCTGGGGCGTCATCGCTCTCGCTTACCACCAGGGTAATTCGCCGCAAGGCGGGAGCGGGGGCCGGCTCGGACTTGAATCGATCGAAGCGGTAAGTGGCACGCTGGGCGGCCTCCAGCACCATACGGGCTTTCCAGGCAGCATCCCGATCTTCCAGCGGGACATCGGTGAAAGCGACGGCGACGTCATCCACCGGCAGCTTGGTCAGGGAATCGAACGCCGCGTCCAGGGACTTGATGAAGGCGGCTTCCCGGCATTTCTCGCGCTTGCCCAGGCCCACCAGCAACAGCCGTTCGGCACCGAGCCCGGGAGCGAAGGGAATCAGCTGGACGTTGCCCAGCTCGGCAGCGAAATCGCCACGCTCGATCAACTGGGCGATCAGGCGCTCGCTGGCATCGTCGAGCTTGGCGGCTGCGGGTAACAGCGCAGCGTCCTTGTATACCGGTACCACGAGACAAGCGGTTTCGGCCTTGGCCGGATTGGCTGTCTGAACGGAAAATTCCATGACGTCTCCAACAAGACAAGCATCGAGGGATTCGGGATAATGACGGCACGGCTTATGCCTTGGCCGCATTGCCTCAGTGTACCCAAGGCATGCTTTCATTGCATGGGAACCTGCACGACCAGCCGGAGAGTGCATTGATTTTATTTCGTTACTTGACTCGCGAAGTCCTGCTGACCATGGCAGCGGTCACCGGCATTCTGCTGTTGGTAATCATGGGCAGCCGCTTTATCCGTTATTTTACCAACGCCGCGGAAGGTGATATCCCCGTCGCCATTCTCGGCAACCTGATGCTGTTCCATCTGCCCGGTTTCCTTGAGCTGGTATTGCCCCTGGCGTTTTTTCTCGGTGTGCTGCTGGCTTACGGTCAGCTCTACATGAACAGCGAAATCACCGTGATGGTGGCCTGTGGCATCAGCCCTTCGCGGCTGCTGCGGGTGACCTTGCTGCCGGCGGCGGTAGTGGCGTTCATGGTGGGGCTATGCAGCCTGTGGCTGACGCCGGCGGGGGCATTGCAGAACGCTGTCACGCTGGAGGAGCAGCGCAGCCGCCTGGATATCTCGGTGCTGGCGCCGGGGCGATTTCAGGATTTCGGTGGCGGGCGCACCGCCTATATCGCCGATTTCAACTCCGACCGCACCCGTATGGAGAATGTCCTGGTGCATGAGCAGGGCGGCGAAGATGAACTCGAGTCTACCTACGTCACCCGCGCCAGCATCGGTTATCAGGATATCAGCCCCGACACGGGAAGCCGCTTTCTGGTGCTGGAAGAGGGGGCTCGCTACGGGGTGGCCCCGGGCCGTCAGGAAGCGGAGCGGCTGACCTTCGATCGCTATACCATGCGCCTGGGCTTGAGTGCCGAACGCAGAGAACTCGACTCGCTGGAGTACGCCACCACCATGGCACTATGGAACGACCCCAACCCCCGTGCCCAGGCGCAATGGCAGTGGCGCGTGGGGCTGCCGTTCATGGTGTTCATTCTGGCGTTGCTCGCCCAACCGCTATCGCGGGTCAACCCCCGGCAGGGGCGTTTCGCCAAGCTGCTGCCCGCCGTCTTTCTCTATGTGGCTTACTTGAGTCTGTTGCTGGCGGCGGTCGATGCCGTGGGCAGCGGTAACCTGGCCGTGGGCATCGGCGTCTGGCCGGTCCATGTCCTGTTTCTGATCATAGGGCTGTTGCTGCTGTGGCACTCTCAACGCAAGGGGATGCGCTGATGCTGACGATAGCTGATCGGCTCGACCGCTATATCGCGCGCAACGTGCTCGTCGCCATCGTGGCGGTACAGGTCGTGCTGCTGGGACTGGATGTGACCATTGCCTATATAGGCGATCTGAACGATGTCCAGGCAGGCTACAGCGCCTTCGATGTGCTGCTGTATCTGTTCATGCGTTTGCCCTGGCGCTTCTATCAGTATGCGCCGGTAGCGGTATTGATCGGGGCCTTGATCGGCCTGGGCAGTATGGCATCGAGCAATGAATTGACCATCATGCGCGGGGCCGGTCGCTCGTTGATACGCATCCTGTGGGGCGTGATGAAGCCGGTGCTGCTGGTGGTCGTGGTGGTATTGCTGGCCGCGGAATACGTGACACCGCGTACCGAACAGTACGCCGAAGCCTGGCGCCTGGAGCAGCGCCAAGGGGAAGGTGCGCTATTGACCACCCTCGGCGGCTGGCAGATCGAAGGCGATGACGTCTACCGGTTCGGCGCCATCCGCGCCGATAACGTGGTGCTCGACCTGACCCGTTATCATTTCGAGGAGCAACAACTGACCGAGGCGATGCATGCCGAGCGCGCCGTATGGGAGGGGGAGCGCTGGCGGCTGGAGAATGTCTCGCTCACCCGGCTTTTTGCGGATCGTACCGAAGCGGAGCAGCATGCCAGTATGGCGTGGGACACGGCGTTGACCCCCGATCAACTGGAGCGGCTGCTGCGCTCGATCGACAGTCAGGCGCCCAGCGAGTTGTGGGCCTACGCCCGTTTCCTCAAGGCACAAGGCCTGCAGGCCGACCAGCCACTGCTGCATTTCTGGCAGAAAATGCTGATGCCGTTGACCATGGCGTCGCTGGTGCTGGTGGCGGCCTCGTTCGTGTTCGGCCCGCTGCGCAGCGTGGCGGCGGGTACGCGCGTCTTCTACGGTGTGGTGACCGGGCTGGTCTTCAAGTACGTGCAGGACCTGCTGGCCCCGGCCTCGACCATCTTCGGCTTTTCGCCGGTCTGGGCGGTACTGGTGCCCACGCTGGCTTGCGCCGGTGTGGGTATCTATTTCCTGCGTCGCAACGGCTGATGCAGTTATCGGAAAGTATCGCTTCATTCACTCCTCCATTATCGGAATACTGCAATGCAACGACGCTTCACCCAGCTGGATAGTGTGTGGCCGGCACCCCTGCCGCGCCGCCTGGGCGCGATGATCTACGATGGACTTCTGGTCACCGCCATCTGGATGGCGGTGACCATCCTGCATCTGCTCGTGATGCGATACGGCGTGGGCGTGACGGCGGAACAGATAGGCGCCACGTCGGGGCAGGTCTTTATGCTGCGCGTACTACTGGTGCTTTCTGCCACCGCATTTTTCGTCTTCTTCTGGGTGCGGGGGGGAATGACGCTAGGTATGCAGGCGTGGCGTCTACGCGTCCAGACTTCCGAGGGAAATTCCATCAGTGTCAAGCAGGCACTCATTCGCTGCCTCGTCGCCTGGGTCTCCCTGGCCGCCTTCGGGCTGGGGTACTGGTGGGTGCTGTTTGATGGCGAACGGCGCAGCTGGCCGGATATCGTCTCCGGCACGCGGACGGTGGTATTACCCAAGCCCACGAAATAAGGAGACGACCAACCACAACCCAAAACGAAAGCGCGAGGGGACACATGCGTTGAGGAAATGAGAATTTTTGCGGTTACTGCTTGCAAAGACGTATGCGAATTATTAACATTCCACTTATGCTTTTCATGAGGTGGTGCCATGTACGTTTGCGTGTGCAAGGGAATAACCGACCATCAGATCCGTCGCCACGTCAGCGACGGCGCCCGCAGCTGGCGTGAAGTGCGCGAGACCACCGGGTGCGCCACCCAATGCGGCAAGTGCGCCTGCTTCGCCAAGAGCGTGACGCGCGAGGCTATCAATACGGAGATGAGCGCTGCGGACATGGGGCTCGCCTACGCCGTGTGACGCAAATCGCTATTGTTTGTGTTGTATTTAACAACTTTATGATTTCATTGAATTTTTAAATACCTTCCCTATACTTTCCCTCACGCTGGGAGGAAAAGCCCGAGTGGCTTATACTTCTCCCCTGACCATTCTATTGCGTAAGGGGCTCGCCGCATGAGGCACTCCGCGCAATAGCGCAACGTGAGGTGCTACATGAAAGGTGATCCACAAGTTATTTCCTATTTGAACAAGGCGCTGGGAAACGAGTTGGTGGCCATCAACCAGTATTTCCTGCATGCCAAGATGTACAAGGACTGGGGCCTGAAGGCGCTGGCCAAATGGGAATACGATGAGTCCATCGAGGAAATGCAACACGCCGACAAGCTGATCGAGCGCATTCTATTTCTGGAAGGCATCCCCAATCTGCAGGATCTCGGCAAGCTATATATCGGTGAGAACGTCAAGGAAATGCTCGAAAGCGATCTGAAGATCGAGCACGACGGTCGCAAGGACTATATCGAAGCCATCACCTACTGCGAAAGCGTCAAGGATTACGTCACCCGCGATCTGCTGCGCGATCTGCTGGCCGACGAAGAAGGTCATATCGATCATATCGAGACCGAACTCGGCTTGATCGACAAGGTCGGCATCCAGAACTACCTGCAGCGTCAGATGCAGATGGCCGGCGACGAGTAACCGCTTCGCCAGCTTGCTCGAAGGCAGCCCCAGCGGCTGCCTTTTGCGTTTCGGGCGGCTGCTCTGCCGCTGGCCAAATGTGACATCCCACCGCCAAGGCGAGACAATAGCACCTGCATTAAGCGAGGGGCTCTTGCAGAATATCTTGAGCCAACAGCTTTCATCGAGGAGTGCTATGCTGCCAAGTGCTATGCCGCCAAGTGCTATGCTGCCAAGTGCTATGCTGCCGCCATTGAGAATTCTCTACCAGGACGAGCACCTCGTTGTGGTTCATAAGCCCTCGGGTCTTCTGGTGCATCGCTCGGCACTGGCCCGCGGCGAAACGGATTTTCTGCTCCAGCGCCTGCGCAACCAGATCGGTAAACGGGTCTATCCGGTGCATCGTCTGGATCGGCCAACCTCGGGGGTGATGGTATTCGGCTTGTCATCCAACGTTGCAGCCCGACTGAGTGAGGCGTTCAGCGAACGCCAAGTGGAAAAGCGCTACCTGGCCGTGGTGCGCGGTAATGCGCCGGAGCAAGAACGGCTGGACTACCCGCTGCGCGAGGAGGATGGCACCCGGCCCAAGGCGGAAATGCCAGCCATGAGGGCGATAACCGATATCCGCCGTATCGATAATGTGGAATTGCCGGTGCGGGTCGACCGCTACCCTCAGGCGCGCTATTCGCTGGTCGAAGCCCGCCCCTTGACCGGCCGGCGCCATCAGATTCGCCGCCATCTTTCTAGGCGCGGCTATCCGATCATCGGCGATGCCAAGCACGGCAAGAGTGTTCACAATCGCTTCTTTGCCGAGCAACTGCAGGCGCCGCGACTACTGCTGGCCGCCACCTATCTGGCCTTCGATCATCCCGTCTCGGGCTTGCGGGTACAGCTGAGCTGCGCCCTGGACGAGACTCTGACGCGGCTTTTCGATCACCTGGGGTGGGTGGGGCACCTGCCGTTGGATCGAGTGGAAATGCCACAGCTGACCCCCGCTGCCTTGCAGGCCACCTGAACACAGCTACTACGAGACCGCCATGTATACCGCGACTTCTCCCGCTATCGACCTTGCATCGGATGATTACGATCTGCGCTTCGGTGGTATCCGTCGGCTTTACGGCCGCCGAGCCGCCGAGGCATTCCGTCATGCCCACGTGGTCGTCGTGGGTGTGGGTGGGGTGGGCAGCTGGGCGGTGGAGGCGCTGGCGCGCTCGGGTATCGGCAAGGTTACGCTGATCGACCTGGACGATGTGTGCGTGTCCAACGTCAACCGTCAGCTGCACGCCCTTGATGGTACCGTCGGCCGGCCCAAGGTCGAGGTACTGGCCGAGCGTTGCCGCCTGATCGCTCCCGAGATCGAAATTCATGCGGACACGGCCTTCGTGACACCCACCAACCTGGCCGAGCGCATTCCCGATGATGCCGACCACGTGATAGACGCCATCGACAGCGTGATCGCCAAGGCCGCGCTGATTGCCTGGTGCAAGCGGCGCAAGATTCCCATCACCGTGACCGGCGCCGCCGGCGGGCAAACCGATCCCACGCGCATCCAGGTTGCCGATCTCACCCGCACCGAGCACGACCCGCTACTGGCCAAGGTGCGCTCGCGCCTGCGCCGTGATTACGGTTTTTCCCGCAATCCCAAGCGGCGCTTCTCGGTGGAGTGCGTCTATTCCGACGAACAGCTGGTGTACCCGGGCTCCGATGGCGAGGTCTGCCTGCAAAAGCCCGGCGTCGGGGAGGCCACGCGGTTGGATTGTGCTTCGGGCTTCGGTGCTGCCACCTTCTTGACCGGCACATTCGGCTTTGTCGCCGTCTCGAAAGTCCTTGAGCGACTTGCCAAGAAAGCCGCTTTGCATACCACTCAGGAGGAAAGCAAATGACCGCCCCCATTCCCGGTATCTACCGTCACCATAAAGGTGCGCTTTACGAAGTGATCGGCACCGCCCAGCACAGTGAAAGCGAAGAGCCATTGGTGGTGTACCGCGCCCTGTACGGAGAATACGGCCTGTGGGTGCGACCGCTGGAAATGTTTATCGAGACGGTCGACAAAGACGGCCGGAGCCAGCCGCGCTTCGCGTTGGAAAAGGCGTTTTAACCCTGTGGTTCATTGACCAGGAGCGCTCATGACTTCGATGCCGGCGCAGCAGACACTGAAAGATGTATTCGGATTTGACGATTTTCGCGGCGGCCAGCAGGCGGTGGTTTCACGGGTATTGGCAGGCCATTCGACGACGGCCATTTTCGCCACCGGCGCCGGGAAGTCGCTCTGCTACCAGCTTCCGGCACTGCATTTGCCGCATCTCACACTGGTGGTTTCGCCGCTGCTGGCGCTGATGCAGGATCAGCTCGCCTTTCTCGCCCGACACGGCGTCGCGGCTGCCAGCATCGACTCCACCCAGGACCGCGACAGTGTCCGCGATGTAATGGAGCGAGCTAGGCGCGGTGAGCTGAAAATCCTCATGGTCTCGGTGGAACGGCTGAAAAACGAGCGCTTTCGCCATTTCCTGCGCCAGGTACGGATATCGCTGCTGGTGGTCGACGAAGCTCACTGCCTCTCCGAATGGGGGCACAATTTTCGTCCCGATTACCTCAAGCTGCCGGACTACCAGCGCGACTTTGCCATTCCTCAGGTGTTGCTGCTCACCGCGACCGCTACTCCCGCCGTCATCGCCGATATGCGCGAGACGTTTGCCATCGCGCCGGATAACGTCATCACCACCGGTTTCTACCGGCCCAATCTAGAGCTGTTGGTAGCGCCTGCCGTGGGAGATCGACAGCAGCAATTGATCGACTGGTTGAAGCCACAGATGCCGGCGGGCAACGAAGCGCCCACGATCATTTACGTTACCCTCCAGCAAACCGCCGAGCGAGTGGCGAAAGCGTTAACGGCCCAGGGTATCGCCGCCCAGGCGTATCATGCTGGCCTGGATTCAGCCCGCCGTGACGAGATTCAGCACCAGTTCATGAGCGGCGAGTCGCCCTGCATCGTGGCCACCATCGCGTTCGGTATGGGTATCGACAAGGGCAATATCCGCAACGTGGTGCATTTCGATCTGCCCAAATCGATCGAGAACTACAGCCAGGAGATTGGTCGGGCGGGGCGTGACGGCTTGCCCTCAACCTGCCTGACAATGGCCGGTCGCGATGGGCTGCGGGTGCTGGAAAACTTCGTTTATGGCGATACCCCCGAATACAGCGGCATTGTTCGCCTGCTGGAAGAAATCTCGGCCGCAGGCAATACGCCGAATCGCCAATGGGAAGTGCTGCTCAATACGCTCTCCCGCGACACCAATATCCGCCTGTTGCCGCTGAAAACGCTGCTGGTACGGCTGGAGATGCACGGCATCATCGCGCCGCGCTTTACCTTTCTGGCCGAGTATCGGCTGCGGTACCACTTGGAGCCTGACGCGTTGGTGAGCCGTTTCGAGGGCGAGCGCGGAGCCTTCGTGCGTTTGCTGGTCGACAACATTTCCATCGCCCGCACCTGGGGAACGGTAGATTTCGGGCGCCTGCACAACGCAGGCCAGGCGCAACAGATCGATGCTTCCCGTGGCCGTGTCATCACCGCCTTGGAATATTTCCAGGATAAAGGTTGGCTGACTCTGGAAGGCAAGCGGATGACCGACGTGTATGAAGTCTGCCAGCCGGATATCCCGATGGAAGCGCTGGCTTGCCAACTACATGACGAATGCCTGGCCCGGGAGCGCGCCGAGATCGAGCGGCTGCAAGCGATGCTGATGCTGTTTGAATCCGATAGCTGTCTCACCCGCCGATTGGCCGAACACTTTGGCGATGCTACGTTTAGCGACGGCACGTTTGGTGCGCCATCCATCATCGACCAGGGCCGCTGCGGGCACTGCTCGGTCTGCTACGGCCATTCCGTGCGGTTGCCGGAGGCGCCGCCATTGCCAGCGCTGAGCAATGCGGACTTCCAGCGCTATGCCAAACCATTCATTGAGCGCCACGCCGAGCAGTTTGGCGAACCGCCCAGTGCCCAGCGGCTGGCGCATTTTCTGTGCGGCCTGACCATGCCCGTGTTTACCCCGCTCAAGGCACGTAGCCTGGATGGCTTTGCGGCCTTCGAACAACGCGCCTACCCCGAGGTGCGTCAATGGGCGGAGCGGGTTACCGGTGAAGAAGGGCAGGCTTAAGGAAGTACCGCGGATCGCAGCTTCAAGTGCAGCAGCTCGGCAGCGCTTTTGCCTGCCACTGCGCCCAGCACCACGGCGCTCAACAGCCCGTTGCCGGACAGGTAGCCGCTGTCGTTGGAGCCCGACACCCCGCGCGCCGCTCCCCCTGCAGCGAACAGGTTGGGCAGCGCTTGGCCCTGGGTATCGAGCACGCGGGCCTTGCGGTTCACTTCCAGGCCGCCCTGGGTATGGAACAGCGCCCCGGTGACACGAATGGCGTAATAGGGGGCTTTCAGCAGGTTGGCGGATTCGAAGCGGCGACCAAACGCATCGGCCGTTTGCTGCTCGGCGTGCTGCCGCATCTGGGTGAAGGTGGCTTGCAGTGCGCCAAGAGGAAGTTTCAGGCCAGTGGCCATCTCTTCCAAGGTCGAGAAGCTGCGCACCGCGCCGCTCTCCTGGGCATTACAGTAATCTTCGAACGCCTGGGCAGACTCATGAATGCGTGCGTCATACAGGTTCCAGGCCACCTGTTCCGGCTGCGCCAGCACCTTGGCGGCCTGTTCGGAGTAGCCGCCGTGCTCATTGGAGAAGCGCTCGCCCTTGATGTTGACCTGAATGCCCCCTTGCATCATCAGCGCCCAGCTAATCAGCGTTTGGTGAGGGGTGGCGAGGGAGCCATGGCCCTGGCAGGCACCTAAGTCCTTGGTGCTGGCGCCCATTGCCTGGCCCCACAGCAGGGCATCGCCCTGGTTGCCTTCGTGGCCGTAATACAGTGCGTGTTTCAGCGTCGGCAGATAGCGCTCGACCAGCTCAGGATTACCGCCGTAGCCGTTGCAGGCCAGAATCAGCGCATCGCAGCCAATGCTTTCCCGGCTGCCGTCTGGGCGCTCCAGGGTAATGCCGCGCACGCGCTGAGAGCTGTCCACGTGCAGGTCCACTACTCGGGCATGGGTCAGAATGTCGGTGCCTGCGGCTTCGGCGGCGTTGAGCAGCGCGCCCATCAACTCTTCTCCGGTGCGCCGGGGCGTGGCGTGCATGCGCAGGTGGCGGTGGCCGGGGTAGAGAAAGCCTTCCACCAGCTCGAAAGGTACGCCGTGCCGGTCTGCCAGCCACTCGATGGTGGGGCCGGATTGGCTGGCCAGCAGGTCGACGATGGCCGGGTCCGCCTCAAAGCCGTTCTTCTTTTGAATATCCTCCGCCATGGCCTCGGCGGAGTCGGTGACGCCCAGCTCATGCTGAAAGCGCGTATTGGCAGCGGGAATAAACCCCGACGACATTGCCGTGCTGCCTCGGGGTAGGGCGTCGCGCTCTAAAACCGCCAGCTCGATACCCGCTTCCTGTGCAGCCAGGGCGGCCACCAGCCCGCAGGCACCCGCACCGATGATCAGCAGCGGCAGATGGGCATCGAAACCATCGGATGAATAAGGAAGTATCGCCATTACGCCTGCTCCGCAGCTTGGTGGAAGGCATCCAGAATCTCGCCCGCCGGCGCCTGCCATACGTCGGCATGCCCGCTGATGTGTGACAGCACCTCTTCCAGGCAGGCGATGCGGTGAGGCTGGCCAACTAGCCAGGGGTGTAGGCTCAGTGCGAATAAGCGCCCACCCTGTTCCCGGGACTCTTCCAGCAGAAAATCGAACGCGTCTTTTACCTGCGTCACCCATGAGTCTTCCGAGTGCAGGTTCTGGCTCATCACGAACTGATCTTCGATCTCGGTGGCCAGCGGCATCATGATTAATTTGCCGGTGTTGGTGTTACACGCGTAAGGCATATCGTCGTTGACCCAGTCGGCGCAGTACTCGATGCCGTTGTCTGCCAAGAGGTCCAGGGTGTTGAAGCTCTGGTGCTTGGCGGGGCTGAGCCAGCCGCGTACCGGTTGGCCGGTCACTCGCCGCAGGGTGTCTACGGAGCGCTGGACCAGCTCGGCCTCCTCTTCGATGGGCTGGCCGCCGTAGTGCAGGTGGTCCATGTTCCAACCGTGGGCGATAAATTCACCGCCGTGCTCTTTTAAGCGCTGTACCAGATAGGGCGTCTGCTCGGCGAGCTGGGCGTTGATTGCAAAGGTCGGCGTGATGTCGTGTGCCGCCAGCGCTTTGAGAACACGATAGATACCCACGCGGTTGCCGTAATCCCGCAGCGAGAAGTGGCGCAGGTCCGGGTAGGGCATGGTCATGCCGTTGGGTACCTTGAACGGCACGCCGCGCTGGTTGAGCGGGTAGAACTGCAGCGAGACATTGATCCATACCGCCAGCGTTTTGCCCTCGGGCCAGGTCACCGGTGGGCGTTCACTCAGCATCGACCACGCATAGCGCTCATGGTCGTAGCCGTGGCGGCGGTAAGGGTAGTCGAGATAGTCGTCATTGAGCGCCATAGCGTTATCCCTGTTTACCTGCGGTGGCGGCCTGGGCCGCGATACTGTCGAGGGCGGCATCGTAATAGTGTGCCAAGTAGTAATCGGCAATCTCGCGGCCGGTGGCGACCCAAACATCCGGGTGGCCGGTGATGTACTCCAGCGCTTCTTCGAATGCCTTGATGCGGTGGGGGCAGCTCACCTGATAGTTGTGGGTGGGAATGCACATCACCGTGCCGGTCTCTGCGCCCTCCAGGTACAGGCGGTCGAAATGACGTTTGAGCATGGTGGCGTACTGGCGCGGCTCGACCTTGTTCACTGCGTAGACGATGGTGTCGTTCATCTCCAGCGAGTAGGGCATCGAGATGAACCGCTTGCCTGAACGCACGCTGACCGGCGTGGGTTGGTCGTCGTGGAACAGGTCGCAGGTGTAAACACCGCCTTGCTCGCCGAATAGCTCCTCGCCCACTTCGGCAAACAGGTCCAGCGTGCGTTCCGAGTGGGAGAGCGCAGGGGCCAGATAGCCCGCGCAGGCCTGTCCGGTATGGCGATGGATGGTCTCCATGCTATCGCGGATCATCGCCCGCTCTTGGTCTTCGCTAAGGCCGTAGGTGTAGCGGGTGTTATAAATGCCGTGGCTGAAGAACTCCCAGTCGCGCTCTTTGCACATCTGGATGATCTCGGGGTGATGCTCGCAGAGGGCCGTCGATAGCGACACCGAGCCGCGAATGCCGTACTTGTCCAGCAGGGCCATTTGGCGCTGATGGCCCACCCGGTTGCCGTAATCGCGAATGCTGTAGCCGGGCACCGACGGGTGGGGGTGCGGCCACGGCTTGCGGCTCGGGTTCTGCGGCGGGTCGATTTCGTAATACTCGATATTGGGGGCCACCCAGAAGGCTACCTTCGCGCCGCCGGGCCAGGTGATTTTCGGGCGCTGGTCGTAGGCCCAGTAGTCGTAAACGCCAAGAGACTCTTTCATCGTGGGCTCCTCGCCTTATGCATCGCCCTCGAGCCACGCCAGCACGTCAGCCACGGGCATGACATCGGCGTACTTGAGGTGCAGGTCGGTCAGGTTGGCGTAGTGGTAGCTCTCGTGCTTGTCTGCCACGCACTCCATGGGCACGATGGTACGGTAGCCGCGGGACAGGCTCTCCACGGCGGTGGCGCGGATGCAGCCCGACGTGGAGCCACCGGTGATGATCACCGTGTCGACCTGATGCCATACCAGCAGCGACTGCAGCGGCGTTTCGAAAAACGCAGAGGGCATGCGCTTGGTGTAGATCACGTCGCGGCTGCGGTCGATCTCGCAACGCTCGTCGAACTCGGCGCGCTCGGAGCCGTACTTGATGTTTTGCAGGGAGTCGGGGGTGTCGGTACGGGTACCCCAGACGCCTGCATCTTCAGCAGAATCCAGAAAAGCGACGTGAGTCCAGA
The DNA here is from genome assembly GCF_039691755.1 of Halomonas sp. Bachu 37. Taxonomy (NCBI): domain Bacteria; kingdom Pseudomonadati; phylum Pseudomonadota; class Gammaproteobacteria; order Oceanospirillales; family Halomonadaceae; genus Halomonas; species Halomonas kashgarensis. The sequence continues at coordinate 2,128,400 of NZ_CP137552.1, read as the reverse complement.
CCACCGGCCAGCCCTTTGCCCGAAAGCCGCGCGCGAGCTGGTTGGTGTACTCCAGCTGTTTGGGGTCGGTTTCATAGGCCGTCTTGAAGAGGTCGGTGCGGGTGTAGGCCTTTTGCGGGTCCACATTGACCAGTACCGCTTTCTTGCCAAAGCCGAAGGGCACTCGCTGTGGGTTGGCCATGACCTCGTGAAAGATCTCTTTTGCGGTTTTGTCGGTGGTCTGCATCGTCGTCTCCTGAATTTGCTTATTGGTATTTATAAATAAGAGTCACGCGTTGAGAAGCGAGCGCTAGCGATTGTCGTACTGCTCGCCAAGCTCGAGCATCGCCTGGGTGCCCAGGTAGTCGTTGAGCTGTTTGAAATCGAGCATCTGGTCACGGAAAGCATCGGTGGTGCCGTCCTCTTTCAGCGTGGCAAAAAAGCGGCTGGCCATGTGGGTGATGGCCCGTACCAGTGCGCCGGGGAAAATTACCAACGAAAAGCCCAGTGCTTCCAGGGCCTTGGCATTTTTCAGCGGGGTGTCGCCGCCTTCGACCATGTTGGCCATGATCGGCACCTTGCCTTTGAACTGTGCCATGATCTTGCCGATGTCTTCGTCGCTGCGAATGCCTTCGATGAACAGCATGTCGACGCCCGCTTCATAGTAGGCCTGGGCGCGCTCGATGGCGCTGTCGGTGCCCTCGACACCCAGTGCATCGGTACGGCCGATGATCAGCGTACTGTCGCTTTCCCGAGCATCCAATGCGGCATGCAATTTACCCACCATTTCGCCTTTGGAGACCAGCGTTTTGCCGCGCAGGTGGCCGCAGCGTTTAGGATAGGTCTGGTCTTCCAGCTGAATGGCATTGGCGCCAGCGCGCTCCAGCAAACGGACGCTGCGCATGACGTTCATGGCGTTGCCGAAGCCGGTGTCGCAGTCCACCACCACCGACAGCTGCGTGCGCTCGCGAATGTGCGACATGGCGGTGCAAATTTCGGTAATGCTGAGCAGACCAATGTCCGGACGGCCCAGTTGGGTGTAGGCCAGGCTGGCACCGGACAGGTAGACGGTGTCGAACCCGGCTTGCTCGGCAAGCGATGCGCCGAGAGCATCGAAGATGCCAGGGGCCACGACGATCCTGCTGTCGTTCAAGTGCTGCTTCAGTTGGGCTGGCTGGTGCGCCAGGGGAGAGGAAGGCTGGTGTGATGCGTTGTGTTGGCGTGTCATAGCGGTCTCGTCAGGTGAGGGGCGGGTTGCGCCAGCGCCAGGTCGTTCCAGACATCCTGGCGGGTAATCAGTCCATCGGTTAATTCGAAGCGGTCAATGAAGCGCACATTGGCGCTGGTGCTGCCATCCAACCACTCGACGGCCAGCTCGCCGTGACAAACGACGATGCTCTGGCGAGGCGTCAAGCAGTGGTTCACGGCATGGAAAGTTTTGCTGACGCGGCGATAACGGTGTCGGGCCCACGCCACCACCTCGTCGAGCTGATGCATGGCGGGCGCCCCCGGAAACTGCATGACGACATGCTCGGCCAGACAGCGCTGGGCAAGCGGTAGATCGCGTGCTTCCATGGCGTCCAGAAACGTCAGCACCTGCTGCACGTCATGGGGGTGAACATCGAGGCATTGCGTATTCTTCACGGCGCATTACTCTTGTTGATATGGTCAATGCGGTATGCTGATACGGTGTTTTATATGTATTATATTTAATACATTTTTATGTCTATTGTTGTTCTCGCGTCAAGCCTGATGTGAATATTTTTTAAAGCATACCCTGGAGGGGCGTGAATGAGTGATGCACAGTCCTCGGCGGTGGGTGGGACCAAATCGCACCGGATATACCTGCTGCTGAAAGATGCCATTCTCAGCGGCAGGCTGCCCGTCGACAGCAAGCTGCCGGGCGAAAACAAGCTGGCCGAACAGCACGGCGTTTCCCGCGTGACCGTTCGGCGAGCCATGGAGGCGCTGCAGTCCGCTGGGTTGGTGGCTCGCAAGGCAGGGGTAGGAACCGTGGTGCTGGAGCAACCCCTGGATGCCACGGTGATGACGGCCAGCGTCTCCAATCTGATGCCCAACATGGTCAAGATGAGCCAAGCGTCTCAGGTACGCCTGCTGGAATTTGCCTACATTCCGCCCCCGGAGATGATTCGCGAGCGGCTGGGCATGGCCAAGGGCGGCAAGGTGCAGCGTTCGGTGCGGGTGCGGATGATCGATGGCAAACCGTTTTCGCATCTGATCACCCACGTGCCGGAGACCATTGCCCTGCACTACAACGAAATGGATCTGGCCGATACGCCGCTGTTCGTCCTGCTGGAGCGCAGCGGCGTGAAGGTGGACCACGCGTCGCAATCCATTTCGGCCACCCTGGCGAGCCATGACGTGGCCCAGGCGCTGGATGTCACCGTAGGCTCGCCGCTGATTACGCTGACCCGCGTGGTGTTCGATGAACAGGGGCGCGGAGTGGAGCACTTGGAAGCGCTGTATCGGCCCGACCGTTATCGGATCCAGATTGATCTGGAGCGCAACGGTGATGGCGATGCCCGATACTGGGAGCCACGCGTGGGCGGTGGACCCACCCAGGCCGAGGGGTAAGTGGGGCACTTTTGCGCTGCTTTTAATGTATTAAATTTAATACAGATTTAAAATTTCAAAAAATACATTTGACCTGTGCTGGATAACTGCGCTAGTTGTATTGGGGTAACAATGACAAGCCTGGTAGGGCGCACTGAGGCCACGAGTGACGACAATGAGTTCCCCCAAGACGCTATTCGACAAGGTGTGGCAAGCCCACGAAGTGCATCGCAGCGACAGCGGCCAAAGCCTGCTGTGGGTAGACCGTCACTTTGTCCATGAAGGGTCGTTCCATGCCTTCAACAAGTTGAGTGAACGGCAGTTGCCCGTCGCCCGACCCGACCTGACCTTTGGCATTGCCGACCACTATGTGCCCACCCAGGCACGAGACCTTGCTGGCGTGGCCGACGCCAAGGTGCGCTCGATGATTGAGCAGCTCAGCCATAACGCGCGACAGCACGGGGTGACGCTGTTTGGCCTGGAAGATCCTCGCCAGGGCATCGTGCATGTACTAGGTCCTGAGCAAGGCCTCACTCAGCCCGGCATGGTGATGGTGTGCGGCGACAGCCATACCGCCACCCACGGGGCGTTCGGCAGTATCGCTTTCGGGATTGGCGCGTCAGAAGTGGCCCATGTGCTGGCCACCCAAACCCTGTGGCAGAGCAAGCCCAAGGTGATGCGTATTACGGTGGATGGCCAGCTGGCGGAAGGTATCACCGCCAAGGATATCGCCCTGACCTGGATTGCTAAACTGGGAGCCGACGGTGCTCGCGGCTATGCCATCGAGTATGCGGGCGAGGCGATTCGGGCGCTCTCCATGGAAGCGCGGCTGACGCTATGCAACCTCTCCATCGAAGGGGGTGGGCGCTGCGGTATGATCGCCCCGGATCAAACGACGTTCGACTATCTGCGTGGGCGCCCCTGGTGCCCGAAGGGCGAGGCTTTCGAGCAGGCGTGTGCACACTGGGCGACGCTATGTAGCGATCCTGATGCGGAGTTCGATCTGGAAGTGGTGCTGCAGGCTGACGAGATCGCCCCCACGGTGACCTGGGGCGTATCGCCTGAAGAAGCGCTGCCCATTGATCAGTACGTGCCCGATCCTGCGCAATTGGGCGACCCGGCCAAAGCGCGTCAGGCCCAGGAGAGCCTGGCTTATATGGGCCTGGCGGCAGGGCAAAAGCTCACCGATATCACCATCGACCGCGTCTTCATCGGTTCCTGCACCAATGCCCGGATCGAAGATTTGCGCGCCGCCGCCGCCGTGCTGGCTGGCCGCAAAAGCCGCGTGCCGGGCATGGTGTCACCCGGCTCGACGCTAGTGAAAACGCAAGCGGAAGCGGAGGGCTTGGACCGTATCTTCATCGATGCTGGGCTCGAGTGGCGCCACTCAGGGTGCTCGATGTGTGTCGGCATGAACGGTGATCTGGTGGCCAGCGGCGAACGCTGTGCGTCTACTACCAACCGTAACTTCAAGGGGCGCCAAGGCCCGGGGGCGCGTACCCATTTGATGTCGCCCGCCATGGTAGCCGCGGCGGCCATCAGCGGGCGGCTGACCGACGTACGCCAGCTCGCTTCCTCCTCACCCCGCGCCTCTGGAGAGCCGTCATGAAACCCATCACGCTACTGGATACCCTGGGAGTGGCGTTACCTGCCGCGAACGTCGATACCGACCAGCTGATTCCTGCCCGCTTCATGAAGGAGCCACGCAGTGTGGGGTACGGGCAGTTTCTGCTGTATGACGTGCGTCATGATGAACAGGGCCAACGGGTGTCGAACGTCATGCTCAATCACCCCATGGCGAGCCAGGCGGAAGTCATGGTCAGTCGACGCAACTTTGGCGCCGGCTCTTCTCGCGAGGCGGCTGTCTATGCGCTGGTGGACGATGGTTTTCGCTGCGTCGTGGCGCCGAGCTTTGGCGATATTTTCGCGTCCAACGCCGTCAATAATGGCTTGTTGCCCGCCGTTGTGACGGAAGAGGCAGCGGAACAGCTGTTGCAGGCCCTGGCCGAGGCCCCTGCGCCTATCGTGGTGGATTTGGAAGCGCAGCATATTCGCGTCGGCGAGCTGAGCGTACCCTTTAGTGTCTCTGCCGTGTGGCGCACCAAGCTGCTGAACGGTTGGGACGATATCGATATGACCCGCCAGCATCTTGAAAAGATCGATGCTTTCGCCGCGCATTACGAACAGCAATTCCCATGGGTGGCGCCCGTGCCGCCCAGTGCTGAGATCATCAGCCGAGGATAACATTGCCCCGGGCCAGGCTGCCGTCAGAGCAGCCACCCCGTGCCGGACATGACGGGCCGATAACAACACGACGCACGCTTGCAACAATGGTTTTAGGCAGTAGATCAACACAATAACCGCTACAACAGATCACCTTGTGCAGGAGACACACATGAAAAAAGTAACCCTTACGTTGGGCATGCTCACGGCGCTGGCCTCTACCCATGCCTTGGCGGTGGACCAAATCAACGCTGTCCATGCTTTTCCTCCTTCGCTGATTTACACCCAGAGCTTTCTAGCGTTCGTTGACAAGGTCAACGAGCGTGGCGAGGGCGTGGTGCAGATCAACGTGCGTGGCGGCCCTGAGGTCCTCGGGCTTTCCGAACAGCCGGACGCAGTGCGCAACGGCGTGGTGGACATGGCTTACACCGCCGCCAGTTTCTATGCGGGCACGGTACCCGAGCGGGATGCCATGGTAGCGTCCAATACCAATGCCATTTATGCCCGTGAGAATGGTGGTATTGACCTACTCAACCAGATCCACCAGGAAAAAATGGGGACCTATTACTTGGGCTGGTTCGACAGCGGGGTCAGCTACAACCTCTACACCATTGACGAGCCGAGCCTGGACGAAGAGGGCAACCTCAGTATCTCGGGGTTGCGCCTGCGCAGTAACCCCGTTTACGACGCCTTCTTTCAGGACTATTTGAAAGCGCAGCCGATTAGCCTGCCGACGACCGACGTTTACGCGGCCCTTGAGCGCAGCGTGGTCAATGCCACCGGCTGGACGCAGATCGGCCTGACGGATCTCAACTGGGATCGTTTCCTCAACTACCGGGTCGATCCTGCCTTCTTCTCCACGGACATGGGCGTCATCGTCAACCTGAACAAGTGGAACCAGCTCAGCGAAGAATCCCAGCAAATCCTGCAGGAGGTCGCCATCGAGCACGAGCGTGAGAGCGCCGAACAATTGGCGGCGCTAGCCGATGAGCAGCAGGCACAGCTGGAAGCCGATGGCATGCAGGTCGTTACCTTGGAAGGCGAGGCGGCGCAGCGTTTCTCCGATGCTGCCCGAGAGGCGACCTGGGAGCGCATGCGTCGCCAGATGGAGCGTCACCCGATGGGCCTTGAGCACTACGATACGCTGATCGAAAAATTCAACGATCTATAAAACGTAGGGGGCGCCGAGCCATCGCGCGCCCCGTGTTGTGGCTATTTTCCAGGGTATCTTATGCGCTACGCACAACGCGGCTATCTGCTGCTGCTTAACGGCATGGCTCTGCTCGCCGCCATCATGCTGGTCTGGCTGATGGTGGCCGTGGTGCTCTCGGTGATCATTCGTAACTTAGGGCTTCAGCCGTCGGCTTGGTTCTTTCTGTCGACCGAGTACGCCATGTTCTACCTCACGCTCCTGGGGGCGCCGTGGCTGGTACGCCAAAAAGGACACGTCCATATCGAACTGCTTACCTCGGTGCTGCCGCCGCCGGTGCTGAATGTGCTTAGCAGGGGGGTGTCACTGCTGTGTGTCGTGGTGTGCGGTGTACTGGCATGGAAGGGGTTGGACTTGGTCATGATGAATATAGAACGTAACGATTATGACGTACGCGCCTTTTTCGTGCCTAAGTGGATATTGACCCTTGTATTCCCTATCAGTTTTACGTTGATGGCAATCGAGTTTGGCCGCTTTGTCGTGGGTCAAGACATTCTTCATAGTGGCGAAGCGGGGATTAAAGAATAATGGAATGGTACTTTGCGCTCGCTTTTTTGCTGTCGCTCATTCTGCTCTTTATGGCGATTGGCACCCCCATCGCCCTGGCCTTTTTAGCCGCTAATGTGATTGGTGCATGGCACTTCATGGGGGGGCAAGCGGGCATCCTACAGATGCTCAATAACGGGTTTGGCGCGCTATCTAGTTTCAACCTAGTGCCAATACCGCTGTTCTTGTTAATGGGGGAGTTGTTTTTTCGCACCGGGTTGGGCATGAAAATGTTCAATGCCGTGGACCAACTCATGGGTAAAGTACCGGGGCGCTTATCGTACGTCACGGTCGTAGGCGGCACGGCATTTTCCACGTTAAGCGGCTCTTCCATGGGCTCTACGGCGTTGATGGGGTCGCTGTTGGTACCTGAAATGGAGCGCCGTGGCTATAAAAAGAAAATGGCCATTGGCCCGATCCTGGGAACCGGTGGCTTAGCGATCATTATTCCACCCTCCGCGCTTGCGGTACTGTTAGCGACATTGGCAAAAGTGGATATCGGCGCTTTGCTGATTGCAGGTATCCTGCCGGGGCTGACGCTGGCAGGCTTCTACATTGCCACCATCTTCATTCAAACGAAGTTGGACCCGCTAGCGGCGCCGAACTACGAACTCGAACCGGTGCCGATGGCGGCGAAGCTGAAGCTGATCGTGACTGACATCCTGCCCATGCTCAGTGTCATGGTCATCATCGTTGCGTTAATGCTGATTGGTTTTGCCACCCCGTCTGAAGCCGCTGCGTTTGGCGCGTTGGGGGTCATCATCCTGGCGTTCATCTTCCGCTGTATGACATGGGAAGCATTCAAACTTTCTGTGGCCGGCGCTTTGAAAGTCACCCTGATGGCTTATTTGATCGTGTTCGGCTCGGCCACGTTCAGCCAGCTGCTCGGCTTCTCGGGAGCCTCGGGGGGACTGATTGCCTGGGCGACCGGCTTCGACCTATCGCCTCTGCTGATGTTATTGGCGATGTTTGCGGTGCTGCTGGTACTGGGCACGTTCATGGAGCAAATCTCCATCATGATGCTGACCGTGCCTATCTTTTTCCCGTTGGCACAGGCGTTGGGATTCGATCTGGTGTGGTTTGGCGTCGTAGTCTTGCTGGCGCTGGAGATCAGCTTTTCGACGCCTCCTCTGGGGCTACTGCTGTTCGTCATGAAAGGCGTGGCGCCAGCGGGGACGACCATGCGCGAAATCTACTCGGCGGCGATCCCTTACATTCTCTGTTCGATGCTGCTGGTGGCGTTGCTGGTAGTTTTTCCCGGACTCGCCACTTGGTTGCCTGGCATGATCCGATAACCTAAAGGTAGGTAACACAACAGCCTCATTCGTCAGAGTGAGGCTTTATTTTATGCGTGGGGCCGCTAACCTTATGCTGGTCAACGTAAAAGGATAGCAAGGAGCAATGATGACGACAGGGACCGTGTTGGCACTGGTGGTTAACGGTGATAACAGTGCTGTTGTGCGTGGCGCTGCACTTCGAGGTGGCCATTCGTGTCAGCCGCAAGCTGGATTACGCTGAGTCGAGGTTACGCAAGCGCTTTCTGATTTTGATGTTCGCCATGTTCGGGGCGCATGTGGCGGAGATCGGCTTGTTCGCCTTGGGAATCGCCGTACTGCTCCAGCTGCCGGGTACAGGAGCGATCACCGGAAGCGAAGCGGTGACCCTATTCGATCACCTGTATGTTTCTTCGCTCAGTTATACCACGCTGGGCTATGCCGACCTCTCCCCGGAAGGGCCGCTGCGCCTGCTGACGAGCACGGAGGGCCTGCTCGGCTTCATGCTGATTACCTGGTCGGCATCACTGACCTTCCTGCAGATGCAGCAGCACTGGGCCGTCGGCGGCGAATAGCTCGCCTGCAGAACTCACCACCAATGTCGTCTCGCTTTTAGCGGGGGCTCAAGGCAAGCTGGGATAAAATTTTCGGAGAGAACTCGTGAAGCTGTCCCCCGCCTATCGCCTGGCTTCGACCATCCTGCATGGGTTCGATGAGTACCGGGCCCGTTTCAAGGAAATCACTCATGATGCCAGCCGCCGTTTTCGCGATGCGGCCTGGCGCGAAGCACAGCAAGCCTCCGCCGAGCGCATCAACCTCTACGAGGAGAAAGTGCAGGACACCCTGGGCCGCTTGCGACGTACGTTCGAACACGACGTGCTTTCCCATTGCGAATGCTGGCGCGAAGCGCGCGATCACTATGCGGAACTGATCAGCCAGCGCCTGGATTACGAGCTGGCGGAAACGTTCTTCAACTCGCTGTTCTGCTCCATCTTCCACCACCGCCATATTCGCAACGACTGGATGTTCGTCTACAGCTCGCGGGAGGATGCCGCCCATCATTCCGGTATCGAGCTATGCCGTCGTCAATCGGTCCGGGGAGACTGGCAGGCGGCACTGAAGTGGGCCTTGCAGGAAGCGCCGCTGGACAACCAGTTCGACGACATTGATCGCGATGCTGAGCTGGGTGCTGAATTTCTCACCGCAAACCTGCCATCCGTGATCCTCGAGGCGCAGGATAGCGAGATCGAGCTTCTGCAAAGCGTCTTCTATCGCAACAAGGGTGCCTATCTGGTGGGTCGAATCATCGGCGGCGGCGAGCAGGTGCCGCTGGTGCTGCCGGTATTGCATGGGACGGGATTCGGCGAAGAGGAGGGCGCCAGCGCCGGCTTGCACCTGGATACGGTACTGATCGAGTCCGATGAGGTATCGATCATCTTCTCCTTCACCCGCGCCTATTTTCAGGTCGAGGTCACGGTACCCGGCGAATTCGTCGCCTACCTGCAGCAACTGATGCCGCAGAAGCCGCAGGGCGAGCTCTATGCCGCAATCGGCTTCTTCAAGCATGGCAAGACCGAATTCTTCCGTGCTCTGAACCACCAGGTGGCCAAGCGCGATGACCAGTTCATCATTGCGCCCGGTGTGCGCGGCATGGTCATGGCGGTATTCGTGCTGCCCTCCTATCGCACGGTATTCAAGATCATCAAGGACAAGTTCGATCCCACCAAGGAGATGAGCCGGGAGAACGTGCGCGAGAAGTATCGCCTGGTCAAGCGCCACGATCGGGTAGGGCGCATGGCCGATACTCAGGAGTTCTCCAATTTCATCGCCCGCCAGGACCACTTCTCCCCCGAGTGCCTCGAACATCTGCTGGAAGTGGCGCCGTCGACGGTCTACCTCAAGGACGACAAGGTCATCATCAAGCACTGCTACACCGAACGCATGATGACACCGCTCAATCTCTACCTGGAGGACTGCGGCGAGGAGGAGACGTTGACGGTACTCAAGGACTACGGCAATGCCATCAAGCAGATGGCGGCGGCGAACATTTTTCCCGGCGACATGCTGCTGAAGAATTTCGGCGTGACGCGCCACGGCCGGGTGATCTTCTACGACTACGATGAGATCTGCTATCTTACCGAGTGCAATTTCCGCCATATTCCCGAGGCCATGTACCCCGAGCAGGAGCTGGCGGATGAGCCGTGGTACTCGGTGGGACCGAATGATATCTTCCCCGAGGAATTCGGCCCCTTCCTGTTCGCCAATCCGCACATGCGCAAGCTTTTCTATCAACTGCATCCGGACCTGTTCGATGCGGACTACTGGAAGGGACTGCAGCAAGCCATTCGTGACGGTCGCGTGATCGACGTCTATCCCTACCGCAACAAACAGCGTTTCGGCGGGTCGAATGGCGAGCTCACGTATTGATCAGGCTCGCCTGTCGAGCGGCTCAGGGAGGGTTATGACTCAGCCAGCGCTACCGCATCTTGTCGTCTTTACCGGCTCCGGTATCAGTGCCGAGAGCGGCATCAAGACCTTCCGCGCCAGCGACGGCCTATGGGAAAACCACCCGGTGGAGGAGGTGGCCACGCCGTCGGGCTGGCGGCGTGATCCCGAACGCGTACTGGACTTCTACAACCTGCGTCGCGAGCAGATCCGAAAGGCCAAGCCCGGGGCGGCGCACAAGGCGCTGGCTGACCTGGAACAGGCCGGCTTCAAGGTCAGCATTATCACCCAGAACATCGACGATCTGCACGAGCGCGCGGGCTCGCGCCATGTACTTCACCTGCATGGTGAGATACTGAAGGCACGTTCCACCGTGGACGGCCGGATGCGCTATCCGCTGCCCAAGGGAGGCATCGCCATGGGCGATATCTGCGACAAGGGTAGCCAGCTGCGACCCGATGTGGTGTGGTTCGGCGAAAGCGTGCCGCTGTTTCCGGAGGCCTGCGATATCGTCAGTGAAGCGGATCTTCTGCTGGTGGTGGGCACGTCGCTTGCCGTCATGCCCGCTGCTTCGCTGCTTACGCATGTCGACGACGACACGCCTTGCGTGGTGATCGACCCCAATGCCGATGAACTCAGCCCGCCCGGTGTGCTGGCACTCAATACCACGGCGGGCGAGGGCGTTCCCGCCCTGGTCAAGCAGTGGAAGCAGCAGGGCCGGCTGTGGTTGCCGGAAGGTGAAATGGCCTCGGTCGGCCCGCTCAGGTCACGTTGATATCCACGGCGACATCCACGGCCAACGCCGCCGCACGCTGACGGGTCTCCTGCTCGGCAATGGTGCGGGCAAGCTGCGCTTGCCGGGCATCGTCGCTGTGGCAGGTCTCGCGAGTCTCTGGATGCAGGCCCAGCTTGGTGAATAGTGCCTTGTCGCGATCGGCCTGCGGGTTGCCCGTGGTCAGCAGCTTGTCGCCGTAGAAGATCGAGTTGGCCCCGGCCAGAAACGCCAGCGCCTGGGTGGACTCGCTCATCTGCTCACGTCCGGCGGAAAGCCTGACGTGACTTTGCGGCATGATGATCCGTGCCACGGCGATGGCACGGATGAATTCGATGGGGTCCAGATCCTCGACGTTCTCCAGCGGGGTGCCGGGTACCTTGACCAGCATGTTGATGGGTACCGACTCCGGGTGCGGGTCGAGTTTGGCGAGCTGTTGCAGCAGTGCGCTACGGTCCCGGGCGTCTTCGCCCATGCCCAGAATGCCGCCGGAGCATACCTTCATGCCTGCTTCACGCACGGTGGCCAGCGTCTCCAGGCGGTCGCCGTAGGTGCGGGTGGTGATGATCTCGCCGTAGTAATCGGGCGAGGTGTCCAGGTTATGGTTGTAGTAATCCAGCCCTGCCGCCGCCAGACGCTGGGCCTGCTCGCCATCCACCATGCCCAGGGTCATGCAGGTCTCGAGCCCCAGGGCTTTCACCTGGCGCACCATCTCTTCGACCACCAGCAGATCCTTGTCGCGGGGGCTGCGCCACGCCGCGCCCATGCAGAAGCGGCTGGCGCCGGCCTCCTTGGCGGCCTTGGCTTGCGCTACCACTTTCTCGATTTCCAGCAGCTTCTCTTTTTCCAGTTGGGTATTGTAATGGCCGGATTGCGGGCAGTACTTGCAGTCCTCCGGGCAGGCGCCGGTCTTGATCGACAGCAGGGTGGAAACCTGCACGGCGTTGGCGTCGAAATGCTCGCGGTGGACCTGCTGAGCCTGGAACAGCAGATCATTGAACGGCAGCGTGAAGAGCGCATCGATCTCGGCCAGCGTCCAATCGTGGCGTGGAGCAGCGTCAGTGGTCATTTGTAAACCTTTTAGTTATTGATGGTTGACTAGACAGTAAGACCTGAAGGGTTTTTGAGTCAACTTGGTTTTGTTATTTGGTTTACTTCCATGGCGCCATCGTCACCACTGGGTGGCTGCTTTATAATTGCCCTCTTTCATTACGGCTGGAGTCGGAATGCCGGATTCAGAACCCCCATCTTCTGGAATTAACGAACGCGATCCTGCCACCGGACGGGAGACTCCGCCCCGGCGCGAATTCAAGGCGCGGGGAAGCTTTGTCGAGCGCTGCGCGGGGTGCAACCTGCCGGTGCTCAACTGCCTTTGCCCGTATCAGGTCGAAGCGCAAAGCCATGCCCAGGTGTGGTTGATCACCCACTCCATGGAGCACAACAAGCCCACCAACACCGGGCGCTTGATTCAGGATGTCCTGCCGCATACGCGAGTCTTCACCTGGTATCGCACCGCACCGGATGCCGAACTCTTGGGCCTGCTGGCGGACAAGCGCTACGCTCCCTTCGTGATCTTTCCCGACGATCAGCCCGATTACGCCGAGCGCGTGGTGGGAATGGAGGCCGTTCATCAGGCGCAGGAAACGGCACGAATCCCGGTATTCGTGATTCTCGACGGCACCTGGCGCCAGGCGCGGCGGATGTTCCGCAAGAGTCCCTATCTCGACCGGCTCCCGGTATTGCCGCTGCGCACCCAGCGCCAGACCCGCTATCGGCTGCGCAAGCCCGCCTCCAGCGCCCACCTGTGTACCGTGGAAGTGGCGATCGAGTTGCTGCGCCAGAGTGGAGATGAGCCGGCGGCTCGGGTGCTGGACGATTACTTCGACGTATTCAACGACAGTTACGCTGCCAGCCGGTTCTATCACAAGATCGACGAGCCGACGCCCGCCATGCAGCGATTGGCGGCTCTTCAGCCGAGCTGATTCGATAGTGGATCAAGCCGATTCAAGGAGCATGGATGAGTGAGTTTCTGCTGAAAGCGGATGAAACAAACGAGGGGATGGATGCCGCTACACTGTACCGGCTGCTGTCGGGCTCGATCTGCCCGCGGCCGATCGCCTGGGTGGCGACCCGGGATAGGCAGGGTCGAGATAACCTGGCGCCGTTCTCCTTCTTTACGGTGGCCAGCGTGGCACCGCCGGTGCTGAGTTTTTCCCCGCTGCTCAACGACAAGGGTGAAGCCAAGGACACGATACGCAACCTGGAGCAGTTGCCGGAGTGCGTCATTCATATCAGCGGCGAGGCGTTGATCAAAGCGCTCAACACCACCAGCGCCAGCCTGGCGCCGGGAGAGGATGAGTTTGTCCTGGCGGGGCTTGCGAAGACAGAGATGGCCGGCGTTTCGGTGCCACGCATTGCCAACGCACCGGTCGCATTCGGCTGTCGGCTCCACGATATCATCCGTTTCGGCGATCAGCCCCGGTCGGGGTGCATGGTACTGGCGGAAGTGGTCTCCCTCCATATCGCCGACGAGCTATGGAACGGCCGCCATGTCGATATGGCGGCCCTGGCGCCTGTCGGACGCCTGGCGGGGGTGGACTATATCCGCTGCACGGATCTTTTCGCCCTGGAGCGCCCGGCCTGATGGTGCAGCGTCCTTAGCCGCTGCCGAACAGGGCGCCGGCAATCCTGAAGCCGGCAATCCAGGTGCCGGCGGCGGAGCCCAGCGTGGCCAGCATGAACACCAGCAGGGTGCGGGAGACGCGGTTTTTCCACCAGCCTTTCAGCTGGGTCACATCGTGGCGCAGGGTCGAGAAGTCGCGAACCTTGGGCTTGCGCATGTAAAGCTCGACCCCAGCAGCGACGAACCCCGCCCCGATAGTGGGGTTGAGTGAAGTGAGCGGGGCGGCGAAGAATGTAGCAACGACCGTCACCGGATGCGCCAGCGCGGCCACGGTCGCGAGTGCGGAAAGCACGCCGTTGATCAAGAACCACTCGACGATCAACTGCCAGCCGAGCTCGGTATTGCGAGAAAAGCCGATGACGAAGCCGGTCAATACCAGGGCGGTGATAACCCAGGGTAAGGCTTTCCAGATACTGGACGGCGGCGGCGTGGCTTCCAGCGCTTCGCGCTCAACCGTAGGCGATTCGGGCAATGGCGCGGCCAGGTGCTCGGCCGTCCCTTTCAGGTGGCCGGCGCCGAGCACCACCAGCACGTTGCGGTAACGTCCCGCCGGCGCGTCTTCCATCAGGCGCAGCGCCATGTAGCGGTCGCGCTCGCGGATCAACGGCGTATACAGCGCTTCGGATTCGGCGGCGAACTCGTTGAAGGTGGCTTCCAGCATGTCGCCTTCCTTGAGCTTCTCGATATCGGCGCTGGAAACTTCCTGGCGTGACAGCACGCTGCCCAATAGCCCTGAAAACAAGCCGAAGCGTTGCCACCAGGGAACGTTGCGGTAGATACGTTTCAGGGTGACGCCAACATCCCGGTCTACCAGCAGCAAGGGCAGGTCGCGCTTTTTGCTCTCCTCGACGGCCGCACGCATCTCGGCGCCGGGCTGGATACCGGACTGCTCGGCGATACGCTGCTGGAAAGCCCCCAGGGCCAGGCTGGCCGCGACCATGCCCGCCTTGCCCGCACGAAACACCTGGAACAGATCCTGCTCACCCATGGCATCGGGATTGGTCATGCTGTGATGGCGTGAGTCGCACAGCTCGATCGCCACCGCGTCGTACTCGCCGCTATCGATCAGGCGGCGTACATCCTCGGCGCTCTCGGCCGAGACATGAGCGGTGCCCAGCAGGGTATAGCGAGTGGCGCCCACCTCGATAACGTTTATTGGTCCGCTGGTTGTGGATGCTTGAGCAGGACTTGCCGCAGTATCGGCAGGTGCTGTCGCAGGGTCATGGTCTTGAGTCATCAAGGGCTCTCAAATCAATCAATAGGTTATCTTCGCAGTCATGGTCGTGCCTGACTAGCGACGCCAGAAGGCCGGGGTGAAGAGGACGAGTACGGTAAAGATTTCCAGACGCCCCAACAACATGGCGACGACCAGTATCCATTTGGCCAGCATGGGCAGGCTACCATAATGGCTGGTGGCATCGCCCAGCGCCGGGCCCAGGTTGTTGAGCGCGGAGCCGACCGTCGACCAGGCGGTCACCTGGTCCACTCCGGTGGCCATGACCCCGACCAGCATCAGGAAGAACAGCAACACGTAAACGGAGAAGAATCCCCACACCGCCTGGGCGATGCCATCGGGAACGCTCACCTTGCCCACCTTGACCGCGATCACCGCGTTGGGGTGGATCAGGCGCATCACCTCGCGCATGCCCTGCTTCAGGATCAGGATGATGCGGATGACCTTCATGCCGCCGGCGGTCGAGCCCGAACAGCCGCCGACGAACGCCGCCACGAACAGCAAAAAGGGCAGCGCTCCCGGCCAGGCGGAGAAGTCGGCCACCGCGAATCCCGCCGTGGTGGCCACCGAGACGACTTCAAACAGGCCGTGGCGCAGGCCCAACTGGGTATCGTAGGTTTGCGTAAGCCACAGGGTAACGACGGTCACCACGGTCAATCCCAGCAGAAACAGCATGAGGAAACGCGCTTCGGGGTCCTGGAAGTAATGGGTCAGGCGTTTTTCGCGCCAGGCGATGAAATGCAGGCTAAAACTGAAGGCCGAGATGAGCATGAAGCCGATGCAGATGAGCTCGATGGTGGCGCTATCGAAATAGCCGATGCTTGAGTCATGGGTGGAAAATCCACCGATCGCCACGGTGGAGAAGCTATGCCCCAGGGCGTCGAACCAGTTCATCCCCGCCAGCATGTACGCCACCATGCAGGTGATGGTCAGCGTGGCGTAGATATACCACAGCGCCTTGGCCGTCTCGGTGATGCGCGGGGTGAGCTTGGAATCCTTCAGTGGGCCGGGAATCTCGGTGCGGTAGAGGGCCATGCCGCCGACCCCCAGGGTGGGCAGTATCGCCACCGCCAGGACCACGATCCCCATGCCGCCCAGCCACTGCAACTGCTGACGGTAGTAGAGAATCGATTGCGGCAGGAAATCGATGCCGATGATCACAGTGGCGCCGGTTGTGGTCAGGCCGGAAAACGACTCGAACACCGCATCTGTGAGCGATAGCGACTCGTCGCCGAACAGCATCAGCGGCAGCGAGCCGAACATCGCCAGTACCGTCCAGAACATCGCCGCGATCAAGAAACCATCGCGGATGCGCAGCTCCTTGCGGGCATGGCGGTTAGGCAGATAGAGCAAGAGTCCCGTGACCACCGTGATCGCGATACCGGTGACGAAGGCCTGCCATACTCCGTCCTTGAACCATAGCGAGATCAGTATCGGCGGCAGCATGGTCAGGCTGAACAGCATCAACAGCAGCCCTAGAATGCGAAGGATGACCCTTAGGCTCATTGGCGGATATTCCTATGTCTCAAAAAGCATGGCTCAAGAAACGTGGCGCAAGCGGGCTGCGGACCCTGGGCAAATAGAGCGATGGAGCCGCTCAGAAGAACGTCAGGCCGACCTGGAACAGGCGCTCGACATCGCGGATGCGTCGCTTGTCGATCACGAACAGGATTACATGATCACCCGACTCCACCACCACGTCGTCATGGGCGATCATGACCTCCTTGCCGCGCACGATGGCACCGATGGTAGTGCTGGCGGGCAGCTCGATGTCGCCGATGGCCCGGCCCACCACCTTGGAGGATTGCTTGTCGCCGTGGGCGATGGCCTCGATGGCCTCCGCCGCGCCCCGGCGTAGCGAATGGACATTGACGATATCGCCGCGGCGCACATGGGTCAGCAGGCTGCCGATGGTGGCCTGCTGCGGGGAGATGGCGATATCGATCTCGCCGCCCTGGACCAGATCGACATAGGCAGCGTTATTGATCAGGGTGAGCACCTTCTTGGCGCCCAGCCGCTTGGCCAGCAGCGACGACATGATGTTGACCTCGTCGTCGTTGGTCAGCGCGCAGAAGATATCGCAATCCTCGATATTCTCCTCTTCCAGCAGCCGCTTGCTGGTGGCGCTTCCATGGAGCACCACGGTACGGTCGAGGCGTTCGGAAAGCTGGGTGCAGCGCTCCAGACTGTGCTCGATGATCTTGACCTGGTGGCTATGCTCGAGATGTTCGGCCAGGCGCTCGCCGATATTGCCGCCGCCGGCGATGACCACGCGGCGGAAATCGCGCTCGACCCGGCGCAGCTCGCTCATTACCGCGCGGATGTCGCGACGGGCGGCGATGAAGAAGACCTCGTCATCGGCCTCGATCACCGTGTCGCCGCGCGGAATGATCGGCCGGTTGCGCCGGTAGATGGCGGCCACCCGGGTATCCACGTTGGGCATGTGCCGCCGCAGGAAGGCCAGGTCCTGGCCTACCAGCGGGCCCCCATAAAACGCCTTGACCGCGACCAGCTGCACCAGCCCTCCGGCGAAATCGAGTACCTGCAGGGCGCCTGGATGCTCTATCAGGCGCCGTACGTGGTCGGTCACTACCTGCTCGGGGCTGATCAGGACATCGATGGGAACCGCTTCATGGGCGAACAGGCCCTTGCGAGTCAGGTAGGCGGTGGCGCGCACCCGGGCGATCTTGGACGGGGTGCGAAACAGGGTATGCGCGACCTGACAGGCAATCATGTTGACTTCGTCGCTGTTGGTGACGGCAATCAGCATGTCGGCATCGGCGCAGCCGGCCTGGCGCAGTACCATGGGGTAGGAGCCGGGTCCGGTAACGGTACGGATATCCAGCTTGGTATGGAGCTCGCGCAGTCGGTTGGTGTCGGTATCCACCACCGTAATGTCATTTTCTTCACGGGCCAGATGTTCGGCCAGAGTGCCGCCGACCTGGCCGGCACCGAGAATGATGATCTTCATCGCTTGAGGACATCCGTTGCAAAATGCCGACGCCGGTTGTGCGCCGCAATAAATCGGCGGCCAGTGTAAACCAGCCGCCGAAAAAAAGCAGGTAGGGTGCGCTTACTCCAGGGTAAACCCGACCTTGATGGTCACCTGCCAGTGACCCACCCGGCCGTCCTCGATGTGCCCGCGGGTGTCGGTCACCTCGAACCAGCGCATGTGTTCGATGGAGCCGGCGGCCTTGGTAAGCGCGCTCTGTATCGCATCTTCAATGCCGTTTTCCGAAGAACCCGTTAATTCGACATGCTTGTAAGTGTGATGACTCATAAGCTCCTTCCTTGTGTGATGGTAACGCTAAAATGTAAGTAACCTCGTCGAGGTCGGCGCGCTTATGCACCGTGGCGCCCTAGCTTGGGCGTTTCTCTAGTCTGGCATAGAAAAAGCCGTCGTGGCTGCCCTCGGTGGGAAACAGTTGGCGTCCCTTGCCGCTGGGGATGCCCCAGGCCACCCCCTCGGGCGTGGTGACCACGGCATCCGGCGTACGCGCGAGAAATGCGTCGATCTGCTCGGCGTTCTCCTGCGGCAGCACCGAGCAGGTGGCGTAAAGCAGCGTACCGCCGGTACGCAGCAGGGGCCAGAGCGTATCGAGCATGCGCGCCTGCAGGTTCGCCAGCGCGGCAATATCCTTCTCGCGTCGCAAGCGCTTGATATCGGGATGACGGCGAATCACGCCGGTGCCGGAGCAGGGTGCATCGAGCAGGATGGCGTCAAAGGGCGTACCGTCCCACCAATCCCGCGTGGTGGCGTCGCCATGCAGCAATTCTGCGTCGAGCTTCAGCCGCGACAGGGTGTCCTCCACCCGGGCCAGGCGGGTGTTATCGCTGTCGAGTGCGGTCAATTCGATATCGAACTGCTCGAGCAGGTGGCCGGTCTTGCCGCCCGGCGCGCAGCAGGCGTCCAGTACCCGGGCGCCGGGGCGGGGTGCCAGGGCCGGGCCGAGCAGGGCTGCCGAGAGCTGTGCCGCCTCGTCCTGAATGCTGACCTGTCCCGCCGCGAAGCCGGGCAACGCGGCGACATCGCAAGGATTCTGCAGGGTGATGCCGTCCGGGGCGTGAGGGCACAGGAACCCATCCAGACCCTGTGTGGTGAGCTTCTCGAGGTAGGCCTCGCGGTCCAGGTGACGCGCGTTGATGCGCAGCGTCATCGGCCCCGGCTGATTGTTGGTCTCGGCGATGGCGCACCACTGCTCGGGCCACGCCTGGCGCAACGCGTCGAGCAGCCAGGGCGGGTGTTCCAGCGCCACATTGGGGTCCTGGTCGACCTCGGCCTGCAGGGCCTCGCTTTCGCGTTGCAGGCGCCGCAGACATCCATTTAGCACGCGTGTCGCCCAGCTCTTGCCCAGCAGCCTGGCGGCACCGGCGGTTTCCCCCACCGCCGCGTGGGCGGGAATGCGCAGGTAGAGCAACTGGTAGATGCCCACCAGCAGCAGGGCGTGGATATCGCTGTCGCGGGGCTTGAACGCCTGCTTGAGCAGCAGGGCGGCAAGCGCTTCGATACGCGGTAGCCGACGGCAGGTGCCGAAACACAACTCCTTGAACAAGGCACGATCCCGGGCGATCACGCTGTGCTCGTCCAGACTTGCCAACGATCCCTTGGCGGTGATGACGGGAACCAAGGCACGCGCGGCGGCGGCACGCACTTCCTTGCCGCTGCCGCCGGTAGTTGGCTTGGCACGGTTCATGGGGTTTCTCCTTTTTGGCTGGAGTTGCCCAGGCGGACGCCGGGGGCTAGGCGGTTATTGCCGGCATTGAGCAGCTCACGGGCGGCCGTGGCCTTGCCGCCGGGCAGTTGCGCCTGGCTGACCTCGAGAACATCCTGTCCCTGAGGGCCGCAGGCGATGCGCAGATTCCCGTCGCCCGGTGTGAGCAGGGTACCGGGAGGGCTTGAGTAGGGCTCGCCGGTACCCGGCGTCGCGGCGAGAATCCGCAGGCGTTCATTTCCCAGCACGCACCAGGCCACCGGCCAGGGGTTGAAAGCGCGAATCCGGGCGGCCAGCACGCTGGCGGGTTGGGAAAAGTCCAGCTCGGCCTCGGCCTTGGAAAGCTTGGCGGCGTAGGTCACGCCCTGCTCCGGCTGCGGCGTGGCTTGCGCTTCGCCCGCGGCGATTTGATCCAGGGTGGCGACCAGGGCCTCGGCGCCAAGTGTCGCGAGAGTGTCGTGCAGGCTGGCGCTGGTCGTGGAGGCGGTGATCGGCGTCCGTACTTCCTTGAGCATGGCACCGGTATCCAGGCCTTCGTCCATCTGCATGATGGTCACGCCGGATTCGGCGTCACCCGCTTCGATGGCGCGCTGGATCGGCGCCGCCCCGCGCCAGCGCGGCAGCAGCGACGCATGGACATTGATGCAGCCAAGCGCGGGAGTTTCCAGCACGGCGCGGGGCAGCAGCAGGCCGTAGGCCACCACCACCATGATATCCGCTTCCAGCGCCGCCAGTTCCGCCAGGGCCTGGGGCTCCTTGAGGCTGGCGGGTTGATGCACCGCCAGCTGATGGTCGAGCGCCAGCGCCTTGACCGGGCTGGGCGTCAGTTTGCGCCCGCGCCCGGCGGGGCGGTCGGGCTGGGTATATACCGCGACCACCTGGTGGTGGCTTTGCAGCAGGGCGGCAAGGGTGGAGGCGGCAAAATCGGGGGTGCCGGCGAATACAACGCGCAACGAACGTGACATGAAACAAGCACCTGGGCGAGAAAGTATGGCATTCATGGGAAAACAGGCATTCATGATAGCCGAGTGGGCTGTCACGAAGAAGGCCGAGAAAACAAACTCATGAAGAGCGCTTTCCCGGCCTCGAATGGTGATTTCGCACTCGCCCGAAGGCGGCGCATCAGGCTTCCTGCAGTTGCTTGTGGCGCTTCTGCATTTTCTTCATCACCCGGTCGCGCTTGAGCGGCGACAGGTAGTCGACGAACAGCACACCTTCGAGGTGGTCGCATTCGTGCTGGATGCAGTGAGCCAGCAGGCCGTCGGCTTCCAGTTCGTAGGGCTCGCCGTGACGGTCCAGGGCTTTAAGCTGCACCTTCAGCGCGCGCGGCACGTCGGCGTAGTACTCCGGAATCGACAGGCAGCCTTCCTGCAACGGCTCGCGCTCGTCGCCGACGGGAACGTAGCTCGGATTGATCAGCACCAGGGGGCTGTCACGGTTGTCGCTGACATCCATGACGACGACGCGACGGTGAACGTCCACCTGGGTCGCGGCAAGGCCGATGCCGCTGGCGTCGTACATGGTCTCCAGCATGTCGTCTACCAGCCGGCGTACTTCGTCGTCCACGGTTTCCACGGCGGCTGCCTTGGTGCGCAGGCGCTCGTCGGGGAATTCAAGAATGGGTAATTTGGCCATGGCGTTGTCATCACCGTTATGCTGACATTGGTGGAATTGGTCGGTCGCCAGTGTTGTCGGCTGTCATCATCGCCGGACGATCTTCAGACTGACGGTAGCGACACTCATGTCTGGTGGGCATTCTAGTGGGCGAGGGAGAGCGATGACACCTTCGGCCGGCTATCATGCCGATAGCGTGAGACTATACCATGCCGGGAAGGTTCCTTGGATGGCCGCGACGAGAGGAAAACAATGAAAGGAACACAAGCATGACGACAAGCCGCACGCGACACGGCCGTAACGGCAACCGCCGGGGCTGGCTTGCTGCCCTGGCACTCGGCCTGCTGTTGCCCGCAGCGGCGGCGGCACAGACGGCGACCTGGGAAAGCCTGCATGACCAGGCGCCCGAGCGCTATACCGTGGTTCGGGGAGACACGCTATGGGACATCGCCGGACGTTTTCTGCACGACCCGTGGCGATGGCAGCAGGTATGGCGGGTCAATCCGCAAATCGGCAACCCGCACCGCATCTATCCCGGCGATGAAATCTATCTTTACGACTGTGGCGGCAGGCCGTGCCTGGGGCTCGCGCGGGGCAAGAACGTGGTGAAGCTGTCGCCGGAGATACGCACTCCGCCGCGACGTGAAGCCATCGAGCCCATTCCCATGGAAACCGTGGAAGCTTTCCTGCGTGACCATCGAATCGTCGACGACCCCGATGCCATCGACGAGCTGGCCTATGTGGTGGCCGGGGATGAGCGGCGCCTGATCAGCGGTGCCGGCGACAGGATCTACGCGCGGGGCACGGTCGTACCGGCGGGGCATTACGGCATCTACCGCGTCGGCGAGTCCTATTTCGGCCCCAATGGGGAGCTGCTCGGCCAGGAACTGGAAAGTGTCGGCGAGGCCCGCGCGATGCGCCAGGAGGGCGATATCGCCAAACTGGAGGTGTTGAGCGCGCGTATGGAAGTACGCAACAACGACATTATCCTGCCGCTGGAGAGCCGTCTGCTGGAGAGTCGCTTCCTGCCGCGAGCCCCACAGCGTGAGGTGGAAGGGCATATTCTCGCGGTACCCGGTGGCGTGCGTTTTGTCGGGCGGCTGCAGGTTATTACGCTGAATCTGGGCACCGAAGACGGCCTGCAGCCGGGGCATGTGCTGCGTGTCGAGCAGCAGGGTGAGCGAGTCAACGACCCGCGCAGCCGGGACGTGCTCCAGCTACCGGGTGACGAAGCGGGCGTGGTAATGGTATTTCGGCCTTACGACCGGGTGAGCTATGCCCTGGTCATGCGTGCCTCGCGAACTCTGGAAGTGGGCGATCGCGTGTACAATCCTGATGCACAGCGGACGTCACAAACGCAGCAGTGATGCCCGCTACCTGCCGGCAGCCACCGCGTCATGACAACAAACAAGGAGACCAGCATGGATCCCATGCAGTGGCTGGCGGTATCGATGTTGCCCGGCATGGGGCCGCGGCGGATCGCGGAGCTTGTGGCGCGCAACCCCGAGTGGCCGCAAGGATGGCTGGCGGCGATGCCCGCTCCCGCCTCCCAGGCTCTGCGATTGTGGCTCGAACATCCGTCGCGTAGCCCGCTTGAAGCCGAGATCGAGAAAACCCGCCAGTGGCTGGCCGAGTCGCCGCGCCGAGCGCTGCTCCATCCGGGACATCCCGCGTGGCCGCGCTTGCTCGATCAACTGCCCGACCCGCCCAGCGTGCTGTGGGCGCAAGGAGACCTGGCCGCCCTCGACCCGCCTACGCTGGCGGTAGTGGGTACCCGCCGTCCCACCCAGGAGGGCGTCGGGAATGCCCGTGCCTTCGGTAGGGAATTCGCCCGCCGTGGGTGGTGCCTGGTCAGCGGCATGGCGTTGGGCGTGGATGCGATAGCGCAACAGGCGGCCCTGGATACCGGAGGCATGAGCATCGCGGTGCTGGGTTGCGGTGTCGACGTGATTTACCCGCCGCGCCATCGCGCGCTGCATCAACAGCTAAGCGAGCAAGCCAATGGCTTGATCCTCTCCGAGCATCCGCCGGGAACCCAGGCCCGGCCAGCGTTCTTTCCCCGCCGCAATCGGATTGTCACGGGTCTCTCGCTGGGCGTGCTGGTGGTGGAGGCGGCGGAGAAAAGCGGCTCGTTGGTCAGCGCGCGGCTAGCGCTGGAACAGGACCGGGAACTGTTCGCCCTGCCTGGGTCGATCCATAACGTCCAGGCCCGCGGTTGTCTCAAGCTGATTCGCGAAGGCCAGGCGCACCTGGTGCTCGATGCCGACGACATACTGGCGGAACTCGGCCAGTGGGCGTCGACATTTCTGCCGCTCACTCTCAAGGAGCCGGGGCTTCCCGTCGAACCGGTGCCGCCAGCGGAGGAACTGCCGGATAGCCTGCTGACTCATCTGAGTGACGTCCCCACACCGATCGATGCCCTGGTATACCAGGCGGAGCTCGCCGTGGGCGAATGCCAGCAACGGCTATTGATGCTGGAACTGGACGGATGGGTGACCCAGCAGGCGGGTGGCTGGGTGCGCCTGCCA
Organism: Halomonas sp. Bachu 37; assembly: GCF_039691755.1. NCBI lineage: Bacteria > Pseudomonadati > Pseudomonadota > Gammaproteobacteria > Oceanospirillales > Halomonadaceae > Halomonas > Halomonas kashgarensis. The sequence goes on along the minus strand of NZ_CP137552.1, from coordinate 2,104,606 downwards.
CGGGCGTGATAACATGCCTCGGCCCGACTCCAACCGCTGGGAGGTGTGATGAACTCGGCTGCTGAACTGAGTGTTGCCGTGCGTGCGCTACGTAACGCAGGGGTGATTGCCTGCCCCACGGAAGCCGTCTGGGGGCTGAGCTGCGACCCCGACAACGACGAAGCCTTGGCCAAGCTGATGCGGCTCAAGGAGCGAGACCCGGCCAAGGGCGTGATCGTCATTGCCGCGCATATCGATCAACTGCAGCCTTGGCTGGACGGCTTGCCGGTGGCGCTCTACGCTCCGTTGATCGCCAGCTGGCCGGGGCCCAATACCTGGCTGGTACCGGATAACGGCCGCAGCCATGGCCTGGTGCGCGGCGCTCATGAGCGAGTCGCCCTGCGCGTCACCGATCACCCCACCATGGTGGCGCTGTGTCGTGAGTTCGGTGGGCCGCTGGTTTCCACCTCCGCCAATCGGGCGGGACAGCCGCCGGCCATGAGCGAGCAGGAGATCAGGCGTTACTTCGACGGGCAACTGGATGCGCTGGTTTCCGGTGAGCTGGGCGGCAACCCGCGGCCCAGCACCATTCGCGACCTGGTCAGCGGCCAGGTGCTGCGCGACTGAATCTGAATTTCCAGGAGGCACAACGTGGCTCACGAGCATCTCGACGAGGTGAAGCACTACCTGCTCGACCTGCAGGATCGCCTTTGTGCGGGGCTGGAAACCGCCGATGGCGGCAGCCGCTTCAAGGAGGAGAGCTGGCAACGCGAGGAGGGCGGCGGCGGTCGTTCGCGGGTAATCGTCCAAGGGCAGGTGTTCGAAAAGGGCGGTGTCAACTTCTCGCATGTCTACGGTGCGCAGTTGCCGCCCTCGGCTACCGCCGCGCGGCCCGAACTCGCCGGGCGCAGCTTCCACGCCGTGGGCGTGTCCTGGGTGCTGCATCCGCACAACCCTCATGTGCCTACCAGTCACGGCAATGTGCGTTTCTTCATTGCCGAGAAGGAGGGCGAGGCCCCAGTCTGGTGGTTCGGCGGCGGCTTCGATCTCACCCCCTTCTATCCGGTATTCGAGGATGTCGTTCACTGGCATCGGGTAGCGCGGGAAGCCTGCCGCCCCTTCGGCGATTGGGTTTATCCTCGCTACAAGGCCTGGTGCGACGAGTACTTCTACCTCAAGCATCGCGACGAGACGCGGGGCGTCGGTGGGCTGTTCTTCGATGACGTCAACGAGGGCGGTTTCGAGAACTGCTTTGCATTCCAACGGGCGGTCGGCGACAGCTTCCTCGATGCCTATCTGCCCATCGTCGAGCATCGCCGCGGCACTCCCTGGAGCGAGCGGGAGCGTGAGTTTCAGCTCTATCGCCGCGGGCGCTACGTGGAGTTCAACCTGGTGTGGGACCGCGGTACGCTCTTCGGGCTGCAAAGTGGCGGGCGTACCGAATCCATCCTGATGTCGCTGCCGCCACTGGCGCGCTGGGAATACGCCTGGACGCCCGAGCCGGATAGCCCCGAGGCCCTGCTCGCAGACTACCTGCACCCGCGTGAATGGTTGGCAGAAGCCGCCGCAGCTGAGGAAGAATCATGACGCAACGCTACTGTGTATTCGGCCATCCAGTCGGCCACTCCAAATCGCCCTTGATCCATGCCGAGTTCGCCCACCAGACGCACCAGACAATCGAATACAGCGCCATCGAAGCGCCGCTGGACGATTTCGCCGGGGCGTGGCGGCGCTTCGTCGAGGGGGGAGGACGAGGCGCCAATGTCACCGTGCCTTTCAAGCAGGAGGCGTTTGCGCTGTGCGATACCCTGAGCCATCGGGCCCTGCGGGCCGGCGCGGTCAACACCCTGATCGTCGGCGGGAACGGCCGTACTTACGGGGACAACACCGATGGTATGGGCCTGGTGCGCGACCTGGCCTACCATCGTGTGGCCGTGAAGGATGCTCGCATTTTGGTGGTGGGAGCCGGAGGCGCGGTGCGCGGGCTGCTCGAACCCCTGCTCAACGAAGCGCCCGCCGCCGTGGCGGTGGTCAACCGTACCGCCGCCAAGGCGGAAGCGCTGGCGGCAGATTTCAGTGGCCTGGGTCTGATCACGGGCGGCGGCTTCGAGACTCTGGCGGGCAGTTACGACCTGGTGATCAACGGCACCAGCGCGAGCCTGAGCGGTGATTTGCCGCCTTTACCCGACGATGTCTTCGCCAAGCGGGCCTGGGCCTACGACATGATGTACTCCAGCGAACCCACGGTTTTCCTACAGTGGGCCGGGCCACGTGGGGCTCGGCTTCTCGATGGGCTGGGCATGCTGGTGGAGCAGGCGGCGGAGTCGTTCTTCCTGTGGCGCAATGTGCGCCCCGAAACCTCACCGGTGCGTGATTTACTGCGTAAATCGCTGGATTACTGAGCGCTCCTTCAGCAACGAAAAACGGCGCTTATTGCGCCGTTTTCGCTTTCAATAACGTTTACTTTTCACGTGCTTTCACATTTCAGCGCCGTTTCACATAAAAACCCGCCAGGCACAGAATCAAGCCGATTATCGTCAGCAACATGCCGCCGTTGACCAGCAGCGGGTAGCGTTGGAGCCAGGAGACGAATGGCTGGGGGGTGTCGCGGCAGACGCCCTCCACGTAGTCCCAATGGCCACCATCGAACAGGCACTCGCGGATGTTTCCCAGCTCCCAGAAGTACACGCCAAGCAGCACCATGATCGGCACTACTAGCAACAACAATCCCATACGTATCATTCAGACCTCTTCGCAGCCGCCATCACGGGCGTGGGCAGTTGGGAGTGCGGCCGGCATTGCGCGCTTGTTCGTATACCTGCATGGCGCCCTGCATTTCGGCCTGCAGTCCTTCGATGCGCTGCCCCTGGCTTGGGTGCGTCGACATCCAGCCGGGCGGCCGGGCGCCGCCACCCGAGGCGGCCTGCATGTTTTCCCATAGGGTAACACTGGCGCGGGGGTCGAAACCCGCCTCGGCCATCAGGCGCAAACCGATCACGTCGGCTTCGCTTTCATGGCGGCGCGAGAACGGCAGCAGGATTCCGTATTCGGCGCCCATGCCCAGCACGCCCAGCAGTTGTTGGTTCTCGATGCCCGACGTGCTGGAAAGCACTGACAGGCCAAGCTGGGTGGCACTTTCGGTGGAGGCGCGCTCGTTGGAGTGGTTCGCCAACACGTGGGCGATTTCGTGGCCGATCACCGACGCCAGCTGGTTCTGATTTTCGGCGATATCCAGCATGCCCGAGTTCACTCCCATGTAACCGCCGGGCAAGGCGAAGGCGTTGGCCTGTTCCGATTCGAATACCTGCACACTCCACTGCTGGCTGCGCTGCTGTTCGGGCAGGACCTCGACGATAGCACGGGTGATGCACTGCACGTAACGCTGGCTGGCGGCATCGGCGCTGGGCAGGTCCTGCTGGTACTGGGTGAATGCCTGGCGGCCCATTTCGTTGAGCTGGTCGTCGGAGAGCAGCAGCAACTGGGAACGGCCTGTCGGCGAAGTGCTACAGGCCGCGAGAGAAGCACACAGGGCGGTGACAGCCAATGGACGAAGCCAGCGCATAGACGGTTTCCTTATAGACGGTAGGGATCGTTGCACACAAGATAACCACTGTCGGGGGTAAATCAAACCCTCAAAGTACAATGCACGTCAAAGTACAATGCAAGCCGAGGACCATTATGGATGCTGAATTGAGCCGGCGCTTGACGCGCCTTCTGGATCATGTCGATCACTGGTTGCCACCCGCTCCGGAGTCCGTGGACTGGGACACCCATGTCGCGGCTATCTGGCAGCGGCATCCGCTGGGTGGGCGGCTGTTGCCGATACCCCCGCGAGATGCGCTGGGGCTGGATGACCTGCTGGGCATCGAACGCCAGAAGCTGGCGCTGGTGGACAATACTCGGGCCTTTCTGCGCGGTTTTCCCGCCAACCACGTGCTGTTGTGGGGAGCCAGGGGTAGCGGCAAGTCCTCGCTGATACGGGCGCTACTCAACTCGCTGGCGGCCGACGGCTTGCGCATGATCCAGGTGGATCGCCATGACCTGGCGGGCTTGCCCATGCTGGTCGAGCAGCTACGTCATTCGTCCCATCGTTTCGTGGTGTATTGCGACGATCTGTCGTTCGAAGGCAACGACGATGCCTACAAGGCGCTCAAGAGCGTGCTCGATGGCGCCCTGACCGGACCGCCACCCAATGTGCTGCTGTATGCCACATCCAACCGGCGCCATCTACTGCCGGAATCGATGGAGGACAACAGCGGCTCGCGGCTGGTGGGGGAGGAGCTGCATCACGGCGATGCGGTGGAGGAGAAGATCTCGCTGTCGGATCGTTTCGGCCTGTGGCTCAGCTTCTACCCGTTCGACCAGGACGCTTACCTGGAGGCGTGCTGCCATTGGGTCGCCCAGTTGGGCCGCGCCGAAGACTGGGGGGCCGAGGCACGGGCCGAGGCGATTCGTTTCGCCACGCTGCGCGGTGGGCGCAGCGGACGCAGTGCCTGGCAGTTCGCGGCGCAGTGGGTGGGCCGCAAGCGCTTGGCGGAAAACAAATGACGCTGAGAAATCATCGCTGAGGTATTAGCCGTCCATTTTCGCCGACATTGAGGCGAATGGTGGGGGTGAATAATCCGGCGGGCAGCGTCATGCCCAAGCCACGAAGATCCCCGGGGGTAATGGCCAGTTGGCTGCCGGGCGGTAGCTCGCCCTGGGTGGCCAACTGGCTGGCAAGCTCCAGCATCGGCGCCATGCGCCGGGTATCGCTGGCGAGCACGTCAAAGGCGACGGGCAAGCGCAAGTTGGCATCCCCGCCGGAAGTGAGCGTGACATCCTGCTTGTATTGGCCTTGCACGGGTTCGACACCGGGCATATCCAAGCTCCAGCGAAAGCCTGACATCTCGACCGGCGGCATGCCCGCGGGTAACCCAAGCCCCATGGCGATGGTGGCCTGTATGGGCAGGCTTCCCGTACCGAGACTCGAGGCAATCAGGCTGGTCAAGTCACTGGTGTCCAGCCCTGCATTGATGTTGTAGGGGCCGATGCGGACTTCCTCGACGCCGAGCGAGGTAACCGCCAGGCGAAACGCAAACAGGCCGGTCTGGGGAAGGGCAAGACAGCCAGTGAGCAGACTGGCAAGGCCAAACAGAGTAAACCAGCGCCAGAGGCGAGCAGCATGCAGCATGGGGTTCCCTCCTGAGAAGGATAAAGGTGGCGACTGTTGTAAGTGAGATTACGTACCAGGTAGTCGCTAGCGGTGGATGGTGGCTTGTTGCCGGTAATGGCTAGTGATCGGTAGTGGCTAGTGTCGATAGTGACAAACTGAAGGCGCGGCTATTTGATGGCTGGAGCCGCACGCTGTCAAGTAAAAACCATTGCTGGCGAAGCTCGTCAAGGCACATGCAAAAACGCCTGCTGAAAAAGCAGCAGGCGTCGAATTGATTGTCTAACTCTCAATGTCAGCGGCGGCCCTTGCGCGCCTCCCTGGTACGGTTGAGCTCGCGTTTCTTGGCCTTTTCCTTGTCGCTGGCGCCGGCCATGGGGTCGAAGGGGTTGTTACCGGAGCGGAACTCGAAACGCATCGGCGTTCCGCGCACCTTGAGTACCTTGCGAAAGGTATTCGTGAGGTAGCGGCGATACGCTTCCGGCAGTGAACCCGTCTGGTTGCCGTGAACCACGATGATCGGCGGGTTGCTGCCGCCCTGGTGGGCCATGCGCAGCTTGATCCGCCGTCCGTGTACCAGGGGCGGCGGATGCTGGCTGACGGCATCCTGCAGCAGGGTGGTGAGACGGTTGGTCGACCAGTGGGCATTGGCAGCGTTGAAGGCGCGCTCGATAGAAGGGTAGAGATCGCCTACCGCGGTACCGTGCAGGGCGGAGATGAAGTGCATTTCGGCATAGTCGGCGAACCCCAGGCGGCGCTTGATCTCGTTGCGCATCTTGTCCTTGGCTTCGCTCTCCAGACCGTCCCACTTGTTCACCGCCAGGACCAGGGCGCGCCCCGAGGTGAGAACGTAGTCGAGCAGGTGTAGATCCTGTTCCACCAGGCCGGTGCGGGCATCCAGCACCATGACCGCCACATGGCACTCCTTGATCGCCTCGAGGGTCTTGATAATGGAGAACTTCTCGGCGATCTCGCTGACATTCTTGCGCCGCCGCACGCCCGCGGTGTCCACCAGCACGTAGGGCTTGCCGCGACGCTCGAAGGGAATCTCGATGGCGTCGCGGGTGGTGCCAGCTTCATCGAACACCACCACGCGCTCTTCGCCCAGCAGGCGATTGACCAAGGTAGACTTGCCCACGTTGGGGCGGCCGATGACGCCGATGCGAATCCCCTTGGTGCCGGTGTCGGCGGGAATGCTCTCGTCGCGCTCGGGGAAGGGTTCGAGCACCACGTCGATCAGCGTGGAGACGTTGCGTCCGTGCTCCGCTGCGATCGGCCAGGGGTCGCCCAGCCCCAGCTTCCAGAACTCCGCCATGGCGGAGTGCTCTTCGAGCCCGTCGATCTTGTTGACTACCAGCCAGGTCTTCTTCTGGTTGACGCGCAGGTGGTTGGCGATCGCTTCATCGGCGACATTCAATCCGGCGCGGGCATCGACCAAGAACAGGACGATATCGGCCTCGTCGATCGCCGCCAGCGACTGCTCGGCCATGACGGCATCGATACCTTCCTCGTCGCCGCTGATGCCACCGGTATCGATTACCGTGTAAGCTTTGCCGCCCAACATGCCATTGCCGTACTTGCGATCCCGGGTCAGACCCGGAAAGTCGGCGACCAGCGCGTCACGCGAGCGAGTCAGGCGGTTGAACAGGGTCGACTTGCCCACGTTGGGGCGGCCGACCAGAGCGATGACTGGTGTCATGGATTCACTTCCAGGGTTTCCAGGCGACCATTGTTGGAAAGGACATGAATCGTCTTTCCATCGGTCACGGGGCGTACGCTTATCCCCGACTTGTGGATGCGGGTGCGACCGACGATATCGCCTTCGCTGGCACCGATAAGGTGAAGATAGCCTTCGTAATCGCCCAGGGCCAGGCGGCCGTCGACGAATGCCGGCGACGTCAGCCAGCGGCCTTCGAGGTCGTCGTTGCGCCATAGCTCGCGACCGGTCTGGGCATCGAGGGCGATCACGTGGCTGTCATCGCTGACGGTGAACAGAAAGTTGCCCACCAGCACCGGCGTGTGGCGGCTGGAGTGGTCGTATTCCCACATGATCTCGCCGCGGGTGGCCTCGAGCGCCACCAGGCGGCCGTTGTAACTGCTCACGAACAGTCGGCCGTCCTGGGTCAGTACCGGTTGCCCGGCAAGATCCACCAGCCGGTCGATTTCGCTTCGCCCTTGGGGTACGGCGATCTGCATCTCCCACAGCGGCTGGCCGTTACGATTGTCCAGTGTCACCAGGCGGCCGTTGGCCAGGCCGACGAAGGAGACCGGGGGAATGACCTGGGGAGTGCCGGTGCCGCGCAGGGTCAGCGCCGGTTGCGAACTGCTGTAGACCCAGCGTTCGGTACCGTTGGCGCGATCGAGCGCGGTGACGGTACCGTCGACGCTCTGAACGACCAGCAGCTCCTGATTGGCCTGGGGGGCCGCCAGGACTTCGCTGGGAACCCTGGAGCGCCACACCACGTCACCGTCCTGCTGGGACAGGGCCAGGACCTCGCCGTTGCGACTGCCGACGTAGACATTACCGGCGATGGCGGTGAGCGCGCTGGAAATGGGCGTGTCGAGCTCGACCTCCCACTGGCGCGAGCCGTTTTGGGCATTCAGCGCCACCACGTAGCCTTCGGCATCGGCGGCGAAAACCATGTTGCCGTCCCGGGCCGGGGCGATGGGGTAGCGGGCTCGGCCCAGGCCGTCGCCGACGCCATACTTCCACTGGCTATCGAGGGTCGAACTCTCGTCGAACCCCTGGAGTTCCTTCGGCGTGTACACGGGCTCGCTCTTGTTGGCGCAACCCGCCACCAGAGCCAGGGCCAGGGTGCCGGCGGCCAGCAGCGGCAGACGTAGCGTTAGGAAGGAATTCATAATGCGGTCTCCTGGGTGCCAAGGTCGTCCAATTTGAAACTTACGCCGTAAAGGGGCTGGTCTTTGGCCTCTGCCATGGCCAGGGCTTCCTGCCACGCCTGCCGGGCCTCGTCGTCGCGACCGAGGGCACTGAGGGCATCGCCGCGAACATTGGCTCGCTGGGCGGACAGCGCATCGCTGATGGGGTCGTCGAGTAGCGTGAGGGCACGTTCCGCGTCGTCAGCTTCCAGCGCCAGGCGGGCCAGGCGCAGTCTGGCAAGGCTCTGCACATATCGCCGCGAGGAGGTATCGATTACCTGTTCCAGTGCCGCCTGCGCGCCTTCCAGGTCACCCTGCTGTACGGCCAGGCGTGTATCGAGCAGCAGGGCCAGTTCGGCATAGAGCGTACCGCCGTGCTCGTCGACCAGTTCGTCTACCAGGCGCCGGGCTTGTTCGATGCCGGCATCATCCAGTTCGCTGTCGGAGGCCACCGTGGCCAGTTGCTGGTAACGCATGGACGCAGCCTGGGCCTGGTTCGCTTGATAATTCTCCCAGGCATTCCAGCCGAATACCCCTGCGGCGGCGATCACCACCCCGGCAATCAGCGATGTGCCATTGGCCTTCCACCAACGCTTGAGCGCATCCAGTTGTTCTTCTTCGGTTCTCAGCTCCGCCACGGGCGGCCTCCTGTCTTCATTCGTCAGTCTTGCAATTGATGAGCATTGTTCGTCGAGCGATGGCGATCGAGTTGGCTAGTTCATCGCGTCACGGCATCCGCTCAGGCACCGCCAATCAGGCCTCGGGCGTTTCGAGCAGGCCGTGCAGCTCGACGGCAAGTTCCGCCTGGGGCAGGCTGCGCTGGTCGCGATCGTCGCGCAAAAACTTCACCGTGGCCGAGTGCTGGGCCAGTTCCTCATCGCCAATCAGTACGGCCAGCGTGGCGCCGCTCTTGTCGGCCTTCTTCATTCGACTCTTGAAGCTGCCGCCGCCGCAGTGCATCTGCAAACGCAGCTCGGGCAGGGCGCCGCGCAGCTGTTCGGCAAGCGTCAAGGCCGCCACGGTTGCACTGTCGTCCATGGGCAGCATGTACACATCGCAGCCGCCCATGGCGTCGGCGGGCACCAGGTCGAGGGTTTCCAGCAGCAGTACCAGCCGCTCGATGCCCATGGCGAAACCCACGGCGGGTGTCGGCTTGCCGCCGAGCTGCTCCACCAGGCCGTCGTAACGTCCGCCGGCGCATACGGTTCCCTGGCTGCCAAGCGCCGTGGTGGTCCACTCGAACACGGTGCGGCAGTAATAATCCAGGCCGCGTACCAGGCGCGGATTGACGACGTAGTCGATGCCGGCGGCTTGCAGCATGGTGGTCAGCTGTTCGAAGTGCCGGCGGGACTCCTCGTCAAGGTGATCCATCAGCTGGGGAGCGCCGTCGAGCATCTCGGCCATGGCCGGGTTCTTGGAGTCCAGAATGCGCAGGGGATTGCTTTCCAGCCGGCGCAGGGAGTCCTCGTCGAGCACATCGCGGTGGTCGTTGAAATACTCCACCAGCGTGGCGCGATAAGCCGAGCGAGCTTCGCTGGAACCCAGCGAGTTGAGTTCCAGGGTCACGTGGTCGGCCAGGCCGAGCTCCTGCCAAAGCCGAGCGGAGAGCAGGATCACCTCGGCATCGATATCGGGGCCGTCGAAGCCGTAGGCCTCCACGCCAACCTGATGAAACTGCCGATAGCGGCCCTTCTGCGGACGTTCGTGGCGAAACATCGGGCCCTGGTACCACAGCCGTTGGGTCTGGTTGTGCAGCAGCCCGTGCTCCAGGGCGGCACGCACGCAGCTGGCGGTTCCCTCGGGACGCAGGGTGAGACTATCGCCATTGCGGTCCTCGAAGGTGTACATCTCCTTCTCGACGATATCGGTGACTTCACCGATCGAGCGGGCGAATAGCGCGGTCTGCTCGAGGATCGGCATGCGAATCTCGTCGAAACCGTAGCGCTGCATGAGGCGGCGTACCTTGGCTTCCAGAAACTGCCAGCGCGGGCTGTCGCCGGGCAGCAGGTCGTTCATGCCACGAATGGCCTGGATCTTCTTGCTCAATGCAAACTCCTTGACGAGCAGCATGGCCTTCCGGCGGGCCGGTCGGCACTAGACGCTGCGGGCTATCGTATCCTGTTGCTTCAACTGCTTTTCACGTACTTTGTCGCGGATCAAGGCTTCCAGGTCATCTACCAGGTTGTCGTTGCGCAACTTGCTGGCGGGCTTGCCGTCGATGTAGACCAGGTTGGCCGGGCTACCGCCGGTCAGGCCGATATCGGTCTCCTTGGCCTCGCCGGGACCATTGACCACACAGCCGATCACGGAAACGTCGAGGGGCGTCATGACGTCCTGCAGACGCTCCTCGAGGGCATTCATGGTGCTGATGACATCGAAGTTCTGCCGCGAGCAACTGGGGCAGGCGATGAAGTTGATGCCCTTGGCCCGCAGGCGCAAGCTTTTCAGCATGTCGAAGCCGACCTTGATCTCCTCGACCGGGTCGGCTGCCAGCGACACGCGAATGGTGTCGCCGATGCCGTCCATCAACAGCATGCCGAGTCCGATCGAAGACTTGACCGTACCCGAGCGCAGGCCGCCGGCTTCGGTGATGCCCAGATGCAGCGGCTGCTCGATGCGGCTGGCCAGCGAGCGATAAGCGGCCACGGCCATGAACACATCCGAGGCCTTGACGCTGACCTTGAATTCGGGGAAGTCGAGTCGCTCGAGATGATCGATATGGCGCATGGCGGACTCCACCAGGGCCTCGGGCGTGGGCTCGCCGTACTTCTTCTGCAGGTCCTTTTCCAGCGAACCAGCATTGACGCCGATGCGAATAGGGATGCCGTTATCGCGGGCGGCGCTGACCACGGCGCGAACACGATCCTCGCGGCCGATATTGCCGGGGTTGATGCGCAGGCAGTCCACTCCCAGTTCGGCGACGCGCAGGGCGATCTTGTAATCGAAGTGGATATCGGCGACCAGCGGCACGTTGACTTCGCGCTTGATCTTGCCGAACGCCTCGGCAGCATCCATGTCCGGTACGGAAACCCGCACGATATCGGCGCCAGCGTTTTCCAGTTGACGAATCTGGGCCACGGTCGCGGCGACGTCCAGCGTGTCGGTATTGGTCATGCTCTGCACGGAAATCGGCGCGTTACCGCCGACGGCGACATTGCCGACGTGGATCTGGCGAGACTGGCGACGTTGAATCGGAGATGCGGCGTGCATAGGGCGGTCACTCTCCTAGAGTAAAGCGGGCAACGTTGTTGGCACCGGCCTGGGCTACCAGGTCGACAGGCTCGCCCTGGTAGCGCAGCTCGACACCGGTGGCGTTGCCCACGGTCAAGCGAAATGGCGGCTCGCCTTCGACACTGGCGGAAGTGCCGGGCGATTGCAGGCCCACGAAAACGCGCTGGTTGGTGGCGTCGAATATCTCCGTCCACGATTGCTCGTTGAAGGTCAGTTCCAGCCGCGCCAGGCCATCTTCGGTTGCGCTTTCCTGCGCTTCGTCGGCCGTGCTGTCGGCGTCAATGGTGGAAGGCTCGTCAGCGGCATCCTGCGCTGAGGCGTCTTCGATTTCTTCCTCGGCGGCGGGGTTCGACTGGGTATCGGTTTGATCGCTTTCCGGTGCCGAGACCAGCGGCATGTCGTTGTTGGTCTGCGATCCGGGAGTCGCATCCATTGGCGCCGAGGGGGTGTCCAGCTCATCATTGATGGGGTCAACCGGCTCTTGCATGTCCAGTTCACCGGTAGTCATGTCCTGCATGTCTCCGGCATCCAGCGAGTCATCTGCTGCAGATGAATCATCCGATGTCGGCAAGTCGCCGGACTCCTCCATGGGCGCCGGCGAGGAGTTGAAGCCGAAGCCGGGCAGGGAGCTGTCGCCCCGGCTCTGCCACCACATCACGGTCAGGGCGATCAAGCCGACGATAATCAACAGCGTCACTAGCTTGAACAGCCAGGCGCCGATGCGTGACGGCGGTTTGGACACCTGTACCGGTGTCACCTTGCGTTCGACATCCTGGCCGCCGTATTGCGCAGTGTAAGCCTCGAGCACCGGGCGTTCATCAAGTCCGAGAAACTTGGCGTAGGCACGCAGATAACCGCGCCGGTAAGCCGGTACGGGAATTTCATCGTAGTTGTCGTTTTCCAGACCATCGACAACGGCCGGACGCAGGTTCAGGGCGCGGGAGGCATCGACAAGCGATATGCCCTGTTGTTCGCGTTGACGACGGACCATGTCACCGGGTGAAACCGTTGCGCTGTTAACTTGGCTTTCAGAGTAGTGAGTGTCGCTCATGGCTGAGCATCCTTCATTGATAAACGGTGGTCAGGGCACATCAAGTCGTGGCGGTATCGGCTCACAAGGTATCTCGTTGACGACGCAGGTCGGCGGCTCGAGACTGGTCGCCTTCGGCATCGGCAATATCGATCGCCATGGACAATGCTTCCCGACTGGGCCCTGCCAGGCGCAGAAAAGACTGCAACGGCGGCCACGCGCGTTGGTAATGGCCCTGTGAATATTCGAGTTCGGCTAACATGAAATAACTGCGTGGATTGCGTGGATCAATGTTCGAGGCTCGCTCCAGACTGGCACGAGCCGCCTCCATGTTACCCAATTCCAGGTAGCACTGGCCGAGATTGGCGAAAAGTTGGGCACGATTGGCGTATTGCGCATCCCGCGAGGCGTATTCCAGCTGCTCGCAAGCCCGGGCGATTTCATTTTGCTCATAGAGGAAAGCCGCGTAGTTGTTGCGCGCCCGGGTAAAGCCGGGGTCCGCTTTCATTGCTTGCCGGAAATGTTCGTCGGCCAAGCCATTCTCGCCTTGACGCTGATAGACCAGCGCCAGGGCTTGCAGGGCTTCCGCATGGGATGGAGCTATCTCCAGGGCGCGATCGAGAGCGTTCATCGCACGTGGCAGGTTATCGCGTTCGAGGTAAGCGACTCCCAGTCGGGTGTAGGCTTCCGCCGCGCTGGAGTCGGTCTGCTGAGCGCCGATGTTCGCCGGAGTGGCGCAGCCTGCCAACCACATAGCCCCTAGCAGGGTGGTCAACAAGGGCACCCGTCGTAGGCTCACGGGAATACAGCGGCGACAGATCATGTAGCTCCTCTCGGCGTCGAGTTCAGGCCATCAGCCGGATAACCTTGCAGTGCTGACGACACCACGCATGGGACGAAATTTCAGTGAAGAAAAAGCCTGTCCATCAAAGCGCCGTGACCTGTGGAAGTCAAGGAATCGGCGCGATCAGTCTGCATCGATTTGAATGGATTGGATATATCGCGCATGACGCTTGGTGCGGTCCTTGACTCTTCCCACCAACTGGCCGCAAGCGGCATCGATATCGTCGCCACGGGTCGAACGGATGGTGGCGTTGTACTCGAGATCGTAAAGCCATTGCTGGAAACGCATGGTCTGGTTGCGCGAGGGTTTTTCATACCCCGAATGCGGAAACGGATTGAAAGGGATCAAGTTGATCTTGCACGGCAATTCCTGGAGCAGGGCGGCCAGCTGCTCGGCATGTTCGCGCTGGTCGTTGACGTCCTTGATCAGGGTATATTCTATGGTCACCATGCGGGTGCCGTCGCACTTGGCCAGGTAACGATGGCAGGCATCCAGCAGGGCGCGAATATTGTACTTGCGATTGAGCGGCACCAGTTCGTTGCGCAGCTCGTCGTTTGCGGCGTGGAGCGAAACCGCCAGGCTGACATCCATTTCGTCGCCGAGCTTGTCGATCATCGGTACCACGCCCGAGGTGGAAAGCGTGACGCGGCGCTTGGAAAGCCCGTAGCCGTTGTCGTCGAGCATCAGCTTCATGGCCGGCACGACGTTGTCGTAATTGAGCAGCGGCTCGCCCATGCCCATCATCACCACATTGGTCACCGCGCGGTTGGCGCTGTCGTTCTGCGGGCCGACACTGCGTTGAGCGACCCATACCTGGCCGATGATCTCGGCGGCAGTCAGGTTGCGCTGAAAACCCTGCTTGCCGGTGGAGCAGAAGCTGCAATCCAGCGAACAGCCGACCTGGGAGGAGACGCACAAGGTACGCCGCTTGCCGTTCTCCGCCGGGATCAGCACGGTCTCGACATAGCTGCCATCCTCCACTTCCAGTACCCACTTCTTGGTGCCGTCACTGGAGGTGCCTTCGTATACCACCTTGGGTCCGCGAATTTCCGCGACTTCCGCCAAGCGCTCGCGCAGCGACTTGGAGAGATTCGTCATGGAGGCGAAGTCGTCGCAGCCCTCATGATGAATCCACTTCATGACCTGAGCGGCACGGAACTTCTTTTCCCCGATGGACAGAAAGAAAGCTTCCATGGCCTCGCGGGAAAGTCCCAGCAGATTGGTGCCTGGCTGGTCGGTACTCGATTGGCCAGCGCTGCGGCCAACGGGGGCGGCAGCGGGGGACGGCGTATGTTCGGGAACAGTGGACATGGTGATCAGCGATTCAGAAAGGGCGGGGGCGTTGGCCCCCGCGAAAGTGGCCGGCAGGAATGTGGCGGCGGTGCCGGTTTAACGTGGGCACAGCTCGTCGTTGCCGAAGAAATAGGCGATTTCACGCTCGGCGGAAGCCGGGGCGTCGGAGCCATGGACGGCATTGGCGTCGATGGACTCGGCGAAGTCGGCGCGGATGGTGCCCGGCTCGGCTTCCTTGGGGTTGGTCGCGCCCATCAGCTCACGGTTCTTGGCGATGGCGCCTTCACCTTCCAGCACCTGCACCATGACCGGACCGGACGTCATGAAACCGACCAGGTCGCCGAAGAAGGGGCGTTCCTTGTGCTCGGCATAGAAGCCCTCGGCTTTCTCGCGGGACAGTTGCTGCATCTTGGCGGCGACGATCTTCAGGCCGGCTTTCTCGAAGCGAGAGTAGATCTCGCCGATGGCGTTCTTGGCTACGGCGTCGGGCTTGATGATGGATAGGGTGCGTTCAGTCGCCATGGGACATCTCCGTCGAGTGGTGGAAAATATCAGCAGATAAAACAGAATACGCCGCCCAAAGTCGCTGGGGCGGCACATGAAGCTAGCGGTTCGAGTGGCGGCGCATGGTTGCGCTCAAGCCGGGTAAACCGAGTGCGCGGGATTATAGCGCCTCACTGCGCCGATGAATACCGGTGTCTTGCGGCCACCGGCCTCGTGACCGTTAAACCGTGAAGCTTTCACCGCAGCCGCACTCGTCCTTGACGTTGGGATTGTTGAAGCGAAAGAAACGGTTGAGACCTTCGCTGACATAATCCACTTCGCTGCCGTCGAGCATCTCCAAGGCATCGGGGGCGACGAATACCTGGGCGCCATGGGCTTCGAAGCGAATTTCCTCTTCGCCGACCTCATCGGCAAAATCCAGCACGTAGCTGTAGCCGGAGCAGCCACTGGGCTTGACGGAAACGCGTAGCCCCAGCCCCTGGCCGCGCTCGGCAAGCACATGCTGGATCTGTTGGGCCGCTGCGGGGGTAATGGACAGGTTCGCCATGGTCATTCTCCTGCAAGAAATAGTGGTGCAGAAAGGGTAGTGCAGAGGTGGAGCGCAGCACACCAGCGGCAAAGCCGGGCTAGCGCCTCAATCCCTGCAGTGCGTGGCGCAATACCGCCACGGCATGATCGATTTCGGCTTCGGTGGTAAAGCGACCGAAGCTCAGGCGCAAGGACGAGAGCGCCCGGGAGCGGGGCGTGCCGACGCCCGTCAAGACATAGGACGGATCGACGCTCGCGGAGTTGCATGCCGAGCCCGTCGAAACCGCAACGTCGCGCAGCGCCATCAGCAGGGCTTCGCCATCCACACCGTCAAAGCCCAGGTTGAGAATATTGGGAATCGACACGCTGGGGTCGCTGTTGGCGTGAATGCCGCCCAATCCCGACAGGCCCTGCCACAGGCGGTCGCGAAGGGCGGTGATGCGCTGCTGGTCAGCGGTACCTTCGGCGGCCGCCAGCGCGAACGCCTCGCCCATGCCGGCGATCTGATGGGTGGGGAGCGTGCCGGAACGCATGCCACGTTCGTGGCCGCCACCGTGGATCAGCGCTTCGATGCGGACGTCCGGGTGCCGCTTCACATACAGCGCGCCGATGCCCTTGGGGCCGTAAACCTTGTGAGCCGACAGCGATAACAGGTCGACGCCCAGGCGTTCGACATCCAGTTCGATGCGCCCTATGGCCTGGGCGGCATCGGTATGGAAGGCCGCCCCGTGGGCGCGGGCTACCTCGGCCAGCGCGGCGATATCGTTGATGGTGCCCAGTTCATTGTTGACCGCCATCAGCGACACCAGCACGGTATCGTCGCGCATGGCGTCGCCTAGCTGCGCCGGGGTGATGCGCCCGTCGCGCTGGGGAGTCAGCCAGGTCACCGAATAGCCCTCGTGTTCCAGGGCCTTGGCGGTATCCACCACCGCCTTGTGTTCGATGGTGGAGGTGATCAAGTGTCGCCCACGCGCCTGGTTGGCCCGCATGTAGCCTGTCAGGGCGAGATTGTCAGCCTCGGTGGCGCCACTGGTCCAGACGATTTCACGCGGGTCGGCTCCAATGACATCCGCCACCTGGCGGCGCGCCTGTTCCACGGCCTGCTCCGCCTGCCAGCCGAGCATGTGGCTGCGTGAGGCGGGATTGGCAAAAAGCTCGTCTTGGCCAAGATAGCGCAACATGACCGCTACCACGCGGTTGTCCACCGGCGTGGTGGCGGCGTAGTCCAGGTAGATCGGGGTGGCTGGTGCGTTTGCGCTCATCGTCGGGTCTGCGTGCTGATTCTGCGTGGCTGTAAGAAATGTCATCCGGAGGCGCTGCGAGTCGACGGCGATCCATGACGACGGGTTGTCTAAAGGGCTATGTCAAGGGGCTATGGCGACGACGCGAGAACATCCGCGGCACGCTGCTGCTGGCGAGCGGCGATATGCTGGACTTCCTGGCGTTGAATCAGCTGGGCCAGGGTCATGTCGTCGAGAAAACCGCGGATCTGGTCGGACAGTTCGCACCATAGGTGGTGAGTCAGGCAGGTGGCGCCCTGCTGGCAATCGGAGAGCCCCTTGCAGCGAGTGGCGTCGACGGTTTCGTTGACCGCATCGATGACACGAGACACCGAGATATGCGTGGCGGCAATAGCCAGCAAATAGCCACCACCCGGACCACGAACGCTCTTGACCAGGCCCGCGCGGCGCAATCGGGCGAACAGCTGCTCCAGATAGGAGAGCGAGATTTCCTGCCGCTGGGAAATGGCCGCCAGGCTGATAGGACCCTTTTCGTCATGCAACGCCAAATCGAGCATGGCGGTCACGGCGTAGCGACCCTTGGTAGTCAAACGCATGGCGGACACCTCGGTGCCGGCATGGCCGGCGAATAATCACAATGGAGATCTCGTATGGAAAGCTATTATGGGAAAACCCTACCGCTTTGGTCAACCATTATGACGATCGGGCTGACTTCGCATCGTTGCCTCGTTGTCCGCTTTCGGGCCCATGCAGCCATTGTCGTGTTCGTCGAGAATCTCGGCAAAATCCTCGTCGCGCAGTTCGGGCAGGCGACCATCGTGATAGCTGGCATCCAGCTTGCGCAGGGTGGCGCACATGCGTTCGATCCGCTCGTCCACCGCGTGCATGTGGTCAAGCATCGCCTGCATCGAGCGGGCCATGGGGTCGGGCATGTCCTGGCTCACCCCGTAGGCATCGAAGCCGAATTTCTGACAGATGGCTTCGCGTCGTTCGGGGTCGACTTCCAGGGCCTCTTCCTCGTCGGGCTCGGCACGCTTGACGATCTTGCCGGGAATCCCCACCACCGTGGCGCCCACGGGCACCTCCTTGGTCACTACCGCGTTGGAGCCGATCTTGGCGCCCGTGCCGACCGTGAACGGCCCTAGAATCTTGGCACCGGCACCGACGATCACGCCGTCTTCCAGCGTGGGGTGGCGCTTGCCTTTCTGCCAGCTGGTACCGCCGAGAGTGACGCCCTGGTAGAGCGTGACATCATTGCCTACTTCGGTGGTCTCGCCGATGACCACGCCCATGCCGTGATCGATGAAAAAGCGACGGCCGATCCTGGCGCCGGGGTGGATCTCGATACCGGTCAGCCAGCGCGAGAAAGTCGACAGGGTGCGGGCCAGCCATTTGAGGTTCTTCTTCCACAGCCAGTGATTGAGGCGGTGAAGCAGCAGCGCATGGAGGCCCGGGTAATTGGTCAATACCTCGAAAAAATTGCGGGCGGCGGGGTCGCGCTTGAACACGCTGTTGATGTCTTCACGCAGAAGTTGAAACATGCGGCTGTCCTTGGGGAAATAAGGCCGAGTCTCCCATAGTGGGGGCGTCGGGGATGGGCTTCAAGAGCGTTCCGACGAGGAGGGTCGGGAGACGTCGACGGCTTTCTCGGCGGCGGCTTTCTCGGTCGCCGAAAGTATTCCGCGCAGGATATTCAACTCCATGCGCTCGGGGCGCGCACGCAGGTAAAGCCGGCGCAGGCGAGCCATCAGTTGCCGAGGCTGGGCGGGATCGTGGAAATCGATCGCCACCAGGCTGCGCTCCAGATGGGCGAAATAGTGCTCGAGTTCGTCGTGGGTCGCCAGCGGCTGGGACGAGGGCTCCGGCGCTTGCTGTTGCGCGTCAAGCCAGGCCAGGCGGCACTCATAGGCCAGTACCTGGACGGCGGCGGCGAGATTGAGCGAGCTGAAGTCGGCATTGGTGGGAATATGCACGTGGGCATGACAGCGCTGCAGCTCGGCGTTGGTCAGCCCGCTATCCTCGCGACCGAACACCAGCGCCACCCGGGCATCAGCCGCGCTTAGCTCCTGGGGCAGCCGTTCGCCGAGTCGGCGGGGGGTGATCATCGGCCAGGGCAGGGTGCGCGAACGTGCGCTGGCGCCCACCACCAGGGTGCAATCGCTCACCGCTTGCTCCAGGGTGGTGTGCTGGGACGCTTGGTGGAGCAGGTGGTCGGCGCCGGACGCCCGCGAAATACTGTCTTGCGTGATCGCGTCACAGCGCGGGGCGACCAGCGCCAGATCGTCTAGTCCCATGTTATGCATGGCGCGGCAGACCCCGCCGATATTGCCGGGGTGACTGGTGCCGATGAGAATGATGCGAATGCGCTCAAGCATGGTTAACACTCGGATTGCAGGTCGGTTTCGAGACGAGAGGGCACGCGGGGCGAGCCGGAGACATTGGTTTCGCGGCGAGTTTAGCATGAGTGCGTGGCGTGTCGGAGGGCGATCTGCTAGGATGCGCGCCAATTATGACGGCATGGGCCCTTCTGTCTCATGCTGCGTTCTTTAACATCACCGAGTCACAAGGCCTGATCATGCATCCGATGGTCCAATTCACACTGCGCGCTGCGCGCAGTGCCGCTGAACAGTTTTTGCGTATTCGTGAGCGTATCGAAAACGCCCACGAGGAATTCAATCTGGAACGCCTGCTTGAAGATACCGCGCGCAAGGCGGAAGCCACGATCGTGCAGCAGCTCGAGCGCGGTTATCCGCAACACGGCGTGATGGGACGCTATACCGCCCACAAAGCGGGAGTGGACGACGGCGCGGATATCGTCTGGAAAATCGAACCGATGCATGGCTACTCCAACCTGGCGGTTGCGGGCAAGGGCTTTGCGATCTCGGTGGTGTGTCTGGTCAAGGGCCGCCCCGAACATGCGGTGATCATCTGCCCGTTCAGCGATGACGAGTACATCGCTAGCCGCGGCCGTGGCGCCCAGCACAACGACAAGCGCATCCGGGTCAGCAAGCCCACGGCGGTTTCGGGCACGCGAGTGGCCATGAGCCTGCCGGAAAGCTGGCTGCGTTCGCGCTACCTGCCCGCTTATCTCACCCTGACCCAGCAGCTCGGCCCGCAGGTGGAAACGCTTCTGGCCAGCGGTAGCGGCTTGCTGGATATCTGCGAATTGGCCAGCGGCCGTGTCGATAGCGTCTTCGTCCTGGGGCTGGAGGAGCAGGATCTGCATGTGGGTACGCTGTTGTTGAAAGAAGCCGGCGCGCTGACGGGCACGCCGGACGGCAAGCCCTCGGTGAGCATGGAAGGGCAGTTGATGGCTGCCGGGCCGCGTCTCTACAAGGCTCTGATCAAGCAACTCGCGCCGCATTTCTAAGGCGCCGATACCCCGGTCACGACCAGTGAAAAGCCCCTGTCGGTTCATCCCGGCAGGGGCTTTTTATTACGTGCGGCTCGTGCCTGCCCCGTTTGGGCAGGCTCAGCTACGATCGACTCAAGGAAGTTCTTCCTCGGCTTCCGGGTCTTCCTTCTGGGCCGGTATAAGATCTTCACGCTTCAGCTTGAGCGGCAGCAGCAGCGCACCGGAGATGTAGATCGACGAGAACGTGCCCACCACGATGCCGATGATCAAGGCAACCGAGAAGTTGTAGATCATGTCCCCGCCCAGCAGCAGCAGCGCTAGCAATACCAGCAGGGTCGTGCCGGAGGTGGCGAGGGTGCGCGACAGGGTGGCATTGATGGATTCGTTGAAGATGGCCGGCATGTCTTCCAGGCGCGAGGTGCGTATGGTCTCGCGGATACGGTCGTAGACCACGATGGTATCGTTGAGCGAGTAGCCGATAACCGCCAGCAGGGCCGCGAGAACCGTCAGGTTGAACTCGAGCTGGAACAGCGAAAAGATCCCCACCACGATGATCACGTCATGCAGCAGGGCCAGCAGGGCGCCGATGGCGAACTTGTACTGGAAGCGCAGCGCGACATAGAGCATCACCACGCCGAGCGCGACCAGCAGGCCCAGACCGCTCTGGTCGCGTAGCTGGTCGCCGACCTGGGCACCGACGAATTCGGCGCGAATGAGTTCCACCGTTGCGCCGTCGCTGCGCAGGAGGTTGACCACATCGCTGCCCACATCGGGGTCGAACGCTTGCTGCAGGCGGATGAGGACTTCCGTGGAAGCGCCGAAGGTCTGTACGGAAATATCCTGAAAGTCGGCGTTTTCCAGTAATTGCCGAACACCGTCCAGAGAAGGAGCCGCGGCGTAACGCACCTCGATCAAGGTACCGCCGGTAAAATCCAGTCCCAGGTTGAGCTGCTGAAAGATGATAGACAGGATCGAAAGCGTGAGCAGCAGTGCCGACGCGATGAAAGCGATCCGGCGCCTGCCCATGAAGTCGATCTGGTGGTGTGTCAGGGGTTTCATTGCCA
Organism: Halomonas sp. Bachu 37; assembly: GCF_039691755.1. Classification (NCBI taxonomy): domain Bacteria; kingdom Pseudomonadati; phylum Pseudomonadota; class Gammaproteobacteria; order Oceanospirillales; family Halomonadaceae; genus Halomonas; species Halomonas kashgarensis. The sequence goes on along the minus strand of NZ_CP137552.1, from coordinate 2,083,505 downwards.
CCTCGTTGATTGCGGCTCGAATGCGCCGTGCATTAAATCCAGCGTCCTTAAATCCAGCGTACTTAAATCCAGCGTACTTAAATCCAGCGTACTTAAATCCAGCGTACTTAAATCCATAGCTTCTTCACCGGCTTGCCACCATAAGACAGATTGACCATGGCGCGTGTCAGGAGAAGAGCGGTGAACAGCGACGTGAGGATGCCGAGTGACAGAGTGACGGCGAACCCCTTGACCGGCCCGGTGCCGATCGAGAACAGTATTACCGCCACCAGCAGGGTCGTGATGTTGGCATCGACGATGGAGCTGAACGCGCGCTCGTAACCGGCGTTGATCGCTTGCTGTATCGACAGACCGTTGCGCAACTCTTCGCGTATACGCTCGAATATCAACACGTTGGCGTCCACGGCCATGCCTAGCGTCAACACGATACCGGCGATGCCGGGAAGCGTCAGGGTGGCGCCGAGCAGGGACATGGCGGCGATCAACAGGGTGAGGTTCAGCGCCAGGGCGACATTGGCGATGACCCCGAAGACCTTGTAGCGGGCCAGCATGAACAGTACCACCAACAGCAGGCCTATCTGCACCGAGAGCACGCCGCGATCAATGTTGTTCTGTCCCAGGCTGGGGCCGATGGTGCGTTCCTGGACGAAGTAGATCGGGGCGGCCAGCGAGCCGGAGCGCAGCAGCAGCGCCAGTTCGGCGGCTTCGGTCGGCGATTCCAGGCCGGTAATGCGGAAGCTATTGCCGAGTGCGCTCTGGATGGTGGCCAGGCTGATCAGGCCGCGCTCCACGTAGGGCTCGCGCTCGATCACTTCCTCGCCATCCACCATCACCGTGCGGTCACGGGTCTTGTGCTCGATGAAGATCACCGCCATGTTGCGGCCGATATTGGTGCGTGTAGCCCGGTTCATCAAGGTGCCACCGGTGCCGTCCAGGTTGATGTTGACCTGGGGTCGGCCGTTTTCGTCGAAGCTGCGGCTGGCACTGGAGACGCTGTCACCGGTGATGATCACGTCGCGCATCAGTTCGGCGCTACGGGCAGGATTGTTGCGGAATTCGAGGGTTTCGGTTTCGTTGCTGGGCGCATCCGGGCGCGCTTCAAGGCGGAATTCCAGGTTGGCGGTGGCGCCCACGACGCGCTTGGCGGCGACCGTGTCCTGAACCCCCGGAAGCTCAACCACGATGCGGTCAGGTCCTTGGCGCTGCACCATGGGCTCCGCGACACCCAGCTCGTTCACCCGGTTGCGCAGGGTGGTCAGGTTCTGGTTGATGGCGTAGTCGCGGATCTCCTCGACGGACTGCTCGGTCAAGGTCATGACCAGGCTGGCGCCACGGCCGTCGCCTTCACTTGCGTATTCGAAATCGGGGAAATCCCGCGTGATCAGGCGGCGCGCATTGTCGCGATCTTCGCTACTGGCGAAGTCGATCGACAGGCTGCGTTCGTCGACATCGGTATTGCGGTAGCGGATACGTTCGCCACGCAGCAGTTCGCGCATGGCGCTGGCGTTGACTTCCAGGCGTTGAGTCAACGCTGCGTCCATATCCACTTCGAGCAGGAAGTGGACGCCGCCGCGCAGGTCCAGGCCGAGCGTCATGGGCGAGGCCGAAAACGCCTGAAGCCAGCCGGGTGTGGCTTCGGCAAGGTTGAGTGCCACCGAAGCATCGTCGCCGAGCCTATCGCTGATGATGTCGCGGGCATTCAGCTGATCGTCGGCGCGTTCGAGGCGAATCAGCCACTGATCGTTCGCCTGCTCGATACCCTTGACTGCGATATCGGCGCTTTCCAGCTCGCGCTCAATCTGTTCGAGACGCGACTCATCAAGGGTGGCACCGCCGCGAGCGCTGCTGATCTGTATGGCGGGATCTTCGGGGAATAGGTTGGGAAGCGAGTAAATCAATCCGGCCACGACCACGGCCAGGATCAGCAGATACTTCCACAAGGGATAACGGTTGAGCATGCAAGCCCTGCCTTAAATAACGTACGAGATGCCCTACCTTGGCAAGCAAGGCAGGGCACTGTTCACCATCTTTCAGACCCTCTCACCCTGCCGGGGTGGCTGGCACTGGGGTCGGCAGGGCGGAGCGAGGATCAGATGGACTTGATGGTGCCTTTGGGCAGCACGGCCGCCACGGCGTTCTTCTGGACGTTGACTTCGGTGCCGTCGGCAATCTCCATGCTGAGGAACTCGTCGCTTACCTTGGTGATGCGGCCGACCAGGCCACCGCCGATGACGATTTCATCGCCTTTGTCCAATCCGCCGATCAGTTGCTTGTGCTGCTTGGCGCGCTTGGCCTGGGGGCGCCACAGCAGGAAATAGAAAATCAGCACGAAGCCGACCAGCATGACAATCTGCGCAATGCCACCGCCGGCGGCGGCTTCCTGGGCATGGGCTGGTGAGATAAAGAAATCCAGCATCGAAAGGAACTCCTGAGCTATGAAGGTTAAGGTCAATCACGTTGTGATACAGGTTCCCCAGCAAGCGCTGGAGAGACTTAATTCGGGCCGGGAGGCACCGGCATATCGCGCCGTGCGTAGAAGTCTTCCACAAAGTTTGCCAATGTACCCGCTTCAATAGCCGCGCGCAAACCACCCATTACGCGCTGATAGTAGCGCAGGTTGTGAATGGTATTGAGCATCGATCCCAGCATTTCGTTGCAACGATCCAGATGGTGTAGATAGCCGCGGGAGAAGTGGCGGCAGGTATGACAGTCACAGTCTTCTTCCAACGGCCGGGTATCGAAGCGATGCTTGGCGTTGCGGATCTTGACGGTACCTTCGGCGGTGAACAGATGGCCGTTGCGGGCGTTGCGCGTGGGCATGACGCAATCGAACATGTCGATGCCGCGGCGCACCCCTTCCACCAGGTCTTCGGGCTTGCCTACGCCCATCAAGTAGCGCGGTGACTCGTCGGGCATCCAGGTGGGCAGGTAGTCGAGCACCTTGATCATCTCTTCCTTCGGTTCGCCCACGGAGAGCCCGCCGATGGCCAGGCCGTCGAAGCCGATGTCCAGCAACCCCTTGAGCGAGCGTTCGCGCAGTTTGGGATGCATGCCGCCCTGAATGATGCCGAACAGCGCCGAAGGGGAATCGCCGTGGGCGTCACGCGAGCGTTTGGCCCAGCGCAGGGAGAGCTCCATCGAGCTTTTCGCCTGATGGAAATCCGCCGGATAGGGCGTGCACTCGTCGAAGATCATCACCACATCGGAGCCCAGGTCGCGCTGGACCGCGATGGACTCCTCTGGACCCATGAAGACCTTGGCGCCGTCAACCGGCGAGCGAAAATGCACGCCCTGCTCGGTGATCTTGCGGGTTTCTCCCAGCGAAAATACCTGGAAGCCGCCGGAGTCGGTGAGGATGGGTTTTTCCCACTGGGCGAAGTCATGCAGGTCGCCGTGTGCCTTGACCACCTCGACGCCGGGGCGCAGCCACAGGTGGAAGGTGTTGCCGAGGATGATCTCGGCGCCGATCTCTTCCACCGACGCCGGCGTCATACCCTTCACCGTGCCGTAGGTGCCAACCGGCATGAAGGCGGGGGTTTCCACCGTGCCGCGAGGGAAGTGCAGGCGGCCGCGCCGTGCCCGGCCATCGTCTGCCAGGCGCTCGAAGCGCATAAAACATTCGTTTCGCATTGACGTTCTCGATCAAGGGTCGGTCAAAAGACAAGTTGCATTCGTGGTCGTGCCGGTCGGCTCAGGCGTCCGTAGGCTTGCGCGTCAGCAGCATGGCATCGCCGTAGCTGAAGAAGGCGTAGCCTTGCTCCACCGCTTCCCGGTACGCATTCATGGTCGTGGTGTAGCCGGCAAAGGAGGCGACCAGCATCAGCAGTGTTGATTCGGGAAGGTGGAAGTTGGTGATCAGGGAATCGACGCACCGCCACTGATAGCCCGGGTAGATGAAGATATCGGTCTCGCCGCTATAAGGAGCGATCTCGCCGCTCGTGCTTTTCAGGCAGGCACTTTCCAAACACCGCACGCTGGTGGTGCCCACGGCGATGACCCGGTTGCCGCGAGCCTGGGCAGCGGCGACCTGGGCACAGGCGGTTTCACCCACCTCGATCCACTCGCTATGCATATGATGCTCGCGAATATCGTCGGCGCGTACCGGCTGGAACGTGCCGGCGCCCACGTGCAGGGTGACGAAGGCGCTCTCCACGCCTTTTTCGCGCAGTGCTTCGAGCAACGGCTGGTCGAAGTGCAGGCCGGCGGTCGGCGCGGCCACCGCGCCGTCGCGTCTGGCGTAGACGGTCTGGTAGCGCTCCCGGTCGCTGAGTTCGTCCTCCCGGGTGATATAGGGCGGCAGCGGCATATGGCCGTGACGCTCGAGCAGGTCGATCAGTGGTGTCTCGCCGAGAAAGCGCAGCTCGAACAGGGCGTCCCGGCGGCCGTCCACCACGGCGTGAACATCACCCTCGAAGATCAGCTCGGTCCCCGGCTTCGGCGATTTGCTGGAGCGAATGTGCGCTAACCCCCGGTGGGCATCCAGCGGGCGTTCGAGTAGCATTTCCACCTTGCCGCCGCTGGCCTTGTGGCCATGAAGGCGCGCGGGAATTACCCGGGTATCGTTGAATACCAGCAGGTCGCCGGGCACCAGCTCGTCCAGCAGTTCGGGAAAGCGGCGGTGGGTGAGCGCGCCGGTTTCTCCTTCCACGCACAGCAGGCGACAATCACTGCGGTGCTCGGAAGGGTAGCGGGCGATCAGCTCTTCGGGGAGGTCGTAGGCAAAGTCGGCGCGCTGCATGAGAATGGCTCTGGGGAAGAAACGGGCGGCATAGGATAGCGGTAAATACCCGTGAAGTCAGCTAGGGTCTGTTGATGCTTCATCGCGAACCGCGTTGCTGCATCTAACGTGCCAGGCAAGGCGCGGAACGCAGGGAAGGGTTACTTCCTTTTCAAGTTTTGCAACGCAGGATGGCGCGTTTTGATGCGCAACCCGAAGGGCTGGGGCAGTTTTTATCCGCTGCGGCGTTAGTCGTCGCTCATTTGGAATAACCAAACATCTCTCCTCCTGCCTTGCCTCGAATAAAAACTGACGCCAGCGCGGCCGTGAATGAAACGTCAACAGACCCTAATGATTGACGTTTGTGCACTGCTCCGTATAATACGCATCCGTTGCCGGTGTGGCGGAATTGGTAGACGCAGCGGATTCAAAATCCGCCGCCTTTACGGGTGTGCCAGTTCGAGTCTGGCCACCGGCACCATGATTTCTAGGGCCTAGCGTTATCGCTAGGCCCTTTTTTGTGGTGCGCCAGGCATGGCGCGCAGCGCCTTGACTGGCGCTATTCGCCTCGCCGGGATGAGCTCCAGTGCATCTCGGCAGCCGATAGCTTCGATACGTTAATTCTGAGTTGGTGAGTTGCTTTCGTATGCTTGATAAGCGTGGGTATAGTGATGCTGACTGATAACGGTAGGTGAAAGCGCCATGCTTCCGCTTGAACTGCGTAGCTGCAATTTGAATCAAGATCATGTCTCCCACTCCCATGAGCATCACCAGTTGATACTGGCGACCAGCGGGGTGACCGAGCTGTCGCTTGAAGGGCGCGGCGAACGCGTGACGGCTCAGCGTGGCTGCTTGATTCCGTGCGCGAGCCATCATGAATACCAGGGCGACGGGGGCAATCGTACCCTGGTACTGGATATTCCGGTCTCGCGGCTGGGCTTGGTGTCGCACGGTGATGAAATCGAGAGGTTATTCGACAAGCCGCGCTTTTTCACCGTCCCGCCCGCGCTCAATCAGCTGACCGATACCCTGGCCCAGCAACTGGAGCAGTGCCCGGCGTTGCAGAACGAGATCGCCTCGCTGCTCCTGCGGGCATTGGCTGTCTATCTGCAGCAGGAAACCCCGGTAACGGTGTGTCATGTCGCCGGGCGTTGTATCAGCGAGCGACTGGATCTGGAACGCCTGGATGCCTGGTTGGATCGCCACCTGGCCGACGAAATCCGGGTCGAGCAGATGGCCACTTTGTGCGCCTTGAGCGCCGGCCACTTTCATGCCTGTTTTCGCGACATGACCGGCATGACGCCCCTGGCCTATGTCCAGCAGCGACGCTTGAATCATGCCCGTACCCTGGTACGCCACAGCACGTTGAGCCTGGGTCATATCGCCGCCCTGGTCGGTTTTCGCGATCAAGGCAGCTTCTCCCGCGCCTACCGCCGGTTCTTCGACCTCTCCCCCTCGGCCGACCGCTAGCCAACGCCGGACTGGACTCTTAAAACTCTGCACAATTGAGGCGAGACGAGGCTCTCTGGTAAAGACGAGCACTTGCGCTTTAGTCGTAGTTTGTAGCCAGAAAAACGTTGGTAATACCCGTTTTTTTCAGTAATCGTGTGGGGTTACCGAACCCCGTGATTGGTCTGACCATTGCCTGGCCAGAGGTTGCGTTGAATGTGTCAATTGCCAGTTCGGGTCTTTTCGTTAACTTTTAATGTGGAAGCGTTTCTAGTGTTTACGAAATCTTTATTAGCCCAGCACGAAGATACGTTTCCTGTGGGATGGCCCAAGGATAAGCGAACATCCCGAAACTCTATGGACGATAACAACAATATGTAGCCGCCACTTGCGATCCACTGTATCGAGGGCGCGCTTCCATCAGGAGTCTCTGTCATGCCAAACGACAAGAAACCGTCAGACATTTCCATTGATAATGCCCCAAGCTCTCTCGACGCGCTCAAGACCCCCAGTCGTCGTAATTTCCTCAAGACCGCAGCTATCGGTTCCGCTGCTGCTGTGGCCGCGCCCTGGATCGGCAATGTACAGGCCCAGGAGGGTATCCGGATTCGAATGCAGTCTTCCTGGCAGCCGGGCACCACGGGTTACCGGATTTTCGAGGAGTGGGCGGCAGGCGTTGCCGAAGCTACGGGGGGCGAGGTGCGTATCGAACCGTTCCCCGCAGGAGCAGTGGCCGGTGCCTTCGAAGTTGCCGATGCGGTCCGCAACGGGGTGCTGGATGGGCAGAGCTGGTTCACCGTCTACTGGCCCGGAAAGATGCCGGCGGGGGTATTTCTGACCGCTTATCCGATGGGACTTTCCGTCCCCCACCACTGGGACATCATGTTCGGGGCTTACGGCGGTTGGGGTATCGCCAAGGATCTTTATCGCAAGCAGGGGCAGGAGCTGCTCGGTTATGTACACCATGACCTCAACCTGATTCATTCCAAGGTGCCTTTGAGAAGCTTCGATGACTTCCAGGGCGTGAAGATCCGCATGCCGGGCGGTATCGTCGCCGAGACTTTCGCTTCCATCGGCGCGCGGACCACACTGCTGCCGGGGTCAGAAGTCTATCCGGCGCTGGAAAAGGGTACCATCGACGCGGCCGATTATACCGGGGCGGCGGTGAACTACGAGCTGGGTTTCTGGCAGGTGACCGATTACATCATCATGGGACCGCCTTCCACGCCTTGCCTGCACCAGGCGGTCGACCTAATGGATATCGCCGTCAATCGCCGCACCTTCGAGCGGATGTCGCCACAAACCCAGGACCTGATGCACGATCTGGTGGCGGCTTACTCTCGCGAACACTACGCCGCCATTCAGGCCGCCAACGCCGAAGCCTGGCCCAAATACCGCGAGAAGGGCGTGGAGATCATCCACCTCTCCGAGGAAGACGCCACTCGCTTCCGCGAAGCGGCGATTCCCCTGTGGTTCAAGTGGGCCAACAAGGATGCCGATGCTGCCCGCCTGTTCAAGGCCCACCTGGATACCATGATGGACCCGGCGGTAGGGCTGGTAACAGAAGAGGACATCAAGGATTACCAGTTGAACCTCTGACCAGCCGAGAGTTATGCGGGAGTTCATGAATGTTGCCATCTGCGGGTGGCAACGTTCATGTCCAACCGACCCAATCGAGCATCCCCTCGACTCGTTGATCCGTGGTTATTGCCCTAAGGCGATAGCCTCTCGGAGGAGTGTCCATGAATCTTGAGATCAACTTCATCCTGCCGCATTGGCTCTACTGGTCGGTGCTGATATTGCTTCCCTTGGTGGTGATGTTCTTCGTCGAGCGAAGCTTTCGCCGCGGACAAACCGTTAGCGGAAGCGATACGGCGGAAGTGCCGGTAACCGATACCGGCTACAAGGCACCGGGTAACGTCTTCACCGCCGGTATCGACGGTATTTCCGGCTTCTTCGGCCGCTACGTCGCTTACTGGTCATTGATTGCCCCCTTTGTCTTCGCCTATGAGGTGTTGATGCGCTATGCGTTCAACTCTCCGACCAACTGGGCGCATGAATCGATGACCTTGATGTTCGGCATGCAGTACCTGCTGGCGGGAGCCTTTGCCCTGCGCGAAGGCGGTCATGTGCGGGTGGACATCCTCTACAGCCGGGCCAAGCCCTTGAACAAGGCGGCACTGGACTTGCTGACCTCGGTGTTCTTTTTCATCTTCACCATTGCCCTGTTGACCACGGGTTGGAAATTCTTCTCCCAGTCGGTCAGTGATGCCTACTTCTTTGGGTCGAGCTATTCCAATGAAGTGTCCTTCACCGAATGGGCCGTGCAGTACTACCCGGTGAAGTTCATGCTGTTCTTTGGGGGCTTGTTGCTGTTGCTCCAGGGTCTCGCGCAACTGATCCGGGATATTCAGGCCTTCTTTCACCACCGCAAGCACCACGAAGGCAGTCGGACCTTTGCCAATGTACTGGTGATCTGCGGGGTGATTCTTGCCGCCTGGACCTTGTTCGAAATGGTCAATATTGCAGTGACCGACTATGAAAGCCTAGCGCTGAGCCTGGAAAACAGCCTTTCGAATGTCGGTATCGGCGGTTTGACCCTGGTGATGTTCGGTACGCTGATGGTAGTGCTGGTGGCCGGGCTGCCTTTGGCCTTCGTCACCGGCGGGCTGGGGGTGTGCTTTCTGTACCTGGTGGGCGACCAGAATATGCTTAACCTGATGCCGTCGCGCATCTTCCCCATGATGACTAACTATCAGCTATCGGCGATTCCGCTGTTCATCTTCATGGCCTCGGTGCTGGAGAAGGCGGGGATCATCGAAGAGCTGTTCGATGTGGTCTACAAATGGATGGGCGGTCTCAAGGCGGGTCTGGCGATTGCCACCATCATTGCTTCCACGCTGCTGGCGGCGATGGTCGGGGTGATCGGCGCCGCCGTGGTGACCATGGGGTTGATCGCGCTTCCGGCGATGCTCAAGCGCCACTACAACCCGGAAATCGCGATCGGTTCGATCATGGCGGGCGGCACCCTGGGAATTCTGATCCCGCCTTCCATCCTGGCGATCATCTATGGCGTTATCGCCCAGCAGTCGGTGGGTGAGCTTTATCTGGGGTCGCTGATACCCGGCCTGATGCTGGCGGGCATGTATGCGTTCTATGTCTGGATGCGGGGTACGGTAAACCCCAAGCTGGCGCCGCCCATGCCGGTGGAGGACCGGGTGGACATGGGCGAAAAGTTGCGTCTGCTGCGCAACATGTTGGCGCCGATCATCCTGGTGGTCCTGGTGCTGGGAATCATCTTTACCGGGATCGCCACCCCCGTGGAAGCGGCGGGCATCGGGACCTTTGGTGCCCTGGTGGTAGCGGCGATGCACAGGCGTCTCACCTGGCCCAATCTGCATGCCGCCTGCATGACCACGCTGGTGGCCACCGCCATGGTGATGTGGATCATTTTCGGGGCGAGCATCTTCGTGGGCTTCTACATCCTGCAGGGCGGCCAGACATTCGTTCAGGAGCTGATCTCCAGTGCGGGTCTGGGGCCCTACATGGTGCTGGCGTTGATGATGGTGCTGTTGGTGGCGCTGGGCATGTTCCTGGACTGGGTGGGCATCCTGCTGTTGGCGGTGCCGATCTTCGTGCCCCTGATCAAGGGCTTGAGCTTCGATGGCCTGTTCGGGATGCCGGGCGTGGAGCCGATGAACGTGTCGCTGTGGTTCGGCGTCATTTATCTGGTCAACATGCAGATGTCGTTTCTCAGCCCACCGTTCGGCTATGCGTTGTTCTATATCAAGGGGGTGTGTCCGCCGCATATCACCATGGCCCAGATTTTCCGCTCCTCTTTCCCCTTCCTGGGCATTCAGGCGCTGGGACTGTTGCTGGTGATCTTATTCCCCGGTTTGGTCACCTGGTTGCCTAATCTCATCTATCGCTGAGCCATATCAGCCATGGAAAACGCCCATTTCACGGGCGTTTTTCGGCTGACACGGCTCGCCTATGTACAACGTCGGCTGGAGCATGCGCGCAATCATCCCCGGTTACCTGATTTACGGGCAAATCTTTCACAGCTTCGGGCAAGCGCCGTGCTTTACATCAGTCTAATCTTTAAAGATCACTTCCGTATTTATTCCACTTGCGAGACCCACCATGAGCATTAGTTATCAAGACAGCAACGCGCGCATGAGCCAGATTACCGTCCATAACGGCACGGTTTACCTCGCGGGACAGGTCCCCGGCGATGCTTCCGCCGATATGCATGGCCAGACAGAGCAGGTGCTGGCGCGTATCGATGAGTTGCTGGCCAAGGCCGGAACTTCCAAGGACCGACTGCTTTCCGCGCAGATCTGGGTAACCAGCATGGATGAGTTCGATCAGATGAACAGGGCCTGGGATGCGTGGGTTACGCCGGGTCGTCCGCCGGTGCGTGCCGCCGTGGAAGCGAAACTCGCCAAGCCGGAGTGGAAAGTCGAGATCATGGTCATCGCGGCATTGCCGGAGGCTTGATATGCGTGTTGTCTCCGCAGAGGAAGTTGCCGGCTTGCTCGAATGGCGCGGTCTCATCGACCGTCTGGCTGTCACCTTTAGCCAGGGCGTCGAATCGCCGCCGCGCCATCACCACGCCATGCACCGCCCGGATGGTGAAGCCACCATGTTGCTGATGCCGGCGTGGGAAAAGGCGGGTTACATCGGCGTGAAGATGGTCAACGTCTTTCCCCAGAATGCGGATCACGGCATTCCGGCGATTTCCGGGCTTTATCTGCTCAGCGAAGGGGCACACGGTCAACCGCTGGCCTGTATCGATGGCAGTGAGCTGACCCGGCGCCGAACCGCGGCAGCCTCGGCCCTGGCCGCCCGTGAACTGGCTCACGCAGATGCTTCGACGCTGCTCGTCGTGGGCACCGGCAAGCTCGCGCCCATGGTAATTGAAGCCCACGCCAGTGTGCGACCCATCAGCCGTGTGCTGATATGGGGCCGAAACCCCGAGAAAGCCGCCGCGATTGCCGATGCCTATGCCGACCGCTTCGATACCGCCGTAGCTGAAGACCTGGAAACCGCGGTGGCCCAGGCCGATATCGTCAGTTGCGTGACGCTGTCTACCGAGCCATTGATCAAGGGGAAGTGGCTCACGGCGGGGACGCACCTAGATCTGGTCGGGGCATTTCGCCCGCAGATGCGCGAAACCGATGCCCACTGCTTGCGTCGCGCCGAGGTGTTCGTGGATACCTACGCCGGTGCCAGAGGAGAAGCGGGCGATATCCTGCAAGCCATCGAGGAGGGTGAATTTCGTTTCGAGCAGATTCAAGGGGAATTGGCGGAGCTGATCAAGGGGGAAAAGGCCGGCCGCTCTTCGCCTGAAGCCATTACGTTATTCAAGTCAGTAGGGGCGTCGCTGGAAGACCTGGCTGCCGCCATTGAAGTGTGGGAGGCCTTGCCCGACGCTCGCTGAGGGAGAACGATCTCCTGAGCAAGGCTGCCTTCCGGAAGGGTAATAACGCAAGTCCGACTCAACTAAGAACTACAAGAGGTGTGTTATGACGACGGCAAAACGCTTACCACTCATCGCGGCAATGGCAACCTTGCCCCTGGCGATCGCCAGTGCCCATGTCCAGGCCCAGTCCACGGAGATGGCCATCGCCACCATCCTGCCCGAGAACATGAGCAACAACGAGGTCTACCCGGCCTTGGTACACTTCAAGAACCTGGTCGAGATGCGCACCAACGGCGAAGTGGAGGTGAGCATCTTCGGCAACAGTCAGCTTGGCTCCGAGGTGGAAACCGCTTCCGAGGTTCAGGGCGGCCGCACCTTGCAGTCGACCATCATCACCACCGGCGCCATGTCATCGTTTTACGATGATTACCAGCTGATGACGGCGCCCTTCCTGTTCGACAACTGGCGCCAGGCCTGGACGTTCTTCGACAGCGAATGGTTTGCCGACTTCATGTCCGGCACCGTCGAGGAAGCCAACATGCGTTATCTCGGCACCTTCGATGACGGCGGTGGGTTCGTGGCCTTCACCAACAACGAGCGCCTGATCGAGACGGTGGAAGACCTCGAGGGGTTGAATATCCGCACCGAGGAAAATCCGGGCCATGTGGCGATCATGAAGGCACTGGGTGCCTCGGCGACCCCGCTGCCCTGGGGGGAGGTGATTACCGCCCTGGAAACCGGCCTGGCCGATGGTCAATTCAACGCCCCGATACTCAACACTACCTTCAATTTCGATGAAGTGACCGATTACACCACCCTGACGGGGCACGTTTACAACAGCGCTGCCTGGCTGGTCAGTGAAGACTGGTTCCAGAGCCTGACCGAAGAGCAGCAGGAAGCGATTCTCGTCTCGGCGCGTGAAGCCGTCGCGATCGGTCACGGCATGTCCGGCGCTCTGGCCACCGCCAGCTGGGAAGAGTCGTGCGAGCGCTTCGAGGAGTGCTACATCATGCCTACCGAGGAGCGCCAGCGCATGGCCGATATCGCCCGTCCCGAATGGCGGAATTGGATCGTCAATGACTTCGGCATCGAAGCCGACAAGGTCGATGCCTTCCTCGAGGAAGTGGCACGCGTGGGTGAGCAAGTGAGCGAATCGGATGTGTCCATCTACGGCCGTTGAGGGTCGATATAGAAAGCGCTGATATCGATTCGCCACCCATCGACCGGTCGGGACTTTCCGCCGGTCGATGTTGCCTGTGAGGTTACTTGATGCAGTTACTTCAGCCCCTTCGCCGCCTGAGCGATGCAGTCAATCAGGTGGCCATCGTGATGTGTGTGGCCTGCGTGCTGATCATGCTGGGCATCTCCTTCACGGCCTTTCTCTATAAGCTGGTCACCGGCAGCACCTTGAGCTGGACCTATTCCCTGGCGCGGCTGTTTCTGCCCTGGATCGGCTTTCTTTCCATGACTATCTCGTTGCGCTATGGCGAACATGTGGCCATGACCCTGCTGGTGCGTAGCCTGCCACGGGCGCTGCTGAATGCAGCGGCGGGGCTTTGCCTGGCGGTAATTGCGTTATTCGCGGTGATGCTGGTGTGGTATGGCTGGGGTTACTTCCAGGGCGCCACCCAGGTCTACATGGTGTCCGACCAGATTCAGATTCCCAGCAAGTTCACCGCCATCGTGATTCCGCTTTCCGGGGTGATCATCCTGCTTCATCTGGTGCAGGGGTTCGATCTGCTCGAACATTTCATCGATGACGCTACCCAGCTCGATGAACTGATCAAGGCCAATGAAGGGGAGAGCCGCTCATGACGCCGGCAATCGTGACGTTTGTGGTGTTGTTGCTGATTGGCGCACCCGTCGCCGTGGTCATGGCCATGTCCGGTCTGGCGGGTGGTTTTGCGATGGGCGGGGAGCGCATGCTGGGCATCATTGCCGACCGCATGTTTTCAGGCGTGTCGGGCTTTCTGCTCATCGCCGTGCCGTATTTTATCTTCACCGCCGAACTGATGAACCAGGGCGGGCTTACGCACAAGTTGATCAACTTCAACAATGCGTTGTTCGGCCGCGTTCGCGGGGCGCTTTCCCATGTCAACGTCTCGGTGTCGGTGTTCTTTGCCGGTCTGACCGGCGCGGCGATTACCGATACCGTCGCTATCGGCAAGATCATGATTCCGGAGATGAAAAAGCAGGGGTATGACGCTGAATATGCCGCGGCGATTACCGCCTGTTCGTCGATAATCGGCCCCATCATTCCGCCAAGCGTGGTGATGGTGGTGTATGCCACCCTGTTGCGCGATATCTCGGTGATCGATCTGTTCGCCGGCGGGATTATCCCCGGCTTGCTGATGGCAGTTGCATTGCTGGGGGTGAGCTTTTTCCTGGCCTGGAAGCGCGGTTATCCCAAGCAGGCACCCACTCCTTTCAAGGTGGCAATGATGTCATTCGTGCTGGCGCTGCCTGCGATGATCGTGCCGTTGATCATTCTGGGGGGAATTCTATCGGGGCTTACCACCATTACCGAGGCCTCGGGGTTTGCCGCCGTCTATACCATCATCATAGGTGTGGTGTTTTACCGTAACCTCAACTGGCGCAAGATATGGGATGCGCTGGTGGTTACCGTGCGCTTCTCGGGGGTGGTGTTCTTCCTGCTGGCGACCTCGGCGGTACTCGGCTGGTTCGTGACCCGTTCGGGCATCGCTCGAGATGCCTCGGGTATCATCACCACTTTCAGCGACTCGGCGTTTCTGCAGCTGATGCTGGTGTGCCTGTTGCTGCTGCTGATCGGTACGGTGATGGACGTGCTACCGGCACTGGTGGTGGTGGCCCCGGTGCTGGTGCCGGCGATGATCCAGTTGGGGTTCGACCCTCTGCACTTCGCCATCCTGATGATCGTGGTGCTCAACATCTCCAACGTGACGCCACCGGTAGGCATGACATTGATGACGGCGGCCCGTATTGCCGAGGTGCCCTACGAGCGGGCGATCATCGCTTCACTGCCATTTTACGTGGCCTTTATCGGTGTCATCGTGCTGTTGGCCGCTTTTCCGGCCTTGTCGACCTGGATTCCGTCGCTGCTGGGGTAGCGATTCATCGCAAGGATCTCATTGCAAGGACAATACTTCATGAAGTTGTTTTATCATCCGGACCAGGAGCGCCATGCGCCACCCACCTTCCTGCTGCATGGCCAGCCGGCCCCCTCGCCGGAAGGGCCGCAGCGGGCGCAATTGCTTTCCCAGGGCCTGGCCCAGGTCGGTCTTTCCCTCACCGCGCCGACCGAAACCGACACGCCGCAGTTGCGCAGCCGCCTGGCGCGTATCCATACGCCGCGCTATCTGACCTTCCTGGAAACCATCCATCAGCGTTGGCAGGCCATGCCCGGGGCGGCGGAAATGGTGGCGCCCAATATCCATCCCTGCGGCGGCGGTTACCACTACCCACGCCATCCGGTGGGCCAGGCGGGATGGCATCTTCATGACATGGCCTGCCCCATCAGCGCGACCAGTTTCAGCGGTATAGTGGCCAGCGCGGCGACGGCGCAGGCGGCGGCGGATGCCGTGGTCGGCGGCGAAGAGCAGGCATACGCACTGTGCCGCCCGCCGGGACATCACGCCGGTCCCGATCGTGCCGGTGGGTTCTGCTTTCTGAATAACTCGGCTCTGGCCGCCACGGTGCTGCGCGAGCGCTTCGAGCGCGTGGCGATCATCGACGTGGACCTGCATCACGGCAACGGTACCCAGGATATCTTCTATACCCGCGGCGATGTCTGGACCGGCTCGCTGCATGCCGACCCGTCCGACTTCTATCCCTTCTTCTGGGGCGGCGCCGACGAGACGGGCAGCGGCGAAGGAGTGAGCGCTAACGTCAACTTACCACTGCCGGTGGGTAGCGGCGGCGCGGCATTTCTAGCCGCGCTGGAACAGTTGCTGGAGCGCCTCGAGGCGTTTCGCCCCGAGGCGGTAGTGGTGGCGGTGGGGCTGGACGCCCACAAGGATGACCCTTTGGCCGGCTTGACGCTGGAAACCGAGGAGTTCCTGCCGGTGGGGCGGCGCCTGGCGCAACTGCAACTGCCCACGGTCCTGGTTCAGGAGGGGGGCTACCCCACCGAGCACCTCGGCGCCAACCTGGCGGCCTTCATGCGGGGCTTCCAGCAGGGTGCGGCGGCCTCATGAAACGGACCGGTTTTTTCTGGCACGAGCGCTGTTTCTGGCACGACCAGGGGGCGATCGGCGTATTTTCCGCGCCTGGTGAATTTCTCCAGCCCCAGCCCGCCTCGGAAAGCCCCGAGAGCAAGCGGCGGCTGAAGAACCTGCTGGAGGTCTCCGGCCTGATCGACGAGCTGGAGGTGATCAAGCCGGCGCCCGCTGCACGAAAGGACCTGGAGCGCTTTCATACGTCGCGCTACCTGGATGAACTGGAAGCCGGCGACCGGGCCCGTGGCGGCAACGGCGGCGATTGCGCCCCGTACATGCCCGGCAGCCTGGCGGCGGCCAGGCAGTCGGCGGGGCTCGCCATTGCCGCGGTGGAGGCTGTGGCGACGGGGTTGCTGCAAAACGCCTATGCCCTGTGTCGCCCGCCGGGACACCACGCCGAAGCGGATCAGGGGCGGGGCTTCTGCCTGCTGAGCAATATTCCCGTGGCGGTGATGCGCGCCCGTGCCTTGGGCCAGGTCGGGCGCGTGGCGATATTCGACTGGGATGTCCACCATGGCAACGGCCAGCAGGCGGCGTTCAATCATGATCCCGATGTATTTACGTTGTCGCTGCATCAGGCGGGAAACTATCCCCTGGATACCGGCTTTTTCGACGAGCAGGGCGTCGGCGACGGCGAAGGTGCCGACTTGAACCTGCCACTGCCGCCGGGTTGCGGTATCGGCGCGTATGATTACGCCATGGACAAGCTGGTGCTGCCCGCCCTGGAAGCCTTTCGCCCCGACCTGATCGTGGTGGCGTGCGGCTACGACGCCTGCGCCAAGGACCCCCTGGGCAAGATGCTGCTCAACAGTTCCGCCTTTGCCAGCATGACCCGCAAGCTCAAGCAGCTGGCCGAACGCTGCTGCGAAGGAAAACTGGTGATGGTGCACGAAGGCGGTTACTCCGAAGGCTATGCACCGCTGTGCGGACATGGCGTGATCGGCGAACTGGCGGGCAGCCGGATTACCGTGCCCGACCCGCAGGATGCGGAAATCGCGGCCTGGGCCTACCAGGACCTGCAGCCGCATCAGAAAGCCTTGATCGATGACTGGCATGACCAGTGGCGCGCTGCCGGTCGCCTCGGTTAAATGCCGCTTTAATAAAGGAAACACGATGACACCGCTATACGATCGCGATGGCTGGATCTGGCAGGATGGCGAGTGGCTGGCCTGGCGCGACGCCAAGACCCACCTGCTGACGCATACCCTGCACTACGGCATGGGCTGTTTCGAGGGCGTGCGGGCCTATGCCGGGCCCAGCGGCACCCATCTGTTCCGGTTGGCCGAGCACACTCGCCGTCTCGCCGATAGCGCCCACGCGTTGGATATGCCCCTGGCCTTCAGCGAGGCGGAACTGATCGAGGCCCAGCGTGAGTGCCTGGCGCGGAACTCGCTGACCAACGCCTACCTAAAGCCGACGCTGTACTTCGGCGCGGAAGGCCTGGGCTTGCGTGCTCAGGGGCTGACGACTCACGTCGTGGTGGCGGCCTGGGACCTGGGCGACTATATCTCTCTCCAGGCCGCTGCCATCGGCCTGCGTGCCTTGACCTCGTCGTGGTCGCGTCATCACGTCAACATCAGCCTGTGCCGGGCCAAGACCAACGGTCACTACGTCAACTCCATCCTGGCGCTCAATACGGCGGTCAAGGCGGGCTTCGACGAGACCATCATGCTCGACCCGGAAGGCTACGTGGCAGAGGCCTCCGCGGCCAATGTGTTCCTGCTCCGCGATGGCGTCCTTCACACCCCGGAAGTCACCTCCTGCCTGCAGGGCATCACCCGGGATAGCGTTATCCAGCTGGCGCGGGGCGTGCTGGGGTTGGAGGTGCGCGAGCGACGTATTACCCGCGATGAGCTGTATACCGCCGACGAGGCGTTCGTTACCGGCACGGCGGCGGAAATCCTCCCGCTGCGCGAGCTGGACGGTCGCCACATCGGCGCCCGGGCGGGAGCGCCCAAGGTCGGGCAGCCGATTGCCGGAGATAGCGTGACCGCGCAATTGCAGCGGCTCTACCACCAGGTGACGCGCGGCGAACTGGAAGGCGAGCTGCAGGCGTTCCAGCACTGGCTGACGCCGGCGTAAGGGCGCCGGCCACTCGGGCACTAGAGTCGCTTACTTGACGGCTTCCCCTTTTACGACGTCTTCGAGAATGGCCAGGCGACCCGGTACCAGGGCATCTTCCACGGCGGTAATGCGTAGGATATGCCCCAGGGCGGGGTTGGCGGGCCGTGCGATCAGGCGTCCCGCTTCCAGCAGTTCACGGTTGATGCGCTCGCCCAGTTCGGCGCTGGCGAGGCGGATACCAATGAAGTTGGTGGCGCTCGGCAGAACCTCTGCTCCCAGTCGGCGAAAGTGTTCGGCCAGGCGCTCACGACGGGCTTTCACCGCCTCGATATGCGCCTCGACCTCGTCGGGATGATCCAGCACCACTTCGGCGGCGGCCAGGGTCAGGGTGGATACCGCATAGTGAATACGCACCTTCATCATCATCGCCAGGACCTCGGCGTCGGCGATGGCGTAGCCGATACGCAGCCCGGCCAGGCCGTGGGCCTTGGACAACGTGCGCAGGCGAATCACGCCGGGAATGACCTCGGCGGCAAAGGGGCCTTGCGCATCGTCGCGAAAGTCATGGTAGGCCTCGTCCAGCAGCAGCCAGCACTCCTCGGGCAGCTCGGCACGCAGCCGGCGTATGGTGTCGTCACTGTGAAGGTGGCCGCTGGGGTTGTCGGGGTTGGCGAGGTAGACCAGCCGGGCGCGCTCCCGATGTGCCGCCTCGATCAGAGCTTCGATATCCGGCGCCAGAAGGCCCGGCGCTTCCCGGTAGGGCGGCTCCACCAGGCGGCAGCCCTGGCCCTGGGCGAAATATGCGAAGGTAGGATAAGTCCCCTGGGCACAGGCCACCACGGCGCCGGGCTCGGCCACGGTGCGTAGTGTCAGGGCGATGAGGCTGTCGGCACCGGCATCCACCAGCAGGTTCTCCAGCGGGATGCCCTGCTGGCGACTCAGGCGCTCGCGTACCCCCAAGGCCTCGGAGTCGCCGTAGCAGTAGACATGCTCCGCCAAGGCATCGCCGAAATGCTCGCGCAGGGCGTGGTGGGGCATGTCGAGGCCTTCGTTGGACCCCAGCCGATGGGGGATCTCGCGACCGATGCGGCGTTCGAGTACCTTGATGCCCGGAAATGGGTTGGTGGGGCCTTGGCCGGTCAAGTGCTCGGGGTAGCGGGGCATAGCATTTTCCTAGGTATTCGGTTGATTCAGTTGCCAGTCGAGGTGGTCGTCGAGCCGTGGCCGAGGACCTTGTGGCGATTGAGCAGGCCCAGGGGGTCGAGGGCGTGCTTGAGAGTATGCATCAGGCGTATCTCCTCGGCCGAGCGGGAGATTCCCAGCCACGGGCGTTTTTCGGTGCCGATGCCATGTTCCGCCGAGACCGAGCCGCCCAGCTCGGCCAGCGGCTCGTAGACCAGGCGCTCCACCGCATGGCGCGTGTCAGGGTCGGCGCTGCCCACGCTCACGGAAATATGCAGGTTGCCGTCACCGAGGTGACCGAATACCACCAGGCGCCCTTGGGGCCAGCACCGCTCGACGGCGCGCTCGAGCTGCCCGGTATAGGCGGACATGGCGGCGATGGGCAGGCTGACATCGAAGGTGAACAGCGGTGCGAGTGTCTGGATCAGTCCTTCGATATCCTCCCGGATCGCCCACAGGGCGTCCCGCTGGGTCTGTGAGTGGGCGACGACCGCATCGACGATCAGCTCCCGCTCCAGTGCCGTTTCCAGGGCATGGTTGAACTGCTCGCCGTGGCGTTCAGCCTCGCTGCCCAGGGACGCCACGATTACATAGAAGGGGTGCTCCACCGCGATGGGTGGCGTGTGGCGGCCGCTGGTCTCGGTCAGCAGGCGGTAGTGATTCTGCCACATTACCTCGAAGGCCCCCAGGCTTCCGCCCAGGGACTTGCTCATATGCGCCAGCAGGCCGGTCAGGGCGTCGAATGACGGGCAGGCGACAAGAGCGGTCTGCTCGTCCGGCGTGGGCGGCTGCAAGCGAAGCACCGCTCGGGTCACGATGCCCAGGGTTCCCTCGCTGCCGATGAACAGCTGCTTGAGATCGAAACCGGCGTTGTTCTTCAGCATGCGGTTCAGCGAGCTGATGACGGTGCCGTCGGCAAGCACGGCCTCGAGCCCCAGCACCTGCTGGCGCATCATGCCGTACCGGATCACGCGGATGCCGCCGGCGTTGGTGGCGATGTTCCCGCCGATGGTGCAGCTGCCGCGGGCACCGAGGTCGAGGGGAAACTGCAAGCCGGCCTCGACGGCGGCCTCCTGGACCCGCTGCAACGGTGCTCCCGCCTGGACGGTAAGCGTGCAGCCCACCTCGTCCAGCGCTTCGATGGCGGTCATGCGTTCCAGCGAGACGACCAGTTCGTCGGGTTGCGCGTCGCCGCCATGAACCAGTCCGGTCAGGCCGCCGTGGGTGACGACCGGCTGGCGAGCGGCGTGGCAGGCCTGCATCACGCGGGACAATTCGTCGGTATCGGCCGGGCGCACGATCGCCCCGGCCCGGCATGCTGCACCGGTCATCCAATCGGCTTGGCGAGCGCTGACGTCTTCTCCCGTCAGGACGTTCGAGGAACCGACGATTCGTCGCAGCGCATCGAGGCTGATGTGCATGGAATTCATATCCTTGTCTCATGGACGTTCGTTCAGGCCGGTGCGGCGACCGCTTCTTCACGACCGGGAATGGCGGCCAGCAACTCTCGGGTATAGCTCTCTTGAGGCGCCAGGAAAATCTGCTCGGCACTGCCCTGTTCCACGATCCTGCCGTGCTGCATGACGATGATACGGTCGCAGACCTGTGCCGCCACGCGCAGGTCATGGGTAATGAACAGCAGCGACAGCGAGAGCTTCTGTTTCAGCTCCTCCAGCAGTTCCAGCACCTGGGCCTGGATCGATACATCCAGCGCCGAGACGGCTTCATCGGCGACGATCAGTTCGGGGT
The DNA here is from genome assembly GCF_039691755.1 of Halomonas sp. Bachu 37. Classification (NCBI taxonomy): domain Bacteria; kingdom Pseudomonadati; phylum Pseudomonadota; class Gammaproteobacteria; order Oceanospirillales; family Halomonadaceae; genus Halomonas; species Halomonas kashgarensis. The sequence continues at coordinate 2,062,723 of NZ_CP137552.1, read as the reverse complement.
TGAGCGCCAGCGCCCGGGCGATGCCGATACGCTGGCGTTGTCCTCCGGAGAACTCGTGGGGATAACGCTCGGCGGCGCTGGCGCCCAGGCCGACCAGGCCGAGCAGCTCAGCCGCTTGCTTGAGAGCCTCGCCCTTGGCTACGCCGTTGGCGATCGGCCCCTGGGCAATCGCCATGCCCACCTGGGTACGGGGATTGAGCGAGGCGTAGGGGTCCTGAAAGATCATCTGTACCCGCTTGCGTTCACGGCGCAGGCTATCGCCGTGCAGGGTGGTGAAATCCACTCCGTCGAGCAACAGTTCGCCGCTGTCGGGGCGCTCCAGGCGTACCACGCAGCGGCCCAGGGTGGATTTGCCGGAGCCGGATTCGCCCACGATGCCCACGGTTTCGCCCCGGGCAAGGGTGAAGGAGATATCGTCCAGCGCGCGCACCTCGCGTGAGGGCTTGAATAGCCCGCCCCGTGAACGAAACACCTTGTCGAGATGGCGCACCTGGAGCAGCGGGACCTCCTCGGTGACCTCGCGATGGGGCGGCACGGCATTGCTGGGAATGGCGTCGATCAAGGCGCGGGTATAGGCGTGCTGAGGATTTTCCAACACAGCCCGGGCGTCACCCAGTTCGACGATATTGCCGAAGCGCATCACGCAGACCCGAGTGGCGATCTCCGCCACCACGCCGAAGTCGTGGGTGATGAACATCACCGCCATGCCCCGGCGTTCCTGCAGGTCGCGAACGAGCTTGAGGATCTGGGCCTGGGTGGTCACATCCAGCGCTGTTGTGGGTTCGTCGGCGATCAAGAGTTTCGGCTCTAGCGCCAGCGCCATGGCGATCATCACGCGCTGGCGCTGGCCGCCGGAGAGCTCGAAGGGATAGGCGCGAATGGCCTTTTCCGGCTGCGGAATGCCGACCTCTATCAGCAGTTCCAGGGCTTTCTCTTGGCGCTCCTTGGTATTGAGGCGTCCATGGGCCTCGAAGACTTCGGCAATCTGATCGCCGACTCGCATCAAGGGGTTCAAGGCGGTCATGGGTTCCTGGAAGATCATGCCGATATGCAGGCCACGCAATTCCCGGTGCTGCTTTTCGCTGAGGCTGAGCAGATCCTGGCCGTCGAACAGGATTTCCCCCTTGACCGGACGAACCCCCTTGGGCAACAGGCCCATGACGGCATTGGCGGCCATCGACTTGCCCGAGCCGGACTCGCCGACGACGCACATGATCTCGCCGCGATTGACGTCGTAGCTGACGTTCTCCACGGCGTACTCCCGGTCGGCGCCCTTGGGCAGCGCCACGCATAGATCACGAATACTCAGAACGGCTTCGCTCATGCTGGTCTCCTAGTGACGCTCGCGGGCGAGTTTGGGGTTCAAGGCGTCATCCAGCCCTTCGCCCACCAGGTTCAGGGCCAGCACGGTGAGCAGGATGGCGAAGCCGGGAAAGAAGCTCAGCCACCAGGCCTGGCGGATCACGGTCCGTGCAGCACCGATCATGTAGCCCCACGACATCACGTTGGGATCGCCGAGGCCAAGAAACGAAAGCGCAGACTCGAGCAGTATCGCCGTGGCCACCATCAACGATGCCAGCACGATGATCGGCGAGAGCGTGTTGGGCAAGATCTGGCGCAGGATGATGGTGGTGTGGGTCTGTCCCACCAGGCGGGCCGCCTCGACATATTCCCGTTGGCGCAGCGACATGAATTCGGCTCGCACCAGGCGCGCCACCGGCGGCCAGCTGACGATCGCGATGGCCAGTACGATCGAGGTCACGCTGGGTTGCATGATCGCCACCAGCACGATCGCCAGGGCGAAATTGGGAATGGTCTGGAAGAACTCGGTGAAGCGCATCAGCAGGTCATCGAGCCAGCCGCCGTAGTAGCCGGCAATGGCGCCCAGCGGTACACCGATGATCAAGGCCACCACGGTGGAGACCAGGCCGATCAGCAACGACACCCAGGCGCCGTGCATCAGGCCGGCGGCAACGTCGCGGCCCATGGTGTCGGTACCCAGCCAGAAGCCCTCGACTTCCATGGGCGAGAGGAACGGACGCTGCACCATGCGCCAGGGAGATTCAGGGTAGAGCAGGGGGGCCAGCACGGCCATCAGGATGATCACCCCGAGAATGATCAGGCCCACCAGGGCTCCGCGGTTCTGGGCGAAACGGGCAAAGAAGCTCATGTTCCCTCCTTGATGCGCGGGTCGGCCAGCCGGTACACCAGGTCGGTGATGATATTGAATACGATGACCAGGGCGGCGGAGAAGAAGAAGATACCCAGCAGCAGGTTATAGTCGCGTTGCATCAAGGCTTCGTACATCAGGCGGCCGATGCCGGGCCAGGCGAACACGGTCTCGGTGAGGATGGCGCCGCCCACCATCTGTCCCGCCTGCAACCCGGCCAGGGTGATGATCGGCAGCAAGGCGTTACGCAGGATATGGCGCCGCTGGATCACCCCGGGTTTCAGCCCCTTGGCACGGGCGGTCTTGACGAAATCCTGCTGGGCGGCGTCCAGCATCGAGGTGCGCGTCATGCGGGTGTAGATCGCCATGAAGAACAGCCCCAGGGTGGTGGCCGGCAGCACCAGATGCTTGGCCACGTCCAGCACCAACGCCAGGCCGGTATACCCGGCGCCCACCGTTACCATGCCGTAGGCCGGGAGCCAGTCGAGATAGACCGAGAACAGCACCACGGCCATCAGCGCCACCCAGAACAGCGGCGTGGCGTAGAACACCAGGGCGAGGGCCATGATCAGCGAGCCGGACGGTTTCTTGACGCGGGCGGCCGCGAGAGCCCCTGCGATGATGCCCAGAGTCAGGGAGAGCACGAAGGCCGCGCCGGTGAGCAGCAACGTGGCGGGCAGGCGCTGCAGGATCAGGTCGAGCACCGGCATGTCCAGGCGATAGGAGTAGCCGAAATCGAGCATGACGATACCCGAGACGTAGTGCCACAGCTGCACGTAAAGCGGCTGGTCGAGACCGAAACGTTCACGCAGCTGGTTGATGAATTCCTGATCGCTGGCGCCGGCTTCACCGGCAAGGATCGCGGCGGGATCGCCCGGGGCCATCTGGATCAGGAAGAAATTGAATATCACGATCAGCAACAGGACGATGACGGCCTTTAATAGCCGCATCACGATCAATCTGGCATACAGCATGCGAAAGCCTCTGCAGCGTTGGTGGCGAGGGAGGCAGCGATGCTGGACGCCGCCTCCCGTTCACGCGATCAGCGGTCGAGCCAGGCGTCCCTGAAGCCCTCGTTGACGCCCACGCTGGAGTTCACTAAATCCTTGACGTCGCAGCGGTAGATGGTCGGGAAACCGAGCTCGAGCAGCCAGCCTACCGGCACGTCCTCATGCAGGATCTCCTGAACCTCGTGATAGAGCTCCTCGCGCTCGGATTCGGGATAGGCCGTGGCGGCTTCCTCGAATAGTTCGTCGACCCGCTCGTTCTCGTAGCCCTCGACGTTATTCCACGGCGAGCCCTTCTCGATGTTGTCGGAAAGGTAGGTGCGCGAGATTCCCAGGGCGGGATCGCCGTACTGGTACAGGTAGGTGAAGGCCAGGTCATAATCCCACTCGTTCAGGCGCTGGTTCCAGCCGCCCACGTCGGTGGCTTCGGTTTCCACCTCGATCCCCACTTCGCGCAGGTTCTGCTGTACCGCTTCTGCCCAGCGGGTCCAGGTTTCCCCATAAGGTAGAGGCAACAGGCGTACCGGCTCGCCGTCGTAGCCCATCTCGTCGAGCAGTTCGCGGGCCTTTTCCGGGTCGTGATCGTAGGGTTCCAGGTCGTCGTTCTGGAAACGAGCGTTGGAGCCGAAGGCGGAAAGCGGCACGTTACCCAGGCCGTTCCACAGCACGTCACGGGCGAATTCACGATCCATGGCGTACATCACCGCCTGGCGGAAGCGCTTGTCGGCGGTGGGCCCTTCGCGGTTGTTCATCCACAGCATGGCGAAGGGGCTGAAATACTCGTTCCCTTCTTCGGTCATGCAGACGTTGTCCATGCTGGAAAGCCGGGGGATATCGAAGTTTTCCACGGTGCCATTGGGCAGGACGTCGACCGTACCGTTCTCGAAGGCCACAGCCCGGGATGCGCCATCGGGAATGATGTGCCAATTGATGCCATCGAGATAGGGCAAGCCTTCCTCGTAGTAATCCTCGTTCTTGACCAGTTGGATGACGGTGCCGCGATCCCAGTTGTCGAACTTGAACGGACCGGTGCCGATGGGAGGCCTATTGGCGTCGTTGTCGCGGAAGTCGGTGCCTTCGTAGATGTGCTTGGGCACCATGGTAAAGGTGCCCGCTTCGAAGGATATCAGGAAGGGGCCGAAGGGCTGGGCCAGGGTGAATTCCACCGTATGCTCGTCGATCGCCTCGATGCTTTCCACATGCTGCAGGACGGCACGGGCGCTGGGGTTGAGGTCACGGTGGAACACGTCGGCGGAGAACACCACATCCTCGGCGGTGAAGGGCTCGCCATCGTGCCAGGTGACGCCTTCGCGCAGATGGAAGGTATAGGTCCGGCCGTCATCGCTGACTTCCCACGACTCGGCCAGCTGCGGAATGGGTTCCAGGTCGGTGGTGTAGCGCAGCAGGCCTTCATAGATATTACCGGCCACGGTGCGGGTCGGGGCGTTCTGGATCATGCCCAGCACCAGCCCCGGCGGTTCCGGCTGGACGATGGTGTCGATGACGCCACCGCTTTTTGGCTCTTCGGCGAAAGCGAAGGTCGCGGATAGCGCAGCGGCGGTAACCGCCAGGGCTAAGGGTGTCTTCATGGTCCTGCTCCTGTATTGTTGGGCTGTTGGCGAGCGAGGCGTACGAGGAAAAGCCCGATGATTTATTGTTGGTGGCGGCTGCGCTGTTGTATCGGCTTTAGGTGGATCAAGGTTTGACTTGTTTGATGCGAGCGTCGTCCTGACAAGCCGTTTGGTCTTTCACGCAGCTTTACTGAACATAGCAGCGGCTTTTTGAACTGTCGACAGTCGGCAATCGACCGTCGACAAACGTGCGCTTTGCGTCATACTGACCCCCAACGCGATACTTTCAAGAGCCTCCGAGAGCTTGTGTCCATGCCTTCTTCTTTCGTCTTTGCCGAACCAGTCATCAAGCAGCGCAACCTGGTCGAGCAGGTGGCGGATTATTTGACAAAATCCATTATCAATCAGCACTTTGTTCCTGGAGAGCGGCTTTCCGAAGTGCAGCTGGCAAGAGACTTGGGAGTGAGCCGGGCGCCGGTCAGAGAGGCCGCCAGGCTGCTGGAGAGCCGGGGGCTGTTGATCTCCAAACCGCGAAAGGGGTTTTTTGTCAGGGCGTTGAATAGCGTTGAACTGAATGACGTATTCGATCTGCGCCTGTGCCTGGAACGCCATGCCATGGAGCGGCTGGTGGAAAACTATAGTGAACAGGCGCGCCATGCCCTTGAGGCGCAGGTCAAGCGCTTGTGCGAAGCCGCCGCAGGCGATAGCGAAACGCTGCGCATCGAAGAGGACCTGCAGTTCCATCGGCTGTTGATGGAGCTGTCAGGTAACGAGCGCCTATTGAAAGCCTTCGACGATCTAGGACATGAGTTGCGCTTGTGTATCACCCTGATTACCAAGACCCATGAAGACCCTGACACTATCGCCACGAGCCATCACAAGCTGCTCGATGCGCTGGCCGCAGGCTGCCCACGGCAATGCAGGGAAGCGATCGACTACCATATCGGCGTGGCGCGGGACTATGTGGTGCGCGGCGTCGATGAGCTGCGCTAGGGCGCCTGGGTGGCGGCTTGCCAATAAGCCACGGTGGCGGGAGTGACGTAGCCCTGCCGTGTGCCTATGTCGATGAAGGATTGTTGTACGGCGCCGGCCAACTCGGGCTGCCCGGCGAGATGCAGGCTGCGGATGATCCGCGTGATGCGTAGATGATTGTGCCCGCCGCGCTTCAACCAGATATGCCGGGTGGGATCGAGCCCCGCCGTCGCGCTGATGACCAACCCTTCGCGTTGCAAGCCAAAGAAGTCCAGCATCACATCCAGTGAAGTGCGCTGGCGAGCCTGCATGGTGGGTGACTCGTGAAACTGGCGCCGGGCCTCCTCATCCAGCAGAGGGGCGAACGGATTGAAGCGACCCGCTTCGGGGATGGGAAACAGCCACTGGATATAGTCGTGGGTATGTTCCAGCCAGAAGTGTGACAACTCCCAGATATCCTCCAGCGTGCGGCCCTGGTGATCGGTGGCGTGATTCAGGTAGAACGCCATCAGGCGTTCGGCATGCTCACTCATGAAGCGCTTCCCGGCAAGTTGAGGGACGAAGCCGCGCTCCGTCCATGTGGAAACGTTCAAGCTTGCCATCAACGGCCGAGAAAGTCGCGCAACTGCGCCTCCGCCTGCTCGATGGCAACGACGCCATCCAGGTGGCCGCGGTTGCCTTCCAGGGTTTGAAGCTCCACCTCGGCTCCTCCCGCCTCGATCAATTCCGCGGTACGGCGTACCCCCGAGGGCGAGAAGACCAGGTCGTTCTCGCTGTAGAGCATCAGCGTGGGCGCGGTGATGGCGGCAAGACCCTCTTCCAGGCTGTCGCCGTGGCCGGCGATAAAGGTCTGGTTGGCCTTGACCAGATAAAGCAGGTGGTTGGCATCGGCCTGTTCGGCGCGTGCGGCAGCGATGTCATCGAGTGTCTTCTCGATGGCGTAGCGGGCATTGATATCCTCCGCCGGATCGGCATCCTCCTCGGCCCAGCTGCGATCGAAGGTCTGGTTGGCCCACTCCCAGTGGTTGGCATTGAGCGTGACCAGTTTGAGCGCTTCCTTCAAGCCATCCAGCGGTGGCTCGCCTTCGTAGTAGTCCCCTTCGTTCCAGTTCGGGTCCAGGCGAATGGGCGCCGCCCAGGAGCTCAGCGTGGCCAGCAGCCATGGGTCGGCCACGCCGCTTCCGATCACCGGAATCAAGCGCTCCACCTGCTGCGGATAGGCCGTTGCCCACTCGATGGCTTGCAGTGCGCCCATCGATGCGCCCATGAAGGCATGCAGCTGGTCGATATCCTGACTCTCCAGCAGAGCCTTCTGGACTTCGACGAAATCGCGGATGGTGACGACGGGAAAATCGAGCCCCCACGGCTCGCCGGTCTGCGGGTTGATGGAGGCGGGGCCGGTGGTGGTGACATTGGCGGCGTGGGCGTTGAGGTTGACCAGCGTGTCCGAGGAGATGATGTAGTACTTGTCGGTATCCAGCGCCTTGCCGGGACCGATGATGGCGTCCCAGTACCCGGTGGGCTCGCCGTCTTCGCTGTAACTACCGGCGGCGTTGCTGGTGCCGGAGAAGAAGTGGGTGATCAGGATGACGTTGTCGCGGGCGTCGTTGAGTGTGCCGTAAGCTTCCCAACCTACCGCGAGATCCTCGATGGTCTCGCCGCCCTGGGTGGTGAATTCCTCCATCTCGAAGACCTGTTTTTCTACGACCTCATCCCAGGCCAGGGACGACGTGGCGAACACGGCACAGTAGGCGAATAGCAAACCGGTGGCGAGCAGTGGCCGCACGGCCGGTACGTATCGTTGTGCTTGTCGTTGGGTATGCAGCGTTATCATGGCGATTCCTGTTGTTGTGATTGTTGTCGTTGAGATTACTGCTTCTGAAATACTGCTTGAAACGTTAGTGGCATTCACAGCATAGCCGTGCCATTGGGCACGGCTATGAGAAATCCTGCCGTTTCAGTTCAGGCCGCTGGCCTGGCGCATCATCCAGCGCTTGGCAGCCGGCAGGTGTTCGCTGAGCTGCAGGCCCAGGTCCCCCAGGCGGCGCAGAGGCTCGGGGCCGGTGAACAGGTGATGGAAGCCATCGGTGGCGGTGAGCATGGCCTGGTTGGCCAGGCGGCGCTGCAGGGCGAAGCGGCGCAGGTCCCGCGCGTCGCCGGGGTCCTCGCCCAGCAGGATCGTATCCGCCAGGCTCGCGGCATCGTGCAGTCCCAGGTTCAACCCTTGGCCGGCCAGAGGATGCACCACATGGGCGGCATCGCCGATCAGTACCAGGCGATTGGTGGTATAGCGTTGCGCATGCTGGCGCTTGATGGGGAAACCGGCGCGCCCGGTAATACGCGTGATCCCGCCCAGACGAGCGGGAAAGCTGCGCTCGATGGCCTGGGTCAGAGCATCATCATCGAGGGATTCGCGAACGGTGGCGGAGGCTTCCTCGTCGTACCACACCAGCGACGCGCGATGGCCCGGCAAAGGCAGCATGGCCAGCGGCCCCGTGGGAGTGAAGCACTGCCAGCTGGTATCCTGCTGGGGAAGCTCGGTTTCCACGTTGATGATCAGGGCGCGCTGATGATAGTCGTAGGTGCTCACCGGGATGCCGACAAGCTCGCGCAGCCGCGAGCGGGCTCCATCCGCTCCTACCACCAAGCGCGCACTCAGCGAGCGGCCGTCGTCGAGTTCCACGAAGCGGCTACCCCGACCCGCCAAGGTGGCTACCGGGGAGCAGTGGGTGTAGATAGTGGCATTGGAAAGCGTCTCGAGGCGTTGCCACAGGGCGTGCTGCAACGCCTGGTTCTCGATGAAAACACCGAAGCGTTCCAGCTCGCTATCGGCGGAGGAGAACAGACTGTGGCCGCCGCCGCCCTGGCTCCAGACTTCGATATGGCGAAACGGACACAGGCGGTCCTCGGGCAGCAGCGTTCCACCGTCCTGGATCAGCTCCAGTGAACGAACATTGAGCGAAGAGATGCGCAGGTCGTAATCCCCTTCGGGTGCCGTGGGCTTGTCCCCGCGTTCGACCATGCCGATGGAGAGTCCGGCGCTGGCGAGGCGTGCCGCGAGCGCGGCACCGACCATGCCGCCCCCGATGATAAGAATATCGTGATCGACCTGCATGAATGTGCTCCTTGCTGCATAGTAGCTGCCACTATTATCGACCTGGTCTGTATAAACAGGGTCTGTATAAACCTAGTCTGTATAAACAGGGTCTGTATAAACCTAGTCTGTACAAACTTGGTCTGTATAAACATGGCCTGTATCACCATAGTCTAGCGTACCCGCCTGTTCTGGAGGAAAACGCCGTGCCACCTGTTACCGCCAAGCCCGATTATCGCGACAGCCGCGCAAACGCGACCCTGCCTGGTGTCGAGACCATCGATAGCATAGACGCCGCGGGTCTGGCGCTGGCGGATTTCCTGCGCGACCATCCCAGGCTGTTGGTGATCACTGGCGCCGGGGTGAGTACCGATAGCGGCATTCCCGATTATCGCGACGCCGCGGGCCGTTGGAAGCGGCCTCCACCGGTGCAACATGGTGATTTCATGGGCTCTCTCGCGGTGCGCCGCCGGTACTGGGCCCGGGCGTTGGTGGGTTTCAAGGCGCTGCGCGAAGCGCAAGTCGGTGGTGCCCACCGCGCCCTGGCGAGACTGGAAGCCCTCGGCCATGTCGATACCCTGGTGACCCAGAACGTCGACCGCCTTCACCAGCGCGCCGGATCGCGACGGGTAATCGACCTGCACGGGCGTGCCGATCTGGTCAAGTGCATGCAGTGCGGCTACAGCATGATGCGCCACGCTCTGCACGACCAGCTGGCTCGCTTGAACCCAGCCTTTGCCTCGCTCAAGGCCCAGCATGCGCCGGACGGCGACGCGGATCTGGAAACCGACTTCGCTGATTTCAAGGTACATGACTGCCAGCGCTGCGGCGGAATATTCAAGCCCGATGTGGTGTTCTACGGCGATGTGGTGCCTGCCATCCGCCGGCAGCAGGCGGAGGAGGGCCTGGCGCGGGCGGATGCGGTACTGGCAATTGGCACCTCGCTGATGGTGTTCTCGGGGTATCGTCTGTGTCGCCAGGCCCACGAACGGGGCATGCCTGTTGCTGCGCTCAACCTGGGCGTGACCCGCGCCGACCCCTTGCTCTCGCTCAAGCTCTCAGCTCCGTTGACCGCTGTGCTGGAGGATACGCTGGCTCGGCTTGGCGGTTCACGATGAAACGTCAACAGACCCTAGCGCGACACCCAGGGGTTGCCTTCGAACCATAGTCGCCAGGGGGCGTCGCGGTGTTCTGTTTCGGCGTAGTCGATGCCGACCCGGGGTCCGGTGGCGATCGGGGGTGTGTCTCCCGGGCGGCGCGGGCATACCCAGAGCTTTTCCCCCAGGGTCAGGTCGTGCCCGTATAGGCTCTTGTCCACTGCCAAGGCCTTGGCCAGTTTTCCCGGACCGTTGCTCAATTGCTTGCCCTTCGCCGAACGCAGCAGGCGCATCTGGGCCTCTCCCAGCACTGGCTCCATGGCCCGAATCAACACCGCACAGGGATAACCTTCGCGCTGGGTAACGACGTTGAGCATATGGTGGATACCGTAGATTAGATACACGTAGGCGTGTCCGGGAGGGCCGAACATCGCCTCGGTGCGTGTCGTTCGCCCCTTGGCCGCGTGGCAGGCGGTATCATGCGGGCCCACGTAGGCCTCCACTTCCACGATGCGTCCCACCAGCCGCTGGCCGTTGGGCATCTCCCGCACCAGATGGCAACCGAGCAGATCCTGGGCTACCTCTAGCGTATTGCGGGCGTAAAAATGACGTGGCAGGGGAGCGAAATCGAGAATCGAATGGGAATGAATGGTGACGTTCCTTTGTCGTAGGCCCTGTAGAGGGTCTAGTTTTCAAGCGCAAGACATTAATGGAGATTGCCATGTGGCTCAACTTCGACCATCACTACCGCGAGCTACCGGCCGCGTGCTGGAAGGATAGCTCGCCGACGCCGGTGGCTGAACCACGCCTGGTGGCGTTCAATACCGCCCTGGCGCATCGGTTGGGCATGCAGGAGCAGCCCGATGATAGCCACTTGACCCAGTGGCTGAGTGGTAACGAGGTGCCGCCGGGCGCCAAGCCGTTGGCCATGGCGTACGCCGGCCACCAGTTCGGCAATTTCGTGCCCCAGCTCGGCGACGGCAGGGCGCTGTTGCTGGGCGAGGTGCGCGACCAGGACGGTCGCTTGCAGGATGTGCAGCTCAAGGGTGCCGGACGCACCCCCTTCTCACGAGGTGGCGACGGCAGAGCCCCGCTGGGGCCGGTACTACGCGAGTATCTGGTCAGTGAAGCCATGCAGGCGCTGGATATTCCCACCACCCGCGCTCTGGCCGCCGTGACCACCGGCGAGCGAGTCCGCCGCCGCGTTGTCGAGCCCGGCGCGGTCCTGACCCGCGTCGCGTCAAGTCACGTGCGTATCGGGACTTTCCAGTACCTGGCGGCGCGCGGCGACATCGAGGCGCTGCAGGAACTGGCCGATCACGTGATCGGTCGCCACTACCCAGAACTTGCCGAACGGCCCGACGAGGAACGCTACCTGGCCCTGCTCGATGCCATCGTGCGGCGCCAGGCGTATCTTGTAGCGCGGTGGATGGGCGTGGGCTTCATTCATGGCGTGATGAACACCGACAACATGAGCGTCACCGGCGAGACCATCGATTACGGCCCCTGTGCGTTCATGGAGCGCTTTCATCCCAATACCGTGTTCAGCTCGATCGACGAAGGCAGGCGTTACGCCTACGCCAACCAGCCGGCGATAGCGCAGTGGAACCTGGCACGCCTGGCCGAAACCCTGCTGCCGCTGATCGACGAGGACGGCGATCGGGCCGTGGCACGAGCCACTGAAGTGATCGAGGCTTTTTCGGCGTATTTCGAGGCCCAATGGCTATCGGTCTTGGCCACCAAACTGGGGCTGGATCACGAGGCGAGACCGGACGCCACCCGGGCGCTGGGTGACGAGTTCCAGGCCGTGATGAAAGCCGGAAGAATGGACTTCACCTTGAGTTTCTATCGGCTTTACCAGCTGGCGGCGGCGATGAATACGCCGGCTTACCCACAAGTCAGGGAGGATATCCTGGCGCTTGGCGAGGCGCCCGAGCCGCTGACGGTCTGGCTCGAGCGGTGGGAAGCCTATCACGCAGAGGTCGGGGTGCTGGAAGGCCCACGCCTGGACCGGATGCGCCGCGCCAATCCGATGCTGATCCCGCGCAACCACCGTATCGAGGAGGTGATCGCGGCGGCGGTGGAGCAGAACGACTTCACCCCGTTTCGGACGCTTTTGTCATTGCTGGTCAAGCCCTACGACGACACTGACGAAGCGCGGGAGTGGGCACTGCCGGCGCAGCCTGGCCAGGAGGTGCTGCGTACCTTTTGCGGTACCTGAAGTATGTTAAACTTGAAGGCCTCTGTTTTTATATACAGTTTTTATATGCGGTTTTTATATACAGCTTGATTCGATACACCATCACTAACGGATTGCCGGAATATTCTATGGTCGGTTTACGGAAAGCCGTGTGACTCGGGGCCACGTTAAAACGCCGGGGCTGGAGCGCAAGATCATCCACTGCGATTGCGACTGTTTCTTCGCCGCAGTGGAGATGCGCGACAACCCCGCGCTGCGGGACATTCCATTGGCGATCGGCGGTAGCGTCGAGCATCGCGGGGTGATCTCGACCTGCAATTATCCCGCCCGCCGGTTCGGTATTCATTCGGCGATGTCTACCGCCCAGGCGTTCAAGCGGTGCCCGCACCTTACCCTGCTGCGCGGCGACATGGCGAAGTACAAGGCCGTGGCGCGGCAGGTTTTTGGCATCTACCGCGAGGTCACCGAGGTGATCGAGCCCCTCTCCCTGGACGAGGCGTTTCTCGATGTCTCGGGTAGCGAGCTTTGCCAAGGCAGCGCCACACGTATCGCAGCGGCGATTCGCCAACGGGTGGAGGAGAGTGTAGGCATCACTGTCTCCGCCGGGGTGGCGCCCAACAAGTTCCTGGCCAAGATCGCCAGCGACTGGAACAAGCCCAACGGAATGTTCGTGATTACCCCTGCCGAGGTAGAGACATTCGTCAAACAGCTACCGGTCAAGCGCATCAATGGGGTGGGGCCGCGTACCGCGGAAAAGCTGGCTGAGCTGGGCATCGTCACCTGCGCCGACGTCCGCGCCTGGACCCTGGCGCAGCTGGTCGAGCGCTTCGGCCGCTTCGGTCATCGCCTGCACGAACTCAGCTGGGGCCGTGACGAGCGGCCGGTACGCCTGCAACGTGAACGTAAATCGGTGAGCACCGAGCATACCTATCCCGAAGACTTGCCCCATCTGGCCGCCTGTCGCGAGCGCTTGCCGGAGCTGCTGGCCGACCTGGAACGCCGCTATTCCCGTCTGGACCCGCCGCGTGCGGTTCGCGGGGCGGTGGTGAAGGTGAAGTTCAACGACTTTACCCAGACAACGGTGGAGCAAGCCGACCCTGCGCCGGACCAGGCGCAGTTCGATACGCTTTTGGAGATCGGCTGGCAGCGCGGCGCCAGGCCGGTGCGGCTGCTGGGGGTGGGGTATCGCCTGGCGGATGCCGGGTCGGAGCAGCAGCTCACGCTGTTCTGACCCGCCTGGCGTCGCTAGCCATTCAGGTCGGAACAATCCGATGCGGGGGCGCTATGAACCCGTCCGTGGGCGCTAAATTCGCCATCCATGGCGAATAACCCCCGCTACGGATTGAGTTCCGACCTCTTCTGAGGGGAAGCTGAGGTTAATCATCAATGGTGTCGGGCATTGATTAAACAGACGTGTGATAGTTTGATAGGTAATTCTTCTCCTGCTAACAATGAGACCGGCATGACTGAGTCCACCTCGAACAAGCCCACGCTTCCCCGTCTGGTATTTGCTCACGCCAACGGCTTTCCCGGCTCAAGCTATCGTAGCCTGCTGGCACCGCTGGCCGAGCATTTCGATGTTCATCCGGTGGATCGGCTCGGCCATCACCCGGACTATCCCGTCAACCATAACTGGACCAACCTGGTCGACGAGCTGCTGGCCCACCTGCCCGAGACGGATGAACCGCTGCTGGGTGTGGGGCATTCGCTCGGCGGCACGCTGATGGCCATGGCCGCGGACAAGCAGCCGCAGCGCTTTCACGGTGTGATCATGCTCGACCCTCCGCTGATGTTGGGGCCGGATGCCTGGGCGATGAAGGCCGCCAAGCGTTTCGGCTTCATCGACCGAGTCACGCCGGCGGGCAAGACCCAAGGGCGGCGCACGCTGTGGCCCAGCCGCGAGGCGATGGCGACATACCTTGGGCGACGGGGGCTGTTTCGGCGCTTTACCCCCGAAGCGTTGCACGACTACATTGAAGCAGGGACCCGCGTACTCGAGGACGGTCGGGCGGAATTGACCTTCGACCCCCAGGTCGAGGTCGAGATATTCCGTCATTTACCGGATCACCTGTCGCGGCTGCCCCAGCGCGTCAATGTGCCCCTGCATGTGGTGGCGGGGAGCGAATCGCACCTGCTGACGCCGAGCCGCATCCAGCGTCTGCGGCGAAGGGGGCTTGAAATCAGCATGGTGCCGGGAACCCACATGTTTCCCATGGAGCAGCCCCAGGAAACTCGAGCCGCCATCCTGGAAACGTGGCGGCGATTCAATTGACCGAGTGGCGACACAGAGCCAGCTAATTGCCTATCAGGAGTGTGACTATGTATCTCTCCGTCCAGCTCAGCTATTACCCCTTGAGCGATGATTTCAAACCTGCCGTGCGTGAAGTAGTGAAATGTCTGCAACGACAAAGTGAACTGGAGGTTTACCCCAACCGCATGAGCACCCAGGTCTTCGGGGAGGTCGATGCCGTCATGGCAGCGCTGGGGGAGGTCATGAAGTGGTCGTTCGAGACGTACGGCAAGGCCGTCTTCGTCGCCAATATCCTCGAGGGCGACAGGCGTCCTGACGCCTGACCGGCCACCGCGCTGGCCTAGGGGCGAGGCCAGCGTGGCAATGGTCCAGTTGATGGGCATGACGGAGCGGCGCTACAGCTTCGATAAGGTACAGCTTCGATAAGGTATAGTTGCGACAGCTAGAGTCTATCCTTAATTTCTTCGAGGATCTGGCATGTGTTGCGTTTCTGTTTGATGGAGCGCTTGATGAAATTGTGCAGCTCCAATGTGGCACAGGTCTTTAATAACAACTCATGAAACTTCAAAGAGTGTTGCGCTGAAGTAAGTGCATTGTTTGAAGTGGTCCAATTAGAGCGGACACCCCGGTAAGCCTCATAATGGAGGCAGTGGAGGTGTTCATGACCAAGAAGACTCGACGTCGGTTTTCCGATGAATTCAAGGCGGATGCAGTGAGCCTGGTGAGCGATCAGGGGTATTCCGTATCCGAGGCCGCCCGGCGCCTGGGCGTGGAGCGCAGCGTGCTGGACCGCTGGTGCCGCAAGCACCGCCAGCAGGGCTCCGGCACCCCGGGGCGGCAGGAGGACGATCGCGACGCCGAGATCAAGAAGCTCCGCGAAGAAGTTCGTAAGCTTCAGGTTGAAAAGGATATTTTAAAAAAGGCGGCGGCCTTCTTCGCCAAAGAGTCGAACTGAGATACCAGTTCATCGAGTCGGAGAAGGCCACCTACCCCGTGGCCGTGTTGTGTCGGGTCATGCGGGTCAGCCGGAGCGGTTTCTATGCCTGGCGACGACGTGACCCTGATGACCATCGACAGGCCCTGCTCCATGAGGTCAGAGAGATCCATCGCCGGAAGCGCGGCAGCTACGGCAGCCGCCGCATGGCCAAAGAACTGCGACGCCGTGGCTATGAGGTCGGTCGTTACCAGGCCCGAAGCCTGATGCGGGAAGCCGGTGTAGAGGCACGCCAGCGGCGACGCTGGCGTCATACGACCGATACCCAGCACACCCTGCCGGTGGCGCCCAACCTCTTGAATCGCCAATTCACGGTGGCGGCACCGAATCGGGCCTGGGTGGCTGATATTACGGCTATCTGGACGTTGGAAGGATGGCTCTACCTGGCGGCGGTGCTCGACCTCCACGACCGGCAGTTGGTGGGCTGGGCGATGGCCGAGCACATGCGCACGCAACTGGTCCTGGACGCCCTGGAGATGGGCGTGGGCCGCCGGCAACCCGGTAGAGGGTTGATTCATCATAGCGATCGCGGGAGCCAATACGCGTCGCATGAGTACCGCGGCACGCTTGTTCGGCATGGGTTCCAGGCCTCGATGAGCCGCAAGGGGAACTGCTGGGATAATGCCGTCATGGAGCGCTTTTTTGGCTCACTGAAAAGCGAGTGGTTGGCTGACCAGCGGTATGCGAGCCGACAGGCGGCACGGCGGGATGTAATCGACTACATCGAGATGGAGTACAACAGTTGCCGGCTTCACTCGACCCTAGGCTATCAGACGCCGAGGGAGATCGAACTGGCGGCTGCGGCTTGAAAATGTGTCCGCTCTGACTTGACCAGAACAATATAAAGCCCGTAGTGCAATGGTTTCATCGACGATAAAGAAATGCTGGCTGTGTAGTTCGGCGGGTATTACGCCATGGGAATCAGCCTCTTTTTTCTCCACCTTGAGATCAAGTTGCCTGGCAACCTCCGCCAGGCGGGAAAGCGATTGCTCCGCTTCGATACCCAGAACCGCCATCAAACGGCTAATGACCGGGCTGAAGGTAAGAAAACTCAACTCCAGCCCACGGTAACGGTACTTCGCCTGTATTTCGTGGTCCTGAATCAAGAGAAACTGCTCTTCGGGCAAGCAGGTGTTAACCGCCTCGTCGCAGCTATTTATAGGGGAGTCAGGTTTAAACGCACTCATGCTGGAGAAGTTTTTTATAGACGAAAAGATACTTTCTTTTGCTGCAATCGCGAGCATGGGCGATTCCTCCACAAACCTGAATTGATATAGGCCAAGTTATTTCTTTATTGGCTCGGCCTGTCTGGCTGGGGCGATTTTAGGTTTTTTGTTTGGTGGAGTAGGATCATTTTTCTGGTTAATTTAATGGGTGTTTCTCATCCCTTTTTTATCGCTTCTGGAGTCTCCTGGCGGGCAATGAAAAACCGGCCATGCCGCCGAGTTCAGATAAGGTGGCGGTGGCCGGTTCGGCACTTTACGGCAAGGCAGACTAGACTAGCTGATTCAGGCAATTCTCGATGATCTCGAACCCTTCCTCGAGCACCTTGTCTTCGATGGTGACGGGCATCAAAAAGCGAATGGTATTGCCGTACATGCCACACGATAGCAGGATCAGGCCGTTTTCCCGCGCTTTCTTGCATAGCGCACCGGCAAGGTCTGCATCGGGCGTATGGCAGGACTTGTCGGATACCAGGTCGAAAGCCGCCATGGCACCCATGTTGCGCGCGTTATCGATACAGTCGTAGCTCTCCTGCCACTGGGTGAATCGTGAGGCCAGCTTGTCGCCCAGCGCTTGGCTCTGCTCGAGTATGTTCTCCTCTTCGAAAACCTCCAGGACCGCCAGGGCAGCGGCGCAGGCGGTGGGGCTGCCGGTGTAGGTTCCGCCCAGCGAGTTGGGGCCGGAAGCATCCATGTGCTTGTCGGTGCCCACGATCGCCGAGATGGGCATGCCGTCGGCCATGCTCTTGGCCATGGTGATGATGTCTGGCTCGACACCGCTGTGTTCGATGGCGAACATCTTGCCGGTACGGCCGAAACCGCTTTGCACCTCGTCGATGATCATCAGCATGCCGTGCTCGTCGCACAACTCGCGGATCGCCTCGAGAAACGACGGCGAGGCGGGATAGAAGCCGCCTTCGCCGAGCACGGGTTCCAGAATGATCGCGGCGGTATCCTTGGGGTTGGCGTCGGTGCGCAGGGTCATTTTCAGGCCACGCAGCGCTTCCTCCTCGCTGACACCGTGATACGGCACCGGGTAGGGGGCGCGGAACACCGTCCCCGGCATGGGGCCGAAGTCGGTCTGGTAGGGGTTGACCTTGCCGTTCATCGCCATGGTCATGAAGGTGCGCCCGTGGTAGCCGCCGTCGAAACAGATCACGTTGGTCTTGCCGGTGGCGGCGCGGGCGATCTTGACCGCGTTTTCCAGCGCTTCGGCACCGGAATTGGCGAGCATGACCTTGGCGTTGCCGCGCACCGGGGTGATCCGGCTAAGCTGTTCCGCCACTTTCACGTAGCCTTCATAAGGCATCACGGTCTGGCAGGTGTGCATGACCTTGTCCAGCTGGGCCTTGACCGCTTCGACGACCTTGGGGTGTCGGTGGCCGATATTGAGCACACCGATGCCACCGGCGAAATCGATGAAGCGGTTGCCGTCAGCATCCCACAGTTCGGCGTTTTCGGCGCGGTCGGCGAACTGGGTCGCGGGGCTGGCGGCACCGTTGGCGACATACCGTTTTTTCAGTTCGTTGAGTTGGGCGTTGTTCATCGGATCACTCCTGCGTAATAACGGAACCGGAGGTGGACCTATCGGGAGGGCCTATCAAGACGGTAGTCGAATTCGCCTGACAAATGAATCCTGGGTACGGTCAGTTTCAGCGCGATGATTTCGTTTACCGCAAAGAATCTGGCCAATGAATGGCTACAACGCAACAAGGCCGCCGGATGGCAGCCTCGTTGATCCAGGGGGGTGGTGATTGAATGGCAGGCGCTAGCAAAACGCCTAGATCACACGATCCCGGCGCAGCTGGGCCAGGGTTTCCGGGCTCACACCGAGCTCGCCGAGTACGGTGTCGGTATGCTCGCCCAGCTGGGGCGGTGCCGTGGTAGCCGTGGCGGACTGGCCGTTGAAGCGAATCGGGTTGGCGACCAGGTCCACCTGGCCGGCTTGCGAATGCTCCAGCGTCTGCTTGAGACCGCGTGCCTTGACGTGGGGATCGTCGAAGACGCGGTCCAGCGTGTTGATAGGCCCGCTGGGCACGCCTACCGCTTCAAGCGCCGCCAGCCAATGGTCGGTGGTCCGCTGCACCAGGGCGGCGCCGAGTTGCGCTACCAGCAAGTCGCGATGGGCCACTCGGGCACCGTTGGTAGCGAAACGGGCATCCCCGGCTAGCTCGTCCAGGCGCAGGACGGCGCAGAGCCGCTTGAACTGCTCGTCGTTGCCCACGGCCACGATCATGTGACCATCCGCCGTGGCGAACGCCTGGTAGGGCACGATGTTGGGATGGGCGTTACCCAGCCGCTGCGGCACCTTGCCCGATGTCAGGTAGTTCAAGGCCTGGTTGGCGAGAACTCCTACCTGGACGTCCATCAACGCCATGTCGATATGCGTACCTTCACCGCTTCGTTCGCGGGCATAGAGCGCGGCCATTACGGCATTGGCGGCATACAGGCCGGTGAAGATGTCGGTGAAGGCCACGCCACTCTTGACCGGCCCGCCGCCGGGCTCAAAGTCGGGGCGGCCGGTCAGGCTCATGATGCCGCCCATGGCCTGGATCATGAAATCGTAACCGGCGCGGTGAGCATAGGGACTCTCCTGACCGAAACCGGTGATCGAGCAGTAGATCAGCCGCGGGTTATCCTGCTTGAGGCTGGCGTAATCGAGGCCGTATTTCGCCAGGCCGCCGACCTTGAAGTTCTCCAACAGCACATCGGACTCCGCCGCCAGTCGCTTGATCAGGGTCTGGCCTTCCGGCTTGGCCATGTCCACGGTGACCGAGCGCTTGCCGCGGTTGGCACACAGGTAGTAGGCCGACTCGCGGGTGTCGCCAAGCCAGGGAGGCCCCCAATGGCGAGTGTCGTCACCGTTGCCGGGGCGTTCCACCTTGATTACGTCCGCTCCCAGGTCGGCCAGTAGCTGGCCGCACCAGGGGCCGGCCAGCACGCGGGACAGATCGAGGACCTTGACCCCGGCCAGCGGCTGGGGTGAGGTATCGGCTGGCTGCTCGCTCATCGGTTCGCTCCCGCTCAGAAGAACGCCTGGATGCCGGTCTGGGTACGGCCCAGGATCAAGGCGTGGACGTCGTGAGTGCCTTCGTAGGTATTCACCGACTCCAGGTTGACCATGTGACGAATCACGCCGTACTCGTCGGACACACCGTTGCCGCCGTGCATGTCGCGGGACTGACGGGCGATATCCAGGGCCTTGCCGCAGTTGTTGCGCTTGATCAGCGAGACCATTTCCGGCGCCCAGTTGTCGCTGTCCATCAACCGGCCCACTTGCAACGCGGCTTGCAGGCCCAGGGTGATCTCGGTCTGCATGTCGGCCAGTTTCTTCTGGATCAACTGGTTGGCGGCCAGCGGGCGGCCGAACTGCTTGCGGTCGAGGGTGTACTGGCGTGCGGCGTGCCAGCAGAATTCCGCCGTACCCATGACGCCCCAGGCAATGCCGTAGCGGGCCTTGTTCAAGCAGCCGAACGGCCCCTTGAGCCCGGCGACATTGGGCAGCAGGTTCTCTTCGGGAACGAAGGCGTTATCCAGCACGATCTCACCGGTGATGGACGCACGCAGCGACACCTTGCCTTCGATCTTGGGCGTGGAGAACCCTTCGGTACCGCGCTCGACGATGAAGCCCTTGATCTGATTGTCGTGGGCTGCGGATTTCGCCCATACCACGGCGATATCGGCGATGGGGCTGTTGGTGATCCACATCTTGGCGCCGGTCAGGCGGTAGCCGCCGTCGACTTTCTCGGCACGAGTCACCATCGAACCGGGGTCGGAGCCGTGGTCCGGTTCGGTCAAGCCGAAGCAGCCGACCATTTCTCCGCTGGCAAGCTTGGGCAGGTACTTGTGCTTCTGCTCTTCGGAACCGTAGGCCTCGATGGGATACATGACCAAGGACGACTGCACGCTCATAGCCGAACGATAGCCGGAATCGACCCGCTCGACTTCCCGGGCGATCAGGCCGTAGGAGACGTGGTTGACGCCCGCACCGCCGTACTCGGGGGAAACGGTGGCGCCGAGCAGGCCGAGCTCGCCCATCTCGCTCATGATCTCGCGGTCGAAGCGCTCTTCACGAAAGGCGGTCAATACTCGCGGCTGCAGGTTTTCCTGGCAGTAGTCATGGGCGGCGTCGCGAATCTGGCGCTCTTCGTCGGTGAGCTGTTGTTCCAGCAGCAGCGGGTCGTCCCAATTGAAACGTGTCATGGTTTGGTCCTCGGATTAGGTGCAGGTGGCAAACAATGGGGTCAATGTATCGCCGTTGTTTAAAAATATCTACATTTTTTTAAAATGCAGATTTAGCTTATGTCGCGCTCTTCGAGTACACGGGTAATGATCGGCACCGGCGTCATCAGGTGGTCACGCATCAAGGTAGCGGCCTGAGCGGTATCCCGAGCCAGGATGACATCTACCAGCGCGGCGTGTTCCTGGCGCTTGCGCTCCAGCGCCTGGGGCGACATCACGGTTTCCTGCAGCCACAGATGGCGATAACGTTCGACCTGATCGAACAGGGTATTGCGCATCTGCAGCAGGTGAGGTGAGTTGCAGCCGCTGGCGATGGCCGTGTGAAATGCCTTGTGACGCCGATCCCAAATGTCGAGCAGGTCATCGGGGGTATTGATGTCGGTGACCTTGGCCAGCCGGTGTGCAGTGGCCAGTACCGCGGCCTCCCAGTCGTCGTCGCCGCGCTCGATGGCAAGGCGCAGGATCAGCCCCTCGAGCTGGGCGCGGGCATCGTAGATGTCGTTGAGCTCCGCCAGCGACATCGGCGCCACGCGATAGCCGCGCTGGCTGATGGCGACCACCAGCCGGTCGGCCACCAGCTGCGAGAGCGCTTCGCGTAGCGGCCCGGTGCTGGCGCCGTAGCGCTCTTTCAGGCGGCTCATCAACAGCTTCTCCTCAGGAGCGTAGCGGCCGCGAATGATGTCATGCTTGAGTTGGCGATAAGCGCTGATGGCTAGATTCTGACGCGGCGCATCTGTCTCCATAACAAGGCGGCTCCTGAATGAATAACATTTAAGATGGGAAATTAGCGGCTATTATCAATAAATAGTAACAATTTGGCATAGGTACGACATTGATGTGGGATTTCATCATTATTGGCGGCGGCATCCTCGGCATGTCGACGGCGATGCAGCTGCAACAGGCTTATCCCGACAAGCGCCTGCTGGTTGTCGAGAAGGAGAGCGGTCCCGCCCGGCACCAGACCGGTCACAACAGCGGTGTCATTCATGCCGGGGTGTACTACACCCCGGGGAGCCTGAAAGCCAGGTTCTGCCTGGAAGGTAACCGCGCGACACGTGAATTCTGCGAGCGGCACAACGTCGACTACGACATCTGCGGCAAGCTGCTGGTGGCGACCAGCGCGCTTGAAAGGCAGCGCATGGAGGCGCTGTGGGAGCGCACCGCGACCAACGGGCTGGAGCGGCAGTGGCTGGAGGCCGGCGAGCTGCGCGAGCGCGAACCCAACATCACCGGCGTGGCGGGAATCTTCGTGCCCTCCAGCGGGATCGTCGACTACGCCGCGGTCACCCGCGCCATGGCGGCGGAGTTTACCCGTCTGGGCGGCGAGATTCGCTATGGTGCCGAAGTCACCGCGCTGGAGGAGCGCCGCGAGGAGCTGGTCGTCACCACTTCGGACGATACCTTCACCAGCCGCTATCTGGTTTCCTGCTCGGGACTCATGGCCGACCGCGTGATCCGCCTGCTGGGCAAGGACCCGGGCTTCACCATTTGTCCGTTTCGCGGCGAGTACTACCGGCTTTCCGAGCGGCACGACCGGATCGTGAACCATCTGATCTATCCCATCCCCGACCCTGCCATGCCCTTTCTGGGCGTTCATTTGACCCGCATGATCGACGGGTCGGTCACCGTGGGGCCGAATGCGGTGCTGGCATTGAAGCGTGAAGGCTATCGGAAACAGGATGTATCGCTGCGCGACATGGGCCAGATGCTCAGCCATCCCGGCATCTTGAAGGTGCTGGGCAAGCACTTGAAGCCGGGGCTCACGGAGATGAAGAACTCCTTTTACAAGCGCGGCTACCTGGCGCTGGTGCAGAAATACTGCCCCAGCCTGAACGAGAGTGACTTGACGCCTTACCCGGCGGGAGTGCGCGCCCAGGCGGTTTCCTGGGACGGCAAGCTGGTCGATGATTTCCTCTTCGTCAACACCCGGCGCAGCGTGAACGTGGGCAATGCGCCGTCGCCAGCGGCCACCTCGGCACTGCCCATTGGCGCGCATATCGTCGAGCAGGTGAAGGCTCTGGTCGAGGCCTAGCCGAGCTAGGGTCTAACCGAGCAACTTGCTAGCTGAACATAAATTGTCTAGCCCAACAGCAGACGCAGCAGGATCGCAACGATGACGGCGAGGGTAAAGCGCTTGATCCATATTGCCCCACGCGGGCTCATGTTCACCTTCACCGCCAGCCACGCCCCGGTCATGCTGCCCAGCGCCAGCAGCAGGCCGTAATTCCAGCGTATCTGGTCGAACCACATGAACAGCGCCAGGGCCGGCAGGCAGTAGATCAGGATGATGAACACCTTGAATACGTTCACCTGAGCCAGATCGATCTTGAGCATACGGTGCAGCACGACGATGAACAGCAGGCCCACGCCGACCTGAATGAAACCGCCGTAGAGGCCGATCAGGAACATTGCCGCGTAAATCGGCAGGGTCAGCCGCTCCGGGGTAAGCGGGCGGGTGTCGAGTGTCGGCTGGGGCAGCAGCATCATCACCGCCGACCCCGCCATCACCGCGATCAGGATCGCCTCGAACAGGGCGTCGCTGACCTGCATGGCAAGCCACGCCCCGACCAAAGAGCCGATCACGGCAGGAATCGAAAGACGCAGACTCAAGCCGATGTACGACGCGCCGGCACGCAGGAAATTGGCAACCGCCGAAACACTCTGCAGCACGATGGCGACGCGGTTGGTGCCGTTGGCCACCTGGGTGGGCAGGCCGAGGAACATCAGCAGCGGCAGAGTCAGCATCGAGCCGCCGGCGGAAAGAACGTTGATGAAACCCGCGACGATACCGAACCCCACCAGGGCAAACGCTTCCAATGCCGTCATAAGTCGTTTTTCCGCAAATGCCTTTTCCACAAATACCTTTTCCGCAAATACATGGCCTCTCCTGGGCTGTGTAATTCGGTGAGCGCTAATCATAGAGCGTTTGCCGTCTTGTTGTCGCTCCATGCCGGGCGTTGGCAAGGTCGGATTGCCCTCTCGGTAGCTTCCAACGCGCAAGGCGTGCTAATTTTTAAATCACGCGGCCATACCCGGTGGCGTGGCGACATCTCTCCTTTTCGTCATTGATATCAATAAGTCCAAGCAGGACGGAGGAACACATGAACGCATTGAAATACGCAACGGCGGCAACCTTGCTGGCCGTGGCACTTCCCGCTTCAGCGCAACAGCTTTCCATCGCCACCGGCGGTACCGGCGGCGTGTACTATCCCATCGGCGGTGGCTTTGCCGAAATGATCAATGAGCATATCGAAGGGGCTGACGCCACGGCGGAAGTGACCGGCGCCTCGGTGGAGAACATGGGCCTGATCATGCGCGGCGACGCCGACCTGGCGCTGGTGCTGGCGGACACCGCCTACCAAGCCTACAACGGCTCGGGCGACTTCGAGGAGCGCCAGATCGAGAATGCCCGGGCGCTGGCGTCGGTCTACCCGAATGCGGTGCAGCTGGTCACCCTGGCCGAGTCGGATATCGAGTCACTTGCCGACCTCGAGGGCAAGCGCGTTTCCGTGGGCGCGCCGGGTAGCGGCACCGAGCTCAACGCCCGCGCCCTGCTGGAATCTAACGGCATAAGCTACGAAGACTTCACTTCCCAGCGGCTCAACTTCAACGAAACCGCCGATGCCATTCGCGATGGCGATATCGACGCCGGTTTCTGGAGTGTCGGTCCTCCCACCAGCTCGATCCTCAACCTGGCGGCGACTCGGGATATTCGCCTGATCGGTTTCTCCGACGAAGAGATCGCCAATGCTCGTGAAGACGAGCCGGTATTCGCCAGGTATGAACTGGCTGCCGGCATGTACGACGGCATGGACGAGGCGGTGCAGACGATCGGTATTCCCAATGTGCTGGTGGTCAACTCGGACATGGATGAGGAACTGGCTTATCAGCTCACCAAGCTGTTGTTCGAAAATACCGATGAATTGATTGCCGTGCATCCGGCCGCCAACGACACCACCGTCGAATTCACCATGGAGTCCACTCCGATACCGCTGCATCCCGGCGCCCTGCGCTACTTCGAAGAGATCGATGCCGATATTCCCGATCGTCTGCAGCCCTGAAGGGTAAACGGAAGTGATGAGCTAGTGTATCCAGCTCGGTAACCAAGGAGTCAGTGAATGCACTGGCGGTCTTTTCATAGTCGACCCTTGCCAGGGCGAGCCGTGGTGCTCGCCCTGGTTGTTCTGGCAGTGTCGATTATTACCGGCGTACCGCTGCACGCCGAGACATCATTCGAACAGCCATTCACGGCATCCCATCTCGTGGTGACCGACGAGCACGGCGAGCGCCTTGTTGCACTGGCCATGCCCCCGGGTGCGCGCTGGTGCGTGGGGTGGAACCACTCGGTAAAGGGGTTTCCGGTGCATGATTGCTACCGCAACGTGGCCGGTGACATGGTACTGGAGCGCAGCCATCAACCGGATTTTGCCGCCGGGCTGGGACATATCTACGGTCGCGGCGAGCAGCTCTCCGATGGCCGGGGCGGGTACTGGATCGAGCATATCGATGAGCCTGTGCCGGGCAATCGCTACGTACTGCGCGTCGGCTCGAAAGAGGTCGATCATCGCCTGCTATGGCAAGAAGACGGCACTTCTCGCGTCCATAGCCTCAGCGCGGAAGCGGCGGGGCAGCGGGTCACCTTACAGTTAATCAAGCCGGATAACGTCTGACGAGGACTTCATGAGTGAATCCACACAACCCCCGGTGACGATGCCGGGCGGCAATGCGATTCAGCCGGGCGTGGTGCTGCGGCTGATCACCATCGTCGCGGTGGGACTGTCGCTGTTTCAGCTTTATTCGGCGGGTATCCAGCCGCTGGGGCTGTTTTATCAGCGCAGCATCCACCTGGCGCTGGTGATGATGCTGGCCATATTGATGTTTCCCGTGTTCGGACCTAACCGCAAGCGGGGTCTCCTCGGCTGGATGATCGATCTGGTCTTCTTCGCTGGCGCCATGATCACCGGCGGTTACCTGGTGTTCTTCCTCGACGAGATCATCAATCGTGCCGGCTTCTGGAACAGCACCGACATCCTCGTCTCCTGTATCGCCACGGTGACGGTGCTCGAGGCCAGCCGTCGGGCCGTGGGCTTCGGCATGACCATTATCGGCGTGCTAGCCATCGTCTACGCTTTTGCCGGTCCTCGCGGCGAGCTGCCGTGGCTGGGGCAGTGGCTGCCAGGCATCATGGAGCACCGCGGTTACGGGCTGGAACGCGTCGCTGGCCAGCTCTACCTGGGCCAGGAGGGAATCTTCGGCCTGCCGCTCGGTGTGGCGGCGACCTATATCTTCATATTCGTATTGTTCGGTGCGTTTCTGGAAAGTACCGGCGCCGGCAAGTTCTTCATCGACATGGCCTACGCCGCTACCGGCCGCCAGCGCGGCGGGCCGGCCAAGGCGGCGGTGCTGGCTTCCGCCGGGATGGGCTCCATTTCCGGCAGCGCGATCGCCAACGTGGTCACCACTGGCGCCTTCACCATTCCCTTGATGAAACGGTTGGGCTACAAGTCGCACCAGGCCGGAGGCATCGAGGCCGCCGCTTCCACCGGGGGGCAGATCATGCCGCCATTGATGGGGGCCGGCGCTTTCCTGATTGCCGAGTACACCAATACACCCTACCTGGATGTGGTCAAGGTCAGCATCCTGCCGGCGATCATGTACTTCGCCACGGTCTACCTGTTCGTGCATATCATCGCCCTCAAACAAGGCATGCAGGGCATGACCAAGAGCGAGCTGCCCCAGATGCGTCAGGTGATGCGCGACGGCTGGCACTTTCTGCTGCCCCTCGCCGTGCTGGTATGGTTGCTGGCGATGAACCTGTCGCCGATGCGCGTCGGGTTCATCGCCGTGGTGACGATGGTGGCGGTGGCGGTGTTGCGTTATGCCATCTGGTTTCTCTTCATTGCCCCATCGCAAGGCCAGAGCGTTACCTTCGACAGTATCAAGCAGGTGGCCGGCGCCGGGCTGGCCAAGCTAATCGAAGGCCTGGAGCTGGGCGCGCGCAACGCGGTGGCGGTTTCCATGGCATGTGCCGTGGCGGGGATCATCGTTGGTGTGGTCGGGCTGACCGGGTTGGGGCTGAAGTTCTCCTCGATGATGATGGCGTTCTCCGGCGGCAACCTGGTGCTGGCGCTGGTGATGGTACTGCTGGCCAGCCTGATACTGGGCATGGGGTTGCCGGTCACGGCGAGCTATATCGTCTTGATTGTGCTGGTCGGGCCCGCCTTGACCGCGGAATTCGGCGTGCCGCTGCTGATCGCACACCTGGTCGTGTTCTGGTACTCCCAGGATTCCAACGTGACGCCGCCCATCGCCCTGGCCGGTTTTGCCGGGGCGGCTATCGCCGGCAGCAAGCCGATGGAAACGGGCTTCCAGGCATGGAAGTTCGCCAAAGGGCTCTATCTGATTCCGCTGTTCATGGTGTTCAATCCCGAGATCATCGTCGGCGGGCCGCTGCCGGTGGTGCTGTGGAACGGGGTGATCGCGATACTGGCGCTGTGCGCCTTTGCCGCCGCGCTGGAAGGATATCTTTTCACGCGCATGGCGTGGTTGCCGCGCCTGGCCATTACGGCGGCGATAGTCACGGTGTTCTATCCCAACGTGATCGCCGAGGTGGCGGGTGTGGCCGTAATGCTGTTGGCCATCGGCGGGAACTGGCTGGCCAGCCGACGCGAAGGATATTCGACATCGGCCGGCTAAACTTGCTGGATGATGGATAGCTAGAAGCTAAAAGCTAGAAGATCGACTCGACGGTTCCCGACCCCTGAGAACCGCTGGCCTCTTCAAGCTCGCGGCTGACACGCCGGGTCTGGTAGCTCGGCAAATGGTCGCTATGGAACAGCTCCACCATTCCGCCGGGTTCTCCGTCCTGCAGGCGCCGCCCGCTATCTGGATCGACCCGGGCGGTGACGACAGTTTCGGGGCGCTCGAGAGTGGCCGGTGGACGTCCTTCCAAGGCGTTGCCCATGAAATCCACCCACACCGGTAGTGCCGCGTTGGCGCCATATTCGGCAATGGAGTCGTTGTTGTCCTTGCCTACCCACACCGTGGCCACCAGATCGCTGTTGAAGCCGGCGAACCAGGCGTCTCGCTGGCTATTGGTGGTGCCGGTCTTGCCGACGATATCCTCGCGTCCCAGGCTCAAGGCGCCACGTCCGGTGCCGACCTCGACCACGTCGCGCAGCATGTCGGTGAGAATATAGACCGCAGCGGCATCGGCGACACGGGGGGCGACGGGGTAGTCGCGATCCCCGATGGTTACGCGCTCCTGGCCTTCGCTGCATTGCGGGCACGCGACCTTCGGCGTGGCCTCGTTCACCACCTGGGTATCGTCGCCGCGTGTCACTCGCTCGATGAACCAGGGCGTGACCTGGAAGCCGCCATTGGCCAGCACGGCATAGGCATTGGTCATCTCCAGCGGGGTGAGGGAGGCGCTGCCGAGTGCCAGGGAAAGTCCTCTTGGCAGGCGGCTGGAGGCGAAGCCGAAGCCCTGCAGATATTCGATGGTGTGATTCAGCCCCATGTTCTGCAGGACACGAATGGTCACCAGGTTGCGTGAGCGAGCCAGGGCCGGGCGCAAGCGGGTCGGACCCAGAAAATCCCGGCTGGAGTTGACCGGCCGCCACAGGGAGTCGCTGCCATCATCGACGACTACCGGGGCGTCGTTGATGACCGTCGCGGCATTCATCTCGCCATCCTCCAGGGCGGCAAGATAGATGAAAGGCTTGAAGATGGAGCCCGACTGCCGCTGTGCCTGTACCGCGCGGTTGAACTTGCTGGCGTTGAAGTCGAAGCCGCCTTGCAGCGCCAGGATAGCGCCGGTGCGCGGGTCTTGAACCACGACCGAGCCTTCGGCATCGGGACGCTGCGACAGGCGCCACTGATCCTCTTCGTCGCGCATCACTCGCACCAGGTCGCCACGGGAGGCGATCTCGGCGGCGGAACCGGGCTCACCGCCACGGCTGCGAGGGCTGAGATATTCCCGTGCCCAGCTCAAGCCACTCCAGTCGAGGGTCTGGAGTTCGCCGCCACGCAGCATTACCTGCATTTCCCGGCCTTCGCTTGCTACCACGATAGCGGGTTGCAACAAGCCGTAATTGGGCGTGCGCTCGAGCACCTGCAACCAGTTGCTGACATCCCCGTCGATACCTTCTACTTCGGTCTGGCTGCGCTCGGCGGCCTGGCGCGCGGTCTCGATGATCTCGGGTGATTCGGCAAGCTCCTCTTCGAGCCCCTGGGAAGACGTCCGCTCCTGCGCCTCGACCAGGCTGGCGGCGATATCGCGCTGTTCCGGCCCGCGCCAGCCATGGCGCCGATCATACGCCAGCAACCCTCGGGCCAGGGCACGGCGCGCATGGGGTTGCAGCTCGCTATCGAGTGTCGTGTGAATGCGGTAGCCGCCGGTGTAGGCTTCGTCGCCGAATTCCTCGATGGCGAACTGGCGCGCCATTTCCGATACGTAAGCGGCTTCCACTTCCGCCTGGGTGATATGACGGCGGGCGGTGACCGGCTCCTGCACGGCCTGCGTGTAGGTGGCTTCGTCGATGAAACCCAGCTCGCGCATGCGGAACAGGATCCAGTTGCGACGAATCAAGGAACGCTCGGAATTGGCCAGCGGATTGAAAGAGGAAGGCGCCTTGGGCAGGCCGGCAATCATGGCCTGTTGGGCGAGACTCAGCTCGGCCAACGGCTTGTCGTAATAGGTTTCGGCGGCAGCAGCGATACCGTAGGCCCGGTTGCCCAGAAATATCTTGTTGACGTAGAGCTCGAAGATTTCCTCCTTGCTGAGTATCTGCTCCATCTGCAAGGCCAAAAGAATCTCGCGAATCTTGCGGGTGAAGGTCCGGTCCAGGGTAAGCAGATAGTTGCGCGCTACCTGCATGGTGATGGTGGAGCCCCCGGTCTGGATGTCGCCGCCGCTGGCGGCAAGCTCCAGGGCGGCACGGGCGAGGCCTCGCGGATCGACGCCGGCATGATCGAAGAAATTGGCGTCCTCGGCGGCGATCAGGGCATTGATCGTTTCCTGCGGAATCTCCTCGAAATCCACCGGCATGCGCCGCTCTTCGCCGAACTCGCCGATCAGCTTGCCGTCGCGGGTGAAGATGCGCAGGGGCGTCTGCAGTTCGAAGTTCTGCAGCTGCCGTACGTCGGGTAGTCCCGGGGCGAAATACAAGGCGGCGCCTACCACGGCAAGCGATGTGGCGCCGATAAGTGCCACCAGCAACCAGAAAAGCGAGGAGATTAATGTTCTGAACAACTTCATGAAAAGGCGACATCCATGGAAATAGGGGGACGAACCGCATGCTGCCGGTTATTGACGACGAGAGCCATTATAGGAAGGCGAGGAGCCGCTCACCACCCTTGACATGACTCAAGCCTTGGTGGGTGTGAGTTTGAGGAAAATCATGTAACCTCGACGTCACCTAGCCCTTTTTTGGTATTTCTCTTAACCATGTAGGCGGAACCGAACCGAGATGCGCTTTCTCAGGCCCAATAAGGGATTGATCGGTGTCGATATCACCTCGGCCACCGTCAAGCTGCTTGAACTCAAGAGTTCCGGCGACAACTACCAGGTGGAGAGTTACGCCGTGCGTCCGCTTCGCGAAGGGGCGGTGGTGGAAAGGCGCATCCGCGATATCGACCATGTCGCCAGTGTTCTCAGCCGCGCAGTGGAGCATGCCAAGCCCTCCACCCGCAAGGCTTCGGTAGCGGTGCCGGCAAGCGCCGCCATCACCAAAACCCTGAGTTTCCCCGCATCGCTCGAGGAAGATGAGATCGAGGAGCGCATCATTCTCGAATCCGACCGTCATATCCCGTTTCCGTTCAACGAGGTGGCATTCGACTTCCACTGCCTCGGGCCATCGCCTTTCGACGATCAGCAGCAACGGGTCATGCTGGTCGCCTGTCGGCAACAGGATGTGACCCAGCTCACCGATACGCTGGAGCGAGCCGGCCTGGAGCCGGCGGCGGTGGATGTGGAAACCTTCGCCATGGAGCGTACCTTTCCCACTTTGAGGCGCCAGTTGCAGTCAGGCGCCGAGGCGGATAGTTGTGTCGGCCTGGTGGATATCGGCGCCAACATGAACGCTTTCCACGTCATGCGTGAAGGACATATCGTCTATAGCCGCGATACTGTCTTCGGTGGTCGCCAGCTCACCGATGCCATTCGTGAGCGCTATCAGCTGAGCATGGAAGAAGCCGGGTTTGCCAAGAAGCGGGGCGGCTTGCCCGAGGATTACCATGACAGCGTATTGACTCCTTTCGTGGAAACCGTGGTTCAGCAGGTGGGGCGCTCGCTGCAGCTGTACTACACGGCGGGGCGCAAGCATGAGGTCAACCGCATCATCCTGGCGGGTGGCTCCAGCGTGATTCCCGGCCTCGCCGAACGAATCGCCGAAGATAGCGGCATGAACGTCACCATCGCCAATCCCTTCCAGCGCATGAAAGTGAATTCTCGACTGAATATCGAAGCCCTGAGCAACGATGCCCCGGCCATGCTTACCGCCTGCGGACTGGCCATGAGGGTCGGCCGATGAACGTGAACATCAACCTGCTGCCGTGGCGCGAAGCCCGCCGTGAAAAACGTACCCGGCGTTTCCACCTGTGCGTGGCGCTGGCCGTCATGGTCGGCTGCGCCGTGGGCTTTGGTGTGGCCCGGAGCTATCAGACATCGCTGGATGCCCAGCAGCAACGCAACGCCTATATCCAGCGTCAGATCGATGCATTGAACGACGACGTCCAGGCGATTCAGGGCTATTCGGCCGATGTGGAGCAGCTCAGCGAGCAGGTCGCCGTCTTCAACAGCCTGCAGACAGGGCGTTCGCGCACGGTCGGGCTTTTCAATGACCTGGCGGGGAGCCTGGCGGAAGGCGTTCACTACCTGAATCTCTCGCGTAGGGCCGAGATGCTGGAAGGAACCGGTATCGCCTCGAGTAACCGCCAGGTTTCCGACCAGTTGCGCGGCCTGGCGGCGGCCCCGGGGCTCGAAGTGCCGATGCTTTCCGAAGTGGAGGAGGAGGCCGAAAGAGGCGGGCGGCGCTTTCGTTTCACCGTCCTTGAAACCCCGCCCCTGCAGCGTGCCGAACCCGGCCTGGCAGATACGGAGGTCGCCGAGTGAATCTCAAGCTGGAGTGGCGTCGTCTGCGGCAAGTGGATTGGCGCGAACTGGATGTCAAGGAGGCCGGTGGCTGGCCGTTTCTGCTCAAGGTGCTGTGTTGCATCCTGGCGCTGCTGCTATCGCTGGCCTTGATGAACTGGTGGGTCATCGGCGAGCGACGTGATGCGCTCGAGAGCGCCGAGCGGCGCGAAGTGGAGTTGCTCGCCGACTATCGCGGCAAGGCCGCAGAGGCCTCGTATCTGCCGGGCATGCTCGAGCAATTGAGCACCCTGGAACTGCAGATGGAGCAACTGCGCGCCATGCTGCCCACCGATGCGGAAGTGCCGTCGCTGCTGGACAGTATCAGCGATGCCGCCGTGGACAATCGCTTGACCATCGAGAACATCCGCCTGCGCGCACCGGTGACGCAGCAATATTACATCGAGCAGCCCTTCGATATTCAGGTGCGCGGCGGTTACCACGAAATCGCCGCTTTCATCAGCGACATGGCGGATTTGTCACGCATCGTGACCCAGCACGACTTTACCCTGGCGCCGGTAGCGCAAACGGGTGGTGAGCTGCGCCTCTCCATGCTGGCCCGTACTTACAACTATCGCCCCGTAAGCGACCGTGCCGAGGAGGAAGTGCAATGAGCCTCCACAAGTCGTCGAGGGCGGGGATAGCGCTGGGAGTATTACTGGGGATGTTGCTGGGGGGGTGCGCCGACCCCCGGCTGAATGAGCTCAAGCAGACGCTGGACGCCATCCGGGAAGCGCCCGGGGGAGAGCCGTTGATCGTGATTCCGGTCATCCCCGATTACCATGGCCTGGAGTATCGCTATGGCGATGCGCGCAGCCCCTTCCTGCCCCGGGAAGTCCTCGACACGTCCCGCAGCGATGAGCGCTACAGTAGCGAGCTGGCGCCCGATCAGCAGCGAACTCGTGAGCCGCTGGAGCAGTTCGACCTGCAGGAGTTGCGCCTGGTGGGAACCTTGCGCATGGGCGCTCGCCGGATCGGCCTGATCGAAACGCCCATGGGCGAGGTGGTTTCGGTCCGGGAGGGCAATTACCTGGGCACCGATTACGGCGTCATCGGCGATATCGGAGAAAATGGAATAGCGGTAGTCGAGCGCATCTATACCGATCGTACCGGTTGGCGGGAGCGCGACGTGGAGTTGACCCTTGATAACGATAAGTGACGGGCTGTCCCCAAAGACAACAAAGCGGAAGGATGCAATGACATTGATGACCCGGAGCGTTGTGATACTGCTGTTGTCGACGCTACCTTCCCTGGCGTTCGCCGCCTCGGTGCTGACGGATCTGGACTTTCGTCGCAACAGTGGGGGCGATGTTGAAATCGACCTGAGCTTTTCCGGCCCGGTACCCGAATTGCGTGGTTACCGCCTGGATGATCCCCCCCGCTTGACTCTGGACCTGGCCGATACTTCCAGCGGTCTCGAGGGGCGTCGTTTCGATGTGGGCGTGGGCGGCGTACAGCGAGTGACCGCGCTGGATACCGGCGCTCGGACTCGGCTGGTCGTGGACCTAGAGCGAGGGCATCCCTATGTCACCTCACGCCAGGGCGATGGGCTGCGAATCGTGATCGGTCCCGGCGTACACGAATCGACTGGCAGCGCCTCGGTAGCGGCTCCCGCCGAGACGGCATCACCGCGCTCGCTGCAGGCGTCGCTAGGCCCCCAGGTCGAGGACATAGACTTCCGGCGCGGTGCTGACGGGGCCGGTCGGGTACTGGTCACTCTGGATCGGGCGGGAGTCGATACTCGGGTGCGCGAAGGTGGCGGCGGCCGAGTGGTGGCGGAGCTGCGTGGCACGGCCATCCCCGATAGCCTCACTCAGGTCTACGATGTCACCGACTTCGGCACGCCGGTCCAGCGCATCACGCCGCACGCAGGCCAGGACGGTACCCAGCTCGAGCTTGTGGTCGACGGAGCCTATGCCATGGTCTCGTCCCAGAGTGGTCGGCAACTGACCATCGAGGTGCAACCTGTCGCCGGCCACGATGCCGACCTTGCGGAGAATAGCGGACAGAACTATACCGGCGAGCGGGTCAGTCTGAATTTCCAGGATATCGAAGTGCGCTCGGTGCTTTCCACCCTGGCCGAATTCACCGGTTTGAACCTGGTGGCAAGCGATAGTGTCAGCGGGCGGGTGACGTTGAATCTCAATGAGGTTCCCTGGGATCAGGCCCTGGATCTCATCCTCAAGAGTCGCGGCCTGTCCAGTCGGCGCGAAGGCGATGTCATCGTGGTGGCACCCGCCGGCGAGCTGGCCGAGATCGAGCGCCAGGAGATCGAGGCGCGCTCCCAGCAAGAGACCCTGGCCCCGCTGGTCACCGAGTTCATCGAGGTCAAGTACGCCCGGGCGACGGATCTCGCCACCTTGCTGCGCGGCGGGGATGGCTTCGGCCTGCTGACCGAGCGCGGCCGGGTCAGTGTCGACGAGCGCACCAACACCCTGCTGATACAGGATACTCCCGACCAGGTGCAGGCCATCCTGCGGACGCTGGAGCGCCTCGACATTGCCGTGCGCCAGGTGCAGATAGAGGCGCGTATCGTCATTGCCAGGGATACCGCTTCCCGTGAATTGGGGGTGAACTGGGGCATGTCGAGTACCCGCGGTTTTCAGGAAGGGGAAGATGGAACTTACACCAGGCGCAATATCAACCCCGATGGCATCAATCGGGCGATGGGAGGGTTGGCAGTCGATATGGGTGGCACTACCGGTAACGATACCGGTTTCAGTTTCGGCTATCTTTCCGGGGACATCCTGCTCGACCTGGAGCTACGTGCCCTGGAAAGCGAAGGCAAGAGCCAGACGATATCCCAGCCGCGAGTGATTACCGCCAATCAGCGTACCGCGAGGATCAGCCAGGGCGAAGAGCGTGCCTATCAGAGCGTAAGCGCAGAAGGTAATCCCGAAACCGAGTTCAAGGAAGCACTGCTCGAGCTTGAAGTCACGCCACAGATAACCCCCGATAATCGCATTATCATGGACTTGATAATCCGTAACGATAGCTTCCGCGACTCCGAGTTTGGCGGCGAGCCGCCGATCGATACCAATACGATCGAAACCCAGGTGCTGGTGGATAACGGTCAGACCGTGGTGCTCGGCGGTATTTTGACCACCGAGGAGCTACGTCAACTGGCCAAGACGCCGCTGCTGGGAGACATTCCTCTGCTGGGCCGACTCTTTCGCTATACCGAAGAGAGCAATGAAAAGGTAGAGTTGTTGGTATTCATTACTCCACGACTCATTGATGAAGGCCTGGCGGTTCCCTGATGCAGGATTTACCCAACCTATTTCTCATCGGTCCCATGGGGGCCGGGAAAAGCACCATAGGCCGTCTGCTGGCGTCTGAATTGTCGCGAGAGTTCTTCGATAGCGATCACGCGATTCAGGACCGGTGCGGGGCGGACATTCCCTGGATATTCGATGTCGAGGGTGAGCAAGGCTTTCGTCAGCGGGAAATGCTCATGATCGACGAGCTGACCCAGCTTCCCGGCGTGGTGGTAGCCACCGGGGGAGGCGCCGTGCTGCGCGAGGAGAATCGCCGTGCCCTGCGCGAACGAGGCGCGGTGATCTATCTTTTCACCACCGTGGAGCAACAGCTCAGGCGTACCGCCAAGGATCGCAACCGGCCACTGTTGCAGTGCGATAATCGAGAGCAGGTGCTCAACGACATGTTCGCCCTGCGTGATCCGCTGTATCGCGCGACCGCCGATGTCACGGTGCGCACCGACCGCCGTAGCCCGCGCGCCGTCGTCAATGAAATCCAGCGACGGGTACGCCGGCTGGTCGATCCCCTGCAACGTAAGGCTTGAACATGACCCACGACAGTACAGCACCGTCTCGCCTGCCGCCCACTACCTTGAACGTGGACCTGGGCGAGCGCAGCTATCCCATTCACATCGGCTCGGCCGTCATGGGCACGGCGGAGTGGCTGGCGCCTTATCTTGCCGGTAATCAGGTCCTGGTTGTTACCAACGAGACGATCGCGCCGCTGTATCTCGAGCGCCTTCGCCTGGGCCTGCCGGACCATCTGGAGGTGCGCACACTGGTGCTGCCCGACGGCGAAGAGTACAAGACGCTGGAGCAGGTAAGCCGCATCTGGGATGCCTTGCTCGAAGCGGGATTCAACCGCCGTTGCACGCTGATCGCACTCGGCGGGGGGGTAATAGGCGACATGGTCGGCTATGCGGCGGCCAGCTATCAGCGTGGCGTGGCCTTCATTCAGGTGCCGACGACACTGCTATCCCAGGTGGACTCCTCGGTCGGGGGTAAGACCGGCGTCAACCATCCGCGGGGCAAGAACATGATCGGGGCCTTCTGGCAGCCCAAGGCGGTGCTGATCGATATCGATACCCTGATCACCCTGCCGTCTCGCGAGCTATCCGCCGGACTCGCCGAAGTGATCAAGTACGGCTTGATTCGCGACAGTGACTTTCTCGGCTGGCTGGAAGCCAATATGCAGGCGTTGCGCGGGCTGGAGCCGGATGCATTGGTGTCGGCCATTGAGCGAAGCTGCCGCCTCAAGGCGGATATCGTTGCCGAGGACGAGACCGAGCAGGGCGTAAGAGCGCTGCTCAACCTGGGGCATACGTTTGGTCATGCGATCGAATCGCACCAGGGCTATGGCCAGTGGCTGCATGGCGAGGCCGTGGGCGCCGGCATGGCCATGGCGGCTGAGCTGTCGCACCGTCTGGGATGGCTGGACGATGCGCAGGTGGCTCGCTGCAATGCCCTCATTGCCAGCGCGGGGCTGCCGCTTGAAGCGCCGCAAGGAATGGAAGCCGACGATTTTCTCGAGCGCATGCGTCTCGACAAGAAAAACCTCGATGCAAGGTTGCGTCTGGTGCTGCTTGAATCGCTGGGCAAGGCGTGTGTCTTCGACGCGACGCCGAGCGACATGCTGCAAGCCCTGCTGGAAGAGTTTCCCCGCCGCTGAGTCCTGATTTTTCATGGCGCCGGTCACGGTTCAAAGCCCGCACACTGCGGGCTTTTTTTATGAAGTAATGACAGGCGTGAGGGAACGTAAATGGATTGAAAATGCGAGAATCCGCATGCCATATGCGCTATCGGCATGGAAAAAAAGGTTTGCTTTGGACTAAAGTCTAGTGCTTGGTAGTCTGCGTTAAAATATCGTTTCGGTTCGGTGCAAGTCGTTGAAGTGTATGTTGTTTTTTCGAATCATTTGCTGCAACTAATGGATTTTCCGAGACTTTTCACCGCTTTGCACGAGGCTGAATATTGCGCGCAAGGGGGCGGAATGGCTATGCTGAGCGGCCATTTTCGCCACGCAGCCGCCACCGCCACGGTGCGCTTGAGTCCGGAAGAGTTGGTCTGAAAAGAAAAATAACCGGACAAGGTATCATGTAAAAGCTGCAAATAAAACACGCTTATCAGAGGCACGCCCATGAACAAAGGTCTTCACCAGCCAGGCGAGTTTCGTGACAACTGCGGCTTCGGCCTGATTGCTCATATGCAGGGGCAAGCCAGTCACGATTTGCTCAAGACCGCGATAGAATCGCTGACTTGCATGACACACCGTGGCGGTATCGCGGCAGATGGTAAAACCGGCGATGGCTGTGGCCTGCTGCTCAAGATGCCGTCGGCCTTCATGCGCGAGGCGGCCAAATCCGACCTGAATGTCGAACTCGGCGAGCGTTTTGCCGTGGGTGTTGTGTTCCTGCCCGACGATGACGAGCGCGATGCGCATGCGCGTCGGGTTCTGGAGCGTGAACTCGAAGCCCGTCAACTGAAAGTGCTTGGCTGGCGCGACGTGCCCACCGACCCCAGCGTGTGTGGCCCCATGGCACTCGATTGCCTGCCGCGCATTCGCCAGGTCTTCGTGGCGCCGGGCAGCGGCGAGCATTTCGATGTCGATCTGTTCATGGCGCGCCGGTATGCCGAACAGGCGCTGAAGGGCGAAGAAGATTTCTACGTCGCCTCACTTTCTTCCGAGGTGGTGTCCTATAAAGGCCTGGTAATGCCCGAAGACCTGCCGGCCTTCTACAAGGATCTCAACGATCCGCGACTGGAAACCGCCATTTGCGTTTTCCACCAGCGTTTTTCGACCAATACCGCGCCGCGCTGGCCGCTGGCTCAGCCGTTCCGCCTGCTGGCGCACAATGGCGAGATCAACACCATCGAAGCCAACCGTGGTTGGGCCAACTCGCGCAAGGCGAACTTCGTCAACGAGCGCCTTCCCGAAATCGCCGAGCTGGACGAGATCGTCAATACCACCGGTTCCGACTCCTCGAGCATGGACAACATGCTCGAGGTGCTGCTCACCGGGGGCATGGAGCTGCACCGTGCCGTACGCATGATGGTGCCGCCGGCGTGGCAGAACGTCGAAACCATGGATGCCGAGCTGCGCGCCTTCTACGAATACAACTCCATGCACATGGAGCCGTGGGACGGCCCGGCCGGGGTGGTCATGACCGATGGTCGCCAGGCGGTGTGCATGCTCGACCGCAACGGTCTGCGCCCGGCGCGCTGGGTGATAACCAAGAATGGCTACATCACGCTGGCGTCGGAAATCGGCACCTACTCCTACAAGCCGGAAGACGTGGTGGCCAAGGGCCGGGTCGGCCCGGGCCGGATGCTGGCGGTGGATACCCAGACGGGTGAAGTCCTGCATACCAGCGAGATCGACGACCGTCTGAAGTCGGCGTACCCCTACAAGCGCTGGTTGAAGCAGGAAGCCAACTACCTGGAGTCGGCACTGACCGAACTGGCACGCTTTCAGAGCGTCGAGCCCGATACGCTGAACATTCAGCAGAAACTTTTCCAGGTCAGCTTTGAAGAGCGCGACCAGGTGCTGCGCCCCCTGGCGGAAAGCGGCCAGGAAGCGGTGGGCTCGATGGGCGACGACACGCCGATGGCGGTACTGTCGGGCAGGCAACGTCCGCTTACCGACTATTTCCGCCAGAAGTTCGCCCAGGTGACCAACCCCGCCATCGACCCGCTGCGCGAAGCGATCGTCATGTCGCTGGAAACCTGCTGCGGCGCCGAGCTCAATGTCTTCAAGGCAACGCCCGAGCATGCTCACCGACTGATCCTGACGACTCCGGTGCTTTCGCCGCGCAAGTTTACCGCCCTGATGTCCCAGGACGATCCGGCTTTCGCCAGCCACACCCTGTCGCTGGGCTACGACCCCGAGCAGCAAAGCCTGCAGCAGGCCTTGCAGGCGCTGTGCAAGGAGGCGGAAACCCAGGTGCGTGCGGGCAAGGTGATCCTGGTGCTTACCGATTCCGACCTGCCCAAGGGGATACTGCCGATCCAGGCGGTACTGGCCGTCGGTGCGGTGCATACGCACCTGGGTCGCCTGGCGCTGCGTCCCAATGCCAATATCGTGGTGGAAACCGGTTATGCCCGAGATGCCCACCAGATGGCGGTGCTGTTCGGTGTCGGTGCTACCGCGGTGTATCCATGGCTGGCCTATCAGGTGATGGCCGATATGCATCGTACCGGCGAGCTGACCGGCAACCCGGCGGATTCCCGCGAGAACTATCGCAAGGGCTTGCAGAAGGGTCTGTTCAAGATTCTGTCCAAGATGGGGATCTCGACGCTGGCCTCGTATCGCGGTTCGATGCTGTTCGAAGCAGTGGGGCTCTCTTCCGAGATCATGCAGATGTGCTTCCCCGGCATGGCGTCGCGCATCGAGGGGACCGGCTTCACCGAGCTGCAACTGCAGCAGGAATTGCTGGCCAAGGATGCCTGGACACTGCGCAAGGGCATCAACCAGGGCGGGTTGTTCAAGTATGTGCATGGCCACGAATACCACGCCTACAACCCCGATGTCGTGATGGTCCTGCAGCAAGCGGTGCAGGAGGGCAGCTACGAGAAGTGGAAGAAGTTTGCCCGCCTGGTCAATGAGCGTCCGGTGGCGACGATTCGCGACATGCTGGCGCTCAAGCCGGCGCAGGACCCGCTGCCCCTGGATGAGGTCGAGCCCATCGAGTCGTTGCTGCCGCGCTTCGACAGCGCCGGCATGAGCCTTGGCGCACTGTCGCCGGAGGCCCACGAAGCGCTGGCGCAGGCTATGAACGAGGCCGGTGGGCGCTCCAACTCAGGCGAGGGCGGCGAAGACCCGGCGCGCTACGGCACCATTCGCAGCTCCAAGATCAAGCAGATCGCCTCCGGGCGCTTCGGCGTCACCCCGGCCTACCTGGTCAATGCCGAAGTCCTGCAGATAAAGGTGGCTCAGGGCGCCAAGCCCGGCGAGGGCGGCCAGTTGCCCGGTGGCAAGGTCAACGATCTGATCGCCCGGCTGCGCTATTCGGTGCCCGGGGTAACGTTGATCTCGCCGCCGCCGCATCACGACATCTATTCGATCGAGGACCTGGCGCAACTGATCTTCGACCTCAAGCAGGTCAACCCCGACGCCCAGGTCTCGGTGAAGCTGGTTTCCGAGCCGGGTATCGGCACCATCGCCACCGGCGTGGCGAAGGCGTATGCCGACCTGATCACCGTTTCCGGCTACGACGGCGGCACCGCGGCGAGCCCGCTGACCTCTATCAAGCACGCCGGTTCCCCTTGGGAGCTGGGCCTGCCGGAAGTACATCAGGCGCTGCGCATCAACGGCCTGCGCGACAAGATCCGCCTGCAGACTGACGGCGGCCTGAAGACCGGGCTGGACGTGATCAAGGCGGCGATCCTCGGCGCCGAGAGCTTCGGTTTCGGTACCGCGCCGATGGTGGCGCTGGGCTGCAAGTATCTGCGTATCTGCCACCTCAACAATTGCGCCACCGGTATCGCCACCCAGGACGACTACCTGCGCGGCGAGCATTTCCGCGGCACGGTGGACATGGTCAAGCACTACTTCCGCTTCATCGCCGAGGAAGTGCGCGAGCTGATGGCGACGCTGGGTGTGCGCCAATTGACCGACCTGATCGGACGCACCGACCTGCTCGAGGTGATCGAGGGGCACACTCCGTCACAGCGCAAGCTGGACCTGACCCCCTTGCTCGATAACGATTTCGTTCCGGCCGATGCGCCACAGTTCTGCCGTGTGAGTCGCAATGTGCCCCATGACCCAGGTGCCAAGAACCAGGAAGTGCTGGCAGCGCTGATGGATGCCATCGAGAACCGCTCGGGCGGTGAGTTCGAATTCACCATCACCAACTGCGACCGCAGTGTCGGCGCGCTGTCTTCGGGGGCCATCGCCAAGCGCTACGGCGAGGAGGGGCTCGAGGACGCTCCGGTCACCGCCCGCTTCACTGGAGTGGCGGGGCAGAGTTTCGGCGTGTGGAACGCCCGCGGCCTCAATCTCTACCTGGAAGGCGACGCCAACGACTATGTGGGCAAGGGCATGAATGGCGGCAAGCTGGTCATCGTGCCGCCCAAGGTCAGTACCTTCGAAAGCCACAAGACCGCGATCATCGGCAATACCTGCCTGTATGGTGCCACCGGCGGCAAGCTGTTCGCCGCCGGAACCGCGGGGGAGCGTTTCGCGGTGCGCAATTCCGGTGCCACAGCAGTGATCGAAGGTGCCGGCGACCACTGCTGCGAGTACATGACCGGCGGACTGGTGTGTGTGCTCGGCGAAACCGGGGTCAATTTCGGGGCGGGCATGACCGGCGGCTTCGCCTATGTGCTGGATGAGGACCGCGCCTTTGTCGACAGGTACAACCATGAGCTGGTGGAGATCCATCGCATCAATACCGAAACGATGGAAGCGTATCGTCGTCACCTGCGCGAAATGATCGAAGAGTATGTGCATGAGACCGGCTCCAAGCGCGGTCAGGATATTCTGGATGACTTCAGCGATTACGCGCGACATTTCTGGCTGGTAAAGCCCAAGGCGGCAAGCCTGGGCGGTCTGCTCGCCGAATCCCGGCGGCGGCCGGAGTGAATTGAGCCCAGCGCAAGACGCCAGGGCCGAGTGACAAGCCAGACGCCAGCCGAGAGGAGAGAGATCATGGCCAATCGTTTGAGTAACGATTTTCAGTTTATCGATGTGGGTCGTAAGGACCCGGACAAGAAAGACGCACGCAAACGCTCCAAAGAGTTCGCGGAGATCTACGAGCCGTTCAAGCCGACCGAAGCCGCGAGCCAGTCGCACCGTTGCCTGCACTGCGGCAACCCGTACTGTGAATGGAAATGCCCGGTTCACAACTACATCCCCAACTGGCTGCAGCTGGTGGTGGAGGGCAACATCCTGGAAGCCGCCGAATTGTCGCACAAGACCAACTCGCTGCCCGAGGTGTGCGGTCGCGTATGCCCGCAGGATCGTCTCTGCGAAGGCGCCTGCACGCTCAACGACGGCTTCGGCGCGGTGACCATCGGCTCGGTGGAGAAGTACATCACCGATACGGCATTCGCCATGGGCTGGCGGCCGGACATGTCCAAGGTGTCCTGGACCGACAAGAAAGTGGCGATCGTCGGCGCCGGCCCGGCGGGGCTGGGCTGTGCCGATATCCTCGCGCGCAGCGGCGTCAAGCCGGTGGTATTCGACCGCTACCCGGAGATTGGTGGCCTGCTGACGTTCGGCATTCCCGAATTCAAGCTGGAAAAGAACGTCATGGAGCGGCGCCGTGCGGTATTCGAGGAGATGGGTATCGAGTTCCGCTTGAATACCGAGATCGGCAAGGATATCGATTTCGATACCCTGATGGCCGACTACGACGCGGTCTTCCTGGGCATGGGCACCTACAAGTCCATGCAGGGTGGTTTTCCCGGCGAGGAGCTTCCGGGCGTCTACAAGGCGCTCGACTTCCTCATCGCCAACGTCAACCACTGCCTGGGCTTCGAGAAGGAGCCCAGCGACTACATCTCGTTCGAGGGCAAGCGCGTGGTGGTGCTGGGTGGCGGCGACACCGCCATGGACTGCAACCGCACGTCGATTCGCCAGGGCGCGACCAGCGTGACCTGCGCCTACCGCCGCGATGAGCAGAACATGCCGGGGTCGCGTCGCGAAGTGGCCAATGCCCGCGAAGAGGGTGTCGAGTTCCTGTTCAACCGCCAGCCGGTGGCGGTGGTGGGCGAGGAGAAGGTCGAAGGCGTGAAAGTGGTGCGCACACGACTGGGCGAGCCCGACGAGAACGGCCGCCAGCGTCCCGAAGTGGTGCCCGGGTCCGAAGAGGTTATCCCAGCGGATGCAGTCATCGTCGCGTTCGGTTTTCAGGCCAGCCCCGCCGAATGGTTCAAGGGTGCCAAAATCGAGGTCGACGAGCGTGACCGGGTGCTGGCGCCGGAGCACGGTCGGTACGCCTTCCAGACCAGCAACGAGAAGATCTTTGCCGGTGGCGACATGGTGCGCGGTTCCGACCTGGTGGTGACCGCCATCCATGAGGGTCGTCAGGCTGCCGAAGGCATCCTGGAATACCTCGGCGTATAACGCCACCGAG
The DNA here is from genome assembly GCF_039691755.1 of Halomonas sp. Bachu 37. Classification (NCBI taxonomy): domain Bacteria; kingdom Pseudomonadati; phylum Pseudomonadota; class Gammaproteobacteria; order Oceanospirillales; family Halomonadaceae; genus Halomonas; species Halomonas kashgarensis. The sequence continues at coordinate 2,019,439 of NZ_CP137552.1, read as the reverse complement.
TCGCACAGCGCCCTGGCTATTGCCGGGGCGCTGTCGTTTGGGGCGTCACGGTACTAGACTTCGATGAAAACCGACAAGCGGAGGGCATGATGGAGTCGACACTGGTAGAGCTTGGCCTGGCGGATGCAAAATCGGGGGCGGTGAGCCCCGAGCGGATGACCTTCTCTGATGACGGCTCGATTCCCAATACGCGACTGGCGACGCTGCACTACCGATCCGGGGGGCTTGATTCGACACTCGACCGCGAGGCCATCGCCGAGCGCTTCGAGCGGCTGTTCAGCGTCAGCGGCTGGACACCTAGCTGGCGCGGCGGGGTCTACGATTACCACCATTATCATTCCATCGCCCACGAAGCGTTCGGTGTACTGGCGGGCTGGGGGCGGCTGCGCCTGGGCGGTGAGCGGGGCGAGGATGTCGAGATCCGTGCCGGCGATACGCTGGTACTGCCGGCGGGTACCGGGCACTGCTCGTTGGAGGCGAGCGATGATTTTTTGCTGTTGGCCGCTTACCCCGAGGATCAGCGTGAGCTCGACCTGCTGCCCGCCGACCCGGCGGAACACGACGCGGCGGTGGTGCGCATCGCCAAGGTATCGCGTCCCGCATACGACCCGCTGGGCGGGGAGCTCGCCCGCTGGTGGCCGCAATAGTGGCTACCGTAGGGTTGCGGGTGTAATTGAGGCTTTAGGCGTAATCTGCTACCCTGTCGACCCATTCTGGTGTGGCTTTCTGCCGTGCCTTCTGATCACGTTTCGACAGGTTATCCATGACACGATATATCTTCGTGACCGGCGGCGTTGTGTCTTCATTAGGCAAGGGCATCGCCTCCGCCTCGCTGGCGGCGATTCTCGAGGCGCGCGGCCTCAAGGTCACCATGCTCAAGCTCGACCCCTACATCAATGTGGACCCGGGTACCATGAGCCCCTTCCAGCACGGTGAGGTTTTCGTCACGGAAGATGGTGCTGAAACCGACCTCGACCTGGGCCACTACGAGCGTTTCATCCGTACCAAGATGACCCAGGGCAACAACTTCACCACCGGTCGCGTCTACGAGCACGTGCTGCGCAAGGAGCGCCGTGGCGATTACCTGGGCGGCACGGTGCAGGTCATCCCGCACATTACCGACGAGATCAAGCAGCGCGTCTATGCCGGTGGCGAAGGCTTCGATGTGGCGCTGGTGGAGATCGGCGGCACCGTGGGCGATATCGAATCACTGCCGTTTCTGGAATCCATTCGCCAGATCCGCAGCGAGCTGGGGGCCAGCCGCGCCATTTTCATGCACCTGACCCTGGTGCCCTATATCAAGACCGCCGGCGAGACCAAGACCAAGCCGACCCAGCACAGCGTCAAGGAGCTGCGCTCGATCGGTATCCAGCCGGATATCCTGATCTGCCGCAGCGAGGTCGAGCTCGAGGAGAGCGAGCGGCGCAAGATCGCCCTGTTCACCAATGTCGAAGAGCGTGCCGTGGTGCCGCTGCAGGATGCCGATACCATCTACCGTATCCCGCTGATGCTCCATGAGCACGGTCTCGACGAGATCGTCTGCGACAAGTTGCGCCTGGAAGCCGAGGAAGCCGACCTCTCCGAGTGGGTCAAGGTACTGGATGCCAAACTCAATCCTCTGAAGTCGATCAGCATCGCCATGGTCGGCAAGTACATGGAATTGCTGGATGCCTACAAGTCACTGAACGAGGCGTTGATCCACGCCGGAATCCAGGGGCGGATCAAGGTCAATGTCGACTATATCGATTCGGAGGACATCGAGCGCCACGGCACCGAACGCCTGGCCGGAAAGGACGCCATTCTGGTGCCGGGTGGTTTCGGCGAGCGCGGCGTGGAAGGCAAGATCGCCACGGCCAGGTTCGCTCGCGAAAACGGCATTCCCTACCTCGGTATCTGTCTGGGCATGCAGGTGGCGGTCATCGAGTTCGCCCGACACATCGCGGGCTGGGAAGATGCCAATTCCACCGAATTCACCCACGATACCCAACACCCGGTGGTGGGGTTGATCACCGAATGGCTCAATGCCGAAGGCAAGATCGAACTGCGCGATGCCGCATCCGATCTGGGCGGCACCATGCGCCTGGGTGGCCAGGTCTGCCACCTGAAGTCCGGCAGCAAGGCACACGAGGCGTACGGCAGCGATGAGATCGTCGAGCGCCATCGTCATCGCTTCGAGGTCAACAACCAGTTCATCGGCGAGCTGGAACAGGCCGGGCTGGTGGTGTCGGGCAAGAGCGTCGATCAGTCGCTGGTGGAAGTCATCGAGTTGCCCGATCATCCCTGGTACGTGGCCTGTCAGTTCCATCCCGAATTCACCTCCACGCCACGCGACGGCCATCCGCTGTTCTCCGGTTTCGTCAATGCCGCGGTGGAGCACAAGACGGCGCGCACTCGAGCCCATAACACGCATCAGGAGTAGCGGCGATGACCACACCCGAACGCGAGATCGAGTTTGCCGGCCTCAGGGCCGGCAATTCTTTGCCCTTGATGTTGCTGGGGGGCATGAATGTTCTCGAGAGCCGCGACATGGCCCTGGACATTGCCGCCGCTTACGTCGAGGTCACCCGCAAGCTTTCGATGCCCTTCGTGTTCAAGGCCAGTTTCGACAAGGCCAATCGCAGCTCGATTCACTCCTACCGCGGCCCCGGGCTGGACAAGGGTCTCGAGATCCTTACCGAGGTCAAGGCTCGCTTTGACGTACCCATCATCACCGATGTGCACGAACCCTGGCAGGCGACACCGGTGGCGGAAGTGGCGGATATCATCCAATTGCCGGCGTTTCTGGCCCGCCAGACCGATCTGGTCGTGGCCATGGCCGAGACAGGGGCGGCAATCAACATCAAGAAGCCGCAATTTCTGGCCCCCCATGAAATGCGCCACATCCTGCGCAAGTTCGAGGAAGCCGGCAACCAGCGCTTGATGCTGTGCGAACGCGGGTCGAGCTTCGGCTACAACAATCTGGTGGTCGATATGCTCGGCTTCGGCGACATGAAGCAGACCGGTTATCCCGTCTTCTTCGACGTGACTCACGCCTTGCAGCGCCCCGGTGGACGCGCCGACAGTGCCGATGGTCGCCGTGCCCAGGTGGCCGAGCTGGCCCGTGCCGGCGTGGCGGTAGGCCTGGCGGGGCTCTTCCTGGAAGCGCATCCCGACCCCGATGCCGCCTTGTGCGACGGCCCCTGTGCCTTGCCGCTGGACCAGCTCGAACCTTTCCTGCGCCAAATGTCAGCTCTGGATACGCTGGTGAAAGGGTTCGATCCGTTGCATATTCGTTGAGCAGCCAATCCATGGGCCGCGCGGCCACAGCTTTATTGCGACACATTGACCGATATGACGAAGGACATACCGATGACCAAGATTGTTGATATCAGCGCGCTTGAAGTACTCGATTCCCGGGGCAATCCCACGGTAATGGCAAGGGTGAGTCTGGCCAGCGGCGCCGTGGGCGAAGCCTGCGCACCGAGTGGCGCCTCCACCGGTTCCCGGGAGGCCCTGGAATTGCGCGACGGCGACAAGGCGCGCTATCTCGGCAAGGGTGTCCTGCGTGCAGTCGAGGCGGTCAACGGTGCCATTCGCGATACGCTGGTGGGAATGGACGCCCGCGACCAGCGTGGCCTGGACAACGCCATGCTCAAGCTCGATGGCACCGACAACAAGGCCACGCTCGGCGCCAACGCCATCCTGGCGGTTTCCCTGGCGGCGGCCAAGGCTGCCGCCAATGCCAAGGATGTGCCGCTGTACGCGCATATCGCCGAGCTCTACGGGCGACCGGGCGAGTACCTGATGCCAGTGCCGATGATGAACATCCTCAATGGCGGCGAGCATGCCGATAACAACGTCGACATTCAGGAATTCATGGTTCAGCCGGTGGGTGCGGCGAATTTCCGCGAAGGGCTGCGCATGGGAGCGGAAATCTTCCACGCGCTGAAAAAGGTGCTGTCGGCGAAAGGGCTGTCCACCTCGGTGGGCGATGAAGGAGGCTTCGCGCCGAACCTGTCTTCGAATGCCGAAGCCTTGACCGTGATCAAACAAGCGGTCGCCGATGCCGGTTACGCTCTGGGCAAGGACGTCACGCTGGCGCTGGATTGTGCTTCCAGCGAGTTCTACCGCGATGGCCGTTACGATCTGGCGGGGGAAGGCAAGGCCTACGATGCCGCCGGCTTCGCCGATTACCTGGCGGGGCTGTGCGCCGACTATCCCATCGTCTCCATCGAGGATGGGATGGATGAGTCCGATTGGGATGGCTGGAAGGCATTGACCGACAAGCTGGGCGACAAGGTGCAACTGGTGGGCGATGATTTGTTCGTCACCAATACCCGAATCCTCAAGCGTGGTATCGACGAGCAGATCGGCAATTCGATCCTGATCAAGTTCAATCAGATCGGTTCGCTCTCCGAGACGCTGGATGCGATCAAGATGGCTCAGGATGCCGGTTTCACCGCTGTCATCTCGCATCGCTCCGGTGAGACCGAAGATACCACCATCGCCGACCTGGCCGTCGGTACCAGCGCCGGACAGATCAAGACGGGCTCGTTGTGCCGCAGCGACCGGGTCGCCAAGTATAACCGCCTGCTGGTGATAGAGCAGGAACTGGGGTCCCAGGTGGGATATCCGGGATTGAAAGCCATCAAGGGGCAATAAAAGCCCGATTGCCGATGTGCCTCCCTATCGAGTCAGGGAGGCTGGTGTAAGCTATTTCTTCAATAGTTGTAAGAGTTTTCTTACAAAAAGGCAGGAAATCCGATACGTAGAGCGAAGAAATTCGCCAGTGATTTTGCTTAAATCATTGTTTATAAAGTATTGACTGCTAAGAGCGAGCCTGCGTGGCTCGCTCTTTCGTTGTCAGGGCCGCCTTGAGTTAAACTAACAACCTGCCACACTGCTCAACAAGGACAGGGGAGGCAAGGAAGTCTCACGCAGGATGCAACGGGATGCAGGACGGTGCGCTGGGTGAAACAGGACGTTGGCCCTGGCAGGGACGGCACTACAGGAGTTGCAACAGAGGGAATTGTTGGAGGAAACGCTTGGAGCGGGCGGCCTACGGGCCGCCTTTTTTTGCGTCCGGTTTTTACGCGTTTCGGAATTACGCTGCGGGCCAGAAGCCTATCAAGGGGCCGGCCGATATGCACGGCCCTCAAGAGTGACCTGAAAAAAGGTTAGCGCTCGAGCTTTTCCAGTTTGCCTGTCTTGCCATCCCACTCTTCTGCATCAGGCAAGGGATCTTTCTTTTCGGTGATATTGGGCCAGACTTCAGAGAGTTCGGCGTTGATCTCGATAAAGCTTTCCTGCCCCTCCGGTAGTTCATCTTCCGAGAATATCGCCTCCGCCGGGCATTCCGGCTCGCACAGGGCGCAATCGATGCACTCATCGGGATGAATGACCAGGAAATTGGGGCCTTCGTAGAAACAATCGACCGGACAGACCTCGACACAGTCGGTGTATTTGCATTGGATGCAGTTCTCGGTAACGACAAATGTCATGTCGGTATCCCTCTAGCGTTTACGGGGCTCAACGCCCGGTGTCGGTCATGGGTTAAAAATCCGTTATAAAAGTATGGATTTTTATAAGATAAAAAACTTAGCGGCCATTCTAGTCGGGCCGTTGTGTCGGCGGCAAGCGTGTTCCATTACAGCATCTCTCGCCACTGATACAACATTTCCAGCGCCTGCCTTGGGGTCAGCTCATCCACGGCCAGGTGGGTCAGCTCCTCCACGACCGGATGTGGCGTGGCGGCAAACAGGTCGGCCTGCTTCGGCGGAGCGGTAGCGTCCGGCGACGAACCCAGCACCGCCCGGTTCTCCGCATGGACTTCCTGCTGTTCCAGCTGGATCAGTTTCTCCTTGGCTCGGTTGATCACAGCCGCGGGTACGCCGGCCAACTGGGCGACCTGTAGCCCGTAGCTCTGGTTGGCGGGGCCGGGCTCGATGCGGTGCATGAAGACGATGCCGTCGCCATGCTCGGTTGCCGTCAAATGGACGTTGGTCACACCGTCGGCGTGTTCCGGCATCGCGGTCATTTCAAAGTAATGCGTGGCGAACAGGGTCAGCGCGCCAGTGCGTGCCAGGTGCTCGGCACTGGCCCAGGCCAGCGACAGGCCGTCGAAGGTGCTCGTGCCGCGTCCGATCTCATCCATCAATATCAGGCTATGATCGGTGGCATTGTGCAGAATATTGGCGGTTTCGGTCATTTCCACCATGAACGTGGAGCGACCGCCGGCCAGGTCGTCTGATGAACCGATACGGGTGAATATTCGATCCACGGGGCCGATGCGCGCTTCGCTGGCGGGCACGAAACTCCCGGCATGGGCCAGCAGTGTGATCAGAGCGGCCTGGCGCATGTAAGTGGATTTACCGCCCATGTTGGGGCCGGTGATGATCAACATATGCTGGTCATCGTCCAGACACAGGTCGTTGGGCACGAAAGGTGTTTCGCTGACCCGTTCCACCACCGGGTGGCGACCGGCCTTGACCCAGACTCCTCGGGCTTCGCTCAGCTCGGGGCGAATCCAGTCCAGTGCTTCGGCGCGCTCGGCAAAGGCGCACAGGACATCGAGCTCGGCCAGGGCGCGAGAGGTGGCCTGCAGCTCGCTCAGCCCTTCATTCAGTTCATCCAGCAGGCATTCGTAGAGCCACTTCTCCCGGGCCAGGGCGCGGGATTTTGCCGATAGCGCCTTGTCTTCGAACTCCTTGAGCTCGGGGATGATGAAGCGTTCGGCGTTCTTGAGGGTCTGGCGGCGGATATAGTCGGCCGGGGCACTCTGGGCCTGGGCGCGGGAAATCTCGATATAGTAACCGTGTACTCGGTTGTAGCCTACCTTCAGGCCGCTCAAGCCGGTGCGTTCGCGTTCACGGGTTTCCAGGCGGACCAGGTATTCGCCGGCGTTTTCGGCCATGCCGCGATGTTCGTCCAGCTCGCTATCGAATCCCTCCGCCAGTACGCCGCCGTCGCGTAGCACCACCGGTGGGTTTTCGACCAGGGCACGGTTCAGGGTGTCGCTGAGCTCGGGGTAGGGTCGGACATGTTGCTTGGCGGTATCGAGTGCGCTGCCGGTGTCGATATCGGCAAGCTGAGTCTGCAACTCGGGCAAGGTGGCGAGCGCATCGCGCAAACGTGCCAGGTCGCGAGGTCTTGCGCTGCGCAGGGCGACCCGGGCGAGTATGCGCTCGACATCGCCGGCGCCCGCCAGCGTGTCGCGTAGGGCCACGTATCTCGCTTGCACCAGCAGCAGCGCCACTGCCGACTGGCGGGCTCCCACCAGGTCACGCTGGCGCAGCGGCCGGTTCAGCCAGCGCTTGAGAAGCCTGGAGCCCATGGCGGTGGTGCAGGTATCCACTACGCTAGCCAGGGTATTTTCGCCGCGGCCGGTCAGGTTGGTATCGATCTCCAGGTTGCGGCGACTGGCGGCGTCGATCACCACTGCGTCATCACGGCTTTCCACCGCTATCGCGGTTACGTGGGGAAGACGCGAACGCTGGGTGTCCCGGGCATAATCAATCAATACCCCGGCGGCGACCAGGGCGGTGGTGAGGTGGGCGCAGCCGAAGCCGCGCATGTCTTGTACTTCGAACTGATCGCACAGGCTGCGGGTGGCGCTCTCCAGGTCGAACAGCCAGTCGTGCTGGCGGCGCAGGCCGCGCAGTTCCTGCAGGGCGCCCGGCAGGTCCAGCGACTCGGGCACCAGAAGCTCGGCGGGCGATAGCCGCGTCAATTCCGCCAGCATTTCCGCCTCGCCTTCCACCTCGACGACGCTGAAGCGTCCGCTCGACAGTTCCAGCCAGGCAATGCCCCACGACGCCTCATGGGGATAAAGAGCGGCGAGGACATTGTCACGGCGGGCATCGAGCAGGGCTTCGTCATGCAGCGTGCCGGGCGTGACGATGCGTACCACCTTGCGTTCCACCGGGCCTTTGCTGGTGGCGGGATCGCCGATCTGCTCGCAGATCGCCACCGATTCACCGGCGGTTACCAGGCGCGACAGGTAGCCTTCGGCGCTGTGGTAGGGGATGCCCGCCATGGGAATCGGCTTGCCACCGGACTGGCCACGCTGGGTCAGGGTGATATCCAGCAGCGCGGCGGCACGCTTGGCATCGTCGAAAAAGAGCTCGTAGAAATCCCCCATGCGGTAGAAAAGCAGAACCTCGGGGTGGTCGCGTTTGATCTTGAGGTATTGCGCGATCATCGGCGTATGTGCAGGGCTGAGCTGTGACATGAGCTTCCTGGTTGAGCGTGCGCCCGCCCCGGCCAAGGTGCTGGTCCTGGGCGGCATGTTCTGTGGGCAAGGAAAACACAGTATTCTACGCTGAACACATGCCTTACATGAAGGAGCCGTCATGACCTCGAGTCTCTCCCGTTTGAAAAATCTGGATGTTTCGCTGCTTGCCGAACGGTTGGGCCGCTTGTGCCGGAAGCATGGCGTGGAGTTGACCACGGCGGAGTCGTGTACGGGCGGCGGCGTGGCAAGCGCGATCACCGGCGCGGCGGGTAGCTCTGCCTATTTCGCGACGGGTTACGTGACCTATTCCAATGCGGCGAAAACACGCTTGCTGGGAGTCCCACCCGAGCTGCTGGAGACTCATGGCGCCGTCAGCGAGGAAGTGGTGACGGCCATGGTGGCGGGTGCCTGTCGCGAAAGCGGCGCCCGGCTGGGTGTCGCGGTCAGCGGCGTGGCAGGACCCGATGGCGGTAGCGAGGCCAAGCCGGTGGGAACGGTATGGCTGGCCTGGGGCGACGGCGACCAATGTGAGACCGAGCGCTGCCACTTTTATGGTGATCGTCAGGCGGTGCGCGAGCAGGCCGTGCGAAGGGCGCTCGCCGGGTTGATTGTTGCGGTGGAGAGGCGCTATCGCACGGCGCAAGGAGAAAATTGACCGCTAAGTGGACGAAGCCATTTTGTTGTGAGCCAATATTTGGCATAATACTGGGTAATTATACAGTTTCGAACGAGGAATGCGTGAATGGCACAGGATGACAATCGTACCAAGGCGCTGAATGCAGCGCTCAGCCAGATCGACCGTCAGTTCGGCAAGGGCACCGTCATGCGTTTGGGCGATACTCCCCGCGTGGTCATGCCCTCGGTGTCCACCGGTTCGCTGGGACTGGACATCGCGCTGGGTATCGGCGGTCTGCCGTTTGGTCGTGTATGCGAAATCTTCGGCCCCGAGTCCTCGGGCAAGACGACGCTGACGCTGTCGGTCATTGCCGAAGCCCAGAAGCAGGGCAAGACGTGCGCCTTCGTCGATGCCGAGCATGCGCTCGACCCAAGTTATGCGGAAAAGCTTGGCGTCAATCTGGATGACCTGCTGGTGTCGCAGCCGGATACCGGCGAGCAGGCCTTGGAAATCACCGACATGCTGGTACGCTCGGGCGGGGTGGACGTCATCGTGATCGACTCGGTGGCCGCGCTTACGCCACGTGCGGAAATCGAAGGCGAGATGGGCGATTCCCACGTCGGCCTGCAGGCTCGCCTGATGTCCCAGGCGCTGCGCAAGATCACCGGCAACATCAAGAATGCCAACTGTCTGGTGATATTCATCAACCAGATCCGCATGAAGATCGGCGTGATGTTCGGCTCGCCCGAAACCACCACCGGCGGCAACGCGCTGAAATTCTATTCCAGCGTACGTCTGGATATCCGCCGTACCGGTTCGGTCAAGCAGGGCGACGAGGTCACCGGTAACGAGACCCGCGTCAAGGTGGTCAAGAACAAGGTGGCACCACCGTTCCGCCAGGCCGAATTCCAGATTCTCTATGGCAAGGGCATCTACCATGCCGGTGAGGTAATCGATCTGGGCGTGCAGTGCAACCTGGTCGACAAGGCCGGTGCCTGGTACAGCTACAAGGGCAGCAAGATCGGCCAGGGCAAGGCCAACGCCGCCCAGTATCTGGAAGAGCATCCCGAGATCATGGAAGAGATCGAGTCGCAGATCCGCGGCCAGTTGCTGGCCACGGTGGAGCCCAAGCAGGAGAAGGAGGAAGCCGAGGCGTCCGCGGCCCCTTCCGAAGATGATCTGATCTAAGCCATGGGTGGCGCCTCCACTCCCCGCGAACAGGCGATCATGCTACTGGCCCGGCGCGAGTATTCCCGCGCCGAGCTGGAGCAGCGCCTGGGGGCGAAAGGACATCCTGGTGACGAGATCGATGCCTGCCTGGATGAACTGGTCGATAAAGGGCTGCAATCGGATACACGGTTCGCGGAAAGTTTCGTGCGCTCCCGGGTCGCTCGCGGTCAGGGGCCGATACGCATTCGTACCGAACTCTTCCAACGAGGTATCTCCCAGTCCCTTGCCCAAGACGCCATTGCCGAGGTGGAGGAGCGCGAAGGAGTCGACTGGTTCGATCTGGCGGCCACCACCCTGGCAAGACGCTTTTCCACTCCCGGTGACTCCCCGCGCGAATATGCCCGCCGTCAACGTTTTCTGGCCTCGCGCGGGTTCGATTTCGACCAGATTCGCCATGCTCTGGCACAGCTGTAACCCGCCTTCTACCATCCGTGGCTTTAGTCATTTGACAACTGCGCTATAATGGCTCCCTTTGCGACCCCGACGGGTAGCGGCTCAAGCGCCCTGGGGCATCACGCTTCTTGTCACGGATACCCTATGAAAAGCGCAGACATCAGACAGGCCTTTCTCAGTTTTTTTGAGCAACAAGGGCATACCATCGTCCCCTCCAGCTCGCTGGTGCCGGGCAACGACCCGACCCTGCTGTTCACCAACGCCGGTATGGTGCCGTTCAAGGATGTCTTTCTGGGACGGGACCCGCGCCCTTACGTTCGTGCCACCTCCGCGCAGCGTTGTGTACGTGCTGGCGGCAAGCATAACGACCTGGATAATGTCGGCTATACCGCGCGTCACCACACGTTCTTCGAGATGCTGGGCAACTTCAGCTTCGGCGATTATTTCAAGCGCGATGCCATCGAGTTCGCCTGGACCTTTCTGACTCAGACGCTGGGGCTGCCCAAGGAGAAGCTCTGGGTGACGGTGCATGTCAGCGATGACGAAGCCGAGCGCATCTGGAAGGATGAGATCGGCATCGATCCCGAGCGTTTCTCCAAACTGGATGAGGACAACTTCTGGCAGATGGGCGATACCGGCCCGTGCGGCCCGAGTTCCGAGATTTTCTTCGATCACGGACCCGAGGTCTGGGGCGGCCCGCCGGGAAGCGCGGACGAAGACGGCGACCGTTACATCGAAATCTGGAACCTGGTGTTCATGCAGTTCGACCGTGATGCCCAGGGCACACTCAACCCGCTGCCCAAGCCCTCGATCGACACCGGCATGGGATTGGAGCGCGTCGCCGCGGTGATGCAGGGCGTACACTCCAACTATGAAATCGATCTGTTCCAGAACCTGCTCCAGGCTGCGGCCCAGGCGACCGGGCACGCCGATACCGCCACGCCATCGCTGCGTGTGATCGCCGACCATATTCGCTCCTGCGCCTTCCTGATTGCCGACGGTGTATTGCCTTCCAACGAAGGCCGCGGCTACGTGCTGCGCCGGATCATCCGCCGTGCCATACGCCACGGACACAAGCTGGGCGCCACCGACCCGTTCTTCCACAAACTGGTAGATGCGTTGGATGCCGAGATGGGCGATGCCTATCCCGAACTGCGTGAAACCCGGGAACAGATCGCCCGAGTCCTTCTGAAGGAAGAGGAGCAGTTCGCCCGCACGCTGGATCACGGCATGACCTTGCTGGAAGCGGTGCTGGCTGAGCTCGGCAGCGATGTGTTGCCCGGTGAAACCGTGTTCAAACTCTACGATACCTACGGCTTCCCGTTCGACCTGACCGCGGATGTCTGTCGCGAGCGCGGCGTCACCCTGGATGAGGCCGGGTTCCAGCGTGAACTGGAAGCACAGCGAGAGCGTGCCCGGGCGGCCAGCCAGTTCGGTGCCGACTACAGCGCGGCGCTCGAGCTCGAGGGCGAAACCCACTTCAGCGGCTACGAGTTGCTGGAAGACGACGCCACGGTAGCGGCCTTGGTGGACAGCGAAGGCAACGCCCTGGCTTCGTTGAAAAGCGGCGACAAGGGGGTGGTGGTGCTGGATCGCACGCCGTTCTACGGCGAGTCCGGCGGCCAGGTAGGCGATACTGGTTATCTACATGCCTGGGGTGGACGCTTCCAGGTGACCGATACCCAGAAGCAGAACGGCCATCACCTTCACCACGGCGTAATGGTGGAAGGCGAGCTCACGGTGGGAGGCCCTGTGCGCACCGAAGTGGATGCCGGGCTGCGCGCCGCGACGATCCGCAATCACTCCGCCACCCACTTGCTGCACAAGGCGCTGCGCATGGTCCTTGGCGATCATGTTCAGCAGAAGGGGTCGCTGGTGACCGCTGAGCGGCTGCGTTTCGACTTTAGCCATTTCGAGCCCATGACGGCCGAACAGCTGGACGAGGTCGAGCGTATTGTCAATCAGCAGATTCTGGCCAACGCCGCCACGAAGATCGAGCAGATGAGCCTGGATCAAGCCAAGGAGAAGGGCGCTGCGGCTTTGTTCGAGGCCAAGTACGCGGAAAACGTCCGAGTATTGACCATCGGGGCCGATGATTTCTCCATAGAGCTGTGTGGCGGTACCCACGTTGCGCGTAGCGGTGATATCGGTTGCTGTCATATCGTGGCCGAGGTGGGCATCGCCTCCGGTGTGCGGCGTATCGAGGCGATCACCGGCGAGAACGCCCTGGCTTACTTCCGCGAGCAGGAAGCACGGGTGAGTCGCATCGGCGAGCGTCTGAAAGCCAAGCCGGAGCAGGTGGAAACCCGCGTGGAAGCCCTTGTCGAGCGTAACCGTGGCCTGGAGAAAGAGCTGGAGCAGCTCAAGGCCAAGCTGGCCAGTGCCGCCGGCAGCGACATGCTGGACCAGGCGCGTGAGATCAACGGCGTCAAGTTGCTTGCCACCCAGCTCGAAGGCGTTTCCGGCAAGGAGTTGCGAGGTGTGCTGGACCAGTTGAAAAACAAGCTGGGCTCGGGCGTGGTCGTGCTGGGTGTCGCGGACCAGGCGGCTGGCAAGGTGAGTTTGATCGCCGGTGTCACTCAGGATCTGACGGAGCGCGTCAAGGCCGGTGAGCTGGTCAATCATGTGGCGTCGCAGGTCGGTGGCAAGGGCGGCGGTCGTGCCGACATGGCCCAGGCCGGAGGTAGCCAACCGGAAGCCCTGCCCGGTGCGCTGAGTAGTGTGGCGAACTGGTTGGAAGCCAAACTCAACTGATACCAAAGGGCCGGTAGCCATAGTGCTCCGGCCCTGACATTTTATTGGTAACCAACCTTCATTCATCCCAACGAACAGGATAAACGGCATATGGCATTATACGTACAGAAGTTCGGCGGCACCTCGGTGGGCTCTGTCGAGCGCATCAAGGCCGTGGCGGAAAAGGTCAAGGGATTCAGAGAGCAAGGACACCAGGTCGTGGTGGTTGTCTCCGCCATGAGTGGCGAGACCAATCGTCTGACCGAACTGGCCAATTCTATCAACGAAGACCCCACGCCGCGCGAAATGGACATGCTGCTCTCCACCGGCGAGCAGGTAACCATTTCCCTGCTGGCGATGGCCTTGCAGCAACTGGGCGTTGCCGCCACTTCGCACACCGGTGCCCAGGTAGGTATCCATACCGATAGCGCCTATACCAAGGCGCGCATCCAGCGTATCGAAACCGATGACTTGAAGGCGGATCTCGATGACGGCCAGGTCGTCGTGGTCGCCGGTTTTCAGGGCGTGGATGAAGAAGGCAATATCACCACGCTCGGACGCGGTGGTTCGGATACCACAGGCGTAGCGCTTGCCGCGGCCCTGGGCGCGGATGAGTGTCAGATCTATACCGATGTCGATGGCGTCTATACCACCGACCCTCGGGTATGCTCCAAGGCCCAGCGCCTGGAAACCATTACCGTAGAAGAAATGCTGGAACTGGCAAGCTTGGGCTCCAAGGTACTGCAGATCCGTGCCGTGGAGTTCGCCGGTAAGTACAACGTTCCCTTGCGGGTGCTGTCGAGCTTCGAAGATGGCCCCGGCACCCTGATTGTTGCAGACTCCGACCAAGACGAGGACTCCATGGAAGAACCGCTGATCTCCGGTATCGCCTTTACCAAGAACGAAGCCAAGCTCACCCTGCTCAATACCCCCGACGTGCCCGGCGTTGCATCGCGCATTCTCGGGCCTATCGCCGATGCCAATATTGAAGTCGACATGATCGTGCAGAACGTGGCGCCGGCGGGAGACTACACGGATTTCACCTTTACCGTGGCCAAGGGCGACTACAAGGCCACCAAGCGCATCCTGGAAGAGACCGTTATTCCCGATCTAGGCGGGGGGGAATTGCGTGGCGACGATAATATTGCCAAGGTGTCGCTAGTGGGTGTCGGTATGCGCTCCCATGCTGGCGTGGCGTCCAAGATGTTCCGCGTTCTGGCGGACGAGAACGTCAATATCCGTATGGTCTCCACGTCGGAAATCAAGATTTCCGTGGTCATCGATGAAAAGCACATGGAGCTTGCGGTAAAGGCCTTGCACAATTCGTTCGGTCTGGACAAGGCTGATATTGAAAGCGAATGACGCAGCAGAGCTTATATCTTCTACGCTGAACAGGGAGTCGCTGCCGAGTGGTGGTGGGCTTTCTTTCAACGGGAGGTTCAGGTGTCATGGTGCCGGAGCCATTGGTGACCGGCGGCGCCATGCCGCATAATGGTTTGGTGCCGCCTCTGGCGGACACATCCCGTTGCAACAAAACGTCTGAGAAGGAGATCAGCCATGCTCATCCTAACCCGCCGTGTCGGCGAAACCCTTATGATAGGTGATGAGATAACCGTCACCGTGCTGGGCGTGAAAGGCAACCAGGTGCGGATCGGTGTCAATGCGCCCAAAGATGTCGCCGTGCATCGTGAAGAAATCTATCAGCGAATTCAGCGCGAAAGAAGCAGTACAGAGGAAGTTGAATAATCGTATCCATGGGTATCATAGATAGGGTGAAAGACATCGGCGCGAAAAAAATCCCGATGGACTGGACATGAGTCACTGAAATCGGTAATATTCGCGCCGTGCCGTTGAGGAGAGGTGGCCGAGTGGCTGAAGGCGCTCCCCTGCTAAGGGAGTATAGGGTTTATAGCCCTATCGAGGGTTCGAATCCCTCTCTCTCCGCCAAACGCACATCTATAGACACGCGCCCGTAGCTCAGCTGGATAGAGTACCTGACTACGAATCAGGTGGTCGGAGGTTCGAATCCTCCCGGGCGCGCCAGTCTTGTACATGATAGTGCTTGTGATGTTCTGCTCTCATGTCGATCATAGTCGATAGATTATAGTATTTGCTGTATCACGCGCCCGTAGCTCAGCTGGATAGAGTACCTGACTACGAATCAGGTGGTCGGAGGTTCGAATCCTCCCGGGCGCGCCAGATTCAAACCCGCTCTCTTTCGAGAGCGGGTTTTCTGCTTCGGTAATGTTGTTTCTTCAGGCGCTGTATCAAGCACTATATTGCCATCGTCCGATTACCGTTTCCTTTCTGATGTGTTGCTCCAGTTGTACCTAGCCAGGCCGTCAGGTGGCTCGCGCCCTCGGTCCTGCGATCGTGCCTCGCGCCCTCCGCAATGCGGCGGGCGCTTTTTTTGTCTGCAGTTCTTGAATCAGCAAAATGCACGTTCGGAATGGTGGGGCTGTTCCGTTGTTGGTTCCTTCACGACTCTCTGTTCATGTTCCTGATTGCTGCGTGGCAGGAGCAGGGCGTCTAGAAGTGTGTCTAGATCGGTAATGCGCTTGAGCTTCTGAAAACGCACTTCCGCTTCCCCGCCACGCTGGCGCATCTGGGCCAGCCATTGTTTGACCAGTGATACCACGATCTTCGGCGGTAGAGTACGCCGCTGAATCGTGGCGTACTGGTGAAGAACGTCGGCCTGCATTTCCCAAGTGGTGGGAGCCAGGCGCTCGCCGGTGGTCAACCAATGTCGGATGCGTGGTGCCAGCCACGGGTCGGCGAGGGCGCCACGTCCCAGCATCACGTCCTTGCAGCCGGAAAGCGAGCGTGCCCTCCAGTAGTCCTCCAGGGTCCAGATATCGCCATTGGCGACAACGGGTATATCCAGGCGATGACGGATCTTGCCGATCCAGTCCCAGTGGGCTGGTGGCCGGTAGCCCTCCTCTCGGGTTCGCCCATGGACCACGAGCTGTCGTGCACCGGCTGACTGTGCGGCAAGCGCGCAGTGAAGCGCCTGGCGCCGATCGGCAAAGCCCAGGCGAATCTTGGCGGTTACCGGAATCTCGCCGTCGATAGCATCGCTGACTGCCTTGACGGCAGCGAACACACGTTCGGGATGGCGTAACAGTGACGCGCCCCCGTCGTGGCGGTTGACGATCTTGGCCGGACAGCCGAAATTGAGATCAATACTGATGGCGCCGAGCGCCAAGGCCTGACGGGCATTGGTGGCCAAGGCACGAGTGTCCGAGCCGAGTAGCTGCAGGTGGACCGGGACGCCGCTGGGGGTTGCGACTCGCGCCTGGGTGAGTTCGGGGCAGTGCTTGTGAAACACGCGAGGTGGCAGGCGAGCGTCGACTACCCGGACGAATTCGGTGACCGTCCAATCGAAGCCTGGTGATCTGGTCAGCAGATCGCGGGTGACGGAATCGATGACGCCTTCCATCGGCGCCAGGCCGATTTTGCCATCTTGTAGTAAATTAACAACGTTGACTTCCACCATGGCGCCCTTGCAATCTTTTCAGGGTGTGGCAGGTTAGTGCATCACTCTCATTGCGCCAAGCCTCTTTTTACGCTGACTGGCAGCGTCGGACCAAGCGCGGGGCGCAGCACCACGGAGAAAGCCATATGCAGGATACACAACTGCTAAATGACGGGTTAGCCCTGATGGGCCTCGGTATGGGCTTTGTTTTTGTTTTTCTTACGGTTTTGGTATTGACCGTAATGCTTATGTCGACTCTGATCAGGCGCTTCTCGCCTGAGCCCGCCGCCGCTCCTGCCTCTCCCAGTGTCACATCCAGTGCTTCCTCGGATGATGAGACGATGGTCGTCATCAGCGCGGCCATTCATCGCTATCGCAGTCGCCATCAGCGCTAAGCATGCGTTCACGCTACGTTTAACGGATGGTCCTGCGCTGCCTGTTTCCTTATTACAAATGATCGAGCCTACGCCATGAACGAAATAAAACGTCCCTTGGGAATCACCGATGTCGTCCTGCGTGATGCACATCAGTCCTTGTTCGCCACTCGTTTACGCCTGGACGATATGCTGCCTATCGCCGAGAAGCTGGATAAAGTGGGCTTCTGGTCGCTGGAATCCTGGGGCGGCGCGACCTTCGATGCCTGTATCCGCTATCTCGGCGAGGACCCTTGGGAGCGTATCCGCGCCCTGAAGGAGGCCATGCCCAATACGCCCCAGCAGATGTTGCTGCGGGGGCAGAACCTGCTGGGCTACCGCCACTATGCCGATGATGTCGTGGACAAGTTCGTCGAGCGGGCCAAGACCAACGGGGTAGATGTCTTCCGGGTCTTCGATGCGATGAACGACCCGCGCAATCTGGAGCGGGCGCTCAAGGCGGTACGCAACGTGGAAGGTCACGCCCAGGGCACCATTTCCTACACGGTGAGCCCCGTTCATACCCTGGACAGCTGGGTGGATCTGGCCAAGACCATCGAGGGGCTGGGTGCCGACTCATTGGCCATCAAGGATATGGCGGGACTATTGACGCCTTATACCGCTTTCGAGCTGGTGACCCGCTTGAAGCAGGAGCTGTCGATCCCGATCCACATGCAGTGCCATGCCACGACGGGACTCTCGACCGCCACCATTCTCAAGGCAGTGGAGGCGGGAATCGACAATGTCGATACCGCTATCTCCTCGATGTCCATGACCTACGGCCACAGCCCCACCGAATCCGTGGTCGCCATGCTCAAGGATACCGGGCGCGATACCGGGCTGGATCTGGAGCTGCTGGAAGACATCGCCGGCTACTTCCGTCAGGTGCGCAAGAAGTACGCCGCCTTCGAGGGGTCTCTCAAGGGCATCGACTCGCGCATTCTAGTTGCCCAGGTACCCGGCGGCATGTTGACCAATATGGAAGGCCAGCTCAAGGAGCAGGGCGCCGGCGACAAGCTGGACGCTGTTCTCGAGGAAATCCCCCGTGTCCGTGAAGATCTGGGCTTCATTCCTCTGGTCACGCCGACATCGCAGATCGTCGGCACCCAGGCAGTGATGAACGTGATGATGGGCGAGCGCTACAAGTCCATTTCCAAGGAAGTGCAGGCGCTTCTCAAGGGAGAGTACGGCGCAGCACCGGCGCCCTTCAACCGCGAACTGCAGAGCCGCGTGCTGGAAGGGAGTGAGCCGATCACCTGTCGTCCAGCCGATAACCTCGCTGCCGAAATGGACAGGTTGCAGGCGGAGCTCAAGGAAAAGGCCAAGGACGAAAACATTCGCCTGGCCGAAGGCGAGCGCGAAGTGGACGATGTGCTGACCTATGCACTGTTCCCGCAGATCGGCCTGAAATTCCTCAAGAATCGCGATAATCCCGAAGCCTTCGAGCCGGCGCCCCAGGCCGAGGAGCAAGCCGCTCAAGTGCCCGCCAAGCAGCAAGCGGCGAGCGCCCCGGCACCGGCCGGAACCCCCGAAACCTATACCGTCAAGCTCAATGGCAAGGCCTATGTCGTGGAGGTCGCCGAAGGTGGCGAGATCGGCGAGGTGCAGGAGCAACCCGCAGCCACGGCCGAAGCGGCCCCTGCTGCCCCATCCGGGGCTAGCATCACCGCACCGCTGGCCGGGAATATCTTCAAGGTCAACGTCAAACCCGGCGATAGCGTCGCCGAGGGCGATGTGGTGATCATCCTGGAAGCCATGAAGATGGAGACGGAAGTCCGGGCGAGCAGCGCGGGGAAGGTCGCCGCGATCAAGGTCAATGAGGGCGACAGCGTAGCCGTAGGCGACACGCTGATCGAACTCTAAGGGCGCCCGGATCATGGATAAACTAATCGTTCTCTGGGAAGGGTCGGGGCTTTACAACCTGCAGTTGGGCCAGGCGGTGATGATCGCTGTGGGGCTCTTGCTGTTGTACCTGGCCATCCAGAAAAAATTCGAGCCGCTGTTGCTGGTGCCGATCGGCTTCGGGGGAATTCTGGCCAATATTCCCGAAGCGGGGCTGGCGATTTCAGCCCTGGATCAAGCAATCGAAGTCGCCAAGCCTGCGGTACTGCAGCAGATATCGGCAGCGTTAGGCGCGACTCTGGACCCGCTTGCCAATGTGGAAGCATGGAGGGAGACGCTGAAAGCCATTGCTCACGATACGGCGGCACCGGACCAGTTGCGCGCTGCCAAGGATGTCGCCGTGGGCGTAGGCTATAGCGATGGCATGCTCTACAGCTTCTATAGAGTCGCTATCGCCTCGGGCATCGCGCCACTGCTCATCTTCATGGGTGTTGGCGCAATGACCGACTTCGGGCCGCTGCTGGCGAATCCGCGAACGCTCTTTCTAGGGGCCGCTGCCCAGTTCGGCATTTTTGCTACGCTCTTTGGTGCCGTGTTGCTGACATCGCTGGGGGTTATGGACTTCTCCCTCAACCAGGCCGCCGCCATCGGTATTATCGGCGGCGCGGATGGGCCGACCTCGATCTACGTATCCAGCGTATTGGCCCCTGAGTTGCTGGGTGCCATTGCCGTGGCGGCCTACGCCTACATGGCGCTGGTGCCGCTGATCCAGCCGCCGATCATGCGTCTGTTGACGACTCAAAAAGAGCGTGAGATCAAGATGACGCAGCTGCGGCCGGTGTCCAAGCTGGAAAAGATCGTCTTCCCGCTGATGCTGCTGATTCTGGTTGCGCTCTTCTTGCCCGATGCAGCGCCACTGCTGGGCATGTTCTGCTTCGGTAACCTGATGCGCGAGTGCGGTGTGGTCGAGCGTTTATCGGATACCGCGCAGAATGCCTTGATCAATATCGTGACCATCATCCTGGGGCTTTCGGTAGGCTCTAAATTGATGGCGGAGAGTTTCTTGTCGGTGGAAACGCTGGGCATCCTGGGGCTGGGTATCGTGGCATTTGGCATCGGTACCGCCGCCGGCGTATTGATGGCCAAGCTGATGAACCTGGTGAGCCGGATGCCGATCAATCCATTGATTGGCGCGGCAGGCGTTTCGGCGGTGCCGATGGCGGCGCGTGTCGCCAACAAGGTAGGTCTGGAGTCCAACCCGCACAACTTCCTACTGATGCATGCCATGGGGCCCAACGTGGCCGGGGTCATCGGCTCTGCCGTGGCGGCGGGGGTCATGATCAAGT
The DNA here is from genome assembly GCF_039691755.1 of Halomonas sp. Bachu 37. Taxonomy (NCBI): domain Bacteria; kingdom Pseudomonadati; phylum Pseudomonadota; class Gammaproteobacteria; order Oceanospirillales; family Halomonadaceae; genus Halomonas; species Halomonas kashgarensis. The sequence continues at coordinate 1,999,179 of NZ_CP137552.1, read as the reverse complement.
ATCTGGGTTAGATACTTGCGGAAGTAGAAATTAGAAAGCAGAACGAGACGCGGCATGCCTTGGTTGGCATGCCGCGTTCATGTTTGGGGGGGAAGGCGGCGACATTCCACGGTCTGCTTCAAGCGGTTTTCCAGTGGGCTCAGGTCCAGCGCTTGGTCGCGTGGCCAGCCAATGGTCAGGGCGGCGCCTCGGGCAGCGTACTCGACGTCGAGAATGGCAATGTCATTCTCGTGCAGCCAGTTGCGTACCTCGGCCTCGGCGGAAAAATCCACCTGCAGCAGGTAGGCGTCGCGCTCGACGACCTCGTGGGTGGGCAGGGCTTCCAGCCCCTTTGCTACTGCCTGGGCGTAGGCTCTTGCCAGGCCTCCGGTGCCCAGCTTGGTGCCGCCGAAATAGCGTATTACCACGCAGCCGACCTGGCCGATGCCGCTACCTTCCAATACCTGAAACATGGGCCTGCCTGCGGTACCGCCGGGCTCGCCGTCATCGGAGAACCCGATCAGGTTCTGTTCCCCCGGCGGGCCGGCGATAAAGGCGCTGCAATGGTGACTGGCGTTGGGGTGGGCGGCGCGTGCCGCCAGCAGCAGGTTTTCGAATGCCGCCGGGGTGGGCGCATGACACAGCCAGGCCAGAAAGCGGCTCTTCTCCACGTCGATTTCCGCGGTATGCCGCTCTTGCTCGTCGAGGGAAGGCACAAGGTAGCGCATCAATGCTCCGTGGGTTGGCGGTTGACCCCCATGACCAACCCCAGTACCTGAATGTCACGATTATGCAGGAAAACGGCCGGCAGCAGGGAGTCCGCGGGAAGAAGATGGACGCCGAAGCGGTCGATCGACAGTTTCTTCAAGGCCACCTCGCGTTGATTGATCTCGGCGACCGCCGTCTCTTCGTTCGTCCCCGCTTGCAGGCGGCGAATGATGATGACATCCCCATCAAAAAGATTGCAATCACACATGGCGTTACCGCGGACTTTCAGCGCGTAGGTATTGCGGCGCATGACTCGCTGCGGTCGAGTGTGAGGGATGGGGTGGGGAGAGGAGGCGATAGGACATAGCTGAGAAGGTAGCATCGGTTTAACTCCTGGAGCCAAGGGAGGCAGGCAATCACCGTTATATTTTGTGGGTGTCTTTTCATACAGTATTGAAGTATATACCTGTACGTCCTTACAGTTCCAGGTTCATGCTACGCCATCGGCTATTTCTTGCCGATCCGACTGTTCGTAAGCAAAAGAGAAGTAAAAGTTGATAGCGATCAAGCTGCGACCCGGCGCCGCATAGCTTGACTGGCGAGCGGAGGGCTTTCCGTGTAGAGTTCGACGCGAAATCAACGTGCCGGGAGAGACTTTTGAGCCTGCGCCTGCAAGCCCGCCAATTGGCCTGTGAACGCGATGACCGCTGGCTTTTTCAGGGGTTGGACCTGGAGATCAATGCCGGTGAGATCGTCCGAATCGAAGGACCGAACGGCAGCGGCAAGACCACCTTGTTGAAGATACTTTCCGGACAACTTTCCGACTACCAGGGAGAGCTGTTCTGGAATGGAACCTCCATGCGCCAGGCCCGGTCGAATTTCCTTGCCAACCTGCTGTACCTCGGCCATGCACCTGGGGTCAAAGCGGGGCTCACTCCTCTGGAGAATCTTTACTGGTATCAAGCCTTGGCGGGAGAAAAACGCAGCGAAACCGCTTGTCTTGGCGCGCTGGAGAATGTGGAACTGGCGGGATTCGAGGATGTTCCCGCCGGACAGTTGTCGGCGGGTCAGCAGCGTCGTGTCGCGCTGGCACGACTGGAGCTGATTCCCCGCTCACTGTGGGTACTGGATGAACCTTTCACCGCCATCGATCGCGATGGTGTGGCGGCATTGGAAGCCCGCCTGGCAGCACATGCGAGAAATGGCGGCTGTGTTCTGGTGACGACCCACCATGAACTGAGCTCTTCCCCTGCGTTGCGTCGGATACAACTTGGCCAGGGAGACTGCGGTGAAACGACCTGACCCCATAGATCGCCAAGGCACGGCTGTTATGCTGGAAGACCCCAGAGGTCTGCGGCATTTGCCTATCGAAGAGGCTCCCGGCAATCTTTCGGACGCCCTTCTGGCAATGGTGAAACGCGACCTGACTCTGATGCTGCGTCACCGCGGAGAGGTGTTGAACCCGCTGGTCTTCTTCGCTCTGGTCATTACCCTGTTTCCCATCGGTATATCGCCGGATCCGGCACTGCTGACGGTAATTGCGCCAGGGCTTCTCTGGGTGGCCGCCTTGCTGGCGGCGCTGTTATCGCTGGATAGCCTGTTTCGCAGTGATTACGACGACGGCTGCCTGGAGCAGCTGCTGCTCGCTCCCCAGCCCCTGGCGGCACTGAGCCTGGCCAAGGTGGCGGTACACTGGCTGCTGACCGGTTTGCCGCTGGCGCTGATGGCGCCGCTATTGGGGGTCATGCTGGCCTTGCCGGCGGGAAGTTACGGGGTGCTGGCGTTGTCGCTGGCGCTGGGCACGGCCAGCTTGAGTCTGATCGGCGCGATCGGGGCTGCGCTTACCGTGGGCCTGGCGCGGGGCGGGGTATTGCTGTCTCTGCTGGTGTTGCCGCTGTATATTCCGGTGCTGATTTTCGGTGCGGGAGCGGTACAGGCCGCCATCATGGGTGACGGCGTACTGGCGCACCTTGCCATTCTGGGAGCCTTGCTCGCCGTAGGCTTGATCCTGGCTCCCTGGGCGATTGCGGCATCGCTACGCATCAGTATCAACGGTTGAGGACGGATAGACATGTGGGCCTTCATTCATAAATTGGGTTCGCCCAAATGGTTTTACGCCATCAGCGCCAAGCTGCAGCCCTGGTTCTGGGTGGCGGCGGCGGTGCTGCTGGTGGTCGGTAGCGTCTGGGCCCTGGCATTCGCCCCCGCGGATTATCAGCAGGGCAATAGCTTTCGTATCATGTACGTGCATGTGCCGGCGGCTTTCCTGGCCCAGTCCATCTTCATTTCCATGGCCGTGGCGGGCCTGGTCTACATGGTCTGGAAGATCAAGGTGGCGGACATGGCGGCAGCGGTCATGGCGCCGCTGGGGGCCGCCATGACCTTCATCTCGCTGTTTTCCGGGGCGGTATGGGGAGTGCCGACCTGGGGCACCTGGTGGATGTGGGATGCACGCTTGACGTCGATGTTGATTCTGCTGTTTCTCTATCTCGGCGTGATCGCCCTGCGCGGTGCCTTTTCCAGTCGCGACAGCGCTTCACGGGCGGCGTCGGTGCTGGCCATGGTCGGTGTGATCAATATTCCCATCATCAAGTACTCGGTGGATTGGTGGTATACCCTGCATCAGCCCGCCACGTTCAGTATCACCTCGCGCCCTTCGATGCCCATGGAAATGTGGCTGCCGCTGCTGATCATGGTATTGGGCTTTTACTGCTTTTTTATCGCCTTGACGCTGATGCGCACGCGTAGCGAGATATTGCGCCGTGAGTCGAGCAAGCGCTGGGTGCAGGAACTTGTGGAGGAGCGGGGGTAATGGCCTTCGATACGTTACGCGAATTCTTTGCCATGGGTGGCCACGCCGCTTACGTCTGGGCCTCCTGGGGAGCCACTGCATTGCTGTTGCTGGGCACAGTGGTACATGCCTTCGGCGAACGCCGACAACTGCTGACCGTCCTGAAACGCCGCCAGCGCCGCGAGCGTGTTCGGCACGAAACCAGTCCTTCTAGTGAACCCCTTACTACCGCACAGGGTGGAGACCACCATGACGCCTAAACGCAAACAAAAGCTGTTCGTGATCCTCGGCCTGGTGTCGCTGGCGGCGATCGCTATCGGCCTGACGCTCTACGCCTTGCGTGCCAACATCAACCTGTTCTTCAGCCCGGTGCAGATAGCCGCAGGAGACGCCCCGATAGAGCGCCAGATTCGTGCCGGGGGCATGGTCAAGGAGGGCACGGTAGTTCGTGACCGCGATACCCTGGAAGTCGAGTTTCAGGTCACCGACTATGTGGATGACCTCAGCGTGTACTACAGCGGGATCCTGCCGGACCTGTTCCGTGAGGGCCAGGGAGTGGTGGTCGTGGGGGAACTCCAGGCCGATGGCCGCTTCCGGGCCGATCAGGTAATGGCCCGTCACGATGAGAATTACATGCCCCCCGAAGTGGCTCAGGCACTGGAAGATGCGGGCTACTCGCCGGCCGATTATCAGGCCAAGGCAAGCGAGGTGGGTAAGCGGCTGGAGTCGCAGGATGGCACTGAAGCCACCCAGAACTGATTCGGAGCTTGCATGATAATCAAGATGATTCCCGAGATTGGCCATTTCGCACTGGTAGTGGCTCTGCTGATGGCGGCGATACAGGGTGTGGTACCCCTGGCCGGTGCCGCCACCCGGCGCCCGTTATGGATGGCCTATGGTCAGCCCATGGCGACAGGCCAGTTTCTGTTCGTGGCAATTGCCTATGCCTGTCTGACCGCCAGCTACATGCTGGATGATTTCACCGTCGCCAATGTGGCCAATAACTCCAATTCCCTGCTGCCCTGGTACTACAAGTTGAGCGCGGTTTGGGGCAACCACGAAGGATCGGTGCTGCTGTGGAGCATGATGCTGGCGGGGTGGGGCTACGCCGCGACGCGGTTTACCGGGTCCCTGCCACGGGACATGGTGGCCCGTGTCATGGGCATCATGGGGCTGGTATCCGTCGGCTTCCTGCTGTTCATCCTGGTGACGTCCAACCCGTTCGAGCGTCTGCTGCTCAATACGCCGCAAGACGGCGCCGACCTCAATCCGCTGTTGCAGGATTTCGGCCTGGTTATCCATCCGCCGATGCTTTACATGGGCTACGTCGGTTTTTCGGTGGTGTTCGCCTTTGCCATTGCCGCCTTGCTGGGAGGCCGGTTGGACGCCGCCTGGACCCGCTGGGCGCGTCCCTGGACCAATGTCGCCTGGGCATTTCTGACAGTGGGCATCGCCCTGGGTAGCTGGTGGGCATACTACGAGCTTGGCTGGGGCGGCTGGTGGTTCTGGGACCCGGTGGAAAACGCCTCCTTGCTGCCCTGGTTGACGGGAACCGCTCTGATCCACTCCTTGGCGGTGACCGAGAAGCGTGGTTCGTTCAAGAGCTGGACGGTGTTGCTGGCGATTTCCACCTTTTCTCTATCGCTGATGGGTACCTTCCTGGTGCGGTCGGGCGTGTTGACTTCCGTGCATGCCTTCGCCAACGATCCGTCGCGGGGCTTTTTCATCCTGATGCTGTTGGCAATCACCGTGACCCTGTCGTTGCTGGTATTCGCGTTTCGTGCGCCGCGGGTGAGCCAGAAGGTCGGCTTCAGCTGGCTTTCACGGGACTCTCTGCTGCTAATCAACAATATCCTGTTGGTGATCATGACGGTGACCGTGCTGCTGGGAACGGTCTACCCGCTGATTCTCGATTCACTGGGCCTGGGCAAGATCAGTGTCGGCCCTCCTTATTTCAATACGCTGTTCGTGCCGTTGACCGTGGTGATGTGTATCTTCATGGGCGTGGGGCCGACGGCGCGCTGGAAACGCATGTCATTCGACGTCGTGGTCAAGCAACTGTGGCTTGCCGGTGCAGCGGCACTCGTCATCGGCATCGTTGCGCCGTTGATCTATGGGGGTAGCTGGGATCTATGGGTCTCGTTGGGCCTGGTATCGGCCCTGTGGATCGTGTTGCCCATGGTGCGTGACGTCTTTGCCAAGACGCGTCATGCAGGCTCCCTGGGGAGCGGGTTGCGCAAGCTCTCGCTGGCCTACTGGGGAATGGTGCTGGGCCATTTGGGGATCGCCGTTACCATCGTCGGTGTGACCATGGTCTCCAACTACAATATCGAGCGTAACGTGCGCATGGCGCCGGGGGACACGGTGGAAGTCGCCGGTTACCAGTTCACCATGCAGCAGCTTTCCAGTCGGCGCGGCCCCAACTTCCTGGCCGATACTGCCGAATTGCAGGTGCGGCGTGGTGATGACGGGCGGAGTTTCCAGATGAATCCGGAAAAACGCCTCTACCTGGCCACCGGTATGCCCATGAGCCAAGTCGCCTTGCGTCCGGGGCTCTTTCGCGACCTGTACGTCGCCATGGGTGAGGATCTGGATGACGGCAGCTGGGCCATGCGAATTCAGTACAAGCCATTCGTACGCTGGTTGTGGCTGGGGGCGCTGTTGATGGCGGCCGGTGGCGTTCTCGCTGTCGCCGACAAGCGCTACCGTCGTGTCAGGGCCAAGGAGGCAGCGCGTCCGGCTGCTGCCCGAACGGCCACGGAGGCACACTCATGAAACGGCGACTGTTACTGTTATTGCCGTTGGTAGGGTTCCTGCTGTTTTCCATTTTTCTTTACCGGGGGCTGGCGCTGGACCCTTCGCATCGGGACTCGGCATTGATGGCGAGGGAGTTCCCTGCGTTCACCTACTCCACCCTGGAAGATCCGCAGCGAGAGGTGGACCTGTCGCTGCTCAAGGGGGAGGTGACGCTGGTCAATGTCTGGGGCGAATGGTGCCCGGCCTGCAAGCAGGAGATGCCTCAACTGCTGGATCTCGCCGACCGGGGCGTCCGGCTGGTAGGCATCAACTATCGCGATACACGCGAGAAAGGGCTGCAGTTCCTGGAGGAATTCGGCAATCCCTTCGAGCTGAATATATTCGACCCGGACGGCGATCTGGGCTTCGATCTGGGCGTCTACGGTGCGCCTGAAACCTTCCTGGTCGACCGCGACGGAATCATCCGCTATCACCATACCGGCTACATTTCACCGGCTGACGTGCGCGACGTGATTCTCCCGGAGGTAGAAAAATGGCAGTGATACGATTGTTGTTGGCATTGCTTGTGCTCGGTAGCGCCGGCACCGCCATGGCGGCGGCCATCGAAATGCGCGAGTTCGACGACCCCGTGCTGGAGAAACGCTACCACTCTCTTATCGGCTCCATGCGTTGCCCGTTGTGCGAGAACCAGGCGATCAACGATTCCGATGCGCCGATTTCCGGCGACATGCGCGAGCGGGTCTATGTGCTGTTGCAGGATGGCCGCTCGGATATCGAAATTGTCGATCATATGGTCCAGCGGTTCGGCGAGTACATTCTCTACAACCCGCGCCTGGAGAGCCGCACCTACCTGCTCTGGGGGCTGCCCATCGCCCTGGTGGTAGTTGGAGTGCTGGTCATCTTCCTGCTGATGCGAGCGCGTCGCAATGCCTCTTCCCGCAAGCTGAGCGCCGAGGAAAGCGCTCGCCTGGATGCCCTGATTAACCGTGAGAGGTCGTGATGACACTGCTCTGGATTGCTTTTGGCCTGCTGCTCCTGCCAGCGGTGTGGCTACTCGTCACCCCGTTACGTCAAGCCCCCGAATTGCACCGGGAACTAACCGAATTCGAAGCCAGCGATACCACGGCCGAGCAGAATGTGGCGGTTTTCAAGCGCCGCCTGGCATCGCTTGAAGCCGCCCTGGCGCGTGGCGACATCGACCATGAGCGCTACGCCGAGGATCGCCTGGAACTGGAACGCAGCCTGCTGGAAGACACGGAAGCGAGCGAGCGGCGCCCGCTGCAACCGGCAACCGCCGGGCGGTTCGTGATCCCACTGGTCATGGTGATGGTGGTAGTCGCCGCGGTGGTCTGGTATCAGTACGAAGGTGCCGAAGGGGACCTGGCGTTGTATGCGGTACAGCAGGAGGTGGAAAGCCATCCCGAAGGCTCCCTGGAAATGTATGTCGAACGCATGGAAGAGCAGGCGCAGCGCCAGCCCGACAATCCCAACGTATGGTCGGCACTGTTCCCGATTTATCGCGAAACCGGACGCATTCCGGAAGCGGTGAATGCCCTGGAACGTCTGATCGCCATCGAAGGCCGTGTCGCACCCTTGCTGGCGCAGCTGGCACAGATCCGCTTCTTCATGGCCGGGCGCGAGTTGACCCCCGAGGTGCAAGCCCTGGTCGACGAGACACTGGCGCTGGACCCTCGTCAACCCACCGTGCTGGGCTTGCTCGGCATCGAGGCGTTTGATCGTGGCGACTACGAAACTGCAGTGGATCGTTGGCGCCGCGCGATCGCCAGTGTCGGGGACCCGAATACCGAACAGTCCCTGCGTGAAGGCATCCGCATTGCCCAGCAGCATATGGGTATAGCACCCGATGATGCTGAAGCAGTAGCTTCCGGCCCGGGCATCAACGTGCGTGTCAGCCTGGACCCCACCTTGGCGGAAATGGTCGACGAGGATGCCACGGTCTTCATCACGGCCCGTGATACGGAAGGCGAACTGCCGCCGCTGGCCGTGATTCGCACCACGGCAGCCGAGCTGCCCATGACCGTTACCCTGGATGACACCACGGCGATGTCTCCTCAGGCCCGCCTTTCGATGGTCGATGAGGCCCGGCTGATGGTGCGTGTCTCCTCCTCGGGCCAGGCCACCCCACAGCCGGGCGATCTGTTCGGTGAGTTGAGCAGAACAGAAGTGACGGCTGAGGATGGCGAGCCAGTGGAAGTCGTGATCGACAGGGTATTCGAATAGATGGCAATGGCCTGATTCGATGCGCTTGACCTCCATCCGCCTGGCGGGTTTCAAGTCTTTCGTCGACCCGGTCACCGTTCCCTTCGATGGCAACATGACCGCCATCGTCGGCCCGAACGGTTGCGGCAAGTCCAACATCATCGACGCCGTGCGCTGGGTCATGGGGGAGTCCTCCGCCAAGACCCTGCGCGGCGAATCCATGGCCGATGTGATCTTCAACGGCTCTACCGGGCGCAAGCCGGTGGGCCAGGCCGCCATCGAACTGCGTTTCGACAACCGCGACGGCGGCATGGGGGGCGTCTATGCCCAGTATGCCGAGATCGCCGTCAAGCGTCAGGTAACGCGGGACGGTCAATCTAGCTACTTCTTCAACGGCCAGAAATGCCGCCGTCGCGATATCGCCGATCTATTCATGGGCACCGGGCTGGGGCCGCGCTCCTACGCCATCATCGGCCAGGGCATGATCTCGCGCCTGGTCGAAGCGCGGCCCGATGACCTGCGGGCCACTCTCGAGGAAGCCGCTGGAATCTCCAAATACAAGGAGCGTCGCCGCGAAACCGAAAACCGCATGCGGCGTACCCAGGAGAACCTGGAGCGTTTGGACGATATTCGCGAAGAGCTCGATAAACAACTTGAGCGATTGAAGCGTCAAGCCGAGGCCGCCCGCCGCTACCAGGAGCTCAAGCAGCGCGAATATCGCCTCAAGGGGGAGCTGGCCCTGCTGCGTGCGCGAACCCTGCGTGCCGAGCAGGCTCAGCACGAGGCGCGTGTGCGCGAGCTTGAAACCGCGGTGGAGCGCGAAGTGCTCGGGGTTCGCCAGTGTGAAAGCCGCCTCGAGCAGGCGCGGCTCGGCCATGACCAGCTGGCAGAAGAGCTGGACCGTCATCAGCAGCGTTTCTACGCCACCACAACGACCATTGCCCGCCTCGAGCAGAATCTCGCCCATCGTCGCAGCCGCGAATCCCAGCTGGCGGGTGATATCGACGCGGCGCGCAGGGAGCACGCCGAACAAGCCCGACTGACCGTGAGCGACGGCGAGCGCCTCGAAGTCATTTCCCATCGGCTGGCCGAGCTGGAACCCGAGCAACAAGCCCTGGAGGAGCAGCTCGAGGAACTGGAGGCGGCTCAACAAGCCTGCGAACCGGATGCGGAAGCTGCGGAAAACGCCTGGGAAGAGAGCAATGCCCGTTGGCAGCGTGCCGGTCGTGACGCCGAGCGATGTCAGGATCAAGTCCGTGAACTAGAAGGGCGCATCAGCCGTCATCAGGCCGATATCCAGCGCCGCCGCCAGCAACGCAATGAAATCGACGATCTGGAACGCCTGCGCCTGGAGCATGAAGTCCAACGCGAACGCCTGGCGGAAATCAGTGAGACAGCCGCGACCTTCGAATCGAAGCGGGATGAACTGCAACGAGCGCTGCTCGAGGCGCGCGACCAGCAGCAGTCGTTGAGCCGTGAGCGTGACCGCCAACGCGATCGAATGAGCGAGTGTCAGGGGGAGTTGGCTTCGCTCAACGCTTTGCTCGAAGCCGCCCTGGCGGAACCCGATGAGCGGCTCAACGAACAGCTGCAGGCGCATGGATTGGCTTCGTGTCCGCGACTGGGAGAGAGCCTGGACGTTTCGCCTGGATGGGAAACGGTGGTTTCCTGGGTGCTGGCCCCCTGGTTGAGCGCTCGGATGGTCACGCCCGAGCAGTTGCAACCGCTGAATGAGCGCTTGGCCGGCAACCTGCAACTGCTCGGGGCGGAAGCACCCGACATCGCGATAAGCATGGATTCACTGGCCGCCAGGGTGCGTGGCGCGGGGGCGCTTAATGCCTGGTTGGCCCAGATACACTGCGTTGACGATCACAATGCCGCCCTGGCCTGGCAAGAGCGTATCGAACCCCCGGCAAGTGTCTTGAGCCGCGATGGCCTGTGGGTGGGAGCGGGCTGGTTGCAGCAACTAGGGGAAAATGAACAGCTCGACGCCGTGCTGGTGACGCGGCGTCGGCAGCGCGATGCCGAGCTTCAGTGGCAAGCGGCGCGCGAGGCCTGGGAGCAATGCGAAGAGGCGTGTCACGCCACCGCCGAAAGCCTAAGTGAGATCGAGCGGTCCCGCGAGACGTTGGCGCAGCAGGAGCGCGATCACACCGCAAGTCATCAGCAGGTAGCGTTGAAGGAGCGTAGCCTGGCAGGCCGCCTGGAGCATCTGGAAGACCGCACCCGGGAGCTGGATGAAGAATTGCAGCAGCTGAGCCACGACGAAGCCGAGCTCAAGCTGACCCTGGAAGAGCAGCGCGAGGCCTGGCATGTCGCCATGGAGCAGCTCGAGACGGCGGCCCGGCAGCGCGAAAGCGATGATCAGGCCCGGCGCGAAGGGCGTGAGCGGCTGAGTCGACTGCGCCAGCGCTACGCGCCGCTTAAGGAGCAGCAGCAAGCTCTGGCCCTGGAAACCCAGCGGTTGAGTACCGAACAGGCCGGCCTGGTCGCCCAGCAAGCTCGTAGTGACGAGGCCAATGAGCGTCTCGAGTTACGCATCGCCGAACTGGAGGAGGCGCGTGAGGCTCTGGTGGAGCCCGACGAGATGGAGCGCGAAGAGCTGGAAGAGTTGCTTCACCAACGGGAGCGCGAAGAGCAGCGCCTCAACGAGGTTCGCCAAAGGGCGCAGGCGTTGGCGGATCAGTTACGCGAAGACGAGCAGGCACGCCAACGTCACGAGCGCACTCTGGAGTCGAGTCGCGAGCAGCTACAGCAACGGCGTATGGAGGTGCAGGCATTGGCGCTCAAGGCCGACTCTCAGGAGGAGCATCTGGCCGAACTGGGCCACGATGCTGCCGCCCTGCTCCCGGAATTGGCGGAGGAGGCCACTGAAGGCGAGTGGCAACAACAACTGGAGCGCGTGGCGGAAAAGATCAAGCGGCTCGGGGCGATCAACCTGGCGGCTATCGAGGAGTACGACCAACAAGCCGAGCGTCGCGATTATCTAGAAGCGCAGCATCAGGAGTTGAGCGATGCGCTGGAAACCCTGGAGCGGGCGATACGGCGTATCGACCAGGAGACTCGGGTGCGCTTCAAGGAAACATTCGACCAGGTGAATGGCGGACTTCAAACGCTATTTCCACGCGTATTCGGTGGTGGCGCGGCTTGGCTGACGCTGACCGGTGAAGACCTGCTAGAAACTGGCGTGGCGATCATGGCGCGGCCACCCGGCAAGAAAAACAGCACCATACACCTGCTCTCCGGTGGGGAGAAAGCGTTGACCGCCTTGTCGCTGGTGTTTGCCATCTTCCAGTTGAACCCCGCTCCCTTCTGCATGCTGGACGAAGTGGATGCGCCGCTGGATGATGCGAACGTGGCGCGTTACGCTAAACTCGTGAAGGAAATGTCGGATAACGTCCAGTTCATCTATATCACCCACAACAAGATCGCCATGGAAGCTTCGGAGCGACTCATGGGTGTCACCATGCAGGAACCGGGTGTGTCGCGGCTGGTTGCGGTGGGGGTAGAGGAAGCCGCCGCGTTGGCTCAGGCTTGAAAAGACGATACTCTCGGTAGGTAGTGAATCACCCGATAAAGGAAAAGGGTGGGCATAAGGAAGTAAATTCGGTAAAACAAGTGTGCCGGAGCATGGAAATCGGCAAAATGTGGCCCTTTTCGTAGCAATCGCGCTATGCTTGCTGGCAGTACCCATTATTAGGCATGGCGCCTTAGCAACAGGCAAGACGACCCATGGAACTTTCAACATGGAATTGAGAGAGTGGCTTATTATTCTGGGACTGGCGCTGGTGACGCTCATCGTCGTTGACGGTGTGCGTCGCTTGCAGCGTCAGCGTCGAGTGCCCCGCCTGGACCAGGTGGATACCAGTTCAAGGGAGTCGGAGCAGGATCCGGAAGCAGCCGCCCGCGAGGCGGAAATCGAGTGGGAGCTCCCCAACGGCGGGGCAAGAGTCTTGCGCCCGGCGGACTACTCGGGAGTGAAAGAGAAACCCAAGCTCAAACGCCAGGAGCATCCGGGGCCGTCCAAGGTGCTCTCGGAATTCCGGCATTCGTTTGGCGGCCATGAAACCGGACACATCTCCCCCGGCAACAAGCCAGCAGGTACGACGGAAGAGACGCCGCAAGCGACCACTCCATCCATGGCGTCTCGCCCCGTGTCGCCGGAACGACCCTCCCCAGCTCCTGCTAGCGTTACTTCACCGACCTCTGCGACTACTGCTTCTTCTCCTGCCGCGCCAGCCAGCGAAAAGGACGAGCCCCGCGTCGAACGCGAGGTCGCTGAAACGGATGCCACCATGACTGCATTCCATTCAGTAAGTGAAGGCAATGCCGACACCGAACGTGACAGGGTCCGTAGCAGAAGCAAAAATAACGGTAAGAGCGGTATCGATAGCATCGAAGCCCAAGCCGAGGAGCGGGTCGGCGATATCCGACAGGAGCCGCGTATCTCCGCACTGGATGAGCAAGAACCCACGATGGCCGCCGATATGGCGGATGACGATTCTCCGACCCTCGCGCCTAAGAGCGAGAGCCAGGCGAGTGAGGCGAACGCTTCAAGGCCGCGTCGGCAATTGCGCAGTAATACCGTAGGTAACCAGCCCGCTGCCGGGGCGGCACCGGACCAGTCGACACAGCCGCAAGAGTCGGCTGCTCCTCTCTCCGCACTGGAAGACGATGAGCTGCAAAATGACGAGTATGACGACGAGCAGTATCGGCTAGTGGATTTCGAAGGAATGGGCCACTCGCTCAAAAAGCGCATGTTGGAGCATCGCCAGGCGCGTCGTCTGCGCAAGGAAGAAAAGGCTCGGCGCGCACAGGAGGCGGCCAAGCTCAAAGCCGAGCGCAAGGCACTCGAAGCTCAGAAGCGTCGTGACGCCGAGGAGGCTGCTCAGGCGGAGCGGGCGCGCCAGGCACAAGAGGCTGCTCGACAGCAAGAGCAGGCCCAGCGGGAAGAAGCGGCAGCTCGGGAGCAGTACGCTTACGAGCAGGAGCTTCAGCGAGCCGACGATGACCACAACGCCCGCTCGGCAGCGGATGGTTGGCGCGAGGAGCGCCTGCCGACCCATCCCACCATGGAAAAGGCGCTGCGCAATGACGTGGATGGCAACCATGCCCGGGATACACTGACTCATGCCGAAGAAGTCGTCGTGATCAGCGTGATATCACGCGATCCGGATGGTTTCCCCGGCGCCAAGCTGCTGGAATTGATGATGGCTTGCGGTTTGCGCTACAGCAGCGACATGGGAGTGTTCCACCGGTTCGAGACCGAAAGCCCCACCAGCGAGCTGCAATTTTCCATGCTGAACGTGATCAAGCCCGGTACGTTCGCACTCGATGTCGAAGAGGACTTTACCACTCCCGGTATCACCCTGCTGATGCCGCTACCCGGCGCCCTGGATAGCAGTGCTGCGTTCGAGGCAATGGTAGAAACCGCCATGGTAGTGGTACGTCATATGGGCGGCGAATTGAAGGATGAGAACCATAGCGTCATGACCGCACAGACCATCGAATTCGCTCGCCAGCGAGTGCATGAGTTCGAACGCCGTCATCGTTTGAGCCGACAACTTCACGCCCATTGATTCGCGGTTTGCTTCCGACACCCGTCAGCTTCACGGCTGGCGGGTGTCGTTGTTTGCAGCACGCGTCAATCACTCTTTTTATTCGTTCGATGTGGATTACCGATGAGCCAGCCCGATCCCAAGACACTCGATGAAGTGGCACAGCTACGTGCTGAACTCGATGAAGCCAATTACCAGTACTATATTCTGGATGATCCACAGCTTACCGATATAGCTTACGACCGTAAGCTCAAGCGCCTGCAGGAACTCGAGGCGGCTTACCCCTCCCTGGTGACCGAGGATTCGCCCACCCAGCGGGTGGGGGCGGCACCGGAATCCAGCTTTCCCGCCATCGAACACGCCGTTCCCATGCTGTCGCTGGACAACGCCTTCAGCGAACAGGATATTCAGGCATTCGCTCAGCGTGTCGCGGAGCGCCTTGAAACCCAGGTAGACGAGTTGACGTTCGCATGCGAGCCCAAGCTGGACGGTGCTGCGGTCTCGTTGGTCTACGAACAGGGCGTGCTGGTGACGGGGGCCACCCGAGGCGATGGGCGCACCGGCGAGGGCATTACCTCCAACTTGCGTACGTTACGTTCCATACCGCTCAAATTGCGTGCTCGCCACGTTCCCGAGCTTCTCGAAGTCCGCGGCGAGGCGATCATGAGCCATGCCGGTTTCGAGGCGCTGAACCAGCAGGCCAGGGAGAATGGAGACAAGGTCTTTGCCAACCCGCGTAACGCCGCGGCCGGCAGCCTGCGCCAGCTAGATCCTCGGGTAACGGCTCGCCGTCCCCTGGATTTCCACGCCTATCAACTGGTTCGGCTGCAACCCGACATGGGCGATGATTCCCATAGCGCGCTGATGCGCCGTCTCAAGGAGTTGGGGTTTCGCAGCAGCACCGAGCTCGCCGTGGTGAAGGGCCCCCAGGGTATCATCGACTACTGCCGCCGCCTGGGTGAAACACGCGATCAGTTGGGCTATGACATCGATGGCGTGGTCATCAAGGTCGATGACCTGCGCTTGCAGCGCGAGCTGGGTTTCGTGGCTCGCGCCCCGCGCTGGGCGATTGCGTTCAAGTTTCCCGCCCAGGAGGAAACGACACGGGTCAATGATGTCGAGTTCCAGGTAGGGCGTACAGGCGCTATCACTCCGGTGGCGCGCCTGGAGCCGGTGTCGGTAGCCGGGGTCACGGTCTCCAATGCAACGCTGCATAACGCTGACGAGATCGAGCGCCTGGGAGTGATGATAGGCGATACGGTCGCCATCCGTCGGGCGGGGGATGTCATACCTCAGGTCGTCCGCGTGGACACCACACAACGGCCGCCAGATGCCCGAAAGATCGAGTTTCCCGTGCGCTGCCCGGTATGCGATGCCGAGGTGGAGCGGCTGGAGAACGAAGCAGTGGCGCGCTGCTCGGGAGGACTCTATTGCCCCGCCCAGCGCAAGGAGGCGCTCAAGCATTTCGCCAGTCGCCGGGCGCTGGATATCGATGGGCTGGGAGAGAAACTCATCGACCAGCTGGTGGAGCGGGACTGGGTGAAGACCCCGGCTGACCTGTTCTATCTCGAGGCAGCGCAACTGGCCGAGTTGCCACGTATGGGAGTGAGGTCCTCCACCAAGCTGATCGACGCCTTGGCCCGCTCGCGGCAGACGACCCTTTCTCGATTCATCTATGCGCTGGGTATTCGGGAAGTGGGCGAGGCCACGGCGGCCAATCTCGCCAGGCATTTCGGCACGCTCGACGCGCTGCTCCAGGCCTCGGTCGCTGCACTCGAGAGCGTCGAGGATGTCGGACCCATTGTCGCCACCCATGTGCATACCTTCTTCAGCCAGCCGCACAACCGGGAGACCATCGCCGCCTTGAAGGCGGCCGGTCTCACCTGGGATGAAGCTGAAGTGACCCGCGCGGTGCAGCTGCTCGAAGGGCAGACCTGGGTGTTGACGGGTACCCTGGAAAGCATGACCCGCGATGAAGGCAAGGCTCGCCTGCAGGCCTTGGGCGCCAAGGTGTCAGGCAGCGTATCCAGGAAGACCGCCTGCCTGGTGGCGGGCGAGGCCGCCGGCAGTAAGCTGGCCAAGGCCGAGCAGATGGGCGTGGAGGTAATCGATGAGTCCGCTTTCCTCGAACGCCTGGCAAAATGGGAACGAGCCGCACGAGAGGAGACCCCATGAGTCGTTTCATCGAAGTTCCGGCGCGGATGCTGCCGCCTGAGACGCTGGACGCGCTGCTGGAAGCTTTCGTGACCCGCCAAGGTTACGACACGACCGATACCGGCGAAGGGATGCGCGGCTGGGTGGCCGAACTCAAGCGGCAGCTGGAGCGCAACGAGCTGATCATCGCCCACGATCTGGAGCTGGAAATGACCGAAGTCATGACCCTGGCCCAATGGCGTTCGTTCGGCCGGGATCTCGCCGACGATAAGGAAGAGGGCAACTCTTATTGACCTGTATCAAGGAGCGGGATGCTTTTGCTCCTTATACGACCAAGATAGGCTTTAACCCGCTAAAACAAACGCTTACCCTGAGCCGCTTTGCGGGGTGCGATGAATGTACGTACCTTTCCCTAGCTTGGCTTGGTGGTATGTGTGTTCATGAATACATGGTTGCGACGACTTGCGGCTCCCCTGGCCTCATTACGAGGGTTCGTCTTCTGCATGATACTGGCCGTCTCCCTGGCGGTCTTTCTCGGCGTGACCCTGGCAGCCTCCCTGCTTTACGAAGACATCATGCGACGCCAGGCGGCGCAGACCTCGGAAAATCTGGCCGAGCAGACCTTTAACTCGATGTTCCAGGTCATGCGCCAGGGCTGGACGCGTAGTGACCTGGAGCGGTTCATCGACGCCACGAAAGCCGCCCACGCCAACTCTCCCTTCGAGATCGACATCTATCGCGGCGACCTGGTCGCCGAGCAGTACGGCACCATCGAGCAACCCCGGGCGGATGCGGATATCCGACAGTCGTTCGCCCGGGGTGTCCAGCAGCTCGAGCACCAGGGTAACCTGACCCGGCGAACCTATCCCATGGTGGCGCGTCTGGAGTGTTTGAGCTGCCATACCAATGCCGCGGTGGGGGACGTGCTGGGGGTCATCGATATTCGCCATGACCTGAGCCCGGTCACCCTGGAAGCGCGAAAAGGCTATGTGGCGCTGTTTCTGGTGGCTTCGCTACTGGTATTGCTGGTGGCTGCGGCGGTGTCCTCGCTGGCGGCCGGCCGAGTGCGGCGCGCCCTGGAGCAGTTTCGTCTGCGCTTGAGTTCGGTCAACACGGTCAAGGATTTCCGTACTCTGGACATCAGCGATGTCGACTTGCACTTCCAGGAGCTCAACGCCGCCTTTCACGATATCAACGGCCTTTCCCAGCGGCTGAAGGACGTGGCGGTGGACAAGGATATCCTCGAGTTCGAGATACGTCTGCTGAGCAAGTTCATCATTACCTCCGATGTAGTGCGGGACTGGCGTGAGTTCATCAAGGACTTGTTGGTGGATATCAACACCATCATCGAAGCCCACACCTTGCTCACCATTTTTCAGGTAGAAGACGAAGGCTACGAACTTGAGGTGTTCTGGTATCACGAGCCCACCACCCAGGATCGCAAGATATTCGAGCGAATCGTCACGCGCCAGCTGGAACAGAAGCCGCATTTTCAGCAGGACATCGCGGTCGTTCGCATCATCCATCACAGTGTCACGCTGAATGCAGACCAGACCTCCACGGAAGCCACCATCACGCCCGAGGACCTCGAGCTGCAGACCAAGTCGTTGCTGCTCGATGCGCCGCGTATCGGCGGCGTGGTGGGCATCGGCGTGCAATCGGAAATTGCTCGCGACCCCATCCGTCATATCGTTATCGACGGCATCCTCTCGACCCTGCTGAACCTGGTCGGCTCGGTTAAAGCGATCTACAAGTACACCCAGGACCTCGAGTACTACGCCACACGCGACCCCTTGACCTCGCTGCATAACCAGCGGGTATTCAAGGATCTGCTGCATTACGAGGTGGGCCGGGCCAAGCGCCACAAGGAGTCGTTCAGCCTGCTGATGCTGGACATGGACAACTTCAAGCTGGTCAACGACCGCCATGGCCACGCCTTTGGCGACCAGTTCCTGCAGGCGTTCAGCAAGGTATTGCATGATGCCGTGCGTCCGGGGGATTTCCTGTCGCGTTACGGTGGCGACGAGTTCACCGTGATCCTGCCCGACACCGGCGAGTCCCAGGCCTACTCGGCGGCGCAGCGTATCTGTCAGCAATTGACCGAAATGGTGCTGGTGGCCCCGGATGGCTCGCCGGTGCGCGCCACGACCTCGGTGGGAATCGCGGTATATCCGCAGCATGCCGAAGATCCCAAGGACCTTTTCCTGCTGGCCGACAACATGATGTACAAGGCCAAACGCATGGGCAAGAACTGCCTGGCGTTGCCCGAAGAGGATGAAGTGGCGGCTATCTACCGCAAGGTGGGGGAAAAGAATCAGATGGTGCTCAATGCCCTCGAGGAGGAGCGCATCGTGCCGTACTTCCAACCCATCGTCGACGTCAACAGTGGCGAAATCCAGGTACACGAACTGCTGATGCGTATCGAGATGGAGGGACGTATCGTGCCCGCCGGAGAGTTCATCGATATCGCCGAAAGCATCGGGGTGATCCATCGCATGGACTACCTGCTGATCGAAAAGGCCTTCGAGCAGGTTCATCGGCAAGGCTATGAAGGCATGCTATTCATCAATCTGTCGCCGCGGTCGTTGATCATCGGCGAGTTCATCGGTCGTATCCATCAACTGGCGGTGGACTATCATATCGACCCCCAGCGAATCGTCTTCGAGCTGACCGAGCGGGAGACGGTAAGCAATCTCAAGCTGCTGGAAAAGTTCGTGCTGGATCTCAAGATGCAGGGGTTCAGCTTCGCCATCGACGATTTTGGCTCGGGTTACTCCTCGTTCCATTATCTCAAGCAGTTCCCTATCGACGTGATCAAGATCGAAGGGGAGTTCATCCGCAACATGTTGCAGGATGACAAGTACCTGGCCTTCGTCAAGAGTATCGTCACGCTGGCCAAGAGCCTGGGCGTGGCAACCATTGCTGAATTCATCGAAGATGCCGAGGTGCTCGCGGCGGTCAGCGAGCTGGGGATCGATTATGGGCAGGGCTATTATCTCGGTCGCCCCGCCCCCGGGTTTCTTATTCCCGTCGTCGAATCAAGTCACTGATCAGGCGCCGCCCGGGATGCAGGTGATCCACCAGCGGCGCCCACAAGGGCATGGGTTCGTCGCATAGTCGCGAGGCGATCAGCTCGGCGCATAACGGCGCGCTAGCCAGCCCCCGCGAGCCGTGGGCGGCGCTTATCCACAAGCCGCCATGATGCCTGCCGGGAATCTCGGGAACGCGCGTGGCATCCTTCTGCAGGGCGGCATAGTCCTCAAGCCACGCCTCGGCGTCGGGTACCGGCCCGGCGTAGGGACTTTTGTCGGGGCTGGCGGCGCGTACCGCCGCGCGACCCTGCAAGCGGGTAGGGTCGAGTGCCACGCCCGTCGCCTCCAGGTTTGCTACCAGCGCCGGTAGCGTACGACGCAACTCCTCGATATTGCCGGCATGCTCGGCCTCGCGCAGGGAGCAGTCCGCCTCGTTGGGAACGAAGCTGGCGCCGAACGTCAGTACGCCGTCGAGAGGCGGGGACACGTAACCGCCGGCGCACACCACACGGTTCATGGGGGCGAGCGCCTGGTGCTGGGCCGGCGTCAGGGGCAATTGGCTGACCTGGCCCCGTACCGACTGCAGCGGAAGCCGCCGAGTCTGGTCAAATTGACGGCTGGCCGCGGCGGTGGCCAGCACGACCTGGTCGGCCTGCAGCGAATCGCCGTTGGCAAAGTGCAAGCGCCACGAGCCAGGCTGCGCCTCCAGGCGTTCCAGCGTAGCCTGGCGGAAGGTAATGCCGGGCAGCGATGCCAGCCGCTCGCACACGGCCTGGGGCCTGACCCAGCCCGCCTGGGGATAGTCCAGCCCTAGCCGGGCCTCTACGGAATAACCGATACGCTGGGTGGCCTGGTCGGCGTCTACCGCTTCGACCACGTTGGGCGGCAGGTCGTGACTGGCACTGAAGCGCGCCTGTCGATTGGCTTCCTTTTCCGTCAGGGCGAGTTGCACCACCCCGCACTCCCGCCATAACGACTGCTGCGGATCGAGCCGCGCCAACCAACGGCGGCTGTGCATCAAGCCGCTCAGGTAGACCCGGCTCTGGGCGTTGCTCTCGGCGGCGAGCTTTACATAGAGCGCACCCTGGCGATTGCCCGAGCCTCCCGCTCCCGGACCCTGCCGGTCGATCAGCGTTACCTCAATACCGCGACGTGCCAGCGCCTGGGCGACGCTGGCGCCGGCAATCCCCGCACCTACCACCGCCACGTGATGGGCGTTACTGGGTGCGGGGGGCATGAACCAGGGCGTCGACTGGCGCCGCTTGTCGCTGGGTGGTGTGGCGATCTCTCCCGCGAGCATTTCACGCTTGCGGCCGAACCCCGACACCTTGCGCCAGGTGAAGCCGGCCGCCTTCAATCCGCGCTTGACGATTCCCGCGCAGGTGAACGTGGCGAAGGTCGCTCCCGGCCGGGAGCGCTCGGCCATGGCCTGGAACAGTTCCGGTTGCCACATCTGCGGGTTCTTGGCCGGGGCGAATCCATCCAGAAACCAGGCGTCGACGCGGCCGTCCAGCAGTTGCAACGACTCGGTGGTATCGCCGAAATGCAGATCCAGGGTGACTCTGTCGCTCAACATCAAGCGGTGGACGCCCGCCACCGGCTCCGGCCACTGCTCGACCATGACCTCGGCGTAAGCGGCAAGCGACGGCCAGGCGGTCAGGGCGCGAGATAGATCAGCCCGAGATAGCGGAAATTTCTCGGTGGAGACCAGATGCAGGCGGGCGCCAGCCAGCGCATGAGCATCGAAGCAGGCCCAGGCGCAGAGCATGTTCAACCCGGTGCCGAAGCCGGTCTCGCCGATCACGAACGGGCGAGCTTCCCGCCAGCGGGCGAAACGCTCGGGTAGATTGTTGGCTTGCAGGAATACATGCTCGGTTTCGGCGCGCCCATCTTGGCGCGAGAAGTAGACGTCATCGAAGTCACGAGAGTGGGGCGCACCATCCTGCCAGTCCAGGGGCGCCGGCGTCATCCGGGTCAGCTCGGGCAAGGGGGGGAAGCGTTGGGTCACACGCAGAACCACGCAGGTTAAAAAATGATCAATTCGAGAATGGCGCCGCTATCTCTGGGTTAGCGACGACCGTCCGCTGGGTTTCAACAGAGTTTTCCACAGCCTCTGTGAAAAAGATTAGATACCTGATGTGGAAAACCGCTCACGGCATGACTTTCTTGAATGGCTTGACGCTAACCTTGTCGTAGACACCGGCGATGATGTAAGGGTCGGCATCGGCCCAGGCCTGGGCG
Organism: Halomonas sp. Bachu 37; assembly: GCF_039691755.1. Classification (NCBI taxonomy): domain Bacteria; kingdom Pseudomonadati; phylum Pseudomonadota; class Gammaproteobacteria; order Oceanospirillales; family Halomonadaceae; genus Halomonas; species Halomonas kashgarensis. The sequence goes on along the minus strand of NZ_CP137552.1, from coordinate 1,977,739 downwards.
TCTTCGAGGCTTTCGAACTCGGCAACCACGAGGCTGCCGGTGAAGCCTGCCTCGCCGGGATTCTCGGCATCGATGGCGGGGTGGGGACCGGCCAGTACCAGGCGGCCTTCATCGCGCAGGGTCTCTACGCGCGCCAGGTGATCGGGCCGCGCGGCAAGCCGGCGCTCGAGGCTGTTGGGAACATCTTCACTGATAATGGCATACAGCATGGGGATAACTCCTGTTGAGGACGGCCCGTATTGGGACGGCCCGTATTGGGACGGCCCGTCATGGGGCGGACCGGCACGTAGCGCGTGATTGACCGAGTCGGCACAAGCGCGCACCATTGAGTGCGCGTCGTTAATGACATTCCAAGTTACGTTTTCTTATGGCGTTACCATTTTGACAAACTTGCCAGACGGCGTCATGCCAATGCCTCGACTTCCTCTTGAGTTCACCGCCGAGCAGCGCTACGCGATCGACCTCCACATGCACTCCACCGCCTCGGATGGTGCCTTGACGCCTACCGAGCTGGTCAACCTGTGCGCCGAGCGCGGGCTTCGCTACATGGCGCTCTCCGATCACGACACCATGGACGGCGTGGCGGAAGCCGGGGAGGCGGCGCGCCAGGCAGGTATTACCCTGGTGCCGGCCAGTGAACTGTCCACACGCTGGCAGGGCATCAATATCCATGTGGTAGCGCTGATGCCCGGCGGGCTGCGGGGGCCGCTGGTGGAGGGCCTGCAACAACAGCGCAAGTCGCGGATAGCCCGTGGCGAGGTTATCGCCGAGCGGCTGGAGAAGCTGGGGCTGGAAAACGCCCTGGCCAAGGCGCGTGAACAGGCCGGCAGTGAACGCCCGCTGGGGCGACCCGATTTCGCCAAGGCCATGGTGGCGGCGGGAATGGTGGCGGACCTGGCCACGGCCTTCAAGCGCTATCTGGGCAGCGGCAAGCGCGGCGACGTGAAGGCGCACTGGCCGGAAATCGGCCAGGCGGTGGAGTGGATCGTCGAGTCCGGCGGGGTGGCGGTACTCGCCCATCCCATGCGCCACGGCTTGACCCGGCGCAAGCGCGGCTTGTTGATGGATGGTTTTCGCGAAGCGGGGGGACAGGCGGTGGAGCTGGTCAGCGGTTATCAGAACCCCGACGCCACCCGCGACTTGGCCCGGCAACTGGGCGAGCGTGAGCTATACGCCTCCATGGGCAGCGATTTCCACTTCCCCGGCGGCCACCTGGCACCGGGCAGCATGAGCCCGCTGCCCCGCACCCAGACCCTGCCCATATGGCGACACCCCCGGTTGCAACACCTGGATGCAGCGCCTCCCGGCCCGTTGAGCCTCTAGGTAGAAGGCGAATAGACTCGGGTACGTCACGTTGGGCCAAGTCGTGCCATCATGTAGTCACGCATGTTAATCCCGGCAGCAGGAGCAAGCTTATGAGCCAATTCTTTCAGATTCATCCGGAAAATCCGCAGAAACGATTGATCGACCAGGCTATCGAGATCATTCGCCAGGGCGGTGTTGTGGCGTACCCGACCGACTCCGGTTACGCGCTGGGGTGTCATCTGGGCGACAAGAAGGCCATCGAGAAGATCAAGTGGCTGCGCTCGCTGGACGACAAGCACAATTTCACCTTGGTGTGCTCCGACCTTTCCGAGATCGGTACCTACGCCAAGGTCGATAACGCCGTCTTCCGGCTGCTCAAGGCGCACACGCCGGGGCCGTACACCTATATCCTCACCGCCACCACCGAGGTGCCGCGTTTGCTGCTGCACCCCAAACGCCGTTCCATCGGCGTGCGGGTACCGAATCATCGCATCACCCATGCGCTACTGGACGCCCTAGGAGAACCGCTGATGAGCGTCACCCTGATTCCGGTAGGGGAGGAGTTGCCCATGACCGACGCGGAAGAGATCCGCGAGCGCTATGGTGCCCACCTGGATGCCATCATCGACGGTGGCGCCTGCCATCTCGACCCCACCAGCGTGATCGACCTGCGCGAACTGCCGCCCACGATCCTGCGCGAAGGGCGCGGGGATATTACGCCCTTTCAAAGTTGATGACCTGACGCTTGTCGTTGTGTCAGGTGGTGCCAGGAGACCTTGCGGAATAGCGAGGTCTTTTGGGTTGGGCCGCAAGGTGGCTATGAAAACTTTCAAGCGCTGGTAGGCTTTATACGGAAAACCCACGGTGAATAGACGCACAAATTTAGTATCGAAGCGGCAGAGGACCATGCTGTCCGCGGGGCGGTTTTACCAGCCAATCACCCGTCAATGGGGGAAGTGGGCGCCGATCTTCAAGGTGATGGCGGTACTGTGGATGGTACTTGCCTTGTTCATGGCCCTACCATGGATTCTGCTCTTGATCGAGCAGGATTCCGATGCCTTGGCGTTCGGCGTCTCGATCCTGATTGTACTGGCAGCGGTCGCTCTCAGCTGGGGAGCGACATGGCGGGTCTCGATCGAACTCAAGCCATGGCAGATGTTCATGCTCACGACCACCAGCTGGGTCACCATCAGTGGCTTCGCCAGCTTGCCGTTGGTTCTCGGGGCGCCGCAACTCTCCTTCACCAATGCCGTGTTCGAATCCGTCTCGGCGATTACCACCACGGGCTCTACCGTACTGGTGGGAATCGATTTTCTCTCCGACGGCCTCAAGCTGTGGAGAGGTATCATGCAGTGGCTGGGAGGGATCGGCATCATCGTGATGGGCATTGCCATCCTGCCGTTTCTCAAGGTCGGCGGGATGCGTCTTTTCCATACCGAATCCTCCGATTGGTCGGATAAGGTGATGCCTCGCACCGGTGGTATCGCCAAGGCTACTTTGAGTATCTACTGTGGGCTCACCTTTCTGGCCATGCTGTCCTACTGGCTAGGCGGCATGACCCTGCTGGATGCCATCGTCCATGCCATGACCTCGCTTGCCACCGGTGGGTTCGCCAATACCGATGCCTCTTTCGGCATGTATGCCGAACAGCCCGCTCTCATGTGGATGGGTAGCTTTTTCATGCTCTGCGGGGCCTTGCCGTTCGTGCTTTACATCCGCTTTCTGCGCGGCTCACCGGGATCGCTGGTCAAGGACCAGCAAGTGCAAGGATTGCTGTTACTGCTATTGGTGGTAATTCTGGCGCTGACCGGTTGGCGAATGTGGTACGGGACGCCACCCTTCGAGGCGCTGACCCATGTGGCCTTCAATGTCATCTCGGTGGTGACCACCACCGGTTATGCATCGGATGACTACACGCTCTGGGGACCACTAGCCGGTGTCGCTTTCTTCTACCTGACGTTTGTCGGTGGCTGCAGCGGCTCCACCAGCGGCGGCATGAAGATATTTCGTTTCCAGGTGGCGGCGATCATGCTGCGCAATCAGCTTCGCTTTCTAGTGCATTCCAATGGGGTCTTCTCGTCCCGCTACAATGGCCATCCCCTTACCGATGAAGTCTCCCGAGGCGTGGTGGCTTTCTCGTTCTTCTTTTTTCTGACCGTCGCGGGGCTGGCGCTAGGCCTGGCCGTGATGGGGCTGGATATTACTACCGCGCTTTCCGGAGCCGCTACAGCGGTCGCCAACGTCGGCCCCGGGCTCGGCAACATCATCGGCCCTTCGGGCAATTTCGCTACCTTGCCCGATGCCGCCAAGTGGCTGCTGTGTCTCGGCATGCTGATGGGGCGGCTGGAAATCCTCACCGTGTTAGTCCTGTTGACGCCGATGTTCTGGCGCCAATAGCACGTGGTGCGGGTATCGCCCTGCTGGTCGATCCTTATTGGTCGTCGGAGGTTGCCTGTTTGCGCGGGTCCTCGCTGTCTTCATCCAACCAGGTGCCGCAGCGAAGGCAGTAGCGGGCGCGTTTCTCATGACGATCGTACCCGCAGCCGGGGCACGCTTCGTCGGAGTAGCGCTCTTCGCGCAACGAGCGAATCACCTGGGCCGAGAATACCCCCGTCGGGACTGCGATGATCGAATAGCCCGTCAGCATCAACACTACGGTAATCGCCTTACCCAACGGGGTTACCGGCACGATATCGCCATAGCCCACAGTGGTCATGCTGACGATAGCCCAGTAGATTGATTGAGGGATGCTGGTGAAACCGGTTTCCGGTGACTCGATCAAGTACATCAGTGCCGCGAAAAGCGTTACCAGAACCAGGATGGACGAGAAAAACAGCAGGATCTGACGTGTACTGCGCCTCAAGGCGTCAAGGAGCAGCTGCCCCTCGCCGACGAACTCCATCAAGCGCAGAATACGAAAGATGCGCAATACCCGCAGCAGGCGAATCAATACCAGGCTATGGGCGCCGGGTACCAGCAGCACCAGCCAGGCGGGGAGTACGGCGAGCAGATCGATCACCCCATAAAAGCTCTTCAGGTAGAGCCAGGGTCGCTCCAGGCAGTAAAGGCGCAGCGCCAGTTCAATCGTGAACAGCACGGTAATACACCACTCCACCAGCGAGAACAGCTCGCCGTAGCGAGCGTGGTAGGCCGCCACGCTGTCCAGCAGGATCACTACCACACTGATCAGGATGGCGATGATCAAGGCGATATCGAAGCCTTTCGAGGCCGGCGTATGGGATTCGAAGATAATATGGAATATCCGGGTACGTAATCCTTCCCCGGCGGGTTTGAATGCCAGACTCATGCGACTTCCTTGGCTTGAGGTGAATGAGTGATCCTGCTTGAGGGTACTGAACGATGCTGGCCTCTGCTCAGCCTAGCTCGGTTTCAATGCTCAGATAATGGGCGAGCCTCAACGCCGCCTGGCCGAATGCCGGCGGCAAATGCGGATCGTGATGCAGCGATTCGATCAGGATATTGGCTTGCCGCTGTTGCTCAACGGGCAGCCCTGGGTGTTGCGCCAATTGCAAAAATGCCTGGGTTGCCTGGGTCAGCAATTCTGTTCGGGAAGTGTCCTGGTAGCCGTCCAGCGCCAGGCAGGCGCGATGAAAGAGCTCCTCCGGCCGGCTGGCCTCGGGCAGCGGCCACTCCTGGCGTAACAGCAGATTGCCCCGGGCGGCCTTGCTGCTGTCGCTCGGGCGTAGTGCGACGCGTTCGGCCAGGGCGAAAGCCAGTGACCATAGATCCTCCGCGGTGCCGAGCTTGAGTTCGAGTTCCGCCTCGCGAATGGGAACGCTATCACTACCAGCGCGGATCTCACCTTCGTCCACGACCACTTCGACAAGGCTTGCGCGGCCTTGTCCATGACGTACCTCCCAGCGGCGCCGGGTGAAGTCGGTTGCCAGGCGTGGTTGCAACGAGGTGAGGTCGAGTTCCGTAAGCGCTTGCATGGACGGCAGGGTGGCCAGCCGTGTCAGGTCCAGTTGCGGGCCCGGCACTTCCCATTCCCATTCCCCCCGCTGGGATAGCCCGCCGCCGCCATGGCCTGCGGTTTTCAACGTCTGCAAGTAACGGCCTGCTACCTGGCGCACACGCAGAGCAACGCGAGCTTTTTCCAGGTCGGCAGATGGAGTGTCGTAATAGGTATTGCTTACAAGCTGCGTTTGTTTGTCTAGGCTGGCCAGTAGCGGGTGGCGGCTCAGGGCTTCCGGCCCTTCCGGCGTCAGGGCAAGTTTAAGCTCTATCTCTTGGCTCATTGCAGCGCCACCTCGCTTGTGTGACAAATAGATGAATTTTTCATGACATTATGAACTTTTCATGACGGCGTCGAGGGCAGTCTTTATACTGGCGCCGCCATTTCCAGGCTCCCCGAAAACAGGCTTAAAGGCTCTATGGTTAACACAAACCCCTTTTCCGCGATGTTCGGCCGTTCGCCATTCCAGCCGTTGTTGGCCCATATCGTCAAGGCCAACGAGTGCGCAGATCAACTCCTGCCGTTTTTCGAAGCGTCCCTGCAAGGCGATTGGCAGAAAGCCTCGGAATACCGCGAAAACGTCACCCGGCTGGAACATGAAGCCGATGAATTGAAGACGGACCTGCGATTGAACCTGCCCAGCACCATGTTCCTGCCGGTGTCTCGTTCGGATCTTCTCGACCTGATCAGCGTGCAGGACAAGATCGCCAATAAGGTGCGCGACATTACCGGCATCATGCTGGGCCGCAAGATGCGGGTGCCGGATGCACTGGCCGAGCCGATGCGCGACTACATGATCACCTCGGTGGCGTGCGTGGCCCAGGCCCGCCAGGCACTCGAGGAGCTCAAGGATCTGCTGGAGTCCGGCTTCGGGCGCAATGTCTCGGATGTCATGCAGAACATGATCCGCGAGCTGCATACCCTGGAACATAAAGCGGATGGTCAGCAAGTGGCGATTCGCCGCCAGCTGTTCGATCTGGAAAGCGAGCTACCGCCGGTCGATGTGATCTTTCTTTACAAGATTATCGACTGGGTCGGTGAGTTGTCCGACCGCGCTGAGCGCGTGGGTAGCCGTTTACAGATTCTGACAGCACGCTAAGGGGGCGGCATGTTGATCATTGCTCAGCACAGTGAAATCTTCATTATCCTGGCCTGTCTATTCGGCTTTTTCATGGCCTGGGGCGTGGGTGCCAACGATGTTGCCAACGCCATGGGAACCTCGGTGGGGTCGAAGGCGATCACCATCAAGCAGGCGATCATCATCGCGGTGGTGTTCGAATTTCTAGGCGCCTGGCTGGCCGGGGGCGAGGTCACCGCCACCATCAGGGGCGGCATCATCGATCCGGTGCTGTTGGCGCAACGCCCTGAAATGCTGGTCTACGGCATGCTTTCAGCGCTGCTGGCGGCGGCAATTTGGCTGTTGATCGCCTCGGCCAAGGGCTGGCCGGTCTCCACGACCCACTCTATCGTCGGGGCCATTGTCGGGTTCGGCGCGGTAGGCCTGGGAATGGAGGCGGTAGCCTGGCCCAAGGTGGGGCAGATCGCTTCCAGCTGGGTGGTCTCGCCGCTGCTGGCCGGTACCATCGGTTTTGTCCTGTTCAAGTCGGTTCACCACCTGATCTTCGAGAGCCGTGATCCTTTCGCCGCGGCCAAGCGTTACGTGCCGGGCTATGTCTTCCTGGTCGGTTTCATTGTCGCCATGGTCACCTTGACCAAGGGCCTCAAGCACATCGGGCTGGATCTCTCCTTCGGCCAGAGCTTGCTGCTTTCCATCGTGCTCGGGTTGGCTATCATGGGGCTCGGCATGGTGATGGAGCGACGGGTCAAGTACGTCAGGGATGCCGAGGACCACTTTGGCTACGCCAATGTCGAACGCGTGTTCGGCGTGCTGATGATCTTTACCGCCTGCGCCATGGCATTCGCCCACGGCTCCAACGATGTGGCGAATGCGGTGGGGCCGCTGGCCGCCGTCATCAGCGTGGTGCGCAGTGAAGGAGTGATCGACAGCGCCGCCTTGGTGCCCTGGTGGGTACTGGTACTCGGCGGCGGCGGTATCGTCGCGGGACTGGTTACCTACGGTCACAAGGTGATTGCCACCGTGGGTACTGGCATTACCGAATTGACCCCAAGCCGTGGTTTTGCCGCGACCCTGGCCGCCGCCACTACCGTGGTGCTGGCCTCGGGCACCGGCCTGCCGATTTCCACCACCCATACGCTGGTGGGCGCGGTACTCGGTGTGGGCCTGGCACGGGGCATGGCGGCGCTCAACCTGCGCGTCATCGGCACTATCGTCATGTCCTGGCTGATAACCCTGCCGGCTGGCGCGGGGCTGGCCATTCTGTTCTTCTTCATGTTCAAGGGCATGTTCGGGTAAGCGTTACGACTCGAGACCCGACATCAACTTAACGGTTAGTTACGCGGCATCACGAAAGTGATGCCGCTTTTCTTTTGTTAAAATCTTTTGGGCTGAAACCTGCCACGATTTTTTGCCGACAGGATGGACTCAAACGGCGTCAGGGTCTGATAAAGTTGCTCACGTGTAGTACAGGCATTCTTTTACCACTTGCTGCCGGAGAGCGGCCCTTGGATACGCGTTTCCCTTTCGTTGACTGGTTCCGTAACGCCTCGCCATATATCAATGCCCATCGTGGACGAACCTTCGTGATACTTGTCGAAGGCGAGGCGATGGCTTCAGGCCGAGGCGAGCAGTTGGTTCAGGATCTGGCCTTGCTGCACACACTCGGGGTGCGTCTGGTCGTGGTGTTCGGCATCCGCCCTCAGGTACATGAGGCGTTGACCCGGGCCGGCGTGGCACCAACGCGCCATGACGGTCGCTGGGTGGCGGATGGTCTCGTCATGGCCCACGTGGAGCAGGTCGCGGCGCACCAGCGCCTGTGGCTGGAAGCGCGGCTTTCGCTGGGCCTGCCCAGTACGCCCCTGCATGGCGTCGAGCTGACGGTGGTGTCCGGCAACCTGGTCATGGCCAAGCCGTTGGGCGTGCGGGATGGGGTGGATTACGACCATAGCGGTGAGGTGCGTCGGGTTCGTGGCGCGGCGATCGAAGGACTGCTGGACAAGGGATCGCTGGTGGTCCTGCCGCCGCTGGGATTCTCCAGTACCGGTGAAGTCTTCGACCTGGATGCGGCGGAAGTCGCCCAACAGGCGGCGGTGGCCTTGAATGCCGACAAGCTGATCCTGCTGGGCGAGTCCGAAGGCCTGCGCGATGCCAGCGGGACGCTGCTGCGCCAGCTCACACCGGCGGAAGCCGAGCCCCGCGTGGAGCAAGCCGAAGCCGGCAGCGAACTGGCTCGGCATCTCCAGGCGGCTTGCCTTGCCGCTCGCCAGGGAGTGGCGCGCACGCATCTGCTCTCTTGGCACAACCACGACGCCCTGCTGGGGGAACTGTTCACCCGCGACGGCGTGGGCACCATGATCACCCAGCACCGCTACGAGCAGTTGCGCCCAGCGGAGCTGGGCGATGTGGCGGGACTGCTCGAACTGCTCGAGCCGCTGGAGCGTCGCGGCATGCTGGTGGCGCGTTCTCGGGAGCGCCTGGAACACGAGATCGACGATTACGTGGTCATCGAGCGCGATGGCATGGTAATCGGCTGTGCCGCGCTGCATGTATTTGCCGATAGCGGCATTGCCGAGCTTGCCTGTGTCGCAGTACATCAGAGCTATCGCGGCGGCGAGCGTGGCGAACGCTTGCTGGAAGCTCTGGAACGGCGCGCCGCACAGCAGCGGGTGAATGCTCTGTTCGTGCTTACCACCCACACGGCTCACTGGTTCGTGGAGCATGGTTTCCACACGGCGAGCCTGGCGGAACTGCCGCCGCTCAAGCGCGATACCTATAATCACGCGCGCAAGTCAAAAGTGCTGATCAAGAGCCTTCCGGGCTGAGTTGACAGAGTGCCGAGGACCACTATATTCAAGAAACCGCCTTGGATAACGGGCGGCATGGCAAGAGAGACAGGACGACTCTCTGTTTGCAGGTGTTAACCGATCCAGCGATCAAATTCGTCTTGTCGAATGATTCATGACCAGTGAGACAAGGAGGAAGTGGCAGATGATCGATCAAGGAAAGCATACTGACCCAGGCTCGCCATCCACGTCTCAGGCGACTACCGGCTCGGCTGGTAACGGCTCACTGAACCCGGACAAGGCCAAGCAGCAGGGCCGGGAAACAGCGCACGAAGTGAGCGAGGCGGCCCATCAACAAGCCGAGAATCTCTTCAGCCAGCAGCGCGATAACGCCGCCGAGCAGGCAGGCAAGTTTAGCAGCGTCTTCCAGAAAATGGCGGATGAGTTCGACAACCAGCAACAGCCTTATTTCTCGGAGAAAGCCAGAAAGCTGGCCGATACCACCGATCGTTTTACGCAAAACCTGCGTAATAGGGATCTGCAGAGTATCTGCAATGACGCCCAGAGTTACAGCCGTCGCGAACCAGCCCTGTTCATTGGCGGAGCGATTGCGGCGGGGTTTCTGGTATCGCGTTTCCTGCGTAGTTCCAGCCAGCATCAATCCGCTTCAGGCTCGCAGCCTGGCACTGTACATAGTGGCCCTGCGCTAGGCGGCACTTCGCAAGGTTCCTCGACCGGAACTACTCAAGGGCCTGGCGTCACCGTTCCCGGCTCCAGTGATCCACGAATGTAAGTAGCTGTTCAAGGCAGGCCTTGCGGAGCTCTGCTCCTCGAGGCAATCGTGCCGGTACAGGTTCCGGTGTAATCAAGTGTCCTAATGGATATGGGAGGCTAGTAATGGATACGGATAACAATACCTCGACGCAAGGCTCGTCGATCGGTTCGCTTTTATCGACCTTGACCCAGGAGATGACGTCGCTGGTGCGTAACGAGGTCGAGCTCGCCAAGACCGAAATGTCGGAAAAGACCCACCAGGCCATGTCGGGGCTCGCTGCCATCGCCATTGCCGGCGCGGTACTGTTCGGCGGCTTTCTCACTCTGCTGGCGGCGGCGGTCTTCCTGCTCAATGAGGTGCTTCCACCGGATACCACTCCTTGGCTTTCCGCGGTGATTGTCGGTGTGGTCGTTGCCATCATCGGCTACATCATGCTCCAGTCGGGGATCAAGAAAATCCAGGCCCGGAACCTGATGCCCAACCGCACCATGCACAGCCTGCAGACCGACAAGGAGTTCGCCAAGGAGCATAAGCACAACGTCAAGGAGGAGTTGAAATGAGCGAGCACAACGGACAACGCAGTTCCGAAGAGATCGAGAAGGATATCGATCGTTCACGCGAACGCCTCGATTCGACCCTGCATGAAATTGAGGAGCGTTTTTCTCCTCAGCAACTGCTGAATACCTCCTACGAATACCTGCGCCATGGCGGGGCCAACGAGTTCGTTTCCAACCTGAGCAATACCATCAAGCAGAACCCCGTTCCGTTCCTACTGACCAGCGCCGGTCTGGGCTGGATGATCATGTCGCAGCGCAACCCGAATCAGGGGCGCCAGCATCGTCATGACGACTCTCCGTACATGGGCAATGATGCCGTCTACCGGCAGGGCACCGCCCACCCGTCGGGCAATCGCTATCCCAATGAACACTATTCGACGCCTGACACCCACACCTTGCCGGGAATTCCCGTCCATGAAGGCACTGGTGGAACGGGTGCCGGCGCGCTGGGGGCGGAGACCCGTCCTTACGGCAGCGCTTCAGGCCCCTCGGATAGCCATAGTCAAGGCGGCGGTAGCCATCTCGGCGGCATGAAAGATAGTGCGAAAGGAATGAAGGATAGCGCCAAAGGCATGAAGGAAGGCGCCAAGAACAAGGCCCAGCATGTGGGTGACAAGGCCCGAGACATGGGCAGTATGGCCAGGGAAAAGGCCCAGCAGATGGGCGAAAGAGCACAGCACATGGGAGGCAACATGCGAGACAAGACGTCACATCTTCAGCATGGCACCCAGTCCGCCATGCACGACATGTCGCATCGAGCCCGGCGAGCCGGCAGCCAATCGTCCGACTTCATCCAGGAACACCCCTTGGTGGTAGGGGCGCTCGGGTTTGCGTTGGGCGCCGCCCTGGGTGGTGTATTTCCTTCCACGCGCAAGGAAGACGAGTACATGGGCGAGTATCGCGATCGCGCCTTGCAAAAGGCGGCGCAAACCGGCCAGGAGCAGATGGACAAGGCCCAGGAGACTATCCACGAGAAAGCCGAGTCGGCCAAGGAATCCTCTCAAGGTCAGGACTCGTCTCAGCAAAAGGACACTTCTCGTAGCGACAGCACGTCGCATCATGAAAATAGTGCCGCGTCGGGAAAGAATCCCGTGGATAACAATACCTCGGCCAAAAGCTCCCCGGGAACCAGCACGACTGGCACCGGCGCTTCCACCAGCTCGACAGGCAAGAGCACACCGACAGGTGCCGGTAGCCGGAATACCGGCTTGACCGATTCGGATACTCCTTCCGGTAACACGCAAGGTACCGGTACGAATCGAACGCCGGGCATGTAAAACGCTCGGCTTGTCCGTTTGTTAGATGCGCCAACGCCCGGTCCTGTACGGACCGGGCGTTATTTTTTATTCGGCTGAATTAAACGCTATTCGGCCAAATTCAGGCTATTTGGCTAAATCAGAGCTTGTTGGCTGAATCAGAGCTTGTGGCCAAATCAGCGCTTGAAGCGTCGTTTCACTTCCACACTCAGCCTGCCGTCGCCTAGCCGCAGTTTCAGCAATTGCCCCGGCTGGGTATCAGCGGCCCGACGAACCACTTGGCCCTGCTCATCCTGAGCGATGGCGTAACCGCGGCCGAGTACCGCCAGTGGACTTACCGCATTGAGTTCCCTGCCCAACCCTTGAAGTCGGCGCTGGTGCTGCGCCAGCTGTTGCTCCATGGCGTGTTGTAGGCGCCGTCTGGCCTGTGCCAAGCGCTCCCCGGCTTGCTGATGACGCCTTGCCATATCCTGCCCGGCCAACCGGCGATTGAGCTGCTCGAGATGACGGCGCTGCTCGGCCAGGCGCTGATGGTGCGCCCGGGCCAGACGCAGGGCCAGGGTTTCCAGGTAGCGGCGCTGGCGCTCGAGCGCTTCGCCAGGATGGCGCAAGCGAAGCCGCAAGTTATCCAGGCGCTGGCTTTCCCGCTGCAGGCGCTGCTCCAGGCATCTGCGCAAGCGTTGCTGCTGCTCATTCAGTTGCCGTTTGAGTGCGTGCTGATCCGGCACCAGGCGCTCGGCAGCGGCGGAGGGCGTCGGCGCGCGAACATCGGCGGCGAAGTCGGCAAGCGTGACATCCACTTCGTGGCCCACGGCCGACATCACGGGCAGGCGCGAATGAAAGATCGCCCTGGCTAGGTGCTCGTTGTTGAAGGCCCACAAGTCTTCCAGGCTGCCACCGCCGCGGGTGAGCAGGATGGCATCGCGCGCCGGGTCGAGCCGGGGCTGGCGGTTGAGCAGGGCGATGGCGCTGATCATGGCAGGTGCGGCCTCTACACCTTGTACCGGGACAGGAATCAGCGTCACTTCCACCAGCGGCCAGCGCGCCGCTAGTACTGCCAGCACATCGCGAATCGCCGCGCCGCTTGCCGAACTCAACACCAGCAGCCGGCGCGGCGGGAAGGGCAGTGGGCGGGCATTGGCGAACATGCCTTCACTTTCCAGCTGTTTTTTCAGCCGCTCGAAGGCGGCCAGCAACTCCCCCAATCCGGCGGCCTGCACGGCATCCACCAGCAGCTGATAATCGCCACGGGGTTCGAACAGCGATACCCGCCCGCGCAGCTTTACCTGATCGCCATCGCGCATGGGGGCGCCCACGAAACGCGCCCGCTGGCGAAACAGCGCGCAGCGAATCTGGGCGCGCTCGTCCTTGAGCGTGAAATAGATATGGCCGGAGGCGGGCCGCGAGACGTTGGAGAGCTCGCCTTCCACCCACAGCTCGCCGAAATCCCGCTCCAGTGTCTGGCGGGTACGGCGGTTGAGTTCGCTGACGGAAAGCGCTTTCGAGGCGGGAGACGACATGGAGGCTTCACGCAAAAGGAAAACAGGACAGGTTGCAGCCGGCAGCTTAGCACGGCGTTGACATGATGCGCCTCACATTGCTGGGGTAGGCCTCTAGCCGTTACAATAGTCGATTAACCTTCACGCCTCTCTTCCCATCTGCTCAACAATGGGTGTTGCCGCTATGCTACGTATGGCCCAAGAAGCGCTTACGTTCGATGACGTATTACTCGTTCCCGGCTTCTCCGACATTCTGCCCAAGGATGTCACTCTCAAGACCCGCCTCACACGTAACCTCTCCCTGAACATACCGCTCGTTTCCGCCGCCATGGATACCGTCACCGAAGCGCGTCTGGCGATCGCCATGGCTCAGGAAGGCGGTATCGGCATCATCCACAAGAACATGACGATGGCCCAGCAGGCGGCGGAAGTGCGCAAGGTCAAGAAGCACGAAAGCGTCATCGTCAAGGACCCGGTCACCGTCAGCCCCAAGGCCAAGCTTGCCGACCTGCTCGCCATGGCGCGGGAATACGGCTTCTCCGGCTTCCCGGTGGTGGAGGGGGAAACCCTGGTGGGCATCGTCACCGAGCGCGACATGCGCTTCCAGCCCAACCACGGCGACAGTGTCGAAGCGATCATGACCCCCCGCGAGCGGCTGATAACCGTGCCCGAAGGCACCGAGCTCGAAGTCAGCAAGGCCAAGATGCGCGAACACCGCATCGAGAAGATGCTGATCGTGGATGATGAATTCCATCTGCGCGGCCTGGTCACTTTCCAGGATATCGAGAAGGCCCGTACCTATCCCATGGCCGCCAAGGACAGCGATGGCCGCCTGCTGGTGGGCGCCGCCGTCGGCACCGGCCCGGAAACGCCGGATCGTGTCGCCGCGCTGGCCGAAGCCGGCGTGGACGCGATCATCGTCGATACCGCCCACGGCCACTCTCAGGGCGTGATCGACCGGGTGCGCTGGGTGAAGGAGCATTTTCCGCACATTCAGGTCATCGGCGGCAACATCGCCACCGCCGCAGCGGCCAAGGCGCTGGCGGAAGCGGGCGCGGATGGCGTGAAAGTGGGCATCGGCCCCGGTTCCATCTGCACCACGCGCATCGTCGCCGGTGTCGGAGTTCCGCAGATTACGGCGGTGTCCAACGTCGCTGAAGCGCTCAAGGAGTACGATATTCCGCTGATCGCCGATGGCGGCGTGCGCTTCTCCGGCGACCTGGCCAAGGCGATCGCCGCCGGAGCCAGCTGCGTGATGGTGGGCGGCTTGCTGGCCGGCACCGAGGAAGCGCCGGGCGAGGTCGAGCTCTACCAGGGGCGTACCTACAAGGCGTACCGCGGCATGGGCTCCATGGGCGCCATGGCCCAGAACCAGGGCAGCGCCGACCGCTACTTCCAGGATAAAGACGCAGGCGCCGAAAAACTGGTGCCGGAAGGTATCGAAGGCCGCGTGCCCTACAAGGGCCTGATGAGCGCCATCGTCCACCAGCTGATGGGCGGCCTGCGCGCGTCCATGGGCTACACCGGCTGCCGCGATGTGCAGGAAATGCGCACCAAGCCGGAGTTCGTCCAGATCACCGGCGCCGGATTCAACGAATCCCACGTCCACGACGTGCAGATCACCAAGGAAGCACCCAACTACCGGGTGAGCTAAGAGACCGAACCATGACCGATATTCACGCCCACAAGATCCTGATTCTCGATTTCGGCTCCCAGTACACCCAGCTGATCGCCCGCCGCGTGCGCGAGATCGGCGTCTATTCCGAAGTTCGCGCCTTCGATATCGATGAAGCCGAAATTCGCGAGTACAACCCCAACGGCATCATCCTCGCCGGCGGCCCCGAGTCGGTCACCGAGCTGGATTCCCCGCGTGCGCCCGAGTGCGTGTTCGAAATGGACCTGCCGGTGCTGGGCATCTGCTACGGCATGCAGACCATGGCCGAGCAGCTCGGCGGCAGCGTGGCGGGTTCCAAGCAGAGCGAGTTCGGCTACGCGCAGATCCGTATCGACGCCGAGACCGCGCTGTTCAAGGACATCAAGGACCACGTCGAACACGACTCCGGCAAGGCGCTGCTGGATGTGTGGATGAGCCACGGCGACAAGGTCTCCCAGGTGCCGGATACCTTCACCGTGACCGCTTCCACGCCGAGCTGCCCGATTGCCGCCATGGCCTGGGAAGAGAAGCAGTTCTACGGCGTGCAGTTCCACCCGGAAGTGACCCACACCCTGCAGGGCCAACGCATTCTCGAGCACTTCGTGCTGGATATCTGCGGCGCCGAAAAGCTGTGGACCCCGGCGCAGATCATCGAAGACCAGGTACAGCGCGTGCGCGAGCAGGTCGGCGACCGCCATGTACTGCTCGGGCTTTCTGGCGGTGTGGATTCTTCCGTCGTTGCCGCACTTCTCCACAAGGCGATCGGCGCCCAGCTGACCTGTGTATTTGTGGATAACGGCCTGCTGCGCAAGGCCGAAGGCGACCAGGTCATGGAAACCTTTGCCAAGCACATGGGCGTCAAGGTCATCCGCGTGGATGCCGAGGACTTGTTCCTGGGTAAGCTCAAGGGCGAAAACGACCCGGAAGCCAAGCGCAAGATCATCGGCAACACCTTCATCGATGTATTCGATGAAGAAGCCAGCAAGATCGAAGGCGTCGACTTCCTCGCCCAGGGCACCATCTATCCGGACGTGATCGAGTCCGCCGCCAGCAAGACCGGCAAGGCCCACGTGATCAAATCCCACCACAACGTGGGTGGCCTGCCGGAAACCATGAAGCTCAAGCTGGTCGAGCCGCTGCGCGAGCTGTTCAAGGACGAAGTGCGCAAACTCGGCCTGGAACTCGGCCTGCCCTACGATATGGTATACCGCCACCCCTTCCCGGGGCCGGGCCTGGGCGTGCGTATCCTCGGTGAAGTGAAGAAAGAGTACGCCGACATCCTCCGCGAAGCCGATGCCATCTTCATCGAAGAGCTGCGCGCCTCCGGCTGGTACGAAAAGACCAGCCAGGCATTCGCGGTATTCCTACCGGTGAAATCCGTAGGCGTGGTCGGCGACGGCCGCCGCTACGAGTGGGTCATTGCGCTACGCGCGGTGGAAACCATCGACTTCATGACCGCCCGCTGGGCGCACCTGCCCTATGAACTGCTGGAGAAGGTCTCCAACCGCATCATCAATGAGATCAGTGGTGTATCGCGGGTGACTTATGATGTCTCCAGCAAGCCGCCTGCTACGATTGAGTGGGAGTGAAACTAAAACTAAATAATGTGGGGCTCGGCTGGGGAGTGGATATATAGCTTTAGGGGAAGCTTAAGCAGCTGAGATAAGCACGTGTTCTGTAGTTCCCCCTCAGCAGGCCCGCATTCGCGGGCCTGCTTCTTTTCAAATTTTTAAAACAGTTCCCTTTGTGAGGTAACGGTTGCCTCGATCGGCTGCTCCCTCGCGAACCTCAACAGTTCGTCGAGGCTGGCGCCCTTGGTTTTCCATTCATAAAACACGCTTTCCCCCAACAGTACGTAAGACCAGGGTAATGCTTGACGATGCTCCGGTGGCAGGGTATTGATGCGTTCACACCAGGTCTGTGCAGCCTTGAGTTTGCGTCGTACATCTGGGTGATTGATATCCTTCTGCGCTTTGGTTTCGACCAGGTAGATGGCGTCTTGGATGCGGACAAGAAAGTCGGGGCAGTAGAAGGCCGGCAGACCATCCTGACGTACGTAGCGCAGGCGGGCGAAGGTGTGGCGGTTCTCATTGATCTTGCAGAAGGCCGCCACGCTGGCATCGCTACTGGCCCACTGAATGAAGCTGCGCTCCAGGCCGCCGTGGCGCGCCGACCAGCCTTGGCGCTCGTATATGCACTTGTTGATAGCCTGGGAGTGCTTTTCGCGCATCATCAACTTCGGCACTTCTGAGAGATAGCGGTGTTTTACTTCCAGCGTACCCGATGACTGGGTCTGCTCGGCTTCGATCAAGGCCAGTGCGAATATACGCGTAATGTGGTCTAGCACCGGCTGTAAAAGCAATAGACGCCAGTTTTCATCGACCAACGGCTCGAAGTGTTCGCCGAACAGCTGGTCTTCGATGTAGCTCTCGATCCAGCCGGCCAGCTCGGCGGTATTGACCTGCAGGTAGGGCTTGGCCACGTGGGCAGCGAGCTTGTTGCCCTTGGGCAGCGGCTGGTGAAGTGCTTGGGCGATGCGGCGGGTCAGGCGACCCAGCAGGTCGTTGTAACCGCTCACATTCATCACTGCGCCATCCACCCGATAATCGCCGAACAACGTCTGGCTCTGCAGATCCTGCGAATTGAACACGTCGCCCTTGCCGAGCATATCTTGGAGCTGAGCAAGACTGAATTGCGTAAATGGCTTGAGCTCGGCTATGTCGGGTCCCTGATGCTCCAGCCACTCGTCGCTGTCACGCAGGATGAAGGGAATGGCGAAATCGTACTGGGCATGATCTTCGCGCAAGCCGACCGCCAGCATGTCGCCGGTAGTGGTCGTGCTGTCGTTGTCGTCGCCCGTCGTTCCGGCCAGGCCTTCCAGCATCAGCTCGTTGTAGAACGATTGAAACGCCGGGTGCTCGATGATAGTCAGTACATCGATCAGGCTGTTCGGTTCCTGACCGTTCTTGAGCAGGGCGCGATTTTCGGCCTTGGTATCATCATACTCCGGATCGCGCCACATCAGTCGCAGCCCCCGGCCGATGGTCTGCTCCAACAGGATCTGCGCTTGGCTGGAACGCAATGGCACGATGACGCAGATGTTGTTGACGTCGAAGCCCTCACGCAGCATCAGTACGCTGACCACTACCCGTGGTGCGGCGTGAGCGTCGAGGTTGAACAGACGCTCGCGTATCGGTATCCAGTTTTTCTCGCCCAGCTCGGCTTTCTTTCCCGAATCGATGGTCATCACTTCGTCGTCGGCCAGACCTTCATCGCTCAGAAACTGCGCCACCAACGGCGAGACCTTGGTGTCTTCGCAGACCACCAGCATCTTGGGATGGCGGTTCGGGTCGATGGCGGCAAAGTCGCTTTCCAGCTTGCGCAGTTTCTGCAGGCCGGCACGCAGCATGATGCGCTGCCCTTCGCTGAGCACCGGATTGCCATCTGCGTCGCGCTCGGCCGTGAATTCCAGCGGCAACGCGCCGATTTCCTTGCGCCTGTCGAGTACCAGCGACTTCACCAGCCCTTGCGCCATGGCGGTTTTCAGGTCGAAGTCAGTGATGATATGCGGGAAGTACAGCTTGCGTTTTTTCTTACCGCTGCCGACATCGTTGTAAGGAGTTGCGGAAAAGTCCACCTGCACGAAACGTCGGCCCTTGGGGGCGGCGATCAGGCTCAGACTCTTCTGCCACTCGACCTCGGTGACCTCGCCCTCACGCTTGAATTCGTGGATATGGTGCGCCTCGTCGTTGAATACCATCAGCTCATCGAGACCGGTCAGGTAATCGAGTACCTGGCCGCGCGCATGGCGACGGTCGAGCACGTCGAGACTGTTGCCGGTGGCCTTGCCGGGTTGTAGCGGCAGTAGCCCAGTAATGACGTCTTTGGGCTCGGCCAGGCTGCCAGGCGGACTCGCCTCGTACGTATCGTCATCCTGGGCCGCGTCGCTGAGCAGGTGCCAGTTGCAAATGGCGATCAATCCGTTGCCGGTCGTTCTGAGGCCGATTTCGCCCTTGGGGCAGGTATTGCCACGTACGAAACCGAACACTTGCTCACGGTACGGTCCGGGAATGAACAGCTCGGCATAGCGCGCTACATCGGAACTGGCAAAGTCGCGACGTCCCAGGATTTCCTTGCCGAGAAACGCCTCCAGCAGACGTTCGTAGACGATCAGCCCCGGCGCCACGATCAGGAAGTTGCGGGTGAAGCGCGGATCGTCCTGGCCCGCTTCCAGCGCAGCGCGCTTGTTCAGCAGTTGCCAGACCAGCAGCGCCTGTAGGACCCAGGTCTTGCCGGTGCCGGTGGCCATCTTCAGACAATACTTGGGGTGGGCATGCTTATCGCTGCTGACCTCGCTCAGGCGATTACCCGCCTGCAGCGCATCGGGGGCCATCTTCTGATACAGCGCCTTTAAACTGGTGCAGCCGAGCACCTCATGGGCGATGAGGGTATTGAGGATGGCCTGGCGCTGTCCGGGATGGAAATTCAGGCCGGGACGCGCGGCGACCATCTCCGCGCCGAACCACCAGGTCAGCAGCTCGGCGGTGGTCGGCGTGACCCAGTCAAAAATTTCAGCAGTGCCCTCTTCCAAGCCACTGCACAATACATTGGTATGCTGCGTCAAGGCATCGGCCAATTGCAGCTGTTCGCGGTTGCCGGTGACGAGATCGCTCATGATAAGCCCTCCACGCCGACATTGACGCAGACTTCGGCCTCGAAGCCGAACACGTCCACCGCGCGTACGCAGATCCGCCGCGGCCCGGTCTTGGCCGGCACCGTGAGCACCGCCTCGGTCACCACCCTCAGCGGATCGCCGTCACTATCGACGTTGCCGCGATAGTCCTGCCACACCGAGCGGAACACTTGGCCATCATAGTCCGGGTCGATTGCCCAATACTCGATCAATGCCAGCGGCTCCTCGTTCATCAGCGCCTGCAGCTTGGCACGGTTGGCATCGTCGAGGTTGATCGCCTCGGGGGACAGCAGCACGTAATTGGCCAGTTTGACGGTCAGCGTCTCCGATTGTGCGTTGGCGCTGCGCACGCGCTGCACCGGCTTGAGTTTCAGATACTGCAGGCTGGCAAAGCGCACGCTGCCGCGCAGTTTTTCCAGGCTGCCCTTCTTTTTCAGTCGGTCAAGCAGGTCCGGCGGAATCACCAGTACTTCCAGACCGGGATCGTTCAATGCACTGATGCTTTCGGCAATGGCCGGGTCGAAGTTCCAGCCCAGCACTACCACCTTATCCCAACCGCCGAGCAGACTGTCGCGCTGGGCCAAGGCCTTTTTCAGCGTGGCTGCGCCGGTCAGCTTGTTGGGTGAGTCGGCATATACCAAGGTGCGCACCCCGCCACCGGTGATAAAGCCCAGATTGCGTGTCGGGTTGTCGGTTTCTTCCAACGGCTGCGCGCCGTACAGCGCCAATACGATCTGCGATAAGTCGCCGATACGGAAACTGCGCCCCAAGGTATTCTTTGCTGCCTCGACCTGATAGTCGCCGATGGCCTGATAAAAGAAGGGCTTTGCGTTCTGGTCAATCAGGCGCTTGCGCATGATCATGCAGGCAGGCTTGCCCAGGTCGCTTGTAATCCAGCGCCGGCCGAGCTTTTCCGCCACGGCAGCCGTGGTGCCAGAGCCGCCGAAGAAGTCGGCGACCAGGCCGTTTTCAGGGCAGGAGGCGTTGATGATGCGTTCGATGAGTTTTTCGGGCTTCTGAGTAGAATAATTAATTTTTTCAGATGAAAATCCCCTCAGCATACTAATATCATCCCACCATGTGCTGGCTTGTACTCCTTTTGACTCATCTAAATATTTTTTTTGCATTGGGACATTGCCGGGTTTGGTTTGAATCACGAGTCCTTCATTTATCAATTTTTGCATTCTTTCTCGTGAGTAACGCCAAGGCCTTGTAACGCCCATTACTTCGTAAACTGGATTTCCTTTTGCTGCTCCACCGGGGCCAAGCATATTTTCTAGCTTGTACCGCCTTCCGTCTGGATCCTTGTGCCGATAGAAATTAGTGACATATTCTGTTGATAGAGGTAAGAAAATTGGTTGCCAATATCTTGAAGGAGCCTTTTGATAGAATAATATTGCATCATGTATACGGGAATAGTGTTGGCTTCCTTGAGTTGCATCTCCTTTCGCGTCACTTCGTTTCCAAACAACTTCATTTATAAAGTTATCCTTCCCAAACACTTCGTCGAGAACCAGCTTAACATAATGCCCTACATGCCAATCTAGATGCACATAGATCGAACCGGTGTCGCTCAATAGCTCGCGCATCAGGATCAGCCGTGGCGTGATCATTTCCAGGTAGGAGGCGGTGCCGTCGCTCCAGGTATCGGAGTAGGCGAACTGCTCGATTACCGTCGGGCGCTGCTCCAGCTGAACGCCAGGCAGTTGAATCCTGGTGCGATAGTCCGCTTTTGAATCGAACGGCGGATCGAGATAGATCAGGTCAACTTGGCCACGCAGGCTGGGCAGCCCCGTGGCTTTGTCACCGGCCAGCAGCGCGGCCATGGTCAAAAGGTTATCGCCATAGATCAGGCGATTGCGCCAGTGGCCCTCTTCCTTTGCTCCGGCATCGTCGAGCGAAGGTTGAATCTCGCCGAACAGTCCGTCCTGCACCGAGGCCAGGGCTTGTTGGTGCAGGTTTTGATTGATCCAATCGTTGGTCTTGCTGTCCTTCGATGGCAGCACCCATTCGCGGGTCTGCAGCCCGACGCGGTGCCTGCCCTCCAGACTTTCCATAATCTTTTCCGCGACCTGACGCCCGCGAGCGACGATCTCGGGGAGCTGAGTGAGCAGGGATTTGGCCATGTTACATCCGTTCATGCTGATTGAATCGATAATTCAATACAAAAGTGAATCTCTATTCAACGCGAAGTGAACAAATAGTTCACATTCGGCGCATGAATGAAAAAGCAATGTTTGCCGAGCGCCTCAAGCAGGCCATGCATGCCGCAGGCTACGAAGCCCGCCCGTCGGTGCTGGAGCGTCTGTTCAATCTGCATTACTGGGGAAAGCCGGTCACTTACCAGGCGGTACGGCGTTGGCTGCGCGGTGACTCCATACCGGAACAGGACAAATTGCAGGTGCTGGCCGAGCGACTGGGCATCGAGCCCCATGTATTACGCTACGGCGAAGCGGCAGGCAGCCGTGTGGGCGAGACTCACGGCAAGTGGGAAATAACTATCGGAGGGGAGGAGCTTGAACTACTTCAGGCATACCGCAAGCTGCCTGATGAGCAGCGTCAGATCGTGCGCCAGGTGATGTTGGCTTTTCTCAGGGCTTATGCGTAGAAACTGTTGAAACGCGCATAGGGAAAGGTATTATCCATAGCTTTACCTCTCTGGATGGCTTGTCGATCCGCAGCATACCAGCTCGGCTGGCTACGGTGGGGCACCATTGGACGCCCACTTAGTATCATGACCTCACTTTCAAAAAGCGATCGACGCGAAACGGTGCTATATCCACCGTGGTGGGTTCTTAGCCATCCATCATCTGGGCGAGACACAGCCCTGGCTTGTCGGGGGCGGGGCCGATCACCGACTTCATGTCGGGCAGGCAGGGCCGGGCGCCTTTCCAGGGCTGGCTGTCGCGACGCTTGAGTTTACACTCCGGGGTTGAGAATCATCCCGGCAGCGTGACGAAGATAGCCCCACGATCCGTAGCCACTACTGTGTGCTCATACTGCACCACCGGCGCGTGGGGGGGGCGTAGAGGGTTCAGCCGTCATCGCCTTCGGTGGCACAGTGGCCGCCCTTGGACAGGAAGGGCTCACCGGGGATACCGTGGGCAATCTCTTCATTGACGCTGATGCAGGTCGCCCCCCGGGAAATCGTAGCAGGCCTGGGGCAAGATCAGTATTTGCGGGCTTCCGAATAGGCGGGGCTTTGCATTAATTCGCCGACCATCGCTCCGGCAGCTTTCGACAGTTGCTTAAAAGCCGTTGTTGCAACCTCTCTAGCAGTGTCTGTTCAGTACCTTGATTCGCTATGGTACTCAGCGTGGCGAGGGTGCTGTCTATAGCTGCCGGCATGCGCTCAGCAAGTTCTAGCCCCTGTTTTAAAAAGTAACTTGGCTGGAAACGCATCGAGCGTGCCAAGGCTTCGAGGTGCGAGCGTTCGATGTTGCCGGGGCGATCCTCACCGTTGACACGCAGCGCAAAGCGGTTTGAAAGTCCGCTATAAAGCGCTGTGCTCATCAGGTCATAGAACGGCGCCAATCGGGGGCCTTCGTCGGTGTAGAGGATGGCGAGGTTCTTGGCGTGGCTGTCGTTGTTGCCGATCAGCAGGTTGAAGAAGAGCCAGCCGATCAGGCGCTGCAAGTCTTTCGCCGGTGTTCCCACCTGCTGCAGGAGTTCGCGGCAGCGAACCAGCCCCGGGCCGCCGTCGTTTTCGTATTTGATCAGCGAAGGTGTGCCAGCCAACTGGCAGAAATCGAGCTGGTGCAGACGCCGCAATTTACCTTGTGCGTCGGGAATGCGGTCATATCGGCGCACAAGACAGGCGCGGGTTTCGGGTTGGTAGCTCGCCTCGGCGACTTCTAGCCCGAGTTCAGCGGCCAGTTGCATGCAGAAGGTTTCGTTGAGGGCGGTCGCCCAAACACCCTTCAGGCCTTGAATATCTGGCTTGAGAATATGGCTGGAAGGCGCCGAACCCTCTGGTATGGCGGGGTTTCCGTCTGGCTGCACCATCAGCAGTAACTTGTTTTGGGCACCGGCCAGTGATATACGTGCCTCTTCGCCCTGTTGCGAGAATAAAGGGCCTCGTTCCCGATGTCGCAAGTGTTCCGCCACGGTTTGCCAACGAATGGGCCGATAGCGCGGCGGAGCCGGTGACTCATCTGGCGAAAGCAGGGTGAAGCCGCTGGCCGTATCTCCACCAATAGCTTTCAGCAGTCCAAAAACGGTTGTGGCGTGATGGCGAAGTTCCAGGTGATGGCGAAGGTCACCTTCCGGCAGGAGGTTCTCAAAGTAAGCCAACACGTCATCGCCTGCGTGAATTTGCCGCGAGAGGGGCAGTGCGGGTGAGAGGCTTACCGCTTCCGGATACTCCAACCAAGCTAGGGCATACTCGAAGCGTAGTGGCTGGGTATCGTATAACCACCCGACGTGCCTTTCGCCTTGATACACCGCCAAGGTATCGTCACTTGCCATGGCGCTTGCCACCCTTGCGCCTTACGACCACTTCAAGCCCCATCAAGTCCAGCACGTCCAACACTTTCTGTAACTGAAGGGTCGGCTTGCCCCGTTCCAAATCGACGATGAAACGATTGCCGGTGCCGGCGAGACCGGCCAGATCGATTTGCAATAGCCCTTGCTCGGCGCGCAGCTGGCGCACAAGTCTGCCCAGGTCTTCGCTTTGGCGAATGGTGGTGGTCATGGGGGAGGATGCGTCGTCGGAAGTCATGGGAGCCTGGATGAGATTACCGTTCGGTAAGTCTAGGCTTAAATATATTGCGTTACAACTTGAATATTACCGATCGGTAACTGTGCGATTATAGGAGCTTAAAATGTTCTGAAAATTACCGATCGGTAATCAATCGTGTCATGTTGTATTTGACGGTTTAGTTGATGGCTAGATGCATGCGGTCTTTCGCTCTCCCCTGGTGCGCTCCTGTTTCCTGCCGCCATCGCTAACCGTTTCCCGCCACAACAGCACTAGCCTATGAGCCGAATATAACCCATAATCGGCTCATGATATGATCTGAATAGGCGGAGCAATCGGCTCATGTATATCTGGGAGCAACATAGTTGGCCGCATTTTGAGTGGGATGAATCCGTTCTTCGGCCTACGCTGGATGTCGTGCGACTACTGCAGGGCCGTGTGCTGGGTAAAACCGAGGCTGCTCCCGGACAGGCTAATCTGGATGTGGAGATGGATACGCTTATCCAGAATGCCATCCGTACCAGCGAGATCGAAGGCGAACGTCTGGATGTTGGCTCCGTACGCTCTTCCGTGGCTCGCCATCTGGGCTTACAGCAAGCAGGGGTATCCAGAACGACGCCGGAATCCGAGGCGCTGGTGGAGCTGTTGCTGCAATCCACGCATCAATTGGATGAGCCGCTTTCCCGTGAGCAGCTGTGCCTCTGGCAGTCCATGCTCTTTGTCCAAGGCCCCGGCGTGCTAGGCAATGTGCGTGTAGGCGAGCTGCGTGGCGATCAACCCATGCAAGTGGTGTCGGGTCGGCTCGATCGGCCCAAGGTGCATTTTGAAGCGCCGCCCCGCGTGCAGTTGGGCACAGAGCTCGATGCGTTTATTGCCTGGTTCAACCATCCGCCCCAGGAGCTTGATGCGCTGGTTCGCGCCGGCATAGCTCACCTTTGGCTGATTACCTTGCACCCCTTTGATGATGGCAATGGACGCGTGACGCGCGCAGTGACGGATCGAGCGCTGGCACAGGCAGAGCGGCAATCGGTCCGCTTCTACTCGCTGAGCGCGGCCATCATGGCGCGTCGCGAGGCGTACTACGATCACCTTGAAAACGCTCAGAAAGGCGGTCTCGATATTACGCCGTGGCTGTTGTGGTTTCTGGATACGTTGAAAGAGGCGCTTGAGCAGGCGCTGTTGAGAATCGACCGTGTCCTGCTGAAAACCAACTTCTGGCAGCAACATGCCACTACCGTACTCAATGAGCGTCAGATCAAGGTGCTGAATCGCTTGTTGGATACGGCAGGAGAAGAATTTGAGCAGGGCATGAATGCCCGCAAGTACCAATCGTTGGCGAAGGTGAGTAAAGCCACCGCAACGCGGGATCTATCCGAGCTGTTAGAAAAGGGCTGTCTGTACAAGCTTCCTGGCGGTGGGCGCAGTACGCGCTACGCGGTACTAATGCGTGAACGTCTAGGTGGCGAGCCAGGCGATGACCGGCACAGTCGCGCTTGAGAAAGTCAGTTCCAAAGCGCTTCAGTTACTCTATGAATATAGATATGCTGATTTCCAAGAAAACTCTCTTCAGCCAGGGAGCCGTCGCTTCGCTGATCGAACCCTAAAGAATCGCCGTTTTATCCAGGGAGTACGGGGACTTGCCTTCTCTAAAAACACAATATCAGGTGCATTGGCTGACTGGACAGTTTCGTGATGACAGCAAGGAGTCGATGTATCGCAGGTCCATCAAGTCGCGGGTGCGGCTCGAATCTTGCCTTGCCGTGAGCGTGGCGGCCCTGGTCTTTGGCATGTTCGCCATTTCGGACTACTACCTTCTTGGCTCTACCAGAGAGCTTTATCTGCTGCTTGCTATGCGCATCGTGG
This sequence comes from Halomonas sp. Bachu 37, assembly GCF_039691755.1. Lineage (NCBI taxonomy): Bacteria > Pseudomonadati > Pseudomonadota > Gammaproteobacteria > Oceanospirillales > Halomonadaceae > Halomonas > Halomonas kashgarensis. The sequence goes on along the minus strand of NZ_CP137552.1, from coordinate 1,951,601 downwards.
TAATGAGCCTTTGCCTTGTTCTGGCCTTTATCATCAGGCGCAGGGGCGGGTACTCCCGGAACGTCTGGTTGCACGCGTTGCCGTTATGGATATTTGCGACGGGTATCATCTTGATCGTTCCCTTGCGCCCGGAGAGCCTCTCTACCCAGGTAACCGCGGTGGTGGTAGCCACCATGGCCTTCTATCTTCTGATGCCCAATCTGCTGACAGTGGTGACGTTCGCCAGCCTCTATTTGAATATTGGCTTTCTGGTCTCGGCGGTGCTGTTTGCTGAGATCGAGCCGATGGCGACACTGCGCATAGCGCTGCTATTGATCATGGCCAATGTGGTGGGATTCTGTGCCTTGCTGCGCCTGGAAAACCTACAGCGCAAGCAGTTTGCGTTGCTTCACGAAGAGCGCGATCAAAATCAACAGCTGCATAAGGAAATAGCTAACCGGACTTCCCTGGAAGATCAGCTCCGTATATTGGCCGAGCTGGACGCTCTGACAGGGCTGAATAATCGCGGCCATTTCATGAAGCTGGCCGAAGGGCTTTTTCAGCGCTCGCAACTGGACAAGGTGCCGTTCAGCCTGTTCATGATCGATGTGGATCATTTCAAGAGCATCAACGATACCTGGGGCCACGCGCATGGGGATCGGGTTCTGACCAGGATCGCAGAGGCCTGTGCGTCATCCCTGCGGCCAATGGATGTGATTGGGCGTTTCGGCGGCGAAGAGTTCGTGGTGGCCCTGCCGAACACTAGCTCCGAAGACGCCCAGATCGTGGCGGAACGGCTAAAGAAGACGGTCGCCGAACTGTCGTCAGAGGGTGAAATGAGCGAGCTGTGCCTGAGCGTCACCATCGGTATTGCAGTAGCGAACCCTGAAGAGATTGATCTCGATTCCCTGATCACACGGGCGGATCGGATGCTTTACGCTGGCAAGCGCGACGGCAGGAACCGGGTAGTGATGTGTGGCAAGGGAATGGAAGAAGAATGAAGGTGAAAGCGGTTAGCCCGCGCTGCGCCGCCGCCACGTACATGCGCATGGCAAGGGCCATGGATAACCGGCACGATGAGCACGAGCGGCTGCTTTCACGTATTGCCACCCCAGTGGGAAAGTACTGGATCTGCAAGCCTACGCCCAACTAGGAAGAGACCGGACGGCCTGGTGGGCGCACCCCGTGCCGCCCCAGCGGAATCATCATCGGCTTGCCGGTCACCGGGTCTTCGATGACCCGGCTTTCCAGGCCGAATACGTCGCGCACCATCTGCTCGGTCAGTATCTCCTCCGGCGGGCCTGCGGCGTAGACATTGCCGTTGGCCATGGCGACCAGCTGGTCGGCGTAACGGGCGGCCAGGTTGAGCTCGTGGAGCACCATCACGATGGTGGTGCCGCGCTGCCGGTTCAGGTCGGTGAGAAGATCGAGTACCTCGACCTGGTGGTTGATATCCAGAAAGGTGGTGGGCTCATCGAGCAGCAGCACCTTGGTTTGCTGGGCCAGCGCCATGGCGATCCACACTCGCTGGCGCTGCCCGCCGGAAAGCTCGTCCACGTGGCGTTCGGCCAGCTCGCTCAGGTGAGTGACGGACAAGGCTTCCGCCACGGCGGCTTCATCGGCGGCGCTCCAGCGCTTGAAAAGCCCTTGATGCGGATGGCGGCCCCGGCTCACAAGTTCGAGCACGCTAATGCCTTCCGGGGCGATGGGAGACTGTGGCAGAAACCCCAATTGCTGTGCCAGGCGGCGGATGGGCAGTTGGTTAATGTCATCGCCATCCAGCAGCACGCTGCCGTGGGAGGGAGTAAGCAGCCGTGAAAGCACGCGCAAAAGCGTGGATTTTCCGCAGGCGTTGGCGCCCACAATGGCGGTAGTGCAGCCGGCGGGCACGCTCAGGCTTACGCCATCGAGAATGGTGCGTTCCCCGTAGCCTGCTGCCAGGCCCTGGGCGAGTAGTGAGGAAACGCTCATAGGGTGCCTCGGGTCTTGTTGTCACGAAGTATCAAATACAGCAGATAGGGCGCGCCCAGCACGCCGGTCACGATGCCGACTGGATAGCGAGCGGGGAGCAGGAACTGGCCCGCATAATCACCCAGCAGCACCAGCAGTGACCCCACCAGCGCGGCGGGCACCAGCAGCGAATCATTGCGGCCCATCAGCCGCGCCGCAATGGGGCCGGAAAGAAACGCCACGAATGCCACCGGGCCGGAAACGGCGGTGGCAAACGCCACCAGCGCCACGGCGGTGATGACCACGACAGCGCGCGTGATGGCCAGGCGCACGCCCAGCCCGGCGGCAAGGTCATCGCCCATGCGCAGGGTTTCAAGGTCGCGGCGGCGGCTTAGCAGCAGCCCGCCGAACAGTAGCAGGGCGACCAACAGCGGCAGCGCCTGGTCCAGTTGAGCGCCGTTCACGCTGCCGGTGAGCCAGCGCAGGGCTTCCTGAAGCGTCCAGCTGGGGGCGCGCATCAGCAGGTAGGCGGTCACGCTTTGCAGCATCGCGGCCAGGCCAATGCCGATCAATATCAGTCGCCCGCCGGTCACGCCCTGGCGCCAGGAGAGCATGTAGATCAGCAGCGCCACGCCGAGCCCCGCGGCAATCGCCACCAGCGAAACCGCAGGGCCGCTCAGAGAGAGCACCACAATGGCAAACACCGCCCCGGTGCTGGCGCCGGTACTGATGCCGATGATGTCAGGACTTGCCAGCGGGTTGCGCAGCAGGGTCTGAAAGGCGATGCCGCCCAGGCCGAAACAGGCGCCCACCAGCACGGATACCACGGCTCTTGGCAGGCGTAGCTCACGCACGGTGAAACCAGCGCCCGGCACCTCGGCGCCGCCAAGTATGCGTACCACCGTGGTTAGCGGCGTGAAGGACTGCCCCAGCATCAGGGTCAACAGCACGCCCGCGAGCAGGCAGGCGGCAAGTATCGAGATCATGCGGGCGCGACGTTTGGCGCTGGTGCGGCGCATGTGCCGGAAGTGGCCGATGGCGTTGAGGGGCGGCTGGTTCATAGCGAGCCTACCTTGCGATTGCGCACTATCCAGATAAATACCGGCGCGCCTATGAAGGCGGTGACGAGCCCCACATCCAGCTCGGATGGGTGCGCCACCAGTCGGCCTGCCACGTCTGAAAACGTCAACAGCACGGCGCCGCCCAGGGCAGAGAAGGGCAGCAGCCAGCGATAGTCGCCACCTACTAGCAGGCGGCAGGCGTGGGGTACGACTAAACCGACAAAGCCAATCGGCCCACATACGGCGGTAATCGGCCCGCACAGCAATACCGCGCCGATAGCCGACATGGCGCGGGCCACTGCCACCTTTTCGCCCAGCCCGGCGGCGGTGTCATCACCCAGCGCCAGCATATTGAGTTTGCGCGCGGCGAGCAGGGTGATGACGAACCCGGTGAGTAGAAAGGGCAGTACCGGCAGCAGTTGGTCATAGGTCGCGCCGCCCACGCCGCCCACCAGCCAGGATTGCACCAGCCCCCCGATATCGCCACGCGGCAGTACCACGGCGGTGGCAAGCGAGCTGAGTGTCGCAGTAATGGCCGCACCCGCCAGCGCCAATCTGAGCGGTGTGGCACCACCCTGACCGAGGCTGGCAATGGCGTAAACCGCGCAGGCCGCCACTGCTGCGCCGGCAATCGCTGTCCAGATGTAAGTGGCCGTCTCGTCGATACCGAACCAGGCGATGCCGATCACCACCGCCAGCGCCGCTCCGGCGTTGACCCCCAGAAGGCCGGGGTCGGCGAGCGGATTGCGGGTCAGGCCCTGCATCACCCCGCCGGAGACACCCAGCGCGGCCCCGGCCAACATGGCAAGCAACGTGCGCGGCAGGCGGCTGGCCACGGCGGCATCGCCAATGGTTTCCACCTGGCCGCTCAGCGCGGCGGCGATTTCCGGCCAACCCACTGCCCGGGCACCAAAAGCAACGGAAAGCATTGACCCCAGCATAAGCAAAGCCAGCAGCAAGAGGCCGCCGGCAATACGTGTGTTCAGTTTGCTGCGCTGCTGGGCGACGCCAGGGCCAGTTACCGTAGCGCGGTTAGTCTGACTTGCGTGCGGCTTCTGCGAGCAGGTCTGCATAATCGTTCAGTAACCATGAAATCGACATGGGAGTAGGGTTGGCCGCCGTGCCCAGCGGGGTATTGCCGAGCATGACAATGGCGCCGTTTTCCACCACCGGTAAGCGGGAGGTGAGCGGATGCGAGTTGAGCTGTTCGATCAGCGGTTGGCCGCCGTAGGTGACCAGAATATCCACATCGTTGAGCTCGTCGATCAGCTCGGAGCTGATTTCGCCGGCGAACTTACCGGGCGTGGAGTTCTGCTTGACCACGTCGGGGGACGCCAGCCCCAGGTCGTGGAAAAACCGCACCCGGGCGTCGTTGTCGGTGTAGAACGAAATGCGCCCCAGGTTGGTGGGGTCAAGGTGGGTCACGAACATGGCCGTCTTGCCCGCAAGTTCGGGATGGTTGTCGGCGGTGTCGGCAATCTGCGCCTCGAGTTCTTCGACGAGCGCCTGGCCTTCCTCCGCCATGCCTATGCTGTTCAGGCGGATCATGTCGCGCCAGTCGGTCGCCCAAGGGCCTTCTGGGTAGGCCACTACCGGGGCAATCTGGCTCAAGGTGGTGTAATCCGCCTGACTAAGCCCCGAGTAGGCGGCCAGAATCACATCGGGCCGGCTTTCGGCCACGGCTTCAAAATCGATGCCGTCGCCTTCATCGAATAGGGCGGGGGGCGTGGCGTCCAGCGCTTCAAGTCGGGCATCCACCCAGGGCAGCAGGCCGTTGCCGTCGTCGTCGCCAAAGTTGGCGGCGGCAAAACCGACCGGCACCACGCCAAGCGCCAGTGGTACTTCGTGATTGGCCCAGGCCACGGTGGCTATTCGCTCGGGTTTTCCTGTGAGCACGGTGGTGCCCAGGGCGTGGTCGATTTCAAGAGGGTATTGCTGCGCACCGACTGGCGCAGCGCCGAGGCCGCACGCAGCAAGAAGCGCCACACAGGCGCTCAGATGTCTATGGAACAGGGCCATAGCCTTCTCCAAAAGCTTAAGACATAAATAACGAATAATTCTCACTGAGTGGTAAGCACGCAGCGTCTAGATATATGACCGATAGTCCAGGCGATACATGTCGCCACTGTGTATTATAATTATTATCAAAAGTTCAACTAAATGATTGTGATTGACATTATCACTCTTGACTCGGGGATGCTAGCTTCGGATACTCTGTCGGCCTTTCAAAAGAGAATCACAAGGCGCAAGGGTAGGTTTATTCATTCAAGGGATCTTCAACATGACTGATAGCAATAGCACAGTCCGGCGCAACGCAAGTCGGGTACGGTGGCAGCAGACCACTACCGCCATTCTGTGCGGCACAACGCTGGTGAGTATTCCCATGCTCGGGAGCGCTCAGGAAACCGGCGAAGGCGGTGACGATAACGAGGGATATCGTCTCGCCCCCATTATCGTCAACGCCCAGGCCTACGCTGATGATGATGCCAATTCGATAGTAGCTCAGGAGCTTTGGGTGGGTGGTAAGGTCGCCACCAGTATTCTTGATACACCTGCCTCCGTGTCGGTCATTACTGAGAAAGAGATTGAGCAGCGCAACGCCTCTACCACCGAGGAAGTGCTGCAATATACGCCAGGCGTCCTCACCGATTATTACGGTACCGATGACCGTAATGACTATTTTAAAATTCGCGGATTCCAGGCGACTACCTACCGTGATGGGCTGACGCAAGGCTCGATGCGCGGTGTACGCGAAGAGCCTTACGCCTACGAGCGCGTTGAAGTATTGCGCGGCGCCAACTCCACCCTGTTTGGCCCGGCGGATCCAGGTGGCTCGGTCAACTTCGTGAGCAAGCGGCCACGCTTTGAGCGGTTTGGGGAGGGCTATCTCTCCTACGGTTCATTCGATGCAAAAGAGGCTGGCTTAGATGTGGGTGACACGCTAAACGCTGACGAGACAGTCGCCTACCGTTTCACCGGCACTATCCGGGACAGCGATCGGGAATACGATCACTCCAAGGACAACAACGGCTTCTTGATGGGCGGCCTGGCCTGGGAGCCGACAGATTACACCTCAGCAAGCGTTATCTTCGATTACCTGAAGCGTGATGATACCCCCAATAGCGGTGGTTATCCGCTTGACCGGGAGTATGGCCGCGACGAGTTCTTTGGCGAGCCTGGCTTCAACTATCACGATGTCGAGCGTACCAGCCTCACCGGGCAGCTCACCCACGATTTCGACAACGGCCTGACCCTGCGGGGCAACCTGCGTTACAGCGACCTGACCGACGACTTCGGTTACGTTTATATCACTGACTCTGCGGCGCGGGTCGGTAGCGTGGTGGATCGTGATTACTTCGGCACCGACAACGAAGCCCAGGAAGTGATCGGCAACGCTATCCTGCAATACGACGCCCGCTTTGACTGGGTTGATAGCAGCACGCTTGTGGGAGTCGAGTATCGCGATGCCTCAACCGAAGACAGCTCGTTTTACGGCGATGCGACCTCCATCGATATCGAAAATCCTGTCTTTAGCGGCGCGCCGAGCAGCCTGAATGTCTATAGCAGCAATAAGCAGGACTACACCACCAAGTCGCTCTTCCTGACACAGAACCTGTCCTTCTATGATCGGTTCATTGTGACAGCGGGTGCGCGCAACGACTCACTGGATGTCTCCGGTACCAACATGGCCGGTGTCACCGATTCCGATGACTTCTCCGAGACCTCACTTCGCGGTGCGCTGACCTATCGCGTCACCGACGAAGTTTCCGCCTATGTCAGCATGGTGGAATCTGTCGCACCGCCCACGATCGGCGTCGAGCCTGAACGGGGTGAACAGTACGAAATTGGTGCGAAATATTCTCCCTTTGGTACGAATGCGCTGTTTTCGGCAGCTATCTATGACCTGACCAGGGACGACGTCACTATTGCGGTCGTGCAGGACAATGGCGTGATCGAACGGGAAACCATCGGCGAATCCCGCGTTCGAGGACTTGACCTGGAGGCCAAGGTCGAGCTGACCGACGACTTGAGCCTGACCGGCGGTTATTCCTATATGGAGTCGGAAGTGGTACGCGACAGCAATGCAGCCAGAGAGGGTAACGAGTTCACCGCAGCACCGAAACATACGGCGTCGCTGTGGGCTCATTACACGCTTCCGAATCAGGATATGAGTGTTGGGCTCGGCGCCCGCTATGTTGATTCCTACTACTTCGATGCCGCCAATACGTCCAAGAGCGATGCGGCAACGCTCTTTGATGCGGCTTTCAGCTACCAGCTCACCCAGGACGCCGACCTGGCCGTCAATGTCAGCAACCTGCTTGACGAGCAGCACGTGGTCGGGTCAGGCACGGCTGACTACTACAATCCGGGGCGCGAAATCACCGCAAAAGTGAGCTATCGCTGGTGATGGTATGTTTCCCATATCCTGAGGCGCAGCGCGGCTATTGCTGGCAGCGACTATTGCTGAGTTGATTGGCCCGCGCTGCGTTCAGCCCAACTGCTGTTGATAGAAGAAGCGCAGCATTTCCTTGGTGGCATTCGGGCCCTTGGGATCGGTATAGGTTCCCTGCGCACTGCCTCCCGACCAGGCGTGGCCTGAGCCCTGTATCCACCACTGCTCCAGCCGCGGCTCGCCTTTCTCGTCTAAATGCGTAGTTCGCGTATAGGCATGGCCATTGGTCACCCGGCCTTGCTCGACCGTGATTCTAGCGTTTCCCCCACGTTCGCTCTTCGTCTTATTACTCTTGCGCGTGGCGATGTACTGAGCGGCAACGCGATCCGCATTACTGGGGTGTACGGTCGTGTCGCGGTCGCCATGAAAAATGATGGCAGGCACCTGTGACGCCCACCCGGTCTCCCGCGCTGCGCCGCCGCCCAAGGGGCCCGTGCCGCCCTGCATCGCACCCAGGGCATCGGGGAGGCTCTGCGCCACGCCGTGGGGGAGCCCGGAGTGGACGCCCACCGCCGCGAAGAGATCCGGGTAGGTCATTGCCAGGGTCGTTGCCATGGCGCCGCCCGCCGAGAGCCCGGCGACATAGACCCGGCTCGCATCGAGTCCGTGGGTGTCGATCACCTCTCGGGTCATGCCGGCCAAGATCGCCGGCTCACCGCCCTCGCGTTGCTGGTCTTCGGCCTTGAACCAGTTCCAGCACTTCGAGCTGTTGGCACTCATTGGCTGGGCTGGATAGAGCACGCAGCACAGCTGCTCTTCAGCCAGCCGGTTCATGTTGGTGCCGGCGGCGAAGTCATCGGGATTCTGCGTGCAACCATGCAGCATGACCACAAGCGGTAGTGCCTGGCCGTGATGGCCGCTGGGGATATACAGCTTGTAGTCGCGCGTGCCGACATGATTGCTGAAGCGACCGGCTGTAAACGCGCCCGGCTGTGCTTTCTCAAAAGTACCCTTGGCATGCTCGGGCTGTGCTCTCTCAAACTGCGCTGCGGTGTCGCGAAACTTGAGCCACGTCTCGCGCCATGCGGCAGGCACTCCCATATCGCCATTCGGGAACCCGTCAGTGGTTGAACCCTCCGCTCCTTTCGACCAACCGGGCTTCGACTCCGTTACTTCTTCATCGACGACATGCCAGCTTCCCTCGTAGGTATTGCCCTCGAAATTATCCGGCGTTTCGTCATTGCTCGCCTCATCCTTTCCCCCGGGCATCGCTCCCTGCAGTATGGCCATGGCCTCGTGCAGCTTTCCGGCCCGCGTTAGCCGCGTCGCTTCTTCCATTCGCTTCGCCATCGTTGCATCGATCATCGTCGCTATTCCTGATTCAGTGGATTCGGTCCGCCAGGGCGGCCTTGACCGCCCGGCTGGCATGCAGAGCGCCCAGCACGACCACCGACTCGATGGTGGCGCGGGCAAGCTCCGGTGATACGTCGTCGGCGATGCTGGCCATGCCCAGGACCTGAATCTGCAGCTTCTCGCCCGCCTTCTGCAGGGCTTCCAGATCCTCACGGCTGTAATGCTCCAGCCCCAGCACGAAGGCCTTGCGGGTCACGGTCTCCTTGACCACTTCGGCATGGGTCGCCAACTGGTTACGAATGGCCGTGCGGATCAGGTCGGTGCGATTGGAGTAAAACCCTTCCTGAACCAGGAGATCGATCTGCCCCAGGTCGACGACCCCCAGGTTGATGGTGATCTTTTCGCTGGAGTCGCCGGTCTTGCGGCGCAGTTCATGCACGCTCATGGGTTATGCCTCGTTGATCTGCTATCGGGGAATCATTCAGGCGGCTATTTAGCCATCCGTATACCATCCATATGGATGGTATATTAGGCTGGTTGGGCTAAATAACAAGATGCACTATCCAATCTCGCCTGAAAAATCCCGATTACCCGAGCGACGAGCATCCGCAAACGCGCCGACAGGGGGCGTCAATGGGGCACATCAGGGGGCGGCAATGCCCAGCTGAATATGGCTGAGGTGAGCGTCTCTAACGCTACTGGGTTTACGTGGCGCGATTTTGGGCTATACAGAGAGGGAGTATTGACCAAGGAGGTGTTATGACTCGCACGGCACGTGTCGAACCCATCACAGAAGAGCGAGAAGACAGCATTCTGGTGTCAGGATGGCGGGTGGTTGATATAAGCGACCCGAACGGTCCCGCCGAGGTTTCCCGCCATGACAACGAGCCCGATGCCATCGAGGCCGCACGCAGTTTCGAGCGCGCTACCTCGAACGAACCCGGCTCGGACCCTGACGACAATCAGGACTATGACGGCGGTGAAATATACGATAACGAGTACTGACGGCTGGCATTGCTTGGCGTTCGCGGCACTTAACGTTATCGTTTTAGTCTTCTCCTATTGATAACTGCTCTTTTTGATAACTGCCGATTCTGTAATGAAACTCGACCTTTACCAAGTGGACGCCTTTGCATCCAAGCCCTTCGAGGGTAACCCGGCGGCGGTCTGTCCGCTGGAAACTTGGCTCGATGATGCCCTGATGCAGGCTATCGCTGCCGAGAACAACCTTTCGGAAACCGCCTTTTTTGTGCCCACGGAAACCGGCTATCACCTGCGCTGGTTCACACCGTCTGTCGAGGTGGATTTATGCGGCCATGCCACGCTGGCGACAGCGTGGGTGATATTCAATGCGCTTGGTGAGACCGCGGAGACGCTTTACTTCGAGACGCGCAGCGGCGAGCTTTCGGTGCAACGTGAAGGCGACGAACTGGTCATGGATTTTCCAGCCAAAACGCTCAAGCCGTTGGCAATGGAAGCCGAAGTAGCCGCAGCTCTGGGAATTCGCGAGATCGAGGAACTGCTGATTTCCGATGATATCGTGGCCGTGGTTAGCGAGGCCAAGCTGATCGAGTCGCTGGCACCCGATATGCAGCGGTTGAAGCTGCTGCCGGGGCGTGGCATTGCCGTTACCGCCAAAGGCAGCGATGTGGATTTTGTCTCGCGCTGGTTCGGCCCCAAGGCGGGAGTGGAGGAAGACCCGGTAACCGGCTCGGCCCATACTTCGCTGGCACCATACTGGGCAGCCAAGCTGGATAAAACGTGCCTGATCGCCCAGCAGGGCGGGCAACGCAAAGGGCAGCTAACCTGCGAAGTGAAAGGCGAGCGCGTAATGATAAAAGGGCAGGTGGCGCCTTATTTCAAAGGCGTCATTACATTACCGAGTCCGCAATCAACATGATCCCAGGCAGTTTCGTCGCCACTAGCGAACCGCTATACGGCAGAGCAGAGGGGCGAAGTTACGCTAACCGGTAATCGTCGGGTCGTCTATGTCGAAAGTATCTTTCGGCCTCAACTTCGAGTCGGGCGTTGGCTCGGGAGCGGCCAGAACAGCAGCTTCAAGCTGGTCTTTTTGTAGTGTCGCCAAGGCGATTTGATAACAATCTTCGACGTGACTGTTGCCCATGTATTTCATGGCGGTATAGCTGATGCCGCCTGCCACGGCGCTGCCGACGAAGGGTACGAACTTCGTCACTCCCTTGGCGGCTACTCGGCCTGCCATTCTGTTGAGAAGCATCACGATCAGTTTTCTGGTGATGTATTTCCCGGCCATCTTGCTTCCGGTATTTGAAATGGCCGTCATCACGAATAGCTTTGATTCGGTATCGAGCCCTTCGATCTGTTCAGGCGATAAACCGAATTTTTCATTAATCTTGGGTATCAGTCGCATCAATATGGCAACGTCCGAACCCACATCCAGGCCAGGTACGGGAACCATGGCGGTGCCGGCTGATAGTCTTGAACTCCTCGTTACCATCGTATGACAGGAGCTTCTGACTTCTTCGAGTTCTGCTAATGACTCGATCATGTACGGCCTCCAGGGATAAATAGCAGTAAAGACGGCGATTCCACGTCCGCCGCCTTCACGTTTCTGGATGATCGCCTCAATCATCGCTATCCGGTGTTACACGCCAGACGGCATTGGTCAGGTCGTCGGCAATGAGGAGGGCGCCGTTGGGGTCAACGGTCACGCCGACCGGCCGCCCGCGAGTCTTGCCCTCATCGGTAAGGAATCCAGACACGAAATCGATGGGGTCGCCGTCGGGCTGACCATTGCTGAAAGGCACAAAGACCACCTTGTAGCCCACGGGATCAGCGCGGTTCCAGCTGCCGTGTTCGCCGATGAATATCCCTTCCGCGAATTCATCGCCCATGGCGGGTGTGGAGAAAGCAAGACCGAGCGGTGCTACATGCGAGCCCAGGCTGTAATCGGGCACAATCGCTGAATCCACTTTTTCAAGATCCTGTGGCCGTACGCGTGGGTCCACATTCTGACCCCAGTAACTGTAGGGCCAGCCGTAGAACCCACCTTCCTGAACGGTAGTGAGATAGTCGGGGACCAGGTCCGGTCCCAGCTCGTCGCGCTCGTTTACCACTGCCCACAGCTGGTCCGTCTCGGGCTGGATGGCCAGCGCAGTAGGATTGCGCAAGCCCGTCGCGTACGGCTTGTGCGCCCCACTGCGGGCATCGATCTGCCACACTTCGGCCCGGTCGACTTCCGCCGTCATGCCGCGTTCGGTGATGTTGCTGTTGGAGCCGATACCCACAAAGAGAAAACGTCCATTGGCGCTGGCGGTCATCGCCTTGGTCCAGTGGTGGTTGATTGCGGAAGGTAGCTTCGCAATCTCTTCAGGCGGCCCGCTGGCCTGGGTCTGGCCCTCCTCGTAATCGAAGCGTACCAGCGCATCCTGATTGGCCACGAACAGGTCGTTATTCACCAGAGCCAGCCCGTAAGGCGCGTTGAGGTCCTCGGCAAAAACTGTCTGTTCTTCATAGGTACCCTCGCCGTCGTTATCCCGCAGCAGGGTCAAGCGGTCACCGCTCTCGACTGAGGTGGTCCCCTTTGACTTGATGATACCGGCGATGAAGTCCTTGGGCTTCAGTGGCGGTGCATTGCCGCCTCTGCCTTCGGCCACCAGGATATCGCCATTGGGCAGTACCAAGGTCTGGCGGGGCACCTTGAGGCCGGTGGCAATAGCCGTGATGGTATAGCCGTCGGGTACTGTCGGTTGCTGATTGCCCCATTCCACTGGTTCGGGAACCGTCATGTCGGGCAACAGTCCGCGCTGCGGCTCTGGAAGGTCGGGGTTGGGGCCATACTGCTGTTGCGTATCCGCGACACTGTTTGTGCTTGCGGCCAGGAAAAGCGACAGGCTGCTGAGGTAAAAGAGGCGGGAAATCTTCATTGCTTACCTCCGGCGCCGAGACGAAAGAAACCGATCCCGGCAGCCAAACATGCCAGTACGGTGAGAACGATCGAGAGAATGAAACCCGTGGGCATCATCGCCCAGGCGTCCCGGGCATGGATCAGCGCATTGATGAAGCCGACAATCCAGGTAATCAACAGCAGTAATACGTAAAAGAGGGGCAGTCCGTGTCGGCGGTCGGAGTGGAGGAATAATCCGACAACCGCCGCCAGGAGCGCGAGGCCGGTAAAAACGAGACCGCCGATATTCAACCAGGAAGCGAAGGTGCCCCACTGAATGTGGTAGCTGGTCGAGTAAGCGTAGTCGCTCAATGCGGCGCCAAGAAAGAGAGGAATGGTTCCCGCGAGAAATATTGCATGAAGCGGATGCAATCCGCTTCGATAAGGTCGGTCGGGGACTGTCACGGCAAGCTCCTTTTGCTGTTCGAGCAGAATTCTGCGTCTGGCCGGCTCTCGTGCTGCAAGCCACGTACCAAGGGCGATAGCGTAAGCATTCGGCCGGAGTATAGTTGACGCGAGAAGTGTTAACCAAAAGACCCTGCGATGCCGCACGCTATTTGGCGGCTTATTGGTCAAGAAATAATGCTTGTTCTGATCATGAGTGATGAAGGATTTCAGGCTGCGCCTTGCTTCGATAGAAAAGGTGGGCTGTACTTTGTCCCATTACCGGGTCCCACCACGGGCTGTGTCGGCGACATGCCAAGACAGGGAAAGCTGGTCGAGTCCAGCTTGGCAAGTGGTGAGGAATGACGACTCATTTCACTGAATAAGGCATGTATGAAAGTCAACGGCGCATGGCTTGCGTGGGTAGTGTTGGTAGTGGCGTTCACATTCGCAAGCTTCGGCATGGCGCAGGAGCAGAGCGATGATGTCGAGACTGCACAGTGGTTCTCCGTCGATTCGTTGAATGCCGGGCTTGGTGAGGTACCCGACGAGGTCAAGCGGAGAACACCACGCGAATCGATCCGCAGTTTTCTAGAGCTTGTCGAGAACGAGGATTTCGCGTCGGCGGCCCATATCCTCAATCTTTCCGAAATGCCTCGTGAAGAGCAGCAGCAGAGAGGGCCGCAGTTAGCCAGACAGTTGTCCGAAGTACTCAAGCGTGGCGAGTGGCTTAACGTTTCCAGCCTCTCGGGACGCCAGGATGCTGCTATTCAGAGCTCAGCGGGGGAGAATCCGCTGGCAGGTCAGCCACGCCGCAACATCGAGTTGGCGTCGCTCAAGGCCGATGGCCAAGCTTATGATATTCGTCTGGGGCGGTTTCGGGTTGATGACCAGGACCCTGTCTGGCTGATCATGCCAGACAGTATTTCGTCGATCCCACTGCTTTACGAGGATTACGGTCCTTCAATGGTGGAAAAGTATATTCCGCAGCGTTTGAAGGCTTCGTTTGGAATGCTCAGGCTGTGGGAATGGATTGCCATTCCAGTTTTCCTGCTGTTGATCGCCGCGGTGGGGTGGGGGGTTTATGCTGCTGTCGGGCTGATAGCGCACTGGTTGCACGGTAGCGTATTCACTATTTTTCTCAGTCGAATTCAGATGCCGATGTCGCTTATCGTCATGTCGGTGGTTACCCAGATACTGCTGAACTATGTGGTGTCTTTCTCGGCCGTGGCAACCACATCATTCAGAGTCCTGCTGATTGCCATTCTGGCGTGGGGGGCCGGCACTATCGCGCTTCGCTTCGTTGATACCCTCATGCTGAAAATGACTCGGCACCTGGTGGGTGAGATCGATGACAACAAGTCCAAGGATGACCGTAAGTTACTGACTTCACTTTATGCGCTGCGGCGGTTCATCATCTTGTTCACGGTGATCGCCGTTTCGGTTTACATACTCAGTCAGATCCAGCTTTTCGAAACGTTAGGTCTGTCCTTGCTGGCGTCGGCCAGTGTATTGGCGGTACTGGTGGGGATTGCGGGTCAGGCTGTACTCGGCAATATACTTTCCTCGTTCCAATTGTCGCTGGCAAAACCCATCCGTATCGGCGACCTGATAATGTTTGAAGGGCAGTGGTGCTATGTCGAAGGCATTTTCTACACCTTCATTCGCTTGCGAGTCTGGGACGAGCGTCGGTTGATCGTGCCGGTTACCTATTTCGTTTCCAAGCCTTTCGAGAACCTCTCGGTCGAGAGTGCGAAGATGTACCGTAGCATGGAGCTGATCCTGCACTTGAGTGCCGATATCGAGCTTCTTAGAGAAAAATTCCTGGAATACGCCAAGGATGAAGACAATGTGATCGAGCATCATAAGCTGTTGCTCTACGTGACGGGACAAACCGAGACGACTCAGAAAATCACAGGCTATCTCATGTCGTCGGACCCGATGTCGGGCTGGATGGCGGAAATGAATGTGCGTGAGAAAATCATGACCTTCATTCGCAATGAACATCCCGAATGGTGGCCAAGAGAAGTGGTAGTAGTCGGCCAGAACGATATCGCTATCGGTGAAAAGCCGAGGGTTCGCATGTCATCAGCGCCAAAAAAATCTGAAGAAGTCCCATCTGAAGACGGCTCATCGAAAAAGGACTCATCGAAAAAGGACTCATCGGAAGAAAACCAATCATGAGCGGCATGTCGCCAGGACATTCTCTTGATTTGCCCTGGCTTGCTAAAACCTCTACCGTACGCTCGCTGGCGCAGTAAGGCGTATATTGCCCCCACAGCGCTGAAAATAGTGTTTTTTATCCGGTTCAGGTAGCGTGTTCATGCCCATTCACGCCTTTGGTTATCTGCTGGTCGTCATACTGCTTTTTGCCGGGAATCTGCTGGTAGGTAAGCTGGCGACGGACAGCTTGCCACCGCTGACCTTGGCGCTGGGGCGAATGCTGGTCGCGTTTCTCGCGGTGCTGGCCTGCTTTGGCCATGCCGCGTGGCGGCAGCGGCACCACCTGCGCGAGCAGGTCAAGGCGCTGGCGGTCATGGCGGTCACCGGGATGGCGTTGTTCAATGCCACGCTCTACTCGGCGTTGCAGACATCCGAGGCGGCCAATGTCGCGGTCCTGGAAAGCTTGATACCGGCCGTGACTGCGCTGATGATGGCGCTATTCTTCCGCGAGCGGCTCGGCGGCATCAAATGGCTGGGCATCCTGCTGTCTGCCTTGGGTGCTTCCTGGGTGGTGACACAAGGCGAGCCATGGGTCATATTGCAGCGCCTGCAGATCGGTGATGCCTACGTAGGGGGGGCCATCGCTTCCTGGGTGCTTTATTCGCTGGCAGCGCGTCAATGGCTGGGCAGAGTTCCCTTCTATGCTTCCTTGGTACCGATGACGGGCATGGCGGTCCTGTTTCTTCTTCCCCTGGCCGTATTGGAAAATATTCTCTCTGACGTCAGCTGGCAGCTCGATGGCGGGGCTATTGGCGCCATGCTGTATCTGGGACTCGGGCCCTCCTTGGTGGCGTTGCTCTGTTATAACCGAGCATTACTGCTGGTCGGCCCCAGTCGAACGGCAACTTCACTCAACTTGCTGCCCGTGGCGACCATGGCGCTTGGCTATGGCGTGCTGGGGCTGCCTGTCAGCATCCACCAGCTTACCGGCGCGTTCATGGTGATCGTCGGGGTCTCGATGGTGACGCTCAACTTTCGTCGTCGGCACACTCTCTATCAAGGCAATGACGCCCTATGAGCATTACTCCTTTCCAGGCGCTGGCCTGCCCCCTCGATGGCGATCCACTACAGTTTGACGGCGGCGGGTGGCGCTGTGCAGCAGGGCATGCTTTCGATATCGCCAAGCAGGGCTATGTCAATCTGCTGCCGGTGCAGCAGAAGCGCTCCGGTGACCCGGGCGACAGCAAGGTCATGGTGGCCGCAAGGCAGCGCTTTCTTGACGCGGGGCATTATCAGCCGGTCGCGGATGCCGTTAGCGAAACGGTGCTGAGCGGCAGCTCAAGCAGGGCACCGCTCAGTTGCCTGGACGCAGGCTGTGGCGAAGGCTACTACTTGCGACGGCTGGCCGCCGCCGCGCCGGCTACCCGACCGCTGTCGCTGATAGGGCTGGATATCTCCAAGTGGGCGGTATTGGCCGCCGCGAAGCAGGATGCAAGGCGAACGCCTCAAGCTCGCTGGGTGGTGGGTGGCAATGCCAGCCTGCCCGTGCAGTCGGGTACGCTGGATAGGCTCATGTGCCTGTTCGGCTTCCCGGTCCATGGCGAGTTCGCCCGGGTGCTGAAACCCGGCGGCAAGTTGCTTCAAGTCGAGGCGGGGCCAGGCCACCTGCGCGAGCTACGCGAGATTATCTACCCGGTATTGAAACCCGAGCGCGCAAGCCACGTTGACAAGCTGGAAGGCTTCGTCCACCAGGACACGCAAGATATCCGCTATTCGCTAGAGCTCGATGGGGCAGAGACGATTGCCGACCTGCTGGCGATGACGCCGCATTTCTACCGCGCCAGTCCTGAAGGGCGCGAACGGGCGGCAGCGCTCGAGGCGCTCAAGGTGACGGTGGACGTGCGGATAACGACGTGGATGCGCGACTAGCAAACGCAACAAGGCCCGCATGAGCGGGCCTTGTAACCGAACCCCGAAGGATTCGAGCAAACTGCTAACAATAAATGTTAGGAGATTTGCTTGATGTTGGACGCCTGAAGGCCTTTCTTGCCCTGGGTGACGTCAAACGAAACGTTTGCGCCTTCCTGCAGGGATTTGAAGCCATCGGACTGAATTTCGGAGAAGTGGGCAAACAGGTCTTCGCCACCATCGGAAGGAGCGATGAAACCAAAACCTTTAGTATCGTTGAACCACTTGACTGTGCCAGTAGACATAATAAATCCTCTCGCGCAAATGCGCTGTATGAAGTTCCTGGTGTTACCCAGAGTAATAGCGGATAAAACAAGGAATACAATTACAGGCTGCCGAAAAGATATCGTACGCTTCTGAAACCATGCTGCTTGCTAATCAACTGGCGCCACAGTGTCATGCATTGCCCGGCGGGTCAAAGGTTATCGTGTTTATTTTGCTGATAGCCTTGTGGAGACGCGACGAAGATCATGATCGCTCGGGACTTATCGCAACCTGACGATCTCGCCAGAAGCAGGCGAGCATCCACAAGAATACGGGAACATTCATCAACAGGCCGTAGAGCAACGGCACCAGGCCGATGGCCGGTTGCTGCAGGATGACGAAAGCCACCATCATCGCCACACCAGCGTTCTGTACGCCGACTTCGACGGTGATGGCGCGCACGCTCGCATGGGGCAGGCGCAATCGGCGTGCCGCCAAGTGGCCCAGGGCCATGCCCAGGACACACATCAGCAGCACGGCCAGTGTCTCGATGCTCAGTAGCATGGGCAGCCGCTCGGCGTGGCTTACGAATAGCGCCAACACCACCGCGATCATGGCCAACCCGGTGAGTACCTTCACCTTGGGCAGTATCCATTCCAGGGGGCGCTCGCCGAGCGCGCGGCGCAACAGCATGCCGGTGAGTACCGGCACCAGCGTGACCAGCAAAAGCTGCCCCACGGTATGCCAGTAGGGCAGTGAAATACCCTGGCCATCCAGACCCAGTTGCTCCAGGTTCCAGCCCATGATCAACGGCAGGGTGAAGGGGGCGAGCACGGCGGCGATGGCGGTCAGGCTGACTGACAGGGCCAGATCGCCCTGCACCAGGAAGCTGAACATGTTCGACGTGGCGCCGCCGGGTACCAGCGATACCAGCAGCAAGCCGGCGGCGGCCAGCGGAGGTAGCGGTAATAGCAGGACGAGCGCCCAGGCGAGCAGTGGTAACGCAATGATCTGCAGGCCGGTACCCAGTAGTATGCGGCGCGGATGACGCCAGGTGTGGGTGAAGTCGGCTCTGGTCAAGTTGAGGCCCATCGCCATCATCACGCTGGCGAGTACCCAGGGCAGTAATACTTGGGACAACCATTCGGCGGACATCCGGACTCCTTGCTGTGGCTTGATCTTTCTGGTGTCATCGTTCGTTCAGGGTGGCCGTGGCGTTCGAGCTGTTACCATAGTATTAGACCCAGAAACGAAACCACAGTATCTAGCCGTGGGTTAGGCTTCCCCCCATTAAATCAGAGAACGAATGACCAGTATCCGCAACATTCAAGACACCTCAGCCATGAGCAGAGCGAAGATCTGGTGGCAGACGCTGCGCCCGCGCACTCTTCCGGCTGCAGTGGGCCCGGTGCTGCTGGGCCAGGCGTTGGTGGCGCCCGGTAGCTTTTCCTGGTTGATCGCACTGCTGTGCCTGGTCTGCGCGCTATCGTTGCAGGTAGCGGTGAATCTGGCCAATGATCTCTTCGATGGGCTTTCAGGGGTAGACCAACCCGACCGTCTGGGGCCTGTACGCGCCATGGAGTCAGGTTTGTTGAGTGCCGCTGAGCTGCGGAGAGGATTGATGCTGACACTGGTCATTGCCGTGACGGCGGGGCTGTGGTTAGTCATCTTCGGCCACTGGTTACTTTGGTGGCTGGGTGGGCTATCGATCCTGGGTGTGCTGGGTTACAGCGGTGGGCGGCGGCCCTATGCCAACCGAGGTCTAGGAGAGGTCGCTGTGTGGCTGTTCTTCGGCCCTGTAGCGGTGCTGGGCAGCCTGCTGGCCCAACAGAGCCCGATCGATGCCGAGGCGGTAATGGCTGCCGTGCTGATAGGACTGCCGGTGGCCGCTATCCTGGTGGTCAATAATCTGCGTGATCGCCATACGGATGCTCGCGCCGGGAAGTTGACCTTGGCGGTACGCCTGGGCCCGAGTGCCACCCGTGGCCTGTTTGCCGCCTTGACTCTGGTGCCATTACTGGTAACGCCAGCCGTGGCGCATTCGCCTTGGTTATGGGCGGCATGGGGTATCGCTTGCGTGGCGGCATTGGCGCTGAACAGGAAATGTTGGCGATACGATGGAGCGTCACTTAACCCGGTGTTGGGGCAAACGGCACTCTATTCGCTGGTGATGGCGGCCTGGCTGGGGGTGCGCCTTGTACCCGCCAGCGTGTAGTCAGTTTACCAATGTGACCATTACCGGAGCGGTGCCGCGGTGGATCATGCCGAGCTCCCTGGCAGCGCTCTTGGACAGGTCAATGATGCGCCCTTTTACATAGGGTCCACGATCGTTGATCAGCACTTCCACTTCCTGACCGGTATCCGGCCGAGAGACCAGAACCTTGGTGCCGAAGGGCAGGCTTGGGTGGGCGGCGGTCAACGCTTGCTGGTTGAAGCTCTCACCACTGGCGGTAGTGGCGCCTTGGAAGCGGTCGCTATAGTAGGAAGCAACGCCTTCCTGAGGCTTGGCGGTCGTGCTGTGCGCGGAAGCACTACCGACTGTTCCGGCGATTAGTAGAGTCGCCAGGAATACACTGTTGATCAATTTGCTTTGGGTTCCCATAGGGATACCTCATGGTTCTCGTGTAGCGGATTTCGCGTTCATCGATGAGGAGCCGGATAGGCAGGGCAATTTTAGCCTTCCTGGCAAGATTGGGCAAATTTTGCAAGATCGATGCAGATCGCGACAGTTGCGAGACGTTGCGCTGGGTTCAATTATTTCGTCTGTTATTCAGTCGGTTAACCTGGACGCAAGGAGAGCAATTGCTAGGATGGAATTTTGCAATGCAGCAGAGGTGGCGTGCCGTAAGCTCGGAAAATCGAGTCGCTTCCACTGAAGCCGGGGGCGGGGAAGGAGCAAATTTGCAAGCGGGGTTCAATCGTTTAGCCTGCTAGGATTCGTGTGAGGCTGCACCATTTACACAGCCCATTTTTCTACAGCTAAAAGGATAACGCTGTAATGCCCAACCCTGTTCTGATGAACTTGCTCTTCGTCGGTGTGGCCCTGGTGGCCGGGATGCTGATGCCATTTCAAGCCCCCAGCAATGCCGCCCTGGGACGAGCTCTCGGGCATCCGTTCTGGGCGTCCGCCGTTTCGCTGCTGGTCAGTTTTCTGCTGGTACTGGTGATGCTCTTGGTGTTGCGAGCCCCGGCACCAGCGGTTACCCAGACCTTTCACTTGCCCCCGTGGGTCTGGATCGGCGGCTTCGTAGGCGTGTTCTATGTCAGTGCTTCGCTGATTCTGGCGCCCCACCTTGGCGCCACCGGCTTGATGGTGTGCCTGATCGCCGGGCAGATACTTGCCTCATTGGTGATCGATCACTTCGGCCTGGTAGGCCTGCCCCGGCGTCCGGCCAGTGCCGCCCGGCTGGTGGGAATCGTCGTGATGCTGGTAGGGGTGGCAATCGTGCTGGCAACATCTTCCAGCGCCCCGGTCGCGGCCGGTAAATAGCGGTCTTCCGAGAGCTTAGCCATAGCCCAGCGCCGTCTGCAGGCGTTGAGCGTTGGCGGCGACCCAGCTCGGGTCGATGGCGCCCCACTCAAGAATGCGATACTGGCCGCTATTGTGGCGCTCTCCCTCGGTTTTCTCGAACTCGCACACGATGTCCAGCTCCGCCAGCGAGACGATGGTGTCCTGGGCGGTGCGTCTTGGCATGCCGGTGGCTTCGATCAGCGCGGGAACGCTTGCGACACCCTGGTCGATCAGGTACGCCACGTACAGGCGGCGGTAGAAGCTGGACTTGGTCTTGCTGAGAGCACTAGCCATGAGAATTCCCGAAGTCAAAATCGAATGAGCATTCTAGCGGAATAGATCGCCCTGGGGATGGGGCGGGCGAAACGACTGGGTATCAAGGCCCATTTCCGTGCGGTCCTGCAGCCCCAGCCGGCGGCTGGCGCGCCTGAAACGTTGATTGATCATGTCGGCGAAAACACCTTCGCCACGAAAACGGTGGCCGAAGCGGGCGTCATAATCCTTGCCGCCGCGGCATTGGCGAATCAGGCTCATGACCTTGGCGGCACGCTCCGGGTAGTGAGCCTCGAGCCAGGCTTCGAAGAGCGGCGCCACTTCATGGGGCAGTCGCAGCAGCATCCAGTTGGCGGTACGCGCGCCGGCTCGGCTAGCGGCCTCCAGCAGGTCTTCCAGTTCATGATCGGTCAACCCCGGAATCACTGGAGAAACCAAGGCGCCCACGGGAATACTGGCCGTGTTCAGCTCCTCCATGATGCGCAAGCGCGCCCGAGGCCCGGCCGTGCGCGGCTCCAGTGTGCGTTTCAGCTGGTTATCCAGGCTGGTCAGGCTGATGAATACCCTTACCAGGCGCTGCTCCGCCATTGCCGAGAGGAGCTCCAGGTCGCGCAGGATCAACGAGCTCTTGGTGACCAAGGTGACGGGATGACGGCACTCCAGCAGCAGCTCCAGCAATTGCCGGGTAGTGCGTCGCTCGGCCTCGAGCGGCTGATAGCAGTCGGTATTTCCGGACAAGTTGATAGGGCGACAGACGTAGCCGGGTTTACACAGCTCTTCACGCAGGCGCTCCACCAGGCCGGTGCGGGCGATCAGCTTGGTTTCGAAGTCCAGCCCCGGAGAGTAGTCCCAGTAAGCGTGGCTCGGCCGGGCGAAACAGTAGATACAGCCGTGCTCGCAGCCCCGGTAAGGATTCAACGACCGGTCGAAGGCAAGATCGGGCGAACGATTCCAGGAAAGTGCGCTCTTGCTGGGTTCTTCGCGCACCTGGGTCGGCAACTTGTCGGGGATCGGCTCCTGCCACCAGCCATCGTCTTCCTCGACCACTCGGCTGGGAGCGAAGCGATTGTGCGGGTCGTAGGTGGCCCCGCGCCCCTTGCGCACCGTCTGGCTGGCGCTATCTGGCCGCGGATCGTGCATGCGCCTGCTCCTGTATAAATGCTTTTAAAGCTATATTTATATACAGTATAAAGTGCATTGGCGTATTGGCAAATACAAAACCGGCGGCCTGGAAGGCCGCCGGGACTGGGTTAGGCGCAGCACGTCATGCACAGCGCTACCGAATGAGGCGAGACGAAGCTGGTGCTTCAGAACGCTAGTGTTTCAAAATTACGTAAAACGCGTGAATGATGCCCGGTATGAAGCCGAACAAGGT
This sequence comes from Halomonas sp. Bachu 37, assembly GCF_039691755.1. Lineage (NCBI taxonomy): Bacteria > Pseudomonadati > Pseudomonadota > Gammaproteobacteria > Oceanospirillales > Halomonadaceae > Halomonas > Halomonas kashgarensis. The sequence continues at coordinate 1,929,062 of NZ_CP137552.1, read as the reverse complement.
CAGCAGAATATTCAACCAGAAATGGCCTTTCAGGCCGACCTCCAGAAAAACGCCGACGGGCGGCAGGATAATGGCAAAAATCATCTTGATGGGATCGGTCGCGGTAAATGCCATGAAGCCTCCTTTGCTTCCAGTGAAGAATTGCGTCTTGCAAGTGTAGGCATGGACGTCAAACTTATCGACGATAAGCCGTTCCGTTATGACATGTCGTCGAGAATAACGTTCACTGGTTTCGTCAGCGGCTAGACTGTATTCCTGTGACGTTTCGTCAGCATCTATTTAGCAAGTATCGCTCCTGGGAGGGACCCCCGTGTTTAAATTTATTACCACCTCGTTTTGCTTGTTCAGCTGTGTTGCCACGACCCAGGCGTGGGGACAAACCGGCGAGACGAGCATGCCGACCCTGCAAGTCACCGCGCCACGCCTGGAACGAGAGCTCTACGCCACGCCCGCTGCCGTTTCGACCATCGATGAAACCGAGATACAGCAGGGAAAACAGCGCGTGCGCCTGGACGAGACGCTGAGAATGGTACCGGGGGTGTTCCTACAGAATCGCGATAATTTCGCCCAGGGCCAGCGTATCGCCATCCGCGGCTTCGGGGCGCGGGCGCCCTTCGGGGTACGTGGCATCACCGTCATGGTCGATGGCATTCCCTATACGTTGCCCGATGGCCAGGCGCAGCTGGACGCCATCGACCTCGACAGCGCGGAAAGCATCGAGGTGATTCGCGGCCCCTCTTCGGTGCTATACGGCAATGCCGCGGGCGGGGTGATTTCCGTCACCACGCGGGATGGCCGCGAGGAGACCCGCCCGAGCCTGCGTATCGAGGGCGGCAGCGACGGCTATCGCAAGGCCTCGCTGCAGGCCGGAGGGCGCCAGGGAGACTGGTCCCACCATGTCAGCCTGTCGGCGCTCAACGTCGATGGCTACCGCGAACAGAGTTCGACCGAGAAGTATCTGCTCAATGCCAAGCTGCGCCGGGAGCTGGGTAGCGAGCGCGCCTTGACGGCCATCGTCAACCTGCTCGAGAACCCGCGTTCGGAAGACCCCGGCGCCCTGCAGGCAGATGAAGTGGCGCAGGGGCGCGACCAGGCCGCTCCCAACTCCCTGGCTCTGGATGCCGGGCAGAGCGTCGACCAGCAACTGGTAGCGCTGCAGTACGAGGATCTCGCCGTCGGCCCCGGCGAGCTGCATGTGAAAGGGTTTATCTCCCAGCGCGATTTCGAGCAGCAGCTGCCCTACGTGGGTGATAGCCTGATCGGCTACCAGCGTGACTATTACGGCTTTGGTGCGGAGTACCACCAAGCCCTGAATCTGGCGGACATGCCGCTGCGCTACGTGGCGGGAGTCGAGGCGGCACGTCAGGAGGACGATCGCTGGCGGCGCGATGTCGATGCGCAGGGGCGCGCCCTGGCAGAATCCGCCGACGAAACCCAGACCGCTACCTCGACGGGCGTATTCGTCCAGGGTGATCTCGACGTCAGCGAAGAGATCACGCTGTCGCTGGGTACGCGGTTCGACCGGGTAGAGCTGGAGGTGGACGATGCCTTTCTCGACGACGGCGACGAGAGCGGCCGGCGCACCTTCGACGAGTGGAGCGGCTCGGCGGGGCTCAGCTACCGTTACCTGCCCGACCATCAAGCGTATGTGAACACCGGGACGGCCTTCGAGACGCCGACGTTTTCCGAATTCGCCAATCCGGAAGGAGGCGGGTTCAATCCCGGCATTGAGCCGCAAAAAGCCTGGAACCGGGAGCTGGGGCTGCGCGGCAATTTCGCCAACGGGCTCGATTATGACGTGGCGCTGTTTTCGGTGCGCGTACGCGACGAACTGGTGCCCTATTACGACGGGCCGGATGGGCGCACTTTCTACCAGAACGCCGGTGATACCGAGCGCGACGGCGTGGAAGTGGCCCTGGGCTGGCAGTTCGCGGCGAACTGGCGACTGGATAGCGCCCTGACCCTGGCACGCTACGAGTTCGACAGCTTCTCGACCCAGGACGAGGCGTTCGACGGCAAGCGAATTCCCGGCTTGCCCGAACAGGTCTGGGTCAACCGGCTCTCCTGGCAGGGCATGGACGAGCGTTTCGCCACCCTGGAAACCCAGTACACCGGCGACATGGTGGCGGATAACGCCAACGAGACCGAGGTCGACGGCTACTGGCTGGTCAACCTGCGCGCCGGGGATGGCTGGTGGCTCGGTGATGACACGCAGCTCAAGGCCTACGCCGGAATTCGCAACCTTCTGGATGAAGAGCATTACGCCAATGTGCGTTTGAACGGCAATTACGGGCGTTTCTACGAGCCCGCAGCGGGGCGTACCTTCTACGCCGGGCTGGAGCTTGGGTTCTGAACCGAACACGAGGTTAGTGACGCAGTGAAACGGGCCACCTTAGGGCGGCCTGTTTCGTTGCGTCACGCAGCGGGGCTCGGTTATTTCGGGAAGGACATGGCACTGCCTATCATTATTGTTGCTCTTGTAGCGCTTCCACCAGTTGCGGTTTGCTCATGGTGCTGCGTCCGGCAATCTGCTTTTCCTGGGCACGTTGGTAAAGCTCTTGTTTCGATAGGGCGGCAAGGTCCTGGTTTGCGGTTCGTGAGGGTTTCTTGCGCGCTTTTGTATCGTTGTCTTCGGCCTTGGCTTTGACTTTTTTCGTCTCCTTCTCCTTCTCCTTTTTCTTATCCTTGTCTTTGCGCTTACTCTTTTTGTCCTTGTCCTTGTCCTTGTCCTTGTCCTTGTCCTTGTCCTTGTTTTTGGCCTTCTTCTTGTTCTTTTTCTTGTCCTTGTCTTTTTTATCCTTGGCTTTGGGCTCGCTCGCCTCGTCCTGTTGGGGTGGCTTGCCCTGAGAAAGGCTCTGCTTGAGTACCTGCATCAGGTCGATGACTTCGCCACCTTGCTCATCTTCGGGCTCGGGCTCATCCGGCGTATCGAATACATCCTCGTCATTGGCGAGCTTTTCCCGTACCCGCTCCAGGATGTCGTGGCTATGTTGGTCCTCGAGCAGCTCGCGCTCGAGCGTATCGGTGGAGAGTGACTCAATGGCTTTTTCGAACTGCTCGATACGTTTCTTGTCGGGAGAGTCCTGTTTGCTTGTCGTGTCTTCCTGGGGAAGGTCGATATCGTCGGGGGAGCGCAGCTCATCGGCAAAGCGCAGGGTTTCGGCGCGAAGGATTCCTTTTTCGGCGATGATCGCCACCAGATACTCCTTACCGCGCATGACGAAACTGGCGATACCGGCGCGCTGCGACTCCTCCATGGTCTTTGCCAGCAGGCGGTAGGCCTTGGTAACGCCCTTGTCGGGGGCAAGAAAGTAGGCGCGCTGGAAATACATCGGGTCGATCTCGTCGAGGCCGACGAAGCGCTTGAGGTCGATTTCCTGGGACTTCTCCGGCGCTAGTTCCTCCAGCTCGCGATCCTCCACTACCACGAACTCGTTCTTTTCCACCTCGTAGCCGCGGATCAGTTCATCGCTTTCGAGGACGCGCTGCTCCTTCTGGCAAAAATAGCGGCGTGCCAGCGGCGTGCCGTGCTTATCCACCATGCGCAGCGAGACCGGTTTGGCGCGGTTGGCCGGGTAGAGGTTCACCGATAGGCTGACCAGGCCGAAGGTGATGGTGCCGGACCAGAAAGGGCGCGGGCCGCTGGCATGAAAGCGCTTCTTGTCATCCGTGTTCTCGGTGTTGTCCTTACCCTGCTTGCGGTTTTTCGAAGAGCGTTTGTCAGGCACGTTTGCGCTCCTGTTTCAGGCTGGCTTCCAGCGCCTTGGACAGGTCGCTGGAAGGCTTGGGGCGGCGGATCGGAGTGACCTTGACGCTTTCGCCACGCTGCTTGGCGGCGATCATCTCCTTTACCTGATCGCGGTATTGGTCGTGGTACTCCTCGGGCTCGAATGGAGCTTCCAACATGCCAATCAGTTGCCGGGCCATATCCAGCTCCTTGGAATCCAGCTTCTTGCCCTTGGGCGGCTCCAGGGAGTCGGCGGACACTACTTGTTCCTCGTTGCGCAGCGACATCAACATGGGTACGCCTTGATGCAGGCGTAGCGCGCCGATATAGGCTTTCTTGCGCATCACCCAGCGGACCACGCCTTCTTTACCGCTATGTTCCAGCGCCGCGATCAAGGCCCGGTAGTCTTCATCGTTGTCATCGGGTCCCAGGTAATAGGGGCGGTCGTACCAGCGATGGTCGATCACGTGCGGGTGAAGAAAAGCGACGACTTCGATATCCCGGGAAGGCTCGGGTTCCAGCGATTCGAGTTCCTCCTTGTCGAGCATCACCAGGCTGCCCTCCTTGGTGCGATAGGCGCGGCGAATGTCGGCATAAGGAACGACTTCATCGGTTTCGGGATTGACCATGGCCTGTTTGACCGGGGAGCGATCCTTTTCATGCAGCAGCCGGAAATGCACACTCTGATCCTGGATGGCCGAGTAGAGCTTGACCGGAACGCCGGCTTCACCCAGGCGAATCACGCCTTTCCACATCGTCCGTGCGGCCATTATTTCGCCCCCTCGTCCCGGCAGGCGGGACACACGGTGTCACGGGAATCCTCCAGTTCCATCACGCATAGCGGACAGATCGGCTGATCGCAGTGGATACAGTGATAACCAGCCTCGTAATGAAAGGTGTGCTGGCAGAACTGGCAGGTCTCGGGACCGGACTCCAGCCACCATGGGGTTTCGCTTTCTATCGCATGTCGGGACATTTATCTCTCCTCGGGATTATCTCGCCCCTTGGCGTCATTTCACCCTTTGGCGTCATTTCACACCCACTGCCTTGAGCCGCTTGGCATCGAGGGGGCGGGCCGCCTGGCGGAATCCTTCCCACGGGTCTTCGCGCAGAGCCGACAGGCGCCGACGCAGGTTGTCGGTGTTGTAGCGGTCGGCCCTCAGCGCGGCGTTGAGCTCGTCCCAGCGCACCGGGACGGCCACAGGCGCCCCTTCACGGGCGCGCACGGTATAAGATGCCACCGCCGTATTGCCGCGGCCGTTGCGCAGGTAATCGATGAACAACCGGCCTTCGCGCTTGGTCTTGGACATGCTGGCGGTCAGGCGCTTGGGGTCCGCCTCGGCGTGCTGCTGCGCCACCGCCTTGGAGAACGCCTTGGCCTGGTCCCAGTCGGCTTTGGGCTCCAGCGGCACCACCAGGTGCAGGCCCTTGCCGCCGGTGGTGCGCACGAAACTCGTCAGCTCCAGCGATTCCAGGCGTTCGTGCAGCGTCCGGGCGACACGCAGGATCTCCTTCCAGCCCACCCCGGGCGAGGGGTCGAGGTCGAATACCAGAATGTCGGGATGCTCGATATCGTCGATGCGGCTACCCCAGGGGTGGATCTCCAATGCGCCGGCCTGGACCAGGCCGACCAGGTCTGCCGCCGTCTCGACATAGACGTACTCGCTGGTGCGGTTCTCCTTCTCGGCGATCTCCACCCGGGGTACGGAAGCGGGAATGGCGACACGCGGGTGCTTCTGGAAAAAGCACTCGTCGGTGCGTCCCTGGGGGCAGCGCACCAGCGAGAGAGGGCGCCTCGCGAGTTGCGGCAGCACCCATTCATGGATGCTCTCGTAGAAACGCGCCAGGTCGAGCTTGGTCACACCCTGCTCGGGAAACAGGACGCGCTCGGGATGGGTCAGGCGCATTCCCGCGACCTGCGCCTCGCCGCTCTTGGTTCGCCGGGAAGTCGACGGCTTGGCGGAACTAGATGATGCCGTCTCGACAGGCGCGGCCTTGGTCGGGGTCATGCGAATCTCCTCCGGGTTGCGATCCTCGCGCAGGCCGCGAAACGTCGGGTGGCGCAAGCGGCCGTCGCGGGTGCGTTCGGTGAACTCCACCTCGATGACTAGCTCGGGCCGCACCCAGTGGGTGGCGCGCGCATCTGGTACCGGCCCGTTGAAAGGCGAGCGCGACGTTTCCAGCGCCTCGAGTGTGGCGCTCAGGCTTTCCAGCTGGCGGTGACTGAAGCCGGTACCCACGCGTCCGGCATACTCGAGTTCGCCGTCGGCATCGAACGCGCCCATCAACAGGGAGCCGAAGCCGCTGCGCGAGCCGCTGGGGTCGGTATAGCCGCCGAGCACGAATTCCTCGTGACTGGCGCACTTGATCTTCAACCAATCCTTGCTGCGTTTCTCCTGATAGCGGCTGTCGGCGCGCTTGCTGATAATGCCTTCGAGCCCCAGGCGGCAAGCCTGGTCGAAGAAGGCGGGACCCTGGGCATCCAGATGATCGGAGTAGCGCACCTGGCCATCGCCGCGTAAGCCACTCGCTGCGAGAAGTTGTGACAGGGCTTGCTTGCGCTCGGTAAGGGGGACCCGCTTCAAGTCGTAGCCTTGCAGGTAGGGGAGATCGAATACCTGATAGACCAAGGCGTTGGTGCGTGAAGCGCTGAGGGCTTCCTGAAGCTTGCGAAAACTGCTGATGCCATCCTTGGCCAAGGCCACGATTTCGCCGTCGAGCAGGGCGGACTCCACCGGTAGTTGGGCCAGGCGCTCGGCGAGTTTGGGGAAACGATGCGTCCAGTCCTTGCCGTTGCGGGTAATCAACTGCACCTTGCCCTTTTCGAGCCGGGCCATGACCCGGTAGCCATCGAGCTTCACTTCGTGTATCCACTCGCCGGTGTCCGGCGTTTCACGGCCCAGAGTGGCGAGCTGCGGTTGGGGTTGCCGGGGCAGAGCGGCCTTATCGGCGCCTTTCAGCGAGGCAACCTCGGGCAAGGAGGGCGTGGCGGTGGCGCCTTCGCTGGTCCATACATTGTCGCGATCCGCGGCGATCTCCGCCATGCTGCGCCCGCTGACGACACTGCGGTCGTCATCCACGCTTACCGAAGATCGGCGGCTGGATTCGTCGCTGCGCTTGATCAGCAGCCACTGCTTGTCGTCCTTCTCCTTGCTGCCGTGCATGCGGGTGAGCGTCCAGCGCCCCTTGAGCTTTTCACCGTCGAGAGTGAAGTCGATGCGATCCTGTTTCTGCTTGCCGTTGAGTTGCCACTCGCCACGATCCCAGATCATGGAGGTACCGCCGCCATAGGATTTCTCGGGAATGACACCCTCGAAATCACCGTATTCCAGCGGATGGTCCTCGACATGAACAGCCAGGCGTTTTTCACCGGGCTCAAGGCTCGGCCCCTTGGGCAGCGCCCAACTGCGCAGTACGCCGTCCTGCTCCAGGCGCAGGTCGAAATGGTCGTGGCTGGCGGCATGCTTGTGCATGACATACAGGCGCCCGGCAGTGACGTCGCCATGGAGTTTTCCGGCGGGCTCGCGAGTCGTGTCGAAGTTGCGCTTGCGCTGATACTCCTTGAGCTTCTCCATCGTCGATTCCTTGAGCCTGGTATGCCTGCCATTTTCTCAGCCTAGTCAAGCCAGGCAGCGACGCCAAACTTCGGTTACGGGAGGAGAGCGGGAAGGAGACCGGAACAGCAAGGTACGAATCTGCCTGACAACAGTCGCTTGATATGGAATAAATGTTTGAAAGGAATCGATAGGAGCGCGCATGAAAACGGATCTGAAGCTCAGGGCCCTGGAGCGCAACGACCTTCGCTTCGTGCATGAATTGAATAACAACCAGAGCATCATGTCGTACTGGTTCGAGGAGCCGTACGAATCATTCGACGAACTGGAAGAACTCTATAACAAGCATATTCACGACAATGCCGAAAGGCGATTCGTGGCGGAAAGCAGTACGGGAGAGCCGATCGGTCTGGTGGAGCTGATCGAGATCGACTATATCCACCGTAGTGCGGAGTTCCAGATCATCGTGACGCCGCAATATCAGGGGCGGGGTTTCGCCCGGGAGTTGGTTCACCAGGCACTGCATTACTCGTTCACGATCCTCAATTTACATAAGATTTTTCTGATCGTCGCCGTGGAAAACGTCAAGGCGATTCATCTGTATAGGCAAACGGGGTTTATCGAGGAAGGTCATCTGGTGCAGGAGTTCTTCATTAACGGCAAGTACCGCGATGTGAAGCGCATGTACATCCTGCAGGAGACGTATCTCGGCGCATTATAAAGCCGCCCGGCAATCCAGGCCGGGCGGAGGGTAGTGCTGGGTAAACTCGACCGGTCAGCCGAAATTCACCGCAGATGCATGACGAGGGCGTCGTGAGCGACAAGATGCCAATAGGCTTGCTGTGCCCAGAACTCCATGACTTCACTATCGAAGGGATAGGCCAGAGGAGTAGTGGTTGGTGCTGTGATGGGTGTTGAATTGGTATCCATGGTTTAGGTCCTCCTGTAGGGACGCTCCCCCCAGTATAGACCTGTTTTGTTGCGCTGCAGCATTATTTCCCGAATAGAGCGATCATGGCTGTTCAAGCTTGTAGATTTTAAGTTATGTGATTGATTAAAAAATATTTTTATTCGTTCTCGATTCGATTTATTGCAGGCGCACATTGCCGATTATCTGGGTCAAGCGATCCAGGGCCTGGCCACTATGGCGCCAGAAATGCCAGTAAAGCGGAACTTCGAGAGGCTGTTGCGGGGCGAGGCTGGCAAGTAGCCCCTGTTCCACCCACGGCGCTACCTGCATCCACGGCATCATGCCATATCCCATGCCGGCGGTTGCCAATCTGACGAACCCCTCGGAGGAGGGACAGAGATGGTAGGGGAAAGTGCCATGGTAACCGTACTGTTCCAGAAAGCGGTGCTGGAGCCGGTCGTGGGGGCCGAAGACGATGGCCGGGGCGTGGCGAAAGGCGTCTGCCTTCAGCCCGTGAGAAAAGTACTGCTCGATATAGTCGGGCGTGGCGAAGGGGTGATAGAGCATCTTGCCCAGAGGAACGCAGCGCGCTCCGGCGATGGGTTGGGCGCTGGCGCACAGGCAGGCTGCGACATCGCCGTCGCGCAGGCGCTTCAAGCCGACGTCTTGATCCTCGATCACTAGATCCAGCAATAACCCCTCGGCTTGGCAAAACTGGCCGACCGTATCGGCCCACCAGGTCACCAGACTATCGGCGTTAAGCGCGATACGCAGGCGTGGTGCGGCTTCTTCCAGGGTGGGGAGCGTACCGCGCAGGTCGCGTTCGAGCAGTTGCACCTGCTGATAGTGGTTGAGCAGCCGGCGGCCCGCCGGTGTCGGCTGCAGGTGAGGGTGGCGTAGCAATACCGGTTGACCCAGGCGGATCTCCAGGGCCTTGATACGCTGGGAAACCGCCGACTGGGAAAGCCCCAAGGCGTCTCCGGCGCGCTCGAAACCGTCGCACTCGATAACCGTGGCCAGGGCTTCGAGCAATTTGTAGTCCAGCATGGGATTTCCGTTATAAGAAAAACTGATGTGTCATTAGCAGGATGATTTTTCAGTATAACGGCTTGTCGTTATGCTTGCCGCCATAACACCCAGGGTCCTGCAGATCATTTGCGCCGGGACCGGGACAAGAGCGAAGGGATACGAACATGCTGGAAAGTTATCTTACCGGGCTGCTGGTGTGCGGCGGGATCATCGTGGCCATCGGCGCGCAGAATGCTTATGTGTTGGGCCTGGCGGTTCGCCGTGAATATCATTGGTGGTCGGCTGGCCTTTGCATGAGTAGCGACTTGCTGCTGCTCACCGCAGGCATGTTCGGCGTCGGGGCGCTGCTGCTGACCTTTCCCAGCGCCATGGAAGTGTTGCGCTGGGTGGGTGTGGCGTTTCTTGGCTGGTTGGCGGGTCAGGCCCTTTTTCGGGCTCTCTCGGGCAGGCAGGGACTGGCGTTATCGGCCTCCGGGGAGCGCAGCCTGAAACAGGTGCTGCTTGCCACCCTGGCCGTTACGGTACTCAACCCCCAGGTCTATCTCGACACCTTGCTGTTGATCCCGTCGATCGGTGCCCAACAGGAGAGTGCTGGGGTCTTCGTTGCCGGTGCCGGTACGGCGTCCATCCTCTGGTTCAGCTTATTGGCCTGGGGAGGATCGGCGCTTTCCCCTTGGCTTTCGCGTCCGTGGGCCTGGCGCACGATCGATGGTGTGATCGGCTTGATGATGGCGGCGATTGCTTTTCATCTTGCTTTCAATGGTGTAGCTGGTTAACAGGATAAACTGTGGTCGAAAAATATTGACTCGGTTGCGGCGCCAGTGCTATTTAGCGCTACCGGCAACATCTGCCGGAACGTCAACCGATTATCTCGAGGGTTCGTGAACATGCCTTTGCGCCGCTGTTTACCCATTCTGCTGGTGGCCGCTCTTGCCGCTGGCTGTGCCGGTACTACTATCGCCCCGCGTTACACGACGGAAAATCCCGACATCCTGAGGATTGGTGGTGAACGCCCCGCCAACCCCGAAGTACGTATCGACGATGCCGGTTCGTTCTGCGTGGAGACCACCGAACGCTGGAATGAGCATGGCAAAACGCCCGATGGGCAGATGCTCTGGGCCAAGGACACCATGCGCAAGGTCGTGCCCTGCAAGTGAAAGGATTCGCAAGAAAGTGAAAAAGCCGTCCTCGGTGAGGGCGGCTTTTTTGATACTGTGTTTTTCAGACACGGTTTTAATACACGTTTTTAATACATGTTTTTAATACATGGGGGCAGGGCCACGATTGGCCGTATGCGGAAACGCTCACGAATTGTTATCGTGTTCCGGCTTGCCCTTGCGTTGGGCCGAGGCCATCTTTTCCAGCTCGTCCTCGTCCATGGATTCGTACATGGATTTGGCAGCGCCTTCCAGTTCACTCACTTTGGTCTCGCCGCGCTTGGCTGATAGCGCCGCACCTGCGGCCATCTGCTGTGCCTTGGATTTTGCCGGCATTGTCGCGTCCTCCCTCTAGTGAAATCATGACTGATCTCCCTACCTTAGTCCGCCTTCGGCGAATTGGCCAAGCGGCACTCCAGCTGCGCGATGATGTCGCGACTGAGCCTGCGCAGCATGGGCTTGGCGGCAAGCTGCACGGTGCGTTCGAGAAGACGGTTGTCGAGCCGGTAATTCAGGCTTAGATGAATGCGTGTGCCGCCCTGGAGCGGGGCGAAATGAAAATGGCCCCAGGCGGAAACACCGCTGACCGAACGCCAGGCGAAGCTCTCCGGCGCGCAGGATTGGGTGATGACGATATCAAAGCGCAGCGGCACTCCGGCGATACGGACCCGCCACAGGTAGCGAGCATCATCGAGGCGAACTATGGTGTCTATGAAGTCGCTGTAATCCACGAACTCCTCCACACGGCTCACCAGGGCGAAGACCGCTTCACGTTCGGCTCTGATATCGGCGCTATGTTGCAGAGTGGGCATGGCACATCGCCTCGCCGGTTGGCTTCTCAATTGGGCTCCGAAGGAATGGCACAGGAGTCATTGAGAATAGGTTCATGGAGAATGGCATGAGGCAAATGGAGAAGGGAAGCACAAGACGCCAGGGAGCCGAAAACCCATGAATGTCCTGTTGATCCTCGGCCACCCACGCCGGGAAAGTTTGTGCGGTGCCTTGGCCGACGCCTATAGCGAAGGCGCCCAGGCGGCGGGTGTGGAGCTGCGTCGCCTGGACCTTGTCGATCTGAAGTTCGATCCCGACGTTCACCCGCCGTCCCCCAACCAGCAGCCGCTGGAGGCCGATCTACAGCAAGCGCTGGAGTGGCTGCTGTGGGCGGATCACCTGGTACTGGTCTATCCCACGTGGTGGGGCGGCCCGCCCGCGCTGCTCAAGGGGTTTCTGGATCGTATTCTGTTGCCGGGCGTGACCTTCAACACCTGCGAAGGCGGTATCGGCTACGAAGGGCTGCTCAAGGGGCGCTCGGCCCAGTTGATCACCACCATGGACACGCCACCGCTTATCCATCGATTGATCTACCGCGAGCCGGGCCGCAACGCCCTGGCTCGGGCCACGCTGGGGTTCTGCGGCATGCATCCGGTACGCTCGATGGTGTGCGGTTCGGTCAAGGAGTCTTCGCCCAAGCAGCGCCAGACTTGGTTGTCTCGCACCAAGTACCAGGGTCGCCAGTTGGAGCGGGGCCGAATCACCACCGCAGAATGGCTGCGGCACAAGGCCGGGGCCTGGCTCAAGGCGCTGCGGTTGCAGTTTTATCCCATGACCTGGGTGGCGTACAGCATAGGCGCGCTTGCTGCTGCCCCGAGCATTTCTGTATCGAATACCAATGTATTCAGCACATTGCTGTTCTGGGTTGGTTATCTGTGTCTGTTTCTGCTGGAAGCGGCGACGGTGTTTACCAACGAGGTGGTCGACCTGGGCAGCGACCGGCGCAATCGTTTCTACAGTACCTTCACCGGCGGCTCACGGGTGCTGGTGGAAGGGCTGTTGAGCGTGCGTGCGGTAAAAGGTGGAATCGCCGTCGCGCTGCTGGGTCTGGTGGCTAGTGTGGCTTGGTTGTTGATGCTGACGCCGGGGTCTGCCGTGAGCGTAGTCGCAGTGCTGGCGGTGCTTGCGGTGTTGGCGCTGGGCTATACCGCTCCACCCTTGAAGCTCAGTTATCGCGGGCTGGGCGAGCTGGACGTCGCCCTGACCCACAGCATCGGCGTGTTGCTGTGCGGCTATGTATTTTTCGGTGGCGCCTGGTACGCGCTGACGCCATGGCTTCTGAGCTTGCCGTTGATGCTGGCGATCCCTCCTTCGATCACGCTTTCGGGGCTGCCCGACCTCGAAGCCGATGCGGCGGCGGGCAAGCGTACCCTGGCGGTAAGGCTGGGAAGGGAAGGAGCGTTGAAAGTGGCACTCGGCTTCACGCTGGCTTCCGCCATTGTCGCCGTTGTCTGGCAATGGCTGGAAGTCGCCGGTGGCGCTTTTGCCGGCATCGGTTACGTCGTGGTGCCTCATGCCGCTGTACTCAGCGCCTGGTTATATCGCGAACTTGGACGCTCGAAGCGAGCGGCAGGCACTCAGGTTTCAGCGCGAGTGGATGGTCTGATGATCGTCTCGCTGGTCTATGTGCTGTGGTTCGGGCTGTTTCCGTTATTCCAACTATGAAGAACGTTTCAGATAACTCTGCAATTTGCAGATGACTCTACACTCAAAGGGTCGGCCCATCGCTGGAGTCTCCCATGGATTACCTTGCCTATCGCCACGCCCTTGAAACGCAGTTGAAGTCCACCGAGCTTCCCTTCCCCCCTGCGGAACTCGCTTCCCGTTGCGAGCGAGTGCGCAGCGCCATGCAAGCGTCAGGGATGGACGCACTACTGCTGACGGACCCGGTGGATATCTACTATCTCACCGGTTATCACACCTTTGAAGTCTCGGTGCATACCTGCCTGGTGTTCTCGGCTCACCACAGTGTCTTGCAGGTCCCCTCCATCGAGACCGGGCCGGCAGTGGTGACGGCACGGGTCGATGAAGTGCTGGGTTATCGCTGGGAGGGGGTGGACGAGGTGATCGACCCGTTGTGCGATGTCTTGGCTCCATATCGTGCCATCGGCCTGGATGGCTGGAGCGCCGGCTTGCGTCACGGAATCGTCAGCCAACTCCAGCATCGCCTGGGTAGCGGGCGCTTTCAGGAAGGTGGTGACGTACTCGACGGGGTGCGGGTGGTGAAGACTCCAGCGGAGCTCGAGTGCCTCAAGGAGAGCGCGCGCATCACCTCGCTTGGCCTCAAGGCGGCTATTGCGATGGTTCGCCCTGGTGTGACCGATAACGCCATCGCCGCGGAAGGCTCCCGGGCGCTGCTCGAGGCGGGGAGCGAATTCATGAGCCTGCAGCCGATCGTCACCGTGGGTCGGCGGATCAGCATCATTCACGTCAATCATAAACGCCATGTGGTCGGAACCGACGACCCGGTATTTCTCGAATTCGGTTCCGCTTATCAGCGCTATACCGCGCCGATGATGCGCACCGTCGTCGCGGGCCGGGCAAGTGCCGAGATGCAGGCGATACGTGACCTGTGTCGCGAACTATTCGAGGCGCTGTGCCAGGCCATGCGTCCCGGTAATACCTTCGACCAGGCTGCCCGGGCGGCGGAGGCCGTATTGGCACCGTGGCGTGACAGAATCTTCTTTTCCGGCGTGTTCGGCTATGCAGTAGGCGCCCAGTTTCCGCCCAGTTGGGTGGAAGGGAGCGGCTTCATCGCCCGGGGGCAACAGCACAGGTTCAGTGCCGATATGGTTTTCCACCTACCGCTGTGCCTACGCCTGCCGGGGCAGTGGGGTATCGGCTTGAGTGATACGGTCCAGGTGACTTCTCAGGGTGCCGTGCCGCTTACCGATAACAGCTGGCAACTGGAGGAGAAATTCTAAGGCGCCGGTGAATCAATTAAGGCTCGAAAAAAAGATAAGACGCGAAAAGCAATAGCTTTTATCAATGGCATCAATAGGTGAATTGGAGCCATGCGGGGTTTGCGCAGTGAGACGGAGCCCAACTACTTTGGGAGAACAGCCGACAACAGCCGACAGGAGACGAGTTAATGGCGAACAACCCGCATACCAACCCCAACAGCAGTGGGCCGCACGATACGGAGTTCACCACCAGTGAAACGAGCAAGTCGGACAATCTGGAAAAATACCGCAGCGACGCCGAAGGACACGACCTGCGCACCAATCACGGGACGCGCATTGCCGACAACCACAACTCGCTGAAAGCGGGCGAGCGTGGTCCCACCCTGATGGAAGATTTCGTCTTCCGCGAGAAACTCAACCACTTCGACAACGAACGTATCCCCGAGCGCATCGTGCATGCGCGGGGCGCGGCGGCCCATGGTTATTTCCAGGCCTACGAAAATGCTGCACAGTACTCGAAGGCGGGGGTGTTCAAGGACCCGGGCAAGAAAACGCCGGTTTTCGTGCGCTTTTCCACCGTCCAGGGCTCGCGGGGCTCCAACGATACCGTGCGCGACGTGCGCGGCTTCGCCACCAAGTTCTATACCGACGAGGGAATCTGGGACCTGGTCGGCAACAACATGCCGGTGTTCTTCATCCAGGATGCGATCAAGTTTCCCGACTTCGTCCATGCCGTGAAGCCTGAACCGCATAACGAGATTCCTCAGGGCCAATCGGCTCACGATACATTCTGGGATTTCGTCTCGCTGATGCCGGAATCCACCCACATGGTGCTGTGGACCATGTCGGACCGCGCGTTCCCGCGCCACTATCGCAACATGGAAGGCTTCGGCGTGCATACGTTTCGCTTGATCGACAAGCAGGGCAAGTCGCGCTTCGTCAAGTTCCACTGGAAACCGCTGGCCGGCACCTGCTCGTTGATCTGGGACGAGGCGCAGAAACTCTGGGGACGCGATCCCGACTTCAACCGCCGCATGATGTGGGAGGATATCGAAAACGGCAATTTCCTCGAATACGAACTGGGTGTCCAGGTGGTCGAGGAAGAGGACGAGCACAAGTTCGATTTCGATATCCTCGATCCCACCAAGATCATCCCGGAAGAACAAGTGCCGGTCACTCTGATCGGCAAGATGGTACTCAACCGCAACCCCGACAACTACTTCGCCGAGACCGAGCAGGTGGCGTTCAATCCTGCCCATGTGGTGCCAGGGATCGACTTCAGTAACGACCCGCTACTGCAGGGGCGACTATTTTCCTACCTCGATACCCAGATGTTGCGCCTGGGCGGGCCGAACTTCCATGAAATCCCGATCAACCAGTCGGTGTGTCCGTTTCATAATAACCAGCGCGATTCCATGCACCGTCAGACCATCAACAAGGGGCAGGCATCCTACGAGCCCAACTCGATCGACGGCGGCTGGCCGAGCGAAACGCCACCCGCTCCGGAGCATGGTGGTTTCGAGTCCCACTACGAACGCATCGATGCCCACAAGGTGCGCGCCCGCAGCGGCTCCTTCGGCGACCACTATTCCCAGGCCACGCTGTTCTGGAACAGCCAGTCGGATGTGGAAAAAGAGCACATCATCGCCGCCTATACCTTCG
This sequence comes from Halomonas sp. Bachu 37, assembly GCF_039691755.1. NCBI lineage: Bacteria > Pseudomonadati > Pseudomonadota > Gammaproteobacteria > Oceanospirillales > Halomonadaceae > Halomonas > Halomonas kashgarensis. The sequence goes on along the minus strand of NZ_CP137552.1, from coordinate 1,913,289 downwards.
AGTTGTCGAAAGTCCAGCGGCCATGGATTCGCGAACGGGTGATCAAGGAGATCCTGCCCAATATCGATCTGGAACTGGCGCGCCGGGTAGGGGAGATGCACGGCATTGAGGCTCCCAGCCAGAAGCCCGCGTCAACGGATGAACTGGGCCATAGTTCGCTCTCCCGCTCCACGGCCTTGACCTTGATGGCTCGCTTGCCCGAGTCCATTGCCATGCGCAAGGTGGCGGTACTGGTGGCCGATGGTGTCGATGCAAAGCAGGTGGAGGCCATCAAGAGCCAGCTCGATGCGGAAGGCGCCGAGGCGATGATAATCGCGCCTACCATGTCGCCGGTGAAGGCAAGCAACGGCAAGTCGGTAACGCCGGATGCCATGCTCAATGGCCTGCCCTCTGTCGCGGTGGATGCGGTAATCGTGGCCGCGGGCGAGCAGAGTGTCGATGCGCTGGCGAAATCCGGGCTCGGCCGCTACTACGTGCAGGAAGCCTACAAGCACCTGAAAGTGATCGCCGCGCTCGGCGAAGGCCAGCGCCTACTGGCGGCCGCCAATGTGCCGGTGCAGGAGGAAGGTATAATCTGCGGGGCCGATCTTCAGGACGTATTTGCTAACTTCAGCGAAGCGCTAGGCAAGCACCGGGTTTGGTCTCGTGACGATAAAGCGAATATGATGCCCGCTTGATGTGATGTAGTTACGCAGATTCGCTGACCATCGACGTCTCGTGATCCTCACCGCCAAAGGGGGAGTGGTCGCGGGACGTTTTATCGCTGCCTGGTTCGTTTTATTGGTATCTCGTACTTTTGGTAGATAGCTATTCCATGACGCCCGCCATCGACATTGCCAAGCGCGCCGCCATTGCGTTTCACGTGCATGAATATGCCCACGACCCGGCCACGGCCTCCTACGGTATGGAAGCCGCCGACAAGCTGGGAGTTGAGCCGGAACGCGTCTTCAAGACCCTGGTGGTAGCGCTGGAAGGCCAGGGCCTGGCGGTGGCGGTCGTGCCGGTGACCCGTCAGCTCAGCCTGAAACAGGTTGCCAAGAGCGCTGGCGCCAAGAAGGCGACCATGGCGCAACCGCAAGACGTGCAGCGGGCGACCGGCTACGTGCTGGGTGGCGTGAGCCCGTTGGGCCAGAAAAAGCGCCTGGCAACCTATATTGATCTCTCGGCACAGCCGTTTGCCACCATTCTGGTGAGTGCCGGGCGTCGCGGGTTGGAAATCGAGCTGTCTCCAGCGGCACTGGCGGACTTGACTCGAGGGCGTTTCACCCCGCTTACTCAATAGAATTTTCAGAAGCCATTCTCGGCGTGATTCGTTGACGCCTTTCCTTTTTGCTGTACACCGCAGGTCTTTTTCCGTGTCCGACGCTGAAACACCCCGCTTTTCCACGCTGGCCCAACTGCTTGCTCCCGAGCTGCTTGCCAACCTCGAGAGCCTCGGCTATTACACCATGACGCCCATCCAGGCGGCCGGGCTTCCGCCCATTCTGCAAGGCAGGGATGCCATCGCCCAGGCCAAGACCGGTTCCGGCAAGACGGCGACGTTCGGCTTGGGGCTGCTGTCACGCCTGGACGTGGCCAACTACCGCGTTCAATCGCTGGTGCTGTGCCCCACGCGTGAGCTGGCCGATCAGGTAGCGGAGGAAATTCGTCGCCTGGCACGCGCTCTGCCCAATGTAAAGGTGCTGACACTGTGTGGCGGGGCGCCGTTCGGCCCGCAGCTGAACTCGCTGGATCATGGCGCGCACATCATCGTGGGAACGCCGGGACGCATCGAGGAGCATCTGCGCAAGGGCTCGCTGCAGTTGGATGAAGTCAATACGCTGGTGCTGGATGAAGCCGATCGCATGCTGGACATGGGCTTCCAGGCGGCGCTGGAGACGATTGTCGACTACACACCGTCCACGCGGCAGACCTTGCTGTTCAGTGCCACCTACAACGATGCGGTGCGCCCCATTGCCCAGGCCATGTTGCGCGACCCGGTAACGGTGGAGGTCGAGTCCACCCACGATAGCGCCACCATCCGCCAGCATTTCCATGCCGTGAAGGATGACGCCGCGCGCTTTCCCGCCTTGTGCCGGTTGCTGCTGCATTATCGCCCGGCAACCAGCGTGGTGTTTTGCAACACCAAGCGGGAAGCCCAGGACGTGGCCGATGCCTTGAACGATGAAGGCTTCAGTGTCCTGGCGTTGCACGGTGATCTTGAGCAGCGCGACCGGGACCGTACCCTGATCTTGTTCGCCAACCAGAGTGCCTCGATCCTGGTAGCCACCGATGTAGCCGCGAGGGGGCTGGATATCGCCACGCTGGATGCCGTCTTCAATTACCAGATATCACGGGAGCTGGAAGTCCATGTTCACCGTATTGGCCGTACCGGAAGGGCCGGGGCGGATGGCGTGGCATGCACGCTGGTCAGCGAAAAGGAAGATTACCGGCTGGGACTGCTGGGCGATTTCCTGGGCCAACGCCTGACCTGCGAACCCTTGCCGGCGGTGGCATCCCATGAGCCTTTTGCGCCGCCGATGGTTACACTGCAGCTGGATGGCGGCAAGAAGGACAAGTTGCGCCCCGGTGATATCCTCGGTGCCTTGACCGGCGAAGGCGGTATCCAGGGCGAGCAAGTCGGCAAGATCAAGGTGCAGGCCAGATGCGCCTTCGTCGCAGTGCAGCGCGAGGTGTGGAAAGCTGCGCTGGACAAGCTTACGCGGGACAAGTTGAAGGGTCGCTCGTTTCGGGTGCGCCGCATCAGCCGCTAGTCGTGAAGGGCAGCCCAGGCAGGTGGTCAGGTTGCCGTTTCACCGATTGGATTGAATACACTACATTTCACGGAAACATCTTTTTTATGCATTTTTTTATGCACTACGGAGGCCGATAAAACAACGTCATGAAGATACCCAAGCGACTACAGCCGTTGGTCGACGACGGCTTGATCGATGAAGTGCTCGTACAGTTGATGAGCGGTAAGGAAGCCCAGGTCTACGTGGTGCGCTGCGGTGACGATATTCGTTGTGCCAAGGTCTTCAAGGAAGCCAAACAGCGCAGTTTCAAGCAGGCGGTGCAGTATCAGGAGGGACGCAAGGAACGTAACAGCCGCCGTTCGCGGGCGATGGCGAAGAAGACCCGCTATGGCCAGAAAGAGCAGGAAAAGGCCTGGTTGAACTCGGAAGTGGACGCGCTTTATCGCCTGGCCGCCGCCGGGGTGCGTGTTCCCGAGCCGTTCGGCTTCGTCGACGGCGTGTTGTTGATGGAGTTGATCACCGATGGCGACGACTATGCCGCCCCGCGCCTCGACGACGTCATCCTCACGCCGGAACAGGCACGCGTCTACCATGCCAAGGTAATGCAGGACGTGGTACGCATGCTGTGCGCCGGGCTGATCCACGGTGATCTCTCCGAATTCAACGTCCTGGTCGACCCGTCCGGGCCGGTCATCATCGACCTGCCCCAGGCGGTGGACGCAGCGGGCAACAATGCCGCCCAGGAAATGCTGGAGCGCGATGTCGACAATATGCGCGCCTACTTCGGTCGCTTTGCTCCGGAGCTGCTCGACACCTACTACGGCAAGGAGATCTGGAAGCTCTACGAAAGCGGCGAGCTGCATCCGGAAAGCCATCTGACCGGCGAGTTCGATCACGATACGCATACCGCCGATGTGGATGAGCTGCTGGCGGTCATCGACGACGCCCTGGAAGAAGAAGCCGAACGGGCGGCACGCATGCAGGATGATGACGACGACGATAGCCATCCCTCCTACTGACGAGGGCGGCGGTCGCTGTCCTGTGCCGCCTGTCCCTGTTGCCGTCAGGCTTTTCCGGCTCGGTACCGCTTATGCTCTCTCGTTTATTCGCCTATTTCGAAAGTCGGGTCGATCCCTATCCCACGGGGGAGGTCAAGGCGCCTCCGCGTGGAATGTGGGCTTTCATTCTCTATTTTTCACGCCCTGTCCTGCCCCTGCTGGTAGTGATGTCGCTGTTGACCGCCCTGGTCTCGGCGGCCGAGGTGGTGTTTTTCAGCTACATGGGCGAACTGGTGGACTGGTTGTCCACGGCGCAGCGCGACGGGTTCTTCGCCGAGTATGGCTGGCGTCTGGCGGGCATGGCTCTGCTGGTGGTCGTCGGCTTGCCCCTGCTGGTGCTGGCGCAATCGCTGGTGACGCACCAGAGCATCTTCGGCAACTACCCCATGCTGGGGCGCTGGCTGTCGCATCGCCATATGCTCGACCAGAGCATGGCGTTCTACCAGGACGAGTTCGCCGGGCGGGTGTCGCAGAAGGTGATGCAGACGGCACTGGCGATGCGCGAGACGGTCACCAAGCTGATGGATCTGATGGTCTACGCCCTGGTCTATTTCAGCGGCGCCATGCTGCTGCTGGGCCAGGCCGATGTCTGGCTCATGTTGCCGCTGGTGCTGTGGCTGGCGGGGTATCTCATCATCATGGTGAGGTTCGTGCCGCGCCTGCGGGACGTGTCGATGGCCCAGGCCGATGCCCGGGCGCGCATGACCGGCCGGGTCGTCGACAGCTACAGCAACATCCAGACCATCAAGTTGTTCGCCGATACCCAGCGTGAGCAGGACTATGCCCGCGATGCCATGGAAGGCTTCATGACCACCGTGCATCGCCAGATGCGTCTGGTGACGCGGATGTCGGTCAGCCTGACGCTGCTCAACTCGCTGTTGCTCACCGGTATCGCCGCCATGGCCATCGGTGCGTGGTACTTCGAGACGATCTCACTGGGGATTCTGGCAATCGCCATTGCCTTGGTGATGCGCATACGCTTCATGTCCGACTGGATCCTGTGGGAAGTGGCTGGGCTGTTCGAGAACATCGGCACCGTGCAGGACGGCATCAATACCATCGCCCGCGAGCCCGAAGTCAAGGATGTTCCCGGGGCGAGCACCCTCGAGGTTCCGCATGGCGAGATCCGTTTCGACGCCTTGCGCTTCGGCTATGCTCAGCCCCGAGGCGGCACCCGGCGCGTGTTCGACGGCATGAGCCTGACGATCGCGGCGGGGGAGAAGGTCGGTTTGATAGGGCGTTCCGGGGCGGGAAAATCGACCTTGGCCAACCTGCTGTTGCGCTTCTATGATCTACAGGGAGGTCGGATCGTGATCGATAGGCAGGATATCGCCCAGGTGACTCAGACCTCCTTGCGCCATCAAATCGGCATGGTCACTCAGGATACGTCGTTGCTGCATCGCTCCTTGCGCGACAACATTCGCTACGGCAGTCCCCATGCCGACGATGACGCCGTCTGGGATGCCGTGCGACGCGCCCACGCGGATAGCTTTATCCAAGACCTGGTGGACCCGCAGGGCCGGCGCGGTCTCGATGCCCATGTGGGCGAGCGCGGCGTCAAGCTTTCCGGCGGTCAGCGACAGCGGATCGCGATTGCCCGCGTGCTGCTCAAGAACGCCCCGATCCTGGTGCTGGACGAGGCGACATCGGCCCTCGATTCCGAAGTCGAAGCCGCAATCCAAGAGCAACTGGAAACGCTGATGGAGGGTAAGACGGTCATCGCCATCGCTCACCGGCTCTCCACCATCGCCATGCTCGATCGTCTCGTGGTGGTGGACGAGGGGCGTATCGTGGAGTCGGGCACGCATCGACAATTGCTGGCCCAGGGAGGTCTGTACGCCGGGTTGTGGCAGCGCCAATCCGGTGGTTTCCTGGGTGTCGAGGCCTCCCCAGGCGCCGATCAGCCGTAATTCTCAAAGCCGCGAGTGCGCCCGTGGCATCCAAGCTTCAAGGAGTCTGCAATGAAAGTGGTGACCCTCAAGAGTCCCGGTGGTCTGGATAACCTCGCCGTGCAGGATGTTTCTTCGCCCGGCGAGCCGGGACCGGGAGAGATCCGGGTTCGTCTGCATGCCAGCTCGCTCAATTTCCACGATTACGCCGTGGTGGCGGGGATGATTCCCACCGAGGATGGCCGCATCCCGATGTCCGATGGCGCGGGCGTGGTCGAAGCGGTTGGCGAAGGCGTGAGCGAGTTCGCTCAGGGCGATCACGTGGTGTCGACTTTCTTTCCCCATTGGCTGGAAGGGCCGGCACGAGTCGGAGATTTTCGCACTACCCCGGGCGACGGCGTGGATGGCTATGCCCGCGAGCAGGTGGTACGCCCCTGCGAGTGGTTTACCCATCAGCCCAAGAATTTCAGCCACGCCGAATCGGCGACCTTGACCACCGCAGGTCTGACCGCCTGGCGGGCATTGGTCGTAGACGGCGGTATCAAGGCGGGCGATAGTGTACTGGTGCTGGGCACCGGCGGCGTGTCGATCTTTGCCCTGCAGTTTGCCCGCATGATGGGCGCCCGGGTGATTGCCACCTCTTCGTCGGACGAGAAACTTGCGCGGCTTCGTGAAATGGGGGCTGAACATACCATCAACTACAAGGAAGTGCCGGATTGGGGCAAGCGGGTCAAGCAGCTTACCGGTGGCGAAGGCGTCGATCACATCGTGGAAGTGGGCGGTCCCGGCACGCTGCCGCAGTCCTTTGACGCGATAAAAATCGGCGGACATATCGCCCTGATCGGGATACTCACCGGCCGTGAAGGCGAGATACCTACAGCCAAATTGATGGCCAAGCAGGCAAGTTTGAAAGGGTTGATAGTGGGAAGCCGCCGCCACCAGATCGAGATGATTCGAGCCCTGGAAACACTCGATATGCATCCGGTGATCGACCGCAGCTTTGCTCTGGAAGAAATTGCCGACGCGTTCCGCCATCAGGAATCCGGGCGTCACTTCGGCAAGATATGCCTGGAGTTCTAGCGCGAAGTTGCTTATGCCCCTGCGGCCATGACTATGTCAGGGGCGTTGGTCATGAACCATAGCCGTTCATGAACCATAGTTGGTCATGAAGCATAGCAGGGGCGTTCACCGTCACTCCTCCAGGCGGCTATAGACGACGCCCTTGACCTCCACTTCGTAGATATCCTTGTACGGCACGGTAATGCCTTCCACGTCGCCAGGCTTGCCCTGGCTATGCTTCAGGTCGGTTTCAGGGATCACCTTGACGCCCAGCAGGCCGACGTGCTGGATACGAGCGCTGAGGCGATTGCCGTCGTGCTCTACCAGTACGCGTTCGCCGGCGAAGCATCTTTCCAGTTTGTCGTGCAATTCCGATTCGCTGACGTGAACAATGCTCATGGTCGCCTCCTGCGTTGACCAGTAAATGATGGATAACCGGGTGACTCGTTGCTCTCGCAACAAGTTCCTTGTCCGACCCCGAACCGGCTCCGGCAATTGCCCGGCTGCACGGGATCGAAGGCTCCATTATCCAAGCGTAGTTCATGGCGTGGAGGTGTGTTCCCTTCAGCCGCTGCTTTCTAGCTATCGTCTTCGGGCAGCTCGGCGCTGTGATAGACGTTCTGCACGTCTTCGAGGTCATTGAGCGTATTCAACAGCTTCTCGAACATGGCCACGTCCTCGCCCTCCACCGGGGTGGTGGTCTGGGGCAGGAACTGGATCTCGTCGACCTCGAAATCGATATCGCCGAAGGTGTCGAGCAGGGCCTGCTTGGCCTTGGCATAGTCGGTGTGCGGGGCGAAGACCGTGACTTGTCCCGTCTCCTGCTCGATATCGGTGACATCCACATCGGCTTCCATCAACGCTTCGAGCACCGCTTCCTCGTCGTTGCCGGCAAAGGCGAAGATAGCGCAGTGGTCGAACATGTGGCTGACGCTGCCCGGGGTGCCGATCTTGCTCTTGGTCTTGGTGAAGCAGCCGCGCACGTCGCCGAAGGTGCGGTTGGGATTGTCGGTCAGACACTCCACGATCACCATGGCATTACCCGGACCAAACCCTTCGTAGCGAGCCGGGGAGAAATCCTCGCCTCCGGTGCCGCTGGCCTTGTCCAAGGCCTTGTCGATGACATGCGAAGGCACCTGGTCCTTCTTGGCCCGCTCGATCAGGCCCCGTAGCGAGAGGTTGCCGTTGGGGTCGGAGCCGCCGGCCTTGGCGCAGACATAGATCTCGCGCCCGTACTTGCTGTAGACCTTGGTCTTGGCGGCGGCCGTCTTGGCCATGGATTCCTTGCGGTTCTGAAAAGCCCTACCCATGTTGCAGTCCTGTGATTCAGTGCCGGCCACGGCGGAAAGCGTGGCGATGGCGTCGATAAAAGAGAGCAATTTTACGCAACAGCTTATCATGCCGGTAGTGTTATTTGCCCAGCCCCACCTTCTCGTGCCACCACTCGTGCGGGGCAGCGTAACGAGAGGCGGAGTCGACGATTGCTTCCGACCTCCATGTTGAAAATTGCAGTGCTATCATGGCGTTCGCGTCGCTACCCAAGGAGAATTCACATGCCGTTTACCCTGTGGCTGTCATTGGCCGCCATTTGTGCCATGGGCGCGATGTCGCCCGGGCCCAGCCTGGCCCTGGTGTTGCGCCATACCTTGGGCGGAGGCCGCGGCCCGGGTGTCACGGCGGCGCTTTTTCACGCCCTGGGTGTCGGTTTTTATGCCCTGCTGACGGTGTGGGGCCTGGGCGCGGTGATCGTGCGTTTTCCGCTGCTGTTCCAGCTGATTACCTGGGTGGGCGCGGCTTACCTCGCATGGCTTGGAATCAAGGCCCTGCGTGCGGGCAAGGCCGGAGCGATGCAGCCCGGTAGGGTGGCTACCAGCGGTGCGCAGGCCGCGCGCGAGGGCGTGCTGGTGGCGTTGGGCAACCCCAAGTTGATTCTTTTCTTCGTCGCCTTGCTGAGCCAGTTCGTCAGTCCCGACATGTCCACGACGGCCAAGGCGATCATTGTCGCGACGGCGATGATCATCGATGGCGGCTGGTACGTCGTGGTGGCGGTGGCGCTCTCGCACTCCCGGGTGTTGCCGTGGTTGCAGCATCGTGCCCACTGGATTAATCGCATAACCGGCGTACTATTGATCGCCTTGGCCTTGCGTGTGGTGCTCGGACCATTAGGATGAAGAAAAGCGGCTGACCAGCGGGGGCTTGCATGTCGATCCATGACCATGAGTGTTACACCCATCGGGCCGAGCCGTTCAACTTGCATGCTCTGCAGGGCCAGGTATTGCTGGTGGTCAATGTCGCCAGTCGGTGCGGCTTCACTCCACAGCTCAAGGAACTGGAGACCCTATACCAGCGCTATCGCGACAGGGGCTTTACCGTACTGGGATTTCCCTGCAATCAATTCGGCCGGCAAAGCCCCGAAACGGCGGAGGCGTTCTGCGCCTTCGGCGAGCGCAGTTTCGGCGTCACGTTTCCCTTGATGGAAAAGGTGAAGGTCAATGGGCAGGGCACGCATCCGTTGTTCGTCGAGCTGAAGCGAGCGGCTCCCGGGGTAATGGGAACCCGGCTGGTGAAGTGGAACTTCACCAAGTTCCTGGTCTCTCGCGATGGGCAGACGATCACGCGCTTCGGCCCGCGTACTCGAGGAAGAGAACTGCGCCTGGCTCTCGAATACGAGCTCGACCAGCCGTAGCGGGAGACCTGCGTTGCGCGGCGGGCCGCCTCAGTAAGGCAGTTCTCCTCGCGCCACCATCACGCGGTTCATCAGCTCGTTCCAGCGATGGCGCGTCATCATGGTGGTCAGGCCGGAAAACAGCGCCCAGCTCTTGCGCCGCCACCCGGTAAGCCGCAAGTTGTGGCTTACCAGGCGCTGCATCAGCTTGCGGTCGTCGAAACGCCGCCACTCCCCGGCCACCGACATCTGATGACGTGTCATCACCGGCGCCAGTTCCAGGCGGAACATCCATTCGAGCTCCTTGAGCGTCATCTCGTGGGCTTCGATCACTTCCACCATGTGGGCGTAATCGCGCTCGCCGGGCTCCCTGTCCAACCATAGTGGTGCCAGTGCCAGCCACAGCTCACCGCGTTCGTCTACCAACTGTTGTGCATTCATCCGGGTGCCTCTGTTGTCACCGGGGCCGCGCTCGAGCGACCGTGGCGTCATCGTGCCGTGAAAGACGTTTCGGCTCAAGGGCGGACAGCACCGCCAAGGCTCGCTAGAATGGACCCCATCTGTCGATAGCCAACTCTGTCATTGACCATATTGTGAGGTTTCGAGTGATCATCAAGCCCAAGGTTCGCGGTTTCATCTGTACCACCACCCATCCCGTGGGTTGCGAAAAGAACGTACTCGAGCAGATCGAGGCGACACGTGCCCGCAATCTCGACAAGGCGGACGGGCCGAAGCGGGTGCTGGTGATCGGCGCTTCCAGCGGTTATGGCCTGGCGGCTCGCGTCACGGCAGCGTTCGGCTACGGCGCGGACACGCTGGGCGTCTTCTTCGAAAAACCCGGCAGCGAGAAGAAACCGGGCACCGCCGGTTGGTACAACAGCGCCGCCTTCGACAAGTTCGCCAAGCAGGAAGGGCTCTACAGCAAGTCGATCAACGGCGACGCCTTCTCCCACGAGGCGCGCGAAAAAGCCATCGAGCTGATCGAGCAGGACATGGGCCAGGTCGATCTGGTGGTCTATTCGCTGGCCTCGCCGGTGCGCAAGCTACCCGATAGCGGAGAACTCAAACGTTCGGCGCTGAAGCCGATCGGCGAGACCTACCGTGCCACCGCCATCGACACCAACAAGGACGTCATCATCGAAGCCGAAGTCGAGCCCGCCACCGAGCAGGAGATCGAGGATACCAAGGCGGTGATGGGCGGCGAGGATTGGGAGCTTTGGATCGACGCCCTGGACCAGGCGGGCGTGCTCGCGCCCGGCGCGCGTAGCGTGGCCTTCAGTTATATCGGCACCGAAATCACCTGGCCGATCTACTGGCACGGTGCGCTGGGCAAGGCCAAGGAAGACCTCGACCGCGCCGCTGGCGAGATCGACAAGCGCCTCTCCTCCTCTGGCGGCGGTGCCAACGTGGCCGTGCTCAAGTCCGTGGTGACCCAGGCCAGCGCGGCGATTCCGGTCATGCCGCTGTATATCGCCATGGTCTACAAGGTGATGAAGGAGAAGGGGCTGCACGAAGGCACTATCGACCAGCTCAACCGCTTGTTCGCCGATCGGCTTTATACCCAGGAAGCGGGCGGGATGGCTACCGACGAGGCCGGTCGCCTGCGTCTGGACGATTGGGAGCTGCGCGACGACGTGCAGCAAGCCTGCAAGGACCTGTGGCCGAATGTCACCACGGAAAACCTTTTCGAAATTACCGACTATGCTGGTTACAAGCATGAGTTCTTGAAGCTGTTCGGGTTCGAGCGTAAGGATGTGGATTACGATGCAGAAGTGAACCCGGTAGTGGAGTTTGATGTCGTCAACCTGTAAGCCTCGAAAACGGGGCGGTGGCTGGCGGCAGCGAAAGTCAGCAGGAAAGCAGGAGGTAAGTATGGATACCCGGGAAAGCAAGACCAAGCAGGAGCTTAAAGAGCATGCCATGGACGAGCGCATACCCGAGGATTTCGACAAGGCCGAGGCGCATCGACAGCCGGAAGCCAGGAAATCCCCCAATGGCATGCACAAGATGATTCCTATCGCCATCGCCGTGATTGGTGTGGTACTGGTGGGCCTGTTGCTGCTCAACGGAATGGTCGACTGACGCGTTCCGTGGTATCGCGGTTGAATTCTTCACCAAAGAAATGCTAATTGCCGGGCCTGGGGTCCGGCAATTTCATTCAGGCGTCAACGTTTTCGCTTTACGCCACGTTGGCTAGCCAGGGCCGAGCAATTGAGTAAGATGATGGCTGGCTTATTCTGGCGGCTGTCTTCATGCATGACCCAAGCATTGCCCTCCCGACGTCCGGCGTGAGTCGGCGTATCGCGTTCGTCCTGCTGCCGGGATTTTCCCAGTTGGCGCAAGCCTGCGCCCTCGAACCGCTGCACGTGGCCAACCAGCTCGGTGGGCGTCGGTTGTATCAGGCTCTCACCTTCGGTGTAGGAGTCGAGCAGGTACAAAGCAGCGCGGAAGCAACGCTGCTGCCGCGTCACCTGATCAGCGAGCAGGTCGGCTCCCTGGACATGGTGCTGGTCTGCGCCCCGAGCCCGCTGAACAACGGGCTACCACCGGGTCTGGCCGACTGGCTTCATCAGCATGTCGCCCGGGGCTCGGTGGTCGGCGGTATCGCCGGCGGTACCGAGGTGCTGGCACGCTGCGGGTTGCTCGACGGTTATCGCGCCACATTGCCGTGGCAGCGTTTCGATGCCTTTTCTCGCGACTACCCCCACGTCACCCTGTCCCAGCAGCTATTCGAGATCGACCGCGACCGGCTGACCTGTGGCGGCGGCACGGCTGCCATGGACATGATGATGACGCTGATCGGTCGCCATCACGGCCAGCGCCTGGCGGAGCAGGTCTCCGAACACTTCGTCTGCGAGCGTATTCGCCTGGCCGACGAGCGCCAGCACGTCCCGCTGCGCTCACGCCTGGGACATGCCCCGCAAAGCCTGGTGGATGCGGTGACGCTGATGGAAGCCAATATAGAAGAGCCGTTCACCACCCTGGAACTGGCCGAGCACCTGGGGATTTCGCGGCGCCAACTGGAACGCCTATTCAAGAAGTATCTGCAGGCGGTGCCCAGCCGCTATTACCTCGACCTGCGCCTGCAGGAAGCGCGCAAACAGCTGCGCGAGAGCGACAAGCCGGTGGGCGATATCGCGCTGACCACCGGGTTCTCGTCCGGTGCCCATTTTTCCACTGCTTACCGCAATCATTTCGGTTTGACGCCCAGGGAAGAGCGACTGGGTTGACCGCGGCCGAACACGGCGCTTTTCATAATTCCCCGTCCCATTGGTGAAAGCCTGAGCCATGCCAGGCCCCGTATACTGAAATCATCAACCAGTCCCACCGGAGGGAGATTCCATGAGCTACACCCCGACTCGCAGCGATTTCGATCAGTACATGACCCCCAACTACTCGCCTCAGCAGGTCATTCCCGTGCGCGGCGAAGGCAGCCGTCTGTGGGACCAGAAGGGCAAGGAGTACATCGACTTCGCCGGCGGTATCGCGGTGAACTCGCTGGGCCATTGCCATCCGGTACTGGTGAATGCGCTCAAGGAGCAGGGGGATAAGTTATGGCACCTGTCCAACATCTATACCAATGAACCTGCCCTGAAACTTGCCAAGAAACTGGTGGAACGCACCTTCGCCGACAAGGTTTACCTGTGCTCTTCCGGTGGCGAAGCCAATGAAGCCGCGCTGAAGCTGGCCCGCCGTTATGCCGTGGACCACTTTGGTGAAAAGAAAGACAAGATCATCTCGTTTAGCCAGTCTTTCCACGGCCGCACCCTGTTTACGGTCAGTGTCGGCGGCCAACCCAAGTATTCTCAAGGCTTCGGCCCGGTGCCCGGCGGGATTATGCATGCCGAATACAACGACCTGGATAGCGTACGTGCGCTGATGGGCGATGACACTTGCGCCATCATGGTCGAGCCATTGCAGGGTGAGGGTGGCATTCTGCCCGCCAAGCCCGAGTTTCTTAAAGGGCTGCGCGAGCTGTGCGACCAGCACAATGCGCTGCTGGTCTTCGACGAGGTACAAACCGGCGTGGGGCGCTGCGGCACGCTCTATGCCTATGAGCGCTATGGCGTGACGCCCGATATCCTTACCAGCGCCAAATCGCTCGGTGGTGGGTTCCCGATTGGTGCCATGCTGGCAACCGACAACGTGGCGAAGTCGCTCGCCTTTGGTACCCATGGCTCTACCTACGGCGGTAACGCCCTGGGGTCAGCCGTTGCCCTGGCAGCGCTCGAGTTCATCGATACTCCCGAGGTTCTCGAAGGTATCGAAAAGCGTCACGAATTGTTCCGCGAACAGCTGGAGACCATCAACCGCAAGCATGGTGTCTTTCAGGAGATTCGCGGCATGGGACTTCTGATCGGCGCGCAGATGACGCCGCAGTACGAAGGCCGGGCCAAGGATATCCTGCCCCTGGCGATCGAGGAGGGGTTGATGGCGCTGGTAGCCGGCCCCAACGTATTGCGCATGGCGCCTTCGCTGGTGATCCCGGAAAGCGACATCGTCGAAGGCATGGCGCGCCTGGAGCGAGCCATTGAAAAGTTTGTCGCCCAGGCATGAGCGACCACGCCGCATCCCCTGACACGGTGCGCCATGGAGGTATGAACATGCTGGTGATACGCCCCGTCAAGCCCGCCGACCTGCCGGCACTGGAGCGCCTGGCCACCCATGCCACACCGCGTCTGACCAACCTTCCGGCCCACCGTGACCGGCTGGAGGAGCGGATCGCGCGCTCCCAGCGGGCGTTCGGTGGCGAGGTGGATTTTCCCGGCGACGAGCATTACACCTTCGTGCTCGAGGACCGCCAACGCGACGAAGTGCTGGGCACGGCCACGATCCGCGCCCAGGCGGGGGCGCAGGAGGCGTACTACACCTACCGTCAGGAAACCTTGATCCACGCATCCCAGCAGCTCAATGTACGCCGTGAAGTGCAGACCCTGGCGCTCTCCCATGAGGCTTCGGAAGCCAGCCTGCTGTGCGCCTTTTCGCTGGATGCCCGCTATCAGGGCACCACGGCGGAAAGCCTGCTGCGGCGCGCGCGGCTGATGTTCATTGCCCAGTACCCGGAGCGCTTCTCGCGCATCCTGGCGGTGGCCTTTCCCGGTTATCTCACAGCGGAAGGGGAATCGCCGTTCTGGGAAAGCGTGGGCAGCCACTTTTTCGCCCGCAGCTTCCAGGAGATGAATCACATCGCGGGGGTGCGCTCGAAAAGCTTTATCGCTGAAGTGATGCCCCAGTTCCCGCTTTATCTTCCGCTGCTGACGCCCCAGGCCCGGGCAGCCATCGGCCGGGAGCATCCCGCCCATGAGCAGGCGTTGGAAGAAATGCTGGCGGAAGGCTTCGCGCGCTCCCGGCATGTGGACATCTTCGATGCGGGGCCGATCGTCAAGGCCGAGCGCGAACGACTGGAAACCTTTCGCCGTGCCGCCTGGCACCCTGTGCGTATTCGTCCCGAGCACTCCCTGCCCGATGCCGAGCCCGCCATGATCGCCAACCAGAAGCGCGAAGGCTTCTGCTGCATCGTGGCACGGTACGCGCTTTCACCCACTGGCCAGCTGATGCTGTCGCCGGCTCATGCGGAAATCCTCGGGGTCGAGGAGGGCCGTGCCGTGCTGGTGGCTCCCGTGGCGTTACCCGCGGCGGTGGACGCGCTCGAAGAAGGAGAGATGTAATGCGCATTCGTCCCATTGCCCATGGCGATCTCGACGGACTTCAGGCGTTGGCGCAGCAGGCCGGGGTAGGCTTTACCTCGCTGCCGGACAATCGTGAGTTCCTGGCCGGCAAGATCGAAGCGGCAGCCAGCGCATTCGAAGAGCGCACGCCGAAGGATGACCGGCTTTACTTCTTCGTTCTCGAGGATGAAAGCAATGGCGAGCTCGCCGGCTGTTGCGCCATCGAGGGCCAGGTTGGTCGCGAGGTGCCGTTCTACAACTACCGCCTGGGTACGCTGGCGCATTCGTCGGTGCAGCTGGATCTTCACCGCACCATCGACACGCTGTTTCTGAGCTCCGACCATACCGGTGATGCTGAAGTGTGCTCGCTGTTTCTGCGTGCGGAATATCGTGGCGAAGCCAACAAGCATCTGCGCAACGGCGCGCTGCTGTCCAAGGCGCGCTGGCTGTTCATCGCCCAGTTCCGAGATCGCTTCCCGGATAAGGTGCTGGCAGAAATGCGCGGTGTCTTCGATGAGCGCAACAGAAGCCCCTTCTGGGAAAACCTGGGCAAGCACTTCTTTCCCATGGATTTCAGCGAGGCGGACCGGCTGACGGGGCTGGGACAGAAAAGCTTCATCGGCGAGTTGATGCCGAAGTTTCCGATCTATACCACCTTCATGTCAGAAGAGGCCCGCGCCTGCATCGGCCAGGTCCACCGGCATACGCGCCCGGCCCTGGAAATGCTTAGAAAAGAGGGGCTGCGTTGGGAAGGCTATATCGATATCTTCGACGGCGGCCCCACGGTCGAGGCCTACATCGATGATGTTCGCGCGGTAAGGGACTCCGAACTGTACCAGGTGGAAATCTCGCCGCAGATAGACGTCGAAGTGGAGAACCGTTGGCTGGCCGCCACCACCACGCTTAGCGATTTTCGCGCCGCCTGGGTGGGGCGTGGCCCCAGCGAGGATGGCGTGATCCTGTTGAACGAGGAGGAGTCGCGGCGACTGCGAGTCGGCGCGGGCGATACCCTCCGCCTACTGAAAACCTAGGAGAAGCACATGCAAGCCAGACAGCAACTGCTCATCGGCGGCACCTGGGTCGACGGCGAAGCGGAGGCATTCGCCAAGACCGATCCCGTAGGACACGCCGAGCTATGGAAAGGCAAGGGGGCAAGCGCCGCGCAGGTTGCCGACGCTGTCGCTGCCGCCCGCCGGGCATTCCCCGCTTGGGCGCGCACCCCCTTCAGCGAACGCCAGGCGCTGGTCGAAAGTTTCAGCGAGGCACTCACCGAGCGCCGCGAGGATCTGGCCGTGGCCATCGCCGGGGAGACCGGCAAGCCGCTGTGGGAGGCCCGCACCGAAGCGGGCGCCATGATCGGCAAGGTAACGCTTTCGCTCGCCGCCTACCAGGAGCGCACCGGCGAGCGCGAAAAGACGGTGGGGAAAGGCAAGGCGGTATTGCGTCATCGTCCTCACGGCGTAATGGCGGTATACGGCCCGTACAACTTTCCCGGCCACTTGCCCAATGGCCATATGGTGCCTGCCTTGCTGGCGGGCAATACCGTCGTCTTCAAGCCCAGCGAACAGACGCCGCTGACCGCCGACCTGGTGCTGCAGTGCTGGATGGAGGCGGGCCTGCCCGACGGCGTAATCAACCTGGTCCAGGGTGGCGTTTCGGTCGGCCAGGCTTTGGCAGGCGATCCTGGCATCGACGGGCTGTTGTTCACCGGCAGTGCCAAGGTGGGCGGCATGCTGCACAAGCAGCTTGCCGGCCAGATGAGCAAGATCCTGGCGCTGGAACTGGGCGGCAACAACCCGCTGGTGGTGAAAGACGTACCCGATGAGCGGGCGGCGGTGCTGACCATCCTGCAGTCGGCGTTTCTCTCCGGCGGCCAGCGCTGCACCTGCGCCAGAAGGCTGATGGTACCCCAGGGCGAAGCGGGCGACCGATTGATTGACGCCCTGGCGGATGCCATCGACAAGCTGCACGTGGCGGGTCAGTTCGAGGAAGAGCCCGCGCCGTTCTACGGTGGCCTGGTCAGCGTGGCGGCGGCCGACGGCATGCTCCAGGCGCAGGATGAGCTGGAAGCCATGGGCGGTACGGTCATCTCGCGGATGCGCCGCGTGGAGGAGGGCACGAGCCTGATCACTCCCGCGCTGATCGACGTGACCGGCCTGGACGTTCCCGACGAGGAGCACTTCGGCCCGCTGCTGAAGGTCCATCGTTACAGCGACTGGGACGAAGCCATGGCCCTGGCCAACGATACCCGCTACGGGCTTTCCGCCGGGTTGATCGGCGGCGAGCGGGAAGACTGGGAAGAGTTCCTGCTGGGCATTCGCGCCGGCATCGTCAACTGGAATCGCCAGACCACCGGCGCCTCCGGCGATGCGCCCTTCGGCGGCGTGGGCGACAGCGGCAACCATCGCCCCAGCGCCTATTATGCGGCGGACTACTGTGCCTATCCCGTGGCCTCGATGGAAGGGGAGTCTCTGGACATGCCCGATGCGCTGCCACCGGGAGTCACGCTATGACAGCCTCCGTGCGCGAGGTGAATTTCGACGGCTTGGTCGGCCCCACGCATAACTACTCCGGCCTTGCGGTGGGCAACGTGGCCTCGATGAGCCACGGCGGGCTGGTGTCGAACCCGAAAGAGGGTGCGCTTCAGGGGCTCGAGAAAATGAAATCCTTGATGGATGCAGGCTACGCCCAGGGCGTATTGCCGCCGCAGCAGCGCCCGGATGTCAGCGCGCTGCGGGATCTGGGCTTCAGCGGCAGCAACCGCGAGGTGCTGTCCCGCGCCGCTGCCGATGCTCCGCAACTGTTGCGGGCGGTGTGTTCCGCCTCCAGCATGTGGACGGCCAACGCTGGCACCGTGACGCCGAGTCAGGACGCGCCGGATCGTCGGGTTCATTTCACCCCGGCGAATCTGCAGTCCAGCTTCCATCGGTTTCTCGAGCCGCAAACCACCGGCCGAGTGCTGCAAGCGATCTTTCGCGATGAGCGGCACTTCGCCCACCACCCGGTACTGCCCGCGACGCCGGCGTTTTCCGACGAAGGCGCCGCCAACCACACCCGCCTGTGCGGCGAGTATGGCGAGCCGGGAGTCCACCTCTTCGTATATGGCCGCCAGGCGTTTGGTGACGTGCGTAGCGGTGAGCGCGAACCGAAACGCTATCCGGCCCGGCAAACCCTGGAAGCCAGCCAGGCAGTGGCCCGCCAGCACGGGCTAAGCGATGCCCAAACGGTGTTTGCCCAGCAGCATCCGGACGCCATCGACGCGGGCGTGTTCCACAACGACGTGATTGCAGTGGGCAACGGCCCCGTGCTGCTCTACCACGAGATGGCGTTTCTGGATGAAGCGCGAACGCTCGATGAGCTGCGCGACAAGATGACCACGCCCTTGATTCCGGTGCGTGTGCCCCAGGAAGCGGTAATCATGGAAGATGCGGTGGCCTCGTATCTGTTCAACTCCCAGCTGCTCTCCAACCCCGATGGCACCATGACCCTGGTAGTGCCCGGCGAATGCCAGGAGAATGAGGCGGTGTGGCGTACTATTCAGGACCATCTTCTGGCGGGCAACAACCCCATCGGTGAAGTGATCGTCAAGGACGTCAAGCAGAGCATGCGCAACGGTGGTGGCCCCGCCTGCCTGCGCTTGCGCGTGGTGCTTTCCGAAGCGGAACGTGCTGCACTCAGCGGACGCGTGCTGCTCACCAATGAGCTTTTCGAGGACCTCACCGCCTGGGTAAACCGCCACTACCGCGACCGCCTCGCCCCGGAAGACCTCGCCGACCCCGAGCTTGCGGCAGAATCTCTCGCTGCACTGGATGAGCTGACGCAGCTGTTGAAGATTGGCTCGGTCTATCCGTTTCAGTTGGCGTAGTGGGCAGGGAATCTTGCCGAAAGTTAACGCCAAGGGAAACGTCTTGGCGTTAACGGATAGAACTTACCTCTTGCTATCAGCCTGCCCCAAGCCCCTGGGGTTCAAACGCATCTGACCAGATGACGCAGCGATTACGACCGCGATACTTGGCTCGATAAAGCGCTTCATCCGCGAGCCGAAGCAGCTTTTTCGGGTCCTCGGTATGATCCGGATAGGTGGCTATTCCGCAGGAGAGGGTAATGCGTCCCAGCGGCGTTCCCTGATAGATCAAAGATTTCTGCGCCATCGCGTCCAGCATGGCATCGGCGCGGGACTCGGCGACGTCGACGCAAGTGGATGGGAGCAGGGCGACGAACTCTTCGCCTCCAAAGCGGCAGACAACGTCCAGGCCTCGAAAGTGCTGCTTGAGCATCGATGCGATTTCCACCAGCACTGAGTCCCCTGCCTCGTGGCCGAAGTGGTCGTTAACATGCTTGAAGTGATCCACATCCAGTACCAGCAGTGATAGATGGCTGCCATTTTGACGAGCCCGGCGGTACTCATGGTCAAAAACTGTATCGAAATGGCGTCGATTGTGCAGGCCGGTGAGCGGGTCCTGCAACGAAAGCCCTTTCAGCTCCTGAACGAGCCTGTCGAGCTCTGCCGTGCGCGATGCCACTTGTTGCTCGAGGGTTTCATTGGCCATCGCCAGTTGTCGTTGGGTACTTCGATAATGCCATATGAGAATCGCGGCACTGGCCAGGGAAAAGGCAAGGGTGCCGTAGCTCAAAGGAACGGAGCGCCAGGATAAGAATCCGTGGGCTACCAGCATGTCGGCCAGCAGCAGCGGGGCGAAAAAGGTGAAGCTCAACACCAGTAGGCGCTGCTCAAGACTCAACTGACGAAAGCGGAACAGCGCAAGTAGCAGCATGGCCGGCAGGGTGACGGCGAGCAGCGCATCGAAGACCGGGAAGGTCAGCGAGAGGCTGATGATGCCAAACTGAACCAAGCCGATAGCGCTCACCAGGAAGGCCAGGTGTATTATCCACAGCCGGGTCAACCAGCGCCTGGCTGTGCCTTCGAGCCAGTGGCTCAGCAGTAGTCCCAGCGCGACGGGTAGAGTGTAGTAACTGCCTGCCCGCAGCGTATCCCAGGCCAGGGCTCCGTCGGCAATCAGTTGTCGAGCCGGTGCCTCGGCGATAAGCATGAGCCCCGATGCATAGGCGAATAGCGCGATGGTGCCAAACCCCCGCCGTTCCGGCCCGATGAGCGCAAAGATCGTCGCCAATATCGCCAAGACCAATACGAGTGCGCTTATCGCAAGGTCCTGGGCCGATTGCTTCAGGACCTGCATGAGCACATCGATGCGCTCCATTATCTGGACCTCGCCCCACAGGCCGATATCGGTGTAATAGGAGAACACCCGTAGGTACAAAGGCTTGCCGGCTGCGTCTTCAGACAGGTCGATCATATGCCAAGGCCAGCCGGCAAAGTCGCCTCGTCCCTGGGCATCGAATTCCCCGTACTGATAAATCAGCTCATCGCCCAGGTAGACCTGGGCGATCAGGTCGATACTGGTTATGTAGAGAACGGGGTCATTCCACTCGCCTACAGGCAGCATGGTGCGAAACCACGCATGTTCATGGCCTTCACGCTGTGGTGGGTTGGCGGGAAAATCGATCGGGAGCCAGTCTGTCGAGCCGTCGCGCAGCCACAAGGGCTTTGCCACTTCATCCAGCGGAGAATCTCCCCAGCGGTATTCCCAATCGTATAGCGGCTGAATCGAGTCGGCTTGCAGAAGACTAGGCACCACCACCAGCATAGCCACGGTCATGATCGACAGCATGCCTTGGCATATGGCGAACCCACGTTTCAGCATGGTGGATGTCCTGGTCTGCTAGTCATTATTGTTCTACTGATAAAAGGCCATCACTGGATCATAGCTTATAGTGATCGCTTGCCGCACTGTCTACCCGCCACTGAGCAAATACCCGCCACTGAGCAAACCGCCTTGGCTAACGCTTGTTGGTTGCGCTTGTATACGCACAGCTCTCTACCCAATAATGACGCCACGTTACGTCCCGGTCTCGGCCGAGACGTAACTTCTTTTACCTTCTTTATCTTTCGACACAGGAGCCGGGTGTGACGGGATTGGTGTACTGGCTGGATATGGCCGGGGTCATCGTGTTTGCGCTTTCCGGGGTTATCCTGGCCTGCCGTTCGCGCATGGACCCCTTCGGCATGCTGGTCCTGGCCGCCGTGACGGGGATCGGTGGCGGCACGCTGCGGGATCTGGTATTGGGCGTGCGTCCGGTATTCTGGGTATCTGATCCCACCTATCTATGGGTGATCCTGGCGACTGTCGGCGTGTCGTTGGTCGGGTTCCACTATATTCACCGGCTTTCACGCGGCTTCCTGCCGGTGGCGGATGCTTTCGGCCTGGCCCTGTTTACCGTCATCGGGACTCACAAGGCCTTGCTTCTGGGCAGCCCCGGGGTGGTCGCGGTACTCATGGGGTTGTTGACCGGAGTGGCCGGCGGCATGGTGCGGGATGTACTGGCGCGCCGGGTACCCATGGTATTGCGCGAAGAGGTGTACGCCACTGCTTCCATCGCCGGCGGTATCGCCTATGTGGTGCTGACCTGGCTGGGTGTCGCGATGATCGGCAGCATCGGCGCAGCGCTGAGCCTGACTCTGGGGCTGCGTCTGGCGGCAATCTACTGGCAGCTTTCCCTGCCGGTGTTTGCCTGGGTCTCGATTCCTCCTCGGCAGAGCCAGAATGATGATAGCCGCACAAGCCAAGTCCAGCAGGCCAAGGAACGAGTGCGGATGATTCGCCGCACCCGGAAACGGCGCTAGTTATCTCGTGTCTCCTGGGCGGCGCGCCAATCTTGGAACCATTGCCCGGCATTGATCAGCTTGAGCGAAGGCGAGCCCCGTTCCAGTTCCACGCCGACTCCGATAGCACCCAGCCGGGCATAGAGCGCACCGCTGGGTTTCTTGCCGGCTAGCACCAAGTCGGCAAGCAGATGCAGGTTATGTCCGCGCAGGTCGATGTCGCTGAGTCTTGCCGTATCGTCTATCGACAATTGCGCGCTCCCCTGGATATTGCGCACATCGATCAGCCGGGCCAGCCAGCCGTTGTCGCGAGCGCGCTCCAGAAACAAGCGCGCCAGCAAGCCGGTATCGCGCATGGCCAGGCGCAGGTGGCTGTCGAGAGTGAACGGCTGGGTCCAGTGCAGGTCGGCTTGTTCGAGATCGAGCTGTACCCACCAGCCGGCATCACGCAGCAGGTCGCTATCCACCCGTGAGACGTTCTCCAGGCGCAGGTGCGAATTATCCGCGGTGAAGCGGCGCTGCTCCAGGTCACCGTCGCTTAGCTGAAGCGTTAGATGAAGATCACCGCGTAGATGCTGGTCGGCCACGGCGATTTCCGCGCCGAAGGCGTGCAGCTCCAGGTCGCCCTTGGCCTCGAGGCCATCCAGCTGCAACTCGCTGCGTAGACTGGCTTCGCCACCGAGCAGGGTGATGCCCGCGTCGTCCGGCAGGTAAGCGTTATAGCGTGACAGGTCGGGTACTTCGGTGATGGGCAAAGTGATTCGGGTAAGAAAGTCCTCGGGCTCCGGGGTGCCCGGCAGCGCCGAGAAGCGCCGGGTTTCGGTGGTCAGCGCCAGGTGTCGCCCCTGCAGATGGGCTTGTGATTCGTCTTGCCGGCGCAGCTCGAAACGCGGCAAGCCCAAGGTGAGTTGCGCATGTTCGGGTGCGTCGACCTGGGCCGTTAGCTGTCCTCGGCCGCTGGCCCGATGATCGACGAAATCGATCTGAAGGTCATCGGCTTCGACTCGCAAGCGGCTACCGAGAAGGGGTCGGTCGTCCTCGAAGGCGAGTTTGGCGAACAGCTGGCCGTTGCCTGCGATCTCGAGTCCATGTTCGGAGGGCAGAAAGGCGTTGATGAAGCCGATGCGATGCACGCTACCCTCCAGCTCGAGCTCCCCGCTGGGCACGTCGCCACGTCGCCGAAAGCGTCCCTCGCGTAGCGCCAGGATGGTCTCCAGCGCATTGTCCTGGGCGCCATTGCTCGCGCTTTGCCACACCAGCCGACTGCCGCTGATATCGAGACGGCTGCCATCCAGCGCGGCGTCGCGAACGTCCAGCGAGAGTTCCAGCTCGCTGGTGAGCTGCTGCTCCATTAGTCGTGTCTGCAGCTGGCTGCCCTGCAGGTGCAGGGTACCTTGCAGGCGTTCGTCTTCCATCTCGAGGCGGCCGTGGCTACGAGCACCGCCGCTTACCAGGGCAAGGGGCGAGGGGTCTGGCAGATAGGGTGCGAGATAGGGCTGTAGCGCAGCAATATCGGGTAGCCGGGCGTTTTCCCAGCGCAGCACGGCCCGGGTTTCTGCCAAGGTGTGATGGGACTCGACGGCACTGCTCGCCTGCAGATGAAGATCGGCTTGTCGCAGCAACATTCGCCCTACGTGTGCGAACTCGGCATCGCTCAAGCGGCTCTCGAGGGTGGCGGTACCATCCGCTTCCAACCGAGCTTCCAGCACCCCTTGGCCGCGTGCGGTGAACGCCTGAGTCGTGGCGCTCAACTGCTCCGCCTCGATGTTCAGCTCAGCCCTTTCGAGTTCGCTCCTGATGAAGGCAGCTCGTGTCTCAAGCCGGCCTTGGCCGCGAAGGGCCAGCTTGCGTTCGCCGCTTATCTCAGTCAGGTAGGGGTCGAGCATATCCAGGCGGGTGACGTCCCCGGCAAGGTGTATCTCGGTCCGCTCTGGAACGTCCAGGCTGTCGAGGTCTTGGTTGGGCCAGCGGGCGGTGATTGCCAGTTCGGCATCGCGGGCGTAGGCTTTGACCTCTCGCTCTTCTTCATCATTGTCGACACTGACTTGCTCCAGGCGGACGGCGAAGACGAGCTGCTCGGGGTCGGCGGTGGCTACACGCAAGCTCACGTCGCCACTTCCTTGCGCATGGTGGGTTGGGTAGCCATCACGCGGGTTGTCCATCTCGACGCGCAGGCGTGGCGAATGGAGCACGGCGTGGCTCGGCGCCTGAAGAATCCCGCGGTCCATCTTCAAATCGCTTGCAAGCTCGCCGCGGCCGGAAATGGAAAGCCCCGGCACCCCGCGCAGGTAAGGGTTGAACACCTCCCAGGCATCGGCACGGGCGGTGAGCGCGAGTTCGCCGGAAAGCGCTTTTAGTGCCTCCGTACCGGTTTGGGAGCTCGCAACGGGGGCAAGTGACAGTTCGCTTTCCAGGGTGATGTCCCGCGCCAGGCGTTCTCCCTCGGCATGGCCCTGAATACTGTCGCTGCCCTGAGTACTGTCGCTGCCCTGAGTACTGTCGCTGCCCTGTACCTTGTCGCGGCGATGGACACTGCCGTCGGTGAGGTTCAGGGCCAAGCGGGGGATCTCGATCTGAAGTGGCGTGAACGTCCCCTGCAACTGCAGGCGCCCATCGCCGCGCAGGTCGTAGTTGTCCACCGTCAAGCGGCGAATGCCCCGCGCATCGAGGGATTCGACCTGCAACTCGCGGCGCAGCAACGCCCACAGCGAGAGCTCGAGCGAGGCGCTGTCCGCCTCCAGGGCCAACGGTAGTTCACTATCGCCGTTGGCCAGACGCAGCCCTTCCAGCTCCCAGCGGCCGGGATGACGGCTAGTGCCGCTTTCCCAGTCGATTTCGATGCCCTCCATCTGCGACAGGCGCTGGGGTAGCCAGTCGCTGTTGAGCAGCCAGTGGCTGCCTCCCCACCAAAGCGCCACCAGGATGATCAATACGCCGCCGGCCCATTTCCAGGCGGGATGAATCCTGCGACGGGAGTTACGCGAAGCATCGGGAGTGGCGGGCATGGAGATGGCTTCCTTATCTGGTCGCCTTGCGCTTGGTTCCTGTTGACGCTTGGCTCCTGTTGACTGAAGTTTTATGGCATTATGCGCGGCGTTGTGTGTTTATTTGATCTCGTTTCCAACGCTAGGCATAGGCAGGCACCAAACGCATGTTCGAAGAATTCTATTCGCAGCGCGGCGAGAAAGTGGTGATCTCCGCGGAGCAGGGCAGCCATTTCGCCAAGGGCGTGGCCGGTGATTACAATCCGATTCACAACCCGGATGCGCGGCGTTTCTGTGTGCCCGGCGATCTGTTGTTTGCCCTGGTGCTTTCGCGTTTCGGCCTGTCCCGTCACATGCAGTTTCATTTTCTGGCCATGGTCGGTGCCGATACTCCGCTGGGCTTCGAAGAGCAGGCCAATGGCGATATCCATGTCTGTGACGATAACGGAAAACGCTATCTGGAAGTAACCCGTCGCGGCGTAACCACTCACGATGCCACTGCCATCGAAGCGTTCGCCCGCTGCTACGTGGCGTTTTCGGGCAAGAATTTCCCCCATTACCTCAAGCCATTGATGGAAGAGCACGGGGTGATGTTCAATCCCAAGCGCCCCCTGGTGATCTACGACAACATGGGCTTTTCCCTGGAGCGGCTGGACGGCCTCACTCCGAGTCTGGCGTTGACCCGCTCCTCGCTGGACGTTACCGGCAAGCGCGCCGATGCCCTGCTGGAATTCTCCATCGACTCGGATGGTTCACCCCTGGGCGTGGGCTCCAAGAAGCTGGTGGTAAGCGGGCTGTGCGATTACGACGCCACCGCCATGGACGATATCGTGAAGGAGTTCTACCGGCTCAAGGCGGCCTACGAGAACGCCTAGGGCCTGCTGATGTTTCGCTCACGGCTGCCTTCAACGCAGCCGCTGGGGTATTCTTGAGTCAGAAGCGTCAAGAACCAAAAACATTCTAACTAAACGAGAGAAGACGCCTCGATGCGTCTTCCGCGCTGGACAGATACGAGGCTCCGCATGAACCTGAACAAGACGATAGTGCTCACGGCTGTAGGCGCCGCTTGCGCCGTGACTGCCTTGAACGCCCAGGCCCGGGATTTTCGCCTGGGTCTGATCACCCCGGCCCAGCACCTGTGGTCGACCGAGGCCGAGGCCTTCGCCGAGAGCCTGAACGAGCGCTCCGCGGGTGAGCACAGCGTGACCGTGTATCCCGCTCAGCAGCTGGGCAACGAGGCGCAGATGGTTCAGCAGTTGCAGACCGGCGCCCTGGATATGGCGTTCTTGACCATCGCCGAGATTTCCAACCGCATTCCCGATTTCGGCGCGCTTTACGCCCCGTACCTGGTGGATGACGTCAATCACGCCGCGCGCTTGCTGCGCTCGGATGCCGCCGACGAACTGCTCGATCTGATGCCGCAGGGCGTCGGTCTGGTCGGGCTGGGCTACGGCATGGTCGGAATGCGCCAGGTACTCAGCCGCGATCCTATCGAGTCGGCTCAGGACATGAGCGGTCAGCGGCTGCGGATTACCCCCTTCGAGCCGATTCGCGACTTCTATACCGCCACCGGTGCGGCGCCGGCGCCGATGCCGCTGCTGGAAGTCTACGATGCCCTGGCCAACGGCCAGGTGGATGCCATCGACATGGATTTCGATTCCATCCTGATTCTCAAGTTTTATGAGCAGGCGGATAACCTGCTGATCTCCAATCATATGATGTTCCCCATGGTGGGCGTGGTCTCGGGTCGCGTCTGGCGCGATCTGGACGATGACGACCGCGAGCTGATCGAAACCACCATGGCCGAGCACCTGGAGAACGTGCTGGTCGGCTTCGAGCAGATGGATGCCGACCAGGAAGAGGAGATCCGCTCGCTGGATATCAATATCGTCGAGGCGGATGCCGAGTTCTTCTCCGAAGCCATTGCCGAATGGGAGAGCATCTGGGCGCCCAAGGCCCCGATGCTGGAGACCCTGCGCGAGGAAGCCGAGCGCCTGCGCGATCAGGCTCGCTGACTTTCAGGCAAAGCCTGACCTTCTGGATGAGGTTTGATGCTGTCACGATTTTCCGCCCGGCTCGCTCGCGGCGAAGAGATCACCGCCGCCGCCCTGGCGGCGGTGATCACGTTATTGATCCTGACCAATATCGCCTTTCGCGCGCTGGGCGCTCCGCTTTACTGGATCAGTGAACTGGCGATCTACGCCATGATCTGGATGACGTTCCTGATTGCCGCTGCCGTGCTCAAGCGCCGCCAGGGCATCACGGTGACCCTGTTCAGTGATCTCCTGCCTGCTGGCGCGCGCCGCTGGGCGGTGGTATTCGTCGATGCCATGGTGCTGGTATTCGCCCTGTTGTTGCTATGGCTCTGCTGGCGCTGGTTCAACCCCTTGGCGCTGATGCGGGCGGGTTTCGATGTCCAGGCGTTTCAGGGCGATACCTTCAACTTCATTTACGCCGAAACCACCTCCACCCTGGGAATACGCAAGTTCTGGTTGTGGCTGATCGTGCCCTGGTTCGCGCTATCGCTGAGCCTGCATGGGCTGGCGAATCTGGGCGGCTCGCTGAGACAGGCGAGCGGTGCCGACCCCGATGTGGAGGCGACATGACGATTTTAATCTTTGTCGTTCTGCTGTTCGGCGCTGTGCCGATCGCGCTGGTGCTGGGTCTGACCGCGATGTGGTACATCCAGGCGTCGGGTAACACGGTGCTGTTCGAGTCCTATCCCCAGCAGCTGTTCGCGGCCATCGAAAGCTACGGCCTGCTGGCGATACCGCTGTTCATGCTGGCCGGCGAATTGATGAATGAAGGCGGGCTGACCAAGCGCTTGATCGCGCTGGCGCGCATCTTCGTGGGTGGCTTTCGCGGCGGGCTTGCGTATATCAATCTGGTCGCCAACATGATGATGGCGGCCATCATCGGCTCGGCCGCCTCGCAGATCGCGATCATGTCCCGGGCCATGGTGCCGGCAATGGAGGAGGAGGGCTACGACAAGCCCTATAGTGCGGCGATTACCGCCGCCGGGGGCCTGCTGTCGCCGATCATCCCTCCTTCGATGCTGTTCGTGCTGTTCGGCGTAATGGCCCAGGTACCGATCGCCGAGATGTTCATTGCCGGTATCCTGCCCGGCCTGCTGCTGGGGATAGCCTTCTTCGTCACCATCGCCGTGATAGGCCTGGTGCAGCAGTATCCGCGCGGTGAGTGGCCGAGCCGCAAGCAGGCGCTGAACGATCTGCTGATGGGGCTGCCGGCCCTGAGCATTCCGCTGATCATCATCGGCGGGATATTGCTGGGTCTGGCGACGCCGACGGAGTCCGCCGCCCTGGCGTCGCTTGCCGCACTCCTTATCGGCCGCTTTATCTACCGCGATCTTTCGCTTTCTCGACTGCCCGCGGTACTGCAGCGCACGGCTATGAATGCGGGCTTGGTCATCATGCTTATCGCCGCCGCCGGGGTGTTCGGCTGGGTGGTGGTGTATGAGCGGCTGCCGCAGATGGCAGCGGCCTGGATAGCGGCGCTGACCACCGACCCGTTCCTGTTTCTGTTGTTACTGGTGGGCGTCTTGCTGGTGGTGGGCATGATCATCGACGGCATCGCCGCCTTGATTCTGGTGGTGCCGATCCTGCTGCCTATCGCCCAGGACCAGTTCGCCATCAGCCCCTACCAGTTCGGCGTCGTGGTGTGCCTGACGCTGGTGATGGGTCTGCTGACCCCGCCGGTCGGGGCGGGGCTGTTCATCGCTTCGTCGATGACCGGGGCGCCGCCGCTGCGTATTTTCCGCGCCTTGCTACCGTTCTTGCTGGCCACGCTGCTTACCCTGGTGCTGCTGGCATGGCTGCCTTGGCTGACCACGGGGCTTATCGGCCGCTGAGTGTCGTCTCGGGAAGAATCAACTGTGACGTTTCGCCCATCAGGAAGTCCTGGTTCAACTCCAACGCCTCGCGCAGATAATCCCATAGCAGCCGTACGCGGGCCAGGCGGCGCTGCTCCTGGCGCGCGGTGATCCAGAACTGCCGCACCACATCGACTTCTTCTTCCAGTACACGGGTCAAGCCCGGCGTGGTTTCGGCCATAAAACAGGGCAGTACGGCCAGCCCCGCCCCATGCAGCGCCGACGTGTACTGGGTGGTGACGCTGGTGCTGCGAATGCTGAAGTGTACCTCTTCATTGGCGGGGCGCGGAGGAAGCAATGGGTCGAGATAACTGAGCTGATCGCTGAAGATCATGTCATCGACGTAGCCGATCAGGCGATGGCGGGAGAGCTCGGCAAGGGAGGCGGGGGCCGAGTGGGCATCGAGATATTGCCGGCCGGCATAGAGTCGCAAGCGGTAGTCGCACAAGCGTGAAATCACCAGACCCGGGCTGACCGGCCGTTCGATGGTTATCGCCAGGTCGGCTTCGTGGCGGCTCAGGTTGACCACCCGGGGCAGGGCGAGAATATCCAGTGTGATGCCGGGATGACGCTGGCAGAACACGCTCAGGAGCGGGGCGATCACCCAGGTGCCGAAGCCTTCCGTGACCCCGAGGCGTACCTGGCCGCCGACCTGGTGGTTCTTGTTGGACAAGCTCTCGCCGGCTTCCCCGGCGTGGCGCGCCATCTCCTCGGCATGGGCCAGCAGCTGCTGGCCGGCGTCGGTCAAATGATAACCATGGGTACTGCGCTCGAATAGCTGGGTATTGAGCTGCTGCTCGAAACGCCGGGTGCGCCGCGACAGGGTGGAGTGATCCAGGCCCAGGCGCCGGGCAGCGTCGGTAAGCCGTCGGCAGCGCGCCACTTCGAGAAATATCTGTATGTCGTGCCAGTCGAGCATGTCGGCTCCCGATGAATGGCCCTTTCAAGACTTCTCAACCTACTTGCTTGTGCATAAATGCACAAGCAATGTGCTTTCATGCCCGTTGCCACGCTGTTCTTCCTCTCGATAGACTCCAAAAATACCCGTGGCGAGTCATTGACGTGCTTTCATGCACATAAAGTCTAAGGTCCGGCTTCCATAACGACAATCCCGATGCCAGCCTTACGCCATACGACACGATTATCCAGTAACGCAATCATCCAATAACGACATAACGAACTACAGGAGAGAGCCACCATGGCAGTCCGCGAAATCCCCATGTATATCGATGGCCAACCCGTCCAGTCCCAGAGCCAGGAGTGGCGTGACGTGGTCAATCCGGCGACCCAGGAGGTCGTTGCACGAGTCCCGTTCTGTACCGCCGAAGAGGTCGACCGCGCGGTCGCCAGCGCCAAGGAAGCGTTCAAGACCTGGCGCAAGGTACCGCTGGGCAAGCGCATGCGCATCATGCTCAAGCTGCAGGCGTTGATCCGGGAACACACACCTGAGATTGCCGCGCTGATCACCGAGGAGCACGGCAAGACCCTGCCGGATGCCGAAGGGGAAGTGGGCCGCGGCCTGGAAGTGGTCGAGCATGCCTGTTCGATCACGTCGTTGCAGCTGGGCGAACTGGCGGAAAACGCCGGGACGGAGATCGACGTCTACACCATGCATCAGCCGCTGGGCGTGGGGGCCGGCATCACCGCCTTCAACTTCCCCATCATGCTGCCGTGCTTCATGTTCCCGCTGGCCATCGCCACCGGCAATACCTTTATTCTCAAGCCGTCCGAGCAGGACCCCAGCTCCAGCATGCGCCTGGTCGAGCTGGCCCATGAGGCCGGTGTACCCGCCGGCGTGCTCAACGTGGTCCACGGCGGTCCCGATGTCGCCAACCAGATCTGCGACCATCCCGATATCAAGGCGCTTTCCTTCATCGGCTCCACCAACGTGGGGACGCATATCTACCGTCGCGCCGGGGAAGCGGGCAAGCGCGTCCAGTCGATGATGGGCGCGAAGAACCACTGCGTGGTGATGCCGGATGCCAACCGCAGTCAGGCGATCAACAACCTGCTGGGTTCCGCCTTCGGTGCCGCCGGCCAGCGCTGTATGGCCAATTCCGTGGTGGTGCTGGTGGGCGACGCGCGCGAATGGCTTGATGATATCGTCGAAGGCGCGCGCAACATGAAGGTCGGCCCCGGCACTCAGCGCGATGCCGATCTGGGCCCGCTGGTGTCTCCAGCGGCCAAGGAGCGGGTGGAGCGCTTGATCGAGGTCGGGGAAAAAGAAGGTGCCAGGTTGATGGTCGATGGCCGTGGCTGCCAGGTGGAAGGCTATCCACAGGGCAACTTCGTCGGTCCTACCCTGTTCGCCGATGTGACCGGCGAGATGACCATCTACCGCGAGGAGATCTTCGGTCCCGTGCTGTGCGTGGTGAGTGTCGAGACGCTGGATGAGGCCATCGATTTCATCAACGCCAACCCCAACGGCAACGGAACTTCCATCTTCACCAATTCCGGCTGGGTGGCGCGGCGTTTCGAGAGCGATATCGATGTTGGCCAGATCGGTATCAACGTGCCGATTCCGGTGCCGGTGGCCTACTTCAGCTTTACCGGCTCGCGGGCTTCCAAGCTGGGCGATCTGGGCCCCAACGGCAAGCAGGCAATCGCCTTCTGGACCCAGACCAAGACCGTTACCGCGCGCTGGTTCGAGCCGGAAAACGTCTCCAGCGGCATCAATAGCACGATTTCGATGAGCTGAGAGCGTTGCCGTTAGATTGAGTATACGAAAGCGGCCCCGAGCATCTCGGGGCCGCAGCTGTGTGAGTGAAACGTCAATGGAACTTAGAAGTTCTCTAACAGGGGAATGCTTTCCAGTAGCAGCTTAGCCATGGGCACGAGCTGGCTTTCGTGCATCACCAACACGCTGTCTTCGCTTTTGTAGTCCGGCCCCGGCGGGATCACCACCGCGAATTCTCCCTCTTCCAGATGAAACTCGTGGAGTTCCCGCATGCCCTGGCTGGTAAGACAGTGGGCGCAACGGTACGTGTCGTCCTCGCCGTAAACCAAGCGATGGTACATCTTGAAGAAGGTGTAGAGTGTCAGCCCTCCCTCGAACGCCGGCCAACGGGCGGGAATCGTGCGGGTAGAAATGTCCACGTTCTCGCCCTTGGCTTCGGCCTTGGCAAGCGCCCGGGCCAGGGGTTCGGCGAGAAGCGAGGCGCCATCGCTGGGGAAGTCGCGACCGCTGGCGGTTGCCGCGCGAAAGGCGTGCATGGCGGCTTCCAGGTCTTCCACACAGGTCAGCGGATAATCGGCGTTGTGCAGGGCTTCGGGATCGAAGACGCCATTCTGCCAGCCGTGGATCACACGCAGGGTGAGATGGCCCCGCTGCATGGGCCGTGCTACCAACAAGTGCAGCATGATGCGAATATGCAGTTGGCGTTCATCGGCGTTATTGCGAAAGGCGTGATACGGATCGGCAAACAGCTCATGCAGGCGACCTTGAGTATGTTCCTTGGCTTCGGTATAGCGCATTGCTGTTTTCCTGTCGGTACTGGTCCGCTACGCTGACGGCGGGTGCTCAGGGAAAAGTATTGATTACCGCAGTATGGCGAGCGCAACGGTGTATGGGAAGAGCCGCTGAAGGTTCGTTCCTGCTTCAAATCAACTCGATAATAAATTAACAACAAACAGGTAAAAACATGACCGCATCCCTTAGCCGCTTCCCCATTCCGGAAAGCCTGGAAACCCTGCCCGAGGATATTCGAGGCACGATACTCGCTGTACAGGAAAAGGCGGGCTTCGTGCCCAATGTGTTTCTCATGCTGGCGCATCGTCCTGCCGAGTTTCGGGCGTTTTTTGCCTACCATGACGCCTTGATGGAACGCGAATCCGATACCTTGACCAAGGCCGAAAAGGAGATGATCGTGGTGGCGACCAGTGCCCGCAATCAGTGCCTTTACTGTGTGGTGGCCCACGGTGCCCTGGTACGCATCTACAGCAAGGATCCGCTGCTCGCCGATCAGGTGGCGATCAATCACCGTGCCGCCCCGCTCAGCGAGCGCCACCGGACCATGCTGGATTTTGCCCTGCACTGCGGGCTGGAGGTGGGTGAATTGACCGAGACATGGCGGATACGCCTGGGCGAGGCGGGATTCAGCCAGGACGATATCTGGGATATCGGTGCCATTGCCGCGTTCTTCAGTCTTTCCAATCGCCTGGTTACCCTGACCGGAACACCGCCCAACGAGGAGTTCTACCTGATGGGGCGGCTGCCCCGGGAAAAATGACAGCTCGTCGCGTTGGCTGAATTGTCTGCGCTTTACATGGCGCCAGCGTTTACCGATGATGGCGCTCTCGGCCACGGTCGAAACCACAATCCATTCACTGTCGCCAGGGGAGCCCCGCCGGTCATGACGCCGCGGGGGCTGAGAAAGCCGAGTGCTGACCCTGGAACCTGATCCGGCTCATACCGGCGGAGGAAGTGCGACATGCTTTACCTGATCTCGGCCGCGCTCGGCGCGGCACTGCTGTGCTTTGCTTTTCTGGGGCTGCGTGCCCGCCGGGCCGATGGCCCGTTGGATGACTACATTACCGCCCGCAACTCGCAATCGGCTTCCAGCCTGGGGCTTTCGTTTCTGGCCTCGGGCATGGGCGCCTGGATTCTCTTCGCTCCACCTGAAATCGGCGCCTTCGTGGGGCCGTTGGCCCTGGCGGGTTATGCCGTCGGTTCGGCGCTGCCCTTCATCGTGCTGGGACTCTACGGGCCGAGGATTCGCCGTCATCTTCCAGAAGGGCGCAGCATCGGCGAGTTCGCCCAGGCGTGTTACGGAACCGGAGTGCGGCGCTGGGTATCGGCCGTTTCGGTACTCTATATGGCGTGCTTTCTGGCGGCGGAACTCACCGCCATCGGTGCGATAACAGCACTGCTTTCCGATGTGCCCCCTGCCTTGGTGGTGGTCGGCATCGCGTTGACCACCTTGCTCTATACCGTGATGGGAGGGTTGCGGGCGAGCCTGGCAACCGACCGCTGGCAAGCCTGGCTGCTGCTTGCATTACTCTGCGTGGTGGGCGGCGTGGCCCTGGTTCGTCTGCCCACTATGCCGGCTCCGGCCGCGCTGCCTTCGGCTCCCCTGGGCAGTGAGCTTAGCGTGGCGCTGACCCTGGTGATAGCGGTCACCGCCGCCAATCTCTTTCATCAAGGCTATTGGCAGCGGGTCTGGGCGGCGCGGGACGATGTCGCGCTCGGGCGTGGTGCGTGGCTGGGCGCCACCACCACCGTGGTAGTGGTGATGATGGTGGGGGCGCTGGGCATACTGGCCGCCATGAGCGGGGTCGCTCTGGGCGAACCGCCGATCCCGTTCTTCGCTCTGTTATC
Organism: Halomonas sp. Bachu 37; assembly: GCF_039691755.1. Classification (NCBI taxonomy): domain Bacteria; kingdom Pseudomonadati; phylum Pseudomonadota; class Gammaproteobacteria; order Oceanospirillales; family Halomonadaceae; genus Halomonas; species Halomonas kashgarensis. Next base: position 1,879,342 of record NZ_CP137552.1, on the reverse strand, counting down.
TCAGGCGCCCGACTGGCTTGCCTTGCCGGCACTAGTGCTGGCAGTAACGCTGGTGGCTTCCAGCGTGGATACCTTGCAAAGCGGTATCGCTTCGCTGGTGGTGGCGGGGTCGGGCCAGTCGGGGCTGAACAAAGAAGGACGTTCGATTCTTGTCGCCCGGCTGGTGACGATCGCGCTGATGGTGCCGGTGGTCATCGTGGCGCTGCAGGGGCTTTCCGTGCTGCGGCTGTTTCTGATTGCCGACCTGCTGTGCGCCGCCATCGTGGTGCCGGTCCTGCTGGGCCTGTGGCAGCGCATGAGGCCTGCGGCGGCCGTTGCGGGAGGTGTCGCCGGTATGCTTGGAGCCATCCTGCCCGGTTGGGTTTCTCAGGGCAGTTTGCAGGCGGGGATAATGACGGCAAGCTTTCCGGAAAGCATTCCCACCCTGGCCCCTTTTCTGGGAGCGCTTGTCGCCTCGCTCGTCATCAGCCTGTTGTTTGCCTGGATGATGCCGAAAAAGCAGCGCCTGAGCTTATGAAGTTTTAGGTCTCTCCTGTTGCGGCTGTTGAGAAAGTCAGTGTCCTGTCGCCGCTTGAGATTGAGAAAAAACCCTACCTCTTGGTGGCGTTTTGCCGCCGCACCGGTTTGGCGCCGGTGTTACCTTTAATATTCAATCAGTAGCTTTACTTCCCGCCAGCACGGTCATACATGGCACGGCTGGCGAGCGCCTTCGGCAACCACCAAAGGTCTGCATCATGGCTAAAATGCTTCGTTTGTTTGACGTTCTGCTTGCTGCCATGGGGCTTTTGATTGGACTGCCGTTAATGGTGTTATTGACCTTGGTCGGCTACTGGGAAACTGGTTCCCCCTTGTTCCGCCAGCAGCGGGTGGGGTATCACGGCCAGCCGTTTGTGCTGCTCAAGTTTCGGACCATGAAATGCGATACCGGCTGGGTTGCCTCTCACCTGGTCGATGCATCCTCGATCACTCGCTTCGGTCGTTTCCTGCGGCGGACCAAACTGGACGAGTTGCCCCAGTTGTGGAATGTCTTGAAGGGTGACATGAGCCTGGTGGGGCCTCGCCCGTGCCTGCTCTCGCAATATGAGCTGATCAAGGAGCGTACCGAGCGTGGCGTCTATGATGCGCGTCCGGGTATCACCGGTCTGGCGCAACTCAATGCCATCGACATGTCCACGCCACGGCGTCTTGCGGAAGTGGATCAGCAGATGCTGGCGGCGATGGCAGTGCCTGCGTATTTTCGCTATCTCTTCCTGACGTTACTGGGCAAGGGAGGCGGGGATAGGGTGAAGATGAAAAAAATGTAAACACGATGAGAGGCGAACGACGAAATGAACGAAATAACGTCGAAGGCCACAAATAACTACTAAGTACGGTTAAATCCCTTTTCATGGATGACAGGGCAAGTTTGTATGCAGGCTATGGCAATCACCACATTACCGCTGCTGGTGCCCCTGGGCTATTGGCTGGGGCTGGCCGTCATGTTGGGGTGGGGGCTGCTTGCCTGGTTCAGACAGCGTGGGTACCGCTATTCAACGCAAGCCTCAGGGCGCGGCGATGCTTTGTTGATGGCGCTGCTGGTAGGGGTGGGCACGGTCGAACTGGCGGCAGGAGTGTGGCATTCCAGCTTGCGCCAGGCCTTGCCGCTGGCGGCTGCGGCCTGGCTTGCGGCTTTGGCCTGGGGAGTGGTTCGCGTCGTGCCGCCACGGCCTGCGCCTTGGTGGGCCGGGCTGGCTCTGGGGGCGATAGGTGTCGGTGGTTGGGCTGTATGGCAAAAGCTGGTGGTTGGGTTGACTCGGGCTACAGGTCATCCACCGCTGCACTCCATTCTTTTCGGCAACCTTGCGCTATTGAGTGCGCTGATGTGCTTGGCCGGGCTGGGGTGGGCCTGGCAACAGCGAACCGCGAGATTCATGTGGCTGGCATTGTTGCTTGGTGGCGCAGCGGGAGGCGGGCTAGCCTCGGCGCTTTCGGGAACCCGGGGCGGGTGGCTGGTCTTGCCGCTGGCGTTATGGGTGTTCTATCGCGGCTATGCGCGCCGATGGCGAGTCGTGTGGCGTTGGGTAGCCCTGTGCGCTGTGTTGGCGGTCGTCATGGCGGTGTACCTGACGCCGCAAAGCGGTGTGGAAAAACGAATGGACAAGGCGGTGGTCGAAGTTCATCGCTATCTCAATGGCACTGGCTATGGCTCCGTCGGTGCTCGCCTGGAAATGTACCGCGGTGCATTGCTGTTGATCCGCGAACGGCCCCTGGTGGGTTATGGGCATCAGGGGTATCAAGCCGCCATGCAGAAACTGGAAGAAAAGGGTGTGCTGGACCCCGAGTTAGGAAACTACCGGCACGCCCACAACGATTTTCTGGATGCCTGGGTGCGCCGGGGCTTGCCTGGCGCCTTGATGGTATTGGGGCTCTATCTCGTTCCCTTGTGGCATTTTCTGCCGAGTGTGCGTGCTGAGAATCCCGTTCGGCGATCCTTCGCCGTGGCCGGTGTACTGCTGCCGATCGCTTTCATGAGCTTCGGCTTGAGTTACTCTTTTTTCGCCTACCCGGCGGGGATTGCGGTCTATGCCAGCTGGCTGATTTTCCTTTGGGTTCAAGTTCCCGGCAAAGTCACGCAAGATAACCGCCATGTATACCCTGATCAAAAGCCTGACGGCTCTCTTGTTGATGCCGGTGCCGCTGATGGCGGCAATCTTTATTGTCGGTTGGCTGACTCGCCGGCTGGGGCGCTATCGCCTGGGCGATAGCCTGATGGTAATGGCCATGCTCTTGCTGTTACTGACTGCCTGGCCGCCGGTAGCGGATAACCTGCTGGAGCCGCTGGAATCGCAATATGATGCCCTGGCGGCATGGCCGGAAGACGGCGAAATCGAGGCCGTGGTCGTGCTTGGTGGTGGCTGGCAGCCCGATCGTCCCTGGTCGATAACCGGACGGCTAAGCGAGAGTTCGGCGGTACGCCTGATGGAAGGCATTCGGCTATGGCGTCAGCGACCCACACTGCCGTTGCTGGTATCCGGGGGTGGTACGGGCTCGGAAATGACCATGGCCGAGGGCTATGCCGAAGCCGCCGAGGCATTAGGGGTGACTGCCGAGCGTATCGTGACGTTGACATCACCCCACGACACGGCCGCTGAAGCCGTTGCTGTGCAGGCGCAACTCGGCGAAGGCGCACAAGTGCTGCTGGTGACATCCGCTTCGCATATGCCACGCGCGATGCGTCATTTCGAGGTGGCGGGTCTGGCACCCGTGGCTGCTCCGACCCATTATCTGGCCAGTCGGACCGAGAGCTCCAGACTGGCTTATTGGGTACCCTCTGCGCATGAGTTGCGTAAGACCGAACGTGCCATCTACGAGGCCCTTGGGCTGCTTGCTATTTATTGGGAGCACTGATGTGACATTTGATAACGTGCATCTACGAGTATGGGGAGTCAATTAAGCCATGTTCCAGCGTATTCTGGTGGTCTGTACCGGTAATATCTGCCGTAGCCCCGTGGCCGAGGCGTTGCTTAGACAGCGATTACCCGAACGCCAGATCAGTTCCGCCGGCCTGGGAGCGCTGGTGGGCAAGCCCGTCGAACTGCAAGCGGCGCAACTGGCCGAGGCCGATGGCCTGGATGTGAGCGACCATCAGGCACGCCAACTGACACCAGCGATGATCCAGGAGGCCGATCTTATTCTGGTCATGTCCGAAGGACAGCGGCGTGCCGTGGGCAAGCAAGCCCCGCAAGCCCTGGGCAAGATACTGCTGCTTGGCCGGTGGCTGAATGATGGTGCAGGACGCGATATACCCGACCCCTACCGCAAGAGTGTGGAGACCTTCGAGCGTGTCCATGGACTGCTCAAGGACGCTACCCTTGCCTGGGCTGAAAAACTCTAGATCTGACTGAGCTCCCTCTATTTGTATGGCTACCGATTAGCGAGCAGATAGCTCCGCTCGATCGATCTTTTCCCTTCCCACACATCCTCGTGTTTGCTGGCTATTGGCTTGTCTGGCCTGTGCGCTTTCCTATCACTAGAGTGCTGATGAAGTTGTCGTAATCTCGCAAATAGCGGGGCCAGCCTAACTCTGAATTATTAAGATAACATTAGAGTTACATTTTTATGGCTGATGGTTATCTTTTGATAGAGAAGAGTGAATAGTATCTGAAAGGCAGCTTGTAATTTTTTAATTTGAATTTTTTTAATTAATAACTAGCTGAATTGAAATGCCAATTAAATAAATATTATCAAAAATTTCATTATTATTAAACTTGCCTAACATGATTCGATTTCTACTTTGATTAAAGTAAAGTTGCTCTTTTTATGGGTAAAGAACGTTAGTTTCCTCATCTCCAAGTGACTGTGTAATTAATGGTGTGATATTTGTGTTGTTATGTAAACTTGAAAGTGTCTGTCGAATCGGCAGTCATGTCTCATGGCGATACGCGAATCCGCTCCGCCAGGACGAGTTTCAACGAGGCGCTGGGAGATGCCTGAACACAATCCCGGGGCGGTAGCGTGGCAAGACACCAAGTACAGGAAGCAAATAATGAATAAATTCAATGAAGTGAAGGAAGCAAGGGACGGTAAAAGCCCAGTGCGACTGGTTCACTGGCTGATGCTCGTGTTGCTCCTGGGGGTGCTGAGTGGCTGTGCCATGGCTCCCGGCGGCCATATTGACGAGGATAATCTCGCTCAATCCCTGGATGGGCGAGTGAACGTGCAGCCGATCACGCCGGATCTGGTGAATGCGATGCAAGTCTCGGAATCGTCCACTCAGGCCACTCCCCAGGCATTGCATCAACAGGTGCAGGGCTATGAGTACCGGGTGGGACCTGGTGACATCCTCAGCGTGATTGTCTATGACCATCCCGAATTGACCATTCCTGCGGGTACCGAACGCTCCGCTGCGGAAACCGGTAACCGGATACGGCCCGATGGCACCATGTTTTACCCCTACGTAGGGCGGGTGAAAGTGGAGGGAATGACGCTTGACGAGGTGCGTGAGTTGCTTGCCCGGCGGCTTTCCGAAGTGATTACCGATCCCCAGGTGGAAGTCGGCATCGCGGCGTTTCACTCGCAGAAAGTCTATGTCAGCGGCGCGGTGGAAAATCCCGGTACCCTGCCGCTTACCATTGTGCCGATGACGATATTGGACGCCATCAGTGCCGTGGGTGGGGCGCGGGACAATGCCAATTGGCACGATGTCACCTTGAGCCGCAACGGCCGCGAAGAACATATTTCGTTATACGCCATGATGCGCCAGGGAGATATGACCCAGAACCGCTTGCTCAACAATGGCGATCTGCTGCACGTGCCCACCATGGAAAATCAGAATGTCGTCGTGATGGGGCAAGTGATACGTCCAGGGACCATTGCCTTGGGCAACGAACGTATCAACTTGACGGATGCCCTGGGTCGCGCCGGTGGTGTGAACGAAAGCCGTGCCGAGCCTTCGGGTATTTTCGTGGTGCGAGGAAACCCGCCTGGAAGCGAGAAGATCGCCACGGTTTATCAACTGGATATCCAGGATGCCACGCGTCTACTGCTGGGGACCCGCTTTCCTCTCCAGCCGCAGGACGTTGTGTACGTGACGTCGGCACCGGTGGCTCGCTGGAATACCGTGATCTCGCTGCTGCTGCCTTCGGTCAGCCTGCCGGGTGATGTGGCAACGGTAGCCTCGGATGTCGGTGAGCTGTAAGCGCCTACTTTGAACGAACTTAGCGAGTGATGAGGCATGGCCATGACGCATTTTCCCCCACCACCTTCGTCGTCTTCCGCCCCCCAAGAGAGCGATGACCTTAATCTACGCAAGTTGGTAGACACGCTTTCCGACCATCGTTGGTTGATCGTGTCGTTGACGGGGATTTTTCTTCTGGCCGGCTATTTTTACGCCAGTTCTCAACCCCGAATCTATCAGGCCGATGCGCTGGTTCAGATAGAAAGCCGAGGTTCGAACCTGGCGTTCATGGAGTCGCTTGGCGAACAACAACAAAGCAATCCGACCTCCGCCGAGCTTGAAATCCTGCAATCACGCATGGTGATGGGAGCAACCGCCGAACGGCTCGATCTCGCCATCCAGGTCGAGCCGCGTCGATTGCCGTTGGTGGGTGACTTTCTGGTCAATCACGGCGTCAACCAGGCATGGTTCGAAGGCATCACACCGTCGTTCATGCGCCAGTGGCTAGCGAGTTCTGAAGATAGCGATTGGGATAACCCGTACGTATGGGCCGGTGAATCGCTGCGTGTCGCACGTTTCGATGTGCCCGATGAAAACGTGGGAACCGAGCATGTGCTGCGCCTTCAGGAAGATGACAATTTCGAGTTGCTGCTGGAAGATCAAACGTTACTGACCGGCAAAGTTGGGGAGACGGTGCAGGATGATGCATCAGGGTATCGAATTTTCGTCAGCCGGGCGGAAGCGCACCCTGGAGCCGAATTCAAGTTACAGCGAAATTCCACTCTTAGTGCGTTAAGTGATCTGAAGTCGCGTTTTGAAATCCTGCCGCGAGGCGTCGAGTCGGGGGTATATGAGCTGACCTTGAGCGGTGCGGATCGTGACCAGATCCAGCCGACTCTCGACACCTTGACCGGCGTGTTCCTGACCCAGAACGTGCAGCGTCACTCGGAAGAAGCCGAAAATCAGATTGCCTTTCTCAATGAGCAGATTCCTCAGGTAAGCGAGCAGCTGTCCGATGCCGAGGGAATGCTCAACGACTATCGGGCGCAGCGTGACTCGGTGGACCTGACTTTCGAGACCCAAAACCTGCTCACTCGGGTGGTGGAAGTGGAAAACCAGCTCAGTGAGTTGACCCTGCGTGAGGCGGATCTGGCTGAACGGTACCGTCCGTCGCACCCCAACTATCAGACACTGCTGCGACAGCGCAGACAGCTTGAAGACGAGCGTGCCCAGCTCAACGCTCAAGTCGATGAATTGCCCGAGACCCAGCAGGAAGTGCTGCGTCTGACCCGCGATACCCAAGTCAACCAACAAGTGTATGTGCAATTGCTCAACCAGCTCCAGGAGATGCGCCTGGTCAAGGCCGGCACCGTGGGCAATGTGCGTATTCTGGATGCCGCCATGCTCAATCCCGGCACCATCGCACCGCGTGTTCCCCTGATTACCGCCGTCAGTGGTCTGCTCGGGGCGTTGCTGGCGATCATGCTGGTTGTGGTGCGCTTGCTGCTCAGTCGAGCAATCAAGACGCCCGAGCAGCTTGAAGAATTGGGTCTGCCTGTCTATGCCACGTTGCCGAATTCCGGAGAACAGAGCGGATTGACCGAGCGAATCCGTCCGCGCCGTTCGAAAAAGCCCCAGGAAGTTTTCCGCGGCTTGCTGGCCGTGACGAAACCCGACGAAATCGCGGTTGAAGCACTACGTGGACTGCGTACCAGCCTCTATTTCGCCATGCTCGAATCCGACAACAACCGGTTGATGATCACCGGGGCAAGTCCGGGGGTCGGCAAGAGCTTCGTGGCGGCCAATCTGGCAGCGGTATGCGCCCAGGCCGGACAGAAGGTTTTGCTGATTGATGCCGATATGCGCCGTGGCCATTTGCATCATGCATTTCATGGCAAGGGAGTGAAAGGTCTTTCCGAGTTGTTGGCACGGCGTATCGGCGTGGAAGAAGCGATTCGTCACAGCGATCTGGAGGGGCTGGATTATGTGTCACGAGGAAGCGTGCCGCCCAATCCATCGGAGCTCTTGATGCAACATAGCTTCCACGATTTTCTCGAGTCGATGAGCCAACGTTACGATCTGGTGATAGTGGATACCCCGCCGATACTCGCGGTGACCGATGCCACGGTAGTGGGCAAGATGGCGGCAACCAGCCTGATGGTGGTGCGGTTCGATTGTAACCCTCCAGGCGAAATCAAGGCCGCCAAGCGACGCCTGGAAAATGCCGGTGTAAGGCTCAAGGGGGGAATCCTGAACGGCGTGAAGAAGCCGACCAGCAGCCGCCACGGCTACTACGGCAGCTACCTCTATGCGTATCGGTGATCCCTATGCTTATCGGTGAACCAACATGCTGAATCAATTACGGGAATTCTATTCACTATTGACTCGGCAACAGCGGCTTCGACTATTGAAGCTGCAGTTCTTGATCATAGGAATGGCGTTGACTCAAATCGCCGGCGTGATCGCTATCGGGCCTTTCATGGCGGTGGTCGGTGACATGAGCAAGCTTCAAGGCGATGGCCGGTTGGCCTGGGCTTATGCCTACAGTGGCATGCAAAGCCCCGAAATTTTTCTGAGCTTACTGGGTGCCCTGGTGCTCGCTGTGCTGTTCCTGGCGGCATTATTCTCTATCTATACCACTTGGCGGCTGGCGCTCTATAGCGCTCAGGTGGGGGCGGAACTTTCGAGTCGGCTGTATAACTATTACCTGCATCAGCCGTGGCTGTTTCATTCCAGCCACAATACCAGCGGCTTGATCAGTAAAGTGTCCGTGGAAGTGCAGCGAGTGACCACACGGGTCATCAACCCAGCCATGGAGCTCAATGCCAAGTCAGTCATGGTGACCTTGATGGCCGTGGCGATCTTTATCTACAACCCGGTCGTGGCAATATCCGGCGTGGTTATCTTCGTCGCCACCTATCTGCTGCTTTATCAGACGGTGCGGCGTTTTCTGACCCTTCATGGGCGGCGGGTCTCCGAAGCTCAGTCCAAACGTTTCAAACTGATGAGCGAAGGCTTTGGAGGCATCAAGGATCTGCTTCTATTGCATCGTCAGGCCGGTTTTATCTCACGGTTCGACAAGGCCAGCAATCGCATTGCACGGGGCCAGGGCGTGACTCAGGGGTTGAGTGAGGCGCCGCGATACGCCATCGAACTGGTGGCCTTCGGCTCGGTGATCATGCTGGTGCTTTATCTGCTCAATCTCTACGAAGGCAACCTGGGCGAAATCTTGCCGGCGCTGTCGATCTACGCCCTGGCCGGTTTCAAGATGTTGCCCGGTTTTCAGAGAATCTACACTTCAATCTCGAAAATCCGCGGCAATCTGGCGGCCTACGACACGATCCGTGAGGACTTGATCGCAAGCCGTGGTGAAGCGAAGAACCATTGCGCAAGTGGTGAGGCCCAGCCAGATGCGCGAATCAGGCCGTGGGTGCCGCGTCGTGAGATCAGACTGCAGGATGTGATCTTCGATTACCCCGGAACGCGGGCACGGGCGCTGGATGGGCTGACGCTGTCCATTCCAGCCAACAAAATGGTCGGCCTGGTAGGGGCTTCGGGCAGTGGCAAGAGTACCGCCGTAGATCTTCTGCTGGGCCTGATCGAGCCTCGGGAAGGCCGCATCCTGATCGATGACGAACCCATCACGCAGGAGAACTTGCGTCATTGGCAGGCGAGCATCGGTTTCGTGCCGCAACAAATATTTCTATCCGACGCCAGCATTCTCGAGAACGTCGCCTTTGCCATCGACCGTCAGGATATCGACGTCGCGAGAGTCAAGGAGGCGCTGCAAATGGCGCAGCTCGATGATCTGATCGAAAGATTTCCCGAAGGTCTCGAAACACGCATCGGAGAGCGGGGAGTGCAGATATCCGGGGGCCAGCGCCAGCGTCTGGGCATCGCACGTGCGCTTTACCAGCAAGCCAGTGTATTAGTCTTCGACGAAGCCACCAGCGCTCTTGACGGGATTACCGAACGGCGTGTCATGGACGATATCCAGCGGTTTTCGGGCCAGATGACCGTGGTGCTTATCGCCCATCGCCTGGCGACGGTCAAGGAGTGCGACATCATATACATGCTTGAAGACGGCAAGGTGACTGATGCCGGTACTTATGATGACTTGGCCAGCCGTAACCAGACCTTCCAGATGATGGCTAATCTCTAGCTCCAACCGCTAGCCAGAATTTCTAGAGATGACTTCTAGGCATAACTTTTAGCCAGGATAGAACAAGGATATCGCCATGAATCTGATCGGTGCGTTATTGCTGTTCCTGGGCCTTTCGCTAGGTAGCCTTTATCTGTTTCCCAGCGGTGGCCCGCAGTTGACCGATGTCGCGCTGGTCGGCTTTGTCGGCGTGATGCTGGTGATGTCGCTGGGCGACAAGCACTTGAAGGTTTCTCCCTTAGCCATGTGCTGGGGCTTGATGGTGCTATGGGTCGTGCTGGTGTGCCTGAGCTGGACGCTGATAATGGAAACCACCACTTTTTTCAGGCCCGCCATGTTTTTCATCTACAACTTCCTGGTGGGTATCGCGTTGCTGCGCTTTCTCGGGGTATACGGTGAACGAGCCAAGGTACTAATCCGCAATGGCGTGTCCATTGCGCTACTGATTGCGGGTGGTCACGTGCTGGTGCAATTGGCCTTGGGAGTCAACCGTACCACCGGGAGTTTCAACAACCCCAATCAGCTGGCCTATTTTTCGCTATGCGGTGTTGTGGTGCTGTTGATGCTCGATGATTTTCAACCCAAGCTCCGCCCCCTGGGGTTGGCCGGGCTGGCGTCCGGCGTGCTGGGCATCCTGGCGGCTTCGTCGCTGGCGGCCATGGGTGGTGGTGCCCTTGTGCTCATCGGCTGGGCCATGGCGAACGCGAGGCAGGTCAAGTATTTCGCTCGTTTGCTATTGCTGCTCCCGCTACTGCTGGGCGGTGTGTTGTGGGCCGACATGAGTTCGGATGGGCAAGTGCTGCGCAATCTGGAAGCGCGCCTGGACAGAGCGCCGAGCAAGGTGGACAGCGTATACGAAGAGCGCAAGTTCGACCGGCTGATGAACTTTCCCGCTTACGCCATCCTAGGGGCCGGAGAAGCCGAGCGTGAACGCTTCGCTCCTTATGGTGGCCATGAGATTCACTCCTCCTTCGTCAACATGCTGTTTGCCTACGGGCTGCCGGGGCTAGGGCTTTTCCTCTTGACCATAGCCATCGCGCTGCGGCGCGCCCCGCTGTACGTCTGGGCCGGGGTGGCCGGGCCGTTGATCTATTCCATGACCCATAACGGCCTGCGCTCGACACTATTCTGGATGCTGCTGGTGGTCTGCTGGCACCTCTACCGTCAAGGCTCGATAGCCGCTTCGAGTCATCGTCTGGTGCTCGATCCTCCTTGACATGACGCTGTTGCCAGTAAAGCGAGCGGGACGACCAACAAGCAAGGGCAGGGGAAACGATGGCGAGTTTGATGCAGACGTTAACGAGAAGGCCGCGCTGGATTAAGCGCAGGGTGCTTGTCGTGCTGGATGGCTTGATCGTGGTGGGGAGCCTGCAACTGGCCACAATGATTCATGTGGAAAGCCTGCAACCTTTTAGCAACGGCTCGTTGTGGCTGACCATCGGTTTGCTGATTCCGGGCAGTCTTTTACTTTTTCACTGGTTGGGGCTGTATCGTGTGGTAATTCGCTACATGAGCCATGTCACCGTACCGACGGTGGTTATGGTGGTGGTGGCCTCAGCCTTGCTGGTGGCGCCTGCAAGTTCCTTGGCAGGACACTCCGTCGGCCTATCTATCACGGTCGTCTACGCGCTGCTCCTGCTGTTGGGTATCGGTAGCCTGCGTTTCGTGCTGCGCGAGCTGTATCGACGCAGTCAGCGCCGGCAGCGCAAGCCGGTGGTGATCTATGGAGCCGGAGCCGCCGGTTGCGAGCTGGTCGCCGCACTTCGCAACGGTGATGAATACGAACCGGCAGCCTTTGTCGACGATTGGCGGGGCCTGGAAGGTTCCATGGTCGAAGGGCTTCGGGTACATCAACCGGTAGCATTGGCCGCCCTGGTTCAGGAACACCGGGCCGCCATGGTCCTGCTGGCTATCCCCAGCGCGCCCCGCTGGCGCCGGCGCGAGATTTTGCACTGGCTTTCGGGCCTTTCCGTTCCGCTCAAGACGATTCCCGGCAGCGCCGATGTGATCGCGGGGCGAGCCAAGATCAGCGAGCTTCGCGATGTGGCACTAGAGGATCTGCTCGGCCGGGAAGCGGTACCCGCCTTCCCCGAATTGATGGAAGCCAATATTCGCGACAAGGCGGTCATGGTGACCGGGGCGGGGGGGTCGATCGGCAGTGAACTGTGTCGTCAGATACTCGACCAGAGACCGGTGCGCCTGCTGCTGATCGACAATTGTGAATTTGCTCTATACGCCATCGAACAGGAATTGAAACAGCATATCGAGAATACTCAGTCGCACTGCGAACTGAAGCCTCTGCTGATCTCGGTACAGCATTCGGGAAGCCTCGAGGCGATATTCTCGAGTTTCGAGGTGCACACCGTCTACCATGCTGCGGCCTACAAGCATGTACCGATGGTGGAATTCAATCTTATTCAGGGAGTGAGCAATAACGTCTTCGGCACCTTGAACCTGGCCAAGGCAGCGATGGCGGCGGGAGTCGAAACCTTTGTCGTGGTTTCCACCGACAAGGCGGTTCGGCCCACCAATGCCATGGGAGCTTCCAAGCGCTTGACTGAACTCATCTGCCAAGCTTTCGCCCATGCGCAGTCCAGAACACGCTTTTGCATGGTGCGCTTTGGCAATGTGCTGGGATCGAGCGGCTCCGTAGTGCCGGTGTTTCACCGACAGATCGAGCAGGGCGGCCCCATCAAGGTGACTCATCCCGACATTACCCGCTACTTCATGACGATTCCCGAAGCTGCCCAGCTGGTTATCCAGGCCGGTGCCATGGGCGAGGGTGGCGAGGTGTTCGTGCTCGACATGGGCGAGCCGGTACGAATTTATGATCTGGCCAGGAACATGGTGCGCCTTTCGGGGCTGGAGGTAAAAGATGCCGAGCATCCGGAAGGGGATATCGAAATCGTCTATTCCGGCTTGCGCCCCGGCGAAAAGTTGTACGAGGAGTTGCTCATTGGTCATGACGTCAGCCGGACGCGTCATGATCGCATCATGACTTCAAAAGAGCGTTTCTGGGAATGGCCCCGGCTGGATGCCTTCTTGCAGGAACTGGAACAAGCTTTTATCACGACCGACTACATGCGTATCCGCGAGCTGTTGCAACTGGCTCCGCTGGATTACCACCCCTTGGATGAAATAGCCGATCTGGTATGGGAAGCGCGTCAGGCGATGCTTCCTCATACGCAAGCTCCATGCACCGGTGCCAATACAGCCTCGAGCCCCGTCGTGCGGCTCGACCCGGTCTTGAATTCGGTCCCCAAGGAAGGCTGACATGCTAATAGAGTCGCTACCGTTCAAGTTGTGGCTGCTCAGCCGGGCCGAGCGTGCGGGTATCCATATCCAGTCCATGAAGCGCTGCCGACCGGTGGATGCTCGTCGACATCGGGGAAACCCGCTGGAACTGAGTTATCGCTATCCTGGTCGCAATCTGTTGCTCGAAGCTCCCACGGAATGGGGTTTTGGTCTGTTCAATGTGTGTAATCGCCGACGCTTTCTGAATGGGGTCATGCAACAAGCTTTTGATCACCCCGGCCAAGAACGCGACTTGCTGCGTGAAGCACTACGCGACTTTTATACCGATTGGCAGCCTGCCAATGCCGCCGAATTCTTGAATATACCTCCCGCGGAGGCCGGTGAACTGATTGCTCTACCCCCCTGGCAAGCGCCCTGGCCCTGGGATACCCGAAATTTCGCGGAAAAAAAGGATAAGCGGGAGCGTACGGAATTGCGCGAAAACACCCGAATATTGGGTAGACGCCTTGGGATCGATGCCGGTTGGAAATGCTGTGGTCCTGTCAGCGACGACAAGCTCGAGATCGAAGTGGAACGGTTGACTCATGTGCTGGAGTCGGTTCGTCGGCAGGGCATCTGTCGCCACGACGGCAACGATGGTGATATTCGTGCGGATGTCTTGACGCGACCGGATGGCTGCTGGCGATGGCTGGTGCATGGGGGACAGCATCGCTATGCGGTAATCAGTGCGCTAGGGAATTCGCGCATAACTATTCGCGCTGAGTCGTTCATCAGGCGTGAAGACGTCTCCCTTTGGCCCCCCGTGATAGCCGGTGTGTTTACCCCCGAGCTCGCCCTCAAAATTTTCGATGATCACTTTACCCAGCATGACAGCAATACCTCCCTGAAATAAAGCCAGCACTCTCTTTACAACAAGGAGAAAAGCTATGACGGACAGACAATGGAATGACGATCAGCACGAGTGGTTGGCCGGGATCAGCGTTTTCCTGGTCAGAGAACGGGGACTGGCATATCTCGATACCCTGCGAAACCAGCTCGATCGGCATGGTTTCAACGTGCTGTGTAACGTACCGCTCAAGGAGGACCAACAGCAGGCATTGGCTCGGCTGGTTGGCGAGAATGGCCGGGAGGGTACTTCCAGGCCCGATAGTGGTGGTCCGCTGGCACATCTTCTAGTGGTTCATGATGTCCATCCCATGGCGCAAACCTCTTCGTTACGGGATGCGCCTGGCCGGATCGAAAATGAGCGAGTGCTTTCCATCAAGGCGAAGATAAGGGATAAGGTCAATCAGGCCTGTTCTGCCCAAGAACAGTGTGATCCCCTGCATGTAGCCAGTTATGGGCTGCAGGCCCTTGAGTATTTGGAAAGAACGGTACCACAGCGGATCGAGGAAATATGCCAAGCTGCCCGACGGTATGACGCGGCATTTCGTACGCCTTACCCGGTGTTGGCCGATCTCAGCAGGCAGGTGTGCCGGGCCAAGGTGGAACTGGTGGATTTTCATGGCACCGAGGCGATCTGCAAGACGTTTCGTCCGGGACGCGAACGTTACCTGGAACGGGAAGTGAAGGCCCGCGAGTTGGGAGCTTCATTACCCGAAGTGTCTCGTCTGCTGGAAGTCGGACCTCATTACTTGGTATTCGAGCGTTACGCCAACCGTATGGAGCGCATACTCTCGCCCCGTGCGCCTTTCTCGCACCATGGCTTGTTGCCTATCTGGACCATCGAGCGGGTGAGAGCCGTTATCTTGCATTACCGTCGTCTTGGCTACGAGTGCATCGATCTCGACCCGCAAGACCTCATCTACGACCCTTGCCAGGGTCTCAAGATTATCGATTTCGAGTTTCTCCAGCCCGGCCCTGATGAAATAGAAACCTTGAAAGGGAACTACGTCTGGTATGACGTGCCAACCCGTTTCACTGGCGACCTGCCGCTTTCCGCCCGCCAAAGCTCCTATCGTCAGCGCTGGTTTCCCTATACCGGTCTGCCGCGGACCTTATGTCTGAACGAACTTCCGCGTCCGATCCTCGCCATGGTGCGCTCGGTGGCCCTGGTGCCCTTGACGTTGGATGGTCTTAGGCGAGTGGGCTGGCATCACATTCAGCGTCTCGTTCGTGATTGAAACACTGAATTGCTATCCCGCCTGATGCCATCGATTGTCACGTCACGGAGTCATAAATGAAGATTCTGGTTACCGGTCACGCCGGATTCATCGGCTTTCATACGGCAAAGCGCTTGCTGGAACGCGGTGATAGTGTCGTCGGGTTCGATAACGTCAATGACTATTACGACCCCGCCATCAAGGAAGCACGACTGAAACTGCTGGAGCAGACCGCAGCCGAGACGCAAAGCGATTATCTCTCGATCCGCGCCAACTTGGCCGACCAGCAGGCGGTGACGGATTGTTTCCAGGAGCATCGCTTCGATCGGGTAATCCATCTGGCTGCGCAGGCTGGCGTGCGCTACTCGTTGGAAAATCCCCACAGTTACGTGGAAAGCAATTTGGTTGGTTTTACCAACGTACTCGAAGCTTGCCGCTACGCTGACATTCCCCACTTGACCTATGCCAGCACCAGCAGTGTTTATGGCGCCAATACGCAAATGCCGTTTTCCGAGCATGAAGGGGCCAATCATCCGCTGCAGTTTTACGCCGCCACCAAGAAAGCCAACGAGATGATGGCCCACAGCTATAGTCACCTCTTCGGCTTACCTACCACCGGATTGCGATTTTTTACCGTTTACGGTCCCTGGGGCCGCCCGGACATGGCGCTGTTCAAATTTACCCAGAATATTCTGGCCGATGAGCCTATCCAGGTGTTCAATCACGGCCACCATACCCGCGATTTCACTTATGTGGACGACATCGTGGAAGGAGTCATTCGTGCCAGTGACGATATTGCCACTCCCTCTGGGGATTGGAATAGCGCCAGTCCCGATCCTGCTACCAGCAACGCGCCGTTTCGCCTTTTCAACATTGGCAATAATGACCCGGTGTCGGTCAACGCTTATATCGAAGCCATTGAAAAAGCTCTGGGCAAGAAGGCCATCAAGGATCTGTTGCCCATGCAGCCCGGTGATGTTCCCGATACTTACGCGGACTCAGGAGAGCTGAAAAGAAAAGTCGGTTACAAGCCAACCACTCCGATCAGCCAAGGCATCGCCAACTTCGTCAACTGGTATCGCGATTATTACGCGTTAAACGAAGATTCGGTAAAGGCCACTGCCATCGTGCATGAAATGCCTGACTCGCTCGAGTAAAGCAAGCTTTCCACTTTTTAATCTCCTGATACATACCCTTCACACCAACACCCAGCAGGAACTCCAATGAACGTTACAGTTTTCGGAACGGGTTACGTGGGCCTGGTTCAAGGTGCCGTACTGGCTGAAGTCGGCCATCAAGTCGTCTGCGTCGATGTCGATGAGCTCAAGGTCAAGCAACTCGAGCAGGGCATCATTCCCATCTATGAGCCTGGCCTGACGTCGATGGTAAAAGAAAATCACGCTGCAGGGCGGCTTGAATTCACTACCGATGCGGCTAGGGGAGTCAAGCACGGTCAGGTTCAATTCATTGCTGTAGGAACTCCACCAGACGAAGACGGAAGTGCCGATCTCAAGTACGTTCTTGCCGTGGCAGCTACCATTGCAGAGCATATGGACCGTGAACAGATCATTATCAACAAGTCCACCGTGCCGGTAGGCAGCGCCGACAAGGTACGCGCCGAGGTAAAGAAAGTACTGAAAGAACGTGGACGTCATGAGATCGGTTTTGACGTGGTATCCAATCCCGAGTTTCTCAAGGAGGGCAGCGCGGTCGCCGACTGCCAGCGACCCGACCGCATCATTATCGGTACCGAGTGTGACGATACTATCGAAGTCATGCGCGAGCTTTACGCCCCCTTCAATCGTAATCGCGACAAGATTATCGTGATGGACGTCAGAAGTGCCGAGCTGACAAAGTATGCCGCCAACTGCATGCTGGCGACCAAGATCAGTTTCATGAACGAGATGGCCAACCTGGCCGAGCGACTGGGAGCCGATATCGAAGCGGTGCGCCTGGGAATCGGCGCCGATCCCCGTATTGGCTATCACTTCATCTATCCCGGTGTGGGCTATGGCGGTTCATGCTTCCCTAAAGATTTACAGGCCCTTATTCATGCCTCGGATAACATTGATTTCGACGCCAAACTGCTCAAGGCGGTGGAATCGCGCAATAAAGAGCAAAAAACCACTCTGTTTCAAAAAATAAGCCAACATTTCAATGGCCAGCTAGAGGGCAAGAACTTCGCAATCTGGGGACTTTCGTTCAAGCCCAACACCGACGATATGCGCGATGCCCCCAGCCGCGTGCTTATGGAAGCGCTCTGGACCGCCGGTGCCAAGGTGCAGGCCTATGACCCGGAAGCCATGGAAGAAGCTCAGCGTCTTTACGGAAGCCACGAGCACCTATCCCTTTGTGGTACCAAGGAAGCCGCACTGAAAAATACCAATGCCTTGATCATTGTCACCGAGTGGCAGAACTTTCGGGCGCCTGATTTTGAATTTATCAAGACTCAGCTTTCCGAACCGACCATCTTCGATGGACGAAATCTGTATGAGCCTCGTCGAATGGTGGCGAAAGGCTTTACTTACTATTCGGTAGGGAGAGCAAACCCTGTCTTACCCTTATCCCTTTCTCCATCATATGCATCGACAGTAATTAGCTAAAAGGAGCCTGTTGTTAAAAATAATAAGGGAGAAGAAAGATGCAGATTCATTTCAAGTCATATGCTGATTTGAGTATCGATATTAACAAGAATTTAAACAAGATGGCGGGAGATTGGGATCTTGTCGTAGGGATACCGAGAAGCGGAATGATACCGGCTTATATGATTTCTCTGGCAATGAATGTGAATTGCACAGATATCAGCGCCTGGATAAACAATTTTCCCTTGAAAAAAGGGGTGACGCGAGAGCTTAAAAAAAATATCACCCATCCTTGGGAAGCCAAGAAGGTTCTATTGGTTGACGACAGTATATTGAGTGGAGAGTCGCTAAAAAAGGAACTGGAATGTATGCCGGATTGGTTACGGGAGCGTGTAACTACTCTCGCCGTGTACTCCAATAAACCTATCAGAAAAGATGTAGATATCATTCTTGAGTTTACGCCTTTGCCTCGAATATTTGAATGGAATATATTTCATCACAAAATAGTGGAAGGAGCTTGTATTTCGCTGGAAGGGGTCATAATGACAGAGAAAAACCGAGATAATTCGGTGATGGTACCTCGTTATTTACCTTCGGGCACAATAAATACAATAGTTTCCTGTCGCCAGGAAGCGCAACGTAAAGAAGTCACTACATGGCTGGAGAAGCATAGTATAAAGTTTTCAAATCTCGTCATGATGGGCGATAGAGACGTCTTCAATGTTTTGGATAAAGTATCAAGTGCAAAGTTCAAGGCGGAAAAGTTCATGCAATCTTCCGCCTACCTCTATATTGAAAGTGAGGCTGAACAGGCGGGGATAATAAATCAAGCTTCGAATATGCCGGTGTACTGCCAGATGGAGAGTCATATCTACAACCCGGGGGCGAGCCTTGATTACAATGAGTTAAAGAGGGTTGGTAAGTCCGTAATATGGAAGATAGTCAATTTCAGGTCTCGAATTTAGATGTGAGTAGAGATTGAAAGGCTGTTTCATTCTTACTAGATAAGATGGTGGTTGTCTATGTTAAA
Organism: Halomonas sp. Bachu 37; assembly: GCF_039691755.1. Lineage (NCBI taxonomy): Bacteria > Pseudomonadati > Pseudomonadota > Gammaproteobacteria > Oceanospirillales > Halomonadaceae > Halomonas > Halomonas kashgarensis. The sequence continues at coordinate 1,860,555 of NZ_CP137552.1, read as the reverse complement.
GCGCCAATTCGATTTTATTACTTCGCTGACCGGATTGATCTTGCTCTCTCCAGTATTAGTCGTCGTCGCTCTGATGATTCGCTATAAGATGGGGTCACCTATTTTTTTTCGTCAGACTCGCCCCGGGCTTTATGGCAAGCCGTTCGAGATCATCAAGTTCCGTTCCATGCGCGATGCTTATGATAAACATGGTAGGAGATTAACGGAAAAAGAGCGCTTGACTCCCTTTGGTAGGCGCCTACGATCCACAAGCCTGGATGAATTGCCTGAGCTCTGGAATGTTCTTAAAGGCGACATGAGTTTGGTGGGGCCGCGGCCATTATTGATGGAATATTTGCCGTTTTATAGCACGTACCAGTCGCGACGCCATGAGGTTCGTCCAGGGGTGACCGGCTGGGCGCAAGTCAACGGGCGCAACACGATTACCTGGGACAGAAAATTCGATTATGACGTCTGGTACGTAGACAACCGGAATTTTCTTCTCGATATCAAGATATTGCTGCTTACAGTAAAGAAAGTATTCGTGCGCGAAGGTATCAGTCATTCCAGTGAAGTCGCCATGCCGAATTTCAAGGAATCGAAACTGCGAAATGACAGAGGTGAAAAAAATGACTAAAAAAATTAATGTGCTAGTCACTGGCGTAGGAGGACCGACGCCTCGCAGCTTTGTCAGATCCATTGCCGATTCTAAATGCGATAACTATAATTTCATCGGCGTGGATGCCAATCGTCTGGCGATCGGTCTGTATGACACGGCTTCCTACAGCAAGACCTACCTGGTACCAAAGGCGAATGACGAAAGGTACTGGGAAAAGATAGCGAAAATAATTGATCGTCATCAAATCGAGTTCGCCGTAGTGTTACCCGAAGCGGAGGTCGTGGCCTGGTCCGAAAGACAAGATCGCGAAGGGCTACCGTGCAAGGCCTTTATTTCTCCTTTTAAGCCTACCGCAGCATTGGTCGATAAGAAGTCACTTCATGACTTGCTCAAGGATAAAAGCTATATACCCAGCTACTGCACTTTCCTGAATCAAACTGACAGAAAAAAAATTACGGTTGAATACCCTTTCTGGGTGCGTGGAACTGTTGGTTCAAGCGGCCTGGGTTCTTTGAAGATCAACAATGAGCAGGAACTGGATGAGTGGATGAAAATCAACCCACGAATTGAAGAATTCATCGCTTCAGAATTCCTGCCTGGAAGGAATCTGGCGTGTAAAGTGCTTTACAAGAATGGAAAGATTTTCCGATCCGCCTGTGCTGAACGCTTGGAATACGTCATGGCCAAGGTGGCGCCCTCCGGTATTACAGGCAACACATCGTTTGGAAGAATGATCAACGACAAGGGTCTCGTCGATATTGCCGATGACGCGATTAATTCGATATTCAGTCAGTTTAAAGCGAAAGCTAATGGCATTTTTACCGTTGACTTCAAGGAAAATGCGCAAGGCATACCCATGATAACCGAGATAAACGTAAGGTTCGTTGCCTTCGCTTCATCATTGGCCAAGGCGGGGGCCAACTTGCCGTTGGACTATCTGGAAGCCAACCTCAACCCGGATAATTTCTCCTTAGAATACCAGCATTATGAATTTCCTAGAGGCACTATATTCCTCAGGGATGTGGATGAGACGCCCCTCGTGATGAACGAGAAAGACTTGCTGGCTATGGATGACAGCCATGCTTAACGGACCTTTTTCCCCTTGGCCCTCCTTTACCGCGGAAGAATCGCAGGCGGTGCAGCGCGTGCTGCTGTCCAATCAGGTGAATTACTGGACCGGCGAGGAAGGGCTCGAATTCGAACGAGAGTTTGCCCGTTTTGTCGGGTCACAGCATGCCATTGCCCTGGCAAACGGTACCGCGGCATTGGAATTGGCACTGAAAGGGCTGGGAATCGGCGAGCAAGAACACGAGGAGGTCATTGTCACTGCGCGTACTTTCGTGGCGTCGGCGTCTAGCATCGTCAATGTCGGTGCTGTGCCGGTATTCGCTGACATCGATCGTGAATCGCAAAACATCACCGCCGCGACAGTTGCCGAGAAGATCACTCCACGGACTCGCGCGATCATCGCGGTTCATCTAGCGGGTTGGCCATGCGATATGGACGAGCTGATGGCATTGGCCGAGCAGCACAGGCTCTATGTGATCGAAGACTGCGCTCAGGCCCATGGCGCTCGCTATCGTGGCAAGAGCGTGGGCAGTATCGGACATGTGGGCTGTTGGTCGTTCTGTCAGGACAAGATCATGACCACCGGCGGTGAAGGGGGGATGGTCACCACGGACGATACCCCGTTGTGGAAAAGAATGTGGGCCTTCAAGGATCACGGCAAGAGTTGGGACGCCGTCCACATACAAGACCATCCGCCCGGTTTCCGCTGGTTGCACGAGAGCTTCGGCACGAACTGGCGCATGACGGAGATGCAGGCCGCCATCGGCCGTATACAGCTTGAACGCATGCCTGAATGGAGCGCTAAACGCCGGGATAACGCGCAACGCATCTGGCAAGCGGCGGTCGATTGCTCTGGGCTGCGGGTGCCGATGTTCAACTCCGGCAGCGTACCCAGCTGCATAAGCGAATACTCCCGGCATGCTGCCTATAAGTGCCACGTATTTGTCGAGCCGAAAAGGCTCAAGCCAGGCTGGGATCGTGATCGGATTCTCGCTGAGATCAACGAGCGTGGCGTGCCCTGTTTCTCGGGGGGCTGCTCCGAGGTATATCGCGAAAAGGCCTTTGAGAACACCGGCTGGCAGCCGCAAGCACGGCTACCCGTGGCGCGGGAGCTGGGCCAGACCAGCCTGATGTTTTTGTGTCATCCCACGATCACTCAGGACGAGCTCGATAAAACCTGCCAAGTCCTGCAAGACGTCATGAAGGCTAGTACCTGACGCGGTTCGTAGGCTTGTCGTGTTTCGCTAGATCCCATTCTTCAACGCCAGGCGTAAGCGCAAGCTGCTCGTCCTGCCTGGTGTCTCATCGAGGAGTTTTCATGAATCCCAAGGTCACTGTTTCGAATCGCCGCTTTCTGCTGGTGGCGGGCTCAAGCTACTCCCTGGTCAACTTTCGAGGACCGCTGGTGCAGGCGTTGATCGAGACGGGACTGGAAGTGCATGCAGCGGCCCCCGGTCTACATGAAGACCCGGCCACCCGCAGGCAGCTCGAGGCCTGGGGGGCGGTGACTCACGATATCCCCATGCAGCGAACCGGCCTGAACCCGTGGCGCGATCTGCTGACGTTGCAAGCGCTGTACCGTCTCATGCGACGTATCCAGCCACAGACCGTTCTGGGCTATACCATCAAGCCCGTCGTCTACGGGATGCTGGCGGCCTGGCTGGCCGGGGTGACCCGGCGCTACGCCTTGATCACCGGCCTGGGGTACGCCTTTGCCGGGGAGGCTAGGGGCAAGCGTGCTTTGGTCTTTCAAGTGGTAAAAAGACTGTATTCGCTGGCTTTGAATAACACTGACCGGGTGTTTTTTCAGAATCCCGACGATGAAGGCCTATTTCGTGAGACTGGAATACTCTCCGACCGGGTGCCTTCCCAGGTACTCAATGGGTCGGGGGTGGATATGAATCATTTCGCGCTGGCCCCCTTGCCATCAGGCCCGCCGCGCTTTTTGCTGGTTGCCCGGCTGCTGGGTGACAAGGGGGTTCGCCAGTACGCCAGTGCCGCAAGAATAATCAAGCAGCAGCACCCCGAAATGGTATTTCAACTCGCCGGTGACATCGACAGCAACCCCGACACGATTACCCAGGAAGAGCTGGATACCTGGGTGAGGGAAGGCAGCATCGAACATCTCGGTTGGTTGAGCGATGTTCGCCCGGCAATTGCCGAGTGCAGTGTTTATGTGCTGCCCAGCTTTTACCGTGAAGGCACGCCGCGTTCTGTGCTGGAAGCCATGTCGATGGGACGGGCGGTGATCACCACCGATGCACCGGGTTGTCGAGAAACCGTGATCGAGGGTGAGAACGGCTATCTGGTGCCGGTAAAGGATGTGGATGCTCTGGTAGAGGCCATGCAGCATTTCATCGACCGTCCAGAACTAGTGCAGACCATGGGGCAACGCTCCCATGAAATCGTTCAAGACAGATACGACGTGCATAAGGTAAACGCCGTTATGCTGGAGGCAATGGGGATTGAGAAGCCTGCCTATCGCGACACCCAGCAAAAAACATTCGAACCCAAGACACTCGATAAAGCCTCGCGCGCTTCATAAGCCCGCTCCGCCCAAGCTGAAGCATCGCCAAGCGATGTAGCCAACGATACTCTTCCTCGCCCTGGGTAGCGCCCTTGGAACAGCACAGGAACCCCCTGATATGGCTTTTATTTCGGTGGTCATGCCGGTCTATAACAAGGTGGCGACCTTAGCGAATTCACTGGAATGCCTGTATCGCCAAACATTTCGGGACTTCGAAATAATTGCAGTGGACGACGGCTCCACCGATGGCTCTCTCGATATTCTGCGAGAGCATGAGCAGGCCGGTTTGTTGAAGGTTTACCAGCGTAGTCCGCCAGGGCCAGGCGGCTATGCGGCACGTAATTTCGGTGCCGAGAAGTCTACCGCACCGTGGCTTGTTTTCTTCGATGCCGATGACATTCTCCTGTTCGATCATTTGTCTTGTTTTACCGATGACATTGCTCACTTTCCGGGGATCGAACTGTTCGTCAATGCTTATCAAAAGATGGAAGGCCAGCGGCGCTTGCCGCGAATTCATGGAGTCCCCGTCGGCCGGCTGCACCGTCAGAAAGCTCTATGTGCCTTCGCTCGCTTTGACTTCATCCATATGAACGGTGCATGTATTCGACGCGAGCGATTCCTGTCGCTGGGTGGCTTTCCGGCTGGTCATTACCGTCGTGGAGGCGACGTCTATTTCTGGTTAAAGGCGCTATGTGAAATGGAAGCGATACATTACAACGCCACGGTGACCAGCTTATGGCTGCTTGAGCACAGTGATATTACCCGCGACAAGCGCAACTTGATCGATTTGCATCCCAGCCTGGATCTTCTGAAGGAGTACGAAACGAAGCTGGCACCCGATGAGCGACGCCAGTTTCGTTTGGCGATCAATCGAAAGGTGCTTTCCTGGGCAGTGGAGAAGAAACAGCTCGGTCAATCGGTGCGCCAGGACTTGAAAGCATTGTCGCCTGGCGGAATGAATATGCGGCTATGGCTGCATGCCGTTTCACTGCTCGTGCCCCAGCCTTACTTCAACAGGTTGCGCAGCCGAATCAAATGAACCGGGACGAAGTGAAAGGGAGATAAGAGCCATGGCCAAGACGCTAATTACTTATGGCACCTTCGATATTTTCATATTGGCCATCGCAATTTGCTGTTTGGTTAGCATTACCAAGCTACTTAGAAAATCACATTAATATCTCTGGATAAGTAAATATGAATTTTAAATCCTATGGTGATTTGAGCGTGGATATTGCTGCGTCCTTATTTAGCATTCAGGGGAAAGGCTATGATTTAGTTGTAGGTGTTCCCCGTAGTGGCATGATTCCGGCCAGCATGATTGCTTTGGGCTTGCATATCGATGTGATGGGTCTTCCCGACTTTATAGCAAATCAGCCGTTGATAACACGGTTGCGCAGGAGGGCAGGGGGGCAGCCCAGCGCTGCATGGGATGCAAGAAAGGTTCTTCTCGTCGACGATAGTGTTGTGACGGGACGAACCATGCAACAAGCACGAGACGCGATCCCCGGTGGTTGCCCTTGCTCTATCGATACCTTGGCGATCTATGCAGATCCTGACGGTAAGCAGCATGTTGATATAGTCTTATCCATCATGCAATCGCCTTATATTTTCCAATGGAGCCTCTTCGCCCCGGCCATGCTTTCACAATCGTGTTTTGATATCGATGGAGTGCTATGCGTCGACCCTACCGCCCAAGAGAATGATGATGGAGAGCAGTACGTTACTTTTTTGAATAATGCGGAACCACTTTTCCTGCCTTCAGCCCGAATCGGCTGCCTGGTAACCAACCGGCTTGAAAAATACCGTAGCCAAACAGTAACGTGGCTTGAGCAGCACGGTATTGATTATGAGCATCTAGTCATGTTGGATCTGCCTTCGAAGGAGGAGCGACGGCGTCAAGGAGTTCATTCCTCACACAAGGGGCTTTTCTACAAGAACTCGGACTACATCTTCTTTATCGAAAGTAGCCCTCGGCAGGCTGGTAATATTGCTAGAATTTCGGGAAAACCTGTTTATTGCTATGAAGACAACCGAGTCTATACGGCAGAAGATAAAGCTCCTAACAAAAAGGGACTACGCAGTTTTGCGAAACGCTTCATTAGGAACACAGTGAATTTGCTTAATTTGAGGCACCCTGTGAAAGCTGTAAAGAGAAAAACAGGGTGATTTTGTAAATCACTGCGCCGCTTATAATTATTCAAAATATGCTAACTATTAATATCATATTTACATTGTTCTTATATTTAATATAATGCATATAATTTAATTATATTCACTTCAAGAAACAGTTTGATGATTTATAGTCCTGTGTTGAAAGCAATTTTTTCGTAATTTGAAGGCGATTATTTTCGTAAAAGGCATATTTAGTTACCAGAAGGTTTGTCGTGAACACTCTTAGTTGAAATGGTGGGGTGTCCAATTATAGATAAATCCACCTGATGAATCAGAGTTTTAACATTTGTGATTAACTGGGGATCTGTGTCTCGATTTGTCGTAAGCGCTGGATTGGCTGCGTCTCTAAATTCGATTTATTAACAGGAAGAAATATTCGACTGGCCCCGCAATTTAATCGAATTAAACTGGACGATATGGTAATGGAGGGCAATATATGGCTAAGACGGTAATCACCTATGGCACCTTCGATATGTTTCATATCGGCCATCTCAACTTGCTGCGACGTCTTTCAGGATTGGGCGATCGGTTGATCGTGGGTGTTTCCACCGATGAATTCAATGCCGGGAAAGGCAAGCGCACCTTGATCCCGTTTGAGCATCGTGCCGAGATCGTGCGCTCACTCCGTTATGTGGACCATGTTATTCCCGAGACCAACTGGGACCAGAAGCTAGACGATATCCAGCGCTATGCGGTGCATACATTCGCTATCGGCGAAGACTGGAAAGGGGCTTTCGATTTCCTCAAACCTCACTGCGAAGTGGTGTATCTGTCACGTACCGACGGCGTATCTACTACCCAGCTCAAACGCTCCCTCAACCCTTTTTACAGCGTTTCACGAGAAGAGCTGATGAACGCCTTTGATGTATTGGATACGTTGCGTAAAGACTTCGGTTAACTTGTTCTCGACGCCGGCGGCGCCGGCCAGGAATCTTCAATGTCTTCCTATGCATTTCGTTTGGCAAAGCAGCTTACCTGGATGCCTCTTTGTCTGATTGGCTGGTGCTTTCCCCGTAATGACCGTCTATGGGTCTTCGGGGCCTGGCACGGCCGCCAATTCGCTGATAATGCCAGTTATCTGTATCGCCACGTGCGCGATAACGAGCCGGACCTGCGCGCCGTCTGGTTGGCTCATGACCGCGAGGTAGTGAAGCGGGCGCGTGATGAAGGTGGTGAAGCTTATCTCGCCTACTCGGCAAAAGGGATACTGGTGTCATTACGTGCCCGGCTGTTTCTTGTCACGCATTCGGCCGATGACGTCAATGCCCATGCTTCGCTCGGCGGGCAGTTGATCAACCTGACCCATGGCACGCCCCTCAAGCGATTGGTGCAAGATGCCCGCTCCTCGCGTCTGGGCGTCTTGACCGGCGTCTTCGATCGCTATCTACGCCGGGCTCTTCCGGGGCAGCGCAGCCCCCATCAGGTGCTGGTGGCTTCTGAAATCGCGCGGGAGAGAATGATGTCGGCCTTTGGTTTATCCAGCGAAAGAGTAGTCGCGCTCGGCTATCCTCGCTGGGATGCTTTCCGGACCAACGCTGCTGAATCACTGCGCCGTGCAGGCATCGATACTACTGAGTATGACGGTGTGGTGTTGTACGCTCCTACCTTGAGGATGCAAGGAAAGGGAGGCCTTGATGTGGCGCAGGGCAAGCGCCTGGAAGCGCTGATGCCGTGGTTTGAAAAGCATCGCCTGCTGTTGCTCATTCGCGGGCATACCTCATTGAAGATGAACGGTGTGCAAGACTTGGTAGCGGGTAATAAACACATACGCGAAGCTCCGGTGAGTGTGTTTCCTGATGTAAACGCCTTGTTTCCGGCAATCGATATGTTGATTACCGACTATTCCAGCTTGATGTACGACTATGCTTGTCTAAAACGGCCCATAGTCCTGATGGCGCCGGATCTGGATGATTACCTTAATCGCGATGTGGGCATTTATGGCGACTACTTCGCCGATGCACCAGGGCCAGTTATAGAATCTTGGGAGCAGTTGCCTGAGTCATGGCAGGAGCTGTTTGAAGGGCGTCACGATCAGCGCTTGGTGAATTTCGTGGCTCGCCATGCCGTCCTGCACGATGGCCGCGAATGCGAACGGATGACCGCCTATCTACGTAATAATTGCCGTGCAGAAGTTATAAGCCATGCTTGAAAATTTCTTCTTTTATAAATCGTTACTAAAATAGGATAGGTAAAATTAAGATGAATTAAATGGAGTTAATTTAGAAAAAAGGATGAGATTTCATAAAGTTGACGAAGAACGTCGTTGTTTATTTGCCTGGTGATCATCATTTTTTTCAAGGAGGATGAAACGTGAATAAGACGTTTGAAGTCTACTTGGAAGATAAGAACTATCGTAATGATATTCAAGGGATACGTGCCATTGGCGCCATGCTTGTACTGGTATTTCATATCTGGTTTCAAAAAGTTTCCGGCGGTGTCGACGTGTTTTTCGTCGTTTCGGGATTTTTGATGACAGGACTGCTGCTACGTCAATATTCGAGAGAAGAAACTCTGAAACCTCTGCAGTTTTGGGGAGGTATAATAAAGCGAGTAGCTCCATCTGCCTATATTGTCCTTTTGGTGACGCTGTTTTTCAGTTATTTTTTTATCTCGCCGGTCTATTGGGAAGCGGTAATTAATGAGTTTGTTTTTAGTGCGGCGCACTTGGAAAACTTGTTACTGATAAGGCGAGAAGTGGATTATTTGAAAAGGGAAGAACCCGCTAGTCCTTTCCAGCAGTTCTGGGCATTGTCTATTCAAGTGCAGTTCTATGCTTTTCTTCCTTTTCTTCTTGGTCCATTAGTTTATGTGTCCAACAAAATGAAATCATTGAGGCCCTTGGTCATAGGCGTTTCTCTGGTTGTTTTTTTTTCTTTTATCTACTCCTTAATTTCAACGAGTAGCAGACCTGAAACGGCTTATTTCAATCCTTTTGGAAGAGTCTGGGAATTTCTTTCCGGCGCTTTAGTTGCAATATTGGTGCCGTATTTAAAAGTCAATAAAAAACTAGCTTCGATACTTTCTTTTTTGGGTGTTTTGATGCTTGTCAGTGTCGGGGTGGTGATTCCTAGAGAGTGGAGCTTTCCTGGGTACGTGGCACTTTTTCCGGTCATGTCAGCCATTTTTTTGATAGTTTCTGGAGGTGGGTCGGAAGGCAGTACTGTAGTGAATAAGTTGCTTTCCAATAAGTATCTCGTCGTGTTGGGCGCAATGTCATTTACCATATATTTATGGCATTGGCCTATATTGATCTTCTTTCAAAACTATTACGAGACTACCAGTTTAGGGTTTGTAAAAGGAATGATGGTTATCCTGTTGGGGATATTGCTTGCCATTTTTACGACGATGTTGCTAGAGAGGCCCTTTCGAAACATTCCAAAGACCAAGACATTGTTATCCTATACGGTAGGTTTTCTGTTTTTCATTACCTTCGGTAACACTGGGCCTGGGGGCCAAGTACTATTTTGAGAATCTCCATGATGTTGAAGTGAGTTTCAAAAAAAGTTCTTTTGACGGTAGTGAAATCTATATTCAGGATGATGCCACAGATCTTGAGTATGGTTATGTTACTGCTATCGCCAATGACCTAGGAGAGGTCATGGACAGAAATAATGGTTGTGCCACTGAAATTAATGATTCAACTATTATAGTTTGCGAGTTTGGCAATACTTCATCAGAAACAGTCATCGCACTTGTAGGTGGATCGCATGTAGGACAATGGAGTCCTCTTCTTGTGAATTTGGCAAAAGAATATAATTTCAAGCTCGTAAGCGTGATAAAGCATTCGTGCTCTCTGGGATATGAAATAGTAGAGGACAATCATACATGTGAGCTGTGGAATGAAAATATTGTCGATTACTTAAGCGAGCTGGATCCCGGTTTAGTTGTCACTAACTCGACGAGAGCCAACCGGTTGCGCACGGACAGGCTAGTGGACGACGATCCCGTTGAGTTTGTACCCAAGCAGTATGTAAAAAAATGGGAGGAAATAAACGGTTTGGGTATTCCGGTCGTGGGAATAAGGGACAACCCCTGGTTTGAAAGCGACCCAAGCTACTGTGTGTGGAAGAACCGGCAGGAGGCGAGCCAATGCGCCCGACCAGTCGAAGAGGTATTGTTACCGCGCAATCCTGCTGATGAGGATATGAAACAGAATCCTTTGTTTATTTCGGTAGATTTTACCAAGCTGATATGTAGCAAGGGGTTGTGCCCAGCATATTTTGATGGGAGGTTGATGTGGTCGGATACCCATCACCTGTCCCGGACTTATCTGAAATACATCACCCCGAGCCTGAAAAATGTACTTGAGCGGCAAGCTCCGGTTTTTCAGACCCTTAATCATCACGCGGGGAGCAATTAAAATGCTATTATCTGAAAAAGAGGTAAAGTACAAGAAGGCAAGGGAAATCGGCGGGGGGGGTATGGAAATCTGCAACCCGAGAGTGTCAGTAATTGTACCTACCTATTACGACTGGGAACGTTTGAAGCTTTGTGTGGCAGCGCTCCACAATCAGTCCTTCCCCCAGGACGATTTCGAAGTAATTATTGTCAACAATGCCCCCGATGACACCCCTCCCGATGACTTCATCTTGCCCGAAAATTTCAACATGATTACAGAGGAAAAGCCCGGTTCGTACGCCGCAAGAAACGCAGCCCTAAAGATTGCCAAAGGTGAGATAATCGCCTTTACTGATTCCGATTGCATTCCTGGCGCAACCTGGCTGGAGGCCGCTATCGGGCGGCTTGAAGAGGGTGCAGAGCGGATAGCTGGCAAGGTGGAGCTGTTTTTCAAGTCCGATAAACTTACACTCGTTGAAATCTACGAGGAAGCCTACGCGTTTGATCAAAAAAGATATGCTCAGGCTGGTGGGTCGGCAACCGCCAACATGGTGACATGGGCTAAACACTTTGAAACCGTTGGACTTTTCAATGATTCTCTTATGTCCGGTGGCGACAATGAATGGGGCTGGCGGGCCAAGGAGAAAGGCATACCGATAGTATACGCACCCGAAGTCGTCGTGAACCACCCGGCACGCGCCGATATCAAGTCCATGCTTAAAAAACGCAAAAGAATTCTTGGTGGATCGGTCAATATAAAACGCAAAAGTGCCAAGAATAACTTTCTCTTATTGCTGATAACTGGCTATCTGCCTCCACTCAGAATTCTGAAGCCTTTTATAGCTAGCAGCCTCCCTTTCTGGAAGAAATGCTTGGCTGCCTTGTTATGCTATTATTTGAAAGTATACTCAACCACTTACAAATTAGCGCTGATCTTGCGCCTGGCGAAACCAGAAAGAGCCTAGCGATGGCTTGTCGCTGCCCCCCGCCTCTGACCATGAAACCGGTCCTGCCACTCGTGTGTTGAATATCCCCATTACCTCGCTCAACCTGATCGACGCCGACCGATAGTGGCTGAAGCCCAAGGTGGGCGAGTAGTGAGCGTAACGCCGCTATCCTGATCAAGCTGACAGAGGGAATCGATATACCATGATCCGCACGTTACTGGTGGACGCTCAGGGAACTCAGCGCCGCGGAGGGGAGGAGTTGCTCGAGATGTGGCGGGAGTCGACTGGTTCGCATATCTGGATCGACATGCAGGGCGAGACACAAGAGCGCGAGCGGTTGATGCTGGAATCCTTCGATTGTCATCCTCTGGCGATCAACGATGCGCACCGGGACCGGCATCCACCCAAGATCGAGGAATTCGAGACCCATACCCTGATCATCTACCGAGGTATTTCGGCATTTGACGCCGAGCTCAACTATACGCCGCAGCAGATCTGCTTCTTTATCGGTGAGCGCTATGTCATCAGCCTTCATCCAGGCCATGCGATGAGTATCGACAAACTGCTAGCCGAACAGGGCATGTCGTTGCTGCAGAAGTCGACGCAGCAGGTCGCGCTCAAGGTGATGTATATCTCGGCGGGGTACTATCTCGACAGCCTGCTGGAGTTTGAAACCGAGCTCAGCGACCTGGAAGACGACTTGCTGGAAGAGGGCAACGATGAACTGATGCGCCGTATCACCATGTTCCGCTCCCGTCTGGTCAAGATGCGGCGCATCTTCAGCTATCACAAGGGCATTACCCAGGAACTCACGGCCTACGATTACCAGCACTTGCCCCGTGAAGATAGCGAGACACTGCACGCCATCACCGATGTCTATGAGCGGTTCGAGCGCCTCTATAGTCTGACCCAGATGTACTACGATATCTGCGGCGACTTGATCAACGGCTATATCTCCATCTCGTCGCATCAGCTAAATATCACTATGCGATTGCTCACGGTGATTACTGCGATTTTTGTACCGTTGACCTTTCTCGCCGGCATTTATGGTATGAATTTCGAACATATGCCCGAGCTGGGATTCCGTTACGGCTACTTTGCGGTATGGGGCTTGATGCTGGGAATTGCTGTCGCTCTGATCTGGTATTTCCGGCGTCAGAGGTGGTTCTAAGCGTGGCGGCAATTATCGATCACAGAAAGCCAAGGCGGCTGGAGACAGGACAAAAGTTTGTTATCGTCGCACGAAATGAGTGAACTCACCCGCGACACACCGCCCGGAGGAGAGCCTATGGCTACCGATTCCCGTTTGGCACAGATTCCCCCGACCATGGCCGCCATGCTGTTGACCGGCCACGGCGGCATCGACAAGCTGGTCTATGACGAGAATGTTCCCACGCCGTGTCCCGGCCCCGGCGAGGTGCTGGTACAGGTTACCGCGACGGCGAAGAACAACACCGATCGCAAGGCGCGCGAAGGGCTTTATCCCACCAAGGACAAGGGCGATGTCACCTCGTTTCAGATGGGGGGCTCGCCGACGCTCACCTTTCCCCGTATCCAAGGCGCCGATGTGGTCGGTCGCATCGTGGCCGTGGGAGAGGGAGTCGATGCCGGCCGTATTGCACAGCGTGGATTGCTGGATTTCAATCTTTACGCCGATGCACGCCGCGATCTCAACCTGACGCCGGACTACTACGGCCATGGCGCCGACGGCGGCTTTGCCGAATATATCGCGGTGCCCGCCGATCAGTTCCATCACGTGGCCAACCCCGAGCTTGACGATGCCGAGCTTGCCGCCATGGGCATGTGCTCCTACCAGACAGCGCTGCACATGCTGACTTCCGCCAATATCAAGGCCGGCGAGCGGGTACTGGTCACCGGTGCCAGCGGCGGGGTGGGGACCGCACTGATCCAGCTGTGTCGCATCATGGGCGCGATTCCCTATGCCCTGAGCCAGCAGGACAAGGCCGACGCACTGCGCAAGCTGGGCGCGGAAGCCGTGCTGGATCGCTCGGAGATGGGTGATTTCACCGACAAGGTGCGCGCACTCACCGGCGACCGGCCATTCGACGCGGTCATGGACCTGGTGGGGGGCGAGATGACCCACCACTTCATCGACAGCATGATCTTCGACATGAACCGGCGCGACACCTATCCGCGCCTGAGCATTGCGGGGGCCAGCGGCGGTAACGTCAGCGAAATGATGTGGACGCGCATCTACCTCTACCAGGTGCAGATTTTCGGCGTTTCCCATGGCACCCGGGAAGAAGCCGAACAGCTCGTGGAGTGGATACGCAACGGCCAGCTGAAGCCGGTGCTGCACGCTGCCTTCAAGCTTTCCGAGCTGCACGCCGCCGAACGTTATTTCGTCAACCGCAACAGTAATTACCTGGGCAAGATCGTGATCGTTCCCGATGCCCAGTGGGCCGAGCACGGCGCACCCCACGCGCTGGAGGCAAGCTAATGGCAGCGGGAGGCGATGCAATGAGTGGCGAACTGACCCTGAAGTTGATCGATACCCATGCCGGCGGCGACGTCAGTCGTATCGTCGTGGGGGGAATCGATCCTTTACCTGGCACCACGGTACGCGAGCAAATGGTGTACCTGCGGGACGATGCCGATGGACTGCGCAAACTGCTGCTGTCGGAGCCCTACGGGATTCCCGAGATGTCGGTGGATCTGATCGTACCCGCCACCAATCCGCTGGCGGAGGCGGGTTACATCATCATGGAAGTGATGGGGTACCCGATCTATTCCGGCTCGAATACCATCTGCACCGCCACGGCGTTGCTGGAGAGCGGGATGATTCCCAAGCAGGAAGGACATCAACGTTTCGTCCTCGAATCGCCGGCGGGGTTGGTACAGATCGAAGCCGAAGTCGTTAACGGTGTAGTCGAAGCCATTACTTGCGGCGGTTTGCCCAGTTACATCGATAGCTACCGGGAAACCATCCACGTCCCGTCGATTGGCAACGTGACGTACAGCATCGCCTACAGCGGCGGCTTCTACGCCCTGGTGGACGCCAGGGCACTGGGCTTCTCCTTGACCCTGGAAGAGGAGTCGCGCCTGTCGCTCTGCGCCTATGCCATCGTCGAGGCAATTCAGGCCAAGGGCGGGTTTTCCCACTACACCCTGGGCGATGTGGGACCGCTGCCGTTTCTGCACTTCATGGGACCGGAAGAACAGGTCGGCGACGGCTTCTATCGCTCGCGCTCGGCGACCTACGTGCATCCCGGCGTCATCTGCCGCAGCACCACCGGCACCGGCACTTCAGCACGGCTGGCGCTGATGCATCATGAAGGACGCATCCAGCCTGGCGACAAGCTGGAAACCGTCTCCCTGCGTAACACCGGCTTCATCGGCGAGCTCATCAGTGTGCGCCAGGAGGGGCCTCATCAAGTGGTGGAAAATACCATCACCGGCAAGAGCTACGTGCTGGCCCGCTCGGAAATCGTGGTCAACTGTCACGACCCGATGGTGGACTGTGGTGGCTTGCATCATATTCTGACCTCTGAACGTGGCTCATGAGGCGTATGCCGAGTGGTCAGCTACATCAGAACATCAACTGCGGTAGATAGGTCGATGCTGGATCAGATTTTTACCTTGCCGCGCAGCGCCTTGGTTTGCCCCTTGCGGGTTTTCTTGTCGACTCGGCGCCGCTGAGATCCCTTGGTCGGCTTGGTGGGGCGTCTGGGTTTCTGCTGTTTTACGGCGTTCTGGATCAGCTCCTTGAGTCGCGCCAGCGCATCTTCCTTGTTCAGTTCCAGGGTGCGATGGCTTTGCGCCTTGATGACCACAATACCTTCTTTGCTGATACGCTGGTCGGCATACGCCATCAGCCGCTCCTTGTAGAAGGGCGGCAGGCTGGAGTGAAGAATGTCAAAGCGCAGATGAACGGCGGAGGCGACCTTGTTGACGTTCTGACCGCCCGCACCTTGTGCTCGGATCTGGCTGAGATCGATTTCCCAGTCGGCCAGCTCCACGGTGTTGGAAATGGTTAACATGGCTTGTCCTTGGTCACGTTTCGATGCGTCATTCCCATAAGGCTACCATATCGGTATTTCCCCAATCCTCGAGGTAGCCATGAGCCCATCGACACCGCGTTATCGTATCGCTTCTCCCGTTGGGGTGATCGCCGACACCCATGGCCTGCTGCGTGACGAGGCGCTGGCGCTGATGGAGGGATGCGAGTTAATCCTGCATCTTGGCGACGTGGGGGCCAAGGAGGAGGATCTGGCGATCCTTGAGCGCCTGGCAACGCTGGCTCCGGTTCTCTGCGTGCGGGGCAATATCGACAACGCGACGTGGGCGGAGCAATTGCCCCTACATCAGGATGTCGTCGTCAATGATCGGCGCCTGCACCTGGTCCATCGCCTGGTGGATTTCGACCCAGCGACTCCCTGCGACGTCGTGCTCCATGGTCATTCCCACAAGCCGCGCAACGAACAACACGACGGCAGGCTGCTGTTCAACCCCGGGGCCGCTGGAAAGCGGCGCTTCAAGCTCCCTCTGACAGTCGGCAAGTTGTGGGTGGGCCAAGATGGGGTGTGTGGTGCAATCATGCATTTGCCGTTGTAGCGGTGTAGCGGTGTAGCGGTGTAGTAAGGGTTTACTACCCGCACGAGAAAAGCGCTTGTTAAGCTGCTAATGCGTCTGAAGTTCTCACGCACGTTGACAACGACAAAACGGCAACGACAGCGACAAGGAGTAGCGAGATGAGCGCTAAACGCATTCTGATGATTACCGGTGATTTTACCGAAGACTACGAGACCATGGTGCCGTTCCAGACCCTGCTGGCAGTGGCACCAAGTGGATGCGGTGTGCCCCGGCAATAAGTCCGGCGATACCGTCGCCACCGCCATTCATGATTTCGAAGGCGACCAGACCTACAGCGAGAAGCCCGGCCACCGGTTCGCATTGAACGCCGATTTCGCCACCATCAAGGCTTCCGACTACGACGCCCTGGTGGTGCCGGGCGGTCGCGCGCCGGAATACCTGCGCCTGGATAAAGATGTGCTGGCGATGGTCAAGCACTTCTTCGAGGCCGACAAGCCCGTCGCGGCGATTTGCCATGGCGCCCAATTGCTGGCCGCCGCCGGTGTGCTGAAAGGGCGCAAGTGCTCCGCTTACCCGGCTTGCCAGCCGGAGGTGGAAGCCGCCGGTGGCAGTTTCGCCGGGATCGAAGTGACCGACGCGGTCACCGATGGCAATTTGGTAACCGCCCCCGCCTGGCCGGCGCATCCCGCTTGGCTTTCCCAGTTCATGGCGTTGCTGAACGAAAGAGCGTAATCACCTGGATCTAGCAGTCGTGACGCCCGGCATTGTCCGGGCGTAATATCATCTGCTGAGCGAAACCCAAGCGAGGCCCTGCATGTGCAAGCTCTTTATCCAGGCCGACCCGGCCTTATGGCGCAGCGCCACCCATTCGTTACGCATCGACGGCATGGTGACCAGCGTACGCATGGAGAACTACTTCTGGCATTTGCTGGAAGAGATCGCCCAGCGTGACGGCATGAATACCGCGCAGATGATCACGCGGCTTTATCACGAGTCGATCGATGCCGGGCACGACCTGGGCAACTTCACCTCTTTCTTGCGTGTATGCGCGCTGCGCTACCAGGCATTGCAGATTTCCGGCGAGATTCCCGCCCGCACCGATGTGCCCATTGCCTCGCTGGATGCCGAGCGAATCCTGGCCCGCGAAACGCCCAAGCTGCACTGAACCGGGCGCATCAGGCCGGCAAGGCTTCGCGGTGATAGCTGCCGGCATGCTGCTCCAGTGCCGGGGTGTCGGCCGCCTCGCTGACCTGAAACTGGCTGATGGTCTCGGCCATGTCTCCGGCCTGTTCATCCAGCGACTTGCTGGCTGCCGCGGCCTGCTCGACAAGCGCGGCGTTCTGCTGGGTGACTTCCTCCAGCTGCGCGATGGCCTGGTTGATCTGCTCGATCCCCGCGGACTGTTCGGTGGTGGCGGTCGAGATATTCGAGATCAGCGAAGCCATCTCGTTTACCCGGCCGGTAATCGCCTCCAGCGTGTCCCCGGTCGCGGCGACAAGCTGGTTACCTTCCTCGATACGTCCCACATTGTGCTGAATCAACTGGCGGATCTGCTTGGCTTCCTCGGCACTGCGGTTGGCCAGGTTGCGCACTTCCGTGGCGACCACGGCAAAGCCGCGCCCGTGCTCACCGGCGCGGGCGGCTTCCACCGAGGCATTCAAGGCAAGAATGTTGGTCTGAAAGGCGATGTTGTCGATAGCCGCAACGATGGTGGATACCTGCTGGTTGGCGTCGTGAATTTGTTGCATCGCGTCGCGCGCCTGGGCGGAAACGGTATTGGCCTCCTGGGCCTGATCCACCACCTCCGACGACATACCCTGAGCCTTCTGGGCATGGTCGGCAGTTTGCCTGACGGTAGCGGTGATCTGTTCCATGCTGGTAGCGGTTTCCACCAGCGAGGCGGACTGCTCCTCGGTGCGTTGGGCCAAATCCTGGTTACCCTGGGCGATCTCCCCACTGGCCAGCTCGACCGAAAGCGCGCTTTTCTTGATGCTGCTGACCAGCGTTTCGGTCTCGGCGGTGGAGTCGTTGAAGGCCTGATAGAGTTGGGATAACTCATCGCTGCCCGGCACCGTCAAGCGCTGGGTCAGGTCCCCGCCCCGATGGGAAATCGCTTCCAGGACGCGCTTCAGCGGCAGGACGATAGCCCGTACGATCATCACCGCTACCCAACTCGCCAGCAGGCTCGCCATGACGGCGATCGCCACGTACTGCCACAGGGCGAACTGCGCCTGTGAGCGCAACGCTTCGGTGGTATCGATGATGTCGCTGGCAACGGCATTTTCGACGGACTTGAGCTGGCCGATCTTGACCGTTTGCCACTCGAACCATTGTTGCGGGTCGACATCGAAGCCGCCCCGGTCGGCCCGAGAAATGACCAGTGCCCTCAGCTCCATTACCCGCTCGATATCCGGACCTGACAGGGCCTGCTCGAAGCGCGAACGCATGGCTTCTGTGGTCTGGGTCAGGAAGCTCGCCTGGAAGGCGGCTTCCTCGCCGATGAGCGTCATGAAGCGCTGATAGAGAGCCGGCGTGATTTGATCGGCGCCAAAGGCGTTGGACAGCAAGGCGCGCTCTATACCCGCCAAATCCTTGGCTTTCAGCAAGTTGTAATACGCGGAGAGGCGATTGGCCACGTCAGCCTGCTGTGTGGCGTGGCTCATCTCGCCGACCAGTGCCATCAGCTCGCCATTGATACCGGTGTAATGGGCCAAGGCTTCCGCGGTAGGAGCTGACAGTTCGTCGACACGTTGACGCAAAGCGGTATTCGCCGCCAGGCGCTGCAGCACATCGTCGACCCGGGAGGCGAGATCCGCATCGATACTGGCAAGGCTCAGCGTTTCCAGATGGATACGAAATTCATCCGCCTGGTTATCGACAGCGGTTCGCTGGGCAGTCAGCTGTTGCCGGAACTCGCGGCCTTGGCTGCCCAGAAAGCCCGCCGTCATGCCCCGTTCGACCTGGATTTCATGCACGAGATCGCCGGCCTGCTGGGCAAGGGAGGTCAGGTTTTGCAGTTGAAGCATATTGCTGGCCGTCTGCTGACGTTCGACGATGCCCATTACGGCGAAGTACAGCATCGCCAACAGCGGCAAGGCTAGGGCAAGAACGAATTTCTTGCCCATGGGAATGGCGTGGAGGAAGTGTTTCATGGCGACCTTGGAGGTTGGGAAGTGACATCACGCTAGGGTGATGAGCTGCTCCCATTATCGGCACGGCGGTATTGTTCTTTAGTCAAAGCTGTTGCACCAATCCAACAATTCCAGCGGTTCCTCCAGCTCCTGCTTTTCCATCTGTGACGGTTGGCTCGCGACCGCCACGAGACAGTCTGCTCACGGGTTGAAACGTCGATTACCGCATCGCTAACTATAACGAGTTATTTGTAATTTTGTCTGTCATAGCTAAGGTCTAGATGGCACTAGTAGCATTTCACTTTGCAATGTTATGCATTACAGGGAGGTAATCATGAAACCCAGTAACACGTTCGACCCCTCGCGTCGGCAAGTGGTCGGTGGATTGGCTTCCGGCGTCGCCGCGGCGGTTGCCGCGCCGGCATTCGCCCAGCAGTCTTCCTCTCAAGGAAGCAGCTCTCAGTCTTCCTCCGGCCAGGGGGCGGCTGCGGGTGGCGGCGATGGTTCGCTGATGCAGAAGCAGGACCCGACCAGCCAATATCCTGCGCCGCCGTTCCCGGAGCAGCCCCAGGAGTGGCCGGGTCTGGCAAGCGAGATGGAACCGCGCCCGGACCACGGCGAAAAGAGCTACCGGGGCAGCGGTCGCCTGGAAGGTCGCAAGGCGCTTATTACCGGCGGCGACTCCGGTATCGGTCGCGCGGCGGCCATCGCCTATGCCCGCGAGGGTGCCGACGTGGCGATCAACTACCTGGAGGCCGAGGAGTCCGACGCCCGCGAGGTGATCGAACTGATCGAAGCGGAAGGGCGCACGGCCGTTGCGATTCCGGGCGATATTCGCGATGAAGCGTTCTGCCAGGAGTTGGTCGAGTCAGCGGTGCAGCAGCTCGGAGGTCTCGACATTCTGGTCAATAACGCCGCCCGCCAGCAATGGAAGGAGTCAGTCACCGACATCAGCACCGACGACTTCGACGCCACCATGAAGACCAATCTCTACGCCATGTTCTGGATCACCAAGGTTGCCATACCGCACCTGGAGGAAGGAGCCGCGATCATCAATACGGCGTCCGTGGTGGCATACGACCCGCCGAAAATACTGCTCGACTACTCGATGACCAAGGCGGCCATCGTCAGCTTTACCAAGTCGCTGGCCAAGCAGTTTGCAGAGCAGGGGGTGCGTGTCAATGCCGTGGCGCCCGGCCCGTTCTGGACCCCGTTGCAACCGAGCGGTGGTCAACCCCAGGAGAGCGTACAGAGCTTCGGTGAGCAGACGCCATTGGGCCGCCCAGGCCAGCCGGTGGAGTTGTCCGGTGTCTATGTGCTGCTCGCCTCGCAGGAATCCAGCTACGCTACCGGCCAGGTATACGGCGCCACGGGCGGTAGCGGCGGACCCTGACGGGGCCAGTCAGACCATGGGGCCGGCCGAGCGATGGAAGATGAATGGAAACGGGAGTTGCAAGTGAGTGTTACGGAACAGGGCTCGACGCAGGGGATTCGCCATACGGCGCCGGTCGAGACGTTGCAGGTCATGACGCTGAATGTGCACAAGGGATTCAATGTCTTCAACCGGCGTCATATCCTGCCCGAACTTCGCGATGCCGTGACCACTCTGTCGGCCGACCTCGTCTTTCTGCAGGAGGTGATAGGCGAGCACAAAAAGCATGCGCTGCGCTTTCATGACTGGCCAAGCGTGCCACAGTACGAATTTCTCGCCGACACCATCTGGCCGGATTTCGCCTATGGCCGTAATGCCGTCTACCCTCATGGTGACCATGGTAATGCCCTGTTATCTCACTATCCGATTCTGGAATACGCCAACAAGGACGTATCCATCCAGGACACCGAGAAACGCGGTCTGCTGCATTGCCAACTGGATGTTCCCGGACACAGTGGGGTACATGCAATTTGCGTTCATCTGGGGCTACGCCAAGGACATCGCCTGGAACAGATGAAGCTGCTGTGCGAGCTGCTTGACTCGATCCCCGGCGACGAGCCGGTCATCGTGGCGGGTGACTTCAACGACTGGCGAGGTCAGGCCGATCAGGTGCTGGCGCAGTGTGGGTTGAGCGAAGCGTTCGTTCAACACTTTGGGCTACCGGCGAAATCATTTCCGGCGCGTTGGCCTTTGCTGCGTCTCGACCGGATCTACGTGCGCAATGTCACCGTGCGCAGCCCTAAAGCCTTGTATCGCAAACCTTGGTCGCACTTATCCGATCATGTGCCACTTATTGCCGAGATATGCTTGTGAATTTCCAATGGAAGGAAAACAACGAAGCCGAGTTTTTGATCAACGGAAACCAGTATTTTCGCAGCGTATTCGACTGTATTCGTGCGGCTCGTCGGGAGATCCTGCTCGAAACCTTCATCATCTTCAACGATGAGGTGGGCAAGAAACTGAAAGAAGCGCTGCTAGAGGCCGCCGCCAGGCAAGTCCAGATAGATATCACGGTGGATGGGTACGGGACGGCGGATCTGGATAGCGAGTTCATATCGGAGCTGACGGATGCCGGTATTCGCATGCATGTCTACGATCCCAAGCCGCGTCTATTCGGCATGCGTACCAATCTGTTCCGCCGCCTTCATCGCAAGATCGTTGTGGTGGATGGCGAGGTGGCCTACATCAGTGGGATCAACTTCGGTGCCGATCACTTGCCCGATCGATATGCCATGGGCAAGCAGGATTATGGCGTGCGTGTGCGGGGGCCGATCGTCAAGGACATTCGCGATGCGGCCGGGGCGCTGCTGGTGGAGCATCAGGCGCTAAAGAAATTGCCGGAGCTTCAGGGATCGTCTTCTGCTGCGGGAAAAGCCGCCATGCTGATGGCGATTCGCGACAACAATCACCATCGCAACGATATTGAAGCACACTATATCCGCGCGATTCGTTCGGCGACGTCCCGCCTGGTCATCGCCAACGCCTACTTTTTTCCCAGCTACAGGCTATGCCACGAGCTGCGTAACGCCGCGCGTCGGGGTGTCAACGTCACACTGATATTACAGGGCCGGCCCGATATGCCCTGGGCCAGAATGTTTTCCAGCTCGCTTTACAGCTACATGCTGCAGGATGGCGTCAAGATCTACGAGTACACGGAGCGTCCGCTGCATGGCAAGATCGCGATAATCGATCACGACTGGTCGACGGTGGGCTCGAGCAATCTCGACCCGCTCAGCCTGTCATTGAATCTCGAAGCCAACCTGTTCGTCCGCGATGCCGAGCTCAACCGGCAGATCCATACGCATCTCGAGCAACTCATTGATCAGAGTTGCAAGTTGATCACTACCGAAGCGGCCAAAAAGGGGCGCTGGTGGCGCACGCCTTTGATGATCGTGAGCTTTCACTTCCTGCGCCATTTTCCCAAGCGGATGGGCTGGTTGCCGGTTCATGCCGCCAGGCTGAAAACATTGTCTGCCACGACGCACAGCAACAAAAGAGCACTGGATTGAGCAGGGAGAGCGAATGACAGATGCCAAGTACGAAAGCTCCATTCAGGCCAAACCATGGAAACGGTGGCTAAAGCGCGGCATAACGGCAGTGTTCTTTATCCTGGTAGGCGTTCTGCTGTTCTCGCTAGTCAGAAACATGGACTGGAATGCGGTGGTGGAAACGCTACGGGGCTACAAGCTCCCGTTGATCTTGATGGGGCTTGGCATCACTGCAGCCAGCTTTGTCGTCTTCAGCAGTTATGATCTGCTGGGCAAGATATATACCCGCCATGAGCTACCCATCAAGCAGGTGCTTCCGCTCGCTTTCGTATGCTACGCCTTCAACCTGAATCTCGGGGCCTGGGTTGGCGGAATTGCCTTGCGTTATCGGCTGTACACCCGCATGGGGCTGGATGTATCTACCGTGACTCGGGTGTTGAGTGTCAGCTTGGTCACCAACTGGCTGGGCTATATGATTCTCGCGGGCATGCTATTCTCCTTTCGGCTTCTCCAGTTGCCGCAGCATTGGCAGATCGGCGCCTTCGGCTTGCAGCTGATCGGCTTTGCCCTGTTGGCCGTCTCCATCGTTTACCTGGCGGCCTGCCGCTTTTCACCACGCCGCGTCTGGCACTGGCGGAATCATGAAATCGCTCTTCCTTCGCTTCGACTGGCGCTGATGCAGGCGACTCTGGGGGCGGCGAACTGGTCGTTGATGGCGCTGCTGATTTACGTGCTTCTTCCTGAAGGCGTCGCTTATCCCGGCATACTGGGTATTCTGCTCGTCAGTAGCATCGCCGGGGTGGTGACCCACATTCCCGCCGGGCTGGGTGTGCTCGAAGCCGTGTTCATTGCCTTGTTGCAACATCAAGTGGCGAAGAGCGAGATACTCGCCGCTCTGATCGGCTATCGCGCCCTTTATTTTCTGATTCCGCTGGCGGTGGCGTGCCTGGTGTACCTGTTCCTGGAGCGATGGGGCAGGAAGCGCTCGTGAGATGCCGAGTCGTTGCATCAGACGTTGCGGCACCATGCGCTGAAGCACCAGACGTTGAAAAGCCATTCACGGTGGCGGCACGGTAATTGCCGCTTCGCCTATACTGCAAACGAGTCGTTTATAACGATAGTCGTCAATAACAATAATATTCATTAATAACAATAAGGGCGGATACGCGAGCAACGCCTGCCGCTAACCTGGATGGAGTGACAACGATGAATCTCGAACGCGCCTACATTCTTCTGGCAATCTTCTACAGTTTGCTACTCGTCATCGGCGTCATCGCCGTTCTGTTCGGTGGAGGCACCCCTCTTTCCGCGATTCATCTCGCGGTGGGAGCTCTGGCCGTGGTCGGTTTATGGGGCTACATGCTGCATCGCGGCTTTTTGAGTCCCCGCCTATGGCAGCCATTCGCCTGCTTGCTGGCGGTGGGCGTTGCGGTTCAATTGTTCGTGATTCTGACCGGGTCCGTAACGGGCGAGACATTGATCTGGATGCTGACCAGCAGCATCTTCGCGGCCTTGCTGGTGGCCATCCTGTACCGCTATGGAGATCGCGACCAATCGCTATGGGCCTCCGCCGACGAGCTGGAAGCCGCTCGTCGACTGGACGCCATGCTGGCGAACGAGAAGCAACTGACGGCGGTGAGCCGTGACGGAAGCCGCGAGAACAGCGTCAAGGTAGAAATGAATGGCGACAAGTATCAAGCCAGCGTGATGCGACGCTCCCCGGATGGCCAGGAAAGCTTCGAAGAGCGCTTCCGACACCCCGCGACCCTGGTGTTCTTTCTGGAGAAGTTCACCGGCGTAACGGTCCGCGACCTGAAGCACTCCCAGTCATCGGGTGCTGGTGGGGCTTCGGCATAGACGTTAGGATAATGCCGTTCAACTGAGCCACTCTAGTGCTCCAGAAACGACCGTTACCACTAAGCGAGGTACCATGAACGACGTTATCCAGCTCCTGAAATCCCACCGTTCGATCCGCAAGTTCACCGACCGCCAGATCCCGCGGGAGCTACTGATCGAGCTCATCCAGGCCGGGCAGGGCGCCGCCACGTCCAGCCATGTACAGGCATATAGCGTCATTCATGTGAAAAATCCCGCCAACCGCGAGCAGATCGCGGAATTGGCCGGTGGCCAGGGATATATCGCCAGTTGTTCGGACTTTCTGGTTTTCTGTGCCGACATGAAGCGGCCCACCGAGGCGTCAGAGCGCACCGGCGCCAATGTCGTGCGGGGCATGACCGAGCAGCTATTGGTGGCCACCGTGGATACCGCCCTGATGGCGCAAAACGTGGCGGTCGCCGCCGAATCCGAGGGGCTGGGGATCTGCTATATCGGCGGTATTCGCAACAATCCGCAAGAAATCAGCGATCTGTTACGTCTTCCCGAGCATGTCTATCCGGTGTTCGGCATGTGCCTTGGGTACCCCGCTCATGAGCCTGAAGTAAAACCTCGTCTGCCGGTGGAAGCGATCCTCAAGGAAGACTACTACACCGAAGACGACGAGCAGGTGGGCTCCTTCGATACCACCATGAAGACCTACTACGGCGCGCGCAGCACCAGTAACAAGGACACCGATTGGTCGCACAATCTCAAGCCGCTGTTCGATACCAAGCTGCGCCCGCACATGCATGATTTCCTGGTCAAGCGCGGCTTTGAAATGAAGTAAAAGCTGCCAGTAGGTAACCGCGCCGACTGTCTCGCCGCCAAGGCAGAGAGAACGACTCAGCTTTCCGATGGTCTCCTGTGAAGCCAATAGACGAATTCCTTGTAAGCAGGCTAATAGTTCCTATGCTACAGGAGCAGTGAAACGACAAAACCTTGCAGGAGGCATCATGCAGTCACGCTTTTACACGCTCACCGATTATCCCCAGGGCCTACCCGAGCGTGAGCTATTCAAGCTGGAAACCGAGGACCTGCCCGAACTAGGCCCGGGCGAAGTACGGATTCGCAACCACTGGCTCTCCGTGGACCCCTACATGCGAGGTCGCATGAACGGGGTGCGCACCTATGTCGAGCCCTTCACGCTTGGCAAGCCAATGGAAGGCGGCGCCATCGGCGAGGTGATCGCCTCCAACGACGAGCGCCTTAAGGAAGGGGACATAGTGAATCATATGGGTGGCTGGCGCGATATTGCCCAGATCCCTGCCGAAGGCGTCCATCCCTTGCCCGATATTCAAGTGCCCGAACAGGCCTATCTGGGAGTACTGGGAATGCCGGGCATGACCGCCTGGACCGGACTCAACCTGATTGCGGAGTGTCGGACCGGCGATAATGTTCTGGTGAGTGCCGCCAGCGGAGCGGTCGGGTCGCTCGTTGTGCAGCTTGCCAAGGCGAAAGGCTGCCATGTGGTCGGGATCGCCGGGGCAACGCATAAGCTGGCGTGGCTGGAGTCCCTGGGCGTCGAGCCGGTTAGCTACCGGGACAGAAACGCTCACGAGTTGAGCGATGCCATTCGCCTGGCCTGCCCCGAGGGCATCGACGTGTACTTCGAGAACGTCGGCGGCATCTGCCTGGAAGCTGCGTTGAGCCAGCTCAACGAAGGCGCCCGCATCGCCGTGTGCGGCATGATCGGAAGCTACAATGCCAAGGAGCCCACCCCTGGCCCCAGCAATCTTTTCGAGCTGGTCGCGCGTAAGGTCAGAATGCAGGGCTTTATCGTGGCCGATCACTGGTCCCACTATCCAGACTTCCTGAAGGAAGTGGCTCCGCAGGTCGCCGAGGGTAAGCTCGACTATAAAGAGACGGTGAAAGAAGGCCTGGAAAGCACCCCGGATGCGTTCCTCGAATTATTCGAAGGCGGCAACACCGGCAAGATGCTGGTCAAGTTGAATCAATAGCCTTTTGCGCTTTATCCAGCTTTCATCCATTAGCTGCGAGGCTGCGCCATGAAGGACCGTTGACTTAAGTGTCAAGAAACCTGGCCTTGTCGCTTGAGCCGGATCTCGTAGCTATAGTTTGTGGCGGGCAGGATATTGATTGAAACAAGCAAACTTTCGCCTTCTGCATCAAGGTAATGCCGGGTCAGGCGCAATGCATGATCTCCTGCTCGAACCTCGAGCTGTTCGGCAAGATGCTCCGGCACAGGCACAGCACTGACTGTTTGGCAAATTTCGTGAATCAGTACCTGATGGCGTTCTTCAAGCAAGGTATAGATCAGTCCCGTATAGTCTGGAATATCGTCGACAATGTCGGCGTAACGCTGGCATAGATAGACATCTGTCCAGCCCACAGGGGCGGATTGGCTCTCGATATGGCGGGTCTGGCTGATGCGGATCCAATGTTTACCTGGCCTCTTGTCGAGTTGCGATGCAAGAGCTTCGTCGGCAATAAGGGGAGCGATACTCTGAACTCGACGCCAGGAAGGACCTGCGAATTGCAATAAGTCTCCACTGGCCTTCATGGAATGTACATAGGTAGGCGCGGCTTGCGTGGCGATTAAGCGAGTCGCCGCTCCCTGCTTGCGCTCTACCAGGCCTAACGTTTGTAGCTGCGCCAATGCGCTGCGAATGGTAGAACGGCTAACACCGAAACGAGCACAGAGTTCTGCTTCACTCGGCATAGGGTCGCCCACCTGCATACCCTCGGATCGGATAGCTTGCATGATGAGCTGAGCCACATTGGTATATCGCTTTTTCATTCCCTTGCCTTTGCCTTTTTGAACACTCTCATCTTATGGGTTACTTGACAGTTATCCTAGCTAACTGCTACTTATTCGTACAAGAAATCTTGTACGGACAAGTTGGCAAGATGCACAATGTCTCAATAATCCCAAATTTCCGGCCAGGTAGAGCAGGAGACGCCAAGGCGTGAAGATGAGATGAATAACAATCAAATGAACAAGCAGCAGTATGCGGCATCCGATGAAGCGACCGAGCTGGATGCAGAAGGTCATGATCGTACGTTATCGCCATGGATGATGGTCGCTTTGGGTGTTTTTTCGGCAGCTTACGCACTGTTTCATCTTGCCGTACTCAACTTCTGGTCAATCGACGAATGGGTCTACCGGGTATTGCACGTCAACCTGGGGGCCGTTATCGCTTTCGTAGGGCTGAAGGCGTGGCGAGGCGAGCATCGTTCGCGGGTACCCTTGCCTGATTGGCTGCTGGTCATGGCCGCGATTGGCTGTAGCGGTTACATCATCGTCCATCTTGATCAATTGATCATGCGCACCGGAGTCATCACCACCGCAGGTGATTTTATCTGTGGTGCTCTGGGGACGTTGGTAGTGCTGGAATTTGCCAGGCGGGTTTCGGGGCTCGTACTACCGATCATCGCGCTGGTCTTTGTGTCTTACATCTTTGTGGGGCCTTGGTTACCGGGAATGCTGCGCCATTCAGGGTTTCAGGCAGATAATTTCTTCTCTTTTCTTTATAGCCAGGAAGCGATCTTTGGCATGACCGTGGCGGCATCGTCGCGCTACATCATTCTGTTCGTAGCTTTTGCCGTATTCCTGCAGGCCTCCGGGGCGGGTCAATATTTCATGCGGCTTGCCATGGCGCTGTTCGGAGGCACGCGTGGTGGGCCGGGCAAAGTGTCGGTCTTTTCGGGACTGCTGTTCGGCACGGTATCGGGGTCGGCGGTAGCTAACGTCGTGGCTTCGGGAACGTTTACCATCCCTATGATGCGTCGGGTCGGTTATCCACGTGAAAGTGCTGGCGCCATCGAGGCTGCATCGTCGTCAGGTGGGCAGCTGGCGCCCCCCGTCATGGGAGCCGGGGCATTCATCATGGCCGAAATTACCGGGATCCCCTATTCGGAAATTATTCTGGCGGCGGCGCTTCCTTGCCTGCTGTTCTATATCGCCATCTTTTTGACCGTTGACCGCCAGGCGTTACGGCTGGGTCTTCAAGGTATACCGCGTGCCGAACTTCCCAAGTTCTCTGAACTGGTACGTGACATGTTCATGCTGCTACCCCTGGTAGTGCTTCTCTACTTGTTGATGTCCGGGTATTCGATCATTGCCGCAGGTACCTGGGGGCTGGCCTCGACGCTTCTGGTAATGCTGTGTCGTGAGCTGAATCTTCCCTCCACATTGCTGGCACTACCGCTGGCGCTTTTTGTACTCCTGCCGCTGACAGGCATTCAGGTCAACTTTGCGGGAGCCATCGCCACATTGCTCAGTGCCGGTCTGATTATCATCCTTGCAGTTTTCCAGGGTCGTGTCGGAGAGCTGCCCAACGCATTTCGCGCCATTGCGTCACTGACCTATTCGGGCATGGGCGACTCGGCCAGAAAATCCCTGCAATTGATTAGCGTCATGGCCTGTGCCGGCATTGTCGTCGGTGTGCTGGGCCTCACCGGGCTGGGAGGACGTTTTTCTTCATTACTGCTGACAGCAGCAGGGAATAGTGAGGAGTTGGCCTTCCTGCTAGCCATGATCATTTCCATCGTATTGGGCATGGGAATGCCGACGACCGCTGCCTACGCCATTGCCGCTGCCGTGGTGGCGCCAGCGCTACAACAGCTAGGGGTCTCAGCGCTGGCCGCCCACATGTTCGTGTTCTATTGCGCTGTCATTTCAGCCATTACGCCGCCAGTCGCGATTGCAGCCTTTGCCGGGGCGGCAATCGCGGGAGGAAAGCCTTGGCCTACCTCCATACGTGCCATGCGTTTCGGACTGGCGGCTTTCATTCTGCCATTCATGTTCTACACCAGCCCTGAAATTCTGTTGATGGGCAGTTGGGTGGAAACCGCACATGTATTCGGCACGGCGCTGATAGCAATTTACTTTATTGCAGTCGCGGGAGAGGGCCAATTGAATGGCAAGGCGAGCGCGATAGAACGAGTGCTTGCAGCCCTGGCTGCTCTGCTGCTGCTCTGGTCGAGCCTGTACACCGATGTTGCTGGGCTCGTCCTCGCGGCTGCGCTGATTCTATGGAGTCGGCGCAGAGAAGGGCTGTCGCTACAGGCGGCTGATTAGTGGTCCTGGACCATGCGATTCCTACATCAACATGAACAACAACGAAGGAGTACTTTCAATGACGCGTCTTCAATCACGCTTCCTGCTATGCGCCACCGCAGCTGCAGTGGCGTTCGCTAGCAGCCTCACTGCCACGGCACAGGAGCGCCCCTCGTCACTGACCATCTCTACCGCTTCGCCGGGTGGTGTATATGCCATCTATGGTGAAGGGGTGGCACAAGTGGTCAGTGATGTCGTCGGTGTACCTACTTCCACGCGCCAGACGCAAGGGCCCGCTCAGAACCTGGTCTTGCTGCAAAGCAACCAGGCGGAACTGGCGATGGTGACCTCCGGCCCCGCCTATGAAGCAATGAATGGAGAACTGAGCTTGATGGGGGGACAGAAATACGGTGATCTACGTGCGCTATTTGTAATGTATCCGACTCCCTTCCAGATGATTGCCCCGGTCAGTGCCGAGGTCTCCGCCATCAAAGACTTCAATGGCAAGCGGTTGGGTGCCGGGCCGCGGGCCGGTACGGGAGGTGAATACTGGACACGTTGGCTCGCAGACATGGAAATCGATGCAAACCTGCAGTATGGCGGAATCGGTGACCAGGCCAGCCAGCTTGCCGATGGACGTTTGGATGCCATCGTCACGGCGGGCGGTATTCCGCACCCCTCATTGTCGGAGCTGGAAAATACTCAGGATGTGGTGATTTTCGGCATGACGGACGAGGTACAAGCAGAAATTCTCGAGCAGAATCCCTATGCGGTGGAATTTACCATTCCCCAAGGTACTTACGAAACGCCCCAGGGTGAGTTACAAACGGTCGCCATGTGGAATTTCATGACCGTTGATGCCGGTATGTCCGAGGAACTGGCTTACGAGATTACCAAGGCAGTATTGGAAAATAACGAGCGCATGCGCTCGACCCACTCCGCTGCCAAGGATACGTTGGCCGAAAACATCCTCAACAATACTTTTATTCCTCTCCACCCGGGCGCTGCGCGTTATTACAAAGAGGTCGGCATCGAGATTCCCGACGATATCCAGCCACAGCAAGAGGGTGAGTAACGAATGAGCCTCGCATCGTCGGCCCCGGGCCTGCTATCACAAAAGGAGGGGTATCTACGCTCGGCTGCCATCTTTGGTGAGGAGGGGACGGTCGATGCGTACTTGGCTTTCGAGCGAGCCTTGGCCGAAGTCCAAGGCTCGTTGGGTGTCATTCCCCCGGAAGCCGTGGCCTCTATCGAGGCCACCTGCCGGCGCGATGCGCTGGATATGGAGGCGCTGAATCGCGAAGCTGCGCAGGTGGGATACCCGATTGTCCCGCTGGTGAAGCAATTGGCTGAGCGGGCTGGTGCCCCGGGGCAATGGGTACATTACGGAGCCACTACCCAGGATGTCATGGATACGGCACAAGCACTACAGATACGTGAGGCTGGCGAAGCAGTTCTGCAGGAGTCGGCACAGCTCGAGACACTGCTTGCCGGACTGGCCGCTAATCATCGACATACCCTGATGGTGGGACGCTCCAAGCTTCAGCACGCTGTACCCATCACCTTTGGCTATAAAGTGGCTGTCTGGCTGGATCAAATGATACGCCGGCGCCTCGTGCTGGCAAAGGCACTTGATGGCGCCGCCGTCGTACAGTTCGGGGGGGCAACCGGAACATTGGCAGCATTGCCGGAACGCGGGGTGGCCATACGCGCGGGATTGGCCCGCAAACTGGGGCTCAAGGAGCCCGATATCAGCTGGCATGTCACTCGCGACCGCATGGCGGATGTGGTCTATGCCTTGGCCTCCCTTGCGGCGGCGTTAGGTAAAATCGCCGTCGATGTTTCTCATATGATGTCGACAGAGGTTGGAGAGTTGTACGAACCGGCTGCCGAAGGCCGAGGAAGCTCCTCGACCATGCCGCAGAAGCGTAATCCGGTACTTTGCGAGGCGATTATTGAAGCCGCCCGTGATATACGTGGTTATCCGTCACGGGTGCTGGAAGCCATGTTGCAGGATCATGAGCGCGCCATAGGTCACGGCTATGGCGAGAGGCGTGCCTTGGTGGCGGCAATGACAGAAACGGCCGGCGCCGTATCCCTGGCCGTGGAACTCGTGCAGGGCTTGGACGTGAAGCCAGGAGCCATGGCCCGTAACGTGAATCTATCGGAAGGCTTGGTCTATGCCGAAGCGGCCATGCTGCACTTGGCTAAACAAGTGGGGCGCGTAGAGGCACACCAAATCCTGCACGATGTTTGTCAGCGAGTAGTCGAAGAAAAAGGGGTAAGTCTCAAGCAAGCATTGGGCGAGGCTGGAATCGATATGCCCGATAGCGTATTTCAGCCAGCTAGCCTGGACGGCGCACTTGCAGAGATGGTCGACAGGGTGCTATCCAAGGTGACTTGAAAGAAAGTCACTTCACACGATCAGATGGGGAAACAGGATTCTTGAAGACACCTGCTGATGACAAGCCCATGATCCATACCGAACCCCATCGCTCTCACCGTACCGGTTGGCTGCGAGCCGCAGTGCTGGGAGCAAACGATGGTATTGTCTCGACCAGCAGCCTGATATTGGGCGTAGCGGCGGCCAACACGGCGCACAGCGATATCCTGCTGGCAGGCATCGCCGGTCTGGTGGCCGGCGCCATGTCCATGGCGGCAGGCGAGTATGTCTCGGTAAGTTCCCAGGCCGATACTGAACACGCCGATCTCGAGATTGAACGAAAATCGTTGGCCGAGGGGTACGATGCTGAACTGGAGGAGCTTGCCGACATCTACGAAGCACGAGGTCTGACACCCGAGTTGGCTCGTCAAGTTGCCCGGCAATTGATGAATAATGATGCATTGGCTGCCCACGCGCGCGATGACATTGGTATAGCCGAAAACAATCAGGCACGCCCACTCCAGGCCGCGTTTTCATCGGCCGCGACCTTTACCATCGGTGCACTGCTGCCACTACTGGTTGCTTGGGGGTCTCCTCGCTCGCTCATTCTTCCGTTGGTGGCACTGTTTTCGTTGTTTTTTCTTGCTCTCCTGGGGGCCGTGGCCGCCCGTGTCGGTGGAGCACCGGTGCTGAAAGCCGCGATACGCGTAACGTTCTGGGGGACGTTGGCGATGGTTCTGACATCAGCCATAGGAGGCATGTTCGGCGTCGTAGCCTGAGGGGGTTGATCGTCTTGTCTACCGAACCTGCCACAAGGCATACAGGCATACATTCGCAGTTTGGCCTTGGCCACTACTCGAAGTATCGATAGATATGGTAAGCCTGTTAGATACCCAACGGGCTTACCGGGCAACAGTTTACTTCTCTGGAAGTCACCAGGCAGCGGCTAATTCAATCTAGATAGCGCATAGCTTTAAGTGTTGCTTTCCCTTGGCCCCAAGTCATCAGTGTAATGCCTTCTTCCTCGGCGGACTCAACGACAATAGCATCCGCACCGCAGGCGCACGCATCGGCGCGAGCGTTATCAATCGCTGCTGAAGCGCTTTTATCATGCATCAGCGTCGTGCCGGTTTTCGAGGTGAGCACACATGCGACTTCGTGGGGACGTTCTATGTCGCGCTCACTGGCATATTGATCAAGTGTGCAGTTTGCAGGTTTGGCGCTGCCTACCGAGACAGGCTGTACGCCGACGGAGCTGCAACCTGCTAGTGAGATAATAGCGACACCCGAGCCTACAAGAGACCAGATACATTTTTTCATTACGTTTCATACCGAAATCTTAAGACAAAGAAGGGCACCGCCCGAAGGCGGTGCTGATAATGGCTTAGATTTTGCCAAGGTACTGCATTTTGTCGAGCATGTGGCTGGGCACATCTTCGACCAGTACCAAGGTGATTTCGGTATCGCCATCGGTGGTAGCTACGCGCTCTCCCAGAGAGGCATTAAGAGTATCGGGGGTAAGGTTATACATAGCACCAGTCAGCGGATCGACAATCAACCAACCGATTAGCCCGCCAAAGATCAGATTGCCGCCAATGTACCAGCCATTAGGGCTGGAGTTGATCATCATGGTACGGCTCTCATAACCATCTTTTGAGATTTCGACAGTATAGGTCTTACCACCGAAATAGCTGCCATCCGACTTGTTCAGTTGTACAGTGGCGGGCGTAGTGCCGTTATGCACTTCCATTGATCGCTCATCCGTGATCAGTACATCAGCGTTGCTCGGGCTGCTATTTATCGTCACGGTTTGCTCCTTATCACCAATAATCGAAGCACAACCTGTCATCAGTGATAACGTAGCAATAGCAGCAGTCAATTTGAGCACTTTCATTCATGTTCCCTTTTGATCATTTTTTTGATTGGCAAAATGTTGCCGTCTTTTTGTTACACAACTTTGGAAGTTGCGCATTTGGCGTGATACCAAATTCGTTTTTTCAGGGTGTATCTGACATGGCACCCCATACCCGACATCCTTATGCATGGGGTATTAATACTTTCTAGTTAATTATTGTTAATAATATCATTCTTTTCTTATTTGATTTGTAAGTCATATTTCTAGATCCTTGTAAGACATTTCTTACAATCATTTCGTCTTAACGCGTCGAAGAACGACGGTATAGAGTCATTCAAGGTTTCAGCGGTTACACCTCGGTATTTCATTGGACAGAAAATCAGCACTACGCTGACGCTATCAAGATGCAAGGTATGAACTTACAGTAAAGTAGCGCATATGATCGTCGCGATAGCGGGCGATATCATCGGCTCGGTCTATGAACACAGGTCGATAAAGGAGGCGATATGACCGCATTAGTGATCGGCGCAAACGGACAGATCGGTAAACAGTTCTGCGAACTGGCGCAGCAAGCCGGTACCCCCATCAAGGCGATGATCCGCAAGGACGAGCAGGCGCCGTGGTTCCGCGAGCGCGGCATCGAGCCCGTTGTGGCGGACCTGGAAGGCGAGTTCGAGTACGCCTTCGAAGGATGTGATCAGGTGGTCTTTACCGCGGGTTCCGGCCCCCATACCGGCCCGGATAAAACCTTGCTGATCGATCTTTACGGTGCCATTCGCGCCGCCGATATCGCCAAGCAAAAAGGCCTGGCCCGCTACATCATGGTTAGCGCGATGCGAGCGGAAAAGCCGCTGGAAGCGCCCGAGAAAATGCGCCCCTACATGGCCGCCAAGTTCGCCGCCGATGCCCACCTGCGCAGCAGCGATATTCCCTATGTGATTCTCAAACCGGGACGCTTGACCGACGAGGCCGCCAGCCGCCGGTTCGCCAGCACTGTTGACGAGGCGGGCGATAACCAGATTTCACGTGCCAATGTCGCCCACGCGCTGCTGCACGTAGTGCAAAACCCTGGCGTGATCAACCAGGAGTATCTGTTGCTGGACGGGAAGCGGCCGATCGAAGAGATCATCCGCTAACGGCTCCTGTCGTAGTCGCTCCCAATTCGCGCCTGAGCCATGCCGCCAGCGGTTCGCTGCGGCGAGGGTGGGTGAGTAAGTCGGTTTGACCGGGCAGCCACAGGCAGAGGCGGGCGGAGGTCTCGACGCTCCCCCAGGGCGCCACCAGCCGTCCGCTTGTCAGGTCGTCTTCCACCAACAGCCGGGGCGCGATTGCCACGCCCAGCCCCGCCACGGCGGCTTCGATTAAATAGTAAAGATGCGCGAACTCCTGGCCCTGCTGAAGCGCCTCTTCCAACGCGGCGTGACCGAGCCCTTGGGCGCTGGCCCATTGGGGCCACGCCTGGGGTCGCGAGGCGGTAGTCAACAACTTGTTGGCGAATAAGGTTTCCGGCTGGGTGGGGTCGCATCGTGCCGCCAGCTGGGGGCTTGCTATCGCACAAATATGTTCGGATTGTAGCTCAATGACCTCGACACCCGCCGGCCAGGGCGGTTCCAGGAACGCCAGGGTAGCACTGGCATCCAGCGATTTTCCGGGTTGATCGGTTTCACTTACCACCACTTGCAGCTTCAGTTGGGGCAGCTCCTGGTGCAGACGATCCAACCGGGGAATCAACCAGCGTGCCAGCAGGCTGCCGGGGCAGGCGAGGGTGAAGGCGGCTTCCTCGACCTCATGCTTGAGCGCGGCGCAACTGTTGCGCAGGCGAGAAAACGCCTCGCTCACACCACCTTGCAGCCGCTCGCCATGGTGGGTAAGCACTAGCCCGCGCCCCGCCTTGGCAAACAACGCCACACCGAAATGCTTATCCAGGCTCTTCAATTGTCGGCTCACTGCGCCGTGGGTCACGCTCAGCTCATCGGCAGCGGCGGTCACGCTACCCAGCCGGGCGGTGGCTTCAAAGGCGCGCAGGGCGCCAAGCGGCGGCATGCTGTTCTGCATGGAATGTCCTGGCGGATAGTTGAGTTAAACTCACGAATAGCCGACATCTTATCGATTTTTCACGCGCTTTGCCTGCGGTAACGTGAAGGCATCTGCTAACGCCCCCGAGGTCGTGATGAACCAACCTGTGAACTTATCGGCTAACCCAGCGACAAGCCTGCCCGATGCCAACGGGCTGTTTGGCAGTTTCGGGGGCCGTTTCGTCGCCGAAACGTTGATGCCGCTGATCCTGGAGCTGCAGGACGAATACGCCACCGCCAAGAACGATCCCGAATTTCAGCGCCAGCTAGCGTATTTCCAGAACGATTACGTGGGGCGGCCAAGCCCGCTCTATTTCGCCGAGCGGCTGACTGAGCACTTCGGAGGCGCGAGTATTTACCTCAAGCGCGAAGAGCTGAATCACACCGGCGCGCACAAGATCAACAACTGCATCGGTCAGGTGTTGTTGGCCAAGCAGATGGGCAAGAAGCGCATCATCGCGGAAACCGGCGCAGGCATGCACGGCGTGGCCACGGCCACCGTGGCGGCGCGCTTTGGCCTGTCGTGCGTGATCTACATGGGCACCACGGATATCGAGCGCCAGCAGCCCAACGTGTTCCGCATGAAACTGTTGGGCGCAGAGGTCATTCCGGTTACCTCCGGCACCGGCACGCTGAAAGACGCCATGAACGAAGCGCTGCGCGACTGGGTAACGAACGTCGACGACACCTTCTACATCATCGGCACCGTGGCCGGGCCGCATCCGTATCCCGCCATGGTGCGTGACTTCCAGGCGGTGATCGGCCACGAAACCCGCAGCCAAATGCTGGAGAAGCAGGGCCGCCTGCCGGATTCGCTGGTGGCCTGCATTGGCGGCGGTTCCAACGCCATGGGGCTGTTTCATCCATTCCTGAACGACCCAGGCGTGCAGATGATTGGCGTAGAAGCGGGCGGCAAGGGCGTGAGTACGGGTAAGCACGCGGCCAGCCTGAACGGCGGCACCCCCGGCGTGCTGCACGGCAACCGCACCTATTTACTGCAAAATGAAGACGGCCAGATCAGCGACGCCCATTCGATCTCGGCGGGGCTGGATTATCCCGGCATCGGGCCGGAACACGCCTGGCTGCACGAGCAGGGGCGGGTCGAGTACGTCTCCGCCACCGACGACGAAGCGCTGGAAGCGTTTCAAGTCTGCTGCCGCCAGGAGGGCATCATCCCCGCACTGGAAACCGCCCACGCCCTGGCTGAAGTCGCCAAGCGTGCGCCAACGCTTCCCCGCGATCACCTGATGGTGGTCAACCTGAGTGGCCGTGGCGACAAGGACATGATGAGCGTGGCCCATTACTTGGGAGATAACTATCAATGAGCACGATCCAGGACAACGCCATGAACAATATCGTGAATCAGGCCATGAACAACACGTCTCGTCTCGATCAGTGTTTTGCCGCACTCAAAGCAAGCAACCGCCCGGCGCTGGTCAGCTACCTGACCGCCGGCGACCCGGACGCCGAG
This sequence comes from Halomonas sp. Bachu 37, assembly GCF_039691755.1. NCBI lineage: Bacteria > Pseudomonadati > Pseudomonadota > Gammaproteobacteria > Oceanospirillales > Halomonadaceae > Halomonas > Halomonas kashgarensis. Next base: position 1,823,121 of record NZ_CP137552.1, on the reverse strand, counting down.
ACCTCGCGCCGCCTGCTGCACGGGCTGCCCGCTGCGGGGGTGGATATCATCGAGCTGGGCATGCCGTTCAGCGACCCCATGGCCGATGGCCCCGCCATCCAGAAAGCCGCCCTGCGTGCCCTGGAAAACGGCCAGACCCAGGCCAAGACGCTGGAGATGGTTCGCCGCTTTCGTGAAGAAGACAGCACCACCCCTATCGTGCTGATGGGCTACTACAACCCCATTTACTGCTATGGCGTCGAGCGCTTTCTGACGGATGCCGCCCGCGCCGGGGTGGATGGGCTGATCGTGGTGGATCTTCCCCCGGAACACGACGAAGAGCTCTGCCAGCCGGCGGCCCGGCACGGCATCGATTTCATCCGCCTGGCCACCCCGACTACCGATGCCAAGCGTCTGCCCAAGGTGCTGGCTAACGCCTCCGGATTTATCTACTACGTCTCCGTGGCGGGTGTTACCGGCGGCAATGCGCCGACGCCGGAACGGCTGGAAAGCGCGGTAACAGGGCTTCGCAAACACACCCAGCTACCCATCGCCGTGGGCTTCGGCATCCGTACCGCCGAGCAGGCCGCCACCATCGGCCGCTTCAGCGACGCGGTCGTCGTCGGCTCTGCACTCGTCGACTGCATCGAACACGCCGATACACCTGATGAAGCCGTGGAGCGAGTACATGGCTTGGTCAGCGAGTTGTCGGAAAGCGTCAGGGCGTGCCGTGAAGTGCGCGAACCGCAAGCCAGCTGATTAACCCTTGCTGCCGATCGATGGCCACAGGCATTATCAGCGCTTCTGCCGCCTGGGTGGCGGCAACGCACTCGATTGGGAAGCAAAGGAAGATCATGGGCAAGCTCGTTACATTGATAGTGCTGCTGGCGCTAGGCTACGCCGGTGTGTACGTATACTACGGCGTCGTTATCGAACAGGAAGTCGAGCAGCAGTTGGAGGCGCGCGGCCTCTCGACGGTGAGCGTGGATAACGTGGAGTATGGGCTGCTGGCCCCGGTGAGCAATACCGCCACTATTGCCGTTACTGTTGGCTATCGTGGCTCCCAGGCGGCGGTAAACATGAGCGTACAAGGCCACCCGCTATTTTCAGATGACGTCACGGTGCAACTCGACAGCCTGCAAGCTCTGCGCCTGGGCATTAACTTTGGGCAGTAAGTAAGCCAACCACTCCAAAAGGAACACACCATGTTTACCGGCCTCAGTGCGTTTCCGCTAACGCCCATGAACGAGCAGGGCGTTAATGAGCATGAGTTCATTCGCTTAGTGGAGTGCTTGGCCGAGGCAGAGGTGGACTCTATCGGTGTGCTGGGCTCGACCGGCAACTACGCCTATTTAAGCAGTGAAGAGCGCGCCCGCGTGGCCAAGCTGAGCGTCGAGAATGCCGGCAATGTGCCAGTGGTGGTGGGCATTGGTGCGCTACGCACCCGGGATGTGCTGGCCAACGCCGAAAACGCCCAGCAAGCAGGCGCAGGCGGCGTGCTGCTGGCACCGGTCTCGTACCAGAAGCTGACCGATGACGAAGTGTTCAGCCTGTACGAGACGGTCTGCCGCTCGTTAAGCGTGCCGCTCTGCGTGTATGACAATCCCGGCACCACCCACTTTCATTTCAGCGACGAATTGCATGGCCGCATCGCCCAGCTGCCCCAGGTGGCCTCGATTAAAATCCCGCCGGTGCAGAACGACCTTGCCGCTGCAAAGGCACGAGTCGCAGGGTTGCGCGCGTTACTCCCAAGTGACGTCACTATCGGCATCAGTGGCGACCCGGCCGCCGCCACAGGATTACTCGCCGGGTGCGATGCCTGGTACTCGGTGATCGGCGGGCTATACCCGGAAATTGCGCTGGCGCTCACCCGCGCCGCCCAAGCGGGGGATACCGAGCAAGCCATCGCCCGTTCCGCAGCGCTTGAGCCGCTATGGGCACTCTATCAAGAATACGGCGGCAGCCTGCGGGTCGCGGCCACCATCGCGGAACTCACCGGTAACGTGAGCCAGCCCTGCCTGCCCCAGCCGCTACGAACGTTACAAGGCGAAGCCCGAAAAAGAGTGGAGGCCGTTATCGATATGCTCTCGTTAAGCTGAGGGCGTCGGCCAGGAGCCAGACAACGGCCCGTCCCCATTCACGACGCAGTAAGCTGGGGCTCATCCACCACCGCGTCACGCAACGTGTCAGCGAAGCCTGCCAGGGCGGGTGTCCAGGTCTCGGGTTCGGGGGCGGCAAAGTAGGTATCGACATTGGCGATGGACGCAGGCAGTTCCAGCGTGTGAATCCCGAACCGGTGCCGGTGAGCATCGACCGTTCCACGGGGTAGCACCGTGTACCCCATCCCGGCAGCGACACAGCCCAGCATCGCGTCCAGTGAGCCGAACTCGAATATCCGGCCCGCATTGACACCCTGGGAGGCCAGCAACAGCTCGATGCGCTGGCGGTAGCTGCACCCTTGGCGAAATGCCAGAAAGGCGGACGCCAGCAGTTCCTGGGAAGAGGGCATCGCCGACATGGGCGCTGCACCCACCAGCACGAGCTGCTCGCGAAAAGCCTTGAGCAAGTGGTAGCGGCCATGCTCGAGCCGCCCAGCCACGAAGACACAGTCCACCTGCCCGTTCAGCAACAGTTCGACCAGATCCGCCGTGGGCCCGGTCTTGAGCTGGATATCGACGTCAGGCTGCGCCGCGTGGTACGCCGCCAGTATCGGCGGAAGACGCAGTGCCGTCGTGGTTTCCATGGCGCCTATGCGCAGCCGCCCACACGCTTTTTCCTGGCCCTGGAACAGCGACACCGCTTCATCGTGCGCCGTCAGCATGCGCTCGGCGTACTCCACCAGCGCCCAGCCTGCACTCGTCGGGCGAACGCGCCCCGCACGATGAATCAGCTGTACGCCCAGCTCTTCTTCCAGTTTCTTGATGTGGGCCGTCACGTTGGATTGCACCGTGTGCAGCTGTTTTGCCGCCGCCACGAAGCTGCCTGTTTCGGCGACGGCCATGAACAGTCGCAGTGATTTAAGTTGCATGGCCCATCTCTCCACCAAGTGATTGGCTATCGAAAAGTGGTGTTCCAAACGAGCGCTATCTCAAAACAAGCGCTATCGCAAAAAAAGATAATAGCGATCAAAACGAATCGTTTCCAGGAAACGCGCCTGCACGCGTAGTCTGGCTGGGTACCCACTTGCTGCCGACCTACCCAGGGTGGCTCCAAAAGGAACTGGCGTGATGACGCGAACCCTCACTACCGACGATTTGCCTGCGCTGATGACAGGCATCATGGCGACCCTCGCGGCGATTGGCATCGCGCGCTTCGCCTATACGCCCCTGTTGCCCGCGATCATTCAGCAAGGCTGGTTTAGCGCCAGCCAGGGCGCTTATCTAGGGGCGGCTAACCTGCTGGGCTATTTTGTCGGCGCGCTCGTTGCCCACTCGCTGAGTGAGCGCTTTTCGCCTCGCCTGGTGATGGGGGCAAGCTTTGCGAGTATCGGGCTCAGCTTCGTGCTCTGCGCTGGGGCAGGTGGTTTTCTCTGGTTCTTTTTCTGGCGATTGGTGTCGGGAGTGGCCGGGGGGATCTTGATGGTCGTAGGCCCTTCGCTGGCGCTAGCGGCCACGCCCCCGGAAAGGCGAACCCGTGTCGGCGCGTTGGTGTTTACCGGTATTGGCGCTGGCGCGCTGCTGTCCGCCTTCGTCGTGCCGTTACTGCTCGGGGTCAGCCTCTCGCTCACCTGGGGGACACTGGGCCTGCTTAGTTTAGCGGCGGGCGTCTTGTGCGACCGTGGCGTCGCGCGCTTGCCCGCACCCCGCATCACACGCACGGTGGGTAATAGCGCCGTACGTAATGCGGGCGTAAAAGTCATCGTGCTGCTGGTCATTGGCGCTTACGCCCTCGATGCGGTGGGGTTCGTACCGCATACCGTATTCTGGGTGGACTATCTGGCCAGGGAGCATGCCCTCGGCCAGCAAGCCGCCTCCCTGCAATGGGGCATTTTCGGGGTGGGGGCGCTGTGCGGGCCGTTCATGGTGGGGGCACTGGCGCAGCGCGTGGGTTGGCAAGGCGGCTTGATGATCGCTTTTGCCGCCAAGGCCGCCGCCGTTCTTCTCCCGGTGTTCTCGCTTGCCCTGCTCAGCCAATCGATTTCCTCGTTCATGGTAGGAGCGATGATTCCCGGCATCGTCGCCCTCACCTCTGGCCGCCTAGCCGAGCTGGTCGGGCCTACCGCCCACAAGCAGCTCTGGGGGCGAGCCACGGCCGCGTTCGCCGCCGCCCAGGCAGGGGCAGGGTATGGTATGTCGGCGCTGTTTGGTATGTGGGGCAGTTACACGCCACTCTTCACCATCAGCGGCATGGCGCTTGCCCTTGGCTTGTTGCTGGTACTGCTTAGCCGGGGCGTACAGCAGCGCCGCACGCATGCTTCTGCCCAATAACCTAACAAGCACTATTTAGACGAAGGGAGGCCACCATGGAACTCTACCTGAACGCAACATCCCCCTATGCGCGGCTGGTACGCATCGTGCTGCTGGAAAAAGGCTTGATGGAGACCGTGACGCTCAAATGGTGCGATCCCTGGGCCGACGATGCCGATCTTCTCAAGGCCAACCCCGCCGGGCGCATCCCCGCGCTGGTGACGGAGGAGGGCACCACGCTGAGCGAATCCATGCTGATCGCCATGTACTTGGACAGTCTGGACAGCGGAACACCCACCCCGCCCATACTGCCCACCAACCCGTTGAGTGATGTACTGCACCTGGCAGGCCTGGGCCAAAACCTGATGGACGCCGCGTTCACGACCGTGATTGCCAGAAAGCATCATGGCAACGAGAGTGACGAGAGCGTGCTGGGCCAACGCCGGGCAAGGGCCATGCAGCGGCTGTTGAATCAACTGAACAGCGAGCTGGGCGGCAAACCCACGGCGACATCGATCCACCTGGGCGATATCGCTATCGCGGTCGCGCTGGAGTACCTCGCCTTCCGGCTGCCAGAGATACGCTGGAAAGAGGAGCATGCCCAGCTTGCCGCGTGGCATGCGGGTGTCACGGCACGAACCAGCTTCGTGCAAACCGCCTTCGCCTAGCCTGCGACCCTTCCCGCACCCCGCCAGCCAAGGGATAAAAGTGACCAACAGCCAAGCCATCACCATCGCGCTCGCCCAACTACCCGTCACGAAAGCGGCGGTAGACGACAACCTACAAACGCACCTGGCCTACATAGAACGCGCCGCCGCGCTGGGGGCCAACGTGGTGGCCTTTCCCGAACTCTCGCTCACCGGCTACGAGCTGGCGCTGCTTAGCCAACTGGTCATGCCCCGCGACGACGCCACCTTTACCGCGCTCACCGCCGCTGCCGTCGCCAATAACACAGTAGTGATTGCAGGCTGCCCCCTGCACAACCCCAACGGCAAACCCCACATCGCCGCGGTGATCTGCTTCCCCAACGGCGAACACACCTTCTACCTAAAACAGCACCTTCACGAAGGGGAGGAGGTTTACTGTGCCCCCGGCCATGAAAGCGGCCTCATCAACGTCAACGGCACCCGCATCGCCCTGGCCGTATGCGCCGACTTCACCCACCAACGCCACGCCGCTACCGCCGCCGCCCAACAAGCGGACGTTTACCTCGCCAGCGCGCTCATTTCCCCAGGCGGCTATGCAAAAGATGCCGAGCTGCTCGCCGCCATCGCAAAGCGCCACCAACTGCCGGCACTGCTCGCCAACCACGTTTCCACCACGGGCGGTTGGCAAACCTGTGGCAATAGCGGTGGCTGGAACGTAGCAGGGGAGCTAACCGTGAAAGCCAACGGCACGGAAGCTAGCTTAATACTGTGCCGTATTGACCAAGGTAACATCAGCGGTAACGTGGAAGTGATGACTCACCTACCTTCCAAAGCATCCATTACCGACTAAAAACTAATCACCTAAAGTGGGCTTAACCTAGATTAACTGCTAGTCTCGAAGCATTAGAGCAAAAAATGCCGCAGGGACAACAAAATGCAGAATGCCCGCATAACGCTTCACCCTACCCAGCAGCGCATGCAAGTGCGGGTGGATGGCATTCTGCTAGCCGACTCCAGCAATACGGTGGAACTCCGCGAACACGGCTACCCGCCGCGCCACTACTTCCCACGTGAAGACGTGCGGATGGACTTACTCACCGTTTCAGAAACGACCACTTATTGCCCGTTTAAAGGGCATACGGTGTATTTTTCGCTGGGTGAGCGGCGGGATATTGCTTGGAGTTATGAGGAACCGATTGAGTGGATGGAGGCTATTGCGGGTGGGGTGGCGTTTTATGAGGGAGTGGGTGAGAGACTCTTTCCGACCTAAAGCTGCCCCTTCGGTGAAAGCAACATGCTGATTCAGCCGTGTCATACAGCCAGCACGATAATCTATATTATGTTTCCCACTTTAAATTAATTTATTTTTATTTTAACAGAGTGGGTCATAAATAAATTGCTGTATATTCCTAATGAATTCTCCGGCGCGTTCATTGAGGCTATTTAGAGGAGGGGGTAATAACTATTATATGATTGGTTTAGTAAGTCCGATTTTGACCCAAAGCGGAAGTTGAAGTTATAGTTGCTCTGACCTCTTAATATATAAGGAATCAAACCATTAATGGCTACTGTGTTTGATCAAGTTCAAAACGCAAGCGGCGCTATTTATCATAATATCGCCAATCTTAGTGATAACAGAGAGCTTCTGTCTCAGAACGTACTTGCTCAAGTTAGAAATTTGGTTGAAGGGGTGGCGGTATTGTTTTATCGCAATTCATTAGATGCCGAGTTCTCTTACCCCGAAATTAACCCAGCACTGCAGCATATTAGCGGGAATGGAAAATTAAATTTTATTTTTCGATTCCATAAGCTACTTCAAAAGGTAGCGTCGCATTACACTTTTGATGGCGATGCATCAGAAAGATTAATGCTCAAATACTATGAATATTTGTATAGAATTAGAGCCGCCGTTTATCAATATTACTCTCTTCAAATAATACCCAATCTTGAATCATTTCCTGTCGATTTGGATCCTTCGTTACGCGAATATCATGAAAAAATATCTGCTAGAATTGAACTTTCACGCAACACTAATTATGTTGGAGATAGAAAAGATCGTTACTATATTCAAAAAAATCGTCCATTTATATTTAATGGTCGGATCTACTATGAGGTGACCTTTTGTCGTGCGGTAAATAAGGTGAGTAAGTTTGATCGAGTCATTGCTTTTACTGATCTTGAGATAGCGGACAAGTACGCGGTTAATCTAACGTTAAGACGCGATCAAATTGAAGTGCTAGGCCAAGTTATGCCTATTACTTTAATTCTTGCATGGGAAGTTTCTATTCGTTCTTGTGAGCTAAAAAATTTCGCCCGCTTACTCGGTTATTCGGTAACAGGCAGTACATCTTCACAAGAATATCGATATTTAATGAGCTTTTTGACACAGGGTTATCGAAATCTAAATGATCTGATGTGTATGAGTGATCAAACTTACCAGCAAGTGAGACTAGGAGCGCTAGTTACAAATAACGCCTCTCAAATATTCGTTTTTTTGGATAAAGCGCGACAGATCATTAAAGCGTCTCAACGTGGTGGTAATATTCTTCGCTATCTTCTTTTGAGGATGAATAATCAATTACTGAAGTCTCAATATAATCGTGACGAATGTAGGCTACTGTCAAATCTGAAATTTTCTTTCAGTAGTATTCCATTTGATGAGATGCCTTTTTGTACATCTCTCCCTAAACATAATCCGAGATTTTGGGATCTCTTTGATTGTATCGATTTTGTGGGGCGTCAACATGAGCTTCTGGCTAGACGTGTTAGAAATAACGTTGAAAGAAATGGAGTTTTGTATACCCCGATCGGAGATTTAATCGAGTTTGGAGATGTTGAGAAGTTAATAAACGACTTTAATGATCGAATTTATAAAAAACATAAAGAAATTCGACGTTTAGTTTTTGATAAAGGGCACGTTTTTATAAATGGATACGAAGAAGATACTTACAAAATTATTGAAAGGTTAAAACAATTTTCTTCTTCTGGGATATCAGGATATACCCACGCAGTAACACGTTGGATAGATGAGTCAGCTCACAGTATCGATGATACCGTGAAATACCAGGCTTTGACTAAATTGTTTAGCAATTCGAAGGTTGCTCTTATATATGGCGCGGCAGGTACAGGTAAATCCACAATGCTGGACCATATTGCTCACTACTTTAGTGATAAGAGAAAGTTGTTTTTGGCCCATACGAATCCTGCTAAAGATAACTTAATGCGTAAGGTTACGGCGCAAAATTCTGATTTCCGAACCGTAAGTAGTGAAATTCATAGTAGCTATAACCCTTTTTTGCCTGACTATGACCTTCTTGTCATCGATGAATGCAGTACCGTTAGTAATTCTGATTTTTTGAAGGTGTTAGAGAAGAATACAGCAAAATTGATAGTTCTTGTTGGCGATGTGTATCAAATTGAGTCAATACAGTTTGGCAATTGGTTCGAAGTGATTCGTTCTTTTATTCCTAGTTCTTCAGTCTTTGAATTAACAACGCCGTTTAGAACGCAGAGTCATTCGCTATTAGATTTCTGGAATAAAGTTAGAAATATCGATGATGACTTAACTGAAGCTATGGTTCGTCATGGTTATTCGTCGATATTAGACTCGAGTATCTTCCAGTCTCAAGGTAATGACGAAATTATACTGTGTTTAAATTACGATGGGTTGTACGGGATTAATAATATTAATAGATTCCTTCAAAGTGGTAACCCTAATCCGGCGATAAACTGGGGGGATTCGACATACAAAGTAGGAGATCCCGTTCTCTTTTTTGAATCTGAACGATTTAAACCTGTTATATATAACAACCTAAAAGGTCGAATAATTAGAATCGAACAATCTGTTGGTTATATTCAATTTGATATAGAGCTTGATCGTCCGTTGACTGAGTTTGACGTTGCAGAGAATTAATTAGAGTGGATAGGAAATTCGACCGTTAGGTTCCAGGTTTTTGAAGTAAAGAATAGTGATGATGACGATGACTCATTAAACATTACAATTCCTTTTCAAGTTGCCTACGCAGTATCTATCCATAAAGCGCAAGGGCTTGAATACGACTCCGTTAAAGTAGTCATAACAGACGCTAATGAAGATGATATCTCTCATAGTATTTTTTATACTGCAATAACAAGGGCCAGGAAGAATTTGAAAATTTTTTGGACGCCGGAGACTCAGCAGAAAGTTATTCAGCGTCTGCAACGAATACCAAAAAATAAGGATGTTGCCTTGATTTCAAGTCGGCGAGGTCTTACATCTGTTCGGAATTAATGTGATTATTAGAGCCGTGGATCAGAGTAACTTGACCTGAACGTACTATCTCATACATAGAGTAGTTGATGCAGCTAACGTATAACCAGCGCAAGCAGTCGGAAAAATGCTCGCTTGTGCTTTCAATTTTCCGTTGTTGCGGGCGTTATATCAGAGACGACTAACAGGAAGTTTCTGGCCGAGAGCTGGCACCACTAGAACGAATGAACTTAACCCCCAACCCCACTAACCCTAACAACCTCCCTCACCACCGCCTCATTCAACACCCCGCGTTTGGCTTCCACCACCGTGAGCCATTCGCGGGCGCGGGTGATGCCGGTGTAGACCAGCTCGCGGGTCAGGATGGGGTTTAGCGTGGGCGGTAGCAGTAGGGCGGTGTGCAAGAACTCCGAGCCTTGGGATTTGTGGACCGTCATCGCAAACACGGTTTCCACCGCGTGCAGGCGGGAAGGCAGCACCCAGCGGATGGGCTTTTCGGTGTCGCTACTGGGGAACGCGACTCTTAATAGCTTCTGCTGCGGGTTGCGCGGGTCGGGCACGGCTAGGGTAATGCCGATATCGCCGTTCATTAGTTTCAGGCCGTAGTCGTTTTGGGTCACCAGTACCGGGCGGCCTTCGTACCAGCCTTTCTCCAGCGTGTAGTCACTGCCGAACAGCAACTTTTCGCGACGCAATGTGCTGGCAATGCGCTGGTTTAACCCTTCTACGCCCCAGGGGCCTTTGCGCAGCGCGCACAGCAGTTGGAAGTGGCTGTAGGCGCTGAGCACCTCGCTGGCCCAGGCGTTGTAGGCGGCTGGGTTCTCCTCGAACGACTCCCCCCGTGGGCGCTGTGCGTGCAGCACGTTTAAATAGTGGCGGTAGCCGGTGGGCGGAGCGATAGGCTGGCCTTGGTGGTCGGTGCGGCCTTCGCCGTTGCCCGAAAAGCCGCTGGGGCTGCCGTGAATCACCAGCTTATCCAGCGCGGTGTCGTCACTCATTACCAAATGGTGCACATCCGGGTAGCCGTGGCGCAGCACGGCGCTTACCGCCTGCTGTTTTTCCCGTTCAGTTTGCGCATAGCCCGGCTGGTTAATGGCTTTCGCCAGCTGGCCGATGCCGCTGTGTTCATTGAAGCGGTGGCTAACCCGCAGCATGGTAATGGCTTGGTCGAGCGGTTGGCCTGCGGGGTCGATGAACTCGGCTGGCAGCGGTTGGCCGGTAGCTTGGGCCAGCCATTCGGCGGTGGCCGGGGTGTAGTGGGCGGCGTCGGCGCGGCGGCATAGGTCGCCGAGTACCGACCCTGCCTCTACCGAGGCGAGCTGGTCTTTATCCCCCAGCAGAATGCACTGGGCGTGGGCGGGCAGGGCGCTGAGGGTGGCGGCCATCATTTCAATATCCACCATCGAGGCTTCGTCGATCACCAGCACATCCAGCGCCAGCGGGTTGGCGGCGCTGTGGCGGAAGTGGCGGGTGTCAGGACGGGCGCCAAGCAGTCTGTGAAGCGTTGTCACTTCGGTGGGAATCGCTATTGCGCTCGATGATACTGTGTTGAAGCACTCCTCAAACTGCTCATTTACAGGATGTAAACTCCGCGTTTTCGTCGCGCTTCGCCTTGTCTCATCTTCGCTCGTGACGCGATTCGTTAAGAGGGCTTCTAGTCTTGCTAAGGGCAAACTATCCACCTGTCCGGCGATGGATTCATTCAGCCGGGCGGCGGCCTTGCCGGTGGGGGCGGCCAGGCGAATGCGCAGTGGTTGGTCGGGATTTTGCGCCAGTTGCAGGGTTTGCAGCAGCGCGAGCAGGCGCACCACGGTGGTGGTTTTGCCGGTGCCGGGGCCGCCGGTGATGATGCCGAAGCGGCTGCGGGCGGCCAGGGCGCAGGCGGTTTTCTGCCAGTCCAGGGTGGCGCTGCTATCAAACAGAATATTCAGGGCCTGGGGGAGGAGTTCCTGATGGCTGTCGTCAACCGCGGCTTCCAGGCGGCTGGCGATTTGCTGATGCAGGCTTTGCTCGTACTGCCAGTAGCGGCGCAGGTAGAGCCGCGTGCTCGATGTGCCTGAGCCTGAGTGAGTATTCACTACCACCAGTGGCGTGTTGCCGGGGCCTTCGCTGGTGAGCACGGGGTGGTGCAGGGCGGCTTGCCACTCGGAAAGGGTCAATGTCGCCAGCACCTCACTGGGCAGCGGGGGCGGGTCGTTCAGGTCGTCGCCTTCCGGCGGTAGCGAAAGGGCGAAATCCGGCGCGTTCAGCGTGGCGTTCAAGTCCAGGCATACGTGGCCCCGGCCTAGCTGATGGCTGGCAAGCGCTGCCGCCAGCAGTAGCAGTGCGGGGGCGTCCGGCGCCTCAAACGAGAGAAAACGCACCAGGGCGCGGTCCAGGTCCCGCAGCCAGCCCCGTGCGACCCAGCGTTCGCATAGGGCCAGCAGTTCCGGGGTGCTGCTGAGTGCCGGGTGGGCGCTGGCGGTGGGCGAATCGCCGAACATGTCGAAGGTGTGGGTGTCGTGCTGGCGGCTCATGCCGTGGCCTCCTGCTGGGTGGCGTGTGGCTCGCCTGCAAACAGGCTATCCAGGGCTTCGATGAGTTCAACCGGGGCGGGCTCGCCCACTACGCCGCGCCCAGGGCTGCGGCTGCCGCGCAGAAATACCGTCATCGAGCCGCCCAAATGCTGGTGCGGGTCGTAATCCGGCAGGCGCGCTTTGAGCAGCCGGTGCATGGCGAGTAAGTAGAGCGCGGCCTGCAGGTCGTAGCGTTTGGCCAGCAGCGCGTGGCGCAGGGCTTCGGGTTCGTAGGCGCTGTCGTTGGGGCCCAGGTAGTTCGATTTCCAGTCCAGCACGTAAAAGCGCCCCTGGTGCTCGAAGGCCAAGTCAATGAAGCCTTTCAGCATGCCGTTGAGGGTGTCGGCATCCAGCGCGGGGCGCTCTACCCCTGGCAGTAAGTGCTTGCTTACCAGCGCGTCGATGGCATGGGTGTTCACCCGCTTGGCGGCAAACCAGAACTCCAGCTCTACTTGGTAGCTTTCCAGCTCATTCAACGCCACGCTTTGCGGGGTGGGCGCGGCCAGTGGTAGCGGTGTGGTGAGCAGGGCGCTTAGCCAGCCCGCCAGCAGTTCTTGCCATGCTTGCCAGCCACGTAGCTGCACCCGCCGCCACAGCATGTCGTTGAGGGCGTCCATATCGTTGGCGGCGGTGTCGAAGCCTTGCTTGCCCGCCCACTCCAGCAGCCCGTGCAGAAAGGTGCCGGGGCCGGGGCCACGGGGGAATTTGTGCAGGTGATATGCTTCCGGTTGAGATAGATCCCGAGGTTCATCCAGCACTTCAAACGCGGTGGCTTCCTGGGCGGTGGTGGGCTCCAGCGGTGGCAGTACCGGGGCGGTGAGCGTGCCGGAAAGCCGCAGCGCGGAGTAACTGGCAATCCACCAGTGCTCTTTGGCGGGGCGCGTGGGCGTGCGGGCGTGGCCCAGCTCACTGCTTTGCGCCACTTGTGCCACGCGCTCTGTGGTGGGCGCGGGCGGTTGGTGAACCTGTATCTCGCTGCCTTCCACCAGCTCACCAAGCGCGTTATTGAGCGCCTCCGGTGACAGGGCGCTACCGCCTTTTAGCAGGTAGCCCAGCGCGCTGTTCTCCAGGCCTTTCAGCGGGGCCAGCCCTAGCCAGGTGGCGTGGCGGGCGCGGGTGAGCGCCACGTAGAGTTTGCGCAGGTCTTCCCCCAGCCGTTCGCGGTCGGCGGTGGCGAGTATCGCGTCATCCGCTTCTAGGCTGAGTTGTAGGTTGCCCTCGCCGTCGTGCCAGCGCAGCGGTACGTCATCGGCTTTCATTGGGCGGTGGTTGGCGATGAACGGCAGGAACACCAGCGGGTACTCCAGCCCTTTGGATTTGTGGATGGTGACTACTTTGACCAAATCCGCATCGCTCTCCAGGCGTAGTTTATGGCTGTCGCCGTGGCTTTCCGGGTCGGCAATGGCGTCGAACAGAAAGCGAATCAGCGCGTGTTCGCCGTCCAGTTCGGCGCTGGCCTGCTGCAGCAGTTCGCCCAGGTGCAGCATGTCGGTGAGCAAGCGCTCACCCTCTTCAAACTCCGCCAGCAGGCGAGCGGGAATATCGAAATCCACCATCATGCGTCGCACCAGCGGCAGCACGCCCTGGCGCTGCCATAGGCGGTGGTAGCGGCTGAACTGCTCTACTCGCGCTTCCCAGGCCAGCTCGTTTTGCTGCAGGTGGTCCAGCTCCGCCAAGCTTAGCCCCAGCACCGGCGTGGCCAGCGCGGCGCGCAGGTGCGCTTCGGCTTGGCGGGAGCTGGCCAGCGGTTCGGCGCAGGCGCGCAGCCAGCGCTCTACCTGGGCGGCCATGGGCGAGCTAAATACCTTATCGTGGTCAGAGAGATACACGCTCTTCACTCCACGGCTGGCCAGCGCTTGGCGAATGGCGCGGGCTTCTTGCAGGCCGTTCACCAGCACCGCTATATCGGAGGGCTTGAGCGGGATGAGCGTATCGTCGGTTTGAAAGCCGCTCTTGCCGTGTTGGCCTGCGCTGAGCAGTTCCGCCATATACGAGGCGCAGCGTTCGGCCATCTCGGTTTGGTAGGCGGTTTTGGAGAGCGGCTCGTCGGCGGCGAGCGGCCAGAGCGTCATGGCGGGCAGCGGCTGGCCTTGGTGAATGAGCTGCTCACTGCGGCCTTTGGCCTCTACCGGCAGAAAGGGCAGCGGGTTGTTGCCGCCTTCTTCGCGGAACAGGAACGCCCCGGCCGGGTGCTGATCAGCGTAGCGGAAGCAGTGGTTCACCGCCTCGACCATGGCGCGGCTGGAGCGGAAGTTGGTGCCCAGCGTCACGTGGCGGCCTGCGGTGTCTTCGCGAGCTTTCAGGTAGGTGAAGATATCCGCGCCGCGAAAGGCGTAAATGGCCTGCTTGGGGTCGCCGATCAGCAGCATGGCGGCGTCGCGGCGGGGCCTGGCGACCTCATACACCGCGTTGAAGATGCGGTACTGGATGGGGTCGGTGTCCTGAAACTCGTCGATCAGCGCCACGGGGAACTGGCGCAGTATCTGCGCGGCCAGCGCCTCTTTGTTGGGGCCTTGCAGGGCGCGGTCCAGGTGGGTGAGCAGGTCGTTGGGGCCCATTTCGGCGCGGCGCTCTTGCTCCCGCTCCAGGCGCACTTTGCACCACTGCACGGCGTGAATCAGCAGGTCGTTGCGCGGCTCGGGCAGCGTGTTTAGCGCGGCGGGCAATGCATCGAAAGCCTCAAACGCTGGGTGCGCGGGTGGGGGGCCGTTCCATATCTCTGCAATGCCATCAGGCGTTAGCCGCTTCCATGCTGCTGCTTTTTTATCTATATCTGGAGCGATGTTGTCGCTTTCTGCCCAATCTTGGATTTTATCCAACCATTTGCCGCGATGATCTTTGCGCATCTTGTTGGCAGCGAACAGCTTCGCTTTCTGTCCATCATCGAACAGCTGTCGTAGCTCGTTTACCCAAGTCAACCATGGAGACTTTAGCTCGCTTAAGCGTGCGCTGCGCTCAGCTTGGGCGGCGCTCAGGGTCTGCTTGGGCTCCGGGCGTAACGCGCCCAGCGCGTCGCTTTCGTGGAGCAGTTTGCGCACGTCTTGGTGTAGCTGATCGGGAGATTTCCAGTAGCCGGTGATGCTGCCCAGGGCCTCGGCGTCCAGCGGGTAGTAGAAGGTGCGCCAGTAGTCGCGCACCACTTCTTGCTCCAGCTCTTGCTGGTCGTTTTCCAAATTGAGCGAGAAGAGGCTGCCGCTATCGAAGGCGTGCTCACGCAGCATGCGGTAGCACCAGCTATGGATGGTGGACACGGCGGCTTCGTCCATCCACTCGGCGGCCAGCTCCAGGCGTCGGGCGCAGGCGGGCCAGGTGGCTGGGTCGTATTGGTCGCGAAGTTGGAGTAGGAGCGGGTCAGCGGCCGGTTGCTCGGCAGCAGGCCGACGCGAGGGCGCCGTGAACCCTTCCGTGGGGGCTACTTTTGCCATCTGACCGCCATGGATGGCGGGAATGCCGGAATCGCCGGGAGCATTTTCCGGCCCTGGCAAAAGACCCTCGCTTTGGCCTGCTCCCTTCGCTTTGTCTGGTGTCGCTCGAAACACCCCGGCGGCTTCCACCAGCCGATTGCGGATACGTTCGCGCAGCTCCTGGGTGGCGGCGTTGGTGAAGGTGACCACGAGGATTTCGGGCGGCGTGAGCGGGCGTACGAAGGCGGTGTCGTCGTCGCTGTGCCGGCCGCCCAGCACCAGGCGCACGTAGAGCAGCGCGATGGTGAAGGTCTTGCCCGTGCCCGCGCTGGCTTCGATCAAGCGGCTGCCGTGGAGCGGTAAGGTGAGCGGGTCGAGCGGCGTTACGCCGTTGGCATCCTGGCTCATTGGGCGGCTCCTGTGTTCTTGCTGTCTTCACGCTGCTGCTGATCCTTGCCAGCGGGATTCTTGACCGCGTTGAACAGCGGGGCGTAGAGCGCTTCGGTCAGCGTGGCGAAGCTGTGGTGCTGTTCTTCGAAACACCGGGCGCGGTCATTGAACAGCCGCTCGAAGCGTGGCCATTGATGGCTCAGATAGGCGCTTTGCGCCACTTCGCCGGTCTGGTAGCGCCCGCCTTCATAGGTGGCTTCGGCGGCGGCGTAGGCGTCGCTTTCCCGGCCTTTTTCCGTGGCGATTTCCGGTGTGCCGAGTTTGGTCAGCCAGGCGAAGGCGGCCAGCGGGGCCAGCGGAAGGGGAGCTTCAAGGCCGTGCCGCCAGGCGCTCAGCTGGGTTTTTAGATGAGCATGGGCGGTATCGGCGGCGACTGGTTCCAGCGTGATGTCGCCTGCCTTGGAGATCAGCCGCGTGGTCATCGGGCCGCTCAGATTGCCCGCCAGATGCGCCACCCAGGGGCGCAGCAGGTGTTGCCAGCGGTACTGGCCGCGCCCGCTGCCCTGGCTGATCAGGCTGCTGCTGAGCAGCAACAGGCGGCAGCGCTCGCCGCGTTCGTTCCGGCGGATTTCGTCTAGCCAGTCTTCCAGCACCAGGCCGTCGCTTTCCAGGTGAACCGCCTGCGGGGCGCTGATGGCCGTGGGCCACTGGGCCAGCGCATCTTCGTAGGCGCTGAACAGGGCTTCCATGGGCTCCGCCAGGGCTGTGCGCATGCGCTCGCCAAAGGCGCCTATCGCCAGTACGCCCTGGCCCTGAAAGCGTTCGAGTTGCGCGTGGAGCGCCTCGATGCGCGATTGGCCGTTATCCACCGCGTGGCGCTGGGCGGCAATCAGCTGGTCCTGCAATTGCCAGTTTTGCAGGCCGTCCAGGGCGAAGGGTTCGGCGTCCAGCTCGGCGATGGCTTCCCGCTCGAAATACACCCCCAGCCGGGTATTGAAGAAGGCGCGTACCGGCTCGCGCAGAAAACTGCCCAGTTGCCCAAGCGAGAGGCCGGTGGGGGCGTTTTCCAGCGGGGCAAGCGAGCTGGTGGCTTTGGCGGGCGTGCGTGGAGCACGGATCTCGCGCCATTCGTGGGCCCCACGCCATTCATGAGCAAAGGTGAACAGTCGCACGCTGTTTGGCGCATCGCTGAAGTAAGCGCGGCTGAAGGGCTGCAGCGGGTGCTCGGTGGTGAGGGCGTCCAGCAGCGGTGCGCCGGTTTCCAATTGCCAGCCGGCTTCCAGGTGGTCGCGCAGTTGGCCCACCAGCACCGAGGGCGCAAGCGCAGTATTGTCGATCTGGCTGCGTCCCACCCAGCTGATATAGAGCTGGTCGCGGGCGGAGAGCAGCGCTTCCAGGAACAGGTAGCGGTCGTCCTCCCGGCGGGAGCGGTCGCCGGGGCGGTAGTCGCTGCCCATCAGGTCGAAATCCAGCGGCGGCTGGGAGCGGGGGTATTCGCCGTCGTTCATGCCCAGCAGGCACACGCGCTTGAACGGAATGGCGCGCATGGGCATCAAGGTGGCGAAGTTGACCGCCCCGGCCAGAAAGCGCTGGGAAAGGCTGTGCTCGTCAATCTGCGCCAGCCAGTGCTCGCGCACCATGGAGAGCGGCAACGGCTCGGAAAGCTGAGCTTCGCGGCTGCTTTCCAGTATCTGTTGCAGGCCGTTTTCCAGCTTGGTGAGCATGACGCTTTCCTGGGCGTCGTCGGTGAGAAAGAAAGTTTCCAGAAGCTCGCGCAGCCGCGCCACCCAGCCGACGGCGTCGGTGGGCTGGCAGAAGGTTTCCCAGGTGGCTTCGAGCTTTTCCAGCAGTGTGGCGAGCGGTCCGGCCAGGCCCGCTTCCAGCCCGCCGATATCGTCGAACGGTTCGATGCCTTGCCAGGCGTGGCCGCCGCCCACGGTGTAGCCCAGCAACAGCCGGCGCAGGCCAAACGCCCAGGTATTTTGTGCAAGCCCGCCGGGCAACTCCAGCTTTTGGCGCTGTTTGGCGTTCAGCCCCCAGCGGATACCCGCGCCCTCCATCCAGCGCTCCAGCACCGGCAGGTCGCGCTCGGCAAGCCCGAAGCGCTGGCGCAGGGCGGGGACATCGAGCAGGTCGAGCAGGTCGCTGACGGAAAGGCGCAGCTCCGGCAGGCGCAGCAGCTTTTCCAGGGCAATCATCAGTGGCAGGCGGTGACGGCTAGCCTGGTCGGAAAGCGTGTAGGGAATATGGCGCGGGTCGTCGCTTGCCAGCTGGCCGAACACCGCTTCGATGTGCGGCGCGTAGCGGTCGATATCCGGCACCATCACGATGATATCGCGCGGACGCAGCTGTGGGTCGGCGCTGAAGGCGGCGAGCAGCTGGTCATGGAGAATCTCCACTTCCCGCTGGGGCCCGTGGGCGATATGGAACACGATGGAGTCATCTGATTCGGGTAGCGCGGGCCAGTGGTTCCGGGTTTCCGCCACCGGGCGCAGCTCGCGGATGTCGTCCTGCAGCTGGCTGAGCAGGCAGTTGCGTTTGGGGCCGTTGAACGGCTCGAACATGTCGATGCGCAGCGCCTGCTGCTCGAACAGGGTCTGGTAGTCGCCGGTGTCGTCGTGTTCATCGAGCAGGCGCAGGTAGTCGCGGCCCTGCTTGCCCCAGGCGGCCAGCAGCGGCTGGGCGTGCAGGTGCAGGGCCTCAATGGCGTCGCCGGTGCCGAGTACGTCCAGCGCTTCGGGCATGCCGGTCTTGCGGCGCTGGCGGTAACGCTTGGCGCGCAGCAGGTCCTTGTGTTCGATGATATCCGCCCAGTAGAACTGGCAAGGGTTGTGAACGCAGAGCACGATCTGGCAGCAGCGCGACAGCGCCGCGAGTGCTTCCAGCGTCTGCTGGGGCAGAGACGAAATGCCGAAAATGATCAACCGCCGGGGCAGCCCCGGCGGGCAGGCCTGGCCTTCGAGCCATTCGGCGGCGCTCAGGAAACGGCGGTGGACCTGGGCGCGGCTGCTGTTCAGGCCCGCCTCGCCCTGGGTGGCGGCGACGTCGTCGCGCAGGATGCGCCACAGTTCCGGCTGCCAGCGCTGATGCGCTTCCAGCGGGCGGGTGTCGCCTCGGGCGGTGATCAGTACGTCTTCCCCTCGTGCCCAGGCGTCCAGCCAGTCGGCGCGGTACACCTGGTACTGGTCGAACAGGTCCGCCAGTCGTTCCGCCAATTGATAATGCTTGCGCTGGTCGCGGTCGACTTCCAGAAACTGCGCCAGCGGGGCGAATACGTCCTGTCCCGCCAGCGTGGGCAGCAAGCGCAGCAGCCGCCACACCAGGCGTGATTTATCGAAGGGAGAGGTCTCGGGGACGGCTTCGGGATCGCTGGTGACGTGGGTCAGCACCGTGCGGTAGGCCTGCCACAAAAACCGCGCGGGCAGCGTCACGTTCAGCGCGGCGGCAATCCCTGCACCGCCGTTCGCCGGGTCTTGCGCCAACGCCAGTTTCAGCCACTGTCCGATGCCATTGCTCTGCACCAGGATGGTTTCGTTTTCCAGCGGCCCCAGCGGCTGGCTGCGCATCCACTCCACCGCCAGCCCGCGCAAGTCTTCCAGGCGATTGGCGTGTACCACCATAAAGCCGGGTGTCAGCGGTGACGGCGAGAGCAGTGAGTTGGCAGACATGCGGCGAGGTTCCTTCACGGCGGTGGCGGTGGGCGGTAATAGTGCCACAAGTTGCTCGTCTTGCGGGTTGCGACATATGTCGCCAAGCTGTGCGGATACCGTGAACCCAATAGAGAGTTGCCTTCCATGTCCGATACACCCGTAGATCCACGCCGCCGCCACTCCGCCCCGGTAGTGGATGGCCCCGGTAAAGCAGCCAGCCGCGCTATGCTGCGCGCCGTGGGCTTCAACGACGATGATTTCCACAAGCCCCAGGTGGGTATTGCCTCCACCTGGAGCATGGTGACGCCGTGCAATAGCCATATTGGCGAGCTGGCCGAACTTGCCCGCGACGGCGCTGACGCGGCGGGCGGCAAGGGCGTGATCTTCAATACCATCACCATTTCCGACGGCATCGCCAACGGCACCGAAGGCATGAAGTACTCGCTGGTCTCGCGGGAGGTGATCGCCGATTCCATCGAAACCGTGGCCGGCTGCGAAGGGTTCGATGGCCTGGTGGCGATCGGCGGCTGCGACAAGAACATGCCAGGTTGCCTGATGGGCCTGGCGCGCCTCAATCGCCCCAGCGTATTCGTCTACGGCGGCACGATCATGCCCGGCAAGGGCCATACCGATATCGTCTCGGTGTTCGAGGCCATGGGTGCCCACTCCCGCGGCGACATGGATCTGATCGAACTCAAGAACATCGAGGAAACCGCCATTCCCGGTCCCGGCTCCTGCGGCGGCATGTACACCGCCAACACCATGGCCTCGGCGATCGAAGCGTTGGGCATGAGCCTGCCGGGCAGTTCGGCGCAGAATGCCATTTCCCAGGAAAAGCGCGACGACTGCAAGGCTGCGGGCGAGGCGGTACTGGCGCTGCTGGCGGACGATATCAAGCCCTCCGATATCATGACCCGCGAGGCGTTCGAGAACGCCGTCACCGTGGTGATTGCCCTCGGCGGCTCCACCAACGCGGTGCTGCACCTTATCGGCATGGCGCGCACCATCGGCGTTGAACTGTCACTCGCCGATTTCACCGAGATCGGCAAGCGCGTGCCGGTACTCGCCGACCTGCGTCCCAGCGGCCACTACATGATGAGCGAGCTGGTGGCGATCGGCGGCATTCAGCCGCTGATGAAAATGCTGCTGGACGCGGGCCTGCTCAACGGCAACTGCCTGACCGTCACCGGTAGAACGCTGGAAGAGAATCTGGCCGAGGTCGAGCCGTATCCTCTCGATCCGCCGATCATCGCCCCGCTGGGCAACCCGATCAAGGCGGAAAGCCACCTGCGCATGCTCTACGGCAACCTGGCGCCGGAAGGCGCGGTGGCGAAGATCACCGG
Source organism: Halomonas sp. Bachu 37 (assembly GCF_039691755.1). Lineage (NCBI taxonomy): Bacteria > Pseudomonadati > Pseudomonadota > Gammaproteobacteria > Oceanospirillales > Halomonadaceae > Halomonas > Halomonas kashgarensis. Next base: position 1,802,498 of record NZ_CP137552.1, on the reverse strand, counting down.
CAAGGAGGGAACCCGCTTTTCCGGCTCGGCGCGGGTGTTCGGCTCGGAAGAGGAGGCCCAGGCGCGGATCAACGATGGCACCGTGGTGGCGGGGGACGTGGTGGTGATTCGCTACGAAGGTCCCAAGGGTGGCCCCGGCATGCGCGAGATGCTCACACCTACATCCGCCATTATGGGCCGTGGTTTGGGTAACGACGTGGCGTTGATCACCGATGGGCGCTTCTCGGGCGGCAGCCACGGTTTCGTGGTTGGCCACGTGTCGCCGGAAGCCTTCGAGGGCGGCCCGCTGGCGCTGGTGGAAGACGGTGACAGCATCACCATCGACGCCGAGGCGGATACGATCGATGTCGCTATCAGCGATGACGAGATGCAGCGCCGTCGCGCGGCCTGGCAGCAGCCGGCCCCTCGCTACACTCGTGGCGTGCTCGCCAAGTATGCGCGCCTGGTCAGCTCCGCCAGCACCGGCGCGGTGACGGATCAGCCGGAGTAACGGGCTTCGTCAACACAGGGGTTTTCCCTACCGCAGCTTTGTCTTCTACGCTGAAGAAGACGCCATCAGCGGCGAACACAGGGAGAAGCGACTATGACTGACATGGGAGTCTGCGCCTGCCCCGGCTGCGAGCACGAAGTCGCCAGCGAGCAGGCTGCGGTCACTGAAGGCCGCGCCTACTGCTGTACGGCTTGTGCCGCTGGGCACCCCACGGGTAGGGAGTGCATCCATGCCGGGTGCGCTTGTAGCGAGCTCAACCGCCCACCGGCGGGTGAGGAAGTCATGGAAGGTCCCAGTAACGCCCAGTTCTAATGACTGGTTCAGTTCCACCCGTTCAGCTTGAGAAGGAGATCGCAATGTCCAGACAAGCCCGTATCGAACCCGCCTTCGACGCCAGTGATCTCAAGGAGACGATCACCGGCTGGCTGGTAATTGACGAGACCCAGCCGGAAAACGAGGTCGTCGTCTCCGAACATACCTCGCGCAAGGAGGCAATTCAGGCCGCCGAAGCCCTGGAGCAACGCGAGGACTAGGCGATGTGCCGGGTGCCGGCGCCTGTGCTTGATCTGGTAATGATAGCGGTATCAAGGCGGCGCCGGCTTGCTTGGATGAACGGTTGACTCACCATGAGCAGTAAAAAACCCCTCCGAAGAGGGGCGAGCCAAGGTGACGCGAACCCTCAGTGGGTACTAGAACAGCAGGTTCGGCAACCATAGAGCGATACTGGGGAATATCACAACCAGGATCAGGCCGAAAATCTGTAGCCCCACGAAGGGTAGCGCTGAGCGATAGATATCCACGATCGTGATGGATTTCGGCGCTACCGAACGCATGTAGAACAAGTTGTAGCCGAAAGGCGGCGTCAGGTAGGCGGACTGCATGCTGAGAATGAACAGCACCGCAAACCAGGTGGTATCGAAGCCCAGGTCACGCACGATGGGGATATATAGCGGAACCGTGATGAACAGGATGGCGAAGTCATCAAGGAACATGCCCAGCAGAAAGAAACTGACCAGCATGAAGATGATGATGGTGTAGGGCGAAAGCGAGAAATCATCGATCATGTCACTGATCATCATCCCGGCGCCGAGCCCCATGTAGATCCGGCTGAAGAACACCGCGGCAATGGCGATCCAGATCAACATACCCGTGATCTTGGTGGTATTGAGCATCACGTAGCGCAGTAGCCCCCAGCGCAGCTTGCCGCGCATGGCGGTAATCAGCAGCGCCCCTGCGGCACCAACCGCAGACGCCTCGGAGGGGGAGGTAATACCGCCGATGATGCAACCGAGAACCGTCACCACCAGCAAGCCCGGCGCAACGATATAGCGAAGCGACTGGAGTTTTTCCCGGGTCGTGAACGGCTTCTCCTGGGAGGCGGCGGGGCCAAGCTCAGGGTTGAGTCGACAGCGGATCAGGATATAGACGATGTAAATGCCGGCCAGCATGAGCCCAGGCACAAGGCCCGCGGCGAACAGCTTGCCCACCGATTCCCGCGCCAGAAATGCATAGACGATCATCAGCACGCTGGGGGGAATCAGAAATCCCAGGGCGCCGCCGGCCATGATGGTGCCGGTGGCCAGCCGCTTGTGATACCCGCGCTTGAGCATGGCCGGTAGGGCGATGATGCCAAGGCTGACCGTTGCCGCGCCGGAAACGCCCGCCATGGCGGCAATCAAGGCGCAGATCAGCACGGTGCCCACGCCGAGGCCACCGGGGGTACTCCCCATCAACTTGTGAATCATCTCGAAGAGGTCATCGGTAATTCCCGAACGTTCGAGAACCAGCCCCATGAAGATGAACAGCGGCAAGGAGACGAGGAGAAAGTTGTCCATGGCGCTATAGGCGGAAGCCAGCAGCAGATCCAGGCCGCCGGGACCGAACATCAGGTAGGCGCTTCCCATACCGGAAATCATCAAGGCCAAGGCGAGAGGGGACCCCATCGCCATGAGCACCAGCATGGAAAGAAACATGATAGCGGTGATTGTCAGTGGCTCAAGCTCAGCCATAAAGAAGCCCTTATTATCGATGTTAGCGTGAAGCGAGCGTTGTAAGACTGGTCAAAGCCTTGGCTGACGTGGGTCAGTCCTGGTCTTCACGTGGATCGTCATAGGTGAATCCAGCCAGTCGTAAGGCCGCTCGAAAGAGCTCGGCTAGGCACTGCAGAATCAATAGGCCGACGGCCAGCGGAATAGTGGCCTTGATCGGCCAGAGCGGTGGGCGCCAGACGCTGCGGTTGGAGAATTCGTCGATGCGCCAGGCGTTATAGGCGAATTCCACCGCCATCAGAAAGACGACCGTCAAGACCACCAGGGCGAGCACGTAGATCACCACATCGCAGAAGCCTTGGGCTCTGCCGGGTAACAAACGGTAGATGACGTCGCTGCGAACATGGCCTTGATGACGAAGGGTGTAGCTACCTGCCAGGATGCTCATTGCACCGAAGAACATGGTCGACAGCTCATGCCCCCAGATAGTGGGAGCATTGAGGAGATAGCGTGCGACGACTTCGTAGAGCAGTATCCCGATGATGGCTAGCGTCAGCCAGGAAGTAGCCCTCCCGACCCAGTCGGAAAGGCTATCCTGCACCCTAAGATAGCGGGTGATCTTACTCACTCAGGCGCCCCTGTTTGGTTGCGTTGTCGATCAGGATCTCGATAGCCTGGGCGTTACGCTCGGATTTTTCGGCCTCTTCCTTCCAGATGGGCAGGGCGGCTTCAGCCAGACGACGGGAATCCTCTTCCGGCAGGGTGGCGAACTCGAACAGCTCCCCTTCGTCGATGAGGCGTTGGTTGCCTTCCTCCAGCCAGTTGTGAACGTCCTCGAGATAGCGGTCGATCTCGGTCGTCAGGATCTCCTGCTGTTCCGCGGACATCCGCTCCCAGGTGTTGGGGTTGATCAGGGCGGTTTCTATCCAGCCCGGGTTGAGCAGGTTGATATTGGTATAGTGCTTGGCTACTTCGTGGAGCTTGAGCTGCTCGTACTCCACGGGGCCGCCGTAGACAGCGCCGTCGATAACCCCCGTGGAAAGCGCGACATATAATTCTTCACCGGGCAGGAAGACCGTCGGGACATCAAACTTTTCCAGCACGGTGGCAATCGAGCTGGTGGCACGAATGCGCATGCTGCTCAAATCTTCCAGGTTGGCCACGGGTTCGCGGGTCAGCAGGCCGTAGTCGCTGCCATAACCGCGACCGATCAACTTGACTCCCTTCTCCTCGTAGGCTTCTGCAATCAAGTCATCAAGGCCCTGGTTGGCAAACACATCGCGTGCTTCCTCTGCTGTGACCCAGGCGCCAGGCAGCCCGGCTTCGATGGTGCCGATTCCGACCTGCCCCGGCCAGTAGCTGCCGACCCCATGGGCGATATCGATTGTGCCCCTTGCCACCGCATCGACGAATTGGTCGCTGTTGACGAGCTCACCACCACGGAAGAACTGGATACGGATGGAGCCATCGCTGGCTTCGCTGACCCGGTCGCGCAGGTCGGCAGCAATTTCATCGACTTCCGTGCCGTAGAAGGTGTGCATCCTCAGACGCACGTTATCGGCATAGGCCAGTTGGCTTGCGACCAGGACAGTGGCAACAGAACCGGCCAAGGTGCTTTTGACGACAGTTGAAAGCTTCATGAGACCTCTTTGCGATGCAGTTGGAGTTTATAGTTGGTTATTCTGCGCCTTGTGCCGAGGTTGCCTCGACAGTGGGTCGAATCGTCGGTTAACGATTTCCGCAGGCTGCTACATTCTTGCGAGTCTTTTTTGATGTCAGCTAGTGAATGTTTTTCCCGTCTTTCAGTTTCCCTGTGTCGCCCGAACCCGGCACTGGCCGGTCGCGCTAGCGGCAGCTGGTGTCCCGCTTGGGCAACACGGCCACGCTAGCAATATCTGGTTATTGAGCAATGGACCAATGCTCACTTCGGATTGGACCAATAGGGACGAGTCGCTTTGCTGTCTGAGCTCCACGCTGGGCGGAGCGGGGGGAAACGGCCGTGACAGCTGCGATAAGACGATGACCCGAGACGTAGAAAGATCAGCCATTGCTTGAAAGAAGACACGTCAGGGTCTGGCGTAAACGCCTGGCTTCCGCGACGAGGGTAAGTCCCGACAGCATGCCGATGCCCAGGATCAACCCGCTGCGATGGTCATCAGCGGCACAGACCGGGCTCAGAGGACGCGTAATCAGGTGCGCTTTCAGCAGCTTGCGGGCGACACGCCGGTCATCCACCCCAGGGGCGAACTGCACACAGAGGCTGATCGAGTGACTCGGTGGTGAGACGTGAACCACCCCGGGGACCTGCACCAACTGATCATGCATGACCTGCTGGCGTGCCAGGTAGTCGCGCTGAATCCGACGATACCAGGTGTCCAGCTCGCCTTCGGCAATGAACTGGGCAAGCGCGGCCTGGTCCAGCAGACGTCCTTCGCGAAAGACTTCGCTGCGCAGCTGGCTGAGCGGCTCCACCAGCGCATGGGGCGCCACCAGGTAACCCAGACGCAGTCCGGGAAACATCAGCTTGGAAAAAGAGCCCACCAGCAAGTGGCGATTCGAGTGGCCGTCGAACATCAGGCTATCCCCATCCTGGCCGTTGAACTCGTAATCGTCTTCCAGCACGAAATCGGGTCGCACGTGATCGCAAAGCATCTGCCGGTGCGTCCGGGACGTCGGCATGCTCAGCGGGTAGTGATGCGAACCGGTGAAATAGGCCAGTTGCACGGGCTGCGCCGAGCGGCGCGGTGCATGCCCCGTTTGCGGCGACCAGGCAACGGCTTCCACCGTTGCCCCCACGGCGGTGAAGATATTGCGTGCGCCCCAGTAGCAGGGCGACTCCATCAGGATGCGATCGCCCACGTCGGTCAACGCCAGGGCACACAGCTCGATGCCGTTGTGGGTGCCATCGGTGATGATGATCTGATCCGTATCGCAGGCCAGGCGGCGCCAGCGCCAGAGAAGATCGCGGATCGCCCGCTTGAGCGGGCCGTAGCCGCCACCCGAATAGGAGAGCAGCAGTGCATTGCGCGGCACGGTGACGCTGGCGTACAGCTCCCGCCACTTGGCCATGGGGAACTGGGTGATATCGGGGATGCCGGGCATGAAGGCGCCGCTCTGGATGGCGCTGGCGCTGGGAGCCTGCAGAAGCGCTTCGGCCCGCGAAGAGAGTCGCGGAGTGCTTTCAGTAGGCAAGCGAGGCGTGGCGGGGCGGCGGGTCCAGGTGCCTTGGCCTTGCCCGGTGATGACATACCCCTCTTCACCGAGGCGGCGAACGGCCTGGGCCAGGGTATCGCGAGCCACGCCAAGCCTGCGGCATAGCGTGCGATGTGCCGGTAGCCTGCTGCCGTCCGGCCAGTCATGCAGGATCGCCAGACGCAGGGCTTGCTCGATGCGCACGCTCTTGCCCAGGCGCTCGGGCTGTAGGTGAAAGCGTTCCAGCAGTGGGGTCAGCGATGCGGTGGAAGGCATGACGGATAGCGCCCGGCGTGACGATGGAACGGCGATTATGCCCAGAGGAAAATGATTGGTCCACTTCGTCGGGAGATTGGTCCATAGCTCCCCAGAGTCACTTGCTGCTAGCGTGCCGGACGATACCAATAAGGGAGATTCCCCATGACGTTAATCGACTCGCTGTTGATCGATGGTACCGCCGCTGCCCTGGTGGGAGGGCGTTGGCACACGGGCGATGCCCGTTTTGCCGTGACCAACCCGGCCACGGGAGAGACGCTGGCCCAGGTGGCGGACCTGAACGCGGAGCAAGCGCGTGAAGCGGTGAGCGCCGCCGATGCGGCCGGTGCCGCCTGGAAGCGTGTGACGGTCAAGAAGCGCGCCGCCCTGCTGCGCGCCTGGTTCGAACGTATTCAGAAAGATGCCGAAGCACTGGCCGAGCTGATGACGCTGGAGCAGGGCAAGCCGCTGGCCGAATCGCGCGGGGAAGTGGTCTATGGGGCCAGCTTCATCGAGTTCTTCGCCGAGGGGGCCAAGCGCATGGCCGGCGAGACGCTGCCCGTTCATGCAGCCGACAAGCGCATGTTGGTACTGCGCGAGCCGGTGGGCGTGGTGGCAGCTATCACGCCGTGGAACTTCCCCATGGCGATGATTACCCGCAAGTGCGCCCCGGCTATCGCCGCGGGCTGCACGGTGGTGATCAAGCCGGCTGAAGCGACGCCGCTTACCGCTCTGGCTCTCGCCAGAATGGCGCTTGAGGTCGGTTTCCCGGAAGGGGTGATCAACGTCGTTACCGCCGCCAAGCCCGCCGCCGTGGGCGAGGTACTGACCACGGACCCGCGGGTGCGCAAGGTTTCCTTTACCGGCTCCACGCCTGTCGGCAAGACGCTGCTGGCCCAGTGTGCCGGTACCGTCAAGAAAGCATCCATGGAGCTGGGCGGCAATGCCCCTTTCATCGTCTTCGACGATGCGGACCTGGACGCCGCCGTGTCCGGTGCCATCGCTTCCAAGTATCGCAATGCCGGCCAGACCTGTGTCTGCACCAACCGCTTCCTGGTCCAGGAGGGTATCTACGATGCCTTTGTCGAAGCGTTGGCAGAGCGCGTGGCTGCGCTGCAAGTGGGCGACGGTCGTGAGCCGGGAACGACGATTGGCCCGCTGATCAACCAGGCGGCCGTCGACAAGGTACAGCGCCACGTGGATGACGCCGTGGCCAGGGGCGGGCGCCTGTTGTGCGGTGGCCACCGCCACGCCCAGGGGGAGAACTTCTTTGCGCCCACCGTGATCGCCGACGCCACCACCGAGATGTGCGTAGCCCGGGAAGAGACCTTCGGCCCCCTGGCCCCGGTGTTTCGTTTCCGCGACGAGGAGGAAGCGATCGCTATGGCCAACGATACCCCCTTCGGCTTGGCCGCCTACTTCTATGCCCGCGATTACCGCCGTATCTGGCGTGTCATGGAAGGCCTGGAGTACGGCATGGTCGGGGTCAATGAAGGCCTGATCTCCACCGAACTTGCGCCCTTCGGTGGCGTCAAGGAGTCCGGCCTCGGGCGCGAGGGCTCGCACCACGGTCTCGAGGAGTTCACCGAGCTCAAGTACGTCTGCGTGGGCGGTCTCTGATTCCGCCGCTCTATTCTCCCGTGTTATCAGCAAGGATCTCTTCATGACCAGCAAGCTCTCCAATGCCGAACTGAATGAACTCAAGAAGCGCTTTGTGGCCAACGGTGCCGCCACGCCCACCGAACAGTTCGTGGCCCGCGCCGAAAATGCCGAACTATGGGACGAGGATGGCCGTCGCTGGATCGACTTCGCCGGCGGTATCGGTGTGCTCAACCTGGGACATCGTCACCCCAAAATCGTCAAGGCCGTGCAGGATCAGCTCGAGCGTGTCATGCACACCTGCTCGGCGGTGATTTCCTATGCGCCCTATGTGCAGCTATGCCAGCGGTTGTGCGAGAAAGCGCCGGTCAAGGGTCCGCAGCGCAAGGCGATGCTGGTCAATACCGGTGCCGAGGCACTGGAAAACGCCGTCAAGATCGCCCGTGCCGCCACCGGCCGTTCAGGTGTCATTACCTTCGACGGCGCCTTCCACGGCCGCACCATGCTGACCCTGGCCATGACCGGCAAGGTGCTGCCCTACAAGAATGATTTCGGCCCCATGCCGGGGGACGTCTATCGCGCGCCCTATCCCAATCCGCTGCACGGGATCAGTGACGGGATGGCTCTGGCCGCGCTGGAGAAACTCTTCAAGACCGATATCCCGGCCCACCGGGTGGCGGCTATCGTCATCGAGCCGGTGCAGGGGGAAGGCGGATTCTACATCGCCTCGCCCGGCTACCTCAGGGCGTTGCGTGAGCTTTGTGACCGCCACGGCATCCTGTTGATCGTCGACGAGGTGCAGTCGGGCTTTGCCCGTACCGGCAAGCTGTTCGCACTCGAACACAGCGGCATCGAGGCCGATATGCTGACCACGGCCAAGTCGCTGGCCAACGGCATGCCGCTCTCCGCGGTGGTGGGTACCGCCGAGGTTATGGACGCCTCCGGCCCCGGCTCCCTGGGGGGCACCTACAGCGGCAACCCGCTCGCCTGTGCCGCGGCGCTGGCCGTGCTGGATGCCATCGAGGAAGAGAACATTCTGGCGCGTAGCGAGCAGATGGGGCGTTTACTGGCCGAGCGTTTCGCCACTTGGGAGCAGCGCTTCGCGGCGGTGAGCCATCCGCGCAACCTGGGTGCCATGGCGGCCTTCGAGCTGCTCGATACCGACGGCAAGCCGGACCCCGCCTTGGCTCAGGCGCTATGCGCCAAGGCCCGCGAGCAAGGCTTGATCCTGCTCTCCTGCGGTTTCTACGGCAATACCATTCGCGTGCTGGTGCCGATTACCGCACCGTCCGACGTGCTGGAAGAAGGGTTGAGCGTGATCGAGCGCTCGCTGGAGGCGCTGGCAGGCTAGAGTAGGTTCAGCAGGGTTTAGCGGGAGGCTGCAGGCCTCCCGCAAGACAGTGTCACGCTAACGTGTGGTGACCCAAATAAAAACGCCTCGCAAAGCGAGGCGCTGTGGGCTGATGCTATGGCGGCGTCAGCTCCGGGTCGATGGCGCGATGCAGCAGCAATAGCTCATCGACACTCAAGTGTTCCAGCCGGCCGGAGAGCAGATCGCTGATCTTCTGCACGGGTAACCCCGCACGTCTGGCGATTTCCCGGCTTCCCAGCTCGGAGACGGCGATAAGCCGTGTAATGATACGCATCAAGCGTGTGCGTTTTTCCAATTCCCTGACATCGAGGTCAGGGCTGCTTCGCGGAGGGTCTGCCAATTCCGCGCTAGCGAATGCGTGTGCCGTACTCATGGTGCTCCAGTGGGCAATTTCGACATGCACAGCATGCCGTCAAATGCCGCGCCTTTTCAATCCTCCTTTGATGAAAATTTCATTGTCGGCGCAAACGCCCCGCCAACAGCCGGCTCTGGTAGACTATGCGGCTTCCTGTTTGGAGTATTTTCGCCGTCAGTGCCGGTGTCAATTACAGTAATCAAAGGGCCGCTTGGCCGAGGAGTTTTCCTATGTCGTCGAACAGCTCGCCCAAGGTGGGCGTGATCATGGGCTCGAAGTCCGACTGGCCGGTAATGGAGCATGCCGTGACCATGCTCGAGCGACTGGGTGTGGCCTGTGAAACCCGTGTGGTCTCCGCCCATCGCACGCCGGATCTGCTGTTCGACTACGCCAAGGGGGCGGCGGCTCGCGGGCTGCAGGTGATCGTCGCCGGTGCCGGTGGTGCCGCGCATCTGCCTGGCATGGTGGCGTCCCAGACGGCGCTTCCCGTGCTGGGCGTGCCGGTGGAATCCAAGGCGCTCAAGGGGCTGGATTCACTGCTTTCCATCGCCCAGATGCCGGGCGGCATTGCGGTGGGCACCCTGGCCATCGGCAAGGCGGGGGCGACCAATGCGGGCTTGCTGGCGGCGCAGATCGTGGCACTGCAGGATGCCAGCGTACGCCAGGCCGTGGAAGCCTTTCGCGACGAGCAGACCCGTAATGTGCTGGATAACCCCGATCCTCGTCCCGAGCCTGACGTGCAATGAAGGAGCGCATGATGAATATCGGTGTACTGGGTGCCGGCCAGCTCGGCCGCATGTTGGCTCTGGCCGGGTATCCTCTGGGTAATCGGTTCACCTTCCTCGATACCACCGGTAACCCCAGCGCGGGCATCGGTGAGGTGATCGTCGACCCGAATAACCAGCACCTGGACGAATTTCTCGCAAAGGTCGACCTGGTGACCTACGAATTCGAGCATCTGCCGGTGGAGTTGGTGCGCGAAATCGAGGCGCAAAAGCCGGTCTATCCGGGCAGCCGCGCCATTGCGGTATGCCAGAACCGGGTGGAGGAGAAAGCGCTGTTCGATCGGCTGGGCATTCCCACCCCCGCCTACCGCGTGGTGGAGAGCGCCGAGCAGCTGGAGGCGGCCGCCCGCGAACTGGGCTGCCCTGTGGTGGCCAAGTCGGTCACCGAGGGCTACGACGGCAAGGGTCAGGCGGTTTTGAAGCAGCCCGAGCAGGCGCTCGAGTCTTGGAACTCCATTGGCCACTCGCAGCTTATCGTGGAGGCGTTCGTCGATTTCGTGCGTGAAGTGTCGATCATCGCCGTGCGCGGGCGCGATGGCCAGGTCGTCTTCTATCCGATGGCGGAAAACGTGCATGTCGATGGCATTCTGCGCTACTCCCTGGCGCCGATGCCCGACCTCGATGCTGCCGTACAGCAGACCGCCGACGGCTACATCCGGGCGCTGCTGGATGAGCTGGACTACGTTGGTGTGCTGGCTCTGGAGCTGTTCCAGACCCGCGAGGGAGACCTGCTGGCCAACGAAATGGCACCACGAGTCCATAACTCCGGCCACTGGACCATGGACGGAGCGGTTACCAGCCAGTTCGAGAATCATCTGCGCGCCATCCAGGGGCTGCCCTTGGGTGAGACCACCGCGCTGGCGCCCACCTGCATGGTCAACGTAATCGGTCGCGAAGGCGATATCACCGCGCTGCTGGCGCTGCCCCAGGCGCACCTGCACCGCTACGACAAGAGCGAGAGACCCGGACGCAAGCTGGGCCACGTCAATCTGGTCGCCGCCACCCATGACGAGCTGCTGGCGAGCGTGAAGTCTTGCGCCGAGCTGCTTCCCGGTTCGCCGGCCCCCACCTTCAGTTTCGAATAAGGACAGTACCCAGCCAGTCGCCAGCAAGGTCGTTGCCGTTCTGCCATGAATCCAGCCCGCCATCTTGGCGGGCTTTGGCTGTTCGGCAGAGAATAATTAGCGTAAATTCGGCTATAAAACGCACACGGCTATAAACAAGACCGGTTTCTATCCGGCGCTGGACAGGCGGCTTCATGGCGGACCATTCCTATTCACCCTCGTTCTCACCGCTGCGTAGCGGATACTCTCGCGATCACTACGCCAATCAGAAACAGTTGCGTAGCGAGCAGGTACGCCTGCTCTACGACCAGCTCTGGCAGCCGGTGCTGGCCAGCGTGCTGGCCAGTCTACTGCTGGTGGCTGCCATGTGGCCGGTCATGGATTCCGTCGTGCTGGTGGGTTGGCTCGTCGCCATCCTGACCATCTCATGTGTCAGGCTCGGCCTGGCGTACCGTTTTTATCGTCTACCCGCCATTCGACAGCAGCAGCGGCGATGGTTATGGCGTTTCAGCCTGGCATCCTGCGTCTCGGGAGTCATATGGGGTGCGGCGGGGCTGTTACTGTTTGCGGCGGAGCATGACGGCGAAATGGCGGCCTTGACCATTGTGCTGGCCGGCATCGCGGCGGGCGGTGTCACCACGCTCTCCTCGGTGTGGTGGGTGGCATTGAGCTTCGTGCTGCCGATTCTGTTGCCGCTCATGGTGCAGTTTTTGCGCCTGGGCTCGCCGCTTTCGATACTGCTGGGGATGCTGGTGGCGCTTTTCCTGGGGCTGGTGCTGGTCTCGAGTCGTCGCCTGAGTTGCATCATCCGCGACAACATTGCCCTGCGCGTGACAATGGCGTCACGCGAGGCGCAACTGCTGGAAAGCGAAAGCCGCTACCGTTCCATCTTTCAGCATTCGCCCCTGGGCGTGCTGCATTACACCCAGACGGGGATACTCAGCGACTGCAATGAAAAGCTGCTGGATATACTCAAGGTAAGCAAGGCCCAACTGGTGGGATACAACTTGCTGAAACCCTCCATCGACGGACATGTGATAGCGGCGGTAAGCGACTCTCTGCAGCGAGGCAGCGGTTATTACGAAGGCACCTACTGCTTGCCAGGTGCCAGAGAGGGCACGCCGGTGCGCGCTTTCTTCAATGGCGTACGCGGTACCCACGGTGACATCATCGGGGGCGTGGCGATCATCGAGGATTGCACCGAACGCAAGCGGGCCGAGGCGATCATTCATCGCCAGGCGCATTACGATCCCTTGACCGACCTGCCCAACCGCCGTCTGTTCATCGAGCGGTTGCAGGCACGTCTGCAGCCCTCGCGAGAAAGGCAACTGCCAGGGCTGCTGATGTTTCTCGACATGGACCGCTTCAAGTTGATCAACGATACCCTGGGGCATGCGGCGGGAGACGATCTGCTGGTGCAGGTTGCCAGGCGACTGGAGAGCTGTCTTGCAGAGGGGGATATGGCGGCGCGCCTAAGCGGTGATGAGTTCGTGATGCTGGCCTCGCTGGAAGCGCCTGAGGTGGAGATGGAATCCGCAGCCGAGGCGCGTGTCGAGGAGGTTCTCAATGTCCTCAAGGCGCCTTATCGGCTGGAAAGCCACTGGATGGATGTCACGCCGAGCGTGGGCTATACCTGCCTCGAGGCGGAAATGGACGACCATGAAGAGGCCTTGAAGCAGGCCGACATCGCCATGTATCAGGCCAAGACCCAGGGGCGCGCCCGCTTCTGCCGTTACCAGCCCGAGATGCGCCCGTCGTTGCCTCAGGAGTGAGTCGAAGCGGAAAATAGATTCACGATCAGAACGCCGGTAACGATGAATCCCATGCCGACCCAGGCGGCGGCATCCAGTTTCTGATCGAGTACCACGACACCAGCAAGCCCGATCAGCACCACGCCGAGGCCGCCCCAGATGGCGTAGACAATCCCCACCGGCATGCTTTTCATCACGATAGTGAGCAGATAGAAGGAACACGCGTAGCCGACCACCGTAATGACACTGGGCAACAACTGGGTGAACTGCTGCGACTTGTGCAGGAAGGTGGTGGCCACAACCTCCAGGAAAATAGCGAGAAACAATGCGGTGTAGGTCATGGCGGTTGGATTCATAGCTGTACTTTCCTTACGGCTGACTCGGCATCGGTCGTATCGTGCCGATAATGATTATGGTGCGCTTCAAAGAAGCTGCCCGCTGGCCCATACCCATAGGGCGAGCAAGGCGAAGTGGCCGGGATACCAGGCCAGCCACAGGCGCCGGGGCATGCCGGGGCGTACCCGGGGTACGCGCTGTGCCGCCCCGGCGGCAAGCAGCAGTACCGCCAGGCATGTCGCCACGGTGAAGGATTTGGCCATGTCCGAGGCATTCATCCGCCCGGCGATCAGCAGAGCCGGCAGGGCCCAGGCCGCCGCGATGAGCCGAGCGGAAAATGTCTCGCCGACCCGACTCAGATGGTGCATGGCCAGCATGTAAAGTGGAATCAGCAGCAAGCCGTTGTGCCCATATTCGACCCACAAGCCCAGCCAGTACCAAGCCGTCAGCATGATGACGCTAGTGACGGCCAGGCGCAGCGCGGAAAGCTGGCCCTGGCGATAGTCGAGCCACTGGTTGCGCAGCCAGACGCCGCCGGCGAGACCGCTGGCAAGGGTGAAACAGACATTGAGAATAAGCATGTCTGTCGCACGCGGCATCATCATGTAGGGCAACTGGGCGACCAGGCCGATGATCAGGATACGGCGCGCGTAGCGTAGCGGGTTGCGGGTATTGAACAGCCCATGCCAGGCCACCATAGCGGCAAACAGCGGAAAGGCAATGCGGCCGATGGAGGCGCCCGCCCACCCCAGCTCCCAGCTCGCCGGCAAGACGTAACGGGTCAGGTGATCCATCGTCATGGTGACCAGCGCCAGCCACTGGCCCCACCCCGTCCAGCTCGAGGAGGGCGCAATCGGGCGCGGCGGAAGCAGGGCGGGAGTGGGCATCGTTACCTCCGGATTGTAGCGATGGTAGCCAAGCGGGGCAGACATTCTGTACCGATTGAGGGGTATAACGCTAGCTTGACCAAACGAAACGCTGCGGCCGTCACAGGAAACAGACGATACACGAAAAAGCGTCCGGCCTGGGCCGGACGCTTTCATGTGCGGTGATGTCTTCAGGCGCGTTACACGAAACGCATAACGCGCATCACATTCAATCCAACCGCTTATTCCGCGTTCTTCTTGGACTCGGAGAAGTAGCGATTGTAGATTTCATCGTAGGTGCCGTCCTGCTGAACTTCGGCCAGGGCGTCGTTGAAACGATCGGCCAAGGCTTCATCGCGCTTGCGGAAAGCAATGCCGAAACCGTCACCGAAGTACTTCTTGGGCTCGGTAATCGTCTCGCCAACGACCCGGTAATCGCGGTTGTCGCTGTCCAGCAGCGTGGCCTTGCCCACCGGATAGTCGAGGAACAGGATGTCCAGGCGCTCGGCTTCCATGTCCAGCACCATGTCGTCAGCGGTGGAGTAGCGGCTGATGTCGGCGACGCTGCCGTACATGTCGGTGACGTAGTTATCCTGAAGGGTGCCACGCTGGACGCCGATGGTCTTGCCTTCCAGGCTCTCTTCGGTGGTCTCTTCCAGCTCGCTTGACGACGGGGCGAACCAGGCGGAGGGCGGCGTGAAGTAGGGATCGGAGAACAGCACGGTCTGGCGCCGTTCGTCGTTGATGGTCATGGAGGACATGATGGCGTCGTAGTTGCGCGACATCAGCCCCGGAATGATACCGTCCCACTCTTGCTCGATCCACTCGCAGGTGACGTCGATGCGCTCGCACAATTCATTGCCCAGTTCGATATCGAAACCCGTCAGCTCACCCTCGGGAGTGCGGTATTCCATCGGCTCGTAGGGCACATCCACGCCGATACGGACATGATCGTAGTCACGCGCCTGGGCGGAGGAAGCGGCGGCGACGGCAAGGCCAAGGAGGGAAACGGTCAACAGCTTCTTCATTATTTGACTCCTGTTATGGAATTTCACCTTTCGGTGATCGCCTTTAACCTAACCCAGGTTGGGGGCGACGAAAAGCGTTAGTCGAAACCTGAACCAACGCTTGTTTGACGCAAGCCCGTGTATCAGCTCTGCGGCCGAAGGTGAGCCAGCAGTTTCTTCTCCAGAAAACGAAAGAAAAACAGAATCGCGAATGTCAGGCACAGATACAGCGCGGCAACGAACAGGAAGGCTTCGAATGGCGCGTAGTAACGGGCGTAGACAAAGCGTGCCGCCCCGGTGAGGTCCATCAGCGTGACCACGCTGGCGATGGCGCTGGCATGCAACATGAAGATCACCTCGTTACCGTAGGCCGGCAGGGCGCGGCGAAAGGCGCTGGGCAGGATGATACGGCGCATCATCAGCCCCTGGGACATGCCGTAGGCACGGGCGGCCTCGATTTCGCCTTTCGAGGTGGACTTGATGGCACCACGAAATATCTCGGTGGTATAGGCGGCGGTGTTGAGGGTAAAGGCGATCAGGGCGGGGTAGAACGCCTCGCGCAGCAGGGGCCACAGGAACGACTCCTGGATGCCGTCGATGAATACCACGCCGTAGTAGATGATGTAGAGCTGGATAAGCAGCGGCGTCCCACGAAACACGTAGGTATAGACATAGATCGGCAGGCTGATCCACTTGTGCCGGGAGCCGCGCAGCACCGCGAGCGGCACGGCCATCACCAGGCCTATCACCAGCGAGAGAAACACCAGCTGGGTGGTGGTGACCAGGCCTTCCCAGTAGTAGCCCAGGGTCTGGGCGGTAAAGATGAGGTTGCCGGCGAGAAGATCGTCGAACCAGGCGGCGATATCCATGTCAGTGCTCCCCGAAGCCGATGTCGTAGTGTTTTTGCAGGCGGGCGAAGATCCATTCCGAGACGCTGGCGATCAACAGGTAGACGGCGGCGACGGGAATCAGGAATACGAACGGCTCGTGAGTGGCGCGGGAAGCTTCCGCCGCCACCCGGACCATGTCGGTCAGGCCGATGACCGACACCAACGCGGTCGTCTTGAGCAGGACCATCCAGTTGTTGGATAACCCCGGCAGGGCGTGGCGCATCATCAAGGGAAAGCGGATGCGGTGGAACACCAGCCACGGGCTCATGCCGTAGGCCTTGGCCGCTTCGATCTGGCCATTGTCCACCGCCATGAAGGCACCCCGGAAGGTCTCGCCCATATAAGCGCCGAAAATGAAACCGATGGTGATGACGCCGGCGGCGAAGGCGTTGAAGTTGATGTAGTAATCGAGCCCGTAGTTGTCATAGAGCATGTCGGTGATGGCGTTGATGCCGATCTGGCCGCCGAAGAACAGCAGCATCATCAGGACCAGGTCCGGCACCCCGCGAATCACCGTGGTGTAGAAGGTGGCGACGCGGTGCAGCAGCCAGCTGCGTGACATCTTGGCGCTGGCGGTGAGCAGCCCCAGCGCCAGCGCCAGGATCAATGACAGCACGGCCAGTTGAATGGTCACCCCGGCGCCTTCAAGCAGGCGCGGGCCATAACCTTGCAGATCCAGCATGGTAAGCCTCTCCGGGTTAATACTTGGGCGCCAGGAACTGCTGCAGGCGCGGCGACTGGGGGTTGGTGAGAATATCCTGGGGATGCCCGGCTTCTTCCACCACGCCCTGATGGAGGTAGATGACCTGGCTCGACACATCCCGGGCAAAGCCCATCTCATGGGTGACTACCACCATGGTGCGCCCCTCGTCGGCCAGATCGCGCATGACCTTGAGCACATCGCCCACCAGCTCCGGGTCGAGTGCCGAGGTGGGCTCATCGAACAGCATGACTTCCGGATTCATGGCCAGGGCACGGGCAATGGCGCCGCGCTGCTGCTGGCCACCGGACATCTGCGCCGGGTAGGCATCGGCCCTGGCGGTCAGCCCGACGCGCTCCAGCAGGTCACGGGCATGCGCGATGGCTTCCTTCTTGGGGGTGCCGAGTACGTGCACCGGTGCTTCGATGATGTTCTCCAGCAGGGTCATGTGCGCCCAGAGGTTGAAGCTCTGAAAGACCATGGAAAGCTTGGCGCGCATGCGTACGACCTGCTTCCAGTCGGCCGGCTCGCGACCGTGACGGGTCATCTTGAAGCGTATTTCCTCGCCATGCACCAGCAGGTCGCCTTCGTCGGGCTGTTCCAGCAGGTTCATGCAGCGCAGAAAGGTACTCTTGCCAGAACCGGAGGCGCCGATCAGCGTAATCACATCGCCTTTGTTGGCTTGCAGGGAAAGCCCTTTGAGAACTTCCGTATCACCGAAGCGTTTCTTGATGTTGCGCACTTCAAGGGGGATAGGCGTAGCGGCCATATCGTTGGCTCCAAAGCAGGGTTGCCAGCAACGTGTCGTGTTGACCCAGTTGTTGTAAACAGGGCATTGAGCGTGGCTGGCGCGAAAAGGGGGCGATTCTAACAGGCCAGCCGTCGCGACAGAGGCCTGGAGAGGAAAACACGTGCTCGACTTTGGTCGTATTTTAAGGAATTGACACGCATCTTGTCGCCTTGATTGTTGTTGTATTGTCTCTGAGTTCGGTCAATGCCGTATCTAGTTATCCGGAACGGAGGAGGGCGCGACCAATAGGGCGGCTCGTGCGCCCAATTCCACCTTGGGGTTGGGAAAGACCACCCGAAGCGGAGTCTCGCCGACGATGAAATCGCCCTGTACGGCGTCTCGAGCCAGGCAGGCACCGGGAGGAAATTCGGTGAAATTGGGCGTGTCGTCGGCGATGCACAGGGTAAATGCCTCCGAGCTGCGCATCAGCTCATACTCGACGCGAAAGAACTGCATTTCTGACAGCGGGGCCGATGTCGGTTCGCGCCCTTCCGCCAGCGCTTGCAGAAGCGCCAGCATGGGCTGCAGGGCGGCCAGGTCATTGGCGCCGAACGGTGCCACCTTGCCGAGCTCCAGAGTAAACGACTGGGCGGCATGATAGTGCTTGGTGTAGTGGGAGAACGTCCAGCTATGTTGATGCTGATGGAGCGCCGCCTGGATGCCGGCTGCCGCCAGCCAGCGCCACTGTTCGTGGGCGATTGCGGTCTCGGCATAGGGCTCCACCACGAAACGCGGATAGCGGCTATCGCGAATAGCCGTGTGCAGGTCGTAATGCAGGCGCCCCAGCGATGCATGGCGGGCATAGAAGGCATCCACCGCGGCCATCAGTTCGCGGGCGCGATCCGCTTCCTCGCCTGTGGCGTCCAGCTCACGGCGGAACAGGCGGTTGAGGTTGGTCGAGATGAAACGGCAGCTCTGGCGCAGCGCGGGCAAGTTGCCGAGTATCACCAGCAGTGGTGCTCCCAGCCGCAGTGTTCCCGCTTCCACGCCAGCCAGCAGTTCGCCGACCAGTTCTACCGGAGCGGTTTCATTGCCGTGGATGGCAGCGGAGAAGACACAGGCCCGACCCTGGGGGCCGATAGTATCAGGCAGCAGTTCCACGATACCCGGCCCGTAGAAACGGTAGCGGCCGGAGGGCAACTCACCCTGAAGTGAAGTCGGCTCGCGACCTTCTAGAGTTGCGTCCAGCCACTCGCTCAGCATCTTCCGTTCTCTGTTCGACAGGTAGCGCAGACGGCGCGGGAAAAGGACCGTTCAAGCATGAAAGCTGACAATAGCTGTATGACTTGCATGACGTGATTTCCCTCGAGAAAAGTCATTACCATTACCGGCGAGGGCCAGGGGGACAAGAGAGAGCGTCGAGCTGATGAAAATGGCTGGTTCGGAAATGAAAAACTTGCTCGGCAGGAAACCATCGAGTAAATCACTTCCAGAAAACGAAAACATTCGCTTTTATCTGCGGCAGCCTCCGCTATCTTATTAGCCATTACACAGGCTTTTTCTCACAGTCTTTTTCACAGACTTTTTCTCATAGACAAGGAGAGATGCATGACCAAGGTACTCGTACTTTATTACTCCATGTATGGACATATCGATACCATGGCGCACGCGGTGGCAGAGGGTGCGAAGAAAGTGCAAGGCGTCGAGGTAACCGTCAAGCGAGTACCCGAAACCATGGATGCCGAGGTGTTCGCCCAAGCCGGTGGCCAGCACAACGAGAGCGTTCCCGAGGCCACCCCCGCCGAGCTTGCGGACTACGATGCGATTATCGTGGGCACCCCGACCCGCTTCGGCAACATGGCCGGGCAGGTGCGTACCTTCTTCGACCAGACCGGCGGCCTGTGGGCCAAGGGAGCGCTGCGCGGCAAGGTGGCCAGCGTATTCACGTCCACCGGTACTGGTGGTGGCGACGAAATGACCATCACCTCGACCTGGACCACACTGGCTCATCACGGCATGGTGATCGTGCCGATCGGTTACGGCCTGGAAGAGCAGTTCGATATCTCCAAGGTCAGCGGCGGCACACCCTACGGCGCCGCGACGATTGCCGGCGGTGACGGTTCGCGCCAGCCCGATGATCGCGAACTCAAGATCGCATCCTTCCAGGGGGAGCACGTAGCGAAGATCGCCGCCAAGCTGGCAGGCTGATAATCGCTCCGGCCTGCGCTAGTGACGAGGCCCCGCCGAGATACCGCAAGGTATGTGTCGGCGGGGCCTTTTCATGAGCCGCTTTTTCATGAGACGCTTCTCGAATGGCGAGGGCGCCTTATGAGGTAGCTCAGTGGATGCAGGAAAAGCCAGCTGGCCAGGACAATACCGAGTGCCACCGTAATCAGTGCCGCCCAGTCGGTGGCTGTGGTCACGAATTCCAGGCGGGAGCTGGAGAGCATCGGAACCCACCATAGCGATGTGATGCCTGCCAGCAGGGCCGCTGCGCCAGCGGGTCGGCAATGGTGGCTCCCGGTGCGGTAGCCGCGCAGCCGTGCGATCAGCTGTACCGTCAGCAATGCTGCCACAAGGGAGAGGATCAGCGGCAGGAAGGGGGGCAGCGCGTGGGAGAGAACCGCCAGGATGCTGGTTAGCGAGAAATTCATGGCCGGGTCTCCTCAGGCAAGCCCTTCGAGCATGGCGTAGTAGGCGGGCTGAAGCAGGTAATCCTTCAGTACCCAGGCAACCCAGGACTCCTCTTTCGGGTCGATGAAGGAGAAAGAGGGTAGAAAGGCCATGTCGTTGTCGTAACCGAACTCCACCAGCATCGCCTTGCCGATGTCGGTAATCAGCGGACAGGAGGTATAGCCGTTGTGGCGGGCGGTTGGCGCCAAGCCCTGCAACTGAGCCACCAGGTTGGCCTCGACCACGGGAGCCTGAGCCTTGACGCTGGCTGCAGTCTTGTTGATCGGGGCGCCGATCACGTCACCGATCCCGAACACCTCGGGGTAGCGATTATGCTGAAGGGTATGGATATCGGTATCGAGCCACTCGCCGCGGAAGAGTCCATCCTTGGCGATCAGGCCGCTCTCGCGGATGAAGTCCGGAGCGCTCATGGGCGGCACCACATGAATGAAGCGGTAATCGATCACTTCGGTCATCTCGCCTTCACGACCGAGTTCCGGTTGACGACCCGTGCGGTGGGTGTTGAAGTCGCCGGCCGAGCCGATGAAGGTGAACTCCGCTTGGCGGGCGCCCGGATCGATGGCCGAAAGTTGGTACTGGTGGCGGCGCTCGATTCCCTCTTCGTCGAAACGCTGCTTGAGAAAAGCATTGACCCAGGGTTGGCTGAACATCGCCTGGCTCGGGGTCAGGTAGTCGAGCTGGAAGTCATCGCGGTGGCCGCTCTTCCTGATTTGTGACAGGGTGATGAAGGCCATCTTGATCGGCGCCCCGGCGCATTTCACCGGTGTGGCCGGGGCCGTGAACAGGCCCCGGCCACCGCCCTCGGCAATCCATTCGTCAATGGCCTGGCGAGTGCGGCCGGCGCTCTCCAGTCCGGCATAGACGCTGCCGATACCGTGATTTCCCACCAGGTCCGGTGACATGCCATCTATCAGGTGGTAGTTGAGTTGCAGCCCGGTGGCGACAACCAGGTAGTCGTACTCGGCGATACTGCCGTCCGACAGCGACACCCGGCGGTTGTCGGCATCAATTCCCACGGCTGACTGCCGGCTCCATTCGATGCCACGTGGCACGAAATCGGCATTTGGCCGCAGGGTCTGCTCAGGCTGCCAGGCCCCGCAGGCCACCAGCGTCCAGCCCGGCTGGTAGTGATGGATTTCGCGGGGCTCCACCAGCAGGATGCGGGCACCATCCAGCCGACGCGCCAGGCGGTTGGCCATGGCCATGCCGGCAGCACCGCCACCGAGGATGACGATACGAGCCCGGGTAGAAATCGTGGTGGCGTGAAGGGCTATGGGCGACAGTAGGCTTGCCGCCCCAGCTCCCATCCCTAGACGCAGTAGTTGGCGGCGGCTCAAGCGAGTGGAGACAAGAGGGAGGCGGGACATGGGCGGCTCCTGACAAGTCATTTTCATATGGTTATAACATATTAATTTTAGTCCGCTTCCGTGCCCTTGTTCTCAAGTGTCATTGATACATGTCACCAAATGCACTCATTTGCCCTCGATGCGTTCGGCGATGGCGCGGCCAAGGCTTGCGGTATTGCCCTGGCCGCGTAGATCCGGGGTCAGCACGTTGGGACTGCCCTCCGCCAGTACCGCCTCGATAGCCTCGACCAAGGCATTGGCGGCCTCTTGATGACCCAGATGCTCGAGCATCATCGCTCCTGACCAGATCTGACCGATGGGGTTGGCAATGCCCTTGCCGGCAATATCCGGGGCGCTGCCGTGTACCGGCTCGAACAGGCTGGGAAACTTGCCTTCCGGATTGATGTTGGCGGACGGGGCGATGCCGATGGTGCCGGTACAGGCCGGACCGAGATCCGACAGTATGTCGCCGAACAGATTGCTGCCCACCACCACGTCGAACCAGTCCGGGTGAAGCACGAAGTTGGCGGTGAGAATGTCGATATGGAACTTGTCCACAGACACCTCGGGGTAGGCCTCGGCCATCGCCTCGACGCGTTCGTCCCAGTAGGGCATGGTGATCGAGATGCCGTTGGACTTGGTCGCCGAGGTGAGCTTTTTCCGTGAGCGGGTCTGGGCCAGGTCGAAGGCGTACTTGAGCACGCGGTCGACGCCGGTGCGCGTCATCACCGTTTCCTGGATCACCACTTCCCGGTCGGTGCCCTCGAACATCTTGCCGCCGACGCTGGAGTATTCGCCTTCGGTGTTCTCGCGTACCACATAGAAGTCGATGTCCCCCGGTTCGCGACCGGCCAGTGGGCTTTGGATACCGGGCATCAATTTACAGGGGCGCAGGTTGATGTACTGGTCGAACCGGCGGCGAAACTGCAGCAGAGAGCCCCACAGGGAAATATGGTCCGGCACTTTTGCAGGCCAGCCCACCGCGCCGTAGAACAGCGCATCGAAATCCTTGAGCTGGTCGAACCAGTCGTCGGGCAGCATTTTTCCGTGCTCGAGATAGTAGTCACAGCTGCCGAACGCGAAGGTCTGGATATCGAGGTCGATGGCGAAGCGCTTGGCGGCGGCTTTCAGGGCGCGCAGCCCTTCGGGCATGACTTCGGTGCCGATACCGTCGCCGGCAATAACTGCAATGCGGTGGGCCATGGTTTCTCCTGGCGGCTTGATGGGGTTTCTATAGTTTTATTTCTATAGTTTTATTTCTATAGTTTTATTTCTATAGTTTTATTTCTATAGTTTTAATCGTCTCGTGCGGGGCAGGCTGCGCCCTGTTCGACTTCGATCAACTCTTCGACAGGGAAGTCGAGCCGGGCAGCTTGTTCGCGCAGACGTTTATCCACACTGGGGTCGAGCCGGGGCGTGCGGGAGAGTATCCACAGGTAGTCGCGGCTGGGACCCGATACCAACGCCCATTGATAGCCATCATCCAGTTCCAGCACATTGTAGCCGCCGTAGAAGGGGCCGAAGAAGCTCACCTTGAGCCTTCCCTCGTTCTCGCTATCGATGAAATAGGCCTTGCCTTCGGCTTCGTTCCACTCCTGCTTTTCCAGGTTATAGCCCCGATTGATCACGCGTATGACATCGTCGTCGCGCAGACTATAGCTTGCCGTGACGCAATCCAGATCGCGCTCGAAGGAGTGATCCAGCCGGGCGATTTCGTACCACTGGCCAAGGTAGCGGTCGAGTTCGAAGTCGTTCACGGCTCGAGCCCCGTCGGGTATGCCCGCGCATCCGGTCAGCAGAGAACCGAATAGAGGAAATAGCAGCCATGTCTTGAACTTCATGGGTAATCCTTACCGACAGGTCGTGAGATATGCTTTCGGTTCTGCTCACTTGCCCGCTTCGCGCACCAGAAAACAGAAGGGATGAAAGTAGAGGAAGCCGACGAGGGCGATTACGAGGGCGCTGACGCTCAAGCTGACCCAGCCCCACAGGCCATTGATATAAGCCAGGTGGGAATTGGCCATTAACGGTAGCCACCAGAAGGCGGAAGCACCGAGTAGCAGCGACAGGACAATGGCGATGTAGCTGCGGTAGGCAAGCAGCTGATAACCGTGGATGTACGCCGCCAGATGCAGGCCCAGCAGGACGATGATGCCAAGCACCAGCAGCCAGGTCATTGGCGAAAAGATGGTCGTTATTTCATGCCAGAAGGCCGTAATGCTCATTCAAACGCTCCCTTTCATTTTATCGCTTATGCTGATTCGCCCGGCATCACCGTGCCTTGCAAGGTGGTGATATCAAGCGTTTATAGCATAGTCCGCCTGCGCTCGGCCGCCCAGCGTGCCAGCGGGTCCTGGTTGAAATAACGCTGGAGAAGCCGGTAGAGCTCGGGATAGGCGCCTTCCAGTGTCTGCGGATCGCAGAAGAAGTACTCGCAGCAGACGGCAAAGCATTCACCGGGATGGCTGGCGGCGTAATCATCGATCGGTGTGGCGTGGCCGCGAGCCAGGCGAGCGGCAAGATCCTCCCATACCGCGGAGAAACTGGCATGCCATTCAACGGCGGATATCTCTCGCGGCAAGGGAGGGAAACCGTCGATATCCATCGAATTGCCCATATCCAGTTTATGCGCTAGTTCATGAATCAGCACATTGAAGCCGCTGAATTCGCCGCTCTGCATCAAGTCGGTGAAGGAGACGACCACCGGCCCTTGATAGGAAGTTTCCCCGGCGCGCAGGTCGCTGTACTCATGAACGATACCGAATTCATCCATCTCCTCTACCTGGCGGGAGAACCCCTCGGGCAGGATGAGGATTTCATGAACGTTAGCGAACGCCTCGCGATGCTCGTGCCCTTGCCAACCAAGCGTCAGCAGGCAAGCCTGCCCGGCCAGCGCCAGCTGGGCGGGAGGGTCGAAGGGCGTATCGCCCAGGGCGGGGTGAAGGGTAAGCCGCTTGCGGTGGAGAAAGTCGTGGGCGCGGCCGGCCAGGCGCCGTGATTCATCCTCAGGCAGCGTCGCCAGCAAGGGCACGCGCGAGCAGGCCTCCCGCCAATCTGCCTTGGGAAGCCCGCCATGAGAACCGCGCTTCAAACGAAAGAATGACGGCATGCGATACTTCGCTGACAGGCAGACTTCACAGAATAGTCGAAACGCCCCGACAGGCTGTGCTTACTGCGCAAGGCTGGCTTCGATGATCGGCCAGGCGGGCTCGCCATCGGTGCTGGTGACATCGGTCAGCATGGCTTCGACACGCTCGGTATTGTCGGCGATCCATTGGCTGGCGACCTCGCTGAGATCACGCTCCTGCTGGCCGTACTCCTGAATCATCCAGCTCTGCTCCTCGGCGCTGAAGGTGAAGTTTTCGAAAAAGGCCAGCAGGTTGGGATTGGATTCGGCGTAGTCGCCGCGTACCAGGGTCAGGACTTCGCTTTCGCCGTTGTTCTCGCCGAACAGGTCCTTGGGGTCCTCGAGATAGCGCATCGGCAGTTCCAGGTTCATCCAGTGCGGTGTCCAGCCCACCCAGACGATGGCTTCCTCGCGGGAAATGGCATCGCGGGCGGCGCTGAGCATGCCGACTTCGCTGGTATCCACCAGGCTCCAGTCACCGAGGCCCCAGGTATCGTCATCGATGGCCGCTTCCAGGATTTCGCTGGCCGCGGAGCCAGCGCCGAACCCGTGGATCTTGCCGTTGAACCGCTCACGGTTGTCGTCTAGGTCGGCGAAGCTCTGGATACCGTCCTCATAGAGATACTCGGGTACCGCCAGGGTCATCTGTGCGCCATCGACGTTATTGGCCACGCTGACGATGCTGCCGCTCTCCTCGCGAGGCGTGAACATGTCCCGTTGTGCCGGCATCCAACCGCCGAGAAAGACGTCGATATCACCGCTTTCCATGCCCTGGTAGATCACCTGCAGGCCCAGCTCGTTGGCCTGGGTGTCGTACCCCAGCGGGCCCAGCAGCTGTTCGGCGATTTCTGTCTTGACCGTGATACCCGGCCAGGCGGGTACGCCGAAATCCAATGTCTTGTCGTCGGCCTGTGCCGTGGCGGCCAGGGTGGCGAGAGAGATGCCGGTCACGAGCTTCGTCAGGGTATGGGTCATCGGCTGACTCCTTTGTGAATGTCTTTAAGTGTCATTCTATACAAACATATTTTCCGTTTGGTTGTTTTCAAGCTTGGCATTGGCGTGCCAGTAGGCAGCGTACTCAGCGACGAGCGGTTCTGGCTGGTGCGGCCCAGCCGGCGCCAAGTGAGGGAGGAGGCGGCACTGGTGTGGCAATGGCTGAAGAACTCAATATAACTAGTGCTTTTTGTCGAAAAAGTCAGATATTGCCAATTTTCTTGCCATTTTGGTGCAGTCGTGAAGAATGATGCGCCATCAAATGTTCTTTAAGGTGTAACTAGTATGGATTTTTCTCTTCCAGCACTGTTGATGTCGCTGATCGATCGCGGCAACGGTCTGCTCTGGGGCAGTGTGCTGATTTATCTTTTGATCGGTGCGGGTCTCTATTTCACCGTCATGACACGCGCCATTCAGGTGCGTTACTTCGGTCACATGTTCAAGCTGTTGCGTGGTTCGCGGGAGTCCAACGGCGGAATTTCGTCGTTCCAGGCGCTCTCGACGAGCCTGGCGGCGCGGGTCGGGACCGGTAACCTGGCTGGTGTGGCGGTAGCGATCTACTTTGGTGGCCCCGGTGCCATTTTCTGGATGTGGATGACCGCCATGGTGGGCATGGCGACCAGTTTTGTCGAGTCGACGCTGGCTCAGGCCTACAAGGTTGATCATGGCGACAGTACATTCCGTGGCGGGCCCGCGCGTTATATCGAGCGCGGCCTGGGGCTACGCTGGCTGGCGGTACTGTTCTCGATCTGCTTGATCATTGCCTTCGGCCTGGCGTTCAACAGCGTGCAGGCAAACTCCATCGCCCAGGCCATGGAACAGGCATTTGCCGTGCCCACCTGGGCCATGGGGCTGGTGCTGGTGGTTGTGGTCGCTCCCATTATCTTCGGCGGCGTGAAGTCAATCGCCAAGGTGGCCGAGTTGATCGTGCCGCTGATGGCGCTTCTGTACCTGGTATTGGCGTTGATTGTCGTCGTGCTGAACATTACCGAGTTGCCCGCGGCAATCATGACCATTGTGCGCAGCGCTTTCGGCTTAGAGCAGGCCGCGGGTGGCGCGATGGGCTTTGCAGTGTCCCAGGCGATCATCAACGGCATACAGCGTGGATTGTTCTCCAACGAGGCGGGCATGGGCTCGGCACCCAACGCGGCGGCAACCGCCAGCACAAACCCCGATCATCCGGCGGCCCAGGGCTTCATTCAGATGCTCGGCGTCTTTCTCGATACCTTGGTGATCTGCACCGCGACCGCGGCGATCATCATCATGGCCGGCCCGGAATTGCTGGCCAGTGAAGAAGCCAACGGTATCCAGTTGACTCAAATGGCTCTGTCCAGTCACGTGGGGGATTGGGGGGCCATGTTTATCGCCGTGGCGATTCTGTTGTTCGCCTTTACCTCGGTGATAGCCAATTACTCCTATGGTGAATCCAATATCGAGTACCTGGCCGGAAGTCGTGCGCCGGTAGCGGTGCTGATCTACCGTCTAGCCGTGCTGGGAATGGTCATGGTCGGTTCGGTGGCGAGTCTTGGGGCTATCTGGAACTTCGCCGATCTCTCCATGGGCATGATGGCGATCATCAACCTGGTGGCGATCCTGCTGCTGTCGCCGATTGCCTTTGCCCTGTTCCGTGATTATGACCAGCAGCTGAAAGCGGGCAAGGAACCGGTCTTCGATCCCAGCAAGTTCCCCAAGCTGGCCAACAAGGTAGACCCCAACGCCTGGCCGAAGAAAAAGTAAGCCAATCCTGCGTAATAAGCCCACCGTCTGTGAGGAAGGTGGGCTACTAGAGGCGAACGCGATGCCGCGCCCCGAGCTGCTCGAGCAGATATACACCATCGTCGACAGGATTCCCGCCGGGCGTGTCACCACCTATGGGCGCATTGCGGCGATGACCGAAGGGGCGACACCGCGCATGGTGGGATCGGCCATGCGTCACCTGCCGGACGGGCACCAGCTGCCCTGGCACCGCGTGATCGCCGCATCGCTGAAGCTTGCCGATCACGGCGGGGCCGCGCGTCAGCACCAGAAGCTGCGCGACGAAGGCGTAACGTTCGACGCCAAGGGGCGAGTGCCCGTCCATCTGCTCTGGCCTGATTAGATATTGCACAACAAAACGCCGCCTATCAGGGCGGCGTTTTGTTGTAAGGGTAGGCCTACTCGTTGAGGTTGGCACCCGACTTCCACGACCAGTCGCGCCAGCGTAGATCGAACAGGTCCTTGCGCCGGTCCTTGAGATTGGTCACCGAGCCTTCGGCGCGCACCACGGTCAGACGCGTGAGGTCGAGATCGGAGAAGATTACCATCTCGGTGTTGGGCGTGGTCTCGGCGAGCACGGCATCGTGGGGGAAGGGGAAATCCGAGGGCGAGAACACCGCCGACTGGGCGTACTGGATGTCCAGGTTACGGATCGACGGTACGTTGCCCACGCTGCCGCACAGCACCACATAGCACTCGTTCTCGATGGCCCGCGCCTGGGCGCAGTGGCGAACCCGCAGGTAGCCGTTCTTGGTATCGGTCCAGAACGGCACGAAGAGGATGTCCATGTCCTGGTCGGCAAGCAGCCGGGCGAGCTCGGGAAACTCCACGTCGTAGCAGATCAGGATGCCCACGCGGCCGGCATCGGTGTCGAACACCTGCAATTCATCGCCACCTTCGATCACCCACTCGCGGCGCTCCTGGGGGGTGATATGCAGCTTCGATTGCTTTTCGACCTGCCCATCACGGTGGCACAGGTAACTGACGTTGTAGAGCCGGTCTTCCTCGCCCACCTCAATCATCGAGCCGGCGACGATATTGATGTTGTAGGAGACCGCCATGCGCGACAGCTCGGTCTTGAACTGCTCGGTGAATCCGGCCAGGAAACGGATGGCGGCGATCTGATCCTGCTGAGTAGCTCGGTCCTGCAACCCCATCAGCGGCGCATTGAACAGTTCCGGGAAGACGGCGAAGTCGCTCTGGTAGCTGGAGAGTGCATCGACGAAGTACTCCACCTGCTGCAGCACGGCCTCCATCGAGGCGCATTCGCGCATCTGCCACTGCACGGCACCGATACGCACCTGAGTGGGGCGGTTCTCCAGTACCCGCTCGGCGGGCTCGAAGAGAATGTTGTTCCACTCCAGTAACGTGGCGAAGCCTTGGGACTTCTCGTCTTCGGGCAGGTACTTGCGCAGCAGGCGCTTGACCTGGAAGTCGTTGGCCAGTTGGAAGGAGAGAATCGGATCGTGAATCTCCTTGCGCGCTACCCGCTCGATATACTCGGCGGGGGAGAGATCGGGGTACTGGTGATAACTGGGGATGCGGCCGCCGGCGAGTATTGCCCGCAGGTTGAGCGAACGGCACAGCTCCTTTCGCGCTTCATACAAGCGCCGACCCAGACGATAGCCGCGATAGTCGGGATGGATCAGCACATCCAGCCCGTACATGGCGTCGCCATCGGCATCGTTGAGAATGATCTCCCGGTGACCGATCAGGTCGTCGTATTTATGCGGATTGGAGAAATCGTCGTAATCCACTTGTGCGGTAAGCGCCACGCCGACCAGACGGCCATCGTCCTCGATGGCGATCTGGCCGTCGGGGAACTCCTGGATCAGCTTGTCGATGGTGCGCTTGGGCCAGGCACCACCGATATCATGATACACGGCATCCATCAGGGTCTTGAGCTGACCGTAATCATCCGATGACAGATTGCGTAGATTGAGGTGCAGATCTTCTAGCGACATAGCGTGGCGTTTCTCATCAGGGGAACGAGATGACCGAGTTTAGCACGGACGCTAAAACCCACATCGTAGGGCGATGTGGGTCGGCTGGGGGTATGACTCATTTCTTGAGCAATCGTTTCTTGAATAATCGTTTCTTGAACAAGCGCTTCCTGGCCAAACGTTTAATGCCGGGTCTGCGCTTGCCTTGCTAAGGGTCAAGCGCGCTCGCTACGTGCCATCGGCTGAGCCAGCGGGCGAGTCAACGTTTGCGCCATGATCACCCCGGTCAGAATCAGCAGCCCGCCGATGAAATGGAAGCCGGCTACACGCTCTCCCAGCAACAGCATGGCGATGATGGCGCTGAACAGTGGCATCAGGTTGATGAAGATACTCGCCTGGTTCGCCCCGATCTGGCGCACTGCACGCATCCACAGGTAGGTGGTGATGATGGAGGCGGGAATGCCGGCATAGGCGATCAGCCCGATATTGTGAATATCGACCGGGGTCATCGGCCCCAGCAAGTAGCCAGGCAACAGGAAAAGCACCGCGAAGCAGACCTGAGCATACAGCATCACCCAGGGCGGAAGCTGCATGCCCCAGAGCTTGAGCATGACACCGTAAAGCGCGTAGCAGGTCGCCGCCGCCACCATCAGCGCATCGCCGCGAGCTACCTCTAGATGCAGCAACGAAAGCGGATTACCGTGCCCCAGCAGCACGGTGACACCGACAAACGCCACCGCTCCGCCCAGCACCCCGCCGAGCGTAGGTGGCTCGCGCAGGATCAGTGCGCTCAATAGCACCGTCAATAGCGGCACCATGGCGGCCAGAATACCCATGTTGGTGGCGCTGGTGGTTGCCGCCGCGACGTAAGCAAGCCCTTGCCACAGCCCCATGCCGAGCAGCCCCAGCAAGGCGAGCCGGGGCCATTGGCGGCGAATCTCGTCGCGGTGGCGCAGTGCCGCGGGCAGTACGAAGGGCGTCAACACCACCAGGGCGAGTAGCCAGCGCAGAAACGCGATGCTGCTGGGAGCGATAGTGCCGACGGTGAGCTGATTGATGGTCATGTTGCCCGACCAGATCAGCACCGCGATCAAGGGCGGGATAAAGTACTTAAATGGCATGGGGTTCCTTCCTCTCATCAAGCCTGACAATGTGACGTGGTTTGCCGAAGACGGCAAGACCTTCGAAGGCTGTACGTGATCCGTCGTATGCCATACGCTTGTTTGAAAGCTGAATCGATGACCCACCAGGAGATCCCTATGCCGCAAGCGCCTCACTATCCGCACCTTTTCCGCCCGTTGACCGTGGGGCATCTGACTCTGCCCAACCGGGTGCTGATGGGGTCGATGCATACCAACCTGGAAGAAGCCGCGAACGGGTTCGAGCGTCTCGCCGCATTTTATGCCGAGCGTACACGGGAAGGGGTCGGGCTGATCGTGACCGGGGGCATCGCGCCCAACGCGGAAGGCGCGGTATTCCATGGGGCCAATGCACTGTTCGAGGAGAGTCAGGTGGCGCAGCACCGGCAGATCGCCAGTGCTGTTCACGAGGCGGGCGGGCGAATCTGCATGCAGATTCTCCACGCCGGACGCTATGCCTACTCCCCCGACCTGGTCGCGCCGTCGCCGATTCAGGCGCCCATAAATCCCTTCATGCCTCGGGAGCTTTCTAGCGCCGAGGTGGAGCAGCAGATCGACGATTACGTGCGCTGTGCCGAATTGGCTCAACAGGCCGGCTACGACGGTGTCGAAGTGATGGGGTCGGAAGGCTATCTGATCAACCAATTTCTGTGTCTGCGCACCAATCAACGCCAGGACGAGTGGGGCGGCAGTTTCGCCAACCGCAGCCGCTTCGCCGTGGAAATCGTCGAGCGCATAAGAGAAGCGGTAGGTGAAGCCTTCGTCATCATCTTCCGCCTCTCGATGATCGATCTGGTGGAAGAAGGCAGCAGCTGGGATGAGGTGGTGGCTCTGGGCAAGGCGGTGGAGCGTGCCGGTGCCAGCATGATCAATACCGGGATCGGCTGGCACGAAGCCCGTGTACCGACCATCGTCACCAGCGTGCCGCGTGCGGCGTTCACCCGGGTTACCCAGCGCATGAAAGCCGAACTGGACATCCCCCTGATCACCACCAACCGCATCAACATGCCCGATGTGGCCGAACGGGTGCTGGCCGACGGGCACGCCGACATGGTTTCCATGGCGCGCCCCTTCCTGGCCGATCCGGCCTGGGTAAGCAAGGCTCGCGACGGCGTGGCGGAAGAGATCAATACCTGTATCGCCTGCAACCAGGCGTGTCTCGATCACACCTTCGCTGGCAAGTTGACCTCGTGTCTGGTCAACCCCAGGGCCTGCCACGAAACCGAGCTGGTCATCGAGCCGGCAGTAACCCCTAAGCGTATCGCGGTAGTGGGCGGCGGCCCGGCAGGGCTTGCCACTGCGGTTACCGCCGCCAGCCGGGGCCACCGGGTGGTGCTGTTCGAACAAGGCGAGGAGCTTGGCGGCCAGTTCAATTATGCCCGCAGGATTCCCGGCAAGGAGGAGTTCAACGAAACCCTGCGCTACTACCGGGTGATGCTGGACAAGCACGATGTGGAGGTACGCCTGAATACCCGCGCCGATGCCCAGGCCCTCAAGACGTTCGACGAGGTGATACTTGCCACCGGCGTACGCCCACGGGAACTCGACCTGCCCGGCAGTGACTCGCCCAGCGTGATCAGTTACGCCGATGCCATCCGCCATCCCGAGCGGGTCGGCAGAAAGGTGGCGATCATCGGCGCCGGCGGCATCGGCTTCGATGTGTCGGAACAGCTCTCGCACCAGGGCCATCCGGCACTCGATACCCAGGCGTGGTGCGACGAGTGGGGTGTCGATCTGGAGGTTTCCAATCGGGGTGGCCTGAAGGCGGCAGTGCCGCCGGAAGTGCCCCGTGAGATCACCATGCTCCAGCGCAAGGATTCCAAGCCGGGCAAGAATCTGGGCAAGACCACCGGCTGGGTGCATCGCGCGGCGCTCAAGAAACGTGGCGTGACGACACTGCCCGGATGCGAGTACCTGAAGATAGACGACCAGGGCCTGCATTTCCGCCACGGTGACGAACAGCGGCTGCTGGCGGTGGATTCCATCGTGGTATGCGCCGGTCAGGAGTCGGTACGTGAGTTGATCACGCCGCTGGAAGATAGCGGAGTCAACGTGCATGTGATCGGCGGGGCTTTCGAAGCCGCCGAGCTCGATGCCAAACGGGCCATCGACCAGGGTATGCGCCTGGCGGCGGCGCTGTGACGGGGCGGTGACCGCGAGCGGAAAATAACGATAGACTGATATGCCCGGGCACGCCCATCCCTTGCCCGGCAAACGGCGCCGGTGGCACCTGCCAGCGCTGCGCATACGACAGACAACAAGGATCTCGTCATGACCCCGGAGTGTACCCCGCGTTTTCTCGCCAGCGACAATACCTCAGGCATCTGCCCCGAAGCCATGGAGTACCTGCTCAAGGCCAACCAGACCGATGACCTGGCCTACGGCAACGACAGCTGGACCGCGCGAGCGGCGGATCGTTTTCGGAAAATGTTCGATTACGATTGCGAGGTATTCTTCGTTTTCAACGGTACGGCAGCCAATTCGCTGGCACTGGCCGCCATGGGACGCAGCTTCCATAGCGTCATCTGCCACGAATTGGCGCATATCGAAACCGACGAGTGCGGCGGCCCGGAGTTTTTTTCCAATGGCGCCAAGCTGCTGACGTCTCCCGGCGTCAACGGCAAGCTGACGCCGGAAGGAATCGAGGCGCTGGTCACCAAGCGCAACGACATCCATTATCCCAAGCCCAAGGTCATCTCGCTGACCCAGGCCACCGAAGTGGGCACTGTGTACTCCCGCGAAGAGCTGCTGGCCATCCGCGCGGTGGCGGACAAGTACGATCTGCGCCTGCACATGGACGGCGCGCGCTTCGCCAATGCCTGCGCGGCGCTGGACGCGACTCCAGCGGAACTGACCTGGCAGGTGGGGGTGGACGCGCTGTGCTTCTCGGGCACCAAGAATGGACTGGCATTCGGCGAGGCGATCCTGTTCTTCAATCGTGACCTGGCCGAGGACTTCGCCTGGCGCTGCAAGCAGGCGGGCCAGCTGGCCTCCAAGATGCGCTTCATCGCCGCGCCCTGGCTCGGCCTGCTGGAAAGCGGCGCCTGGCGCACCAATGCCGAACACGCCAACGCCATGGCGGCCTATCTCGCCCGTAGATTGGCCTCGCTGCCCGGAGTCTCGTTGATGTTCCCGACCCAGGCCAACAGTGTGTTCGTCGAGCTTCCGCCCGTCTTGATCGACTATCTGCGCCAGCGCGGCTGGACGTTCTATACCTTCATCGGTGCGGGTGGGGTGCGTTTCGTCTGCGCCTGGAACACCACGACCGAACTTCTCGACGATCTGCTTGCCGATATGGAAACGGGCCTGCGCAGTCTGACCTGACTGCGTTGAAGTGACGGCCTCCACTCTTCGCTAATGCTGTCTACGCTAATAGTGCGATACCCATCGTCCCTGGTATGTGAGCCCGGGGCTGGGATACAGGAGGCTTCAATGAGCATCTTTGATCACGTACAAGACCGTTTCAGCCGTGTTCAGCAAGAAGATATGAGTCTGCAGGAATACCTTGAAATGTGCCGGCGCGACCCGTCGGTCTACGCTGGCGCCGCCGAGCGCCTGCTCGAGGCGATAGGCGAGCCCGATGTCATCGACACCGCCAAGGACCCGCGGCTTTCGCGCATCTTTTCCAACAAGGTGATCCGCCGTTACCCGGCCTTTGCCGAGTTCCATGGCATGGAAGAGTCCATCGAGCAGATCGTGGCCTACTTCCGCCATGCCGCCCAGGGGTTGGAGGAGCGCAAGCAGATACTCTATCTGCTGGGGCCGGTGGGTGGGGGCAAGTCGTCATTGGCGGAACGCTTGAAGCTGCTCATGGAGCGGATTCCGTTCTACGCCATCAAGGATTCTCCGGTCTACGAGTCGCCGCTGGGGCTGTTCTCGCCGGAAGAGGATGGCGAACTGCTAGAGAAGGAGTACCGCATCCCCCAGCGTCACTTGAAAAGCATCATGTCGCCTTGGGCGGCCAAGCGGCTCAAGGAGTACGGCGGGGATATCTCCCGTTTCCGCGTGGTGCGGCTGTATCCCTCGCGCCTGAACCAGATCGCCATCTCCAAGACCGAGCCCGGCGACGAGAACAACCAGGATATCTCCTCGTTGGTGGGCAAGGTGGATATCCGCCAGCTCGAACTCTATTCCCAGGACGATCCCGACGCCTACAGCTTTTCCGGGGGGCTGTGCCGCGCCAACCAGGGGCTGATGGAATTCGTCGAGATGTTCAAGGCGCCGATCAAGGTGCTGCACCCCTTGCTCACCGCGACCCAGGAAGGCAACTACAATCCCACCGAAGGCATGGGCGCGATCCCCTTCGATGGCATTATCCTGGCCCACTCCAACGAATCGGAGTGGCAGGCGTTTCGTAACAACCGCAACAACGAGGCGTTCCTCGACCGGGTCTATATCGTCAAGGTGCCTTACTGCCTGCGCGTCTCCGAAGAGATCAAGATCTACCAGAAACTGCTCGAGGAATCCTCGCTCAACGCCGCACCCTGCGCCCCGGATACCCTGCGCATGCTGGCGCAGTTTTCCGTGCTTTCGCGCCTCAAGGTGCCGGAAAATTCGAGCATCTATTCCAAGATGCGCGTCTACGATGGCGAGAACCTGAAGGATACCGACCCTCGCGCCAAGTCGATCCAGGAGTACCGTGACGCCGCGGGCGTGGATGAAGGCATGGAGGGGCTTTCGACGCGCTTTGCCTTCAAGATCCTGTCCAAGGTGTTCAACTTCGACGGTACCGAAGTGGCGGCCAACCCGGTGCATCTACTGTACGTGCTCGAGCAGGCACTCGAACGCGAGCAACTGCCCAGCGAGACCTTCGAACGCTACCTGGGCTTCATCAAGGAGTTTTTGGCGCCGCGTTATGTCGACTTCATCGGCAAGGAGATTCAGACCGCCTATCTCGAGTCGTACAGCGAGTACGGCCAGAATATCTTCGACCGCTATGTCACCTACGCCGATTTCTGGATTCAGGACCAGGAGTATCGCGACCCGGAAACCGGCGAACTGCTCGACCGGCAGGCGCTCAACGAGGATCTGGAGAAGATCGAGAAGCCGGCGGGTATCTCCAATCCCAAGGACTTCCGCCACGAGGTGGTCAATTTCGTGCTACGGGCCCGGGCCCAGAACAACGGCATGAACCCCAGCTGGCAATCGTACGAGAAGCTCAAGGGAGTCATCGAGCACAAGATGTTCGCCAATACCGAGGAGCTACTGCCGGTCATCTCCTTCAATGCCAAGGCTTCCAAGTCGGATCAGAGCAAGCATGAGGACTTCGTCGCGCGCATGGTGGATCGCGGTTACACGGAAAAACAGGTTCGCCTGCTGTCCGAGTGGTATCTGCGAGTCCGTAAATCCCAGTAAGCCTTGTCGGAGGTCCCATGACCTACTTTATCGATCGAAGGCCGAATGCCAAGCACAAGAGCGCGGTCAACCGACAGCGCTTTCTGGAGCGCTATCGCAAGCATATCAAGCGCTCGGTGGAGGAGGCGGTGAACCGCCGTTCCATCACCGACATGGAGCGTGGCGAGAAAGTGTCGATACCCACCAAGGATATTTCCGAGCCGGTATTCCAGCACGGTCAGGGGGGCGCGAATTCGATCGTCGCGCCGGGCAACAAGGAATTTCTCGAAGGTGACCGGATTCGCCGTCCCAGCGGTGGCCAGGGCGGGCAGGGCAGCGGTGAAGGCAATGCCTCCAACCAGGGCGAAGGGGTCGATGAATTCGCCTTTACCCTCAGCCGTGAGGAGTTCCTGGAATTCGTCTTCGACGGTCTGGAGCTTCCCCATCTGCAGCGTAAGCCCTTGAAGTCGTTGAACGAGGTCAAGATGGTGCGGGCGGGGTTGAGCCGCGATGGGGTTCCCGCCCGGATCAGCATCACCCGCTCGATGCGGGAGGCGTATGCCCGCCGCATCGCCATGCGAGCGCCGATAAAACGCGCCTTGAAAGAGGCCTGCGAAGCCCTGCAGCTGGAAGAGTGCAAGGACCCGGTACTGCGCAATCCTGCTCGCATCACCGAATTGAAAGCGGAAATCCAGCGCCTGGAAAAGCGCCTGGGGGCGGTGCCGTTCATCGATACCTACGACCTGCGCTATCACCAGTTGACCGCCCAGCCCCAGCCGTCGAGCCAGGCGGTGATGTTCTGCATCATGGACGTGTCGGGGTCGATGACCCAGAACCACAAGGATATCGCCAAGCGTTTCTTTCTGCTGCTGTACCTGTTTCTCGAGCGCCATTACGAGAAGGTCGAGCTGGTCTTCGTGCGCCACCATACAGCGGCCCGGGAAGTGGGCGAGGAGGAGTTCTTCTACTCCCGGGAGACCGGCGGCACCATCGTGTCCAGCGCCTTGACGCTGGTCAAGCAGATCATCGACAAGCGCTATCCCGCCGAGCAATGGAACCTGTACGTGGCGCAGGCCAGCGACGGCGATAACTGGGACGACGATTCCGATATCTGCCGCGAACTGCTCGCCAAGCAACTGATGCCGCAGCTGCAGTACTTTGCCTACGTGGAGATCACTCCTCACGAGCATCAATCGTTGTGGCATGAGTACACCACGGTGGCCCAGCGTTTCCCGGAGCGGTTCGCCATGCGCCAGATCGTCGAGGCGGGGGACATCTATCCGGTCTTCCGCGATCTGTTCAAGCGCAGGCTCAACCAATAGTCGCGGGAACGACACGCGTCAGGAGCATCCCATGAATGCACGCCGAGAACCGATTGCCACGGGCTCTGACTGGAATTTCGCCACTCTGGAACGTTTCGACGAGGAGTTGGCGCGCCTGGCGGACGAGTACCGTCTGGATACCTACCCCAATCAGATCGAGCTCATCACCACCGAACAGATGATGGACGCCTACGCCAGCGTGGGCATGCCGGTGGGTTATCACCACTGGTCGTTCGGAAAGCAGTTTCTGGCCGTGGAGCAGGCCTACAAGCGTGGCCAGATGGGCCTGGCCTATGAGCTGGTGATCAACTCCGATCCCTGCATCGCCTATCTCATGGAGGAGAATACCTTGATGATGCAGGTGCTGGTGATGGCCCACGCCTGCTACGGTCACAACTCCTTCTTCAAGGGCAACTATCTGTTCCGCGCCTGGACCGATGCGGAGTCGATCGTCGACTACCTGGTCTTCGCCCGCAAGTACATCAGCCAGTGTGAGGAGCGCCATGGCGTGCAGGCGGTCGAGCAGTTGCTGGATGCCTGTCATGCGCTGCAGAATTACGGCGTCGATCGCTACAAGCGGCCTTCTCCTGTTTCCGCCTCGGAAGAAGCGCGACGCCAGGAGGAGCGCGAACGCTATCTGCAGACTCAGGTCAACATGCTGTGGCGAACCATTCCCCAGCCAGAGGGCGACAGCGATATCCTGGCGGGCAGCGACATGAGCGGAGAGGACCCGCTGGGGCTGCATGTCGGCGGTCGTTATCCACCCGAGCCTCAGGAAAATCTGCTGTATTTCATCGAGAAGAACGCCCCCCTGCTGGCGCCGTGGCAGCGGGAAATCGTGCGCATCGTGCGCAAGATGGCGCAGTATTTCTATCCCCAGCGCCAGACCCAGGTCATGAACGAAGGCTGGGCCTGCTTCTGGCACTACACCCTGATGAACCGGCTGTATGACGATGGCCGCGTGGATGAAGGACTGATGCTGGAGTTCCTGCAATCCCACTCGGCGGTGATTCAGCAGCCCGATTTCGATAGCCCCTATTACAGCGGCATCAATCCCTACGCTCTGGGATTCGCCATCTTCACCGATATCAGGCGTATCTGCGAGGCTCCCACCGATGAGGATCGCGAATGGTTTCCGGACCTGGCTGGAAGTCCCTGGCGGGATAGTCTCGAGTTCGCCATGCGCAACTTCAAGGACGAGTCTTTTATCCAGCAGTTTCTTTCACCCAAGGTAATGCGCGACCTGAAGCTGTTCTTGGTGGTCGATGACGACCAGGAGGAAACCCTGGAAGTCGGCGCCATTCACGACGAGCGTGGCTATCGTCGCATTCGCGAAGCCTTGTCCACCCAGTATGCATTGTCGGTTCGGGAGCCCAATATTCAGATAGTCGAGGCCGATATTCGCGGAGATCGTTCGCTGACGCTGCATCACGTACAGGACGGTCGCCGTCCATTGGCCAGAAGCGTTTACCCGGTGATCCGGCATCTTCACCAATTGTGGGGGTTCCCGGTACGGCTGGAATCTCGCGAAGAGGATCGTGTTACCCGGCGTTATCAGTGGCCGATAACGGAAGGGGAGTGAGGCACGAAAGGAGCCGAAACGTAGGCGCAGAACGCACTATCCTGCACCTGGATGCGGGATAGTGCTTGTAAACAGCTTTTTTCAACACCTGGTTTCAGGCTGACGGCGAGGCCGCCAAGGTCAGGCTTGAGCCGTCCAGGACTGGCACCAGCCGCCCGGTTCCACGCTGTGTTGCGGGAAGAGCTGGCAGCCTTCGGTATCTTCCACGAAGAACATGCAGTTATCGCAGCGTTCGCCTTCTTCGTAAGCGGGATGATCGCTGGCCTCGCTGGCTTCTTCCACGTA
Source organism: Halomonas sp. Bachu 37 (assembly GCF_039691755.1). Lineage (NCBI taxonomy): Bacteria > Pseudomonadati > Pseudomonadota > Gammaproteobacteria > Oceanospirillales > Halomonadaceae > Halomonas > Halomonas kashgarensis. The sequence goes on along the minus strand of NZ_CP137552.1, from coordinate 1,763,598 downwards.
GTTGAGCGCCTGGGCATTGGGCGATTCGGGGTCCAGGCGCGGCAATTCCTGGGCGAAGGCCGTCTTGGATAGAATGCCGGCACCAAGCGGTAGGGTGGCGAGTCCCATGAGACTGTTGCGCATGAACGTACGACGGCTTTGATTAGCCATGGTTTCTCCTTATCGCCATATACGGCGTTTTGGTCACGGTTCCATCGGGTGGTTGGCCACCTCTTCGACTCCACGATTTCGACTCCACGATGCTTGACTGGCAAGGTCTCTGCCTGATCAAGTGCCTACCTGACGGAGTTAAGCCGCCATGCTAGCCTAAGCCATTTGGATGTGCGAATTCGGCACTTGCCGAGCGACAATTGGTCGCGCCGGGGAGCATGTCGAAGTCAGGGTTGGAAGAATAGCTGGATGGAACCATAAAGCGAGCCGAAAGAGCCCGGCCGAGAGCGTTGGGGCAGGCTTAAAGGGGCTGTTATACTCGCGGCGCAATCACCTACCGTATTCATGCCAATGGAGGCGTCATGCAAAATGCTGTGATCTTGATCAATACCGATAAAGGCCAGGTCAAGGCGGTCGCCGAACGGCTGGCGGACGTCGATGGCATTAGCGAGGTTTATTCCACTTGCGGTCGCTATGATCTGGTGGCGATTGCCCGCACTCCCGATTTCGAAAGCCTGGCGGAACTGGTGACCGAGCGCTTGAATGCCGTCGAGGGGATTCGCGATACAGAAACGCTCAATGCCATGCAGGTCCACTCGCGCCACGACCTGGAAACCATGTTCTCGTTAGGGTGGTAAACTGATCGAAACAGTTGCCAAGCAGGGATAAGGGGAGTGAACCGAATTGCCTAGAAAGCTTTTTCGTTGGCGTCGCCAGGGGCGCCGCCTGGGAATCTCCCTGCTTTTTGTGGTCGTCGCCTCGGGACTCTGGCAATACCAGGAGCGACAACATCATGACGCTTCCAGCTGGAGGGGCCTTCCTACCTGGGAAAAGCTGCACCCCACCTCCTTTTATCGCGTGCTGAGCAATGAAGGCTACCTTGCCGGATGGTCCGATGTACGAGTGAACTCACTCTGGGTCAGCTATCAGCTGCATGCCGTGAAAGATACAAGCATCGGTTCTCGACCCGGTTTTCGGGCCGATTGGCGCACGCTTTGGCCGGTGGGTACCGACGACTACTCCGGTAGCGGTTATGATCGCGGCCACCTGGCACCCAACTATGCCATCGCGGCGGTACACGGGCGCGTGGCTCAGGAAGATACCTTCCTGATGAGCAACATGGCGCCCCAGCTGCCGGACCTCAACCGCCAACTATGGCAGCGCCTGGAAGAGGCGGTCATGGACCACTTCGCTCCCCGTTTCGAGCGATTGGAGGTCATCACCGGGCCGGTATTCCCCGAAGCCTTCATGGATAACGTGTTCAACCGCGTCGGCCTGGTGGAGGTGCCCGTTGCCTTCTACAAGATTATCGTGGTACCCCATGACGAGACGCCGAAAGCACTGGCATTCATCATGCCCCAGGACGTTCGCGGCAACGAACCGCTGGATGACTTTCTGGTGAGTATCGACGAAATAGAAGCACGGACCGGCTTGAACTTCTTTCCTAGGCTGATGGACGAGCTGGAACGACAACTGGAGAGTCAAGTCGATACCGAGGGCTGGGCATTGGAAGCGGTGGCTAAGCGTCCAGGACGGTTCCAATAGATCGGCTTCAGAGAGCACGAAAAATAGCAAAGCGCGGAAGCAGAAAAGCTCGGAAAAGAGAAGAAGTTGAGAGGAAAGCAGGTGTGAAGGTAACGATGAAAAGCGATGATGCGGTTGGACGGTACCATGAAGCATGGTGCCCAGGAGAGGACTTGAACCTCCACGTCCATACGGACACTAGCACCTGAAGCTAGCGCGTCTACCAATTCCGCCACCTGGGCGCATCATTTTCAACTTGTTGTCTGTGTTCGCGTGGTGCCCAGGAGAGGACTTGAACCTCCACGTCCATACGGACACTAGCACCTGAAGCTAGCGCGTCTACCAATTCCGCCACCTGGGCGAACACAAACCTTGCTCTGTACGGCTTGGCCTTACAGATTAGCACCTAACTGTTTATACATGAGCTGCTTATACAATAAGCAGTATAGAACAGTATGGTGCCCAGAAGAGGACTTGAACCTCCACGTCCATACGGACACTAGCACCTGAAGCTAGCGCGTCTACCAATTCCGCCATCTGGGCAAGTGGCGCGTATAATACCCGGCTGGTATGGGAATGCAATAGGGAATGGGTAAATTCCCACCTTTCAAAACGATAAAGTCGGAGCAAGATGGTTGGGTCATCCAGATTGCAGCGCTATACTGCCAGCATGACCAAACATATATTATCTTTTTCCGGTGCATTCGCCGCCGGAACCTTACGCCCGCGACGCTTGCCGTACGCGCTGTTGCCCCTCTTATCCCAGCTGACGCCGAGGATGCCGACCGCATGACGCATTGGACGTTACGTAAAGATCCGCACGCAGAACGCGAAGCGCACAAGTACGATAAACCGGCGCCCAGTCGTGAGTACCTGCTCGACCAGTTGGAAGAGTACGGCAAGCCGATCACTCATGAAAACATGAGCCGCCTGCTCGGGCTCGAAGACGAGGACCTCCAGGAGGCCGTGCGTCGGCGGCTGGCGGCAATGGAGCGCGATGGCCAGGTATTGCGCGATCGCCGTGGCGCCTACGCCTTGATCGACAAGCTGGACCTGATCAAGGGCAAGGTGCTGGGGCACCGCGATGGCTTTGGCTTCCTGATACGCGATGACGGCAAGAAGCCCGATCTGGTATTGCCGCCCCGACAGATGCGTCGGGTCTTTCATGGCGACCATGTGCTGGCGCGCGTCAGCGGGCGCGACCGCCGGGGGCGCGACGAAGCCACCATCGCCGAGATGATCTCCCGCAACACCCAGACCATGGTCGGTGTGTACCGTGCGAACACTCCCGAATTCGGCATTCTCATCCCCGAGAACCCGCGTATCACCCAGGAGGTGATCATCCCCCATAGTGCCAGCGGCGGGGCGCAGGATGGTCAGGTCATATCGGCCAGGATCACCCAGCAGCCGGAAACTCGGGTGCAGCCGGTCGGCGAGGTGGTCGAAGTGCTCGGCGAGCGCATGGACCCCGGCATGGAAATCGACATCGCCCTGCGCAGCTACGATATTCCGGCGGAATTCCCCCCCGAGGTGATCGATCAGATCGCCGGCATCTCGGCGGAAGTCGTGGAAGCTGACAAGCAGCACCGCATCGACCTGCGCGATACGCCGCTGGTGACCATCGACGACGAAAGCGCCAAGGATTTCGACGACGCCGTCTGTGCCTGGAAGACCAAGTCCGGTAGCTGGAAGTTGCTGGTGGCGATCGCCGATGTTTCGCACTATGTGCGTCCGGGAACGCCGCTCGACGACGAGGCGCGTACCCGAGGTACTTCGGTCTATTTCCCGGGGCAAGTGATGCCGATGCTGCCGGAGCTGCTTTCCAACGGGCTCTGTTCGCTCAATCCTCACGTGGATCGCCTGGTGCTGGTCTGCGAAATGAATATTTCCAAGACCGGCGCCATCAGCCGCCACCGCTTCTACGAAGCCGTAATGCGCTCCCATGCCCGCCTCACCTATAACAAGGTGGCGGCGATGCTGGATGAGCGCAGCGACGAGGGCGAGACGCTACGTCGAGAGCACGCCGCCCTGGTCAAGCCGCTCAAGAACCTGCATGAACTCTACGGCTTGTTGCGAGAGGCACGCGAGGAGCGGGGGGCGATCGATTTCGAGACCACCGAAACCGCGATCATCTTCAACGAGGAGCGCAAGATCGAGAAGATCGTGCCGCGCTCGCGCAATGACGCTCACAAGTTGATCGAGGAGTGCATGCTGGCCGCCAACGTAGCGACGGCACGTTTTCTCGACAAGCATGACCTGCCGGCGCTGTACCGTATTCATGAGCGGCCCTCGCCCGAGCGGCTCGACAAGCTGCGCCTGTTCCTCAATGAACTGGGACTCTCGCTCGGTGGGGGCGACGAGCCTTCGCCGCAGGATTATCAGGCACTGGCGGAATCCATTCGCGACCGCGAAGATGCCGATATCATCCAGACGGTGATGCTGCGCTCGATGAGCCGCGCCGTGTATTCGCCACAGAACGACGGCCATTTCGGCCTCGCCTATCAGGCTTACGCGCACTTCACGTCGCCGATTCGGCGCTACCCCGACCTGTTGGTACACCGAGCCATCCGCTCGGTGATTCGTGGGCCGCGCCAGACCAATACCGTCCTGCGCGCCGAAGGGGCGCCGGTCGAGCCGCCGAGCAAGTGGGCGCCTTACACCTTCGAGCAGATGCTGGAGCTGGGCGAGCACTGCTCGATGACGGAGCGTCGCGCCGACGACGCGACCCGCGACGTCGAGGATTGGCTCAAGTGCGAGTTCATGTCCGACAAGCTGGGGGAGGTCTTCGACGGCACCATCGCCTCGGTGACGCAGTTCGGCATTTTCGTGCGACTCGACGACGTATATGTAGAAGGGCTGGTACACGTGACCTCGCTGCCTTCGGACTATTACCACTACGAGCCGGAAAAGCACCGCCTCAAGGGCGAGCGCACCGGTTCAAGCTATCGCCTGGGAGATGGCGTGACCATCCAGGTGGCTCGAGTCGACATGGACGATCGTAAGATCGACTTCGCCCTGGCCGACGACAAGCCGCGCCCCCGGCGACAGCCGCGTAAGCGGCGCTCGGCCGACAAGACTGCCGGCAATGCTCCTGTGTCGCGCAAGGACGCGGCCGGACAGTCGGCAGGTGCCAAGGGCGGGGCGGCGAAGCCGAAGAGCCGAGCCAAGACGAATGAAGGAAGTGGCAGCGATAACGCGTTCCCGGCGGGGCCACAGCGTACCCGGCGCGGCGCGCGCCAGTCGGGCAACAAGAAGGGTAGATCATGAAGGCGGGAGCGGTTCGTGGTCGTGTCAACGTCCCCGATGGACTGGAGCTTGTCTACGGCACGCACGCCGTGGCTAGCTTGCTGGAACGGGGCGAAGCCCCGCGGGAGCTATGGATACAGCAGGGCGCCGGCAAGCGCCTGGCCACTCTGGTGCAAGAGGCACAAGCCAAGGGGGCGAGGCTAAAGGAGCAGCCGCGTGAGCTGCTTGATCAACTAGCCCAGGGAAATGCCCACCAAGGTGTGGTGGCATTCTGTGCGCCGCTGATGGCGGAAGGGGAGGAGTCTCTGTGGCTGAAGCTGAGGGCATGGCAGGCGCCCCAGCCGCCATTGCTGCTGGTCCTCGATGGAGTGACCGATGTGCACAACTTCGGTGCCTGTCTTCGCAGTGCCGATGCGGCGGGTGCCCATGGCGTGATCGTGGCCAAGGACAAGGCGGCGCCGCTCAACGCCACCGTGCGCAAGGTAGCCTGCGGCGCGGCGGAGGTGGTGCCGGTGTACCAGGTGACAAATCTGGCGCGCACCCTGGCCAAGCTGAAGGCCGAGGGCGTATGGATTACCGGCACGGCGGGCGAGGCCGAACAGAACATTTACGCCGTGGACCTAACCGGCCCCACGGCTCTGGTCATGGGCGCTGAAGGCAAGGGCATGCGCCGGCTGACCCGCGAGGCCTGCGACAACCTGGCCAAGTTGCCCATGGCCGGCCAGGTTTCCAGTCTGAACGTCTCCGTGGCGACCGGTATCTGCCTGTTTGAAGCCGTACGTCAGCGTCAGCTTGCAAGTTAACCCGCGGCCCACTAAAATGCCTGCGCCCGTTTGCCTGTCAGACGGGCACTAGTCTGCTTGATGCCCCGGCTCGAACGAGCCAACCGCCGGCACCCTGTGCCTGGTGGAGGGACTTCAATCACTCCTTGCTTCCTGTGCTGACGCTACAAGGCGCGTTACGGAAGCTGCCAAACCGCAAGGAGAACCCATGCGTCATTATGAAATCGTGTTCATGGTCCACCCGGACCAGAGCGAACAAGTTCCGGCCATGGTCGAGCGCTATACCACTATCGTTACCGAGAACGGTGGTACCGTGCATCGCCTGGAAGATTGGGGCCGTCGTCACCTGGCTTACCCGATCAACAAGATCCACAAGGCTCACTACGTGCTGATGAACGTTGAATGTCAGGGTGAAACGCTCGAGGAAATCGAGAATATCTTCCGCTTCAACGACGCCATCATCCGCAGCCTGGTCGTACGCTGCAAGGAAGCCATCACCGAAGCTTCCCCGATGATGAAGCCGGCAGAAGAAAAACGTCCGCGTCGCGAAGAAAAGCCGCGCGCCGAAGAAACTGCCTGATCTTATTCCCTGCACGTTTGAAGGAGCTACTCCATGGCACGTTTTTTCCGTCGCCGCAAGTTTTGCCGCTTCACCGCTGAAGGCGTCAAGCAGATCGACTACAAGGATCTGGACACGCTGAAGGCTTACATCACCGAAACCGGCAAGATCGTTCCCAGCCGTATCACCGGCACCAAGGCTCGCTATCAGCGCCAGCTGGCTACGGCCATCAAGCGCTCACGCTATCTGGCGCTGTTGCCCTACTCCGATAGCCACAAGTAATCGGTAACGTGATGCTGGCGCTAGCTCGATGGCTGATGCGCGGTACGCCCTACGCCGCCGGCGGGGCTGCCCTGGCATCGTTGATCCCCTGGCTGTTCTGGCTGGGTGGTGCCATCGCTGCGCTGGTGACCCTGCGTCAAGGGCTGGTGCCGGCGCTGCCGGTCATCATCGCCGCGGCACTGCCTGCCGGCTGGTGGTGGGCTCAGGGGGACGTGATCCCCTTGGCCAGCATATTGCTGGTTAGCTTGATGGCGGTGGTGCTGCGAGAGCGGATGCGCTGGAGCGAAGCCCTGGTTGCCGGAACCCTGGTGACAGCGGCAATGACCCAGTTCGGCATCTTCCAGCCACCCGGCGGCACCGAACTGTTGCTTGAGCAACTGCGCGAGAGCTCTGCCGAGATCGATCGCATGCTCGACGACTTTGCCGCCCAGGGCATCGAGCCCCATACATTGGCTCAGTGGGTGATCGGCGGTGTTACCGGGCTGGTGGTGTTACTGGCCGCGATTGCTTGTCTTGCGCTGGGGCGCAGCTGGCAAGCGGGGCTCTACAATCCGGGCGGGTTTCGTGATGAATTTCATAGTCTGCGCCTGGCACCAAAAGAGTTCGTGCTCTTGCTGGTCCTGGGAATAGCGGGAACGCTGCTGGGTATCGCACCGCTGGTCATGCTGATCTGGGTGCCGCTGCTGATTGCCGGCATCGCGTTGATACATGGGATTATTGGATTAAAGGGGATGAACGGGCTGTGGTTGGTGGCGTTCTATGCGCTACTCATCACCACCTGGCCCACGATTCTCATTGTGCTGCTGTTGGGGCTGGTCGATACCTTTGCGAATTTTCGCGCTCGCCTGGCCCGCAGCGACTGACAAGAGGTTTACGAGATGGAAGTCATTCTGCTCGACAATATTGGCAAGCTGGGCGGTTTGGGTGACAAGGTCACTGTCAAGCCTGGTTATGGTCGTAACTACCTGGTGCCTTACGGCCTGGCCGTGCCGGCGACCAAGGAAAACATCCAAGCGTTTGAAGCCCAGCGTTCTGAGCTCGAAGCCCAAGCGGCCGAGCGCAAGGCGGAAGCCGAAGAGCGTGCGACACAGCTCAACGATATCGAGCTGTCGCTGGTGGCAAAATCCGGTGATGAAGGTAAGCTGTTCGGTTCCATCGGCCCGCGTGATCTGGCAGACGCCATTTCCTCCGCCGGCATCGATGTCGCCAAGAGCGAAGTTCGTATGCCGCAAGGACCGATTCGCCAGACCGGCGAGTACGATATCGACCTGCACCTGCATGCGGAAGTCAACGCTGTTGTACGTGTCGTGGTGGTTGCCGAGTAACTTGATCCAAGTTCACCTGGCACGATCCTGATAGGCAGGCAGCACACAAAGGGCGCGGGCTTTCCCGCGCCCTTTGTCGTTGGTGAGCAATGGAAAAGCTGGTCGATAAGTGAGAAACATGGTCGTTGGAACACGATCGTTGAGAGCATGGTCGTTGAGAGCGGCGCGGTGCCGCCATTCGCTGCCACCGTGTCTGTTGAATTGCGAGGAGCCAGCAATGAATGATGCGCCATCCCCCGACCAGGAAACGGCTGCCCTCAAGGTGCCGCCGCATTCGCTGGAGGCGGAACAGTCGGTGCTCGGCGGACTGATGCTGGACAATCAGGCGTGGGACAATGTCTCGGATCGCCTGGTCGCGGATGACTTCTATCGCTACGAGCATCGGCTGGTTTTCAATGTCATCGCCTATCTGGCGGAGTCGGGCCAGCCGCTGGACGTGATTACCCTGTCGGAGGCGTTGGAGGCCCGCGATCAGCTCGATGTGGTCGGCGGGCTTGCCTTTCTGGCGGAACTGGCGCGCAACACCCCTTCGGCCAGCAATATCCGAGCGTACGCCGGTATCGTTCGCGAGCGTGCCACGCTGCGCAAGTTGATCCGTGCCGCCAGCCAGATCGCCGACAGCGCTTTCAGCCCGCAAGGGCGGCCCGCCGATGAGCTGCTGGATGAAGCCGAGCGGCTGGTCTTTCAGATCAGCGAGGAGCGGCCCAAGACCGGCGGCCCGATTGGCATGAGCGACCTTCTGACCAAGGCCGTGGATCGCATCGACGAACTGTTCAATCTCAAGGGCGAGATGACCGGCCTTTCCAGTGGCTTCCGCGATCTGGATGAAATGACCTCGGGCTGGCAGCCGTCGGATCTGGTCATCATTGCTGGACGTCCTTCGATGGGCAAGACCACCTTCGCCATGAACCTGGTGGAACATGCGGTAATCTCCAGCGACAAGCCGGTCATGGTGTTCTCCATGGAGATGCCGGCGGAGTCGTTGATGCTGAGGATGCTCTCTTCGCTGGGGCGCATCGACCAGACCCGGGTGCGAACGGGGCAACTGGAAGACGAGGACTGGCCCCGGCTGACCTCGGCGGTGAACCTGCTCAAGGACAAGCAGCTGTTCATCGACGATACGGCAGCCCTGTCGCCCAACGAGATGCGTGCGCGTATCCGCCGGGTGGTACGCGAGCACGGCAACATGGCGATGATCATGATCGATTATCTTCAGTTGATGCAGATTCCGGGCTTTTCCGAGAACCGCACCGGTGAGATATCCGAGATATCCCGCTCTCTCAAGGGCTTGGCAAAGGAGTTCGGCTGTCCGGTAGTGGCGTTGTCCCAGCTCAACCGCTCGCTGGAGCAGCGTCCCAACAAGCGTCCGGTGATGTCGGACTTGAGGGAGTCGGGGGCCATCGAGCAGGACGCCGACGTCATCGCCTTCGTCTACCGCGATGAAGTCTACAATCAGGATAACCCTGATAATCAGGGGCTGGCCGAGCTGATCATCGGCAAGCAGCGTAACGGGCCTATCGGTACGGTACACATGGCATTCATCGGCAAGTACACCCGTTTCGAGGATCTGGCCCCGGACAGCTACGGCGAGGCGTTCGGTGGCTAGTTCGGGCGAGCCGAACTTGAGCCTGCGCATGCGGGCCGTATAATGCCCGGCTCGCTATCAACGGCAAGCGGCATTTAAAACGTGACTGGAGAAGGCAATGGCAGGTGGTTTTCGACGGGGTAACCGTCAGCGTATCCCCAAACTGGAAGGACGTGGCGAGCTGCAGGAAATGGAGCGGGAAGGCCCCTTCAAGGAGTGGCTGGGCATGCCGGACCTTTATCGCTACCACCTGGTGGTGGATGGTGAGAAGTACAGTTACCAGACCGAGGACTCTGAAGTGCCGGTCGCTATCGGTGACAAGGTGGTATTTCGCTACAAGCAGACCAAGGCGGGTAACTGGATCGACAGGAACTCGTTGGGCAAGGCGATCGATCCCTCCGAGTATCAATAGGGCGGAATCGTCTGGCTGCGTTAATGCCTAGTCGGTTAAATGAAGGATGCCCTGCCATGGTGCGTTGACGCCATTCTCGTGGAACTCGCTCTCCTGCAAGCGGTCATAACGTTGCCATGAAACGGCAACAGGAATGACATCGGGCACAGCCATGCTGTGCCCGAAACGTAATGATAACAGGAGGGATCCATGGAACTCAGCGAACTGGAAGTGTTTGCCAGGCACGACGATAGCTTTGAAATACGGGTCATTACCCATGCGGGAAGCGGTTTTTACCAGGTCGAGCTGGAAGACGTGGAAGGGCAGCGTCACATGTTGACCAATCGCGACAAGCCGATGCTGTTCCGCTCGTTGGACGATGTCTATCTGGAACTCAAGCGGGCCGGCATTCATCGCGCCTATCTGGTGCAGTACGTTCCCCAGGATGAAATGATCGGCAGCGGGACCCATTACCAAGCGCCGCTGACGTCACGCATGCCCCTGGTGTTTTAACGCAATCATCCTGGCATCGAATGCTTTGCCATTCATGTACAAATCATGTTGATAGTATAAGTTTATTCCGTTGATTTAAGCGCCTCTGGTAGGATGAACGAAAGACACCCACTCATGTTTTTTCGTACGCTACAGGAGCCGCTTCGATGACCACTCCCACGGACCAGGACCAGCCAGGACAGGGGCGTCTCGTCCACGCTCCCGCCGATCATCCCCCCGTTGCCCGCGCCAAGGTGGGAGTGGTACTGGCCAACCTGGGCACGCCGGATGCCACCGATTACTGGTCCATGCGCCGTTACCTGAACGAGTTCCTGTCGGACAAGCGAGTGGTGGACTATGCCGCCTGGAAGTGGCAGCCCTTGCTGCAACTGGTCATTCTCACCAAGCGACCCTTCGCCTCGGGCCAGGCCTACCGCAGCATCTGGAATACCGAGCGCAACGAAAGCCCACTATTGACCATTACCCGGGCGCAAACGCAGAAAATGGCAGAAACATTGCACCGGCAATACGGCGACAATGTGGTGGTGGATTTCTGTATGCGCTACGGCAACCCCTCTACCGAAAGCGTACTCAAGCGCCTGCAGGCACAAGGGTGCGAAAAGATTCTTTTCTTCCCGCTTTATCCGCAATACGGCTCGCCCACGACCGCCACCGCCAACGACGAGGCCTTCCGCACCCTGATGAAGCTCAAGTGGCAGCCGGCGATTCGTACGGTGCCCGCCTATTTCGCCCATCCCCGCTATATCGAGGCCCTGGCCAATTCCGTCGAGGAGGGCTATGAGCAGGCCGCGGGCCGGCCGGATATCCTGGTGGCGAGCTACCACGGCGTACCGGAGCGTTATCTGCTGGAAGGCGATCCCTACCATTGCCATTGTCAGAAGACCACGCGTCTGTTGAAGGAGCGGCTGGGCATGAGCGATGACGAAATCGTGACCGCATTTCAGTCTCAATTCGGCCCCGAGAAGTGGGTGGGTCCGGCAACGGTGGACCATGTGGCGGAGCTCGCGCGTCAGGGGAAGAAGCATATCGCCGTGATTTCTCCAGCATTTTCCGCCGACTGCGTGGAGACCCTGGAAGAAATACAGCAGGAGATCCGCGACAGCTTTCTCGCCGCCGGGGGCGAGACGTTTACCTATATCCCCTGTCTCAACGATCGCGACGACCATATCGATGCCCTGGCAGCGGTAGCGGGCAACGAGCTCGGCGGTTGGGTATGATCGGAAGGTTATAGTCGTTCGGGGCTCCGGCGACCAATAATAGCGAGACTGGATAGCGGAAAACGTATTGTTGCCTGTCTTGAAGGGAGTGATGCGCAAACAGGGAGAACAAGCAGATGCAACTAGCCGTGTTAGCGGGATTTCTGTTGGCGGCCTTGGCGCCACTGCTGCACCACTGGTTTGGCCACCGGGCGAGCCTCGTGTTGGCGATTTTCCCTGCCCTGCTCGCCGTCTGGCTGGTAGGGCAGGCACCCCAGGTCATCGATCAGGGAGCGGTCCTGGCCGAGTGGGTCTGGGTCCCCTCGCTGGATATCACGCTCTCTTTCATGCTGGATGGACTTTCGCTGCTGTTCGGCTTGTTGATCAGCGTGATCGGCGCATTCGTGCTGGTGTATGCCGGTGCCTATCTCAGGGGCCATCCCGATCTGGTGCGCTTTCATGTGGCACTGGTGGCGTTCATGGTATCGATGTTCGGGTTGGTGATGGCGGATGGGCTGGTCACGCTGTTCATCTTCTGGGAGCTTACCAGCATCACGTCCTACCTGTTGATCGGTTTCAATCATGCCGATATCGAAGCCCGCAAGTCGGCGCGCCAGGGACTGATCGTGACGATGGGGGGCGGCCTGGCGTTGATGGCTGGCCTGATCCTGCTGGGCACGGCGGCGGGGAGCTGGTCCTTTTCCGGTATCGCCGCGCTGGAAGCAAACCTGCGCGAACACGATCTCTATACGCCCATCTTGATCTGCCTGTTGTTGGGGGCATTCACCAAATCCGCCCAGTTTCCCTTCCATTTCTGGCTACCCAATGCCATGGCCGCGCCGACGCCGGTGTCGGCCTATCTGCATTCGGCCACCATGGTAAAGGCGGGTATCTATCTATTGGCGCGCCTGCAACCCTCACTCGGCGGCACCGAGCTATGGGTGGGGACGCTATCGCTGATCGGTGCACTGACCATGGTGACCGGCGCTTTCCTGGCCATCCGCCACACCAACATCAAGAAGCTGCTGGCATATTCGACCGTCATGGCGCTGGGCTTGTTGACGATGCTGCTGGGCATCGGCACCGAAAAGGCATTGATTGCCTTTGCCACCTTCCTGCTGGCCCATTCGATGTACAAGGGGGCGCTGTTCATGATCGCCGGCATCCTCGACCACTCCACCGGCACCAAGGATGTCACCGCCATGGGCGGCCTGCGTTCCCTGATGCCGGTGACGGCAGGCATCGCCCTGATAGCGGCGCTGTCCCTGGCTGGAGTGCCCCCGCTATTCGGCTTCATCGGCAAGGAACTGATGCTGGAAGCCGTACTCGGTGCGCCTCGGTATGCCCTGGGGCTGGCCCTGCTGGCCTTGTGTGCCGCTTTCCTGACCATGGCGGTGGCGGCTATCGTCGCCCTGAGACCCTTCTATGGCCAACGCCGCCAGACGCCGAGGACGCCACATGAGGCGCCGCTGGCCATGCTGCTGGGGCCAGCCCTGCTGGCGGGGGGGTCGCTACTGCTGGGGCTGGTGCCGTCATTACCGGGGACTGGACTCTTGGCCTCGGCAGCCAGCGCCGTCAGCGGTGAGCCGGTAGCGCTATCGCTGTCGTTGTGGCATGGCTTCAACCTGCCTCTTCTGCTGTCGTTCATCAGCCTGGTAGTGGGGTATCTGCTGTTTCGCCACTGGGACCGCCTCCGGGCGCGCCTGACGATGCTTGATCCGGTCATGCGCCATGGCCCGGAAGCTGGCTATGAAGGCTTCATGAACGCTATCGTGCATGTTTCCGAGTGGCAGACGAAGGTGCTGCAGAATGGCTACATGCGCAATTATATCCTGGTCATGCTGCTGACCTTGATTGCGCTGATCGGCAATTCGCTGCTGGTACGCCACGCCCCGCAGTTCTCTCTCCACTGGGATGTGCGTTTTCATGAAGTGGTAGTGGTAGGCACCATCGCCATGGGGGCGTTGTTCGCCACCATCTCACGCTCACGGTTGGGGGCGGTAGTGTCCATCGGCGTGATGGGGTTCTCCATCGCCTTGATCTTCATTCTCTTCAGCGCCCCGGACCTGGGCATCACGCAGCTTCTGGTGGAAACCCTGACGGTGATACTGCTGGTGCTGGTGCTGTTCCGTTTGCCGCGTTACGCGAGTCTGTCATCGAATCTCGAACGCATTCGCGATGGTGGTGTGGCGGCTGTCATGGGCATCCTGATCGGCCTATTGGTTCTTTCCGCCTGGAGCGTCCAGCAATTCGAGCCCATTTCCACCTACATGATCGAAAACAGCGCGCCGCTGGCTCATGGTCGCAATATCGTCAATGTCATCCTGGTGGATTACCGGGCGCTCGACACGCTGGGTGAGATGTTCGTCCTGGCGCTGGCTGCCATCGGCGTGGTGGCAATGTTGAAACTGCGTGCGACGGAGAGCGAGCCGCTGCGCAAGACGACAAAACCCAAGGAGCCGCGGGATGGTTAAGTCCGGTACGATCATTCTCAATACCGCAGCGCATTTCTTGATGCCGCTGCAATTGCTGTTCTCGATTTTCCTGCTGCTGCGGGGCCACGATGAGCCGGGCGGTGGCTTCATCGCCGGACTGGTGGCGGCTGGGGCGTTCACCCTCTACCTGTTCGCCTTCGGCGTGAAGGCGACCAAGGGCGTGCTGCGCATGGTCGACCCGCGTGATCTGATCGGTGTCGGCCTGTTGCTGGGGATGATATCGGTGGTGCCGGCATGGTTCATGGGTCAGCCGTTCATGACCGCGCAGTGGTGGACGATCCCTGTGATCAATTTCAAGGCCTCGACACCGTTGATCTTCGATATTGGCGTCTATCTGGCGGTACTCGGTTCGGTAACCGCCATGGTGATGACCTTGATGGAGGGGGACAAGGATGAATCCTGAGACGAGCGAATCTATATGGCCATCGACAGTAGTGAAAGGAGGCGCCCCATGGAACCGCTAATGGCTGTCGCCATCGGGATACTTTACGCTACCGCCATCTTCATGATGTTACGACGTTCGATCGTCAAGCTAGTGATCGGGCTGATACTGCTTTCCAACGCCGCAAACCTCTTGATTTTTACCACCGCCGGCATGACCCGGGGCGCTCCGCCACTGATCCCGGAGGGCATGTCCCGACCGCTGGGCGCCATAGCCGATCCTTTGCCCCAGGCGGTGGTCTTGACCGCGATCGTCATCGCGTTCGGCGTACTGGCGTTCTCGGTAGTGCTGGTGCGGCGTGCCTATGAAATCGTCAAGGCGGAAGACATGGACAAGATGAAGGATACCGATACGTGAATCCCGAAGTCGCCTTGCCCATTCTTGTGCCGCTGTTTTCCGGCGCCGTTTCACTGCTGTTCTGGCGTTCGCGTCCCATGCAGCGCTTCATTGCGGTAACCGGCAACCTGGCACTGCTGATAGTGAGTCTATGGTTGTTCGTGTCGACCCACCAGCTAGGCTATATCACCCTGCAGATGGGCGATTGGCCGGCACCGTTCGGCATTACTCTGGTAGCGGACATGCTGAGTGCGGTAATGATACTGCTGACGGCCATCATCGGCCTGTCGATGGGGATCTACTCACTGGCCACAACCGCCCAGGGGCATGAGAAGTTCGGCTATTATCCCCTGCTGCATCTGATGTTGGCCGGGGTGGCCGGGGCCTTCTTGACCGGAGATATCTTCAATCTCTACGTCTGGTTCGAGGTCATGCTGGTGGCTTCCTTCGCGCTGTTGATACTGGGTGGCGAGCGGGCCCAGATGGAAGGCGCCATCAAGTACGTCACCATGAATCTGCTGGCATCGGTAATTTTCCTGACTGCCATCGGCCTCTTGTACGGCATGGTCGGCACGCTGAACATGGCCGATATTGCTCTGCGCCTCGACATGGCCGAACACCAGGGCATGGTGGAAGTCCTGGCGGTGATGTTCATGGTGGCGTTCGGCATCAAGGCGGCGGCGTTTCCGCTGTTCTTCTGGTTGCCAGCCTCCTATCACACCCCGCCGGTGGCGGTGTCGGCGCTGTTCGCCGGGCTGTTGACCAAGGTGGGGGTATACGCGCTGTTCCGGGTCTTCACCCTGATGTTCGACCAGTCCATGGGCTACCTGCAGGACATCATGCTGTGGGGGGCGGCGCTTACCATGGTGACCGGCGTGCTGGGGGCGGCGGCGCAATACGAGTTTCGCCGGATACTGTCGTTTCATATCGTCAGCCAGATCGGCTACATGCTGCTCGGACTGGCGCTCTATACACCGCTGGCGATCGCCGGTGGGGTCTTGGCGATCGCCCACAATATCGTCGTCAAGACCAATCTCTTCTTGATCAGCGGCATTACCCATCGGCTGCAGGGTACCCACCAGCTCAAGAAGATGGGGGGACTCTATCGCGAGCGACCGTGGCTGGCGGTGGCGTTTTTCATCTCCGCCTTCTCTTTGGCCGGCTTTCCACCGCTGTCGGGGTTCTTCGCCAAGTTCGTGCTCGTTCGGGCGGGGATCGAGGCGGGAGCCTACGCGGTCACGGCGGTGGCCCTGGCGGTGGGACTGATGACGCTCTATTCCATGGTCAAGGTATGGAACGAAGTGTTCTGGAAAACCCTGCCCGAGGATAACTGCATTCTTCAGGAGCCGGCCCCGGCGGGAGATGATGGGCGCCTGGTCAAGCCCAGCTTGTGGTTGATGTATCTGCCGGTCGTGGTGCTGGCGCTGGGCTCGGTGCTGATCGGAATATTCGCCGAACCGGTGATGCGGGTCATGGAGACCATCGGCGAACAACTGATGAATCCCACGGACTATATCCGGGCGGTACTGGGAGAAAATGCCGATGGGGGTATCTCCCTGCTCGAGGCCGAGGTACAAGAGGGGAGCGGGCCATGACGGGTGCTATCTGGAATTTGCTGCTGGGACTTGCCTGGGTGGTCCTGAGCGGCGACTTCACCGGTCCCAACCTGGTGGTAGGGTTGGTGTTCGGCTATCTGGCGCTGGTTCTGGTCGAGCCGCAACTGAAGTCGTTGCACGGTTATTCCGCTCGCATCCCGCGAATGCTGTTCTTTTGCGGATTCTTCATCAAGGAGTTGTTCCAGGCCAATCTGCGGGTGGGGTTCGATATCATCACCCCACCCTGGCATATGCAACCCGGTGTCATTGCCTTTCCCCTCGAGGCGCGCACGGAGATGGAGATCACCATGGTGGCGAACCTGATCTCACTGACTCCCGGCACCTTGAGCCTGGATGTTTCCGACGATCGCAAGGTGCTCTATATCCATGCCATGTTCCTCGATGACGAAGAGGAGCTGAGACGCAATCTCAAGGAGATGGAGCATCGCGCCTTGGCGCTTTTTCGTTAGTCGGGGTCGTTGATACGAGTTCGTTGATGCGAGTTCGTTGCGACGAGCTTGTAGATATGAGCTTGTAGATATTAGCTCGATGACTCGCCATAGGAGAGCCGCTTGGATACTGTAATACTGATCAGCCAAGTGCTGATGAGCCTGACGCTGGTCTTGACGTTTGTCCGCGTAGTGCGCGGCCCGAGCCTGCCGGATCGAGTGGTGGCCTTGGAGCTTTTCTCCACCACCGTGGTCGGACTGGTCGGTCTCTATGCGATCAAGACGGGTGTGGCCAGCTTCCTGGATGCGGCGATCGTCATCGCTCTGATGGGGTTTCTGGCGGCGATCGGTTTTGCACGTTTTCTCGAGCGGGGAGGACCGCGCGATGATTGATTTCATCAAGGGCAGCTTGATCCTGGTAGGGGCTTGCTTGATGCTGCTATCGGCCATCGGGCTGCTGCGTCTCCCCGACCTGTTGACCAGGATGCACGCGACCACCAAGGCTGCTGCGCTCGGCGTCATTTTGATCATGGCGGCGGTCGGCATGCACTTTGCGCAAGCCGGGGTGGTGGCGCGCGCTTTCGCCATCATCACGTTCATTCTCATCACGGCACCCATCGCGGCCCATGTGATCGGCCGTGCGGGGTATTTCGTCGGTACCAAGCTGTGGAGCGGGACCATCAAGGATGAGTTGCGGCCCAACTACGATCCCCTGACTCACGAATTGAAAAGTGGCCTGGAAACCCGGGAAAACGCCAAACGCCAACCGCGCGACAGCGACCCCGACTGATCGGGACCGGCGCTTGTGCCAACTTTTGCTTTCGCCCCCTGGCGTGATACCGATAACTGGGCGATCATCTCGCCAAGATTAAGCCTAGTAGCCTAGTTTGTACGAAAAGTAGCCATGCCTTGCCGGCCGTTCGCACCGGTCGGCTCATCCGGACCAAGAGGAATTCATGTCAGCCAATTCTGCTTCGACTGTGCGCTATCGCGCACGCGCCGGGTGCCTGCTTGGGGCTACGGCGGCGCTGGCCCTGCTGACGGTCTCACCCGCCCAGGCCGCCAACAACCTCATGACCGAGGTCGACGTCCAGGCGGCGGAGGAGGTGCGTTACGCCGATTTCGATCAATGGTTGAATGACTTTCGCCGCGATGCCCGGGCCGAAGGAATCAGCGACTCGACTCTCCGCGAAGCTCTCGACGGGCTGCGCTATCGCGAGCGGGTGATCGAGCTCGATCGCTACCAGCCGGAATTCGTTCGCGCCATATGGCAATACCTGGACAGTGCGGTTTCCTCCACTCGTGTCGACAACGGCCGTGCCAAACTGGCCGAGCATCGCGACACCGCGAGCGAGATGCAGCGCCGCTACGGCGTTCCCGCTGAAGTCATCGTTGCCATCTGGGGCATCGAGAGCAACTACGGCAGCAATTTCGGGGACTTCTCCACTCTCGAAGCATTGGCGACCCTTGCCTTCGAGGGACGCAGAAGCGCCTTCGCCAGAGGGGAATTGCTGGCAGCACTGCGCATCATCGACCAGGGCGATATCGAGGCGCAGCGCATGGTCGGCTCGTGGGCCGGGGCCATGGGCCATACCCAGTTTATCCCTTCGAGCTTCGAAGCTTATGCCGTGGATGGCGATGGCGACGGCCGCCGGGATATCTGGGAAAGCATTGCCGATGTCATGGCGTCTACCGCCAACTATCTGGCCAAAGCCGGCTGGCAAGCCGGCCAACCGTGGGGTGCCGAGGTGGAACTTCCCCAGGGTTTCGACTATGCCCAGACCGGCCGCCGCAGCAGTGCCGAGTGGGCCGCCCAGGGAGTTGCACCACAGCGGGAAGGGCAGGGTGCACTGCCCGATTTCGCCAGTGCCGAAGTGATCGTCCCCGCCGGCGCGGATGGCCCGGCGTTTCTTGTAGGCCCCAATTTCCGCGCCATCCTGCGTTATAACAATGCTACCAGCTACGCTCTGGCGGTGGGCACGCTGGCCGATGCCATTGCCGGCCGGCCGGGTATCGAGCGCAACTGGCCGCGCGATCAAGAGCCGTTGAGCCGGGATGATGTCGCGGAACTCCAGCGCCTGTTGAATGCCAATGGATACTCGGTAGGCGGTGCCGATGGCATCATGGGGCCCAATACCCGTCAGGGCGTGCGTGCCTTCCAGCGGGATAGCGGCATGACCCCGGACGGCTTCGCCACTCAAGCCTTGCTCGCGCGGTTGCGAAACGCGTAGCGAGCCCGCTGTAACATCATTTATAGGGAGAAAGCCTATGCCATTGCGCAAAAAGAGTCGCGCTGGTCACGGAAGAAAATTGCTGGGCGCCTTGTTGGCGGGCCTGATGTTGACTGCCGGATTCACTCATGCCGACGGTTCCGGTAACAAGAAAGTGTTTGGCTGGGTGGAAAAGGCGGTATTGGGCCCGGGCGATATCGAGGTGAAGGCGAAGCTGGACAGCGGGGCGTTGACCTCGTCACTGGATGCCCGGGATATCGAGTTGTTCGAGCGCGATGGTGAAGAGTGGGTGCGTTTTCGCCTCAAGCTCGAAGATCAGAGCAGCGGCGAGGTGTTCAGCGATACCCTCGAGCGTCCGCTGTATCGCGAGCTTGCCGTGCGCGGCGCTGGCGGCCGGGACGAACGCCCGGTGGTACTGCTCAAGGTATGCATGGGCGATACCTACTATGAGGAGCAGTTCAGCCTGCGCGACCGCGAAGAGATGAATTATCCGCTACTGCTCGGGCGGCGCACGATCGGCCATCTGGGGCTTCTGGACGTCACCGAGACCTTCCTGCAGAGCGCCGAATGCTCCGAGGAGTCGGAGGTGATACCCCACGAGCCCGAAGAGGAGCAAGGGTAGAGGAACGAGATTAGAATAGCCGCGCCAGCAGAGCGGTGACGGCGGTTTCCACCCGCAGGATGCGCGGGCCCATATGAATCCCCGCGCATCCCGCCTGCAATAGCTGCTCGACCTCCCAGGGGATGAAGCCACCTTCCGGTCCCACCAACAGCAGCGTAGACTCGCTGACTCCCCGAGGGCAGGCCTGTGGCATGCCGGGATGTGCCACCAGCCCGTTTCGCTGGGCCAGCAGTTCCGGCAACCGGTCTTCCACAAACGGCCTGAACCCCTTGGCCAGGGTAATTTCCGGCAGCTGCGTGTCACGCGCCTGTTCGAGTCCCAGGATCAGGTGCTGACGAATCTTTTCCTCGCGCAGTTCGGGGGACTGCCAGTAGCTCTTCTCGACACGCTGGGTATTGAGCAGTGTCAGTTGCTTCACGCCGAGGGCGGTGACGTGCTCCAGCGTGCGCGCCAGCATCCGCGGGCGCGGCAGGGCCAGCACCAAGTGGACCGGCAGGGGAGCGGGAGGCGCTTGCTCGAGCGCTTGCAGTTCGAAGTGCGCCGCCTGGTCATCCAGCCGGGTGAGAATGGCCGTACCCATGTTGCCGCCCTGAATGCCCACGCTGAGGCAATCGCCGATACTGGCGCGATGCACCTCATGCAAATGGCGCAGGCGGCGTGGATCGGTAATGCGAATGGCACCAGATGTTTGGTAGTCGTTGGGGTCGATCAGGATCAGGTTCATGGTCGGGCGACGCTACTGTCTCGCTGGAAAAAGGCAGGCATGGCAAGGCGGGACGTCTATTTATCGTCTGCTACCTTGCATGGGCGTATGGTGCAGGCACAATACCAGCATCAGCCGTAACCCCCTATGGTTAAATACGATCAAGGTCCGGGTTAAATACGATCAAGGTCCGG
The DNA here is from genome assembly GCF_039691755.1 of Halomonas sp. Bachu 37. Lineage (NCBI taxonomy): Bacteria > Pseudomonadati > Pseudomonadota > Gammaproteobacteria > Oceanospirillales > Halomonadaceae > Halomonas > Halomonas kashgarensis. The sequence continues at coordinate 1,742,978 of NZ_CP137552.1, read as the reverse complement.
GTTAAATACGGACCCAGGTCCGTGGCGATATCGGTTCGCGACTGAGCTCAAGGATATGTCGCAGTCATCATGATAAGGAGAGGCGCAGTGCGCGTAATTCGCAAATATGCCAACCGCAGGCTTTACGATACCCAGCAGAGTCGCTATGTCACGCTGGAAGACTTGCGCCGCTTGATTCTTGAGGAAGAACCGTTTCGCGTGGAAGATGCCAAGAGCGGCGAAGACCTGACGCGTACCATCCTGCTGTCGATCATCATCGAGCAGGAACAGGCCGACAGTGACGCCGATGTGTTCTCCAATGACCTCCTGGCCCAGCTGATTCGCGTCTATGCCATGTCATCGCCGCTACCGCTGTCGCGCTATCTCGAGCAGGGTACACAACTGATGCTCGAGCAGCAGCAGCGCATGCAGAATCAGTGGAAACAGGCCATGCGCCACTCGCCCGTGGAGTTCATGCGTGAGCTGGCGGAAGAGAACATGCGCTTCTGGCAGAATACGATCAACCAGTCGGCCAAGGCTGACAGCGACAACGAAGACGACGCCGAAAGCGACGAGAACGATAAAAGCGGCAAAAACAGCAAAATCGACAAGCCGGACTCGTGAGCCCCGGCCGCGCCAAGCCAGGTTGAACGTGGTGGGCACATAGCGGTACACGTAGTGATATAAAGCAGTGATAAAATCCAGTGATATAAAGCAGTGATAAAAATAGCGGCGGGTTACCCGGTTAACAAAGGATGAAGATGAAGGTTTTGATCATTGGCGGCGGTGGCCGCGAGCATGCGTTGGCCTGGAAGGTCGCCCAGTCCCCGGCAGTGGAACAGGTGTTCGTGGCGCCCGGCAATATGGGAACCGCCATGGAGCCGAGCGTGGCGAACGTCGCCATCGACGCCACCGATATCGATGCCCTGGTAGCCTTTGCCGGCGCCGAGCAGGTGGGGTTGACCATCGTCGGCCCCGAGGCGCCCTTGGTACTGGGCGTGGTGGATCGCTTCCAGGCGGCTGGCCTGGCGATCTTCGGCCCCAGCCAGGCGGCAGCCCAGCTGGAGGGCTCCAAGTCCTTCACCAAGGACTTCCTCGCTCGCCATGCCATTCCCACCGCCGACTACCAGACCTTCACCGAAGTGGCTCCGGCACTCGACTACCTGCGCCGGGTGGGCGCGCCGATCGTGATCAAGGCGGATGGCCTGGCGGCGGGCAAGGGCGTCATCGTCGCCATGAGCGAAGCCGAAGCCGAAGCCGCCATTCGCGACATGCTGGAAGCCAACGCCTTCGGCGATGCCGGCGCGCAAGTGGTGATCGAAGAGTTTCTGGATGGCGAAGAGGCCAGTTTCATCGTCATGGTCGATGGCGAAAACGTGCTGCCCATGGCGACCAGCCAGGACCACAAGCGTGCCTACGACGGCGATACCGGCCCCAACACCGGCGGCATGGGCGCCTATTCTCCCGCGCCGGTGGTCACCGCCGAGGTCGACCAGCGCATCATGGAACGGGTGATCCTGCCTACGGTGAAGGCGATGGCGGAGGAGGGACATCCTTATAGCGGTTTCCTCTACGCCGGCTTGATGATCGACAGCGAAGGCAACCCCAAGGTGATCGAGTACAACTGCCGGTTCGGTGATCCCGAAACCCAGCCGATCATGTTGCGTCTGCAATCGGACCTGGCCGAGCTATGCCTGGCCGGAGCCCGGGGCGAGCTCGACGGCAAGCAGTGCCAGTGGGACCCGCGCGCCGCCGTAGGCGTGGTGATGGCCGCGGGCGGCTACCCTGGCAGCTATCGCAAGCAGGATGCGATCGAGGGGATCGAGCGTGCCGAAGCGGCAGGCTGCAAGGTCTTCCAGGCCGGAACCGGACGCAACGATCAGGGCGAACTGGTGACCAGCGGTGGTCGGGTGCTGTGTGTTACCGCACTCGGCGACAAGGTCTCCCTGGCTCAGCAGCAGGCCTATGCAGGGGTGGAGCAGATTCATTGGCAGGGGGTCGAGTACCGCCGCGACATCGCCTTCCGGGCGATCGCGCGGGAAACGGCGCAATAACGGCAACGGCCTCGCCACTTGCGACAGTCGATACTCACAAGGAAACGAGCATGGAACGAGTGAAGCTGGATTTTCCCCACGACGCCGTCATTCACCGCCACCCGATGACGGTGAGAGTGACCGACATGAACTACGGACGCCACCTGGGGCACGATGCGCTGGTTTCAATACTGCATGAAGCGCGCATCCAGGCCCTGGCCGCGGTGAACCTGGTGGAGTGGGACATGCACGGCTATCCCAGCGTGGTGGTAGATCTAGCCGTACAGTACCAGAGTGAAGCCCGATGGCCCGACGCCCTGATGGTGGAAACCGCTATCCCCGCTCCCGAAGGCAAGGCACTGACTGTCTATCATCGCATCCTCAAGGAGGATGGCACCGTGGTGGCGCTCGCCAGACTCAACAAGTTGCTGATCGACATGCAGACTGGCCGCCCCGTGGCGATTCCCCCGGCCTTAGTGTCGGCGTTTTCTTCGGTGGAACGAGCCTGATGTCGCGGGAATACCCGGTCATCGCGGTAACCGGCTCCTCGGGTGCCGGTACCACCACGGTGAGGCGCAGCTTCGAACGCATGTTCCAGCGCGAGGATGTGCATGCCGCAATCGTCGATGGCGATGCCTTCCATCGCTATACCCGTGACGACCTGCACCGTATCTTCCGCGACGAGCCCGAACGCAAGGACGAGCTGTCCCACTTCGCGGTGGAAGCCAACCTGCTCGACCGCCTGGAAGCCCTGCTGAGCGAATACGGCGAACACGGTACCGGCACGTATCGACACTACATTCATGCCGAAGACAAGCAGATGATCGAGGCCGGGTGCCGTGTCGGCACCTTTACCGAGTGGCAGGCGCTGCCCTGCGGCACGGACCTGCTGTTCTACGAAGGGCTTCACGGCGGCCTGGTCACCGAGGAGCACGATATCGCCCGCCACGTGGACCTGCTGGTCGGCGTGGCGCCGACGCTCAACCTGGAGTGGATTCAGAAGATCGACCGCGACACCAAGCTGCGAGGCTACTCCCAGGAAGCGGTGATCGATACCATCCTGGGACGCATGGACGATTACGTGCGTTATATCCAGCCCCAGTTCTCGCGGACCCATATCAACTTCCAGCGTGTGCCGACGGTGGATACCTCTAACCCCTTCGAGGTCCAGGACATTCCCACCGATTCCGAATCCTTCGTGGTGATCCGCTTTCGCGATCCGTCCACGGTGGATTTCCCCTGGTTACTGGCGATGATCAAGGATTCCTTCATGACACGCCCCCATACCCTTGTAGTGCCCGGCGCACGCATGTCGCTGGCGATGGAGCTGATCCTGGCACCACTGGTTCGTCATCTTCTCGCTCAGCGGCGTTTCCGCTGAACGGGTAACTGTCCCGGTAACCGTCCGAGCCCGAAGATACACCGGGCGGCCCATGAGCGGGGCGCCAAATAATAAACGAGGAGCTTTTTCTATGGATTGCCTGTTCTGCAAGATCATCAATCGCGAAATTCCGTCGGATATCGTCTACGAGGACGACGAAGTGCTGGCGTTCAACGATATCGCGCCGCAAGCCCCCACTCATATCCTCATTGTTCCCAAGCAGCATATCGCTACCTTGAATGACGTGCAGGAGCAGGACCTGGCGCTCGTCGGTCGTCTGCAGTTCACCGCCGCGAAGCTGGCCCGGCAGCTGGGCTTCGCCGAGGACGGCTATCGCGTGGTGATGAATTGCAACGAGCATGGCGGCCAGACGGTCTACCATATCCATATGCACCTGATGGGGGGACGTCCCTTCGCCTGGCCCGCCGGTTAAAGGGCAGGTGTGTGAAGGGAGCTCATGCCTGATACGGTTGCCATCTGGTCACTAAAGTCCCGCAGGAGAACACCATGCAACGCCATCTCAGTCGCACGGATAACCTGATACACCAGTTCGACACCGTCCTGCGTACCTTGCAGCCCCAGGCGGTTCGTCCCGATCGACCTTCTCCGGCCACGGCGGATATCCTCGATGAACCCATGGATGAGCGCGAGCGGCGCCACGCCCAAGGTTTGATGCGTATCAATCATACCGGTGAAGTTTGCGCCCAAGCCTTGTACCAGGGCCAGGGCTTCACCGCCACGCTGCCCCAGCTACGTCACCGCATGGACCAGGCGGCGCGCGAGGAACTGGATCACCTGGCCTGGTGCGAGGAGCGCCTGCAGGAGTTGGGAGGACGCCCCAGTCAACTGAATCCGCTCTTCTACGTGGCGTCTTTCGGCATGGGAGCCGCCGCCGGGGTAATCGGCGACAGCCTGAGCCTGGGATTCCTGGCGGCCACCGAAGAGCAGGTGGGCAAGCACCTGGATGAGCATATGCGAGACCTGCCCCAGGGCGATCACCGCTCCCGCGCCGTGCTCAAGCAGATCGCCATCGACGAGGCGCATCATGCCCAATTGGCTCGGGAAGCCGGCGGTTCGCGTTTCCCCACGGTCGTCAAATGGGGAATGGGCAAGTTGGCCAAGGTGATGACTAAGAGCGTCTATCGCCTGTAACCAGCGCCTGTAACCAGTTACCGTTCTATAACGTAATAACGACCCGCGTGAAGCGACGAGGCCCCGATCGATGATCGGGGCCTCGTGCGTTATGCGCTTCTTGAACGGGTGGGAACCGTTCGCCTAGGCATCGATACGCTTGTACTTCATGCGCTTGGGCGTGTCGTTGCCGACGCGCTTTCTGTGCTCTTCTTCGTAATCGGTATAGTTGCCGTCGAAGAACACCACTTCCGAATCGCCTTCGAAGGCCAGGATGTGCGTGGCGATACGGTCCAGGAACCAACGGTCGTGGGAAATCACCATGGCGCAACCGGGGAAGGCCAGCAGCGCTTCTTCCAGGGCGCGCAGGGTTTCGATATCCAGATCGTTGGATGGCTCGTCCAGCAGCAGCACGTTGGCCCCCTGCTTCAGGGTTTGCGCCAACTGCAAGCGGCCGCGTTCACCGCCCGAGAGTTCATCGAGGCGCTTCTGCTGATCGTTGCCCTTGAAGTTGAAGCGGCCGACATAGGCCCGCGACGGCACTTCGTAGCCATTGATATTGAGGATGTCCTGTCCATCGGACACCGCTTCCCATACCGTCTGCTTGTCGTCCAGGGCGTCGCGCAGCTGCTCGACGTAGGCGATCTTCACCGTATCACCGATTACCACTTCGCCGGCATCGGGCTGCTCGGCGCCGGTAATCAACTTGAACAGGGTCGATTTACCCGCGCCATTACCGCCGACGATACCCACGATGGCGCCAGGCGGCACGGTAAAGGAGAGATCCTGGTACAGCAGCTTGTCGTCGAAGCGCTTGGCAACGTCGTGGAATTCGATGACCTTGTCGCCCAGGCGCGGGCCGGGTGGAATATAGATCTCGTTGGTTTCGTTGCGCTTTTGGAAATCACCGGATTGCATCTCCTCGAAGCGATTCAGACGCGCCTTGCTCTTGGCCTGACGCCCCTTGGTGTTGCTGCGCACCCACTCGAGTTCCTGCTTGATGGCTTTCTGACGCGAGGCCTCCTGCTTGGACTCCTGCGCCAGGCGCTGCTCCTTCTGCTCCAGCCACTGCGAATAGTTGCCTTCGAAGGGGATGCCCTGGCCGCGGTCGAGCTCGAGAATCCAGCCGGCCACGTTATCCAGGAAGTAACGGTCGTGGGTGATCGCTACCACGGTGCCACTGTAATCATGTAGAAAACGCTCCAGCCAGGCCACGGACTCGGCGTCCAGATGGTTGGTCGGCTCGTCTAGCAGCAGCATGTCGGGGCTGGAGAGCAGTAGGCGGCAGAGCGCCACGCGGCGCCGTTCGCCACCGGAAAGATTGCCCACCTTGGCGTCCCAGGGGGGCAGGCGTAGAGCTTCCGCCGCCACTTCGAGCTTGCGCTCGATGTTGTGGGCATCGGCAGCTTCAATGATATTTTCCAGCCGGGCCTGCTCGCTGGCCAGTGCATCGAAATCGGCATCGGGTTCGGCGTAAGCTGCATAGACCGCGTCGAGCTTCTCCTGGGCTTCCTTGAGGGCGCCGAGAGACTCCTCGACCGTTTCACGGACGCTCTTCTCGTCGTCGAGCTCGGGTTCCTGGGGAAGGTAGCCGACATTGATGCCGGGCATGGCCCGGGCTTCGCCTTCGAACTCCTTGTCGACACCGGCCATGATACGCAGCAAGGTAGATTTGCCCGCGCCGTTGAGACCCAGCACACCTATCTTGGCGCCGGGAAAGAAAGAGAGGGAAATATCCTTGAGGATATGCTTCTTGGGCGGCACGACCTTGCCGACCCGGTTCATGGTAAAGACGTATTGCGCCATGGAAATCCGTTATGTTGAAGATCGAAGTGAAAACAAGCCCAGCTTGTTCGGGTACGCCAGATGATAGTGGCCGACACCGGGAAAGGCCAGTGTCGCCTGGTGGACTTCACGCTTCACGCTTCGCGGTCAACGGGCGGCCGGGAACCGGCCAGGGCGTTATTCTTCCTCGTCGCCCCAGTCATCTTCGATGGCGCGTTGCAAGCGTCGCGCTTCGAGCAGGGCTTCCACCCGGCGGCGAGCGCGTAGCGTATCCGCCTTGCTGGAACTCTTGCTACGCCCGTAGTGGTCATCATTGACCGCTTCCAGGGTGTCGAAATCGTCTTGCGAATCCAGTGTTTCGTTACTGAAGTCACGATTCAAGGGGTCACGGCTCATACGAGGCCCTCCAACCCAGGCCGGCTGTGCCGGCGCCACGCACTGCTTCGGCAGTTGTTGTCGAAGCACCAAGTCGCCGTTGCCGGCGCATTGCGGCTATATACCGCCATCGACAAGGGAATGCAAGGGCTTTCGGTTGACTATTTATCGGCGTGCTCGGCTTTTAGGCGCTCCAGCTCGTGCTGGGCTTCCATCAGTGCGGTGACATCCTTCTGTACGCCGATGTAATAGGTCAATTCATCGGCTTCATCGTACATGGGCGTGATGGATAGCTCGTTCCAGAATAGCGTGCCGTCCTTGCGATAGTTGCGCAGCACTTCGCGGCACGGCCGTCCCTCTTTCAAGGCCTTGCGAATCGCCGACAGGGCATCTTGATCGCGATCGTCATTCTGCAGGAAACGGCAGTCCTGATAGAGAATCTCGTCCGCACTGTAACCGGTCAAACGTTCGAAGCCCTTGTTAACATAGATAAGGATATTCTCTTCGCCTTCCTGTTCGGCCACGACTATGCCGTCTTCCGAGGCGTCCACAATGCGTTCAAGCAGTTCGGGGTTGATCAAGGGAGATCGTTTCATCGAGGGTTCCTGTTGCGGCTTCAGTTCTGTCGCCAGCCTCACGGGCCGGGCGACGTTTTGCCCAGAATAACAAATGGCCGGGCGAACAGCGCTATCCTGACCGATCATGGCTAGCCCGGACCGTTACTGCCGTCGCTCACGGTGCCGTCATTCCACTTCGGGAAGCCGCTGGGCACTGGCGATCGCCCCGCCGGCCATGAGCGCCAGCACCACCAGCAGCGCCGGCGTGCCGAGCCACTGGGCGAGGGCGCCCACCATGGCTCCCACAAGCAGCATCAGTATGCCGGTGAGAGTGTTGGAAAGCGCCACGTAGAGGGCGCGCTTGTCCTGGCCGGTCATATCGATGAGATAGGTCTTGCGGCCCAGGCGAACGCCGTGATGAACGATGGTCAGCAGAGCATAGACCAGAGCGTAGGGCCATATCGTGGCGCTCCAGGCGTGGGGTAGCCAGGCGAACAGCGCACCGAGCAGGCAGCAGCCCAGTGTGCCGATGGCGGCATCGCGCATGACACGGCGGCTGGAGCGGTCGGCGCGCTTGCCCCAGAGCGGGCTGGCCAGCATGCCGGCGAGTCCCGAAACGACGATCATTACCCCCAGTCCGCCCAGCTCCACCCCGGCCTGATCCTGGCCCAGCAATGCGATATAGGGCAACGCCAGCGCGCTTGAAAGCAGCAGGGCGCGGGACAGGTTGAAATGCAGAAAGATGCGGTCCTCACGGAGTAGCGACAGGCCTAGTTTGATGCTGTCCCAAGCGTTTTCTCCCCCTTCCACGGCACCGGGGGCTTCGCTGATGCGCGCCGCGCATACGGCATTCAGGCTCCAGCCGAGTGCGGCGATACCCAGCAGTATGGCCAGCGCCAGATTGCCGGGACGATCCTCGAACAGCATCAACACGCCGCCGGCCAGGAGTGTCACCGCTCCGGCGACGCTACCGCTCCAGCCCATCAAGTTACCACGCCGACGCTTGGCGATGGTCTTGCCCATGACATCCTTGGTGGCGATGGAGGAAAGGCCACGCGCCAGCGAGAGCAGAGCCAGCACCAGCAGGATCAAGGCGCCCCCTGGCGTGCCGCTACCGAAAAGTGCCAGCAAGGCCAGGCAGGCGGCGGCCACTGCCTGAAGTACGGCCCCCGTTACCCACACCCATTTACGTTGCGGCTTGAGGCGGATGAATCCCGCCACGAACAGTTGCGGCAGTAACGCGCCGGATTCTCGGATAGGCACCAGCAAGCCAACCATCCACAACGGCGCGCCGATGGCCCCCATCAACCACGGCAGCACCAGGCGGGCACTGGAAAGCTCGTCGGCAAGCTTGTTGCCCAGCGCGGCGAATAGATGCAAGAAGAAGTTACGCGGCTGATCGCGGCAGGCGTCGGCGGGAATGTCGTCGCAGAGCCGGCTGTCTTCGTCGCTGGTAAGCCATTCATAAAGGCGTGATTGTGAAATGTCACGGGCGGCCATGGACGCTCCTGGGCTGATATCATCGTCTAATATTCCAGCCGGGCTCGCGCTTGGCAAAAGTTTTCATCTCATGAAACGCTCATCGAAAAGGAGAATGTCATGTCCCGAATCCGGATTCGCTACTGCACTCAGTGCCAGTGGCTGTTGCGCAGCGCCTGGTATGCCCAGGAGCTACTCTCGACCTTCGGCGAGGCGCTGGCCGAAGTCACTCTCGAGCCTTCTCACGGCGGCACGTTCGAGATCCATTGCGATGACCAGTTGATCTGGGAGCGCAAGCGCGATGGCGGCTTTCCCGATATCAAGCGTCTCAAGCAGGCCGTGCGCGACCTGATCGAGCCATCGCGAGACCTGGGCCACGTAGATAGATGAACCAGGACCGCAAAGCCGTACTGTTCGGGCTGGGGGCGGTGGCGTTGTGGTCCACCGTGGCCACTGCGTTCAAGGTGGCGCTAGCCTGGATGAGCCCGCTGGAATTGATGTGGGTGGCGGCCATCGTCTCCTGGGCGGTGATGGGAGTGCTGGTGCTCTATCAAGGACATGGCGCGGAAGCGTTGCGCCGGGGCTGGCGTACCGCCGCCTGGGCGGGGTTGATGAACCCGGTGGCGTATTACCTGGTGCTGTTCGCGGCCTACGATCGTCTTCCCGGCCAGGAGGCGATGGCGTTGAACTATACCTGGGCGCTGGCCATGGCATTTCTCGCCGTACCCATTCTTGGCCAGAGGATCACGCGCATCGATATTCTGGCGGGGATGATCGCCTATGCCGGCGTTTGGGTGATCGCCACTCGTGGCGCGGTATTCGATGTGACCTTCGCCGATCCGCTCGGCGTGGCGTTCGCCCTGGCTTCCACGCTTCTTTGGGCACTCTACTGGCTGTTCAACGCCAAGGATCGGCGCTCACCGATCGTCGCTCAGTGGCAGAATTTTAGCGTCGGCGTGCCGGTGTTGAGCGTTTTCCTGCTGATCGGTCCGGGCATCGAGTGGCACGGCTGGCCGGCATTGGGCGCAGGCGTCTATGTGGGTCTGTTCGAGATGGGCATCGCCTTCGTGTTGTGGCAACTGGCGGTCAACACTGTTTCCCGTGCGGCCAAGGTATCCAATCTGATCTTCCTCTCGCCTCCGGTCTCGCTGATGCTGCTGTTTTTAATAGTGGGTGAGCCTATTCTCGCTTCGACCCTGGTGGGCCTGGTGCTGATTCTCGCCGGGCTCGGCGTGCAGCAGTGGCAACGCTAGGGTCTTTGACGCTTCACGCACAGCGTTGTTACACCACGTTCCTCTCGCTCATCTGAGCAAAATCTTCCTCAACATTGTTTGACATACAGTTTAACTGTATTACATTTAGTTACGTGACTAGTGTTCTGAGGCGAATGGCCGGCAAGAATGCTCTTTTATACTTAATGCTCGGCAGGATGATTCCTACTTCGCCCTGTGCTAGCTCAGTCACTCTCACGATACGCTACGCTGAGGTTCATGAAGCATTATTTCAATAACTTGAGTTAATAGCTTGGAAATTGCCCGTTTAGAACAGCTCCAAACCGAAAGGAATTCTCATGAAAAAACTGCCTCGCCCCCTGAAAAACGCCAGCTTCCCACGCCTGCTCTCACGCACTGCCATCGGGTCGCTTGTACTTTTCGCTCCCGTGACAGCGGTAATGGCCCAGTCGTTGCCGCCCGGCCTGGCGGAGCCCGGCACTACCAACCTCAGGGAAACGGTACAGCAAGCGATCGCCACCAATCCTGAAGTACAGGGGGCGTGGCATGCGTTGAGCGCAGCGGGTTATCAAGTCGATAGCGCAAGAGGGAACTACCTGCCTACCATCGACGTTACCGCAGGGGTGGGAGTCGAGGAGCAAAGCGGCGATGGCCGTGGCAGCTACGATACCGACTTTGCCGAACTGACACTGAACCAGATGATTTACGATGGCTTCGCGACTCGCAGCGAGGTCGAGCGACTCAATCGAGCTCAGCTGGTGAGTTATTACGAGTTGCTCGGCGCCAGCGAGAACGTGGCACTCGAAGCGGCACGAGCTTACCTCGATACAGCGCGTTACCGGGATCTGGTACGGCTTTCCCAGAACAATTACGCCGAACACATGCGGGTCTTGAACCAGATCGAAGAGCGCGTGCGTTCCGGCGCAGGGCGTGGTGTCGACCTGGAACAGATCAGCGGACGGGTCGCACTGGCCGAGTCCAACTTGATGACCGAAGCGTCGAATCTCCATGATGTTACCGCCCGCTACCAGCGTATCGTGGGGGATTTACCGGCGGAGAATCTGCTGCCGGCACCGGAGTTGGACGATCACCTACCGCCCACGGTGGCACAGGCCGTAGAGCTTGCGTTTACCGGTAATCCTGAATTTCACGCCGCCATCGAAAATATCGAGGCAAGCCGAGCCGAGCAGGAAGGGTCTCGTGCCGCCTTGCGTCCGCGTCTGGATATCCAGGGTCGCACGGGCACCAATAATCAGAATACGGGAATCGGCGGTCGTCGCGATGAGCACAGCATCCAGCTTGTCGCCAGCATGAACCTCTATAACGGAGGAAGCGATCTCGCGTCGTTTCGTGCGGCAAGCGAAGGAGTTGAGCAGGCCGTGCAGCAGCGCGAGCAAGCCTGCATCAACGTTCGTCAAACCGCCCAGATTGCGTATAACGATACGCAACGCCTACGCGAGCAGTTGCAGTATCTCAATGACCATCGCCAATCGATCGACCGGGTAAGAGGCGCTTATCAGCAACAGTTCGATATTGGGGAAAGAACATTGCTCGATTTGCTGGATAGTGAAAACGAGTATTTCGAGGCCAGCCGTGCCTACGTCAATGCCAAGTACGACGTCACGTTGGCCGAAGCGCGTACCTTGGCGGCAACCGGTCAGTTGATGCAGGCACTGGATGTGGCCCGCGACGACCTGCCTAGCCTGGCTGACCTGGGTAGTGATGGGGTGGAGGTGAATGCCGAGACAGTGTGTCCCACGCAAGGACCGCAGGGCTTTACCCTGGATGATTTCACTCGCGGTGTCGGCACGGCTGCATCGAGCTGACCCGATAGACGACGAGCAGGGCCGGTGGCGAATGCAGCGACGAGGTTGTCGCTACCGGCCCATGAACGCTGAATTAATGGATTGAGGTAGCTGTGTGACCCAACGCGAAAATTTGGATTCGGGAACAACGGCGTCGTCGACTTCGGCCTTTCATGAGCAAGACGAACTGCTTGAGTGTCTTTTGACGATAGCGATGGTTCACGATCATGAGGTGACAGCGGAATCATTGACAGCGGGGTTGCCTCTTGAAGAAGGAAAGCTCACTCCCTCGATTTTTCCACGGGCGGCAGCGCGTGCCAATCTGACGGCTCGAATCGTCAAGAGCCGGTTGGTGCAGCTTAACCCCGAGCTGTTCCCCGTGGTGCTGTTGCTCGAACCGGGACGAGCCTGTGTCTTGCTCGGCGTGGATGTTAAATCCCGCGAGGCAAGGGTGGTCTTCCCCGAACTCGGGGAAGCGGAAACGACGATAAGCCTGGATGGGCTGCAAGCAAGCTATAGTGGTCAGGCGATCTATGTACGCCCTCGATTCCACTTCGATTCGCGTACTCCCAATATCAATACGAAGCGCTCCGCCCACTGGTTCTGGGGAGCGATTCGCGAGAATCGCCGGCTTTATCGTGATGTCATTATCGGCTCGGTGGCAATCAACCTCTTTGCCATCGCCATGCCGCTATTCGTGCTCAACGTCTACGACCGGGTGGTACCCAACCAGGCGACGGAAACGCTCTGGGTACTTGCCAGCGGAATCTTCGTGGTTCTCTGCTTCGACCTGGCGCTTCGCCTGATGCGCAATGGCTTCGTGGATCTGGCCGCTAGTCGAGCGGACGTCAAGATATCGTCATCGATCATGGAGCGAGTGCTGGGGATGCGCATGGAGGCTCGTCCTGCGTCCACCGGCTCGTTTACCTCGACCTTGCAGTCTTTCGAATCGGTGCGGGCCTTTATCGGTTCGGCCACCATCGTAGGGCTAGTCGACTTGCCCTTTGTCATGATGTTTCTCGCCATTATCGCCCTGATCAGTCCGGTTCTGGCCTTGCCGGTCATCGTGGGCGTTGTCTTCGTCCTGCTGTATGCCTTGGCCGCGCAGGGGAAACTACGAGAGCTCTCTGAAACCACTTGGCAGATTGGCGCCCAACGGAACTCCACCCTGGTGGAGTCGGTTTCTCAGCTGGAAACGGTCAAGGCATTGCGTGGCGAGAGCCGCATTCAGAGTAGCTGGGAAAGGGCCACCGCCTTTCTATCGCGCACTTCCGCCCAGCTTCGGCTGGTGAGTTCTTCCGTGTCCAGCGTGGCCTTGTGGGCGCAGCACACCGTTGCCGTCTGCGTCATTATCGTCGGCGTATACCAGATTATCGAAGGCAATCTATCCCAAGGGGGGTTGATCGCCGCCTATCTATTGTCCTCTCGAGCGATGGCGCCCATCAGCCAGGCGGCAGCACTGTTGGCGCAGTATTACCAGTCTTCCACCGCGCTGCGATCGCTTGACGAAGTCATGGATAAACCGGTCGAAAGGCCGAAGGATAAAACGTTTCTGGACCGTCCGGTTATCCAGGGAAGCATTCAATTCGACAAGGTTGTCATGCGCTATCCCGACCAGGAAAAGGATGCGCTGCGTGATATCAGCCTGACGATCAATTCGGGCGAAAAAGTGGCGTTTCTGGGGCGTGTAGGTTGTGGCAAATCCACGCTGCATAAACTCGTATTGGGTTTATACCAACCTGCCGCCGGCTCGGTGATGGTCGATGGGGTGGATATTCGCCAGATCGATCCCATCCAGTTGAGGCGACATATCGGTTACGTACCCCAGGAGGTCAATCTCTTTTATGGTTCCCTGCGCGATAACATCATCGCGGGAGGAGGCAGCGATGGTGTGGATGATGACGCTCTGCTGAGAGCTATCGAGCTTTCAGGCCTCAAGAGCCTGGTCAACAATCATCCTCAGGGCGTGGAGCTTCAGGTCGGTGAGCGTGGCCAGGCGCTTTCCGGTGGCCAACGCCAGTCGGTCGCGATTGCCCGGGCCTTGGTCAACGATCCGCAGATGCTGTTGCTCGATGAGCCTTCGAGTGCCATGGATCACGCCAGCGAAGAGGCGTTCAAGGCAAACCTTAAAAAGTATGCCCAGGGTAAGACAATGTTGATTGTGACCCATCGCACGTCACTGTTGTCCCTGGTCGACCGTATCGTGGTCATCGATAGTGGCAAGATCGTCGCCGACGGTCCTCGAGACAAAGTTGTGGAAGCACTACGCAACGGACAGATCGGGAGGGCCAATTGATGGCGACGAAAAAGAGCAAGACCGCCGAACAGCAGGGCTTCGATGCCATCGGCCGTTTTTCCGAAACCGGTAGCAAGCCGTTTCGCCCTTTTATCGACCGTCTTTTTGCCCGGCGAGTGACGTCGGCTCACCTCAATCGCGACTGGGCGAGCGATGCCGACTGGGCACGCATGCAGCAGAATCCGATTCGTGCCCGGGCTTTTCTCTATGTCGTGGTACTCAGCATCCTCGCCTTGATCGTCTGGGCCAGCTTCGCCGAAGTGGACGAAGTGACGCGAGGGGCGGGCCGTGTCATCCCGGCAAGCCAGTTGCAACGAATTCAATCGTTCGATGGCGGGGTCGTGCAAGGTATCTCGGTTCGAGAGGGGCAACTGGTCGAGGCAGGTCAGGTATTGATGAGCATCGATCCCACCCGTTTCGTGTCGAGTTTTCGTGAGAATCGAGCCCAGGCACTAGCGCTCGAAGCCCGGGCGGAACGTTTGCGAGCCCTGATTGCAGATGACCTTTTTTCTCCCAGCGAGGAACTGCTTGCCGAGGCCCCCGGTGTCGTGGCTCAGGAACGCGAGGTTTACGATAGCCGGCGGGAGGAGTTGCAAGAGCAAAGGAATATCTTGGAGGACCGGATAAACCAACGCCAGCAGGAGTTGCGAGAGGCTCAAGCCAAGCTTGATGCGGCGCGGCGGGAAACCGGTATGGCCCAGCAGGAGTTGAACCTGACACGTCCCTTGCTGGAGTCGGGTGCCGTTTCCGAAGTGGAAGTGTTGCGCCTCGAGCGCGATGTTTCCCGCGCCAGGGGAGAGCGAGAGCAAGCAGCGGCGCAGGTATCGCGTCTGGAATCGACGGTTGAGGAAGCCCGTACCCAGTTGCGCGAACTGGGGATCGAACGGCAAAGTGAATGGCGCAACGAGCTGGCCCAGGTATTAGGCGATATCAACGCGCTGGATGCCTCGGGAACCGGCTTGGAGGACCGGGTCCGTCTGGCGGAAATTCGCTCACCTGTCGATGGTGTTATCCAGCGCTTGAACATCAACACGATTGGGGGCGTCGTTCAGCCGGGCCAGGAAGTTCTCGAAATCATTCCCAGCGATGACCAGTTATTGGTCGAAGCGCGTATTGCTCCCCAGGACATCGCCTTTCTGCACCCCGGCCAACCCGCCACAATCAAGTTGACCGCTTACGATTATGCGATTTACGGCGGGTTGCAAGCTGAACTGGATCATATCAGCGCCGACACCATTACCGATGACGATGACAACACCTTCTACCTGGTGCGTGTGCGGACGTTGGAGAACGAAAAGGTCGGAGACAAGCTATCCGTTATTCCCGGCATGACGGCTCAAGTCGACATCATGACGGGGAAACGCACGGTGATGCAGTTCTTGCTCAAGCCGGTATTACGCGCTTGGCGTGATTCCATGGGGGAACGGTAATGACACATTGGTTTGTCAGCCACAAAGGCGAGATGAAATCCCGTTGGCGCGAAGCGTTCCCTGACGCTCGTGAGGCAACGCCCAAAGACGTGCTGGCCATGGCCGGGGAAGGCGACAATGTCTGGCTAATGAACGATATCGATCAGGGCTTTTCGCTGCTAAAAACGCTAAGCGAGAAAGGGGCGACGATGGTGGTCTTGAGTTATCGACCTACCCAGGAAGAAGCGCTGGAAGCCTTGAGGTACGGTGCGCGAGGTTATGCCCATGCGTTATCCACACCCGAAATGCTACGTCAGATCCAGATCGTGACCTCTCACCAGGGAATCTGGGTCAGGCCCGAGCTTTTAGCCAAGGTCGTGGGAGGAAGCTTCAAGGCGCTTGGAGGTACCACCAATATCAATGAAGCGTTGCTTTCCGGTCTGACAGAACGCGAGCGAGCCGTCACGTTGGCGGTTGCCGAAGGGATAAGCAATAAGGAAGTGGCCCGGCGTCTGGATATTACCGAACGTACCGTTAAAGCGCATTTAGGTGCTGTCTTTCGTAAGTTGGGTATCCGCGATCGCCTCCAGCTAATTCTGAAACTGTCGAAAAAAGAATCTCCCTTACCAGTCGAGCCCTGAGGGGAAACGATCCCGAAAGGGGGCAGGGAGGCCAGCTTGGCTGCCCCTGTCCTTCAGTACAATATTCAACTTCGCTTTTCTTCACTAGTTTTACCGTAAAGGTCGCTCCGCTGTGTTCGATGCAGGCAATCGGCGACATGTCTCCACACTCTTCAAGTAAGGAAACTTCATGGCCATTGCAACCGTTACTGCCATTACAGGACAAGCGTGGGCGCGAGATATCAACGGCAATCTGCGTGAATTGAGCATCGGTGATGTACTTCAGGAAGGCGATGTCCTCATCACTTCCTCCGATGGTCAGGTCGAACTCGTCTTTGACGATGGCTTGCCGCCGACCGTCATCGAAGGCGGGCAAGAAGTCGCGATCACATCGGACCTGGACAGCAGCCAGCCAGTAGCCGCCGAAGACTTCAGCGCCACGGATGCGGATGTCGAAGCGCTACTGACCGCACTCGAAGAGGAAGACGGCGACCTGCTGGAGATTCTGGACGCCACGGCAGCCGGCGCTGGTGCCGGTGGTGGTGCAGGTGGCGAAGGACATGATTTCGTTCGCGTTGCCCGCATCGCCGAAGACACCGATCCGCAAGCCTTCGCCTTCAGTGGTCCGGATCTCGAAACCCAGGATATCATCGATTCCGGCGGTGTGGAGCTGGCAGCCTTCACCGAAGAGGAGACCGATGAGCCCGAACCAGAGCCAGAGCCGGAGCCCGAACCGGAGCCCGAACCAACTCCTGATCCAGACCCCACTCCAGAGCCGGAACCGACGCCTGATCCGGACCCCACTCCAGAGCCGGAACCGGAGCCAACACCTGACCCGGACCCCACTCCGGAGCCGACTCCTGATCCAGGCCCCGGTCCGGTAGAATTAGTTGCCACGATTACCATCGACACCATCGCTGGTGACGATGTGATAAACGAGACCGAAGCGAGCCAGATCATTGCCATCATCGGCACGGTCGGTGGCGACGCCCGCGAAGGAGACACCGTCACCCTGACCGTGGGCGAGAGCACCTTTGAGGGTCAAGTCACCGTCGCCGAAGACGGCAGCCTGGTCTACGCCATCGACGTCCCCGGCTCGCTCCTGGCTGACAACGACACCGTCACGGCCAACGTCACCGGTAGCGACGCTGCCGGCAACACTTACAGCGCCGATGCCGATCGCGACTACAGCGTCGACACCGAGATCGCCGCCGGCATCACCATCGATGACATCGCCGATGACGACATGATCAACGCCGACGAAGCTGAGCAAACCAACACCACCATCACCGGCACGGTAAGCGGTGACGTGGTGGCGGGTGACGAAGTCACCCTCAGCGTGAACGGCACCGACTACACCGGTGACGTGGCCGACGACGGCCAGGGCAACCTGGGCTACAGCATCGACGTGCTCACAGCCGATCTGGTCGCCGATACCAGCGTTGACGCCAGCGTGACTGCGACCGACGCCGTAGGTAACAGCCAGACCGCCACCGAGACACGCGACTACAGCGTCGATACCACCGCCGAAGCCGGCATTACCATCGACCCGGTCACGGAAGACAACACCGTCAACGAGACTGAAGCTGGTCAGACCATCACGATCACCGGTAGCGTCTCAGGCGATGCCGCCGAAGGGGACACCGTCACCCTGACCATCGGTGAGAACGAATACAGCGGCCAGGTCGATGCCGACGGCAACTATGCCATCGACGTTGACGGCGATGTACTCGCTGAAAACGACACCATCGAAGCCAATGTCACCGGCACCGACGACGCGGGCAACGAATTCAGCGCGGATAACAGCCGCGACTACAACGTCGATACTACGGCGGACGCCGGCATTACCATCGATCCGGTGACGGACGACAACACCGTCAACGAGACCGAAGCGGGTCAGACGATTGCGATCACCGGTAGCGTGAGTGGCGATGCCGCCGAAGGTGACACCGTCACCCTGACCATCGGTGAGAACGAATACAGCGGCCAGGTCGATGCCGCCGGCAACTACTCGATCGACGTCGACGGGGATGTCCTGGCCGCCAACGACACGGTCAATGCCACGGTGTCCGGCAACGATGAGAACGGCAATGCCTTCAGCGCCGACGCTGAGCGCGACTACGGTGTCGATACCGACTCCAGTGCCACGATCGCTATCGATCCGGTCACCGATGACAACACCATCAACGAGACCGAAGCGGGCCAGACCATCGCCATCACCGGCACCGTCGGTGGCGATGCCACCGAAGGCGACACCGTCACCCTGACCATCGGGGAGAATGAATATACCGGCGCAGTGGATGCCGACGGCAACTATTCTATCGGTGTGCCCGGATCGGTCCTGGTTGACAATGACACGGTCGACGCCAACGTCACCGGCACCGACGAGGCCGGTAACGAATTTAGCGCCGATGCCAGCCGCGACTACAGCGTGAACCTCGACACCACCGCCCCTATTGCTGACCCTGTGCTCACAGCCGCAGAGTTTGGCGCTGATAACCCTGTCGGGCGAGACAACCAAGTTCTGTTCAAATCCTTTACCGTAGGTGAAGGTGTAGACCAGCTGGATGAGGGCGGCTTTGAAATTGACCCAACTGTATTCGAACAAGACCCATCCTTGGGTGGGGTGGACGAAGAGGGCGATACTGAAGATGCCTTGACTTTTGTCCTTACCGATATGCCTTCATTCGGTACGCTGTATATCGATAAAGATGGAAGCGGAACTGATCATGATTACGTTGAAGTTGGAACTGAAGGGAGTTTCGATACTGATGCGGAGTTCTACTGGTCAGTTAGCAAGGATGAGCTTGCAGAGGAGATCAAAGACGCTACTACCAGCACTGTCAGCGGTAGTGACGTCGAGGAGTGGCAATCCAATGGGGTGGATATATATTCCTATAATCTCTTTGGCATCAAAGACGAGAACCTGCTATCGGTTGATGGCCGTGGGTACCTTGGTGTTCGCGACAATACAGGCACACAGCAACAAGTACCTGAACAATTGGGGCATCGTGGTGAAGACGCCTCGGAGGAATTGATATTCAACTTCAGAGAGCCTGTCGGGGAAGCAACCGTAAACATTGCTAACTTGATAGAAGATGAAGGCGAGGTTGGCTCAGTCACTGCCTATCTGCATGATGAAATCGTTGGCGAGTGGACATTCAGCAATACACCTGGCGCAATGCTCGGCGAGAGCGCAGTGGATTTTATTCTTCAGAATAATAGTCTCACGCTTAAAGACGTTGCCTTCGATCAACTGCGTTTCACTGCCAATGATTATGCAAATGGCTACAGCTCTACTACGGGCGACAGCAGTGATTATTTCATTTCGTCTATCAATTACAAGCTCATACCAGATGCTGATTTTAAGTATAAGGTCATTGATGCGGCTGGTAATGAAAGCGATGCAGTAACCGTTTTGATTGGTAAGCCACAAACGACCACTGAAGTGCCTGGGGGCGAGACAGACACCACACCAGACGCGGACAATGAGGCTCCCGTTGCTGATCCAGTCGCCACGAATGCTGAGTTCGAATCGTCAAACCTCTTTGATGGGCAGCCCGACAACATCGTGCTTTCCAGGCACTTCACCGTAGGTAAACAGGAAAATCCCCCCACGCTGGGTGGCAGCGATGACAGCACCAGCGAAAGCGACCTGGTCTTTACCCTGGACAGCCTGCCTTCCTATGGCACCTTGTATCTGAAGGCGAATCCCGACACCGGCTATCAGCAAGTGAGTGATGGTGATACCTTCAACGCCCAGTCCGAGCTTTATTGGACGGTAACTTCCGAGCAGCTGCAGGCTCTGGAGAGCAAGACGCTAGGCGGCGCCGGGGCGAGTCTGAATGATTGGCAACCAAAAGATGTAAACGGTGAGTTCGATGTAAATGTATACGGCATCGACTTCGACGGAACCGAAGCACCGCTGACGTTCACCAACGATGGCATGGGGGTCGATGGAGATGCCGAAAACCAGAGACAGGAACCACAACAGCTCGGTTATCGCAATGGCGAGTCCGAGCAGATCGTCGTTGATTTCGGCAAGGCCGTCGCGGAAGCGGAAATAACCGTCAGCCGACTGATCTTCAGTGAGAAAGAAGTCGGAACCGTGGATGCCTACCTAGGTGGAAACAAGGTGGGAAGCTGGACATTCTCGGGAAGCAGCGCGTCCAATAGTCAAGGCAATATCACTTTCACTCCGGCTGATGGCTTCGATACGAGCGAAGGAAGCGGTTCCGGTAGCGGTTCGTTTTCGCTGAACGGTGTCGTATTCGATCAGCTACGTTTCGGGGCGACCGAGTATGTGAGTGGCCCGGATGACAATGACAGCAGCGATAGCAGTGACTATTTCATCCAATCGATCGATTACAAGGAACTGCCCGATAGCACGTTCACCTACTTCGTGACGGATGAGGACGGTACACCAAGCGAAACTGTCGAAGTAATCATCGGCCAGGCCGATTCGCATACGGATGTGCCTGTCCCGGCAGTGTCCACCGAGGAAAACAGTGATGATGGCAAGCGTAGTGATGGAAATACGGTAATGACAGAGACCGTAACGGAAAATATGCGCACTGCAGGTCACGAGCCGGAAAATGATACGAATGAAACATCAAGCTTCAGATATGGAACCCAAGCTGACGGTGAAAGCGAAAGCCAGATGTTCACTAAAAGCTCTTTCTATCTAGGGGGTGAGGAAGATGTTATTCCGTTGGGCGTGAATGAACAGCTTGGCTCGGATATGGCTGAGGGGGATGAGGTTGAAAACGCTGAATTCGATGGCAAAGATAACCTCGTGCTTTCGGAGATACTCGAGCTGGACGATGAGGAGAGCTTGGCGGATCTTGTTGGCTTGGCTGACGCCGAAGACGAGGCTTCCGAAGCGGTCACCGGGGCGAGGGGCGAACAGGAAAGTGCGGATCAGCCCACGAATTCAGCGGGGGGCGATGTGAGCCACTTTAGCCCCGATGCTGCTCCCACCATAGAGACTACTGAACAGCCGAAAATCGACCAATGATCCACATCCATTGGAATATATGATGTAATTAACCGCCCCTGAAAAGGGGCGGTTTTTTATAACAACGTACCAAGCATAAGGGGGATGGCATGCTCTATGCCAAAAGAAACGCGGACGGTGAAATCATCATGATCAGCCGTACACCTATCGCTGACAGTAGTGAATCGATTGCTGCTGAATCCCCCGAGGTCCTGGCATTTCTTACCGATAACCCTGATGCGTCGGCCAATTTCCTGGCATCGGATCTAGAATTTGTTCGAGTACTGGAAGATATCCTGGAAGTGCTGCTGGAGAAGGGCGTCATCAATTTCATGGAATTGCCTGAAGCCGCCCAACAGAAAGTGATGAAGCGAAAATCATTGCGTGTGAAAAACAATTTCAACTTGCTGGGTGGCGATAACGATACGATTTGACGTAATCGTATCGTTATCTCCAAGTTTGGTTTTATTGGTGGGTGACTTGGTGAGTGACAAGATTCAGTTCACGGCAGGGCCAGTTGCACCGTCGACTCCCGACCTGAACAGGCAGACCAGTTCTTTCTGATTTTCGACCCCCTCGCCGATCACCAGCATGTCGAGTGAATGACATAGCGTTGCGATGCCGCGCACGATGCTTTGCTGTTCGGGGGAAGTATGCAGATTGCGAATCAAGCTGCTATCGATCTTGAGATAAGCCAGGCCGAGGTCGTGCAGCTCAGCGAGCTTGGTAAATTCGGCGCTGACATGCTCGATACCGAATTTGCAGCCCAGGGGGCGCAAGTTCTGGCAGAGGTTGCGAAAGCTTTGAATGTCATGGGTATCAAGTGAGGCCGGTACTTCAAACCACAGCTTTTTGGCAAGTGCCGGCTGGGCGTCAAGCCGGGCTCTCAGCGCCATGACGAATGAAGCATCCTTGATGGAGGCAATCGATAGATTGATGCCGATGGAAACGCCATCTTCCGTCATGGTCTCAAGAGCGGTGTCGATAACAGCCAGATCGAGGGTAGGCTCCAGGTTAAGGCGCGCTATCCACGGAATGAATATCCCCGCGGTATACCACTGATCACGTAATTTAAGGCGTGCCGGACTCTCGTAATGGAGTACGTCCCCTTGCGGTGTGGTAACGGGGAACTGCTCGATTTTCGGCCCGTAAGCGATAGCTTCTTCCAGTGCGGTGCGCCATTCCGCATGGGTATTAAACAGTACCGTGCGCTCACGATGACGAATGACGATTTGTTGAGTTACGTCGTTTTCCGCCGTCGCCAACGCATCATCCAGGGTTGCCAGTAGTTCGCCACGATTATCATTCTGCGCATAATCGACCACGGCGGCAGGGAAGCGAATGGAAAAGTCCTTCTGCCTTTTCTGTATCATGCTCAGGGCCAGCTTGAGGCTACTGGTTATTTTATCCAGCTCGTCAGTGCAGGGAATCAGCAGCGCGAAATCGCGTCCATTCATGCGCCCCGTTAAAAAGTCGCTGTACTGGCGTCCAAGCTTCTCCAGTTGCTTTGCCAGATCCTGGAGCATTTGGTCGGTTTCAGCATGGCCCACTTGTTCATTCATTTCATCCAGGTTTTCCACCCGCACCAGCAGAAGAATGCCGGTGGCCCGGCGATCGTTACTGTCGAGATAAGTGGTAAACCGCTCGATGAATGTCGCCCGATTCAGCAGGCCGGTAACGCGATCATGTTGTAATTGACGGCGCAGCTCTTCCAGTTTTCTGCCTTCTTTACTCAGCATGGCACGAACGTTGGCGGAAAGCGCATTCATGGCTCTCACCACCTGGCGCAGCTCCCGAATACGAGGCTCGGCAACGGTAGTGAAACGTTTCGCGCTGATATCTTCGGCTTGGCTTATGACGGTCGCCAAGGGGCGCTTGATCCGGCTGACCAGGAGTGCAGCAAGCAGCAAGCTGAAAAGGCCCGCGAGGGCGAACCATCCACTCAATTCCAGCATGCTTCTCCAGAGCGAACGATAAGCGAAGCTATGCACACTCTGTAGCTCCAGAGTGCCGTATTGGCGCCAGCCGTCTTGAACGGTAGCCGTGCCGGCGGCAACATCGAAGTCAACCATGTCGACGAACCAGCCCGGCACATTAGCGATGCGCTCACCCGCTGTCCGGCTGATTAGAGTTTCCCCCTCGGGATCGAAAAGCTCGATGCGACGATAGTGGCCGGTATCGAACTGCGCCGCCAAGAGAAGCTCCATGGTGACGGGGTCTTTTTCCAGCTGGCTCATGGACAGGGCCAGAGCGTTGGCATTATCCGCATTCTTGAGCAGGATCTCCTGCTCCATATAGTGGCGACTGGTGGTCACGCTGATCAACAAGCTGCCCAGCAACGAGACCAGCAACAAGCTCAGAATGGCTAACCACAGCTGTTTTGTCAGAGTCATGTTTTTTAATTCTCCCTTTAAATGAATCCCTGCGTCTGCATACGCTCAATGACGCTACGCCAGCGTGATAGCCGCGCTAGAGGATCTGCCTTAGATTGCGACGATCCCCCCGCCCAAAGACCGCTACTGTTGAAACTGAACAGAGGGTCAAGGTCGGTACGTTGAGAAGCGGGCGTGATTGACGGCACGATGTTATCGAGAACCAACGGCTCGGCAGTCGGCGTGGAGTAATAACCCAGCACCATATGGGCCTGGGTAATCTGGCTGCGCCCGATGCGAGCCCGAACATAGATCATCCGTAGGCGTTCCCCCTGAACACCCAGCTGCTTTAACGTGATGTATTTGGCAATCGAGTAATCCTCGCAGTCCCCTTCTCCCTTGCCCATGGTCTCCAGTGGTGTGGCCCAGTGGTCTTCCTGACCCCAGACGACATTATCCTCTACCCAGCGAATACGATGATTGAAGAAAGCATTTACCTCTCTGAGTCGGGTCTGGATATCTTGATCGCGTAGCTGCTCGAGTAGTGCAAGCCACTCCTCGAGAATGGATAGTCCTACCTGGCCGAACTGCTGCTGCATGTGTTGGCGCAGGCGTGACGGCGACATATCGGCCTGCAACGTTTGCGTTTTCAGCCCTAAAGCGCCCAGGCACAAACTCGCGGCAAGGCCCGTCAAAAAACGACGGCGTCCGGGAGAATAAGCGATAGAAGGGCGGTTTGAAAACATCGAGTACCGTGGGTAAAAAGTATGAAAATTGCAGCGTGATCAACGAGATCCGTAAGAGATTCGGCTGAAGCCAATCTCCTTGACTCGTCATCATAGGCTAGTGGCGTCTGCCGATAAATGCATTTCCAGAAGTGGCTCCAGCGCCGGCCAGACATTGTCGAGTATTCTGGGTTGGGCCGAAGCGGTGGGATGAACGCCGTCGCCTTGCATCAACTGTGTATCGAGTGCGATCCCTTCCAGCAGAAAGGGTACCAGGTCGATATCGTAGTCCGCTGCCAGTTCGTGGTATACCCCGGTGAAAGCATCGCGGTAGGCTTGACCGTAATTGGGCGGGATGTCGATACCCAGCAGCAGGACATTGGCCTCGGCCTGTTGGGCGGCCTCTATCATCGTGGCGAGATGTCCGCGCATCTGGCCCGGGGGCAAGCCGCGCAAGCCATCGTTACCGCCAAGTTCGAGCAGAACGATATCGGGTGAGTACTCCTCCAGCAGTCGGGGAAAGCGCTCGGCGCCTCCCGAGGTGGTTTCGCCACTGATGCTGGCGTTGACGACACGCGCGTCGTCGTCCAGGCGTTGCGCCAGAAGGTTCACCCACCCCTGCTCTTGCTCGATACCATAGGCGGCACTCAAACTGTCACCCATGATCAGCAGGGTGGGGCGCGACTCGGCGTGTGCCGTACCCGCAGCGAAAATCGCGGTGGTAGCCAGCAAGAACAGGCACATGGATGCCGCTAGCCATTGTTTCCGCCATGTCACAGGGATGCCTATCTTCATGTCCATATCCTCCAATAAAACCCGCCAAACCCCCATCTTACACGCTCAAGGGCTGACCAAGCAGGTCGACAGCGGCGAGCGTCGCCTGACGATCCTGCAAGACTTGTCATTGAGTGTCTATCCCGGTGAAAGCGTGGCGATACTGGGGCGCAGCGGGGCGGGCAAATCCACGCTGCTAGGGTTGCTTGCCGGGCTCGATACCCCCAGTGACGGCGAACTGGCCCTGTTCGGCCACCAGCTGAGCCAACTGGATGAAGACGGGCGCGCCGGACTGCGCGCGGGGCGGGTCGGTTTCGTGTTCCAGAACTTCCAGCTTCTTCCCACCTTGAATGCCCTGGAAAACGTGCTGTTGCCACTGGAGCTTTCTCCCCAGGCCGGGAGCGAGGCGAACGCCCGGGAGTGGCTGACCCGCGTCGGCCTGGGCGAACGCCTCGATCACTTGCCCAAGCAGCTTTCCGGCGGTGAGCAGCAGCGCGTGGCGATTGCTCGAGCCTTCGTCACCAGCCCCGAACTGGTATTCGCCGATGAGCCCACCGGTAACCTCGACCCCGCGACCGGTGCCAAGGTGATCGAGCTGCTGTTCTCGTTGAACCGCGAAATCGGCACCACCCTGATTCTGGTCACCCACGACCATGCCCTGGCCAGCCGCTGCGACCGCTGCCTGCAACTCGAGGAAGGCCGTCTGGCGGCGTTCGAACCCAGCGAGGTACCGGCATGAGCGATGCCAACTTGCGTCTGGCCTGGCGCGGCCTGAAACGCGACATGCGGGCCGCGGATGTACGCGCCCTGTTTATCGCCCTGGTTCTGGCGGTGGCGGCCTCCACCATGATCGCCTTCTTCCTCGATCGGCTGGATAGTGGACTCGAGCGCCAGGCCGGGCAGATGCTGGGCGGCGATCTGGTGCTGGAGCAGCGTGAACCGTTCTCCGAAGCATTGCGCCAGGAGCTGGTCGATGCCGGACTGACCCTGAGCGACCAGGTCGATCTGGTCTCGATGATCAGCCGGGGAGAACGCTTCCAGCCGGCCAGCCTCAAGGCGGTGGATGACATCTATCCCCACTATGGCAATGTGCGCGTGGACCGGGGCGAGGGCATCGAGCTGATCGACTCCGGGCCGCAACCGGGCGAGGTATGGCTCGATCCGCGCCTGACGCTGCTGCTCGAGATCGAAACCGGGCAGCAGGTCCAGGTGGGTCGGGCCGAACTCACCGTCGGCGGCATTCTCGAGCGCGAGCCCGACCAGTCCGCCGGGTTCGGTAGTTTCAATCCACGCTTGATGATGAACACCGCTGACCTCGACGCCACCGGCCTGGTCCAGGAGGGCTCGCGGGTGGAATTCGAGCTGCTCGCCGCCGGCCCGCCCGCCGCTGTGGAGAGTCTGGAAGGGCGCTTGAACCAGCTGCGCCGCGACGGGGTGGAAGTGCGCGATGTACGCCATGACCGTCCGCAACTGGGCAACGCCCTGGAGCGCGCCGAAAGCTACCTGGGTATCGCCGGGCTGGCGGCGGTTCTGCTGGCCGGGGTGGCGGTCGCCATGGCCACGCGGCGTTATGTCGAACGCCATCTGGATACCGCGGCACTGCTGCGCTGCTTCGGCGCCACCCAGCAGCAACTGGTGTGGATATTCACTCTGCAGCTGGCCGGGCTGGCCCTGGTCGCATCAATACTGGGCGCGCTGCTGGGGCTCTTGGGTCAGGCCGTTCTGCTAAGGCTGCTGGCCAATTTTCTGCCGATGACACTGCCGGCTCCCGGCGTCATGCCGCTGGGGCTGGGCGTGCTCACGGCGCTTGCGGTACTGGTGGGATTCGCCGGGCCGACCCTGTTGCGCCTGAAACGCGTCAGTGCCCTCAAGGTACTGCGCCGGGAACTGGACCCACTGCCGCCCTCGGCGTGGCTGGTGGTGAGCGTGGCCTGCTTGGTATTTGGCGCACTGTTGTGGCTCTACTCCGGCAGCCTGAGTCTTGCCTTGAGTCTGCTGGTGGGCGGTATGCTCATGCTCGGCCTGTTGTGGGGAATCAGCGCGGTGCTGTTGAACGGCCTGCTGAAAGGGGTCAAGGCCCTGCCCGGCATCGGTGGCTGGTCGCAGGCCCTGCGCTTGGGCGGTCGCCAACTGGCGCGGCGGCGAAGCGCCGGGCTGGGGCAACTGCTGGCGTTTTCCATTACCTTCTTCGCCATGGCCATGATCGTGATGGTGCGCGGTGACCTGTTGAACACCTGGCAGAACCAACTGCCAGAGGACACCCCCAACTATTTCGCCATCAACATCCAGCCTTCCGAGCGCGCCCCGTTCGAAGAGGCGATCGCCGAGGCCGCGCAGAGCCGCAGCGCACTCTATCCCATGGTGCGAGGCCGCATCATCGCCATCAATTCACAGCCGCCCAGGGACGTGGTGCCGGAAGAGGCTCGTGGCGACAACTCCTTGCGCCGGGAACTTAACCTGACCTGGCAAAGCGAACTGCCCGAGGGCAACCGGGTAGTGGCCGGGGAGTGGTTCACGGCGGATCAGATCCAGGATGGAGCCGAGGAGGGTTGGATGTCGCAAGTGGACGCCCAGCGGCAATCCCGGTCGGTGCCCATTTCGGTCGAGGACGGCCTGGCCGAGCGTCTGGGGCTGGAACTGGGCGACGAAATGACCTTCGCCATCGGCGGCGAGGAGATAACCGCCGAGATCACCAGCCTGCGCAGCCTGAACTGGGACAGCTTCAAGCCCAACTTCTTCGTCATCTTCCCGCCCGAAGTGCTCGAACGCTTCGGCCACAGCTACATCACCGCGTTCTATCTGGAAGAGCAGGAGCAAGGTTTGGTGCGTGAACTGGTTGCGGACTTTCCCGGCGTTACCCTGCTCAACGTGGAAGCGATTCTCGGCCAGGTGCGCGATGTGCTGGGACAAGTGACCCGCGCCATCGAGCTGGTGCTGGCCCTGGTGTTGCTGGCGGGAATCAGCGTGCTCTACGCCGCCCTCACCGCCAGTCGGCCGGTGCGCGCCCACGAAAGCGGCCTGCTGCGGGTATTCGGCGCCGGCAACAGCATGATCTCGCGCATCCAGGGGGCGGAATTCGCCCTGCTGGGCTTCGCCAGCGGTTTCCTGGCGGCGATACTGGCCGAACTTGCCACCGCCGCCCTGTACCTGTTCTGGCTCGACTTGCCGCCGCGCCTGCATTGGGAGCTTTGGCTGCTGCTGCCTCTGGGCGGCGCCGTACTCATCGGCATCATCGGTCACTTGCTGTCCCGCGGCCTGCGCCGCCAAGCCCCGGCGGCCAGCCTCGGCCTGCTGGGTGAGGCGTAGGATCGATGCCTCGAAGCGCGGCGCTCTGCCGGGCATGGGGGCCTACGCATGGCGTTACTGCAGCGAGGGGGCATCGGGTTTGCTAAACTTGGATTAATACTTTCTGGAGGTTACTCGATGCCGCTTTTTCCCACTGCTGCCAACTCGCTGCGCTCAGGCGCTGTCTTCGCTTTCGCCGCGTTTTGCGCCACCCCGGCCTTTGCCAGTACCGAGCGTCTTGAAGCCGAGTTGCAGGCGCTTTTCGCCGATGGCGGCGAGCTGCAGATCGGTGAGCTTTCCGATGCTTTTCTGCGTAGTCGCTACACGGCGGAAGACGTCGTTTATACCAGCGTAGACGGGGAGCGGCTGCACATCGGCAGCTATGTCGTCCACGGTGATTATGACGAGCCGGAGCGCGTCACCTTGGAAGATATTCGTATCGAGGATGCCCTGACCGACCTGGTCTTGCTGAGCATAGACGAGGTCGTTCTCAACGAGCCTTCGCGAGCGGTATATTCCCATTACGATGCCCAGGCCGGAGAGGATTACCGCCTTGGCGGCTTGACCATCGATCAACTGATGGTCGACTTGAGTTCGGATGCGGCGCAAGCGCTGATGGAAGAAACCGGAGCGCGTGGCCAGGGGCGTCTGGAGGTCGAACGCATCTACGGCGAATCGCTGAGTGCCGAGGCGGTCGGACTGCTGGAATTGACCAACCTGTCCGCCACCGGGGAGAACCTGGAAGGCTTCGGCAGCGGCTCGTTGATGCTTGAAAGCATGCGGCTGGAAGAGCTCACCGGGCTGCAGGAGAAAGGCGAGGAGCAGCTCGGCTTGCTGTTGCTGGAGAACATGCAGATCGACAGCGACCAGCTGGTGGGCCGCTTCGACCGGTTGCGCATCGACGGCGACATCAGCGATGCCGAAGCCGGCATGCAGCTCGACGCCTTCGAGATCGACCTCGAACGCATGATCGCCATGGCGCCGGCGGCCGAGCGCGCCCAGATGCGCATGGCCAGCAACGTGCTCACCGATGGCAGCGGGCAGCTCAAGCTGGACGCCGGTTTTACCGGACGCTGGGAACAGCAGGAAGGCCATAGCGTGCTGGGTGGAGACAGCAATATCAACATCGACAATGCGATGCGCCTGCTGTTCGACATGAACGTACCGTTGATCCTGCCCAACAACGCCGAACCCATGGAGGCCTTCCACGATACCAGCCTATTAGATGCCGCTACGCTGCTCGGCGGTGATCTCTCGCTCACGCTCAGCGACATGGGTCTCTTTTCCCGGCTGGTAACGGTCGGGGCCGCCCTTGAAGGCATCAGCGAAGCACAGCTGATCGAGCAGGCGCGAACCCAGGCTCAAGGATTCGGCATGATGTTCGGCCCCGAGGTGCAGCAGGTGCTGCTCGGCCTGGTCACGTTGCTGGAAGGTAGCGCCGAGGAACTCGAGATCAACATCGATCTGCCAGCGGAGAGCAATCTGGAAACCTACACCAACGACCCCCTGGGAGTATCGCGGCAGCTCGACGTTCAGGTGGAAACCCGCTGAGCTCGTAACATGAGCTGGCGATACTTCCAATAACATGAGCCTCGCTCATGCAATACGTGACGCGGATTCCATGAAACCCGCGTCATGCTGCGCTATGATGAGCGCCTGACTTCTTCCAAGCTTGCACGTTTCGTTATGAGGTTTCTCGCCGATGTTCAGCCGTGACATGACAATTGCCGGATTCGATGACGCCCTGTTGGATGCCATTAACCAGGAAGTGGCCCGCCAGGAAGCCCACATCGAATTGATCGCGTCCGAAAACTACACCAGCCCCCGCGTACTGGAAGCCCAAGGCAGCCAGCTGACCAACAAGTACGCGGAAGGTTACCCCGGCAAGCGTTACTATGGTGGCTGCGAGTTCGTCGATATCGTCGAAAACCTGGCGATCGACTATGCCAAGCAGCTGTTCGACGCCACCTATGCCAACGTCCAGCCGCACTCCGGCTCCCAGGCCAACAGCGCGGTATTTCAGGCGCTGGTCAAGCCGGGTGATACGGTGCTGGGCATGAGCCTGGACGCTGGCGGTCACCTGACCCACGGCGCCAAGCCCAACTTCTCGGGCAAGCACTACAACGCTATCCAGTACGGCTTGAACGAGCAGGAGCTGATCGATTACGAAGAAGTGGCGCGCCTGGCCCGTGAACATAAGCCGAAGTTGATCATCGCCGGCTTCTCCGCCTACTCGCAGGTCATCGATTGGGCCAGGTTCCGTGAAATCGCCGATGAAGTGGGTGCTTACCTGCTGGTCGACATGGCTCACGTGGCCGGCCTGGTGGCGGGCGGCGTCTACCCCAGCCCCGTGCCCCACGCCCATGTGGTCACCACCACCACCCACAAGACTCTGCGCGGCCCGCGTGGCGGCTTGATCCTCTCCGCCGAAAACGACGCCGATATCGAGAAGAAGCTGCAATCCGCCGTCTTCCCGGGCGGGCAGGGCGGCCCCTTGATGCATGCCATCGCCGCCAAGGCGGTCTGCTTCAAGGAAGCCATGGAGCCCGAGTTCAAGACTTACCAGCAGCAAGTGGTCAGCAATGCCCAGGCCATGGCGGGGGTTTTCATCGAGCGTGGTTACGACATCGTCTCCGGCGGCACCGAAGATCATCTCTTTCTGCTGTCGCTGATCAAGCAGGGCGTTACCGGAAAGGATGCCGATGCCGCCCTGGGCCGGGCGCACATCACCGTCAACAAGAACGCCGTGCCCAACGACCCGCAAAGCCCGTTCGTCACCTCCGGCCTGCGGATCGGCACCCCCGCCGTGACCACTCGTGGCTTCGATGAAGACGATTGTGGCGACCTGGCCACCTGGATCTGCGATATCCTCGATGTTCTGGCCAAGGGTGAAGACACCGCTGACATCGAAGCGCAAGTGAAAGGCAAGGTGGAGGAAATCTGCTCCCGCTTCCCGGTATATCGTTAAGCACTCCTGGTTGGCGTTTTAGCTGACTAAAATAACAAACGCCCGGTTCAGCCGGGCGTTTGCCTGTCTGGCCCAAACTCCCTTCGAATTCCGATAGTAGGCCGGCTCAGCCGGCGAGGGTTTCCAGACTCAGCCACCCACATAAACTCGCACGGGTTATCCATATCGACGTCTTGCTCTACTTAGGTGTACTATGTACATGCTATGATGCGTTGACTGAAGGATGCGCTTGATGTGAGTCATGCCATCGAATTTATCGAAACGCCGACCTTTACCCGACAGATCCAAGCTATGGCTTCAGATGATGAACTGAAGGAACTCCAACGCATCCTCATCGCTCAGCCCGATAAAGGTGACCTTATTCGAGGCACAGGTGGGCTGCGCAAAGTCCGTATGGCGTTTGAACATCAAGGAAAACGTGGCGGCGCTCGGGTTATTTACTTTCTGGCTACCGCAGAAGTCATTTACCTGATACTGGCCTATCCCAAGAGCGTGAAAGACAGTCTAACGCCAGCCGAAAAAGCCACATTGAAGGCCCTGACTCACCATTTGAAGGGGGAGGTTTCCAAATGAACATTTTTGACGAACTCCAATCATCACTGCAGGAAGCTGTTGATATCGAACAGGGCAAGGCCCAGGCAAGCCGTGTCACACGTCATGAAGTGGCCGATGTAAAGGCTATTCGAACAAGGTTACATGTTTCCCAGGCGGAATTTGCCAATGCCATGGGTACCAGCGTTGATACAATCAAAAGCTGGGAAACCAAGCGCCGCAACCCCACTGGACTCGCAGCCAAGGTACTGGCAGCAATTCAGGACAACCCAGCGTTCTTTAAAGAACTAGCCTCCCACTGAACGAACACCTGAAGCAGAAAGGCAGGTGATAAGCCGGCTCCGCCGGGCGAGGGGTTCACAGGTTACAGCACCAAACCCTCGCGCGGCTTACGCACGCTCCTACCACGAATCATGTCACACAGCGTGGGCCAAACCTGGCAGCAGAAGGTCAGGGGATGGCTAGCGTTAGGGCTTACTGCGTTCCCGCCAATAACCTGGCTTTCGGGAGTGGTGGGCAACGGCTATTACAACCGCTCCTTCGGGTAATTCAATGGCGACTATATCGTAGGGGAAGCGCTCTAGAATCAGCCGTTTCGCACCGGTACTGCCAGCTTCTTTGGGGAGAGGAGATAAAGGGATAAGATTTTCTTCGATCACATCAATGGCAGCATCAACAGCTACAAAGAACTCGGCTCCAAGCCCAGGTTGCTCGCTTTCGTACCATGCTGCTGCCTCGGTCGCTTCCTGCGAGGCTTCTTCCAGTATCCTTACTGTTCGCACTGTTACTGGTCTATCCTCTTGCGCACCTTTGATCGGAATTCTGCACGGCTAAGCAGTGTGGCATTGCCGCTTCTTACCTTGGCGACACGCTGAACGATCTCATCGTTCCAAGCTTGCTCAACGGAGTCATCAATGGGGCCGTCCAGGCTCATTATGAGCTCGCGAGCCAGCGCCGCACGTTCCGGCTGAGAGAGAGACGAAATCTGTGAGCGTAGATGTTCGAGTGTTTCGGTAGTCATGGTGCCTCCACGAGTGCCCTTGTCAACATGCTATTCGGATTCATAGGCCCTAACAAGGTCTATTAGGGCCTACTAGGGCCTACCATGGTAACGGCTACTACATTGTGGCTGCTCACTCATGCCAGCCCCGCCTGGCGAGGGTTTCCGGTCTCACCCTTTAGACCCCTACCCCGGCGAAGGGCATTTCTGTTATGCTGCCGCGATTAAATTTCCGCGCTTGACGCCCTTTGAATCAACGGTGAACCGCCCCATGGCAAAGCAACAGGAAGCAACGGATCTGCAGCGTGCGTTGAAGGCCTGCAAGGGTTCGTTCGTTTCGGTGGGTTTTTTCAGCATGTTCGTCAATTTGCTGATGCTCGTCCCGCCGATGTACATGCTCCAGGTCTACGACCGCGTACTCACGACCCAGAGTCTCGATACCCTCGTAATGCTGACCCTCGTGGTGGTGTTCCTGTTCATGATCATGGGCGGGCTGGAACTGGTGCGTTCGCGCATGCTGGTTCGGGTGGGCAATCGTCTCGATACCAACATCAATTCCCGGCTTTACAGTGCCATGTTCCGCCGCAGTCTGATGGCCCAGGGCACCCAGAGCGCCCAGCCGCTGAACGACTTGACCAGCCTGCGCCAGTTTCTTACCGGCAACGGCCTGTTCGCGTTTTTCGATGCGCCCTGGGTTCCGGTCTACCTGGGCGTGCTGTTCCTGTTCCACCCGTGGCTCGGTATCTTCGCCACCTGCGCGGGCATCATCCTGTTGGGCCTGGCGGTTGCCAACGAGAAAGCGACCAAGAGCCTGCTGGCCGAAGCCAACAGTGAACACATCCAGGCCCAGAACCTGGCCAACTCCAACCTGCGCAACAGCGAAGTGCTCCACGCCATGGGCATGTTGCCCGGCATCATGGGGCGCTGGTCCAAGCGTCACCATGAGTTCCTGTCCAAGCAGTCACAGGCCAGCGACAGAGCGGGCGCCCTGACGAACACCTCCAAGGTGCTGCGTTTGATGTTCCAGTCGCTGATCCTGGGATTGGGGGCATACCTCGTGCTGCAGGGCGACATGACTCCCGGCATGATGATCGCCGGTTCCATCCTCATGGGCCGGGCCCTGGCACCCATCGACCAGATGATCGGCGGCTGGAAAGGCTTCGTTAACGCTCGTGGCGCCTACGACCGGCTCAACGAGCTACTGACCCAGATACCCGACGAGCAGAAGCGCATGTCACTGCCTGCGCCCAAGGGCGAGATCAGCCTGGAAGGCGTTGCGGCGGCACCGCCCGGATCGCGCATGGCGACCATTCGCGGCATCAACTTCAGCGTAGGCAAGGGCGAACATATCGGCATCATCGGCCCCAGCGCCGCCGGTAAATCCACCCTGGCCCGCGTGCTGCTGGGCATCTGGCCCTCCCAGGTCGGCGATGTTCGCCTCGACGGCGGCGAGATCACCCAGTACAACCGCGACGAGATCGGCCCCTATATCGGCTATTTGCCTCAGGATATCGAACTGTTCGACGGCAGCATCAGCGAAAACATCGCTCGCTTTGGCAACATCGACCCGCAAAAGGTGGTCGAAGCCGCCAAGAAGGCCGGGGTTCATGAAATGATCCTGGAACTGTCCAACGGCTACGACACGGTGATCTCCTCGACATGCGGTGCGCTCTCCGGTGGCCAGCGTCAGCGCATCGGCCTGGCGCGCGCCCTTTACGGCAATCCCGTGCTGCTGGTGCTGGACGAGCCCAACGCCAACCTGGACGACGCCGGTGAACGCGCGCTCAGCCAATCGATCGCCCAGCTCAAGGCCGAAGGCACCACCCTGTTCGTCATCAGCCATCGCACCAGTGTGCTCAAGAACATGGACAAGTTGCTGGTGATGAAGGAAGGGCAGGTGAGCATGTTCGGCCCCCGCGACCAGGTCCTGGCCCAGTTCGCCAAGAAACCCCGCGCCCAGGTCAGTCAGCAGAACGCCGCCCGGCTATCCGCCATCCAGGGCGGCCGTGGCGGTGAGGAGTCATAAGACACATGAACGACAAGACGAACGACCAGACGAATGGTGAGCACGGCAAGGACAACTTGCCGACCCGCTCGGAAATCGATGTGACCCCCAAAGGCCCGGTCACGCTGGACGGGGAGTATGAGCAAACCCTGCCTACCAGCGACAAGGGCTACCGCAAGCTCGGCTTCGCCATCCTCTTCGTGGCGCTGGGCGGCTTCGTGCTGTGGTCCGCCACGGCATCGCTGGCGGTGGCGGTGGTCGCGCCGGGCAACGTCTCCATGGAGTCGTTCAAGCGCACGGTTCAGCACCTGGAAGGCGGCATCGTCAAGGAGCTGCTGGTCGAGGACGGCGACAGCGTCGAAGCCGGCGACCCGCTGGTCGTGCTCAGCGATACCCAATCCCGCTCGCAGCTGGACATCGCCCGCTCGCAATATCTCATCAACCGCGCCATGGAAGCTCGGCTGCTGGCCGAGCAGGAAGGAGCGGAGATGTTGGTAATCCCCGAGGACCTGCGCAACATCGACGACCCCCGTGCCGAGCAGGTATTGGCGGTGCAGCAGAGCCTGTTCACCGCTCGCCGCCAGTCGTACAAGAGTACGCTGGAGTCGCTGGACGAACAGATCGTGCAGATGCGCGAGCAGATCGAAGGGCTGGAGTCGCGGATCAACGTCAACAACCAGCGCATCAGCTCCCTGCGCAGTGAAGCCGAAGACTTCCGTTCGCTATATCGCGAAGGGTTGGGCGATAACCAGCGCCTACGCGAGCTCGAGCGGCAGGTTCTGCAGTACGAGGGCGACAATGCCGAATTCCGCGCCAATATCGCCCAGTTGCGTTCGCAGATCAGCGAAAACCGCATGCAGAAAGAGATTCACCAACAGGACTTCCAGAAAGAGGTCGGCGAGCAACTGCGCGATGCCCAGGCCCAGATCGCCGAAGCCGAAGAGCGCATTACCTCGCTGACCGATCAGGTCAACCGTACAGTGATCAACGCCCCGGTGTCCGGCACCGTGGTGGGCCGCCAGGTGCATACCGTGGGCGCTGTGGTTCGCCCCGGCGACCCGATCATGGACGTGGTGCCCAGCGGTGACGGCTTCGTCGTCGAGGCGCGCATTCCCACCCGGGACATCGACAATATCTACCTCGGTCAGCTGGCGGAGATACGCTTTTCCGCGTTCAATCAGCGCTTGACCAATGTCATCGACGGCGAAGTCATTCACGTCAGTGCCGACAGCTTCGAGGATGAAGCGACCGGCCAGCGCTACTACAAGACGCGAGTCAGGGTGACCGAAGCTGGCCAGCAAGACATGACCGAACAGATGCAACTGCTTTCCGGCATGCCCGCCGAAGTGATGATCCGCACCGGCGAGCGCACGTTCGCCAGCTACATCGCCAAGCCGATAACCGATATGCTGGCACGCGCCATCCGGGAGGATTAATGACAAGCACGGACAAACCCAAGGTGGAAGGCCGATTTAATGTGGGAGGCCGGTTTGCCCCCTCCTGCCAAGCGCCGGGCAATGTAAGCCGATTGAAGGTGGGAGGCCGGCTCTGCCGGGCGAGGGTTTCCGGGCTCATCCACCCAAACCCATCGCGCGCTGAAGCGTCCTCCCACCATGAATCAGGCTCGGGAGTGAGCAGCCTAGGGGGAGGCCGGTTTACCGGGCGATTGGCGCCGGCAGGTGCCCTGGCCGTAGCGATCATGCTCGCCGGCCAGCCACTGATGGCCCAGGACGACGTACCCGCCGGCGAATCCGCCATGGCGGAACTCAACGCCATCGAGGAAAACCGCACCGCCAACGCGACCCAGTTACCGTCGCTGCCCGAGCTGTTCGCCCGAGCACTCGAGCATGATGCCGAGCTTTCTCGCCAACGCTATGAGCTGGGCGCCACCCGGGAAGAGCTGCCCATGGCTCGCTCGCAGTTGCTGCCGCAGATCAGCGCCAGTGGCTCATACCTGTGGCAGGATTCGACCAATATCCAGACGTCCCCGGAAGACTTCGGCCTCGAACAAGAAGCCCAGCGCCCCGGTGAAATCGACGAAACCATCTGGCAGGTGCAGCTGCAACAGCCGCTGTTCAGCCTGGAGCGCTGGCGCGGCCTGGATGTGGCCGAGGCGCAGATAAGCGCCGCCGAACTGCAACTGGCCGTGGTCGAGCGCGACCTGGCGCTGACCGTCAGCGAAGCCTATATCGAAGCCTTCCTCGCCGCCCAACGCCTGGGTCTGCTCGAATCCCAGCAGGAATCACTGGAACTCCAGGCCCGCCAGGCACAGCGCGCCTATGATCTCGGTGTGGGGGACCGCATCAACCTGCTGGAAGCCCAGTCACGGCTGGACCAGGCCATTTCCGATGCCGTACTCGCCGAAAACGAACTCGACAACGCCCTCAGCGAACTGGAACGCCTGACCGGGGCCAGCCCCAGGTTTCGCGGCCTGGCCTTGGGCGACCTGGAGCGGATATCGATACAGCGTGAGTGGGGCGGCCAGGACGAATGGATCGCCCGCACCGGGCAGAACCTGCGCGTATTGCTCGCCCGGGAAGAGCAGCGCGTGACCGAGGCCGATACCAGCACGCGGCGTGCCGGCTACTACCCCGAGCTGAATCTCAACTTGAGCTACTCCGACCGCGATAGCGACGATGTACTGCGCGAAAGCGAAGACTACCGCGCCAGTGTCGAACTCAGCGTGCCGATCTACCGTGGCGGCTATACCACTGCCAACGTGCGCCAGGGTGTCCAGCGGGTAGAAGCCGGGCGCCAGGCGGTCGAACACGAGCAGAACCTGGCCGCCCAGGAAGTTCGCCAGCGGCTGCGCTCGCTCAACGGCAGCATCCGCCAGCTGGAAGCCCTGAACCAGTCGATCGAATCCAGCCAGCTGTTCCTGCAAGCCGCCGAGCGCGGCGAGCAACTGGGCCTGCGCGACCTGGTGGATGTATTGGATGCCCGCGCCAGTCTCTACGACCAGCGTATCCAGTACGTCGACACCATCGGCAACTACGCCCTCGACCTGCTCGCCCTGCAGTCCGCGGTCGGTGGGCTGGAAAGCGACGATCTGGCCGCCATCATGGCGCTGCTGACCGACATCACCGAATCCGCGGGTGACGGCATCACCACCCCGACGGCCGGTTGATGAAGTAGCATGGCTGCGTTGCGTAGAAGTCAGGGGAGTGATTGGCTACGGCGTGCGATGCGCTGCTTCGATGCCGGTATTGCTGTGGCGGTCGCCTCGCTTCTGCTGTGGGCGATGCCGCATATCCAGGCGGTCGGGCATATCGATTATTCTCTGTTGATCCTGGTAGGGGCGCTATTGTTGCCCGCCCTCGGCGAAATGATGGGGCTCTACCAGCCCTGGCGTGGGCGCAGTCTCTACACCATGCTCGGCGTGTACATGCTCAGCTGGCTGGCCACTATCGTCATTCTCAGTCTGTTGCTGGTTGCCACCCAGAGTACCCACTACTTCTCCCGTTTATGGATGGGCAGCGCAGCGCTGGCTGTGTTGTGCAGCGGCTGCGTGTTGCGTGCCGCCCTGTATTGTTACTTGCGTCATGTCCGCTCTCAAGGGCATAACCTCAAGCGGGTGCTGTTGATCGGCCGCCCCGACTATCTCGCGCGACTGGAAAAGAAAGTCAAGGATTTACCTCATGCCGGCTATGTCGTGGTGGGGCGCTATCAGGATGACGATGCCGCCTCCTTCATGGAAGATATGGCCGAGTTTGCCAAGGCCAGCATTTTCCAGCGAGATTTCGACGAAATATGGCTGGGTTATCCGCTGGTGGATGGAGACAAGGTGCGCACCCTGATGTCTCAGTTGGCCGGCATACCCGCCAGCATTCGTTTCTTCCCGGACCTGCTGGATATACGCCTGCTCAATCATCGCATTACCCAGGTGGCCGGGCTCTACTCGCTTGAGCTGAATTACACTCCCCTGAACGGCCCCATGCGACTGGTGAAAATGCTGGAAGACCGCATCCTGGGCCTGATCCTGTTCATCATTTTTTTGCCCGTAATGCTGGCCGTGGCGGCGGCCATTTACTGGAACATGGGCACGCCGGTTCTGTTCAAGCAGCAGCGCCATGGGCTGGATGGCAAGTGTTTCAAGATATACAAGTTCCGCACCATGCGTCTGCACAAGACAAGCAAGACGCAACAAGCCTCCCACGGGGATATGCGCATCACCCGGTTGGGACATTTCCTGCGTCGTACCAGTCTGGATGAGCTGCCGCAGCTGTATAACGTCCTGCAGGGCAGGATGTCCCTGGTCGGCCCTCGTCCCCACGCCATGGATCATAATGATCATTACAAGGATCACATCGATATCTACATGCAGCGTCACCGCGTCAAGCCCGGCATGACCGGCTGGGCCCAGGTCAATGGCCTGCGGGGGATTACCGAAGATGTGAGTCTGATGAAAAAGCGCGTGGAATACGACCTCTACTACATAGAACGCTGGTCCTTGGGCCTCGACTTGAAGATATTGGCAATGACCCTGACGCGGGGCTTTGTGAATCGACAGCCTTAGAGCAGGAAGCCAATGAACATAATGGGCACACAAAGACCGCTAGCATGGGGGGAAACGTTCGCTTTAGCTGGGGCAGGGGGACTCGCTGCATTCTTTGCTATATACCTCTACCGTGGGATGTTAGATCCTCGTGATGCATTTTGGCTGCTGCGCGAAGGGGAATCCTTCCAGCACTATATCGGCTGGCACTTTTTCCGCCATGAACCCTGGGGTTGGCCTCTAGGTGCCGTAGATAACCTGGCAACGGAGCTATCCACCAGCATCGTATTTACAGACTCGATACCGTTGTATGCGATCCCGCTTAAGTTATTTCATCACTGGCTGCCGGACACTTTTCAGTACCTCGGATTGGCCGTTGTCATTAACTACTTTTTAAATGGTCTTGTTGCCTGCTTTTTGTTGCTTCGTCTCAACATCCCAGCATATGTGGCACTAGCCGGGGCATTGCTCATCAGCACGCTTCCTGTTGTCGTATCACGTGGACTAGGAATTCACGGTCACGAAGCATTAACCGCCCATTGGCTAATTTTACTCGCCATCGATTTCACCTTGATGTATAGAAGACCTTGCCTCAAGGCTACCTTTACTTGGCTTCTACTTCTGGTAGTTGCTGTCCTTATGCACTTCTATCTTTTTTTTATGGCGGGTGTTTTCTGGGCGGCTTGGTGGTCGTACCAGGGTTATGTCTTGATTAAAGAGCCACTTGCCGAAAGTTATAGGCCAGCACTCGACAGTGTACTGCGTGGGCTATCCCAAAATGGGGTGTGGTGGCTGATGGGCATCGGCACGCCGCTGATTGTTCTCTTAGTGATGTGGGCAGCGGGATACTTCCATTTGGGTAGCCAAAGCGCCGCTTCAGGCGGCTACGACTATTATTCGGCGGAGCTGTTGACGTTTTTTAATCCCAGCTCAACGGCGTGGTTTTATGACGAGAATTTTACTTCCATGTCGGCGCTTTTCCCCGGTTGGCAACCTGCGAAAATGGGGCAGTACGAAGGCATGGCATATGTAGGAGCAGGTGTCCTGCTGCTGTGGTTAGTATGGTTGATATTGACGCTATTCAAGCGGGTCCCACTTGACTGCAGACGAATAGACGCGAAATTGGTGGATAATAGCCATGCTGCAGATAAAGAGCCTCGCTCTTATCTTTGGATGCCGGCCTGGATAGCCTCTCTAGGGCTTTTCGCATTTGCCATTGCCGGTGAGGTGTCGTTTGGCCAAGGTAGCATACCGCTTTATTACGAAATGCTGTTCAAGCCATTCAGGGATTACGTGCGATCCAGCGGCAGGATGGCATGGCCGCTGCTTTATCTATTAATGGCTATAACCTTCCTGCAGCTTTCATACCGGCTGAAAGCGTATTGGCTGGTGCCTTTGCTGATGCTGGCTCTTCTGGTTCAATGGGAAGACTTGCGCGAGTGGCACAGTCTTGTTCGTGACTCGGTAAAGGGACGGGCTGAAGCAAGTCGAGCTGATCCTCTAGCGTATGATGTGCTAAAGGATGACGAGTTAAATGATGTCTGGGCATCCCATAATAGTCTAGTTGCCTTTCCGGCTCATGATCTCAATGCCCTTAAGCCTTACTTATGGTTGGCAGCAGAGTACCGGCTATCGATAAACGTGGCCTACCTTGCCAGGGCGAACCATCACATCATCGATATGGCAACACAGGGTTACCGTAGTAACCTGCAACAAGGCGAATTGCCTGAAGGGCATGTTTATCTGATAACTGACCCTGAGCTAGCGCTACAGGCTTGTCGCTTAGAGGGCTGGTCCTGTGTTGAGCATCAAGAAGTTACTATTGTTTGGCAAGACGCCTCTGCACGCCAGGCCATCCCATAATTCGCCAAGCAGAGGGGTGTGACGTATCACATACCCTGTAAATTACTCACAAGGACCACATGGAAGATAACGCTCCCCCCGTGATTACCCTTGTCGTCCCGGTGCTCAACGAAGTGGAAACGGTGACGATCTTTGTTGAGCGTGTACACACCGTGCTTGCCGATGCTTCGTGGCAGTGGAACATCCTGTTTATTGACGATGGCTCAACTGATGGAACACAGCGCGAGATCAGGCGCCTTTCCCAAGCCTATGAAAAAGTTGGTTTTATTGCACTGAGCCGTAATTTCGGTAAGGAAGTGGCACTTTCAGCGGGTTTGCTCAATGCTAGGGGTAACGCGGCCGTACCCATTGATGTTGATTTACAAGATCCCCCTGAGCTCATTTTCGATTTCGTCAATATCTGGCAAACGCAGGGTATCGACATGGTCTACGGAATCCGCAGTGATCGGCCGGAGGACACGACCGCCAAGCGCCATTCGGCAAGCTGGTTTTATCGGTTGTTTAACCGTATTACCGAAACTCCCATCCCGGAAAACGCCGGCGACTTTCGATTGATTGACCGTCGCATGATCGAAGCTCTTCGCGCCATGCCCGAGCGTAACCGGTTCATGAAAGGGCTATATGCCTGGGTCGGTTATCAAAGCGTGGGAATACCCTATCGACGCCCGGCGCGTGTGAAAGGAGAGTCCAAGTTCAACTACTGGAAGCTATGGAACTTCGCCTTGGACGGCATGTTCAGTTTCAGCACGCTACCTTTGCGGATATGGTCATACATAGGGGGGGAATCGCGTGCCTGGCGTTTGTATACATCACCATCATAGTTAGCCAAGTGTTGATACTCGGGCGCGACGTGCCCGGCTATGCTTCATTGATGACAGCGATCTTGTTTTTTGGCGGTATGCAACTGCTTTCCATCGGGATTCTGGGCGAATATATCGGTCGTCTTTTTATCGAAAGCAAACAGCGGCCTCTCTATATCGTGGCAGATACCAGTGATGAGTACTCCAGCGCTCGCTGAGTTATGGCAAATGATGCGCTTTGGCCTTG
Organism: Halomonas sp. Bachu 37; assembly: GCF_039691755.1. Classification (NCBI taxonomy): domain Bacteria; kingdom Pseudomonadati; phylum Pseudomonadota; class Gammaproteobacteria; order Oceanospirillales; family Halomonadaceae; genus Halomonas; species Halomonas kashgarensis. Next base: position 1,700,814 of record NZ_CP137552.1, on the reverse strand, counting down.
TCGGGCTTGTGGCGTCTATCTCCCATATCCTTGTGGCTGCCTTGGTGCTATACGTGCTGCCCGTGCTACACGAGTTTTGGGTGAATGTGATTGCCTATGGCGTGGCATTTGGCGTATCGCTGATGGGCCACCAACGCGTCACATTTCAGCGTACCGCAAGCCTGTGGCGTTTTACCGTCATGTCACTCACAGGCTTTGGAATCAATAACTTGGTTTTGGTTGGAGCTTTAGGGATAGGCTTTTCGGGGCTTATAGCCATTGCTCCCGCTGTTGTAGTAGCGGCAACGGCAAGCTACGTGCTATCGCGATGCTGGGTATTTACCTAATAGTGCAATAATAACGTATCGTTTTTAATTCTTTACATAGCAAGCCTTTCGGGGGAAGTATGATCATACCGGTAATTTTATCCGGCGGCTCAGGGTCACGCCTTTGGCCTGTATCGCGAGAGCATTACCCAAAGCAGTTTCTCAACCTCAACCATGAGACGCTGAGCCTGCTGCAGGAAGCGGCCCAGCGTCTGCAAGACGTGGAAGGCGCGGGCACCCCCATCGTCGTCTGCAATGAAGAGCACCGCTTTCTGGTGGCGGAGCAATTGATGGCGATCGGCCTGCAGGATTCGCATATCATCCTCGAACCGTGCGGCCGCAACACTGCCCCCGCACTGGCGCTGGCGGCACTCGCGGCGCGTGACCTGTCGCCGGAGGCCGAGTTGCTGGTCATGCCCGCCGACCACGTCATCGAAGATGCAACCGCATTCGCTAGCGCCGTGAGACAAGGGCGCGAACTGCTGGCAAGCGGAAAGCTGGTCACCTTCGGCATCACCCCGGACAAGCCTCATACCGGCTACGGTTATATCCGGCGGGGTGAAGCGACAGGGCAAGGTTACGTCGTCGACGCCTTCGTCGAAAAGCCCGACGAAGCGCGGGCCAAGGCTTATCTGGAAAGCGGCGATTACCTCTGGAACAGCGGTATCTTCCTGTTCACGGCCACGGCCTACCTGGACGCCCTGAAGCAGTATGCCCCGGATATCCTGGAGGCCTGCGAACACGCCTACCAGGCTCGCAGCGAAGACCTGGACTTCCTGCGCATCGACGCCGCCGCCTTCGCCCGGTGCCGCAGCGAGTCGATCGACTACGCCGTGATGGAGCATACCCGACAGGCCGCCGTGGTGCCCATGGACCCCGGCTGGAGCGATATCGGCGCCTGGGATGCGCTGCACGAACTCAAGGCGGACGAAGCAGAGGGCAATAATGCCGTCAAAGGCGACGTCATGCTGCACGAGACCCGCAACAGTCTGGTCCGTAGTGAATCACGCCTGGTCGCGGCCGTCGGCGTGGAGGACCTGATCATCGTCGAAACCGAAGACGCCGTGCTGGTGGCGGACCGCCGTCACGCCCAGGGCACCAAGTTGATCGTCAACGCCCTGAAGGCAGCCGGACGCACGGAATGCCAGTCCCACCAGCGTGTCTATCGCCCCTGGGGCCACTACCGCACCATGGTGCTGACCGAGTCCTTCCAGGTGAAGGAGATCGTGGTCAAGCCCGGCGCCAAGCTATCACTGCAGATGCATCATCACCGTGCCGAACACTGGGTCGTGGTGGAAGGCACCGCCAAGGTCACCCAAAGCAAGGGGCACGGCGATACCGAAGCACTGCACAGCTTCCTGCTCTCCGAAGACGAGTCCACCTACATTCCGTTGGGCACTATGCACCGCCTGGAAAACCCCGGTGTCATCCCCTTGAAGCTGATCGAAGTGCAGACCGGCTCCTACCTGGGTGAAGACGACATCGTGCGCTTCAACGACGACTATGGGCGAGAATAAGGGTAAGAATCACACTACCAAACAAGCAGCGGGGATGGAGCCAATTCCCTGCTTGCTTTAAGCTATAGCGCTTTTTGAGTCCAACAGGATGCAGGGCGTCATGGAAGTACAACCTCCCCATTATTTTCGCGAGCGCCGTGTCGCCATCGTACACGACTGGCTTGTCGTCAATGGTGGGGCGGAAAAAGTGCTTCACGCGCTGGTTCAAGCCTTTCCACAGGCGGAAATTTTTACCTTGGTCGATTTCATGCCCAAGGAAGAGGCCGCTTGGCTGCATGGCAGGAAAATACACACCAGCCATTTGCAAAAATTGCCTTTCGCCAAGCGGTACTATCGCCACTACCTACCGTTGATGCCGTACCTGGTCGAGCAGTTTGATCTGCGCGGCTTCGATCTGGTGATTTCCTCCAGTCATGCGGTGGCCAAAGGGGTCATCACGCACCCCGAGCAAGCCCATATTTGCTACTGCCATACCCCCATGCGCTATGCCTGGGACATGAAGGAAAGCTACCTTGACGATGCCGGTTTCCGCTTTCCAGGCATGGAAACCTACGTGCGGAAAACGCTGAAGGGTATGCGTCAGTGGGATTACTTTACTGCGCAACAGGTGGATCACTTCATCGCCAATTCGCATAATGTGGCGCAACGTATCGCCAAGTACTACCGCCGTCAGGCCCATGTGCTGCATCCCCCGGTAGATATCGAGCACTTCTGTCTCAATGACGGCCCGCGCGAGGCGTACTATTTAGCAGCGTCCCGGCTGGTGCCCTATAAGCGACTCGACCTGATTATCGACGCGTTTAAACGTACCCCCCAGCGATGCCTGAAAGTGGTTGGCGCAGGCCCGGAAGCCGCGCGGCTCGCCCAGCGTGCGGCAGGCGCCGACAATATCGAGCTCATGGGCTACCAACCCGATGCCAAGCTCACCACGCTGATGGCCAATGCCCGAGGCTTCATATTTGCGGCCGATGAAGACTTCGGCATTTTACCGCTGGAAGCACAGGCCTGCGGCACCCCTGTACTGGCTTACGGCAAGGGAGGCGCGCTGGAGACCGTCAAAGGCGAGGCCCATGGCGCAGCGGCCACCGGTCTTCACTTTCCGGCGCAAACCGCGCGCTCGCTACTCGATACACTGGAACGTTTCGAAACCATGACGTTTGATCCTCACGCCTGCCGTCGCCACGCCGAGACCTTCAGCTATCCCCAATTTTGGCAACGCTTAGGCGCGTTACTCGACACCATGGAGGTCCTGGGTGATCAAAGCGACGATTAAACGCTGTTTACGCCCCATCATAAAAAAGCTCATCACCTACCCGGCGTTCAGACGGCTAGGACAGCGTATTCTGGCACCCTTTCCGCATCTCAAGGGCTGGGTGATACGTACTGTACAAGCCGGCCAATACGGCAGCCTCGCGGCGAATAACCGGATCGAGGGCTATGGCGAGCGCCAGCAGCAACTCGCCGATGGGCTCGAACAGCGTTGGAAACAGACTCCTCATGAGTAAAACCACTCTCTACATCGTTGATGCCCGGCAAGATGCTTCCCTGGCCAAGCCCGAGTCGGGAATCCAGGCGCTAGCTAGACACCTTCCGGCAAGCGCTGAGTGCGCGGATGTGCACGTGCTGTTGATGGGCTTGGATGAAATTTCCCTTGTTCGTTGGCATCGTGCATTGTTTCAGCACGGCATTGCCGAGGCGCACTGCCACACGCTGCTGCCCGATAGTGCCGAAGTATTGAGCCGAGTGGACTCGCAGTTGCTGGATAGCACCATTGACCACATGATTCAGGCCTTGGCGCCGAACGCGATAATCGATGTGGCCACTGGGCAAGCATGTCCTACCCGCCATGGCGAGACGCAAAATGACGCAGCAATCTCGGCTCACGCGCCGCCCACGCTGGCGTTCATTTCACCGCTACCGCCGCAAGCCACCGGCATTGCCAGCTACAGCGCAGAGCTTTTACCGTACCTTGCCAGGCACTTCACCATCACCTTGGTGGTGGATCAGCCCGAGGTGGATGCCGATGTTGCCGCGTTCGAATGCATCGACCCCACCACATTCAGCCAGCGCGCCGATGATTTCGATTACACGATCTACCAGATAGGCAATTCACTTTACCACGCTTATCAATTCGGTCTGCTGCGCCATCACCCAGGCATCGTGGTATTGCACGATTACTTTCTTTTCGATGCCGTATGGTGGCTCAACGAAAGCGGCCTACGTCCCAATGCGGTACGCGAACAGCTCTACGCCGACCATGGCTATCCGGCGCTTATTGCCCATGCTCAAGCTGCCCAGCATGCGCGTGGTGCGGAGCAGTACCCCGTCAACGGCTTGATTACCCGGCAAGCGGGCGGGGTGATCTACCACTCCGAGCATGCCCGCTCACTGGCGAAAGCCTGGCGCCAGGGTGTGCAGCCGCCCACCTATCTGATCCCGCACCTGCGCAAGCTTCCGCCGGTAGTGAATCGTGCGACAGCACGCCAGGCGCTCAATGTCAGCGACGACACGCTGGTCATTGCCAGCTTCGGCGGCATCAACCCCAAGAAGCTGACCCATATACTGATCGACGCCTTTCTCGGGGAATCGGCACAGGCGCAACCGCCATTCGGCGACAATGCTCGGCTGGTACTGGTAGGTGCGCAGCACAGTGGCGATTATGGGCAGCGACTTGACCGACTGCTGAAACGTCACCCTCGCGGCGATCGAGTTACCGTTACCGGCTATGCCTCTCGCGAGACCTATACCGCCTGGCTGCAGGCGGCCGACATTGCCGTACAGCTGCGAACGCAATCCCGCGGTGAAACCTCCGGCGCCGTTTTCGATGCCATGGCCCACGGTGTCGCGGTCATTGCCAATGCACACGGCAGCAATGCGGAGCTGCCCCAGGAACGTGTCTGCTTGCTGCCCGACCCCCAGGACCCCGCCCAGTTGGAGCCCTTCCTGCGCGATGCGCTGACTGAGCTGAGCACGAATCCCCAGGCACGCGAGCGGCTTGGCCAGGCAGGGCGGGAATTCGTCGCCACCGCGCTGGCGCCGGAACGTATTGCCGAACAGTACCGTGATGCCATTATCGAGGCGCCGCGCCGTGCGCCGCGCTATCGCTACGAACGTTATCTGGATCAGCTCGCGGCCAATCCCGCGCTGCGCAGTGCCATGGACACGGCGGAAACCGCCAAACAGCTCACCCGTATCTTGAGCGAGCTGGACACCACGCCCGATGAACACCCGCCACGTTTGCTGATCGATGTCAGCACCATTGCCTGGGAAGACCTCAAGACCGGCATCGAGCGGGTTACCCGGCGGGTCGCCGACCACTTGTTGCGCCAACCACCGCAAGGATGGCGGGTCGAGCTGATTCGCTGGGGAGGAGACGACTTTTACCTTGCCCGCGGTTTTGCCTGCGACCAATTGGGGTTGACCGAATCTCCCGGCCCCGACATTCCCGTTGAGGCACGTCCCGGCGACCGCTATGTCACACTCGAATGGGCGCCCCCCTTGCTCAAACAGGCCGGACACGTCATGCGCCGTATGCGCGCCGGCGGCGTGCGTTTCTATTTCACCGTACACGACTTGCTGCCGCTCTCGCTGCCCGAGTGTTTTCCCGAGCATATTCCCGCTACCATGCGTGAATGGTTCGACGCCATCAGCGAACTGGCCGATGGCATTACCTGTGTGTCCGCTCAGGTGGCCCGCGTGGTGGAAGCGGAACTGGATGCCCGCAGCGAAGGCAAGTACGGCAAGGACAGGCACGGCGAAGACAAGCACGGCGAAGATACATGCGATGAAGCCCCGCATCGCCCGTGGGTCAAACACTTTCACCTTGGCGCGGATTTTCAGCCCACCGAAGGGGCGCACGGAAAGCAGGCGGCGCTGAGCCAAAGCGAGCGCCGCTGGCTAAAAACGCTTGACCACAGCGATGGGCCGATCTGGCTCATGGTGGGCACCGTCGAGCCTCGCAAAGGGCATCGCCAAGTGCTTGATGCCCTGGAGCAGTGTTGGGCGGAAGGTGAGCCCTTCAACCTCGTGATCGTGGGTAAGCAAGGCTGGGACGTCGAAGCCCTTATGGCGCGCATCAAACGGCATCCGCAGCGTCAAAAGCGGCTTTTCTGGATGCAGGGTGTCAGCGATACTCTGCTTGATACGCTCTATCAGCGAAGCGATGCCTTGATTGCCGCCTCATACGGCGAAGGCTTTGGCCTTCCGCTGATTGAAGCTGCCCACCACGGCATCGATATTTTCGCTCGCGACATTCCTGTGTTTCGTGAAGTCGCCGGAGAGTATGCCGACTACTTCGAGGCCGACACGCCCGAGGCGCTCGCCCAGGCGCTCAAGCGCTGGGCCAAGGCCTGGCGAGAAGGGCGCGTGACACCTTCGCGCGGCATGCCCTACCTCAACTGGCGCCAAAGCGCAGAGCGCTGGGCATCCGCCATTCTGAACGACCAACCTGCCACACTGGTAAAGGAACCCCGCTAATGGCGACGCTATCATCTCTTCGCCATACGGCGGTGTATTACGCGACACAGCAGACCCGACTCCTCCGCCGACACCTGCCGCTCATTGCGCTGCTGACGCGTCAAGAGCTGGTCGACCGCCACAAAGGCTCGTTGCTCGGGCGCACCTGGACGGTGGTCTCGCCGTTGATCAACATCCTGGTATTCGTGTTGATCTTCTCGACCATCATGGGCGCGCGCCTTGAAGGCTTCGGCGCCGAGATCGACGAATACACCTACAGTATCTATCTGATCAGCGGCATCCTCGCCTGGACCGCCTTCGCCAAGAGCCTCAGTGCCATCACCAACCTGTTCATAGACCGCGCGGGGATGATCACAAAGATCAACGTCTCGTTGAAGGCGCTACCGCTTTCCACGCTGCTGGCCGAAACGGTGATCTACCTGATCGGCATGGCCTTTTTTGCCGTATTTCTTCTGCTCATTGGTTTCCCTATAGGTCCGCATTGGCTGGGCGTGCCGCTGGTGCTGGCGCTACAGTTAGCGTTCACTTACGCGCTGGGGCTTCTGCTCGCCATCCTGGCGGTTTACTTGAAAGACATTCGCGAAGGCGTCGCGGTACTGCTGCCCGTCTGGTTCTGGTTGACCCCTATCGTCTACGTCGATGACATCATTCCGCCCTGGGCGCTGGACATCATCGCGCTCAACCCCATGTTCCAGTTCATCGACGCCTACCGCGCGCTGATTCTCTATCAGCAACTGCCCGGCGCGGCAGGGCTGGTCGCGGTGTCCGCCGTCACGCTAGTGCTGCTATACGCTGCGCTCTGGCTACTCAAACGCACCGAGCGCGACCTTCGCGACGCGCTGTAAATCAAGCGCTCTCAGTCCAGCGCACCCGATAAGCCCAGCGCACTCAAGTCAAATACAAGAAAGAAAAAAGAACAGACAGTAAAAGCACAAGAGGCATATCCATGACCACGCCGCCAACGGCTGATTCCAACATCCGCGTGACCGCGCTGCGCAAAACGTTCAAGCGTTTTGCCAAGCCGGCCGACCGTCTCAAAGAGGTGGTGACCGGCCGTGTTCGCCACGAAGCCCATGTCGCGCTGAACGATATCAGCTTCTCCGTGGCCCCCGGCGAGGTATTGGGAGTGTTGGGGCAAAATGGCGCGGGCAAGTCCACGCTGCTCAAACTGATGACCGGCGTACTGCTGCCCGATAGCGGCCAAATTGATATTCAGGGGCGAGTGACCGGCCTGCTGGAGCTCGGCACCGGCTTCAACCCCGAACTGAGCGGCGCCGACAACATAATCGCCAATGCCTTGATGCTGGGTATGAGCCGCGCCGAGATAGAGCAGCGTCGCGACGAGATTATTGCCTTTTCGGAACTGGGCGACTATATCCATGAGCCGTTGCGCACCTACTCCTCCGGCATGGTGATGCGGCTGGGTTTCGCCATTGCCATTCACGCCGATCCCGCCTGCCTGCTGGTGGATGAAGCGTTATCGGTCGGAGACGGCTACTTTCAGCAAAAATGCATGCAGCGCATTCGTGACTTCAAGGCCCAGGGCGGCTCGATTCTGTTCGTCTCCCATGATCTCAATGCCGTCAAGATTCTCTGCGATCGCGCCATCGTGCTGGATGGGGGACGAATCGTGTTACAGGGCAGCCCGGAAGAAGCCGTCAACGTCTACAACCACATCATGGCGCGGCAGTCGGAAGAAGAAGAGGGCCGCCACCTGGCCCGGCAGGCTCAAGTGTTCGGCACCCACGACGTAGTGGTCGAACACGCCACGCTCAGCGGCCAGCGCAGTGGCGCCAACATGCTCACCAGCGGTGAAATGTGCGACCTGTATGTCACCATTCGCGCGCAAACCGCCTGCGACGATGTCGCGCTGGGGATGCTGATACGCGACCGCTTCGGGCAGGATATCTTCGGCATCAACACCCATGAGCGTCACGGCGCAACCGCGCTCAACGCCGGTGAAACCCGCACGTTTCATTTCGCCATCACCGCCACCATTGCACCGGGGAAGTACACCGTAACCCTGGCCCTGCACCCCGGGGGCCAACACCTGGATAAATGCTACTGGTGGCAGGATGGCGCGCTGACGTTTGAGGTATCCGGTTTCAGCGGCCCCGCCTTTTCCGGTATATGCGAACTTCCCCATCATATTCACGTGGTTGCGCCAGCCGACCAGGAGACCTCATGAGCACACAAGAACAGGATATCGAAAGGCTGGAACAGCGCCTGCGTCACGCCGCCGCCGAACTCGAAGCGCAGCATTTGCCGCTCGGCGAACCCACCGAAGACTGGCGCCGCCATCTGGCCTTCCTGAACGAGCGCGAAGACACCCGCTTTGCGCTGTTGGTGCCCACCCGGCCACGGCTGGAAGAACTGCTCGCCTACGACCAGGACGACGCCACCTTTATCGAGGCGTTCTACCACCATTTGCTCGGCCGCGAAAGCGACCCGGAAGGGAGCGCCTACTACCTGCGGGAAACCGCTGCCTTTGGGCGACTGTTCGTACTCAGCAGCCTGCTGCAAGCCGCGCCCGCCCAGGCGCATATACACCGGCAGGGCATTCACTTGCCGCCGATTCTGCGCCGGCTGACGCGCCTTCATGCCATGGCCAACCGCGGCAGTGGCGCCATGAATCGGCTACAGATGGCCGCGTTTTGGCGCCTGCTGCGCGCATGGGACAAGTTGAAGCGCCGCCGTTGGGCTAACACTGCCAGCCTTTACCGGCTGCTGGCGCGTAACAGCGCGGCGAGCCAGACACGCCAGGTGATCGCCAACGCCCTGCTGGAAATCGACCAGCGCCAGCAAGCCCTTACCGAGCGGCAGCAACACGAGTACGCCCGCCAGGGGAGTTTATGGCAGCAAGTCGCCGAGCTGCGCCGCCAAACGTTGTCCACGCCTGGAGGTGGGGAAGTCGGTGCGCCCCACGTACCCGCGCCGCCCACTGACGATGACGGTGCGCCCAGCGCAACTGCGCTGGATGCCTATTATCTCGCCTTTGAAGATGCCTTCCGCGGCGAGGAAACCCAGATCAGCGATCACCTGGAGCGCTACCGCGATACCTGGACCCGCGCACGCCAGGCAGGCCGGCGCGCCCTTGACCTGGGCTGTGGCCGAGGAGAATGGCTGCGCCTGCTCACGCAGGCCGGGTTCGAGGCGCACGGGATAGACCTCAATACCACGATGGTGGCGCACTGCCAGGCGCAAGGCTTTGCGGTTGAGTACCAGGATGCTCTGGCAGCACTGAAACACCAGGCGGATAACAGCCATGCGTTGATCAGCGGGTTTCACATCGCCGAGCACCTGCCGTTCGAGGCGCTGTTTCAACTCATCGCCGAAGCCCATCGTGTGCTGGCTCCCGGTGGCGTGCTGATTCTGGAAACCCCTAACCCGGAAAACCTGATCGTCGCCAGCTACAGCTTCTACCACGACCTGACCCACCGAAACCCGCTCACACCGCCGACGTTAGGCTTTCTCTATCAGTTTCACGGTTTTCAGGCCGTGGAAACCCGGCGCTTCAACCCGCCGCCGGAAAGCACCCGTATCGATGCGCAAGACCCCGCCGCCGAGCGCCTTGACCGCCTGCTGATGGCGCCCATGGACTACGCCATCATCGGTACCAAGGACGCCCCGCACCGCGACACGCAAGGTGACCCGCAACGCGACTCGCAAGGTAAAGAGAGCGAACAATGAACATTCTTGTTACCGCCAACCAGACACCGTTCTTGCCCGGCGGCGCCCATTATCATGTGCAGGGCCTGGTAGGCGCGCTGCGCCGCTTTGGTTACCGCGCCGAGTTACTGACGCTACCGTTTCACTACGCCGAAGCGCAGATAGAGCAGCAGATGGCGTTTGCCGAGCAGCTCAACGTCACCGCGCCCAACGACGTGACCATTGACCGAGTGATCAGCCTGCAGTTTCCCAGCTACGGGGTGAGCCACCCCGAGCACAGCGTATGGCTAATGCACCAGCACCGCATCTGCTATGAGCTTTACGACCCCGAGCAGGCTAGCCCGGCGCTGAAAGCGCTGAAGCCCCAGGTAGAGGCCTATGACCGCCGCCACCTCGGCAATGCCAAGCACCTCTTCGCCAACTCGCCCCGCGTGGCGGAGCGTTTACAGCACAACACCGGCCTGAGTGCCGAGCCGCTCTACCACCCGCCGTACCGTGCCGAGCACTTCACCTGCGCCGACGACTGGGGTTACGTCTACTACCCCAGCCGCCTGGAGCCGCTAAAACGCCAAGCGTTACTCATTGAAGCCCTGGCACAGACTCGCACACCGGTAAAACTGCTGCTGAGCGGGGAGGGCAGTCAGCGCGCCCAACTTCAGGCGCTGATTGAACAGCACTCACTCAGCGACCGCGTGCGGCTGCTGGGTCACATATCCGAACAGGAAAAACTCACCCTTTACGCCCACGCCTTGGCCGTAGCCTTTCCCACGTTCGATGAAGACTACGGCTACGTGACGCTAGAGGCGATGCTGGCGGCAAAACCCGTCATCACCTGCACCGACAGCGGTGGCCCCCTGGCGTTTGTCGAACCGGGAGCCACCGGCTGGGTAGCCGAACCCCACCCTCAAGCATTGGCCCAGGCATTGGATGAGGCCTACGCCGACCGCACCCGCGCCAAGCGCCTGGGGCAGCAGGGGAGAGCCGCCTACCAGGCGCTGAATATATCCTGGCACCATGTCGTTTCGCGGCTGATGCAAACGCCGTAATGGGCGTATACTCAGTGCAACCGTCTGTTAAATGCACTATTCAATGAGCTGGCGCAAGGCAGCACCACGTGTGAGGAGTGAACCCTTGCACGGTTTCCAAGCTAGCCTTAGACTGACCATTAAAAATCAGTGTTCGATAATTCGGCCTCGTGTAGTGGGATGCCGTTAGTGTGGTTGAAGACTTTCCTTGAAGCATCTGGCTAGCGCAACAGGCGTAACAAGGGGTTACCAAAGCCGCGCGACTTCACTAGGCAATATGGCGGATAGTGTAATCGGGGCCAAGAGTCGTTGACTTACGCCCAAGCGTGACATTACATTAGCCGTGTTCCATTAGGTGTAGGTAAGCCACTAATACTTAGGCACCACACTGTACGAGGGAACTCAGATAACACCTTGAGCGCTCAAGGTCTGATAAGAACCCCCCATGTCGGGAGGTATCTTTCTAAGCAAGGAGACTATAGTCCCATGGCTACACAAGAAAATCTGGAACTGGCTCAACAGCTGTACATCGCCTACTACGGTCGCCCGGCTGACGAAGCTGGTCAAACCTACTGGGCAGAGCAGATCGAAGAAGATGGCCTGGCCGCTGCCGTCGAAGGTTTTGGTACTTCCGACGAGTACACCTCGCGCTTCGGCGACATGACCGACGAAGAGCTGGTCAACAACCTGTACCAGCAAGCGTTCAACCGCGATGCTGATGAGGGTGGCCTTGAGTTTTACGTAGGCAAGCTGGAAAGTGGTGAACTGGACCTGGCCAGCATCGCGCTGACCATCGTTCAGAATGCAGCGGACGTTGACGCTCAGGATCTGACGACCCTGAACAACAAGCAAGCTGCTGCTCAGCTATTCACCGACGCCGCTGGCGAGAACTACAGCGATGACGAAGCCGCTGATTACGCGTCTGAGTTCCTGGCCGACGTCAACGCCGAAACTGACGTGGACGCGGACATCGACATCGACGCCGTTGTCGCTGACATCCCGCAGCAATCTGTACCGGGCGATGACTTCAGTCTCACTACAGGTGTCAACGACCTGACCGGCACTGCGGACGATGACACGTTCAGCGCGCCACTGGATCAGGTTACCGATCCGGCTACTGGTGACCAGTTCCAAATTCAGACTCTTACTTCTGTTGATCTGGTGGATGGCGGCGAAGGCACTGACCGTTTGAACGCGCGCCTGGTCGACAACTCAGCTGACAATGTTGTGATTGAAAACGTTGAGCAGCTTTACTTCCGTTCCACCAACGATAATGCCGCACTTAACGCATCTGGCGTTACTGGTGTTGAACAGTTATGGAATGATCGTTCTAGCGCCGATTTAGATGTGACCAATGTTCAGAACTCCGTAGTTGTTGGTCTGAACGCAGTGCGTCCAACTAGCACCGATGGTTTTAGTGTTGCCTATGCTGACGGTGTATTGGGTTCTTCTGCTTTCGCTCAGACGCTAGTAGCAAATGGTGCCGGCACTCAGGCCAATTCGCTAGATGTCGATATCACTGCAGGTACAGGTGATACTATCACAAGCCTGAATGTTGATGCTTCTGGCCTTAATAACATTGAGCTTCAGGCTGGTCTTGATGACGTCACAGCTCTGAACGTAACCGGTGACGGTTCCCTGAACCTGAACACATTGACAGCTAGCCTTGAGTCAATCGCTGCTGGTGATCATGCCGGTGGCCTTACTCTCACCGCTGCTGACGGTGACCTGCAGGAAGTGACTACTGGTGCGGGCGACGACAGCCTCACACTGGCTGGTAATCTGCTAGATGAAGGCTTCGTCAATACTGGCGCAGGCGACGACAACGTTAACGCTGGCGGCTCCGATGTTGAAGCAGGTGCTTCCATCGATCTGGGCGCTGGCGACGACGTTGTGAGCAACCTGGGTACAGTCGACAAAGATGCGTCTGTTGATGGCGGCGAAGGCACTGACACTCTGCAGCTACAAGCTGTGGCTGCCGCCAACGTTGGCGCGTTCAGCAACTTCGAAGTGTTCGATGTCAACGCTCTGGACAAGACCCTCGACCTGAACATTTTGTCTGCAGACAATGATGTTCAAGAAATCGTTGGTACTGGTGCCACTGGTGCAGATGCTGAACTGACTAACGTTGGTGCTGATGTTGGCTTCCGCGCTACTGCCGATATGGGTACTACAAACGATATCGTGCTGACTCAGGCAACTGCAGGCGCTCTGGATGTTACTCTGGATGCTGATCAAGCTGCTACCGCTTCAGCAACCGATGACAACATCGCCACTACGACTGTTGCAGCCACTAATGCGACCAGCGTTAACGCTGTTTTTGATTCTGAAAGCGTTAACGAAATCGCTGGCGGTATCACCAACGTACAGACAATTGACCTAACTGTTGGCGACTCTGCAAATACAACAGGCGGTGCAACTTCTATCACTATCGACTCTAGTGGTGAAAATGCCGCTAACGTGTTGGTTTTGAGCGACGACACCGAAAATGCTGATGGTGATTCAGTATTGACAGAACTGACTATTACCGGTGATCAAGATTTAGATATCACTGATATCTCATCAACCAATGGTTCTGCTATCGAATCTGTTGATGCAGGTGCGCTGACCGGTGACCTAACCGTTGATCTGGGTACTCTGGCTAACGGTGGCGAAGTTACCTTGGGCAGCGGTGCAGATACGGTTGAAGTCGGTGTTAACGCTGGTGCTGCTACTGGCGATATCGAGTCTATCGTTGGTTTTGAGGCTTCCGAGTCTACTACCGATGCAGAGCTGATTGCTGATGCCGACATCATTGACTTTGTAAACGATGCGTCTATCGGTGCTGGTTCGAATGCTAATGTCGAAGTCGAAGATGGTGTTGCTACCTTCTTGGGTGCTGGTCCGTCCACACTGGATCAAGCCATCGACTTTGTTAATAGCCTGGACATGGCCCAAAATGCCGCAGTTGCATTTGAGTACGTGGGCGATACCTATACCTTTATCGAAGGTACGGCTGCAGGCGTTGTGGATGCTGTCAACGATTCAGTCGTTAAGCTAGCAGGCGTGACTGATGTTGACTCTCTGAACATCAATGGCGATGCTAACCTCTACATCGCTTAATACCTCTCTCTGAGAAGGATGCCTATCACTAGATAGGTTAGCTACAGAACCCTCGCCTCGGCGGGGGTTTTTTCTCCTTGCTTTTCAGCCCTGCCTCGGTAGGGCTTTTTTCAATTAAGGAGCCCCTATGCCCCAATGGATTGCGCTCTCACGTACAGAACACTCAAGCCAACATGTGCTTCCGCGTGACGGCTACCACCACAGTGCCAAACAGCGTGTGGTGCCGGTGCTGCTGGCTGAGTTGAACAAGCTGATTCCCCACTACGTGCTGGGCTTTATTCGCCAAGGCGAACGCTACACACCCGTTGCCGTGCTGGGCGTAAAAGGCAATGCCTACTTGGCTCCGGATGGTCGTTGGTTTTCCCCTTACGTTCCGGCCCAGTTGCGTGGCTACCCTTTTGCCTTAGCCAAGGCAGAAGACGGCCAGCAGGTATTGGCGATTGATACAGCGCACTTGGTGAACGGTCCGGACGGCAAGCCGCTGTTCGATGAACAAGGCGAGCTTTCCGAGCACACCCGCAAGGTATATGGCTTCCTGGCCCAGTGTGAGAAGAACCGCCTCGCCACCCAGCAAGCAGCCGATGTACTTGCCAAGCATAAGCTGTTGGTGCCCTGGGAGATGGTCATCGGCACCGATGCCGAAGGTGGTAGTCCGGTGAAGCTGGACGGCCTCTATCGTGTGGATGAGCAGGCGCTCAATGCTCTGGAACCTGAAGCCTTGGCCGAACTTCGTGGTGGCCCGCTGGCATTGGCCTATGCCCATTTGTTTTCCACCGCCCAGCACAAGGCGCTGGCGGATCGCGTGCAATTTCAAGCCAAGTACGCCGAGCAGGGTAGTGATGTACCGTCCAATCTTGATGACGTATTCGACGGCGACGAAGATTTGGAATTTGATTTTAGCTAGGGAGCTATGACCATGGCAGACGAACAGAAAACGATCACGATTGACGGCACCGCGTACTACGTCGCTGACCTTTCCGAGAACGCCAAGGCGCAGGTCACCAACTTGCGCGTGACCGATGCCGAGATCGACAAGCTCAAGCAGCAGCTGGCAATTTTCCAGACGGCACGTACCGCCTATGCACGGGCGTTGAGTGACGAACTGCCCAAGAAAGAGACACATTGATCATGCTGCGATTCACTCTTATAGCTGCCATCGGGCTTGTCTTGGGTGGCTGTGTGCCATTCGTGCCGATTATTTGATAGTGTTTACGGTTGTCGATTGATCGGCCAGCTATTTATAATTAGGAAAAACAGTATGTTGGGGATTTTCCAGATCGAAATGAGATTTTTAGCTTCCTGCCACCGTTCGACAGTTTAGTGACAGAATTACAAGCGTATAGAATGACAGAAAGGATGCAGCATGCATCCTTTCTGTCGTGGTGTATTTTCATTAGTGACTTTTTATGTAAGCAATTTCTTACAAGACTAAGGGATATTTCCTAGGTTCTAATAACTAGATTTGTGGTACTTTGGTGGGTGCAAAGATTACTTTGGGTATTCGAGCTGTACCTGTGGTCGATGCATTTTTTAGCTCACCGTCACAATAGGAAATTCCATGGAACCGCAAAGCCTCGTTCAACAACTTTACCTCGCTTACTACGGCCGCCCCGCTGATCCGGGTGGTCTGGCTTATTGGTCAGAGCAGCTTCAAGCCAATGACGGCAACCTTGATTCCATCATCAACTTTTTTGGCGACTCCGACGAATTTACCCAGCGCTACGGCGACCAAGAGCCGACCGAGCTGGTTAACAACCTGTACCAGCAGCTCTTTGGCCGTGATGCGGAAGAAGGCGGTCTTGAGTTCTACACCGAGAAATTGAATAGCGGCGAACTGACTCTGGCGCAAATTGCCTCGACCATCTCGCAAAATGCCGCTAATGAAGACTCAACCACTGTTAATAACCGTGTCGAAGTCGCCAACCGTTTCACTCAAGACGTACAAGAGCGTGGCTTAGCCTACGGCCCGGATCAAGTAGAAGCGGCGGGGCAGCTTGTGGCAAGTGTCGCTTCCAATACCAACGTTGCAGAATACATCCAGTCTGCTGTCAACCAGATGCTTGATACACTGCCTGCGAACGATAATGCTGGGCCGGGTGAGGATGAGGAAGAAGAAGACCAGGATACTGGTAGTGATTGGACTCCGCCTGCTGAGCCTGAGCCTGTTGTCCATGAAGTAACTAACGATGACGTCGCGAACAATGGCATTAAGACGATAGACGGTTTCGATTTTCTCCGCGGGGACGTAGTTGATATGAAAGCCGTGGAAAATGTCGACTTTTTTTCATCTGCTGGTTTTCAGTTCCGTGGAGGGCGTGAGGAGTGGGATGAAATCTCCCCCAACGGCACTCATGACTTAGTCTTTCAGCTTGATGGTGGGACAGGGCGTCATGTCACAATTTTGTGGGGTAACGAAAGCCCTGCAAGGGTTCAATTTAACACCGATAATCTTAAAGTTTTAGGAGAGCCTCTTGCTGACGCGGGGCTTGGTGATTTTGACAGCACGTTAGAGATGCTGCTTACCAATAACCCACGTGGGAATTTATATAGCACCAGTGAGGCAGGTGAGCGTCAACTTCTTGTTGGTGGCGATGGTCCGCAAACTCTGTATGGAGGGGGGGGAGATGATATCTTGGTCGGTGGTAAAGGTGATGACGTCTTTTTAACCCTGTCGAGTAGCGATGTCATTTTCGGCGGGCAGGGCGCTGATGTTTTTTATATGGGAAGTTCTGCTAACGATAATTTATTCCGTCCCGTCATCAAAGATTATTCTTTCGATGAAGGAGATGTGATTGACATTTCACATGTGCATTACCCCAAAGGTTCTGAGGGGCTTTTCAATCATTTCGAGTTCCGTTCTGGCGAACGTGAAGATGTGTCAGGAACTGCTGATGATTTAGTAATTGAACTGATTGGCGATGAATTTGAGGGTTCAACTGCCAGCTCAGTGATCGTGCTGGAAGATAGAGCGAACTCGAATGTTCGCCTGTCCCTGGGTGATCAGCTTGATAATACTCCTTTCTCATCGGTGGAAGAAGCAATTGTTGGTCGTGGCGAAGACGCAAATATTGTTGGCGATAGCGAATATGGCCAGCTTCTGATTGGTGGCGATGGTACTCAGACCCTCACTTCCGGTGCTGGCGATGATGTGATGATAGGCGGTAAAGGAGAGGACACTTTCAAGTTCGAGGGTGTCTTCGGTGATGATATTATCTTTGACTGGAGCAATACCGGAGAGACCGGGAACGTGATCGATATGTCATCATTCGATGCGCTTACTTTTGACAATATTTCCCAGTCGACAGATGGTGACAACTTGGTGATCTCAACTGATGAGTTCTCCAGCTCAATTACTCTTATTGGTGTGTCAAAAGAACTTATAGAGAGCAGTTTCACCTTCGCGCCTAACTAAGTTGTCCCTCGTTCCTTGACGAGTGTCCCTTGCCCCCGACCCAGCGTCGGGGGTCTTTCGTTAGCAGGCGTGACCTTCCCCCTGGGCTTTCAGACTATCGGATACGGTCGTCCTGCCGATACGAAAGCGCAGTTCGCCACCGGAAATCATGTTGGCGATTCGCCGGGCACCGTAGCGCGGATTGTCGCGCTTGATAGTCAAGATGGCCTCGACAATGAACGCCGGGGTCGGTGGTCGGCCACGACGCTTTCCTTCCGCGACCTTGTCGGCATGAGCTTTACGGCTTTTTCCCTGCAGCCATCGGATGTACGTCGTGGGGGTAAAGTGCATGAAGCGCGTCACCCAAGGAAAGAGCCGGTGCAGGCGGGCAAACCACCAGCGCTGCCACCGGGTCAGGCTCGGTCGCTTCCTTATCAGCCGGCGCTTTGCCGGTGGTGTGCGGCTGCCTTGAGCGGCGACGACTTTCTCTCTCAGGCTTTTGACTTCCAGCGACAGCACCGCCAGCTGCAATCTCCGTTTTGCCCAGACGACCCGGTCGCGTCGAAATCGTCGACAGCTGAGCGCCCCAACCAACAGCCCCGAGGCAAATGCCAGCAGGGTGAACAACCACACCGCCATTGCACGATCCTTTGGCAAAAGGGCGCAAGGATACGCGAGGCGGCGGTTTCGATTCTACTAATGTGATGTATGCCGGCCCGTGCCGCTTTCAAAGCCCTACTCGGGCCTTGGGGCTGCGCCACCGCATAAACGTGGCCCTGTGGCCACTGTATGGTCGAGTTGCTGTCTCGGAACCGGTACCATTGTCCTACCTTATTTGCCGAAGGAGCCATGACATGGCCGACGAACCGCAGCAGACCATCACCATCGATGGCACCGAGTACAATGTTGCCGATCTTTCCGAAAACGCCCAGAACCAGGTAGTCAACCTGCGCGTGACGGATCAGGAAATCGCCAAGCTCAAGCAGCAACTGGCGATTTATCAAACGGCGCGTACCGCGTATGCCAAGGCACTGAGTGAAGAGCTGCCGAAAAAGCACTGACGAACATCCTCCGCCTCGGCCTTGAGCCGGGGTTTTGTGACGAAGGTCGACCATTTATCAGTTCTACCGGAGCCACCATGACGCAATGGATTGCGGTCTCCCGCACCCAACACGCCGACAAGCACTACCTGCCCCGCGAAGGCTACGACTTTGCCAGTAAACAGCCCATGGCCCAGGTCCTGCTCGCCGAATTAGCCAAGCTGTTGCCGCATTACCCCCTGGGCTTTATCAAGCAGGGCGAACATTATGTGCCTGTGGCGCTATTGGGCACGGAACAGAACCTATACGTCGCGCCCAGCGGCAAGTGGCTGGGCAAATATGTGCCCGCGTCCCTGCGCGGCTACCCCTTTACCCTGGCCAGCAATGAGACCGGTGAGAAAGCACTCGCCATTGAGGCGGATTACCTGAGCGACGACGCAGGCAAGCCGCTCTTTGCCGAGGGGGAGCCGACTAAATCGGTGGCTGATACCCTGGCATTCTTGACGCAATGCGAGAACAACCGCCAAACGACCCAGGCCGCGTGCCAGGCGCTGGAAAGCGCAGGTATTCTCACGCCGTGGCCACTTACTGTGCCGATTGGCGAGAGCCGCAAGCGGTTCAATGGCCTCTATCGCGTGGATGAGCAGGCACTCAATACACTCGATGCCGAAACCTACGCCACCCTGCAAGGCGCCCCCATGCAGTTGGCCTACGCGCAGCTCTACAGCATCGCCCAGACCGAGCAGCTCACTCAGCGGGCCGCGCTGCAGGAAAGGCTCGCTCAAGCCCAGGCGCCCGCCAACTTGGACGAACTGTTCGGGGAAGAGGATGATGACCTGGAATTCGATTTCGGCAGTTAATTCGGCTGAGGCGCTGTATTTTTTTTTGTATAGAGGTAAGCATATCTCGTGAGTTTGGACTATAGGTGTAGGCGGCGCATTTCATCATAGTCAGCGCCCTTTATTCGATCACGTGTAAGGAGACATCCATGGAAACACAAGATCTCGTTCAACAACTTTACCTCGCATACTATGGCCGCCCTGCGGATCCGGGTGGTTTGGCTTACTGGTCAGAGCAGCTGGACGCCAATGATGGCGACCTGGACTCCGCAATCAACTTCTTTGGCGACTCCGACGAGTTTACCCAGCGCTACGGCGATGAGGAGCCGACCGATCTGGTCAACAACATGTACCAGCAGCTGTTTGGCCGCGATGCTGAAGAAGAAGGCCTCGAGTTCTACACCGAGAAGCTGGAAAGCGGCGAAGTCTCGCTGGCGCAAATTGCTGGCATTATTTCTCAGAATGCCGCTAACGAAGATGAGACAACAGTCCAGAATCGCGTTTCGGTCGCCAATGACTTCACCCGCGAAGTAGAAGAGCGCGGTTTGGAGTACGGCCCGGATGAGATAGAAGCTGCTAGCCAGCTCGTCGCCAACGTAAACGCCGACACCGACGTCGACGCGTACGTACAGGGTGATGTTGAAGCAACCCTGGAAACTCTACCTGCGGCCGATGACGAAGAACCTGGTAACGGCGACGACGAAACACCGGGTGACGGCGATGAAGCGCCCACGCCAACTGAGCCGACTTTTGAAGCCGTTGAAGATGCTGAAGGCAATGTGACCTTCGACGGCACGGCGACCGGCAACATCACGTTCACGACAGATAGTGAAGATAATGCTACCTTCAGCCGTGAGGGCGTTGCCGCAACGAACACAGTTGCAATTACCCAGGATACTGAAATCAACCTCGCTGAAGGCCAGACGCTAGAGCTGACAGCCGAGCAAGCGGATCTGTTCGGAAACGGTCAGATCACGGGTGATGGCGATGTTGTCCTCAATGAAGTGACTTTCAGTGAACTCGAGGGTGCTTTAGCCAAGTTTGGCACGTCTGGCGATGTTTCCTACACGCTCGACGACACGGAAGGTGATATTGCAGTAACTGACGCTGATGACGCTGTGCTAGTTGCCGGTGCCGAAAATGCTGGTGACTACACCATCGACTTTGATGGCGATACTGAGGGTGGCGATGCTGAACTGACCGCCGAGCAGTTCACCACCATTACCGACGCTGATGTTGGGTTGAGTGACGACGATGCCATCACCGTAACTGGCGTAACTGCCGACGATTTCGATGATGTCTACGGTGCGCTGCAGGATGACGACACGATCGAAGTTGCTGCTGACGAAGAAGTCGAGCTATCCGCAGACGAGCTGGCAAGCGACACTGATGCCACGCTGACAGCAGCCGAAGGCGAGTCTGCTGATCTGCTGGTGGCCGGCGTTGCTGACGACGACACCCTGACCGCTACCGACCTGGTCGACACCTTCGACGTGTCTGGTCTGGAAAATGGTCAGTCCGCTACTATCGAAGGCTTTGAAGTCGGTGATGGCCTCGATACGGGTATAGTCGGCATGGAAACCGGTGTATTGGATGATGGCGCAGAGTCTGGGTTCCAAGCCTCCGTTAACGATATTGATAGCGATGGAGATGGTTCCGATGATTCAGCTGAGGTCATCTATGAGCTCACTGAAGATGGTTCTCAAACAGCAACAGTAACGCTCACCGGCATCACGACTGGTGACGCAGACTTTGAGGCCAATGGTGGCATCATTACAGCTGTTCCTTCCGATAACGTCGCTTAAACCCTCCCCGAGTGAGATGCCTATCCTCGGATAGGTCAACGCAAAGCGAGCCCGCCTCTTCGGAGGCGGGTTTTTTGCTTTTGCAGGGCATCTTTATCAGCGATAGCACCTGAGCGGGCTGCCTGAAGAAATACTCAATGGAGCCTTGAGCATACGGGCGATGCGTAAGCAGCGGGAGTGGGTGGGCCGGGCCTATTGATTATTCGGGCTGGCCACGCCACGGAAGAGTTGCTGCGGGTGATTGCGGATGAAGCCATGGGCTACCTGGAAGATAAGGCGATTGATCATGGCATCGATTAGGCCTCGCGTGAAAAACTGGTTTGGCTTTTATACCAAGGGCACTGAAAAAATCGGGGTCGAGCTGACGTAATGATTGACTACACAAATCCCTGGTTCCAGGTGGTTCGGGAAGGCGGCAATTACTGGGCGGAAGAGCCGGCGGCTGAGCATGGTGCGGCGGTGTTGCCACTTGTCGGGGAGCGGGTGCTGCTGGAGCGCCAGCGACCCGCTCAAAAGGGCGTGACGACCTGGGAGATCCCCAGAGGGTACGCTGAGCGAGGAGAAGATGCGTTGGCTTGCGCGCGCCGTGAACTGGCCGAAGAGACGGGGTTGCATGCCAGAGAGTCACACATGTACTCGCTGGGGTGGGTTCGCCCCAATACCGCCATTCTGACCAGCTGCGTAACGCTATTTATTGCCACGCTCCCCGCTGATACGCCATGCCACGCAAGGGATGCCGAAGCGCTCGATTTTCACTGGCTGGCTGTGAAGGATATCCCCCAGTGCTTGGCTTCGGGCCGGTTGGAGGATGGCTTCACCTTGGCGGGGATGGCTCTGTTCATGGCCAGGTAGTGGGCGGGGTAAGATGCAGAAATCGCTTTACGCCTTACCCTGCACCCATCGCAGCCCACTTACAGTTGCGCTTCTTCCAGTTGCTCTTCTTGTGAGCAGGCCTGACGGGTGAAGTCGGACTTTTACCGTCCAGCCTGGTTGGGTTGCTAGACTCTTGGTGTAGGCATTTGCTTACTTTTTTTGAAGATAAAAACTTACGCAAATTTCAGGTAAATTAAATTTAATCCTGTGTTAATTTGTTCGCTTAAAAAAATACTTATGAAAGGGAATGGGTAATGCAAAAAGTCATATTTGGAACAAACGGAGATAATCATTTATCGGCTAACGACAATGTCAATATGTTTGGCTTTGACGGAAACGATACCCTGGTGGCCGATTGGAACGACCATTACTATTATGCAGCTTTTATGATGGGGGGTAATGGTAATGACAGCTACCATTTCGATGGTGATTATGGAGTGATCGTAGATACGGGAGGCAGCGATACGCTGTCTCTCCCAGGGTATTCAGCCGACTATCTTGGTGCTTTCGTTAACGGTCAGGACTTGGTGCTTGTCAATGAATGGACTGGCCAAGGGGTATTTATTCTGGATGCGAAAGGGCGCGGTCTTGTTGAAACGATCACATCCCAAGGGGGAGAGTCGTTTAATGCGTCACAGATAGAAAGCATGGTTTACAACCAGGGATTAGGCGATATTTCCTATAGCGAACTGGAGACTTTGACAGGCGGCATGTTCGCAGCAGATCAGTTTATTCACACGAAAGAAATTAACAAAGCATGGGCAGACCTGGATTGGGGCACTGTTTGGCAACAAATCGCCGATAGAGGCGATTTAAGCGCCGAGGCAATCGCTGACACACTGAACGCGAACATCACCGCCCGCTTGTCTCCCGAGGCGTTACAACTCTGGAATGCCCAAGGTGGCCAGCAAGCGCTTGTGTCATCAACCTACGAAGGGGTGGAGCAAAACCTCCCTGGAGCCACTGCTCCGCCTGCCCCTTCCCCCTTTGTCCCGCAGGAAGCCGCCGAGAATATCGCTCTGCTATACGAAGCGGCGCTAAACCGCTTGCCTGACATTGAAGGCCTGAATTTCTGGATTGATGAGTTCGCGGGTGGAATGAGCTTTGAAGGGATAGCACACAGCTTTATTCAATCGGAAGAGTTCATATCACGGTTCAACATCAATAGCGATGAAGCTTTCATCGACCAGCTGTATTTAAACGTTCTTGGGCGTACTGCTGATGAGGGCGGAAGGGATTATTGGCTGGGCGAAATAGACAAAGGCCTACCGCAAGCTGAAGTGCTTAACTATTTCGCTGTATCTGAGGAAAACGTGGCAAACGCAAACTGGCTTGCTGGTCTTAACGACGACAGCGGTAATTGGACGTTCTAGAACGCAACGCTCCCCGGGCCTTCAAGGCGCCGGGGAAGTTATTCTCAAGAAGCTAACGGCAGCGGCGTTCTGGCGAGATTTGCTGGCATAAACGCTTATTGATTGCCGGTGTAATTCCGATTGACCTGCGTGGTCGAACGAGAAATAGCAAAGCTCAATAAGCCGCTGTCGAGTTAGCTCCTTAGGCCAAGGATGGTATCGAACATCGAGGCGGCGGTATCGATCACCCTGGCGTTGGCCTGATAATACTGCTGATAGCGGATGAGATTCGCCGCTTCTTCATCCAGGTTGACCCCGGACTCCGATTGCTGAACGGCGCGCAGCTGATCGGTAAGGCCTTGTCGGGCTTCAAGGTTTACCTGAGTGATATTGGTGCGGTTTCCCACATCGCTGACCATGGCACCATAAGCGCCGCTGAATGAAGCGCTTGCTCCTACGGTATCGTCACTTTGCAGGTTCTGCAGGGCCAGGGCATTGCGGTTATCGCCCGGGCCGGTGGTGCCGGAAATACCGGTGAACGTTACGCCGCTGGTGGAGCCTTCGCTTGGCAGTTCATCGATGGTGAAGCTGAGAATCACATTACCGGTGGCGTCGTCTCGAATCGTCAGGCGTTCGCCGACCGCCAAAGAATCTCCCGAGTCGGGACCATTGACCGAGAGTACGTTCTCTATTTCCGTACCGTCCTCCTTAAAGATGCTGAAGATACCTTCCGGCGGCGGGGAACTTGGCACAGAGCCTGCGTCCGGAGAAACGAACAAGTTGTTCCCGCTATCCGCGCCGAAGAAACCCAGGCTCAGCGAACCATCGTCTGCGGCTTTCACCGCAAAGCTGGGTGGGCGGTAGGCGGTATCCATGGCATTGAAACCGCCGCCGATCTCGATATCGCTGACCTCAAGCTGGTCCTGCACATGGCCGATGGGGGTGTTGTCAGTTGTGACACCACCTGTTCCAGGGGCACCGGACAACCCTTCCCAAGATACTTTGAGGTCATATAAACCGTTACCCGAGACAACGAGAAATACGGGTTCTGTCACCTTATCAATGTGTATTTTCTCTACGTTATAAGGAGCACTCGCTCGGCCATCATTAAACCCACCATCTAGCCGATCACCATCACCTGTATAAGAGAACTTCATACTATTGTATGTGCTCTCAATGCCGTCTTCTAGATTACTAGAGTAAGGACCGCTGCTGCGCGTCAGGAGATGTTTGTCACTGTAGGTAGTGTCTTCTGGAAAGCCGTTCTTAATTGTGAGGACTGGTTCGGCGCCATACGCTAGGTTAGCTCCCTCTTCCAAGTCTTTGCTTGCTTCAACCCCATAGGATTTCCAAGTAAAATCTATATCATCTCCCGTAACGGGGGTACCAACGAGATGCTTCCCATCGCGACTAAAAATTTGGATGTCATCGTCTTCGGAGAAGTCGTTATTCATCTCGATGGTAACGTTTGTTGCGCCTTTGGGGATAAAGGCAATGGGATCAATAGTGGAAATCCTCCCTTTGTCCCACTCTCCATTCGATAGCTCACTCTCAATACTTTTTGTGTTCCCCAGACGCGTCATGCTCTGCGATTGAAAATCAACCGTGGAGTAAGGCATCGGCCGTACCGGGCCAAGAGCCGCCGCGATCTTGTCTAGGTCGTTGACTCGGACATCCATTCCTGCCGCCGCACGGCGCACGGGCTGCACGTTGAACGTATCGCCCGCAGCGGGTGTGCCGTTGAGTGCCATGTCGATACCGCCGAAGGAGAGCATGGTGCCATCCCATTCAGCACTGACTTCTTCGCCGCTGTCCTGCCGGGTGACGGTAAATTCAGTGCCGTCGTAACGAACCTGATAGTCGGTAGCGCGCACCTCATCAACGCGGGTTGGATCAAAGGCGATCGATGCGACTTTGGCGCTGTTTTCGGGCCCGTTATAGGCTTGTGGCACACGAATGCTGAAAAAATCCTCGCCCTGTTCGCCGTTAAGGTCCACGCCTTGCTTATGTTGCTCATTGAAGGCGGTGGTGAGCGAGACGGCGAGCTGGCCGATCTGATCCTGGGTCTTGTCCAGGGTTTCCTGGCGAAAGCGCAAGAGCCCACCCAAACTGCCACCGGTTATCACATCCTCTTCCATCGTTACGACGTTTCCGCCGCCATCGCGATAGCCGACCAGGGTGCGTTGCGGGTCGGTCTCGTCCTGTACGGGTACTAGCTTGAACGCATCGGTACCGCTGACCAGTGGTTGACCGTTGGGCAGGCTGACGTTGTAGGTCTTGTCATCCTGAATATTGAGGCGTGAATCCATGCGCTCGCTTAACTCGGCAATCATCTGGTCACGCTGGTTCAGCAAGCTATTGGGGGCTTCGCCGGTGCGTGCGCGAGCTAGGGCGATTTCGCGGTTGAGTCCGGCGATCTGTTGCGTGGTGTTGTTGACCTGAGTGATTTCATCCTTGATCTCGCTATTGATGTTGTTCTGCATATCTTGCAGATAGCTATCAAAGGAGCGGAACTGGGCGCTGAGTGTCTGAGCGTTGCCGATCACGCCTTGACGAGCCGCTGGGTCCGAGGGAGCGCTGGCGAGGTCTTACAGTGCCGAGAAGAAATTCTGCATCAGCGGGGCTAACCCCGCCTCGCGGTCGGCAAGCAAGTTGTCGATCTGGTCGACTTGCTGGGCGTACTTTTCCAGGGCGCTGGACTGCGTGCGGGTGCTGTTGAGTTGGTCGGCCACGTAACGGTTGAACTGGCGCTCGATATCATTGACCTGCACGCCACCGGTACCGGTGGAGCCTTCCCCCAGCATGGTGACTTCGCGGTTAAAGCCCGGCGTGTAAACGTTGCTGATATTGTTGCTGGTGGTGTTGAGGGCATTTTGCGCTGCGTTTAACCCGCTTAACCCAGTGGTGAACATGCTCATCGCGAAATGCCCTTATGCGACCAGACCAATTAAAATTAGTATTAGTGAAACGTACTTTACCATTTTTTTAAAAAAAGGGGCATGTGGGCGCGATGATTTTGATGATGATTTAACTTCAAAGTCTCGACCGGCTGTCCGCAGCGGAAACCCGGCGTGCGTAGTCGGGCTAGTGGTGGTTGGCTTTCACCTTGGCGGTGCTGGCTCCGTTCATGGCCGCATTTTCTAATGCATGAAATTGAATTATTTCAGGTCATCATTGCTATGATGATGGTGTTTTTTTGTGCTTTAGTGAGCAAGAGGCTAATTATGGGTAAAACAAGTAGATTTTCATGGTAACGGTGACTCGCGATCCGGATCGCTACCGCGTATTGCCCGGTGAAGGGCATGAAGGTGTCGTTCAAGTCGTAGCGGGGGGCTTCTATGGCTCCGGTACACTACTGTACGGCGGGCGTGCCGTGTTGACCTCGGCGCATGTCATCGATGATAGCGACTCGGTGTCGGTACGGTTGGATACATCAGAAGGGCGCCTCGGTTTGCCGGTGTCTCGCTATGCTCTACACCCTGATCATGATATCGACAATGCCAATCATGACTTGGCTCTGGTGTGGCTTGCAGCGCCAGCTCCTGTGTTCGCTCAAAGAAGTGGGCTCTATCGTGAATATGACGAGCTTGGTCAGGAGGTGACGTTAGTCGGCTATGGACTGACCGGCGCGGGGCTTGATGGGCACCGCCCCCAGAACAGCGAGGGGCCAGTAAAGCACGCTGTCGGCAACCGGTTTGACACCACCGGCGATGCACTCAAGGCGGCATTCGGCAGTGGTATCTCCTGGTCACCAGCGCGGGACTCTCAGTTGATCATCGACTTTGATGACGGCAGCGATGCCCACGATGCCCTGGGCATGTTCATGGGGATCGACGATAACGGAATCGGCGAGGCCGAAGGGCTGATCGCCCCAGGTGATAGCGGCGGCCCGGCCTTTATCGACGATAAGGTGGCGGGCGTCACCACCTATGCGACAAGCTTGAGCCGCAATGGCCAATCACCGGATGCCACTGACGAGCTGGATGGCAGCTTCGGCGAGATTGCCGCTTTTCAACGTGTGAGCCACTACCAGCAGTGGATCGATCAAAGCCTGCGCATGGCTGACTCTAATGCACCAAGCCGCCCGGAAGACGTCGAAACTTCCATTCGCGAGGGTGATGACGGCACTCAGCTGATCTACTTCTTGCTTGAATTTCACGGTGAGCGCGATACCCCAGACCAATGGCTAAGCGTCGACTACGCCACGCGGGATGGCACGGCTACAGCGGGAGAAGACTACCTGGCGGTGGCCGATACCTTGATCCTCTACCCCGGCGAGACACAGGCAGCGATCGCCG
This sequence comes from Halomonas sp. Bachu 37, assembly GCF_039691755.1. Lineage (NCBI taxonomy): Bacteria > Pseudomonadati > Pseudomonadota > Gammaproteobacteria > Oceanospirillales > Halomonadaceae > Halomonas > Halomonas kashgarensis. Next base: position 1,673,122 of record NZ_CP137552.1, on the reverse strand, counting down.
TCGAGGTGATTGGCGACAACGAGCCCGAACCTGATGAGACCTTCTTTCTTGATGTTTCCAACCCAATAGGTGGTGATTTTAGTGCGGGCGTTGCCAAACTTACCGGTATTCGCACCATTGTCGATGATGATGGATGGATCGCGTAAGCCGCCCGGCAATCGTAAGCGATGAAAGCGCTGGCTTGAATGGTCGGGTGGTCCATGCCTCGCCGAAAGCAGTTTCACCCCAGAAAATATCCGCAAGCCTGGACAGGGTGCTGGATGGTATGGATTATGGCGGCCTCGCGTTTTATTTCGACCAAGGAGCCGAAACCCATGGCTAAGAACCAAGAAAGGCAGACCATCACTATCGACGGTACCGAGTACAACGTGGCGGCCCTTTCCGAGAACGCCCAGAGCCAGGTGGTCAACCTGCGCGTCACCGATGCAGAGATCGAAAAGCTCAAGCAGCAGTTGGCGATCTACCAGACAGCGCGTACCGCGTATGCACGGGCGCTTTCCGAGGAATTGCCCAAGGCTAAGCACTGATGATGCGTGGCATATTAATCGTCGCCCTCGGGCTTGCCTTGGGCGGCTGTGTGCCGTTCGTGCCGATTATATGAGCTTGCCATCGAATGGTCGGAGCTGCCGGTGCCGCTGGCGCTTTCTGAAAAAGACCACGCCGGGGCGACTCTGGCGGACGCCGAGGTCTACCGCTGAACCCTTGCTATCGCGAACTTGAGGTTGCCGCGTCGCTTCGCTCCTCGCAGTGACACAATTTGTTCCCGATGTTCAGTGTTGGTCTTTGAAGTCTTGTGCCAGGCGGGCGAGGTAGGAGATCGTGTGGTTATCGCTTGCTCGCTGATGGGCGTCCGGGTAGAGAATGGCAAGCAAGCAGTAGTGGTACTCTTCTAGCTCGCCTTGCACATACACCAAAGCGCACCAAAGCGGCATCTTGATCCGGTGCGTTCATGGGGCACTTCCGGTCAGCCTGGGGGCGCTTTTTGGGAAAGGTCGTTGGCGGGACGGCAATGTGAATATGCATGAGCCCTGCGCGAAACGCGCCATAAGGTTGCGTATAGGGCGCATCATTGCCAAAACAGTCAGGTACGACATCTCTACCGGAAGCGATATAGTCTGTGAAACTCTCCAGAAGCTTGAATCCAGGAAAAGTAGCGTCAATGCTGTCGAAGTAGTGTTCCGTCTCTGAATGGAACACTACCTCAATCACTGGCTTTCCTTGCTTTTTCACCCAGCTTTTCTGTCATGAGCTGGGCTGCGGCAGCGTAAGCGGACGGGGAAATCGTCGTGTCATACGTCTTGGCGATCACCTGCCGCTGTTTGGAAACCTGGGCAGCCAGCGCCATGCGGCTACGGGTCTTGGCGATAGCACGGCGAAAATCGTACTGCTCCAAGAGTACTGTGATATCGCTGGGTGTCTCGGCATGATGCATCAAGCGCTTGACCTCGCCCTCGATGCGTCGCAACCGTTCGGCAATTCCTTCCAGTGAGCGGTAATCCATAGGAGCTTCGCCGCTCTCCTCTACCGTCAGAATGTATTGATCGGCATCGTCCACCAGCTGATCGAAGGATGCCAGGGCGTTGCGGACAAGACGTTGGAAAGTATCTCCACCTAGCTGGGCATTTTCACGGGTATCCGCGATTCGCTGAATGAGCCGGCCTGCATTGTTGGCCAGGTCAAAGGCAACATCGAGTAGGTGCTGGACAAGGTGAGGATGAGTAGTTGCTATCATGATTTATACCTCTCACCGTGAATAGGACGGCTAACGGTAAGTGTATCATACCTGTGCAGAGGGCTTGTGTACGCCATACTCCTTTCATCGAATGGCCGGAGCTGCCGGTGCCGCTGGCGCTTTCCGACAAGGACCAGGCCGGGGCCATCCTGGCGGACGCCGAAGTCTACCGCTGAACCCTTGCCATCGTGAGCCTGAGATTGCCGCGTTGCTCCGCTCCTCGCAATGACACGGGCGATCACGGCACCTTGTGTGTCATCGCGAGCGCAGCGCGGCGATCTAGGCCTTGGGCTGACCGAGGTGAGGGAGCGAGTGGTATCCTGTCAGTCTTCAATCGGACAGGGGCGCCCATGGCCACCAACCACCACGATACTGGGTATAAAGAACTGTTCAGCTACCCTGAGTTCGTTCAGCAGTTGATTGAAGGCTTTGTGCCTGCTGGCATTGCCGGGCTGATGAACTTCGCCACGCTAAAGCAACACAACGGTCACTACATCACGCCGATGTTCGAAGAGAAAATTGAAGATGTGGTGTGGTCGGTGAACATCACTTGGGAAGGCGTGACGCAAGAGGTGTATCTCTACATACTGCTGGAGTTTCAGTCAGCAGTAGACCGCTCCATGCCGATTCGGCTGATGCACTACGTCGCCTGTTTCTATAGCGAACTGCTTAAGCAAAATGTCGCCACCCCCAGCCAGGGGATGCCGCCGGTGTTTCCGGTGGTGCTTTACAACGGTACGAAGCCTTGGGCGGCACCGTTGGATATGTACGATATGATCACACCGGAACCGCCGGGTTTTCTGCAGGTCTATCAACCGCACCTGCGCTATTACCTGATCGACGAAGGGCGCTATACTGATGAACAGTTGGGTTTGGTGCAGACGCCGCTGAGCGGGGTGTTCAGTGTAGAGAACGCTGGTGAGAGCTGGGAAAACCTGCAACAGGCCATGGATCGAATCGTGGCGATCATCCAGTCTGATCCTAATAAAGAACGGATAGATAAGGTCGTCACGCGTTGGATTAAGCGACATTTGCAGCGGCTTGAGGCTGACATCAATCTGGATCAGCTCGAAAGCCTCGTGGAGGATAAAGCCATGTTGGCAGAGAACTTAGAGAATCTGGTAAAAAAAGAGCGTCAGGAAGGGCGTCAGGAAGGGCGTCAGGAAGGGCGTCAGGAAGGGCGTCTTGAGGAGGCCCGCGATGTTGTGCGGACTCAACTCAACTTCAAATTTGGCGAAATACCTGGGTGGGTCGAGGCAAGGCTCGTTCAAGCTGATCATGATCAGTTGAAAAGTTGGATGCGCGACGTGCTGTTTGCCGATAGCCTGGAAGGCATGTTCAAGCACTGATGCCCGGTGGGACAAGGTTCTCGATAGCGTCCGATACGACTTGTAGCGTAAGCCCGTTCAGCCGCGCCGAGTAGACACTAGCGCCAAGGCAGCCAACCGGCTGCTTTTTTGTGGGTGCAATGGCATGCACCGCCGTTGTAGCCTTGGTGGAAGCGAGCGAGGAAAATGTGTCATCGCGAGCTTGAGATTGCCGCGTCGCTTCGCTCCTCGCAATGACACGGGTGGGCACGGTGTCTTTTGTGTCATCGCGAGCGCAGCGAGGCGATCTGGGATTTCCAAAAGACTGGATATTTAACCAACCCAGCTCAAGGTTTTCTTTCTCCGGCGGCTCATAATTAGGCTTCATTCCTCTCAAGGAGCGAGCCGATGAGCCGCCGCGACAGCCGTAACTCAACCTTTCCGCAGTTCCTTCATCACGGTGGCGCCGGGGGCGTGACCGGCAGTTGCCATCAGTTGCTGGCCAACGAGCGCCACTCGCTACTGGTGGACTGCGGCCTGTTCCAGGGTGAGGATGCGGCGCCGGATGGCTTTGATCAGCTACAGGTCGAGTTCGATATCAGTACGCTGCGGGCGCTGATCGTGACCCATGTGCATATCGACCATATCGGGCGCCTGCCTTACTTGCTGGCGGCGGGGTACGAGGGGCCGATCCTGTGTTCGCAACCTTCGGCGCTGTTGTTGCCACTGGTGATCGAGGATGCGCTGAAGATCGGCTTCACCCGCGATGCCCGGTTGATCGAGCAGTTCCAGCAGCGGGTACAGCAGCAACTGGTGCCGCTGGATTACGGCCAGTGGCATACCCTGGTGAATGACGAGACGCTGCTGTTGCGGGTCAAGCTCAAGCGCGCCGGGCATATCCTGGGGTCGAGCTATGTCGAGGTGTCGCTGCACGACAGGGTGCGGGGTGGCAAGCAGCGTGTGGTCTTTTCCGGTGACCTGGGGGCGCCTTATTCACCTTTGCTTCCGGCACCAAAATCGCCTTATGCCGCCGATGTGCTGGTGCTGGAATCCACCTACGGCGACCGCTTGCACGAGCATCGCGTGGACCGGGTGAAGGCGCTGAAAGCCGCTATCGTACGGGCATTGGAAAACGGCGGGACGGTGATCATTCCCGCCTTCAGCATCGGCCGCACCCAGGAGCTGTTGTACGAGCTGGAAGGGGTGATTCATCAAGCGCAGCGAGCGGGGGACACCCTGTGGCGCGATCTGGAGGTGATCGTCGATTCGCCCTTGGCGGCGCGTTTTACCCGAGTGTACCGCCAGCTGAAACCCTACTGGGATGCCGAGGCGCAGCGCCGCTTGCGAGCGGGGCGTCATCCGCTGGATTTCGACAATCTGTATACGGTGGATGACCACGACACCCACGAGAGTACCGTGCGCTACCTTGCGGAAACCGGCCGTCCGGCGGTGGTGATCGCGGCCAGCGGGATGTGCGCCGGCGGGCGAGTGGTCAATTATCTCAAGGCGATGCTGGGCGATCCGCGCCATCAGGTACTGTTCGTGGGCTACCAGGGCGCGGGCACGCCGGGGCGGGATATCCAGCGCTACGGCCCGCAAGGCGGCTGGGTGGAACTGGATGGCGAGCGGATCGATATCCATGCGGGAATTACCACCATCAGCGGCTACTCCGCCCACGCCGATCAGCGCGACCTGCTCAACTTCCTCAAGCGTATGCGCCAATGGCCCCGCGAGGTGCGTCTGGTCCATGGCGATGATGGAGCGAGGCGGGTGCTGAAAAAAGAAATCGAGAAGATGGCGGCCAGACGCGGCCATGCCATAAAGGTGTTGTTGCCGGTTTCCGGGCAGTAGCTCCACCTGGATTAGGTTTTCTGGCCTAGTTAAAAATAATTATCAATAAGCATGAGTAATTCCACCATGAGCCATGCCGATAGTTATATACTATCGCAGGCTAATCGGTACCAAGATAGAGGTGCCTGGAACAGCCGGGGCGACGGCTTACCATTGAATCAAGAGAACGATTGGAAACATGAAAAAAGCACTTCTTATTGCAGGTACCTTGGCACTGGCAACAGCGGCCACATCGGTTAACGCGTTTGAAAAGCGTGTGTCTGTCGGCGCGATTGCCGGCACCACAGGCTTCGGCGGTGATCTCTCCTGGCGCTTCCACGAAAATCTGGCGTTGTCGGCTCGCTACACGGATGGGCTGGATTTCGATACTGATTTCGAGGAAGACGATGTCGACTATGACGCCGAGTTCGGTCTCAAGGCATCCAGCTTCAAGGTCGATTACTTCCCCTTCGGCGGTCGATTCTTTATTTCTGCGGGCGCAATGTTGCCGAATATCGACGCTAATGTGACGGGTACACCGCGGAATGGCAGCTCCTTCGAGCTGAATGGCGTGAACTACTCGGCGGCGGAGATCGGTTCTGTGGTGGGCAAGGCCACCGTAGCCGATGGTACCCAGCCCTATGTGGGATGGGGATGGCGCAGTTCGCACACGGAAGGCTTCGGCTTTTTCTCCGAGTTCGGCGTCGTGGCGACGAATGTCGATGTCGCGCTTCGCACGACCAACGGCTTCGAGAACCTGGATCCATCCTTGAATGATGACATGCGTGCCGAGGAAGCAAGCCTGAAGGATGACATCGATAAGTTGCCGGTTTTCCCGGTGGCGCTGATTGGTATCAGCTATACGTTTTAAGTTATCAGGTACTACAGCTTGATCAAGGCAGCCTTTGTGCTGCCTTTTTGTTTTTCGACCTTTTGTTTTCGAAAGCCTCCTCGCCGGCGGAGTCGGCCTCCCACCTGGCATTTGGCTCCAAACTTGAGTCAGGGTGGGAGGGCGCGTCCTGGTTCGTTATTCAACAGTGATTTCGGACTGAGAAAGTGGTTCAACTGTCAGGCGTAGCCCTAGAGCGTTGGCCACCTTGCTGATTGTGGAGAAGGCTGGATTGCCTTCCCCGGACAGGGCCTTGTAAAGCCCTTCACGGCTCATTCCCACCTCCTTGGCGAGCTGGCTCATGTTTCGCGCGCGGGCAATATCACCCAACGCGGTGGCGAGAAGAGCGGAGTCATTCTCCTCCATTACTGCCTCTAGGTAGGCGACTACGTCCTTTTCTGTCTGCAGATAATCAGCAGTATCGTAATGACTGAACGTCGCGTGCCGGGACGCCATGTGTCACTCCTTCCATTGTGCGGCAATGGTTTTGGCTTGGTGGATATCACGAATTTGGCTGGCTTTGTCACCGCCACAGAGCAGTACCACTACAATAGGCCCCCTGGTGATATAGTAAATGCGATAGCCGGGGCCGTAGGGAATGCGCAGTTCGGAGACACCTTCTCCCACTGGCTTCACGTCGCCAGGGTTACCCAGGCTCAGGCGTCTGATACGGGTAAGGATTTTGGCGCGAGCCCGAGTATCCTGCAAGCCGTGTAGCCATCGATCAAAGGCATCTGTTTTTATGAGTTCGACCATCAGTTGACTCTAGTTGGCAATAATTAGAGTGTCAACTGTGGTTGACATATATCAAGCCATAGGCCACCGATGACCCCTTGCCAGGCGGAGCCGGCCTCCACACCCGGCATTTGGCTTCCAGGCTCGAGTCAGGGTGGGAGGCCGCTTTAGCGGGCGATGGGTGCTACCAGCCTCCGCCGCCGAGCAGGCTGCGGGTGTTGTTGTTCAGCGGTAGCTTGAACTCGGCGGTGCCGAGGACCATGGCGTCCCCCGAGCGCACCACGCGGGTGCTGATGTAGACGTAATCCTGCCCTTCGGCGTAGGTGCCCATGAGGATTGAACGGGCGCCGTGCTGGGCGCTCAAGCGCTGCACCTGGCGGGACAGAATAAGCTCGCCGACCTCTTCCTCGATGAACATGCTGTCGCGCATCTTCACTTCCCGTACCTGCATGCCGTGATTGGCGAGCGCCGAGGCCATGAGTTCCGAGCTGATGCGCCCCAGTGTCGAGGAGCGGGTCAGGTTATCGATGCTGACGAAGGTGGCGGCGATCATCGGGCTGTGGCGAGTGATATCCGGGTTATTGGCGATCATGCGTTCGGCGGCCGCCTGGACCAGTTCCGGCAGGTCGGGTTGTGGTTCTACCTGGTTGACGTTGTTGTTGCGGTTGCCAATCGCCTCGCAGCCGGTGAGGCTGAGCACGACCAGAGCGCCGGCAAGCAGGCGAAGCCCACGTCGAAATGCGGGGAACCGCCGAGAAAAGCAAGCGTGATGACCTAGAAACATGAACATTACCAGGAGTCGGTGACGGAAACGGTGGGAGTCGGGGCAGGCCGCGAATTGACGCGCTCCGGCGCATAGTGACGACGATCGCCGCTATTGGTGTAGTAGATGTTGGAGGAGGAGTAGAGAATGCGCTCGTCATCGACGATCTGGGTGGTGACGATGATCTCCTCGTTACCGGTATTGGTCCAGCTGCCGCTGATGCCATCGGCCACCATGGCGGCGGGGATCAGCCCGAGAGCGGGTTCGGTCCAGTTGTTGATGGGCAGCGTGGCGACGGCGACACCCCCGGCCAAGGCGGTAAAGGCACCCACCGGCGGACGAATGAAACCACGATCGCGGTGTTCCACCACTTCCACATCGACATGGATTTGCGCACCGTTGACCCGGGGCTGGGTGGTCAGCACGGCACCGCGTGAGACCAGCTCGCTGGTTAGCAGGGAACGGAACCCGCGCTTAAACTCTCCGCCGCTACCGCGGTAGGTATAACCGTTGATCTCTTCGCTGCCATCGGGGAAATACAGGTTGAGAAACCGTACACGCTCGTTGCGCAGGATACCGTTGGCTTCGTGGCGCGCCAGTACATCCCAGTGATGGGCGGCCTGCATGCGTTGCTGCTCGGTATAGGGATAGGTGACGGCAATCGGCGCTTGAGAAGTGTTGGCGTAGAAGCAGCCGCTCAGGACCAGACTGGCGAGCCCCAACGTCAGACTGCGCACCAGTGGGCGAAAGTTGGTAGTCCGCGACGCCTTGGCGAGGCCCGAGAAGGAGAACGGGCGGAAACAGACGGATGAATAAAGGGAAGCGCGTAACTTGGGCACCGGGGATTCCTTCTCGCATCAGGACGGCGTAAGTGCCGATGTATAGGTCGTAAATGCAGACACAAGTGCATGCGTATCAGTAAAAGACGATTGCAGCGTAGTCTGCCATGCTCTGAAACAATCGGCCACGCCGGAGGAAACTTGAACATTCCTTTGACGCTGGTGTCAGCGTCCGGGTGGTCAATGGCGCCACTGAGCCAGTAAGATAGCGCGGGGTTTCGTGGCGCTCCCCATGGGTTTTCCGCTGATGCACCGTTCCGCTGCCGGGACGATTTTACGAGGTTAGTTTTGTTGAGCGAATTCTTGCATGCTTGAAGACCATCGCGGGGTATCTCGTCACGATTCACTGCTGTCGGCTTATCCCGAGGAGGAAAGCGGCAACGCCTGGATGATCAGTTATATCGACATCATGACGCTGCTGGTGGCGCTTTTCGTGATCATTATCACCGCTGCGGGCCCGGCGAATGTTTCGCTTTTCAATCGTGAGCCGGAGCCTGAATTCGTCTTTGTTCCGGAGCCGGTGCTGGAAGTGCCGTTGCCCGAGTCCCTGGGCCAGGCACGCCGAGGGCGGCTGGGATTCGAGTTGCCGCCGGCCGGTTCCCGGCAGATCGCGCCGTTGGCGGTAAGCGCCGCGCTGGGCGTGGCGGGTCTGCCACCGCGCCGCACCTGGGTGCCACCTTTGTTGGCGCAACCGGCATCGCTGCCTGTCACTGCCGAAGCGGCGCCGCCTCCTTCGCCCCAGGCCCCGGAAGAATCGCCGCTGCTGACGTATCCGGTCGCCTTTGGCGAGTTGGTCGCGGTTCCCGAGTCGCTGGCCTTCCTGAGACAAGCCACCGCTCCCGAGAGTGATGAGCCCATTCTCGTGGCTCTGCCCCCGGAGCGCCCTGAACTTGCCGAAGAAGTATCCGCACCGAGACCGCTACCCCGCATGATGCTGGAGGATAACACCGACCTGGCATCGCCGCTGGCGGATTTCATGGTGGTTCTGACCGACCGCGCACCGCTCAATGTCGAGGAAGTGGACCCCGAAGCGGTGGCGGGCGCCCTGGCCTTGGCACCGGTGTTGTCTCAACGCGTGGAAGAGTCCCCTTACCTGCCGGATCTCGAGGGAGTGGAAGTCTCGCGGGTGGAGGAGGGCATCAAGCTGCGCGTGCAGGATCGCTTGCTGTTTCCCTCGGCCCAAGGTGAGCTGACCGATGACGGTCGCGAGCTGGTATCCAGCCTGGTGGAGACCATCCAGCGTTACGAAGGAGAAGTGGCGGTCGAGGGCCACTCCGACAGCCGCTCGATCAACACCGAGGAATTTCCTTCCAACTGGGCGCTCTCCAGCGCACGGGCCATCGCTATCGTCCATGCCCTGGTAGACGCGGGAGTGGACAGCGAGCGCCTGCGAGCAGTGGGCCTGGCCGATACCCGCCCCCTGGCGGACAACGACACGGCGGAAGGGCGTGCGCGCAACCGCCGCGTAGAAGTCGTCATTGAAGTGGAGTAGGCAAGTTAGGCCGAGCGTCTTGCTCACTCCTTAATGACGCACCATATCGGTGCGTTTTTTTATTCCATCCTGACCAGGATCGACCGTCGTCTTTTCCTACGAAACGTGATGTCGCCAGGATCGATGTTTCTATTCGGGTTTCTTCCCACCTGGCATGTTAACTGCTACATGTTCACTACTGTAGCAAAGCGCGCGTAACCAGTAGCTCCTGGGAACAAGAAAGAATATTCGAGAGCAAGGTAGAGTATTCGAGAACAAGGTAAGAGTATTCGAGAACAAGAGATGAATACGCAACGGGACGTGTATCGAGAAATCGGCCATTAAGGTGACGCCATGCACAAAAGAACTTCACACACCGCGCCGGCTCCTCCGGCTGATCTGGCGCTTCGCCCTCGGTTGGTACTGACCGACCTGGACGGTTCCTTGCTCGATCACGATAGCTATGACTTCTCGCCGGCCAAGCCATGGCTGGCGAGGCTCAAGGAGTGGGGGGTGCCGGTGATCCCGGTGACCAGCAAGACCCGCGCGGAAATGCTGCCGCTACGCGAGGCGCTGGGTCTCACCGCGACTCCCTTCATCGCTGAAAACGGTGCGGTGATCGGGCTGCCACCGTCGTGGTGTCATGCTCGCCTGGACCGCCCCGGGTCGGGACGCGACGGTATGGTCATCAAGCATACCGGGGTGGATATCGGTTTCATTCATGCCCGACTCGATGTCTGGCGCCAACGCCTCGGCGTGGCGTTTACCCGCATGGATGAGCTTTCGCTGGACGAGGTCAAGGAATTGACGGGGCTCGACGACGAGGGAGCGCGGCTGGCCTGCTTGCGTGAAGGCAGCGAGCCGCTGATCTGGCAGGACAGCGACGAGGCTTTGGCACGTTTTCGGCACAGCCTGGAAGGAGACGGCCTGCGCCTGACCCGAGGTGGACGGTTCTGGCACGTCATCGGTGTCGCCACCGACAAGGGCAATGCCACGGAGTGGCTGATCGGTCGTTTCAGCGCCTTGCGCGGCAAGCACCCGCTTTCCATCGGGCTCGGCGACGGTCCCAACGATATTCCCATGCTGGAGGCGGTCGACCAGGCGGTAGTGATCCGGGGCTGCCACCAGTTGGACGTGGAGCCCAGCGCTCAGGGGCTGTATCGCACACGCCAGCGCGGGCCGTTAGGGTGGGCTGAAGGAGTGGCCTACTGGTGGGGGCAAAGTGACCGCCGGCTTACGGCGGAAACGAGGGAGACGGCATGAGCGATTTTCATCAGAACGGTGTCATTACCGATTTTCATAACTTGACGCGGCGTCCGGTGGAAGCGCTCGAGGCGGACCTGGTCAAGTTCTCCCGGCGACGGCCCATGGGCTTGATTCTGCCTTCGCTGTTTTCCGAACTGGAAGGCCCGGCGCTTTCCGGGATCATCGATGAGCTGACCAAGGTGCCCTACCTGAGCGAGATCGTGGTGGGCCTGGACCGGGCCGACCGGGAGCAGTTTCTCCATGCACGGGAGTTCTTTTCCCGCTTGCCGCAGCATACCCGTATCCTGTGGAACGACGGCCCGCGCCTGCGCGAGCTCGATGAAGAGCTGGATAGCCACGGCCTGGGGGCGCTGGAACCGGGCAAGGGACGCAACGTCTGGTACTGCTCCGGCTACGTGCTGGCGTCCGGGCGCACGTCGGTGGTGGGCCTGCACGACTGCGATATCCTGACCTACGAGCGGGGCATGCTGGCGCGCCTGTTGTACCCGATCGCCCATCCGCGCTTCAGTTACCGCTTCTGCAAGGGCTACTACCCGCGAATTGCCGAGGGCAAGTTCAACGGCAGGGTGGCGCGCCTGCTGGTCACGCCGCTGCTGCGGGCGCTGAAAATCGTCTGCGGGCCGCTGCCGTACCTGGACTATCTCGACAGCTTCCGCTATCCGCTTTCCGGCGAGTTCGCCATGCGCAGCGATGTTCTGGAGGGGATTCGCATCCCGGCGGATTGGGGGCTGGAGATCGGTGTGCTTTCCGAGCTGCAGCGCAACTATTCCCACCGGCAGATATGCCAGGTGGATATCGCCGATACCTACGATCACAAGCATCAACCGGTGAGCCAGGATGACCCCGGCAGCGGCCTGAACCGCATGAGTCTGGATATTTCCAAGGCGCTCTATCGCAAGCTTGCCACCCAGGGGGTGAGCTTCAGCAGCGAGGATTTCCGCACCCTGAAAGCGACCTACTACCGCCTGGCGCTGGACTTGATCGAAGCCTACGACCACGACGCCACCATGAACGGCCTGAGCCTCGATCGCCACAGTGAGGAGCAGGCGGTGGAGCTGTTCGCCGGCAACCTGCTGGAAGCGGGCAACCTGTTTCTCGACAACCCACGCGAGCGGCCCTTCATTCCCAGCTGGGACCGCGTTCAGGCGGCCGTTCCCGATATTCTCACGCGCATGCACGAGGCCGTCGAACTCGATAACCGGGGAGAGGTGTAGCCCTCTGCTATAAAGGTTTAGAAAAACAACTACTTGAACTAACGTATAAACCGGCCACGTCACCCAATAGTCATGGGTGGCGTGGTCAGTTTTTTTATAGGGATAAGTAAGAGTCAGTACCGTCATCAAATATGGCATGGGAAGCCAGCCGTAGCTCGGGATCGACCTTGGTATTGCGACAACTTGTCTCAGGTAACGGAACGTAAAAAGGACTACTCTCTAGAAATCAAATAGGTTATTTGCTTAGAGGAAATGGTTATGAAAAACCTCCTTTTTTCACGCCGTGCGTTATCCCCTCTTTTGCTGGGGGGCATGGCGTGGGCGGCGTTGGCTTCGCCGGGCATGGCTGACGAAACCGCCGCTTACCGCGAGACCCAGTTGGGTCTTTACCTGACGGCCAGCGAAGCCTATGACCTATTGCAAGAACAGGACGATGCCCTGTTGATCGATGTACGCGATCCCATCGAGATCAAGTTCACAGGCTTTGCCGAACCTACCGATATCCATGTGCCGTGGATGCTTGCCGACCGCGACAAGTTCGATGAACAGGCGCGAACCTGGGCGATGGCGGCTAATGAAGACTTTGCCCGTCAGATCGAGGCGCAGCTCGACATGCATGGCGCGAGCGACGCGACTCCCTTGATCGTCATGTGCCGCTCCGGTGCCACACGCAGTGCCCCGGCGGCGGACGTGATCGCGGACATGGGGTATACCCAGGTGTATTCCGTCAGCGACGGATTCGAGGGGGGCAAGCTCGAAGAGGGAAATTCCGCCGGGGTGAGGGCAAGGAACGGCTGGCGTAACTCCGGCTTGCCCTGGAGCTATGAAATCGATCCAGACGTTGCCTGGCAAGGGAATGATCGACCCTGATATCCGAGCTTCACTCAGCCTCGGTTGGTTGAGGATGTCTTCCGACACCCCTGGTTCCCGATAACTTGTTTCTGAAGGCTTTCTAGCCCACTGGAGATCACATGTCCTTACCATTCAATAATACCTGCCGCTTCAATTCCGTGTTTGCGGGAGTGCTGTGCACGGCAGCCTTGAGCATTGCACCCGTGGCTTTTGCCGATGACGGCAGCGAGGCATCGCGAGAGCGTGCCCTGGTTATCGTCACCAGTGACTCCCTTGAAACCCAGAGCATGGCGATGATTCTTTCCCGTGCAATGCAGGAGCAGGGGAGCGACCTGCACCTCTTGTTGTGTGATGGCGCGGGGGATCTGGCGGTGGAGGGCTATGCCAGCGAACGGACGGTCGCCCCTCGCGACATCAAGCCCGAGGGGCTGTTGGCAACCATGATGAATGATGGCGCGAAGGTGGATGTCTGCGCCATTTACCTGCCCAACTCCGAATATGAACAGGACGACCTGCGGGAAGGTGTCGGCGTCGCCATGCCGGGGCCCATGGCGGAAATGATGCGCGACCCGAAGATTCCGGTCTATACCTTCTGATAACCCCACATTCTGTCGAATGGAGGCTATATGGCAACGCCGCTGGTCACCCCTTTCTTCGATGAACCGACCAATACGTTCAGCTACGTGGTGCAGGACCCCGCCGGCCGGGCGTGTGCGATTCTCGATTCGGTGCTGGACTTCGACTATGCCGCCGGGCGTACCGACGTACGTTCCGCCAACGATATCATTCGGTTCATTCAGGATCGTGAGCTCGAGGTGGAGTGGATACTGGAGACCCACGTGCATGCGGATCACCTCTCCGCTGCACCTTACCTGCACGAGGCCCTGGGCGGCAGGACGGGGATAGGCGCTCGCATCCTGGAGGTGCAGGATATCTTCGGCAAGGCATTCAACGCGGGGAGCGAATTCGCTCGGGACGGCAGCCAGTTCGATCGGCTTTTCGAGGAAGGCGATACCTTCACCATCGGTGGACTTGAAGGTTATGTCCTGCATACCCCGGGGCACACGCCGGCGTGCCTGACCTATGTCATCGGCGACGCCGCGTTCGTCGGCGATACGCTGTTCATGCCCGACTACGGCACCGCCCGCTGCGACTTTCCCGGGGGCGATGCCCGCACCCTGTTTCGCTCGATTCAGAAAGTTCTTGCCCTGCCCGATGCCACGCGGCTGTTCCTTTGCCATGACTACAAGGCACCGGGGCGCGATACGTATCAGAACGAGACCACGGTGGGCGAACAGCGATCCCATAACGTGCATGTGCGGGAGGGCGTGAGCGAGGACGAGTTCGTCAGCATGCGTACCGAGCGCGACGCCACCCTGGGCATGCCGAAGCTGATCCTGCCCTCGGTTCAGGTCAACATGCGAGCCGGGCATATGCCACCGGCCGAAGAGAACGGCCAGGTCTATCTCAAGGTCCCCCTCAATCTTTTCTGAAGCGCTCGAAGGAGAAAACCATGAAACACAATGTAGGCAGTATCGACAAGATCGCCCGTATCGTGATCGGCCTGGCGCTTATCGTGCTGGCACTGACCGGCACCATCGGGATATGGGGCTGGATTGGTATCGTGCCGCTGGCGACGGGGCTGCTGGGCACCTGTCCGCTCTACTCGCTGCTGGGGGTCGATACCTGCAAGCGCCGTCATTCGTAAGTGGGCGAGCCGGCAGTTAACAGGTAACGGGAGAACATTACGTGGATTGGAGTGCGAGTCTGCAAGGCTTGGTGGGCGGAATCTTCATCGGCCTGTCCGCCGTCTGGCTGATGGCAACCATGGGGCGAATTGCCGGTATCAGCGGCATCGTGGGAAACCTGGTGACCCGTCGGCCCCCAGGGGACAGCGCCTGGCGCGCCACCTTCGTGCTGGGCCTGATCAGCGGGCCGCTGTTGCTGATGGCATTCGGTGGCGGCTTGGGCAATGTCGAGGGGCGACCGGGAGCGGTCGTGGGCGAACCGCTCGGGGGTGTCTCGCTGATGCTGGTGGCGGGCTTGCTGGTGGGCCTGGGCACCGGGCTGGGAAGCGGCTGCACCAGCGGCCATGGCGTTTGTGGCCTGGCGCGGCTGTCGAAACGCTCGATGGCGGCCACCGGCGTGTTCCTGGTGAGCGCAATTGTCACGGTCTTCGTTGTGCGCCACATATGGGAGATAGGAGTATGAATGCCGCTGCAATGCGAACCGTCATGGGCTATATCGCCGGGTTGCTGTTCGGCCTGGGCCTGGCGCTTGCCGGCATGACCGATCCTGCACGGGTGGTGGGGTTTCTGGATATCGCCGGCGCCTGGGACCCTACCTTGATGTTCGTGCTGGGCGGTGCGGTGGTCACCACCTTCATTGGTTATCGTCTTGTATTCAGGCGAACGCGTCCGCTGTTTGACGAAGCATTCCAGCTACCCACGCGCCGCGACCTTGACGCCAAGTTGCTGGGAGGCGCGGCACTGTTCGGCATCGGGTGGGGGCTTTCCGGCTACTGTCCCGGCCCGGCCATCGCGTCCGTGGGAGGGATGACACCGCCCTTGGCGGCCATGCTGATTGCCATGGTGGCGGGGTGGTTCGTCGCCCGGCGTTACGCGGGGTAGCGCCTGACGCTGGAGCTGTGTGACGGCGCCTTTCCGCTCTCGCATTTCACTACCGTTTTTCACCCTTGGCGCTTGGCGTCAAGGGTGTTCTCGTTGCGCCACTGTTCGACCATTTGCCGTGGCTCGGGTCGTCTTGCTCTCCCTCGGGTTAACGCTGTGTTAATGCTGCCTTGGCATGCTCTCACCCATCAACAAGGACACTTTCATGCATGTACTGCTGATCGAAGACGACGCCTTGGTGGCAGCGGGGATTCGCGCCGGGCTGAAGACCTACGATTTCGTCGTGGATCACGTTACCACTCAGGCCGCCGCCCGCCAGGCCATTCTGGGCGTGGCCAGCGACGTGGTGATACTCGATCGTGGACTGCCAGACGGTGATGGGCTGGATCTGCTGGAGGAGTGGCGTGATGCGGGAATTGCCACCCCGGTACTGATCCTGACGGCCCGCGATGCGGTACACGACCGGGTGGATGGCTTGCGCGGCGGGGCGGACGACTATCTGGTCAAGCCGTTCGATCTCGATGAACTGGTGGCGCGCCTGCATGCCCTGCTGCGGCGTGCCGCCGGTCGTTCGCGAGCGGTGATCGAGCATGGCGCCTTGCGCCTGGACCCGGCCAGCCGGGAGGTGACGGTGGGTGGTCGCCCGGTGACCCTGTCGCGACGTGAGCTGGTGCTGCTGGAAACCTTTCTCCAGGCACCCCGCAGCGTGCTGACCAGCGACCAGCTCAAGGACAGCCTGTACGGCATGAACGACGAGGTCGAAAGCAATGCCTTGAACGTCCATCTCCACCATCTGCGGCGCAAGCTGGGCAGTGGCGTGATCGAGACCGTGCGTGGGCTGGGCTATCGGTTGGGCCAGCCCGAAGCGGTTCAGTTGCCGGGCGCGCCGCGAGGGCGCCAATGAGCTTGCGGACGCGGTTATTGCTGACTCTCGGGATCACCCTGGCCCTGCTGTGGGGGCTGGCCGCTGCCTGGCTGATGCGCGACCTGGAGGAGAAGTTCGTCGAGACCCTGGACCAGCGGTTGGCGCAGTCGGCCCGCATGGTGGCGGGGCTGATGCTACAGCTACCGCCGGAGGTGTGGGAGAGCGCCGACCAGCGGGCGCTATCGATTCCGCCCATCGAGGGGCTGGCGTGCCAGGTGCATTCACCGCGTGGCGAGATCATGGCGCGTACTCATACTGATATGGAGAACATCCTGACACCGGGCGAGCGCGGCCACGCCTATCGCCGCGAGGGCGACATGACCTGGCGGGTGTTCACCTACGAACGGGGTGGCTTGACGATCACCACGGCGGACCGCATGGATGAGCGCGACATGCTGCTGGCGGAGGTGATCAAGGTGGCGGTCGTACCCTTCGTGGTAGCGTTGATTGGCAGTCTGGCCGCGTTGTGGCTGGGCGTGGTGCGAGGCCTGGCGCCGCTGACCCGGCTGCGTGAGTCGCTTGCCCGGCACCATCCGGATGCCTTGGCCCCGGTGTCGACCTACGGCGTACCCCAAGAGATTCGCCCCTTGATCGAGACGCTCAATGCGCTGCTCGTTCGGGTGCAGCAGGCGATCGTGCGCGAGCAGCGCTTCACTAATAACGCCGCGCATGAGCTGCGCACACCCTTGACCGCGATCAAGACCCATCTGCAAGTCGCGCGTCGGGTGGGGGAGGAGCCGGCACGCGAGGCGCTGGCTCACGCCGAGGAGGGGGTCGAACGCCTGACCCGGACGTTGGAGCAACTGCTCACCCTGGCGAGGGTGGAGGGGCGGGTGGAGTTCGATGACGGTACGTCGTGCGGCGTCGAGGAAGTAGCCGAACTGGCCATCGCCGATGCTGAGTGCCGCGATCCTGCGCGCATCCAGCTTCCTGCCGCGTGGCCCCAGGCCACGCTCGCCATGCCCCAGGCGCTGGCGGTCACGGCGCTGCGTAACCTGCTAGACAATGCCTTGCGCCATGGTGCTCCAGGCGGCCCGGTAACGCTCGACGCGCGCTGGGTGGAAAACAAGGCCATCGAGTTTCGTGTGCAAAACCAGGGGCCGAAGCTGGACGATGCCACGCTGGTGCAATTGACACAGCGCTTCTGGCGCTCGGGCAAGCAACAGGGTAGCGGGCTCGGCCTGGCGATCGTCGCGGCGATAGCCGAGCGCTTCGGCGCCACTGTGAAATTCTCCAGCCCCGCGGGAGGCGGGCTCCAGGCACGGTTGCTCTTGCCGGCGGTCATTGTTCCGCCCGGCACAGACGATGATGCAGCACTACCGGGGCGACCCGGCAATAACCTATAACGAATGAAATTGACGAGTGAAGGGAGAGCGCGATGCACAATAACAGAAACGCCGTGGGCCTGGGCCTGCTTCTGGCCACCGGGCTCGTCCATGGGGCGGCATCGGCCGCCCAGCCGGGCGATGCCGAACGGGGTGAGGCGGTGGCAGCCGTCTGTACCGCGTGCCATCAGGCCGACGGTAGCGGAATGAACAACCCTCAAGGTGAATCGTGGCCGCGCCTGGCGGGACTGGATGCCGTCTATCTAGCCAAGCAGTTGCACGACTTCAAGTCAGGCGAGCGTCGTAACGCCACCATGCAGCCGTTCGCCAACATGATCGACGACCAGCAGATTGACGATGTGGCCGCGTACTACAGCGCCATGCCTCCCACGGCCGGGCATGGCGGAGAGCAGGCCGACGACGCGCTTCTGGCACGTGGCGAGCAATTGGCCGAGCGTGGTGACTGGGATGACTATATCGTCTCGTGCAAGAGCTGCCACGGTCCCGGTAGCACTGGGGTGGGCGAAACCTTCCCCGGTATCGCCGGACAGCATGCCGGTTACATCGCCGCGCAGCTCAATGCCTGGAAAGAGGGCGAGCGCGACAACGACCCACAGAACCTGATGGGCGCGATCGCCACGCGCATGAGCGACGAGGATATCCAGGCGGTTTCCGCCTGGCTTGCCAACCAGACCCCGGCCGAGAAGTGAGGGTGACCCCATGAAACGCTACCATACTGCACTGACGCTCTTGGGCGCCTCCCTTGCCACCGGCCTGGGTGTTGCCGCTTATGCCGCCGAGACCACCAGCGAAACGCAAGAGATGCCTTATCAAGGGCTGGTGGAACTGGGTTATCCCGCGCCCCAGGAAGGCGAGCTGGTACACGTTCCGCCGACCATGGATGACCTGGAAGAAGCGGATATCCATCCGCAACTGAAGCGCGTGATCCGCCGCGGTTACGACCTGTTCACCAATACCCAGCAATTGCGCGGCAAAAACGTCTTCAACGACATGAACTGCTCCAGTTGTCACCTGGGCGAAGGTCGCCAGCCCTTCAGTGCGCCGATCTGGCCGGCGGCGGTGACCCTGCCGGACTTTCGTGGCAAGAACCAGCACGTCAACAACCTCGAAGAACGTATCGCCGGCTGCTTCGCCTACTCCATGAACGGTACGCCGCCGGAGTATGGCAGCGACGACATGCTGGCGCTCTCCGCCTACCATCAGTGGCTGGCTACCGGCGTACCGATGTACCCCGGTCAGCCGATCTATGGACGTGGCTTCCCCGCGCCGCCCGAACCGGAACTCGAACCCGACTACACCCGGGGTGAAGCGGCCTATCGGGAGAACTGCGCGATCTGCCACGGGGAAGATGGTTCCGGTCACTACGAAGATGGCGACTATGTATTCCCGGCATTGTGGGGAGACGGCTCCAATAACTGGGGGGCGGGGATCGCACGCACCCATACCGCAGCCGGGTTCATCCAGAACAACATGCCGCTGGGGCAGCCCAACTCGCTATCCGACCAGCAGGCCTGGGATATCGCCTACTACATGGTGAGTCAGGAACGCCCGCAGGACCCGCGTTATACCGGAGACGTGGACGAGACGCTGGAATTGTTCGGCCCCACGTTCCATCGCCATTCACGCTATGGCGAGGTGCGAGAGCACGACAATCATCGCCTTGCCGATCACGCCAATACCGGCGAAAAGGATTTCCTCAAGCCGTGGAATGTCGGCGTGTCGCGTTTTGAAGAGCTGAGCGAGTAGGTTCTTGGCAGCTGGACGTTGGTGAGCGGCGCTTGAGGGCGCGATGGAGGGTGGCCGGCCTCCACCCTGAAGCGGGTAATGGTGCCGGGCCTTACGTGACTACTTGAGAGCGCCGCCCATCATCTCTTCCAGGCGCTCCTGGTCGGGCACGCCCTGTACCCGGTCGATGCGTATGGTGCCGCTCTCGTCTTCGCGCTGGAAGGCGCTGGTCGGCGTGGCGTAGAGGCCGAGTTCCTCGAACAGCTGGTTGTTGGTGTAGGCCTGCTCCTCGATCTCGCGGGGCTGTGCGCTGGCCTGGATCTTCTCGCCGTCTTCGCTGTGCGCGTATAGGGCGCTAGACGGATCGTCGGCTCCCAGCAGGGCAGCGGCCTTGCCGGGGCTATCCGCCTGAAGAATCCCTACCATGATATGGCGCAGCTGCACTTCACCTGCTTCGACCCAAGGGCGGCTCTGATCCCAGAACTGCTGGCAATAGGGGCAGTTGGCATCGGTAAAGGTATAGATGACGCGGGGCGCGTCGGGCTCGCCGTCCTGAATCCAGTGGCTCTCCTCCAGGGCCTGCCAGGTCTGGGTCTCGAGCGGGGCGCGAACGTGCTGGTCCAGTTGCGGTTCGGTCAGGTCGGTGCCCTCGCTATCCATCAAGGTGCCGACAATGGCGTGCTCGCCATCCGGGGTCAGGTAGATCGCCATTTCTCGGCCCTGGATGCTGGCACCGAAACCGCGCATCCCGCTGGGTGCGGCGAAACTGCCATGGATTTCCACTCCCTGATTGGCGATGGCCTGAACCGGGGGCGGAAGCGCCTCTTCGGCCCACAGTGAATGGCTCGTCACGACGCCCGCCAGAGCCAGTCCGACAAGATAAAAGCGGCGCCCCGGTGCGGGGCGGGAAATACGTATCGGCATGCTGAACCTCATCATGGAAACATCGCCCAGCTTGGCATAGCCAGGTTAGCGGCGCATTAATGTGCCCGGCTCAATGTTCCGCTACCCACCAGATCGCGGCGTAGGGAGGCAGGGTTTCGATACCGGGGCTCAACCCTTCAGGCGCCAGCGAGCGCCATTCGAACTGGTTCAACAGCTTGCCCAGGGTTTCACCGCCCTCGTTCAACGGCACCGGCTGGTCGGTGACATTGTACAGCGCCAGCAAACGTCGACCGCTCTCCAGAGGGCCACGCTCCAGGGCCAGCAGTTCGGGCGGCGTGGCGATGATTCGTTGCGCGGCACCGGGATGGAAGCAGGGCTCCACGCGGCGCCGTTCGAGAAGCTTGCCCAGGGTGGCGAAGACTTCATGGGTGGGAGTGGCGGGGCTGTCCAGCAGGGTTTCAAGCTCCTCCAGGTTCCAGCGGCGGCGGTTGATCGAGCGCAGGCGGCCGCTGCGCTCCACGCCTTCATGATCGTTGAGCGTGGCGGTCAAGGTATGCAGGTAGAGCGCCGGGATGCCCTGCAGGCTGAGCATGATCGCCTGGCTACACAGAAACCGCGCCACTTGCCAGGGGTCCGGGCCGCGCCGCGTTCCCTTCATTGCCTCGAACCAGGTGATGTTCAGCTCGTAAGGGGTGTCGCTGCCGTCGGCGTTGGCGCGCATGCTGACGAAACCACCGAAGCGGTGCATCAGTTCCAGCAGGGCGTCGCGCTCGTGGTCGGGTAGCAAACCTTCCAGCGGACGAACGCCGATGCCGTCGTGGCTGGCGGTGAAGTTGAGATAGGTACAGGTCGGCGGCAGGGTGGGCAAGCTGTGCAGCCAACCCTGAAGCGTGGCGGCTTCACCGCGAGTCAAGGTATGCAGCAACAGTGGCGGCAAGGTGAACTGATAGATGAGGTGGGCTTCGTCGGGATGTTCCGTGACTGGGTGCAGGTCGTCGCTGCCGAGCCGGTCGAGCCCGAAATAGCTCATGTTTTCCCGGTGAGGCACGTTGGTCTCGGTGACCAGCAGCGTACCCGGCGCCACATGGTCGACCAGCGCCCGCAGCAGGCGCACCACGCTATGGGTCTCGGGAAGATGGATACAGGAGGTGCCCAGGCGCTTCCACAGAAAGGCGATGGCGTCCAGGCGGATGATGCTGGCGCCCTGCTCCAGGTAGAAGAGCAGAATGCCGACGAACTCGAGCAGCACGTCGGGGTTGGCGAAATTGAGGTCAATCTGGTCTTCCGAAAAGGTCGCCCACAGGTGGCGAGTGCCACGCCGGGTCGAGACCGGCGCCATCAGCGAGCTACTGCGCGGTCGCACGACTTGGGAGACGTCGGTATCGGGGTCGATTTCGATGAAATAGTCGCGTCCCGGCAGGCTGCCGCTGAGATAGTCGACGAACCATAGCGATTCCCGAGAGACATGATTGAGCACCAGATCCACCATGACATCGTAGTCCTGCGCCAGGCGGCGTATATGGCTCCAGTCGCCCAGTGCAGGGTTGACCTCGCGATAATGAATGACCGAAAAACCGTCATCGCTGCTCCAGGGAAAGAACGGCAGCACGTGTACACCGCTGAAACGATTCCCCAGCTGGCGCTGGAGGAAGTCCTGCAATACTTCCAGGGGCGGCCTGTCCTCGTCCAGAACGCTGTCACCATAACTGATCAGCCACTGGTCCTTTTCGCTCCATAGTGGTGCAATGGGAACGCAGGCGGTGCTATCGCGCCCGGTAACCGCCAGAAAGTGATCGATGTGTCGATGCAACCGCCGCAAGACTTCCTCGCTGCGCCGGCCATAGAGATGTTGCAGCAAGGGGCGGGCCGAGGCATCGAACGTTGCGGTGCGCGAAACCGTACTGGTTGCCGTATCGGGAGGCGGTGGCTGGGTCTCGTTCATGATAGCCTTCCTGGTAAAGACATGGAGGGAATGTAGACAGACGCTGCAGCTTGTGTGCCAAATCGTTACAATGGTTTCATCGATACACAAGACATGAAACGCTATTCGGGGTTCTTCGAGCCCATTGACCAACAGGTTGCGATCCTCATGCATTGCCCTTTCTGTGGTGACAACGACACCCGAGTGACGGACTCTCGCCTGGTCGCGGATGGTGACCAGGTGCGCCGGCGACGTCAGTGCGCCAGCTGCGCCGAACGCTTTACTACCTACGAAACCGCCGAACTGGTCATGCCGCGGGTGGTGAAGGCCGACGGCTCGCGGGAAACCTTCGACGAAACCAAGCTGCGCGCCGGCATGTTGCGGGCGCTGGAAAAGCGACCGGTCAGCGCTGAAGCCATGGAAGCCGCCGTGGAGCGTATTCGTCAAGCCCTGCGTGCCCGTGGCGAGCGCGAAGTGAACGCCCGCGACATCGGCGAGGCAGTGATGCAGTCGCTCAAGCAGCTCGACCAGGTCGCCTATATCCGCTTCGCTTCGGTGTACCGCAAGTTCCAGGATATCGATGAATTCCGTGCGGAAATCGACCGGCTGTCCCAGGAGCCGGACCCGCAATGACGAGTCGTCGGGCCGCCGATCCTCGTCACATGGCGCGCGCCCTGCAATTGGCGCGTCGTGGGCTCTATACCACCCACCCCAACCCGCGCGTGGGCTGTGTGCTGGTGCGCGAGGGCGCCTCCGGCGAAGAAGACGAGGTGGTGGGAGAAGGCTTCCACGAACGCGCCGGCGAGCCCCATGCGGAAGTTCATGCCATCAAGGCCGCGGGCAGCAGAGCCCATGGCGCCACCGCTTATGTAACCCTGGAGCCGTGTTCGCACCACGGGCGTACCGGACCGTGCGCTGCGGCCCTGATCGACGCCGGGGTCGCCAGAGTGGTGGTGGCGATGGTCGACCCCAATCCTCAGGTGGCGGGACGCGGTATCGCGCTGCTGGAACAGGCGGGCATCGCGGTCGAGGTGGGGCTGCTGCAGAGCGAAGCGGAAGCCCTGAATCCCGGTTTCATATCCCGCATGCGGCGTGGCCGACCCTTCGTGCGCTTGAAAATGGCCATGAGCCTGGATGGCCGCACTGCCATGCTCTCCGGCGAGTCCCAGTGGATCACCGGCCCCGAAGCGCGCACCCAGGTGCAGCGGCTACGGGCACGCTCCAACGCCATTCTCAGTGGGGTGGAGTCGGTGATCATGGACGACTCGCGCCTGACCCTGCGAGCGGATCAGCTCAAGCTGGACAACGCCGAGCAGATTTGTCGGCACCAGCCGCTGCGCGTGATCGTCGATACCCGCCTGCGGCTGCCGCTGGCGGCGGCTTGCCTGAGCGAGCCGGGACGCACGCTGGTAGTCACCGTGCCCGAGCATGACCCGGCAAGACGCCGTCGCCTGGAAGCGGCCGGAGCCGAGATACTGTCGCTGCCGGCGGGGGAGGACGGTCGCGTCAGCCTGCCGCTGCTGTTGCGCTGGTTGGCGGAGAACGCCGAGATCAACGAATTGCTGCTGGAAACCGGCGCCACGCTGGCCGGGGCCATGCTGGATGCCGAGCTGGTGGACGAGATGCAGCTGTTCGTGGCGCCGACCCTGCTGGGAGGCGAGGCCCGCCCCCTGTTCGCCTTGCCGGGGCTGGCGCGCATGGCCGATCAGCGCCGTCTGGCAATTCATGACATGCGTGCGGTGGGCCGCGACTGGCGCATCATCGCCACACCCGAGCCGACTAGCGCCGCAAGCCCGAGCAAGGTACCCTGACGCGCGAAATCGCAAGCATGCGACCGACTTTTTTTGGAGATTCCATGGTGCAATCCTCCTCCGGGGGCCTGGCCCCCATCGCTGACCTGATCGAAGACATCCGCCAGGGCAAAATGGTGATTCTCATGGATGATGAGGATCGCGAGAATGAAGGTGACCTCATCATGGCCGCGGAGAAAGTCCAGGCCGAGCACATCAACTTCATGGCGCGCTTCGCCCGGGGGTTGATCTGCCTGCCGATGACCCGCGAGCGCTGCGAGCAGTTGAACCTGCCGCTGATGGTGCGTGACAACGGCTCCGGTTTCGGCACCAAGTTCACGCTTTCCATCGAGGCCACCCAAGGCGTCACCACGGGCATTTCGGCAGCCGACAGGGCGCGTACCGTACAGGCGGCAGTGGCGCCCGGCGCCGGCCCCCGCGATATCGTCCAGCCAGGGCATATCTTTCCGTTGATGGCGGAGCCCGGCGGTGTATTGCGTCGGGCCGGGCACACCGAGGCCGCGTGCGACCTGTCGGCACTGGCCGGGTACGATCCCAGCGGTGTGATCTGCGAGATCATGAACGACGACGGCAGCATGGCCCGCCGGCCCGAGCTCGAGACCTTCGCCGAAGAACACGGGATCAAGATGGGCACCATCGCCGATCTGATTCACTATCGCATCGTCAACGAGCAGACCATCGATCACCTGGAAGCCACGCCGGTCGCTACCGCCTATGGCGAGCTGACCCTGCACGTCTTCCGCGATCGTATTCAGGGCGCGCATCACCTGGCGCTGGTGAAAGGCAACCCACAAGCCGCCGAGCCGACTACGGTGCGCGTTCACCTGGCCGACGCCCTGCGCGATATGCTGGGCCTGCTCAAGAGCGGTCAGCACAGCTGGAATGCCGCCCAGGCCCTGGCGGAGATCGCCCAGGCGCAAAGCGGCGTATTCGTGCTGCTCGACGATGGCCGTCCGCACCAGGACCTCAAGAGTCAGCTGGACGTGTTCCTCGACCGGGTGCCGGTACCCCGCACCAGCGACTCCGATGGCGCCGGCAACTACTTGACCATCGGCACCGGGTCGCAGATTCTGCGCTACCTTGGGGTAGGCAAGATGCGGCTGTTGAGTTCGCCGTGGAAATTCTCGGCACTTTCCGGCTTCGATCTGGAAGTGGTGGAGCGTCTGGGGCCGAACGATACGGCTCTCGACACAAAATCTTAAGCAGGAATCTATTGATGCAACCCCTCTCGCAAGTCGAAGGCAGTTTTGTGGATGTCGATGGTCGCTACGTGATCGTGGTCGGCCGCTTTAACCATCATGTGGTCGATAGCCTGGTGGAAGGCGCCGTGGATAGCCTGGTGCGCCATGGCGTGGATTCCGAGCATATCGATATCGTCCATGTGCCCGGCGCCTGGGAAATCCCGCTGGCAGTCAAGCGTGTGCTGAATGTGATCCAGCCGGACGCGGTGATCGCACTCGGTGCGGTGATTCGCGGCGGTACACCGCATTTCGAATATGTCGCCGGCGGATGCAACGCGGCGATGAACAACCTTCAGCTCGAGTTCGAGACGCCTATCGCCAACGGCGTGCTGACGGTGGAGTCCATCGAGCAGGCGATCGAGCGTTCCGGCACCAAGGCCGGCAACAAGGGTACCGAAGCGGCCATGGCGGCCATGGAAATGGTCTCGCTGCTACGCGCCATCGTCCCGGGAGACGCGCAATGAGCGAGCGTCGCGAACGCAAGCCCTCCGCCGCCCAGCAGGCGCGCCGCGCCTCACGGGAGCTGGCGGTACAAGGGCTTTACCAGTGGCAGATGACGGGCAAGTCGATCACGGCGGTCGAGGCGGAGTTCCGCAGCCAGCTGCCCGACGACGACATGGAGGAGCACGAGAACTGGGTCAAGGTGATGGAGATCGCCGACCAGGCGTTGTTTCATGAACTTCTGCACAATACGGTTCGCTACAAGGCGGAGCTTGATGCCGCCATCGCGCCGCTGCTGGACCGCCGCCTGATGGATCTGGACGGAGTGGAGCTGGCGATCCTGCGCCTGGGTGCCTACGAGCTTTCCCGGCGCATGGAAGTACCGTACCGCGCCGTGATCAATGAGGGGGTCGAACTGGCGAAGTCTTTCGGCGCCACGGATGGACACAAGTATGTCAACGGCATCCTCGACAAATTGGCCAGCCGCCTGCGCAGCGCCGAGGTCAGTGCTCGCCGGCGTTAAGCGGCGTTGCCTGGGGCTTCTCCGTGCTGGCTGAATTCGATCTGATCCGTCGCTTTTTCACCCCGGCCGCCCCCGTTGTTCAAGCGGGCGTGGGACTGGGCGTGGGCGATGACGCCGCCTTGCTCGTCCCAACCCCCGGCCACCAGTTGGCGGTCAGTGTGGATACCTCGGTGCAGAACGTCCATTTCCCCGCCCAGGCGCCGGCTCGTGCCATTGGTCACCGTGCCCTGGCGGTGGCGCTCAGCGACCTGGCCGCCATGGGGGCCAGGTCGCGCTGGTGTTTCATGGCCTTGACCATGGCCGGGAGCGAGGATGATTTCGAGTCTTGGGTGGCGGCATACGCCGAAGGCTTTCTGGCGTTGTGCGCCACGACCGACACGGTGCTTGCCGGCGGCGATATCACTGCCGGGCCGTTGACCATCGCTGTCACCGTCATGGGGGAGGTGCCCGAGCGCCAGGCCTTGACGCGCCACGGCGCCGGTGCTGATGACCTGATCGCGGTGACGGGTAGCCTGGGAGGAGGAGCCGGCGGGCTGGCTCTGTGGCAGCGTGGCGAGCGCGATCTTTCACACCCGCTGCTCAAGCGTTACCTGCTCCCCGAGCCCCGCTTGCAGGCGGGCGAGGCACTGCGCGAGCTGGCGACCTCCGCTATCGATATCTCCGATGGCCTGCTGGCCGACCTGGGCCATATACGCAAGGCTTCCGGGGTAGGAGCGGTGTTGACTCCCGATGCCATACCGCTGGCCGCTGGCCTGGAAGCCGAGCTGGGGCTGCGTGGCGCCGAACAGGCTGCGCTGTGCGGTGGCGACGATTACGAACTGTTGGTCACCCTACCTCGTGCCAACCTGGAGCAGGCTCGCCAGCGCCTGGCCGCCCTGGGACAATCGCTGAGCGTGATCGGCTATTGCCGCGAAGCGCCGGGGGTGGCCGGGGTACCTGATAATCTTCAGGACGGCTGGCAGCATTTTTCCGGAGAGACGCCATGAACCGAGCTCCATCCAGCGTTTGGCGGCGTCCGACGCATTTCTTCGCTTTCGGCCTGGGTAGCGGCGCCGTTCCCTGGGCGCCGGGAACCTTCGGTACCCTGGCGGCGATACCCTTTTATTGGGTAATGACGGATTTACCACTAGGCTGGTATCTGAGTCTGACTTTTGTCGCGTTTGTCATCGG
Organism: Halomonas sp. Bachu 37; assembly: GCF_039691755.1. NCBI lineage: Bacteria > Pseudomonadati > Pseudomonadota > Gammaproteobacteria > Oceanospirillales > Halomonadaceae > Halomonas > Halomonas kashgarensis. The sequence continues at coordinate 1,645,606 of NZ_CP137552.1, read as the reverse complement.
TGTCTGGCTGTGTGACAAGACCTCGCACGATCTGGGGGTTCACGACCATTCGGGTATCGTGTGGGATGAATTCGTCGGCTACTGGATTACCATGGCGGCGGTGCCGTTCTCCTGGGAGGCTGCGCTCTGGGGATTTGTGGTCTTTCGCATTTTCGACGTCTTCAAGCCCTGGCCGATTCGCTGGGCGGACCGGCGTGTCGCGGGAGGATTCGGCATCATGATCGATGATGTCATGGCCGGGATATATGCCTGGAGTACCATGCATCTGTGGTTCTGGCTGCATTGAAATTTAGCCATACATGCCCGTAGACGTTCGGCAGCATTGGCCCGCCGCTATCGAGGCATGCAGGGAGGTGGGATGCGCAAGGAACGTTTGATCGTCCCCGTTTTGGTGACGATAGCGGTGATATGGATGGTCGCTCAGCTATGTTCGGCGCTGCTCTTCGAGCGTGGCTTGCGCCAGGCACTGGAAGACCTGGAAGCCCGCGGCGAGTGGCGAGTCACTCGCACGGAAAGCCATCAAGGATGGCTGCGTTCCAGCGGCCGGATAATCCTTTCTCCCTTGCTCGGCCGTCCCTGGCGGCTGGTGCTCACCTATAACGCCCGTCACGGCATTCTCAGCACCGATGTGGAAGGTACGCTGTTGCCACGCCTGGATTCGGCATTGCAGCAGGCGGTGGGCGAGGTGTCGGCGCCTTCCGTGCCACATTGGGAAGGCCGCTACCATACCCTGAGTGGACGCAGCGAATTGCGCCTGGCCCTGGCGCCTTTCGTGATCCAGCAGAACGGCCGCGAACTCGATGTGCGCGGCGCGCGGCTGCGCCTGGAAGGGTCGTTCGGCGACTGGCGCCTGCGGGCGTTGCTCGAGCGGCTCACCCTGACCGATGCCAATGCGCGCCTCAGCCTAGGGCCGCTGGAGCTAAAGAGCCGTTACACCTATATCGACGACGCCTACCACTTCAATCAGCATGATCACTTGCATCTCGATTCGCTGACCCTGGAACACCCAGACCTGCACGTACGGGTGGAGCCGCTGGACCTGCGCAGCCATATGCAACTCGACGAGCGGGAGCTGCGCCTGCGCGGGGAGCTTGAGCTGGGCAGCGTGATGTTGCCGCGGGAAGCACCCGAGACTCCCTTGTTGGCTGGCACGGTATCGATGGAGCTGTCGCGCCTGAATGCCGACGCCATTCGCCGAGTGATTCGCCATCTGCGTCAGGAGGCTTCCTGGGGCGACCCCTCCATGCCCACCGCCGATGGGCTGATGAGTCGCCTGGAGCCCGAACTGTTGCAGGTATTGAACGACTCGCCCCGCCTGGACGTCGATACCATCGCCTTGCAGAGTCCGCTGCTGGGTTTCAACATTACCGCCGATGGCGCGCTGTTCTTCGATGCCCGCGAGCTCGATGAGCTGAGCCTGCAGCAACTCGATGATCCCGCCGAGCGACAGCGCTGGACGCGCCGCGTCGACGGGGATTTCACCTGGTACGACGCGCCCACCATGGCGGCCCTGTGGCTGGGCCTGCCCCTGAGTACCCAGGAGCTGGAATTCGATGTCGTTCAAGGTCGATGGCGAATCAATGGCCGACCCATGCCCGACCTCTGGCCTTGAAGTTCGCCTTTCGTGCCCGCATTTTTGAGGCAAAGGCCGTGCGGTAACCGAGACCGGCGGCGCTGTTCAATGGAGGGCGCATGAACGACCAGGATTACGATCACGATAACGACTACCCCAACGCATCCGACGGTGACGACTCAGCGCCGGGCAATGAGCAAAACGAGAAGGGCGATTATCGCTCCGATGGCGAACGCATCCATGCGGTAGTGCCCGCCAGCGATATGCTGCCCGAGCGTATCTACCTGCTACCCATCCACAATCGCCCCTTTTTTCCCGCACAGGTCCAGCCGCTGGTAATCAATCGCGAGCGCTGGGAAGAGACCATGCGGCGCGTCGGCAATACACCCCATCACACCATCGGCGTGGCATTCGTGGGCGAGAAAGGTGTCGAGTCGCTGGATCACGAGGGTTTCCCCGAGATGGGCACCGCGGTCAAGGTGCACAAGCTCAAGAACGAAGACCAGCAAATCCAGTTCATCGCCCAGGGGCTGCAGCGCTTCAAGATCACACGCTGGCTCTCCAAGGAGCCGCCCTATCTGGTGGAAGTCACGTATCCGCGCGAGCCGGTCGACGCCGAGGACGAGGAAACCCGCGCCTACGCCATGGCGATCATCAACGGTATCAAGGAGCTGCTGCCGATCAATCCGTTGTATGGCGAGGAGCTCAAGCATTACCTGAATCGCTTCAGCCCGCACCAACCCGGGCCGTTGACCGATTTTGCCGCCGCCATTACCTCGGCCAAGGGACGTGAGCTGCAGGACGTGCTGGCCACCCTGCCGGTGGCCGAGCGCATGCAGAAGGTGCTGCCCTTGCTGCGCAAGGAGATCGATGTCGCTCAGCTGCAGAGCGAAATCAGCGAGCAGGTCAACGCCCAGATGCAGGAGCGTCAGCGCGAATTCTTCCTGCGCGAGCAGCTCAAGGTCATCCAGCGTGAACTGGGCATCTCCAAGGGCGACCGGGAAAATGACGTGGATACCTTCCGCGGCCGGCTGAAGGACCTGGTGGTGCCAGAGCGGGTGCAAAAACGTATCGACGACGAGCTGGACAAGCTCAGCGTGCTGGAAACCGGGTCGCCGGAATACGGCACCACGCGCAACTATCTCGATTGGCTGACTTCGATGCCGTGGGGCATCACCAGCGACGACCACCTCGACCTGGGGCACGCCCGCCAGGTGCTGGACCGTGATCACGACGGCCTGGGAGACGTGAAGGAGCGGATCGTCGAATTTCTCGCCGAAGGAACCTTCAAGGGCGATGTTGGGGGTTCCATCGTGTTGCTGGTAGGCCCGCCGGGGGTGGGCAAGACCTCCATCGGCCGCTCCATCGCTGAAGCCCTGGGGCGCGAATTCTATCGCTTCTCCGTGGGGGGCATGCGCGACGAGGCGGAGATCAAGGGACATCGGCGCACTTATATCGGCGCGATGCCGGGTAAGCTGGTCCAGGCGTTCAAGGAAGTCAATGTCGAGAACCCGGTCATCATGCTCGACGAGATCGACAAGCTCGGCCAATCCTTCCAGGGCGATCCCGCTTCGGCTCTGCTCGAAGTGCTCGACCCGGAACAGAACGTCGATTTCCTCGACCACTACCTGGATGTGCGCCTGGACCTGTCCAAGGTGTTGTTCCTGTGTACCGCCAATACCCTCGACTCCATTCCCGGGCCGCTGCTCGATCGCATGGAGCAGATTCGCCTGTCGGGTTATATCGCCGAGGAGAAGGTGGCGATCGCCAAGCATCACCTGTGGCCGAAACTGCTTGAGCGCGACAAGATTCCCAAGAAGCGCATCAACCTGACCGACGCGGCGCTGAAGCAGGTAATCGAAGGCTACGCGCGTGAAGCCGGGGTACGTCAACTCGAGAAGCAGCTGCACCGGATCGTGCGCAAGGCGGCGGTCAAGTTGCTGGAGAGCGGCCAGCAGAGCGTCAAGATATCGGTGAAGAACCTCGAGGAGTTTCTCGGCGCGCCGCTGTTCCGCAAGGAGAAAGTGCTCAAGGGCGAAGGCGTGGTGACCGGCCTGGCATGGACGTCCATGGGCGGTGCCACGCTGCCTATCGAGGCGGGCAAGATTCATTCCCTGGATCGCGGCTTCAAGCTGACCGGCAAGCTCGGCGAGGTGATGCAGGAATCGGCCAATATCGCCTACAGCTACACGCTCGGGCACCTGGAGGAGTTCGGCGCCGATGTCGACTTCTTCGACAAGGCGTTCGTTCATCTACATGTGCCCGAAGGCGCCACGCCCAAGGACGGTCCCTCGGCAGGCGTGACCATGACCACGGCGCTGCTATCCCTGGCCAAGCATCAGGCAGTCGGCCGCCCCCTGGCGATGACCGGTGAGCTGACCTTGACCGGTCAGGTACTCCCGGTCGGCGGGATTCGCGAAAAGGTGATTGCCGCGCGGCGCAGCGAAATATTCGAACTGATCCTGCCGGAAGCCAACCGGCGCGACTATAACGAATTGCCGGACTACCTCAAGGAGAACATGACGGTGCATTTTGCCGACCGTTACCCTGATGTGGCCAAGGTGGTATTCGGCTGAGCGGAAGTACCCTTTCGTCACCTGCAATGAAAAACCCGCCAATTCTGAACGGCACCCCGTCCAACCTGGGCGGGGTTTTTTTATGTGTGATTACTGTGTACGCAGCGTAACCCTCTGCCTGGTGGCGCAATGGCTACGTCATTGATCGGTATTACATTGAATGTGCGCTTATTCCAACTTTTTGTAGATCCAGGTTAAGTGTTATCAAAAACCATCTACTTATAAAACATGACATTTTTGGCATCATTGCTGCATGAGAATTACGTCATATGACGTCGCTATCACATAATTAAGAATCAGAGACTGCTAATGCGCGATTACCAATCTGTGACCCAGAGAGAGTACGTCTTGGATGAAGACGATGTACTCATTTCGCGATCCGACCGGCAGGGGCATATCACTTACGCCAATCAGGCGTTCATCGCAGCCAGCGGGTACGAAGCATTCGAGCTGATCGGCGAGCCGCATAGCGTCTTGCGCCATCCCGATATGCCCGCAGCGGTATTCAAGGACTTGTGGTCCACCGTGGAGCAGGGCAAGACCTGGCAGGGGGTGATCAAGAACCGGCGCAAGGATGGCGACCACTTCTGGATCCAGACCACCGTGGCACCGCTGTTGGATGGCGACACGGTGGTGGGCTACACCTCGGTACGCCGCAAGGCCACGGCCAAGTCGGTGGCGCTCGCCGAGAAAGTCTACGGCGCCATGAACCAAGGCAAGAAACGTGGCTTCAAGCTTGCGGCGGGGGGCATACGCCGTACCGGCTTGAGGGGGTGGGTCCAGCGTTTCAGTTTCTCCAGCATGCAGGCCAAGCTCATGGGCATGGTGCTGGCTTCCCTGCTGCTGTTGATCGCGGCGGGTGGTCTGGGAGTGTTCGGCCTCACGACTTCGGCGGAGCGTCTCGAAACTCTGAACCGTACCGGGTTGGAAGGGGTGGCGGATCTACAGCGCATCGAGCAACTGATGAACCAGACCAGCCAGGCGCTCGAGCCGGTGGTGAGCAATCCTCGCCGGGCGGATCTCGATATGCTCACGGCGCAAGTGAGCGATAACGCCGAGGAGATGCAGAGCACCTGGCAGCGGTTTGACCAGAGCCATGAACTGGGTGGCGACGTCCAGGCGGCCCTTACCGAGCAGATCGGAGCCTATATTGCAGGGGCGGAAGCTACCTTGCAGGCGATTCTCGACGGCAGCGGATTCGCCGCCTTCGAAGCCTTCAACGATGCTGTCCAGCCCACGGCCGAGGCCATCAGCGGGAGCATCAACTCCCTGGTCGAGCAGGAGAGAAGCCAGGCTCAAGCCCTCATGGAAAATGCCTCGAGCCATCAGAACAACATGTTGATGGCCCAGTTGGCCCTGGTACTTATCGGCATCGTGTTGATGATCGGCCTGAGTGTCGCGGTGCTCAAGTCGCTGCTCAACTCCTTGAACGAGGCGCGCCGGGTCACATTCCAGATAGCGGCGGGCAACCTGGCGACACGCGTGACGCGTCAGCGTGACGATGAGCTGGGAGAGCTGCTGGGGTCTCTCGAGATCATGCGGGCCAGCCTGGCGGGGCTGATCACCGAAGTCGGTGCGCGGGTGGAAGTGGTCACGCCTGCATCGCGGCATATCGCCAGGGAGAACGAGGACCTCGCGTCGCGTACCGAGGAGCAGGCGTCCTCGCTGCAACAGACCGCCTCCAGCATGGAGCAAATGACCGCCACGGTTCAGCAGAACACCGATAATGCCCGCCAGGCCAACCAATTGGCGATGCAGAACGCCACCACTACGCGTAGTACCGGGGAGCAGATGCAGGCCCTGGTGGGGCGCATGGAGCGCATCGCGCAGAGTGCCGACAAGATGACCCATATCATCGGCGTCATCGATGCGATTGCGTTCCAGACCAATATCCTGGCGCTGAATGCCTCGGTGGAGGCGGCCAGGGCCGGCGAGCAAGGGCGGGGGTTCGCCGTGGTGGCCAATGAGGTTCGGCAACTGGCCGGCCGTTCGGCGGATGCGGCACGCGAGATTCGCGGCTTGATCGAAGCCTCCACCCAAGAGATCCAGGGCGGCGCCGAGGCGGTGAAACAGGCAGAAAAATCGATCGACGACGTGGTCAGCCAGGTATTGAAGGTCAGCGATATCATGGAGGAGATCAGTTCCGCCTCGGACGAGCAGAGCAGCGGCATCGCCCAGATCAATACGGCGGTGGCGGAAATGGATCATGTCACCCAGCAGAACTCCTCGCGGGTGCAGTCGATTTCGAGCGCGGCCGAAGGCCTGACACGGGAGGCGATGAAGCTGGCCAACGTGATCGCCGCGTTTCGCCTGGAAGGGACGGCCGAGGAGGACACCACCACCTCGCGCCGACGCCTGACGGAGACCCTGGGTGGCGAGGGCGGCTCGGCTCCGGCCCTGGCGCAGGCCGGCTCGCGTCCCGGTCGGCGCGCGTCAGCCCTGCGCGAAGCGGAAAAGCGTGAACTGGAAAATCCCGAGCTGGAAACGGAGTGGGATGAATTCTAGCCACGCGAGGCCTATTACGGCTCAAGCGATACACCGCAACTGACAAGCCTCTAGTCTGGCGACCTGGCTCATGCCAAAATCAGGTCGCTGGATTCACATACCTCGTCGGCGCCCTTGAAGGCGCCGGTTGCCGCTGTAGCCGTGACACCGGATAAAAGAACAAGCCGGCGGGGAGATAACCGATTAGAGGACACCATGCCAGAGTATCGCTCCCGTACCACCACCGCCGGCCGCAACATGGCCGGCGCCCGCGCTCTATGGCGCGCCACCGGCATGAAGGACGAAGATTTCCACAAGCCGATCATCGCCGTGGCCAACTCCTTCACCCAGTTCGTGCCCGGGCACGTCCACCTCAAGGACATGGGCCAGCTGGTGGCGCGTGAAATCGAGAAAGCCGGAGGCGTGGCCAAGGAGTTCAACACCATTGCCGTGGACGACGGGATCGCCATGGGCCATGACGGCATGCTCTACTCGCTGCCGAGCCGCGACCTGATCGCGGATAGCGTCGAGTACATGGTCAACGCACACTGTGCCGACGCCATCGTATGTATCTCCAATTGCGACAAGATCACTCCCGGAATGCTGATGGCGGCGATGCGCCTCAATGTTCCGGTGATCTTCGTCTCCGGCGGGCCGATGGAGGCGGGCAAGACCAAGCTGCTCGATCACGGCCTCGACCTGGTCGATGCCATGGTCATGGCGGCCGACGACAGCGTGGACGATGAAACCCTGGCCGAGGTCGAGCGCAGCGCCTGTCCTACCTGCGGCAGCTGCTCCGGCATGTTCACCGCCAACTCGATGAACTGCCTGATGGAAGCCCTGGGCCTGGCGCTGCCGGGCAATGGTACGGTGGTGGCCACGCACAGCGACCGTCGGCGGCTGTTCGAGACCGCAGGCCACCGCATCGTCGAGCTGGCCAAACGCTACTACGAGGGCGACGAAGCCCACCTGTTGCCCCGCGCCATCGGCGCCAAGGCGGCGTTCAAGAACGCCATGACCCTGGATATCGCCATGGGCGGTTCCACCAATACCATCCTGCATCTGCTGGCCGCCGCCCAGGAAGCTGAAATCGATTTCACCATGGATGACATCGACCGGCTCTCGCGGGAGGTACCGCAGCTGTGCAAGGTGGCGCCCAATACCCAGAAATACCATATCGAAGACGTTCATCGTGCCGGCGGCATCATGGCGATCCTGGGCGAGCTGGACCGTGCCGGTGTGCTCGATACCCGCGTGCCCACCGTGTACGGCGACAGCCTCGAGGCGGCACTGGATGAGTGGGATATCATGCGCAACCCCTCCGCCGAGGTGGTGGAATTCTACCGTGCCGGCCCCGGCGGCGTTCCCACCCAGGTGGCGTTTTCCCAGAGTGCCCGCTGGCCGAGCCTGGACGGCGACCGCGCCATCGGCTGCATCCGCGATCTCGAGCATGCGTTCTCCCGGGAAGGCGGCCTGGCGGTACTCAAGGGCAATATCGCCGAGGATGGCTGCGTGGTGAAGACCGCCGGCGTCGACGACTCGATCCTGGTATTCGAAGGTCCGGCCCATGTGGTGGAGTCCCAGGACCAGGCGGTGGAGCACATCCTGGCGGGCAAGGTGAAGGAAGGGGACGTGGTGGTGATCCGCTACGAAGGACCCAAAGGCGGCCCGGGCATGCAGGAGATGCTCTACCCGACCTCCTATCTGAAATCCAAGGGACTGGGCAAGGCGTGCGCGCTGCTCACCGATGGTCGTTTTTCAGGCGGCACCTCGGGACTTTCGATCGGCCACGTGTCACCCGAAGCCGGGGCGGGCGGTGCCATCGGGCTGGTCGAGCAGGGCGATATCATCCATATCGATATCCCCGGGCGGACCATCAACGTCAAGCTCGCCGATGCCGAGCTGGCGCGCCGCCGCGAAGCGATGGACGCGCGGGGCAGCCAGGCCTGGAAGCCCGCCATCCAGCGCTTGCGCAAGGTGACACCGGCGCTCAAGGCGTACGCGCTGCTGGCCACCTCCGCCGACAAGGGCGCGGTGCGCGACCTGAGCAAGCTGGATTGAGCCGCTGCTGAAACCGAAGCCAAGGAGGCCGGCTGTGCCGGGCGAGGGTTTTAGCCCGGTCAACAAACCATCGCGCGCTAAAGCGCCCTCCCACCATGGATCAAGCCTGAAAACCATATGTCTGGTAGGAGGCCGGCTGTGCCGGGCGAGGGTTCAAAGCCCGGTCAACAAACCATCGCGCGTTAAAGCGCCCTCCCACCATGGATCAAGCCTGAAAACCATATGTCTGGTAGGAGGCCGGCTGTGCCGGGCGAGGGGTTACAAGAGTGGTGGCTGGCTGTCGCGCTCGGCACGCATCTTGTCACGGGCAATATACAGAGCCGCGATGGCACGCGCTTCGTGGAAATCATCGCGCAGCAGTAGCGCCGGGAGCTCCTCAAGGGCGTGGGTTTCGACGACGAGTGGTTCGGGCTCGTCGCCGGGAAGGCGCTTGGGGTAAAGGTCGGTGGCCAGCACCACCTGCATGCGGTGACGCATGTAGTTGGGGGCCAGCGACAGCTCCACCAACGGCTCGATACAGCGGGCGCCGAATCCGCACTCCTCCATCAGCTCACGGTTGCCGGCGGTAATGACATCCTCTCCGGGGTCCACCAGCCCCTTGGGCAGGGTCAGGACGTAATCCTCGAATCCCGCCGCATACTCGCGAATCAGCAGTACATGCTCGGGGTCCGGCATGGCCACGATCATGACGGCACCGCGGTCGGCCCCGGTCAAGCGCTCGAAGACGCGCTCCTCGCCATTGGAAAAACGCAGGTCAAGCGACTCGACATGGAACAGGCGGCTTTTCGCCACGCTGGTGCGCTTGAGAATGCTGGGTTTCTGTAGGTAACCGGACGCTGACTCCGAGTTGGCCATGCTCGCCTCCGTGGCTGCTATAGGGTGGTTGCGCTACAATAGCATGCTTATCCACGCAATGACTGGAGCCGTGATGATCGACTGGCGCGCCATTGATACCGTCCTGCTGGATATGGACGGCACCTTGCTGGACCTGCATTTCGACAGCCATTTCTGGCTCGACCACCTGCCGCGACGCTACGCGGAATTGCATCATCTGGACGAAGCGACCCAGGAAACGATACGCGCACGCATCATCCGCGAGCAGGGTACCCTGAACTGGTACAGCCTGGCCTACTGGAGTCGTGAACTGGGGGTGGATGTCGTGGCGCTCAAGCGCGAAGTCCAGCACCTGATCGGCTTGCGTGGCGATGCGCTGGACTTTCTCAAGTGGCTCAAGCAAGCCCACCCGCGAGTGGTGCTGGCGACCAATGCCGACCGTGCCGGCCTCGAGCTCAAACTCCCGTTGACCGGCCTGGAGGAATATCTGGATGCCATCGTCTCCTCGGAGGACCTGGGAGCGGCCAAGGAGGAGCAGGCATTCTGGTTCGCGCTGCAGGAGATCGAGCCTTTCGATCCCGAGCGAACCCTGTTCATCGACGATAACCCGATGGTGCTGGAGAGTGCCCGCGAGTTCGGTATACGCCATCTGCTGGGTATCAAGCAGCCGGATAGCCAACGGCCGGAGAAGGAGCTGGAGGAGTTCATCGCCCTGGACCGCTTCGCTCATCTGATGCCCGATGAATTACCCGATTCGGTAATGCGACCGCACAAGGAGGTACCATGAGCGACAGTGTACGTCTGGACAAGTGGCTGTGGGCGGCACGGTTCTTCAAGACCCGTGCGCTGGCCAAGAAAGCCATCGAAGGGGGCAAGGTGCACTACGATGGGGCGCGGGTGAAAACCAGCAAGACCGTGGAAACGGGCGCTGTCATTCGCGTGCCCCAGGGGTGGGACATCCTGGAAGTCGAAGTCATGGCGATTTCCGACCAGCGCCGAGGTGCGCCGGAAGCTCGCAAGCTCTATCAGGAGACAGCCGAAAGCGTCGAGCGCCGTGAGCGCGAAGCCGAGGCCCGGCGCTTGACCAACGAAGTCATGCAGCACCCGCTCAAGCGCCCGGACAAGAAACAACGCCGCGATATCCAACGTTTTCAACGCCAGCAGGGCGATGAGTGACCAACTACAGGATTGTCATGAACGACCAGATTCAACGCTTTCTGTTTGACCAGACCAATGTGCGCGGTGAAATCGTCACACTGGAGAATGCCTATCATGAAGTGCTGTCCCGCCACGCCTACCCGGCAGCGGTCAATAACCTGCTGGGCGAACTGTTGGCGGCGGTGGCGCTGCTGACCGATACGGTCAAGCTCGACGGCACCCTGAGTATCGAAGTCCGCGGGCAAGGAGCGCTGTCATTGTTGATGGCCGAGTCCAATCCCGGCGGCGAGTTGCGAGCCATCGCGCGTCTGGCCGAGGACGCCGTGCTGCCCCAGGAAGAGGCCGGCTTTCGCCAACTGGTGGGTGACGGCCAGATCATGATCACCCTCGACCCGCGAGAGGGGCACCGCTACCAGGGTATCGTGGCGCTCGACCACGACAGTCTGGCGGGCTGCCTGGAAGCTTACTTCTTCCAATCCGAACAGCTGCCCACCCGCTTGTGGCTGGAAGCGGACGGGACTCGCGCCGGTGGTTTGCTGCTGCAGCGGCTGCCCGACGCTGCGCAGAACCAGGATGTGGATGCCTGGGAGCGCAGCGTGCACCTGGCCGACACCATCAAGGCCGAGGAGCTTCTGGGACTGGAGCAGCGCGAGGTACTGCACCGGCTCTATCACGAGGAGACGGTACGGGTCTTCGAACCCAAGGCACTGCGCTTTGGCTGTACCTGTTCCCGGGAACGCATGAGCCACGCCTTGCTGACACTCGGTGACCAGGAGCTGCGCGATATCCTACAGGAGCAGGGTTCGATAGAGACCCAATGCCATTTTTGTCACACCTTTTATCACTACACGGCGGCGGAAATCGAAACATTGCTGGATAATCCCGACGCTCCGGCGCCGGTGATTCATTGAAGTTTATGCATTCGTGTAGTCGGGTCGTGACGGCTCGGCGCAGCGAGCGATACAAAAAGTGTCCGGTGTTTCAAGGAGGTCAGTTTGCAGAGCAAACGAACGTTTTATTTTTATGTTGCACCGCAACACACCATCTAGTGTCTTTGTAGTAGTTTAACTACAATATCTTCTGCCAACGCCCCCGTTCCCCGGGGGCGTTGTTTTTGTCATAATGCCCGCGTTTTCAGCGAGCCCGACCCCGTCAGAGCGCCTGTCAGAAACGGTTGGGATGATTTTTTGGTGGCGTCCCCGGCGCCGATAAACGAGAGAATCGGCCGCAAGGCCCAGGAATCGACATGACCACGACTCAAGCCGCTCCCCAAGCCCACGTGAATCTTAGCAGCGCCGAACTCATCGAGCGCGCCGTGGCCCGTGGTGAAGGCCGCCTGTCGGCCAATGGTGCCCTGGTAGTGAATACCGGGTTGCGCACCGGCCGCTCTCCCAAGGACCGGTTCATTGTCGACGAGCCGTCGACTCGCGACAGTATCGACTGGGGCAGCGTCAACCGTCCTTTCAAGGCCGACCATTTCGATGCCTTGTGGGACCGTGTCGATGACTATCTCGCCAGCAACGAGAGTTTCGTTTCCGAGCTGCATGTCGGTAGCGACCCCGAGCACTACCTGCCGGTACGCGTCACCACCGAAACCGCGTGGCACAACCTGTTCGGCCGTACCATGTTCGTGCGTCCCACCGCCTATAACACCGCCGCCAAGGACGAGTGGCAGATCCACAATGCCCCGTTCTTCGAGTGCCAGCCCGAACGTGACGGCACCAACTCCGACGGCTGCGTGATCATCAACTTCGCTCAGAAGAAGGTGCTGATCGCCGGCATGCGCTACGCCGGTGAAATGAAGAAGGCCATGTTCTCGGTGCAGAACTACCTGCTGCCGGATGCCGACGTACTGCCGATGCACTGCAGTGCCAACGTTGGTGAAGACGGCGAGACCTGCCTGTTCTTCGGCCTTTCGGGTACCGGCAAGACCACCTTGTCCGCAGACCCGGCACGCTATCTGATCGGTGACGATGAGCATGGCTGGGGCGAAGGCACCGTATTCAATATCGAAGGCGGCTGCTACGCCAAGTGCATCGACTTGTCCGAGAAGAACGAGCCGGTCATCTGGAACGCCATCAAGTTCGGCACCGTACTCGAGAACGTTGTGCTGGATGACCGTCGCGAGCCGGATTACGCCGACGACAGCCTGACCCAGAACTCCCGCGCCGCTTACCCGCTCGAGCACATCGACAAGCGTGTGCCGGAAAACCGTGCCGGTGAGCCCAACGCCATCGTCTTTTTGACCTGCGACATGTCGGGCGTGCTGCCGCCGGTTTCCGTGCTGTCCAAGGAAGCCGCCGCGTACCACTTCCTGTCCGGCTATACCGCCAAGGTGGGCTCCACCGAAATGGGCTCGTCCGCCGGTCTGGAAGCGACGTTCTCCACCTGTTTCGGCGCACCGTTCTTCCCGCGTCCGGCCCGTGAATATGCCGATCTCTTGATCAAGCGCGTGGAAGCCAAGGACGCCCAGGTCTATCTGGTCAACACCGGCTGGACCGGTGGCGCCTACGGCGAGGGCGGTGCCCGCTTCTCGATTCCCACTACTCGCGCCATCATCAGCGCCATCCAGTCCGGCGTATTGCGTGACGTGGAAACCCGTCTTGTCGAGGGCTTGAACCTGTCCGTGCCGACCGCCGTACCGGGAGTGGATTCCAGTCTGCTCGATCCGCGCGATACTTGGGAAGATCGTGCCGCCTACGATCGTCACCTCAAGGAGCTGGCGACCAAGTTCGTCGACAACTTCAAGAAGTTCGAAGGTGTCAGCGACGCCATCGTCAAGGCCGGCCCGCAGCTGACCTGATCGGTAGCCAGCCACACGAACTACACAGTGGCAAAACAACAAGAACGGAGCAGCGCCTGGCGCGGCTCCGTTTTTTCGTTGGGCGCCGGGTCGAGGCGGGCGGGGCAGGGACGACGCTGTGTTTGGTGCCCACTTGAAGCGGTTGGCAGACGATTGTGATACCTTGTCGCGAATCTTTATTGCAGCATGAGCTATTGGCGATTTATGGATGTGAATCAGCGTATCATCTCGCGCCTTGCCGAAGAGCTGGGCGTACGCCCGCAGCAGGTAGCCGCGACGGTAGAACTTCTCGACGGCGGTGCCACCGTTCCCTTCATTGCCCGTTACCGCAAGGAAGTCACCGGCGCACTCGATGACAGCCAACTGCGCAGTCTGGATGAGCGCCTGCGCTATCTGCGCGAACTCGAGGAGCGCCGCACGGCAGTGCTCGCTGCCATCGACGAGCAAGGCAAGCTGGATGCTGCGCTGAGTGCCAAGATACAGGCCGCCGATACCAAGCAGCGCCTGGAAGACCTCTATCTTCCCTTCAAGAAGAAGCGCCGCACCAAGGCCCAGATCGCTCGCGAGGCGGGCCTGGAGCCGCTGGCGGATGCACTGCTCGCCAATCCCGAGTTGGACCCCGAGCAGCAGGCCGCCGCTTACCTGCGCCCGGCAGAGGGTGATATACCCGCCATCGAAGACGCCAAGGCCGCCCTCGATGGGGCCAAGCAGATTCTGATGGAGCGTTTTGCCGAAGACCCCGAACTGGTCGGCAGTCTGCGTGAGCGGTTGTGGTCCGAAGGCGAGCTGAGCGCCCGTGTGCTGGAAGGCAAGCAGCAGGAGGGCGCCAAGTTCTCCGATTACTTCGAGCACGATGAAAAACTGGCCAAGACGCCGTCGCACCGAGCGCTGGCGATGTTCCGTGGCCGCAACGAAGGCGTTCTGAGCCTGGCGATCCGCCTACCCGGCGAAGACGAAGCCCCGCTGCACCCGGCTCAGGTCGCCATTGCCAAGCAGTTCGGCATCACCGACCAGGGACGGCCCGCCGACAAGTGGCTGGGCGAAGTGGTGCGCTGGACCTGGCGGGTCAAGCTGTACACGGCGCTGGAAACCGAACTGCTGGGCCGCCTGCGTGAACAGGCCGAACTTACGGCGATCGAGGTCTTCGCCGCCAATTTGAAAGACCTGCTGCTGGCCGCGCCGGCGGGGCAGAAAGTGACAATGGCGATCGACCCCGGCCTGCGTACCGGCTGCAAGGTCGCGGTAGTCGACGCCACCGGCCAGTTTGTCGATCAGGCCACGATCTACCCTCATGCGCCGCAGAAACACTGGCGGGACTCCCTGGCCGAGCTTGCCCGGCTGGCGAAAAAGCATGGCGTGGAACTGGTTGCCATCGGCAATGGTACCGCCAGCCGGGAAACCGACAAGCTGGCCGCCGAACTGGTCCAGATGCTGGCCTCCGAGCAGCGGCTGAGCAAGGTAATGGTCAGCGAGGCGGGTGCCTCGGTGTATTCGGCTTCGGAGTACGCCTCCCGCGAGCTCCCCGACCTGGATGTCACGGTGCGTGGCGCGGTCTCCATCGCCCGCCGCTTGCAGGACCCGCTGGCCGAACTGGTCAAGATAGAACCCAAATCCATCGGGGTGGGCCAGTACCAGCACGATGTGTCGCAGCTTCAGCTGTCGCGCAGCCTGGAAGCGGTCATCGAGGATTGCGTGAATGCCGTCGGGGTCGATCTCAATACCGCGTCCAGCGCGCTTCTTTCGAGAGTGGCGGGGCTCAGCGCCGCGCTGGCGGAAAATATCGTCCAGCAGCGTAACCAGCAAGGCGCGTTCAAGAGCCGCAAGGAGCTTCTGGAGGTGAGCCGGCTGGGGCCGAAGACATTCGAGCAGTGCGCCGGCTTTCTGCGTATCAACGGGGCGGAAAACCCGCTGGATGCCAGTGCGGTCCATCCGGAAGCGTACTCGCTGGTGGAACGTATTGCTCAGCGCAGCGGACGTCAGGTCAGGGGGCTGATCGGCGATAGTGCTGCGTTGAAGGCGCTCAAGCCGGCCGATTTCGCCGACGAGCGCTTCGGGGTGCCCACGGTCAGCGATATCCTCAAGGAGCTGGACAAGCCCGGCCGCGACCCGCGTCCCGAGTTCAAGGCCGCGGAGTTCCGTGAAGGAGTGGAAACCCTCAACGACCTGGCGCTGGGGATGGTGCTCGAAGGGACTGTGACCAATGTCACCCACTTCGGGGCGTTCGTCGATATCGGCGTTCACCAGGATGGCCTGGTGCACATTTCGGCGCTTTCCGATCGCTTCGTCGAGGACCCGCGCAGCGTGGTCAAGGCGGGAGATATCGTCAAGGTCAAGGTGATGAGCGTCGATATCCCGCTCAAGCGTGTCGGACTTTCCATGCGCCTCGATGACACCCCCGAGGCGGCCGGCAGCGAAAAACCGTCGCGTTCGGCGGCCTCGGCCCCGGTACGTAAATCCCGCCCGCAGCAGCAAAAGGGACGCAGCGAGGCCGCGGCGCCGGTGGGCGCACTGGGTGCCGCCTTGCTCAAGGCTCGCCGGGACAACTGAGGATGGCTGTCTTGAAACTTTCCTCAAGGTCGCCATATGCTGCGTTTCTACGGCATGGCCGTCTGTTTTCATACAGGCCCGCGAGACGGGCCTCCCTGACAAGGAGCGTTCGCCTTGCCTGATTCAATTTCCTCTTCAGGTTCACAAGCCGCGCAAGGAAGCCAAGCCGCCTCCAGCTCTCTTTCCGCCATGGTCGAGCGGCTGATGGTTCCCGCTCGCCAGGGGCGAATCAGCCGCTTGCGTCGCGGTCTGGAAAAGGAGGGGCTGCGCGTTGACCCGCAAGGCCACGTGTCACAGACGCCGCACCCGTGGGCGTTGGGTTCCAAGCTTACCCATCCGCATATCACCACGGATTATTCCGAGGCATTGCTGGAGTACATTACGCCGGTCTATACCCGGCCGAGTGATGCGCTGGCGTTTCTCAACGACCTGCACCGCTTCAGCTACCGCCACCTGGGAAATGAGTTGATCTGGCCCGGCAGCATGCCGGCGCGGCTATCGGGCAACGATAGCGTTCCCATCGCCGACTACGGCACTTCCAACGTGGGGACGATGAAGCACGTCTACCGCAAGGGCTTGGATATACGTTACGGGCGGATCATGCAGGCGATTGCGGGGGTTCACTACAATGTGTCGCTGGCCGATGACATGTGGCAGGCCCTGCGCGAGCTGGACGGCGTGACCGACACGCCTTTCAACGACTATCGCTCGTCGCGCTATTTCGGTCTGATCCGCAATTTCCGCCGCCATAGCTGGTTGCTGCTTTACCTGTTCGGGGCGTCTCCGGCAATCGACAAGAGTTTCCTGGCCGGGGGCAAGGTGCCGGCAAAACTCAAGGAACTGGATGCCGAGACCTACTACGCGCCCTATGCCACGACCTTGCGCATGTCGGACCTGGGCTATCAGAACAAGGTCCAGGAGCAGCTGAAGATCTGCTTCAACTCGCTCTCCAACTACGTCAATACCCTGCGTCATGCGATCTCGAGTCCGTGGCCGGACTATCAGGTGCTGGGAGTGAACGAAGAGGGGGACTGGCGCCAGCTCAACGCCAATATCCTGCAGATCGAGAACGAGTACTACAGCGATATCCGCCCCAAGCGCGTGGCCAAACACAATGAAACGCCGAGCCAGGCACTCGAGGCGCGGGGAGTGGAGTATATCGAGGTGCGTTGTCTGGACCTCAACCCCTTCGATCCGCTGGGGGTCACCGAAACCCAGATGCGTTTCGTCGATACCTTCCTGATGTGGTGCCTGCTGAGCGAAAGTCCGTGGATCAGCGACGAAGAGTGCGATCGCCTTGACGATAACCGTCGCCTGGTGGTGGAACGGGGACGCGACCCCGCACTCGAGCTGGTGGATAACGGCACCACGCTCAAGTTGGCCCAGTGGGGGGGAAGGATCTTTACCGAGATGCGCGACGTTGCCCGCTTGCTGGATGCCATGGAGGAGGGCTCGCCCCACGCCGATGCGCTGAACGAGCTCGAAGGGATGCTTGAAGACCCGGGGTTGACGCCATCCGGACGTCTGCTGGCTCGTTTGCAGGAAAACGGCGAATCCCTGAGTGACGCCATGCTGGCGCTGGCCAAGGAGCAGGCGGCAGCGCTGGCGAACGAGCCCATACCGCGGGCGCGGGAGGCCCTGCTGACGCAATTGGTCGAGACCTCGCATCAGCAGCAACGCGATATCGAGCAGGGGGATACGCAATCCTTCGCTGAATTCCTCGAGGTCTACTTCAGTCAGGCTCGGGAATCTCGATCGTTGAGCGCTCTGGATAGCGGAGCGAATTCATGACGTCCTCTCTTCGTCCGGTAGCGCTGCGCCCCTTGGCGCTGGCGGGCTTCGGTTTTTGTGTGTTGATGATGGCGGTGGCGCTGGGCCTCGAGCATATCGCGGGGCTGGAGCCGTGTCCGTTGTGCATTTTTCAGCGTGTCGGGGTGATCGCCACCGCTGTCGTGCTGCTGGTGGCGGCAATACACAACCCGGCCGGGCGCGTCGGGCGAGCGATCTACGGCGTGCTGGGCCTGTTGACGGTGGGCGGCGGCGCGTTTGTCGCCGGGCGCCACGTCTGGCTGCAGACCCTGCCCGCCGATGAAGTGCCGAGCTGCGGACCGGGGCTGGACTACATGATGGATATCCTGCCGTTCCAGGAAGTCGTGGCGATGGTGCTTACCGGCTCGGGGGAGTGCGCCGAGATCGATTTCCTGTTTCTGGGAATCACGCTGCCTGCGTGGACCTTGATCGGTTTTTTGTTATTGGCTCTGGCCCCGTTGGCAATTGTCTGGCAGGCTGTAAGCCGTCGTTAGTGGACCGTTGTCGGGAGTGACGGCGGGAATCGAAAAGGCGAATTACGCCATCAATTAGTCTGGCAACAGCAAGGAGAGACCCCATGCTCGAGAATTGTAAAAGCGCCCAGGAGCGCTGGGGGGGCGTGCATACGCTGATTGACCGCTGGCTGGAGCAGCGCCGGGAGCTGCTGGTGGGTTTTCTTGAACTCAAGGAAACCTGCGATGCGGAGCTGGAAAAAGTGGAAAAACCGAGCATCGATGGTTTTAGCCAGTTATTGATGGACTACATCAGTGCCGGTCACTTTGAAATCTATCCGCAGTTGGCGGAAGAAGCGCGTGCCTTCGATGATGACCAGGCATTGACGATAGCGGAAAAACTGCTCGAGCGTTTGGAGCTGTCGACGCAGATGGTGCTGGAGTTCGATACCGAATACGCCACCACGGTGAAATGCGAGCAGTACATGCACCGTCTGCCCGCTTGGGTGGACCGCCTGGCGAAAGGATTGACCGAGCGTTTCGCTCTGGAGGATCAGTTGATTGCTCGGTTGCATGCAGCGCATACTCCCCCCGCACCGGCAGCAGCGGCCCGTCCCTCGGTCTGAGCCTTGGACGCCCATCGAGCCTTAGAATAGTAATAAACGTCTTCCAGCCCAGCGAAGGCTACCCCCGAACAAACCGTATTCGAATTGGCTTTATACAAATACAAATAGACGAACGGCGCCTAAGGGCGCCGTTTGGTTAGTGGAAAATCTAGTCGGCAAATTGAAACATTGCCCAACACAGGATCGGAATCAGCCTGAAGCGGGGGTTATTCGCCAAGGATGGCGAATTTAGCGCCCAAGGACGGGTTCATAGCGCCCCCGCAGAGGGCTGGATACGATGCTGTGGTTCTAGCAAATTAACGGCGCCTAAGGGCGCCGTTTTGCCTTGCTGCCCAGTACCAGCATGCACGGGGTGAGCAGCAGCGTCAGGACGGTAGCAAAGGTAAGCCCGCCGGCTATGGCGCTGGACATCTGCGTCCACCACTGCGCGGAAGGGGCACTGAAGCCCAGCGCGGGGGTGAACAGGTCGACATTGATGCCCAGCACCATCGGCATCAAGCCGAGCACTGTGGTAATCGCCGTGAGCAGCACGGGACGCAGGCGCAGACAACCCGCCTCCAGCGCGGCGTCGCCAGGCGCCATGCCCTCGCCACGCAACTCGTTGAAGGTATCGATCAAGACGATATTGTTGTTTACCACGATCCCCGCCAGAGCAATTATCCCCATTCCCACCATGACGATCCCGAAAGCCTGACCGGTGATGAGCAACCCCATCAGTACCCCGGCCGTGGAAAATACGATTGCCGAAAGCACCAGGCCCGCCTGGTAGAAGCTATTGAACTGGGTCACCAGAATCAGCGCCATCAAGCCGATGGCGACCAGGAACGCGGTCACCAGGAACTGCATCGACTCCTGCTGGTCTTCCTGCTCGCCGGCGACATTGACCATCAAGCCGTCCGGCAAGCTGTCGCCACTGGCCTCGAATAGTGCGCTCAACCGCTCGTCGGCGAGAAAACCGGGGGCGAGATCGGCCTCGATGGTAATGGCGCGCCGACCATCGATACGGTTGAGCGTACCCACCTTCGGCGCCGGGGTCAGAGTCACGAAGTGCGAGATCGGCACCTGGCCCCGCTGGGTGTTGATGGTGAGACGTTCCAGTTGATCGAGTGAGCGCCAGTGCTGCGGCAAGCGCACACGAATATCCACTTCGTCACTGACTTGCGGTGGGCGGTAGCTTGCGACCTGAAGGCCGGTGGTGAGCAGTTGTACCGCGCTGCCGATGGTCGTTACGTCGGTGCCCATGCGCGCCGCGGCTTCGCGATCCACGTTAACTCGCCACTCCACGCCCGGCAGGCTGCGGTTATCCTGGATATCGACGAAACCGCCCAGATCGCGCATCCACTGGTTCAGTTGGTTGACTCCCGCATCGGCGACGGCGGGATCGGTGGCGCTGACTTCGAGCACGATAGGCTTGCCCCCGCCGGGGCCCATTTCCTGTTCCTGGAACTCCAGCGTGATGCCGGGAATATCGCGGGCGCGCTCGGCCATGTCGGCCAGGATGGCGCGGGCGGGGCGGCGTTGATGCCAATCGATGAACTGAAATTGCAGCATGCCGATCACGTCGTTGCCCATCTGTTCGTTGGGCACGGCAAAAGAGCGAGCATACAACGCCCTGACTTCGCTCATGCCCGATAATTTGGCTTCCACGCGCTGCACGATGGCGTCGGTCTCCGCGGCAGAGAAATCGCCGCGGGCGCGCACGAGTACCTGGGCACTTTCGGGCTCGACATTGGGAAAGAAGTCGATACCGTGATTGAAGCGGGCGTAGCCGGTGTACAGCAGCACCATCAATAACACGGCGATCAGCAGCACCCAGGCCGGATGCTTGAGCAATCTGGCCAATAAATGACGGTAGCCGCGCCCGAATGACGTGGCGGTATCGCCTGTATCGGCACCGTTAGTCGCAGTGGCCGTGCGGGTAAACAAGCGACCCAGGGCGGGCAGGAACACCAGCGCCATGGCCAATGACGCCAGAAGACACAAGATCACCGTGGCCGGCAGGTATTTCATGAACTGGCCCACCACGCCGGGCCAGAACAGCAAAGGCACGAATACCGCCAGTGTGGTGGCGGTAGAGGCGATGACCGGCCAGCTCATGCGCGAGGCGGCGTTAAGCCATGCCTGATGAGGTGGCTCACCGTCGCGCAGGTGGCGGTCGGCAAGCTCGCTGACCACGATGGCGCCATCCACCAGCATTCCCGCCACCAGAATCAGCGCAAACAGCACCACAATGTTGAGCGTGAAACCAAACGCCCAGATCAGCAGGATGCCGGTGAGGAAAGCACCGGGAATGGTAAGTCCCACCAGCAGCGCCATGCGCCAGCCCATCACCGCGACTACCACGATCAGTACCAGCACCACGGCAGTCAGCACGTTATTCAAAAGCTCAGAGAGCATGTTTTCGACGGTCGTCGACTCATCCAGAATCGTGGTGATCTGCAACTCTTCGGGCAGCATATCGTCCGCCTGGGCCAGGCGTTCGCGTACGGCGTCGATGGTGGCGATGATATTGGCCCCGGCGCGTTTGGATATTTCCAGTACCACGGCGGGTTGGTCATCGATGCGGGCAAAGCCTTCGGGGTCCTTGTAGGTGGGATTGATCCAGGCGACATCGCCAAAGGTCACCACCTGGTCGCCCTCGACCTTGATCGGCATGTTCATGACGTCTTCAAGGGATTCGATGATGCCGGGGACTTTCAGCGCCAGACGCCCGGCGCCGGTATCCAGGCTGCCCGCCGCCACCAGGCGATTGTTGCGCGAGACCTGGTTGAACAACGTATCGAAGTCGATGCCGTAACTTTCGAGTACCAGCGGGTCGACGACGATTTCCAGCATGTCCTCCCGCTCGCCGGCGATATCGACTTCCAGCACATCGGCGATGCCTTCGATCTCCTCCTGCAGCTGCCGGGCGATGGACATCCGCTCGCGGGTATTCAGCTGCCCCGAAAGGCCGATGGTCAGTGCCGGAAACTCCGAGACATTGACTTCCATCACGCGCGGCTCGTCGGCTTCGGAAGGCAACTCACTGCGGGCGATATCCACGCGGTCGCGCACGTCGGTAAGCGCGGCGTCGGGGTCGAAACCGGCATCGAATTCCAAAGTAATGGAGCCATGGCCCTCGCTGGACTGTGCGGTGAACTTGCGCAGCCCTTCTATACCGCGAAGTTCCTGTTCCATGGGACGAATCAGCAGCCGCTCGCCATCTTCGGGGCTGACCCCTTCCAGCGACAGCGAGACATAGATCATGGGAATGGTGACGTCGGGGTTGGCCTCCTTGGGAATCATCTGCCAGGCGGCGGTACCCGCCAGCAGCAAGCTCACCAACAGCAGCAACGTCGTACGGGAGTGGGCTAGTGCCGCGTCAATCAACTGGCGCATGCACGCTATCCTGACCGTTCGGAGATTGGGAAATTGTCGCCTCTTCAGCGGGGACAGGGGATACCGTCTGCCCTCTTTCCACCATGCCCGCCCCCAGCGTAATCAAACGCAGCGGATCGGGAAGCCCCGCCACGTAGGCGCGTTGCGTGTCGGCACTGATGAGCTCGACGGCGCTCTGGCGCACCTGGTCGTCGTCATCCAGATGCTTGACCGTCAACCGGCCTTCGCCATCCAGGCTGAGCAGTGCCGGTGAAAACGTGTGTACCTGGCGGGGCGGCAGGGTGATCGTCAGTTCGGCACTGCCGCCCGCCAAGCGCTTGTTGGTGGGGTTGTCAAGCGTCGCTTCGATATAAAAGCTGCGTGTGGATTCATCGGCACGACTGCTGATATGGGTCAACTCCCCCTCGATGTGATCGCCGTTGAGCAGCCGCGCGGTCACGGGCAGGCCGACGCTCAACTCACCCACCTGCTGTTGGGAAACCCAGGCCACACCCGTCAGACGCCGGTCGTCCACCAGCCGCCCCCACTCCTCGCCGGGTTGCAGCAGGTCGCCCAGCTCCACCTGGACGCGGTCCAGTACACCCGCGAAAGGAGCCGTGGGGCGGCTATCTTCCAGCTGATTCTCCAATTGAGCCACCGAAGCGGCGCTGGCGCTCAGTGCGCTCTGCAAACGCAGAAGTTCTGGCTGCGAAATGAGTTCGCGCTGGCGCAGGCTGCGTGCCCCGCTATATTCCGCCTCGGCCACCGCCAATTCGTCGCGTGCCTGCTTCAGGCGCTCGGAGAGAGCATCGTTATCCAGCACCAGTAGCGTATCGCCTGCCTCGACACGGCTGCCTTGCGCTACCGGCTTTTGTTCCACGAAACCGGCGACATTGGCGCGCAGGGTGGTTTCGCGCTCGGCAGTCAGCTGGCCCTGGACGACCTGCTGAGGAATGAATGGGGTACTCTGCTGCACGACGACTTCGACCCTCGGCCCCGCTTCGCTGCGGGGGGAGGCATCCGGTGGTGTGGACTGGAAACGCTGGAAATTACCGAAGGCGAGCCATATCGCTAGAACCAGTACCAGCAGACTGGCCAGGGCATAAGAAAAGGGGATTCTTCGCATGGGGGTCCATGTCCATATCAACACAAGCAGGGGAGGAGGTTGCGGCCCGGTCACACCATAGCGCAACTCGACTCTTTCAGCGAGCGGCGGGCCGCGGCGAAGCTCGGGAATAGCCTCATGTCTGATTGAGTTTTTGTACCACTGGGCATAACATCTTGGCGTCTCGAGTTCTGTCGACCCACCCACAGGCAAGAACCTACACTAGGCGAACCACCAAGGAGCGATGATGAAAGATCCCGTACGTATTGCGATTACCGGCGGTGCCGGCCAGATCAGCTACTCTCTCATTTTCCGCATCGCCGCTGGCGACATGCTGGGGCCGGATCAGCCCGTCATTCTCCAGTTGCTGGAAATCCCGCAGGCCATGGACGCGCTGAACGGCGTGGTGATGGAAGTCAACGACTGCGCCTTCCCGCTGGTGCAGGATATCGTTGCCACCGACGACCCCAATGTCGCGTTCAAGGATGCCGACTTCGCCCTGCTGGTAGGCGCGCGTCCGCGTGGCCCGGGCATGGAGCGCAAGGATCTGCTGGAAGCCAACGCGGCGATCTTCTCGGTGCAGGGCAAGGCGCTGAACGATCACGCCAGCCGTGACGTGAAAGTGCTGGTCGTGGGCAACCCGGCCAACACCAACGCGCTGATCGCTTCCTGCAACGCGCCGGATCTCGATGCGGGCCAGTTCACCGCGATGACTCGCCTGGACCACAACCGCGCCCTGACCCAGCTGGCCCAGAAAACCGGCAAGCACGTCACCGACGTCGAAAACATGATCATCTGGGGCAACCACAGTGCTACCCAGTATCCGGATCTGGCCCAGTGCAAGGTCGACGGCAAGGCAGCGTTCGACCTGGTCGAGCGTGACTGGTACGAAAACGACTTCATCCCCACCGTGCAGCAGCGCGGCGCGGCGATCATCAAGGCGCGCGGCGCGTCTTCCGCTGCCTCGGCGGCGTCTTCCGCCATCGACCACATGCACGACTGGGCATTGGGTTCCAAGGGCATCGTCAGCATGGCGATTCCTTCCGACGGCAGCTACGGCATCGAAGAAGGCATCATCTACTCCTACCCGGTACGTTGCCAGGGCGGCAAGTACGAAATCGTCCAAGGCTTCGAAATTGACGCCTTCAGCGAAGAGAAGATGAAAGCGACCGAGAAGGAACTGCGTGAAGAGCGTGCCGCGGTCGAGCACCTGCTCGGCTAAACGTGCCACCGGTTCCCCCGGGTAAACGCAAAACCCCACAAGTATCGCTTGTGGGGTTTTTCTTGTCTGGCTATCGGCTCAACGACCTGATGATCGGGCTCAGCCACGTAGGCTCATGATGCGCCAGTGACGATCTTCGGCGACCTTGCGCAGGGTGTCGTCGGGGTCGACGGCGACGGGGTGTTCCACCTTTTCCAGCAGCGGGATGTCATTGTGCGAGTCGCTGTAGAACCAGGCGCCATCCATGACTTCGTCCTGTTCTTCCAGCCACTGTTCCAGGCGCTGGACCTTGCCTTCCCGGTAACTGGGAATGCCGCTGACCTTGCCGCTGTAGTGACCGTTTTCGATATGCGGCTCGACGGCGATGAGGTGATCCACGCCCAGGCGTTCGGCGATGGGACCGGTAATGAAACGATTGGTGGCGGTGATGATCAACAGCGTGTCGCCCCGCGTGCGATGGCGTGCCAGCAGCTCTTCGGCCTTGGGCAGGATGTTGGGTTCGATCTTGCCGGCCATGAACTGCTGGTGCCAAGCGGCCAACTGCTCGGGAGTATTGTCGGCCAGCGGTTTCAGGGCCACGGCGAGAAAGGCGTCGATATCCAGCGTGCCGGCGGCATAGTCGGCCATGAAGCGCTCGTTGGCTTCGCGGTAGGCCACAGGGTCCACGGCGCCCTGTTCCAGCAGAAACTCGCCCCAGGCATGATCGCTGTCGATGGAGAGTAGCGTATTGTCCAGATCGAAAATCGCCAGGCTCACGGCGTTCCCCTTTTCGTTGTTGGTTATCGTGGATGTCGTTGTTGGATATCGTGGATGAATATCGTTAATCGGTTGCACGACGACGTGAGGCGTCGCGCCGAAAGCGGGGCGGATTATCGCAGAGTCGCGGAGCTATTCCCACCGCTTGGCGAGACGCCCGAACCAACGCGTTTGCGCTCCAGAGCCGGATTATATTGATGGGGTTGATCGCCTTGTGGAAAAATGGGGGTAATTGAAATTTTATAAGGTGATATGCCCGTGATCGACGCAGACGGCTTTCGCCCCAATGTTGGCATCATCATTGCCAACCCCGAGGGGCAACTGCTTTGGGCGCGTCGGGTGGGACAGAATGCATGGCAGTTTCCCCAGGGAGGCATCAAGGCAAGCGAGACACCGCAAGAAGCACTTTTTCGTGAGCTTTACGAAGAAATCGGCTTGACGGTCGACGATGTCGATATTATTGCCTGCACTAGGGGATGGTTACGCTATCGCCTGCCACGACGCATGATTCGCACACATTCACGGCCGGTATGTATCGGTCAGAAGCAGAAGTGGTTCTTGCTCAGGATTCGCTGCCAGGAGAGCCGCATCTGCATGACGGCGACTCCCAAGCCGGAGTTCGATGGCTGGCGCTGGGTCAGCTACTGGTATCCGTTGGGCCAGGTCGTGCCGTTCAAGCGGGAGGTCTACCGGCGAGCGCTGCGTGAACTGCTGCCGCGCGTACAGCGACTGGCTCAGGGGGAAGAATGACGACGCTGCAGCGAGGCTGACCAACATGAACAAGAAGACATCGATGCTCGAGGTGCTGCGTCGCGTGATCCAGGAGGTCAACGGGGCGCGCAACCTGAACGCTGCGCTATCCACCATGGTGCGCCGTATTCGCAAGGCGATGCGCACCGATGTGTGTTCGTTCTACCTGTACGACAAGACACTGGAATCCCTGGTACTGATGGAGACCATCGGCCTGCGCACCCAGGCGGTGGGCAATGTGATATTGCCGGTGGGTGAGGGTCTGGTAGGCCGTGTGGCCCAGCGCAGCGAGCCCTTGAATCTGGAAGATGCCCAGGCCAACCCGCACTTTCGCTATTTCGAAGCCACCGGGGAGGAGCGTTACTCCAGTTTCCTCGGCGTGCCGATCATTCATCAGCGACGGATGCTCGGCGTTCTGGTCGTTCAGCAGGCCGAAAAGCGCCGTTACGATGATGAGGACGAGGCGTTCCTGGTCACTATGGCGGCCCAGCTGGCGGGGGTGCTGGCCCATGCCCTGGCCACCGGTAATCTGACGCGCCCGGCCCTGGCCGGTGGGCAGGCCATGTTCACCGGGGTGGCGGCTTCGCCGGGTATGGCGATTGGCGAGGCAGTGGTCATCGCCGCGCCGGCGGACTTGAATAGCGTACCGGACCTGGTACCCAGCGACGTCGAGTTCGAGATCGCCAGGCTCAAGGAGGCGATTGGCCGCACTCAGGAAGAAATCCGTGCCGCCGCCGAACGTCTGGTGAATCGCATCTCGACCCAGGAACTGGCGCTTTTCGACGTTTACCAGCAGATGCTGGGCGAAGCCGCTTTGTCGAAGGAGGTAGAAAAACGCATTCGCGAAGGCCAGTGGGCGCCGGGGGCGCTGGCGGATGTGGTGCGTCGGCATGTGCAGTATCTCGAGCGTGTCGACGATGATTACCTGCGTGAGCGGGCGGCGGATATCCGCGACCTAGGACGCCGTGTTCTGGCCCATTTGCAGGAAGACACACCCACGACTCCCGAAGCCTATCCAGACAACACCATTCTAGTGGGTGATGAGATCAGTGTGGCCATGCTGGGGGAAGTGCCCCGCGACAAGCTGGTTGGCCTGGTGTCGGTGCGTGGGTCGAGCACCTCGCATGTGGCGATCGTGGCCCGTGCCATGGGGATACCCACGGTACTGGGAATGGTCGATTTGCCCTTGCCGCGTCTCTCGGGAGCGCCCGTGGTACTGGATGGTCATCGGGGGCGGTTGTTCGTGCGTCCAGTGGCGGAACTCAAGACTCGCTACGAAAGCTTGATCGCCGAAGAGCGGGCCTTGAGCGAGCTGCTCGAATACGAACAGGACCTGCCCAGCGAAACGCCAGATGAGCACGCCATGCCGCTCATGGTCAATACCGGATTGGCGGTGGAGGCCACGGCCCAGCTCAAGAACCGCATCAGTGGTGTCGGGCTGTATCGCACCGAAGTTCCCTTCATGATCACCGAGCGCTTCCCCGGCGAAAAGGAGCAGACGCGGCTGTATCGGGAGCAGCTGGAGAGCTTCTCGCCCTTGCCGGTAGTGATGCGTACCCTGGATATCGGCGGTGACAAGGATCTGCCCTATTTTCCCATCGATGAAGCCAATCCGTTTCTGGGTTGGCGGGGCATGCGGGTCACACTGGATCATCCCGAGGTATTGATGGTGCAGTTGCGCGCCATGTTGAGGGCCTCTCGCGAACTGGATAACCTCTACGTGCTGCTGCCTATGATCACTAATGTGGAAGAGGTGGATGAAGCGCTGAAACTTCTGGACAGGGCGATCATCGAGCTGGGCGAGGAGGGCGTCCGGGTCGAGCGGCCACCGGTGGGGGTCATGGTCGAAGTCCCGGCGACCATCTATCAGATGGATGCACTCGCCGAACGGGTGGATTTCTTCTCGGTGGGCAGCAACGACCTGACTCAGTATCTGCTGGCGGTGGATCGTAACAATCCGAGAGTCTCGGGTCTCTACGATGCCCTGCATCCAGCGGTTCTGTCTGCCCTGGACGAGCTCTCGCGTGATGCCAGGCGGCTTGGCCGTCCTATTTCATTATGCGGTGAGTTGGCAGGTGACCCCGGCGGCGCCCTGCTGCTGATGGCGATGGGATTTACCAGTTTGTCGATGAATGCGCCCAGCCTACCCAAGGTCCGCGCCGCGATACGGCGGGTGACCTTGGCCGACGCACAGCAGTTGTTGAATGAAGTCCTGCGCTTGGCCACACCGACCCAGGTACACCAGCATCTCGAGGCACGCATGGACGAGTGGCAGCTTTCGCATCTTATGCCGCCCCGAGATTGAATTGTCACTCAAAAAGACGAAAGGCCAATGGCTATGCCGGGACCTGCAGTTCCAGATGGGTTTCTCCATTGGCACGACCTTGCTCGGCGAAGCGCTGTTCGCTGATGGACAACTTGCCGTCGGCAGTCAGGCTGAGCCAGGTGGTGGCGCGAGTGCCGTAGACCTCGCCGAGGATGAACGCCGCCGACAGACGTAGCTCCAGCTCCTTGCCGACCCCGGTGTCGGGCAGGGCCTGGGGGGAGGCGGTACGCACATCGTGCATGGCGTCGAGCGAGGCACATGGCCAGCCGGAGACGTTATCACGGGACAAGGCTTGGCGCGCCCGAATCAGTTTGGGCCAGGCGGTATCGAGATCGGCATTGGAAAGTCCGTGAATACCGGGAGTGACACGGCTTAGATGGGTACGTTCGCGCCCACGGTATAAATGCCACAGCTGGTTGGCTTCTCGTACCAACAGGTTGAACCCGGCGTACTGCAGGGCCGCTCCATCGGCCAACTCGTGCAGCCACTGTTTCAGGTGCGGGTGCTCCAGTGCCTCCCTGACCAATGCGCCGCGGCTGGGCGTGGTGGCGGGCATGATCAGGCTTGGGTCACGAACGTTGGTCAGGGCGGCGATACGTCCGTTGCGGTTTACTGCGAGCCAGGTGCCTCCCGCTTCCAGGTCACGGCCACCCACCAGGTGAGGGGCGTCGGACCAGGTAGCCAGAGGGGCCGCGGGACGTGCATGCAGTTCGTCACGGTTGGCGATCAAGCGCAAGGGCGTGGCGTCCCCCGGCTGCCAGGAAAAGGCGATCAGGCACATACCGGCTCTCTCATATAGGCTGGATAAATACATTTGACTGGACGCATATCGGATAGTCGAATCATAGGTGCTTTTACACTAAGTCCTCCTGAGCCATAAAGTATGAAATATGCCGCTCTTTTGCGGTAATGTCGTGTCATGAATATAGGCGCTGACCACATTCGTCAAGCCAACAGGAAGGCTCGTCATGCCTCATGAACTCCGCAAGAAACGTATCTGGGAACGGGTTATATGGCCGGTATTGTGGCCGTTGCTGCTGGCACAATTCGTTCTGGTACTGTTGTGCTTGCTGGTAGGAATGGTGATGTGGTGGACGATGCCGCTATACGTTTCCTGGTCTACGGCCGGCGGTATGATGCTGTTGTTGTTGTTGGGTACCGGTCTCAATATGTGGGCTTTTCTCGTCCTGCTGGGCGCACGGCTCAAGCGACAAGAGGACCAGTTTAATCATGAGCTCCTGGAGCTGGAGCAGATGATGAGTGAGCTGAGGCGGCAACGCCAAGATGCGCCAAACGTGCTGGAGTCCTCGTTCACCCCTGCCGCTGCAGAGCCCCTCGAGCGCCTGAGAAATATCAGCAAGAGCCTGAGGGAGCTGATGGAAGTTATCCCCTTAGTGGCATCGGCTCAATCGGGGCAGGGCAAGGAACAGGCTTTGCTCAGCGATATACAGCAACACCAACACCAATTGGAGCAGGTCCTCGCCGGCCGTGAGCGAGCGCGAGAGGAGTCGCGCTTGAAAACGGGGTATCTTTCCGTGCTGCAAGGCGAGATCGACAAGTTGATGGAGTACTTGGAGGGGAGGGAGCAACAGGATCTCGCTGAAGAGTGCCGCCAGATGGTGTTGCATATGCGCGCTCAACTTGCTGATATCAGCATGCTGCTTTCCAGTCTGGGCGATGACAATGCCGGGACGATGGAAACGCCGTCGGCTGCGGCAGCGCCCCGCGCGAGCAAGGAGCCGATCATCGCTCCCCAGGCTGGCCGCGGTAGATTGAAGTTGCTGGTAGTGGACGATGGGCCGGTGAACCTCATGTTGGCGCGTCAGTTGCTGGAGCGCCAGGGGTTCGAAGTGGATAGCGTCACCAGTGGCTATCAGGCGCTGGAACGACAAAAAAGTACCCATTTCGACCTGGTATTCATGGATATCTTCATGCCCAGCATGGATGGCATGCAAACCAGCCGCCTGTGGCGCGCTGCGGAGCAAGCGTCGGGTCGCAGGAGCAGCATACTGGTCGCGCTTACCGCCAATATCGACCAGGCTGGACGTGAACAGTGCCGGGAGGCGGGGCTGGATGACCTGCTGGCCAAGCCCTACCAGCCTCAGGCATTGCTGCAGATGGTCGAAAAGTGGTTCCCCGCAAAGGACAAGGAGACTCCCCAAGCATGAACGATGTATTGACGTTGGCCGGATATCTGGGCCTGGGGGCCGCCGCCGGGACGATGGCGGGCTTGTTCGGCGTGGGCGGCGGGTTGATCATCGTTCCTGCCCTGGTCCTGGCATTCGGCCTGCAAGGGGTGCGCGACGAGATCGTCATGCACGTGGCGGTCGGTACCTCCCTGGCTACCATCGTGGTGACGGGCGCTTCTTCCGCCCTGGGCCATTATCGGCGTGGCAGCGTGTACATGCCCTGGTTCCTGGCGCTTCTGCCGGGCTTGATGCTGGGGGCTATCGCAGGCGTGTTCGTTGCCGGTTCGCTGTCGGGTACGCTGCTGGGAGCCTTGTTCGGGGTGTTTGTGCTGCTGGTGGCGCTGAAGATGGCGTTGGGCCTTGCCCCCAAGCATGGCGCCAAGACGCCGGGCAGGGTGGGCATGGCCGTTGCCGGCACCGTTATCGGTGGTATTTCCGCACTGTTCGGCATCGGCGGTGGCACGCTGGCGGTGCCGTGGCTATCGCGTTGCGGCGCCAGCATGACCCAGGCGGTGGGAACATCGGCGGCGTGTGGCTTTCCCATCGCGCTGTTCGGCGCACTGACATTCATGGTGGTGGGCTGGCAGCATCCGCTGCTTCCCGGGTGGACCACGGGGTTCGTCATGTGGCCGGCGGTGCTGGGTATCGTCGTCACCAGTGTGCCGTTTGCGCGTCTAGGAGTGAAACTGGCGCATCGGCTTCCCGCCCGCCTGTTACGGTTGGCCTTCGCCACCTTGTTGGCCGTGGTGGGGGTGCGTTTCCTGCTGGCGTGATGACCAGAATCTGAATACGCTCATGGGCGCCTGCACCGGCCGCGTCATTCTTCCGATCGCAGCGTTTTGCCAAGCGCGCCCATAACCTGAAAAAGTGAGTAAGAGACCTTGGATTATCCCGATATTGACCCGATCGCCATCTCCCTGGGACCGTTGCAGGTACATTGGTATGGATTGATGTATGTCGTCGGTTTCGTTTCCGCCTGGTGGCTTGGCTGTCGGCGTGCGCCGCGCATCGGCCTGACCAGTGAAGACATCGGCGACTTTCTGTTCTATACCGCCATCGGGGTGGTAGCCGGCGGCCGCCTGGGCTATGCCTTGTTCTATGGCTTGGAGCAGTGGCTCGCCGATCCGCTGTGGATCGTGCGTATCTGGGATGGTGGCATGAGCTTCCATGGCGGGTTGCTTGGCGTGTTGCTGGCCACGTTTTATTTCGCCCGCAAGAAGCATCTGGCCTTCTTTACCCTGACCGATTTCATCGCGCCGCTGGTGCCGATTGGTTTGGGTGCGGGCCGGATCGGCAACTTCATCAATAGGGAGCTTCCTGGGCGGGTGACCGATCTGCCCTGGGGGATGCCGTTTCCGGGCATGGGACCCCAGCCCCGTCACCCTTCGGCCCTTTACGAAGCGCTGCTGGAAGGGCTCGTCCTGTTCGTTATCCTGTGGTGGGTGAGTGCCAAGCCGCGCGCACGTGGTCTAGTGTCGGGGCTGTTTCTCCTTCTCTACGGCTTGTTCCGCTTCATGGTCGAGTTCGTGCGCCTGCCAGATGCCCATATCGGCTTCATCGCCTTCGGCTGGCTAACGATGGGCATGCTGCTGACGCTGCCGATGATCGCCCTGGGTTTGGCTTTAGTAGTCTGGTCTCGAAAGCAGCCTGTCGATGGCCGTCCCGGGACAGGCAGCGTAAACTAGCCGCAATACCGACCACCAATTTTTTGTGGATGCCTCGTGATCGCTGATAACTCGCCTGCCCTGGAGCAACCCTACCTGGATTTGATGCGTACCGTGCTCGAGCACGGTGTCGAACGTGGCGACCGCACGGGAGTGGGTACGCGGTCGATCTTTGGCTACCAGATGCGCTTCGATCTGGGCCGGGGATTTCCGCTGCTGACCACCAAGAAGCTGCATTTACGCTCCATCATCCATGAGCTACTGTGGTTTCTGCGCGGCGATACCAATATTGCCTACCTGCAGGAAAACGGTGTGCGTATCTGGGACGAGTGGGCCGATGCGAATGGTGAACTGGGGCCGGTCTACGGTTATCAGTGGCGTAGCTGGCCGGACCCCAAGGGCGGCCACGTCGATCAGATCGCCAAGGTGATAGAGCAGATTCGCCACAATCCCCAGTCGCGCCGCTTGATCGTTTCCGCCTGGAACCCGGCCCAGGTCGACGATATGCAGCTGCCGCCGTGCCATTGCCTGTTCCAGTTCTACGTGGCGAAGGGCAAACTCTCCTGCCAGCTCTACCAGCGCAGCGCGGATATCTTCCTGGGGGTTCCCTTCAATATCGCCAGCTATGCGCTGCTGCTGAGCATGGTGGCGAAGGTCACCGGGCTCGAGCCGGGAGAGTTCGTTCACACCTTGGGCGATGCGCACCTCTACAATAATCACCTGGAGCAGGCGCAAGTGCAGCTCTCTCGTACTCCGAAGGCGCCGCCTCGCCTCGAGCTTTGCGGCAGCGCTGAAGACGTGACCGACTTTCGTTTCGAGGATATCAATATCCTCGACTACGACCCCCATCCTCATATCAAGGCCAAGGTGGCGGTATGAACCAGAAAACTTCCAGCGCCGATACTTTGGTGCCTATCGCCATGATCGTCGCCATGTCGCGTAACCGGGTTATCGGCGTGGATGGCAAGCTGCCTTGGTATCTGCCCGAGGATCTCAAGTTCTTCAAGCGTATGACTCAGGGCAAGCCCATGATCATGGGAAGGAAAACATTCGTCTCCATTGGCAGGGCGCTTCCCGGACGGCTCAACATCGTGGTGACCACGGACACCGATTTCCAAGCTCCCGGTACACGGGTGTTCCACGACCTTGATGCGGCCATGGCCTTGGCCGATCAACAGGCCACCATCGACGCCGCCGAAGAAATCATGGTCATAGGCGGGGGGGAGATCTTTCAACATACACTACCTCATGCACAGCGACTCTATGTTACCGAGGTGGATGCTGACGTCGACGGTGATGCCTATTTCCCGCCGATCGATCCATTGCAATGGCGAGAAGCCCAGCGTGTGGCGGGCAATCCCGCAGAAGGGCAGCTCTGTTATGATTTCGTGATCTACGAGCGCACCGACCCGTCGCGCTAGGCAGGATCAAGGAGAGGGAACGGCGATGACCCATAACATACTGTACTTGCTGGATGACCTGGAGCGACGTCTTGACGAGGCATATGCCGAACTACATGACCTGCGGCGGGAGAACACCGCTCTCAAGCATCGACTGCAGGAGCGCTCCCAGTCGGAGCAGTTCGAAGTCGAGACGCATACAGCCAGGCAGCATGAATTCAAGCATGAGGCAGGGACTATCGACCCCGAGGTGACAACCGATGCAACGGCTATCTCTGTTCCCCCTCCGCCTGCCCCCGAGCCTGCCGCGGCAACGACTCCTTCCCCCCACGCCTTACTGAGCCAATGGTACGAGCGCTATCCCCAGGCGTTCTTCAAGGGCCACACCCGTCCGCTGAAAGTGGGTATCCACGAGGACCTGGCGCTACATGAGCCCTGGTCGAAAAAGTTGATCCGGCGTACCTTGGCTAATTACGTCAACTTGCCCCGTTATCTTAAAGCCGTGAAAGAAGGCGCCGAGCGAATCGACCTGGAGGGGCGTCCCGCCGGAAAGGTGGACAAGGAAGCGGCACGCCACGCGGCGGAAAAACGAGAGCAGACCCAGCGTCGTGACGGCAAGACCGCTGCCGCCAAGCCAAAGGGGGCGGAGCAGCCGAAGTGGCAGGTAACCCGGACTTCTCGGGCGGAGAAGACCACTAGGCAAAAAGCTTCCATGCATGAGACTCCTGTGCAGGAAACCTCTGGGCACGAGCACCGGGGCGCTGGCGATTCTACACGGGAACATTATTCACGAAAGCCAGTGGCGATAGGCGAGGAGTCACCTTCCGAGCAGACGCTGGAAGCGAAACTTTCGGCGCTCCAGCAGAAATTCAAAGGGCGCTGAGACCGGCAATAAGTCTGTTGGTTCCTGGAAAGGGGGCCAGAACGTAAGAAAACAGTGTTTTTTTCTATTGCGTTCCCTGGAATCCCAGTATAGAGTTTGACCTGCGAGCATTGGACTATAACAAGGCTTCGTTGAGGACATGTCACACATCACCGGGAAAAACCGGAGAGTGGCGTAAAGAGCATGCCCGGCAAGCCGACTGCATATCGCCAAACGATATGTGGAAACGATCGAAACAGTAAGCTAGTTAAGGAAACTCAACATGAAAAAGACACTTTTAGCGACTGCTATCGTCGGTGCCATGGGCGCTACCGCCGCCGCTCAAGCTGCTACCGTTTATGACCAGGACGGCACCAAGCTGGACATCTATGGCCGTATCGCTCTGGGTATCGCCGGTGGCGGTTCTGAGTACACCGATACTGGTGTCGAGCGTAATGCCGATGCTGATTTCGTCGACGCCTACTCCCGTCTCGGCTTGAACCTTACCCACGACATCACCTCCGATCTGACCGGTTTCGGTCGTCTGGAATGGCGTTTCCGTGCTGATGGTGACGATAATCGTTTTGATGCTTTTCATGAAACGCGTCAAAGCTACCTCGGCTTGAAGAGCAAGCAGTTCGGTACTATCCAGGCCGGTAACTTCGATGCTTTTTACAATCAATTCGTTTCCCTGCCGTTCGATGTTTACATCGATCGCGGCCTGGAATTTGCGGGTCACCCGACACAGTCGCGTGGCGACTCCATCGGTTACTATACTCCTGAAATGTCCGGCTTCACCGCCTTCCTGCAGGCTAAACACTACAGTAACCGTGGCACTACTTTCGCTGAAACCACGGATGCAGATGGTAACGTAACCAATAACCAGGATGCAGTGGATGAGGATACCACCGTTGCTGCACAGGGTGGTGTGCGTTACGCCACCGGCCCGTTGACCCTCGGCCTTGGCTTTGTTGACGATGTGGAAGAAGCTGGCGGTAATAGCAATGATGAAATGCTGTACGGCGCGACTGCTGCCTACGCTTTCACCGATGCCTTCTCCGCGCGTCTGGGTTACGAAACTCGTGATAACAACGACGACCGAGCAGACAATGCCGCTGGTGTTTCCAAGAACGGCTATGACACTTGGGGTATAGGTGCTTCTTACGCCACCGGCCAGTGGGCCTTCAACGTTGACTACTACAACGTTGACTTGGATGATGCTGGTAGCCGTGATTCTTGGGCCGCTGGTGCGTACTACACCGTGTCCAGCAACTTCAACGTCTTCGCGGAAGTTCAGGATGCTGACGCGCCGACTCTGGACCGTGACGTCACCCTCGGTGACCTGACCGATGACGTGTACTGGATCACTGGCGCACGTTACATGTTCTAATTCGGTTAAAAACCGATTGGAACAGCGTTACGGATAGTACCTGTTGTAAAGATAAGCCGGCCCTTAGTGGGCCGGCTTTTTAGTGGCCGCAAGCCGTGATGTGTATCAAAGCGTTGATAGACGATCTTGTCGGCCCATTGGTTATGGCGGGCTATTAGGAGATTCCAAGTTAACGTATGAGATAGAGTACAAGGCAGGGTATGAAATAGAATGTGTGCGATAATCTCGTTGGAGTGACGTCTCCTGAAAATGAGGAGCTTTTCTATATTGGCGAAAGGACAATTTGTGATCCAAAAGGATAGCCCGTGCGCTTTAATCGTGGCGTAAGGTTCTTTCACCTCTTTTCCACGCTTCAAGGTCGGCTTCTATTGGGGCTGGCGTTTACCTGGTTGCTGGTGGTAGCTCTGGTACTGGGCATGGCGTGGCAATTCGGCAAGTCGCTGGTGCATGAAACCAATCTCGCGCATCTACGCTACGAATCCACGCTGGTGGCGGATGAAGTCACCCAGCAAATGGAAAATCGGATACGAGCCATGGAGCAACTGGCCAATTCGCTGGGTCCTAGAGACGACCCAGGCTGGTTGCGAACCGAATTGAGTCGTCATGCACCGTTGCTGGAGTGGTTCGAAGGCATAGTGATAGGAGATGCCGAGGGACGCATTCTCGCTGACTGGCCGGTAGTGGAAGGGCGAGTGGGTCTATCGACTTCAAGCCTGGAATATTTCCAGATGATGCGCGGGACACTCCAGCCCTATGTCAGCGAGCCTTTTGTGGGGCGAGCCAGCGGCATGCCGATGGTGTTGGTGGGTGCCCCCCGCAATAATGAGCAGGGTGAATTTTCCGGTTTCGTCGGGGGGCTGGTAAGTCTCGATAGTAGCGGCTTGTTCGACCGGCTGTCGCGTATCCGCCTGGGCAACGAAGGATATGCGGGGGTCACCACGGCATCCGGTAAGATTCTGCACCATCCCGATCGTTCGCTGATCATGCAGGATGTCCCGACCGCAGCCATCAATCCCTGGCTGGACCAGGCGCTCGATGGCTGGACGGGAGAGGCTATCGGCCCGCTACTGAATGGCCGAGTGGGATTGCAATCCTACGCTCAGATATGGCCGGCGGATTGGATCGTCGGCTTGTTTCTGCCCATGGAGCAAGCTCAGGAGCCGTTGGGTGGTTTCATTCGCAAATTATGGTGGGTATGGGTCTGCCTGGCTTTGCTCATGCTGCCGCTACTGTGGTGGTTGATACACGAAATGCTGTTGCCCCTACGACACTTGGAAGCCCAGATCGGTGAAGTGGGGAAGGGCAAGCGTGACAAGGTGGACCTGGATACCGCCATGATGGAGCTGCGGCAGGTGTCGGACACCTTCAATCGCGTGGAGGATGAGCGTCAGAATCTGTTGGCCAGTCTCCAGGAGCGTCAGGCCTTTCTGGATTCCGTGTTGAACTCAACTCCCCTGGGGATGTTCGTGGCCAATTTCGAAGGGAATATCACCTACATGAACCCGGCACTGTTGGAGCTTTTGGGGCTAGAGGCGGCAGCACAGTCGGATAAATGGGGCAAGCAGATTCATCCCGATGATTTTGGTGGGGCCGTAGACATGTGGCGCCATAGCTTGAAGACAGGAAGCGAGTTCCTGCGCCAGTTTCGCTTTGTACGTGAGGACGGTGAGACCTTATGGCTGGAGGTGCATGCACGAGCGGTAATGGTCAATCAAGGCGACCATTCGCTGGGGCTGGTGGGAATGGTCAAGGATATTACCGAGCGCCGCCAGCAGGAAGCCATCCAGCGCTGGGAAGCCGAGCATGATCCATTGACGGGGCTATTGAATCGCCGGGGATTCATTCGTCGACTGGAAGAGGCCTTGGCGGACTTCCAGAAGACCAGCACTCCTTCTGCCTTGCTGCTGTTCGATCTTGACCATTTCAAGCCCATCAATGATGAGGGCGGCCATGCTCTTGGCGATGAGATGCTCCGCCGTATCGCCCAGGTAGTGGCCTGGGAAGTACGCAGAAGCGATCATGTGGCCCGTCAGGGTGGGGATGAGTTCGCCGTGCTACTGCCCAGTTGTACCCTGGGGCAAGCGAGGAAAATCGCGGAATCGCTACGCCAGGCGGTGGCGGACATTTCCGTAACTCAGAATGGCCAGGTGTATCGGGTGACCTTGAGTATCGGTCTCACTGCTTTCGATGATAACGATCAGAGTATAGAAAGCGTGATGTCCCGTGCCGACAGCGCCAGCTATGAGGCCAAGGACCAGGGGAGGAACGGGATCGTGGTAGCCATGCCGGGAGAGGAGTATGCCCTGGAGGCGAGTAAATGAGGCCAAGCCTGTCGTCGCCGTATTATTGTGCAGCCTGCCACTCTTCCAACCAGACAGGAAAGTCCGCCGCAGGCATGGGCCGGGCAATACCGTAACCTTGGGCGAGGAAGCAGCCGAGATCGACCAGTGCCTCGGCATGAGCCATGGTCTCGACGCCTTCGGCAAGTACCGCGCGCGAGAACTTGCGCGCCAGGAAGACAACGCTCTCGACGATGGCCTTGTCGTCTTCATTGACCAGCATGTCCCGTACGAAATCGCGATCGACCTTGATCAACTGCACCGGCAGGTGGCGAAAATAGGCTAGTGACGAGTAGCCGGTGCCGAAATCATCCAGGGCGACATCCACACGCAAGCGACGGCACTCCTCGAGAACGGCGAGGGCCGCCTGCGTATCATCGAGCGTGGCGGACTCAAGAATCTCCAGCGCCAACAACCCGGGAGGAAGCCCGGGGAAACTCTCCAGTAAGCTCTGGAACTGAGTAATGAATCCCGGATGGAGTAGATGTTGCGGGCTTATATTGATACTGACCGGCACGTCGATGCCGCTGGATTTCCAACGCATCAGCTGTTTCAGGGCGGCGTTGATGACCCATTCGCCCAAGGTGATTTCCAGTTCGCATCCTGCCACCAGGGGCAGGAAAGCGGCGGGAGGAAGCAGCCCGCGCTGGGGATGCTGCCAGCGTATCAGAGCCTCGACACCGATGACGCGACGGGTCTTCAAATCCACCTGGGGTTGATAGAAGAGCTGGAATTCATCGCGTTGAAGCGCATCGGCAATCTCCAGTCGTTCCTGGCGCTGTTCGCGAATAAGCAGCTCTTCGGCGGCATCGTATATGGCGACACTGCCGGCGCCCTGTCGCTTGGCCTGGTAGAGCGCCTGGTGGGCATGCCGGATCAGCGTGTCGGGGTCGGCGCTGTCCTGAGGGTAACGCGTGACCCCGAGGCTTGTCGTCAGCTTTAGGCGTTGGCCTGACAGTTCGAATGGCGGGGCGATAGCGGCGAGCAGCGTCTCGGAAGTCGGTGTCTCGGCGTCTTCCTCCTCCGTCAAGATCACCACGAATTCATCCCCGCCCAAGCGTCCGACGAGCCCGTTGTCGTCTACGGCACGAGTGAGGCGTTCGGCCATCAGCCGCAGGACGGTGTCGGCGCTCTCGTGCCCCAGCAATTCATTGACACGCTTGAAGTCATCCAGATCCAGCACGTGGACGCGCAAGCCGATCTGCCGGGTATCGGCTTGCTGAGCCAGATGGCGCAGCTGGCTATGAATCAGACGTAAATTGGGCAAGCCGGTGAGTTCATCCAGGTTAGCGACCTTATAAAGCGCGTCGGCGTGAGCCTTGGCGGCGCTGATGTCGGATTGCAACGCAATGAAGCCGCCACCGGGATGATCCGACGGGGAGAGTGGGT
Organism: Halomonas sp. Bachu 37; assembly: GCF_039691755.1. NCBI lineage: Bacteria > Pseudomonadati > Pseudomonadota > Gammaproteobacteria > Oceanospirillales > Halomonadaceae > Halomonas > Halomonas kashgarensis. The sequence goes on along the minus strand of NZ_CP137552.1, from coordinate 1,605,934 downwards.
TGCAGCTGACATGAGCCCAATAAGTCGAGCCATCCTTGCGGTAGTGCAACAGCTCTTCCTCGAAGCTCTCCTGGCGCTGCAGGGCATCGATTATCCGGGCAGTGGTGGCTTTGTCGGTTTGTGGTCCGAGCAGCAGGTCAACGGGCTGTTGGCCTTGTGCGTCGTCGAGTTCATATCCGCTTAGACGGGTAAAACCTTCGTTGATCCATTCAATGGCGCCATTGGCATCGGTGATCAATACGCCGTTGCTGGTTTTTCTGGCCACCATCGAGAGACGAGCGATCGCCTGCTGGTCGAGACAATGACGTCGATGCACGCGTAAACTATTGACCAGTTGGCCGATACTGCCCAGCAGCGGGGCGAGGAAGCTGACCAGTCTTTCGTCATACCCGCCTGGGCGATTGGTGAGCCCCAGCATGGCGACCAGTTCATTATCGACGTGGATAGGTACGCCTAGGAATGCCTTGAGTGGCGGATGGCCGGCAGGTAGGCCCTGGCTACGCGGGTCATCCGCTGGATGGTTCGAGATCACAGTTTGTTCATGCACCATGACATGACCAAACAGCGTGTCGAGATTGGAAAACACCATGCCATCCATTGATTGGGCATAGAACTCCCTCGATGCCTGGTCCCAGGTGATGTCGCTCAAGGCCTGGGTCTGCATGTAGGGCGTTTGGTCCGGGTGGCGATGGATTTCGCCGATGAAACCATATTCGCTGTGGGTCAGCGCCAGGATGTCGTTGAGCAAAGTGTCGAAGGCGATGGTGTTGTCGCGTTCGTCGATAAAGCAGGCCTGGGCACGCATGATGGCGCGCTCGAGGGCTTGCTGCTGGAGCAGTTGAGACTCGATCTTCTTGCGCGGAGTGACATCGTGTAGCGTGCCGATAAGCTGTTCTACACGGCCGTTCGCCACGATGGGAAACCCGGTAATCCTTACCCAGCGCTGCACACCCTTGGCGGACGTCATCTGATAGGTGTCATTGAAGGGATGATGAAATTCGACAGCCTGCTCGAGTGCCGAAAGGAGCCGTTCGCGATCTTGGGGAGGGTAGGATTCCAGGTGCTTGCTGAGATTCCGGCTGTATTCAGGGCCAAGATCATAAAGATCATGAATGACGCTGTTCCAGCAGGTAACTCGGGTGGCGGCGTCCATCTCCCATATGCCGATACCGGCTTTTTCCATCATTTTATGGGTTCGCAACAGGCAGCGCTGGCTTAATAGGGTGACGACCTGCTCGGCCAGCAGCTCGATGAGCTCGCGTTGAATGGCGGAAAGACGACCGGGCTGGACGTCGAAGACACACAACACACCGAGTGCCTCGCCCTCGGGCGTGATCAAGGGCATGCCGGCATAAAAGCGGATATGGGGAAATTCGCTACTGTGGCTAATCGCAGGGCTGATGTCGGAATCGATGCGTGTATCCCTCAGCTCGAGGAAGGAGCGTATGCCGACGACGTGACGACAAAAGCGAGCCTGAGGAAAGGGCTTGTCGTCCGAATCGCAATAGCGGCTCTTCAGCCATTGACTGTCATCTTCCACCATGGTGATGGCTGCATAGGGCGTATGACACACCATGGCGGCCAAGCGTGTGATGCGATCCAGGCTTGGGTCACGGCTACGGTCATTGAGCGTATAGCGCTTCAATACCAGTAGACGTTGGGTTTCAGCGGTGGCAGAAGCTGGCGATTGCATAAGTTGTGCCGTAACGAGCGTATTTGTCTACTTTCCCTGAAGTTGGAGCAGCTGTCTAGGGGCTGGACGAATCGTACGGAACGGCAAAATATCACCTTTTACTTATTTATAGTGCGTTTGGTTTCATCCAGTTAACGAGTCTTGCCGGACGATTTGCACGGCCGGTTGGCCGCAGCTTAGCAAGAAGTTATACTGGCGCGCCTTCAGTCCCTGTAGCTCAGCAGGATAGAGCAGCCGCCTCCTAAGCGGCAGGTCGCAGGTTCGAATCCTGCCAGGGACGCCAGTTTAATCAGCAAGTAAATCAGTATTGGACTGTGCAGCAAGCTGATCCAGGCTTTGCTGAAGTGGTCCAATTAGAGCGGACACCCCGGTAAGCCTCATAATGGAGGCAGTGGAGGTGTTCATGACCAAGAAGACTCGACGTCGGTTTTCCGATGAATTCAAGGCGGATGCAGTGAGCCTGGTGAGCGATCAGGGGTATTCCGTATCCGAGGCCGCCCGGCGCCTGGGCGTGGAGCGCAGCGTGCTGGACCGCTGGTGCCGCAAGCACCGCCAGCAGGGCTCCGGCACCCCGGGGCGGCAGGAGGACGATCGCGACGCCGAGATCAAGAAGCTCCGCGAAGAAGTTCGTAAGCTTCAGGTTGAAAAGGATATTTTAAAAAAGGCGGCGGCCTTCTTCGCCAAAGAGTCGAACTGAGATACCAGTTCATCGAGTCGGAGAAGGCCACCTACCCCGTGGCCGTGTTGTGTCGGGTCATGCGGGTCAGCCGGAGCGGTTTCTATGCCTGGCGACGACGTGACCCTGATGACCATCGACAGGCCCTGCTCCATGAGGTCAGAGAGATCCATCGCCGGAAGCGCGGCAGCTACGGCAGCCGCCGCATGGCCAAAGAACTGCGACGCCGTGGCTATGAGGTCGGTCGTTACCAGGCCCGAAGCCTGATGCGGGAAGCCGGTGTAGAGGCACGCCAGCGGCGACGCTGGCGTCATACGACCGATACCCAGCACACCCTGCCGGTGGCGCCCAACCTCTTGAATCGCCAATTCACGGTGGCGGCACCGAATCGGGCCTGGGTGGCTGATATTACGGCTATCTGGACGTTGGAAGGATGGCTCTACCTGGCGGCGGTGCTCGACCTCCACGACCGGCAGTTGGTGGGCTGGGCGATGGCCGAGCACATGCGCACGCAACTGGTCCTGGACGCCCTGGAGATGGGCGTGGGCCGCCGGCAACCCGGTAGAGGGTTGATTCATCATAGCGATCGCGGGAGCCAATACGCGTCGCATGAGTACCGCGGCACGCTTGTTCGGCATGGGTTCCAGGCCTCGATGAGCCGCAAGGGGAACTGCTGGGATAATGCCGTCATGGAGCGCTTTTTTGGCTCACTGAAAAGCGAGTGGTTGGCTGACCAGCGGTATGCGAGCCGACAGGCGGCACGGCGGGATGTAATCGACTACATCGAGATGGAGTACAACAGTTGCCGGCTTCACTCGACCCTAGGCTATCAGACGCCGAGGGAGATCGAACTGGCGGCTGCGGCTTGAAAATGTGTTCGCTCTGACTTGACCAGAACAGGACCCGGCGGCCCGGGACATGTCGTCGGTTTCTCTGCTGGCACCCCATCGCCTGGCAACTAGACTGAAGGCGAGACACAAATACAATGCCAGGAGACGAAGACATGGAAGAGTTACGTCAGAGGTGGCCGTCATTTGCTAGCATTTCATGGCTTGTCAAACTTGGGTTTGCTTTTTTATCCAGCGATAGGACGTCGAGGGGTAGGTATGGGCTTGGTACTGCAAGGATGGCGCTGGCGATAGGTCTAGCGCTGACCGTGTCCGCCCTTGTGCCTGGGGCGGTATGGGCTGCTGAGTCTGACAGGCCCGCGCTAGGGTCTAGCGATAGCGATGCGGTAGGTCTTGAGCATCCAAGCCAGCATTTGCGCGTCAATGACTTCCCAGCCATCGATGAGGATCTTGAAAGTTGGCAGCGGAACGTGACCGACATCCAGCATATCGAAATCCCGGCTTCTGCCGATGACAGCGATCAGAAGGCGCTCTATTTCGATTCGGGGTCGGAGGACAAAAAACCGCTATTACTCGTGTTGCATAGCTGGAGCAGTGACTACCTGCAGAGTATCGATATCCCTCTAGCGCAATTCGCGGTCGCCAATGATTGGGTCTTCATGCATCCCGATTTCCGCGGCCAGAACGATGGGCGGCCGGAGGCGATGGCCTCGGAACTGGCCATTTCCGATATGCAGGATGCACTCGACTACGCCCGCGAGAATGCAACGATCGACGAAAACCGTATCTACGTGTTGGGATATTCGGGAGGCGCCATGAATGCGCTGCATCTGGCGAGCCGACAGCCGAATGTCTTCGCCGGGGTCGCTGCCTGGGTGCCCGTATACGACCTGGAAACGTGGTATCAATGGAATGAAGCGCGTGGCGAGAAGTACGCAGGTGAGATTGTCGAGGGGTGCGGAGGGGAGCCCGGCGAAGGCAATGCAGGCCACGAAGAGTGTGTGAAGCGCAGCCCAGTGCTCATGTCCCCGATGTGGCAGGACAGATGCGTGTGCTCATCGCCCATGGTATCGAGGATGAGACAGTGCCCCCCGAGCAGGCGCTGAATGCGTTCAACGATCTGGCGAGCGAAGAAGACCGGATCGCTCAGGAGCAAATCGAGCAGCTCATGGAAACCCGCCAGGTTCCCGACGCCTTGGTCGAGCGTTCCACCCACCAGGATCGTGACTTTCCTCACTTCGAGGAAGCCGGTGCCGAGGTAGTGCTGCTCCTTCAATCCGGGCCGGCCGAGCTGGTACTGTTCGAAGGCGGACACGACATGCTCTACCGGCCTGGCCTGGCCTGGCCTGGAATGGCTATCGCAACAGACGCGTTAGTGACGCGTGCAGAATGACAATCCGCTATCGAGGACGAACGATATCAGGGAAGTCAATATGTTTTTCACTCACATCTTGCGCATGGCAAGCCACGCTACTGTCGGGCTTCTGAGCGCGATGCTGTTGATGGGCCTGGGCCTTTCGAGTGCTTTCGGCCAGGAAGAAGATTGGGCGGCAGTACCGGGACCATTGGAAGGCGAGCCGCGGATCATCGGTCACCACGGGGGAGCCTGCCTGGTAGGCGCCGAGCAATTGCCCGAAGATGGCGTGGGGTACCAGGCGGTCGATCTCCAGCGCCATCGCCACTATGGCCATCCGTCTCTGGTCGATTACGTCGAACGACTCGGGCAGCGCGTCGATGAAGCGGGCTTCGGGCCGATTCTCGTGGGTGACATGGCACAGCCCCGCGGTGGTCCAATGTCCACTGGGCACGTCAGCCACCAGAGCGGGCTCGATGTCGATATCTGGTTCCGCCTCGATTTGCCCCTGCTCAATTACCAGGATAGGGAAGGTCTGGAGCAGCCTATCCTTGTCGACCCGGTCACCCAGCGGGTCGATGAACGCTGGACCGATCAGCATGCCGAATTGATTCGTCTAGCCGCTGACGACTCCCGAGTGGCGCGTATCTTCGTTGATGGCGCGGTGAAGCGTGATCTCTGCAGCCGCGAATGGGACGACCGATCCTGGCTACGCCGGGTACGACCTTGGCATTCCCATGACGAGCATCTGCATGTGCGTCTACGTTGCCCACCCGGTGCAGCGGCACCCGGTGCAACGGAGTGTGTCGATCAGCCCGCGCCACCGGCAGGCGATGGCTGTCAATCGATCCCCAATACGCCGCGTCCAGCCGTCTACCCCAGCCCGAGCCGCAATCTACCGTCTGCTTGCCAGGCCGTCTTGAATGCCGAATGAGCGGGGCCGATATCGAGCTATGAGATAGCGAATAGACCCTAAGGAAAGCGGAGCAGGCATGCCGAGAAAAGTCAGTATGCGTATCACACTGGATGACGAGACCTTCAGGATTCCTTACGGTCGCGAGGAATATGAGGGAGGCGTGATCCACCCCTACCGATCCCTGGTAGAGCATCCGGAGCAGATCGACCAGATACCCGAGGTGGTGGGCCAACCTGCGCTCAGGGAATTGCTGAAAGTGCTTAACGGCTCCGAGGGGCGGTTCGAGTCGGTGCGTATCGACAGCACCTATCATGCCTTTGAGGGAGCCATGGTGCATGTGGCGGTCATTGGATTCATCTTCCGGGATCGACAGTTATTCAGCCATTTCGACAGCTGCCTGCTGTTCGCTGGAAACCTGCTGGAAGCCCTGCACGCCGAGGATGCCTTTCCGGAAGGTGAGGACGCCGCCCAGCTTGAGCTACAGCGCGCCACCTTCGGTGAGTCTCGGCAGCAAGGATGGATCATGGACCTTTTCCTGCTGGGGCAGGGCACTGACCGGAAGGCGTGCGACGCCGAGCTGGCCTTACGCTGTAATGCCTTGCAGCAACTGTTCAGGGAAAAGTATGCGCTTCGATGAATACCAGCAGTACGATGCGACCGGTCTGGCCCAACTGATACAGCAAGGCGAGGTGAGCCGGGAAGAGGTGCTGACGGTGTGCTGCGCTGCGATCGAGGCCGTGGATGCCGCCACATCTGGAGTAGTGCGAACGCGCTTCGATCAGGCTCGTCGGGAAAGTGCCGCCTTGGCGCAGAGGACACCGTTCGCCGGGGTGCCGACCTTGACCAAGGACCTGCTGATGGCGATAGGCGGCGAGCCGCTCAGCTTCGGCAGCGCTGCCCTAAGCAACTGGAAGGCCCCTTGCGACAGCACTTTGGTCAAGCGATTGCGTCGTGCCGGCCTGGTGATCGTCGGGCAGACCGCCACCCCCGAGCTGGGCCTGATGGGTATTACCGAGCCGCATGCCTATGCTCATCCCGTCAATCCATGGAAGCCGGGGTACTCACCGGGCGGCTCCAGTGGGGGTGCGGCAACCGCTGTAGCGGCCGGGTTCGTGCCTATCGCGATGGGCGGTGATGGCGGTGGCTCGCTGCGCATCCCCGCCGCCTACTGCGGGCTGTTCGGCTTCAAGCCTTCTCGCGGCCGGGTACCGCTGGGACCGCTGCATGCGCAAGTGTGGCAAGGGGCGGTGATAGAACACGGGCTGACACGCAGCGTACGCGATAGCGCCATGTTGCTGGACCATATCAACGGCATGGATAGCGGCGGGCCGTTCCCCATGCCCCAGGAGTCGGGATTCACCGAGGCGATAAACCGGCCGCCGCCGCCCTTGAGGATCGCCTTGTCCCTGGGGAACTCATTGAGCCAGGGCCTGGGGACCCGGCTCGACCCCGACGTTATCGAGGCGGTGGAGCGTACCGGCCGTCGACTGGAAGCGTTGGGACACACGGTTGAATGGTGTGATCCGGAGCTTGACGGCGATGCCTTGGCCGATAGTTACCTGACGCTCTACCTGGGGCATCTGGCGGCTGACCTGCGCTGGATCGCCGAGGAGACCGGCGTCTCGCTCAAGCATCTGGCTGTTGAGCCCGCCACCCGCGCCATCGGGCGCCTGGGGAGCCGGCTTGCCGCTCACGAATACGAACGAGCCAAGCGTTACTGGAATGTCCCCGGGCGCACGATGGGGGACTTTCATCAACGCTTCGACGCCTGGGTGCTGCCGGTCACGGCGGCACCGGCGCCCAAACTGGGCGAGCTGGCGCCCACTACCATGCAAGAGCAAATGATGAAGCTGCTGGCGCTGCCTGGCATGCCCGCCCTTGCCTTGAAGGCGGGGGCGCTCAAGCACCTGGCGCGGGATGCCCTGAGCCGCACGCCCTTTACTCAGCTGGCCAATCTCACCGGACAGCCGGCCATGTCGCTGCCGCTGCATGTCACGCCGGACGGTTTGCCGGTTGGGGTGCAGGTGGTGGGTGCCGTAGGGGCGGAAAGATTGCTGTTGGCCCTGGCGGCGCAACTGGAAGCCCAGGGGCCTTGGTTGACGCCTGAATTTGCCCCGCCCCAGCGCCTTCAACCAGATGAGACTTGCCTGGATAACGCGTAAACTGGCGTTTTATTTATGGCGGCTCCCTGATCCATGCCTTGCTCTTCCGATCCACCCTCTGTTAACCATTTGACTGCCGCCGGTGACCGTTATTTCGACGGGCTGGCGGAGAAGTTCTCGCGTACGCTGTATAACGCTCCGCGCGGCGAGTTGCGCCTGGCGCTGCTGGATAAGTTGCTGCCCGAAATGCTCCAACTGGAGCGGCAGCCCTGCCTGGACGTGGGTGGTGGATTGGGGCAGCTGTCGGCATGGCTGACCCAACGCGGCCATCCGCTTACCCTGGCCGAGCCCTCGGCCGAAATGCTGGCTCACGCACGGGAGGCGCTGAAGGAGACTCCTGTCACGCTCCTGCAAGCTTCGCTTCAGGAATTGGCCCATACAGCCCCGGGGCCGTGGCCGCTGATTGTCTGCCATGCGGTACTGGAGTGGCTGGGCGATCCCCGCGCCGCCCTGGCGAGGTTGGCCGACCTGCTGGCTCCCGGCGGTCAGCTGTCGCTGATGGTGTTCAACCGTGATGCGCTGCGTTTTTCCAACATCATCAAGGGCAACCTGGAGAAAGCCTGGAGTGAGCGCCTGGCGGGGACCGGGCAACGCCAACGCCTGACGCCGATCTCGCCACTTAGCCACGATGAAATCCTCGCCTGGGCGCAGGAGAGTGGGCTGGAGATGACGGCCGTGGCGGGGGTGAGAGTTTTTCAGGATTACCTGCGTCAAGCTCCACTCGATGCCGAGGCTCAAGCGCACTTGCTGGCCCTCGAGCTGCGTCATAGCCGCAGCGAGCCGCACTGGCGCCTGGGCCGCTATCTCCTTTACACCTTGGTCAAACCGGAGTCCGATTAATGCAAGCGCAAACTCCCGTAGGGCAGCTGCTTGAACGCCACGCCGAGGCTTACCCTTCGCCATGCTGGGTGGCGCCTCCTGTGGATGCCTGGCTCCAGGCCCGGGCGAAGGCAGTTATCAGCGCCGATCACGCCGTACTGAATAGCTTTCGTGCCGCAGGGAAATCAGGTTTGACGCCTTTCGACTCCTTGGCTGTAGACGAAGCGGGGCAGTGGGTGCTGTTCTGGCCCAAGGCGCTGCAACTGGGGCAGTGGTGGCTTGAATGGTTGTGCCGACAGCTTCCGCCGGGCACGCCGTTTACCGTCGTCGGGGAAAACCAGGGCGGTATCAAGCGGGTGCCCAAGCTGCTCGAGGCCATGGGTATGGAAAGCGAGAAGATCGACAGCGCCAGGCGCTGCTCGCTTTTCGTTACCCGGAGCCCGCAGACCGGGCCGCAAGCGGCCGATGAATGGATACGGTTTTCCGCCAATGGATTGGTGCTGGAAAGCCATCCCGGCGTATTCGGCCACGGCAAGCTGGACGAAGGGACTCAGCTGCTGCTGGATACCTTGCCCAGATGGCAGCCAACGCAGCGCTCGAGGGTGCTGGACATGGGCTGTGGCGATGGCATTCTTGCCGCGACCCTGGCCCGGCAGGGCTGCGGGATAACGGCGGTGGACGTCAATCATTTCGCCGTGGAGGCGACCCGGCGCACCCTGGCCGCCAACGGCTTGCAGGGAGACGTGTTGGCGAGCGATGTCTACTCGGCGCTTCACGAGCGGCGCTTCGATACCATCGTCAGCAACCCGCCGTTTCATCAGGAGCGGAGCATCGACTACGGCCCGGCGGCGCGTTTGATTCGCCAGGCGCCGCAATACCTGAGCCGAGGCGGCCGTCTGGTCATCGTGGCCAATGCCTTTCTGCCTTATCCCCAGGTGCTGGAGGAGACCTTCGGCGGGTTTGAAACGCTGGCGGATAACCGCCGGTTTCGTGTCTATCAGGCTTTTGCCGACGGCGCCGTATAGGAAATAGCGGTGATGATGTAAGTGGTTTCACCGCCCGGCGCCAGCACGGTGACGTCATCATCCAGTCTCTTGCCCAGCAGGGTCTTGGCCAGTGGCGCATCCACACTGATCCAGCGGTTTTCGGTCCGGGTCTCGTCATGGCCTACGATACGGATATGTATCTCCTCGCCTTCCTCGTCTTCGAGGGTGACATGGGCACCGAAATAGACCTTCTCCTGGTCGGCGGGGAGACGGTCCACTACCTGAACCTCGTCCAGCCGCTTGGTCAGGTAGCCGATGCGAGCAATGACGCGGTTGAGCTCCTTCTTGTTGTAGGTGTAATCGGCGTTTTCGCTGCGGTCTCCCTGGGCGGCGGCTTCGCCTACCTTGGTGGAGAGTGCGGGTCGCTTGACGCGCGTCAGGTGGTCGAGCACGCCGCGTAGTCGTGCCGCACCTTCCGCGGTGATCAGGTTGCTCTTCGGTTCCTGTCGGGGGTCCTTGGCCGGGTCCCGCCAGCGGGTCATATTACGGCCTTTCATCGGAATTCACCTTGAATTGATTCCATTGAGCGGGTTGGTGAAGGCGCTTGCGCTTGTCGGTCACTGTTCCATCCCCAGGGTGCGTATCAACTTGTCGTGAGTCTTCACATGCACGATACGGGAGCCGGCCTCGGCACACCAGGTCATATAGGGTGGTCAATCATTCAAACGTTCGTTACATTGCCTGTGAGCCAACCGAATTCTTGGTTCTCGTCTTGTTTACCGCGTTGCGGGCACAACAACAATCGGAGTTTCATCATGAAGCATCGTCATCCGTATCAACCAATTCTCGCCGCCCTGTTGGGGACAGGCTTGCTGTTGGCACCCTTGAGTGGCTGGGCCTATGAAGACGAACTGTTCTCCTTGAAAAGCCGCTGGGAGCACACCACGACCCAGATGGAAGATTCCAGCGAACGACGCAACACCCTGGAGGCGCTGGCCGAAGAAGCCGAGGCCCTGGCGCAGGAGCATGAGGCGGAGGCCGACGTGCTGGTCTGGCAGGGCATCATTCTTGCCTCCTACGCACGGGAGCGCAGTGGTCTGGGCGCGCTGGGCAGCGCCAAGGATGCGCGCAGCGTACTGGAACGTGCGATCGAGCTGGACCCCCAGGGCGGCAACGGCTCGGCTTATGTCACGCTGGGCGCCTTGTACGACCGGGCGCCGGGACGACCGCTCGGGTTCGGCAACAGCGAAACGGCGGAGCGCATGTTCCAGCGGGCCCTCGAGATTCGCCCCAACGGTATCGACACCAATTTCTACTATGCCGCTTATCTGAAGGAAGAGGGACGCGAGGACGAAGCGCGAGGCCATGCCCAGCGAGCGGTGGAGGGCGAGGCCCGAGAAGGCCGTCAAGCCTCCGATGAAGCGTTACGCGGCGAAGCCGAGGCGCTGTTGAACAGCTTGTAAGCGGTTCTTTCTCTATAGCGCGCGGTTCCCCGATTGGCATTCCCGGGTACAGCCATTGATAATAGGTCAATGTTTACCCGGGAGTTCTCCATGACCACTACCCACACAACCGATGATTTGGCTCGACCACTGCTGGGACGCGATGACGTCGAATTGCAGCAGCGCCGTTGCCTGTATCAAGGTTTTTTCCGCCTGGAAGCGCTTGAACTTCGTCACCGTCTGTTCGAGGGTGGCTGGAGCAATGTCATGACGCGTGAAGTGCATGACCGTTTCGATGCCGTGGGTGTACTACTCTATGACGTCAAGCGCGATGCGGTCGTGATGGTGGAGCAGTTCCGTGCCGGTGCCATCGATGATCTACATTCACCTTGGAAGCTCGAAGTGGTAGCGGGCTTGGTCGAGGAAGGAGAGAGCCTCGAGGATGTCGCCCGGCGTGAAGCCCTGGAGGAATCGGGCTGCAACGTCGGAGAGCTGATCAAGTTGCATACCTATTATCCCAGCCCCGGCGCCTGCAATGAGCAAGTCACGCTGTTCTGTGGTCTGATCGATAGTTGCGGCCTGGGCGGGGTGCATGGCCTGGACGAGGAGCACGAAGACATTCGCGTGCATGTGGTGAGTTTCGCCCGCGCCTGGGAGCTTCTGGAAAACGGTCGACTGGACAACGCCATGAGCTTGATCGCCATGCACTGGCTGGCCGGGCAGCGCGCTTCGTTACGAGCAAGGAGTTAACATGGCAAGAGCCGCTTATGTCACGGATTTGAAAACCCTGCAGGGAGAATGCAGTGCCAACTATTGGCGCCTGATTCGCCTGGTGGGCGAGCTTGAGGCGGGCATGTCCCGCGATATCGTGCTCAATGCGGCGGGACGTGATGCGGGGCGGCTGCAACTGCGGGTTCAGGAACAGGCCCCCTACACCACTATTCTCCACGTCTCCCAGGCGGGAATCTGGGATGATGTGATGCCGCCGCCACGCATGCGCGTACATTTGTATCATGACGTGCGCATGGCGGAAGTGACCGATTTCCAGCGTGAGCGACACTTCGAAGGCCGCTATCGCTATCCTAATTCGCGCATGCATCAACCCGATGAGAAGCTCCAGCTCAATCGCTTTCTCGGTGAATGGCTCGAGCACGGCTTGGCCCATGGCCTTTACGCCGACTTGCCGGAGACGCCTTGATGCGGCTGGTCCAGATTACCGACTGCCATCTGCATGCCGACCCAGAGGCCCCCTCGCGAGCGGGGTTTCCCTTGCGCCAGTTTCAAATCGTGGTGCAGCAGGTCATTGAGAAGCGCCCGGATATCGTGGTGGTCAGCGGCGATATCAGCCAGGATGAAACCTCGGCTTCCTACGTGCTCGCCAAGGAGATACTGGCAAGCTTGCCCTGTCCCTGGTTCTGGCTTCCCGGCAATCACGATCAACCCGAACTGATGGAGGCGGTGCATCCGTTGCATCGCGAGGTCGATATGCAGGGGTGGCGTTTACTGTTGCTGCATACCCAGGTCAGCGGACAGCCCCACGGCGAACTGGGCGCGGAGCAGTTGGCGGAACTGGTGGAACGGCTCGAGAATGACGTGCGCCCGACGGTTATCGCCATGCATCATCCGCCGCTCGACGTGGGCACGGCCTGGATGGACAGGATCGGCTTGCAGGATCGCGAAGCGTTCTGGCAGAGCCTGGCGGCCTATCCTCAGGTGAAGGTCATCCTCTTCGGCCATGCCCATCAGGCGTTCGCCCGGCTGCAGGGGTTCGGTGACCATGTCATCGGCGTGTACGGTTGCCCCTCGACGACCGACCAATTTCTGGCCGGTGCCGAACACTTCACCATCGATGAAGCCTCACGCCCTGGCTATCGTGTCATCGACCTCCATAGTGGTAGGGCTGGTAACGCTGGCTGGACGACATGGATCGAGCGAGTGGATCTGTAGCGCTTGTAAAACCTGTAACGCTTGTAAAATGAGCGTAGAAAATTTCTTTTTGATCTAAAAAGATAGTTATTAATTCTTTTGGGTTATTATCGTGGCGGCGTTACCCTGCATCTATATTTGAGGCATCCCTGGCCGATGCCCGTACCGATGCAAACTTGAGGTAACCGGGCCATGACCCATTTCTCTTCTGCTGCCAGCACGGCACAGCAAGTGCCGGCGCCCATTCTGAGTGCCGAACGCCAGACCCACCTGAAGCAGCTCGAGGCGGAGTCGATTCATATCATCCGCGAAGTCGCCGCCGAGTTCGACAATCCGGTCATGCTCTACTCGATCGGCAAGGACTCCTCGGTGATGCTGCACCTGGCACGCAAGGCATTCTACCCTGGCACGCCGCCGTTCCCGCTGATGCACATCGACACCACCTGGAAGTTCCGCGAGATGATCGAGTTTCGCAATCGCATGGCGCGTGAAGCGGGCATGGAGCTGATCGTGCATACCAACGAAGAGGGGCGGGCGGCCAACATCAACCCCTTCGATCACGGCAGCGCCAAGTACACCGATATCATGAAGACCCAGGCGCTCAAGCAGGCACTGACCAAGCACGGCTTCGATGCCGCCTTCGGCGGAGCTCGCCGTGATGAAGAAGCCAGCCGGGCCAAGGAGCGCGTCTACTCCTTCCGCGATAAGTATCACCGCTGGGATCCCAAGAATCAGCGTCCCGAGCTGTGGAACACCTATAACGCCAAGATCAACAAGGGCGAATCGATCCGCGTCTTCCCGCTCTCCAACTGGACCGAGCTGGATATCTGGCAGTACATCTACCTCGAGCATATTGCCATCGTGCCGCTTTACTACGCCGCGCCGCGGCCGGTGGTCGAGCGTGACGGCATGCAGGTCATGGTCGATGACGAGCGCCTGCCGCTGGCGGCGAATGAAGTACCCGAAGAGAAATGGGTGCGCTTTCGTACCCTGGGGTGCTACCCGCTGACTGGCGCGGTGGAGTCGAAGGCCGCGACACTGCCCGAGATTATCCAGGAGATGCTGCTGACCCGCACCAGCGAACGCAGTGGCCGGGCCATCGACCGTGATCAAGCCGGGTCGATGGAGAAGAAGAAGCGCGAAGGCTATTTTTAATGGGGAAAGTCTGATGGCACACCAATCGAACCTGATAGCCGAGAACATCGAGCAGTACCTGCACGAGCACGAGAACAAGGACCTGCTGCGCTTCATCACCTGCGGTAGCGTCGATGACGGCAAGTCGACCTTGATCGGTCGACTGCTCCACGATTCGAAGATGATCTACGAGGACCAGCTCGCCGCCATCACCCAGGCGTCGAAATCCAGCGGCACCACCGGCGATACCGTCGACCTGGCGCTGCTGGTCGATGGCCTGCAGTCGGAGCGAGAGCAGGGCATCACCATCGATGTGGCGTATCGTTTCTTCTCCACCGACAAGCGCAAGTTCATCATCGCCGATACCCCGGGACACGAGCAGTACACCCGTAACATGGCCACAGGCGCTTCGACGGCGAGTCTTGCCATCATCCTCATCGATGCCCGCTACGGCGTACAGACCCAGACCCGGCGGCACAGCTTTATCGCCGATCTGCTGGGCATCCAGCATCTGGTCATCGCGGTCAACAAGATGGATCTGGTTGAATTCTCCCAGGCCCGTTTCGACGAGATCGTCGCCGAGTACCGTGAGTTCGCCACCAATCTTCAGGCTCGCGATATTCGCTTCGTGCCCATGTCGGCGCTGCAAGGCGACAACGTGGTGAACCGCAGCGAGCGCACGCCGTGGTACCAGGACAAGACGCTAATCGAGCTGCTGGAGAGTGTCGAGATCAGCCGTGACCAGAATCTCAGCGACCTGCGGCTACCGGTGCAGTACGTCAACCGGCCCAATCTCGATTTCCGTGGCTATTGCGGCACGCTGGCCGCCGGTATCCTGCGACCCGGCCAGGCGGTCAAGGCCTTGCCTTCGGGCAAGCACTCCACCGTCGAGCGTATCGTGACCTTCGACGGCGACCTGGAAGCGGCCTATCCCGGCCAGGCAATCACCGTGACCCTCGACGATGAAATCGATATTTCCCGGGGCGATTGGCTGGTGGCGGCGGATGCCGAAATACCGCTGTCGAATACCTTCGCCGCCGATATCGTGTGGATGCACGAGGACGCCCTGGTGCCGGGCAAGCTTTACGATTTCAAGCTGGCGACCCGCGATCTTTCCGGCCAGGTGAGCACGATCGACTACCAGATCGACGTCAACAGCCTGGAAAAGCATCCGGCCGAGCGTCTCGAACTCAATGCCATTGCTCACTGCGAGGTAGAGCTGACCGCCGCCATCCCGCTGGATGATTACCGTACCAGCCCCGGCACCGGAAGCTTCACCGTGGTCGATCGGTTGAACAACGTCACCGTCGGGGCAGGAATGATCCGCAGGGTTTCAGGCAACCAACTGCAATCGGTCACGCAAACCGATTGGGCAGCGTTCGAGGCCGACCTCAATGCTTTGGTGCGCAAGCATTTTCCGCACTGGGAAGCCAAGGATGTCAGTCAACTGCTAGGCCATTGAGGAGACTTTGCGACACGCGTTGTGATGAGCCACACTGTCGGTGCAGCAAGCAATCTGCTGTGATTTGACGGAATTGTTTATCATCACGATAAGGAGAGCATGATGACTCAATCACTACAGGGAAAACGTGTCGCGATTGTCGCTGCCGATGGCTTTGAAGAGTCAGAGCTGAGTTCGCCGCGCAAGGCGCTGCAGGATGCCGGGGTGGAAGTGGATATCGTCACCCCGGACGGCAAGGATATCCGCGCCTGGGCGGAAACCGACTGGGGTGACACCTACCCGGCATCGAAGTCCCTGGATGCCGCCAGCATGAACGACTATCACGGCCTGGTATTGCCCGGCGGTCTGTTCAACCCGGATGCGCTGCGTACCAACGAGACGGCCCTGGCGCTGGTCAAGGAATTCTTTCATGCCGGTAAGCCGGTAGCAGCGATCTGTCATGCGCCGTGGATTCTGATCAACGCGGAAGTGGTCGACGGGCGTCGTCTTACCTCGGTGCCTTCCATATCCCAGGATCTCAAGAATGCCGGCGCGAAGTGGGTGGATGAACCCGTCGTCGTGGATAGCGGCCTGGTATCGAGCCGTACGCCTAAGGATCTCGACGCCTTCAATGCCAAGCTGCTCGAGGAGCTGGCGGAAGGCCGCCACCAAGGGCAACACGCTTGATGGCAGTACTTCGCCGTGTGACCAGCTTTGCCAAGCGGCTGGCCCATGTAGTGGCCAAGCCGATGAAAGGCGACAGCGGTCGCGGCGGAATGGTGGTTCACCCTTATCGTGGTTACGGCTCGCAGAGGCAGGTGTTTCTGATGGGCCGGGTGTTCCACCAGGCTGCGCTGGGGAGAGCGATTCCCCGGCGCGGCATGTTGCGTGATACCGCCGATATAGTGCGTCGTATTGCCCGCCGGGGGCTGAACCAGGCGCATATACACATCAGGTTGGGCGAGAATACGCTGGATGTAGTGACGGACCGCGACGGGTATTTCTATGCCCATCTTCCCTTGAACACCCCTTTACCCATCGAAGTATCCTGGCACCGGGCTCACCTCCACGTGACGGCGGATAACGAAGCGCCGGTACGGGCACAAGCGGAAATCTACATCCCGCCGCCGGAAACCGACCTGCTGGTGATCAGCGATATCGACGATACGGTCATGTACACCGGTGTGGCCGACAAGATTCGCATGCTCTATCGATTATTCGTCAAGAAGCCCCATCGACGCACGGCGTTTCCCGGCGTGGCGACGCTGTACCAGGCGCTTCATCGGGGATCGACTGATCGCCAGGAACGGCCCATCCTGTACGTCTCGCGGGGGCCGTGGGCAATCTACGAAATGCTGGAAGCCTTTTTTCAGCTCAATCGTATTCCGGTAGGGCCGATCCTGTTCCTGCGCGAATGGGGGCTGACCTGGCGACACCCCTGGCCGCGCCGCGCCGAAGAACACAAGCGTGATCTGATCAACCACATGCTGGAACTGTTCGAGGACATGCCGTGTATTCTGATCGGCGATAGCGGCCAGCACGACCCCGAAGTCTATGCCGATATCGTCAAGGCCTATCCGGACCGTATCAAGGCGGTCTATATTCGCCGAGTGGACAAGAAGCCCGCTCGCGAGAAAGCCATCCAGAAGCTGCGCGACGATATCAGCTATACCCAATGCGATCTGGTATTGGCGCCGGACAGCACCTTGATGGCCGAGCATGCCTATTCCCAAGGCGAAATCTCCGCCTGGGGAGTCGAAGCCGTCCGCCGAGATGTCGACGAACATATAAAAGCCGAGAACGAGAAGTAGTCGATAGCCAGTCTCAGCTGGTTGGGGGATAATCCGGCAAACACGCGGAACGAGGGGCTTGCGATGGTAGTGCTACTGGGTGCCGTGCTGCTGGCCGTATTTATCCTGCCCAATGTCTGGGCCAAGTGGGTGCTCAAGCGCCATACTCGCGGGCGTGACGACTACCCGGGGACCGGTGCCGAGCTTGCCGACCACCTCCTACGCCGCTTGGGTATCGACGGGGTCAAGGTCGAACGCAGCGAGCAAGGCGATCACTATGATCCCGAAGCTCGCCGCGTGCGGCTCTCCCCGGATGTCCATGACGGTCGCTCTCTGACAGCGGTAACGGTGGCCGCCCACGAAGTCAGCCATGCCATCCAGCATCACCAAGGATATCCCCCGCTGCTGGCGCGCAGCCGGCTGATCGGGATGGCGCAGAAAGCCGAAAAGCTCGGCGCCGTGTTGATGATGGCCGCCCCGTTTCTGTTTCTGCTTACCCGGGTTCCGGGTGGCCTGGCGGTGGTGGTGGCGATGGCGGTGATCAGCTTCGGCACCGCCGCTCTGGTACATCTGGTGACGCTTCCGGTGGAATTCGATGCCAGTTTCAACCGCGCCTTGCCGTTATTGAAAGAGTACGTCCCTCCCTACGACATGCCCGGTGCTCGCCATGTGCTGACCGCCTGCGCCTTCACCTACGTCGCGGCGTCCCTGGCTGGAGTGATGAACCTGGGTCGCTGGCTGGTCATACTCAGGCGTTAGGCTTGTTGGCAATCACCACCGCTCGTCGCGGTGCCGAGTAGCCTTCGATCGTGCGGGCATGGTCGTTGGGGTCGAGAAAATCCTCGAGAGATTGAAAGGTCATCCACTCGGTGGCGCGCTGCTCGTCCAGGCGGGTCACCGCTTCGTCCACCACGCGTACATTGTCGAATCCGCAGCGCTCCAGCCAGTGGCACAGGGCTTGTGAGGAGGGCAGGAAGTAGACGTTGGGCATGGCGGCATAGCGCTCGCCGGGCAGCAGTACCGTTGTTATATCGCCTTCCACTACCAGGGTTTCCAGCACCAGCTCGCCGCCGGGGCGCAGCGCGTCCTTCAATTGGTGCAAATGCTCCAGCGGGGAAGGGCGATGGTAGAGCACGCCCATGGAAAAAACCGTATCGAAGAAACCGAGCCCGGACGGCACGTCTTCGATGCCCACCGGCAGAAAGTGGGTGCGCATGTCATCGGCGTCGCCGACGAAGTGGCGGACCGCCTGGAACTGCCAGTAAAAACGCGGCGAGGGGTCGATCACCAGCACGAACTGCGCCCCGGCGCCGGTCATGCGCCACGCGTGATAGCCGCTGCCGCCGCCGACATCGAGTACCTTGCGCTGGGCGAGTGGCGCCAGGTGCGGCGCGACACGTTGCCATTTCCAGTCCGAACGCCACTCGGTATCGATGGCAATGTCGCCGAGGCGATAAGGCCCCTTGCGCCAGGGGGATAGCTTTTTCAGCAGGTTTTCGCACTGTTTGAGCTGGCTGGGGGAAAGCGCCACATCGACCGTCACGGTGTCGCTATCAAGCGACACTTCCCGCGATGCTGGCAGTGGTGGCAACTTGGCCACGGCCTTTTCCCAGGCGGGCAGATCGCCGAAACGCTTGCGGTCGAGCCCGGCGGCCAGTTGCTGGGGAAGAAGTGGCAGCCAGGCTTCCAGGCCCTGGTCGAGGAAAGCCTGATAGAGGGGGCGGTGAATCGGGGGAATTGCCAAGTCAGGCCTCCTTGAAGGCGATCAGAGACGCAAAGTTCAGATACTGGAACCAGGTCAGCGAACGCGAAAAGCCGCATGAGGTCAGCCGCGTATGGTGGGCTTCCAGGGTGTCGGGCACCAGCACGTTTTCCAGGGCGGTGCGTTTCTGGCTGATTTCCAGCTCGCTGTAGCCATTGGCTCGCTTGAAATCGTGATAACGCTCGACGCGCCAGGCATTGTCGCGTTCGTCCGGGTCGACCACTTTTTCGGACAGGATCAGTACGCCGCCGGGCTCCAGGCAGTCGTACAAGCGCTTGATGAGGGCGTCGCGGTCCTCGGGCGGCAGGAACTGCAGAGTGAAATTGAGCATCACCATGCCCGACGTTTCGTAGTCGAGGCTGCGAATATCGCCTTCTATCACGTTCATGGCGTGTTGCGGACACTCGGCGGCGAATGTCTGTCGGGCACGCTCGACCATCGCGGGAGACAGATCCACGCCGCTGTAGCGAAAGGCCTCCGCGGGGAGGTGGGCGGCCAGGGCCAGCCCGGCTGCGCCCAGCGAGCAGCCCAGGTCATAAACATGCGCACCGTGACGCAGGTGGCGCTGAGCCAGGACCCCCAGCATTCCCAGAATCTGGCCATACCCCGGTACCGAACGCCGAATCATGTCGGGAAAGCACGCCACTACCTGTTCGTCGAAGGAAAAACGCGCCACTCGGTCCAGGGGTGTCGAAAAGATGGCGTCACGGTAAGATGGAGAATTCATGGGCAAGCCGGGTACATTGAGTGGGAGACGTATTTTACGCGCCCCGCGCCCAGGCTGCACGGATCGACGCCTTGGAGACTACACGATGTCCGCAGTATCACGCGCTACTCCAGATACCTTGCCGGCCTGGCAGACCCTTCGGACCCACGCCGAACAGCTGAAAAGCATCCATTTGAAGCAACTGTTCGGCGACGGCGGCCAGCGCTGGGAGCATTTCTCCCGTCATGTGGCCGGCGTGACATTGGATGTCTCCAAGCAGCGCTGGGACGAGGACACGCTGGAACACTTGCTGGCCCTTGCTCAGGAGGCAGGAGTACCGGCGGCGATCAAGGCCTTGCTGAGCGGCAAGCGCGTCAATACCAGCGAGGATCGGCCAGCGCTGCATACCGCCTTGCGCCTGCCTGCGGACGCCAGCCTGGAGTTGGACGGCGAGGATGTGGTCGCAGCGGTTCACGCGAGCCTGGCGGAAATGGAGGTTCTGGTTGCCCGGTTGCACGCTGGGCAGTGGCGCGGCGCCACCGGCAAGCCTATTCGTGATGTGGTCAACCTGGGCGTGGGCGGCTCGGACCTGGGGCCGTTGATGGTGACCCATGCGCTGATGGACTTTCGCCCGCAGGACATTCATCGCGTCGAGGTACACTTCGCCTCGACCATGGACGGCTCGCAACTGGCCGATTACCTCAGCCGCCTCAACCCCGAAACCACCTTGTTCGTATTGTCTTCCAAGTCGTTCACCACTATCGATACGTTGTCCAACGCCAATACCGCTCGCGACTGGCTGGTGGGCAGGCTCGCCGAACACGGCTCCAGCCCGGTGCATGCCGAACTGGTGGTTCGCCAGCACTTCATCGGGGTTTCCGCCTGTCCCGAGAAGATGTGCGAATGGGGAATCGCGCCGGAACACCAGCTCAGGTTCTGGGAGTGGGTGGGAGGACGCTATTCGCTGTGGGGCACCATCGGCCTGCCCATCGCCCTGGTCGTGGGCATGGACAATTTTCGCGCACTGCTGGCCGGGGCTCACAGCATGGACGAACACTTCGCCAGCGCTGAACTGATGGGCAATATGCCGGTGCTGCTGGCGCTGGCGGGAATCTGGAACGTCAATTTTCTCGATATCCGCGCCCATTCGATCCTGCCCTATGATGGGCGCCTGGAGCATTTCGCTGCCTACCTCGAGCAGCTCGAGATGGAATCCAACGGCAAATCGGTCACCCGCCACGGCGAATCTGTGACGTACTCCACCTGCCCGGTCCTGTGGGGGCAACTGGGCCCCAACGCCCAGCACGCTTTCTATCAGCTCCTGCACCAGGGCACCCAGCCTGTGGCTTGCGATTTCATCGCCCCGCTGAAACGCTACGACGATGTCGAAGATGCCGACACCCGGGCGCATCTCAAGGCGCAGCACCGGCTGGCGTTGTCCAACTGCTTTGCCCAGTCGCGCGTGCTCATGCTGGGCGACGATGCGATTGAGGATGACGGCCCACGCCCGGAGCACAAGCGCTATCGCGGCAATCAGCCCTCCACCACGCTGCTGCTCGACGAGCTGACTCCTACCACGCTCGGCGCCTTGATCGCCCTGTACGAGCACAAGGTCTTCGTCCAGGCGGTGATCTGGGATATCAATCCGTTCGACCAGTGGGGAGTGGAGCTGGGCAAGAAGATCGCCGGCGAGACCCAGAAACTTCTGGAGCACGAAGGTGACATCTCGCGCACGGATGACTCGACACGCCATCTGATCGAAGCCTTCTGGGCCGCCGAGAACAACGTCTGAAATGGGTTGCCCTCTGGCTGGATATACAGCTTTTCGCTATGCTATGCGCCCTTGAGAGAATTGCCTGACAGTCGGCCCATGCCAGAGCCTGGTCCGGCTGTCCTTGCGCCATTGGATTCATCCCCTTCAGGAAACGTCCTTCATGACCCAGTTTGATGCTCAGCACGATGCCTCGCCCGGCACGCAGTACAGTGCCAGTGCCATCGAGGTTCTGTCCGGGCTGGAGCCGGTACGCAAGCGCCCCGGCATGTACACCGATACCTCGCGACCCAACCACCTGGTGCAAGAGGTCATCGACAACAGCGTGGATGAAGCGCTGGCCGGTCACGCAGGAAAGATCACCGTCGCCCTTTTCGAAGACGGCGGTATCGAAGTCAGCGACGATGGGCGCGGCATGCCCATAGACCTGCATCCCGAGCACGGCGTCTCGGGTGTCGAGCTGATCCTCACCAAGCTGCATTCGGGGGGCAAATTCTCCTCATCCAGTTACCGCTTTTCCGGCGGTTTGCACGGCGTCGGGGTCTCGGTGGTCAATGCGCTCTCCCGGCGCCTGGAAGTAGAAGTCACCCGCGGCGGCGCGCGGCATGCCATCGCCTTCGAGCATGGCGACAAGGTCAGCGACCTGGAAGAGGTAGGCAAGGCGCCCAAGCGGGCGACCGGCACCTTGGTGCGCTTCTGGCCGGAAGCGGAGTATTTCGACAGCCCCCGGCTGTCGTTGGTACGGCTGCGCCATCTATTGCGCGCCAAGGCGGTGCTGTGTCCCGGGCTCATGGTCACCCTGGTGGAAAGCGACGGCAACCGTACCGAGTGGCAGTACGCGGACGGCCTGCGCGACTACCTGGCCCAGGCCAACGATGGCTTCGAGGTACTGCCATCGTCGCCCTTCATAGGCCATTTCAACGATGACGAGCACGGCGTGGACTGGGCGATCCAGTGGTTGCCCGAAGGGGGCGAGCCGCTGACTGAAAGCTACGTCAACCTGATCCCCACTCCCCAGGGTGGCACCCACGTCAATGGCTTTCGTGCCGGGTTGCTGGATGCGCTGCGCGAGTTCTGCGAATACCGTAACCTGTTGCCGCGCGGCATCAAGCTCACCGCCGACGACTTGTGGGAGCGCGCTTCTTTCGTGTTGTCGGTGAAGATGCTCGATCCCCAGTTCGCCGGACAGACCAAGGAGCGCCTTTCTTCGCGCACGATTGCGGGTTTCGTCTCCGGTGTGGTCAAGGACGCCTTCTCGCTATGGCTCAACCATCATGTGGAGCAAGCCGAGTCGCTGGCCGAGCTGGTGATAAACGCCGCCCAGCGCCGCCAGAAGAAAGCCAAGAAGGTGGCCCGCAAGAAGGTCACGTCCGGCCCGGCCCTGCCCGGCAAGCTGGCCGACTGCAGCGGCCAGGACCCGGCACAGAGCGAGCTGTTTTTGGTGGAGGGGGACTCGGCGGGCGGCAGCGCCAAGCAGGCGCGTAACCGCGAGACCCAGGCGATCCTGCCCCTGCGCGGCAAGATCCTCAATACCTGGGAAGTCGAAACCCACGATATCTACGGCTCCCAGGAGGTCCACGATATCGCCGTGGCGATCGGGGCCGACCCAGCCAGCGCCGACCTGGAAAAACTGCGCTACCACAAGATCTGCATCCTAGCCGATGCCGACTCCGACGGCCTGCACATCGCCACGCTGCTGTGCGCGCTGTTTGTCAGACATTTCCCCGCCCTGGTGGACGCCGGGCACGTCTTCGTCGCCATGCCGCCGCTCTACCGCATCGACCTGGGCAAGGAGGTCCACTATGCCCTGGACGAGAGCGAGAAAGCGGCGATCCTCAAGCAGCTGGAGAAAAAACGCGGTGCCCGCAAGGGAACGCCCAATGTGCAACGCTTCAAGGGCCTGGGCGAAATGAGTCCTCTGCAGCTGCGTGAAACCACTATGGCCCCGGACACTCGGCGGCTGGTGCAGCTGACCCGAGAGGAGGGCGACAACACCTTTGAATTGATGGACATGCTGTTGGCCAAGAAGCGTGCCAGCGACCGTAAACGCTGGCTGGAAGACTACGGCAACCTCGCCGACATCGAAGTTTGAGCGAATGAACCTTTCTGCTCTCGAAGCGGCTCCGCAAGGGACTCGAGTAGCTGAGGTAAGCAGCGCCGGGGGCGGGCTGGCGAGGATGTCCGATGGCAGGGATGCCCTCGGTAGCGCCCATGGATGGGTTCACAGCGCGTCCTCGTCAGCCTGCCGCCGGGATAGCCGCGGAACTGAATTCCATTTGAACCCTGACCAAGGGCTTATCGTATGACCATGGACATCCAAGTGGCGGAGGGGGACGTCGAACGCCTCTCCCTGCGAGACTACAGCGAAAAAGCGTATCTCGATTACTCGATGTACGTGATTCTCGACCGGGCCTTGCCCAATATCGGCGACGGCATGAAGCCGGTACAGCGGCGTATCGTCTACGCCATGCGCGAACTGGCCTTGAACGCCAGTGCCAAGTACAAGAAGTCGGCGCGTACCGTGGGCGATGTCCTGGGCAAGTTCCACCCCCATGGCGATAGCGCCTGCTACGAAGCCATGGTGCTGATGGCGCAGCCGTTCAGCTACCGTTATCCGCTGGTGGACGGGCAGGGCAACTGGGGCAGCCCCGACGATCCCAAGTCGTTCGCCGCCATGCGCTATACCGAGGCGCGGCTGTCCAAGTTCGCCGAAGTGCTGCTGGCGGAGCTTGGCCAGGGCACGGTCGACTGGACTCCCAATTTCGACGGCACCATGAACGAACCCGTGGTGCTGCCGGCCCAGCTGCCCCATGTGCTGCTCAACGGCGGGACCGGAATAGCGGTGGGCATGGCGACGGATATCCCGCCGCATAACGTGGCGGAAGTGGTCGAGGCGACGTGTCATCTGCTGCGCCACCCCGAGGCCACGACCGCGGACCTGATGCAGTTCGTGCCGGGACCGGACTTTCCCACGACGGCGGAAATCATCACCCCCGCCGAAGACCTGCGCAAACTCTACGAAAGCGGACGCGGATCGGTGAAGCTGCGCGGGCGCTATGTGCGTGAAGAGGCCAATATCGTGGTCACCGCCCTGCCGTATCAGGTCAGTGGGGCCAAGGTCCTCGAGCAGATCGCCGCCCAGATGAACGCCAAGAAACTGCCCATGGTGGCGGATCTGCGCGACGAGTCGACCCACGAGGAGCCGACCCGGTTGGTCATCGAGCCGCGCTCGAACCGCATCGACGTCGAGTCGCTGATGGCCCACCTGTTCGCCACCACCGACCTGGAAAAGAACGTTCGCGTCAACATGAACGTGATCGGCCTCGATGGGCGTCCCCGGGTAATGCCGCTGGCGGACATGCTGGGCGAATGGCTGCGTTTTCGCCGTACCACCGTGCGTCGCCGCCTGCAGCATCGCCTGGGCAAAGTGGAGGATCGCCTGCATCTGCTGGAAGGTTTGCTTACCGCTTATCTCAATATCGACGAAGTGATACGCATCATTCGCGAGGAGGATGAGCCCAAGCCCGCGTTGATTGCCGCGTTTGGTCTCTCCGAGCGTCAGGCGGAAGCCATCCTGGAGCTGCGCCTGCGCCATCTGGCCAAACTCGAGGAAATGAAGATTCGCGGTGAGCAGGATGAGCTGGAAACCGAACGCAAGCGCCTCGAGGGCTTGCTGGGAAGCGAGGCCAAGCTGACCACCTTGATGGAAAAGGAGATTCGCGCCGCGGGCAAGGGGCATGGCGACGAGCGCCGCTCGCCCCTGGTCGAGCGCGAGGACGCCAGGGCGCTCTCCGAAGTGGAACTGCTGGGGGCCGACCCGATCACCGTGGTGCTTTCCGCCAAGGGCTGGATACGCGCAGCCAAGGGCCACGATATCGACCCCGAAGGGCTTTCCTACAAGGCCGGCGACACGTTTCATCTCGCCGCAAAGGGAAAAACCAATCAACCATTGGTACTGCTGGACGATACTGGCCGCGCCTACACCCTGGCGGCGCACAATCTGCCCAGCGCACGGGGCCAGGGCGAGCCGGTAACCGGTCGCGTCAATGTATCCGCCGGCGCGCAGATGACGGGATTGATGCTGGCGCCGCCTGAGAGCCGTTTTCTGCTGGCGTCTGACGGCGGCTACGGTTTCGTTGCCCGGCTTGACGCGCTGACGGGCAAGAACAAGGCAGGCAAGGCGGTGCTCAGCGTGCCCAAGGGGTGCAGCGTGATGCCTCCGGTTGCGGTGCCCGGCGGGGAAGGCCACTGGGTGGCGGCGGTTTCCAACGAGGGTCGTCTGCTGCTGTTCGCCCTCGAACAATTGCCCGAAATGGCCAAGGGAAAAGGCATCAAGATGCTGGATATTCCCGGCCCAAGGGCGGCTCGCCGCGAAGAGTTCATGCGCGACATGACGGTGGTGCCCAGTGGCGCGGCGCTGGTGGTACACGCCGGCAAGCGGCGGTTGACGCTCAAGGCGGCGGATCTCGAGTACTATCGAGGTGAGCGTGGGCGGCGCGGCAGCAAATTGCCACGCGGCTTCCAGAAGGTAGATCGAATCGAGGCGGAGGAGTAACCGTATGGCAAAGCGACTATTGATTCGTGCCACGGGGGTGGCCCGTCCCGGCCAGCTGGCGGGTCTGGGGCAAGCCTTGGCCAGAAGCGGGGCGCGGCTACTCGACATCAATCAGAGCGTGACCTTCGGCATGCTTTCGCTGGAGGCCCTGGTCGGGCTGGATCACGACAGTGCTCTTGAAGCGGCTCTCAGCGAGACCGGAGACGCCCTGGGGCTGGATGTTCAGGCGATTGCGGTCAGCGCTGCGGATTATCATCGCTGGAGCAGCGAGGCGAGTCGTCCCCGGCTGATCCTTACCCTGCTGGCGCCGCGCTTGCCGGCAGGTATCCTGGCCGAAGTCGGCGGCTTGACCGCCGAGTTCGGTCTCACCGTGGAGTTGATTCACCGGCTTTCGGGGCGAGAGCCCCTGGATGGTGAAGCCCCCTCCACTGGCGCTTGCGTGGAGTGCTGGTTGCGCGGCGAGGAAACCGATCTCGATGCGCTGCGGGAGAAGGCCTTGGCATTGGGGGCCCAGCACGGTGTCGATATTGCCTTGCAGGAGGACTCCATCTGGCGCCGCCATCGTCGCCTGGTGTGTTTCGATATGGACTCCACCCTGATCCAGACCGAAGTGATCGACGAACTCGCCCGTCGCCATGGTGTGGGCGAAGAGGTCGCCGAGGTGACCGAACGGGCGATGCGCGGCGAACTCGATTTCCAGCACAGTTTCCGCGAGCGCATGAGCAAGCTGGCCGGCCTGGATGAGTCCGTGCTGGCCGAGATCGCCGAAGAACTGCCGCTCATGGACGGCGTCGAGCGGCTGATGCGAAATCTCAAGCGTTTGGGGTATCGCACCGCGATCCTGTCCGGCGGCTTTACCTATTTCGCCCGCCATCTTCAGGACAGGCTCGGCTTCGACGAGATTCACGCCAACGAACTGGTGATAGAAAACGGCAAGGTCACTGGCGAGGTGCGTGAACCGATCGTGGATGCCGAGCGCAAGGCCGAATTGCTGGAAGCCATCGCGCTGCGCGAAGGTTTTACTCTGGAACAGACGATCGCCGTGGGCGACGGGGCGAACGACTTGAAGATGCTGGCCAAGGCCGGGCTGGGCATCGCCTTTCGCGCCAAGCCCTTGGTGCGAGCCCAGGCGCGCCAGGCGATCTCCACGCTAGGAATCGATGCCGTGCTCTACCTGATCGGCTATCGTCAGGTGGATCTGGAAGAGGAGGCCGGCTGACGGTCGCCATGCAAGACTGGCGACGCGTCACTTGAACGCTCGCCGTCGCTCAGTTGCTTCAACCATGGCCCTTATCGGGATGCAGCACGGGTTTTTCGCCGACTTCTTCCGGCGATAACTCCGCCGGCTTGCCCTGGGTAATGTCGATATGCTTGAGGCACAGGTGCAGGCCGGTCTTGGCCAGCAAGTGAGCGCTTACTGGGGCGGTGAGAAAGAGAAACAGGGTAATCAGCACTTCCTGGATATCCGGCTTGCCGTCGACGGACCAGAAGTACAGCATCGACGCAAATAGCATGCAGCCGATGCCCAGGGTAGTGGCTTTCGTCGGCCCGTGGAGTCGCATGTAGAAGTCAGGCAGGTGAGCCATGCCCAGCGAGCCGATGAAGACGAAGATACCGCCTGCCACGAGCACTAGCGAGATGATGATTTCAGTGATGAAAGACATTAACGCTCCTCCTGACGGATCTGCTTTCCAGCCATGTTCATTCGATGATATCTCCCCGCAGTAAGTACTTGCACACCGCAACGGTGCTGATGAAACCAAGCATGGCGATCAGTAACGCGGATTCGAAATAGGTCTTGCTGTTCAACCACAGGCCGAGCAGAACGATCAGGGCGATGGAATTCACGTACATGGTGTCCAGGGCCAGGATGCGGTCGGGCATGTCCGGTCCCACGGTCAGGCGATAGACGTTGAGCAACAGCGCCATGACGACCAAGGCGAGGGTGATGTACAAGGCAATGCTTAACATTCGTAGATCTCCTTGAGCGGACGTTCGTAGCGTTCGCGAATCCGTTCAATCAAGGCGTCTTCATCCTGTTCATCGAGGGCATGAATGAGCAGGCTTTTTCCATCCATGCGCAGGTTGGCCGATACCGTTCCCGGCGTGAGGCTGATCGTGCTGGCCAGAAGGGTGATGGTGAATCGCTCTTCCAGCATCAGCGGGTAGACGATGAAATGCGGGTTCAGGCGCCGCCAGGGGTTGGCGATCAGCCATGCCACCTCGAAATTGGCGGTGAAGATATCCCGCAGCACACGAAGCACGAAGCGCAGCAACAGTAACGGCCGGCCCAGCCGCGGCTGGGCGTCCCAGAAGCGGTAGGTCAGCAGCGGAATGATGATTGCCAGCACCCCGCCCAGGAAAATCTGGCCGAAAGCCACGCTGCGCACCAGCAACAGCCAGACGAACAGCAGCAACAGCGATAACAATGGAGTGGGAAGCCAGCGGCGAGGGGTGATCATGGCGTCTCTCCGGCATCGGGTAGCAAGGCGTTGGTCATCAGCTCGGGTGTGGCAAGCTGCTCGGCGGTGGCTCGGGTGTAATCACTTATCGGACCACCCAGTACCACCATCAGCGGAGCCGCACTCAATAGCCCGGCGGTGCCCAGCCATTGGCTGCGGGGAAGCGAATTCCCTCCCTTGCCGCCGCGATGGCTGCGCCAGAACAGGGTGGAACCGGCGCGGGACAAGGCGATCAGGGAGGTCAGGCTGACCAACAGCAGGATCGGCCATAGCCAATATTGCTGATAGCCTTCGACAGCGCCGAGCATCAGGGCCTTGCCCACTGCGCCGGAAAGCGGCGGTAGGCCGGCAACGGCGATAGCCCCGATGAAGAATAGCCCTGCCAGCCAGCCGCCTTGCTGCATTGGCCGCCCTTTTACCAGACGGGTGCCCGCCTTGCCGCGTTGTAACCCGATCATCTCCGCCAGCAGGAACAGCCCCCCTGTCACCAGGGTGGTATGAATCAAATAGTAGAGCAGCGCCGAGGTGGCGTCGGGGTTACGCATGCCGATACCGGCCAGCAGAGTGCCGATGGAGACCAGAACAAGATAGGCGACCAGCAGGCGCAAATCGCGCGCCGCCAGGATGCTGATACCCGCGACTACTAGCGTTGCCAGGCCCAGCCACCATACCCAGGGTTGCTCCAAGGCGGTGAGCTCGACGGCAGTCTCACCGAATATCAGCGAATAGACGCGCAGGATGGCGTAGATTCCCACCTTGGTCATGATGGCGAAAAGGGCGGCGACCGGCGCTGGCGCGGCGGCATAGGCCCGGGGCAACCAGAAGTAGAGCGGCAGGATGGCCGCCTTGAGCCCGAAGACCACCAGCAGCATCAAGGCGCCGGCGGTTACCAGGCCCTGGCGCTCCGCGGGAAGGTCGGCCAGGCGAATGGCCATGTCCGCCATGTTCAATGTGCCCGTGGCGCCGTAGAGTATGCCCACCGCAATCAGGAACAGCGAGGAACCGGCGAGATTGAGCACCACGTAATGCACGCCGGCCTGAATGCGGGCCTTGCCGCCACCGTGCAGCAGCAAGGCATAGGAGGCGAGCAGCAGAACCTCGAAGAAGACGAAAAGGTTGAACAGATCGCCGGTCAGGAAGGCGCCGTTGATCCCCATCAGCTGCCATTGAAAGAGACCATGGAAATTGCTGCCTCTCTCGTCTTCCCCAGCACAGGCGAATACCGCGGCACCGAGTGCGAGAATCGCCGTCAGCAGTACCATCAACGCCGACAGTCGATCGACGACCAGCACGATACCGAACGGTGGCTGCCAATCGCCAAGAGCATAGTAAGTAATCTCGCCACCAGCAGCCCGGCTCAGCAGGGCGATGCTCACTAGCAGCAGCACAGCGGTTGCACCAACGCTGATGATGCGCTTGAAACGAACCATTCCCTGGCGTTGAAAGAGTAACAGGATACCGGCAACCAAGGGCAGCACGACGGGAAGAACAATCAGGTGCTGCATCATGAGCGATCATCCTTGTTGCCGTCGACATGATCATTGCCGACCTCGCTGCGTGCGCGCATGGCGAGGATCACCACGAAAGCCGTCATGGCGAAGCCGATCACGATGGCCGTGAGCACCAGGGCTTGCGGCAAAGGGTCGGCATGATATTGCGCGCCGTTGACGAGCGCCGCGCCATCGGTGGTCAAACCGCCCATGGAGAACAGAAACAGGTTCACGGCGTAGGAGAGAAGCGTCAGGCCCACCACCACGGGGAAGGTGCGCCCACGCAGGGTCAAGTAGAGGCCGCAGGCCGTGAGAACGCCGGTAGTAATGGCGTAAAGGGTTTCCATCAGTGAGTCTCCCTGGATTGCGGTGTCGGCTCCGGCGTCTCGGGTTGTTTGCTGGGTCGGTGCGGCGTGGTCACTTTGCCCAGGTTGGCCAGGATCATCAGTGTGGCGCCGACGACGGCAAGATAGACACCGAGATCGAACAGCAAAGCCGTGGCCAGCTCGAAGTCCCCCAGCAACGGCAAGTGGAAGTGGCCGAAGGCGGAGGTGAGAAATGGATAACCGAATAGCCAGCTACCCAGGCCAGTAAGAGTGGCAATGCCTACCCCGACGACGGCCACCGGCTGGTAAGGAAAATTCAGCCGCTGCTGCGCCCAATCCACGCCACGGGCCATGTAAAGGAGGATCAAGGCCACGGCGGTGATGAGTCCGGCGATGAACCCGCCGCCGGGCTGGTTGTGGCCGCGCAGGAAGATGAAGGCGGAGACCAGCAGCGCCAGGGGCAGCAGGGCCATCGAGATCGACGTCAGAATCATCGGGTAGCGATCCGGTGACCACACTCGGCCTTCTCCATCGCTATGCGGGATGAACAGGCGCAAGCGGTTGAGCAGCTTGAAGATGGCCAGGCCCGCCAGGGCCAGCACGGTGATTTCGCCCAGCGTATCGAAACCACGGAAATCGACCAGAATGACGTTGACCACATTGTGCCCGCCCCCGCCGGGTACGCTGTTGGCCATGAAGAAATCCGAAATCGTCCCGGTGTCGCGGGTCATCACCGCATAGTTGAGACTGGCAACCGCCAATCCCAGGGAGGCGGCGAGAATGATATCGCGCAGGTTGCGTATGGGGGTGGATTCGGGCGGCGTCTTTTGCGGCAGGAAAAACAGCGACAGCATCAGCAGGATCATGGTCACCACTTCCACCGAAAGCTGGGTAAGCGCCAGATCGGGTGCCGAGAAGCGCGCGAAGGTCAAGGCTACCACCAGACCTACCACTGAAAGCAGCAGCAGTGAAATCAAGCGATAGCGATGTGTTGCGGCGGTACCGATACCACCGAAGATCAGCAGGCCCGCCCCCAACAGCACGATGCCGTCGATAGGCTGGTTACCTTGAGATCCGGTGAGATCGGTCATGCCCGCCAGGCCTATCACCGCCATGGATAAGGCGGAGAACAGCAGCAACCCCATGTAGCGTTGCAACGAATTGCCTTCGAAATAGGCTACGAAGGTTTCTGCCTTGTAGCTCATCCAGACCATGGCCCGCTCGAATACCCGGCGTGCATCGACGTCCCGGAATGTTTGGGTAAAACGGCGTACCTCCGCGTCCTGCCAATACATCGCAACCCCGGCGATGACGGCGATGAGGCTCATGATCAGCGGCAGGTTGACGCCATGCCAGATGGACAGATAGAAAACCAGCGGTTCGGTGAGCACTGCTCGTGCGGCAAGATCGAGCAGTCCGGTAGCCATCACGGCGGGAACGATGCCCACCAGGATGCACAGGACAACCAGAATTTCGACGGGTAGACGCATCAGGTGCGGTGGCTCGTGGGCGGCTTTCGGCGGCTGCTCTCGGGCCGGCTTGAAGAATACGGCATGCACCAGGCGCAGGGAGTAGGCCACGGACAGGATACCGCCCAAAGTGGCGAGAACCGGCAGCAGCCAGCTCAGGCCGGCCCACACCGGGGTGGCCAGGGTCTCGGTGAACAACATCTCCTTGGACAGAAACCCGTTGAGCAGGGGCAGCCCGGCCATGGCCGCCGCGGCAAGCGTGGTCAATAGCGCGGTAACAGGCATGGCACGCCTCAGGCCACCCAACTGCTTCAATTCCCGGGTGCCGGTTTCATGGTCGATAATCCCGGCGCTCATGAACAGGGCGGCCTTGAAGGTGGCGTGGTTGAGAATATGAAACAACGCCGCCAGTACCGCCATGGGACTACCGACACCCAGCAGTACCGTAATCAGGCCCAGGTGGCTGACGGTCGAAAAGGCCAGAATGGCTTTTAGGTCGGTCTTTATCAGGGCGAACCAGGCGCCATAGAGCATGGTGACGATACCCACCAGCGGCACCACCACCGACCACAGCTCGCTTCCGGCAATAGCGGGATGCAAGCGAGCCATGAGGAAGATTCCCGCCTTGACCATGGTGGCCGAGTGCAGATAGGCCGAGACGGGCGTCGGCGCGGCCATGGCGTGGGGCAGCCAGAACTGGAAGGGAAACTGCGCGGATTTGGTGAAAGCCCCCAGCAGCACTAGCCCCAGCATCAGTGGATAGCGGGCATCGCTGCGGATCAGGTCGCCACTGGCGAGGACCACGTCCATGTCGAAGCTACCCGCCATGTCGCCCAGCATGAGTAGTCCTGCAAGTAGCGCCAGGCCCCCGGCGCCGGTGACGGTCAGGGCCATGCGCGCGCCCTTGCGGGCATCGCTGCGATAGGACCAGAAGCCGATCAGCAGGAACGAGGAGAGACTGGTCATCTCCCAGAACAGCCACAGCAGCATCAGATTATCGGCCATGGCGATTCCCACCATGGAGGCCATGAACAGCATCAGAAAGGCATAAAAGCGCCCGAATGGTTCGTCGGCTGCCAGGTAGAAGTGGGCGTACAGCAGGATCAGCAGGCCGATACCCAGGATCAACAGATTGAACAGCAAGGTCAGCCCGTCCAGGCGCAATGCCAGTTCCAGTCCCAGCTCAGGCATCCAGGCCAGAGAGAAGCGCAGTGTTTCGCCATCGGCCAAGGCCGGTACCTGGGATAGCGTCAGCAACAGCGCCAGGGCCGGCAGAGCGGCGGTGGCAAGCGAGCAGATTCGTCGCTCCCGCTTGGCGCTCAGGGCCGGTACCAAAACACCGAGTAACGGCAGTACAGTGATCCACAGCAATGTCATGGGGTCCATCCAGCAGAATTTTCAGGAAACTTTCACAGAGCTTACGAAGAACGGCGACGATCCAGTCGCTTTTCAGCTTGCCCGTTAGTCACGATAATTCAAGCGAAACAAAGCACAGGGTATCATTTGTCCGGTGCCCATGTGTTTTTAGTATTGTCCATCTGTATTTAGTATAAAGTGTGCCGATCGGTATTCCAGAGACCCCTTGTGCAATGAGTGAACCCTTCAATACCTGGCAGTCGCGCTTTGAACGGCTGCGCTCGAACAAGCTCTTCGAGACGGTGGTTATTGCCATCATCATCGTTTCCGCCCTGGTAATCGGCGCCAAGACCTATGAGGAAACGTCGCGTTTCGAGCAGTGGCTGATCTATCTCGATATCGCGGTGACGGTGTTCTTCCTGGTGGAAATCCTGATCCGGATGGCGGCTGAGCGAAACCTGGCGCGTTTTTTCAAGAATGGCTGGAACGTCTTCGACTTCCTCATCGTCACCGCCAGTCTGATCCCCATGGATGATTCGGAAATGGTGCTGCTGGCCCGCCTGCTGCGTATCTTCCGGGTGCTGCGTCTGGTGTCGATGATCCCTGAGCTGCGCCTGCTGCTGGTGGCACTCGTCAAGTCGATTCCCCGCATGGGGTACGTCGCACTGCTGATGTTCATCATCTTCTATATCTATGCGGCGATCGGTAGTTTCCTTTTTGCCCCGGTGGACGAGTTCCTGTGGGGCAATATCTCGATATCCATGCTGACGTTATTCAGGGTCGCGACCTTCGAGGACTGGACCGATGTGATGTACGCCACCCAGGAAGTGTATGCCTGGAGCTGGATCTATTACCTGACCTTCATTTTCCTGACCGCCTTCATTTTTCTCAACATGATGATCGGCATCGTGCTGGATGTAATGCAGAAAGAGAGCGCCTTGATCGATCTGGAGAACGGCGAGGGCGAGGCAGCCGAGTTGCAAGGCGTTCGTCAGGACGTCCATTCGATGCGCGACCAGCTGGAGCGTATCGAACGGCTACTCGAAGGCGATAGCAGAGGTACAAGAGCCTCTTTGACGGACCAGACTACGGAGCGCTCTTCGCCGGCTAGACAAACGGATAATTAGATGGATTCATCGCCAGGGAACCGTGAAAAGGTAAAAACATTGACAATCCGTCGCGGGGCTGATTTTCTAGAGGCATGAAAACACCATTGAACTACCTAGCACTAGACCTACGACTACTACTAGCCCGCCGCTGAATCTTCAGGCGTCGGGCGATGCAGACTGCATTGTCGTTGGTTTTACTAGTTGCGAGGTTTTCATGGTTCACATCCTTTTCAGTCCCGGTTCAGCTTGTCCTTCCCAATACCGCTCTTGCCAGCCTCGCTGTCATGGCCGAGCAGTAGTGTGCTGTTCACCGGATAAATCGCGCGCCCCCTCGCACATAGCTGCGGCGGGGCGTTTTTCGTTTGCGCCCACGGCGCATCCTAGCCTCGATCACACCATAAGCATCGCCACCACCTGACCAGGAGAGCCGCCATGATGTTGCACGATCCCGCCCAGAAGTATCGCCCCTTCGTTGCCGTCGATCTGCCCGACCGCCAATGGCCGAGCCGGAGAATCGAGACGCCACCGCAGTGGTGCAGCGTCGACCTGCGCGATGGCAACCAGTCATTGATCGACCCCATGGACCAGGAGCGCAAGCAGCGCTTGTTCGACTTGCTGGTGGAGGTGGGTTTCAAGCAGATCGAGGTAGGCTTTCCCTCGGCGTCCCAGACCGATTTCGACTTCGTGCGCTCATTGATCGAAAACGACAAGATCCCCGATGACGTGACGATCCAGGTGTTGACCCAAGCCCGGCCGCAGCTCATCGACCGCACCTTCGAGGCGCTCAAGGGTGCGAAAAGCGCCATCGTTCATGTGTATAACGCTACCGATCCGGTGTTTCGTCGCGTCGTCTTCAATGTCGACAAGGCCGAGTGCGTCAAGATTGCCGTGGATGCCACGCGACAGATTCGCGACAACATGGACGCCGCCTCGGAAACCCGCTGGACCTTCCAGTACTCGCCGGAACTGTTCACCACCACCGAAATGGATTTTGCCGTCGAGATCGTCGAGGCGGTAATGGAAGCGTTCGCCCCCACGCCTACCGACCGCATGATCGTCAACTTGCCGGCCACCGTCGAAGTGGCGCCGCCCAACAATTACGCCGACCAGATCGAATGGTTCTGCCGCAACGTGGCCAACCGCGACAGCTTGATCGTCAGTGTTCACCCGCACAACGACCGCGGCACGGGCGTGGCCGCGGCGGAACTGACCATGATGGCCGGCGCCGACCGGGTCGAAGGCACCTTGTTCGGCAACGGCGAGCGCACCGGGAATGTGGATATCGTCACCCTGGCCATGAACATGTACACCCAGGGCGTCCATCCGCAGCTGGATTTTTCCAATATCACTCCGATCATGCGCGAAGTGGAGTATTGCAACCAACTGCCGGTTCACCCCCGCCACCCATACGTCGGAGATCTGGTCTTCACCGCGTTCTCCGGCTCGCACCAGGATGCCATCAAGAAAGGCATGGCCGTGCGCCGGGCCGATCCCGACGCCGCATGGGAAGTGCCATACTTGCCCATCGACCCGCTGGATGTGGGGCGCTCCTACGAAGCGGTAATTCGCGTCAATAGCCAGTCGGGCAAGGGGGGCATCTCCTACTTGCTGGAACAGGAACACGGCATCGAGTTGCCGCGCAGGCTCTCCATCGAGTTCAGCCAGGTCGTGCAGGAAGTGGCCGACCGTACCGGCAAGGAAATTACTTCCGCCATGATCTATCAAGCGTTCAAGGACGAATACCTGGAGAAGAGCGCTCCCCTGATGCTGATCAACCACCGACTCTCTTCAGAGCCGGATAGCCCCAAGGTCGTACTCGAAGCCGCTATCGAGGAAAACGGTACCTCGCAGACTATTCGTGGCGAAGGCAACGGTCCTTTGGCGGCCTTCATCAAGGCGCTTGCCGCACAGGGGCATGATGTCGAGATCATCGATTATCACGAACACTCCCGCGGGCAGGGCGCCGATGCCGAGGCCATCGCCTACGTGGAGGTTCGTATCGAGGGCGAAGCGGTATTCGGTGTGGGCACCGATGAAAGCATCACCAGTGCCTCGATGAAAGGTGTCTTGAGCGCCATGAATCGCCACCGTTCCACCCAGGCGCCTGCGGCCAATGTAACGGCAGAGACACTGGCGTAACGAGGCCTTTGCCGGGCGGGAAAGGCTGCCTGCGCACATGAGCCCATGTCGCAAAAGGGGCGAGCCTTGAGCTCGCCCCTTTTGCTATCTATTCACCAGCGATTGCTGGGTTATTCCGGCAGCGCGTAGACCGCGACCTGATCGCCGACCTGATTCTTCAGAATCGTGTTGCCGCCGGAAACGAAAGCGACGTATTGACGACCGTTGTGCTCATAGACCGCCGGGTTCGATACGGACGGCGCCTCGAGCTGATCCGACCATAGCTCTTCGCCGGTTTCAAGCGAGTAGGCCCGCACCTTGGCATCCATCGAAGCACCGATGAATATCACATTGCCGGCTGTTACCGCCGCTCCTCCGATGGTGGGGGAACCCCAGCTTTCGGGCATGAAGAAGCCATATTGCTGCGATGCCCCCACAGGACGGCGCCACTTGACATCACCGGTCGTCATGTCGAGGGCAACGAGCTCACCGAAGGGTGGCTCCCAGCAGGGCATGCCGAGCCAGTTCTGTGCTATCTCAAGGCGTATCCCGTAGGGCGCGCCTTCCTGTGCTGCAAAGCCACTCTCGTTGCCTGAAGACCTATTGGCTGCCTCGTAATCCTTTCGACTGTAGAGCTTCAGGGTTTGCACAATATGCGAGGTATTGACGAGCGCGGTCTGACTTTCAGGGTCGAAGGCGACGCCGCCCCACTGTACGCCACCAGCGGTGATGGGGTAACCAAGCGTACCTTTACCCCGTGTGGTGGGCGGAGTATAGAGGCCTTCGTACCAGAGATCGTCCCACAGGGCCGAGCACTGGCCGAAGCTCAACGCATCGGCCAGAGCCCATATCTCGGGCTTTTCGGTCTGATCGAGCAGCGGCGCTGGCTTGGTCGGGAAGGGTTGGGTCGGCGCGTACACTTCGCCCTCGACTGTACCGTCGCCGCCAGGGACTGGACGCTCCTCGATCGGCCAGACGTCTTCGCCGGTTTCGCGATTGACGACAAAAAGAAAGCCCATCTTGGTTGGCTGCACCAGCGCCGGGATCTCTTCGCCATCCACGGTGATATCCATCAGCGTCGGGGCGGCAACAGTATCGTAATCCCAGATATCGTGATGTACCCACTGCCGCGACCAGGCTACTTCGCCCGTCTCGATATCGAGCGCCGTCGTGGAGGTGCCCAGAGGCACCTCTTCGGTGCGGTTGCCGCCCCAGAAGTTAGGCGAGGGCGATGAGACCGGCAAATAGACCAGACCACGCTCTTCGTCGGCGGACATGTGCGTCCACACGTTGGCGGTACCGCTTTTTTCGCGCATCTCGTCTGACAGTGCCTGGAATGTCCATTCGCGCTCGCCGGTACGGGCATTGATCGAGAAGACGGTGCCGGGTGGGGTTTGCTCGTAGGCCCAGTCCATGCCCGCCCAACCAAGAATCAGACGATCGCCCACTACCGTCGGTGGCTGCAGCAGCGACAGCGGCCACTTGTCGTTGGTGTCGTTCCACTGGTTGACGTCGAGAATGCCATTGTCGGCAAAGCTTGCGCACTGCTCACCGGTGTCGGCATCGACGGCAAACAGCTGAGCGTCCATGGTGCCCATGTAGATGATCTTCTGGCAGGGCTCGCCCTCGTTCGGTTCGTCGGCTTCCCAGTAGGCGACACCGCGGTTCTTCAGCACGGGCTGCGTCAAGGCCTCTAGCGTCGACTGGGTATCGAAACTCCACTTCTCATCGCCGGAGGCGGGGTCGAGGGCGAGGATGCGGTAGAATGGTGTACCGATATAAAGCGTATCGTTGGCGAAAACCGGCGTCGCGGACCAGACGGTAGCAGGTAGCTCCCCCGAGCCATCGGCAACGTCGCCGGTGTGGATTTCCCAGACCTTTTCCAGCTCGCCGACGTTGTCGGAGTCGATCTGGTCGAGCGGGCTGTACTTCTGCGCGTTCAGCTGGCCATGGAAGCTGTCCCAGGTCGGTGTGCCGGGGACCAGCGGCACCGACTCGGATGGGCCTTCCGATTGAACGCTCTCCGGGTCGTTCGACGCATCCTGTGCGGCGGGCTGATCCTGCGCCAGAAGGGGTTGGGGCGACAGGCAAACCGCCAGCACCGTGGCCGTCCCCAGGCGCTGAGTATTGAAGTTGAATATCGGCATGGCGCGGCTCCTCATGTGTGGGCGGGATGGGTGGCGTGGGGCATGAGCATATCGAGAATCAACCCGACAAGGCCGACCACCATGGCGACGCCGATCCACCATTGATGCAGCAGCAACCCGACGAAAAAGGTGCCGACGAGACCCAGCAGAATCACCACACGCAGCGCCATGCGAGCGCCGCGACCTCTTACGGCCGCAAGAACGAACGCCAGCAATGCAAGTACGATACAGGCCAGAATGGCAACGAATGCACCGAACGATCCGGTGACACCGGTCAAAGGCGTGAAATAGGCATAGAGGGCGACGGCGAGTCCGGCGAGCGAGGCCAGCAGGAGCACGATGGCGCCCGGTCCAGACGAATGAGGTCGTGACATGGTTTTCTTGTCTCCTCCTGATCTGTTGTCTGACAGGACTATGGCGTCCTGGCGGAAATAGTTAGCTATATAACCTTAGCAGAGACTCGTGCCGTTTCGATTATCTCGGTATCGCTATGCTTGTGACATCGCCTTGCCCTCTCATAAACCTAGCATCAAAGCGGTGTCTTGCTTGCCTTGCCGGGAATTTCCCTGACCAGGCGAGGCATCAGGAACCCCGGCAGCTGATCGCGAAGCCGAGCGACAAGCTCGCGGGCCTCGCTATCCGGGACATCGAAATGCGCCGCGCCTTGAACCGGGTCGAGTACGTGCAGGTAATAGGGCAGTATGCCCGCTTCGAACAGCCGCTCGGATAGCGCCGCCAACGTGTCGACGCTATCGTTAATATCTCGCAGCAGCACGCTCTGGTTGAGTAGAGTCACACCCGCCTGCTTGAGGCGCGCGCAGGCGTCGATGACTGCATGGTCTATTTCGTTGGCATGGTTGATATGCAGCACCATGACTTTCTGCAGTCGGGTCCTTGCCAGCCAGACAAGCAAGGCGTCATCGATACGATCGGGTATCACCACCGGCAGGCGGGTATGAATACGCAGGCGCTTGAGCTGCGGAATATTGTCGAGTTGCTCGACGAGCCAGGCCAGCTGGTTATCGCTGGCAGCCAGCGGATCGCCGCCGGAGAGTATCGCCTCGTTGATGGTGGCGTCGTCACGCAGGTGTCGCAGCGACTCGCGCCACTGATCCCGCGAGGGAGCGTTCTCGTGATAGGGGAAGTGGCGGCGAAAGCAGTAGCGGCAGTTGACCGCGCAGGCGGGACTGGTGATCAACAGCACACGATTGGCATACTTGTGAATCAAGCCCTTGGCTGGGGTATGGCTGGCT
The DNA here is from genome assembly GCF_039691755.1 of Halomonas sp. Bachu 37. Lineage (NCBI taxonomy): Bacteria > Pseudomonadati > Pseudomonadota > Gammaproteobacteria > Oceanospirillales > Halomonadaceae > Halomonas > Halomonas kashgarensis. Next base: position 1,566,223 of record NZ_CP137552.1, on the reverse strand, counting down.
TCTTCCAGTGGGTCGGTCAGGTAGCCCTCGACCGGCCGGTTCTCGGCCTCGAGTGGCAAGACCTGGCGTAGCAGCGGGTCGGTGGGGTCGCCGTGGCGCATGCGGACGAGGAAGGCCTCGGGGACGCGGACCTCGAACAAGTCATGCCCCTGCCTGGCACCTTGTGTCCAGTCGCGCTCCAGGCCCAGGCGACGGCATAATTCGTCGGGGTCGCGTATGGCGCGGGAGAGCTGGGTTTGCCAGCTGGATTGCTGCGCAATCACGTTCTTCCTGCCGGGCGAGATCGCATCGGCTTGCAAGCCATCGGCGTGACTGCCCTGCACAAGGGCTGGGCTTCGGGTTATCATGCGGCGCACCAGTCATTACGGGCGAAGCCTCGGCTTCGCTGAATATTATGTGAGAGGCAATATGGCGAACTATTCTACCAACGAATTCAAGGGCGGGTTGAAGGTCATGCTGGACGGTGACCCGTGTACCATCGTCGATAACGAATTCGTCAAGCCGGGCAAGGGCCAGGCGTTCAACCGCGTCAAGCTGCGTAACCTCAATACCGGGCGCGTCTGGGAGCGCACCTTCAAGTCGGGAGAGTCGCTGGAAGGCGCCGACGTCATGGAACTGGAGATGGAGTATCTCTATAACGATGGTGAGATGTGGTACTTCATGAAAACCGACGGCTCCTTCGAGCAGTACGCGGTGGAAAAGAAGGCCTTGGGCGATACCGAAAAATGGCTCAAGGAGCAGGTTCCTTATACCGTTACCTTATGGAACGACAACGCCATCAACGTGTCGCCGCCCAACTTCATCGAGCTTGAAGTGGTCGAGACGGACCCCGGCCTCAAGGGTGATACCGCGCAAGGTGGCTCCAAACCGGCAACGCTTTCTTCCGGTGCGGTGGTTCGGGTTCCGCTGTTCATCAACCAAGGCGAAGTACTCAAGATCGATACACGCAGTGGCGAGTACGTATCCCGCGCCTGATGAGTGATTGGCGGCCTTCGGCTTCCCTCGAAACATTACGCGCCCGCGCTCGTCTGCTTGGCGAGGTGCGGGCGTTCTTCGCCCGGCGCGGGGTGCTCGAGGTGGAAACGCCGGTACTCGGCCATGGCGGCAGCACCGATGTTCACTTGGCATCGTTGCAGGTGGCGGCGAACACCCCCGGCAGCCTGGAGCCGTTGTGGCTGCAGACCTCGCCGGAATTTCACATGAAGCGCTTGCTGGCGGCAGGCAGCGGCCCGATCTTTCAATTGGCCAGGAGCTTTCGCGACGGCGAAGTCGGGCGGCGCCACAACATCGAATTCACCATGCTCGAGTGGTATCGCCCCGGATTCAACCTGGATCAGCTGATCGAGGAGACCACCACCCTGGTCCGGCAGTTGCTGCCCGCGCCTCCGGCAAGGGTATTGCGGCACCGCTACCGCGACCTGTTTGGTGAGTATCTCGCTATCGACCCGTTTCTCGCCACCCAGGAGGAGCTTGGGCAGCTGGCGTCTCGCCATGCCGATGCTGATATGAGCGTGGAGTCCCGAGATACCTGCCTGGATCTACTCATGAGCCTTGCGATCGAACCGCATCTGGGGCGGGAAGAACTCAGCGTGGTAGTCGACTATCCTGCCAGCCAGGCGGCGCTTGCCCGGCGCCATCGAGATGCGCAGGGTGAGTGGGTGGCGTCGCGCTTCGAGCTTTATCTTGACGGGGTGGAACTGGCCAACGGTTATGATGAACTCACTGACGCCGACGAGCAGCGCGCTCGCTTTGCCGAGGACAACCGCGAGCGGCGAGCGCTGGGGCTGCCCGAAGTGGCGGTGGATAATCGATTGCTGGCGGCACTTGAGCACGGCATGCCCGAAGGCGCCGGTGTGGCGCTGGGCATGGACCGGCTGGTTCAGCTGGCGCTGGACAAGCAGAGCGTCGGCGAGGTGATGGCCTTCGCGACGCCCGTGGCCTAACCGGCTGACGTCAACGCTAGAAGGTCGGAACGTCGCCGGGAGCACCTCGGCCCAGCGTCCGGCCCATGTAGATTTTCCCGCCCCGGGTGTACTCCTCGAATTGCACGGGCTCGGCAAAGCAGGTCACCACCGTGGAGCCGAGCTTGAACAGCCCCATCTCGGCGCCTTTCTCCAGTACCACGCCTTGATCGAAGCGGGTGCGTTGCGGCGATTTGGCTAGCGGCGTCACCTGGCCCGACCATACGGTTTCGATCGCCGCGACGATCATCGCCCCCACCAGCACCATGGCTATTGGCCCATATTCGGTATCGAATATGCACACCAGCCGCTCGTTACGAGCGAATAGTCCGGGAACGTGGGCCGTCGTGGCCTGGTTGACCGAAAAGATGCGGCCCGGCACGTAGATCGTTTCGCGCAAGGTGCCGGTCAGCGGCATATGCACCCGATGATAGTTGCTCGGCGACAGGTAGATGGTGGCGAAGCTGCCGTTCATGAACTCTTCCGCCAGAGCGGCATCACCGCCCAGCAACGCCCTTGCGGAATAGGTGTGACCCTTGGCCTGCACAAGCTCGCCACCTTGCAGGCGACCGTACTGGGAGAGCACGCCGTCGGTGGGGCTGACGATGCCGCTACCCAGTGGGCGCGCGTCGGCTTTCAGTACGCGGGTGAAGAAGTCATTGAAGGTGGCGTAGGCTTCGGGGTCGGGTTCCAGCGCCTCGCTCATGTCGACGCCGAAGCGCTTGATGAAGGCCTTGATCAGGCGATCCTTGAACCAGGGTGTCGAGGAGTCGGCCACCGTGCCCGCCAGGCGCGATAGCGCATGATGGGGCAAGGGGTATTGCAGCAGGGAAAAGAGCTTGTCGCGCACGGCTATCTCTCGTTGATGATTCTCTCGTTGTCTCTATGTGAGCCATCGGCCAAAGCCTGGTGTTGGCTTGCTTGACCACAGCCTGGGCAATTAGCTTGCTCAGGTCTCGATGGGGCTCAGGTCTCGATAGGGGTGTCGTCGCGGTTGCCCCATTCCCCCCAGGAGCCGGGGTAGCCACGAATCCTGTCGAAGCCGAGTGCCCTGCCCACCAGCCAGGTATAGCTGCTGCGGTGGTGGCTTTGGCAGTGAGTGGCGATTTCCATGTCCGGGGTCAGCCCCATGGCCTGCAGCTCGGTGATCAACTCGGCGTAATCGCGAATGCGCAGAGCGCGCTGGCGATCCATGACATCGACCCAGTCCATGTTGACGGCGCCGGGAATATGACCGAGATGCTTGTTGTTGCCGCGCTGGCCGTCGTATTCGGCGCTCGAACGTGCATCCCAGATCGCAAACTGCTTGTCGCCAAGGCGCTCGATGATCTCCTCGCGGGTGATCATGACCTCGGGATGCAGTATCTCGGCGACATAGTCGCTGGGGGTGGTGGGCGTAGGCTCGCGGCTCTCCTCTAGTCCGGCGTCGCGCCAGGCGTGTATGCCGCCGTTGAGGTAGGAATAGCGGGTGTGACCGAGCAGCTCCAGGGTCCACAGCAGGCGTGCCGCCCAGCCGCCACCCTCGTCGTCATAGGCGACGACATGGGTATCCCGAGTGAGTCCTAAGGCGCTGAAAAGACGGGAAAGCACCTCGACATCGGGGACATCGTTGGGCACCGGACCTTCGCCGCGCATCAAGTGGCGAAAGTCGAGGAACACCGCACCGGGCACATGGCCCTGTAGGTAGCTGTCGGCATTCGCCGGCACATCGACGATCAGCAGGTTCGGCTCATCGAGATGTTCCTGGAGCTGTTCGGGTTCAACGATCAGCGGTAGCAGATTGGTTTCAGAACTCATGCGACGTCTCCTTGCAAGCGGATCAAAATGAGCCGGGGCCGGTATCGAGGCTTTCCACTATGCGCCGGTAACTGGCAAAACGGGCGGGATGAATATCACCGTTCTCGACGGCTTGCAGCAGGGCGCACCCCGGCTCCTGGCGATGGCGACAGTCCCTGAAGCGGCAATGCCCCAGATGCGCGCGAAACTCGACAAAGCCATCGAGCACTTCCTGCTCGTCCAGATGGGTCAGGCCGAACTCGCGAATGCCGGGAGAGTCGATCAGCTCGCCGGCTTCCACCCCGGCGCCAGTCATGGGGTAGAGCCGGGCGGTAGTGGTAGTATGAGTGCCCTTGCGCGAATCGGCGGAAAGCGCGCCGATTCGCAGCTCTTCGTCAGGCAGCAGCAAGTCGATCAACGAGGACTTGCCAACCCCGCTCTGGCCGACGAACACCGAGGTGCGCTCAGTCAGCAGCTCGCGCAGTTCGGCAAGCCCGTCCTCGCTGGCGGTGGTGGTGCGTATCACCGGATAGCCCAATTCACGGTAGCGTTCCAGCAACAGACCCAGCTCCCCGCCGTCCTCCGGCAACAGGTCGATCTTGTTGAGTACCAGTACCGGCGGGATCTGCGTGGCTTCCGCCGCGACCAGGTAGCGGTCGATCAGGTTGGCATGGGGGGCAGGCTCCACGGCGAACACGATCAGCAGCTGGTCGATATTGGCCGCCACCGGCTTGAGCTGGCCGCGTGGGTCGGGGCGCTTGAGCACCGTGTCCCGTGGTAATTGGGCCACCACCACGCCGGAGCCGTCGTTGCTCGCCCGCCAGATCACGCGGTCCCCGGTCACCAGGCCGTCCAGGTTGGCGCGCAGGTGGCAACGCACCGGGTTGCCCTGGTCATCGTGGACTTCCAGGGTACGCCCGAAATGCGCTACCACGCGGCCGGTCTGCTCGGCGCCGTACTCGCCGGCAGCCAGCTTGTCGGTATCGTCGGCATCGCGCTTTTCCGCACGCTTGGCGCGCTCGGCCTGGATCTTTTCCACGCGCCAGCGTTGCTGGCGGCTAAGGTTACGTTTGCTCATGGGCACCAGAAGATCGTTACAATAGCGGCATTGTACTCATCAAACATGCCGACTGTCCTGTCGGCACTGCACTGGAGCGACCAATGACGCAAGCAACCCAACCACGCGACGACCTGCTGGTCTGGATCGACCTGGAAATGACCGGGCTCGATCCCGAGCGAGAACGGATTATCGAAGTGGCGACGCTGATTACCGACAGCGACCTCAGCGTCGTGGCTGAAGGGCCGGTTCTGGCGGTAAAGCAGCCCGATTCGTTGCTCGCGGCGATGGACGATTGGAACCGGAAGACCCATGGGGGCTCGGGCCTGGTGGAGCGCGTCAAGGCCAGTAACGTGACCACCGCCGACGCCGAGCGCAGCACCCTGGAGTTCCTGCAGCGCCATGTGGTGGCGGGTAGCTCGCCGATGTGCGGCAACAGCATCCATCAGGACCGGCGCTTTCTCGAGCGCGAGATGCCCGAGCTGCTGGCGTTTTTTCATTACCGCAACCTGGATGTCTCCACCCTCAAGGAGCTGGCCAAGCGCTGGAATCCCGGGGCGCAGGCAGGCTTCAAGAAGCGTAACGTGCATCTGGCCATGGATGACATCAAGGAGTCCATCGAGGAGCTGGCCCACTATCGCAAGACATTCCTGCGTGCGGAAACCGAGCGCGACGAAGAGGAGTGAGCCGTAGCGCTTCAGCTGTGATCGGCTAGATCAGGTCTGGGCGCTTGGCGCGCTGTTCCGCCAGGGCCCAGGCGACGTGTTCGCGTACCAGGGCCGAGGGATAGCAGCGCCGGGCGCTGAGCGCGGCCTCGATCGCCGGGCTCCAGCGGGCATTGCCCAGGCCCACGGCCACGTTGCGTAGCCAGCGGATATAACCGATGCGGCGGATGGCGCTGCCGGCGGTCTTGTCGAGAAACTCCTCTTCGCTCCAGCTGAACAGGTCGAGCAGCTCGGCGCGATCGAGGTCGTGCCGGGGCGCGAAGTCCGCTTCCTGGCTGGCCCGGGTGAAACGGGTGAAAGGACAGACCAGCTGGCAGTCGTCGCAACCGTAGATGCGGTTGCCCATGGCGCGCCGGTAGTCCTCGGGGATGGCTCCCGAAAGCTCGATGGTGAGATAGGAGATGCAGCGGCGCGAATCGACCACCTTGTCGTCGACGATCGCACCGGTAGGGCAGGCCGTGCGACAGGCGCTGCAGCTGCCGCAGTGCTCCTTCGCGTAAGGCGCATCCACGGGAAGCGGCAGGTCGGTATAGAGCTCGCCGAGAAAGAACAGCGAGCCCGCCTTGGGGTTGAGCAGCATGGCATTCTTGCCGAACCAGCCCAGTCCGGCGCGCTGGGCCAGGGCACGCTCCATGACCGGGGCGGAGTCGACGAAGGCGCGATAGCCGATGCGCCCGGCCTCCTTTTCGAGTTGCTGAGCCAGACTTGCCAGGCGCTTGCGCATCAACTTGTGATAATCGCGACCCAGGGCATAGCGCGAGACATAGGCTTTCTGCGGTTGACCGAGCACCTTGGTGGTCTCGACTTCGGGGGGCAGGTAATCCAGGCGAACGCTGATGACGCGGCAGGTACCCGGCTCGAGTTCCTGCGGGCGGGTGCGTTTGCTACCGTGTTTCTCCATGAAGCCCATTTCGCCGTGGTGCCCCGCTTCCAGCCAGCGTTGCAGATACCCTTCATGCTCGACGATATTCACATCGGTGATGCCCACCTGCTGGAAACCCAGCTCGCGGCCCCACTTCTTGACCAGCGCCGCCAAGCGCTCTCCCTCGGAGTCGGAGAGCTGGCGAGAGGGGCTCTCGGTAGCGGTGTCGGTATCGATGTTGCTGGCATCGACGGCGAAAGAAGAGGTGGCGGACATGGCATATCACACAGCGGAAATCGGCCACGCTATGCTAAAGCATTGGACGCCGCAACAACATGCGATGAGGAGTTATCGTGACCATCCTGAGTACATCCCGTCTTCGCCCGCTCTACCGTGCCGCCCAGGTCGGCGAACTGGATAGACGCACCATTGCCGGCGGCATCGATGGCTTCGCCTTGATGCAGCGCGCCGCTTCCAGCGCCTGGCACAGCTTTCGGGCACGCTGGCCCCAGGTGCGCGGGGTCACCGTGATGTGCGGGGCGGGCAACAACGGCGGAGACGGCCATGTGCTGGCCGCCTTAGCGGCCCAGTCGGGCTTGAAGGTGCAGCGCATCTGCCTCAAGGCACCGGCTGAGCTGAATGGAGATGCCGCGCGAGCCGCCGCACTGGCTGACTCGGCCGGTGTCGAATGCGAACCCTGGCATGAAGACATGAGTTTCACTGGGGAAGTCATCGTAGATGCCCTGTTGGGAACCGGTCTGAGCGGCGAGGTCAGAGGGACGTTTCGTCAGGCCATCGACGCGATCAACGACAGCGGTTTGCCGGTATTGGCGGTGGATATTCCCTCGGGACTCGCGGCGGATACCGGTGCGGTACTGGGCGTGGCAGTCAACGCCACTCGCACGGTGACCTTCATCGGTGACAAGCTGGGGCTGCATACCGGCGCGGCGCCGGCGCATACCGGCGAGGTGGATTTTCGTCCCCTCGGGGTCAAGGCGGGGGCCTATGTGGATATTCCTCCCAGCGCCTGGTTGCTGGACGATGGGCTCGTCGAAAGCTGCTTTCCGCCCCGTTCCCGCACTGCCCACAAGGGCGACATGGGCCATGTGCTGGTGTTGGCGGGCGCTCCGGGTTTTGGCGGGGCGGGGCTGTTGGCCGCCCAGTCGGCGGCACGCCTGGGGGCGGGCAAGGTGAGCCTGGCCACAGCGCCGGAACACGTCACCGCCAGCCTGGTGCTCTGCTCCGAGGTAATGGCGCGAGGGGTGCGCAGTGTGGCGGATCTGGGAGAGCTTCCGGAGCAGGCGGATATCGTCTTGGTCGGCCCGGGCCTGGGATTGGGAGCGTGGGGGCAGGCGATGCTGCAAACGGCGTTGCAGACCGAACGTCCGCTGGTGGTCGACGCGGATGGCTTGAACCTCTTGGCGCAGCGATGGCCGAACTTGCGGCGCAACGACTGGATTCTCACACCGCATCCCGGCGAGGCCGCGCGCCTTCTGGATATCAGCGTCAGCCAGGTTCAGGCCGATCGCCCCGCGGCGGTGCTGGCGCTACAGCGTCAGCGCGGTGGTGTGGTGATTTTGAAAGGAGCGGGGAGCCTGATCGCCGGGCCGTCGGGGCTCGTGGTTTGTCCCTACGGTAACCCGGGCATGGCCAGTGGCGGCATGGGTGACGCCCTGTGCGGCATGCTGGCGGCCCTGGCGGCCCAAGGGTATACGCTGGAACATGTCGCCTGGCTGGGCAATCTGGTGCATGCTCTCGCAGCGGATCGTGCGGCGGCGGCTGAAGGTGAGCGTGGCCTGCTGGCCGGCGATCTGGCATCCTATGCACGCAAATTGATCAACCCGGGGTAAAGGCAGCCGCGATGCAGGTGCAACTTGAAAGTGAAGAGGCTCAGGTGGCCTTCGGCAAAGCATTGGGTCAGGCGCTTGCCGGACGTGGGCGAGTGCACCTGGAAGGGGAACTGGGCGCGGGAAAGACCACGTTGACGCGGGGCATCCTGCAGGCTCACGGCCACGAAGGGGCGGTCAAGAGTCCCACCTATACCCTGGTGGAGCCCTATGACATCGACGGTCGGCATATCTATCATCTGGATCTCTACCGGCTGGGTGATCCCGAGGAACTCGAGTTTCTGGGCGGTCGTGACCTGCTCGCCGAAGATGCTCTGTGCATCATCGAGTGGGCCAGCCGTGGCGAGGGCTGGCTGCCACCACCGGATATTCAGATCAACCTGGACGTGATCGAAGGCGGGCGCCTGGCTGTTCTTGAGGCGATCACACCCATCGGCGAAGCCGTACTGGCGCGCTTGCCGCCTCGGTTCTCCCAGACAGAAACACAAGGCGGCGGGATACAATGAGCAAGCTGGTGTCTTGTCTGGTGCATGGTTTATCGAAGCGATGTCTTTGTCTAGGCGTCGTGCTGTTGGTGACGGTACTACCGGTCAACGCCGCCGAGGTGGAAAATATGCGCCTGTGGGCGGCGCCGGATCATGCGCGGCTGGTCTTCGACCTTTCTACCGCGGCGAATGCCAATGTGTTCATGCTGGATAACCCGTCGCGTCTGGTGATCGACATGGACGCCAGCCGCTTGACTACCGACGCCGGCACACTCCCGTTGGAAGGCAGCGCCATCTCCACGGTACGAACTGGCGTGCGCGAAGGAAACGGGCTGCGCGTGGTGCTTGAACTCAATCGCGAAATCGAGCCACGCCACTTCATGCTGGCCCCCAACGATCAATACGGCCATCGTCTGGTGGTGGATCTCGAATACCCGGGGGAGAGCGCGGTGGAAAATCCGATCGACCCCATCGAGGCCATGATTCGTGAGCAGGAGATCTCCGCCCAGCGCAGCATGGCCGAAAGCCGGGCGCTGGGCGAAGAGGCCGAGCCGGATTCCACGGAGCAGACCTCGGCGGTACAGAAGGCTCAGCCGCATCCCAAGCGTGACATCATCATCGCCGTGGACGCGGGGCACGGGGGCGAAGACCCTGGGGCCATCGGCCCCTCCGGCACGCGGGAAAAGGATGTGGTGCTGAGCATCAGCCGCCACCTGGCCAACACCATCAACGCGGCAGACGGCTTTCGCGCCGTGCTGATTCGCGACGGCGACTACTATCTAGGCCTGCGCCAACGCACCCAGTTGGCGCGTGAGCAGAAAGTCGATTTCTTTGTCTCGATCCATGCCGACGCCTTCACCAGTTCACGGCCGCAGGGAAGCTCGGTATACGCCCTGTCCCAGCGCGGGGCGACCTCGGAGACGGCCCAGTGGCTGGCGGATAGCGAAAATCGCTCGGACTTGATCGGCGGCGTGGATGGCAGTCTCTCGCTGCGCGACAAGGACCAGGTGTTGCGCGGGGTGCTGCTGGACTTGACCATGACCGCCACTCTCAACGACTCCTTGTCGATAGGCGGACAAGTGCTCGACAAGCTCGGGCGGGTGAACCGCCTGCACAAGTCGCGGGTCGAGCAGGCGGGTTTCATGGTCTTGAAGTCGCCGGATATTCCCTCACTGTTGATCGAGGTGGGGTTTATCTCCAACCCGGATGAAGAGCGCCGTTTGCGCGATGCCTCGCACCAGCAGAGTCTGGCGCGGGCCATCTTCGGCGGTCTGAACGAGCATTTCCAGCGCAACCCGCCTCCGGCGAGCCTGCTGGCCTGGCAGCGGGATAATGACCGCCGTCCGACCAGCAATGAGTACCGTATCCAGTCGGGAGATACGCTCTCCGCCATCGCCGTGCGCCATGGGGTGCAGATAGAGCATCTCAAGCAGGCCAATGAGCTCAACGGCGATGTGATTCGGGTGGGCCAGGTGCTGCATATACCGCGCTCGTGAGCCGTACAGGCTTTCCAACGAAACAGGCAATCGGGAAGTTATCGTGATGTCGACGCGCATTCATGTGCTTGACCCTCGTCTCGCCAACCAGATCGCGGCGGGGGAGGTGGTCGAACGCCCGGCATCGGTGGCCAAGGAGCTGATCGAGAACGCCATCGACGCCGGCAGCCGACGCATTGAAGTGGATATCGAAGCCGGCGGCGCGCGCCTGGTGCGGGTGCGCGACGATGGAATAGGCATCGGAGAGGAGGACTTGCCGCTGGCACTGTCGCGCCACGCTACCAGCAAGATTGCAACCCTCGATGACCTGGAAGGGGTCAGTTCCCTGGGGTTTCGCGGCGAGGCGCTGGCCTCGATCAGCTCGGTGTCGCGCCTCGAGCTGATCTCCAACGCCTTGGAGGAGCCCACCGGCGGATGGCGGGTCACCGCCGAGGGACGCAGCATGGAGTCACGGGTGTCGCCGGCGCCGCACCCCCGGGGCACCACGGTCAATGTACGCGACCTGTTCTTCAATACTCCGGCGCGACGCAAGTTCCTGCGTACTGAAAAGACCGAATTCGGCCACCTGGAGGAGACGTTTCGGCGGCAGGCGCTGTCGCGTTTCGATATCGGCTGGATATTGCGCCACAATCAGAAAGTGGTGCAGCAGTTGTCCCCTGGCACCGATACCCTGGCCAGGGAGCGCCGGATCTCTGCACTGCTGGGCAAGGGCTTCATCGAGCACGCGCGCTATATCGAGCGCGAGGTCGGTGCCTTGCGCCTGAGCGGCTGGGTGGGGCTGCCGACTCATTCGCGGGCGCAGGCGGACCAGCAATACTTCTTCGTCAATGGCCGAGTGGTGCGCGATCGTCTGGTGGCCCACGCGGTACGCCAGGCCTACCGGGATGTGATGTTCCACGGGCGCCAGCCGGTCTTCGTGCTCTACCTGGATCTCGACCCCGATGTGGTGGACGTCAATGTTCACCCGACCAAGCACGAAGTCCGCTTCCGTGACGGTCGCATGGTCCATGATTTTCTCTTTTCCAGCTTGCATCACGCCCTCGCCGATGCGCGGCCGCAACCAGGCCCCGAACTGCACCAGGAGGAATCCGACGGGGAGCCCGATAGCGCGCCTGTTGATCCGCCTGCCGATGATTCAGCTGGCTGGCAGCAGCAGGGCATGGCCTTGCCCGCTGGCGCCTCGGCGAATGGCGATGCTGCGTCCTTTGGCGAACGGCCGGGTGCGGATCGGGTTCGCCGTTTCATGCAGGGCTATCGCGATCTGCATCCCGAACACGAAGAGACCTTGCTGACGCCTCGCTCCGCGGCACCGGGCGATGCCGACCCAGCGGTAACGGCAAGAGCTTCTTCGGTTGGGCCGAGCCCCGACCAGGTCAGAGAAACGTCGCCCGAGGGATGGAACAGCGACCCCGCCGCTCCGCCTCCGCTAGGCTTTGCTCTCGGTCAGCTGCACGGCATCTACATTCTGGCACAGAATGCCGCCGGCCTGGTGGTGGTGGACATGCATGCGGCCCACGAGCGCATCGTCTACGAGCGCATGAAGACCCAGGTCCAGGTGGGCCAGGGGCGACTCGATGCGCAACCGTTGCTGGTGCCGGTATCGTTGGCGGCCAGCCATCGGGAAATCGCCACCGCCGAGAGCGAGCGGGACGCTTTCGCACGCCTCGGGGTGGAGCTGGACGCGGCGGGCCCGGAGACGCTGCTGGTGCGCCAGTTGCCGGCCCTGTTGGCGAATGCCGATCCCGAGCCATTGATTCGCGACATGCTGGCCGACCTTGAGCGCTATGGTCGTTCGGATCGCATCGAGGCGCATATCAATGAGCTGCTCTCGATCATGGCCTGTCACGGCAGCGTACGCGCCAATCGCAGGCTGACGCTGGATGAAATGAATGCGTTGCTACGCGACATGGAGCGCACCGAGCGCAGCGACCAGTGCAATCATGGGCGTCCCACCTGGACGCAGATGAGCCTCAAGGCGCTGGATAGGCTGTTTTTGCGTGGCCAGTAAACGCCCGGGCACCGACATTCAGCCCGTTAACCGTATTCTCCTACCGAGGGCATGTCGAAATGGCGGATAACCGACCTTGGGCGATTTTTCTCATGGGCCCCACCGCCGCGGGAAAGACCGACCTGGCCATGGCCTTGCACGAGCGCCTGGGGATGGAGTTGATCAGTGTCGACTCCGCCATGGTATATCGCGACATGGATATCGGCAGCGCCAAGCCTTCGCCGCAGGAGCTGGCGCGGGCGCCACATCGGCTGATCGATATCCGCGACCCGGCAGAGCCTTACTCGGCGGCTGAGTTTCGCCAGGATGCGCAGCGCGAGATGCGGCAAATCAGCATGGCCGGCCAGGTGCCGCTGCTGGTAGGTGGCACCATGCTCTATTTCAAGCGCCTGGTGGAAGGCGTGGCCAACCTGCCGGAAGCGGATAGTGCGGTTCGGGCGCGGCTTGAAGCTCAGGCGGAGGAGCATGGGCTATCCGCCCTGCATGCCGAGCTTGCCCGGGTAGATCCGCACGCGGCCCGTAGAATCCATCCCAACGATCCGCAGCGTCTGATACGGGCACTGGAAGTCTTCCATGTCAGCGGTGTCACGATGAGTGAGCTGTGGGCGCAGCAACAACCGGAAACTTTTCCTTACCGAGTGTTGTCGATAGCGGTGTCACCCGATGAACGCCACGTATTGCATCAGCGTATCGAAGCCCGTTTCAGACAAATGCTGGAGCTGGGACTGGTGGATGAAGTGGCCGCTCTGAAGGAACGGCCCGAACTCCACGCCGGGCTACCGGCAATGAAGAGTGTGGGCTATCGCCAGGCGTGGGAATACCTTGATGGCCACTACGACGAGCCGATATTGCTTGAGCGCGGCATCATTGCCACGCGTCAGTTGGCCAAGCGCCAATTGACCTGGTTGCGCAGCTGGCCGCAGTTGCATTGGGTTGATTCCCAGCGCCCGGATGCCCTGGATCACGTGCTGAAAATCGTGCGTGAGCGCGGTGCTTAGCGTAAGATGGTGACTTCGAGTGGCCGGGTGACCAGGCCCTTCGGGTAACAAACCTTTGTCGCGTACCAGGTGGACGCGTCAATGACATAACCAACCCCAACGACATATTTAGGGAGAGCAACATGTCCAAAGGGCAGTCCCTTCAAGACCCGTACCTGAACATCTTGCGCAAGGAGCGCATTCCGGTCTCTATTTTCCTGGTCAACGGCATCAAGCTGCAGGGCCAGATCGAATCCTTCGACCAGTTTGTCATCCTTTTGCGCAATACCGTGAGTCAAATGGTTTACAAACATGCGATTTCCACCGTGGTACCCTCGCGCAACGTGCGCTTGCCGGTACAGGATCCGGCCGCGCCGGATGCCGAGGTGTGACGTATTCCCGCCGCGTCGTATGAAAAGACATGAGGTATTGATTGTTTTTTGAACGCCCCGAAGCCGGTGAAACGGCAGTGCTTGTTCACGTGGATTTTCACGATGAGCAAGCACGAGAAGATCCTGGTGAGTTTCTTGAACTCGTGCGCTCAGCGGGCGCTATCCCGGCCACGCTGCTGACCGCCAGCAGGCAGCGCCCCGACTCCCGCTCCTTTGTGGGGTCGGGCAAGCTGGAAGAGTTGCGTACCTGCCTGGAAGCTCATCAAGCGGAACTGGTGATTTTCAACCATGGTTTGAGCCCTTCGCAGCAGCGTAACCTCGAGCGCGAGCTCAAGTGTCGCGTGCTCGATCGCACCGGCTTGATCCTGGATATCTTCGCGCAACGCGCCAGAACCCATGAGGGCAAGCTGCAGGTCGAGCTTGCCCAGCTTGAATACATGTCCACCCGCCTGGTGCGCGGCTGGACCCACCTCGAACGCCAGAAAGGCGGTATCGGCTTGCGCGGCCCGGGTGAAACCCAGCTTGAAACCGACCGTCGTCTGTTGCGAGGTCGTATCAAGTCCATCCACAAGCGCCTGGACAAGGTGCGTAGCCAGCGCGAACAGAATCGCCGTGCCCGTTCCCGAGCGGAAATCTCCAGCGTTTCGCTGGTGGGTTACACCAACGCCGGCAAGTCAACGCTGTTCAATGCGCTGACCCAGGCGCACGTATATGCCGCCGATCAACTGTTCGCCACGCTGGACCCCACGCTACGGCGCCTTGAGATCGAAGATGTGGGCGCGGTAGTGATGGCGGATACGGTAGGCTTCATTCGGCACCTGCCGCATAAGCTGGTGGAAGCCTTTCAGGCGACCTTGCAGGAAGCGGCGGAAGCTACCCTGCTGGTGCATGTGATCGATGCGGCCGACCCGGATCGTGAGCTTAACGTCGAGCAGGTGGAGAGCGTGCTCAAGGAGATCGGGGCGCAAGACGTACCGGTACTCAGAGTGATGAACAAGATCGATGTGCTCGACAGCGCACCGCGTATCGAACGCGACGGCGCCGGTGTGCCGGAAGTCGTCTGGCTGTCGGCACAAGAAGGGCGCGGGCTGGATCTACTGCATGAGGCGCTTTCCGAGCGGCTAGCGCAGGATGTCATTGCCTTCGACCTGACGCTTTCGCCTGAGCAGGGTAAACTGCGGGCCGGCCTGCACGAACTGGGAGCCGTTCGCGAAGAACATTTTGACGAACAGGGTCGGCCGGTACTCAGCGTGCGGTTGCCAAGGCGCGATTTCAACCAGCTCATGGCTCAACTGGGAGAGCGCGCCGCCACATATCTGCCCGAAGCGTTGCGTGAGCCCACCGAGTGGTGACGCGGACGCAGGCCGACACCCGTTGGGTGCCGGCCGGGTACTGAAAATCAATGTCAATGATTCGGTAGGCTTCGTGAGTCGAGAGGTATGGGGTGACTGCTCGAAAGCCAACAAGATTCGATGGTGCGGATGCTTCGCCTTGTATCGATTGAAAGTCGCCTGACACATTACTATCGGCGGCAAGCGACAATTAAAGTGGAGACGACGTATGGCCTGGAATGAGCCTGGTGGTGGCAACCAGCACGACCCATGGAGTGGTGGTGGCCGACGCGGTAGTAATGGTGGCGGCAATAACAATGATGAAGGGGGCGGTAATCGCGGAGGCAACAACCAGGGGCCGCCCGATCTGGACGAAGCGCTGAAAAAGTTCCAGGACAAGCTCAACGCCATGCTCGGTGGCGGTGGCAAGAAGGGCGGTGGCCGCAAGAAGAGCGGCGGTGCCGGAGGCGGTGGTAAGCCGCGTAACGTGTTCGCGCTGCCGGGGCTGCTGCTGATTGTCGCGCTGGCTATCTGGGCGGCTTCGGGTTTCTATCTGGTCGACCAGTCCGAGCGTGGCGTGGTGCTGCGCTTTGGCAAGTTCCAGGAAATCGTCAGTCCCGGTCTGCAGTGGAATCCACCGCTGATCGATGACGTGCGCATGGTCAATGTGACACGTGTGCGTTCGCTGACCCAGACCCAATCGATGCTGACCCGCGACGAGAACATCGTCGAGGTGGAAATTTCCGCGCAGTATCAGGTCGCCAATCCGCGTGACTACGTTCTCAACGTGCGTGATCCGGGCCTGTCGATCGAGAATGCCCTGGACTCCGCCTTGCGCCACGTGGTCGGTGGTACCGAAATGATCGAGATCCTGACCTCAGGTCGTGAAATTCTCGGCAGTTCGGTCGCGAGTCGCCTGCAGTCCTATCTGGACAACTATGGTACCGGCATCCGTCTGCAGACGATCAACATCGAGTCCACCACCGCGCCGGCTCCCGTCATCGATGCGTTCGACGACGTCATCCGGGCGCGTGAGGATCGCCAGCGTACCATCAACGAAGGGATGGCTTACGCCAACGCCATCATTCCCGCCGCACAAGGCCAGGCACAGCGCGTGATCGAGCAGGGCCAGGGTTACCGTGAATCGGTAGTGGCCGAGGCACAGGGCCAGGCCAACCGCTTTACCGCACTGTTGGGCGAGTATCAGAACTCCCCGGCCGTCATGCGTGAGCGGATGTACCTGGATGCCATCGAGGAAGTCTTCGGCAATACCCCGAAGGTACTCATGGATGTGAGCGAAAACAGTCCGCTGATGTACCTGCCGCTGGACCAGTTGCGTGGTGGCGGTGCGTCGAGTGTCACCAGTGGCAGTGGCCGCGCCAGCGAAGAGGAGTTGGACCCGAGTGTGCTTGAGCGTTTGCGTAACACTCAGTCTTCGTCAGGTAATACGAGCAACAGCAATAACAGCAATATCCGCAGGGAGGGTCGCTAAATGATCAATAATCGTTCCCTGCTGATCGTGGGTGGTCTGGCGGCAGCCGCCTGGCTTGCCAGTAATACCTTGTATGTCGTCGATGAGACCGAGCGCGCAGTCAAGCTGCGCTTTGGTGAAGTCATCGAGGAAAATATCCAGCCAGGCCTGCATTTCAAGGTGCCAATCACCCAGACTATCCGTAAATTCGATACTCGGGTGCTGACGCTGGATACCGATACCAGCCGTTATCTGACGCTGGAACAGAAGGCGGTCATCGTCGACTCCTACGTAAAGTGGCAGGTAGTCAATCCGACTCGCTACTACGAGGCAACCTCCGGTGACGAGATGATGGCAATTCGCCTGATTCAGCCCCGTGTGGACGAGAGCTTGCGTAACGAGTTCGGCCGGCTGAACCTGCAGCAGATCATCGCCGAACGGCGCGACGATCTCATGACCGGGCCCACGAACGAGCTCGACGAGTTGATGCGTGAGGAACTGGGGGTATCGATCCTTGATATTCGTATCAAGCGTATCGATCTGCCGGATGACGTCTCCGCCGCGGTCTTCGAACGGATGCGTTCTGAACGCGAGCGTGAAGCACGGGAATGGCGGGCTCAGGGGCAGGAAGAGGCCGAGCGGATTCGGGCCAATGCGGATCGTCGGCGCCAGGTCCTGCTGGCCCAGGCTAACGAGCGTTCGGAAACGCTTCGCGGTGAAGGGGACGCCCAAGCCGCGGCCATCTTCTCCCAGGCTTATCAACAGGACCAGGAATTCTTCGCTTTCTGGCGCAGCTTGAATGCCTACCGCAACAGCTTTGCCGGTGACGACAATCTGCTGGTGCTGGAGCCGGATAGTGACTTCTTCCGCTACCTGAGAAGCGCAGTTCCATCGTCCGCAGACGACGAGTGAAATCGGTCCGGTGAACCTCGCGGAGCGTCGCCGCGGGGTTCATCAGCCGAGCAAACATGGTAGACTTCATTCACCGGGCGTCGCCCGGTTTTTTTGTGGCCATTTTCTTGGTCTTCATCGTCTTGCAGGATTGTTGACATGACCATCGCTGACCGCTGGCTATTGCCCGACGGCATGGATGAGGTACTCCCACCTCAGGCAAGCCGCATGGAAGAGCTGCGCCGGGCGCTGCTCGATCTTTATCACAGTTGGGGCTATGACCAGGTCATGCCGCCACCGATCGAGTTTCTCGATTCGTTGCTGACCGGCACCGGCACCGATCTGGATCTACAGACCTTCAAGCTGACCGATCAGCTCACCGGGCGCATGATGGGTGCCAGTGCCGATGTCACCCCGCAGGTGGCGCGCATGGACGCCCATTCGCTCAAGCGTCAGGGGCCGGTACGGTTGTGCTATTGCACTAATGTGCTGCGCGCCAAGGCCGACCAGCACCAAGGCGGGCGTAGCCCCGTGCAGGTAGGTGTGGAGCTGTTCGGCCACGCCGGGCTTGATGCGGACAGAGAGATCGTTCAGCTCGCACTCGCCAGTCTCGAAGCCGCAGGAGCCGGCGAAATCCATTTGGCCCTGGGTCATATCGGCATTTATCGTAGTCTGGTCGAAGCGGCGAAGCTGGATGGCGAGCAGGAGAGGGCGCTGTACGCCGCTCTGGCTCTCAAGTCTCCCGGTCAGCTGGCGGAGCAGGTCGCCCAGAGTGTCGACGATCCCGTGTTGGCCGACATGTTCCTGGCGTTGGGGGAGCTGCATGGCAGCGATCAGGTTCTGGTTCGGGCACGGGAAGCCTTTGCCGGCGCCCCGGCCTCCGTGCTGGCGGCCCTGGATCAGCTGGAGGTGTTGTATAGAGGGGTAGCGGCTAAATTCGATGTTTCCCTCTACTTCGACCTGGCTGAATTGCGCGGCTACCAATACCATACAGGAATGGTCTTCGCCGCCTATGTACCCGGCTACGGTCAGGCCCTGGCCAAGGGCGGCCGTTACGATGATACCGGGCGGGCATTCGGGCGCGCCCGTCCCGCTACCGGCTTTTCCATGGACTTGAAATTGCTGGCGACTCTGGCGCTGGGTAGTGTGGCGGCCGGGGCAATCTGGGCGCCACCCGGGGAGGACGAGGCGCTGCAGGAGGCGATCTCGGCTCTGCGCCAGCAGGGCGAGCGAGTCATACAAGCGCTGCCTGGGCAGCGTACCGGTCCGGCGGAGCATGAGTGCAACCGCTGTCTTGAGCTTATCGACGGTCGCTGGCAGGCAGTGGCCCTGACACAAGAGACGAGAGCATCATAATGGGCAAGAATGTAGTGGTACTGGGTACCCAGTGGGGCGACGAAGGCAAGGGCAAGGTCGTTGACCTTCTGACCGAATCCGCCGCTGCCGTGGTGCGCTTCCAGGGAGGGCACAACGCCGGCCATACACTGGTCATCGACGGCGAGAAGACGGTCCTGCACTTGATTCCTTCCGGTGTGCTGCGCCCCGGCAAGACCTGCGTCATCGGCAACGGCGTAGTGCTGTCGCCGGAGGCGCTAATCAAGGAAATCCGCGAGCTCGAGAGCAAGGGCGTACCGGTGCGCGAGCGCCTGCGTCTGTCGCCGGCCTGTCCGCTGATCCTCGACTACCACGTGCGCCTCGATCAGGCCCGCGAGAAGGCTCGTGGCATCGCCAAGATCGGCACCACCGGTCGCGGCATCGGTCCGGCCTACGAGGACAAGGTCGCCCGCCGGGGACTGCGCCTGGGCGATATGCTCCATCGTGAGCGCTTTGCCTCCAAGCTGGGCGAGGTGCTGGATTACCACAACTTCGTACTGACCCAGTACCATGGCGAAGCGGCGGTGGATTTCCAGGAAGTGCTCGATAGCGCCATGCAGATGGCCGAAGAGCTGCGCCCGATGGTGTCCGATACCGTTGGCCTGGTCCATGATCTGCGCAAGGCAGGGGAGAATATTCTCTTCGAAGGCGCTCAGGGCTCGCTGCTGGATATCGACCACGGCACCTATCCCTATGTCACCAGTTCCAATACCACGGCGGGCGGCACCGCGACGGGTTCCGGCGTGGGGCCGCTCTACCTCGATTACGTGCTGGGCATCACCAAGGCCTATACCACGCGGGTAGGCTCAGGACCCTTCCCTACCGAGCTGTTCGATGATCACGGCCGTCATCTGGCGGAACGCGGGCATGAATTCGGCGCCACGACCGGGCGAGCTCGCCGCTGCGGCTGGTTTGACGCCGTTGCCCTGCGTCATGCGGTGCAGATCAATTCGGTGTCAGGCATCTGCCTGACCAAGCTGGATGTGCTCGATGGCCTGGAGAATATCCGCGTGTGTGTCGGTTACCGCAGCAAGGATGGCGATGTCCTGGATACCCCGGTGGATTCCGAGGGCTATGAAGCGATCGAACCGCTCTACCAGGACCTGCCCGGTTGGAGCGAATCCACGCTGGGCATCAAGCAGGTAGAAAACCTGCCGGCGAATGCACGCTCCTATATAAGCTTTCTGGAAGAGCAGGTGGGTACCTCCATCGATATTATCTCGACCGGCCCCGACCGCAACGAGACCATCGTCCTGCGCAATCCCTTCGACGAGTAAGGGTTGCGACTGAGCTAAGTGAACTGAAACTGAGTGAACTGAAAAGGCGCCTTCGGGCGCCTTTTCGTGTTAGATGGTGAGAAAACCGCTCAGTAATCGATGCCGCGGCGGGCCTGCAGTCCGTTGTTGAACGCGTGGCGGACTTCCTGCATTTCGGTCACCGTATCGGCCATTGCCACAAGCTCCCGATGAGCATTGCGCCCCGTGATGATCACGGTCTGCTCGGCGGGACGATTCTGCAGCGCCCGCTTGACGACGTCGATGTCCAGATAGCCGAACTTGAGCATGTAGGTGATCTCGTCGAGTACCACCAGGTAGGTATCGCGGTCGGCCAGCATGCGCTCGGCTTCCTGCCATACCGCCTGGCAGGCCTGGGTATCGGCTTCCCGGTTCTGGGTATCCCAGGTGAAGCCAGTCGCCATGACGGCCACTTCCAGGTTGTCATCCGCTTCCAGCCGGTTGCGCTCGCCGCACTCCCATAATCCCTTGATGAACTGTACCACCGCGGTTTTGTAACCGTAGCCCAGGGCGCGGGTCACGGTGCCCCAGGCCGCGGTCGTCTTGCCCTTGCCACTGCCGGTAAATACCAGCAACAGGCCGCGCTGTTCATCGGCCGCGGCAATTTTGTCGTCGACATGCTGCTTGAGTTTCTGCATGGACGCTTTGTGCCGGCTGTCTCGCTCGCTCATGGTGCTCTCCGTTGCTAGGAACCGGCGCACAGGGTAAGCGATGGCTGACGGAATGGAAACGCAGGGCATGATCGCCAGCCTATCTGCCGCCGAGATCGGATTGGCCGGTAGGGGGCGGCTACTCTAGAATGGTGAGCCATGTTTCGCCAGGAAAGCCAAAATGCCTTCATTTGATATCGTTTCTGAATTCGACCGCCATGAAGCGGCCAATGCCGTGGATCAAGCCAATCGCGAAGTCCAGTCCCGCTTTGATTTCAAGGGTGTGGATGCGAGTTTTACCCTGGAAAACGACAAGGTCATGCTCGAAGCGGAAGTGGACTTCCAGCTCAAGCAGATGCTGGATGTACTACGCAACAAGTTGATCGCCCGTGGTATCGATGCCCGCTGCCTGGACATTCAGGAACCTGTGCTCTCCGGGGTCAAGGCACGCCAGGAAGCCATACTCAAGCAAGGGCTGGACCAGGCTGAAGCCAAGGATATCGTCAAGCGTATCAAGACCTCGAAGCTCAAGGTACAGGCCCAGATCCAGGGTGAAAAAGTGCGAGTGACCGGCAAGAAGCGCGATGACCTGCAAAGCGTGATGGCCCTGTTACGCAGCGAGGAGGGACCGGATTTGCCGTTGCAGTTCGACAATTTCCGCGACTAGGACATCTCCCTTTCGGAAATTTGCCGTCCTACCTTCTTTTACCACTTCAACGACGTCGCCTTTGACAGGAGTCTGAACCATGTCCGCACCGCAGCCGGTCTATCGATTTGACTATCAAGCCCCCGCCTATCGTGTCACCCACACGGAGCTGACGTTTGACCTGGCTCCCACGGCGACTCGGGTCAAGGCCCGGCTGCACCTGGAGCGACACCCGGATCGCGAGGGCGGGTTGCCGCTTGAACTCCAGGGCGAGCGCCTTGAACTCAAAGCTATAGCCCTTGATGGCCAGGCGCTGGATTCAGGCGATTACGTCATCGACGACAAGGGACTCACTATTGCCCGGGTACCGGAGCGCTTCGTACTGGAGACGGAAGTGGAAATCGCGCCCAGCGAGAACACCGCGCTGGAAGGGTTGTACCAGTCCAATGGCATCTATTGCACCCAGTGCGAAGCGCAGGGGTTTCGGCGCATTACCTTCTATCCCGATCGCCCGGATGTCATGGCGACGTTCTCCACCACCATCATCGGCGATCAGCAGAGCGAACCGGTATTGCTTTGCAACGGCAACCCGGTGGACAAGGGGAGTCTCGAAGACGGCCGCCACTTTGCTACCTGGGAGGACCCGCATCCCAAGCCGTGCTACCTGTTCGCCCTGGTGGCGGGGGATTTGAAGAAGGTCGAGGATCATTTCACCACCATGGGGGGGCGCGAGGTCACCCTGCAGCTCTGGGTGGAAGAGGAGAACCTGGACAAGACCGAACATGCCATGGCCTCGCTGAAGCGGGCGATGGCCTGGGATGAACAGACCTACGGGCGCGAATACGACCTGGATCTGTTCATGATCGTGGCGGTCAATGATTTCAACATGGGGGCGATGGAGAACAAGGGATTGAATATCTTCAATTCCGCCGCCGTGCTGACCCACCCCAAGACGGCGACCGATATCGCCTACCAACGTGTCGAGGGGATAGTCGCCCATGAGTATTTCCATAACTGGTCGGGGAACCGTGTGACCTGCCGCGACTGGTTTCAGCTCTCCCTGAAAGAGGGCTTTACCGTCTTTCGCGACCAATGCTTTTCCGCGGACATCACCTCCGCTCCGGTCAAGCGGATTCAGGATGCGGCTTTCTTTCGTACCGCGCAGTTCGCCGAGGATGCCGGGCCCACCGCCCATCCGATCCGCCCCGACCACTACATCGAGATCACTAATTTCTATACATTGACGATCTACGAGAAAGGGGCCGAAGTCGTGCGCATGCTGCACAATCTGGTGGGTTGGGAAGCGTTCCGCCGCGGCAGCGACCTCTATTTCGAGCGTTTCGACGGGCAGGCGGTCACCATCGAGGATTTCGTCGATTGTATGGCCGAAGCCTCCGGCGAGGACCTGTCCCAGTTCATGCGCTGGTATTCTCAGGCCGGTACGCCCGAAATCGATGCCCATGGGGAGTACGACTACACCCACAGCGAATACCATCTGACCCTGCGCCAGCGGACACCGGCGACTCCCGGCCAGCCCGAAAAGCAGGCATTGCATATTCCCGTGCGCATGGGGCTGGTGGGAACCAAGTCCGGCCGTGACCTGACCATGACCCTGGATGGCGAGTCGCTGGGCAAGGATGGAGTCATCCATCTGTGCGAAGACGAGCGCACCTTCGTCTTCACTGATGTAGCCGAGGCCCCGGTGCCTTCGCTGCTGCGCAGCTTTTCCGCGCCGGTCAAGCTGCATTTCCCCTATTCCCGGGAAGACCTGGCATTCCTGCTGGCCCATGACAGCGATGGCTTCAACCGCTGGGACGCTGGCCAGCGCCTGGCCCTGCTGGCACTCGACGACCTGATCGCCGCGCATCGCAATGGCGTCGAAAAGGTCATGGATACGCGGGTCATCGAGGCGTTTCGTACCTTGCTGACCACCTCCACCGATGACAAGGCGGTACTGGCGGAAATGCTGATGCTGCCCTCGGAAGCCTACATTGCCGAACAGCAACCGCTGGTGGATGTGGATGCCATCCACGCGGCGCGTGAGTTCGTTCGCCAGTCGCTGGCCGTGGCGCTACGCGACGAGTTCCTGGCGGTATACGAGAACAATCGTTCGCAGGTGGCCTATGCGCCAGAACCGGAACAGATCGCCGAGCGTAGCCTGAAGAATGTGGCGCTCTCCTACCTTATGGCGATTGAGGACGAACAGGGCTTGGCATACTGTCGTGAGCAGTACGAGGCGGATCACAACATGACGGACGTTCGTCATGCCTTGACGCTGCTGGTGCATAGTTCTGATGAAGCGCTTGGCGCATCGGCTCTCAAGCGCTTTGGCGAAAAGTGGGCGCACGATCCGCTGGTGATGGATCAGTGGTTCACCATTCAGGTGACGCGCCCCCAGGCGGATGTCATCGAAAGGGTCAAGTATCTGATGCAGCATCCGGCATTTTCGCTCAGAAACCCCAATCGGGTTCGTGCGCTGGTTGGCGCCTTCGCCAGCCATAACCGGGTCAATTTCCACCGCCTGGATGGCGAAGGTTATCAGCTATTGTCGGATGTGGTGATCGAACTCAACCGGCTAAACCCGGAAATAGCGGCGGGTCTGGTGACGCCATTGACCCGCTGGCAGCGTTTTGACGAGACGCGCCAGGCACTGATGCGAGCACAATTGGAACGGATCAAGGCAGAACCGCTTTCACCCAATGTCTACGAGGTCGTTGCCAAGGCATTGGCCTGATGACACCACGAGGAAAACCATGTGAATGGAGAGCACGTGCGTTATCTGTTAATCGTCAATGGAAAAGCCGCGCATGAGCCGGAACTGCGCGACGCGGTGAATGCCGCCAGGAAGGCCGGGATGCCCCTGGATGTGCAGGTAACCTGGGAGCCCGGTGACGCGGCGCGTTTTGCCAAGGTTGCCCCATCACTGGGCTTTACCCATGTCATCGCCGGTGGCGGTGACGGTACGGTCAACGAAGTCGTCAATGGCCTGATGGCCCTGCCCCACGACAGGCGGCCGATTCTGGGTATCGTGCCGCTAGGCAGCGCCAACGATTTCGCCACCTCGATTGGTTTGCCCCTGGAGGCGAGTAAGGCCCTGGATGCCGCTTGTACATTAATGCCTCAGCGGGTGGATGCGGTAGAGGTGATCAATGAGCACAAGGCGACCACGCCGAGTTACTTCTTGAATGTGACCACGGCGGGTTTCGGTGCTGAAATTACTGCCAATACCCCTAAACTTCTCAAGCGAGCCCTGGGAGGTAGCGCCTATTCGTTGATGGGCGTATTCAAGGCATGGCGACATTGCAGTTATCGAGGCCGGCTGTGCTGGGAGGGAGGGAGCCAGCAGGAGGCGATAATGTTGCTGGCGATAGCCAATGCCTGCCAGGCGGGAGGCGGCCAGTTGCTGGCTCCTGAGGCATGTATTGATGATGGCCTTCTGGATATTCTCATCGTCAAGGATTTCTCTTCCGTTCGCCAATTGCCGCCGCTATTGAAGGAACTGAATGCATTTGCCCGCAATGGCCAATACGTGGACTATTTCACCACGCCTTGGATTGAAGTCAGCGCCGAGTCGTCCGAGGCACCGTGGCCCTTGACCCTCGATGGCGAAGCCCGGGAGCACGCTTACTTTCGTGCCGAGGTGGTTCCCGGCGCGTTACAGTTATTGATGCCCGAGTCGTCTTCGCTGTTGCAACGCAACAAGATTAACGACACATGACTCGACGGCAGGTAAACATGAATGAACCTATCGATTGGAGAAGTTGATGACGACACGATTCTGGGTGCCTACCGTCATGGCGCTGGCTCTGCTGCTGAGCGCCTGTGGCGATAGCGACGACGGCGTTGAAACCGAGAGTAACGGCACATCCGCGACGGGGCAGGAAGCGAGCCAGGACGATGCCCCGGTCCAGACGCCAGACGATGATCCGCAAGCCTCCGAAGTCGCTTCTTCGGCACCGGAATCGGAGTCAGACACTGAATTCACCACGGAAGCAGAGACGGAAACTGCAGCGAGCACTGAAACCGCCACCAATGAAACCGCTGCAGATGATGGCCTGGCGGATAGCTCCACTGATTCCATGTCGATGGATGAAAATGGAGCCGAGGCGGAAGACGAGACATTGGGGCAGGAGCCCCTCGATGTGCTGGAAGAAGGCGGAGCGATGCCGGGTGAGGCGACCCGTTCCGATGTCGACGAGATGATTGCCGAAACCGAGCGTCGTTTCGAAGAGGCCCAGCGTGAGTTGGATGCTCAATTCGAAGAAGTCGAAAGAGAAGCAGCGACATTGGAATCTCTCGATATACCCGACGATATCGGCGAACGCTGGGACAGCGATGCTGACCTGACGGAAAGTATCGGTACGACAAGTTCCGCCATTGAAGATGAAAATCTCGATGTGGATGCGATGATCGAGGATACCGAGCGGCGCTTCGAGGAGGCTCAGCAGCGCCTGGATGAGCAATACGACGAGCTTGAAGCGCAGCGCGATAGTCTCCGCCAGGACAGGGGGCGGGAGAGTGAAGAACACCCGGGGGACGAGCCCGAGGATTATCGAGAGGAATTCGATACACAATCCGACGAAGAAGATAACGTCGAAGAAAACGACGAGGCGGCTCAACCCAGCACCCGCTGATAAAAAATGGCACCCGGTGCATAAGATTTTCAAAGAGGTCTAGGATGAAATATGGCTAGACAACTTGAAGTTGAACGTACCGGGAATCGCCATGATGAAAACACCCGACAGCATCCGGCAAGGGATTGATCTCGCTTCTTTCAGTGCGGGAATATTCGATCTCGATGGGGTCCTGACCCGAACCGCCAGCGTGCATTGTGCCGCATGGAAGCAGCTGTTTGACGATTACCTGCAGCGTCGTGCGGCAACGTCGGGTGAGAAATTCCAGCCGTTTGATTGTGAATCCGACTATCCACGCTTTGTCGACGGCAAGCCTCGCTACCAGGGCGTGCAGAGTTTTCTGGCCTCCCGTTCCATCTCCCTTGATCATGGCACCCCGACGGATGCGCCGGGACTGGAGACGGTCTGTGGCCTGGGCAACCTCAAGGACGAACTGTTCGGCAAGCGCCTGGCCGAGGACGGCGTCGAGGTGTTCGATAGTTCGGTGGCCCTTGTTCAGAGACTGCGCGATGCAGGAGTGAATACCGCCCTGGTATCGTCGAGCAAGAATGCTTCTGCAGTGCTCGAAGCGGCCGACTTGGGCCATTTGTTCGATGTGTGCGTCGATGGCAACGACATCGATCGTTTACCGCTGAAGGGCAAACCGAATCCGGATGCCTTCCTGCATGCGGCCCATCTGCTCGGTGTTCCGCCGAACCGCACCTTTGCGATCGAGGATGCCTTGTCGGGAGTCGAGGCGGCACGTGCCGCCGATTTCGGTCTGGTGGTCGGAGTCGACCGTGCCGGCCAGCGTGATGCCTTGCTGGCCCACGGAGCAGACATCGTTGTCGATGATCTAGATGAACTGCTGACGAGTGCCGCATCGACGCTGCCGGATGCGCTGGCGCGTCATGACGAGATCGCCGGCTGGTTGGCGGGTAAGCGCCCGGTTGTGTTTCTCGACTATGACGGCACCTTGACGCCGATCGTCGACAGGCCCGAACTGGCGGTGCTGAGCGATGAGATGCGCGGCATGCTACTCAAGGTCGCCGAACGCATGACTGTTGCCATTATCAGCGGTCGTGACCGCGCCGATGTCGAGCGGTTGGTGGGCATCGATTCGCTTGTCTATGCCGGCAGCCATGGCTTCGATATCGCCGGCCCCGATGGTCTGCAGTTGCAACTCGATCAGGCCGAGGAATTCCTGCCTGCGCTTGATCGCGCCGAAGCCGAACTGCAGCAAGCGCTGTCCGGTATCGACGGCATACTCATCGAGCGCAAGCGCTATGCCATCGCCGTGCACTACCGTCTCGTGGCCGCTGAAGATTTGGAAACCATAGATCACGGAGTCGATGAGGTTATCGAAGCCTCGGAGTCGATGTTGCGGCGCACCGGCGGCAAGAAGATCTTCGAACTGAGGCCTCGGCTGCCCTGGGATAAAGGCAAGGCCTTGGGTTGGCTGCTTGAAGCGCTTGAGCTCGAGGGCGAGGATAGCCTGCCGCTTTACTTCGGCGACGACGAGACGGACGAAGACGCGTTCAAGTTCTTGCGAAATGGACAAGGGATAGGCTTTCTGGTGGCCGATTCACCCCAGCCGAGTGCCGCTCACTACCGGCTGGAAGATCCCAGGGCGGTAGGCCGTTTCCTGTGCCGCCTCTGCACCGTCAATGGAGCGACAACATGAGCGATTGGACACTCGATTACACGGATTTCGACAATGCCGAGGAGGGGCTGCGCGAGGCTCTATGTACCTTGGGCAATGGTTATTTCGCCACCCGAGGAGCGGCGGAAGAGGCCAAGGCCGATGAAATCCATTACCCCGGAACCTATCTCGCGGGGGGATATAATCGGCTCGAGACAGAGATAGCCGGACGCGAGATCGAGAACGAAGATCTCGTCAATATGCCGAATTGGCTATGTCTGTCATTTCGTCACGAAGGTGAGGATGAGTGGTTCGATCTCGCGGCGGTCGAGATTCTGGGTTATCACCAGGCGCTGGACCTGAGAAACGGTGTACTGCAACGGAAGATGCGCTTTCGTGATCGCCAAGGCCGGGAGACGTCTCTCGTCTGCCAGCGTCTCGTACATATGCAGAATCCCCATCTTGCCGCCATCCAGTGGCAGCTGACAGCGGAGAACTGGTCGGGGCGAATCACCGTATGCTCGGCCCTCGACGGGCGGGTCATCAATAGTGGTGTGGCCCGTTACCGCGAGCTGGCCAGTACCCATCTGCGGCCCTTGGGCAGCGAAGCGATCGATGACGACAGCATTCGCTTGAGGGTCGAAACCAGCCAATCTAACCTTCGCGTGGCCCAGGCGGCGCGCACGCAAGTGTTCGAGGCTGGGTGCCTGTTGCCTGACCAACGCAGGCTGGAGCAGCAGCGCGGCTATATCGCCCACGAGCTGAGTTTCGACGTCAGCCAGGGCCGGGATATCCATATCGAGAAAGTCGTTGCGCTGCAGACGTCCCGGGACCGGGCCATTTCGGAGCCCGGGCTTGCGGCCATGTACACACTTGCCGAGGCGGGGCGGTTTGCCGATTTGCTGGCGAGTCATGCTCAGGTGTGGCGCCATCTCTGGCATCGCTGTGACTTGATCCTCAAGGGCGGTGGACGCACCCAGATGATCCTGCGGTTGCATATCTTTCATCTGCTGCAAACCGTCTCGCCCCACGTCGTCGATCTGGATGTCGGGGTGCCGGCGCGTGGGCTGCATGGCGAGGCCTATCGCGGACATATCTTCTGGGACGAATTGTTCATCTTTCCCTTTCTCAACCTGCGTATTCCCGAGATCACCCGCGCCTTGCTGCGCTACCGCTATCGTCGTCTGGGGGAAGCCCGGAGGCTGGCGCGCGAAGCGGGGTATCGTGGCGCCATGTACCCCTGGCAAAGCGGCAGTAACGGTCGTGAAGAGAGCCAGATGCTGCATCTCAACCCCAAGTCGGGTCGCTGGGTGGCGGACAACAGTCACCTGCAGCGACACGTGAATGCCGCGGTGGCCTACAATGTCTGGCGCTACTACGAGGTCACCGAGGACATCGAATTCCTGTCCTATTACGGGGCGGAATTGCTGGTGGAAATCGCACGTTTCTGGGCCAGTAGCGCTCAATGGAATGCCCAGCGCAAGCGTTACGATATCTGCCGAATCATGGGGCCCGACGAGTTCCATGACCAGTACCCATGGGCGGACGAACCCGGGGTCGATAACAATGCCTACACCAATGTGATGGTTTCCTGGGGGCTGCGGCGGGCCTGCGAGGCCCTGGAGCACATCGGAACCGAGCGGCGTCGAGAGCTTTGCGAAACCCTGAGCGTTAGCGAACAGGAAATCAGTACCTGGGATAGCATCAGCCGCCGGCTTTCCATTCCGTTTCACGATGGTGTGATCAGTCAGTTCGAAGGCTACGAACGGCTCGATGAGTTCGATTGGAAAGGGTATCAGGAAAAATACGGTGATATTCATCGTCTGGATCGGCTGCTCGAGGCGGAAGGAGACACGGTCAATCGCTACAAGGCCTCGAAACAAGCCGATGTCCTCATGCTGTTCTACCTTTTCTCTGCCCAAGAGCTTGGCGATCTTTTTCATCAGTTGGGTTATCCGTTCGATCCGGAGCTGATTTCGCAGAGCATCCATTATTATCGACAGCGCACCTCGCACGGCTCGACCTTGAGCCGCATTGTGGAGTCCTGGGTATTGGCGCGTCTGGACCGGCCGAGGTCACTGCAGCTACTCAACGAAGCGCTTGAAAGCGATATCGCCGATGTGCAGGGGGGAACGACCCGGGAGGGCATCCACCTGGGAGCCATGGCGGGATCCGTGGATCTGGTTCAGCGCGGTGAAACGGGGCTGGTGCTGCGCGATGGTTTGCTGCGGCTGGACCCTTGTCTGCCCGAGCCGCTGCCTGGACTACAGTTGCGCCTGCGCTATCACGGACGATGGGTAGAGATAACCCTCGAAGGACACAGAATGACGCTTTGTGTTCCTGAAGGAGGGACAAAAACGCTAAGGCTCGCCGTGCGTGATCGAGCCTACTCGTTCGAAGCTGGGCAACGTCTTGAGTTTCAATGGCAATCGGATTCGGGATGGCAGCTTGTTGACCCCGGTGAGACGAGTTCATCACCGCGATGAAATGTGGGGAGTCTGGGGCAGAAAACGAGTTGAAGCGGAAGGAAGTAAATGGGACGAAACAAAAAAGGCCCGCGCACGCGGACCTTTCAACATAAGCCTAACGAATCATCAGGCGAGGCGAATGTTGGAAGCCTGAAGGCCTTTTTTGCCCTGGGTTACCTCAAAGCTGACTTTCTGCCCGTCTTGCAGGGTCTTGAAACCTTCAGCTTGGATTTCGGAGAAGTGGGCGAACAAATCGTCACCGCCATCATCGGGGGAGATGAAGCCGTAACCCTTCGTATCGTTGAACCACTTGACAGTACCTGTTGCCATCGTCGATTTCCTTAACATGCTTAATGATCAAGCGAAGCGGCATTAACCGCTACGCAAATTTACTGTAGTTGGATTTAGCGGAAGCGTCCAGAGAAGATAACCCTGTATCATTCGCTTCTCCATTGCCCTGCATTGAGGTTCTGCAATGAATTCCTGGGGACTGATCGACGCGCAATTTCTGTCGTTTCTCATTGCCATCACCCTGTTGTCGCTATCGCCCGGTGTGGACACGCTGCTGGTGGTGCGCAACACCGCAAGGGGCGGGACGCGCGATGGCATCGTGACCAGCGTGGCGATCTGCTGCGGCCTTTTCGTTCACGCCGCGATATCGGCGCTGGGCATTTCCTTCATTCTGCTGCAATCCGCCTGGGCCTTTGCAGCGCTCAAACTGGCGGGTGCGGGGTATCTCATCTGGCTGGGGTTGTCGAGTCTTATGGCGGCACGCCAGGGTAGGGCCTTGCCCGTGGCAAGTGTGCTGGGGCGTAGCGAGCCGGTGACGATATGGCGACCGATTCGTGAAGGCTTTGCCTCGAATGTCCTCAACCCCAAGACCGTCGTGTTCTACATGGCCTTTCTGCCCCAGTTCATTGCGCCCGAAGACTCGGCGCTGCTCAAGTCGTTATGGCTTGCCGGGGTGCATTTCGTGATCGCCAATATCTGGCAGATCAGCATCGTACTCATGGTGGGGCGTGCTGCCCACTGGTTGGGCAGCAGCGCGTTTGCGCGCCTGCTCAACGGCGCCACCGGGCTGGTACTGGTGTTCTTCGGGCTACGCCTGGCCTTGACCGAGCGCCCGGTTTAGCCGGGCGCATTTGCTCTTAACGGCGGCTCAGCAGCGAGCGGTCGTAACTCACTTGGCGTTCACTATCGCTGAGCAGCGACACGCCCTGTGTGTCGCCGCCATTGGCCAGGCTTGCGAAAATGACGCGATAACTGAGTATCGCCTGGACATAATCGCGGGTTTCGCGAAACGGTATGCTCTCGATGAACAGGTCGAATTCCGCCGGGCCGTCTTGTAGCCAGCGGTCCACCCGCCCCGGGCCGGCGTTATAGGCGGCGGCGGCCGCCAGGCGATTGTCCTGGTAGCGTTCGAGCTTGTCACGCAGGTAGGTGCTTCCCAGGCGGATATTCAGCTCCGGTTCCAGAATGCCGTAGGGGCCGGGGTCGGGGAGGCCAAGGGCGCGGCTGACCTGGGTGGCGGTACCGGGCATCAATTGCATCAGCCCGCGGGCGCCGGCGGGTGAAAGGGCGGCCGGATTGTAGGCGCTTTCGCGGCGAGTGATGGCCATCAGCAGATAAGGGTCGACACCCGTCATGCGTCCCCAGTGCAGGAAACTTTCCCGGTAGGCCTGGGGAAAGCGCCACTCAAGCGTATCCCACATTTGCGCCGCGATGGTGGTCTGGACAAGCAGTGCGTGCCAGCCTTGCTGCGCGGCGTAATCGGCAAGCGCGCGGGCCTGCTCCGGCGAGGCATTGCGGACGGCGTGCAGCCATTCACTGTTGGCAAGCCCGGCTTCGCCGATACGCATCAACGCTTCCGTTCGTTCCACGACAGGAAGTTCGGCGACACGATCACGGTAGACCTGGTCGTAGTGGGGGCGTTCCAGATTCAAGGAGAGGGGTTGGTCGAGTCGTTCGGCAGCGGCAAAACCGTAGAAATTGCGCTCCTCGGCAGCCTGGCGATAACGGGCATGGGCGGCATCCTCCTCACCCAATTGTTCGTGGGCGCGAGCCAACCAGTATTGCCAGCGGGACTCCTGCCGGGCTGATTCGTCCATCATCGCCACCCAGTTGATGACGCCCCGCCAATTCTGGTCGGATAGGGCCCGGCGCACCCTGAGTTCGAGGACTCGCTGGCTGTCGAGGGCAGGCAATACCTGATCCACCCAGCTCAAAGCGCCGGGTACTTCGCGCACCAGGGCATAGAATGCCAATTCCTCTTCGATTTCATTTTGCGTGGTGGGCGCAAGCTGCAGTTGCGGGCGCCGCTCTTGCCAGATGGACAAAGCGGCTGCGGTATCGGCACGGGTCAGGCGCTGCATGGCGGCCCGATAGAAGTCATTGCTGCCGGCGCACTCCGGGCCCAGGCACGCCGGGGTACGGGCGACGGCCTCGGCTTCATCGCTGACGGTGGCCAGGGTATTGCGTGCCGTCTCCCAGCGGCCGTCCAGCTTGCGACCAAGATACTGCACCAGGCCGGTCTCACCGGTTTCCCAGGCGAGCATGGCGCGAGCCCATATATCGCCGGAGCTGATGTCTCCACTCGCTAGCAGGCGATTGAATAGTGTATCGCAGGCATCCGGCTGAGAGCGGCCCACATGCCACAGTTCACGAGCGCCTTGAATGGCTGCCTGCCGGTCGCTATCGACCAGGGCCGTATAATAATGACACTGCCGCTCGGCCCCTTGCGGGGGGGCGTGGGCAACGGCCAGTAGATTGGTGTAACGTCCCGCGTCGCCATACGCGCTTATGGCCTGTCCACGCAACCAGTCGGCCAAGGGGGAGTCCGCATGACGCTCGATGAAATCGAGCACCCGGCCGGGCTCGGCCTGCGGCAGTTGGCTGCGCAAGCGGTGATATGCGATGTACCCGCTCAATACATGGTCGCTCGTTTCGGCTTCGTCGACCCTGTGCCACTGCTGGTTGCGTGCCGCATTCAGCGCCACGCGCATGTCGGCGTCGCTGGCGCCCGCCGCGACATGCGAAAACGGCAGCAACGCAGCGGCGAGCAACGAGGCGCAACAGAGAGAGATAAAGGACCGTTCGGTGCATGCAGTGGGGCGATGGCCCGGCAGGGTTCGTTTTAGCGCTAAGCGAAAGGCGG
This sequence comes from Halomonas sp. Bachu 37, assembly GCF_039691755.1. Lineage (NCBI taxonomy): Bacteria > Pseudomonadati > Pseudomonadota > Gammaproteobacteria > Oceanospirillales > Halomonadaceae > Halomonas > Halomonas kashgarensis. The sequence goes on along the minus strand of NZ_CP137552.1, from coordinate 1,533,102 downwards.
CGGACATGACATACCTCATCGACGATTGATGACCCATACTGGACGACATGGGGATGAACCTACAGGGGAACCCTGGTGAAAGAAAAAGTTCTGATGACGAACAGGATAGGACAATGCGCAGAGGTTCAATAGCGCAGACGCTCAAGAGCGCAGATGCAATAGCAGTGGAAGCGACCAAAGCGAGGTGAACGAATGGCAATGCTCTCCAAGATATGGTTCTGGAATCGCTTGAAAAGTCGGACCTGGGCCTTCAAGCGTATGGGTAGGGCGCTGCGGCTTTTTATCCCCATGACTCGGGACGTGGTAAGCGGACGCTATCGTCCCGTTCCCTGGGAAGCGTTTCTGCTGATGGGCGCGGCCCTGGCCTATCTGGTCATGCCCTTCGACCTGATTCCGGATTTCCTCATGCTGATCGGGGTGGTGGACGATGTGGTCATTGTCGGCTGGTTATTGAGTCGGGTGGACAAGCATCTGGCCGGTTACCGTGCATGGCGTGAAAACACGCCGGCAAGGGCCGAGTGACTAGCGAACTCCCGTCACAAAACGTCGGCTACGTGCCGTCTCAAATGGCTTGAAATAAGCCAGGCAAGCCCCATATCACGATCACGCAATTTTAGGCGCGCCGTTTCGGCGCCTATTAAGTGACTGACCTACAGTGATTGAGGGCCGACCCATGTCGACAGCGACTCGCGAAGAAACTCTGGGCTTCCAGACGGAAGTGAAACAGCTCCTGCATCTGATGATCCACTCCCTTTATTCCAATCGGGAGATCTTTCTGCGCGAGCTGATTTCCAATGCGGCTGACGCTTGTGACAAGCTGCGTTACGCAGCGCTGGATAACGATGCGCTGTATGAAAACGACAGCGAGTTGCGTATCGAGATAGAGCACGACAGCCAGGCCAATACCGTGACCGTCCGCGATAACGGCATCGGCATGAGTCGCGACGAAGTCATCAGCAACCTGGGCACCATTGCGCGCTCCGGTACCGCCGAATTTCTCAAGCAGCTCTCCGGCGAACAGCAGAAGGATGCCAAGCTTATCGGCCAGTTCGGGGTCGGCTTCTACTCCGGTTTCATCGTCGCCGATGAAGTGACGGTGCGTACGCGTAAGGCGGGCAGCCAGACCGAGGAAGGCGTGGAATGGCGCTCCCGGGGCGAAGGCGAGTTCACCGTGGCGGAAGTCGACCTCGAGCGCCACGGCACGGAAATCGTCCTGCATCTGAAAGAGGACGCCAAGGAGTTCGCCGACGATTACCGCCTGCAGAGCCTGGTGCGCAAGTACTCCGACCACATCGAAGTGCCGGTGCGCATGCCCAAGGTCGAAACCGCCAAGGATGACGAAGGCAACGAGATCGAAGGCAGCGAGGTAGTCACCTGGGAGACCGTCAACGAAGCGACTGCGCTGTGGGTGCGCCCCAAGAGCGATATCAGCGATGACGAGTACAAGGCCTTCTACAAGCACGTGGCCCATGATTTCTCGGACCCCTTGACGTGGAGTCACAACAAGGTCGAAGGCAAGCTCGAATATACCAGCCTGCTCTACGTGCCTGGTCGGGCGCCCTTCGACCTGTACGAGCGCGATGGCGCCCGTGGCGTGAAGCTCTACGTCCAGCGCGTATTCATCATGGACGATGCCGATCAGTTCCTGCCGCTCTACCTGCGCTTCGTCAAGGGTGTGCTGGATACTCGCGACCTGTCGCTCAACGTGTCCCGCGAGCTGCTGCAGCAGGACCCCAAGGTCGACAAGATCAAGAGCGCGTTGACCAAGCGTTCGCTGGATATGCTCAAGAAGCTGGCCAAGGACAGTGCCGCCTACCAGACCTTCTGGAATACCTTCGGCAGCGTGCTGAAGGAAGGCCCCGGCGAGGATTTCGCCAATCGCGAAGCTATCGCCGGGCTGTTGCGCTTTGCCAGCACACATACCGATTCCGCCACTCAGGATCAATCTCTGGCCGACTACGTCGAACGGATGAAGGAAGGCCAGCAGAAGATCTACTACATCGTGGCCGACAGCTTCAATGCGGCCAAGAACAGCCCGCATCTGGAGATCTTCCGCAAGAAGGGTATCGAAGTACTGCTACTCTCCGATCGCATCGACGAGTGGCTGATGAGCCATCTCACCGAGTTCGACGGCAAGAGCTTCGCCGATGTCGCCAAGGGTGAGCTGGACCTGGGCGATGTGGAGGACGAAGAGGAGAAGAAAGCCAAGGAAGAGACGGCCAAGTCCAAGGAAGATCTGGTCAAGCGGGTCAAGGAAGCGCTGGAAAGCGATGTCCAGGAAGTGAAAGTGACCCACCGTCTGACCGATTCACCGGCCTGCGTGGTGCTGCCCGAGCATGAAATGGGCTTCCAGATGCGCCGCATCATGGAGGCGGCGGGGCAAACCTTGCCCGAAGTGAAGCCGATTCTGGAGCTGAATCCCGAGCATGCCCTGGTGGCACGTCTTGAAGGCGCTGAAGGCGAGCGTTTCAACGAGCTTGCCCACATTCTTCTCGACCAGGCCATCATCGCCGAAGGCGGCCATCTCGACGATCCGGCGGCTTACGTCAAGCGCCTGAATAGCCTGTTGACCGCCTGACGTTATCGCTGAGCCACCAAGCCGCCTTGGCCATGCCAAGGCGGCTTTATTTTGCCTTCTGTAAACCGGCCAGCTGATGTCCCGTTGCTGAAAGGGTCTGGCCCCGTTATTACAACGGTCTGGTAAGATGGCATGACATAGCTGCCGGTTAGGAATCCACCATGTCTGAGCAACAAATCAACGTGGCCGTGCTGGGAGGAGGAAGTTTCGGTACGGCATTGGCCAGTATCGCCGCCGACAACGGGGCCCGGGTTCGCCAATGGATGCGCGATGGCGAACTGGTCGACCAGATCAACTCGACCCACCGCAATGGGCGCTACCTGCCCGCCTATGCCATCAATCCCGCCGTTACCGCCTCGACCGACATGGCGACCGTGCTGGAAGATGCCGAGCTGGTACTGATCGCCATTCCCTCCAAGGCGTTTCGCAGCGTGGTCCAGGCTGCCAGGCCCTGGCTAAAGCCCGAGCAGATACTGGTGAGCACCACCAAGGGCATCGAACAGGAGAGCTTCCTGTTGATGAGCGAGGTGCTGGATCAGGAAATTGGTTTTCCCCATGTGGGAGTCATCGCCGGCCCTAATCTGGCTTCGGAAATCGCCGACAAGCAGCTGACCGCTACGGTGATCGCCAGCCACGATCCTCTAACACGTACCCGCGTCCAGCAGGTGCTCGGCTGCCGCTACTTTCGTGTCTACGCCAGCGACGACCGTCACGGGGTGGAACTGGGCGGGGCGCTGAAGAATATCTACGCCATTGCGGCGGGCATGGCGGCGGCCCTGGGCATGGGTGAGAACACCCGCAGTATGCTGATGACCCGGGCCTTGGCCGAAATGAGCCGTTTTGCGGTGGCTCAAGGCGCCAATCCGATGACCTTTCTCGGCCTCGCTGGTGTGGGGGATCTGATCGTGACGTGCTCGTCGAACCTGTCGCGCAACTACCGTGTGGGCTACGCCTTGGGACAGGGGCAGACGCTCGAGCAGGCGGTGGACTCCCTGGGCCAGGTCGCGGAAGGCGTGAACACGGTGCGTCTGGTCTGCGACAAGGCGCGCAATTCCGGCGTTTACATGCCCTTGGCGGAAGGCTTGTATCACGTGCTGTTCGACAATGTTCCGCCCAAGGACATGGCACTCTCGTTGATGATGGGAGAACAGAGTAGCGACGTGGAATTCGTGCTGCCGCGTGAGGCGGTACAGCAGGCGCATCGCAACAGTACAGGAACTTCGTCCGACGAGTCGGGAGGCGATGGGCCCGAACGTACATAAGATTAAGTTCGAGCGGGCTTGTGTTCGAGCAGACGAGAAAGGTGATGCATGGCAAGAATGGGAATCATGCGCCATGGCGAAGCCGCTGCGGGCGCGCCGGACAGTCGGCGCGAATTGACCGAGCAGGGCCGGCGTGAAGTACGCAAGATGGCCCGCTGGTTGGCGCAGCGCGATGATATCGGTGCCATCCGGCTCGTCGCCAGCCCTTTCGTTCGTGCCCAACAGACGGCGGGTATCATCGGCAAGATATTGGCCGTCCCTGTCGAGACTCTGACGTGTCTGACCCCCGACGATACTGTGCAGTCCGTCAGCGACTGGTTGCTGGAGTGGTTTGATGACGGCGCATACTTGCTGCTGGTCAGCCATATGCCGTTGGTGGGAGACTTGACGGCAATGTTGGTGGAGGGGTCTCGAGAGCGCGGGTTGGCGTTTCCCACCGCGGCGCTTGCCGAGCTGGAAGCGCCGATCTGGGCGCCGGGCTGCGCCACCATGAAGCGCTTTACGCAGCCCGGCCAGCTCTAGTGGCGTGGCACACCTCTAGATCAGGTCTCGCTTAGCCCAGGTATCGTTACAGCAAGGCATCGAGTTTTTCCTTGAGCAAGGTGTTGACCTGCTGCGGGTTGGCGGTACCGCGCGAGGCCTTCATCACCTGACCGACGAAATAGCCGATCATCTTGCCGCGCTTTTCCGGCTCCGAGTCGCGATACTGAGCCACCTGGGCGGGGCTTTCCGCGATCACCTGATCGATCATCGCCTCGATGGCGCCGCTGTCGGTGACCTGTTTCAAGCCCTTGGCTTCGATGATCGCGTCGGCACTTTCTCCCTGGCCGTTCCACAGGGCCTGGAAGACTTCCTTGGCCGCCTTGCCGTTGATGGTGTCATCCAGGATGCGGGCGATAAGTTCTCCCAGCTGACGGGAGGAGATCGGACTATCGGCGATCGCCAGGTTTTCCCGATTGAGCGCGCCGGTAAGCTCGCCCTGTACCCAGTTGGCGGCCTGCTTGGCATCCCCGCAGACCTCCTTGACCGCTTCGAAGTACTCGGCCACGTCACGGCTGGCGGAAAGCACGCTCGCATCGTAGGCGGAAAGTCCCAGCTCATTCTCGAAGCGTGCCCGCTTATCGGCAGGAAGCTCGGGCAGGCTGTCGCGCAAGTGCTCCACATAGGCATTGTCCAGCACCACCGGCAGCAGGTCGGGGCAGGGGAAGTAACGATAGTCGTTGGCCTCCTCCTTGGTACGCATGCTACGAGTCTCGTCTCGCTCGGGGTCGAACAGACGGGTCTCCTGAACGACCTTGCCACCATCCTCGATCAGTTCGATCTGGCGCTCCACCTCGAAAGCGATCGCCCGCTCGACGAAGCGGAACGAGTTGACGTTCTTGATCTCGGCGCGGGTGCCGAACGCCTCCTGACCCTTGGGACGCACCGAGACGTTGACGTCGCAGCGCATCGAGCCTTCGGCCATGTTGCCATCCGAGATGCCGAGATACGTGACGATGGAGTGGATCGCCCTGAGGTAAGCGGCGGCCTCCTTGGCGCTGCGCATGTCGGGTTCGGAGACGATCTCCAGCAGCGGTGTACCGGCGCGGTTGAGATCGACGCCGGTCATGCCATGGAAATCTTCGTGCAGCGACTTCCCGGCATCTTCCTCCAGGTGGGCATGGTGAATGCGGATACGCTTGGTGGTGCCGTCGTCGAAGCCTATCTCGACTTCACCGGGGCCGACGATGGGGTGATACATCTGGCTGGTCTGGTAGCCCTTGGGCAGATCCGGATAGAAGTAGTTCTTGCGATCGAAGACCGACACCTCGGGAATATCGGCGTGGACGGCCAGGCCGAACTGCACTGCCATGGCTACGGCTGATTCGTTGAGGACCGGCAACACGCCGGGCATGCCCAGGTCTACCGCGCATGCCTGGGTATTCGGCTCGGCACCGAACGCTGTGGAGGCGCCGGAAAAGATTTTCGAACGGGTGGCAAGCTGGACGTGAACCTCGAGTCCGATCACGGTTTCCCATTGCATCATGCGTTCTCCTCGGCAAGGGCGGGACGGCGGCGGTGCCAATCAGTGGCTTGCTGGAACTGGTGGGCGACATTGAGCAGTTGCGCTTCGGCGAAGTGCGTGCCGAGAATCTGCAGGCCCACCGGGCGCCCACCGACGAAGCCCGCCGGGACACTGATGCCCGGAATGCCCGCCAGGTTGACGGCAATGGTATAGATATCCTGCAGATACATGGAGACCGGGTCCTTCTTGGCTCCCAGGTCGAAAGCCGGTGTGGGGGAGGCCGGTCCCATCAGCACATCGACTTCTTCGAAGGCATCGAGGAAATCCTGGCGAATCAGTCGCCGCACCTTCTGAGCCTTGAGGTAGTACGCATCGAAGAATCCTTCGGAAAGGGTATGGGTGCCGATCAGAATGCGGCGCTTCACCTCATCGCCGAAGCCTTCATCCCGCGAACGCTTGTAGAGATCCATCAGATCCTGCGGATTCTTGCAGCGATGGCCGAAGCGCACGCCGTCGAAGCGCGACAGGTTGGAGGAAGCTTCCGCCGGTGCGATCACGTAATAGGCGGGAATCGCGTAGTGGGTATGCGGCAAGCTTACTTCGCGCACGGTGGCACCCAGCGACTCGTAGACACTGACGGCGCTGCGGATGGCGGCTTCCACGTCGGCGTCCAGGCCATCGCCGAAATACTCCCTGGGCAGGCCGATCTTCAAGCCACTGAGCGGAGCATCGAGTGCTTCGAGATAATCCGGAACGCCGCGGGCCACGCTGGTAGAGTCGCGCAGGTCGTGCCCGGCGATGGCGCCCAGCAGGTGCGCGCAATCTTCCGCCGAGCGGGCCATGGGACCGGCCTGGTCGAGGCTCGAGGCATAGGCAATGATGCCGTAACGCGAAACACGGCCATAGGTAGGCTTGAGGCCGGTGATGCCGCAGAACGCCGCCGGCTGGCGGATGGAGCCGCCGGTGTCGGTGCCCATGGCGGCCGGTACCAGGCCGGCTGCCACGGCGGCGGCGCTGCCGCCGGAACTGCCGCCGGGCACGGCACTAAAGTTCCAGGGATTCTTTACCGCACCGTAGTAGCTGGACTCGTTGGAAGAGCCCATGGCGAACTCATCCATGTTGGTCTTGCCCAGGCTGACGGTGCCGGCGGCATTCAGCCGTTCCACTACCGTGGCGTCATAGGGGGCGACAAAATTGTCGAGCATCCGCGAGCCGCAGCTGGTTTTTACCCCTTGGGTGCAGAAGATATCCTTCAGCGCTAGAGGAATTCCCGCCAGCGGTCCGGCTTCGCCCTTGGCCCGTGCGCGATCGGCGGCATCGGCAGCGACCAGGGCCTGTTCCGCGGTCACGCTGATGAAACTGTTGAGTTGAGCGTCGAAATGCTGAATACGCTTGAGATAGTGAGTCGTCAGCTCGCGGCTGGAAAGTTCACCACCGGCCAGGGAGGTAACGAGTTCGCTTAGTGTCTTGTCATGCATGGCCCTGAGGCTCCATCAAGATTGCCGTAACGTGAGAATGCTGAACCATGCGGGCGTTATTCCACTACCCGGGGAACGAGGTACAGGCCGTTTTCCACGGCAGGGGCGCAGCGCTGGAACTTTTCGCGCTGATCCGTCTCGGTCACTTCATCGACACGTAGCCGCTGGGTGGCGTCCAGCGGATGGGACAAGGGCGTCACGCCATCGGTATCCAGCCCCTGCAGCTGGTCGACCATATTGAGAATGTGGTTCAGGTCGTCGACGAACCCGGTGGCTTGGGCATCACTTACCGCGATGCGGGCCAGGTGCGCGGCCCGGCGCACATGAGACTCTTCAAGCGCCATGATCGAAATATCCTCGCGAACGTAAAAAAGCGGTGAAAAAATATCTCTCGGGGAGATGATGATAATATTTGCCGGCGAGCGTTTTCGAGATGTCCCGATTTCAGTAGCATGTTGCCGCTCTCGGCACTGCCTCGTGACGCATTCTCGAAGGCATCGTCGCCGTCATTAGACGTCTTCGTTAAAGACGCAGGAAAATAGCTGCAAAAGGTACCACATCTTGGCCGCCACGGGCAGCGCGCTGGTGACTCGCGCTTGCTGCCGGGGGGTTGCGGTGATACCGTTTGCATCCGCACAGGGTTCCCGGTCTGCACTAGGTAACAACGTCCATGTTCAAACGTTTGAGGGGGCTGTTTTCCAGCGATCTATCGATCGACTTGGGAACGGCCAATACACTGATTTACGTACGCGGTCGTGGCATCGTGCTCGACGAGCCATCCGTGGTGGCGATTCGCCAATCCGGCAACATGCGCAGCGTGGCATCGGTGGGTGCCGACGCCAAGCGCATGCTGGGGCGCACGCCCGGCAACATCACCGCCATTCGGCCGATGAAGGACGGTGTCATCGCCGATTTCACCGTCACCGAGCAGATGTTGCAGCATTTTATCCGCAAGGTGCACCAGAGTACCTTCCTGACTCCCAGCCCACGCGTACTGGTGTGTGTGCCGTGCATGTCGACCCAGGTCGAACGGCGCGCCATACGCGAATCCGCCGAAGGGGCGGGCGCCAGGGAAGTCTTCCTCATCGAGGAGCCCATGGCCGCCGCGATCGGTGCGGGGTTGCCGGTCGAGGAGGCACAAGGCTCGATGGTGGTGGATATCGGTGGCGGAACGACCGAAATCGCCATCATCTCGCTCAACGGCGTGGTCTATTCCGAGTCCATCCGCGTCGGCGGCGACCGCTTCGATGAGGCAATCACCGCCTATGTGCGCCGCCACTATGGCAGCCTTATCGGTGAAGCTACGGCCGAGCGCATCAAGGAGGAGATCGGCTGCGCCTATCCCGGCGGCGAGTTGCGTGAGATCGATGTACGCGGTCGTAACCTGGCGGAAGGCGTTCCCCGCAGTTTCACCCTGAATTCCCACGAGATCCTCGAAGCCCTGCAGGAAACACTGGGCTCGATCATCGCGGCGGTCAAGAGCGCGCTGGAACAGTCTCCCCCCGAGTTGGCCTCGGATATCGCCGAGCGCGGCCTGGTCCTTACCGGCGGCGGCGCCTTGTTACGTGACCTCGACAAGCTGATTGCCGAAGAGACCGGCCTGCCGGTGATTGTGGCGGAAGATCCGTTGACATGTGTGGCTCGCGGAGGTGGCAAGGCGCTGGAGATGATCGACCAGCATACGTTCGAGCTACTGTCCAGCGATTGAGCGGCGGCTGACTGCGGGGGATTTGCCTATCAAACCGCTGTTCTCGCACGGACCCTTGCCTGGCTACCGGTTGTTTTTCTGTGTCTTGGCGGCGAGCGCGCTGATGTTTGTCGACCAGCGTTTTACCCGCATGGAAAGTGTGCGCGCCCAGTTGACCATGGTGGTGGCCCCCATTCAGTGGGTGGTGAGTGTCCCTAGCGATATTCTCAACTGGGGCACACTGGCCTTGTCGGACCAACGCACGCTTGCCGAGGAGAACCAGCGCCTGCGTGAACAGATCCTCACGCTTTCCCACCGTGCCCAGCGCATGGCCAACCTGACGGCGGAAAATGTCCGCCTGAGGGAGCTGCTGGGCGCGGCGCAACGCGATGACCTGCCTTACATGACCGCCGAACTCCTGTCGCTGGACAATGATCCCTTTAGCCATCAAATGGTGATCGACCGCGGACGCCGCAATGGCGCCTACGTCGGCCAGCCGGTCCTGGATGCCTCGGGCCTGGTGGGCCAGGTCACGGCAATTTCCGCCTACTCCAGTCGCGTATTGTTGTTGACCGATGCCAGCCATGCCTTGCCGGTCCAGATCAACCGCAACGGCTTGCGCTTTATCGTTCAGGGTAGCGGGCGTTACGGCGCCTTGAACGTACTTCACGTTCCCGATACAGCGGATATTCGCGAAGGCGATCTGCTCACCACATCGGGAATGGCGGGACGCTTCCCGACGGGCTATCCGGTCGCTCGGGTGACCGAGGTGTATCACGATCCCGGCCGGCCGTTTGCCCAGGTGACGGCGGCTCCCATGGCCAAGCTGCAACGGTCACGACATTTCCTGCTGCTGTTTCCGCCACGGCGTGAGGGGTTGCGAAATCCCGTATGGGACGAGGCGTTGCCCCACGTTCTTTCATCGGAAGCGATCGAGGCGGCGGAGCGGCTGGCGCCACCACCCGTGGACGCAGAATCGACCGGCTCGGAGGCACGCTGATGGCCCGTACCCCCTTGATACCGTTGCTGGCGATCTGGTTCAGCTTGTTGCTGGCCTTGTGCCTGCAGGTGATGCCGCTGGCGGATGGCTGGCAGGTATGGCGTCCTGACTGGCTGGGACTCATGTTGATCTACTGGTGCATGCGTACCCCGGAACAGGTCGGCGTCTTCCACGGGTTCGTGCTGGGGATTCTGCTGGACCTGATCAATGGAACGGCTCTGGGTCAGAATGCCTTGACGTTGTCGCTTCTGGCGTTCCTTTGCGCCCTGGTGTATCCGCGGTTTCGCGCCTACTCCCTGCTCCAGCAAGCGGCACTAGTATGGGTGTTGCTGGGTATCGTGCAATTGGTCGAGCAATGGTTGAGGACGATGATCGGCGATTTTTCCATTCATCTGGCCTTTCTTATCCCGTCGCTGATCAGTGCCGCTCTGTGGCCGTGGCTGGCGACGATGTTCAAGGCGCTGGAGCAACGTCTGGCACGGCCTTGAGGATACACGGTATGTTATCTTTCCCAACTGTTTCCTCCCCGACGTTATGTCTGGCCTCGGCATCGCCTCGACGGCGCATGCTGCTGGAGTCGATCGGGGTGAAAGTGGTGGTGCAATCTTGCGATATAGACGAAACCCCCGCGTCCGGCGAGCTACCCACCGGATATGTGACGCGGCTGGCCAGAGCCAAGGCTGACGCGGCCAGACATGTCGACTTGCCCACACTCGGCTCGGACACGGCCATCGTGCTCGACGGTGAGATACTGGGAAAGCCCCGCGATGCGGCTCACGCCGCCGTGATGCTGAGGGCGCTTTCCGGGCGCACCCATGAAGTGCTGACCGGCGTGGCGGTTCACGGCTCACGGGGAGATTTCTATGCCTGCGTCACCACCCAGGTGGAAATGCGTGATCTGAGCGACAGGGAAATTGCGGCATACTGGGGCACCGGTGAACCCGAGGGCAAGGCCGGAGGATATGCTATTCAGGGGCTGGCAGCCGTTTTCATCAAGCGAATCGTTGGAAGTTACTCCGCCGTGGTGGGCTTGCCGTTATACGAAACCGCCGAATTGCTGCGCCAGCACGACGTGCCGCTGTGGAGCGGTATCTGGACCCCTGATCTTCTGGATGACACTTAGTTTCTGCCTGAAATAGTTTTTGCCTGATCAGGCCTTGCCTGAAAAGTCGGCCATTCTAACTAAATGACAAGGAACCCTGCATGAGCGGCGAAGTACTCATCAATCTGACACCGATGGAGACCCGCGTGGCGGTCGTTGAAAACGGTGTCCTGCAGGAAGCGCTGATTGAGCGTTCTCGCCGTCGCGGCATCGTGGGCAATATCTACAAGGGCAAGGTGGTACGGGTTCTTCCCGGCATGCAGGCGGCATTTGTCGATATCGGCCTGGAGCGGGCGGCTTTCATTCATGCCCATGAAGTCATGCCATCCGGTACCCCCGCGGAGGAGCAGCTCACCATCGGCCAGCTATTGCATGAAGGCCAGGCGTTGGTCGTGCAAGTGACCAAGGACCCCATCGCTTCCAAGGGCGCCCGACTCACGACTCATCTCTCGATACCCTCGCGTTATCTGGTGTACATGCCTGACTCGCCACATCACGGCGTCTCCCAGCGCATCGAGGACGAGCAGGAGCGTGAACGCCTGCGCGAGTTGCTGGAAACGAGCGCCGCCGAGCAGACCCTGGAGATTCACGGCGGGTTTATCGTTCGAACCGCGGCCGAAGGGGTGGGTAAGGAAGAGCTTAGTGGCGACATGCATTTCCTGCTGCGTCTGTGGCGCAAGGTCAGCGAACGCAAGATCACAGCGAGTTCTCCCTCCGTCATCTACGACGACCTGCCGTTGTTCATGCGTACCTTGCGCGATTTCATGCGTGACGAGATCGAGAAAGTCCGCATCGATTCCCGGGAGAACTTTCTCAAGCTGGTGGAATTCGCCGAGGAGTTCATGCCCGCGGCGGTGGACCGTATCGAATACTATCCCGGTGAACGTCCCATCTTTGATCTATACAGTGTCGAGGACGAGATCCAAAAGGCTCTGGGACGCAAGGTGCAGCTCAAGTCGGGCGGCTACCTTGTGATCGATCCGACCGAGGCGATGACGACGATCGATGTCAATACCGGTGGCTATGTCGGTCATCGCAATCTCGAAGAGACCATCTTCAAGACCAACCTGGAAGCCGCCACCGCGATTGCGCGGCAGCTGCGCCTGCGTAACTTGGGCGGCATCATCATTATCGATTTCATCGATATGGAAGATACCGAACATCAGCGGCAGGTACTGAGGGTGCTGGAAAAAGCACTCGAACGCGATCATGCCAAGACCAAGTGTACCGGGGTCACCGAGTTGGGTTTGGTACAACTGACGCGTAAGCGAACTCGGGAAAGTCTCGAGCAGACGCTGTGCGAAGCCTGCCCGACCTGCGCGGGGCGCGGCACGCTGAAGACACCGGAAACGATATGTTACGAGATCTTTCGGGAGATATTGCGCGAAGAGCGCGCCTACAGCGCCGAGACCTACATGGTGCTGGCCTCGCAGCCCGTCGTGGACCGCCTGCTCGACGAAGAGTCGGCGGCGGTTGCCGATCTCGAGATGTTCATCGGCAAGACCATTCGTTTCCAGGTGGAGCAGCACTATTCGCAAGAGCTTTACGATATCGTGCTGATGTAACGCCATGAGCAGGATGCGCCTGGGGCTTCGTTGGGTCTTGACCTTCCTGGCAGTACTGCTCGGCAGCCTGGCGGCTGTGCTTCTGTTGTTGCGCTTGGTGATGAGCCAGGCGGAGGCATTGACCCCGCGAATCGAAGCGATGCTAGAGGCGCGTATCGGGGCGCCCGTGGAAATTGGCTCGCTCTCCCTCTCCTTCGCACGCAATGATCCGCTGCTGGAAATCGTCGACTTCAAGGTGCAGACGCGAGAGGGCGAGGCTCTGCTGGCCCTGGACAAGCTCCGTCTACGGCTGGACACCTGGGATTCGATTGCCGCCTGGTCGCCGGTATTCAATGATGCCCGGCTGGATGGACTGTCGCTTCACCTGTATCAGGATGACGCATCCCGCTGGCACTGGCCGGGAGCCGCCGGGCTCCCTGTCGACTTCAATACCGATACCGAAGTGGACATGGCGCGCCTGGATCGTTGGGCGGGCCTGATCTTGCGTCAGCGGCTGTGGGTAGAAAACAGCCGCTTGATGCTGCATGGCCTCGAGCAGCAAGTCACTCTGACTGCTCCCGACTTGCTGATGACCGGGGACGAGCGCCATACCCGTCTTGAAGGTCAGCTGGAAATCACCCATCGAGGCTCCCCTGCACAAGAAACAAAGTCGCAGCCATTGATGCATATGTCCGTGGATGTTCAGCCGGGGCGACGCGGCTTCAGTGACTTCTCCGCCGCCTTGCAGGCGGACCTGCAATTGGACAATTTTCTAGTCCTGATGGAAATGCTGCGTCCGGAGCAAGTGCCGCAACTGGAGCACGTAGAGGGTGACTTGCGCCTATGGGGGCGGTGGGAGGATGGAGCCTTGGCGGATTCCCGTGTCGATATGGACGTGCCCATACTGGCGATACGCCACCAGACGCATCGTGCAGTTTTGCAGGATATTCACGCACAGGCGCAGTGGCTGCGTACCGAGGTGGGAGGAGAGGCGTGGCTACAAGCGGATGCCGATAGCGCCAGCTGGGCCCGGCCGGTTGGCGTTGGAGAGAAAGAGGGCCCGGCCTTGCCCAAGCAATGGTATCTGTCCCATGGCGCCCAAGGGTGGCAGATTCGCACAAGCGAATTCGAGCTGGCTTCACTCGCTGCCTGGCGTGACTATGTTCCCTTGCCTGAATCGTTGTCCCGGGTATTGTCGAGTTTGGCGCCGCGTGGCCAGGTAACGGGGTTGAGTCTGGGGCGCCATGACGACGAATGGACCGCCCAGGCAGCGGTGAAACGACTCGAAGTATCGCCCTGGGAGCAGGCGCCAGGCGGTGGGCCGCTGGATGCTTGGGTGGAAGCACGTGATGAGCGAGGACGAGTGCTTTTCAATAGTAGCGGTATCACCACGCTTTCTTTTCCCAAAGTTTTCATCAATCCCATGGTATTGGAACAGGCACGGGGCGAAGTGCAGTGGGTCTATGATGGCCCCGCCAGCCTGGTCAGTGGCAAGGATCTGCGCATCGCGTGGGATGGCGCGCAATTGCAGGGCGGCTTCGGCCTGGTCACGGGAAAGGAGCGGGGCCATTTCGGTCTCGACATCGCCTTTACCGACGTAGATGCGCTGGAGCGGCCGCTGGAGCAGTGGTTGCCCCTGGTGTTGTTTGACGAAGGATTGCGCGACTGGCTGCTGAATGACGTCGGCGGCTATGTGGAAGAGGGTTCCTTGAAGCTGAGCCGGCCGCTGTTCGAAGGAGCCGAGGCGGAGGATACCGACCTGGAGCTGATGTTGAGCATCGTCGACGGGCATCTGCCCATTGCCGAAGACTGGCCCCTGCTTGATGGGGTGAGCGGTCGAATGAAACTGGTCAACCAGCGCCTCGAAGCTGTGGTCGAAAAAGCCCACAGCCATGGAGTCCTGGCCCAGAATGCCGAGGTGTTACTCGAAGATGGCTTGCTGGCGGTTGCGGGAGAGCTCGAGGCTGAGACGACGGCACTCAAGTCTTTCTTGCAGGCCGCTCCCCTGGATGGCATCGAGATGCTGCAGGATTGGCAGGGCAAAGGCCGGGTGGAGGGGCAACTAGCCCTGGAGACGCGGCTCGATGCGCCGGAGTCTCTACTGCTGGAAATTGATACGACAGGGCGATTTTCCGAACTCGCCTATCGCCCTCTGGGGCTTGCCATCAGCGAGGTGAAAAGCGATCTTGCCTGGCGTCAGCGAGGTGAGAAGGGAGGGCTCAGCGGTTACGCCGAGGGTCGCCTGTTGGGCGGCAAGGTCGCGGCGGATATCGATACATTGAACCATGGCATTGATTTTACGGGGAGGGCTCATGCCGGCCCGCTATTGACCTGGGCGGGCCTGACGGGCAATCAATCGCAGGAAGTGGCGACGGGGGCATTCGACTGGCAGGGGCGGCTGGCGCTGACGCCCCGCCCGCGCTTGCAGCTTCAGAGCTCACTCGTCGGCCTGGAATTGGCAATGCCCGCTCCGTTAACAAAGCCCCGGAATATTGCCTGGCCATGGCGAATGGATGCTCAGTTGGAGCAGGGACGATGGGAGAGCCAACTGGCCAACGTGGCGCATGTTCGCAGCCTAACGATAGACAATGCCTTGGCCGGCCGCGTCTGGCTGGGGGAAGCGCTGCCCGCCACGGGCTGGCCTCAGCAACCGGGCTGGGAAATCGACGCTGATGTTCCCAGCGTGGACCCGGTCGCCTGGTATGACGTTGCCCAGCGCTTCCAGGGCGGCACCGATCCGGGAGCGGAGCAAGGGGGATGGGAGGGAGTCAGCAATCCCTGGCAAGTGAACTTGCAGACCCACTGCGTCTCCTTCCAGGGAAAATGCCTAGGGGAGCTCAGCGCCGAAGGGCGTGTGGAGTCGTCCAGCATCGACTTCAACGTGGGTGGCACGCTGGTCAGGGGACTGGTGAACTACGATCCCCAGGCGGAGCATCCGCTGGATATCGCCTTGAGCCATATGAATCTGGATCTGCTGCTGGCTTTCCGCGAAAAGAGCGATGCAAGGGACACCACCCCGCAGCCCTCTCGGCACCCGACACTCTCCTGGACTGAAGAGATCGAAACCCGTCTGGAAGAGCCGAGGCCCATGCCCGACTGGTTGGGCGCAGTACCGGATGGTCGCTTCAGGCTGGCTGATGTGATCGTCAACGACCAGCAATTTGGGCCGATGACAGCCTTCTGGGAGACACGCGATGATCGCTTCTCTCTCGCCCCGGTCGGCTTGACCCTAGGTCAGACATCGGCTCGCGGCGAATTGCAGTGGGTGCGCCAGGGGGCGAGCAGTCGTACCTTTGCCGATCTGACCTTGCAAGGCCGCGACATCGGTACCACCCTGGAGCGGCTGGGCCAGCCTGTAGCGTTGCGCAGCGGCAGTGCTTCCATCGCGTCGCGCCTGGAGTGGCCCGGTGCGCCCTGGCAGTTCGATCTTCGCCGCGCCGATGGGGCGTTGGAGATGGATCTTCAAGACGGCCGCTTCCTGGCCTTCGAGTCCACTCCCGCTCGGCTGATCGGCCTGCTCAATTTCGAATATCTTTTACGCCGTTTGCGGCTGGGTTTTTCCGATCTCACCGGCGAAGGCATGGCGTTCAATCATGTGCGCGGTGCTGCCGATATTCGTGATGGCAGCTTGACCACACGAGGCCCGGTCGAGATCGAAGCGCCGGTAACGACTTTCACTCTCGACGGCAGCGCGAACCTGATTCGCCGGGAACTGGCTCTGCGTTTGGGCGTCATACTACCGGTCAGCCAAAGTTTACCTCTGGCCGCTCTTGCGGCGGGAGCGCCCGTGGTGGGCGGTGCCCTGTTTATCGCTCATACCCTGTTTGGTGACGCCATCGAGCGGGCGACACGAATTCACTATCGCGTACGCGGCCCCTGGGCCGACCCGCAAATCACCCTGGAAGGTGCCGAATGACACAACAGACTGCCATGCTGGATACCGCCGTTACGACATTGTTGACGCCGGGAGGGCTGGATCTCGATGCGCTTGACACGGGGTTGTCTCATGCACTGGGAAAGGGGGTGGATTATGCCGATCTCTACTTCCAGCGCAGCTGGCAGGAAGGCTGGATGCTGGAAGACGGCGAAGTGAAGGAAGCCAGTTACAACATTGATGGTGGTGTCGGTGTCCGTGCGCTTTCCGGCGAGAAGACCGGCTTTGCCTACTCCAACCAGATAACCGCCGATGCTCTGGTCGATACCGGACGTACTGCTGCCGGTATCGTCCGTAGTGGAGCGCGTCTGAGTGGCCAAGGCGTGAGCCCGGTCGCCGTCACACAGCGCTATGCCAGCGATGATCCCGTTTCCGGCCTGGGTGCCGAAGAGAAGGTCGCCATGCTGAAACTGGCCGACCGTGTGGCGCGGAGCTTGGACCCGAGCATCAGTCAGGTGAGTGCATCGCTTAGCGGTTCCTATGAAGTCGTCCTGGTGCGCGGTAGCGATGGCACCCTGGCAGCGGATATTCGCCCACTGGTGCGTTTCAATGTGAGCGTCATTGCGGTCAAGGGCGATCGACGCGAGCGCGGCAGTGCCGGTGGCGGCGGGCGTTTCTCCATGGCCCGCCTGCGTGACGATAACGTCGCCGAGCGTTACGCCCGGGAGGCGGTTCGGCAGGCCCTGGTCAACCTCGATGCCATCGATGCCCCGGCGGGACGGATGCCGGTAGTGCTGGGGCCGGGGTGGCCGGGCATTCTTCTGCATGAAGCGGTGGGGCACGGACTGGAAGGAGACTTCAATCGCAAGGGGAGTTCGGCGTTCGCCGGTCGCATGGGACAGCGCGTGGCGGCCAAGGGTGTCACCGTGGTCGACGACTCCACCCTCGATGGCCTGCGTGGTTCGTTGAGCGTGGATGACGAAGGCACGCCCGGGCAGTACACCCCGTTGATCGAGGACGGGATCCTTACCGGCTACATGCAGGACAAGCTCAACGCCCGCTTGATGGGCATGGCGGCAACCGGCAATGCTCGTCGCGAATCCTACGCGCACCTGCCCATGCCGCGCATGACCAATACCTACATGCTGGCGGGGCAGGACGACCCGCAGGACATCATTCGCAGCGTGAAGCGAGGCATCTACGCAGTCAGCTTCGGTGGCGGCCAGGTCGATATCACCTCGGGCAAGTTCGTCTTTTCCGCCAGCGAAGCCTACATGATCGAGGACGGTAGAATTACCGCCCCGGTCAAGGGCGCTACACTGATCGGCAATGGGCCCGAGGCCATGGGGCGAGTCTCGATGATCGGTCACGACATGGAGCTGGATACGGGAATCGGCGTGTGCGGCAAGGAAGGACAAGGCGTGCCGGTGGGGGTCGGCCAGCCCACCTTGAAACTGGATGAGCTGACCGTGGGTGGCACACAATCGTAACCGCTCGGGCATGTGGTCGGAGTGAAGCGTGCGTGATCAGAGCTTACAACGCTGCCGTATCGCGTAGATGCTTGAACAGCTTGCGTGAAGCGGTGGGCGGCTTGTTCTGATCGCGCTCGCGGCGAGCATTACGCGCCAACTGGCGCAGGGCTTGACGATCGGCATCGGGATAATCGGCCATGAACGCTTCGACGCCCTGGTCGCCTTCTTCGATCAGGCGGTCGCGCCACTTTTCCAGACGGTGAAAGGCATGGTCACGCTGATGTTTTTCCTGCTCGATGGCATCGAAGACCGCCTGGATGGCGACCAGGTCCTCCTTGCGGATCAGCTTGCCGACGTATTGCATATGGCGCCTGCGACCCTCGTGAGAGCGGATACGTGACGTTTCCTCTATGGCGCGCAGCATGTCATCGGATAGGGGGAAGCGGGCAAGTTCGGCGGGCTTCATGGCGATCAGGGTTTCGCCGAGTGCCTGGAGCGCGTGCATTTCCCGCTTCAGTTGCGATTTGCTGGGTCGTTCGTCAAGGGCATCGGATTCGATGGGCTCGGGACGTTGTTTAGGCATGGTGTGGCTCATTGACGTTTTCAGGTACCGGCAGTATATCAGGCCGCAAGCGACATCATTCATCCGCCGGGCAATCCCGGCAATGGAAGGAGAAAAACATGACCCAAGCGTTTGATGCGCAAGCGCAGCAGGAACTTCTGGAAAGCCGTGCCGCTCAAGCGTTGTCGCTGGCAAGGCAGCTGGGCGCGGATGCCTGCGAAGTCGGCGCAAGCGTGGACCAGGGCGTGGGCGTCAGCGTGCGCCAGGGTGAAGTGGAAACGGTCGAGCTTTCCCGCGATCAAGGCATTGCCGTGACGGTTTACCTGGGCCAACGCAAGGGCAGCGCCTCTTCGACCGATGCGGGAGAAGACTCGATACGGGCGGCGGTGGAAAAGGCGATCGCCATCGCGCACTACACCGGCGAGGATCCCATGGCGGGGCTGGCGGATGCCCACCTGATGGCGCGCGAATTACCCGATCTGAAAGTTCATCATCCCTGGGCGTTGACCACGGACGAAGCCATTGAATTGGCCCTGGCCTGCGAAAACGCCGGCCGCCACGTCGAGGGCATCACTCAATCGGAGGGTGCGTCGCTGTCGACGGGAGAAGGCGTGCGCGTCTACGCCAATAGCCACGGCTTCATCGGCAGTCAGCGCGGCAGTCGCCATTCGCTTTCCTGTATGCTGATCGCCGAAGACGGCGCCGGAATGCAGCGCGACTATGAATACACCTCGGCGCGTGACCCGAGCTTGTTGCAGAAGCCCGACGCAGTGGGACGACAGGCGGCCCAGCGCACGCTACGTCGACTGGGTGCTCGGCGCCCCGCGACCGGGCGTTTCCCGATATTGTTCGACCCCAGCCTGGCGAGCGGCTTGATCGGCCACTTGATGGGAGCCATCGCGGGTGGTGCCATCTACCGACAAGCGTCTTTCTTGTGCGACCGACTGGGAGATAGCGTCTTTCCGCAGTGGTTCAATCTGGAAGAGCGGCCGATGGAGCCGGGCGCCATGGCCAGTAGCCCGTTCGACAACGAGGGGGTACAGACGCGCAATAACCGTTTTATCGAACAAGGTAGGTTGGCAAGCTATATGCTCTCCTCCTATAGCGCCAGGCGCTTGGGCATGGAGACCACCGCCAATGCCGGGGGCGCTCGCAACCTGCGCTTGCAGGTTCCCCTGGAGTCACGCGCAAGCCTGCTCAAGCAGATGGGAAGCGGCATCTGGGTAACGGAACTGATGGGCCAGGGAGTTAATAGCGTGACTGGCGACTACTCTCGGGGTGCCGCCGGTTTCTGGGTGGAAAACGGTGAAGTTCAGTACCCGGTGGAAGAGTTCACGATTGCCAGTACCTTGCAGTCGATGTTCAAGGGACTGGTAGCGATCGGCGATGACACTGATACCCGGGGAAGTATCCATACCGGCAGCTGGTTGATCGATGAAATGACGGTGGCTGGAGGGGAAGACTGAACAATTTCAGGCTTTCGAGCGGGTTCAGGCGTCTTCATCGAAGCGAGACTCGACCAGGGTCTGGACTGCCTCCAGGGCCTGGTCGGCATCTTCACCTTCCGCCTGCACGGTGAGTTCCGTGCCGCAGGGAGCCGCCAGCATCAACAATGCCATGATATTGGCGGCATCGGCTTCCATCTCGCCCTTGCGTACGCTCACGCGGGCCTTGAAGCCTTGCGTGCATTGCACCAGTTTGGTGGCGGCTCGGGCATGCAGGCCGCGTCGGTTGATGAGAGTCAATTTGCGTTCAGGCACCTTTTATCCCTTGTCTATCTATCCTTGTCTATCCGCCTTTCCCATGGCTTCGCGTATCCGACAATCCTTGTGGCACGGTGAGGTCGAATCGGGTCAGTCCTGTTCGCAGGTGAATGCCGCCGGGTCGCCATTGCTTGCACTTGAACTGGTGGCAATTTGAGTTGTATTCGTGAGAGTGTGCTGCAACCCCAGCTCGCGATGACGCAGGCTGATCTGGCCGAAATTGCCTACCAGCCTGGCGGCCAGCTGCTCGACAAGGTAGACGGAGCGGTGCTGGCCGCCGGTACAGCCGATGGCGACGGTCAGGTAGCTGCGTTGGCTGCTTTGATAGGCGGGCAGCCAGCGTTCCAGCCAGGCCTGGATATCGGTCAGCATCTCCTCCACCAAGGGATAGCCTTCCAGAAAGGCGGCGATGGATGCATCGCGACCGGTGGCACCGCGTAGGTTGGGGTCCCAGTAGGGGTTGGGCAGGCAACGTCCATCGAAGACGAGATCGGCATCCAGCGGGATGCCTCGCTTGTAACCGAACGACTCGAAAGTCAGCGTCAACTGATCGCGCTGATGATGGGAAACCTGGTCGGTAATGCGACGCCGCAGATCGTGAACCGATAGCCGCGAGGTATCGATCATCAGATCGGAAAGATCGCGTATCTCGCTCAGCGCCTCTTCCTCGTGGGCTATCGCTTCTTCCAGGGTCATTTCGCTATCGCGAGTCAGCGGATGACGACGCCGGGTGGCCGAGTATCGTTCCAGCAAGATGCGCGCATCGGTTGTCATGTAGATGAGCTGGCAATCGATATGTCGACGCTTGAGCTCCTGCAGCAGGCTGGGAAAACGCTTCAAGGCATGGGGAAGATTACGCGCGTCGACGCTTACCGCCAGATGGCTGCGATTGCCGCCCTCACCGAGCTCCTCTATCAATGAATCCAGAAGCATGGCGGGAAGGTTGTCGATAGCGTAATAGCCGAGATCCTCCAATGCCTGCAGGGCAATGGACTTTCCCGATCCCGAGCGACCGCTGATAATCACGAGTTGCATGACGAATCTCCTTCCGCACCGTATTTTAGCTATTACCGTGCAGGTTGCAGCCATTCTTCAAGGCGAAATAGGCGAGAGGTTTGCAAGTAAGCCTCTATCGAGGGCCGTCCGGTAACGGAGGCAGAATCGTATCGAAAGCGTAATTTGACAGAAGCACGCCAGAAGCTGAACGGTGCCGAACTAACTGGAGCTCTGCTGCCTGATCTTGTCTCTCAGCAACTCCAGCAGCTCACGTTGACTGGTGCTTTTGCGCAACCGGACACGGGTGTCGCCGTCATTCATGATGGTCGCCACCTGGCCTAGCAGGGCAAGGTGAGTATCATCCGCCTCTTCCGGGACCAGCAGCACGAAGATGAGGTCCACGGGTTCACCGTCGACGGCATCGAAATCGATGGCTTCGGCCAGCTTCAGAAAACCTGCAATGGGGGCATCGCAATGCGGACTGCGCGCATGGGGGATAGCGACACCATTGCCGATCCCGGTACTGCCTAGGCGCTCTCGACCGATCAAGCGACTGAAGACTTCCTGGCTATCGAGACTGGGGGTGTTCTGGGCGATAAAGGTGCTGAAGAATTCCAGCACCCGTTTCTTGCTTCCCCCGGGCACATCATAGAGCACGCGCTCGGGGGGCAGGATGGTTTCCAGCATCATTGGCTCAGCGCACGCCAGCGCCTTGGGCGCGGGCTTGTGCTTTTTCCTTATGCTTGACCAGTTGACGGTCGATCTTGTCGGCCAGTGCATCGATGGCGGCATACATGTCCGAATCCATGGCCTCGGCGTGAAGATCGGCACCGGCCGCGTGCAACGTACAGGCCGCGTGCTGACGCTCTTTTTCGATGGACAGGGTTACCTGAACGGTAGTGATATTGTCGTAATGGCGTTCAACGCGAGCGAGTTTTTCCTCGACGTAGTCACGCAGGGCGTCAGTGAGTTCGACATGATGACCTGTGATGTTGACTTGCATTGACGTACTCCTTATCCATCGGACTGTACTTCGATTGTAACTCTTTTTCCTGCTGAGCAAAGCCCCGCGAACAACTTTCTCGATTTCCACGAGAGCTCTACTTCAGCGTAGCCTGCGTCGTTCGCTGGAAGAGGGAATTCCCATCGCCTCACGGTACTTGGCGACGGTACGGCGAGCCACCTGAATACCACTGTCGCCAAGCAGGGTGACCAGCCGGCTGTCGGAAAGCGGTTTGCCTGGAGGCTCTTCCTGGATCAGTTTCTTCAGTCGGGCACGAATGGCGGTACTGGAGTGGCTGTCGCCGTCGGCGCTGCCTATCTGGCTGGAGAAGAAGTACTTGAGCTCGAAGACCCCGCGTGGCGTATGAATGAACTTCTGGGTGGTGACGCGCGAAATGGTCGATTCGTGCATGTCCACGGCGCTGGCGATATCGGCGAGAATCAAGGGTTTCATGGCCTCCTCGCCTTGCTCGAGAAAGCCGAGCTGACGGGTGACGATTTCGCGCCCCACGCGCAACAAGGTGTCGTTGCGGCTGGACAGGCTCTTGATCAGCCACCGAGCCTCTTGGAGGTGTTCCTTGAGATATTGATTGTCCTGGCTCTTGTCGGCGCGCTTGATGAGGCTGGCGTAATCGGGCTGAATCCTGAGCCTGGGTAGCGCCTCGGGGTTCAAGTCGAGATGCCAGCCCTGGGCATCGTGGCGCACCACCAGATCGGGGACGACGTAGCCTTCGTCCGCGTCGCTGAAGGCGCTGCCCGGACGCGGGTCCAGGGTGCGTATCAGCGAGATAACATCCTCGAGCTGGGTCTCGTCCAGTCCCAGCCGACGCTTGAGCAGGCGGGTGTCGTTCTTGCCCAGCGCCTCGAGAAACTGGCGGACCAAACGGCGGGCGTGGGCGAGCAGGGGGGTGTCATCGGCCAGGGTGGCGAGCTGCAGCATCAGGCATTCGCGTAGATCTCGGGCGAAGATGCCGGTGGGCTCGAACTGCTGCAAGCGGAGCAGAATGGTTTCCACCTCTCGAGTGCTTATGCCTTCGAGGCCCTGATCGCGTAGCCCGTCGCGCAGCTCGGACAAGGTCTGGGTCAGGTAGCCATTGACATCGATGGCATCGATCAGGCTTTCCGCTATCTGCCGTTCGCGCCAGTCGAGATCGGTCATGGCCAGTTGCCAGAGCAGGTGCCCCTGCAGACTCTGGCCGGCGGCCTGACGCTCGAAATCCGGACCTTCGCCGCTGCCGGCGGCGGGCACCATGTCCTGGTAGGTATCCGACCAGTCGCTGTCGAGCGCCAGTTCGTTAGGGATGTCCTCGGACCACTCGGCTTCCTGTGCCTCGTCCACCGCCTGCTCGCTGAACTCCTCCTCCTGCTCGAGCAGGGGGTTGGAATCGAGCGCCTGCTGGATTTCCTGACGCAGATCGAGAGTGGATAATTGCAGCAGCGCGATCGCCTGTTGCAATTGCGGCGTCATGGTCAGCTGGGAGCCCATGCGCAATTGAAGAGAGGCTTTCATGACCATAGCGGGACTCGCGTGCGTAATCGGAAAGCTTAACCCTAGTGCGAGCAAGGACCAGGTGCAAGTCAACTTTTGCAATATGCATGCCACCGGCAATAAGCATGCCATCTGGCGCTTGAGACGGCTAGAGTATGAAGTCGTCTAGAGCTTGAAGTCGGCGCCCAGGTAAACGTCGCGCACCTGTTGGTTGTCCAGTATGCCCTGTGGCGGGCCGCTGGCAATGATCTGGCCATCGCCGACGATATAGGCGGTGTCACAGATATCCAATGTGTCGCGCACATTGTGATCGGTTATGAGAACGCCGATTTCGCGCGCCTTGAGCGCGCGGATAATGGTCTTGATTTCGCCGACGGAGATCGGATCGACCCCGGCAAATGGTTCATCCAGAAGAATGAAAGCGGGCTCTGTGGCAAGCGCACGGGCAATTTCCACCCGGCGTCGTTCGCCACCGGAGAGGCTCATGCCGAGATTGTCGCGAATGTGGGTGACGTGAAAATCCTCGAGCAGCGCTTCGAGCTGCTGTTCGCGTCCGCTCGAGTCGAGGTCGCGGCGGGTTTCCAGGATCGCCAGGATATTGTCCGCCACCGAAAGCTTGCGAAATATCGAGGCTTCCTGGGGCAGGTAGCCGATGCCCGCCTTGGCTCGCTCATGCATGGGGGCGTGGGAGATATCGTGATCATCGATACTGACGCTGCCGGCGTCGGCGCTCACCAGGCCCACGATCATGTAGAACGAAGTGGTCTTGCCCGCCCCGTTGGGGCCGAGCAGGCCGACGACACTGCCTTGCGCGATCTCCACGGAAATATCCTTGACCACACGGCGGCGCTTGTAACTCTTGGCCAAGTGGCGAGCGTAAAGTGTCTTCATCGAGGTGCCAGGTTCCTGTAGCGAGAAATGGGGGCAGCGTTGGCGAAGCCTATTGGCGTTCGGGCTGGAGCGTCATGCGGATGCGCTGCTGATCGCCGCTACCGGTTTCCGAACGTGCCTGAACCACCTGCCGGTCAATGAAGTATTCCAGGTATCCGCCCTCGAAATGGTCGTCCTGTTGGTTCAGCTCCGCCTGGTCGATCAGTACCACGCGCTGCTCTGCGACGTGAAAGACGATATTGCGGGCCCAGCCCTCCATGGGCGAGGGCTGGCCTTCGATCTGATGACGCAGATAGGCTCGCTCGCCCGTAGCGGTGGCTCGGGATAGCTCCCCTTCGTCGTTACGCTGGATCTGAACGCGATCGCCTTTCAGGCGCATTTCGCCCTGACGAATCTCCACATTACCGGCATAGACGGCGGTGCCGGCGCGTTGATCCAGGTCCAGGCGATCGGCCTCGACTTCGATCGGGGCCTGGGAAGATTGGGCAAAGGCTAGCGTGGGCAGCCCGCCCGTCAGCAGTGTCGAAGCCAGGATGGCGGCCGTGATGGTGGGTTTCATGGCATTTCCTCTTGAGCGTTCGTCTCGGGTGGATGGTAGCCTTTAACGTCATCAGTCAAACGGACGCGACTTTCGTTCAGCCAGGCATCCATTCGATTGGCCTGCATTCGTTGGGGAGGTTGTTGCAGCAAGGCCGGTGTCTCGCTCCAGGCGTGGGCTTGTTGCGCATCATAGTGCAATATCTGCGTGTCGAGTTGCCAGCCTGCTTCAGGTGCCCGCAACCGGGCATCGCCGGTAAGGGTGAGCTGTTGCCTGGGAACATCCACGAAACCTTGTTCCGCCTCGGCGGTCCACTCGCGTCGATGGCTGTCGAACAGGCGCGCGCGGGGCTGTTCCGCCTGGCTGATATCCTCCTGCGAATGGGTCATGCGTGGCGTACGGATGGCTTGGCGAACATGTCCGTCGTTACCGAACAGGGTGAGCTCGGCCCCTTCCAGAATATGGCCTGGTTCGTTGGCGCGCGCTTCCAGGTCCACACCAGGCTGGCGCTGTTCGCCGGGGTCCAGGTAGACCAGCAGTCCGCCTAGCGCCAGGATCAGCACGCCTAGTCCCAGCCGTCTGGTGAAGTGCCGGGAAAGGCGCCTGGTGCGAGTGCGTGAAGGCGTATCCGGCGCCATGTCAGGGCCGCCCGTGAAGGTAGGTATCGATTACCGCCCCCCAGTGACCTTGGGCTTCGAGAAGGGTGTCACATACCTCACGTACCGCGCCATGACCGCCCTGGCGCTCGGTCACCCAATCGGCGTGAGCCTGAACGTAGCTGGGCGCGCCGGGTACGGTGATGCCGATACCGGACCGTTTGATCGCGGCCAGGTCGGGCAGGTCGTCACCACAGTAGGCGACCTGGTCCAGTCCGATTTCCAGCCGGCGGCAGAGGTCGCGCAGGGTGGCGAGTTTATCCTCTACCCCCTGATGAACGTGGGTGATCCCTAGGGCAGCGGCACGCTGGCTGACCATGGGCGAGTCGCGTCCGGTAATGAACGCCACTGCGATACCGGCGCGCTTGAGCAATTTCAGGCCGTGGCCGTCAAGGGTATTGAAAGCCTTGATCTCGATGCCATCGGCCTGAAAGTAGAGGCGTCCATCGGTGAGCACGCCATCGACATCCATGGCGAACAGGCGCACGCGGCGAATCGGGTCGAGTAAAGCAGGCGTAAGAGCCATTGAGCCTCCAGTCGATAAGAGTCAGATTACGCCGCTGGCCAGCAGATCGTGCATGTGTAACGCCCCGATCGGTCTCTGCTGGTCATCCACCACCGCCAAGGCGGTGATACGGCTGTCTTCCATCAAGCGCACGGCTTCCGCCGCCAGTACTTGTGGAGAGATGCGCTTGCCCGGTCGGGTCATGACCTCATCAACCGTAAGGTCACGTAAATCATGATGCTGGTCGAGGGTACGGCGCAAGTCGCCATCGGTATAGACCCCGGCCAGGCGACCCTGCTGGTCAACGACGCAGGTGAATCCCAGACCTTGACGAGTGATTTCAATCAGGGCGTCACGCAGGGGGCTACCCAGCGTTACCAGCGGGAGGCGATCTCCGCTGTGCATCAGGTCCTGGACGGTCAGTAACAGGCGCTTGCCCAGAGTGCCGCCGGGGTGGGAAAGAGCAAAATCCTCGGCGGTAAAGCCGCGAGCCTCCAGTAGCGCGACAGCCAAGGCATCGCCCAGTGCCAGGGCGGCGGTGGTCGAGCTCGTGGGTGCCAGATCGTGCGGGCAGGCCTCCCGTTCCACGGCGCTGTTCAGGTGGGCATCGGCGTGGCGCGCCAGCGTCGACCCTGGCCGGCCGGTCATGCTGATCAATGGAGTTCCCAGGCGTTTCAACAGGGGAAGAAGGGCGGTAACCTCGGCGGTTTCCCCCGAGTTGGACAGCGCCAGCACGACATCGCCTCGGGTAATCATGCCCAGGTCGCCGTGGCTAGCTTCGCCGGGGTGGACGAAAAAGGCCGGGGTGCCGGTACTGGCGAGGGTGGCGGCAATCTTGCCGGCAATATGGCCGGATTTGCCCATGCCGGTCACGATCACCCGGCCCTGGCAATCGAGCATCAAACGGCAGGCGTGGTCGAATTCCTCGTCCAGCCTGCTCATCAAGGCGCCGATCGCCGCCTGCTCGAGAGAGAGGGTGCGCAGCGCGCTTTCACGCAACAGTGACGCGGGAGGAGACGTTTGACTCATAAGGGCAGCTCGTAGGCAATAGGAAAACGGGCTTGGCTAATGTCCATGATAACACTGTGCAGAGATAGCGTGGCCCCGGCTGTCGATAGTGGAATATTCTCGCTTGAAGTGGGCCAAAACGGTTAGGATACGTTGTTCGATAACGTTTTTGAAACGCACCACGTGCGGTTTATCGAGCATGGCCGCCACCGCCATGGTCATACGGTGGTGTGTTCCACGTACGGCTTTCAGACACCGAGGCACCATGACGGACTCGCCGTTTATCGAAATCGAAGACCTGCATTTTTCCCGCGGAGAACGAGCGATCTTCCGGGGCGTGAACATGACCCTGGCCAAAGGGCGGATCACTGCCATCATGGGCCCCAGCGGCACCGGCAAGACTACCCTGCTGAAGCTTATCGGCGGGCAATTGACGCCGGATCGGGGGCGGGTGCGTATAGACGGCGACGACGTACACAAGTTGTCCCGCAAGGCCCTGTTCGATCTACGCAAGCGGATGGGGATGCTGTTTCAGAGTGGCGCGCTGTTTTCCGATTTGAGTGTATTCGAGAACGTTGCCTTTCCCCTACGCGTCCATACGGACTTGCCGGAAGCGATGGTCCGCGATCTGGTCCTGCTCAAGTTGCAGGCGGTCGGCTTGCGCGGTGCCCAGGCACTTGCCCCGGCGGAGCTTTCCGGCGGCATGGCACGGCGCGTGGCGTTGGCCCGGGCGATCGCCCTCGACCCGGAGTTGATCCTGTACGATGAACCGTTTGTCGGTCAGGACCCGATCTCGATGGGCGTGCTAGTGCAGTTGATCAAGCGCTTGAGCCAGGCACTGGAGCTGACGTCGGTGGTGGTATCCCACGATATCAAGGAGACACTGTCGATCGCGGACTACATCTATCTGCTCTCCGACGGCGAGGTCGTCGCCCACGGCACTCCGGCGAGCCTGGATACCCATGCCGATCCGCGGGTCAACCAGTTCGTCCATGGCAAACCGGACGGGCCGGTGCCGTTTCATTACCCGGCCAAGGATTTCTATCGCGACATGCTCGATGATGTCGCCACAACCGGAGGTTGCAGCTGATGTCTGGGCGGCTAGCGAAAAGCAGCGAACGGGTGCGGTACCTGGGGCGGCGAGGGTGCGATACCGTGGAGTCGCTGGGGCGCGCGGGAATTTTCCTGGGCCAGGCCGTGGTCGGAGTTCCTTCTCGCGAAGGGATACGTCTGTGGTTGCGCCAGATGCACTTCGTCGGTGTGCTGTCGCTGGCGATCGTGCTGGTATCGGGCCTTTTTATCGGCATGGTGCTGGCGCTTCAGGGCTATACCATTTTGGTGGATTTCGGCGCCGAGCAGGCACTGGGGCAGATGGTGGCACTGTCACTGTTGCGCGAGCTGGCACCCGTGGTGGCGGCCTTGTTGTTCGCCGGGAGGGCCGGCTCGGCGCTGACCGCGGAAATCGGCTTGATGAAAGCCACCGAGCAGCTCACCAGCATGGAAATGATCGGCGTGGATCCGTTGCGTCGCGTCGTGGCGCCGCGGCTGTGGGCCGGTTTCGTCTCCCTGCCGATATTGACCATCGGCTTCAGCGTGGTGGGAATCTGGGGCGGCTACCTGGTCGGCGTGGAGTGGCTCGGGGTATTCGAGGGATCCTACTGGAGCAATATGCAGTCGAGCGTCAACTTCTTCGCCGATATCGGCAACGGTATCGTCAAGAGTCTGGTATTTGCCCTGGTGGTGACCTGGATCGCGGTATTCCAGGGCTACGATCTCATCCCCACGTCTGAGGGCATATCGCGAGCCACGACCCGTACCGTAGTGTACTCGTCGCTGGCGGTGCTGGGGTTGGACTTCGTGCTGACCGCTCTGATGTTCGGCGGCCTTTCTTGATTTTCGGAGTGTGGTGATGAAACGCAGCAAGACTATGGAGCTTGGGGTGGGGCTGTTCATGCTGGCCGGTATCGTCGGTCTGGTGTTCCTCGGGCTTCGCGTCAGTGGCTTGACCCTCGATGCCCCGACGGATTCTTTCCGGATGCAGGCCAGTTTCGCCAATGTCGGTAGCCTCAAACCGCGAGCTCGGGTGACGATGTCTGGCGTGACGGTGGGACGGGTCGAATCGATCGAACTGGACCCGGAGTGGTTCGATGCTCGCGTGGTGTTGCGTCTGGACAGCGAGCTGGAGGGACAGCTTTCGCGGGACACCACTGCCGCGATTCTGACTGCTGGCCTGCTGGGCGAGCAGTATATCGGACTGACGGTAGGCGGCGATCCGGAAATGTTGAGCGCAGGTGACACTATCCGAGACACGCAATCGGCCATGGTCCTGGAAGAACTTATTCAACAATTCGTATCTAATATGGCCAGCAACTGATACCCGGTGTCGCTTCTACTTTCAAGGAGATCCCATGAGTCTTGCACGCCGCCTTGTACCGCTGTTGGCGATGTTTCTACTGATGCTGCCATTGCAGCTTCAGGCCCAGGAGCGCAGCCCCGAAGAGCTCATTCGCGATAACATCAATGAATTCATGGCCGAACTTAATTCCAGGGAGGCCTATTATGCCGCGAACCTGGATGAACTGAAGGCTCAGGTGGACGAAAGCCTGGAAGAGGTGGCGGATTTTCGATATATCGGCGCCAGTGTGATGGGCAGTTATTTTCGCAACGCTACCCCGGAGCAACGGGCGCGCTTTGCCGATGTATTTCGCCAGACCTTGATCGATACCTATACCAAAGGACTGGTCACCTTCGATTATGACGAAGTTCGTGTACTCGATGACCAACGTGCCCAGCGATATGACGACCAGGCCAGCGTGGCCATGGAAATTGTCGCCAACGATGGTCAGGTCTTTCCCGTAAGTTATAGTCTGCGCCTTTCCGATGGGCAGTGGCGGGTAGTGAACGTGATCGTCAATGGTATCAATCTGGGATTGACGTTCCGCAACCAGTTCGACCAGGCCATGCGCAGCAACAATCGTGACTACGATGCCGTGATCGATGGCTGGGCGCCTGAGCTGGCTGTGGAAGAGCTGGAGCAGGGAGGCGATGCGTGAGTGTCCTGCTGGACCTGCAATCGTCACGGCTAGAAGTGAATGAGCCAGACACGATAATGGTGGTGGGAGACGTGCATGTCTTGGCGGCGTCGCGTTTGGCTGAGGCGGGCAACGATTGGCTATCGCAATTGCCTCGAGAAGGCCATGTAGTACTGGATTTCTCGAGGGTCGAAAAGGCCAGTACGGCGGCACTGAGCGTTTTATTGCAGTGGGTAAGAGCCGCTCGCCGTCGTCACTTGTCGATTACCGCCATTATTCTGTCCTCTCCCTTGCGCCGTTTGAGCGCGTTGGCCGACATTACGCCCTTGCTTGACGAAGTGGTCGTTCCCGATCGCTGATTCCCGGGCTGCACCTGCGGGACTGACATCGCCAAGTGCGGCGCTTTTCTTTATCATGTTCCCATCAAGATGGAGAGCCGCATACGCGGGCTCTCCGTCGTTTCCATTTTATACTTCGAAGGAGTGTTCATATCCATGCAACCTAACGAGGTTAAAGCGCTGCTCGAGTCCCGCTTGGATGGATGTGATTTCCATATCCAAGGGGAGGGGTGCAATTTCCAGGTCGTTGCGGTAGGCGATGTTTTCGAGGGGATGACCGCCGTCAAGCGTCAGCAGCTGATCTACTCGGCCCTGAGCGATCAGATCGCTTCCGGGGCGCTGCATGCCGTGAGTATCAAGACGTATACGCCCGCTCAATGGCAAACCGCGCCTGAGCGCGCTCAGTGACGGTCTTCCTCCATGGATAAATTGATCATTACCGGCAACGGCGCCGTTGACGGAGAAGTTTGGGTAAGCGGCGCGAAAAATGCGGCCCTGCCCATTCTGTGCGCCAGTTTGCTTGCCGATGGGCCAGTGGTTATCGGCAACCTTCCGCACCTGCAGGATATTACCACTACCCTGGAGTTGCTGGGGCGGATGGGGGTCGAGCCGGTAATGGGGGAGAAGCTCAGCATTCAGTTGGACGGTTCGCAAGTTACGGATTGCCACGCGCCTTATGAACTGGTCAAGAAAATGCGGGCTTCCATCCTCGTGCTGGGGCCGCTTCTGGCCCACTTCGGCAAGGCGGACGTTTCCTTGCCCGGCGGGTGCGCCATCGGTTCACGGCCGGTGGACCTGCATATTCGTGGCCTGCAGGCCATGGGGGCGGATATCCGGGTGGAAAACGGCTATATCCGCGCACGGGTGGATGGGCGGCTCAAGGGGGCTACCATCTACTTCGATACCGTTACCGTCACCGGTACCGAAAACCTGCTCATGGCCGCGACATTGGCGGAAGGTACCACGATCCTGGAAAACGCCGCTCGCGAGCCGGAAGTGGTGGATCTGGCCGAATGCTTGATCGCCATGGGGGCGAAGATAAGCGGCCACGGTAGCGATACCATTACCATCGAGGGCGTGCCCCGGTTGCACGGTTGTGAGCACGATGTCATGCCCGACCGCATCGAGACGGGAACCTTCCTGGTCGCGGCGGCGATGACCCGCGGCAAGGTCAAGGTGAAGCGGACGCGCTCCGACATTCTCGAAGCGGTACTGGTCAAGCTGGAGGAAGCCGGCGCGGAAATCACCACCGGTGAGGATTGGATAGCGCTGGATATGCATGGCAAGCGGCCGCGGGCAGTCAACATCCGGACCGCTCCCTACCCGGCGTTTCCCACCGACATGCAGGCCCAGTTCGTCGCCATGAATGCCGTGGCCGAGGGTAATTCGAGGGTGGTGGAGACCATCTTCGAGAACCGTTTCATGCATGTGCAAGAGCTCAACCGCATGGGGGCGAATATCTTCCTCGAGGGCAATACCGCCCTGATCACTGGGGTGGAGAGCCTGTCCGGCGCCCCGGTGATGGCAACCGATCTGCGTGCTTCGGCATCCCTGGTCATTGCCGCGATGATGGCAGAAGGCGAAACGCTGGTGGACCGTATCTACCACATCGATCGTGGCTATGAATGTATCGAAGAGAAACTGCAAGGGTTGGGCGCACGTATTCGGCGTATTCCCGGCTGATTCACGATTTCACTTAGTGGCACAAACATGAGCAAGCAATTGATCCTGGCCCTGTCCAAGGGGCGAATTCTCGACGAGACCCTGCCGTTGCTGGCGGATGCCGGCATCACGCCGCTGGAAGATTTGGGCAAGAGCCGCAAGCTGCTGTTCGATACCAACTTGCCCGATGTCAAGTTGGTGGTGATTCGAGCGACCGATGTGCCGACCTATGTTCAACTCGGAGCGGCGGATCTGGGGTTGGCGGGCAAGGACGTGCTGCTTGAGCATGGTGCCGAAGGTCTCTATGAGCCTCTGGACCTGGAAATCGCTCGCTGCAAGCTGATGACCGCCGGGATTGTCGGTGCGGCACCGGCGCGAGCACGGCGCCGGGTGGCGACCAAGTTCGTCAATATCGCTCGGCGCTACTATGCAGAGCAGGGCATCCAGGCTGAGGTCATCAAGCTCTACGGTGCCATGGAGCTCGCCCCGTTGATGAATCTCGCCGACGAGATCGTGGATATCGTCGATACCGGCAATACCCTGCGTGCCAACGGCATGGAGCCGCGCGAGCTGATCGCTTCGATCAGTACCCGCCTGGTGGCCAACAAGGCGGCCATGACCATGAAGCATGAACGCATCAAACCGCTCATCGCGCGCTTGGGCGAGGCGGTCGCGGCGCGCCGGGAAGCCGTCTCCGCCAGTACAACCTCGGAAGGAGCGTGACGCCATGAGTGATACGATTTTCGATGTGGCCATTGCACGTCTTTCGACCCAAGAGGCGGATTTCGATGAGCGTCTTGCGGCATTGCTGGCGTGGGAGGGCGTCTCCGACAGCAGTGTGCAAGAGCGGGTGCAGGCCATACTCGAAGACGTCAGGCAGCACGGCGACCAGGCGGTGCTTGCGGCGACCAATCGTTTCGACCGCCTGAACGCTACACACATGCGTGAGCTGACGTTGACTCAGGAGCAGCTGAAAGCGGCCTTCGACGGCTTACCGGATGCCCAGCGGGAGGCGTTGACCCAGGCTGCGGAGCGCATTCGTCGCTACCACGAACGGCAGAAGCCGCAATCGTGGCAGTATCAGGAGCAGGACGGGACGGTGCTGGGACAAAAGGTCTCGCCGCTGGATCGGGCGGGTATCTATGTGCCCGGCGGCAAGGCCGCTTATCCCTCGTCGGTGTTGATGAATGCAATTCCCGCCCATGTCGCGGGCGTGCGCGAGATCGTCATGGTCGTACCCACGCCCGATGGCGTGCTCAATGAGCTGGTACTGGCCGCTGCGCACCTCGCCGGGGTCGACCATGTCTTCACCATTGGTGGCGCTCAGGCAGTAGCCGCGCTGGCCTACGGTACCGCAAGCGTGCCGCGGGTGGACAAGATCGTCGGGCCGGGCAATATCTATGTTGCCACCGCCAAGCGAGCGGTATTCGGCCAGGTGGGTATCGACATGATTGCCGGGCCGTCAGAAATTCTGGTGGTGGCCGATGGCGGTACCGACAGCGACTGGCTGGCGATGGATCTGTTCTCCCAGGCGGAGCACGACGAAGACGCCCAGGCGATACTCGTCAGCTGGGAACAGCAGCACTTGGACGATGTGGCGGATTCCATCGAGCGGCTGTTGCCGAGCCTGGAAAGAGAAGAGATCGTGCGCCAGTCGCTGGCGCGTCGCGGCGCCCTGATCCAATGCCGCAACCGCGAGGAAGCGGTGGCGCTGATCAACCGGATCGCCCCCGAGCACCTGGAGCTTTCGGTGGAAGACCCCGAGAGTATGCTGGAGGGAATCCGGCATGCCGGCGCTATTTTCATGGGGCGCTACACGGCCGAGGCTCTGGGAGATTACTGTGCGGGACCCAACCACGTGCTGCCTACTTCGGGAACGGCGCGTTTCTCCTCACCATTGGGTGTCTATGACTTTCAGAAACGTTCATCGATCATTCACTGCTCAGCCGAAGGAGCTTCCGAGCTGGGCAAGATAGCCTCTGTTCTGGCGCGGGGCGAAGCCTTGACCGCTCACGCCCGCTCGGCGGAATACCGCATACGCGACTGAGTGTCATGATAAGCGCTGACATATACCGGCCACGACTTGAGTGTCGTGGCCGGTTGTCGTTTCAAGATAAGCCGGTTACGGTGATTTGGGGTCGTTGAGCACAGGTGGAGTGAAGGCTGGCAGAGGGCGTTCGCCGACTTCCAGTGTCAGTTCGATACGCTCTCCGTCGCGTACTATTGTCAGTGGAAGCATGGTGCCCGGAGGTATCGAGGCTATATCGCTCATGGTGGAGCGGGCGTCGAGGATCGTCTGGCCATCTAGGGCCAGCAGGACATCTCCCGGCAGCAGCCCGGCTTCGGCGGCCGGCCCGTTGCTGACCACGCCCGCAACGATAACTCCCTGCGGTGCGCGTAAACCAAACGAAGCGGCGAGTTCGTGCGAAAGTTCCTGTGCCTCGATGCCCAGCCATCCCCGTATCACCCGGCCCTGGGTAACCAGCTCGTCGAGAATGCTGTGGGCCAGATTGGCGGGAATGGCGAATCCGATACCCTGGGAGCCCCCTGAACGGGAGAAGATGGCGGTATTGATGCCGACCAGGGCGCCTTCGGGGTTGATCAATGCTCCCCCCGAGTTTCCCGGATTGATGGCGGCATCGGTCTGGATGAAGTCTTCATAGGCATTTAGACCGAGGTGGCTGCGCCCCGTGGCACTGATGATGCCCATGGTGACGGTCTGCCCCACGCCGAATGGGTTGCCGATGGCCAGCGCGACGTCGCCCACCGCGACGTGGGAAGTGTCGGCCAGCTCGATTACCGGCAGGTCGTCGAGGGAAATGCGCAACACCGCCAGATCGCTTTCCGGGTCCGTGCCGATCACTTCGGCAAGTGTCTCCCGGCCATCACGCAGGGCGACTTGAATCTGGTCGGCGCCATTGATTACATGATGATTGGTGAGCACGTAGCCGTCTTCGCTGACGATTACGCCCGAGCCCAGGCTGGAAAGCATGCGTTGCTGGGTGGTGGTGTCATCGCGGAAGAATTGTTGAAAGAAGGGGTCTGACATCAGCGGGTGCTCATCGCGTTCGACGATTCGCGAAGAATAGATGTTCACCACGGCCGGGGCGGCTTGGTTGACGCCATCGGCATAACTCATCGGACCTTCCGAACGGGCCATGGGCGGCGCCTGGCGTACTTCTGGCGCAGACCGAGTCACGTTTTCGCTGTTCTCGGTAATGGGGAAGCTGCCCACGATCGGTTCTGGAGCGGTCTCGGGTCTCGAGGCTGGAGATGTTGTGGTCGAGGAAGGCGAAGAAGCGAAAAAAGGAAGACGCAGCTGTTCGGGGAATGCCAGCAACAGAATGCCGGCAAATAAACCACCGGCAACGACGGGCCAGAAGTAAGGGAGTAATGTGCGTCGCATGCAGCGTATTCCTTGGCTAGGCAGTGCTCGTGAGGGCAATGCCTGGTATTTTCTCAGAACGGTTCAGCATGGTTATCGTATCATCTTCAGGTCCTGTGCTCATCGGCGAAAAGCCGACCGCTCGAGGCCGGCCCGGCGAATCCCGCTTCATGCTTCCCTATGCCTTTCCGCTAACCATCGTTAATGATTATATGGAGATGATTATGCGCAAGCGAGATGTCCTCGTGGATGCTTGTGACCAATATCTTGGAGCTTCCAGGTTCAAGGATTTCACCCTTAACGGCCTTCAGGTGGCGGGCCGGGAAAATGTGGCACGGATCATGACGGGGGTGACGGCGAGTCAAGCGCTGCTGGATGAGGCCGTGGCCTGGGAAGCGGACATGCTGCTGGTTCACCACGGATATTTCTGGAAGAACGAGCCGGTTGCCATTACCGGCATGAAGCGACAGCGTATCAAGACGCTGCTGGCACACGATATCAATCTAGTGGCCTATCATTTGCCCCTGGACGCGCATCCCGAGCTGGGCAATAACGCTGAGCTCGCTCGCAAGCTCATGTTCAACGTGACCGGATGTGCCGATGGTGCGATAGGTGAGGGGCTTCTATGGACGGGGACCTTGATGGAGCCCATGCAGGCGCAGAACCTGGCAAGCCATGTGGCGCGACAACTGGATCGCGAACCGCTATTGGTCGAGGCGCCAACGACAGCTCCCATCGAGCGCGTGGCATGGTGTACGGGCGGAGCGCAGGACATGATTGGAACAGCGCATGAGGCGGGAGCTCAGGCCTTCATTTCAGGCGAAATATCCGAGCGTACCACTCATCTGGCGAGGGAGTTGGGTATCCACTATCTGGCCGCAGGGCATCATGCCACCGAGCGCTACGGAATCAAGGCGCTAGGTGAATGGCTGGCTCGGACTCATGGCGTGTCGCACCGTTTCGTGGACATCGATAACCCCGCCTGACGATGCGGGGTCTGGCTTGCCCGCTCAGTGGCGGGCAGGCTGAGGTGAATCGGAATCTTCCTTGAGGCCGAAATCTTCCGAGAGAGTGCCGTTCTTGCCGACGGCATAGTCGCGCGGCGCCTTGAACGCATCTTGCTCTTCCTGACTGGCGTTGCTCTCCTGCCTTTCGGGAGAGTCGTTGACGCCCGGCATGTCCAGGTAAATCGGCGTCGAGCTTTCGATCTGCCAGCGAAAACTGTCATCGCTGAGCTGGGCTTCAAGCTGTTCGGCTTCATGACGAATAGTGGCCAGGCGATGCTGGATGCGTACCATGTGCTCGCCTACATCTCCCCTGAGTTCCGCCACCTGCCGGTCACGCTCGATCAGTTTCTGACGCGTGGCCTGGAGCTCCCGATGGCTTCTACTGAACAGGCGGTAGCCTGCCAATCCGATGATAATTCCGATCACCATGCCGAGTATGACAAACATCAGCTGTGTGTTTGCTTCCACAATATTCTCCCTGGCCTCTGAGTTACCTGGCTGTTCATGGTCATACGACATTTTCCTTGAGGTCGCTAGGGCAGCCCAGCAGCGCCATTATAGAGGGCAGCTTGCTGGTCGGGTCAATCCGCTCATGTGCTCGGCAACGCGTATGCGTATAATCTGATGACTTTTGCGCTGCGGATTTTCCGCCTGCATCGTCTGAATTTCATGTCGTCGGGGAAAGCTGAATGAAAGAAACGCCAGCGGCTGAGCCGCGTGAAGCAAAGCCTGCCACACCGCTGGAGCGGTATAAAACCGATCTGGAGCGAGAGGATTTTCACTACGATGCCGCGCAGGAGAAGGCCGTCCAACACCTGCAGCGTCTTTACGATGATTTGGTGAACTCCTCTGAAGCGACTCCACGAGCCGTTCTGGCCAGCGCCGACCTGCAATCGAAGCGCGGGAAGGTAAGGGGGCTCAAGGCGAAAATGGCCGGTCTGCTGGGACAATCCCGCGACACGGTAGCCTTGTCGGAGGAGCCTGCCGTTCAAGGACTCTACTTTTGGGGCGGGGTAGGCCGAGGGAAAACCTATCTGGTCGACACTTTCTATGAGTCGTTGCCTTTCCCCGACAAGATGCGTACCCACTTTCATCGTTTCATGCAGCGGGTTCATAACGAACTCGCACACTACAAGGGCGAGAAAAATCCGCTCAACCTGATTGCGGGCAAGTTTGCTGTCGAGGCCCGAGTCATCTGCTTCGATGAATTTTTCGTCAAGGACATCACCGATGCCATGATTCTGGCCAACCTGCTGGAAGCGCTGTTCGACAGGGGCGTTGTCCTAGTCACCACCTCCAATATCGTTCCCGACGAGCTGTACAAGGATGGATTGCAGCGCGCCCGTTTTCTGCCTGCCATCGACTTGCTCAAGCGGCACTGCGAGGTGGTCAACGTGGACTCGGGAGTCGACTATCGGCTGCGTGCTCTGGAGCGAGCAGAAATATTTCACTCCCCCCTCGATGAAGCCGCCGAGCAGGAGTTGGCGCGAAGTTTCGCTTCGATCGCCAACCACGCCGGAGAAGAGGGTGCTCCCCTAGAGCTTAACCATCGCGTGCTCAAGACGCGCCGCCTGCACGATGATGTGGCGTGGTTCGAGTTTGCCGAATTGTGCGATGGGCCGCGTAGCCAGAATGACTATATCGAGCTGGCACGGGAATTCCACACGGTACTGGTATCCAATGTGCCGAAGATGAGCGCAGGCGAGGACGATCAGGCTCGACGTTTCATCAATATGGTCGATGAGTTCTACGATCGTGGGGTCAAGCTATTGATGTCCGCCGAGGTCGAGGCCGAGCAGCTTTATCGCGGCGGGCGCTTGGAGTTTGAATTTCAGCGCACTCTGTCGCGCTTGCAGGAAATGCAGTCGCATGAATACCTGGCGCTGGCCCACAAGCCCTAGCTAGGCGTTGTGTCGCATCGCAAAGAAGATACCGAAGGCCAAAGAAAATGACTGCCTTGGCTTAACCTGCTCGCAAGAGTCGTGTAGAATGCGGCCTCGCTCGACCGTTGCCTGCTTACGGTTAGGACTTCTTGTTGTTCCTGCTGAAGCGGCAACCAAGAAAAATAGGGATGGTTTGACGCTGGCACCTGTCAGCAGGATAACCCAATACACTTATCTGGTGATTTCATCCATGAAGACGTTCAGTGCTAAGCCGCAGTCCGTCCAGCGCGACTGGTATGTTGTCGACGCCACGGACAAGACGCTAGGTCGTCTGGCTACCGAAATTGCGCGCCGCTTGCGCGGCAAGCATAAGCCCGAATTTACTCCGCATGTCGATACCGGCGATTACATCGTGGTCATCAACGCGGAAAAAGTGCAAGTGACCGGTAACAAGGCCAAGGCGAAGACCTATTATCGCCACACAGGCTACCCGGGTGGCCTGCGCTCCATGACCTTCGACAAGATGCTCGATCACGCTCCCGAGCGCATCATCGAGTCCGCCGTCAAGGGCATGCTGCCGAAAGGTCCCATGGGCCGTGCCATGTACACCAAGCTCAAAGTGTATGCCGGTGCCGAGCATCCGCATGCTGCCCAGCAGCCGCTTGAACTGAACATCTAAGGAAATCTTCGCCATGACACAGCAGTATTATGGTACCGGGCGCCGCAAGACTTCCACCGCTCGTGTTTTCATGAAGCCGGGCTCCGGCAAGATTACTGTCAATAACCGTGAGCTGGATCAATATTTTGGCCGGGTCACTGGGCGCATGGTAGTGCGCCAGCCGCTGGAATTGACCGAGACCCTGAGCCAGTTCGATGTGTTCGTAACTGTTCAAGGCGGCGGCGGTTCCTCGCAGGCCGGGGCAATTCGCCACGGTATTACTCGCGCCCTGATGAATTACAATGAAGACTTCAGACCTGCATTGCGTGAGGCTGGCTACGTGACTCGCGATGCGCGTCAAGTCGAACGGAAGAAAGTCGGCTTGCGCAAGGCGCGTCGTCGTCCGCAGTTCTCCAAGCGTTAAGCTCTTACGCTATGCGGAAATACGCCCAGGTCCAGAAGACCTGGGCGTTTTTGGTTGAATATCAAGAAAATACGGCACTCTTTACACCTTGGTCAGGCACGCTTGTCCTTGTGCAGAGCGTCATGTTTTTTTACCATAGTGCGCATTTGATACTCGTCGTCGCAAAAGCGGTTTGCGTCAACGTAGCGGGTAAGCTGATGGGAGAAACCTAAAAATGGCAGATAACGGCGTAAACAAAGGCCGGCGCCGTTTCCTCGTAGGTGCGACTACCGTAGTGGGTGCGGTAGGTGCAGTCGGGGTTGCGGTACCCTTTGTGGCTTCTTGGCAGCCAAGTGCCAGGGCGAGGGCGGCAGGGGCGCCGGTTCGAGCGGATATTTCCAAGCTGGAAGCCGGGCAGCGCATGACCGTGGAGTGGCGGGGACGTCCCGTATGGGTGATCAACCGTACTCCAGAGATGATCGAGCTCACCGAGAACAGCGATCCCTCGCGTCTGGCGGATCCCGATTCGGACGTGCCGCAGCAGCCGAGCTACATTTCGGGTCCGCTGCGTTCCGTACGGCCCGAGATCGGTGTGTTGATCGGGATCTGTACGCATCTGGGCTGTTCCCCGCTCTATCGTCCTGAGCCCGAGGCGGCGGTAACGGATGACTGGCCGGGTGGTTTCTTCTGCCCTTGCCACGGTTCGTATTTTGACCTGGCGGGGCGGGTATTTCGCAATGTTCCGGCGCCGACCAATCTAGAGGTGCCGCCGTACCGCTTTGAAGGCGACGACATTATCGTCGGCGAAGATGAGGAGAATGCCTGATGGGTAACCCGAATCGTGCCAAGGCGGAAAGTGGCATCATGCGCTGGGTAGATGATCGCTTTCCCGCGACTCAGATGATGCAGGATCATCTGACCAAGTATTACGCTCCCAAGAATTTCAACTTCCTGTATATCTTCGGTGTGCTGGCCATGCTGGTGCTGGTCAATCAGATCCTCACCGGGGTCTGGCTGACCATGAGCTACAACCCGTCAGCCGAAGGGGCCTTCGCCTCGGTCGAGTACATCATGCGTGATGTGGAATATGGCTGGTTGATCCGTTACATGCACTCCACGGGTGCCTCGGCATTCTTCGTGGTGGTCTACCTGCACATGTTCCGCGGGCTGATGTATGGGTCATACAAGGCACCTCGCGAGCTGGTGTGGATTTTCGGTATGGCGATCTATCTGGCCTTGATGGCGGAAGCGTTCATGGGCTACCTGCTGCCCTGGGGTCAGATGTCCTATTGGGGCGCCCAGGTCATCATCTCCCTGTTCTCTGCCATTCCGGGAATCGGGGCCGATCTGGCACAGTGGATTCGTGGTGACTATCTGATCTCGGGCATCACCTTGAACCGCTTCTTCGCCTTGCATGTGGTGGCATTGCCGATCGTGATTCTGGCGCTGGTGGTATTACATATCATCGCCCTGCACGAGGTGGGTTCCAACAACCCCGACGGGATCGATATCAAGCAGAAGAAGGACGAGACCGGCAAGCCCCTCGACGGGATCGCATTCCACCCCTATTACACCGTGAAAGATCTGGTGGGTGTGGCGATTTTCCTGTTCGTCTTTGCCGTGGTAATCTTCTACTTCCCGGAAGGGGGCGGTTACTTCCTCGAGAAACCCAACTTCGAGCCGGCCAACCCGCTGGTTACCCCAGATCACATCGCCCCGGTATGGTACTTCACGCCGTTCTACGCCATTCTGCGCGCCATTACCTTTAGCATCTTCGGTCTTGATGCCAAGTTGCTGGGTGTCCTCTGCATGGGTGGGGCAATTGCGGTACTCTTCGTTCTGCCCTGGTTGGATCGTAGTCCCGTCAAATCCTTTCGCTACAAGGGTTGGATGTCCAAGGTGGCACTGATTGTCTTTTCCATCAGTTTCGTGATTCTGGGTGTCCTTGGCGCTATTCCTACCACGCCTGGGCGCACTCTCTTGGCGCAACTGTGTACCGCCCTGTACTTCGCCTTCTTCCTGCTCATGCCGTTGTATACCAAGCTGGAGAAGACCAAACCCGTTCCGGAAAGGGTGACTGGCTAATGAAAAAGCAACTGTTTGCACTGCTATTTGCACTGATGCCTTTCACGGCATTGGCTGCAGGCGGAGAAGACGTTCCTTACTCAATGACGCCTGATCTGCAGAATCAGGAGTCGTTGCAGCGCGGTATGCAGCTTTATACAAACTACTGCATGGGCTGCCACTCCCTGGAGCATCAGCGTTTTGCCCGGGCGGCGGAAGATCTGGGTATGCCGCAAGATCTGGTCGAGGAGAATCTTATCTTCTCGCCGGAGCTGGCTTATAACGATCAGATGCACAACGCCATGTCGCTGGAAGATGGGAATAACTGGTTTGGCGCTGCCGCTCCTGATCTTTCCCTGCGGGCGCGTTTGCGTGGTCATGACTGGATCTATTCTTACCTATTGAGCTTCTACAAGGATCCTAGCCGACCGACCGGTGTCAATAATGCCGTCTTCGAGCTGGTCGCCATGCCTAACGTACTGGAGCCGCTGCAAGGTGTTCAGGAAATGGTGTGTGCCCAGACGGATCGTCCGGAAGAGGGGCAGCAACCGGATCCGCTGACCGGCAAGTATCAATCCTGTCATGTGCTGCAAGTCACGGAACCAGGTGCGATGGAACCCGACGAGTTCGAGGAAGCGGTTTACGACTTGACCAATTTCCTGACCTATGTGGGCGAACCATCCAAACTGCATGCGCAGACGCTGGCACCCAAGGTACTATTGTTCATCTTCATTTTCGGCGTGATCGCCTACCTGCTCAAGCGCGAGTACTGGAAAGACGTTCACTGATCGATTCATCATAGAGAAAATGAAAGGGCGCACGGCCAGCCGGCTGTGCGCCCTTTCTGTTGTCATTAATTCGGATAGAGTCGCCTGCTTCCCCTAAAACGGGGTGGGCGTGTTATTATCCTTCTCTTGATTTGATGCGAGGATTGTTTCATGGGTGTTGTGGCCAAACGGTCGTCGATGATTTTTTATTCTGGAAGCGATGACCACTTCAGTCACCGTGTACGTATCGTACTGGCTGAAAAGGGTGTTGCGGTGGATATACTCGAAGTCAACGACGAGCAACCAGCGGAAGAGCTTGCCGACCTTAATCCGTACAATAGCGTGCCGACATTGCTTGATCGAGACCTGGTACTTTACGAATCCAAGGTCATGATGGAGTATCTGGATGAGCGCTTCCCGCATCCGCCCCTGCTCCCGGTTTATCCCGTCGCACGCGCCCAGAGTCGCCTATGGATGCATCGTATCGAGCGCGAGTGGTGCCCGATGGTGGATCAGATTCGCCTGGGCAGCAAGAAAGAGGCGGACAAGGCTCGCAAGGAGCTGCGGGAAAGCCTGATCGGCATTTCGCCCATTTTCGAAGATATGCCTTACTTCATGAGCGAAGAGTTTACGCTCGTGGACTGCTGTCTGGCTCCCATTCTCTGGCGCCTCCCCGAGCTCAACATTGACTTGCCGGAAAAGCAGGTCAAGCCTTTATTGAGTTACATGCAGCGTGTTTTCGAGCGTGACGCTTTCAAGGCCGCCCTGAGCGAGCGCGAGAAGGAAATGCGATCTTGATTTCGCGGCCCTGACTTCAGGGCCTTCCCTCGCAAGAAGGAGCGAACTATGCAATCGAGTCGACCTTATCTTGCCAGAGCCCTTTACCAATGGCTGCTGGACAATGAACTAACTCCGTATCTGGTGGTAGATGCCGAGCTGCCTGGCGTCGAAGTGCCTCGGCAATTCGTTCAAAACGGCCAGATTGTGCTGAATGTAGCGCCTACCGCCGTGCGTGATCTGTTCATGGAAAACCAGGCCGTGGGCTTCAGTGCTCGCTTTGGCGGCCAGCCCATGCAGGTCATGATTCCTACCGAGGCATTGATCGCCATATATGCGCGGGAGAACGGCGTCGGCATGGTCTTTGGTCATGAGCCGGAGCTGGAGACACCGACGGAAGATGCCCCGGAAACAGCGGCCGCGACTCGTCCCGAGCTGAGTGGTGTCGACGGAGGAGCCGAGAAGGACGATGACGCGGCCAAGGAGAAGGCCTCGCTTCGCCAGGATGACAAGAGGGAGGGGGGGACGAAAACCACAGAGAGTAAGAAAGACGAAAAGAAACGCCCCTCCTTGCGTGTCGTCAAGTAATTCAGGCCTACCATTTTCTGGAAGTCAGTCGTTAGCCAGTTTTCAGCCCCGGCCCCGCCAGGTTTTCCTGACGGGGCCGGTTCCGTTGGCAGTGGCTAACGATCAATCCAGGTAATCGAATACCTTGACGATGCGTTGGATACCGGCAACGCTGGATGCCGCCTGGACGATCCGTTCAGCCTCGGCGCGCGTAACGATGCCCATCAGGTACACGGTTGCGTTTTCGGTCGTGACCTTGAGCTTGGAAGAATCGACACGATCATTGGTGGCCAGGCTGCTGATGACATTGGTAGTCAGCCAGGTATCGGCCAGGCGCTGCGTGGCG
The DNA here is from genome assembly GCF_039691755.1 of Halomonas sp. Bachu 37. Classification (NCBI taxonomy): domain Bacteria; kingdom Pseudomonadati; phylum Pseudomonadota; class Gammaproteobacteria; order Oceanospirillales; family Halomonadaceae; genus Halomonas; species Halomonas kashgarensis. The sequence goes on along the minus strand of NZ_CP137552.1, from coordinate 1,488,801 downwards.
GGCAGGTTGGCCGCTATGGTCAGTTCATTGTGAACAGTATCCACACCGCGTAAGTCGCTCACCACGCTTTCCGCCATATCCTTCAATTCCTGGCTCGGCACCTGGCCGACCAGAAGTACTGTGCCATCAAAGCTGTGCGAGCGTATGCGCGCATCACCCAGGCGGGCGTCGGCCTGCTTCAGGGAGCGGCCAATCTGATGTTCGATGGTTTCATCGATGGCTTCGACATCATCGCTGCGTTGGCCATAGTTGCTCTGATTCGTTGCAGTGTTGGTGGCGCAGCCACCAATGAACAATCCGATGCAAACGCTGGCAACAGCAAGCATGCGGGTTTTTGCTTGAACGGCCATCTCTATCTCCTCGGAGTTCTTGTGACGGGTATGACTCATGTGCGAGCAACGGTTAACACGGGTCGATAGTGTGGCCCAGGTTATTCCATCGCGCCGAATATCTGTTCATCGATCAAGTCGCAAAGGCAATGAATGACCAGTAGATGGACTTCCTGGATACGTGCCGTGGAGGTCGCGGGGACGCGTATTTCACAATCATCCTGGCCCAGCAGCGATGCCATGTTGCCGCCGTCCCTGCCGGTAAGCGCTACCACGCTCATTTCGCGATCATGCGCCGCCTGGATGGCCTGAATGACATTGGCGGAATTGCCGCTGGTGGATATGGCCAGCAGGATATCCCCCGGTTGACCCAGGGCCCTGATCTGCTTGGAGAAGACGTCGTTGTAACTGTAATCGTTGGCAATCGAGGTCAGAGTCGACGTATCGGTGGTGAGTGCGAGAGCCGGGAGGCTGGGGCGCTCACGCTCGAAGCGGTTGAGCAGTTCTGACGAGAAGTGCTGGCTATCGCCGGCGCTGCCACCGTTGCCGCAGGCAAGTATCTTGCCCTCGTTCACTAGGCTATGCACCATCATCTGACTGGCCACCTCAATGAAAGGCGGCAAGACTTCACTGGCGTAGGTCTTGGTGTCGATGCTGGCGTTGAAATGTCCGAGTATGCGTGTCTGAAAATCCATGCGGCTTCCTGGTCCGGAGGGGTCAGTACGCTTCGAAGGCCGCCTTCACCCAAGTGAATTCTAGGTCGGGCGGAGAGCCGATAACGGCCAGGACATCGAAGCGGCAGGGACATGATATCCCGTTGCGCGCCAGATAAAAACGCGCCGTGCGAACCAGGCGTTGCTGCTTCGCTGGCGTTATGGTTTCCAGCGGATGACCGTGACGCGTATCGAGGCGATGTTTGACCTCGACAAAGACCAGAACATCGCCGTCTCGCATCACCAGGTCAAGCTCGCCGCCCTTGGCATATTGATTTCTTGCCACCAGGGTCAGTCCCTGGTGGCCGAGCCATTGGGCTGCGACCCGCTCGATGGCTGAGCCGCGTGCTCGTGCGGTTCGGGAGTTATTCGTCACCCATCAATCCGGGAGCGAGAATCGGGCGCGGGACACCATTCTCGAACTTGGCCCAAGGCAGTTCACGACGAATGCGACCATCGGAACCTGCGCGCAAGACGCCGGTGCTGCCCTGGACTCCCTGCTCCAGCTGCGACAGGTCGGCAAGGGCGAAGGCGATTTCGTAGGCATCGACTCCCATGGCCATCAGACGGAGCATCGAGCCGTCGGCCTCGTCGCTAAGACGCTGGTAGCTCGGGTAGAAAGGGAGGGCTTCTTCACCGCCCACGGCGGCATCTGGAATCAGCCACGGAATGTCGATGAACATGATGCCATCGAGATCCTTGTCTAGCCGTGGTTGCAACGGGCCTTCGTGAAGGTGAGATGTGGCATAGACCGGCAGCCCCTGGGCGTAATAGTAATCCAGGGTCGGTGGGATCTGGCGGGCGTAGTCGGGGAGAGCCAGCAGGAACAGTGTGTCGATATTGTCGAGTCGAGCGCGTTCACCGCTAACATTGAGGGCGGTGCGTACCGCGGCGGTAACGGCATTGTCCGGGTTGTAGCGTACGGCGTTGGTGATGTCACCGCCTTGTTCGCTCCACTGCTCCCAATACGCTTCTCCCACACGGCGACCCCAGTCGTTGTCAGGCACCATGAGCGCTGCCTGGCGATGGCCATCCTGCCATGCGCGCCGAGCCGCCTGGCGCGCTTCATCTTCCGCCGACAAGCCGTACTGGAAGAGTCGACGCGCCTGGTTGTAGTCGCCACTGCCATAGTTCAGGGCGAGCGTGGGCAGGGGGACGTTATCACGCTGTTCCAGCTGGCTTACCTTATCCTTGTCCAGCGGGCCCAGTACTAGTTGGGCGCCTTGCTGCCGGGCGCGGTCATAAAGCGCATCGAGATCTTCCCGGCTGCTGTCGTAGAAGCTGAGTCGGGTGCCTGTGCCGCTGATCTCGTGGTGACGCCGGATGGCAGTGGTGAGGGTTTCCGCCACGCTCGAGAGTGGCCCCGATTGGGGCAGAAAGACGGCGATATTGCGTAGTTCCTTACCCTCCAGTTCCGGCAATGCCAGCAGTTCGGGGTCGGGGCGATCGAGCGTATCCCGAGCCCAGCGCTGCCGCTCGGTAAGGGCTCGCTGTTGCTCAGCGGTCATGGAGAGTTCGGCGTCCAGTACCTGAGTGGCACGCAATACGTTGCGTGGCTCCTCCTCGCCCCGGGCGAGTTCGGAAAACAGCACGGCCCAGCGAACCCGATCGTTTTCACCAAGTTCGGATTCATCGATGGCATCGGCGGTTTCATAGGCTTGGCTGCGCTCGCCTTGGCGAGCCAGTATTTCGGCGGCTTCCAGGCGTGTTCTGGCGGCCTCGGCCGGCGCTTGCTGAGACGCTTGTTGCAGGAGTTGGCCGGCGTCTCGCTCGGGCGCGCGGTCCACCTGGGTGGGAGGCTGGTAGGCGCAACCCGCCAGCAGCAGCGTCGTGATGGTAGCGGCCAGCAGGCCACGAATAGTGTGTTTCATGTATCCTTCCTTGTCCCATTTACGCTTTGTCGTAAGTCACCTAGTCGTGAGCCACTGCTCAAGCATAGCGCACCGTCCGTGCTATCCATCAACAAATCGGGAGCCATGATGACAGACATGAATGTGGGAACATTGTACGTGGTTGCCACGCCGATTGGGAATCTGGACGATTTGACGCCGCGAGCGGCGCGCGTCCTGGCGGAAGTCGATCTGATCGCAGCCGAAGATACGCGCCACAGCGCCAGGCTATTGGCTCATCTTGGCATTAAGACGCCCATGGTATCGCTGCATGAACATAACGAATCGCGCCGCATCGAGGAGCTGGACGCCAGGTTGGCGGCTGGTGAGCAGGTCGCCCTGATCAGCGATGCCGGCACGCCGCTGATCAGCGATCCGGGATTCGTGTTGGTCCGCGAGCTGCGTGAGCGTCGCCGTCGTATCGTGCCGCTCCCTGGCGCCTGTGCCCTGACCGTGGCGTTGAGTGCAGCGGGTCTGCCGACGGATCGCTTCATGTTCTGTGGTTTTCTGCCGGCCAAGCAGGGCGCTCGCCGTCAGCAGCTGGAGCAGTGGAAGGAGCGTGAGGAGACATTGGTTTTCTACGAATCTCCCCATCGCATACATGCCACGCTGGAGGCATTGCAGGATGTCTTTAGCGCGCGGCCTGTGGTGCTGGCTCGCGAATTGACCAAGACGTTTGAAACCTTCCTGCAGGGAAGTGCCGAAGCGCTGCTGGCCACATTGGCCGATGATCCCAATCAGGCGCGTGGGGAATTCGTGGTAATGGTGCAAGGCAGTCCGGCCGTGTCCACCGAAGAAGGGGCGGATATTTCCGCCGATACTTTGCTCCAGGCGCTGCTCGACGAGGGAGTTGGCGTCAAGCAGGGGGCGGCGGTGGCGGCACGCCTGCTGGGCGGCCGCAAGCAGGTCTGGTATGCCCGTTTACAAGCAATCAAAGGCGAGCATTGAGGCCAGCGCGGGGCGCTGGTATGCTTGCCGCCGGAGTTGGCCAGACAGTCGCCGCCGACGCGCATCAAGTGCGTTCGGGGGAGGAAAGTCCGGGCTCCATAGGGCAGAGTGCCAGGTAACGCCTGGGCGGCGCGAGCCGACGGAAAGTGCAGCAGAGAGTAGACCGCCTAAGCCCTTCGGGGCCGGTAAGGGTGAAAGGGTGCGGTAAGAGCGCACCGCGCGCCTGGCAACAGTGCGTGGCATGGTAAACCCCACTCGGAGCAAGACCAAATAGGGACCCGATGGCGTGGCCCGCGCTGGGTCCGGGTAGGTTGCTTGAGCGCTGTGGTAACGCAGCGCCTAGAGGAATGGCTGTCCACGACAGAACCCGGCTTATCGGCCGACTCCCCCACACATACAGGGCGCTGGCTCAGGTAGCCACGCTCAACTCATGGAAAATGCATGCCTGCATCCGATGCCAAACCGGTTATTTCCGATTTTCGCCATGCCAGTGTTTTGCTGGATGGCGCCGTTGATGCGTTGGTGCATGCCCCAAAAGGCGTCTACCTGGATGGCACCTTCGGCCGTGGTGGGCATTCACGGGCCATCCTCGCCAGGTTGGCACCCGAAGGACACTTGCTGGCGATGGATCGCGATCCCCATGCCATCGCCGAGGCCGCCAAGCTGGATGACCCTCGCTTTACCATCGCGCAGCTGGATTTCGCCCGGCTGGGTGATTTTGCCGAACGCCAAGGGGTGAACGGAAAGTTGTCCGGCATCCTGCTCGATATCGGCGTTTCCTCGCCGCAATTGGACGATCCCGAACGCGGTTTCAGTTTCATGCGCGATGGGCCGCTGGATATGCGCATGGACCCCAGTCAGGGCCAGAGTGCTGCGGAGTTCCTCGCCAAGGCCAGCGAGGCGGATATCGCGCATGTGTTCAAGACCTATGGAGAGGAGCGTTTCGGCAAGCGCCTGGCGCGTGCCGTGGTAACACGTCGCGTGGAGCGACCCTTTAACCGTACCGTGGACCTGGCAGAGGTGCTCAAGGCCGCGCACCCAGCCTGGGAGAAAGGGCGCCATCCCGCGACCAAGGCTTTTCAGGGGCTGCGAATTTATCTCAATGGCGAGCTCGAGCAACTCGAGGCGGCACTGGAAGCGGCGCTGGAGGCACTGGCACCGGGGGGGCACCTGGTGGTGATCAGTTTTCACTCTCTGGAAGACCGCATGGTAAAACGCTTTATCCGCCATCATGTGCGCGGCGATACGCATTTGCCTCGCGGCGTGCCGGTACGCGATGACCAGCTTAACCGCCGCCTCGAGTCGCTGGGCAAGGGGCAACGGCCCAGTAGCGAGGAAGTCGAAGCCAACCCGCGCGCGCGCAGCGCGGTAATGCGAGCGGCGCGCAAGTTGGCATGAGGCGTGGATAATGGTTGCTTTTCCTTCCCCCCGTATATTGGCCTTGTTGAATGCCCGCTGGCCGTTCAAGCTGCGTCCGAGCCTCTGGGGGGTATTGGTCCTGGTCTTGATAGCGGGCTGTCTGGCCTCCGCTTTGGCAGTGGTTACCTTCACGCACATGACTCGTGATCAGTTCGCCCAGTTGCAGAAACTGGAGCTGGAGCGAAACCAGCTGGATACCGAGTGGGGCCAATTATTGCTGGAAGAGGGCGCCTGGTCTTCTCCCGCACGAATCGAACAGGTCGCCACCGAACGCTTGAACATGCGACTTCCCGATGTGGATGATGTCGAGGTCATCCGGCCATGAGCACTCCCCGTCGCGGCGTTTCCTCTCGCCAGGCACCAATTGCTCCTCCGCTGGGCAAATGGCGTATCGGTTTGATGTTTTTCATGATTGCCGTGGCCATGACGTTGCTGCTGGGGCGGGTTACCTTGCTCCAAGTGATTGATCGTCCCTTCCTGCAGAGCCAGGGAGACGCCCGTACGTTGCGCCACGAAGCCATTCCCGCCCACCGAGGCATGATCACCGACCGCAACGGCGAACCGCTGGCGATCTCGACGCCGGTGGTAACATTGTGGGCGAACCCTCAGGATCTGCCCGATGACGGGATACAGCGAGTCATGCTGGCCCAGGCGCTGGGATTGTCGGTGGATGAGTTCGCGGCGAGGGTGGAGCGCTACCGCGAACGGGAGTTCATGTACCTGCGCCGTCAGATGACACCCGACGATGCCCAGCGGATCCTCGATCTGCGCACTCCCGGGGTCTATGCCCAGCATGAATACAAGCGCTACTATCCGGCGGGAGAAGTGGCAGCACAGTTGCTGGGGGTGACCAATGTGGACGATAGCGGCCAGGAAGGTGTGGAACTGGCTTATCAAGCCTACCTGGCCGGTCACCCTGGGCAGCGGCGAGTGATCAAGGATCGGCGCGGGCGACTGGTTCGCGATCTCGGTGTCGTCACATCCGCCCGTCCGGGTGGAGAGCTGACCCTCTCCATCGATCAGCGTTTGCAGTACATGGCCTATCGAGAACTACGCTCGGCAGTCGCCGAACACGAAGCCGATGGCGGCAGTCTGGTAATGATGGATGCGCGCACCGGCGAGGTTCTGGCCATGGCCAACCAACCTTCCTACAACCCCAATAACCGGGCCGGTCTGGACCCGCGAGGTCTGCGCAACCAGGCGATCGTCGATGTGTTCGAGCCGGGGTCGGTGACCAAGCCGTTGGCGATGGCGGCGATACTCGAGAGCGGGCACTTCGATCGTGACGTGGTAGTGGATACGTCTCCCGGCTGGATGCGAATCGACCAATACACCATTCGCGATATTCGCAATTACGGTGAGTTGGACCTGGCGGGAATTCTGGAAAAATCGTCCAATATCGGTATGTCGCGACTTGTGCTCGAACTCTCGGATACGGCCGTCTGGGACAAGTACAACGCCCTGGGGCTCGGGCAGGCTCCCGGTACGGGGTTCCCCGGCGAGGCCAGCGGCAGCTTGCCCACACCGGTGCGCTGGTCGCGTAGTGAGCGGGCGGCGCTCTCCTACGGCTATGGACTATCCGCATCGGCCTTGCAATTGGCTAGTGCCTACACCGCTCTGGCGAATCAGGGCCAGCGGCTCCCTCCCTCGTTGCTACGCCTGGCAGAGCCTCCGCCGGGGATACCGGCTATCGAACCCCGAGTCGCCAACGACCTGCTGCGGATACTGGAGACCTCGGTCGGGGCTGGTTCCGGGGGGCGGCGCGCCCGGGTAGAGGGTTACCGGGTGGGCGGCAAGACCGGCACGGTGCGTAAGACCGGTAGCAGTGGTTATGCCGAAAACGCCTATCGCAGCGTGTTCGTGGGTATCGCTCCGATATCGGACCCGCGCATCGTGACGGTGGTGATGATCGACCATCCCAAGGCCGGCGATTTCTATGGCGGAGCGGTTGCGGCCCCGGTCTTTTCCAGCGTCACCGGCAATGCCTTGCGATTGCTCGACGTCCCCCCGGATCAAGATACGCAGTGACCTGCCCGGTTGAAGGAGAACCCATGTCGCCAAGATTCGACGAACTGATTACCGTGCTGAAGAGGTTGTGGCCGCAGGTGCGCTTGCCCCACGATGTCACGCCTAATGAAGACAGAGTCTCGCTGGTGACTGATTCCCGTCGGCTGCGGCCGGGTGACGTCTTCGTGGCGGTGCCCGGCAGCCTGGCGGATGGCCGCGACTATATCGTCGAGGCGCTCGAGAGCGGCGCGTCCCTGGTGCTGGCACATGCGCGAGAGGGTGAGGAAATGCCCTCCGTTGACCCGCGCCTCATCGTGCTGCCTTACCTGGCACAGCGGCTGGGAGAGCTGGGGCGTGATCTCTACGCCGTTCCCGCTTCGCTTGAGGTTATTGCCGTCACCGGAACCAACGGCAAGAGCTCGGTCACTCACTACCTTGCCGCCCTGAGCGAGCTGCTGAACACCCCGGCAGGCTTGATCGGCACGCTAGGAAACGGCAGGCCGGGGGCGCTGGTGGACTCGGGGCTGACCACTCCCGGCCCGCTGGCATTGCAAGCATCGCTGGGTGAGTTTGCGGCGGGGGGAGTTCGCCGTGTTGCTGTGGAAGCTTCCTCCCATGCTCTGGATCAGGACCGGCTGGATGGTACTCGGGTCAAGGCCGCAGTTTTTACCAACCTCTCCCGCGATCATCTCGATTATCACGGCAGCATGGCGGCCTATGCCGCCGCCAAGGCCAGGCTGTTTCGCCGCAGCGAGCTGGAGCTGGCGGTGGTCAATGGTCAGGACCCTCTGGCACGGCTGATGCTGGCGGGATGCCATGACGATGTCAGGGTGCTGGCGACGGGTGAGGACGAAGCCGTGACGTTGAGAGTTCTGGACTGGCAGCCGCACGGCCAGGGCCAGCAGGCCATGGTCGCCACCCCCGAGGGCGAGGTGGTGCTGGAACTCGGGCTGATGGGACGCTTCAATCTGGATAACGTGCTGCTGGCCATGGCTACCCTGTATGGCCTGGGCGAGCCCCTGATGCCACTGGTGGAAGCGGCAAAGCAGCTGGAGCCCGTACCCGGTCGCATGCAATTAATCCAGCAGCCCCAGGCGCCCGGGGTGGTGATCGATTATGCCCATACGCCTGCGGCACTGGAAAATGCCCTGATAGCGCTGCGCGCTCACTTAGGCAGCCAGGGGGCACTGTGGTGCGTATTCGGTTGCGGCGGTGATCGCGATACGGGCAAGCGCGCCGAAATGGCGAAGGTGGCCGAGCGATACGCCGAGCATATCGTCGTGACGGACGACAACCCGCGCAATGAACCGGCCGGGCAAATCCGCGAGCAGATCATGAGCGGATTCACTACCGAGGGGCGCAAGCGGGTCCAGTCGGTCGAAGGGCGTGAACTGGCCATTGCCCAGGTAGTGGCCCAGGCAGCCGCCAACGATGTTGTGTTGATTGCGGGCAAGGGGCACGAAGCCTATCAGGAGATCGCTGGGGTGCGTCACCCGTTTTCCGATCATGCCAGTGTCGGCCGAGCGCTGGCGGAGCGCGACGGATCATGATGAATTGGACGCTGGCCCGGGCCAGTCAAGCCTTGGGCGAGACACTTACTTCACATGATGTGGCGCTCAATTCCATCGTCACCGACACCCGACGACTTAGTCCCGGTGCGCTTTTCGTGGCGCTCGAGGGAGAGCGTTTCGATGGCCATGAGTTTCTTGCCCAGGCTCGCGAGGCAGGAGCCGCCGCCGCCGTGGTCAGTCGCAAGGTCGATGATCCGCTACCGCAGCTGCTGTGCAGCGACACCCGGCTGGCTCTGGGCTTGCTGGCGCGAGAGCAGCGCCGAGCCTGGGGGAAGAAGCTGGTCGCCATTACCGGGAACAGCGGCAAGACGACGGTAAAGGAGATCCTCGCGCACCTGCTGGGAGGACGCCAGCAGGTTCTCGCCACCGAGGGTAATCTGAACAATGATATCGGCGCGCCGCTGACCCTGCTGCGGTTGTCCGACGAGCATCGGGCCGCGGTAGTGGAGCTGGGAGCCAATCATCTGGGAGAAATCGCCTGGACCACGGCACTAGCCTTGCCCCAAGTGGCAGTCATTACCAATGTCACCGGCGCCCATGTCGGTGAATTCGGCGGCATGGGCAGAATCGCTCAGGCCAAGGCCGAGATATTGGGTGGCTTGGCCGCGGATGGCCTGGCGGTCCTTAACAGCGATGATGCCTATTTCACCACATGGAAGAGCCTGGCAGCGCCGCGCAAGGTTTGCAGCTTCGGCCTGAACAATGACGCCATGGTCACGGCCAATGCGCTTTCTTGTGATGCCTCGGGACGGTATGCTTTCACCTTGGTGGCGGAAGGTGTCGAGCTGGGTCGAGTCACGTTGCCCCTGTTGGGCCGCCACAATGTCAGCAATGCCCTGGCCGCAGCCGCAGCCGCCTTGGCGCTGGGCCTGGACGGTAAGCGATTGGTGGAGCGCCTGGGGTCGGTAACAACACTGCCCGGGCGTTTATGCGTGGTATCCGGGGTGCGCGGTACACGGCTGCTGGACGATACCTATAACGCCAATCCCGGCGCCATGCACGCTGCCCTGGAGACCCTCGCCGAGTTGCCCGGCCCGCATTGGTGTGCCCTGGGCGCGATGGGCGAGCTGGGTGAGGCCTCGGCTTCGCTGCATGCCGAGGTCGGCCGGCGGGCAAGGGAGCTCGATATCGAGCGGCTGTTTACGATAGGGGAAGCCGCCCGGCCGGCGGCGCAGGCCTTCGGGCCGGCAGCCCAGCATTTTGACGATCACGCGGCGCTTGTGCGCCATCTTATTAACTCGTTGCCGTCCGGGGCCAGTGTGTTGGTCAAGGGATCGCGCAGTGCAGGAATGGAAGCTGTCGTTTCTGCCCTGCGTACGGATGAACCAAGGTAAACGCCGTTCATGTTACTTTTTTTGGCGAATTTTCTGACCCAGTTCCAGACCGGTTTCCAGGTCTTTCACTACTTGACCCTGCGTATCATTCTCGGCGCCTTGACCGCCTTGTTGGTGTGCCTCTGGCTTGGGCCATGGGTAATTCGGCGCCTGGTCGAAGGGCAGATCGGCCAGGCGATACGCGATGACGGGCCCCAGTCGCATCTTTCCAAGGCCGGAACCCCGACCATGGGCGGAGTGATGATCCTGCTGGCGATTGCCTTCAGTACCCTGATCTGGGGCGATCTGACCAATCACTATGTGTGGGTGGTTCTCGGGGTCACACTGGGCTTTGGTGCCATCGGTTGGGTGGATGACTATCGCAAGGTGGTGGAGAAAAATCCTAGAGGGTTACCGGCCCGCTGGAAGTATTTCTGGCAGTCGGTGGTCGGTCTGGGCGCCGCCACCATCTTGTACCTCACTGCAGCAAGCCCGGTCGAGACCAGCTTGTTGATTCCCATGCTCAAGGAAGTGGTCCTGCCGTTGGGGTTGTTTTATATCGTCCTGTCCTATTTCGTCATTGTCGGCAGCTCCAATGCGGTCAACCTCACCGATGGACTGGACGGTCTGGCCATCATGCCGACGGTTCTGGTGGCCATGGGATTGTCGGTGTTCGCCTATGCCAGCGGCAACACCGTGTTTGCCGGTTATCTGCATATCCCGTTTATCCCCGGGGCAGGCGAGTTGGCGGTTTTCTGTGCCACCATCGCCGGCGCCGGATTGGGATTTCTATGGTTCAACACCTATCCTGCCCAGGTTTTCATGGGAGACGTGGGCGCGCTGGCGTTGGGTGCCGCCCTGGGAGTGGTAGCTGTCATCGTGCGCCAGGAAATCGTGTTGTTCATCATGGGGGGCGTATTCGTTCTGGAAACCGTCTCGGTAATACTCCAGGTGGCTTCCTACAAGATGACAGGGCGGCGTATCTTCCGCATGGCACCGCTGCATCACCATTATGAGCTCAAGGGTTGGCCGGAGCCTCGGGTGATCGTGCGCTTCTGGATTATCACTGTGGTGCTGGTACTGCTGGGCCTGGCAACCCTCAAGCTGCGTTAAGAGAGCGAATCGGTGACTTGTTCCTGTATGAGAGGGTGAAAGCGTGTCGATGAGCAAGGTGCCAAAAGGATTCACGCTGGTGATTGGCCTGGGAATTTCCGGACGTGCCATTTGCCGTCACCTTCAACGCGAGGGCGTCCCGTACATGGTGGCCGACAGCCGCGTATCTCCGCCGGGGCTGGAGGATTTTCAGACGGCACATCCGGGGGTGACGGTGCATTGCGGTCCTTTTCTTGAACTGGACCTCACCGATGCCGAAGAGGTGGTGATGAGTCCCGGAGTCGATCCCATGACGCCGGGACTGGATAGCCTTGCTGGCGAAATCAATCCCGCTACCGGAGAGCCGCGGCTGGTAGGCGAAATCACCCTGTTCGTACGTGCAGCCAAGGCGCCGATTGCCGCGATTACCGGCTCGAATGCCAAATCAACGGTTACCACCTTGCTGGGCGAAATGGCCCATGCTTCAGGTATCAATGCAGCGGTAGGCGGCAACCTGGGAACGCCCGCCCTGGATTTATTGGTGCAAGTGCCGGGCGCCGAACTATTCATCCTTGAGCTTTCCAGCTTTCAGTTGGAAACGACCTCATGGCTGGGGGCGGCCAGCGTGGCGTTTCTCAATTTATGTGAAGATCATCTGGATCGACATGGCGACATGACGGCTTACCGTGACGCCAAGGCGGCCATATTTCGTGGTGCCCGCCATGCCGTGGTCAATGCCGATGACCCGCTTACCTGGCCGCAACCAGACCTTGCATGCCAGGAGATGTTTACCTTGCGCGAGCCGGGAGAGCGGGAATGGGGCGTGGCCCGGGACGCAAACGGTCGGCAATGGCTTCAGCATGGCAAGGAACCCTGGCTGGCGGTGGAGCGCCTGAAAATGCCTGGTCGACATAACCAGGCCAATGCCATGGCGGCATTGGCCATGGGCAACGCACTTGGCTTCAAGCGCGATGCCATGCTTAAGGTGCTTGAGGAGTTCGCCGGATTGGCGCACCGCAGTGAAGTGATAGCCCATATTGCCGGTGTCACCTGGATCAACGATTCCAAGGGAACCAATGTCGGTGCCACCTTGGCGGCCATCGAGGGAATCGGCGCCAACCTCGACGGCAAGCTCATCCTGCTGGCCGGGGGAGTGGGCAAGGGCGCGGATTTTCAGCCCCTGGTGGAGCCTCTGGCGCGTTGCGCGCGCCAGGTGCTGGTGTTCGGCCAGGATGCCCCGCGTCTTTTTGATGTACTTTCCCCTCGCATTCGCGTATCGCAGGTGGACGACATGGCCCAGGCCATGCAGGCCGCCTACGAACTGGCTCGCCCCGGCGATTGCGTGCTGCTGTCCCCGGCCTGTGCCAGCCTCGATCAATTCCCCAATTACCAGGCGCGCGGTGATGCCTTCAGACGCTGGGTGCTCGAGGCTGGCGCCGCGGTCACCGCGCGGCAGGAGGCGCGATGAGTCGCTTGCATCGACTACGGCAGGTGTTGTCCACCAAGGGTTTGGTGTGTGATATATGGCTGGTGCTGGCGGCGGCTGCGCTGGCCTGTCTGGGTTGGGTAATGGTCAGTTCCGCGTCCATCGGGTTGCTGGAAGACAATTATCATTACAGCATACGCCATGGCATCTTTCTGCTGCTGGCGCTGGGCGCGACGCTCTTTGCCTTGAGTGTACCGCTGGAATTGTGGCGTCAGAATGCCGCCTTATTGCTGCTGATCAGCATCGCCTTGCTGGTATTGGTGCTGATTATCGGTCAAGAGATCAATGGCAGTAAGCGCTGGATTGCCTTGCCGGGGCCATTGCCGAGCCTGCAGGTATCGGAATTCGCCAAACTGGGGCTGATATTCTACATGGCCGCCTTCATGGCGCGCTTTGCCTACGATCTGCGCCGGCGCGCCTTCAGCCTATGGCGTCCCCTGGCGGTGTTGGCCGTGCCTGCAGGCTTGCTCTTTCTGGCGCCCGATTTCGGTGGCATGGTGGTCTTCAGTGTCTGCGTTATCGGCATGTTGTTGATGGCCGGGGCCTCGATAGTCCTTCTGCTGGGCAGTGGCAGCCTGTTGACTGCCGGAGCTGTGCTGATGGTGGCTCACGAGCCGTATCGCCTGGCCCGCTGGACCAGTTTTCTCGATCCTTGGGCGGACCAGTTCGCAACCGGTTACCAGCTGACCCAGGCCCTGATCGCCTTCGGTCGCGGCCATGTCACCGGCATGGGGCTGGGCAATAGCGTGCAGAAATTGCACTACCTGCCCGAAGCTCATACCGACTTCATCTTCGCCGTGGTAGCGGAGGAGCTGGGTATGCTGGGCGCCATCACGGTGGTGCTGCTGTTCGGACTGCTGATCGTACGCGCCATGTTAGTGGGGCGGCGAGCGGAATTGGCCGGGCACCTCTTTGCCTCCTACATGAGCTACGGCATAGGTTTCATCATTGCGGCGCAGGCGTTCATCAATATGGCGGTCAGTGCCGGCTTGTTGCCGACAAAAGGCCTGACCCTGCCGCTGATCAGCTATGGAGGCTCGAGTCTGCTGGTTACGGGCCTGATGATCGGCCTGCTGCTGCGGGCCGATATAGAAACCCGCAGTAAGCCAAGGCAGGCTTCGACGCCGTACAAGGCGCGTCGTGAACCGCGTTTCGCGCCGAATCGATAACCAAGGAGTGATGAGTGAGCGATACGCAGCGTCGACGAATCCTGATAATGGCAGGTGGCACCGGTGGCCATGTTGTCCCAGCCCTATCATTGGCCAAGGCGCTGTCAGCTCAAGGAGTGATGGTCGAGTGGCTGGGCAGCCCGCGGGGTATCGAGAATCGCCTGGTTCCCGAAGCGGGTATCCCGCTGCACACGATTGCCGTGAGCGGTTTGCGTGGCAACGGCGCCAAGAGATGGCTGGCCATGCCGCTGAACCTGTCGCGTGCCATTGGTCAGGCGCGACGCATCATCAGCGAGCTCGACCCGCAGTTGGTTGTCGGCCTGGGCGGGTTTGCCAGTGGCCCGGGCGGGCTTGCCGCGAGGCTCAGCGGCGTACCCCTGGTAATCCATGAGCAGAATGCCGTAGCCGGACTGACCAATCGCGTGTTGTCACGCCTGGCACGCAAGACCTACGCCGCGTTTCCCGAAGCCTTCGGCTCGCGGGCCGAGGTGATCGGCAATCCGGTACGCGATGAAATCGCTGCGCTGGGCGAGGCGCCGCGTCTGGCTTCTGCCATGCGAGAGCGCGCCTTGCGAATGCTGGTAGTAGGGGGCTCGCTAGGTGCCCAGGCACTCAATAGTCGCATTCCCCAGGCCCTGAGCGAACTGCCCGAGGCGTTGCGCCCCGAAGTTCGCCACCAGGCCGGGCGTGACAAGGAAGCCGAAACGCAAGCCAACTACCGCGCCGCCCAAGTCGCGGCCGAGGTGACCCCTTTCATCGACGACATGGCGCAAGCCTATGACTGGGCGGACCTGGTGGTATGCCGAGCAGGGGCCTTGACGGTAGCCGAGCTGGCGGCGGCGGCCAAGCCGTCGTTGCTGATTCCCTTTCCTCATGCGGTGGACGACCATCAGCGAGTCAATGCCGAGGTGCTGGTGAAGGCCGACGCCGCCCAGTGCCTGGTACAGGCAGAGCTCACCACACGGCTGTTGAGCGAGCGGCTCGCAGAACTGTTGCATCCCGAGACGCTGGAGAGCATGGCGGCCAATGCCCGCGGTGCCGCCCGGCTGGACGCCACGCAGCGTCTGGCGGAAGGGTGCATGACGATAGCTTTCCAAGGAGATACAGCGTGACCGAGTCCTCGAGCAAGCCGCTTTCACCACATGCGGTAATCCCGCCCCAAGGGCCCGGCATGCGTCGTATTAGACGGCTGCATTTCGTCGGTATCGGCGGGGCCGGGATGTGCGGTATTGCTGAAGTGCTGGCCAACCAGGGCTATAGCGTCAGTGGTAGTGACGTCAAGGATTCGCCCGTGCTGCAGCGCCTGCGCGAGTGTGGTGTCAGTGTCGCTCTGGGGCATGCGCAGCAGAACGTGACCGGCGCCGATGTCGTGGTGGTTTCCACAGCCGTCGACCCGGACAATCCCGAGATACGCTGGGCTCACGAGCATCGTATTCCCGTCGTGCGCCGTGCGGAAATGCTGGCGGAGCTGATGCGTTTTCGTCACGGCATCGCCGTGGCCGGAACCCACGGCAAGACGACCACTACCAGCTTGACCGCCACGCTGCTGGCCGAAGGAGGGCTCGACCCGACGTTCGTGATCGGCGGCAAGTTGACCAGCGCTGGCACCAATGCCCGGCTGGGAGAAGGCGACTACCTGGTGGCGGAAGCGGATGAATCCGACGCCTCCTTTCTACACCTTCAGCCCATGGTATCGATCGTGACCAATATCGATGCGGACCACATGGCAACCTACGGCGGGGACTTCGAGAGGCTGAAGTCCACGTTCATCGAGTTTCTACACAACTTGCCATTTTACGGCCTGGCCGTGCTGTGTATCGATGACAGCCACGTGCGTGGACTGCGCGAGCAGGTCAAGCGTCAGTTCGTTACCTACGGTTTTGCTGAAGATGCCGACTATCGCATCGTCGACTTTCACCAGCGCCAGGGAGAAGTGCGCTTCACCGCCCTGCGACCCGGGGAAGCAGAGCCGCTTGAGGTGAAACTGGCCATGCCCGGGCGACACAATGCCTTGAATGCCATGGCCGCCATCGTGGTGGCGCTGGATGCCGGGGTCAGTGACTCGGCGATCCTGCGCGGCCTGGCGAATTTTGCCGGTGTCGGTCGCCGTTTCCAGGTTCACGGTGACTTCCCCGCCCCCGAAGGGGCGGGTGAGATCATGCTGGTCGACGATTACGGCCATCACCCCCGCGAAGTGGAGATGGTGATCAAGGCGATACGCGCGGGGTGGCCGGAGCGTCGGCTGGTGATGATGTACCAGCCTCATCGTTATACCCGGACCCGCGACCTGTACGAGGATTTCGTCCGGGTGCTTTCCGGCGTGGACACCCTGGTTCTTCTCGATGTCTACAGTGCCGGCGAGGCACTCATCCCCGGCGCTGAAGGACATACGCTGGCGGGCTCGATCCGTCAACGCGGGGAAGTGGACCCGTTATTCGTCAAGGACAAGCAGGAGCTGCCCGCGCTGTTGGCCAAGGTGCTGCGGCCGGGTGATATCTTGATTACCCAGGGGGCCGGGGACGTGGGTGGCATCGCGCTACGTCTTGCCCAGGCGCGACTGGCTTTCGATGAGGTGACGCTGTGAGCGAGATGGTTTCCAGCAGCAATAACGGAGACAAGATGGGTAAAGTTGTCGTGGTTTACGGCGGGGACTCCGCCGAACGCGATGTTTCGCTCAAGAGCGGAACGGCGGTGCTTGCCGCGTTGCAGCGTGGTGGTGTATCGGCGCAGGGGTATGACCCCGCCGAGCGTGGCCTGGTCGGGCTCGAAGCGCTGGCTCCCGATGTTGTCTTCATCGCCCTGCACGGCCGGGGAGGCGAGGATGGCACCTTGCAGGGGGCGCTTGAGTTGTTGAACATTCCCTACACCGGCAGCGGTGTACTGGCCTCGGCGCTGGGCATGGACAAGCAGCGGACCAAGCTCGTATGGCACGCCCTGGGCTTGCCCACACCCGAAAGCATCATGCTGAGTGATGATGCCGATTGGACCGCCGTCGTGGAAACGCTGGGCCTGCCCCTGATCGTCAAGCCGGTGCATGAGGGCTCGACGCTGGGCATCAGTATCGTCGAAAGCCGGGCGGCACTCGAGGCGGCTTATCACGAAGCCGCCCGCTTCGATGCCAGGGTCATGGCGGAACGCTTTATCGAGGGCGAGGAGTACACCGTAGCCTTGCTGGATGGACAGGCCTTGCCCGCTATCCGTGTGGAAGTGCCGGGCGGCTTTTATGACTACGAAGCCAAGTACATGACCGATACCACGCAATACCACCTTCCCTGCGGGCTGGATACCGCCCAGGAGGCTGAGCTCGCGCATCTGTGTCACGAGGCTTTTATCGCCATAGGCGGTGAGGGGTGGGGGCGCGTCGATGTGATGCGCGACCAGGCCGGGCGCTTCTGGCTGCTGGAGGTCAATACCGTGCCGGGCATGACCGATCATAGCCTGGTTCCCCAGGCAGCGGCCCATGCCGGCATCGATTTCGACAGCCTTGTAGCGCGAGTGCTGGCTACCGCCGGGAAGCAGAAAGCGCAATGACACGGCGCGGGGCGTGGTGGGGAATATTACTGTTGGGACTGGTGCTGATCGCGGGGGGGAGAGCCCTGTGGTTGTGGCTAGACCGGCCCATCGAGCGAGTCTCCATTCGCGGTGAGTGGGAATATGTCAGTGCGGACTACCTGCGTACCCAGCTGGCTCCCTTGATTCAGGGCACTACCTGGCTGTCGGCGGATCTGGGTGAGATTCGTGACCAAGCGCTGAAGATTGGCTGGCTGCACGAGGTTCGAGTAGCCCGTGAGTGGCCCAATACGCTGGCTTTCGAATTGGTCGAACAGGAACCGGTGGCGCGCTGGAACGATGATTTCCTGCTCAATACCGAGGGCGAGGCGTTTGCCTTTGCGCCGCTTGAAGCACCGTCTCAACTTCGTGATCTAGCCGGCCCGGCGGGCAGCGGCAGAGAAGTGCTGAATTACTATCGGCGTCTTGTTCCACGCTTTGATGCCCTTTCTCTGGAACTGACCCAGCTGCGTCTGGAGCCAAGGGGAGCATGGCGTTTTCAGCTCAATGATAGTGCTTGGGTAATGCTCGGACGTCGTCAGCACGAGGTGCGCCTGGCTCGTCTGGTGGCGTCATGGCAGAGGGAACTTCACCAGCAGGCCGAGCTGATCCGTTACGTCGATTTGCGTTATCCCAATGGTGTAGCGGTAGCCTGGCATGGTGAAAGTGAATTCGAACAGGCCGAACCTTGAGAATCGCGTTTGTTGGATAGCGAAAGATGCGTTCTGAGGTGAATCATGTAAGTGATCGCCAACGCCGAAAATCCCTGAAATGGGGTTTTAATTGTTTTATTAGGCCAGTATTGTAGGGCTAGGCTAGGCGTGAGAGATATATTGTTCCTATACTAGGAAATATTTTCAGGCTTCTAAGGTATTATCTCTACCAGGTTTTTAACGTCAGGTTTTAGCATGACGTGAGAAATCGAGACTAATACGCGAATCTGGATGAAACCCTCTCGATACGTTGCCTTCCAGATAATAGCGGTAATCGAAGATACCAATATTGGGAAATGTCGCTAATAGAAGAACCAACCACCTTGCGCATTTAGCATAAGACATATAACAAACCATGTTCGCTCTCGGACGAGAGCAGGCATTATTTGACGTAACCAGAAGGAGAATACCCGGCTCATGGCAGGCTCACCCAGCGCATCCAACATGGTGGTCGGGCTGGACATCGGAACGTCCAAGGTCGTCGCGATCGTCGGTCAACCCACCGACGATGGTGGAATCGAAATTGCCGGTATCGGCTCGCACCCATCGCGCGGCATGAAACGAGGCGTGGTCATCAATATCGAGTCTACCGTGCTGTCTATCCAGCGGGCGGTGGAAGAAGCGGAACTGATGGCCGGTTGTGATATTCATTCCGTCTATGTCGGCGTGGCCGGCAGTCATATCAGCTCAATGAACTCTGACGGCGTCGTGGCGATCAAAGAGCGCGAAGTCACTCCTTCGGATATCGATCGAGTGATCGATTCGGCGCGAGCCCGCGCCATCTCCGAAGGGCAGCGCGTGCTGCATGTCCTGCCTCAGGAATTCTCCATCGATGCCCAGGGAGGTATCCGCGAGCCGCTCGGCATGTCGGGTGTGCGTCTGGAAGCTCAGGTGCACCTGGTTACAGCCGCACTCAATGCCGTTCAGAATATCGAAAAATGCGTCAGGCGCTGCGGCCTGGATGTGGATGCCATCATCCTTGAGCAGTTGGCCTCGAGCATGGCGGTTCTGACCGAGGACGAACGGGAGTTGGGTGTCTGCATGGTGGATATCGGTGGCGGCACCACGGATATTGCCGTATTCACCGAAGGTGCCATCCGCCATACTGCAGTGATCCCCATCGCCGGCGACCAGGTGACCAATGATATCGCCATGGCGCTGCGAACTCCCACGCAGCACGCCGAGGAGATCAAGGTCAAGTATGCCTGTGCCCTGACGCAGCTGGCCGCCAGCGATGAAATGATCAAGGTTCCGAGCGTCGGCGATCGCCCCGCGCGAGACCTGTCGCGGCAGTCGCTGGCGGAGGTGGTCGAGCCACGCTACGAAGAGCTGTTTACCCTGGTGCGCGATGAGCTGAGGCGCAGCGGGTATGAGGATATGGTCGCCGCCGGTATTGTCTTGACCGGGGGAACCTCACGCATGGAAGGGGTGGGGGAATTGGCGGAAGAGATTTTCCACATGCCGGTACGCATCGCCTGTCCACAGAATGTCAAAGGGCTTGCCGATGTGGTGCGCAACCCGATTTATGCCACCGGGGTGGGTTTGTTACATTATGCGCTCAAGGAAACCCGAAATGGGCATGGCCGTGAAGGCCAGGGGGGAGTAATCTCGGCATCACCGGGACGCAATGACGTCTCCCGGCGCGACGACAGGGACGGCATTACGGCGCTGGCAAGAATCAAGGGCTGGTTCAAAGGAAATTTCTGACAGGGCCGCAATCGCGGTTCAGGAGACGGGGCTTATGTTCGAATTGGTAGATAACGCACCCTCGAGCAGTGCGGTCATCAAGGTAGTGGGCGTTGGCGGCGGTGGCGGTAACGCTGTCAATCATATGGTCGAAAGTAGTATCGAAGGTGTTGAGTTCATTTGTGCCAACACCGATGCCCAGGCGCTCAAGCGGGTCTCCGCCAAGACGGTGCTGCAGCTGGGTAGCGAGATTACCAAAGGGCTGGGCGCGGGCGCCGACCCCGACGTGGGGCGCCAGGCGGCAATGGAGGATCGGGATCGGATCGCCGAATTGCTGAGCGGTGCCGACATGGTCTTCATTACCGCCGGCATGGGTGGCGGTACGGGAACCGGTGGTGCTCCCGTGGTGGCCCAGGTGGCCAAGGAGCTGGGCATTCTCACGGTAGCGGTAGTCACGCGGCCCTTCCCCTTCGAAGGACCCAAGCGCATGCGTGCCGCGGAAGAGGGAATGAAGGAGCTCTCCGAGCACGTGGACTCCCTGATCACCATTCCCAACGAAAAGCTGCTTTCGGTGCTGGGCAAGAATGCCACGCTGTTGACGGCGTTCAGCGCCGCCAATGACGTGCTGCTTGGCGCCGTGCAAGGTATCGCGGAGCTGATAACTAGCCCGGGGATCATCAACGTCGACTTCGCCGACGTGCGTACCGTGATGTCGGAAATGGGCATGGCGATGATGGGTACCGGTGGCGCGACTGGAGAAAACCGGGCGCGCGAGGCCGCCGAAAAGGCGATCCGCAGTCCGTTGCTGGAAGATATCGATCTCCATGGCGCGCGCGGCATTCTGGTCAACATCACCGCTGGGCCGGATCTTTCCATCGGTGAATTCAACGATGTCGGCGCCACGGTTCAGGAGTTCGCCTCCCAGGAAGCCACTATCGTCGTGGGGACTTCCATCGACATGGAAATGTCCGACGAGTTGCGCGTTACCGTGGTGGCAGCGGGGCTGGATGGCCGTCAGGCCAAGGCGGCTACGCGTGAGCCGGCCCGGCGAACCAGCGCCGAAGCGTCGGATTACCGCAAGCTGCAGCAGCCGACTGTCATGCGCCAGCAAGCGACTGCCCGGGCGGAAGCACCTGAACCGGTCGCCAAGCCGCGGCCGGAAAACCGACGGGCCGCCGAGGCTGACGACTATCTGGACATACCCGCATTCTTGCGTCGCCAGGCGGATTGAAGCAAGCAGCGCTATTGCAATAGCCAACGGGTGTTTTTCTTTGTTGAAGCGCCCGTTTGCTGTTAAAGTGAACACTGTTTGATAATTTTTCGTTTACCGTCACCAGAGTCCGGTTACTGCCCATGATACGACAACGCACCCTTCAGAATGTCATACGCGCAACTGGCGTGGGTCTGCATTCTGGCAAGAAAGTGCATCTGGCCCTGCGGCCCGCACCGGCCAATACCGGTATTGTCTTCGTCAGAACCGATCTGGACCCCATGGTGCATGTACCGGCACGAGCGGAGCTCGTAGAGGACACTACGCTCTGTACGGCACTCTCCTGGCAAGGCGTAAAGGTGGCGACGGTCGAGCATCTCATGTCCGCGTTGGCGGGGTTGGGCATCGATAACGCCTACGTGGATCTCAGCGCGGCGGAAGTGCCGATCATGGATGGCAGCGCCAGCCCCTTCGTGTTCCTGATTCAGTCTGCCGGTATCGCCGAGCAGGACGCTCCCAAGAAATTCATCCGTATCAAGCAGAAGGTGGTGGTGACCCAGGAAGACAAGGAGGCCACCTTCCTGCCGCATCAGGGGTTCAAGGTTTCGTTTGCCATCGATTTCGATCATCCCGTCTTCGCGCAGCAGAAGCAGACGGCCAACATCGATTTCTCCACGACCTCCTTCGTCAAGGAAGTGTCGCGGGCCAGGACTTTCGGTTTCATGCGCGATTTGGAGTTTCTACGCTCCAACAATCTGGCGTTGGGCGGCAGTCTGGACAACGCTATCGTGGTGGACGACTACCGGATCGTGAACGAAGGCGGATTGCGATATGACGATGAATTCGTCAAGCACAAGGTGCTGGACGCCATCGGCGATCTTTACCAGTTGGGATACAGCCTGATTGGCGAGTTCCGAGGCGTAAAATCGGGGCATGCGCTCAATAATCAGCTGTGCCGCCAGTTGATGGCGACACCCGAGGCCTTCGAGATCGTAACTTTCGAGGACGAGAAGGCGATCGCGCCGATTTCCTACTCCGCGCCAGCCATGGCGTAAATTGTATTCTCTGCAATCAAGAGCGGGCGTTGCCATCAGGCAGCGCCCGTTTTGCATCTGGCCGCTCGCAACGTATCGTGAGAGTAATGTCTAGATAGAGGGAAGCTGGTACCTATTGCTCGGGAACTGCGCGCTTGGCGTGGCCGGCAAGACGTTGCAGGGCATCTTTCAGCTTCGGGTCATCCACGTCCTCGGCGCAGCGAGACAACAGCTCTCCGGCTTCGTCAGGAAGTTCGCGTGTGTAGCGTACGGGGAGTTTCGGCGGGCGCACCGGACGCACCTTGAAACTCAAGCCGATTACCGACTCGAAACCGTGCAATTGGTGCAGAAGCTCCAGCAGCCTGGTCTGTTCGAAGCGCAACCAGGTGAGCCAGATTGCGCGGTTGGTGATCACGGTCAAACGGCCTTGGCGATAGCCGCCGACAAAGACATGCTCTCGCATCTCCTCGGGAAGATGAAGGCGAAGATGACGTTGGGCCTGCTCGAGCATGTGCGAGATGCGCATCAACTGGCCCAGTT
Source organism: Halomonas sp. Bachu 37 (assembly GCF_039691755.1). Taxonomy (NCBI): domain Bacteria; kingdom Pseudomonadati; phylum Pseudomonadota; class Gammaproteobacteria; order Oceanospirillales; family Halomonadaceae; genus Halomonas; species Halomonas kashgarensis. The sequence continues at coordinate 1,466,133 of NZ_CP137552.1, read as the reverse complement.
CGCTCGAGTTGTCGAGGAGACGGGAGATGGGCTGTGCGCGTGAACGCTTAACCTTTATACTCATGGCCTTGCTTCCTGGGGGAATCCCCTGAATGTCACCCGGTTGGCGTGTCAGAACCACGCTCCGGCAATTACACATGATGAAGAGCCTAGCACGCTCGGGAGTCAGTCCACAGCATGTCGCCACCTCCTGTCTTGCCTGCCGCTACGTCGAGGCGCCACCGTCGCTACGGCGTAGCGCGCTGGTGGCTGGCGGGCTTGTTGGTCAGCTGCCTGCTTCCCGCCAGCTTGAGTCAGACGGATGCGTTGCGCTCGACAGAACGAGCCGTGGCCGTTTGCCTGATGGTGCCCGCGGTGCTGCGTGCTCGCTGCGGTTGGTTGAAGCGCCGCCGAGTTTCACTGCGGCCAATACGCCATATCCGTTTTACCCTCCAGCGCCTTTCGGGTCTGTCGCGGTTATTGCATGTCCTACTTCGCGTACCAGCGGCCCACGATGTCCTGACTCGGCGAGGCCCGCCTGCGTCGGCCTGAGCATACTACAAGTTAGTACTTGCGAGAGAGTACTTGTAAAAAGAGCCCCGTTGACTCGGGCAACGCCCGAATAGGCCATACGCAGATAGTGGACGTTTCATGATCAATAATTTGTTGCGCAAAGTCGTCGGTTCGAAAAACGACCGTGAAGTCAAACGCATGCAGAAAAGTGTGCGGCATATCAATGAATTGGAAAGCGAGCTGGAAAACCTGGACGATGCGGAGCTGAGCGCCAGGACCGCGGAGCTGCGGGCACGTCTGGATAACGGAGAACCCCTGGATAGCCTGCTCCCGGCTGCCTTCGCTACCGTGCGCGAAGCCAGCAAGCGGGTTATGGGCATGCGCCATTTCGACGTGCAGATGGTGGGGGGCATGACGCTCAACAAGGGGCGCATCGCCGAGATGAAAACCGGGGAAGGCAAGACCCTGGTCGCCACGCTCGCCGTTTACTTGAACGCCCTGCCCGGCAAGGGAGTCCACGTCGTCACCGTCAACGATTACCTGGCCCGGCGAGATGCGGAATGGATGCGCCCGCTGTACGAATTCCTGGGATTGTCGGTTGGGGTGATCTTCTCCGGCCAGAGCGGTGGGGAGAAGCGCCATGCTTACGCCTGCGACATCACCTACGGCACCAACAACGAGTTCGGCTTCGACTATCTGCGCGATAACATGGCGTTTTCGCTGGAGGACAAGGTGCAGCGCGAGTTGCACTACGCCATCGTCGATGAAGTCGACTCGATTCTTATCGATGAAGCTCGCACCCCACTGATCATCTCCGGTGCCGTGGACGAGAATACCGAACTCTACAAGGTGGTCGACCGCCTGGCCCAGAACCTGGAAAAAGGAGAGGAGATCGAAGGCGACGAAGTGACTGTCACCGGTGATTTCCTGCTCGAGGAGAAGCAGAAGCAGGTCGAGCTTACCGAACAGGGGCACAACCGCGTCGAGGAGTTGATGCGCGCCGAGGGACTGCTGAAGGAGGGAGACTCCCTTTACGCCGCCCAGAACCTCAATCTGTTGCAGCACATGCACTCGGCGCTTCGTGCCCGGCACCTTTATCACCGTGACGTGGATTATATCGTCTCCGACGGTCAGGTAGTCATTGTCGACGAACATACCGGCCGCAGCATGCCGGGACGGCGCTGGTCGGAAGGTCTGCACCAGGCAGTTGAAGCCAAGGAAAACCTGACGGTACAGCGCGAAAGCCAGACCCTGGCTTCGACCACCTTCCAGAATTATTTCCGCCTTTATCAGAAGCTGGCCGGCATGACCGGTACCGCTGATACCGAAGCCTTCGAGTTCCGCCAGATCTACGGCCTGGACGTGGTGGTGATTCCCACCAACCGTCCTCTGGCGCGTCAGGATTTCAACGACCTGGTCTATCTCAGCGGTGAAGAGAAGTTCGAAGCCATCATCAAGGATGTGCAGGTGCAGACCGAGGCGGGCCGCCCCGTCCTGGTGGGTACCGCGTCGATCGAGACCTCCGAGTACCTGGCGCGCCTGATGCGGGAGGCGAGGTTGGCATTCAATGTCCTCAACGCCAAGCAGCACCAGAGCGAAGCGGAAATCATTGCCCAGGCCGGGCGTCCCGGGGCGATCACCATTGCCACCAACATGGCCGGACGCGGAACCGATATCGTGCTGGGGGGCAACTGGGAAGCGGAAGTCGCGAAGCTCGAAAACCCCACCCCAGCGCAAGTGGAGAGCTTGAAGGCGGAGTGGCAGGCGCGCCATGAAGCCGTCCTTGCGGCGGGTGGCCTGCATGTAATCGGTTCCGAGCGTCACGAATCACGGCGCATCGACAATCAGTTGCGCGGGCGGGCGGGTCGCCAGGGGGATCCGGGCTCGACACGCTTCTTCCTTTCCCTGGAAGATAATCTCATGCGCCTGTTCGGCTCCGACCGGGTCAAGCGTCTGATGCAGGCACTGGGGCTCGAGCGCGGTGAAGCCATCGAGCACAAGATGGTCTCCAACGCCGTGGAGCGTGCACAGAAGAAGGTCGAGGGGCGTAACTTCGATATTCGCAAGCAGTTGCTGGAATATGACGACGTTGCCAACGACCAGCGGCGGGTCATCTACGAACAGCGCAATGAGATTCTTGCGGCCGATGAAGTGTCTGCGTCAGTGCTGGGTATTCGTGAAGAGGTGATGGAAGACGCCATCAGCGATTACGTGCCGCCGCAAAGCCTGCCCGAACAGTGGGATCTTCCCGGTCTTGAGGTGCATCTCAAGACCGAGTTCAACCTGGACGCGCCGGTCGTGCAATGGATGGAGGAAGACGAGCGCTTCAATGAAGAACAGCTGCGCGAGCGCTTGCAGCAGATGCATCGGGAAGCGTATGACGCCAAGGTGGCCTCCGCGGGAGAGCAGCTGATACGGCGCTTCGAGAAACAGGTCATGCTCCAGGTACTGGACACCCGGTGGAAGGAACACCTGCAATCGATGGACCATCTGCGCCGGGGCATCCATTTGCGTGGCTACGCCCAGAAGAATCCCAAGCAGGAGTACAAGCGGGAATCCTTCGAGCTGTTCCAGCACCTGTTGACCAACATCAAGGCCGATGTCGCCCGTATCCTGAGCCATGTTCAGGTGCGCCAGCCGGAAGAAGTCGAAGCCCTGGAGCGCCAGCGCCGCGAGGCACTCGAGCGCGAGAAGGCGACCGCTTCCAGCCGTCACGATGACCTCTCCGCCGATGGTGAGGAGTCACCCACCGACAGCGAGGCGCGCCCCGCGCGCCGTGAAGGCCCCAAGGTAGGACGCAACGATCCCTGTATTTGTGGCTCGGGAAAGAAATACAAGCAGTGTTGCGGCAAGCTCAGCTGACGACACGCCAAAGACTGTCTGCCAAGCGCAAGGAGACCTGCATGGCTGTGGGACAATCACATTTTCCCGACATGCCCCCCCTCGAGGGGGTTTGTCTGGGTACCGCGATGGCGGGCATCAAGAAGGCCGGCCGTCGTGACCTGGTCGTTATCGAGCTACCGGAAGGGGCCAGGGTGGCCGGCGTTTTCACCCGCAATGCCTTTTGTGCCGCCCCGGTAACGGTGGCCCGCGAGCACCTTGAGCGCTGCCAGGCACAAGGCACTGCACCGCGTTATCTCTTGATCAACACGGGCAATGCCAATGCCGGTACGGGCCAGACGGGGCTGCGCGATGCCCGGCAAAGTTGTGCCGAGCTGGCGCGCCTTGCCAGTGTCACCGAGGAGGCGGTGCTACCATTCTCCACCGGGGTGATCGGCGAACCGCTGCCGATGTCGGCGCTATTGGCGGGTCTGCCCGACGCCTTGCATAACCGGGCAAGTGACGATGCGGCTTGGAAATCGGCCGGAGAGGGCATCCTGACTACCGACACACGCCCCAAGGGGGCGAGTGTCAGTGTGGAAATCGGCTCGCAGCAGGTGACCATCAATGGAATCGCCAAGGGCTCGGGCATGATCAAGCCCGACATGGCCACCATGCTCGGGTTCGTGGTAACCGATGCCGCGATCGAGCAAACGCTACTTGAACGGTTGTTGCGCGAGACCGTGGACCGTTCCTTCAACTGCATCACCGTCGACAGCGATACCTCGACCAACGATGCCTGCATGCTGGTGGCAACGGGGCGGGGTGCCTCGGTAAGCAGCGAAGACGAAGTGGCGGTGTTTCGCAACGCCTTGCAGCGGGTGATGACCGAGCTGGCTCAAGCGATCATTCGCGACGGCGAAGGTGCGACCAAGTTCGTTACCTTGCAGGTCAATGAAGCGAAAAACCGCGAAGAGGCCTTGGCGGTCGCTTTCACCGTGGCGCATTCGCCACTGGTCAAGACGGCGTTATACGCCTCGGACGCCAACTGGGGACGGATTCTTGCCGCGGTCGGGCGGGCGCCGGTTGACGAGTTTGATGTCGAACGCGTGGTGATCGACCTGGACGACGTGCGCCTGGTGGAGAACGGCGGCCGGGCGCAAGGCTACAGCGAAGAGGCGGGAAGCGCGGTAATGGCTCGTGACGAGCTGACGATCCGTATCAACCTTGGGCGGGGCGAGGAAAACGCCACCGTCTGGACATCGGATCTGTCTCACGACTATGTATCGATCAACGCCGATTATCGCAGCTAATTGGCCCACGCCGGGGCCGGCAATCCTATCGTTCCCGTAGCAAAGCGGTATTCCCGCCGGAGCCGGCTGGCCGCCATGGATAAAGTGGAAAAGACGTAATGAATGTATTGGTAAAACGACGGGTTCACGTAGCGGCGGCGGCCATCATCAGCGCCGACAAGAAACAGGTGCTGTTGGCCCGCCGCCCATCCAGTGTGGATCATGGCGGGCTGTGGGAGTTTCCCGGGGGTAAGCTCGCGCCTTACGAAACCGGCCTGGAAGGGCTCAAACGTGAGCTGCATGAGGAATTAGGTGTGGAAATTACCCGCGCTCAGCCTCTGATTCGGGTCCACCACGAATACACCGACAAGCATATTCTGCTGGACGTATGGCAAGTGCATGCCTACTCCGGTGAACCGTTCGGCCGTGAAGGCCAGGCGGTGCGCTGGGTGCCCATGGAAGAGCTGGTCAATTATCCGTTTCCGGCGGCCAACTTGCCCATACTGCGCGCCGTGATGCTGCCCACGGAGTATCTGATTACCGGTGAGGAAGGTGACGAGGCCCGCTTCGATACGCGCCTGGAGCGAGCCTTACAGGAAGACGGCATTCGCCTCGTCCAGCTGCGCGCAAAAGAGCTGGAGCACGAGGCCTATCTGGCGCGAGCCAAGCGCGCCCTGGCGTTATGCCGTCAATACGACGCTCGCTTGTTACTCAATGGCGAGCCTGGTCTGCTCGACGAGGTCGATGCGGATGGTATACATCTCACCAGCGAACGCTTGATGTCGTTGGAGCGCCGGCCGATCGCCGAGAACAAGTGGCTTTCCGCCTCCACCCACAGCCGTAAGCAGCTGGATCAGGCGGCCGTTCTGGGTTGCGACTTCGTCAGTCTTTCGCCGCTGCGTACCACGCCGTCCCATCCCGATGTGTCGCCCTTGGGCTGGCACGATTTTCAGCAACTGGTCGAGCGTGCGGGAATGCCGGTCTTCGCTCTGGGCGGCATGACGCGCTTCGACGCCAACCATGCCCGTGCCGTCGGTGCCCAGGGAATCGCCTCGATCCGCGATTTCTGGAAGTAAGTCTTGCGCTGGCCCGCCCCACTCGAATTCCGAAGCGGGGCGGGCTTGGTACGCACTTCTAGTCCCGGTAGCGCTGGGTAAGCTCGCCATAGGCGTCGACTCGGCGGTCGCGCAGGTAGGGCCAGATCCGCCGGGTACTCTCGCCGCGTCCCATGTCGAGAGTCACGCATAGGCGTTCGGCGGACTCGCCGGCATGGGCCAGCAGTTCTCCCTGGGGCCCACAAATGAAGCTCCCTCCCCAGAAGTCTATTCCTTCACCCGAGCCCGAGAGATCGGCCTCGAAACCGACGCGATTGGCCGCCATCACCGGCAGCCCGTTGGCGACGCCGTGGGCGCGCTGGATCAAGGTCCAGGCATCCTTCTGGCGGCTCTTTTCGTCCGCCTCGTCGCTGGGGTCCCAGCCGATGGCCGTGGGGTAGAGCAGGATGTCGGCACCGGCCAGCGCCATCAGCCGTGCGGCTTCCGGATACCACTGGTCCCAGCAGATCAGTAGCCCCAGGCGGCCCACCGAGGTCGCGATCGGCGTGAAGCCGGTCTGTCGCTGGGGATCGTAGTCGCCGGGGGTAAAGTAGAATTTCTCGTAGAAGCCGGGGTCATCGGGGATATGCATCTTGCGATAATGGCCCACGCGACCTTGCTTTCGGTCATACACCACGGCGGTGTTGTGGTACAGACCAGCCGCCCGGCGTTCGAACAGCGAGCCGACCAGGACGATATCCAGTTCGCGGGCCAGATTTTCCAGATAGCGTCCGCTGGGGCCATCGAGGGGCTCGGCCAGGTCGAACAGGGCGGTATCTTCGAATTGGCAAAAATAGTGGGTCGTGTGCAGTTCCTGCAGCAACACGAGCTCGGCCCCTTGGGCGGCAAGCTCGCGAATACCGGCTTCACTTTCCTGCAGGCTTTTGGCCTTGTCGGGCCAGGCGGCTTGTTGCACCAGGCCAACGCGAAGTGTCTTGGACATGGGAGTTCCTCAGTCAGCGGGGCGTAGGATCGAGCGGGCAGCCAGGGTTCCTTGCGCCAGTTGCATGGTCAGGCAGTGTAGGCTGCCGTGCTGGCGGATGACACTGCGGCAATCGATGGCGACGATGTCGCGGGTGGGAAAGGCTGCTTCCAGCGCCTTGAGGGCGGTCAGATCGGCGCTGTCGCCATAGGTGGGCACCAGCACCGCCCCGTTGATGATCAGGAAATTGGCATAGGTGGCAGGGAGCCGGTGCCCGTCTTCCGGGTCGTGGCACGCCTGCGGCCAGGGCAGGGGGATCAGCCGATAGGGCTCACCGTTGGTCTGGCGAAACGCTTGAAGCTCCGCCTCCATGGCCTTGAATGCCGGATAATGTGGGTCGCCCTGATCATCGCAGCGAACGTAGGCGATGGTAGAAGGGTCGCAAAAGCGCGCCAGGGTATCCACATGACTATCGGTATCATCGCCTTCCAGGTGGCCATGGGCCAGCCACAGCACGCGCTCGATGCCCAGTTCGGCGTTCAGCCTGGCTTCCACCTCAGCTCGGTTAAGCGTGGGGTTACGGTTGGGGTTGAGCAGACAGGCCTCGGTGGTCAGTAGCGTGCCGAGGCCATCGGTCTCGAGAGCGCCGCCTTCGAGCACCATGTCACAGGATTCGACCGGCACGGCAAAGACGCCGGCCTCGGCAAGCCGTCGCGTCAGGCTATTATCGCGCTCGGCGGGGAACTTGCCGCCCCAGCCGGTAAAGGTGTAGTCGAGTAATTTCAGAGTGCCATCGTTCGCTACCGTAAGCGGACCGTGATCGCGCGCCCAGGTATCATCCGCCGCGGCGGTCACCAGTTCGAGCCGGTCATCGTTTACAGCGTATGCCTCGAACAGCGCCGCGAGCCGCTGTTGTGTCGCGTTGTCGGGCACGCTGATCAACACGCGCTGATAGCGAGCGACCGCTACCACGATCGATTCCAGCGTGGCCTCGATGCGCTCAAGCAAGGCGGACCAGTCGCTATCGGCGCGTGGCCAGGTCAACTGCACGGCATCTTGCGCGTGCCATTCGGGAAGCAGGCGATAGCTCATGGAACCTCGGGATCGTTGGGTGTGTTCACAACCGAGTCGGCAGTGGATACGCGGCTTCGGTGCGACTTGGCGGTGGAATAAACCGGCGCAATTTATGCCGTCTGGGCAAACGATGCAAGAGACGGCTTTCATACCATGCAGGCGAGCCCAAAAAACCGTACCATGAGCGCTTGCTGATAAGGAATGTATCCATGCTTGATCGTTTGCCTTTTCTCGTCGGGTTGCGTTACGTGCGCGCCGAGCGGCGAAATCACTTTATTTCCTTTATATCGCTGACTTCGATGCTGGGCTTGATGCTCGGGGTGGCGGTGTTGATCCTGGTATTGTCGGTAATGAACGGTTTCGACCACGAGTTACGAACACGTATCCTGGGCATGGTGCCGCATACCAAGATCGAGGCGCGAAACGGCTTGACCGATTGGCAAGCGCTGGCCGAACAGCTGGTGCAGCGTGAGCGGGTCATCGGTGCAGCACCTTACGTGGAACAGCAGGGCATGTTTTCCGTGGGAGGGCGTAACGCCGGAGCAATGGTCAACGGCATCAACCCCGAGTGGGAAGGCCAGGTGTCGATCGTGGGCGAACACATGCGCCAGGGGCGGCTGGACGATCTGGAACCGGGTGAATGGAACGTGGTACTGGGCGCCATGCTGGCGCGCAACCTCGGTGTCGGCATTGGTGACCGGGTCACGCTGCTGGTGCCGGAGGCCTCGATTACTCCCGCCGGGGTCTTCCCGCGCCTGAAACGCTTTACCGTCAGCGGTATCTTCAGCGTTGGAGCGGATCTCGATGCCAACCTCGCCTATGCCAATATCGAAGACATGCAGACCCTGGCGCGCCTTGGCGATGCCGTGGGCGGGCTGCGTCTGGAACTGAACGACCTGTTCGTGGCGGGCAGCGAAACCCAGGCTATCCTCAACGAGCTGGGGCCGAGTTATCGCGGTAGCGACTGGACGTTCTCCCACGGCAATCTCTTCCAGGCCATCCAGATGGAAAAGCGCATGATCGCGTTATTGCTGACGGTGATCATCGCCGTGGCGGCGTTCAATATCGTTTCCACCCTGGTGATGGTGGTAACCGACAAGCGAGCCGATATCGCCATCTTGCGGACCATCGGGGCGACGCCGCGTTCGATCATGGGCATCTTCGTCGTTCAGGGCCTGGCCATCGGCGTGATCGGAATTGCCATCGGGGTGGGGCTGGGAGTGCTGCTGGCGTTGACCATCGCGGACTTGATCGGATGGGTGGAGAACATCTTCGGTATCCAGTTCCTCGATGCCGGGGTGTATTTCATCAGTGACTTGCCGTCACGGCTGCATTGGGCCGATGTACGCGATATCGTCCTGGCGGCTTTCGGCCTGACATTCCTTTCCACCCTTTACCCGGCATGGCGCGCCGCACGTGTGCAGCCGGCGGATGTATTGCGCTATGAATGAGAATGGCATGAGTCAAAGCAGAACAGCGGAACGACCGGCACTGATGCTGGATTGCCACAACCTGACGCGGATCTATCAGGAAGGGCCACAGGATATAACGGTACTGGACGATCTGGAGCTTCGGGTTCATGCCGGCGAACGCGTGGCGGTAGTGGGCAGCTCCGGCTCGGGCAAGACGACCCTGCTCAACTTGCTTGGTGGCCTGGACCGGCCCACCAGCGGCGAGGTATTGATTGCCGGGGAGCCCCTGGCCGGCTTGAACGAGACGGCCCTGGGACGTTTTCGCAATCGCTATATCGGCTTCGTCTACCAGTTCCACCATCTCCTGGCGGAGTTCACCGCGCTGGAGAACGCCGCCTTGCCGTTGATCGTGCGTGGGCAGCGCAAGAAGGATGCCGAGGCCCGTGCCATGTCTCTGCTGGAACGGGTGGGGATGCAGGCGAGGGCAGGCCACAAGCCGGGCGAGCTTTCCGGCGGCGAGCGCCAGCGTGTCGCTATCGCTCGCGCTCTGGTGACCGACCCGAGCCTGGTGCTGATGGATGAACCGACCGGTAACCTGGATCAGGCCACGGCGGCCAATATTCTTGCGATGATGGATGAACTGGCCAGCGAGAGCGCTTGTGCGTTTGTCATCGTGACGCATGATATCGGCCTGGCAGCGCATCAGGATCGTGTCCTGCGACTTGACGAGGGGCGTCTGGTGACTCAGCTCGTCTAACCGTTCAAGTCATCGAATTCCGATTCGATGCGCTCTCGACGCTGGCGTCGCTTAAGCCGGCGCAGTTTCCAGTGGCGCGATACATGCCATCGCCAGAGCAGCCGAATCATGACGTTGGCTACCAGGGCGAGGCATACCGCCGTCACCAGGGAGCCGAGTATCAGCGCCGGCATGATGTCGGTCATCTGCTCGGCGATCCAGCGAGTGGAGATGCGGCTGGGGGGCTCGCGCAAGGGAGTATCGATCAGCCAGCTACCCAGACGGTAGTTGCCATAGAAAATCAATGGCATGGTCAAGGGATTGGTAATCCAGACCAGTCCTACCGAGAGCGCCAGATTGCAGCGGCTCAACCAGGAGCCCAGCGCGGCCGCTCCCATCTGGAAGGGAATGGGCAGCATCGCGCAAAACAGGCCCACACTGAAGGCGTTGGCCACGCTGCGTCGCGACAGTACCCATAATGCCGGATCGGCGATCAATGGGGCCAGCAAGCGCAGCGAACGTTGGCGCCGTAAGGTATCGGGCTTGGGCATGTGGCGCTGCAGAAACCGGCGCGGCATGTCGGTGTGCTCGCTTGCTTCGATAGATGCCATTATCCATACAAGGCGTACCCACCGCCATGGGATAGCATTGTCGGAAAAAATCAGCCAAGGCAGCCAAGGCGCAAGGGGATAGGAGGAAGGGGTGCAGACAGGCGTGGCTGTCCCGGTGGTGGTTGCCGCATTGCTTGGCGTAGGCCTCGCCCTGCCAGGCAATGTCTATTGGGTTTCACCGTTTCTGTTTTTAGCGAGCGTGGCGCTCATCCTGCTGCCGGCCGTATGGCGCCACCCCTGGCGATTGCTGTTGGTGCTTGCCTTGGTCCTGGCGTCGGCGAGCATCCACCTTCAACGGGGAGGTGTTCTGCCCTTGGGCTTGAGCGGCGAAGATCTTCAGGTTGAAGCTGTGATCCTCGAACATGATCAGCAGCCCAACTCCCAGCGGCTCTTGCTTGCAGTGAAATCCTGTCATGCCCCATCGGCAAGGCCGGACTGCAATGCATTGCGCCGAGCTCGGGTAAGCTTCTATTCGTCTATTGAAATGGATGTGGGCGAGCGCTGGCGTTTGACGCTGCGCCTGCGTCCGCCACGGGGGTTCGTCAATCCCGACACCTTCGATTATGAGGCCTGGTTGTGGCGCGAGGGAATCCAGGCCACAGGCTATGTGCGCGCCGCCCCGGCTCCCGTTCGCCTGGCTCCGCCGTCACCTTCCTTGCGGCAAATGGCCCTGGACTACCTGGATCGACAACCTGTTTCTGGACAGGCGCGTCGCTGGCTGGCGGCCTTGACACTAGGGGCGAGCGAACGGCTTGAACCGGAGGATTGGGAGCTGCTCAATGCCAGCGGCACTACGCATTTGGTGGTGATTTCCGGCTTGCATATTGGTCTGATCACCGCGTTTGCGTTGCTTTTGAGCCGGATCGTGGCTCGCCTGGTGACCCCGCTGAATTGGCGCTTGCGAGCGTGGCCGTGGTGGGCGGCGGGAAGTGCTGCCATCGGCTATACCGCCTTGTCGGGTATGTCGCCCCCGGCATTGCGCGCCATGATCATGGCATTGGTCGGGTTATGGGTGGCCAGCGGCCGTCACGCGCCGGGTCCCTGGCAGGGGTGGTGGCTGGCCCTTGCCATCGTTGTATTGCTCGATCCCCTGGCCGTGTGGCGCCCGGGCATGTGGCTATCGTTTCTGGCCGTGGCGTGGCTGATCGTGATCTGGCAGGGACGAAAACGGCCCCAAGGGTGGCGCGGCTGGCTGTGGGGACTGACACGCACCCAGCTGTTACTGGCTCCGCTGATGGCGGCAGCGGTATTGCTGGCGTTTTCGCGTGTCGCTCCGGCAGCCCCGGTGATCAATCTGGTCGCGGTGCCCTGGGTGAGCATGATACTGGTGCCGCTGGCGCTTGTGGGCTGGTTGGTGGCGTGGGTGCCCGGGCTGGGGACGCTTTGCTGGTGGCTATTCGCCCAGGCGCTCGAGCCGTTGATCGTCGCGCTCGAAGCCGGCGTGCAATGGTTTCCCTTGTGGCAGCCACCAGGCGAATGGCTTGTGCCGTTGGCGCTGGGGTTGGGCCTGCTGGCGTTGGCTTGGGGTTTACCTAGCTTGCCCGGTGCATTACGCCTGGGGACCACGGGACTTCTGGGGGCGTTGCTGCTGGTGAGCGAGCCCGACGCGAGACCGCCGGGCCTGCTTACGGTGCGTATCCATGACGTGGGCCAAGGGCAATTGATCGACCTGCGTTCGGCGAACTATCGCCTGCTTTACGATACCGGGCCTCGCTTCGGCTCCGGCTTCATGCCCTTGAGCGGGCTGTGGCCACCCGGGCAGTCTTTCGATACGGTCATTATCAGCCATGCCGATAACGACCACGCCGGAGGCGTGACAGCGATGGATGAACATCAGGTCAAGAACGTGCTGGCGCCGCAAGGGGAAACCGTTGGTCTGCCGTTCACCCCCTGCTTTGCCGGGCAGAACTGGAAGCGTGATGATGTTTCCTATCGCATTGTATGGCCGCCTCGGGGGGAGAATACGCTGCCGGCCAATGCGCGCTCCTGCGTGCTGGAAGTCTCGGTGGGCCAGCAGCGCCTGCTGATCACCGGAGACGTGGGCACCGACGAAGAAAGACGCTTTCTGGCGCAGCTCGAGCCAGGTGTCGATGTGCTGGTGGCGGGCCATCATGGCAGCCGGAGCAGTTCGGGAGCGCAATTCGTCCAGCAGATGACGCCCACCCACGTGATCTTCAGCGCCGGTCGTGATAACGCCTTCCAGCATCCCGACAACGACGTGGTGAGGCGGTTTCGCCGTGAGCAGAGCTGCCTTTGGAATACCGCTCATGATGGTGCCATCGATGTGGAGCTGGGGCGCGGGGATGGCGTTCGGGTGAGCTCGATGCGTTCCGTCTTCCATGGCCTCCCGCGGTGTTGATGGCGGCTGCCATGGGGTAGAATCGCCTGCACGAGATCTATCGCACCGGCAACAGCGGTGAATCTCTCGGCAAAAGGCGGCAGAGGCCTTGGTTAGCCTGCCCCGAAATCCCTACTGAACCCTGACGAGCGGGAGCTTGCGTTGACTCACGAATCTGGTTGGACGCTCTACAAACGCCTGCTGGGCTACGTCAAACCCCACTGGCGGGCTTTTGCCTTGGCGACACTGGGCTATGTCATCTATGCGGCTTCGAGCACGGCGTTGGCGGAAATGATGAAGCGCCTGATCGATGGCATACAGAACCCCGATGCTGGTTTTCGCCTGTTTTTGCCCCTGTTCGTCGTCATCATGTTCGCCGCCCGTGGCCTGGGCACTTTTCTCGGCACTTATTTCATGACATCGGTGGCGCGTCACGTCATCCATGCGCTGCGCTGTAATGTATTCAATCATTTACTGCACTTACCGGGTGAGTTCTTCGATCACCACTCAAGTGGGCATCTGGTTTCCCGGGTGACCTACCACGTGGAACAGGTAGCCGGCGCGGCGACCAAGGCCATTACCATACTGCTGCGCGAAGGGTTGTTTGTCATTGGACTACTGGCCTATCTGCTGTGGACCAACTGGCTGCTGACACTGCTGTTTCTCGCCGTCACGCCGTTGATCGCCGGAGTGGTCAGCTATGCCAGCAAGCGTTTCCGGCGCATATCCCGGCGCATCCAGCACACCATGGGGGACGTGACCCATGTGGCTTCCGAGGCCTTGTCGGGCTATCGGGTGGTGCGAACCCACGGGGCCGAAGAGTACGAGAAGCAGCGCTTTGCCAGGGTCAGCGAGGAGAATCGCCGGCAGAGCATGAAAGAGGCGGTTACCAAGGCCACCAGTACACCGGTGATCCAGCTGCTGGTGGCGCTTTCCCTGGCCCTGCTGGTTTGGGTGGCGATGGCGCCGAGCCTGATTGCCGAAATGACGCCGGGGGAATTCGTGGCCTTTATTACTGCGGCGGCGTTGATGGCCAAGCCCGTTCGCCAATTGACCGAAATAAACAGCGAAATCCAGAAAGGTATCGCCGCGGCGGGGGAGCTTTTCGGTCTGCTCGAAGTGCCGGCGGAGCGCGATGACGGCGATCATGAAGTGTCGCGCCTGCGTGGCAAGATCGTCTTGAGCGAGCTGGGCTTTCGCTACGCCGAGGAACAACCGGAAGTCCTGCAGGGAATCAATCTGGAGGTCGAGCCGGGCGAGATGGTGGCGATTGTCGGTCGTTCCGGCAGTGGCAAGTCGACCCTGGTCAGCTTGTTGCCGCGCTTCTATCATCCCAGCCACGGAAAGATCTATCTCGATGACGTGCCGCTGGAGCGCTACCGTCTGGGCCCCTTGCGCCGTCAGATCGCCCTGGTTTCTCAACAGGTCACGCTGTTCAACGCCACGGTAGCGGAGAATATCGCTTACGGCGCATCCAATCCCGACCCGGCGGCAATCGAGGCCGCGGCGCGTGCGGCCTATGCTCATGAATTCATCGAACAGCTGCCTCAAGGCTACGCCACTCCGGTGGGAGAGAACGGCGTCATGCTCTCGGGCGGCCAGCGCCAGCGCCTGGCGATCGCCCGTGCCATCTTCAAGGACGCCCCCGTTCTGATTCTGGATGAGGCCACCTCCGCACTCGATACCGAATCCGAGCGCTATATCCAGAAGGCGCTCGAGGCGGTGTGCCAGGGGCGCACCACCTTGGTCATCGCGCACCGACTTTCGACCATCGAACGCGCCGATCGAATCGTGGTGATGGACCAGGGACGGCTCGTTGAGCAGGGTACCCACGCGCAATTGCTGGCTCGAGACGGCGCCTATGCGGCGCTGCATAAACTGCAGTTTCAGGACGCCCATGAGCCCGAGTGAACACTGGGTGAAAGCCGCCTATCGCGGTAGCGGCTGGCTCAAGCTGTTGCGTCCGTTGGCGGCGCTGTATCGCTATGCCATGGCGCGGCGGGAAGCCGCCTACCGCCGAGGCGACAAGAACCAGTGGCGGGCACCGGTCCCTGTGCTGGTAGTGGGTAATATCACTCTCGGTGGAACCGGCAAGTCCCCCCTGGTGGCGTGGCTGGCGCGCTGGCTCGTCGCGCGTGGCTATCGACCGGGCATTGTCTCGCGGGGTTACGGCGGCAAGTCGCCAAGCTACCCCCTCGACGTTCATGCCGACACCCCGGTGGCACACAGCGGCGATGAACCGCTGATGCTGGCGCAGCAGACGGGTGTGGCGGTGGTTGCCGACCCCCAGCGGGCGAGGGGCGCGCAGCGCCTGGTGGCGCTGGGCTGCGATATCATTCTCAGCGACGACGGTCTGCAGCATCTGGCACTGGCGCGGGATATCGAACTGGTCGTGGTCGACGGGTCGCGTGGGCTGGGCAATGGCGAATGTCTTCCCGCCGGCCCATTGCGCGAGCCGGCAGAACGCCTGCAACGCGTGGACAAGGTGATCGTCAACGGTGGCTGCGAAGCGGCGTCTTTCGGCGAGGTGCTCGCCGTGGACTTCACTGCCATGACCTTGAAGCCAACGGCATGGCGAAGGCTGGATGGCCTTCGCGCTCCCCTCGAGCCCCTTCCTTTCGAGCAGCCTGTCCACGGCCTTGCGGGTATCGGCAATCCGCAGCGATTCTTCAAGACGCTGACATCCCTGGGGGTGAAGGGTGACTGGCATGCGCTGGGCGATCATCATCGTTTTCGAGCGGAGGATTTCGCTTTCGGCGATGAGCGTAGCATCGTGATAACCGCCAAGGATGCGGTCAAGTGCCGCGAGCTGGCCCCAAGCAATACCTGGATACTGGAAGTGGAAGCCGACCTGCCCCCACACTTTGAGGACTGGTTGGCAACACGCCTACTGGAAATTACCTGAAGCGGAGAACCTGCAATGGACAAGGAACTGCTGGCGATGCTGATCTGCCCGCTGTGCAAGGGCAAGCTGAAATATGACCGTGAGGCAGAGGAGCTGCGCTGTCATTACGATGGCCTGGCCTACCCCATCCGCGAGGATATTCCGGTCATGCTCCCGGAAGAAGCAAGAGTAATGGATATCGACGAGAAACTTCCCCCTTCGCCCGGGCGCACGGGAGAAGCGTAATGGCGGCGGTGGAGTTTATCGCCGTGGTGCCGGCGCGTTTCGGCTCGTCGCGGCTGCCGGGGAAGCCTTTGCTCGACATTGCCGGCGAGCCGATGGTCGCGCATGTGTGGCGAAGGGCGTGCGAAAGCGCCGCCAGCCGGGTGGTCGTGGCGACCGACGACCCGCGTATCGAGCGCGCCATGCAAGCGTATGGCGCGGAGGTCGTGATGACGAGTCCCGATCACCCCTCGGGCACCGACCGCCTGGCGGAGGTGACCGAGCGGCTGGGACTCGACGATGCAGCGCTGTTGGTCAATGTCCAGGGGGATGAGCCGTTGATTCCTCCCGCCCTCATCGATCAGGTAGCCGCGCGGCTGGCAGATGATGATGGCGCCTCGATGGCCACGCTGGCGGAGCCCATCAGTGATATCGACACCCTGTTCAACCCCAATGTGGTCAAGGTGGTGCGAGCACTTTCCGGACGCGCCCTGTATTTTTCCCGTGCTCCGATCCCCTGGGACCGCGAGCATTTCGCCCGCCGCCCCGAGCTGCTGGAAACCGATGGCTGGCTGCGCCATATAGGGCTCTATGCCTATCGTGCCGGTTTTCTCCATGAGTTCCGCACGTGGGCGCCGGCGATGCTCGAGCAGCTCGAGCAGCTCGAGCAGTTGCGCGCGCTGCATCATGGACATGCCATTCAGGTTGCTCTGGCCTGCGAGATCAATCCTGCCGGGGTGGATACCCCGGAGGATCTGGCGCGGGTGCGAGCGCTCATGCAGATCGTCAGCCCTTCGTCCAACCCGGCGGGAGCCCACCGATGAAGATTCTGTTCGTCTGTCTAGGCAATATCTGCCGTTCGCCCTCCGCCGAGGGGGTGTTTCGCCACGCCCTGGAACGGGCCGGGATGCAGCATGAAGTCAGCGTGGATTCCTGCGGCATCGGCCCCTGGCATGTCGGCAAGGGGCCGGATGCACGGGCTCGCGAGGCCGCCTTGCGTCGCGGTATCGATATCGGCACCTTGCGGGCGCGTCAGTTAGCGCCTGTGGACTTCGATGAGTTCGACTACCTGCTGGCCATGGATCATGACAACCTGAGCGCGCTCCAGGCGCAACAACCCGCCGGTAGCAAGGCACGAGTGGAATTGTTTCTGAATTATGCCGATACCGCTGAAAAAGCGGTCCCCGACCCTTACTATGGCGGCGAGCAAGGGTTTGAAACGGTGCTCGACCTGATCGAAGAGGCAAGTGAAGGCTTCATTGCTCATCTGCAGCGTGGGGATAAATAGTGCTGCGCCAACACGAACTCAGCCACGCCAACACTCTGCGCCTGCCTTGCCGGGCCGAGTATTACGCCAGGCCCGGAACCTTGCGTGAGTTGCGTGACACGCTGGGCCAGGCAGCTGCCGCCGAACGGAAAGTGACTATTTTGGGTGGCGGCAGCAACGTACTTCTTCCTGCCGATCTGCCCGGCCTCGTCATTACTCCTGACTTGCGCCAATGGTGGCTGACCGGGGCGAAGGGTGAATCCCATGTGGGCTTGCACGTGGGGGCCGGCGTGGCCTGGCATCCGCTGGTGATGGAAATGGCGGCGCGAGGTTACTGGGGGCTGGAAAACCTGGCCTTGATCCCGGGGCTTTGCGGAGCCGCACCGATACAGAATATCGGTGCCTATGGCGTGGAGTTGGGCGACGTGCTGGAAGCGGTGCAAATTATGGAGATCGCCAGTGGAGAGCTACGCTGGCTTGACCGAGCCGAGTGCCGCCTGGGCTATCGCGACAGTATCTTCAAGCATGAGCTGGCGGGCAGGGCCGTCATCACTCGGCTGGTATTGCGGCTGAGTCGTGTGCCGACACCCCGGCTAGGGTATGGCGACCTTGCCCGTCGGGTCGGCTCCGAGCCGAGTGCCCTGGACGTGGCCAGGGCGGTATGCGCAATTCGCGAGGAAAAATTGCCCGACCCCGCCGAGCTGGCCAATGCCGGAAGCTTTTTCAAGAACCCGCTAGTACCCCGTGACCAGGCGGAGCAGTTGCTGGAACGCTATCCCAATATGCCCAATTTTCCTCAGCCTGGCGGTATCACCAAGCTCGCCGCCGGGTGGCTGATCGAGCGCTGTGGCTTGAAAGGCTGGCGTTGCGGCGCCTTCGGCGTGCATGAGCGGCAAGCCTTGGTGCTGGTGCATTTTGGTGGAGGCACCCGCCAAGAACTACTGGAGGTGGCCGGTCGTATCGCGGCAACGGTCGAGAAGGAGTTTGGGGTTACCCTCGAGCCCGAGCCGCGCCTGCTGGAGTAGAAACTGCACGACTTGGTCATTGCACAAGCATAAAAAAACCCCGCAAGCGTGAGCTTGCGGGGTTTCTGGTTACTGGGAGGCGCTTATTCGCTGCCACCCTCTTGTTGACGCTTGCGCAATTCGCGTGGGTCATTATGAGCCCGACGTCGGCGCGGCTTGTCCGCCTTCGTTTGGGCGTCCTGCTTCGGCTCGTCGGCGGTTGCCTCCGTCTGTGCCTGCGGAGTCACCTCGGGCGCTTCCGCTGTAGGCTCGCTCGATGGAGTCTCGCCATCACCGGTTACCTGTACATCCTGCGGCTGGGTGGGCGCAGCTTCGGAGGGACGAGGCTGGACTTGCTCTTCCTTGGCTTCGACAGGTTGGGTTTCGTCACTTACCGGGGGCTGCTCGGCTTTAGGCTCCTCAGGCTGGGCCTGGGGAGTCTCGTCCGGCTTATTGCCAGCCACTTCATCTTGCGCAGGGGTTTGCTCTTCATGCACCGGGGCAGCGGTGTGCGTCGCTTCAGCTTCAGCCGCCTCGGGCGTTTCGCTATCACGGGGCGATGCATCAGGCTCCCCAAGCGCATCTAGCTGCTGCTCCTGGTTAGCCTCCGCGTCGGTGGCTGAAGAGACCCCGGTAGCAGAAGCGGTTTCGTCGTCCGCGGCCGCTTGCGGCGTCTTCTGCGCTACTTCTGCGTCAGCTTGCGCCTCATCCTTTACCTCTGGTTCCGGCGTAGCGGGTGGCTCGCTGGGTGCGGTGACATCCGCCATTACCTGGGCATCGGCCGGCCCTTGGGCGTCGGGAGATAGCTCTGCTTCGGGCGTGCTGGCAGCCGGCTCGACCGCCGGTGCCTGCCGTGAGGCAGCAGCATCGGTTTTTTCCTGCCGCTGGGATTTCGCAGTTTCCTTCCTTGCCGCTGCGTTTTCGTTCTCGCTGACCGCTGTCGCTTCCTTGGCTGCTGGTGCTTCTTTAGCCACTGCTACCGGCGCTGCTTTCGAAGCGCTTTCCGCTACGGGTGAGGTGGCACTTTCAGCCGCGTTGGCAGACGCTTGCTCGTCATCCTGCGCTTGCGCCTGAAGCTTGAGCTGCTCGGCTTCGGCCTGAGGCTGGATGGCGTGCTTGCGCGTGCGCTTGCGAGGGTTGTTGCGGGTACGCTTGGGCTTGCCATCATCCTTCTTGTCCGCAGCTTCGGCGTTGGGTTCGGGAGCAGGACTGTTCCCGGCCTTGGCCCGAGTCTCGGGTTTCTCTCCGCGCTTGCTCTCTTCGGGCTTGTTGTCTACTGACTTGTTCTCTTCGGGCTTGTTCTCTTCAGACTTGGCCGCGGCGTTATCCTTGCGCGAAGGCTTGCCGGACCTAGCCGGGTTCGGCTTATTCTGATTCGGCTTGTCTTGGCTGGCCTTGTCCTGATTCGCCTTGTCCTGGGCGGGTTTGGCATCTTCCGAGCGATTGCGCTGGCGGTTATTGCGCGAACGGCTAGGAGTGCCGCGCTCTTCGGCAGGCTTGTCGTTGCGGCTTTCACCACGCGCAGGGCGAGATGCCTGGCGTGCCTCCTGGCGCTCGTTGTCTGCCTGGGCCGAACGGGTACGGGTGCGCGAGGGTTGTTCGTCGCGCGATGCGCCCCGGCGTGCCTGGGTATCGGCGGCGGCTGGAGTGGCTTGGGTGCTGGAGCTGCTTTCTTCGCCGCCGAGCAATTTGGCAACACCACGGAACAGGCGACCCAGAACATTGCCCGATTCGCCCTCGCTTGTGCGGGAAGCCGGTTTGGTGGTTGCCGGAGCGACGCTAGGCGCCTCCTCGGGGGCCGGCTTCTCCTTTTGCAACGACGCGGGAGCCGGAGCGTTATGAGTCACGCTCTTCACCGCGGCTTCGGCGCGCTGTGCCGGTGGCGCAAAGCTGTGGTTCGGCTCCTTGCCCACCTCGGTATCAGTGGAAAGCTCGAAGCTGGACAGGCTGCTGGAATCGTCGTCATCGAGATGGTCGTCACGTAGACGTTGAACATCGTAATGGGGCGTGTCCATGTCCGGGTTGGGCAGCAACACCACACGAACACCCTGGCGTGCTTCTATATCGGCCAGCACGCTGCGCTTCTCATTGAGCAGGTAGGTCGCTACCGGCACGGGAAGAATGGCGCGAATTTGCGCGCTGCGCTCCTTCATGGCTTCTTCCTCGATCAGGCGCATGATCGAGAGCGACAGCGAGCGAACGTCCCGAATGGTACCTTGGCCGTTGCAGCGGGGGCAGACCACACCGCTGGTCTCGCCCAGCGAGGGCCGCAGGCGCTGGCGCGACATTTCCATCAGGCCGAAACGCGATATACGGCCGATCTGAACCCGGGCGCGATCCAACTTCAGTGCATCGCGCATGCGGTTCTCGACTTCGCGCTGGTTGCGCGCCGGGCCCATGTCGATGAAGTCGATCACCACCAGGCCGCCGATATCCCGCAGGCGCAGCTGACGAGCAATCTCGTCGGCGGCTTCGGAGTTGGTCTGCAGGGCGGTCTCTTCGATATCGCTGCCGCGGGTGGCGCGGGCGGAGTTGATGTCGATGGAAACCAGCGCTTCGGTATGGTCGATGACGATCGAACCGCCGGAAGGCAGCTTGACCTCGCGCTCGTAGGCGGTCTCGATCTGGGATTCGATCTGGAAGCGCGAGAACAGTGGCACTTCGTCGGCGTAGAGCTTGAGCTTCTGCTGGTAGGACGGCATTACCTGGCGAATGAAACCGAGTGCCTCGGCATGGACTTCGGGGCTGTCGATCAGGACTTCGCCGATATCCTGGCGCAGATAATCGCGCATGGCGCGAATGATGACGTTGGATTCACGATAGATCAGGAAGGGGGCCGAGCGCTTGCCGGCTTCGGACGTGATCGATTCCCACACCTGGACCAGATAGTCGAGGTCCCACTGGAGCTCTTCAGGAGAGCGGCCGATGCCCGCAGTACGCACGATCAGCCCCATCTTGTCAGGGACGGTCATCTGTCCCATGGCCTCCTTGAGCTGGCTGCGCTCCTCGCCCTCGATGCGCCGCGAGATGCCGCCCGCGCGGGGGTTGTTCGGCATCAGGACCAGAAAGCGACCGGCCAGGCTGATGAAGGTAGTCAGTGCCGCGCCCTTGTTGCCGCGCTCTTCCTTGTCGACCTGGACGATGACTTCCTGACCTTCCTTGAGGACTTCCTTGATACTGGGGCGGCCGGAGACGTCCTTGACGAAGTATTCGCGGGAAATTTCCTTGAGAGGCAGGAAGCCGTGGCGCTCGGCACCGAAATCCACGAAGGCGGCTTCCAGTGAGGGTTCTACTCGAGTGATCTTGCCGCGGTAGATATTGGCTTTCTTCTGTTCACGAGCGCCGGATTCGATATCCAGGTCGTAGAGGCGTTGACCATCGACAAGCGCGACGCGCAGCTCTTCGGGCTGGGTCGCATTGATGAGCATCCGTTTCATGTTGTCTCGCATGACGTTGCGTGCCGGCGTTCGCTGATGATGAGGCGGCGTAGGCGAACCGCTGAGTGCAGTGTGCTTGTGCTTCGCACATGTCATGGATGCTGTAGCGCCCCACTGGGAAAGGCTTGAATCCCCTCCAGTGTGATCATGTCGAGTACGTGGCGGAGGCAGGACGTGTTTCGGTGGGTGTCACGCCCATCCGGCCCTGCTGACTCCGCCAACACCTGGCATTCATCGATTCGCCCACGCCGACCACCGGCACGATGTTGAACTTGTCACCCTGGGCCGGACATCGTCCTGTGACGTGTAGACGAAGCCGCTTCGGGCGTGGCGTTATCGTGTGACCCGATAATGTCGACAGGGTCACGTCGACCTGCCGGCTGCATTCTTGCAAGCGGCAGGTATGCTGCATTTCGTGCAAGCTTGTGACAGCAATAAATCGACTTGCTATCCAATCTGATGCTCGGCCTGCGTGTTGGACGTGCAGGCGCTTGTTCCAAGCATACGACCGTGTGTATGGAAAGTGGCGGTATCTTGGCGTGAGAGCGGTTTGGAATATAACAGTAAACCTTGGCACCAGCAATTGACGCATTCAGCCGGGCACTACGCTAGAATGCCGTTTTCAGCGTTAAGCAGGAGTGCTCGGCATGGCCGAAGGGCGTGAAGTGCAGTGGGTGGAAATCGCGCCGGAGCAAGCGGGGCAGCGCATCGATAATTTTCTCATCACACGTTTGAAAGGCGCGCCGCGAGCATTGATCTACCGCATCGTGCGCAAGGGCGAAGTGCGCGTCAACAAGAAGCGTATCAAGGTCGATTATCGCTTGCAGGCGGGCGATCTGGTGCGTGTTCCCCCGTTGCGACTGGCGCCGAAGGAAGCCGTCAAGGAAGTCAGCGACAACCTGCGCGATCTGCTGGTAGGTAGCGTGATCATGGAGGGGCCTGACTGGATGGTGATCAACAAGCCTTCCGGGCTGGCGGTGCATGGCGGCAGCGGCGTGAAGATCGGTCTGATCGAAGCCTTGCGGCAAGTGCGCGACGACTTGACGTTCCTGGAGCTGGTGCATCGCCTGGATCGCGATACCTCGGGCTGCCTGTTGCTGGCCAAATCGCGTGAAGCACTGCTGACCCTCAACGAAGCGTTGAAGAAACACGCCATGGACAAGCGCTATCTGGCCCTGGTGGAGGGGCGCTGGCCGACACGCAAGACCTATGTCAGCGCTCGGCTGGACCGCTACGATGCGGGCAATGGCGAGCGTCGCGTCAGAGTCGACCCACAAGGCAAGGTGTCGCGGACCCACTTCAATGTGGTGGAGACTTTCGAGAACGCCACCTTGATCGAGGCGGAACCCGTGACCGGGCGTACCCACCAGATTCGGGTGCACGCAGCGCATGCGGGCCATGCGCTGCTGGGCGATGACAAGTACGGTACGCGGGAGAGCCAGCGCGTCTCCACTCGATTGGGTGTCGATCGTCTCTTTCTCCATGCCCGCGCCCTGACTTTTCCCGAGCCGACCAACGGCCGCCCGGTTACCGTGAAGGCGCCGCTGCCCGAGGCATTGGAGACGGTACTGGGCGCCGCCCGGGGCCGTCATGGTCAATAGCCGCCATGATCAATAAAGGAAACGGCATGCGTTACGAGCTGATCATTTTCGACTGGGATGGCACCTTGATGGATTCGGTGTCGCGGATTGTCTCGAGCATGCAGGCTGCCGCCCTTGAGGTGGAGTGGGGGAATCTGGAGGATGCTGCCGTTCAGGACATCATCGGCCTGGGACTGCCCGAGGCGATCGAGCAACTGTGTCCCGGTATCGGCCCTATTCAGGCGGAACGTCTGCGCCAGCGCTATGCCCACCACTTTGTCGAAGCGGACCTGACACCGATGACGCTATTCGACGGCGTCGCGGAGGGTATTGCTCGACTGCGCACGCGGAAAGAGCAGCGCCTGGCGGTGGCCACCGGGAAGAGTCGACGCGGGCTGGATCGCATTTTCGCCGAGACCGGG
Source organism: Halomonas sp. Bachu 37 (assembly GCF_039691755.1). Taxonomy (NCBI): domain Bacteria; kingdom Pseudomonadati; phylum Pseudomonadota; class Gammaproteobacteria; order Oceanospirillales; family Halomonadaceae; genus Halomonas; species Halomonas kashgarensis. The sequence continues at coordinate 1,442,526 of NZ_CP137552.1, read as the reverse complement.
AGTAGTTCCTGGTTTCATGCCAGCCGAACGGCGGATGAAACCTGCTCGAAACCCGACCCGCGCATGCTGCATGAGCTGTTGGAAGAATTGTCGATACCGGCGGAGCGTGCCGTGATGGTCGGCGATACGGAGTATGACCTGGAGATGGCGCGAGCACTGGGCATGGATCGAGTGGCCGTGACCTACGGAGTGCATGCCCCGGCCCGGCTCAACGCCAGTCAGCCGGTTTTCGTGGCGGAGGATGCCGCGCAGCTGTTCGATTGGCTGCATAACGCTTCGGTCTAGTTAACCCAGCCCATTCGATACATATTTCAGGATGCCTTCATGAGCGATGAAACCCCACGCGATGACACACCCGACTCGCGTACCGAGCGTACCGCACCCTCCTCGTATCGCTGGACCCATGGCCCTCAGGTAAGCCCGGCAAGCGGGCGCTCGACGTCATCGGGAAAGGCGGGCTATCCCGACGATGATGCCGAAACCTTGCGCGAACGTCAGCGTCTGGCCCAGATGGAGATGATGGATCACTGGATCGGTGGCGTGTTGGCGGAGCAACGGCGCAGCCGGCGCTGGAAGTTGTTCTTTCGCTTTTTGTTGGCCGCCCTGATTCTGGCCTCGCTGTCGGCCAGCTTGTATAGCCTGTTCGGGCCGGGGGCCGCCGGTTCGGCGGTTCCCGGCCCGCACCTGGCCGTGGTGGAGGTGCATGGCGTTATCGCTCGGGAAGCCCCGGCCAGCGCCGAACGCTTGATCGAAGGGTTGCGGCGTGCCTGGAGTTCCGAAACCGCCGCGGCGGTGGTGCTGCATATCGACAGCCCCGGCGGAAGCCCGGTGCAATCCCAGCGTGTCCATACGGAAATCATGCGTTTGCGCGCCCTGGGCGACAAACCCATCCTGGCGGTGGTCGAGGACATCGGCGCCAGTGGCGCTTACTACATTGCTTCCGCTGCCGACGAGATCATCGCCTCACCGGCGAGCCTGGTGGGGTCGATCGGCGTGATCTATGCCGGCTTCGGCTTCGAGGAAGCGATCGACGAGCTGGGAATCGAGCGCCGCGTGATGACGGCGGGCGAGCACAAGGCTTTCCTGGATCCGTTCCAGCCGCTAGGCGAAGACGAACGAGACTTCTGGCAGCAAGTGCTGACCGACACTCATCAGCAGTTCATCGATGATGTCCAGGCGGGGCGGGGAGAGCGTCTGGACGAATCCGAGGAGCTCTTCTCCGGTTTGATCTGGAGCGGCGAGCAGGCATTGGAGTTGGGGTTGATAGACTCGCTGGGGAGCCTGGAGCAGGTGGCCAGACACTACCTGGAGGAGCCGAGGCTGGAGGACTACACGCCAAGCCTGGACCCCTTCGAGCGGCTGACGCGTCGCTTTACCCGTACCGCCGCGCAGGTATTGGGTATTCAGCATACGGATTCGCCGCTACGTTACCAGCTGCCCTGATCGTGTTCTGAGCAGATCGGGCTATGCGTCAAGCGGGTCAATTCCCGCCTGGCGCAACATGGCACACAGGGCAATCAAGGGAAGGCCTATCAAGGTATTGGGGTCATCACCCTCGAGCCGTTCGAACAGGGCGATCCCCAGGCCTTCCATGCGAAAGCTGCCGGCGCTATCCAGCGGCTGTTCCTTGGCGACATAATGCATGATCTCGGCAGCGTCGAGCCGGCGAAATACCACATCGAAGGTTTCCACCCTTACCTGATGCGATGAGCGGCGTGTATCCAGTAGCGCCAAACTGGTGAGAAACGTGACTCGCTGGCCCGAAAAGCGTTTCAACTGCTCACGAGCGTGTGCTTCATTGCCTGGCTTGCCCAAGATGTCACCATCGAATACCGCCACCTGGTCGGAGCCGATAATCACATGCTCCGGGTAAAGCGGTGCAACGGCGTGGGCCTTGGCCAGGGCCAGTCGATGAACCAGGACATGGGGCGACTCGCCGAGGCGTGGTGTTTCATCTATTTCCGGACTATGCCAGCTATAGGGAAGCATCAGACGGTCGAGCAGGGCGCGCCGCCATGGCGAACTGGAGGCGAGAACTAGCCCCGGATGGTTCTGGTTATCGTGATTGGACGAAGTGGAAGCGGGATCAGTCAAAAGAAGCTCCGTTCAAGGTTGCACTGACGTTAATCGAAAAGTCGTCACAAAAAAGGCATCACAAAAAGGTCATGATGTCGGGTATAAAATGGCAGTGAAAGCAGAAATAGGGTGCCGAGAAAACGATTCCAGGCAGGCGGATGGCGTTTTCGTCCCCGATAGAGGCGCAAGAGTGCAAGTTTTCGGATTACAGCTTTGACAGCGGCAGGGCGAGTGCCTATCATTGCGCGCCTATGTTGACCTCACATCTCCCCAGCCGGGTTGAGCCCTACAAGCTTGCAGCCCGCCGCGAACGACTGGAAGGCCTGGTGGCGCTGGATAAGCTGCCCCGTTTGGCCGAAGAAGTCGGCACCCAGACAGGCGACTGTCATGTCGAGCTTGAGTTTGGTGTCGATGCCCAGGGCCGTCGCGAAATACGCGGACATCTCAAGGCGATGCTGGCCTTGCCCTGTCGCCGTTGCCTGGCGCCTCTGGCGCAAGAGGTCGAAAGTGACTTCCTTCTGGGAATGGTCACTAGCGACTCGCTTGCCGCCGAGCTGCCGGCCGGACACGAGCCGGTACTGGTGGAAAACGAACAGCTGGACTTGCTGACGGTAATCGAGGATGAGCTCATCCTCAGTTTGCCCCAGGTTGTCTACCACGATGAGGCTGATTGTCAGGTCTCGGCGGAGCAGTTGGTCAGCAAAGCAGAGGGCGAGGCGTCCGAAGCGCCTGCCGAAAATCCTTTCGCGATACTTAATGCCTTGAAGGGCAAGAAGTAACGTTTCACTACGCTATACACCTTGGAGTGATTACCCATGGCAGTTCAAAAGAACCGTAAAACCCGTTCCAAGCGCGGCATGCGTCGTAGCCACGATGCGCTGAGCGCACCGACACTGTCCGTTGATCCGGAAACCGGTACCACTCACCTGCGCCACCACGTGGCCGCGGATGGCTTCTATCGCGGCCGCAAGGTCGTTGAAGTCTAAGTTTTTCTGCTGAATCGCAGCTATAGAGTCTCTGAGTGCGTATTGCCGTTGATGCTATGGGGGGAGATGCTGGCCCCCAGGCAACGGTATCAGGAGCGGCTCGCGCCATCCTGGAGCAACCGGGACTGGAACTCTGGCTGTTCGGTCAACATCAGCAGTTGACAGCTGAACTTGCGCGCTTGCCGCAGCCCTTGGCTGCGGCAGCGTCACGTTTGGTGCTATGTGAAGCGCCGGATGTCATCGACCAGCATGCCACGGCGGCAACGGCATTGCGCCACGGCGGCTGCTCCAGCATGGCATTGATGCTGGCAAGTGTAGCGCGTGGCGAGGTGGATGCCGGGGTCAGTGCCGGCAATACCGCTGCATTGGTGGCATTGTCGCGTCGTACGATCGGCACCGTTAGCGGTATCGCGCGCCCGGCGATCAGTACGGCGATACCGACACGCGGAGAGAGGAGCTGTTATCTGCTCGATCTCGGGGCGAATGTCGATACGCCAGCATCACGATTGGTGGATTTCGCCTTGATGGGCGCCGTCATGGCGCGCCATGTGGATGCCGTCGAGCTTCCTCGTGTGGCACTTATGAACGTCGGCGTGGAAGCGATCAAGGGCAGCCAGCGTGTACGCGAGGCGGATGCCATGTTGCGCGCGTATCCGAGTCGAGGAGCTTTCGAATATTGCGGTTATGCCGAAGGCGGAGATCTTTTTCTCGGTCATGTGGATGTCGTGGTGTGCGACGGCTTCGTGGGCAATGCAGTGCTCAAGGCCAGCGAAGGTTTGGCGGAAATGCTGGTTGAGCGCGTACAGGCAACATTCGCGGCGCGTTGGAGCGGTCGGCTGTTAGGCTTATTGGCGCGACCGTCGTTGCGCCGACTCAAGAATGAGCTGGATCCGGTGCGTTTTAATGGCGCCAGCCTATTGGGCCTTAAAGGAATCGTGGTGAAAAGCCATGGTGGGACCGGCTCGGATGGCTTCCATTACGCCATCAAGCGCGCCGTCCAGGAAATCGATCGGAACTTGCCGAAACACCTGGAAGAGCGCCTTGCAGTTCATGTCAATCTGTCGACGTGATCAGAAGTGGTTGCGAAAGTGGCTTGCCTACTACAGTAGGAATAATGGTGGCGAATAAAGAAGCATGGTGTTGGCATCCAGTATGACGAGAGTGGATGGCAACGCCTGTTCCGTCAGAACTGTTCAGTCAAAACTCAGGGCTTCAGAGCTATCTGTCGGAGCTACGTTCAGAGCTACGTTTCAGAACTACCTAGCATGACAAGAGCGAGAACAGGAAATTTTACTGGGCGGCACCAGGTATCTAGCAGGAGTGCTGGATGCCTCGCCTTTTATCGCCAACAAAAGCAAAGGTGATCGACATGTCTCAACCCCTTGCCCTCATCTTTCCCGGGCAGGGCTCTCAGCAGCTAGGAATGCTGCGGGAGCTGGCCGAGCGCTACAGTGTGGTGGGAACCACCTTCGAGGAAGCTTCGGATGCGTTGGGGTACGACCTGTGGCAGGTGGTTCAGGAAGGCCCGGAAGACGCACTTAACGCCACGGCGTGTACCCAGCCGGCTCTGTTGGCCTCCAGTGTGGCGGTGTGGCGAGTCTGGCAGGAATTGGAAGGGCCGCGTCCGGGGGCAATGGCTGGGCATAGCCTGGGGGAATACAGTGCCATGGTCAGCGCTGGGGTGATGAGCTTTGCCGAAGGCATCAAGCTGGTCAGGCTACGCGGTGAAGCGATGCAGCAGGCCGTTCCCCTTGGCGAGGGCGGCATGGCGGCTATTCTGGGGCTGGAAAGCACGGCGGTGGAAGAGGCTTGCGCCGAGGCGGCGCACGGCGACGTGGTGTCGGCGGTGAACTACAATGCACCGGGACAAGTGGTGATCGCCGGCTCGAAGGCGGCGGTGGAGCGGGCCATCGTTGCCTGCCAGGAGGCAGGAGCCAAACGAGCCATGTCGTTGCCGGTATCGGTGCCTTCGCACTGTGCCTTGATGCGGCCGGCAGCGGAGCAGCTTGCCGAGGCGATGGCACAAATAGAGCTGCGCCCTCCGCGGTATACCGTTTTTCAGAATGTTGACGCCCAGGCGCATGCCGACGTGGAAACCTTGCGCACTCGGTTGATCGAGCAGCTCTACCAGCCGGTACGCTGGACCTCGTGTGTCGAAGCAATGGCGGACAATGGCGCCCAGGTTTTCATCGAATGCGGTCCGGGCAAAGTTCTTACCGGGCTCAACAAGCGTATCGTACGAGGAAGCAAGGGGCTTGCCGTGAATGATCCGGATAGCCTCGAAGCAGCGCTCGAGCTGGCGCGTGAAACGTTGACCGGAGAAGCATGAGGCAAGCGGATTTGCGCTTATTCATGCTTGTTTACACCGACGAAGGCGGAAGTTTATGACACAGGAACGCAGGGTTGCGCTAGTGACTGGCGCCAGCCGGGGGATTGGCCGTGCCGTGGCTCATGAGCTAGGGCGACAGGACCGAATCGTCATCGGTACCGCTACCAGCGAGGCGGGGGCGCAAAAGATCGATGAGGACCTGAAGGCTCATGGAATCGCGGGAGCCGGGCGCTGCCTGAACGTGACCGACCAGGCCAGCGTCGATGCGTTGATCAAATCGATCAACGAGGAGTTTGGCGCCCCTACCATTCTGGTCAATAATGCCGGTATTACCCGGGACAACCTGCTCATGCGGATGAAAGAGGATGAGTGGGACTCGGTGATCGATACCAATCTCAAATCCGTCTATCGTGTAAGCAAGGCTTGTCTACGCGGCATGACGAAGGCGCGTTTTGGTCGTATTGTCTCGATCAGCTCCGTCGTGGCGACTATGGGCAATCTCGGCCAAACCAACTATGCTGCGGCCAAGGCGGGTATGGAAGGTTTTACCCGGGCCTTGGCTCGTGAAGTGGCCTCGCGAGCCATCACGGTCAACTCGGTCGCGCCTGGCTTCATTGCCACTGACATGACGGAGGCACTGCCGGAAGCCCAACACGAGATGCTGCTCAAGCAGATTCCGCTGGCCCGCCTGGGCGCGCCGGAGGAGATCGCGGCGGCGGTGGGCTTTCTGACGGGAGAAACGGCCGGGTACGTGACGGGAGAAACCCTGCACGTCAATGGCGGGATGAATATGCGTTGATGGCCTTGCGGTAGGCGGTTGCGTCGACCCGAGGGCGTCTATAAACTACCCCGCAGCTTTTGGCTTGCGGTTTCCAAATGGCTGGTCATTTGAACGGCTAATGTGAACGACTGGAGTACGTCAATGAGTACTATCGAAGAGCGCGTAAAGAAAGTTGTGGCTGAGCGCCTGAACGTCAAGGAAGAGGACATCCAGAACAGTTCTTCCTTTACCGAAGATCTGGGTGCGGATTCTCTCGATACCGTCGAGCTGGTGATGGCATTGGAAGAAGAGTTCGATACCGAGATCCCCGACGAAGAAGCGGAAAAGATCACAACGGTTCAAGAAGCAATCGACTACGTAAACGCCCACCAGTAAGGGCGACGGCGATGCCGCCGAACCGAGGTGAGCCCGAGGGCTCACCGCTTGAAAGCCGTCCTGTCCCAGGACGGCTTTCTGCGTTCGGCTCCTTGCGGACTTTAAACCGTGGCGCCAGCAAGTCATTGCTGCCACCCTGAACCTTAGGCCATTTGTCCGTTATAATGTGGCCAGCAGCGACTCGCGGGAGTCGTGTCACCTAGGATGCCTGGAGGAAAGCTGATGGCGCGAAACAGGGTAGTGGTAACCGGGTTAGGCCTGGTGACCCCAGTCGGTAACACCGTCGATGAATCGTGGTCGAACATCGTCGCGGGCCAGAGCGGAATAGCGCCTCTCGAACATTTCGATACCAGTGGGTTCAACACTCGCTTTGGTGGGTCCGTCAAGGACTTCGATATCAGTCCTTACCTGAATCCCAAGGATGCCCGCAAGATGGACTTGTTCATCCAGTACGGTATCGCAGCGGGCGCTCAGGCGATTGCCGACTCGGGTATCGAGTGCAGCGAAGAGAACGCTGACCGCATCGGCGTGGCAATTGGTTCCGGCATCGGCGGCCTGCCGATGATCGAGCATAATCATAATGCCTTGCAGAAGGGTGGCGCGCGGCGCATTTCGCCCTTCTTCGTGCCGGGCTCCATCATCAACATGATATCCGGCAATCTGGCGATCCAGTATGGATTTCGCGGCCCTAACATTGCGATCACCACCGCTTGCACCACGGGTACCCACAATATTGGCTACAGCGCGCGCACGATAGCCTACGGCGACGCCGATGTAATGATATGCGGCGGGGCGGAAATGGCGACCACTCCCTTGGGGCTGGGCGGGTTCTCGGCAGCGCGAGCGCTTTCCACGCGCAACGACGATCCGCAGGCGGCCAGCCGTCCGTGGGATCGGGACCGGGATGGGTTCGTGCTGTCGGATGGTGCCGGCGTCATGGTGCTCGAGGATTACGAGCACGCCAAGGCGCGTGGAGCCACCATCTACGCCGAGTTGGTTGGTTTTGGCATGAGCGACGATGCCTACCACATGACGGCGCCACCCGAGGACGGTCGCGGTGCAGCACTTTCCATGCGCAATGCGATCCGCGATGGGCAGATCGATCCCGCTCAGGTGGACTATATCAATGCCCACGGGACATCTACCGCTGCGGGAGATCTTGCAGAAAGCCGAGCCATCGAAAAGGTGATGGGTGAGGCGGCCAAGAGCGTTGCGGTAAGCTCGACCAAATCGATGATCGGTCATCTGCTGGGAGCGGCGGGAGCCGTGGAGGCGATCTTTAGCGTACTGGCTATCCGCGACCAGGTGGCACCTCCCACCATCAACCTGGATAACCCGCAGGAAGGCTGCAATCTCGATTACGTGCCTAACCAGGCGCGGGAGATGAAAATCGATGTGGCACTTTCCAACTCCTTCGGCTTCGGCGGCACCAACGGTTCGCTACTGTTCAAGCGTATCTAGTCGGCAATGAGCTTGCCCCAGGTGCCATTCGATGATCGCGGCCTGGCCTATGGTGACGGTCTCTTCGAGACCGTGCTGGTGCGCTATGGAGAACCGTTGCTGTGGGAATACCATATGCAGCGGTTACGTCGGGGCTGCCAGGTTCTGGACATGGCGGAGCCTTCTCGGGAATCGTTGGACGCCACGCTTGAAGAGGTGCAAGGCGAGTTAGCCGTGCTCAAGCTTGTCGTGACGCGAGGCAGTGGAGGGCGAGGCTACGCTCGTCCCGCCATTGCACAACCCCGGTTGTTGAGTCACTGGACCCCCTTTTCTACCTCGCCGCAGCGTTGGCGCGAGGGTGTTCGGGTTCGTGTATGTCATCTTCGTCTGGGTCGTCAGCCACGGCTAGCTGGAATCAAGCATCTCAATCGGCTGGAAAACGTCCTGGCTCGAGGCGAGTGGGATCGAGTCGATATCGATGAGGGGCTGATGGCCGACCAGAATGGCCAGATGATCGAAGCCACCAGCATGAATCTGTTCTGGGAGCGCAACGGCAGCTTCTTTACCTCCGAGCTGGATACCTGTGGCGTGGCGGGAACCTTGCGAGAAGCGTTGCTGGCGGATAACCGGGTGAGTATCGCTCCCCTGGATGTGGCTGACATCGGCGGAGTGGACTCGCTATGGCTGGGCAATTCCATTCAGGGTTTATGGCCCGTTGCCGAACTCCTTGACGCCGATAACGTGCCTTGCCGCCGCTGGCCGTCGGCACAGCGAAATCGTGAACTGCAAACTGCCGCCCATCAGCTGCTGGGCTATCCCGTGATTGCCACTGACGTTTGAGTTCCTGGCAGGCGTACTACCAATCGAGGTGAAATGTGAAACGGTTACTGACCGTAGTGGCAATTCTGGCAATCGCAGCTGTCGCAGCCGGCTTGGCGGGACATCGTTATTGGCAGAGTCGCCTGGAAGCGCCTCTCGCTCTGGATGAGCCCATGCGCTATGAAGTGCCGCGAGGGGCCGGCTTCAATCGTGTCGTGGCGGAGCTCGAGGCACAAGGAGTCTTGACGGATCGATGGGCGTATCAGGTGTTGGCCCGACTGGAGCCGGAATCCATTCCGCAGCTGCGCACGGGAGAGTACCAGCTCGAACCGGGAATGAGCGGGCGTGACCTGCTGGCGCTGCTGGGAAGTAACGATGTCGTCACTTATCCGCTGACCATTCCCGAAGGATGGACGTTTCGCCAGATGCGCGAATTGCTCGATGACGCGCCGAAGCTGGAGAATCGTACCGCCGAGATGGGCGATGACGAGATCATGACTCTGCTGGACCGCGAAGGCCAGCATCCGGAGGGGTGGTTCTTTCCCGATACCTATCGTTATCACAAGGGCATGAGCGACGTGGATCTCCTGCGTCAGGCCCTGTCGCGCATGGAATCTATGCTCGAGGAAGTCTGGGCAGAGCGTGACGATGATCTGACGATCGATACCGCTTATGAGGCCTTGATCATGGCTTCGCTGATCGAACGTGAAACCGGGGCCCCAGAAGAGCGCAGGGAGATCGCTGGCGTATTCAAGCGGCGCATGGAGCAGGGCATGCGTTTGCAGACCGATCCCACGGTCATCTATGGCATGGGCGAACGGTATGTCGGTAATATCACCCGCGCCGATCTACGCGAAGCCAGCGAATACAATACTTACGTGATCGATGGCCTGCCGCCCACGCCCATTGCGCTGCCGGGCCGGGCGGCGCTGGAAGCCGCCGTCAATCCGCTGCCGGGAGACACGCTGTATTTCGTCGCCCGCGGAGATGGCTCTCACCATTTCTCGCGTACGCTGCGGGAACACAACAATGCGGTCAACCGGTATATTCGAAACCGTTAACTCTTTGCCATTGGGAAACTCGATGCATCAGCGTGGGCGTTTTATCACCCTGGAAGGTAGCGAAGGTGTGGGTAAATCCACCAATCTGGCCTGGGTGGTGGCCTGGCTGGAGGCACGCGGTTGCGAGGTCGTGCAGACTCGCGAGCCAGGTGGAACGCCACGAGCCGAAGCCATTCGCCAGTTGCTGCTCGATCCCGAGCCAGGCGAGCCGCTGGATAGCGATGCCGAACTGCTGCTGATGTTTGCCGCCCGCGCTCAGCATCTCGCTCTCAAGGTGCGTCCCGCCCTGGCCCGGGGAGCGTGGGTGGTATGCGATCGCTTCACCGACGCTACTTATGCCTACCAGGGGGGAGGTCGTGGGCTGCCGGCCGAGCGCATTGCGATTTTGGAAAGCTTCGTGCAGCAGGGGTTGGCTCCCGATCTGACCCTGCTTCTGGATATGTCACCCGAGGCCGCACGTCGGCGTCTGCAACGGCGCCTGGACAGCCATAACGAACAACGAGACCGGTTCGAACGCGAGCATACGGCGTTCTTCGATAGTGTGCGCCGGGCCTATGTGGAACGCGCCCGGGCCGAGCCCGAGCGTTTTGCCTTGATCGATGCCGAAGGGTCGTTGCAAGAGGTTCAATCGCAGCTGGCTCAGGTACTGGAAGCACGGGTGGCGGCATGGAGTTGACTTCGGTACCCCCCTGGTTGGCAGACACCTGGCAGCAACTGGTCGGTCTGGCACGCAGCGGACGCTTGCCCCATGCGCTGCTTTTCAGCGGTGCTCATGGCGTGGGCAAGCAGCAACTAGCCGATGCCCTAGTGGCACGTATGCTATGTGCATCGCCGAGGCATCAAGCCTGCGGGCGTTGCCACAGCTGCAGCATGCTGGCAGCCGGCTATCATCCGGACTTGTTGCGTATTGCCCCCGAAGAGGGCAAGCGACAAATTCGTATCGATCCTATCCGGGAGGTGAACCGCTTCGTGGCGCAGACGGCGCAGCAGGGTGGGTATCGCGTGATCGTGATCTCCCCAGCCGAGGCCATGAACGTCGCCGCCTCGAATGCGTTATTGAAAAGCCTGGAGGAGCCGGGAGGCGATACGCTTTTCGTGCTCATGGCCGATGTACCTTCGCGGCTGCTGCCGACCATCCGCTCGCGGTGCCAGCAGTGGCGCTTGCCGCCGGTGGAATTCCCTGCCTGCCAAGGCTGGCTGGAAGAACAGCTGGGAGGAAGGGAAGAGGCCCATTTCTGGTGGCAGGTCTCCAACGGTTTGCCCTTGCTTGCCGTGGAGCTGGCGGCACCGGAGGCGAGAGCTCTGCGCCATCAGCTTCACGACAGCTTCGAGCAGCTGGTGCGCGGCGCCGAGCCGGCGGCCGAGGCATCCCGCCTGGATCGGCAGGCGATAGATGACATCCTGTGGTACGGTATTGCTTGGCTGGAGGATCTGATTCGGCTGGGGCTTTCGGGCAATTCGACAACGCTTCACAATCCCGACCTGCTGCCGCTGTATCGGCAAGCGGTGAAAAATGCCCGGGTGCAGGACTGGTTCCGCCTGCTGGATTATGCCCGTGAACAGCGTCGCCTGTTGAGCGCCGGGGCGAATCCCAACCCACAGCTGGTCCTGGAAGCCTGGTTGGTGCGTTGGTCAACCTTATTACGCTCCTGATCGACTGTCGCCCCTGGAGGTTGCAATGACTGCCCGCAAAGCCTTGTCCTTGACTATCGAAGACGTGCCTACGCTGCTTTCGGCGTATATGCCGTTTCTGGATCGAGGGGGGATCTTCGTCCCCACCCGTGGCTACTACACACTCGAGCAGGAAGTTTTTCTGCTGCTGACACTGCCTGGCGAAACCGAGCGCATGCCGGTTTCCGGCCACGTTATCTGGGTCACTCCAGAGGGCGTGACGGGCCGGCGAATGGCGGGTATCGGCCTGCACTTCAGCGCCCAGGACCATACGGTTCGGGATCGCATCGAAACACTGCTGGCCGGTCAACTGGACAAGGCGGCTCCTACGTATACGCTCTAGCGCCGGCCGTCACTTTCCGCCAGGCAGCTATTGTTTACCTTTGTTCTGCCATTCTCCATTACTCTCCTGTACGAGCCCTGCATGTTTGTCGATTCTCACTGTCATCTCGATCGCTTATCGGAAAAAACTCACGGCGGAAACCTGAACGCCACTCTCGATGCCGCCCGTGCCAGGCGAGTCAATCACTTCCTGGCGATTGCCGTCACCCTCGATGAGTTGCCCAAGCTGGCGCAGATTGCCCGCGAGCATACGGACGTGGACATTTCCGCCGGTGTGCATCCCCTGCATCAGGTCGTGGAAGAGCCTACCGTCGAAGTGATCAAGGAAGCGGCGGAGAGTGTTGGCGCCATCGCCATCGGTGAGACCGGGCTGGATTATCATTACGACAGCGTTCCCCACGATGTTCAGCACGAGCGCTTCAGGCGCCACCTGATTGCCGCACGCGAGCTGGAGCTCCCGGTGATCGTGCATACCCGGGAAGCCAAGGACGATACCCTGGCGCTGCTCAGGGAATACAGCGATCCCAGGGTAGGGGGCGTATTGCACTGTTTTACCGAAGATATCGCCATGGCCCGCGAAGCCGTGCGCCTGGGATTCTATATTTCCTTGTCGGGTATCGTGACCTTTCACAGCGCGGCTGCCCTACGCGAACTGGCGGCGGCGCTGCCGCTGGATCGGCTACTGATCGAGACCGACAGCCCCTACCTGGCTCCGGTGCCTCACCGAGGCAAGCCCAATGAGCCCGCCTGGGTAGTCGAAGTGGCGGAATGCATTGCCGCCCAGAGGGGAGTCAGCGTCGACGAGATCGCGATGCAGACCAGCGCCAATTTCTATCGTCTGTTTCGCCAGGCGGCGCCGGCGGCGTCGTCGCAGGACCGCGAGACGCTTTCCCGTGCCGGCCTGCTATAGTCGCATCAGGGCGGGGTATTGAGCGTAGCGCAATGCGTCGAGAAGGACCAGGGGCGCTGGATGAAGGAGGGGGTGGCATGAATTTCGACAGATTGCTCGGCCAGCTGGACGCCGCTGATAGCATTCCGCCGCTTGATCAGTGGCAGCCGGCCCTGACCGGTGATATGGATGTGTGCATCACCGCCGACGGGCGCTGGCTGCACGAGGGCGTACCGTTTTCCCGGCCCCGCCTGGTGCGCATGCTCGCCAGCCTGCTGCGGCGTGATCCGGAAGGCTACTGCCTGGTGACACCGGTGGAGCGCTGGCGTATCCAGGTAGAGGACTTGCCGCTGATCATCGTCGAAGCGGATTATCGCGACGGAGCCTGGTGGTTGACCACCCAACTGGGCGATAGCGTTCGCCTGGGACGTGAGCACTGCCTCAGCGTGACCCAGACGCCGAGCGGCGAGCAGGTGCCACAGGTGCCGGTCCGCTTTGGTTTGGCTGCTCGCCTCAATCGCAACGTCTATTATCAGCTGGTCGAGGCGGCCAGCGTGCGGCCGCTGGCCTGCGGCGCAAGCGAGTTGGGCGTTGAGAGCGATGGCGTCTGGCAGCCGCTGGGGAGTATTGACAAAGAAGATACTCCGGACGAGGCGCCGTGAAACTTACCCCGGAACAACACGCGGTTGTCAGTCATACCGGTGGCCACGCTCGTGTGGCTGCGGTGGCGGGGGCGGGCAAGACCACCACGATGGCGGCACGTGTGCTGCACTTGTTGGAACAGGGGGTCGCTCCCAAGCGGATACTGGTGTTGATGTTCAACCGCGCCGCCCGGGAGGACTTTCAGCGGCGGCTGGGCGAGATGGCCGAACCGGGCCAAGAACTGCCCGATGTACGCACGTTTCACTCCCTGGGTCACCGGCTTAGCCAGAGTCTCTGCCGCTGGGGGGTCTTGACGTCTCGCCAGCTGCTCTCCGCCGATTGGCAAGTGGAGCGCCTGGTACGCCAGGCATCACTCAATGTATTGGGTAATGCGCGCGAGCGACGCGACGCCGCCCTGGACGGCGATCGCCTGGAAGCCTTGGCTCACTTCTGCGGGCTGGTAAAAGCGGAAGTCGCCGAGCCTGGAGAGCTTTACGCCCGCCTGGATTTCGACGCCGATACCGATTATTTTCCCGCCGCCTTCGAGGAAGCCGAGCGCCTTCTGGCCCAGGAAGGGGTAATGACCTATGCCGACCTATTATATCGGCCCCTACTGGCGCTTGAGGCAAATGCCGAGCTGAGCGCCAGGGTCCAAGGATTTCTCGATCACGTAATCGTGGATGAATACCAGGATATCAATGCCGCCCAGCAGCGCTTGCTGGCCGTGCTGGCGGGGCGGCAGGCGGCTGTAATGGCCGTGGGCGATGCCAATCAGTGCATTTACGAGTGGCGGGGCGCTCACCCCGATACCATGCTGGAAAACTTTACCGCGACCTTCGGCAGCGCGACCGATTACCCGCTTTCGACCACGTTTCGCCATGGACATGCATTGGCGCTCACCGCCAACCACGCGATTGCCGCCAACCGGCGTCGTCCCGATCAGATATGCCTTGCTGCCGCCTCGAATCCCGTCACGCAGATTACCGTGGGCCAGGGTAGCCGCCAGTTGCTGGATGCCTTGTCAGCGTGGCGCTCAGAGGGAAGGGCGCTGAGCGAAACGTGTCTTCTGGTGCGAAGCTGGGCGCTATCGGTTCCCGTACAGCTGGCGCTGCTCCAGGCGGGTTTTCCCTTTCGTCTCTCCCGTGACGATCGTTTCGTCTTTCGCCTGCCGCTGGTGCAGGCGCTGGCGGGCTATCTGAAACTGTCGCGCCGCCCGGCCTTGCTGCAGGACCCGGCTCACTTGCTGCTGCTGCTCTCCCAGCCGACGCCCTTCGTGGCGCGAGAGCGGTTGATCCAGCTGGCCAACCAACTGGCACGAACCCAGAGCTGGCCCGAGCGGCACGACCCGGTGCTGACCGAATTGAAACCGCAGCAACGGCGTAACCTCAAGAAGCGCTGGATACTGCTGTGCGAGCTTCCGCGCTTGGCGGCGTGGCCCCCGGCCAAGCTGCTGTCGCATGTCGTGGACGCCATCGATGCCGAGAAGATTCTCAAGCGAGCCGCCGCCAGGCGCGACAAGGGCGAGGAGGATGTCCGTCTGCTCGACGTGCTTATCGAACAGGCCCAGGAGGTTCAGGATGCCGATGCCTTTATCGAGCTGCTCGAACGCCCTGTGGAAAACCATGCCGATGGCGTTCTGATCACCACCGTACATGGGGCCAAGGGCCTGGAATGGCCGCTTGTGGCCGTGGTTGGCGTAAATGAAGAGGATTTTCCCCATTACAGTCGTGAAAACCCGCTGAGTGAAGAGCGTCTCGAGGAGGAGCGCCGGCTGTTCTACGTGGCAATCACCCGAGCGCGGGAGCGACTGATGCTGCTGCATGATGGGGGCGAACATCGCCCCAGCCGTTTCATCGGAGAAAGTAATTGGCAGGACGGCATGCGTGTCGCTTCGGTATTGACCGATGATAGCCGGCACAATGCATCGTTGCAGGTGGCGGTACCGAGCCTGACGAAACGCTACCTGGCGCAATTGGGCCTTGATGATATCGCCGTCGAGCCTCTGCGCGGAAATGAAACGAATAGCGTCAACGAAGGGCGGCCGAGCTACCACGGCAAGAGTGAGTTCTACCCTGGCCAACGGCTGCGCCATGCCGTGTTCGGGGAGGGCGATGTGGCTACGGTGGAGGGCAATCCCGCCGATCCGGTCATCGAGGTGCGTTTCGACCAGGCCGGCCGGCGCCGTCTCATTGCCCGGCGGGCGCCGATCGAGCTTCTGGCGGCCACTGCGGAAAAATAGATGGCCGCTCCCGACATACGCCTCTGTCGGGAGCGGCCATGGGATACTGCCTAACGAAAAGCGGGCCTACATATTGGGATAGTTGGGGCCGCCGCCGCCTTCCGGGGCTACCCAGGTAATGTTCTGGGCCGGGTCCTTGATATCGCAAGTCTTGCAGTGGACGCAGTTCTGGAAGTTGATCTGAAAGCGCGGCTTGCCCTGCTCATCCTCGACTACCTCGTATACACCGGCGGGACAGTAGCGCTGAGCCGGTTCGGCGTACTTGGGCAGGTTGACCTCGATCGGAATTGCCGGATCGTCGAGGCGTAGATGACACGGCTGGTCTTCTTCATGATTGGTATTGGAAAGAAAGACCGAGGAGGGCTTGTCGAAGGAGAGTTTGCCGTCCGGTTTGGGATAATCGATCTTGTCGAATTCCGCTGCTGGTTTCAGCGCTCCGTGATCGGTGGTCGTATCGTGCAGGTTGGGGAGCTTGCCGCCCAATAGCTGATTGACGAAGTTGAAGGCACCCCCGCCTACCGTGCCGTATTTGTGCAGGGCCGGGCCAAAGCTGGCGCTCTCCTTGAGCTCCTCGTATGCCCAGCTCTGTTCCCAACGCTGGCTGAACTGGGTGAGCTCGGTGCCGCCTTCATCGCCTGACTTCAGGGCATCGAAGACGCTTTCCGCCGCCACCAGGCCGGATTTCATGGCGGTGTGCAGGCCCTTGATCTTGGAGAAGTTCAGCGTGCCGGCATCGCAGCCGATCAGCAAACCGCCGGGAAAGGTCATCTTCGGCAGACAGTTCAGACCGCCTTTGGTGATCGCGCGAGCGCCATAGGCAACGCGCTTGCCTCCTTCTAGGTACTGGCGGAGCACCGGGTGATGCTTCATACGCTGGAATTCATCGAACGGCGAAAGCCAGGGGTTCTGGTAGGAGAGATCCATGATCAACCCCACGACAACCTGCTGGTCCTCGGCATGATAGAGAAACCAGCCGCCGTGGGTATTCTTGTCCAACGGCCAGCCTGAACCATGTACCACCAGGCCCGGCTCGTGCTGCTCGGCGGGTACATCCCAGAGCTCTTTCAGACCGATGCCGTAGTGCTGAGGGTCCTTGCCCGCATTCAAGTCGAATTGCTCGATCAGCCGCTTGCCCAGGTGGCCGCGCGACCCTTCGGCGAACAGGGTGTACTTGGCGCGGAGTTCCATTCCCGGCATGTGGCCGTCCTTGGGTGTGCCATCGGCCGCTACGCCCATGTCGCCGATCACGATTCCGCGTACGATTTCGTCCTCGTCGAGGATCACTTCCTGGGCTGCAAAACCGGGGAAGATCTCCACGCCCAGCTCTTCGGCTTGTTCGGCTAGCCAGCGGCACAGGTTGCCGGCGCTGATGACGTAGCGCTTCTGTTCGCCGGTATTGTGCATGCTCTTGGGCACCACGGCGTTAGGCACTTTCTGCGCCTTTTCCGCATCCTTCAGCAGATACACGTCGTCACGGATGGCCGGAGTGGTCAGAGGGGCGCCACGCTTCTCCCAGTCGGGGAACAGTTCCGCCAGGGCGCGTGGCTCGAAAACGGCGCCAGAGAGAATATGGGCGCCGACTTCGGACCCTTTCTCCACCACGCATACGCTCAGCTCCTGTTCGGCTTCATTGGCTTGCTGCATCAAGCGACAAGCTGCCGACAGGCCCGATGGGCCGGCACCTACCACGACTACGTCAAAGTCCATTACATCGCGTTCGACTTGTTCCACCTTGGTTTCTCCTCATCATGCGCGCCAAGCGATCCTCGCATGGAGCCCAGCAATTTAAACGGTCGTTTGCTTCTGATTATTCTCCATGATAGGCATAATACCTGGCTCAGGTCATCCCTACGATGGCAAAACGCAATTTCGCAGTGTCATCATTTAGTACTGTCGTGCAAGCGGGGTAGGGGGGCCAGGAAGGTCATGGCTAAGACCAACGCCGTACACATCCGGTATTGTTGCCGAGGTAATGCTTATGGCACATTAAAAGGGTTTTTTCACTTGATTGCCTATCAAACGCTTGCATGAATTATCGCGGCCTGGTGCGAAAGGGCCGCTCCGTGACTAGAGCAAGACTCAGCGCCTTGGCGTTATATTCATCCGGTGGCCGGGCACTGTCCGGTTTCGAATCAGCTTAGCGGCTTTTCCATGAGCCAAGCGAGGAATGTATGAAGGTACTCGTCGCGGTCAAACGCGTCATCGACTACAACGTCAAGATCCGGGTCAAGCCCGACCACTCCGATGTGGAACTGACCAACGTCAAGATGGCCATGAACCCCTTCTGCGAGATCGCCGTGGAAGAAGCGGTACGCCTGAAGGAGAAGGGCGTGGCCACGGAAGTGGTGGCGGTGACCATCGGCCCCAAGGCCGCCCAGGAACAACTGCGCACCGCCCTGGCGCTGGGCGCCGACCGCGCCATCCACGTCGCCACCGACGACAAGGTCGAATCCCTGGCCGTGGCCAAGCTGCTGGCCAAGGTGGTGGAAGACGAGCAACCCAACCTGGTGATCCTCGGCAAGCAAGCCATCGACACCGACAACAACCAGACCGGTCAGATGCTCGCCGCGCTGACCGACCTGCCCCAGGGCACCTTCGCCTCCGAGGTCACGGTCGACGGCGACAAGGTCGCTGTCACCCGCGAGATCGACGGCGGCCTGCAGACCGTGGAACTGACGCTGCCCGCCATCGTCACCACCGACCTGCGCTTGAACGAGCCGCGCTACGCCAAGCTTCCCGACATCATGAAAGCCAAGAAGAAGCCGCTGGACAGCAAGACCCCCGAGGACCTGGGCGTCGCCACCGGTTCCCAGGTCACCCTGCTCAAGGTCGAATCCCCCGCCGAACGCAAGGGCGGCGTCAAGGTGGGCTCCGTCGACGAGCTCGTGGACAAACTCAAGAACGAAGCCAAGGTGCTTTGATAGGAGCTAATTGCATGAGCATACTGGTACTCGCCGATCTCCACGACGGCCAGCTGGCCGGCGCCACCGCCCACGTGGTCGCCGCCGCCCAACGCATCGCCGCCGACAACGGCGCCGACATCCACGTCCTCGTCGCCGGTGACGGCGTGCAAGCCGCCGCCGACGCCGCCGCCAAGCTCGACGGCGTCGCCAAGGTCCGCCTTGCCGACAACGCCGTCTACGCCCACCAGCTCGCCGAGCCCCTCGGGGCACTGCTGGTCGCCCTGGCCGACGACTACAGCCACGTCCTCACCAGCGCCTCCACCACCGGCAAGAACGTCCTGCCGCGTCTCGCCGCGCTCAAGGACGTCTCGCAGATCTCCGAGATCGTCGAAGTCGACAGCGCCGACACCTTCAAGCGCCCGATCTACGCCGGTAACGCCATCGCCACCGTGCAGAGCGCCGACCCGCTCAAGGTCATCACCGTGCGCAGCACCGGCTTCGACGCCGTGGGCGAAGGCAACGACGCCACTGTCGAAACGGTCGACGTCGTGGTCGAGAACACCCAGTCCACCTTCATCAAGCAGGAACTGGCCCAATCCGACCGACCCGAACTGGCCGGAGCCAAGGTCGTCATCTCCGGTGGCCGCGGCATGGGCAACGGCGACAACTTCAAGCTGCTCGACGGCATCGCCGACAAGCTCGGGGCCGCCATCGGCGCATCAAGAGCGGCGGTGGACGCGGGCTTTGTGCCCAACGACATGCAGGTGGGTCAGACCGGCAAGATCGTCGCCCCCGAACTCTACATCGCCGTGGGCATCAGCGGTGCCATCCAGCACCTGGCGGGGATGAAGGACTCCAAGGTGATCGTCGCCATCAACAAGGACGAGGAAGCGCCGATCTTCCAGGTGGCGGATTACGGCCTGGTGGGAGACCTGTTCGAGATCCTGCCGGAGCTCGAGAGCAAGCTGTAAGTGGTTGCTTCCGCAATGAATGAAAAGCCGGCTTCAGCAGAAGCCGGCTTTTTTGTTTTATGCAGGCCAGAAGACGTTTGTCCATTAGATAAGAGGCGCTTAGTTGACTAGGCTACTAGGTCAACGATAGCAAAAGATGCCGGGACGGGATGGTTGAAAAGACCGACGAGTGCCCGCATCTAATTTGATGCAGTGAAAATCAAGCCAATCAAGGAGACGACGACATGGCGCATACACTTCCTGAATTGCCGTACGCATACGACGCCCTGGAACCGCATATCGATGCGATGACCATGGAAATTCACCATTCCCGTCACCATCAGACGTACGTCAATAATCTGAATGGCGCTCTGGAAGGCACTGGCCTGGAAGACATGCCGGTGGAAGAGCTCGTCGCGAATCTGGACCGTGTGCCGGAAGACAAGCGTCAGCCCGTGATCAACAATGGTGGTGGCCACGCTAACCACTCCATGTTCTGGCAGATGATGTCTCCTCAGGGTGGCGGTGCGCCTAAAGGCGACGTGGCCAAGGCCATCGACTCCGAGCTGGGCGGTTATGAAGATTTCAAGGAGGCGTTCAAGAAAGCGGCCCTCGGACGCTTCGGTAGCGGCTGGGCATGGCTCAGCGTCACACCCGAGAAGAAGCTGGTAGTGGAAAATACGCTCAACCAGGACAGCCCGCTGATGCACGGCAATACGCCGATCCTCGGACTGGATGTGTGGGAGCACGCCTACTACCTCAAGTACCAGAACAAGCGTCCCGATTACATTTCTGCCTTCTTCGAGGTGATCAACTGGGACGACGTGGAGCGTCGTTACCAGGCCGCCATCGCCTGATTTAGCAGCGACGAAACACCAGGCCGCGCCCCTCGGGGCGCGGTTTTTTTCTGCCTGAAAGAAAAATCGTGACTCCCAAATCCTTAGTGGCATGGCCAATTGGCTAGCGGTTTATGTCCCGGTCTCTACAACAAATGGGTTGGTGGAGTAAAGGATTTTAAACTAGATTTAACACTAGATGTGGTATTTGAAAAGGATCTTGGTAGCGTATATAGTGCCTGGAGCGAAATGCATGAGCTTTTAGCGCCAAGTGGCGACTGCCGCTTCATGGCCGTGATTCGGGTCATGGCGGGCTTTTTTACCTGCTTTGGAAGGAGAATGCACATCATGAAGATTAAGATTTACAGCAAGCCCGCCTGTGTCCAATGCACCGCTACCTATCGAGCGCTTGATAAGCAGGGACTCGACTACACCGTGGTCGATCTGATGGAAGACCCGACCGCCCAGACCACGGTGGAAGCACTGGGGTACCGCCAACTGCCGGTGGTCGTGGCGGGAGAGGAGCACTGGGCGGGGTTTCGTCCCGATCGGATCCAGGCACTGGCATGAATCGGGCCCAGCTTCTTGCCAGCGAGCCGCCAGCTCTCGGCGAGATCGTTTATTTCTCGACACGCTCAGGCAATACCCATCGGTTTGTCGAAAAGGTGGGGTTGCCGGCCAGGCGCATTCCTCTGGATCGCGAAGCGCCCATGCTGCGTGTCGAGATACCTTACATCCTGGTCGTGCCCACCTATGGCGGCGGAAGCCTGAAGGGAGCCGTGCCCGGCCAGGTGATTCGCTTTCTCAACAATGAACATAACCGCAGCCTGATTCGGGGTGTGATTGCCGCCGGCAATACCAATTTCGGCGAAGCCTACTGCCTGGCCGGGCGGATCATTGCCGAAAAATGCCAGGTTCCGGTCCTTTACAATTTCGAACTGCTTGGCACCAGTGAAGATGTCGCCAAGGTTCGCCAGGGAGTAGAAGAGTTTTGGAAACGACAAGCCTAGCCACGCCACGCCACGATGCCGGAACTTCAGGGGGACGTGCCCTGGATTACCATGCATTCAACGCCATGCTCAACCTCTATGGGCCGAACGGTGAGTTGCAGCTTGAACGCGACCGCGAGGCGGCGCGTCAGTACTTTCTCCAGCACGTCAACCAGAACACGGTATTCTTTCACTCGCTGGAAGAGAAACTCGACTATCTGATGGAGGAGGAGTACTACGAGGCGCAGGTGCTCGAGCAATACGAACCCGCCTTCATCAAGTCGCTGTTCGAGCAGGCTTATGCCTACAAGTTTCGCTTCCCCAGCTTCCTCGGTGCCTTCAAGTACTACACCAGCTATACGCTGAAGACCTTCGATGGCAAGCGTTACCTTGAACGTTACGAGGATCGCGTCTGCATGGTGGCACTCTCGCTGGCGCGTGGCGACGAGACCCTGGCACGCGCACTGGTCGACGAGATCATCAGCGGCCGCTTCCAACCCGCTACTCCTACCTTCCTCAACTGCGGCAAGCGCCAGCGCGGTGAGCTGGTGTCGTGTTTCCTGCTGCGGATCGAGGACAACATGGAGTCCATCGGTCGTTCCATCAATTCGGCCTTGCAACTCTCCAAGCGCGGCGGTGGAGTTGCTTTCCTGCTCAGCAACATCCGCGAATTCGGCGCGCCGATCAAGCGCATCGAGAGCCAGTCGTCGGGCATCATTCCGATCATGAAACTGCTGGAAGACGCATTCTCCTACGCCAACCAGTTGGGCGCGCGCCAGGGTGCGGGGGCGGTCTACCTCAATGCCCACCATCCGGACATCCTGCGCTTTCTCGACACCAAGCGTGAGAATGCCGACGAGAAGATCCGCATCAAGACGCTCTCGCTGGGTGTGACGATTCCCGACATAACGTTCGAGCTGGCCAAGCGCAACGAGGACATGTACCTGTTCTCGCCCTACGATGTGGAACGTATCTACGGCGTACCGTTCGGCGATATCAGCGTTACCGAGAAGTACCACGAAATGGTCGCCGACGGTCGCATCCGCAAGAGCAAGATCAAGGCGCGTGAATTCTTCCAGACCCTGGCCGAACTGCAGTTCGAGTCCGGTTATCCCTACCTGATGTTCGAAGATACGGTCAACCGCGCGAATCCCATCGCCGGACGTATCAACATGAGCAACCTGTGTTCGGAAATCCTGCAGGTCAATACTCCGACCGAGTACGACGAAGACCTGGGCTATCGCCATGTCGGCCAGGATATCTCCTGCAACCTGGGCTCGATGAACATAGCCAAGGTAATGGATAGTGGTGATATCGGTACCAGTGTCGAGATCGCCGTGCGCGGGCTCACTGCGGTCTCGGAGATGAGCAACCTGAGTTCGGTGCCTTCGATCGCCCAGGGCAATGCCCAGTCGCGCGCCATCGGCCTGGGGCAGATGAACCTGCATGGCTTCCTGGCGCGCGAGCGCATCTTCTACGGTTCCGACGAAGGGCTCGATTTCACCAACCTCTATTTCTACTGCGTGGCTTATCATGCCATTCGGGCCTCGAACCGCATGGCCATCGAAAAGGGCGAGAGCTTTTTTGGTTTTGCCGAATCGAAATACGCCAGTGGCGAGTTCTTCGACCAATATACCGAGCAGCCTTGTCTGCCCCGTACCGACAAGGTGCGCGATTTGTTCGAGACAGCCGGGATCGCCATCCCCGACCAGCAGGACTGGGAAGCGCTCAAGGCATCGGTGATGGCCCATGGCTTGTACAACCGCAATCTGCAGGCGGTGCCGCCCACGGGGTCGATCTCCTATATCAACCACTCCACCTCGAGTATCCACCCGGTCGCGGCCAAGATCGAGATACGCAAGGAGGGCAAGTTGGGGCGCGTCTACTACCCCGCGCCTTACCTCAGCGACGACAATTTCGAATATTACCAGGACGCCTACGAAATCGGTCCCGAGAAGATCATCGATACCTACGCCGAGGCTTCCAAGCATGTCGATCAGGGGCTGTCGTTGACCTTGTTCTTCCCCGATACCGCGACCACCCGCGATATCAACAAGGCGCAGATCTACGCCTGGCGCAAGGGCATCAAGACCCTCTATTACATTCGCCTGCGTCAGACCGCGCTGGAAGGAACGGAAGTCGAGGGCTGCGTCTCCTGCACCCTCTAGGAAAGCTCGATTTGTTGCTGTGCTCGATATCCTGGCCGCTGGCGGTGCTCGCTGTCCTCATGTAGCAGGCTACACTCCGGCAGCTCTGCTCCGGCAGCGACCAGCCTCTCGTCGCTCGCGACACAAATCTAGGTTTCCCTTAAGATCATCATCATCTGAGAAGAAGACGATACATGACTACCAAACATGTGATGCAAGGCGAAGCACCGCGCCTGGCGCGCGTCGATGCCATCAACTGGAATCGCTTGCAGGACGACAAGGACCTGGAAGTCTGGAACCGCTTGACCAGCAACTTCTGGTTGCCGGAAAAGGTGCCGCTGTCCAACGATATCCAGTCGTGGAACACCCTGACACACCAGGAACAGCAGCTGACGATCCGCGTGTTCACCGGCTTGACGCTGCTCGACACCATCCAGGGCAGTGTCGGCGCTCCGGCATTGATCCAGGATGCGCGCACGCCCCATGAAGAGGCGGTCTATACCAACATCGCCTTCATGGAATCGGTGCATGCCCGCTCCTACAGCTCCATTTTCTCCACGCTATGTGCCACACGAGACGTCGACGATGCCTTCCGCTGGAGCGAGGAGAACCCGACCCTGCAGGCCAAGTCGGAGCTGATTCTCGAGCGATATCGCGCCGATGACCCGCTGATGCGCAAGGTCGCCAGCGTATTCCTGGAATCCTTCCTGTTCTATTCCGGTTTCTACCTGCCGATGTACTGGTCTAGCCATGCCAAGCTGACCAACACCGCCGACCTGATCCGCCTGATCATTCGCGATGAAGCGGTACACGGCTACTACATCGGCTACAAGTTCCAGCTGGCGTTGGCGGAGGCGTCACCGGAGCGCCAACAAGCGGTCAAGGACTACGCCTACGAGCTGCTGCTCGAGCTGTACGACAACGAGGTGAAGTACACCGAGTCGCTCTACGACGACGTCGGCCTGACCGAGGACGTCAAGAAGTTCCTTCACTACAACGCCAACAAGGCGTTGATGAATCTTGGTTACGAGGCGCTGTTCCCTAGTAGTGTCACCGATGTCGATCCCACCATCATGTCGGCGCTTTCCCCCAGTGCGGATGAGAATCACGACTTCTTTTCGGGTTCCGGTTCGTCCTATGTCATCGGCAAGACGGTAACGACCGAAGACGAAGACTGGGCATTCTGAGGCGGATACTTCGGGAGGCAAGTGAACGTGATGTCGCTTTGAAGACGCGACATCACGTCCCAAGTGTCGTGTCTGGTGTGTCTTGGGGCCAACTGGCAAGATAGCGTTTTCGAGCGTTTGACGATCAAGGACACGGCATGGCCCACCTGCTACGCATCGTGATGATTCACGGCCACCTGGAAGGGGTGGTGGAACTGAGTGTGGATGGCCACACCAATATCTGCGGCACCAACGCCTCCGGCAAGACCACGCTACAGCGCCTGGTGCCGGTGTTCTACGGCGAGCTACCCAATAAGGTAGTGCCTAAAACCCGCATGAAGTTCGATGCGTTTTACCTGCCTCATCGCAACAGCTACCTGGTGTACGAATATCGCCGCGAAGCGGGCAATATCTGCCAGGCGGTGCTGACCCGCAAAGCCGAAGGCGGGGTGGAGTACCGCTTCGTCGGCGCGCCTTACCGGCCAGAGGATTATCTGGTGGAGAGCGAAAGTGGTGCGGTGGCGCTGGAGTACGCCCAGTGGGCCAACGGCCTGCGCCGGGAGAACCTCAACGTCTCGTTCAAGCTCACGGCCACCTCGGAATATCGCGCGGTAATCCAGAACGACTTTACCCCCACGCCAGGCATCATGCCCTACGGCAATCGTAAGGACGCCCTCAAGCTGCGCCAGCTGGCCGCGCAGTTCAGCCTGGTCAAGCCCGATCACCGTATCCGCCATATCGAAAAGCTGGTCTCGGCGGTGCATGCCAAAGAGGGCAAGATGGATACCCTCAAGACCATGCTGGCGGCGATCTTTGAAGAGGACGGCGTCGAGCTGCCCGTGACCCGCATCCGCAGCGCCAAGGCTCGGGAGTGGATCGACCAGATGCGCCAATCCATGCGTCTGGAGCCGCTGCAACGCTCGCTTGCCAAGCTGCACGACGTTGACCGTGAGCTGGCGGATGTGGAGGCCGCACTCTGGCAGCTGAAACCGCAGTTGGAAGCCGACCGCCACCACATCGAGCGCACCCTGGCCGATGCCGAAGCCGAAATGGGCGCACGACAAGAGGCATTCGACGACGAGAAGAACGCCTACGAGGCGGCCCGCGATGACCTGAATGAACAGCTTAGCGAGCTGGAAAGCGGCCTCAAGCAAACCCAGCGTGACCTGAGCGACCTTCAGACGCAATTTGAAGCTTATGAGGCAGCGGACATGCCCGCCCTTGAGCGTGACCTCAACGCGCTGCCCCAAAAACGCGAGCAGTTCGAGCAGCTAAAACGCCATCTGGCCGACTTACAAGAGGCCAACCAGGCAAGTCAAATCCTCAAGGAAGAGCGGCTGCGTGAGCTGGGCGAAGCGCTGGCCCGCCAGGGTGAAGAAATACAAGGGCTGGTCGATGGCCTCAACGAAGAAAAGGCCGCGCATCAGGAAGCCCACTGGGAGGCCCAGCGCCATCTGGACGCCCGCAACCAGGCCCAGCGTGAAGAGGCAGAAGCCGACTTTCAGGCACGCCTCAACCAAGGAGTTGAGCGCTTGGCGGCGCTGAAAGCCGCGCTTAGCCACAGCGGTCTGACGGCGGAGGAAAGCGAAGAGGCCGCCCTGGTTCAAGCGCGAATCGACCAGGCGCAAAGCGACCACAACGCTGCCAGCAGCCAGCGGGAAAGCCAGCGCCGCGAGCTGGATGGCCTGAAGCGCGAACGCGATAGCGCCGAACAGGCCCACGCGGATGCCCGCCGAACGCTTACCCGCGCCCAGCAAACCAGCCAGGCGCTGCACCGCCAGCGCGACCCCGCGCAAGGATCGCTGCGGCATTTTCTGCGCTACCACCTGCCCGGATGGGAACAGCGGCTGGGTAAGGTGATTGCCCCGGAGCTGCTGGAGCGCCGGGACCTTTCGCCGACCTTGACGGAGTCACCCAGTGACGACCTTTACGGCCTGGAGCTGGATACCCAGCTGATCGAGCCGCCGGACTACGCCCAGGATGAAGCCAGCCTGCTCGCCGCCATTGAAGCGGCGGACGACGCCGTGGCGCGCGCCGAAGCCGAGCTCGGCAACAGCGAAAGGCAGCTCAAGCGGCATAACGAGCGTGTCCAGGCCGCCGATGAAGCGCTAAGCCAGGCTCAGTTGGCGGTGAAGCGCGCCGATGAGGAAGTCGAATACGCCCAGGAGGCCCGCCGCCAGTGCCAGGCGCGCCATGCCCAGGCGCAACGCCAGCGCAAGGCCGGGCACGAAGCCGCCCTGGCCGAACAACAAGCTCAGCAGCAAGCCCTGCGCGACGAACGCCAGACCGCGCTGGACAAGCTAAACGCCGCCTATCAGGCGGAACTGCTGGAGTTAAAAGCCGATGCGCAAAGCCAGCTGACTACCATCGACCGGCAGATTCAGCAGCACAAGACCCAGCTCATTGAGCAAAAAGCCGAGCACAAGCGCCAGTGCGCTGAGCTGGAAGAGGCGTTCGACCAGGAATTGAAGGCCCAGGGCGTCGACCCGGAAAAACTGCGGGATACCCGCGCCCGGCTGCAGCAATTGGACGAACACATCCGCCACACCGCCGCCCGTCAGGATGAGCTGGACGCCTACAAGCGCTTTATGCGGGTGAGCTGGGGGCAGCGCAAACCGGAACTGGTCGAGCAGGAAGGGCGTTTAAGCCGTGAGATAGACGCTGCCCAGCGACAACGCGAGCAGCATCAAAAGGCGTTCAAAGCCACCAAGGCGGCCCACCAGCAGCACGTCGCCGCGTTTGAAACCAGGCGCCGCGAAAGTCACGAGATGCTCAACGACCTCAAGCCGCTGCTCAAGCAGCTCGATGAACTCACGCTGACCTCGGACGCCACGCCCCAGCAGGAGGCCCCCGGCGATGTCGCCGAGCGGTTGTCGCGCACCCGCCAGGCACTCTCGCGCCGGGCCCAGGAGCGCGACACGCTGCGCAAGGGCTGCCAGGATGCGGAGAGCCAGCTGATAAAGGGGGCCAGCACCAGCTTTGTCGATGTGCTGGAAAGCGAGCGCGCTCAGCTTGCCGACCCCGACGACCCGCGGGCGCTGCTGCCACTGCTGGGCGGTATGCTCAAACTGCTCGAAGACCAGCAGCAACAGCTGATTCAGCAGGGGCGCAACTTAAGCGACGACTTGGATAAGTTCTTCACCGTGTTCCGCGATTTGAACCGGCGCATCAGCGCCCAGAGCAAGCGCCTCTCGGATGAAGTGGCCGACGACCTGCGCCTGGAAGGTATCAGCAAGGCGGAGGTGCGCATCCAGTCGACCATCGACGAACTCGGCTTCTGGGACCCGCTCAAGCTGTTCGCCCAGCGCTACAAGGTGTGGCGCGACTCCGAGCAGACCCTGCCCAGCGACGACTACCTCAACGCCCTGGCGGACGTGGTCGATTTGCTGCGCAGCGACCAGCAGTACAGCTTCGAAAGCCTGCTGCGCCTGGAGCTGCACCTCAACGAAGGCGGCACCGACCTGATCATCAAGAACGACCGCCAGTTGCTGGAATCGTCCAGCCACGGCATGGCGTATCTGATTCTGTGCAAGTTCCTGCTGGCGTTTACCCGGCTGCTGCGCGGGCGGGCGGCGATCGCCATCCACTGGCCCATCGACGAGATCGGCACGCTGGCCTACCACAACGTTGAAAAGCTGTTCGAGGCCTGCGACAGCAACCAGATTCATATTGTCGGCGCCTTCCCCAACCCGGAATCCGACGTGCTGCTACTGTTCGCCAACCGCTACCTGATCGACCGCGACGCCGACGCCCCCGCCAAACGGCGGCTAAAACGCATCGAGCCCCGGCAAAGCCGCCTGGCCGAGCGGCTCAGAGCCCGCCATGAGGAGGTGCCGGTATGAGCGATATGAGTCTGTTACCCCATGGCCCGCTGCTGGAACGGCTGCTGGCGGGCGAGTTTATCTGCGCCGTGAGCGATGAAAGTGCCTTCAAGCGCCTGCAGGATGACGCCACGCGCGAGGCTATCGACAGCTATCTGCGCCCGCTCAACCGCCGCGTGGCCAGCAGCCTGGAGGAAGGCGTGTATTTCCTTGCGTGGCGTCAGTTGGATGACAGCGCGCGGGACCAGCTCGCCCGCCAACTGGGCGACACCGTCAACAGCCTGTTGCCGCTGCTGGAATGGCTGCAGCTCGTGCAGGAAGCCCTGGGCCGCGACAGCGTGCTGTCCCCCGGCGATGTGCTCAAACCCGGCGAGCTGCAGGCCAAAAGCGAGGATAACCCCAGCCTGCGCGAGCGCATCGAGCGCCTCGCTACCGACAGCTTCTTCGGTTCCCAAAGCGACCAGTTGGATGCCCAGGTCAAGCAGGTGTTCAAGCGATTAAGGGAGCACGGCTACCTGCTGCAGCCTCACGCCGATCGCCAGGTATTCCTGGTCACCGGCAAGGTCGACTACCTGCTCGAACTGGTGCGCTTTATTCGCGATGAAGAGCATCTGCCAGTGGAGGCCGAGGGCGAGGATACGCAGGAGTCGCTACTGTGAACGACGCGGAAACGCCAGGACTGGAAAGCCGCCTGATCACCACTGGGGTAGAGCGCCTGGCTCTGTTGGGCCGCCACGCCGAGGCGCTGATGCAGGGCTACGCCAACGATCACGTCCCCCTGGATGGGCTGAGCCACACCGCGTTGCGCAAGCTGCTGAGCGCGCGGATTGTCTGGCGGCCCGACGAGCAGGGCGGCATCAAACTCACCCCCAAGGTGCGCGAACTAATCGCCGAAATGGTCGCCGATGAAGCCCGGCGCCACGTCAACGCGGATGTGGCCGAGGCGCTGGAGCTGATCCGCAGCCTGATCGAGAGCTATCGCGATTCCAGCAGCCGCGGCGACTACTGGCAGCAGGAGCAGCAACTGTTGCGCCTGCGCCAGGCGGTGGATGACATGAACGGTCGCTTTGCCGACGCCATCGACAGCCTGTGGCAGCGGCTCAACAGCGATTTCGGCTTTGTCAGCCAGCTCAACGACAAGGTGCGCGAAAACGACCGCGCGCAAAAGCAGGTGGTCCGCCTGCTCGATGGGCTGGAGCTGATCGACTTTGACGAGTTGATCGAACTGGTGGGCAGCGACGGCACGCTGCGCAAGGTGTTGATTAGCCAGCTGCAACAGCAGCTCAGCCAGCACTACACCAGCTTGCGTGAGGTGCAGCACCGCCTGATCGAGTTGATGGCGCGTTTTCGCCGCATGCAGGCACGCAGCCGCCTGGTCGCAGGCATGGCCGCCTTCCTGCGCGAGCATCCCAACTTCACCCCCGGCAATTACGCCCGCCGTAGCGAGGTGCCCGTGCTGTTCAATCACGCAGCACCCCTTACCGCCGCCGGGGCCGTGGCGCTGGACCGCGCCCAGGACATGCCCACCCTCAGCGCGCTGCTGAAAAATGTGCCCACCCCGTCACGTGCCGCCCAGCCGGTCACCGCGGCACGCCCGGCGGAACACGTCGAAGACACGCTCGTCGCCGCTCGCCAGCAGGCCCTCAAGGATGACGTCGAAACCTTCTACCTCAACGTGGTAGACCGCGCCGAGCACGCCCCTATCAGCGCCCTGGATTACCTGCACCAAAGCGGCCTTGAATGGCCTGCCGAAATCTGGCTGTTCCAGGTTATTGCCGAGCACCAAGGCCTGCCGCACAGCGAGCAGCGCGCGTTTCACCTTTATCAGCAGGAAGAGCGGACGAGCGCCTACAACGATGTGAAATTGATTCGTGACGTTTCGTTAGGCCTGGCGGTGTAACGATGAATGATCAGACACTCACGGCCAAGGTCTACAGCAAGCTTGGCGACGTGGATCGCCAGCTGCGCAAGCAGACGTGGGTCGACAAGAAACGCAGCCAGCAGTGGGTAGCGGACTTCATTCACTGGTGTGATGAGCAACACATTGAGCTTGGCCCCGGGCTACGTCATCAAACCCTGCGCTTTGATCGCGCCCTTATCCAGCAGGTGAACGCCGCGCTCGAAAGCCAACGACTGACCACCATCGGGCAATGGCAGAGCGGCTTGACCAGCGCAGCGCAAGCGGAGCAGGGCGTCAACGAAGATAAAACCAACCGCGAAGGCCCGCGCGCCCAGCGGGTGCTGGTGAACACGCCTGCCAGCACACCCGCTTGGCTGTCGGCCCAGCCGCGCTCGATGCACGACGTCGGCTGGCGCGACATCGACCTCGAAGAGTGCGATGTACTGGTGCAGGTTGAAAACCTAGACAGCTTTTATGAATTCTCGCCGGAACTACCAGCGTTAAGCGGCTACGCTAATCCACTGATCGTTTACCGAGGCGATAGCCACTATGGTGGCGGCTTCAAGCAATTCGCCAGCGCCTGGAACGCGACCCAAAAGCCACACTTTTATGCAGGCGATTTCGATATCAAAGGCGTCAGCATCGCACTTTCCGGCGGCGCCTCGCACTTATTACTCTCGCCGCTGGGATGGCTCACCGAGCAGGCCACCCCGTTCCACGACCCCGCGAAACAGCTCGAATACCGCCCACGCCTGCAACGCCACCGCGACCAACTACCCGCTGCACATCCGCTACAGCCGTATCTAACGCTGCTACTCGACCAGCAGCGCGGGCTAAGGCAGCAGTGGTTGGGTGAAAAACTGGAGCGCGTGGCGTTGGTGTGAGGCAACCCCCGTCGACATAATGCGCATTGCCGCGTTGTGTGTTTGCGTTCAGTATGATTGAAGCGGGCAAAACGCGAAGTCACGCGAATTCTGGCTATGTTGCCAAAATTGACTTTTCTTTCAGCAGAATCAGTGGGGTGGAGTCATTTTTGTGGCTATATAACACCAATCAATTTGCCTTCACGTTCATTAGGGTTATATAGCGGGACGTATAATCACTGTTAACAACCCCCGAGGAGGGAATATTGAGTCCAATTCTGACTATTCAGGTAGAGAATTTTCGGGAGTCTCTAAAGCTTACCCAACGATCTATTTATTTGGGACTTTTGATAGCGGGGATAGTGCATTACTTGGGGCATCTGGATGAGGGTAAGCCGCTTCCCACTGTTCCATTTTTGAATGTCGAGTTCACCTCTGCGGAGTCTCTCCAGATCGTACTCCTGGTTTTGTATATTGGTTCGGGCATGACAGCTTGGTTTTCGACGAGTAGAGCCCTGCAGGTACTGGGTGATATTGATGACTCGGAAACTGCAATGGCTGCCTCAAAATATCCCTGCTTAGTCGTTTCTAATATTTGGTTCAGCTCTCTACTTGCTGGGGCGTTGCTAGGAATCGGATACCTGTTGCTATCATCAATTTTTGTTTTCGACAGTGTTTGGGAACGTTCTCTTTATTTCATCGTTTCATTGCCGTTTTTCGCTACCTTGAGATTTGGAAGAGATATTTACTCGTGGGGTCAGGAAAATGCGTGTAAGTCAGATGCTTGTTAACAAGTAGTTGCAGTTCGCTCCGGGCCTAACGGCCCTCCACCGGACGCCCTTTTCTCCGCTTCGCTACAAAAAGGTCGCCGCTGAACAAAAGCGTTATGAGTCTTTCATGTAGTGCGGAATTTCAGTACATTTGCAGTAATTTTAATGTAGTGCTATCCTTTGGGAATACGACTTGCAGAGGAAAGCAGTATGTCTAGGTTGACCGTTGATTTATCTAAAGAAATTAGCGATAGGCTCACGGAAATTGCCCGTAAAGAGGGAATCACGAAGGCTGAAGCAATGAGAAGGGCCTTTGCTCTATTGTCAGTTGCTGAACAGGAAAAGGCTAAGGGGAATTCTCTCGGTATCGTCCGCGAAGATCCGCAGAGCCACCAACTCCAGGCAATCGGGCGAGTGGTTGGTATCTAATGGCTGATGAAGGCAATGTAGATATCAATTCTGTCTTTACCCAAGACAGCAAGGTAACAATAGATGAAAGCGATAGGCTCAAGTTTGCAAAGCAAGTTCTTTGCTGGCTCGGGATTGTTTGCATAGGCGTTTTTGTTGCCTATGGATTTTTTTCCAACGAACCAAGCGCTATCTTCAATTTTTGAATTAATAAAAATAGGCGCATTGCCTTTGGTAACGTTGGTTGTGTCCTTTTACTTCCCAAACTCTAATTCCTAGGGTGGTAGCCTTCATTACCTTGGTCTTGAAGTGAGATCACGGACGCGCTATGAAGCTGATATTCCTCGGCACCTCCGCCGGTGTCCCCACCAAGCAGAGAAACGTCTCTGGGGTTGCGTTGCGAGAGAGCAAGGGGAAGGGCTGGTACCTGATCGATTGCGGGGAGGGCACCCAGCATCAGGTCTTGCACACGAAGCTGTCATTCCATTCTCTGAAAGCCATCTTTATTACCCACGTACACGGCGACCACTGCTATGGGCTGCCGGGCCTACTGGCGAGTGCGGGAATGGGTGGCCGGACAGCACCGCTGACCATTGTCGCGCCCGCAGGCATCAAGGCATGGCTGGACGCTACTTTTGATGCTACACAGCTTTGCTTGCCCTTCGCCCTGGAATTTATCGCCTCGGATAACCTGCCCAGCCTCGAGTTTGAGAACATGGCGGTGGCCACGTTCGGACTTTCACACAGGGCGCCGTCCTATGCTTATGGGTTTACGGAGACAAAGATGGATGCTGCCTTGGACGTGGATAAGCTAGCGCAGAAGGGGATTCCCAGAGGGCCGTTGTGGGGGCAGTTGAAGCAAGGCTTTGATGTTGAGTTTGGGGGCGAGCGGTTAAAAAGCCATGAGTTCTTGATCTTCAAACACAAGCCGAGAAAAGTCGTGATTGCCGGGGACAACGACCGGCCCGACTTGTTGTATGAGGCGTGCGCGGGGGCGCAGGTGCTGGTACATGAAGCCACCTACACCGAAGCAATGGCCGAGAAGGCCGGTGACGTGGGGCATAGCTACGCCAAGCTGGTCGCTGCATTTACCGAATCGGTAGCGCTCCCCAACCTGGTGCTGACGCACTTTAGCCCCCGTTACCAGCTAAGCCCTCATGCGTCGCCATCCATTGAGGACATCCGCAAGGAAGCCCAAAGCGTCTATTCGGGTTCGCTTTATCTAGCGCGGGATTTTAGCGAATACAGCCTGGATAAAACGGGCCGCTTCTATGAAGTGGCAGGCGAATAGCCATTTCGTGCATAGCCCCAGAATTCCCACGCTATCTTCGTTGCCGCTTTCGCCGAAGTAGCCTCATGCTCGGGCCCTGGCGCGGTCAAGGATGGCAGCGCAATCTAGCCCCGTGGACAGAGTGCCGTAGTTCAGCCCGCCAGTGGCTTCCAACCGGCTGGCACAGAAGGCGTCCGCTACATGGTTCGGGGCGTGGCGGACCAGCAGGCTGCCCTGAAGCGCCAGGGCCAGGCGGTCGGCCAAGTTGCGCGCGCGATATTGCAGTTCATCGGTACGGGTAACGCTTTCTTGCAGCTGATCGACGAAACGGTCCAACCGCGGGTCGCCTCCACGAGCCTTGTTCACTTCGCTGAGATACGCTTGTAGCACTTCCGGCTGCTTGCCGATCGCGCGCAGGATATCCAGGCACTGAACGTTACCGCTCCCTTCCCAGATGGCGTTGATGGGGGACTCGCGGAACAGGCGCGGCATGATGTGATTTTCCATCACGCCGCTTCCGCCGATCACCTCCATGGCTTCGTAGGCGTGATTCGGTGTGCGCTTGCAGACCCAGTACTTGCCGACCGGGGTCGCCAGGCGCGACAGCAGTTTTTCGTGCTCATCGTCCTGGTTATCCATGGCGCGGGCAACACGCATGGTGAGGGCGAGAGCCGCTTCGCTCTCCAATGCCAGGTCGGCCAGTACGTTGCGCATCAAGTTGATCGCTCAATACGGCACCGAACGCGTGACGGTGGTCGGCGTGATGTATCGCTTGCGCCACAGCTTGGCGCATACCAGCGGAGGATCCGATCATGCAGTCGTAGCGGGTCATGGCCACCATGTCGATGATGGTGGGCACACCGCGACCTTCCTCGCCCACCATCCAGGCGTAGGCGCCACGCAGTTCGGTTTCGCTGGAGGCGTTGGCTACGTTTCCCATCTTGTTCTTAAGTTGCTGTATCTGCAGCGGATTCTTGCTGCCGTCGGGGCGCCAGCGCGGGAGCAGGAAACAGCTTAGGCCATGTTCTGTCTGGGCCAGAACGAGAAAAGCATCGCACATGGGGGCCGAGACGAACCACTTATGTCCCACCAGTTCATAGGGTTGGCCCGATCCGGGTGTACCCACGGGGTAGGCGCGGGTGCTGTTCAAGCGAACATCAGAGCCGCCCTGTTTCTCGGTCATCGCCATGCCGAGGGTCAACCCCTGTTTTTGCGTATGCGGCACGTTACGCGGGTCGTAATGGAGGGCGGTCACCTTGTCTCCCCACGCCTGGTACAAATCCGGTTGATGCTTTAGCGCGGGGAGGGCGGCGAAGGTCATGGTGATAGGGCAGCCATGGGCCGCTTCCACTTGGGTATGCAGGTAGTATTTGGCCGCGCGGGCCACATGCGCAC
Organism: Halomonas sp. Bachu 37; assembly: GCF_039691755.1. NCBI lineage: Bacteria > Pseudomonadati > Pseudomonadota > Gammaproteobacteria > Oceanospirillales > Halomonadaceae > Halomonas > Halomonas kashgarensis. The sequence continues at coordinate 1,407,458 of NZ_CP137552.1, read as the reverse complement.
CCGGCTTGGGGTCGCGCCAAGGGCTCGAGTGCAGGCCATGGCGGATGGCGGTCTGCATGAGCTGATGATAGGCCGGATGAAACTCCACCTGGTCGATGCGATGGCCATGGCGGTCGTGGGTAGTGAGCTGGGGCTTGAAGGCGTTGGCCTGGAATCCGAGCTCGATACTGTCGGCGGAGCCTGCCAGTGCGCCGAAGGCCTCCAGGTCGTCCTCGGCCCAGGAGGCCTCTTCACGTGCCACCGCTTCCCGCAGGGCGGTATCGCTAAGATAGCTATTGTAGTCATGCAACGGCGGCGGCTGGTTCTCCACCTCATGGGTGTTGGCCAGGAACTTGTCAGCTAGAGGGTAAGTTGTGCTCATTGTTGGCCTCCAGAATAAAAATTTGGGTTCAGTTCAGCTTACGCTTTCTAGATGCACCAGCAAATGGCCACTGTTTATGCACCCAAACCGTGACACTGGCAGGGCGGAGCACACTGTGGGCGTTAATGATAAATATTGTCATTTATTATTTTACTGGTACCCTTGTATACCCGTAGCATGAATACCAATCGTTCTTATTCGATCCTGTTTCTACCCTATTTCAATGGAAACGTCTGGCCCATGAGTTATTGGAGAAATGACGTGAAGCCCAAGTTATTGGCGCGTTCCGGCTGGTTGTTGCTAGTCGGCGTGATGTGGTTTTCGCCGCTAACAGCCCAGGAGTCGCTGACCCGCGAGGCGTATGACGCCCAGCAAGCCCAGGCTGCACTGCAGGAACAGATTGACACCGCTGATCAGCAAACCCGCGATGCCCTCGAAGAACTGCGTAGCCTCGAACGCGAGACCCGGCATCTAGAGCAGCAAAACGCGCAAACGGCGGCTCGCCTGGCCGAACAGGCGCAAAAACAACAGCAGCGCGAGACGGCGCTGGCCACGCTCGACCAGACCCGCCAGGCGCTGCCCCGGTTCGAACAACAGATAGCGACACAATTGAAGCAGTGGATCGAGCAGGACTTGCCGTTCCTGCAAGAAGAGCGTCTGGCGCGGGCTGCAAGTCTGCAAACGGTAGGCGACGCGGCTTCCCTCTCGAGCGCCGAGCGCTTCGAGCTTCTGTTGGAGGCGTGGCGAGCCGAGCTCGAGTACGGGCGCGAGATGGATGCCTGGCGTGGCCGGCTGGAAGACGACGAGGGACAGGTACGCGAAGTGGACTACCTGCGAGTCGGTCGGGTGGGGCTTTACTACCTCTCTCCCAATGGCCGCCAAGGCGGCGTCTGGCGGTCGCAGGAGCAAACCTGGCAAGCGCTGAATGGCTCCGAACGCAATCAAGTGCGGGAAGGGTTGCGTCTGGCGCGTGACCAGCGTGCTCCCACCCTGTTGACGCTTCCGGTTTCACAGCCGCTGACTCAATCATCCTCGACGCAATCATCCTTGACTCAATCAGAGGCTGACTTATGACGCTGCGCCAACGACTAAACGCCATGGCGCTGAGCTGCCTGGTTGGCATTTCGGGTGCAGCGCTGTCGGTGGCGACGGCCTCTGCTCAGGATGAACCATTGACCTCATTGCGGGAAGCGCGAGAAGCGGCGGAAATGCGCGACCAGACCCGCCTGAGCGAGCTACTGGATGATCGTCAGGCTCTGGAAACGGCACTGGAGGACGCGCGTGAGGCCAACCAGCAGGCGCAGCAGGAGCAGGAAGCCCTGGCAGCACAACGCAATGAGCAGCAAGCGCTGCAGCAAGAGCTGGATGCCCGCCAGGCGGAGCAGGGTGAGGACTTCGATCGTATTCTCGACGCTTTGGCCCGCCACAGTACGGAGCTGCGCGAGAGCTTGAGCGGAAGCTGGATCAATCTTGGCGAGACCGAGCTGCCGCCCCGGCTAGACGGCGTCGACGTGCTGGAGGGGCGTCATATAGAGCAACTGTTCGACAGACTAATGGCCCTGACGGCAAAAACCGCCACCATTGAAAAGCAGCAAGCGCCGGTAGCCGATGCCGATGGGGTAATCGAAACCCGAGATGTTATTCGCCTGGGTGACTTTGCCGCGTTTACCCAACGCGATCTGCTGGAGCGGGACGAAGGTGACTCTACCCTGACCGTGGCGCCTCGCACCCCGCCGGAGGTCGCCGATATCTTGTCGGCGTTTTTCCAGGGCGAAACCCGCCAAGTGGCAATCGACCCGACCCAAGGGCAGGTGCTGGCCGCCTTGGCTCAGCAGCCAAGCTTGCTGGAGCGCTTCCATCAGGGCGGTGCCGTGGGGTATGTCGTGGTCGCGTTGGGGCTGTTCGGACTGCTGGTTGCCTTGTTGCAGTACATCTATCTACTGGGAGTAACGCTCAAGGTGCGGCGTCAACGGCGCCAGTTGGACAAGTTGCAGGAAGATAACCCGTTGGGGCGTGTCCTGTTGCGTTTTTATTCACTGGATAATCATCAGGCGCCGGAAGCCCTGGAGGCACGCCTCGATGAAGCGGTGCTGGCGGAACTTCCGCGCCTGGAGCGTGGCCAGCCGATCGTCAAATTGCTGGCCGCCGTGGCACCGCTGCTGGGCCTGCTGGGCACGGTGACGGGGATGATTGTGACATTTCAATCCATCACGGTATTCGGCACGGGAGATCCGCAACTGATGGCGGGCGGCATCAGTCAGGCGCTGGTAACCACGGTGCTGGGTCTGGTCACGGCCGTACCGCTATTGTTCGCCCAGACCGCGCTTGCGGGCAGAAGTCGCCAATTGAGCAATATCGTCGAAGGCCAGGCGAGTGCCACCCTGGCCGAGCACCTGGAATCGCGCTCGCCATACCAACCCCACACGGTGAACCGAGATGCTGATCGAGCAATGGCTTGAACCTCTACAGCGCCTGCTCGAGGCGGGCGGTTCGGTACTCGTGGTGCTGGCGGTGCTGGCGGTAGTGCTGTTCAGCATGGCTCTGGAGCGCTGGTGGTACTACCGCGTGACCTGGCGCATGGCCCGCCGTTCGCTGGTCAAGCGGTGGGCGGCGCGGGAAGACCACCGCAGCTGGAGTGCCCGCACCTTGCGCCAGGTATGGGCGGACGAGTTGATCATGCGCCTGCGCCGGCCCTTGCCCTGGTTGAAGTTGCTGGTCGCGCTGTGTCCGCTGTTCGGCCTGCTGGGCACGGTAACCGGGATGATCACGGTGTTCGACAGCCTTACCTTGAGTGAAACCCATCAGGCGCGCGCCATGGCCGACGGCGTGGCTCGTGCCACGCTGCCGACCTTGACCGGCATGGCGGTGGCAGTGGTTGGCTTGCTGTTCATCAGCCGGCTGGAACATGTCATTCGCCGCGAAGACCAGCGCCTGCATGATCGCTTGGCACGTGCCGTGGAGGATACGCATGCGTAGACGCCGTATCGGTGCCGATAACGCCGAGAATACCGAAATCAACCTGACACCGATGCTGGATGTGGTGTTCATCATGTTGATCTTCTTTATCGTCACCACCAGTTTCATCAAGGAGAGTGGTATCGAGATCGAGCGGCCGGAATCGAGTGCCGCCACACCGCGTCCGGACGCCCAGGTGATGGTCGCTATCACCCCCGAGGGGGCTGTTTGGGTGGATGGCCAGGCGGTGGATATGCATCGATTGGGAGATACTGTCGCCGATATGGTCAGCGATGAAGGGGCCGTGGTCATCCAGGCGGATCGGGATGCCACCACTGGTATCTTGATCGAGGTAATGGATCGGTTGCGCGAGGCGGGAGTGGACCAGGTGGCCGTGGCGGCCACCAGGAGCGCTTCATGACACGAGTGCCTTTTTCCTTGCTCGGTGGGGCGGGGCTGGCGCTGGTTCTGTTCTGGTTGCTGGCGTTGTTGGTCACGCCCCCGGAAGCCCCCCTTGAGGAGCCGGAGGTCCACTTGAGCATGACCATGGTGGAGGCACCCGAGGTAGTCGAGGAAGTGCAGGAAGAGGTCGTCGAGTCGGTACCCGACGTTGCGCCACCGCCACCCAGTCAGCCTCCCCCTGCGCCCGAGCCGCTACCCACCATGGAAAGCCCTATTGCCATGCCGGAACCCGAGCTTCCGCCGGAGGAGGTTTCGCTTGCCGAGTTGGACAGCAGCTTGCCCGAGCTGTCTGAAATTCAGCCCGAGCCTGAACCACGTCCGGAGCCGCAGCCTGAACCCGAACCACAGCCTGAATCCGAACCACAGCCCGAACCTGAGCCACGGCCGGTAGCGGAGCCACAGCCGGAACCTGAAGCAAGCGAACCCGCTGCCGCGCCGAGCGACACGGCACCGTCGAGCAGCGATTTCACCAACGAGAATGTCGCGGAAAATGCTCAGCCCGCAACTCAGGAGCCGGTCGATGTGGGCTCTCCCACCCCGACCAACCAGGTGCCACCGGAGTATCCATCTCGCGCCCAACGCCGTGGCCTGGAGGGGTATGTCGAGCTGCAGTTCCTGATCCGTCAGGATGGCAGTGTCGATTCTTCCTCGATCCAAGTGGTGAGCGCTCAGCCGCGTAATGTGTTCGATAAAGCGGCACGCACTGCTGTGTCACGCTGGCAGTTCGAAGCAGCCGGGCAGATGCGGCGTGCTCGCCAGCGAGTTGAATTTAAGCTGAGGTGAAAAAGATGGACGCAAGGCGGGGGATCATGGGTTGGCTACTGGCAGGATTGCTGGCGGCGTGGCTGCCACTCACAGGGTGGATAACGCCCGTGATGGCTGCATCTCCCGCACTGCCCGCGGATATCATCTCCGATCTTGGTTCGTTGCAAGAGCAGCTGGAGCAGGGTGACTACGAGCAAGTCAGCCGCCACGGCCAGGCTCAGGCTGAGCGCCTCGCTGGGGGAAACGCCGCCGACCGCTGGGCGCGAGCGCTGTATCTACAATTGGCGGCGGGGGCTCAAGCCAGGCTCGAGCGTCACGAGACTGCTGCCGATCTGCTTTACCAGGCTCGCCAAACCTCCGGGCTCGAACCGCAACAGCAAGATCGCTGGTTGCACCAGGAAGCCGGTTTACGACTCTCGGCGGGTCAGGTCGAGCTTGCCATCGAACGCCTGGGTCAATGGCTCGAGCGCCACCCGCAGGAAGTCGAGGAGTTGTGGCAGATGGCCAGGCTTCAGGCGCGACAGGAAAAATGGAATGAAGCCGCCGAATGGGTGTCTCGAGCGCTTGAGGCAGATCCATCGACGGATCGTCGGCAGCGCACGCTCGCCGTTACGGTGTATCAGCGGGCCGGCCAGATCGATCGTTCCCTATCGGTCCTGACCGAGTCGTTGGATGAGCAGGCGTCCGCTGACGAGTGGCGCCGCGCCGCCGCCATGGCGCAACGTCTGGAGCAGAATGCCCTGGCTGCAGCGTTATGGGAGGCAGGCTGGCGTCTCGGGGCGCTGGCGGAGCCGGAGGATCTGCTCACCCTGGTACAGCTTCATTTGCAGGCGGGTACTCCCGCGCGAGCGGCTGAATTTCTCGAACGAGCCCTGGCGCGCAATGAACTTGATGATACGCGGGACCATCGTCGCCTGCTCGCCCAGGCCTGGCAGGCCGCGAAGGATCGGGACCGTGCCCTGGATGCGTGGCAGCGCCTCGCCGATGATGGCGATGAAGCGGCTGATTGGCTGCAATTGGGACAATTGGCCTACTTGTGGGACCGCCCCGAGTTGGCCTTGTCGGCACTGGAGCGTGCCCGGGAGCTGGGGGCGGAGGTGAAGGATCAATGGTTAACGAGCCTGCATTCAGCTCCTGGCGAAGGGCGCTAAATATCGTCGGGGGCAGCTTCAACGGATATCGAGATCGAACCGGCTCCAGGTGGGTGCGTGGTCGGAAGGCCTGGGCATGGCGCGCAGTTCGTAATCGACACCGGCGTCCTGAATCGTCTCCCCGAGGCTGGAAGTCACCAGAATGTAGTCGATTCGCAGCCCACGTTTGGGTTCGCGGGCGAAGCCTTTCGAGCGGTAATCGAACCAGCTGAAGCAGTCGTCGTTGTGGGGATGGCAGAGACGGTAGCTGTCGCCCAATCCCCACTGCTTGATGCCGTTCAGCCACTCGCGCTCGATCGGCTGGAAACTGGTCTTGCCTTCGCTTAGCCAGCGCTTACGATTGGGTTCGCCAATACCAATGTCCTGGTCTTCAGGCGAGATATTGAAATCTCCCATGACGGCCAGGCGTTCTGCCGGAGAGTGTTTTTCGTGCAGCAGTTGCGACAGCTGTGCATAGAAGCGTTGCTTGTGCGGGAACTTGACGGGGTGGTGGATGCTTTCGCCCTGAGGGAAATAGCCGTTCCATACCGTCAAGGGCTGACCGTCGGTACAGGCCAGGCGAATTCCGATCATGCGCCGTTGAGCTTCCTCGCCGTCATCGGGAAAACCGTAGTAGACCTGTTCGGGAAGCGTCCGACACAGCAGGGCGACCCCGTAATGGCCTTTCTGACCATGGAAAAACACCTGGTAGCCCATGGCCTCGACGGCTTCGCGAGGAAACTCGCTATCCTGAACCTTGGTCTCCTGCAGGCCGATGACATCGGGCTGGTGGGTGTCGATAAGCGCCTGCAACTGGTGCAGACGCGCCCGAATCCCATTGATATTGAACGATACCAGCTTCATTACTCGCTATCCCCACGCTCGGAAGACGAAGTGTCGCGAGGGGAATGAATCGAGATCGATGGGCCGGATTGCTGACGTTCGAGCTTGCGTGCCGCCTGCAGCTTGCGTTGTTGCTGTTTCTTGGCAACGAAACGCCGAGAAGGCGCGACCTGGTCGGGATTATCGTGGCGCCATTTCTTGAAATCCTTGCGCCTTCCGGTGCGAATCGTCACCTTATCCGCCAGCGAGCGGGTCTTCTTTTTACGTGTCATGGCGGGCTCCTCTCGAGTAAGGCCCCATTCTAACAGGCCTGAGGGTAGCTTCGACAGCAGGACGCGCCCTTGGCGCAAAGGACTGGTACAATATGGCCTTCTCGATGCCTAACATCCACTGCAACGGATAGATACACAGCCTATGAGCGAGTCGGAACAGACCACAGCACCGGCCCAGAACCGTAAACCCAAGCGCCGCCGTCGCAAGCCGCGCCGCCGTCAGTCCAACTGGGATCTACGCCAGTTTCAGGTACCGGCCGTGGCCGGCAAGTGGCGCTTTCATGACTTCAATCTGCCGCTGCCGCTGATGCGTGCCATTCACGCCCAGGGCTTTGAATACTGCACGCCGATTCAAGCCGAAGCGTTACGCCAGACCCTGCTGGGTGGCGACGTGGTCGGTAAGGCGCAGACCGGCACCGGCAAGACGGCCGCGTTTCTTATCTCCATGTTGGCCTACTTTCTCGAGGAAGACGCGCCGGATGGACAGAAGCCGGGCGCACCCCGCGCCCTGATCATTGCTCCGACGCGAGAACTCGCCCTGCAGATCGAGAAAGACGCCAAGGCCCTCGCGCGTTTCACTCAGTTGAATGTAGCCAGTGTCGTCGGCGGCATGGACTACCAGAAGCAGCGCGAAAGCGTGACCAAGAAGGTCGATATTCTCGTGGCCACGCCGGGACGCCTGCTGGACTTCCACCAGAAGCGCGATATCGACCTATCGGAAGTCGAGGTACTGGTACTGGATGAGGCGGATCGTATGCTTTCCATGGGATTCATCCCCGATGTGAAGCGCATCATTCGCTACACGCCGACGAAGGAAGAGCGTCAGACCTTCCTGTTTTCCGCCACTTTTACCCCTGACATTCTGGAGCTGGCAAGCCAATGGACTCTGGACCCGGCGCACGTCGAAATCGAGGTCACCGTCGAAAACCAGGCCAATATCGAGCAGCGTGTCTACGTGGTGGCGGATGACGACAAGCAGCGCCTGCTGGTCAGGTTGCTTGAACAGGAGAACTTCGAGCGCGTCATGGTGTTCGGTAACCGCCGCGACCTGGTGCGCAAGCTCGACGACCTGCTGAAGAAAGCGGGTATTAACGCCGCCATGCTGTCCGGTGATGTGCCGCAGAACCAGCGTATCAAGACCCTGGAGAGCTTCCGCGAAGGCGAGATCCAGGTGCTGGTGGCCACCGATGTTGCCGGCCGAGGCATCCATATCGAGGATGTCAGCCACGTGATCAACTACACCTTGCCCGAAGATCCTGAGGACTATGTCCACCGTATCGGGCGTACCGGTCGTGCCGGTGCCAAGGGCGTCTCCATCAGTTTCGTGGGCGAAGAAGACGCCTTCTCGCTGCCGGAGATCGAGCGCTATATCAACGAAAAGCTGCCCTGCGAGCATCCTCCGGAAGGATTGCTTTAAGCCCCATGCTGGATAGCACCCTCAAGGAAGAGATCCAGACCGCCTACCGCAACGTGGTGGAAGGGCTGGATCTCACCCCCCGTTACAGCCAGCGACTGATGATCGCCGAAATCGCTCGCACCCTGGGCGACATTCAAAGCGATGATGACGGCAAGCGAGTCAATGATACCCATGTCTGCGTGCTGGAGGCCGGCACGGGTACCGGCAAGACACTGGCCTACCTGCTGGCGGCTTTGCCCATTGCCAAGGCTCGCGGCAAGCGCCTGGTCGTGTCGACCGCTACCGTAGCGCTTCAGGAGCAGGTGCTGAACCAGGATCTTCCCGCCCTAGCCAAGCATAGCGGCATCGCCTTTCGCTATGCCCTGGCCAAGGGGCGAGGACGTTACGTATGCGTGGCGCGTCTGGATCAGGCTCTGGAAGGGACCGAGGTCAATCCCACTCTGTCGCTATTCGAGCAGTCGCTACAGGAAAAGGGCGGCGATGTCGGCGAGCTCGCCACGCAACTGGGGGAAGCCTATGGCAGCGGTGAATGGGAAGGGGATCGCGATACCTGGCCGCAGACCATCGAGGATCATCAGTGGCGCCGTTTGACCGTGGACCATCGTCAGTGTACCGGCCGGCGGTGCGGCCATTTCGGCGCCTGTGCCTTCTTTCGCGCCCGGCGCGAGATGGAGAGCGCCGATGTGATCGTGGCCAACCACGACCTGGTGCTGGCGGACCTGGCGCTGGGCGGAGGGGCGATACTTCCCGATCCCGCCGACTGTATCTATATCTTCGATGAAGGCCATCATCTGCCGGACAAGGCGCTGTCCCACTTTGCCTACCGCTTTGCGGTAACGGCGGGCTTGCGCTGGTTGCAGATGCTCAAGGGAAGCCTCACCGACCTGAACCAGGCATTAGCGGTTCAGCCCACCGTGGCGCGCCTGCTGGCCACGCTGCCGGAACTGATCAATGGATTGGAGCCTTTGTTGGGGGATGTATTTCGGGTAGGGCATGAAATTGCCGAGCGCCCGAATGGGCTTCACGAAGGCGAGACCCGCTGGCAGCAGCGTTTCGAGAACGGGCGTATCCCCGAGGCATTGCGCGAGCAGGCGGGGCAATTACTGGTCATGTTCGCCGAGCTTTCGCGCAATCTGGAAACCATCAGCGATATCCTGCGCGAAAGTCTTGACCCCGACAAAGCCACAGGGCTGGACCGGGAGCAGGCGGAAAGCTGGTTGCCCCTGGTCGCCCTGGTTCATGGCCGTGCCCTCGATGCGCATGCGCTATGGCAAGCCTTCAGTGAAACGGACCCCGTTGACGCCCCGCCGCGGGCGCGCTGGCTGGATCTGACACGACCGGCCGGCGAGGCGGAACTGGTGTTCTCGGCAAGCCCCGTTTCCGCCGCCCACACGCTGGCCAAGAACTTGTGGGGGCGCTGCCATGGAGCGGTGGTCACCTCGGCCACCCTCACGGCACTGGGGCGTTTCGAGCGTATTCAGGAGCGGGCGGGCCTGGCCAATCGCTATCGCTACCAATCGCTGCCCAGCCCGTTCGATTATTCCAAGGCGCTGCTCAGCATTCCGGCGGAAGCGATGGACCCCAGCGACCGCGAGGGGCATGAGCGCGCCATCGTCAAGTTCGTTGCGTCCCTCGATAAGAATGAGGCGGTTCTGGTGCTGTTTTCCTCTCGCGCCCAGCTGCGTGCCGTGGAGAAGGCGTTGCCTGCGACAATCAGAGAGCGGGTACTGGCGCAGGATGCGCTACCCAAGCGTGAGTTGATCGAGCGCCATCGGGCAGCAGTGGACCGCAATGCCGGCAGCGTCATCTTCGGATTGGCGAGTTTTGCCGAGGGAATCGACTTGCCGGGCCGTTATCTGACTCATGTGGTGATAACCCGCTTGCCGTTCGCCGTGCCGGATGATCCGGTCGGCGCCACCCTGGCGGAGTGGATCGAAAGCCAGGGCGGCAACCCGTTCATGCGAATCAGTGTGCCCGACGCCTCGATCAAGCTGGTTCAGGCCTGTGGCCGCCTGATTCGAAAGGAGAGTGATAGCGGGCGCATCACCTTGCTGGATCGGCGTGTCCTGACACGCCGTTACGGCCAGGCACTGCTGGAAGCTTTGCCGCCGTTTCGACGCGAGATCGCCTGAGTTCTGGACGGGGAGCAAAAACAAAAATAGCGCCCCAAAGGGCGCTATTGACAGACCGTTGAGGTTAGTTCAGGCGGCGGTACGCTTGATCAGTACCGGAGCCAGTTTCTCGTTCATGCGCTTGAACGCAGTCACGGTGGTATCCCAATCGATGCAGGCATCGGTGATCGAGACGCCGTAGGTCAGTTGGCTGAGATCCTCGGTCATCTTCTGGTTGCCCCAGCCGATGTTGGATTCCACCATCAGGCCGATGATGGAATGATTGCCTTCCAGAATCTGGTTGGTGACGTTGTCAAGCACCAGTGGCTGAAGTGCCGCATCCTTGTTGGAGTTGGCATGGGAGCAGTCGATCATGATGTTGGGGGAGAGGCCGGCTTTCTTCAGTTCCTGCTCGGCCAGCGCGACACTGACACTATCGTAATTGGGCTTGCCGTTGCCGCCGCGCAGAACTACGTGGCCGTACGCGTTGCCGCGAGTGCGAATTATGGCAACCTGGCCCGCCTGGTTGATGCCGAGGAAATTGTGTGGGTGAGCAACGGATTGCAAGGCATTGATCGCCACGTCGAGGCTGCCGTCGGTGCCGTTCTTGAAGCCGACCGGGCAGGAAAGGCCTGACGCCATTTCTCGGTGTGTCTGGGATTCCGTGGTACGGGCACCGACCGCCGACCAGCTGATACAATCCTGCATGTACTGGGGGGAGATCGGATCGAGCGCTTCAGTCGCCAGCGGGAGGCCCAGTTCGGCCAGATCGACCAGCAGTTTGCGGGCGATGTGCAAGCCCTCCTCGATCTCGAACGAGTCGTTGAGGTGCGGGTCGTTGATCAGGCCTTTCCAACCCACCGTGGTGCGTGGTTTCTCGAAATAGACACGCATCACGATATATAGGCTCTCCTTGACCTCCTCGGCCAGTTGCTTCAAGCGACGGGCATAATCGAGCGCTGCCTCGACATCATGGATCGAGCAAGGGCCGACCACTACTAGCAAGCGCGGGTCCTTGCCTTCGAGAATATTCTGGATGGTGCGACGGCCTTCGATTACCGAGCGCTCGGCGGTGGCGGTAAGCGGAACGGCATCCTTGAGCGACTCGGGAGTGATCAGGACGTCCTGGGCGAGAACGTTGAGGTTGTTGACCTGCTGTTGTGACATCTTGCTACCTGTAAGCTTGCGCGAGTGGCGTGGAATGCCACCTACTATCGCTCGCGTTGGCGGTAAAAATCAATTGTTGCGGAACTATAGGATGAGAGGTGTGGTCAGCCGCTGGGTTTGTCGCTATCGACGAAAGGCTTGATGCTCTGTCGCCAACGCGTAACACTTGTCAGTAAAATTTCGCCGAAGCCATTCAATCATCATCAAGTCGGGCTTCGCATCATTATATTGTCGTCGATTTCTGGTCATCATTTTCGATTGCTCAAGGGACACTATGCTGCATGTCGTGAAAGCCCACCATCCGTGGCGAAAAGGAACAGTGTCTGGCGTGACGCAACGGGCCAAGGGGAGTGTTTGAATGGGCACACGGGAGACAGATCAGCAGCTAGTGGAACGAGCCCAGCAAGGTGATACACGCGCTTTCGATTTATTAGTGAAGAAATACCAGCACAAGATTCTTGGCCTGATAGGCCGTTATGTCCACGATCACGCCGAAGTACAGGATGTCGCTCAAGAGGCCTTTATCAAGGCGTACCGCGCATTGGGCAAATTTCGTGCAGAGAGTGCGTTTTATACCTGGATGTACCGTATTGCTATCAACACGGCCAAGAATCACCTGGTGTCGAAGGGGCGCAGGCCGCCGGGCAGCGATCTGGATATCGTCGATGCGGAAATACTCGATCACAGCGGACGCCTGGCCGATCCAGAATCGCCCGAAGCGGCAATCTCCCGCGACCAACTCGAGGTTGCGGTATTCGAGGCGATCGAGAACCTGCCTGAAGACTTGCGTACCGCCATAACGCTGCGTGAGTTCGACGGGCTGGCCTACGAGGATATTGCTCAGATCATGCAGTGCCCTGTGGGGACGGTGAGATCGCGCATCTTCCGTGCCCGTGAAGCGGTGGATGAGCATATTCGGCCATTGGTAACGACATCGCGCAATAGTCGCGAACCATAGCCGCGAATCGTGAGCGGGAAGGCAGCGAAGTTGAGCTGCGCCACATAAACCAACTGTTTTGTTATTGTCGCTGAACTGTCCGGCGATGATGACGTCATAAGAACCTGAGCCGGCCCGCTAGACGGGTTGTTGTTGACGGTACAGGGTGATGACCTTGTCAGTGAGGGTGTGAAATATGAGTCATAACGCACGAGAGTCGCTTTCCGCATTGATGGATAGTGAGAGCGATGAACTTGAATTGCGTCGGATTCTCAAGTCCCTGCCGGGGGACGCCGATGCGGCGGATACATGGCGAAGATATCACTTGGCTCGTAGTGTCATGCAGCGCGACCATGACGTCGACCTCACGACCGATCTTTCGGCGGGCATCATGGCGCGACTGCAGGATGAGCCGGCGCCGGGTGTGGAGCGCGACGACGCAGTACCGGCTCGTCATGGCATTTCCTTCGCCCGTGGCGCCGGAGTGGCGGCTGCCGTCTCGCTGATGGTGATCACCGGTGTCCAGTTCTACAGTGGTTTTTCCGGTGAGGGAGCGGGCAGCAGCGATATGGCGAGTTCGCCCGAACAGCGTCAGGTTCAGCCGGTAAATCTGGGCAGTTCTACCGCAAGCATGCCGAGCGTGGCCTCAAATGCCACCTCCGGTGCCCAGACAGCAAGCGTCTCCGCCGAGATGCCCGTCTTCGAACAGACACCTTTTCGCATGAACAACCGCGCCAGCCAGAGCCAGCTGATGAATGTCGGCAGTTCCATGGCGAACCCGACCACGCCGAACCAGGGCGCACTCCAGTTGGATGGCGAACAAGTTCGTCTGTTGCAATCCTATCTTGATCGCCATGCAGAAGGTGCTGCCTACGGTAGTGGCGAAGGTTGGTTGCCGCTTCTGCGTGCATCCAGTGGTAGCGAGCCCTTGGGTCAGCGCTGAGCGATCTGGACGATGAACGCCACACTGATCGTGGCGCTCAAGGTGAACAAAACGGTTGTAAAGAGTGCTCTAGGAAAGTGATGTCTCGAGGCGAGCCATGTCTTTAGGCCAATATGGGCAGTCCCGATTTCGTACCTTGGCGATGGCCTGCCTGGTCGGGTTAGCCGTGACGAATGTGGTTCATGCCGAGGAAGAGCGTGCGGCCTCAACCGACAGCCGGTTCGATTGCGCCCGCCTGGAAGAGTGGAATAATCCTGCCTCGGCACAGCGCTGGCTGGAACGAAGCCTTTGGGCAAGCCAGTGTTATATTTTCCAGGCGCGCGCCGTCACGGTAGGTGACGGTGGGGCGAGAACCCTCGCATTGTCACATCGCGTCAATGATGGGGTTCAGCAGCAAGTGGTGCAATTTCTGGACGGACCTCCGGTCAGTTTCGAGCGCCAGGCACGTGTCGGGCGTGTTCGCTGGGCCCAGGGCCTTGATGATGACGTCGCGGCTTCTCCCGGCGCAATTGCCGAGCACCTGGCCAACTATTACGAGTTTCGGTTGGGTGAGGAGGAGCGCGTTGCCGGGCGCCCGGCCTTGCGTCTGGAAATCCTGCCTCGCGATGATCAACGCTACCAGCATCACTGGTGGCTCGACCGCGCTAGCGGGCTGGTTCTGAAGCAGGTGGTGCTGGATGCTGGGAAGGGCATACTGGAAACATTTCTGCTTACCCAGCTCCAGGCGCCGGAACGGTATTCAGGGTATGTCGAATTCGATCAGACGCGCATGGCACCCAAGCGAGACTGGGAAGCGGCCTGGTTGCCGCCTGGATTCATCGCCCAACCCGTCTTGACCCACTCAAGTCGAGGTACCGCACGCCGACACCAGGTCTTCAGCGACGGGCTCGCCTCGGTCAGCATCTTCGTCGAGCCGGACACGGGTGTCGAGTCCCGGCTGCCTTCAGGGGTGCACCGATTGGGTGTCACCAGCGCCACCATCCTTTCATTCCGACATCAGCAGCGCGACTGGCAGGTCGTGGTGCTAGGGGAGGTTCCCCCCAGCGTGCTGGAACGCATCGCGCATTCGGTTGAATTCACTTCTGATCCCACCTTCGACGACGGTTCACAAGATGGCTGATACATCCGACACCAGCTTATGCCAATCGTCTTATGGCTGTGTAGTGCTGGAAACCGGTGTCGTATTGGCCTGCGATGAGCACCATGCTTTGGTGGAAGTGTCACCGCGACAAGGTTGCAGCCGATGTGCGCAAGGCCGTGGCTGTGGCCTGGGGTTGTTGGCCAGGCAGGAAAAAAGGCGTATCTCCGTCGCGCTGGGCTCGTCACCTTCACCGCAAATCGGCGATACCGTCAGCGTGGCGATTCCGGCGAGAATTGTTACTTGGTTAGCATTATTCACCTACGGCGTACCACTGCTACTGGCGCTGGTGTCGGCCGGTCTTGTGCAGGCGCTACAATTGCCTGCATGGGCTCCGCCGGTGGCGTTCTTCTTCGCCTTGGCCTGCGCAGCTTGCGGCCTGCGCTATTTTCTATCCAGAAAAATGGAACGCTTTCGGCCACGGTTGGTCTGTTAAACTTTCCGTAACAGACAGCCGAGCTGTAATTGGTTCTCCGGTGTCAGCAGGTGGCACTATCCTTTGGTTCGAGCACTCTGGTTCGAGTATCACTAGCGTAGTAGGAGCCTTGCATGAAGCGTTTGATTCTTCCCTCCACCCTGTGGCTTTGTCTGGCGGCGCTACTGCTGTTGAGTAGCCATGCCCAGGCGCAGCAAGACCTGCCGGATTTCACGCAACTGGTCGAAGAGGCAGCGCCCGGGGTAGTCAACATCTCCACCAGTCGGGTAGTGCAGAGCCCCAGCGGGCCATCCTTGCATGGTTTCGATCAGGAAGTCCCTGAAATATTCCGTCACTTCTTCGGCGATCGTTTTCCCACTCCGCCGGGAAGTGGTGCTCCAGGGCGTGGTCAGGAGCGCCAGTCGCTGGGGTCGGGATTCGTCATCAGTGAAGATGGCTATATCATGACCAATGCCCATGTGGTGGCGGAAGCGGACGAGATACTGGTGCGCCTGAATGACCGTCGCGAACTCGAGGCCACGGTGGTGGGGAGTGACGTGCAAACCGATGTGGCGGTACTCAAGATCGATGCCGAGGACTTGCCGACCTTGAGCCTGGGTGATTCCGATGTGTTGAAAGTCGGGGAGTGGGTAGCGGCGATCGGCTCCCCCTTCGGTTTCGATCATTCCGTGACGGCGGGAATCGTCAGCGCCATCAACCGCACCTTGCCGCGCGACGCCTATGTCCCGTTCATTCAGACGGACGTGGCGATCAATCCGGGCAATTCCGGTGGGCCCTTGTTCAACCTGGCCGGTGAAGTGGTCGGGATCAATTCGCAAATCTTTACCCGCAGCGGCGGCTTCATGGGGGTTTCGTTCGCCATTCCCATCAATGTGGCCATGGACGTAGCCGAGCAGCTTCGCGAAGGTGGCCGGGTCGACCGCGGTTGGCTGGGCGTCATGATCCAGCCGGTATCGCGCGATCTGGCGGAATCCTTCGGCATGGAGCAGGCCAGCGGTGCCTTGATAGCCGATCTTGACCCCGAAGGGCCGGCGGCAAACGGCGGGCTGCAGGCAGGAGATATCATTCTGGAAGTGAACGGCGAGGAGGTCGAGCGCTCCAGTACGCTGCCGCGCCTGATCGGTCGTACCAGCCCCGGAAGCGAAGTCACGCTGACGCTGCTGCGTGACGGAGAGCAAATGACCGAAGAGGTCGAGCTGGGGCACTGGCCGGATAGCGAGACGCGAGTTGCCGAGAATGAGGCCGACAATCAGGCCCGGCTAGGTATCGTGGTGGATGAACTGGATGAGGCCATGCGGGAGCGTCTGGATATTTCCGGCGGTGTCCTGGTGCGCCAGGTGGAGTCGCAGAGTGCGGCTGCTCAGGCAGGTATTCGTTCCGGTGATATTTTGGTCAGTCTCGATAATCGCTCGGTTTCTTCGGCGCAAGAGTTGCGAGAAGTGGCTGAAGAGCTACCTGGCGACCGGGCCGTGCCGGTACGTTTGTATCGGGATGGGCGCTCCCTGTTCGTCGCGTTGCGTCTGGGCAGCGACTAGGCTGATGCCATCCGGTGTGCTGATCGATAGAAAATCACACACTTGAGTAGTTCCATCCGGCGGCCTTGTGCCGCCGGATTGCTGTTCCTAGCCCTCGCATCTCGCTACAATGGCGGCCATTCTCTTTTTGGTGAAGGTGAAGGCGCACCATTTCTTCATCCATTCACCCACCACACCGTTTCCGATCCGGCCATGTTGCAGGCCGGCTCGAACCAAAAGGTAGAACAGATTCGATGTCCCACGACGTGTCCAACGGCAAGCTCAAGCATATCCGCAACTTCTCCATCATCGCTCATATCGACCACGGGAAATCGACCCTGTCGGATCGCCTGATTCAGACGTGCGGTGGGCTGACAGAGCGAGAGCTCAAAGAGCAGGTGCTTGATTCCATGGATATCGAGCGCGAACGTGGGATTACCATCAAGGCCCAGTCGGTGACCCTGGACTATACGGCACAGGATGGCCAGACCTACCAGCTGAACTTTATCGACACCCCGGGGCATGTGGATTTCTCCTACGAGGTCTCGCGCTCGCTGTACGCTTGCGAGGGCGCTCTGCTGGTGGTGGATGCCGCTCAGGGAGTCGAGGCGCAATCGGTGGCCAATTGTTATACCGCTGTCGAGCAGGGGCTTGAAGTTCTGCCGGTGCTCAACAAGATCGATCTGCCTCAGGCCGACCCGGACAGGGTCGCTCAGGAAGTGGAGGAGATCATCGGTCTGGATGCCACCGATGCGTGTCAGGTCTCGGCCAAGAGCGGCATCGGCATCGACGCCCTGCTGGAACGGCTGGTGCGTGATATTCCACCACCCAAGGGCGACCCTGACGCTCCGCTGCAGGCCCTGATCATCGACTCCTGGTTCGATAACTACCTGGGCGTGGTGTCGTTGGTGCGGCTGTTCGACGGTACGCTGCGCAAGGGCGACAAGATCCGTATCAAGTCCACCGGGCGGGATTGGGGAGCCACCGAGGTGGGTATCTTCACGCCGCTGCGCAAGCAGACCGATATTCTGCGTGCCGGGGAGGTGGGTTTCATCGTTGCCGGTATCAAGGAGATCCAGGGGGCTCCGGTGGGGGATACCATCACTCACACCAAGACGCCGGATGTGCCGCGGCTGCCCGGTTTCCAGAAGGTCAAGCCTCAGGTCTACGCCGGCATGTTCCCGGTCAGTGCCGATGATTACGAGGACTTCCGCGACGCGCTGGAAAAGCTTGCGCTCAACGATGCCTCGCTGGAGTACGAGCCGGAGAATTCGGATGCCCTGGGCTTCGGCTTCCGGGTGGGGTTTCTCGGCACGCTGCACATGGAGATCATCCAGGAGCGGCTGGAGCGGGAATACGATCTCGACCTGCTGACTACGGCACCCACCGTGGTGTACGAGCTGGCCATGAAGAATGGCGATATCAGTTATGTCTCCAACCCCTCGAAGCTGCCGGACATGGCCGATGTGGACGAGATGCGCGAGCCCATCGTGCGGGCCAGCATCCTGGTGCCGCAAGAGTATGTCGGCAATGTGATCATGGAGTGCGAGCAACGTCGTGGTACGCAGCTGGACATGCAGTTCCTGGGTAACCAGATTCAGCTCAGCTACGAGCTGCCCATGTCAGAGGTGGTAATGGACTTCTTCGACCGTCTCAAGTCCATATCCCGTGGCTATGCTTCCCTGGAGTACAATTTCGAGCGATTCGAAGCGGCCAAACTGGTCCGCCTGGATGTCTTGATCAACGGCGACAAGGTCGATGCACTGGCGGTGATCATCCACCGTGATCATGCCCACGGTCGTGGCCGGTTACTGGTCGAGAAAATGAAGGAATTGATCCCCCGCCAGATGTTCGATGTGGCGATTCAGGCCGCTATCGGTGGTCAGGTTGTTGCCCGGTCGACGGTGAAAGCACTGCGCAAGAACGTGACCGCCAAGTGTTATGGTGGCGATGTCTCGCGCAAGAAGAAACTGCTGGAAAAACAGAAGGCAGGTAAAAAACGCATGAAACAGGTCGGCCGAGTGGAAATCCCCCAGGACGCCTTCCTTGCCGTGCTCAAGGTCAACGACTAGGGATTTTCGCTCATCATGGATTTTTCGCTTCTGCTGGTGCTGGCGGTTGCCGTCTCCGGCGTTATCTATCTGTTGGATGTCGTCTGGTGGCGTCCCAAGCGGCACCAGCGTATCGCGAGCGCGGAAGCTTCCACCATGGAAGGGCTAGATGCCAAAACGCGCGAGAAGTTGCTCAAGGAGCCGTGGCCGGTCGATTATGCGCGGTCGTTCTTTCCGGTATTGCTGGTAGTACTGGTGGTACGCAGCTTTATCATCGAGCCCTTTCAGATTCCCTCGGGGTCGATGCGCCCGACGCTTGATGTAGGGGATTTCATCCTCGTCAACAAGTATGCCTACGGATTGCGCTTGCCGGTGGTCCATACCCGGATACTGGAAGTCGACGACCCCGAACGTGGCGACGTCATGGTGTTTCGTTTTCCCGAAGAGCCATCGGTGAATTTCATCAAGCGGGTCATCGGCCTGCCTGGTGATCGTATTCGCTACGAAGGCAAGCAGCTTTATGTCAACGACGAAGCCGTGCCGAAGCAGTTGATCGAAGAGGGGCCGCAGGAAAATCCTCGCGAGCTGTTGTTTGAAGAACAATTGAGCGAAGCGACTCACTTCATCTACAACAACCCTCGGGATCCCGGTCCGCAAATGCGCGAAATCGAAGTTCCAGAGGGCTATTATTTCACCATGGGCGATAATCGCGATCACTCCAACGATAGTCGCTACTGGGGGTTCGTGCCCCAGGAGAATATCGTCGGTCGTGCCTTTGCCGTGTGGATGCATTGGGATGGTGGTTTGCCCAGCTTCACGAGTGTACGAGGGATTCATTGATGCCGGTACACGCCCCATTACAACCTTTAAAGTCGAGAATGACCCAGGAGCACCGTGAGTAATCCTTTACCCGCTTTTTGCCGACGAATCGGCCATACTTTCCAGGACGAGACGCTGCTGGAGCTGGCCGTGACCCACCGTAGCTATGGTGGTCGCAACAATGAGCGTCTGGAGTTCCTGGGCGATTCGATCGTCAATTTCGTCATTGCCGAAGCGCTTTTCGAGCGCTTCCCCCAGGCGCGAGAAGGACAACTGTCGCGCTTGCGCGCGCGCCTGGTAAAAGGCCAGACCCTGGCGGAACTGGCCAGGGAAATGACATTCGGCGAATGCCTGCGCCTGGGCTCGGGGGAAATGAAAAGCGGCGGGCACCGCCGCGAATCGATCTTGGCGGATGCGGTGGAAGCGGTGATCGGCGCGATCTATCTCGATGCCGGGATGGAGGTGGTACGCGACCGAGTCCTGGCGTGGTACGCGGAGCGCCTGGCCGGAATCTCGTTGCAGGATACTCAGAAAGATCCCAAGACGCGCCTGCAGGAATTTCTGCAATCGCGTCAGGTCGCCTTGCCCCGCTACGAAGTAGTGCTGGTAAAGGGTGAGGCGCATGCGCAACTGTTTACGGTGGAATGCCATATCGACCTGCTGGACGAACACACGACAGGCAAGGGGCCGAGTCGCCGCCATGCCGAACAACAAGCTGCTGAAGAAGCTCTAACCCGCCTGGAAAGCAGCAAGGGGAAAGCGTCATGACCCAGACCTGTGGTTTCGTTGCTATCGTCGGACGGCCCAATGTGGGCAAATCCACCTTGATGAACCGCATCCTGGGGCAGAAGGTATCCATCACCTCGCGTCGTCCCCAGACGACACGGCATCAGGTGATGGGAATCAAGACCCTGGACGACACCCAGTTCGTCTATGTCGATACTCCCGGCATGCACATCATGTCCAAGGATCGCAACAAGGCGATCAATCGGTTCATGAACCAGGCGGCTACCCAGGCCCTGCGTGACGTCAATTGCGTGGTGTTCATCATTGACCGCACGCGCTGGTCGGATGAGGACCAGGCGGTGCTCAAGCGGCTCGAGCACGTCAAGGCGCCGGTGATTCTGGCGGTCAACAAGGTTGACCGTTTGAATGAAAAGGGCGACCTGCTGCCCTGGCTCGCCGAGGTCGGCGCACGGCGCGATTTCGCCGCGATCATCCCCATCTCGGCCAAGCACGGCACCCAGGTGGATGCGCTGGAAGCGGAGGTGGCCAAGCATCTCCCCGAGAGTCCGCATTTCTTTCCCGAGGACCAGATCACCGACAAGAGCCTGCGCTTTCTTGCCGCCGAGCTGGTGCGGGAAAAGGTCATGCGCCAGTTGGGCGATGAGTTGCCGTACCAGATGACGGTGGAGATCGAGGAGTTCCGCGAGACCGAGCGAGTTACCCACATCAGCGCCCTGATTCTGGTGGAGCGTCAGGGACAGAAGGTGATCCTCATCGGAGATGGCGGCGATCGTATCAAGAGTATCGGCCGCGAAGCACGCCTGGACATGGAGCGAGCCCTGGATACCAAAGTGATGCTCAACCTATGGGTCAAGGTGAAACGTGGCTGGTCCGATGACGAGCGTGCCTTGAAGAGTCTCGGCTACAATCTTGATTGATGTCAGCGATGCAGCCGGAACCCGCGTTTTTACTGCATCGCCGGGCGTATCGTGAAACCAGTGCGCTGGTGGATCTGCTGACACTGAATGAAGGGCGTATCAGCGCGGTGGCTCGCGGCGTTCAACGCCCGGGCTCGCGGGCACGCAGTCGGTTGCAGCCATTCACGCCGTTGCATGTCACCTGGCAAGGCAAGGGCGAGCTCAAGCGGCTGGTCGTCATGGAGTCTCACGGCAGCACGGCGCTATTGGTGGGTGAAGCGTTACTCTGTGGGTTGTATGCCAATGAGCTGGCTACCCGCTTGTTGCCCAACGCCCTGCGTGTAGCGGATGTATTCGCTTTCTATGGCGCCCTGCTTGACGCCTTGCCCACCCCGGTGGGGCGCGCTCCGGCGCTACGCAACTATGAATTCGCCTTGCTGGAAGCGCTCGATGCGTCGCCGCGTTTCTGTACCCCGCAAGGAGAAGCCCTCGATCCCCAGCGCCGCTATCGATTCGAGCCGGCGAGCCGCGGGTTCGTCGAGGCGCCCCGCGGTATCGAAGGGCGCACCTTGCGCTTGATCGACAATGGCGACTGGCGGGCGCCGGGCTTGGCCGGCCCCCTCAAGGTGGTATTGCGGGCGGCACTGACGCCGCTGTTGGGGGCGCGACCCTTGCGGTCCCGCGAATTGATGACTGCACTGGTCCAACGCCGGCATCGCCACGCCACGTGAACCATGCGACGTGACCCTACTGTGTGAAGCCACGAACCTGATCTCGTCTTTTTCTGCTGCTGGAGGCTTTATGCATCCCCCCCGTATTCTACTGGGCGTCAATATCGACCACGTCGCAACGCTGCGCCAGGCCCGCGGTACCCGCTACCCGGACCCGCTTCAGGCAGCGCTGGTCGCCGAAGAGGCTGGTGCCGACGGTATCACGGTGCATTTGCGCGAAGATCGGCGTCATATCCAGCCGCGCGATGTGCGCCTGCTTGCCGAGGTGCTGAATACGCGCATGAACCTGGAAATGGCGGTCAGCGAAGAGATGCTGGCCCTGGCGGAAGAGATACGCCCGGCCCATGTGTGCCTGGTACCGGAGAAACGCGAGGAATTGACCACCGAGGGTGGACTGGATGTCGTGGGTGGTTTTGATGCCTTGGTTGGCGCCTGTTCCCGGTTGGCGGCGGCCGGCTGCAACGTGTCGCTGTTCATCGACCCCGAACCCGAGCAGATCGAAGCGGCGGTCAAGCTTCAGGTCCCCACCATCGAACTGCATACCGGCGCGTATGCCGAGGCGCCCGTAGGCAGCCAGGCCGCGCAGCAGGAGCATCAGCGCCTCACCCGCGCTGCCTTGCTGGCGCTGGAGCATGGGCTGGTGGTCAATGCCGGACACGGCTTGAACTATCACAATGTGGAAGCGATCGCTGCGATACCCGGCGTCAATGAACTCAATATCGGCCATGCCATCGTGGCCCGGGCGCTATTCGTCGGTTTCAAGGAAGCGGTGGCGGAAATGAAGCGTCTCATCATCTCGGGTCAGGAAGCGGGATTGGTAGCGGCCCTGGAAGAGCATGACCATGAACACGAACATGGGCCCGACTGTCAGCATCGTCACCTGCATTGAGGCGGGTCGGCCATGATCGTCGGAATCGGTACTGACATAGCCCGTATCGAACGCTTCGAGCGGGCCCTGGCTCGCCATGGCCTGCGATTCATGCGGCGTGTGCTCGGCCCCCGCGAGCAAGCACGCTACTCAGCACATGCCCAGCCCGTCGCCTACCTGGCCAAGCGCTTTGCCGCCAAGGAGGCCTTTCTCAAGGCCTTGGGCACCGGGCTGCGACACGGCATGCGCTGGGGCGAGATAGAGATACTCAATGATGCCCAGGGCAAGCCGGAACTGCACCTGTCCGGGGCCGCACGGCAGTTCTACGCTTCCGTCGGCGTGAGCCGCTGTCATGTTTCGCTCAGCGATGAAAAGGCGTATGCGATCGCTTTCGTCATCCTTGAGCGTTAGTCTCTATCCGAATCTCCGTCTAGTTGAGACAACGATACGCTACAGATTGTGCCGCTCGGCACGTAAACGCTCAATGGCGTCATACAGGTCATCGAGCAGCGTGCCGGCACTTTCGATTCCCCCGGCTCGCAAGCGCGTTTCGAGTGTCTCCGCCAGTAGTGCCAGTTCGGGGACGCCGCAGTAGCGGCTGGCGCCATTCAGCGCATGCACTTCGTCCAGTAGCGCGGTGCTGTCGCTAGCTTCATAGGCGGCCCGAATAGCGGTGCCACTCGCTTCCAGGCTATCGATCAGGCGTCGCAACTGCTCACGGGCGAGATTCTCGCTGCCGCCAGCCAGGCGCCTGCCCATTTCCAGATCGATTACCGCTAGCGAAGTGAACGAGGATGCGCTTTCCCGGCTGGGCTGGTTGCCGTACTGGTTGGATTCGCGGGGTGAGACGCCCAGAAAGCGCTTGAGCAGTAATTCCAACTGTTTCTCATCGATAGGCTTCAGCAATACCTCATCCAACCCTGACGCCAGCCACTGCTGACGTTCGCTTCCGACCACATGGGCGGTCACCGCCACGATGGGGCAAGTCGCCCAGCCATTGCCCAGCCGGCGCAGCGCCCGTGTGGTTTCCAGGCCGTCCATGCCCGGCATGCGGATATCCATCAATACCATGTCGTACAAGGTGTGCTGGGCCAGCGACAACGCCTGTTCACCGCTCTCGGCGAGAGTGATCTGTACACTTTCACTTTCCAGCAAGGCCTTCAAAAGCAGCCGGTTGGGCGTGTTGTCGTCCACCACGAGTAATTGCAGCGTTTCGCTTTGCCGGTTCGCACACTCACCATCGACGGGCGCCGTTGGCGCGGTCAGTTGATTCTGCACGGCATTGGCCAACTGCATGCGTGACAAGGGCTTGCAGAGGATTTCACCGCCATGGGGTAGGCGATACGTGGGCAGCTCGAAGGGCGAGGCATTCACCAGCAGCAATACCGGGCACGGGGCGGAATCGATTGCCTGCTGCCAGCGCTTCGCGTCTGCAGCCCCGTCGGCTTGTGTCTCCACGCCGATGATCAACAAGCGGGAACTGTCCATTTCGGCAAGGGTGGTCACCTTCGCTCCCCAGCGTGTCAGCAGGTGATGGAAAAGATGACGCGTGGGCATGTGGGCTTCGAGCAGGCAGACACGTTCGCCATGCAGGGAGAGTTCAGGCAGGGGCTCGGTGGCGTTTCCGGCTTGCAACGGCAGTGTGAAAGAGAACGTCGCGCCTTTATCCGGCTGACTTTCGACACTGATTTCCCCGCCCATTCGCTGGATCAACTGGCGGCTGATGGTCAGGCCGAGTCCGCTGCCGCCGAATTGCCGGGGGTGGCCGGGAGTGGCCTGGGAAAATGCTTCGAAGAGTTGCTTCTGGTGCGTTTCACTCAGGCCGATGCCGCTGTCGCTGACACTTACCTTCAACAGAACGCGCTGCCCATCCCGCGCTTCCAGCATCACCCGGATGATGACCTCACCCTGTTGGGTGAACTTGATGGCATTGCTGACCAGATTGTTGAGTACCTGGTGGATACGCAGCGGGTCGCCTTTCAATGAAGCGGGCACATCGTCGTATACCAACCCGACCAGATGGAGATGCTTGCGCTGGGCTTCGGGAGCCTGCAATCCCAGCACCTCATCGACCAGCGAGACGAGATCCAGATCCACCTGCTCCAGGGTGAGTCGCTCGGCCTCGAGTTTGGAAAAATCCAGCACATCGTTGACCAGCATCAGCAGGTTGTCGCAGGCTCGATGCACGTGATGCAGCCACTCTTTCTGCCGCGTATCCAGCGAGGAGCGGCCGAGCAAGCGACAGAATCCGATGATTCCGTTGAGGGGAGTGCGGATTTCGTGGCTCATGTTGGCCAAAAATTCCGACTTCACCGCATTGGCCTTGACCGCCGAGCGGTGGGCCAGGTCCAGCTTGATATTCTGCTCCTCGATGGTTTCCATCGACTCCTGGAGTTCGCTGGTGGTCTGCTCTATCTGTGTCTGCATGTCCTGCTTGGCATGATGCAGATGCTCGGCCAGGGCATTGATGGCGCTGGCCAGCGCACGGTGCTCACGGGGGCGGTACGGTGCCATGCGCGGACGATAGTCGCCCTTGTCGAGGCGCACCAGCACCTCGCGCGCCTGTTCCAGGGGGCGGGTGGCGTAACGGCTGATGCCGAAGGCGACGAGAAAAAGTACCAGCCCCAGCAACAGCCCGCCGAGACCGAGACCGGCCAGCAGGCGGTAGTGTCCCAGGGTGAGTGACCGGGTGTCCGCCTCCGCTTCGAGCCATCCCGGCAGCGTGAACGAGGAGGTATCGGCCACCGCGGAAAGCTGCATCGTCGAGGGCATGAGCGGCGTTTTTAAGCGCCAGATGACGTCCTGGGTGTCGAGCTGGGTGAAGCGGGGCGTCGTTGACGCGGGGGGCGCCTGGGTCGGGTGGCCCAGGGCCAACAGTCGATTGCCCTGGGCATCGTAGATCGTGACGGAGCGTAAATCCTCGCGTTCGAGCAGTTGCCGGGCCAGCGCCTCCAGGCGTTGGGCGTCGGCCTCCTGCAAGGCGTCGCCGAGTGCGGGAGCGAGTAGTTGGCCGGCATTGATCAAGCGCTGCTCCAGAGCCGTGCGTGACATGTCCTGGTCGTTGACGGCCAACGTCGTGGCCATGAGGACATAAACCAGCAACGGGATGCCCAGCAAGGCGAAAAGAAGACGATTGGAAAGTGACATTAAATGGGCCTGAAAATTCGAACGTGGCGGATGGGGTGCCTGTCCACTCTGCGACAGCACCGATATAATGCAGCACAACCGCCACTATAAGGAATGAGACATGGAATTTCCCACTCTCGAGGATATCGTTGGCAACACGCCGCTGGTGCAACTGAAGCGAATCGGCGCCGGACGCAACAATACCTTGCTGGCGAAACTGGAGGGCAACAACCCGGCCGGCTCGGTGAAGGATCGCCCCGCGCTTTCCATGCTGGCCGAAGCCCAGGCGCGCGGCGAGATTGCCCCCGGTGACACCCTGATCGAAGCCACTTCGGGGAATACCGGCATCGCCCTGGCCATGGCGGCGGCAATTAAAGGCTACAAGATGGTGCTTGTCATGCCCGAGAATGCATCCAGCGAGCGTAAGCAAGCCATGGCCGCTTACGGTGCCAAGCTGATCTCGGTGAGCAAGGAGGGCGGCATGGAAGAGGCGCGGGATGTGGCGAACGCCATGATCGCGCGTGGTGAAGGCAAGCCGTTGGACCAGTTCGCGAACCCCGATAATCCATTGGCGCATTATCGAACCACCGGCCCCGAAATCTGGGAGCAAACCCAGGGTAAGGTGACGCATTTCGTTAGTTCCATGGGCACTACCGGCACCATCATGGGCGTATCGCGTTATCTCAAGGAACGCAACTCCGCCATCCAGATCGTCGGCTTGCAGCCAGCGGACGGCGCCAGCATCGCCGGAATTCGGCGTTGGCCAAAGGAGTACCTGCCGGCGATTTTCGAAGCTCCTCGGGTCGATGTCACGCTGGATATCGGTCAGCGGGAAGCCGAAGAGCATATGCGCCGCCTGGCACGCGAAGAAGGCATTCTGGCGGGCGTCTCCTCGGGTGGAAGCCTGGCGGGAGCCTTGCGCATCGCCGAGCAGACGGAAAATGCCACTATCGTGTTCGTCGTCTGCGATCGCGGCGACCGCTACCTGTCCACCGGCCTTTTTGCCCCGGAGGTATAAATGGCCATGCTCGGCAAGCGCCGCCCGCCGCGGCAGCATTCGGGCCACTCGGGCTTGGCGCGCTCCGCTCCCGCTGTGCCAGCGTCCAAGCCGTCAGTGCTTGATGAAGCCGTCGGCGCCGATAGCGTCACCATCGAGCGCCTGGCCCACGATGGTCGCGGTGTGGCGCATCTGGCCTCGGGCAAGACCGTATTCGTCGATCATGCGCTGCCGGGAGAGCAGGGTGTCATTGCGGTTCACCGTAACCGCAAGCGCTATGACGAGGCTCATCTCAAGTCCGTGACCCACGCATCGACGCAGCGCACAACGCCGATTTGTGAACATTTCGGTCATTGCGGCGGGTGCGATCTTCAGCACCTTGCCGTGACCGCCCAGCGTGATCACAAGCGACAAGTGATCAAGGAGCTATTCGCCCGCCAAGGTATTACCGTGGACGTGCCCATCGAGCTGCTGGCCGGAGAGAGTGATGCTTATCGACGCCGCGCCCGGTTGGGCGTGAAGGTGGATGGCGACGGTCGCGTACTGCTGGGGTTCCGCGCCCGCCATAGTCATCGCCTGGTGGATATAAAAGGCTGCCCGGTGCTGGTGCCGCCACTTCAGGCGCTGCTGGCTCCGCTACGAGAACATCTTGAACGGCTGCAAGCGCCGCGCTATATCGGCCATATCGAACTCATCGCCACCGCCGAGACCAGCATGGTCGTGGTGCGGCAATTGCGCGAGCATCTCCATGACAAGGCTTGCTGGGAGCGTTTCGCTGCAGAACACGGTGTCGTTCTGGGTACCTGGCTGGGTCGTGAAACGCCTGAGTTGCACTGGCATGGTGCGCCACCGCATCTGGTCGACAGGCTGGGCGAGGTGGCGTTGTCCTTCCAGCCGGGAGATTTTCTCCAGGTCAATGCCGAGGTCAATCGACAGATGGTGGCCACGGTGAGCGAATGGCTGGCGGGGGAACCGGGTCAGTGTGTGTTGGATCTGTTCGCTGGTATCGGCAATTTCAGCTTGCCCTTGGCCGCGCAGGGCGCCCACGTTCACGCGGTGGAGGGCAGTGCCGCCATGGTAGAGCGCCTGCAGGCCAATGCCAGTGCCAATCGGCTTGATGTCAGTGCCGAACAGGTAGATCTCAGCCAGCTCCAGGCGGTGGAAGCGCTACTGTGTCACAGTGGCGAAGCGAATTCGGCACCGGGTGCCCGTCCGGTGGTAGAGCGGGATGGGGGGAGTCATGGAGCCTGGAACGGTAGTTGGAACAGTAGCTGGAACAGGGCCTGGAACAGCGTCGTGGTGGACCCGCCGCGCAGCGGGGCGGAAAGTGTCTGTCGAGCCTTGTCGCGTAGGCCGCCGCCTCGGGTAGTCTACGTTTCATGCGATCCAGCGACCCTGGCGCGGGATGCGGCACAACTTGTGCATGCAGGCTACCGCATCGCCAGAATGGCCGTGGCGGACATGTTCGTCCACACCGCTCATATGGAAACGCTGGTGCTGTTCGAACACTCGGGATGACCAAGTGAACGGCAACCGGGAGAGGCGGGGTCGCGCGGCCTCGCGGTTCCGGAGGAGGTCCAACAGGATGGGTAAGACACATGGTTAAAGTGCGGGAAGACCAACCGCTTACGCCAAGCGGAAAAGTCGACATACAGCAGTGGTTGACACGCCTGCAGGAAGATGTCCGGCTACGCGATCCCGCCAGGCTGGCCCGGGCCTGCGAACTGGCCGAGCAGCTGGAGCTGGATGCGCCCAAACCCCATCGCGCCTGGCTGGCGCCGGGGTCCAGTTTTCGCATGGGCCTGGAAATGGCCGATATCCTGGGGGAGCTCAAGCTGGATCAGGCCGCACTCGAAGCCGCCGTGCTTTACCGCGCCGTGCGGGAGGGCTTGATCAGTCTCGAAGACGTGAGCAAGCAATTCGACAGCGAAGTGTCGAGCTTGATCGATGGTGTGCTGCAGATGGCCGCCATCAACTATCCCCACGCGCCCAGCCATGGAATGACCCAGCACAACCAGCAGGAAAACCTGCGCAAGATGCTGATCAATCTGGTCGACGATGTGCGGGTGGCGTTGATCAAGATCGCCGAGCGTACCTGCGCCTTGCGTCAGGTAAAGGATGCGCCCCGGGAAAAGAGCCTGCAGGTGGCGCGGGAGGTGTTCGATATCTACGCGCCGCTGGCACACCGCCTGGGTATCGGGCAAATCAAATGGGAACTCGAGGATCTTTCGTTTCGTTACCTGCACGAAGACGAGTACAAGGCCATCGCCAAGTTGCTGGCGGAGAAGCGAGTCAATCGTGACCGCTATATCCACGATGTGATGGAAACGCTCAAGGCCTTGATGGAAGCCCAGAACATCCACCAGTACGATGTGAACGGCCGGGCGAAGCATATCTACTCCATCTGGCGCAAGATGAAGCGCAAGCGCATCGATTTCTCCCAGGTCCATGATGTGCGCGCGGTACGTATTCTCGTTCCGGAAGTGGCGGACTGTTATACCGTGCTGGGTATCGTCCACTCTCAGTGGCATCACGTGCCCAACGAATTCGACGATTATATCGCCAACCCCAAGAAGAACGGTTATCAGTCGCTGCACACGGCGGTCATGGGACCGGAAAACAAGGTGCTGGAGATTCAGATCCGTACCTTCGCCATGCACGACGAAGCCGAGTTGGGCGTGTGCGCGCACTGGCGCTACAAGGGTCACGACACCAACGCCAAGAGCCGCAGCTACGAAGAGAAGATCGCCTGGTTGCGTCAGGTACTCGAGTGGCAGGAAGAAATTGGCGACTTCGGCGACCTGCGGGAGGGGCTATCCAGCGACGTTGCGCCCGACCGTATCTACGTCTTCACTCCCGACGGTCACGTCATCGATCTGCCGCGCATTGCCACCCCGATCGATTTCGCCTATCGAGTCCACACCGAGATCGGCCATCGCTGCCGGGGCGCCAAGGTCAACGGCCGCATCGTGCCGTTGACCTACAAGCTCAAGACGGGCCAGCAGGTGGAGATACTCAACTCCACCAAGGGCGGCCCCAGCCGCGACTGGCTCAACCCGAGCCTGGGTTACGTGCGTACCTCGCGGGCTCGCGCCAAGATCCAGTCATGGTTCAAGCACCAGGCCCGCGATCAGAACCTGGACGAGGGCAAGGCCCTGTTCGAGCGCGAAATGCAGCGCCTGGATGTGGAAGGGCTGGATCTGGTGCGCCTGGCCAAGGCGGTCAACTACACCAACGCCGACGATATGTACGCCGCACTCGGAGCCGGCGACCTGCGTATCGGGCAGGTACTCAACCAAGCTCAGCAACTGTTCGGCGAGACCGATGACCAGGAGCAGCTCGATCGTCTGCTGGCCAAGCCCAGACGCCAATCCAGCAAGGCCGGCAAGAGCGATATCACCGTGCTCGGGGTGGGCAACCTCAAGACCAGCATGGCCAATTGCTGCAATCCGGTGCCGGGCGAACCCATCGTCGGCTTCATCACCCAGGGCCGAGGCGTGACCGTGCACCGCCAGGATTGTCCCAATATTCTGCAACTGCGCATGGAGGAGCCCCAGCGCATCATCGAAGTGGAGTGGGGCGAACGCGCTCTGACGCGCTATCCGGTCAATATCGAAGTCCAGGCCTGGGACCGCTCCGGCCTGCTGCGCGACGTGACCGCCGTCCTCAGTCACGACAAGGTCAACGTGCTGGCGGTGAATACCCTGACCGATACCGACGAAGGCATTGCACGGTTGAGCATCACCCTGGAAGTAGACGGCCTGGAAACCCTGGGACGTCTGTTCTCGCGTATCCAGCAGTTACCCAACGTAACCGAAGTCAGAAGACTGCGCAGTGGTGGTAAGCGATGAGAGAAGATCTAGAGGCTGGGGCAGGGCGCGCCGGTTTGTCCGAGACCCGTTTCGAACTTCAGGATCTTCTGGAGCTCATGGCCGTGCTGCGCGATCCCCAGCAGGGCTGCCCTTGGGATATAAAGCAGGATTGGGATTCGATAGTGCCGCACACGCTGGAAGAAGCCTATGAAGTCGCCGATGCCATCGAGCGGCGGGCCTTCGATGAGCTTCCCGGTGAGCTCGGCGACCTGCTGTTTCAGGTGGTCTATTACAGCCAGTTCGGCGCCGAGGAGCAGCGCTTCGACTTCCACGACGTGGTACATACCCTGACCGCCAAGATGCTGCGCCGCCATCCGCACGTCTTTCCGCAAGGCACACTCGAATCGCGCCGTCCGCCCGGCACCGATGCCGACAAGGTACAGGAGCAGCAGGTCAATCGCCGCTGGGAAAGCCTCAAGGCTTCCGAGCGGGCCCAGCGCGAGGCGCACTCCATCCTCGATGATGTGCCGCGCAACCTGCCGTCACTGTCGCGGGCGACCAAGCTCTCCAAGCGCGCCGCCCGCGTGGGGTTCGACTGGCCTGACGTGGAAGGTGTGATCGCCAAGATACGCGAGGAGCTGGCGGAAGTGGAGGAGGCGCTGGCGGAGAACGACCAGGAGCATGCCCGCGAAGAAATCGGTGATCTGCTATTTGCCGTGACCAATCTTGCGCGTACGCTTAAGGCAGATCCGGAACAGTGCCTGCGGGCCACCAACAGCAAGTTCGAACGCCGTTTTCGTTTTGTCGAAGCCCGGGTGCATGAGCAGGGTATGGCCCTGAATGAAATCGACCTCGCCACCCTGGAGCGTCACTGGCAAGCGGCTAAAGCCGAACCTAATTGATCGACCGTATTTGACCCTTGCAAGGAGGCCTACGGCCATGAGTCATGATCTACATGAATCGCTGCGCGATAACGTCCGTATCCTGGGAGACAGCCTGGGGCGCACCATCGCCGATGATCTAGGCCAGGGCTTCGTCGACAAGATCGAGACCATCCGCGCGCATGCCAAGCAGGGGCGCCAGGGCGATGCCTTGGAGCAGCGGGCGTTGATCGAGTATCTGCGCCAGTTACCCGAAGGCGATCTATTGCCCGTCACCCGTGCCTTCAATCAGTTTCTCAACCTGGCTAACATCGCCGAACAGCATTATCGTGCCCGCTTTCGCCGGGTCGAGGACTACAAGCCCGGCTCCCAGCCGGTTCTGGGCGAGTTGCTCGAGCGCGCCCGCCAGGCGGGAAATTCGCCACGGACGTTAGTCGAGACGCTGGCCAACATGCGGGTGGAACTGGTGCTGACCGCGCATCCCACGGAAGTCATCCGGCGTACCCTGATCCAGAAATACGATGCCATCGACGACTGCCTTTCGGCGATCGAGAATTCCGATGACTATCCCGAACGCGGCACTCGTGCCAAGGGTCGCCTGGAAGAGCTGATCAGTCAGGCCTGGCATACCGACGAGATTCGCCACGAGCGGCCGACTCCGGTGGATGAAGCCAAGTGGGGATTCGCCGTGATCGAGAACTCGCTGTGGCAAGCGGTACCCGATTTCCACCGTGACCTGGATAACCTGCTGCTGAAAACCGCCGGGGAGCGCTTGCCGCTGGATGCCGCCCCCATTCGTTATGCCTCCTGGATGGGCGGTGACCGCGACGGCAACCCCAATGTCACCTCGCGGGTCACTCGGGAAGTCCTGCTGCTGGGCCGCTGGATGGCTGCCGACCTGTATCTGCGTGACCTTGAGCAGCTCAAGACCGAGCTTTCCATGTGGAAGGCCAATAGCGCCCTGAAGGCGGAAGTCGGTGAAGTCACCGAGCCCTATCGGGAGCTGCTAAAGCGTTTGTTGACTCGAATCGAGGCAACTCGGGATTGGGCCAAGGCGCGCCTGGATGGGCGTAGTTTCGAAGGCGGGCCGATCATCGAGACTCGCGACCAACTGTACGCGCCACTGCTGACCTGCTATCGCTCGCTGTGCGATGTCGGCTTGGATACCATTGCCAATGGCGCCTTGTTGGATACGTTGCGCCGGGTCGCGGTATTCGGCGTCACCCTGACCAAGCTCGACTTGCGCCAGGAAGCCAGCCGCCATGCGCAAGTGATAGAGGAGCTGACCAGCGCCCTCGAGCTCGGCAACTACCAGCAGTGGGATGAAGCGCAGCGCCAGAAATTCCTGCTTGCCGAGCTTGAATCCCGGCGGCCCTTGATTCCGCGGCGTTGGGAGTGTTCGGCTGAGTCCCGTGAGGTACTGGATACCTTCAAGGTTATCGCTCAGGAGCAGCCCGAGGCGCTGGGTACCTATATTATTTCCATGGCCGCGCAGCCATCCGATGTGCTCACCGTGGCGCTGTTGATGAAGGAAGTCGGCGGGCGGGTTTCGCTGCCCATCGCGCCACTGTTCGAGACCCTGGCCGACCTGAACCATGCCGGTGACGTCGTGGACCAGTTATTGTCGCTGCCCGGCTATCGCGCCGTGGCGGGCACGGGCCAGGAAGTGATGATCGGCTATTCCGACTCGGCCAAGGATGCCGGCCAGTTGGCGGCTGCCTGGGCGCAGTATCGCGCCCAGGAGTCACTGGTGGAGGTATGTCGCAGTCATGGTGTCGATCTGACCCTGTTCCATGGCCGGGGTGGCACGGTCGGCCGCGGCGGTGGCCCGGCGCATGCGGCGATTCTCTCCCAGCCTCCCGGCTCGGTGAATGGCAGCCTGCGGGTCACCGAGCAGGGCGAGATGATTCGTTTCAAGTTCGGCCAGCCGGATATTGCCCTGCGCTCCATGGAAATCTACGCCTGTGCGGTGCTCGAAGCCACGCTGCTGCCACCCCCGGCACCCGAGCCGCAGTGGCGCGATGAGATGGACCGTCTGTCCGAGGTGGCTCATCAGGCTTATACCAGTGTGGTGAGAAAAGATCCGGACTTCGTTCCCTATTTCCGCTCCGTGACCCCCGAAGGCGCGCTGGGTCGCTTGCCGCTCGGGTCGCGTCCCACCAAGCGGCGCCAGGATGGTGGAGTGGAAACCCTGCGAGCGATTCCCTGGATATTCGCCTGGACGCAGATTCGCCTGATGCTGCCGGCCTGGCTGGGCAGTGGCGAGGCCTTTGCCCGGCGCCTGGAAGAGGAAGGCGGCCGTGAAGTGCTTCAGCAGATGCGCAACCAGTGGCCTTTCTTCGGCACTTATCTGGACATGCTGGAAATGCTGCTGGCCAAGGCGGACGTGAGCATTGCCGCCTACTATGAGCATCGCCTGGTGGACGAGCCTTCACTCAAGGCACTGGGGCAGCAGCTTCGCGACCGCTTCACACGTCTCGAACAGGTGCTGCTGGAAGTACTGCAGCAGGACGAGTTGCTGGAAAACACGCCATTGATTCGCCAGGCGATCGAGGTGCGCAACCCCTATATCGACCCGCTCCACGGTCTGCAGGCTGAGCTTTTGCAGCGTAACCGCGATGCCGATGGTGCCATCAGCGCCGATCTTTCCCGCGCATTGATGGTAACGATGGCGGGGATCGCCGCGGGCCTGCGCAATACAGGCTAGGCAGCTGCCGCCAAAGGGAGGAGCTATAAAAGGAGAAGCCATCGATGTCTGCAGATGCTCAAGCGGTGCTTCAGTTCTGGTTTGCCGAGCTGACGCCCGCGCAGTGGTTCAAGAAAGATGCCGAGATGGATCGTGCCATCACTCGGCGGTTCGCTACGGTGCATGTCCAGGCAACACGGTGCGAATGCTATCGATGGCGGCGCAGCGCCCACGGGCGGTTGGCGGAGATCATCGTGCTGGACCAGTTTTCGCGCAACATGTACCGCGAAGACCCCCGCGCCTTCGCCAGCGATGCGCTGGCTCTCACCCTTGCCCAGGAAGCGGTTGCACTGGGTGTCGACGTCGAGCTTGCCGCACAAGAGCGGGTT
The DNA here is from genome assembly GCF_039691755.1 of Halomonas sp. Bachu 37. Taxonomy (NCBI): domain Bacteria; kingdom Pseudomonadati; phylum Pseudomonadota; class Gammaproteobacteria; order Oceanospirillales; family Halomonadaceae; genus Halomonas; species Halomonas kashgarensis. The sequence continues at coordinate 1,373,004 of NZ_CP137552.1, read as the reverse complement.
TTTCTCTACATGCCTTACATGCATAGCGAGTCGCCAGTGATTCATGAGGAGGCGATACAGCTCTTCGATCAGCCGGGGCTGGAGGAAAATCTGGGGTACGAAGTGCGCCACAAGGCAATCATCGACCGCTTCGGCCGTTATCCCCACCGCAATGCGTTAATGGGGCGGTCCTCCTCGGACGAAGAAATCGACTTTCTAAAGCAGCCCGGCTCCTCTTTTTAAGTCACCCCATTCACCATCTTTGACTATTGGCGTCCTATGTCGTTACGAAGCTCTACCCGCATCAACAAGTACATCAGCGAAAGCGGCCTCTGCTCGCGCCGGGAGGCGGATCGTTTTGTGGAGCAGGGCAATGTGTGGATCAATGGCCGCCGAGCCACCACGGGCGATCAGGTAAAGGCGGGGGACAGGGTCAAGGTCAACGGTCAGGAGATCGAGCCGCAGGAAGAAGAGGATCTGATTCTCATCGCCTTGAACAAGCCGGTGGGAATCGTCAGCACCACGGAATCCAGCGAGAAGGACAACATTGTCGAGTTCGTCAAGCATGGGGCGCGCATATTTCCCATCGGCCGCCTGGACAAGGATTCCCAGGGCTTGATCTTTCTGACCAATAACGGCGATCTGGTGAACAAGATCCTGCGGGCCAACAACCGCCACGAAAAAGAGTACCTGGTGACGGTCAACAAACCAATTACCGACGAATTCATCAACGGCATGAGCGGTGGAGTGCCCATCCTCGGTAAGGTCACCAAGAAGTGTCGGGTGACCAAGGAATCGACCTTCGTTTTCACCATTACTCTTGTTCAAGGGTTGAACCGCCAGATTCGGCGCATGTGCGAATACTTCGGCTATGAAGTGACGCAACTGGTGCGTACCCGAATCATGAATGTTTCCTTACAAGGGCTGGCGTTAGGGGATTGGCGCGACCTGACCCCGAAGGAGATCGATACCATCATTGCCTTGACCGAGCAGTCGGATACCCAAGGGGAAGGCGCGGGGAAGAAGACGAAGAATCGCAAGCCGACTCGGCCGGAATTTCCTTCTCGGGAAAAGAATAAATCCGCCACCGGTAACAAGAGTGGGGACAAGGTCAAGGGAACAGCCAAACGCGGGCAAGAGGCGAAACCCAAGGCGGAGGGCAAGCGACCCCCCAAGGGCAAGGCCGGAACGCCAGGCAAGGCAACGAAAAAAGGCGGCGGCGGTGGCTTGAAGAGTAAAGGGGCGCCGAAAGGTAGAGGCACGGCGCCAGGCAAGGGAGCGGCAAAAAAGAGTGCTGCGCCGAGTGGGCGGCCGCGAAAATCCGCGGGTGCAAGCGGCAAGCCTCGCCGGGCATCGGCAAAAAAATAGAACGTCTCGATTTTTTGTCTGTCCCAGCCAATAAGGCTACGGGGCCGGTAGTAAATATTTCCATCAGGCCTTGCTAGTTGGTTGGCTAGCCTTCTACTTTAGAGATACGCATACATCAACGAAGGAGTGTGTCATGGCTCATGAAGAACTTGTTGACGCCACGGTATTTACCAAGGATGGCAGCTCGGTAGGCAAAGTAGTCGATGACAGTGCCGACACCAAGGTGGAAATTAACGCACCGGACGGCAGGCGCTTTTGGGTGGAGCGGTACGACTTGCAGTTTGAAAACGGCAAGTTGACCCTCGCTGACGACTACACGGAATACTCCTCGACGGATGCGGAGGGTTTCCAGGATGAAAGCGATCTGGACAAGGCCAGCGCTGATAGTTTCCCCGCCAGCGATCCGCCCTCGTTCACGATGGGAGATGAAGGCAAGGGGAGATGAAGGTAATGGAGGTTAAGTGGTTAGCCAAGAAAGAAACAGGAGTTAAATCAAAACGCCTTGCGGCTTTCTTCTAGCATTCGGACAAAAGGCGGTGACCGTTTCGGCGGTGTTGTTTTAGAACGTTTTTTTAGAAAGGGCTTGTTTAGAAGCATATTGTTAAAACGGAAGGTGTACCGACGCGCTGAACTGGTTCAGGTGACTCAGGGTAGGCGCGTCGATACGCTCATATTCCAGACGACTGACGAGACGGTGGAAGGTCATGGTGGCGCCGAAACCGGTAACGGAAGCCGTGCCTCCATCGTCTTGATCCTGCATGCCGGTGGTTTCACCCCGCCATTCCGCCAGGCCCGATTTGGCATAGATACTGAAGCCGCCAAGTCTGATTCCTGCCACCAGGGCGCCACCTACACTGAAGGTATCGAGTAGCAGGTGATTGACGCCGCTGCCGATAGGCACCTCCTCGCTCGCCCGATAAGCAAGCTCCGCACCGATATCCAGAAGGGGTAATTGCCAGGGAGTGAACTCGGCCGACAGGCGAAAACCCGAGGTATAGGCATCCCGGTTGCTCAGATCACTTCCTTCCACGACAATACCATTTTCCAACTGCAATAACTCGGTCTCCGGCGCGGTATACGCCAGGATCACTTCGTCGTCATCGGCATGGCTGGTCAGGAAAGGAGCAAAGCTTAAAAGCGCCGCCCAGGCCAAGCGTTTCATTGGCTGCCCTCTAGCGAACCCGGCAGGGTGAAAGCGATCATTTCATTGAGACTAGCAACTCGCCTTGATTTCTACCACCCTGATTGCCTCAGTCTCGAGATTGACCAGCAGGTTTTTGCCCATCTCCATAAAGCGAGACCCGAAGATCAACTGGGGCGAGAGCGCTGGGGCCGGTCTAGATGAATCCTCCGAGGCGTTTGCCGCCGCTTCTTTTACTCGCTGGCGCTGACGCCAGACCAGGGCTTCCTCGCTCCAGTCTCGCCAATGGACGATGTGAAAACCGCTATCTTCCAGCAGCGACGACAGCGCCGCTGCACTCTGCAGGCATGAATGAGCGCCATGGCTTGCCCACGGCACCGGGAAACGCAATTGCTCGTGCTGCGGCCCGCTGACTACCTCATGCATGACGATGACACCGCCTCGATGCAAGACACGGCGGCATTCGCCGAGCACCTTCACGGTATCTGGCATGTTGAGAAAACTATGCTGGAACAGCACCGCATCGAAGGAGTCGTCGGCGAAGGGGAGAGCGCTAGCATCGGCGGTAACCAGCGGCGGTGTTCGCCCTGGCTGCGCCAGGCCCGAGAGACCTCGGTTCAAGCGATTCAGGTCGTGCGTGATATCCACTCCCACCAAGGTAAAACCCGAAAGCGTGGCCTGGCGCATCAAGCCGCCGGCTCCCGAGCCGATATCCAGGACCCGCCGGTGGTGCTCGGGGTCGAGCAGCTTGAGCAGCCGCTCGCTGGCCTTGATGCCACCGATATGCAATTGATCCAGAGGGGCGAGTTGATACAAGGAAGGGGAGGCGAAGTGCCCGGCCACCCGACCGAGCACCTCGTTCACACTGAGATTCCTGCGATAATGTTCGGCCAGGCTCACGTTACTATTTTTTAGTTCCACGTACTTTCCAGTTCCACGTACTTTCCAGTTTCACGTTACTTTTCCAGGCCCAGCTCTTCGATGGAGATTTCTCGCATCTTGAACTTCTGAATCTTGCCCGTGACCGTCATGGGGAATTCATCGACGAACTTGAAGTAGCGGGGGATCTTGAAATGAGTGATCTTGCCCTTGCAGTATTCACGCAGGTCTTCTGCAGTGACATCTTCGGCGCTGCTGTTGAGTTTGACCCAGGCGATCAGCTCCTCGCCGTACTTCTTGTCGGGTACGCCGGTAACCTGAACTTCCGAGATGGCCGGGTGGGCATAGAGGAATTCCTCGATCTCCTTGGGGTAGACGTTTTCGCCCCCACGAATGACCATGTCCTTGATTCGCCCGACGATCTGCACATAGCCTTCGTCGTCCATGGTGGCCAGGTCGCCGGTATGCATCCAGCCGGCTTCATCGATGGCTTCGGCCGTGGCCTTGTCGTTGTTCCAGTACTTGAGCATCACGCTGTAGCCGCGGGTGCAGAGTTCACCAATTTCGCCGCGGGGCAGAATTCCGCCGTTTCCCGGATCGACAATCTTGCTTTCCAGGTGCGGTTGGGTTCGTCCGACCGTCGAAACGCGCTTTTCGATGCTATCGTCGGCACCGGTCTGGGTGGAAACCGGGCTGGTTTCGGTCATGCCGTAGGCGATCTGCACCCCCTTCATGTTCATCCTGTTGATGACCTGCTTCATCACCTCCGAGGGGCAGATGGAGCCGGCCATGATGCCGGTACGCAAGGTGGAAAGATCGAATGTGTCGAATTCGGGATGGTCCAGCTCGGCGATGAACATGGTCGGCACGCCGTACAGCGCGGTAGCTTTCTGCTCGTGGACCGCCTTGAGCACCTTGCCGGGGTCGAAGCCTTCGTCCGGGTAGATCATCGCGGCGCCGTGGGTAACGCAGCCCAGGTTGCCCATGACCATGCCAAAGCAGTGATACAGCGGGACCGGAATCACCAAGCGGTCATCGCTGGTAAAGCCCATGCTTTCGGCAACGAAGAAACCGTTGTTGAGGATATTGTGATGGGAAAGCGTGGCGCCCTTGGGAAAGCCTGTGGTGCCCGAGGTGTACTGGATGTTGATCGCATCGTCGAACTGCAGGGTAGCTTGCAGATCATCGACATCGGTCTGACTGACGTTATCGGCCTGCTGGATGAAGTCGGCCCAGGGCCACATGCCGTCGTGCGCTTCAGCGCTGAGATTGATGACGCACTCGAGCTCGGGCAGCTTCTGTGACTTGAGCTTGCCGACGGCCGAGGCCTTCAATTCCGGGGCCAGCTCGTACAGCATGCCGCGATAGTCGGAGCTCTTGAAACTGTCGGCGGTGATCAGAAAGCGCGCGCCGGACTGGTTCAGGGCGTACTCCAGCTCATGGGTGCGGTAGGCCGGGTTGATGTTGACCAGTATCGCCCCGATCTTGGCCGTGGCGAACTGGCTAAGCGTCCACTCGCTGCAGTTGGGCGCCCAGATGGCGGCGCGATCGCCCCGTTTCACGCCGATGGAAAGCAGGGCGCGGGCGCAACGGTTGACCTCTTCCTGCAGCTGACGATAACTCCAGTGGATACCCTGATGCAGTACGATCAAGGCATCGTTATCGGGGAAACGTGCTACCACCTCATCGAACTTGTCGCCGATGGTCATGCCGATCAATGGCTTGTCGGCCATGCTGCTGGTGTAGCTGGGTAAGGTGAGTGCTGATGAAGCCATGTTGAGTCTCTCCGGTATTTCTTATTATCCGAACGGATAGGCAAAGGATGCTTGTTTGGCTTGTAGTTGACTTGCGCGATCTGTCGTCTGTTGCGTACGGTTTTTTTACGCAATTTTGCAGCCTTTCGCCAGAGCGACTTTAGAACCGGGTTTACGTCCCAGTTCGCCGGTAATCCAGTAGCCGGTATCGATCACCGCCTGAAGATCGATACCGGTGTCGATACCCAGTCCCTGCAACAAGTAGAGCACGTCCTCGGTGGCTACGTTGCCCGAGGCTCCCTTGGCGTAAGGACAACCGCCGAGGCCCGCGGTTGCGGCATCGATCACCGCCACCCCCTCTTCCATCACCGCGTAGAGATTGACCAGGGCCTGGCCGTAGGTGTCATGAAAATGAGCGGCGAGCCGGTTTATCGGCACCTCGCGGCCGACCGCCTCGATCATGCGCTTGGCAGCAAGCGGCGTACCCGTGCCGATGGTGTCGCCGAGCGAAATTTCGTAGCAGCCCATGTCATAGAGCGCCTTGGCCACCTCGGCCACCTTGGCCGGGGCGATCTCGCCTTCGTAAGGGCAGCCGAGCACACAGGAGACATAGCCGCGTACGCGGACATTGGCCTCGCGGGCTCGCTCGAGTACCGGCTCGAAACGCTCGAGCGACTCCGCCACCGAGCAATTGATGTTCTTCTGCGAGAAGGACTCCGACGCCGCGCCGAATACCGCGACCTCTTCCACGCCGGCGGCCAGGGCGCCTTCCAGCCCCTTCAGGTTGGGCGTCAAGGTGGAATAGACCACCCCGGGTTGGCGTGTGATGCCATTCATGACTTCGCTGGCATCGCCCATCTGCGGTACCCATTTCGGCGAGACGAAGCTTGCCGCTTCGATATGGGTCAAGCCCGCCGCGGCCAGGCGATGGATGAATTCGATCTTGGTCGCGGTGGCGATGATCGGCCCGGCCTCATTCTGCAGGCCGTCGCGCGGGCCCATCTCGAACAAGCGCACCTGTTGCGGTAGTGCCATGGCTCTCTCCTTATTCGTTGACGGCGAATTCCAGCAGCACGTCGCCCTGGCCGACGGTATCGCCGGCCTGGAAGTGGAAGCTTTCCACCTGGCCATCGGCGGGAGCGGTCATGGTGTGCTCCATTTTCATGGCTTCCATGACCATCAGCGGCATGCCTTTTTCCACGCTGACGCCGGGCTCTACCAGCAGGGCGACCACGGTGCCGTGCATGGGCGCGGTGAGGGTGGATTCCGCCTCGTGGTGACCGTGGTCGATGGCGTCAATACGCCGCCAATACAGGCGTGTCTCACCGGTGGGATCGACCATGACCACCACATTACGCTGGTTTTCCCCCACCAACCGCGCCTGCAGCCGGCGGCGATGGCCATCGAGGGTGACCGCCACGGCGTCGCCTTCTAGATGCTCAAGGCTCGCGGTGAGCGTTTCGTTGCCGATGGTCAAGTGCCACGGGTCGGCTTCGGTCTCGCGAGTGCCTTCCACGACTACCACGTCCTCGGCATCCGTCGACTGGGCCAACGAAGGGTCGCAAAGGGCGATGCGAATGGTGTGCGGAGCGTTGAGGCGGAAACCGTCGTGGCGATCCCACGGTGAATCGCTTTCGCATTCGCGGGCCAGCTGGTTGAGGCCGATCAGCGCGGCGCCGGCGTACTCCTCGGTGGAGTACTGCCTGGGGGCGAACAGCGTGGCTTCGTTCTTCTCGATGAAGCGGGTATCCAGCTCAGCATTGCGGAAGGCCGGATGCGTCGCTAGGCGCTGCAGGAAGGCGCGGTTGGTCACCACGCCTTGGACATCCAGCGCGGCCAGGGCCCGGTTGAGCGTCGCCAGGGCCTGTTCGCGGTCGTCGCCGTGAACGATCAGCTTGGCGAGCATGGGGTCGTAGTGCATCGAGACCACATCGCCGGTTTCCACGCCGCTGTCCAGGCGTACCTTGGCGCGGTCCTTTTGTGAAGAGCCAAGGCCGGCACCCTCCAGATCCATGGCGAAGCGCTCGAGGCGACCGGTCGCGGGCAGGAAATCCTGCTCCGGGTCCTCGGCGTACAGGCGCGCCTCGAAGCTGTGCCCGGTAATGGTCAGTTCGTCCTGGGTGCAGGGCAGTGCCTCGCCCATGGCCACGCGCAGCTGCCACTCGACCAGATCCTGGCCGGTGATCATCTCCGTGACCGGGTGCTCGACCTGCAGGCGGGTGTTCATCTCCATGAAGTAGAACGAGCCATCGGCGTCGAGCAGGAATTCCACCGTACCGGCGCCGACATAGCCGATCTCCTTGGCCGCGCGAACCGCCGCCGCGCCCATTTCACGGCGCAAGCCCTCGCTCATTCCCGGGGCCGGGGCTTCCTCGAGCACCTTCTGGTGGCGACGCTGGACGGAACAGTCGCGCTCGAACAGGTAGACGCCGTTGCCGTGGCTGTCGCAGAACACCTGGACCTCGACGTGACGTGGCTGGGTCAGGTACTTCTCGATCAACATGCGCTGGTCGCCGAAGGCGGCCTGGGACTCCCGCCGGCAGCCATCGAGGGCGGCCTGGAAATTGTCACTCGACTCGACCACGCGCATGCCCTTGCCACCGCCACCGGCGCTGGCCTTGAGCAGCACCGGATAGCCGATCTTGTCGGCCTCGGCCTTGAGCAACGCGTCGTCCTGGTCGGCGCCGTGGTAGCCCGGCACCAGCGGCACACCGGCATCCGCCATGCGCGCCTTGGCCGCGGATTTGTCGCCCATGGCCGCAATCGCCGAGGCGGGCGGGCCGACGAAGACGATGCCCGCCGTGTCCAGTGCTTCGACGAAAGCACCGTTTTCGGACAAAAAGCCGTAACCGGGATGAATGGCACCGGCGCCGGTGCGCTTGGCGGCGCCGATCACCGCTTCGATGTCGAGATAGCTTTCCCGAGCGGAAGCCGGGCCGATGCGCACGGCTTCGTCGGCTTCCCGCACATGGCGGGCGTTGGCGTCGGCATCGGAGTAGACCGCCACGGTCTTCAAGCCCATGCGCCTTGCCGTGCGCATTACGCGACAGGCGATTTCGCCGCGATTGGCGACCAGTAACGTACTGAATTGCGTCATCTCAGGGCTCATGAGCGTGGCTCCGTAGTGTTCTTGTCGCTATCGCGGTCGGCAGGGTCTTGGGTCCAGGCGGGAGGACGCTTGTCGAGGAAGCTGGCCAGTCCCTCTTGGCCTTCGGCACTGACGCGCAGTTCGCTGATGACCTGGCAGGTGTGTTCGCGAGTAGCCGCAGAATCGAGTTCGCGAGCCACCACGGCAAGCAAAGCCTTGGTGGTGCGGCTGGCTTGTGGTGAGGTGGCCAGCAGGGTCGCCAGCATGCCATCGACCGCTTCATCCAGTGATTCGGGTTCCACCACCTGGTGGGCCAGGCCGAGGTCACAGGCGGTAGCGGCATTCATGACTTCTGCGGTGAGGGCATAGCGGCGTGCCTGACGCTCGCCCAGCGCGCGCAGCACGTAAGGGCTGATGACCGCCGGCGACAGGCCGATCCGGACTTCGGAAAGGCAGAACTTGGCTTTTTGCGAGGCGATGACGATATCGCAGCAGGCGGCTAGGCCCACCGCGCCGCCGAAAGCGGCACCCTGCACGCGACATAGCGTAGGGCAGGGCAGGGTATCCAGACCGTGCATCAGGTCGGAGAGCTTGCGCGAGTCGGCCAGATTGCCGTCGAAATCGTACTCGACCATGCGCTTCATCCAGTTGAGATCCGCGCCGGCGGAGAAGCTCTTACCTTCCGAGCCCAGTACCACCACGCGTACCTCGCCCTGTTCGGCGCGCTGGTGCAATTCAGCAAGGTGCGCATTCAATTCGGCAATCAGGCTGTCGTCGAAGGCGTTGTGCACCTCGGGACGGTTCAGCGTCAGCCACGCCACGCCACGCTCGTCGATGTTCAGATTCGAATATGTCTGTGTCATGACTGCCTCACATCCGGAATACGCCGAACTTGGTGGATTCCACTTCCGCATTCATGGCGGCGGCGAGCGACAGGCCCAGTACATCGCGGGTCTGCAGGGGGTCGATGACGCCGTCGTCCCACAGACGAGCGCTGGCGTAATACGGGTGGCCCTGGTGCTCGTACTGTTCGCGAGTGGGCTGCTTGAACGCTTCCTCGTCTTCCTGGGTCCACTCGCGGCCTTCGCGCTCGTACTGGTCGCGCTTGACCTGGGCGAGTACGCCGGCGGCCTGCTCGCCACCCATGACCGAGATGCGCGCATTGGGCCACATGAACAGCAGGTTGGGATCGTAGGCGCGGCCGCACATGCCATAGTTGCCGGCACCGAAGCTGCCGCCGATCAGAATGGTGTACTTGGGCACCTTGGCGCAGGCCACGGCGGTAACGAGCTTGGCGCCGTGCTTGGCGATACCTTCGTGCTCGTACTTGGAGCCCACCATGAAGCCGGTGATGTTCTGCAGGAAGATCAATGGAATCTGGCGCTGGGCACAAAGCTCGATGAAATGCGCCCCCTTGACGGCGGACTCGGAAAACAGCACGCCATTGTTGGCCACGATACCCACCGGGTAACCGTGGATATGGGCGAAACCGGTGACCAGCGTATCGCCGTAGTAGCGCTTGAACTCGTCGAAGTCGGAGTCGTCGACGATGCGCCCGATGACTTCGCGAACGTCATAGGGCTTCTTGAGGTCGGTACCCACGATGCCGTACAGCTCGCTGGGGTCGAGGCGTGGCGGTTTGGGTTCTTTCATCGCCAGCTTGCCGCGCTTCTGCCAGTTGAGACGCGACACGCAGGCACGGGCCAGTTGCAGCGCGTGGGCATCGTTCTCGGCGTAGTAGTCGGCCACGCCGCTCTTCTTGGCGTGGACATCGGCGCCACCCAAGTCTTCGGCACTGATCGACTCGCCGGTGGCGGCCTTCACCAGCGGCGGGCCACCCAGGAAGATGGTGCCCTGTTCCTTGACGATGATCGTCTCGTCGGCCATCGCCGGCACATAGGCGCCGCCGGCGGTGCAGGAGCCCATCACCACGGCGATCTGAGGAATGCCTTCGGCGGACATCGTCGCCTGGTTATAGAAGATGCGGCCGAAATGGTCGCGGTCGGGGAAGACGTCATCCTGGCGGGGCAGGAAGGCGCCGCCGGAATCGACCAGGTAGATACATGGCAGGCGGTGCTTGCGAGCAATCTCCTGGGCACGAATGTGCTTCTTCACCGTCATCGGGAAGTAGGTGCCGCCCTTGACGGTGGCGTCGTTGGCGACGATCACGCACTCGACGCCCGATACCCGGCCGATGCCGGTGACCACCCCGGCGGAGGGCACCTCTGTCTCGTAGAGCTCGTGCGCCGCCAGGGCGGAGAACTCCAGGAAAGGCGAGCCTTCATCGATCAAATGATCGATGCGGTCACGAACGAACAGCTTGCCCCGGGACTCGTGCCGGGCGCGGGCCTTCTCGCCACCGCCCTGACGGATGGCGGCGGTGAGGTCGCGCAACTTGACGACTTCATGGTGCATGCTGGCCTGGTTGGCCTGAAAGGCGTCGCTGCGCGAATTGATCTGGGATTGCAGAATGCTCATGGTGCCGCCCTTACTTGGATTCGTTGAACAGTTCGCGGCCGATCAACATTCGGCGCACTTCGCTGGTTCCGGCACCGATTTCGTACAGCTTGGCGTCGCGCAGCAAACGTCCGGTGGGGTATTCGTTGATATAACCATTGCCGCCGAGCAGCTGGATAGCGTCGAGAGCTACCTGGGTGGCCTTTTCTGCGCAATAGAGAATGACGCCGGCGGCGTCCTTGCGGCTGGTTTCGCCCCGGTCACAGGCGCGGGCCACCGTGTAGAGATAGGCGCGACAGGCATTCATGGTGGTATACATATCGGCCACCTTGCCCTGCACCAGCTGGAACTCGCCGATGGACTGGTTGAACTGCTTACGCTCATGAACGTAGGGAATCACGATATCCATGGCGGCCTGCATGATGCCGATCGGCCCGGCGGCCAGTACGGTGCGCTCGTAATCCAGGCCGCTCATCAACACGCGCGCTCCCTTGCCCACCTCGCCGAGTACGTTCGCTTCGGGAACTTCGCAATCCTGGAATACCAGCTCGCAGGTGTTGGAGCCGCGCATGCCCAGCTTGTCGAGCTTCTGCGCGGTGGAGAACCCGGCAAAGCCCTTCTCGATGATGAAAGCGGTGATGCCCTTGGAGCCGGCCTCCGGGTCGGTCTTGGCGTAGACCACCAGGACATCGGCATCCGGCCCGTTGGTGATCCACATCTTGTTGCCGTTGAGAACGTACTTGTCACCCCGCTTGTCGGCACGCAGCTTCATCGAGACCACATCGGACCCCGCACCCGGCTCGGACATGGCCAGTGCGCCGACGTGTTCGCCGCTGATCAGCTTGGGCAGGTACTTGGCTTTCTGCTCCGCGTTGCCGTTGAGCTTGAGCTGGTTGACGCAGAGGTTGGAGTGGGCGCCATAGGAGAGGCCGACCGAGGCGCTGGCTCGCGAGATCTCCTCCATGGCGATGCAGTGAGCGAGATAGCCCATGCCGCTGCCGCCGTCTTCGTCGGGAACGGTAATGCCCAGCAAACCCATGTCGCCGAACTTTTGCCACAACTCATTGGGGAATTCGTTCTTGTCATCGATCTCGGCGGCGCGAGGCGCTATTTCGCTGGCAGCAAAGGCATTGACCTGCTCGCGCAGCATCTTGAGCTCATCATCAAGGCCGAAATTGAGTTCTGAATATTGTGCAAACATGGTGATTACCTTTTCGTGTGCGGCATTTTATGCGGCTTTTTAGGGCAGAGGGATTAGATGCAAAGGGCGAATGGCTAATGGGTTATGTGGAACGTAATCAAATTAGTATTGCTGAACGCGTCAGTGCTACTCCACCGATGTGGACGAGGACTTGCTGGCTTCCTGGCTAGAACTAAAGGGTTGGCTATCATCTCCATCCTGGCGCTGGTGAAGCTCTTCCAGAGCCTGGCGGCAACGAATTTCCGCGCTTTCCAGTTCAAGCTGCACCATGGCGATATCCTTGAGCTGCTGATCGAGTGCAGCGCGGCGCTCCGCCACCTTGTTCAGCATCAGGTAGAGCTGCTTTTCGCTGCCGCTACGGGTTTCATCCCAGAGTTCGAACAGTTCGCGTATCTCCGCCAATGAAAACCCCAGTCGCTTGCCGCGCTGGATGAGCTTCAAGCGCACACGGTCCTTGCTGCTGTAGACCCGTGTCTGGCCCCGCCGGGTGGGATGCAACAGTTCCTGGTCTTCGTAAAAACGAATGCTGCGTGTGGTTACATCGAACTCACTGGCCAGCTCACTGATGGAGTAGGTTTTGCTCATGTGCAAGGCGTCTCTGTCGGGGAAATACCCTTAATGGAACATTGTCACTGAGGCTAAAACAAGTTCACGTTAACGTAAAGTGCTGATTGCGGATTGATTGTAAGCGTTGAATAGCGTTAAGTTGTTGAAAAATAGAATTGAGAACTATCATTGACAGCAGCTGAGCGTATTTCGTAGACCAAAGTTGTAATTGTAATCCCCCTGCCGAGGTTGCTAGTTTGCACCTACACCTTACGTTCAGGTAAGCCTGATCCACCGGTTGCCTCTCGTGGCAATTCGAATGGTGAAAGTCGGCACAAGAACGATATACACAAGAACAACTAGAGGCTTGTTACTCCATGAGTGCAGACTACGTTCTCGAGACCCGAGGGCTGACCAAGGAATTCCGGGGCTTCACCGCCGTGGATAGCGTTGACCTTCAAGTCCAGAAGGGCCACATCCATGCGCTGATCGGTCCCAATGGAGCCGGCAAGACGACGGTGTTCAACCTTCTGACCAAATTTCTGCCACCTACCCGTGGCGAGATTCTCTATCAGGGCAAGCCCATTACCGGGATGAAGTCCAACGAGATAGCGCGCTTGGGCCTGGTGCGCTCCTTTCAGATTTCTGCCGTGTTCGCGCATATGACGGCACTCGAGAATGTGCGGGTGGCCTTGCAGCGCAAGCTCGGCACCTCGTTCCATTTCTGGAAGTCCGAAAAGAGCCTTGAGCCCCTCAACGAACGGGCAATGGAGCTGCTCCAGGAGGTCGGCCTGAGCGAGTACGCCGATACCTTGACCGTGGAAATGCCCTACGGGCGCAAGCGTGCCCTTGAAGTGGCCACTACTCTGGCGCTCGAACCCACCGTGATGCTGCTCGATGAACCCACCCAGGGAATGGGGGCGGAAGATGTCGACCGCATTGTCGAGTTGATCAAGCGGGTCTCCCAGGGGCGCACCGTGCTCATGGTGGAGCACAACCTGAGTGTGGTCAGCCGACTGTGCGACCGGATTACCGTGTTGGCACGAGGCTCGGTACTTGCCGAGGGGGACTACCAGAGTGTTTCTCGCAACCCGCAGGTCAGAGAAGCCTACATGGGTAGCGAGGCGACCGAGCATGAGGAGGCACAGGCATGAACCTGGCGGCTGAACAGATCGACGATAGGGCGCAGAGAGAGTATGCCGAACGGGAAGGGGCGGAGATGCTCCGAGTCCATAATCTTCACGCCTACTATGACGAATCGCACATCCTTCATGGAGTCAACTTCGACGTGAAGCGCGGGGAGCTGGTGACGCTGCTCGGCCGTAACGGGGCAGGGCGCAGCACGACGCTGAAATCGATCATGAACATGGTGGGTCGGCGGACGGGCTCCATCGTCATCAACGGCAACGAGACCCTGGGTATGAAGCCGCATCATATCCCTCGCCTGGGCATTGGCTACTGCCCCGAAGAGCGTGGAATATTCGCCAGCCTGGATGTCGAGGAGAACCTGCTGCTGCCGCCCACGGTACGCTCGGACGGCATGAGCCTGGACGAGATCTATGCCATGTTCCCCAACCTTTACGAGCGTCGCAAAAGCCAGGGAACACGGCTATCCGGTGGTGAACAGCAGATGCTGGCGATGGCGCGTATTCTGCGCACCGGCGCCCGGATGTTGCTGCTGGATGAAATCACCGAGGGGCTCGCACCCGTCATCGTCCAGAAACTGGGCGAGGTATTGCTTCAGCTCAAAGAGCGCGGCATGACGATTGTACTGGTGGAACAGAACTTCCGCTTTGCCGCGCCCTTGGCCGACCGTCATTTCGTCATGGACCACGGACAGGTCGTGGAAGAAATCACCGCTGCGCAACTGCCGTCCCGCCGCGAACATCTCAACACCATGCTGGGGGTATAAACGTTCTAAGACGATCCTGTACAGCTACCGTCAATGCAACTTACAACGGCCCGCTGCCGATGGCCTTTCGCTAACCAAAACGCTTTTACCAACGTCGTAACACAACAACAATGCCCTTCAAGGGCACGGAGACGAACATGACCTTTATCAAGAAAACACTCGCTACCGGTATCGCTCTTGCTGCTGCCTCCACCATGGCTGCCACGGCTCAGGCCGAGATCAGTGATGGTGAGGTTCGTATCGGTTATCTGGCCGATATGTCCGGAACCTATCGCGACCTGGCCGGCCCCGGCGGCGAGGAAGCCCTGAACATGGCCATCGAGGACTTCGGTGGCAGCGTCAACGGCAAGCCGATCCAAGTCTTCAGTGCCGACGACCGTAACAGCGCCGACGTCGGTGCCAATACCGTTCGCGAGTGGGTCGATGAGCGCAATGTCGACATGGTCGCGGGCCTGGTGGCGTCCTCCGTCAGTATCGCCGTGACCAAGGTGCTGGAAGAGAACAACGGGCTGGGTATCGTGTCCGGTTCGGCGGCGTCGAGCATCACCAACGAGCACTGCACACCGAACCACATCCACTGGGTCTACGATACCTATCCGCTGGCCAACGGCACCGCCAAGGCGGTCGTGGACCAGGGCGGCGACAGCTGGTTCCTGCTGACGGCCGACTACGCCTTCGGTCATGCCCTGGAAGCCGACGTGACCAAGGTGGTGGAAGAAAATGGTGGCGAGATCGTCGGCGGGGTGCGTCATCCCTTCCCGACCAGTGACTTCTCGTCCTATATCCTCCAGGCGCAAGGCTCCGGTGCCGATATCGTGGGCTTGGCCAATGCCGGTGCCGATACGGTCAATGCCATCAAGACCGCTAGCCAGTTCGGCTTGACTCAAAGCGGCCAGCAGCTGGCCGGCCTGCTGATCTTCCTCAACGATGTTCATGCCATGGGACTGGAAGCGACACAGAACCTGCTGTTGACGACGGGCTGGTACTGGGACATGGACGACGAGGCCCGCGAATGGTCCGAACGCTACTACGAGCGCGTGGGCAAGATGCCGACCATGGTTCAGGCGGGTATCTACTCGAGCACCATGCATTACCTGAACGCTGTGGAAGAAGCGGGTACCGACGATCCAGTCGAGATCCGTCAGAAGATGGCCGAAAAGCCGATCAATGATTTCTTCGCCCGTAACGGTCAGATCCGTGAAGATGGTCGCATGATCCACGACATGTACCTCGCCCAGGTTAAAACGCCCGAAGAGTCCACCGGTGAGTGGGATCTCTACGAAATCCTCAGCACCATTCCCGCCGAAGAGGCTTACCGCCCGCTTTCCGAAAGTCAGTGCAAGCTGGTGCAGAACTGAGCCGTAAAGCACGAATAACCAAGTGGAACCGGGTGGCGACATGTGTCGCCACCCGCTTGACGGCGAGGAGATTCACGTCATGACGATGATATTCGGAGTGCCGTTGGCAGTCTTCATGGGGCAACTCATGCTGGGTCTGATCAATGGTGCCTTCTACGCACTATTGAGCTTGGGACTGGCGGTTATCTTCGGCCTGCTGAAGATCGTCAACTTCGCCCACGGTGCGCAATACATGCTGGGTGCTTTTGCCGCGTTGTTGGGCTTTCGTTACCTGGGCATCAACTACTGGCTGGCATTGATCCTGGTGCCCCTTGTAGTGGGTGGCTTCGGCATGCTGATCGAGCGCTTCATTCTGCGCCGTATTTCTCACCTCGACCATCTCTATGGCCTGCTGCTGACATTCGGTCTGGCCCTGATCTTCGAGGGAACATTGATCAACTTCTTCGGCGTATCGGGGGCAAGTTACCCAACGCCAGAAATACTGCAGGGAGGCTATAACCTTGGCTTCATGTTCCTGCCTACCTACCGTGCCTGGGTTCTGGTCGCCGCCTTGCTGGTGTGTCTGGGTACCTGGTTCATGATAGAGCGTACCCGCCTGGGCGCTTATCTGCGGGCGGGGACGGAAAACTCCGCTCTGATGCAGGCCTTCGGGGTCAACGTGCCGCTACTGATTACCCTGACCTACGGCTTCGGCGTGGCATTGGCCGCCTTTGCCGGTGTTCTGGCCGCGCCGCTTTACCCCGTCTCTCCCACCATGGGCTCGAGCCTGTTGATCGTGGTATTTGCGGTGGTAGTCATCGGTGGCATGGGCTCCATCCTCGGCGCGATTCTTACCGGGCTGGCCATGGGACTGATTGAAGGGCTGACCAAGGTGTATTACCCGGAAGCGGCCAACACGGTGATCTTCCTGGTAATGATTCTGGTATTGATGTTGCGTCCCGCGGGACTATTCGGCAAAGAGGCATGACCATGGCCAACACACAAATCGCACAGGCACCGTCGGTAACGATCGAACGCCAACGTCGAGCGAAAATGCGCCGCAACATGTTTTATGCAGTGCTGGTCATCGTCGGTTTGGTGGCACCTTTCGTCGCCTATCCCGTCTTCCTCATGAAGATTCTCTGTTTCGCTCTGTTCGCCTGCGCCTTCAACTTGCTGCTGGGCTATGCCGGCCTGTTGTCCTTCGGCCATGCGGCGTTTCTGGCGACCGGTGGTTACGTCACTGGTTATCTACTGTCCAGCTACCCTGGCTTGACTCCGGAACTGGGTATCCTCGTCGGCACCTTGGCGGCGCTGGCGCTGGGGGTGGTATTCGGAGCGCTGTCCATTCGTCGCCAGGGGATCTACTTCGCCATGGTGACACTGGCGCTGGCACAGCTGATGTTCTTTTTCTATATCCAGGCGCCGTTCACCGGCGGCGAGGACGGCTTGCACGGCGTGCAGCGGGGCGACCTGTTCGGTGTTATCAGCTTGCGCAGCAACCTTGCCATGTACTACTTCGTCTTCGCCGTCTTCTTGATCGGGTTCATCATTATCCAGCGGACGATTCATTCGCCGTTCGGTCAGGTGCTGAAGGCGATTCGCGAGAATGAACCGCGGGCGGTTTCCCTGGGTTACAACGTCGATGCGTACAAGTTGCTGGCTTTCATCATCTCGGCCGGACTGGCGGGGCTTGCCGGTTCCACCAAGACGCTTGTGTTCCAGCTTGCCTCGCTGACCGATGCCCACTGGCACATGTCGGGCGAGGTCATCCTGATGACTCTGCTGGGCGGCGTGGGTACGCTGTTGGGTCCGCTGATGGGTGCGGGTATCGTGGTTAGCCTGCAGCATATCCTGGCGCAATCGCCGCTGGGTAACTGGGTAAGCGTGATATTGGGGATCATCTTCGTGGTCTGCGTACTCAGCTTCCGCAGCGGCATCGTGGGAGAAATAGCCAAGATGTACCGCAAGAATTTCCGCTAAGCACGAGCTTGATGCTTGATTGGGCGCCCTTGCGGCGCCTTTTTTCTCACGGGAGTCTGAATTCGACCAAAGTCGGTTTCGCTTATGGGTAGCTTGTGAGAAAGTTTTGCCATTAGTTAACGTAAACGTCAACGACACGCTTGAGCTGGATGGTCGAACGATTCTGGATGGGATCGAACATGCTGCATATTGGCACCCATGCCGGCGATAACAAGCGATTGAACAATGATTACGCAGACAGCGACGCCGGAAGCGATGACGACTTCCCTCTATTCCGGCCCGTGTCATCAGGAGACGCGCAATGAATTTTGAGCTCAACGAAGATCAGGTGGCTTTCGCCGACATGGCACGGGCATTCGCCCAGAACGAGCTGGAGCCGCATGCGGCCCAATGGGATCAGGAGTCGTTCTTTCCCGTCGATGTGATTCGTAAAGCGGGCGAACTGGGTTTCTGTTCGTTATACGCCCCTGAGAGCGTTGGCGGCTTGGGCCTTTCACGGTTGGATGCCAGTATCATTTTCGAGCAGCTGTCCATGGGCTGCACCTCGACCACGGCATATCTCACCATCCACAACATGGTGACCTGGATGCTGGCGGATTTCGGCGGCCCCGAGGTGGTCGAGCGCTGGGGTGATAAGCTGGCTTCCGGCGAGCTATTGGGTTCCTACTGTCTTACCGAACCCAACTCGGGGTCCGACGCGGCGTCGTTGAAGACCACCGCCAAGCGTGACGGCGATGATTTCGTGCTCAATGGCAGCAAGATGTTCATTTCCGGCGCCGGCAGTACCGACGTGTTGATCGTGATGGCGCGCACTGGCGGCGAAGGAGCAAGAGGTGTCTCTGCATTTGCCGTGGAGGCCGGAAGCGACGGCATCAGTTACGGTCGCAAGGAAGAGAAGATGGGCTGGAACAGCCAGCCGACACGCATGATTACCTATGAGAACGTGCGGGTTCCCGCGCAGCATATGCTGGGCCAGGAGGGAGAGGGTTTCAAGATCGCCATGAAGGGGCTGGATGGCGGGCGAATCAATATCGCCACCTGCTCGATCGGCACCGCCCAGCAGGCGATCAACCAGGCACGCGACTACATGCTCGAGCGCAAGCAGTTCGGCCAGCGCCTGGCGGATTTCCAGGCGCTGCAGTTCCGGCTGGCGGACATGGTGACCGAACTTGTCGCCGCCCGCCAACTGGTGCGCATGGCCGCCACCAAGCTCGACGCCGGTCACGCCGATGCTACGGCTTACTGTGCCATGGCCAAGCGCTTCGCCACCGATGTCGGTTTCAAGATATGTGACGAGGCACTGCAGCTCTATGGTGGCAATGGCTATATCAAGGAGTATCCGATGGAGCGCTTCGTCCGTGATACTCGCGTTCACCGTATCCTCGAAGGTACCAACGAGATCATGCGCATGATCATCGCCCGACGAGTGCTGGCGGAAAGTGCCGCCGAGCTCTAGTCTCGTATCGGTTTGGCCTTCCTCTTACAGGTATAAGGAATCTTGATGAGTAGCGTGATATTTACCGAGCATCCCACTCATGACGGTCACGTCGTTGCCGAAATCAAGCTCAACGCCGAGCGTTCGCTCAATGCGCTGACGCTGGAAATGATCGAAGAGATCCAGCCGCGCCTCGATGCCTGGCAGGATGACGACCGTATCGTGGCGATCCTGCTGGATAGCGCGGGAGAGAAGGCCTTCTGTGCCGGCGGCGATGTGGTCAACCTGTACAAGGCGATCATCGGCGAGGGCGATCCCGACTTTCCCCAGGCGTTCTTCGATAACGAGTACCGCCTGGACTATCGCCTGCATACCTACCCCAAGCCGGTCATCTGCTGGGGCAACGGGATCGTGATGGGCGGTGGCATGGGGCTGTTGAGCGCCAGCAGCCACCAAGTAGTGACGGAAACCTCGCGCCTGGCGATGCCGGAAGTCACGATCGGACTGTATCCGGATGTGGGTGCAAGCTGGTTCCTCAACCGCCTGCCCGGCGGTACTGGCCGCTTCCTGGCGATTACCGGCGCCCAGGTCAATGCGCTGGATGCGGTTCACCTGGGGCTGGCCGACCGTCTCATCGCCAGCGGCAAGCGGGACGAAATGATCGAGCAGCTGACCCAGGCGCAGTGGGGTGAAGGCGATAGAACCGATGCCCACGGCGTGGTAAATCGGGTTCTGCGCGAGCTGGAGCGGGAATCGAATTCGGTCTTCGCCGAACTGGAAGCTCCGGTACAGCGGTTTTCGCCGGTGATCCGCGAATTGATGGACCACGACACCATCGAGCAGGCCGTGGCCGCTATTCTGGCGGTGCAGAGCGATGACAAGTGGTTTATCAAGGCGCAGAAGACGCTGCAACACGGAAGCCCGGTCTCGGTCAAGCTGATCGACGAACAGCTCAACCGCGCCAGGTACATGTCGTTGAAAGAAGTATTCCAGTCCGAGCTCGAGCTATCCGTTCAGTGTTGCCGACACCGCGAATTTCCCGAAGGGGTGCGAGCGCTGCTGGTCGACAAGGACGGTAAGCCTGCGTGGAGTTTCGCCAGTCTCGATGCGGTAACCGACGAGTTCATCGATTCGCTATTGGCGCCGCCCTGGGCGGAGAATCCTCTGGCGGACCTCGCCTGAGCGCCATCCATGTCGTGCCGGGCAGGCCACAACGTCATTACAACCACTTTTACCACAACGGGCATAACAACAAGGAATTTCTACCATGAGCAAGATCGCCTTTATCGGTCTCGGCAACATGGGCGGGCCGATGGCCGCCAACCTGGCGAAGGCCGGCCATGAGGTCCACGCCTTCGATCTCTCCGAGCAGGCGCTGGAGACAGCCCGGGAACAGGGTTGCAACGTGGCGAGCAGTGCTGCGGACGCCGCCACGGGAGCCGATTTCGTCATCTCCATGCTGCCCGCCGGCAAGCATGTCGAAAGCCTGTACGTCACGGGAGACTCACCGCTGTTCTCGGTCATCGGCAAGGAAACCCTGGTGATCGATTCCTCCACCATCGATGCCGATACCGCGCGCCGCGTGGCCGCCGTCGGTGCCGAGAATGGTATCGGCTTTATCGATGCGCCGGTCTCCGGCGGTGTGGGTGGCGCGCAGGCGGGTACGCTGACTTTTATCGTCGGTGGCTCTGAGGCCCAGTTTGCCCAGGCCCAGCCGATCCTCGACGTGATGGGCAAGAATATCTTCCATGCCGGCGAGAGCGGTGCCGGGCAGATCGCCAAGGTGTGCAACAACATGCTCCTGAGCATTCTCATGGCGGGCACCTGCGAGGCGCTCAATATGGGCGTCAAGAACGGGCTCGATCCGGCGGTGCTCTCGGATATCATGAAACAGAGCTCCGGCGGCAACTGGGCGCTGAACGTCTATAACCCGTATCCCGGCGTCATGGAAAACGCTCCGGCCTCGAAAGGCTATCAGGGCGGTTTTCAGGTGGATCTGATGTACAAGGACCTGGGACTGGCCATGGATGTCAGCCAGCTCAGCGCTTCTCCCGTTCCCATGGGGTCGGCGGCGCGTTCGCTTTTCACCCTGCACAAGGCCAACGGTAACGGTGGTCTGGATTTCTCCAGCTTGATGCAGTTCTACCAGGACAAGGACGCGTGACCGATTTCGTCCTCCTATATTCTTGAACCTACGGAATGCTTGAACCTACGGAATTCTTGAACCTACGGAATTCTTGAACCTATTGTATGCTTGAAAGTGTGTCCCGTGATGCTCGTTATCGTGCAGTACGGGGCGCATTATTCCTGTCTGTTTCGATAAACTCCTGTCGATGCCATTCGCGGCCCAATCAATGAGGAACGTCATGATCACGTTATGGGGCAGGAACAATTCCACCAACGTCAAGAAAGTGCTGTGGGTACTGGAAGAACTCGAGTTGCCTTTCAAGCAGATTCAGGCTGGTCGTGAACACGGGGTCAATGACACTGCGCAATACCGGGCGATGAACCCCAACGGTCTGGTTCCGTTGTTGCACGATGACGCCACCGAAAGTGTGCTGTGGGAATCCAATACCATCATCCGCTACCTGGCGGCACAGTACGGCCAAGGCTCACTGTGGATCGATTCACCCGCCGAGCGGGCCCAGATGGAAAAGTGGATGGACTGGGCGAACAGTGCTCTCTCGCCAGTCCATCGGGTGATATTGATGGGCTATGTCAGAACACCGCCCGAGGAGCGCGATAACGCTACCATCGATGCGGCTGTTCAAGGCTGTGAAAGCTTGTTCGAAACGATGGATAACGTCTTGGCAACGCAGCCATGGTTTTCCGGCAACGCCGTAGGCCTGGGCGATATCGCCATCGCTCCGTTCGTTTACAACCTGCTCAACAGCGGCCTGACCTGGCAACCGCGCGCTCACCTGGAGCGCTGGTATCGCGAGCTCACCGAACTGCCCAACTTCCGCAAGGTCGTGATGATTCCGGTATCGTGAGTATTGTCTGGCAGTTTTTATCTTCATGAGGCCAAGTAATCCGCTTCCAGCGCTGCGATCTCTGCATCGAGTGCTTTCAGCACGTCGCAAGATAACCCGTGGCGCCGGGCACTTTCGATCAGTGGTCCCAGGATCGCCCCGCGTTCGGTGGTGCGCTTGGCTTCCCTATCCTGCAGCATCGAGGCCTTGTTGTTCGCGGTGCTGGTCACTACTTGCCACACCAGTGCCAACCACGCTTGCTCCCCCTGGCCGCTCGGCGGCGGTATGCCTTCGGCACGAAGTATCGCCGCGACTTCTTTCACCACCGCTGCAACCTGGCCTGAATATGCATCGCCACGCAATTCCCCGTTGCGTATTCCATGCAGCGCCACCAAGGGGTTGATTGCCGCGTTCACTGCAAGCTTCTGCCACAGGCGCTTTCGAATATCATTGACCGCCGTGGCGGCCAGTCCCGCTTGGGTAAGCGTGTGAACCAGAGCTTCCACCAGCTCCCCATGACGGTTATCCAGATCGCCGACAAACGTATGCCCGCGACCCGCATGCACTACGTCTTCGTTACCCGATAGATAAGCGCCCTCCGTGGTGGTGGCGCACAACACCGGCCCCGTCCAAGCTCGGGTAATATGCGGCTGGGCTGAAAAACCGTTCTGCCACAGCACCAGCGGGGTAGAGGGATGAATTATTCCTGCAAGACTTTCTAGCGCTGCTTCCGCCGCCATCGCCTTGGTGGTGATATGCAGGTAAGCAGGCGGGACGGGTGCCTCATGACGCAACTGCTCGCTCGTAGTCACATTCAGGCTCTGCACTTGCCGTTCGCCTTCCGGCGTGGTCAGCGCTTGCCGGTCGGGCAGCGTTCGTCGGCCTATCAACGTAACGGCAGCCACGGGCGTAATTGTATATGCCAACAGGCGACCGATGGCGCCAGGGCCGAGTATCCAGTGTTGCGTCATGGTGAATGCCCTGTCGTGGTGATGGTTAAGGCAGACTGGCCAAGCGCTAGCGGATCGTTATTGCGCTAATGCCGCCATCAATCTCATCTCGTCAGAAATATCGATCAGCCGCTGGTCGTCTTGCTCTTTACGGTACTTTTTCCAGTACTTTTTCCGGTACTTTTTCTCCTTGTGTAGCTTTTCTTCGGTTTGCCGGCGCGCTTTACGGGGGCGGCGGCTTCGCCCTGGGCGGTTTGCAGGCTCTGCCTGAGCTTTACCGCGTCGCTGTGGCTGAGCAGACTGCGCAGGTCGTCGAGCAGGGCGTGCTGAAACGCACCGGGGTCGTCCTGCTGTTCAGCAATACCTCGCAGACGCTGCTCCCAAAGCGCGGTACGTTCCGGCGTGCTCACGGCGCTGGGCAGGGCGGCGATCAAGGCGCTGCCGAGCCTGGTGGCGCGCAGGGCTTTTTGCTTTCGGACCAGGTAGCCGCGCTGCACCAAGGTTTCGATTATGCCGGCGCGGGTGGCTTCGGTACCCAGGCCGTCGGTGTCGCGCAGAGTACGACGCACGGCGGGATCGTCCACGTAGCGAGCGATGTTCATCATCGCCTTGATCAGGCTGGCATCGGTGAAGGGTTCCGGCGGGCGCGTTTCGCGCTCCTCGACGCCGGCGGCAAGCACCTGGCAGGCTTCACCCTGGGTCAGCGGTGGTAATGGCGGGGTTTCATCGCGGGTAGTGAACAGTGGCTTCCAGCCGGGGTCGAGAATGCTCTGGCCACGGGCGCGGAAGGCTTCATCCAGCAGGTTGAATTCCGCCTTTACCTCGAAGGTACGAAGCGGCCGGTAGAACTGCGCCATGACGTTGCGCACGATCAGCCGGAAGACCTGGCCTTCGGTCGCGGAAAGCTGGCTGAAATCCGCCGGCTTACCGCTTGGGGCGATGGCGTGGTGGGCGCCGACTTGCTTGTCATTCCACGCCTTGGAGCGCAGCGAGAAATCCGCGCCGTTGAGCCATTGCTTCAGTGAATCATCATTCTGGCAGGCACCGGTCAGATTACGCTGGGCAAGCGAAAAATGTTCTTCCGGCAGGTAGCGGCAGTCCGAGCGAGGATAGGTAATCAGCTTGTGCCGCTCATAAAGTAGCTGACAGATATCCAGCACCATCTGCGCGGAAAGCCCATGGCGCCGCGCGGCGTCCACCTGAAGCGCAGAAAGCGAATAGGGCAGCGGCGGTGCCTGGCGCTTCTCCTGCTGGTCGAGCTTGGCAAGTCGACCCGAGGCGCCTGGCAGCCGGGAAGCCAAGGCATCGGCAGGGGCGCGATCAATCAAGCGGCCCTGGTCATCGAGCGGCTGGTGCTCCTGTGGAATCCACCAGGCGCGCAGTTGGCCCTGGTCTACCTTGAGATCGACCCACAGCGGGTAGAACGGATGAGGGACGAAATCCCGAATGGCGTTGTCTCGACGCACGATCAAGCCCAGCACCGGTGTTTGTACGCGGCCAACAGAAAGCACACCGTCGTGTCCCGCCTGGCGGCCGGTCAGCGTCCAGGCGCGGGTGAGGTTTATACCGTAGAGCCAATCAGCGCGGGAGCGTGCCTGGGCCGCCTGAAAAAGCGGCTGGTATTCGGCGTTGGGACGCAGCTTGGCCAGTGCTCGACTGACCGCGGGCCGGTTGAGGTCGCTGATCAGCAGCCGCTGCACTGGGCCGCGATATTTTAGGTACTCGATGACTTCCTGGACCAGCAACTGGCCTTCGCGATCAGGGTCGCCGGCGTGGACGACTTCGCTGGCCTGCTTGATCAACTTGCGAATCACCGCCAACTGCCCCCGGGCCTTTGAGCGCGGGGCGAGTTTCCATTGTTTCGGCACAATGGGCAGACGGTCGAGTCGCCACTGTTTGTCGGCAGGGTCGTAGGCTTCCGGGGCGGCCTGTTCCAGCAGATGGCCCAGGCACCAGGTGACCGTGGTGTCGCCGCAATTGATCGCGCCTTCCTGGCGTTTGATGCTACCGGGCAGCGCCTCGGCAATCGCCAGGGCAAGGCTGGGTTTCTCGGCGATAATCAGGCGCATGGCGGATCTCAGTCTGGCGCTGCCTCTATGTGTGGGTGAGACCGGTCATCGCGCCTTGGCTTGGATAGTGTGCTGACATGATAAACTTCTTTTTTGTTACTGACATCCTGGCGATTTTCTCGCTCAACGTGAGAATCGAATGCCAATTGACGACACATTAAAATCTGAGCGTCATTGTGGCGCTCCTGGACTTCTGGAGGCCCTTCGGTGAGGCTGACCAAGATCACTATTAACGGCACGTCTCGCCGCTATTTGCTTTTCCAGCAGCGGGGCAGGCCGCATTCTTACCAATTAGACAAGGATGCCCATGCTCGACGCCTCGACGGCGCGGCTAGCAGCGAATTCTATTTTGATAGTCAAAGCGGAGCGCTTGCCAAGTTCAAGGCAGACAAGTATTCGCGGTCGAATAAATTCCTGCGCTGGTTATTGCGCGACTACATCGAAAAGCGGTTGTTCTTTCAGTTCGATGCCCGCAAGGAAGTACGCAGCCTGAGGATAATCAGAGCTGCCGGTCTTTCAACTCCCGAGTGCATGGCTTGGGGAGTCTCTTTCGATAAGCGGAACCGATTGGGCTCGCTGCTGGTGATGGAGCATGTAGCGAACGCGGTAACGGGGGCCGAATATTTCACCCAGCTGCCCGAAGAGCAGCGTCATACCTTCCTGACCCGTCTTTGCGATGAATTGCTGCGCCTGGCAAGTATCGGATACGTCCATCGCGACCTGCATATGGAGAACTTCCTGTGCCGTCCAAACGGCGAAATCGTCTGGATCGATACTCATGTGCGCTCGCTACCGCGGGGCAAGCGAGCACAACGGCAAGTTGTGTATCGCTCGGTCAGCCAGTTGGGGTTGCTGGACGAGCCTTATCGGGACTGGTTGCATACGGAAATGAAGCGGCGTTGGCAGGCGAAGGACATCCGCCGCGCTTGCTGAACTTACATTGTTCAAAGGAATAACCGATGCGCGAACGAGGCAGGACAAGGCGTTTGATGGGGTTGGGGGCTCGTACCGGCGGTGCGCTGCTGAAAACTCGCTTGGGCGGCCAGGCGGATTGGCGGGCGCTGGGCGAGGCGCTGTTCGAGGGGCTTTCAGAGCTGAAAGGTCCGGCTATGAAGCTTGCCCAGATCACGTCCCAGTGGGACGACCTGCTGCCGCCGGATCTGGCCGAGGAGCTGTCTCGCCTGCAGCGCCAGGCCGAGCCGATGCCGTGGCCGCGGATTCACGAGGCCCTGGTGCTGCAGTATGGCGAGCTCGATCGTCACTTCAGTGACATCGAAGAGCGGCCATTCGCCAGCGCATCGATGGGGCAGGTGCATCGGGCGGTGACCCATACAGGCGAAACGGTGGTGCTCAAGGTCCAGTATCCCGGCCTGGCGGAAGTATTGGAAAGCGATTTAAAGCAGGTAAAGCGCATCATGGGGCTGGGGCGCTGGTTCAAAGTGCCTCAGGCGCGACTCGATGCGCTATTCGAAGAGCTGGCGGCAAGCTTGCGCGAGGAGCTGGACTACCAGGCGGAAGCGGCGGCTTTGGCGCGCTATCGCGAGCGCTACGCCCATCGCGACGATATCGTCATACCCGAGCCCTTGGCGGAACTATCCGGTGCGCATGTACTGGCCATGCGATACGTCGCCGGCACACCGCTACGCGAACTTGAAACTGCCGATGACGCTACGCGCCAGAAGGTCGCCGCTACGTTGGCGGATTGGATCACCCTCGAGCTCTTCACTCACCATGAAATTCACGCTGATCCCCATGCGGGAAACTTCGCCGCTGATGACCATGGCCGGCTGGTGATCTACGACCTCGGCGCAGTAATCGCCGTGCCTGAAGAGCGCCTGCACGCGATGATGGCCTTGCTCGAGGCAACGCTCGACCAGGACCCGGTGGCAATGGATACGGCGCTGCTGGCGATGGGCGGCCGCCAGGGCGTGGGGGCACCGCTGGCGCTGTACCGCGAGGCCGCACAAAGTGTGGCGCCGTTGTTCGCCCCGGGCAAGCAGGATTTCGGCGATGTGCGGGTGCATCGGCGCCTGCGGGAGCTCACCCCCAAGGTGTGGGCGGCCATGGATAGGTTGCAGCCTCCGGCGGGTACCCTATTGTTGTCGCGGGCACTCAACGGGCATTACTGGAACCTGGTGCGCTTGCAGGCGCGTTTGGACATGGCGTCACGAACCGCGCCGCTATTGGCCTGGTCACACGGCAAACGCCACGCGTGAAGACTGTCCGGCAGGCACGGGCATGCTAGACTATGGCGCTTTTCAAGTCAGTGGAGATGGCAATGCTAGCGGTATGGGTCGAGCAGCTGCTGGGATTTGCCTCCGAGGCACTCTCGGCAATCAGGCAACAGGAACG
The DNA here is from genome assembly GCF_039691755.1 of Halomonas sp. Bachu 37. NCBI lineage: Bacteria > Pseudomonadati > Pseudomonadota > Gammaproteobacteria > Oceanospirillales > Halomonadaceae > Halomonas > Halomonas kashgarensis. The sequence continues at coordinate 1,345,581 of NZ_CP137552.1, read as the reverse complement.
TTATCCCGATTTCATGGCCTGGGCGCGTACGGAAGGGGCGGGGTACTTTCAGGAAGATATCGCCATTGCCCAGGCGCTGGCGCCCGTTCTCTGGTCGCAGACCCCGTTGGAGCGTCTGGCATTCGATAGCGAACCTTTGGCGACACCGGGGCGCAACGAGCCCTGCTGGTGTGATTCGGGGCGCAAGTTCAAGCACTGCTGTTACGCGGTGCAGTTTCCTACCGAAATTCCCGACCAGATGATGTGGATGCTCTCCCTGCGCGAGTGGAAGGGACCGACCCTGAAGGCGGCTCTCGCCAGTGGCAAGGCCCCGGCCCAGGCGCTGCTCGAAGCGGGCTTGATTGCGGCGGAAAGCGGCCAGAGCGGTCGCGCCATGCAGATTCTCGAATCGCTCTTCGATGGCAGCGACTGGACTCGCCTGCCGGAACAGGCAGAGCCGGCCTTCGAAATACTCATAGATCTGTATCAGGAACGCGGATTCACCCGCAAACGTGCCGCCCTGCTCGACGACGTGCTCGAGCGTGGGCCGCTATTTCTGCGTGGGGTTGCGCTCGAGCGCTTGTGCCTGATGCATCTGGACAACGACGACCTGGACAGCGCCCGTTCGGCTTTCGTCAAGGCGCAGCAGGCGCTTCCCGACTCTCCGACCCTGGCCTATATCGAGGCAATGCTGCTGCTCCACGAAGGGCACGAAGCCGAGGCCAAGGAGCGTTCGGCCTTCTGGTATCGCCGCCTGGCCCGCCAGGGCGAGCTCGATCCCGACCAGCTCGAGTTTCTCGCAGCGCTTGCGCAAAACCCGGGCGCCACCTTGGCTGATCAACTGCTCAGTGCCGAGGAGGACCTGGCCACGCCGTTGACCGCGATTCAAGCCCTGCTGGAAGCCCTGCCCACCGCGCCGCTGCTGGACCTGCGAAGCGATGCCTCGGCTGCCCGTATTACCTATCACGTGAGTGCACGTGAAGCGACCCTGTTCGCCGCCTGGCACCGGCATTTCCAGGTGATGGTCGATGAAGAGGTGACGCTGGGCTTTCGCGAGGACCCGTGGGTCCAAGCCGCGGAATGGATGCCGGCTTTGTGCGCGCATCCGGAGTGGCTGGATGCACCGCAAGTCGTGCAGGATGTCACCCTCGCCCTGACCAACCGTTTCGGTAGCCTGCCGTGGATGGCACCCAGCTTGCTCGAGCCGCTGGCCAAGCGTCTGTCGCGCTGGCTGGACCAAGCGCGAGCCCAAGGGGAAGGCAGCCTGTGCTGGGATGACGCCGACAACGCCATTCTGCTGCGCACCGGCCTGGCGCTGGTGGTGGGGATGGAGCGCGGTGCGCGTGAACAGTCGCGCCAGCTTGCCGAACAACTTCTTCACATCGATAGCGAAGACAGCCTGGGCCTGCGCGAGCTGGTACTCGATCAGCTGTTGCGCGACGGACGCAACCATGCGGCACTGGAACTTACCGAACATAATGAAGACGACGGTTCCATGCTGCTGGGGTTACTGCTGGGGCGGGCCTTGGCACTGTATCGTCTCGACCGGTTCGACCAGGCGGAAGAAGTCCTGCAGGAAGCGTTGGCGCATAATCGCTACGCATTGGCGATCCTCTGTGCCGAAAATCCGCGCCCGGTGTTGCCGCCAGCGCAAGGGCAAGTGGAGCCGGGGACCCGCGCCGAAGCCTGGCAATACCGGACGCTGATGCGCGATCAGTGGCGCAGTACTCCCGGCGCCCTGGACTGGCTGGAGGCACATCGCAACCAAACCAGGTAAGCGAACGCCAAACATGCCCCGGCGTAACTCTAATGGGTGCCGGGCGCCATCAGTTGCCGGTTGCGGCTGATCCATACCGCCAGGGCGATCGCCGGCAAGCCAAGCAAGGTGGCGATGACGAAAAAGCTCGGGTAACCCTGGTCGGCTACGACCAGCCCACCGAAGCCGCTCAGAAACTTGCCCGGCAGCGTCATCAGTGACGAAAACAGGGCGTATTGGGTGGCGGTGTAGGCGCGGGAGGTAAGACTGGAAAGAAAGGCGATGAACACCGCACTGGCCAACCCGTTGGCGAGGTTGTCACCGATGATCGTCACCACCAGCATGGGCAATTGATTACCCACCAGGGCGAGTACGGCAAACAGCAGATTCGTTGCCATCACCAACCCCGCGCCGAAGATCAGCAGCGGACCGATGCCATAACGTGCCACCAATAGCCCGCCCAGTATCCCCCCGGCAATACTCATCGCAATACCGAATATATTGGTGACGCTGGCGATGGTCGCCAGCGAAAAGCCCAAGTCGATATACAGCGGGTTGGCCATGGATGCCATGGCCAGGTCGCTGATGCGAAATACCGCGATAAATATCAAAATCCATAGCGCCTTGACACCATAGCGGTTGAAGAAATCGGTGAAGGGGCAGACCAGTGCGCCGATGCTCCAGGCGCCCAACCGTCGCAAGAGTTTGGGCTTGCCGCGACTGGCGCGGATGAACGCACGCACTCTGGGCTCGTGAATGAGCTGAATCGATAGTGAAGCTCGCTTGGGTTCAGGGCGCAGCAGTACGGTGAGTACACCGATGCCCATCAGCGCCGCCATGCACAGATAGGCCACATCCCACGAAGCGGATGCGGCTATGTAGAGCGCGCCAGCACCGGCGGCAAGCAATCCGCCGCGATAACCGATGATATAGGTGGAGGCCATGGCGGCTTGCAGGTCGTCGTCTGCGGACTCGATGCGGTAGGCATCGATGGCAATATCCTGGGTGGCCGAGCCAAAGGCCACCAGCAATGCAAACAGGGCCACCCAAGCGAGATTTCCCACCGGGCTTAAACCGGCCAGGCCCACCAGACCGGCGACAATCGTACCCTGTGCCAGCAGCATCCAGCCGCGTCGCTGGCCGAAGGTGCGGGTCAACAGCGGTAGCGCGAGACGGTCCACCACCGGCGCCCAGAAAAACTTGATGGAATAGAGCATGCCGATCCAGGCGAAGAAACCAATTGCCGCGACCTCGACACCGTCGCTACGCAACCAGGCGGAAAGCGTTGAGAACACCAGCAGGAACGGCAGGCCTGCGGAAAACCCCAGAAACAGCATGGTGAGTACGGGAGCACGCAAATAAATAGCCAGGGCGGCGCGCCAGCTTCGCTGGGGCAACGGGGTGGACATGGAAGCACTCCTTGCAGAAATGTTGGCTGAGGATGAAATCGCACAATGATGAATCGAGCTGGAAAGTATTTCTGAGCACTACTTTTGAACAGTATGTTTTTGAACAGTAATTCTGAACAGTATTTCGGGACAGTAGCTCGGGACAGTAATCAGGCGCAGAACGACGCTCGCCGTAGCGGCGAGTCTCCTTGTCAGCTGATAAACTATCGCCCTCACCCCAAAGACTCGGGCAGCTTACCGGACAGGAGTTTTGTATGTCGATCGCCCCGCAGAAGGTCGTCACTCTGCACTATGTTCTCAGTGACGAAAGCGGCACCGTACTGGATGATTCCAGCGCGCGTGAGACCCCTCTGGAATATCTCCATGCGCATAATAACATCGTGCCTGGACTCGAGCGTGCTCTAGAGGGGCAACAAGCTGGGGCGGAGCTCAGCGTTACCTTGATGCCAGCGGATGCCTACGGGCTGCGCAACGAGGACCTGGTGCAGCACGTAGGCCGTGGCGCCTTTGGCAGTACTGAGCTCGAACCCGGCATGTGTTTCCAGACGGAAGGAGAGGCGGGCCCGCAGATCGTCACCGTGCTGGAAGTGGTGAACGATCAGGTGCTGGTCGACACCAACCATCCCTTGGCGGGACGCCGTTTACGTTATCAGATCAAGATCCTCGACGTACGCGATGCCACACGGGCCGAATTGGCCAAAGGCCATCCGCTGCCTCCTGGTACCGATCATGCCAATGTCGAAGATCGCAAGGTGCTTTAAGCGTGACTTCTCCCGGCAAGTTGTTTCCTCACACCGCCATTGACGTAACTCTTTTGCAGGCAAACTAAAAAGTGATGTGTATCAACTTACTCCCCACCGTTCTTTCAGTGACTCGCTAAACTTGATGCAAGTCAGCTTTCTGCTCTCGTGTTGTGACTATCATGGCTTCAACACATCACGGCGGGAGGGCACCACCATGTATTGGGATGACGCAGTAATCTTTGGACTGGTAACCGTCGGTTTGATGATCGCTTTCATGGCAGGCTGGATTGGTTTCGTTGTGCGTGATCATCACCGCAAGAAGAAGCACTGAATCGATTGGAGTCTGTCGCAATTCGTCAGGGGAGGGGGCTTGTTTGGTTGTATTGGATAAGCTCCCAGTAGCCGACCCATCCGGGTCGGTTTTTTTATGGTGCGCCAGGCATGGCGCGCAGCGCCTTGACTGGCGCTATTCCTGAGGGTGGTGCCTCAGGATGACTTGGGGGTGAAAGTCCCCTGCACGCCCGGCAAGGGGAAGTGCTAGCCGACGGCAAGGGTTGTCCCTCGCGAGGGGGAATCTGAAGGAAGCCTAAGGCAAAACGCTGGCTCGACGGGGGCGCCTAGCCGAACAGGAAGCGGATACGAGGCGGCATGGCGGGGTGAGATGGCCATAGTCATCAAAGCCCGGTACTTGCACGGAACGCCATGACGTAGATCCGACAGGCATAAGCGGGAAGGTCGCGCGTCTTACCCTGGGAGGTCTGGTGGTCTGCCACGGTGCTACCGGCGTCGAGAGGCGACGGGATGGATCACCAGACGTCAGCCGAGGCCATAGTAAGTGCCGGTTTACTGCGGCACCAAGGGCCGAACATGAAGAACCGCGAGTAGGCGATAACGTCTCGAGGATCGATCATGAAGACAGACACTGACGCTAATACCGTCACTCACCCAGAGGGGCAGGGGCAGCACCCCGCGTCCCAGCCGGTGAGCGTCGAGACGAGCCCGGCGTCGTTATCGTGGACGAAAGCGAAGCCAGCCTCGCTCATGGAATGGGTCGTTGATCCGGAAAACATGGAGCGAGCTTACCGTAAGGTGGTTAGCAACAAAGGCGCACCGGGTGTCGATGGCATGACGGTGCATCAGCTAGCTGACCACCTAAAGACGCATTGGCCAATGCTGCGCAAGCGGCTGTTGGCCAATGAGTATCATCCCAGCCCGACCCGAACCGCCACGATCCCCAAACCCAAGGGTGGAACGCGGCAACTGGGCATCCCCACGGTTATCGACCGGTTGTTCCAACAAGCGATGTCCCAGGCGCTCATGCCGATCTTCGATCCAGCGTTCTCCGAGTCGAGTTACGGCTACCGCCCCAAGCGGAGTGCCAAGCAGGCCGTCTCGGCCATGAAGGCCCACGTCACCGCCGGCCACCGCTGGGTGGTCGATCTTGACCTGGAAGCCTTCTTCGATCGAGTGAATCACGACCTGCTGATGGCACGGGTCGCGCGGCGCGTTGATGACAAGCGCGTGCTGCGTCTAATCCGCCGCTATCTGGAGGCGGGCATGTTCCAGCAGGGTCTCCCCACGCCGCGACGGCAGGGGACGCCCCAAGGTGGGCCACTCAGCCCGCTACTGGCGAACATCCTGCTGGACGACATGGATAAGGAGCTGGAACGCCGCGGCCATCGCTTCTGCCGCTACGCCGATGACGTCCAGGTGTATGTCAAAAGTCGGCGAGCAGGCGAGCGTGTCATGGACAGCTTGAGTGAGCATATCGAGAACTCACTGCGGCTGACGGTCAACCGCCGTAAAAGTGCGGTGGATCGGCCATGGCGACGCGGCTACCTGGGCTACAGCCTTACTTGGTATAAGCAGTCGAAGCTGACGCTCGCCAAGGCCAGCCTGAAGCGCATGATGCAGCGTGTCCGTGAGATCCTGAAACGTGGCAGAGGGCGTAACATCCAACGGATAATCGAAAAGTTGGGGCCCGTCCTGCGAGGATGGGCCCACTACTTCAACCTGGTCGATGTGAAAAGCCCCTTGGACGCGTTGGACCAATGGATACGCCGCCGCTTACGCGATGTGGTCTGGCGGCAGTGGAAGCGTCCAAAGACCCGGCGTCACAAGCTTATGGCACTGGGCCTGGACGCGCGTCGTGCTTGGAAATCGGTGGGTAATGGTCGAGGTCCCTGGTGGAACGCCGGGGCTTCGCACATGAACCAGGCCCTGCCGAGAAAGTGGTTTTACGATCAGTGCCTGATCTCGATACTCGATACGGTAAGATGGCTCAAACGTTGTTCATGAACCGCCGTGGTACGGAACCGTATGCCCGGTGGTGTGAGAGGACGGGGGAGGCGACTCCCCCTCCTACTCGATTCGTTTTGCAGAGCTGTCGTTTTGCAGAGCTGTCGTTTTGCAGAACTGGCTTCTTCAGCGCCAATGTTGCCGCCAAGCGCCTAATATCCGCTCCGGATACCAGGTTTCACCCAAGCTTCCATTGTAGCGGGCCAGGGCGCGGGTAAAATCCCCCTTCTCCACTGCCAGGTAGTGCGCCAGAATCGTACAGCCGTAACGCAGGTTGCGTACCGGGTCTTTCAAGTCATCGGCAGGCAAACCGAGCTCGCGGACCCAGAACGGCATGATCTGCATGAGACCCACCGCCCCAGCGGATGACACCGCATCCGGCTGGAAGGCACTTTCCACTTCGATCAGTGCCAGTACCAAGGAAGGAGGCAACCCGGCAAGGTGAGCCTCCTGATAGACATGGTGCAATAGCTCGCCACGCTGGGACCGGATAACGGCAAAGCGGCCCAGGCGGGGCTCCATCCGCTCAAGCCACGGCCCTGTACTCTGCTGCAGAAATGGGGAGTGGCGTTCGGTGGCGTCTTCCAGAGTGAAACGCAGCGAACTCGGTAGCGTAGCCCCGAACACAGGCGGACTCGCGGATACCATCCAGCATACCAGCGCAAGCGCCGCTGAAGTGAGGCTTGCGCTACTGCCTTTGGCGCCGGGACAGCTCATGCCCGCCGGATCAGAGGCCGGCTTTTTCGCACAGGAACTCGACGATTTGATCCGCCGGAACCATGGTGGCCTCGCTATCACGACGCCCCTTGTATTCCAGTTCGCCATTGTCCAGCCCCCGGTCACCGATCACCAGGCGGTGGGGGACCCCCATCAGTTCCAGATCGGCAAACTTGACGCCAGGACGCGTATCGCGATCGTCGAGCAGTACATCCAGTCCGGCCTGAGAGAGGGTCCGGTAGAGCCGTTCGCTCTCTTCGCGCACGCGCTGTGACTTGTGGGCATTCATCGGCACCAGCGCCACCTGGAACGGAGCGATGGCATTGGGCCAGATAATGCCGGCGTCATCGTGATTCTGCTCGATGGCCGCTGCCACCACACGGGTCACGCCGATGCCGTAACAACCCATCCAGGGATGACTGGTCTTGCCATTGTCGCCGAGCACCGTCGCCTGCATGGATTCGGAATATTTCTGGCCCAGCTGGAAGACGTGCCCGACTTCGATGCCGCGTTTGATCGCAAGCGTGCCCTGGCCGTCGGGGGAAGGGTCTCCCTCCACCACGTTACGAATATCCGCCACCTGGGGCAGGGCGACATCGCGTTCCCAGTTGATGCCGAAGTAATGCTTATCGTCGACGTTGGCGCCGGCTGCAAAGTCACTCATCAGTGCGACGCTACGATCGATGATGATGGGCAATGCCAGATTGACCGGGCCTAGCGAGCCGGGACCCGCGCCCACCGCTGCGCGGATTTCCTCTTCGCTGGCCATGGTCAGTGGTGCGGCCACTTGGGGCAGGTTTTCTGCCTTCACGTCGTTAAGTGTATGGTCGCCACGCACCAGCAGCGCGACCAAACCGCCATCTGTTGCATGCACCATCAGTGTCTTGACGGTTTTCTCGATGGGCAGGTCGAACTGCTCGACCAGGGCGGCGATGGTCTTGGCTTGCGGAGTATCGACCAGACGCAGCTCTTCAACAGGAGAAGAGCGCTCGGGCGAGGTGCCCGCCGGGGCCGGCAGGGCTTCGGCTTTTTCGATATTGGCGGCGTAATCGGAAGCGGTGGAGAACACGATATCGTCCTCGCCGGAATCCGCCAGGACGTGAAATTCATGCGAGCCAGTTCCGCCAATGGAGCCGTTATCGGCGATGACCGGACGAAAATCGAGGCCTAGTCGAGTGAAAATTCGAGAATAGGCGTCATACATTACCTGGTACGTTTCCTTGAGCGATGATTCGTCAAGGTGGAAAGAGTAGGCGTCCTTCATGATGAACTCACGCGAACGCATCACGCCGAAACGCGGGCGGATTTCATCGCGGAATTTGGTCTGTATTTGATAGAAGCTGGCCGGAAGCTGCTTGTAGCTGGAAATCTCCTTGCGCACCAGGTCGGTGATGACCTCCTCATGAGTGGGGCCGACGCAGTAATCCCTGTCGTGGCGGTCCTTCAAGCGCAACAGTTCAGGGCCGTACTGCTCCCAGCGGCCGGACTCTTGCCATAATTCAGCGGGCTGTACCGCGGGCATCAAGACTTCCTGGGCCCCGGCACGATCCATTTCTTCACGTACGATGCGCTCGACCTTGCGTAGGGTGCGCAGCCCCAGGGGCAACCAAGTGTAAAGGCCGGAGGTCAGACGGCGGATCATGCCTGAGCGCAGCATCAGCTGGTGGCTGATGACTTCGGCATCGGCTGGCGTTTCCTTGAGGGTGGCAATCAGTAATTGGCTGGCGCGCATGGGGGTGATGATTCCTTGGTCTTTTCAAGAACGGCTCGGGAAATATTGAGAAGCATTGTACGGCTAAGCCGCTAGTGCGGCAAAACCCCGCTCTTGTCTTGATTGGGTTATGCTAGACTGCCATGGGTTTACCGATTGTTTATACGAATAAAAATTGAAAACCAGGCCGGATTTCCGGCTGCTTCCAAGGGGCTTTTCTCATGCAAAAGAGCGTTCGTCGTTGGGCAACCGGGTTGGTCATAGGCGTTTCCATCACCGCCTTGTCCGGTTGCGGCACCATGTTCTACCCGGAACGCAAGGGGCAATTGAGCGGGGATATCGATCCGGTGGTCGCCGTCGCCAATGGCGTCGGGTTGCTGTTCTACATTGTTCCGGGCGTCATTGCCTATGTGGTGGACTTTTCCAACGGCACTATTTACCTGCCCAACTCCCACAACGCTTCCGTCGATGCGCACAAACTCGATGCCAGCATGGACATGGCGGCGCTCGAACAATTGCTTTCTGACAGGGCGGGGCAACCGGTCAGCCTCGAAAGCGAACTTGTCATGACAGAGGAAGTGGAAACCCTGGATGAAGGACTGGCTCTGGTTCGTATGTCAGGTATTCATGACGATGAGAGACTTTCTACGCTGTAAAACGACGTTTTGTTGAGCGCAATAAAAAGGCAAGGCCAATGGCCTTGCCTTGTTCATAATTCAGCACTATGAGCTGAGATCAGCTTTGATCCGCTTCGGATAGAGTAGTGTTACCTTCCACTTCACGATAGTTGGCTTCATCGTACTCGTTAGCGGAATCTTCGATTTCGTCTTCGTCACGAGTGGTCTGCATGACGAGGCGATCACCCTGGCGTTCCATCTCGTCCATTGGCAGTGCGATATCGGAGCTGCCGATACCCCAGAAACCGCCGACGGAGACAATGGCATAAAGGCTGTTGTCACGGGTATCCAGCGCGATATGCTGAACTTCACCGATCTCCTGGCCATCCTCGTTGTGGACAGTCGCGCCTTCAAAGTCACTTGCCGTCATGGCCATCAGATCCTGGCCACCCTGAGTGCTCTGGCTCTGCTGCTGCTCGTCTTGCTCACGTTGACGTTCCTGCTCTTGCTCATCGGATTCCATTTCCGTCTGTTCAACGCTTACATCAGGCTCTCCCGAACGCTCGACATTGACTTCCGGCTCACCCTGCTCTTCAACCGACACATTCGGTTCGGCCTGATCGATTACTACATTGGGCTCCGGCTGAGTGATGTTGACCTCAGGCTTGGGTTGCTCAATGGTGACCTCGGGCGGCTCCTGATCCACGTTTACATCAGGGGCACCTTGCTCCACCTCCACATCGGCCGGTTCCTCTTCGACTCTTATCTGTGTCTCTTCCTGCTGAGACTGGGTGCTGCCCTGGGTTTGCTGAGCATCCTGCTGAGTAACTGAATTGGCTTCGCTACGCTGTTCATCGGTGCTCTGCTGTTCTGTGGCCAGCAGGCTTCCAGAAAAGCCCGAAAATACGGCACCGATCGCGATTGCTAATGCTGTCTTTTTCATACCTACCTCTCCTTGTGTTGGTGTGCATCTTCAAACTAGTCAAGATTGACGAGAATGCAAAACGCAGCACAAGCGGCAAGAAGAAGAAAAGGGCTATTTGGCTAATTCTCGCATCGCATCTTCCAATCCTTCCAATGTCATGGGGTACATGCGGTCTTCGATCAGCTCTCGGATCAGCTGGGTCGAATAGGTATATTCCCAGGCGCGAGGAGGCATGGGGTTGAGCCAGGCCAGGCGCGGGAACTTCTCCGTCAGGCGCTTGAGCCATACGCCGCCGGCTTCATCGTTGAAGTGCTCGACGCTGCCGCCCCGGTGAGTGATCTCGTAGGGCGACATGGCGGCATCGCCGACGATTACCACCTGATAATCCGCGCCGTAGGTGTGCAGTACATCTATGGTGGGAATGCGCTCGTTGCCGCGGCGAAGATTATTGCGCCACACGCCCTCGTACAGGCAGTTGTGAAAGTAAAAGTGCTCCAGATGCTTGAACTCTGAACGGGCGGCGGAGAAAAGCTCTTCGCAGACACGAATATGGTCATCCATCGAGCCGCCGACATCCAGAAACAATAGTACCTTTACTGTGTTGTGCCGCTCGGGACGCATCTGCACGTTCAAAAGCCCCGCGTCGCGGGCGGTCTCGCGAATGGTGCTGTCGACGTCAAACTCCTCGGCCGCGCCCTGGCGGGCGAACTTGCGCAGCCGACGCAGCGCCATCTTGATATTACGGGTGCCGAGTTCCAGTGAGTCGTCGTAGTCGCGAAAACGCCGTTCGTCCCATACTTTTGTCGCCCGTCTGTGACGCGAGCCCTCCTGGCCAATTCGGATACCTTCGGGATTGTAGCCGTAGGCGCCGAAGGGGCTGGTACCGCCGGTGCCGATCCACTTGTTGCCGCCGGCGTGGCGCTCCTTTTGCTCTTCCAGGCGCTTCTTGAACGTCTCGATCAACTGTTCCAGGCCGCCCAGGGATTCAATCTTGGCTTTCTCTTCGTGGGTAAGCTGTTTCTCGAACTCGCGGCGTAGCCAGTCATCGGGGATCAGCGCCTCGATGGCGGCGTCCATGTCCTCGAGCCCCTTGAACCAGGCGGCGAAGGCGCGATCGAAGCGGTCGAAATGGCGCTCGTCCTTGACCATGACGGTGCGTGCCACCTGATAGAACGCCTCCATATCGGCGAATACCACGCCGCGCTCTACCACTGAGTGAAGGTCCAGCAGCTCGCGCAGCGACACCGGAACACCGGCGCGCTTCAATGTATCGAACAGTCCGATAAACATGGCTTAACGGCCCGTGCCTTTCTGGCGGCGCAGCATGAAGGCCAGGCGCTCCAGCAATTGGGTATCCTGCTCGTTCTTGACCAAAGCGCCTGCCATGGGGGGAAGCGCTTTTACCGGGTCGCGATTGTAGAGAGCTTCCTGGGCCAGTTCGTCAGCCATCAGCAGCTTCAGCCAGTCGACCAGCTCCGAAGTGGAGGGCTTTTTCTTCAAGCCCGGGGCGGCGCGTAGATCGAAGAAGACTTCAAGCGCTTCGCTGACCAGCCTGGGCGCGATATCGGGGAAGTGAACATCGACGATCGCCTGCATGGTGTCGCGGTCGGGGAATTCGATGTAGTGGAAAAAGCAGCGGCGCAGAAAGGCGTCGGGCAGCTCTTTCTCGTTGTTTGAGGTGATCACGATGATCGGGCGCTGCTCGGCACGGATGGTTTCGCCGGTTTCGTAGACATGAAACTCCATGCGATCCAGTTCCTGGAGCAGGTCGTTGGGGAATTCGATATCGGCCTTGTCGATCTCGTCGATCAGCAGAACCACTCGTTCACCTGCGGTGAAGGCTTCCCACAACTTGCCGGGCTTGATGTAGTTGGCGACGTTCTCGACGCCCTCGACGCCCAGTTGCGAATCGCGCAGGCGGCTTACTGCATCGTACTCGTATAGCCCCTGGGCAGCCTTGGTGCTGGACTTTATATGCCAGGTGATCAATCGGGTGCCCAGAGAGGAGGCCAGTTCTTCAGCGAGCAGGGTCTTGCCGGTGCCCGGTTCGCCTTTGATCAAGAGCGGCCGCTCGAGTACGACGGCAGCGTTAACCGCTTGCTTGAGCGCGCTGGTAGCAATATAGGAAGAGGTGGATTCAAACGCCATTGGGGTGCCTCAGCTTGCTGAAAGATAAAAAAGTTCAAACAAGTGTACGTGAGGGTGCCGCGCCAGGCCAAGGAAGGTGACTTGCCTGGAAACCAGTGAATGCAGCCGGCTGGCGTTGTCTGCTTCGCTGTAAGGCAGCACGTCTAAAAAATGAACTGCTCTGGTGCGCTATTATCTTGTTTGTACAGAGGTGTCCCGAAAGGTTTAGTTGGATATGTGTCTAATCAATTGATAATTAAATAATTTTAATACAGTGGCACGCCAATCGCTTGGTAATAGGCAAATGGCGAAGTGGAGACGATAGGTCCAACAACACAATACCCATCGCCTCTTCAACGCCTACATCGCACCGCCGCCCTGGAGCGGCAAGCGATAAACCGAGTGAGCTGGCGTGCTCCAACCTGGTCCCCTTCGGGGGACCTTTTTTTATACCTGATACTCGGCAACGCGATTCTTCAAAAGTAGAGCCGGCGTGTATTCGCACACTTATCACGACTGCTTACAGCGACTGCCGAGACTCAAGCGGTCAGGTTGTCCCGTCCGTGTGCGGTAACCGCGATATTGTCCTCGATGCGGATACCGCCGCACGGCGCCAAGCGCTGGACTTGTTCCCACTGGATGAGACCGCCTGCTTGTGTATTGCGCAGCGGTTCCAGCAGCATGGGAATGAAATACAGGCCGGGTTCGATCGTCACTACCATTCCCGGTGTCAACTCACGGGTCAGGCGCAGGGCGGGATGTTGCGGCGGGGCGGGGGAAGGCGAGCCGTCGGGATGGCGCAACCCGGCGACATCGTGGACCTGCAAGCCCAGCGAATGCCCCAGGCCATGCGGACAGAATGCCCGGGTGATACCCGTTTCCACAGCACTTTCGGCAGAGCCCGAGATCAGCCCGTGGCGCAAGAGAATATTCCCCAGCTGTTGATGCATGTTGAGGTGCAGGTCGATGAAATCGACCCCAGGCTTGACGGCATTGATCAGATCATCCTTCAAGCCGTGCATGGACTGGATCAACGCACTGAAATCATCGGGCGCATCGTTTCCCGCATGGGTGCGGGTGATATCGGCGCAGTAGCCGCGATAACGGCGGCCAGCGTCGACCAGCAAGCTGCGGCGGGCCGCGGGGGCATCCAGTTCGTAGTGCTGATAGTGCAACACGCCGCCATGCTGGTTGAGCCCGACGATATTCTGGTACGGCACCGCCGACTCCCGCTGGCGGCTGGCGCCTAGGTAGGCCAGTTGGATATCCAGTTCGGCGGTGTCCCGATGAAAGGCTTCGGCCGCTGCAAGGTGCCCTTGCATCGCCAGGCGATTGGCTTCGCGCAGGCAGGCGATTTCGTACTCGTCCTTGACCATGCGCAGCTCGTCCAGTGCCGTTACCAGTGAGACAGGATTGTTGTCGGCACCGAGTTTTGTCGCCCAGGCGTCGGGAATATCGCCGATCGCTGCCAGGCGGCGGGGCAGCCCGGTGGGCAGGCCGGGGCTTGCCTGGTATTCCACCGTGAAGGCCGAGACCCAGGGTTCGTCTGGCAGAACGGTGGCGGAATGCCAGAAATCAGCTGGTGCATGAAGCACCAGTCGCGGCGCCTGGCCCGGCTGGATCACCAGCCAGCTGTGCTGTACCTCTGCCATGGGCAACCAGTGCATGAAATGGCCGAATGTAGCGAAGGAGGGATGTTGGTCATCGGCAAAATTGGCCGTCGAGTGACCGCTGTAGAGAATGACAGCATCGTAGCCGTGGCGGTTCAGCAGCTCGGCGTAAGCGGTTTGCAGGCGGTCCAAGTGTTGCTGATGTAGAGTGTGCAATGTATCTAGCATGTCGGAATCCAGTTGTCCGCCAGGTTTGAGCCTGGTCTCAGGAAGGTGAGGGCACCTTGGCCCAGAATTCGTCGAGACCGGCATGATGCTGGTTTTGATGCCGGTAGAGGCGCAGTTCCATGGGCACATCCCAGCGCGAATCGCCGGCACGTACCAACTTTCCGTCGGCTAGTTCCGCCTGAACGGTGCGCTCGGGTAGCCAGCTCATGCCGTAGCCCAGCGATACCAGCTCCTTGATTCCAGCGGCATAGAGGTTTTCGCTCTGTGCGGTGAGATACGTCGCGTGGGAGAGTCGCGAAAGATGCGTCTTGATGGCGGAGCCGAGCAGTCCGCGCTTGGGGTAGGCAAGCCAAGGCACCGGTTGTGTTCGACTACCCGGCAACGCGGCGGTGGGCTCGCCATCGTCATCGGGCGCGGTGACCGCGATCAGTCGTTCGTGTCCGATGACTCGATAGCTGCATGCGCTGGTGTCGAGATCCAGGTCGCAGCGCTCGGCCGGCCAATAGCACAGCGCCAGATCGCACTCGCCACGCGCCAGAGCCTGGAAGTAATCGCCGGCCACCCAGCCGGTGGCGCGCAGATAAGGTTGAATGCGGGTGTCCCAGCCTGTCGCCTCGAGCCAGCCGGGTAGAAAGTGAGCCAGCAGACTTTGAGGTGCCGCAATCATGATACGCCGTTGTTGGCCGGCATTGATTTCCCGCACCCTGTCCCTTGTCAGGCGCACACGGTCGGTGACCTGTTCGCACATGGTGAGAAATTCCTCACCGGCGGGCGTCAGGGAGAGCGGCAGTGTCTGGCGGTTGATCAAGGTGGCGCCCATCTCCTCCTCCAGCAGCTTGATGCGCCGGGAGAAGGTGGGCTGGGTTACGTGCTGGTCTTCCGCCGCCCGGGAAAAGTGCTGTGTTCTCGCCAAGGCAATGAAATCTTCAAGCCAGCGTATCTCCATTGATTACCTCTCGGTGGGAGCGTCCGTGGCGGTTTCATGGCTCATATTCGATTTTCCTCGACGGCATGGCAGGCAACCCGAGTGCCATCCTGCTGGGTGATCAGTAACGGGACTTCCTGTTTGCAACGCGTATTGGCATAGGGGCAGCGTCCATGGAACACGCAACCGCTAGGCAGATTGACCGGGGTGGGCACTTCGCCTTCCAGGCGGATGTGCTGCGGACGATCATCCTCCAGGCGCGGAATCGCCGAGAGCAACGCTTGAGTATACGGATGACGCGGCTTGGCAAACAGGGTGGCGGTGGTAGCCACCTCGCAAACGGTGCCCAGGTACATCACTGCTACCCGTGTGCCGAAGTGCTCCACGACGGCCAGATCATGGGTAATGAACAGATAGGTAAGATTGCGCTGTTGCTGCGCTTCCATCAACAGGTTGAGGACCTGCGCCTGGATCGACACATCCAACGCTGAGATCGGCTCGTCGGCGACGATGAACTCGGGGTCGACGGCCAATGCCCGGGCAATGGCGATACGCTGGCGCTGGCCGCCGGAAAATTCATGGCCGAAACGCTTGCCCCAGTCCGGGTCGATCCCCACCGAAGCCATCACTTCTCTCACCTTGTCCTGGATCTGCTGGCGATTCCAGTCGGGATGGTGCAAGCGAAGTGGCTCTTCCAGGGTTTGTTGAATCGTCATGCGCGGGTTGAGCGACGCATAAGGATTCTGGAATATCATCTGCATGCGCTTGCGGTAGGGCAAGAGCTGTCGGGAGCTGAGATTGTCGATGCGCTCGCCGGCGTAACGAATCTCACCTTCCGAGGGCGTCAGCAGCCCCATCACGGTGCGCGCCACGGTGGATTTGCCGCAACCGGATTCTCCCACCACGCATAGCGCCTCGCCGCGATGAATGTCGAGGTTCACCCCGTTGATAGCGTGTACGTACTCCTGGTGGCGTACCAGCTTGCCGCCCTTGAAACGCAGCTGTTCGAGGAAATCCCCGGAAAGCGAGAAACGCTTTTTCAAGTTGCGAATCTGCAACAGCGAGTCGGCGCTCTCTTCGTTATCGGTGGGAATATCATGGGCCGGAATACGGGAAGTAGCGGACACCGAGGCAGTAGCGTTCATGTGGTTTCCTCCTTCAGGCGGCGATCTTCAAGCATTTCCGCCACCATGTGGCAAGCGACGCTGCAGTTACCTGTATCGACGAACCCCGGGACTTGTTCAAGGCAGGCCGGGCGCGGCCGGCCATCCGCAGTATTGACGAAATCACAGCGGGGGTGGAAGGCGCAACCGCTGGGCAGGTTGGACAGCGATGGCATGCTGCCACGAATCTGGTTGAGCTTCTCGCCGGGTGTCGCCATCTGCGGCAGAGCGTTGATGAGCCCTTGGGTGTAGGGATGCTGCGGGTCGTTGATGATTTCGCGGGTGGAGCCCTGCTCGATCACCCGGCCCGCGTACATGACCAGCATGCGCTGGGTGACCTGACTTACCACACCCAGATCGTGAGTAATCAGAATCAGGCCCACGTTGTGTTGTTCGCACAACTCCAGCAGTAGCGCCATGATTTCCGCCTGGATAGTGACGTCCAGGGCGGTGGTGGGCTCGTCGGCGATGATGATATCGGGGTCGAGCAGCAAGGCGATGGCGATGATGATGCGCTGGCGCATCCCCCCGGAAAGTTCGTGGGGATACTGATCCAGCCGGGTATCGGGTGACGGAATCTGGACCTGCTGCAGCTTGTCCAGGGCAATCGCTCGGGCCTCTTTCGATGAGATGCGCCGATGCGCCTTGAGGCACTCCACCATCTGCTCGCCGATGGTGAGCACCGGATTGAGCGTCATCATGGGGTCCTGAAAGATCATCGAGATACGGTTGCCGCGAACCTTGCGCAGGCCGCGCTCCGACATCGAGTTCAGTTCCTTGCCGTCGAAACGGATGCTGCCCCCTGCGATGAAGCCGGGCTTGGAGATAAGGTTGAGCAGGGAAAAGGCCGCGACCGACTTGCCCGCCCCGGACTCCCCGACGATTCCTAGGCGCTCGCCGCGCTCCAGAGTGAAATTGACGTTGCGCAGTGCGCGCACTTCGCCCTGGCGCAGGGCGAAGCGCACGTCCAGATCGGTGACTTCTAGCAGTGCCATGGCGGGCCTCAGTTCTTGTACAGACGCGGGTTCATGACATCACGCAGCCAATCGCCCAGCAGGTTGATCGATAACACCAGCACCACCAATACGGCACCGGGAATCAAGGTGATCCACCACGACCCTGACTGGATATAGTCGAAGCCTGCCTTGATCAGCGACCCCAGCGAAGGGTGGGTCTCGGGCATGCCGAGCCCCAGAAACGAGAGCGCCGCTTCCGAAATGATGGCATTGGCGATCTGTACCGTGGATATGACGAAAATGGGAGACAACGTATTGGGCAACACGTGGCGGAACATGATGCGCTTGCTGCGCAGCCCCATGACCCGCGCCGCATCGACATACTCCTTGTTCTTTTCCGCCAGTACCGAGGCTCTCACCGTACGTGCGTACTGGGGCCATTCGGCCAGGCCGATGATCAGGATCAGCATGAGCACGGCATACTGGCTGTAGAACGAACCGCCGAGTGTGGCCTTGACCACGGCACCCACCACGATCGCTACCATCAGGGTCGAGAACGACAGCTGGATATCGGCCAGGCGCATCAGGATGGCGTCCACTCGGCCGCCCAGGTAGCCCGCCATCAGGCCGAACGTCACACCCAGCAACGCTTGCAGGATGACGGCGCCGAAGCCGATCAGCAGCGAGACACGCGTGCCGTAGAGGATGATCGATAGCAGGTCGCGGCCCTGGGCGTCGGTGCCGAGGGTATAGTTTTCGTCGGCTCCGTCGATCCAGAACGGCGGCAGCTCGGACGCGAGAATGTCGATCTGGCGCAAGTCGTAGGGGTCGGTAGGCGCCAGCAGCGGCGCGGCAAATGCCGCTATCACGAGCGCAATGAATACCGCCAGGCAGAGCTGGGCGGTACGGTCGCGCTTGAAGCTGTACCACAGGTAGGAGTCGCGCAGGCGCTCCCACTTTGTGGGCGGAGTGGCGGATTTCTCAGTCTTGGTTGTCGTCATCATGCGGGCTTACCGGTGAGTTTGACGGTGGGATTCACCAGGCCATAGACCAGGTCGACGATGGTATTGGTGACCACGAAGATCACCCCGACGATCATCAGGTAGGTGACGATGAGCGGGATGTCCGCACGGTTGATGGCGTCGAGGAACATCAATCCCATGCCCGGCCACTGGAAGACCGTCTCGGTGAGAATGGTGTAGGCCACCATGGTGCCGATCTGCACGCCGCCGACCGTAATGACCGGGAGCATGGTGTTCTTCAATGCGTGGATGAAATAGACCCGGCGCATGGAAATGCCCTTGGCCCGGGCATAGCGGACATAGTCGGACTGCAGCACCTCCATCATTTCCGCGCGAATCAAGCGGATGAACAGCGGCAGCATGATCGAGGCCAAGGAAATGGCAGGCAGTACCAGGTGCTTGAGGCCGTTCCAGCTGGCCAGGTTGGTGTCCCAGTAGCCGACGACATGCACCAGATCGTAGCCACGGCCGAACGATGGCATGTTGCCTTCGGTCGATAGCAGATCATTCAACCAGCTGCCCCAGCCGGTATCCTGGGGAAAGAAGCTGACGGTCATGCCGATGGAGAATATCTGGATCAACACGATGGCGGTCAAAAAGACCGGTACCGAAATGCCCACGATCGAAATGCCCATGAAAAATCGCGATAACACCGCTTTCGGCTTTATGGCACTGTAGACGCCGATAGGTACGGAAAACAGCACGATGATCAAGGTGGCGGCGAATACCAGCTCCAGGGTTGCCGGCAGGTGACGGGCAATGACTTCCAGAGCGGGTTCACGATAGAAATAGGAGTTACCGAAATCGCCTTGCAGGGCATTGACGGCAAAACGGCTGTACTGCACCAGGAACGGATCATTCAGGCCGAGTCTCTCACGAATCGCCTCACGCTCGCTTTCGGGCACCGACTGCCCGACCATCTGTTGAACGGGATCACCCAGGTTGTCCTGGATGGCGAAGGCCAGCACGCTGATGACGAACATCACCAATATCGCGTGCATCAGCCGCTTGATCAAAAAGGCAATCATGGCTCGCGCCACCTATGTGAAGATTCAATTAGGAAAAGGATCTTTCGTCACGGCATAACGCTTCGCCCTTCGGGGTTGCCGAAGGGCGAAGCATCCATGCGGACTAAAGGAGTATGCAGTTATTCTTTGATGACGAGGTCACCCAGGTAGGGGAAATCGATGGCGTTGACGATCGGTTCGACATTCACGCCCTCGCGAGCGGCGTAGGCCAGATTCTGCCAGTGCAGAGTAATGAAACCGGCGTCTTCATAAAGCATGGCTTCGGCTTCACGCAGCATTTCGTTGCGCTTTTCCAGATCGGTTTCGCTATCGGCCTCGGTGACCAGCGCATCGATCTCTTCGTTGCAGTAACCGCCGTAGTTGTACTGGCCGGCACCGCTTTCCTCGTCGAAGCAGAAACTCAGGTACTGGAAGAAGTTGGCACTGTCTTCGGTATCGGCGTGCCAGCCGATCATCGCGGCATCGGATTCACGTGTATCGTATTCCGGCCAGTACTGGGCCAGCGGCATGGTGCGCAGGTTTACCTTGATATTGATGCGCGCCAGCATGTTGGCTACGGCCTGGGCGATCTGGGCATCGTTCACGTAGCGGTTGTTGGGCGCGATCATGTCGATCTCGAAACCGTCTTCGTAACCGGCTTCCGCCATCAGTTCCTGGGCGCGCTCCAGGTCATAGCGCGGGGTCAGGTCCGGGTTGTGGCCGGAATAGCCTTCCGGCGAGAACTGCCCGGCCGGCGTGGCAAAACCACGCATCAAGCGGTCGGCGATGCCTTCCTGGTTGATGGCAAGGTCCACCGCCTGGCGCACGCGCGGATCCTGGAAGGCTTCGACGCGCTCTTCGTTAAGCTGGAAGCCAATAATACGAGTACCGTTGATTTCGACGAGTTCGACATCGTCGGCTTCACGTACGCGATCGAGATCGTTGGGGGGTACGGCATCGATGAAATCCACACCACCGGACAGCAGGGCAGCCACGCGAGACGCGTTCTCGGCGATAGGTGTCAACACGATGCTGGTAACGTTGCCTTGAGTTTCGGTGTCCCAATAATCATCGAAACGCTCGAAATCGACCTGAACACCCTGGCGCCGCTCGGTCAGCACGAAGGGACCGGTGCCGGAAACGTTGCGTGAGGCGAAGGAGTTGCCTGCCTTGACGATTTCGCTCTTATCGTCGCCGTCTTCGGTTTCGCCGGTATAGAACTTGCGATCCATCGGGAAGATGTAGGTGGCCAGGTTGAGCAGCAGCGGATAGGGCTCGGCCGTGGTAATTTCGACAGTATAGTCATCGATGGCTTCGGCACCTTCCACCGGCTCGAAGATAGCGCGGTAATCAGGGCTCTCCTTCAGACGTTCAATCGTCCAGACCACGTCTTCGGCAGTGAATTCATTGCCGGAGTGGAAGATGACGCCTTCACGCAGGGTCATGCGCATGGTGGTTTCGTCGACTTGTTCCCATTCAGTAGCCAGGCGTGGCTCGAACTTGAAATCCTTGGTCCAGCGTACCAACGGGTCGAATGCCAGGTGTGAGAAACGCAGCATACCGCCCGAGAGCTGTTCGTGGATATCCAGGGTTTCCGGGTCGGCGCTGTAACCGATGCGCAGGGTTTCGGCGCTGGCCGTCATGGGCAGCAAGGCGGTGCCTGCCAGAGTGGCGCCAATAACGGAGGCCAGCAGCGTTTTCTTGAACGTCATAGTGAGTTCCCATAGCTATATGATTATTTTGGAACACTTGCCGCTTTCCACGTGTTTGGTAGCAGCAAGCCATGCGCGGTCGACCCGCAGGCCGTTACGTTACAATAGATAGGCCTTACTGCATCAGACAATCGAAATTATGAGAGACGTCATTCAACCCCTGAATGAAGCGGGCTGCAGCGCAGTGACATTTTCTGTCAATACGACTAAGTAAGGAGCGCTTGGCTTTTACTTGGCATCTGCTATTTTCTAAGTTCTGGCAAGGGACACGGAGTTGTACCCGAATATCCATCGCCATCAGGAGGAGCAATCATGAATTCCACGAATGGAACCGACGATAAAAAGTCGCAAAGAGAGCAGGCGGAGGCAGTCGTCAAGCGTGATACGCCTACGACCAAGCCGTCCTCAGCGGACTCGTCGACCCAAGAGCCGAATGAGCAGCCGCAGGTCTATCGGCCTGACGCCAATGTCGATAACCAGAAAGGAAGCCACCCCAACCCGCATCACGGTTCCGACTATGATGAAAAGGAGTTTTCCGGCTGGCAGGCGGGCGATAAGCAGGACCAGAAAGACAATATTAATGAGAAAGCGCAAAAAGCGAGTAATTCCAGGCGCCAAGGATAAGCTTACTCTAAGATCTAAGTAAGTATTGACGAAATTTGCTTCTACTTACGCCGTATAGCGCTCATCAAGAGCGCTATTTTATTTATATCTCTTCGTCTAATTTTACTTGATGATTTTTTCGACAGGCTCGGGAAGGCTTACCTGCGAGCGCGTTAATTCTTCTTAATTAAAGCATTCCGGCGATCAACTTTTGCATGTCGATCCACACCATTATTTTAGCTTATGAACCTAAGCCGGATGTCTGACAACTCTATATCTTAGTCATGGTAAAAAGTGTAATCCAAGTATGAGTTAAAGTATAAATAACTGGTTTTAATAGATAAATTTAATACATCGCTGATTTTTTAACCTAAGTTAATATTTATTTGATGATTACTATCTGTTACATAAAGAATCTTGCGGGATGCCGCTTACCCTGCCTACCTTTAAATCGCTGATGGGCAATAGGCCTTAGCAGTGCCGGACAGCCGGTATATGGATGTACTAAACCAAACTGAAGCATCGAGAATGACAGGGCTTGGCTCTGAATCTTTATCTCGAATTGAAGTTCAGGTGAAAGTAAAGGAGAAGTGAAAATGGCACAGCAAAACCAAAATCCAGGCAACTTTGCTAACGATAAGCAGAAAGCTTCTGAAGCTGGCCAGAAAGGCGGCCACAACAGCAGTGGCAACTTTGCCAACGACCCGCAGAAGGCAGCCGAGGCTGGCCACAAGGGCGGCCAGAACAGCGGTGGCAACTTTGCCAACGACCCGCAAAAAGCATCTGAAGCTGGTCAGAAAGGTGGCCAGAACAGCGGTGGCAACTTCGCCAACGACCCCGAGAAAGCATCCGAAGCTGGTCAGAAAGGTGGCCAGAACAGCGGTGGCAACTTTGCCAACGACCCGCAAAAAGCATCTGAAGCTGGTCAGAAAGGTGGCCAGAACAGCGGTGGCAACTTCGCCAACGACCCCGAGAAAGCATCCGAAGCTGGTCAGAAAGGTGGCCAGAACAGCGGTGGCAACTTTGCCAACGATAAGCAGAAAGCTTCTGAAGCCGGTCAGAAAGGCGGCAAGAACTCGCACTGACTAAGGGCAACTAGCGACTTGTCTGCCTTGTAAACTGAATCAAGGTGCTCTCGAAACGTCAGGAAGACGTGTTAGGCCAGGGAATACAGGCTACATGCCAGGGAAGGCAGGCTCTTCCTAAGAGTGTCTAGCAGAGAGAAAATACAAGGCAGCTTCTTTTTCGCCAGGGACGGCCATCCGAATGAAACCATGGATGGGGAAAGAAAGGCATCATACCAAAAGTCGCGATGTTTTATGTAACAGCTGTTGGAGATTGGTCCGGCAGCTGTTTTCTGCAAGCGTAAATGTCCTGTTTTGTACAAGCAGAACTTGAGCAGATAGGCAAGCAGAGCCAGACAAGCATGGATGATACGAGCGAAAGGAGACAATTCCCTTTTGCCTGCCGTCTCTCATGAGGCAAACGATAGGAGGTCGAGATGTTTCATCATTCCGGTAAATTACAGTACCCAGTCAAGGTGGATAAACCTGACCCGCAGTTCGCGATGTTGCTGCAACAAGCCATCGGTGGCGTGGAAGGTGAAATTCGTGTGGCCATGCAGTATTTCTTCCAGGCCATGGGGAATCGTGGGGACGATCGGATTCGTGATCTGCTGATGTCCACCGCGACGGAAGAGCTTGGCCACATCGAAATGCTGGCCCACGCGGTAACACTCAATTTGGAAGGCGCGCCCGTCTCCTATCAGGAAGAGTCGGCCAAGGACCCTATCATCAATGCCATTCTTGGCGGGGCCAACCCACGCCATTTGCTGTCCTCAGGCCTCTCCGCCATGCCGGTAAACTCCAATGGGGTACCATTTGATATGAGCCACATCTATGCCTCCGGCAATCTCGGGGCGGATATGATGGCCAACGTCGCAGCAGAGGCCAGCGGGAGAACACTGGTATCGCGCCTGTATAACTGGACCGACGATCATGGCATGAAGGACTTCCTCTCCTTCCTTATCGCTCGTGATACTTACCATCAGCAGCAGTGGCTGGCGGTAATCGAGGAAATGGGCGGTATGGAAGCTCAGCTACCAATTCCTAATGCCACACCTACAGATCACGAAGCCACACAGCATTCGTATTACTATCTCAATACCTTGCTGGATAAAGAGGCTCCCTCCGGCCGCTGGGCGGAAGGCAAGTCTCTGGATGGTCGTAGCGAATACTTCGTCAAGAACCAGCCCGAACCCGAAGGACAAGTTCCTGAGCTTGGGCCAGCCAAACCTCTTTCAGGTGCTCAGGAAGAGCAGATCACGCCAATGAAGAAGTAACGCTTTACGAGCCGGCCGCTCCTATGCGGCTCGGCTCGGATAAGTGATTGGATTTACTGATAAGGAGAGAGAAATGGCTAATCAAACGGAAACGCTCAAACACCTAGAAGATTGGCTACGTGATGCGCATGCTATGGAAAAGCAGGCGGAACAGATGTTGCAATCTCAAGCGAGCCGAATTGACCACTATCCAACGTTACGTGAGCGCATCGAGCAACATATCGTGGAGACTCAGGACCAGGCGAAAAAGCTGGAAGAGTGCATGACACTGCTGGGCGTGAGTACTTCCACCATGAAGGATACCGGTGCCCAGCTGATGGCTTTTGGACAAGCCGTGGGCGGCATGATGGCAGGCGATGAGGTAATGAAGGGCTCCCTGGCAAGCTACTCTTTCGAGCATTTTGAAATAGCCAGCTACAAGGCTCTGATTCAGGCAGCCGAGAGGGCATCCAAGCCAGAAATCGCCGCTATCTGCAAAGGCATTCTTCAAGAGGAAGAGGCCATGGCGAAATGGCTGGCCGAGCATCTGGACGAGACCACACGCAAGTTTCTGGAGCGTGCCGAGAGCGACGATCTCACGGCCAAGAAATAATAGAGAACTGAAGTAAAAAACCGCCCGGTCAAAAAAACCGGGCGGTTTTTCTTTCAATCCCGTTTTATCTTTCAACCTACTGTTTCATTTGATTAGTTCACTATTTTAGCGTTTTAAGAGCTATTCATCGTTTAAGAGCTATCGCCCGAGAATTCGATTACGAAACGACTGTTTGGCAGGGTGGGTACTTTGCCATAATCGATATCCAGATCCTGCCGAGGAACCTCGTAGCGAATATGATTGACCAGCATATCCACGCATAGATGCATCAAGCCTAGAGTGATTCTTTCACCGGGGCAGCGATGATGAAGCGCGTAATCTCCACCCCCCTGCGGGATCAGCGAATAGCTTTCATCACGAGTCTGTTGAAAACGCTGCGGATCGAAGTCGTCGGGCCGCTCCCATAAGCGCTTGTCGTGATTGGTTCCATACAGGTCAAGCACGACCCTGCGACCATGAGTAAACTCGATACCTTGCCAAGTGAAGGGGGACTTCACCACGGCCACGACGCAGGGAAAGAATGGATAATGGCGGCGCACTTCTTCGACAAACCATTCCCGGTAAGTGCCGTCATCTTTTGCCAACGGCTCCCTGTGTTGCGGGTAGGTATGCAGGGCATGGGCAATAAAGGCGAGATAGCGTGCTACCGCTGTGGTGGGCCGCAGTATGTTGAGTAACTCCACTGCCGCGACTTCGGTAGCGAGAAGATCGCCAGCTTGATTGCGGTGCCAGGCGACCCGAGCTAATGCCTTATCGGGGGCTACGTTTAGAGTACCCTCGCGCACCTGTGTAATCAGTTTGGCTGCCCAGTCTTCCAGTTGTTTCCTTGCCATTCGGCCTTTCAAGTGCTTGAACGTGATGGCAGCCGGGCTTTCGATCAACAAGGCGATCTTTCTGGTCTTATCGCTTATTTCTTCTTCGGCGAGAGGAACGCCCGCCCACCGGCAGACACCCTGGAACAAGATCTCCTGAAGTTCGTCAAACAGCACAATGGTAGATCCGATTTTCCAGTGCGCCAAACGCTCTAGCCAGACCAGACGGGTTGTCTCGACCAGATCGGCTACGTTTTCCGCTTCGAGCAGAGGCAGGAAAAGCGTCTTGCGATGAAGATGCTCCTCGTCATCCAATCCCTGTACACCGCCCTCGCCGAAGAGCGTCTTTTCGAGACGCTTGGGGGCCGCATTCTCCCGGGTGAAATGGGTCTTGTTATAAAAGATTTTCGCCGCGTCTTCCCCTTGGATGAAAAGGGTGCGTTCAAGCAGCAGCCGCGCCTCGAAAATATCGCTGTCGTGTTTCCGACATCGGTTAGGAATAAACCGATAGCCCTCACGTAGCAGGGAAAGCGTACTGTCGGGCGCTTTCTCGCGCGCTGGCTTGACCATGGGTCTATCTCTCCCTGCAAAGGGTACCGGTTTAGTGGGGTGGAGCTATCTACTTATCCCGTTAGAGGTTGTCACGAGGAATCACCTTTTCCCAGTTCTTGGAAAAGATTCGGTAGTCATCCTCATAGGCGTCCAACTGTGCATGGATGAAGAAATACTCGCTGGAACAACTGAGCACCGTGCGGGTATAAACCTCGGCATTCCAGTCGTCGCGTTTGAAACAGCGCTCCGTGTACGTCTCGCCGCGCGCCGAGGTGAACTCGTCTTCTACCGTGGTATACCACTCGCGATTGCTGCGATGAATTTCCGTGCCGATCTCATCGATGCGGAAATTACCCTGATCGTTGATCACTTCGAGAACGGACTTCTTGGCAGCGAGATCACGATGCAAGCACCAGTTGTGCTCGCTGGGCGCTAGTGTTGTTGTTTCGATCGGCTCGCCTCCCTCGGGTTCTGCAAAGGGGGCCAAGGCCTCATCTTCCTCGCGGGGTGGGCGTACCGGAAGTGTCAACTGGCTATTTTGCGGGTAAACATCCACCTGCACGCTTTCCGGCGGTAGCCAGGCCAGTGGCCAGTATGAAGTGG
This sequence comes from Halomonas sp. Bachu 37, assembly GCF_039691755.1. Lineage (NCBI taxonomy): Bacteria > Pseudomonadati > Pseudomonadota > Gammaproteobacteria > Oceanospirillales > Halomonadaceae > Halomonas > Halomonas kashgarensis. Next base: position 1,319,173 of record NZ_CP137552.1, on the reverse strand, counting down.
AAACCGAAATGCGCAGTTGATGACCGACGGGAAAACGCTGGGCGATACCATTCAGCGCTACCTGGACGCGATAGCGTTGATTGGGAACCATGGGTTCGGGGTTGGCGTCGCTGTCGCGATGGCTCAAGTTGAGCAGACCATAGGTTACCCGGGTGGCCTTGCCGTCCGGCGCTACATCCGATAGACGGACCGCCAACATGCCCTGGGGTTTGTTTGCCGAAATCTCAAGGGAAAGCGACGCCACGCCGAATATTTCCAGCGGTTCTTCCAGGGGAGGAGAGGTGAATACCAGCGATCCACCATCCTCTTCGCGTTGATCGCCGGGCAGGTCGGGAGTGGCGGCGTATGAACACCATTTACCGGCAAATAACCCCACGCTTAATGGGGACTGTACGGAGATAGCCTTTTCGTCAGCTTGCGACCCGGATGTTGTATTGCTGCTGTCTGTTGCATTAGCTTCGCCTGCCATGGGATTCAACGCATAACGGCCGAGTCCATAGTAGGCTTGATGAATATTGTCGCTGGGCCAATGGGGTTCGCTGATCCACCTTCCGGGACGCTCATCATATGAGGCTTCGGGCGGGACACTATCCTGAAGCCAGGCGCGTACCGAAGGCTCATCCATGATGCCGTTCTCAATACCCTTCAGCCAGTAATCCCACCAGCGCACCGCTTCCTGGAGAAAACCGATAGCCGGCCCTGGCATTCCTTGATGGGGATATTTATGTCCCCAAGGTCCAATTAGTCCCTTCCGGGGTACATCGAGATGCTCGAGCAAGCGTAATACGGTATTGGTGAACCCGTCGGCCCAGCCACCGATGGCATATACCGGGCACTTGATGGCATCGTAATACTCGCAAACGGAGCTTGTCGTCCAGTAGGCGTCGCGCCGCTGATGTCCTAGCCAGGACTCGAGCCACAAACCGCTGCAATCCATGCGTTCCAGCCACATGTCCCGCCAGCGGTCCCCGACGATCGCGGGGTCCGGTGGCAGCGAGTTGAAGGCAAACATGACGGTAGCTTCGGACAGGTTGTCGCCCAGCAGGCAGCCACCCATGTAATGCATGTTGTCGGCGTAGAGGTCGTCACTGGAGCAAATGCTGATAATTGCCTTGAGTGCCGGCGGTTGGTGCGCCGCTACCTGCAGGCTATTGAAGCCGCCCCAGGATATCCCCATCATGCCCACGTTACCGTCGCACCAGGATTGCTGGGATAGCCATTCGATGGCGTCAACGCCGTCCTGCTGCTCCTGCTGGGTATATTCGTCGGTAATGACCCCGTCGGAATCGCCGCTACCGCGCATGTCGACTCGCACACATACATAACCATGGCCCGCCATGTAAGCATGATTGGTCGCATCGCGCCCACGGGTCAGATCCCGCTTGCGATAAGGAATGTACTCCATGATCGCCGGCATCGGTGTGCGCTCCGCTTCCTCGGGCAGCCATATACGAGCGGCTAGCTGCGCCCCGTCACGCATGGGAATGAAGATATTTTCTATTTCCCGAACCTTGTACGGGTACGAAGCCATTGTCTTCATGGTGTCTCCTTGAAATTGCTGGCTTGTGTTCCTCGTCTGGCTATCGCGCCTTGCCATGTCACGTCTCGTCGAGATGTGGTTACACAGGATCAATCTCGAAACGTAGCGCTTCCAGGCAGGCGTCATATCGCTCCTGGATCTGTTCGTGCTCCTCGGCGGCGATATATAACGTCCCTAGTTGATAGCTGAATGCATCCTGATTGGGAAGCTCGCTTAAACGGCTACCCTCATGCACGGCGAGTTTCACCTCGGTACCGGGAAAGCGCTCGCGCAGTGCCTGGATTTCTTCTGCACTGGGTACACGAGTGACGATGCCGTCCTTGTGTTCATACGGGATGTAGCACTTGGCTGCCACTGGATAATGACCTTCCCGGTTGGGCAGGGAGGGACGCTCGTTGAGTGCGATATCTATTGCGACTTCATGGTTGGACATGCCGTCGACCATGATGAAGATTTCGCTATGGGATTGTGAAATCCGCGTATTGAATTCAATCAGCCATAACTGGTCCGTTTTCTCGTCCCACATGAATTCGGCGTTGAAACAGCCATTGTCAAAACCGATGTGAGTCAGGAACGTCTTGCAGATACCGATCATGCGACGGTGGATTTTCTCCGGCAGATGGCTGGGATACTCCAGGCGATCGAATAACCCTTCTTCAGCACTTCTGCCCTGGGCGATGATGCCGTGGACATTGAACTCACCTTGGAACATCGTGCCTTCCGGCGCGGCCTGTATGCCCGAGACCAGCTGTTCGGCAATACAAGTGTTACCGTCGCATCCCTCCAGGTCGGCGGGCAGATCGATGTAACTGAGCGCCTCATTGAAGGGGTCGCCGAAGTGGCGAATCTCCTGGCGCATGGTCTCGATCGCTTCCTGAAACTGCGCCTCGTTCTCGACCTTGAAACCCAACTGGGAGGAAAACGCCTTAACCGGCTTCAGCCAGAAGGGGAAATCCAGCGTGACCTGCTCCAGCGGGTTCTCGGCGAAAGGGTCCACGCTACAGAAGGCGGGGACGCACTCGGGGATCACTCTCTGCTGTTCAAGGCGGCTCCAGTACTTGTGCTCGCACGTCAGTACACTTTCTGCCGACGGAGAGGGGATACCGTACTCCTTGCACAACAGCGGGACCATGACACTGGTAGGGAAGTCCCAATGAGCAACGATGGCATCGACCGGCCCGCCGTGGTCTTCAAGCTCCTTTCTCGCCTGTTCCATCAGCCGATGGAAAGAGATCTTCTCGGGAGGTTCGACTGCTGTGCTGACATCCAACAGGCCATGAACACTCAGTTCGCGCGCGCGGCGTAGCGTTTTGAATTCCTGGCGTTGCTGCTCTTCAAGCGCAACGACGAATACATTGCGTTTCATCCATCTATCTCCTTGACGGATTAGCTCCTTGACTTGATAAGGGGCTGTTTATTGAGCATGACCTAATCAAGCAGGTCATTGCGCGAAGCTATTGCATGAAGCTATCGGGAGCACAGTGCTCCATTGTTTCCTTACGCAATTACCCTAGTAAAGGAAGCAGCGCGTTTCCACGGAGTTGAGAAAAAGTTACGCTTTAAAAATCTCAGTTAACATAGTGTCATTCGGACGGCACGACATGATGCCCCTGATAAGCTTTTGTTTTTACTATATGTTTTGTTTTAAAAGAGGTATTGAATTTTCGCATGGCTCATGTCGGGGCGCTTTTACGCTATGCTGAGAAAGCCCTTGGCAAGAGACGAATCGTTGGTGGATGCAACCAGGATGGGACAATGTGGTGGAACAGCAGGTTATACGCAGCGGCCTTGGGAATACTGGCCGCATTGATGCTTCACTCCGGCAGTGCAGGGGCGGATACGCTCGCGGGAATGCTCGACGGGGAAGAACGTGAGTGGCATGTGTTGAGCTATGGCAGCGATTCCAATGCCACTTTCATCGAGTACGGCGACATGGTGAATCTCGACGTGACGGGATTTATCGATCCCGATTCCTGGAGCACTCGGGAAGCCCTCTCCCTGAGCATGACGATCACCGAAGACAAGGTGGTCGACTTCGATGTGATCCATCTTATCGGCGGTTCGGCCATGCCCCCCTTGTTTACCTCGGAAGGAGCAGATGTGACCCTGACGCTGGACTCCCTACATCGCGAAGGCCGCACGATACGAGTAATGGGCAGGGTCGAGGGGTGGTTGGCATTGCAGGAGCGTTTGGGCACCATGCCGAACATGGAAGAAGCTATCGAGATCGATGTGACGTTTGATATTAAAGCCAGCAAGATCGAATTCTGACAATGCGCTCTGGTGACGCTCTAGCTGTCAGGTACTCATGCTGACTGACGTGCTGGTTGGTGCCGAATCGTCAGAGCGAGGCGTCATTGACCGAAACGCTTGTGCAGCCAGGCATTGATCTCGTCGGATTCGTACATCCACGTATCGCCATTCATTTCGTCCGCAATTCTGAGGCAGGGGACTTTCACCTTACCGCCACCTTCCTCCAGCGCTTTCCGGTGATCGGGGTCCAGTTGGGTATCGCGCAATTCAATATTCAGTCCCAGACGCGCCATTTCCTTGCGCACCTTGATGCAAAAGGGGCAAGTGCGAAACTGATAGAGCGCTAGTCTGCGGCACTCTTCATCGATCCGCGCCTGCTCTTCCGGGCTGCGCTCCATCGCCTGGGGCGTGGATACTTTTTCGGCGATCAGCATGACCGGTGCCAATACCAGGCGTAGGCCACGAAAGAAATAACGAACAATGAACCTCATCGGGCCATCCTTTTCGGTGGTGAGCGACAACATCAAGGACGCATCCTGCAATAACTCGCCGCTATTGTCACTGACAGCTGCTACTATCAGCGAGATAGGCGGAACAGCCGGTCAGGCATCGTTCGGCACGCACACGCATGGATGAGCAAAGCGGCACGTCATGCTAGTCTGCATGGCTGTCTTGTGATGCACAGGGATTCGATCTTCATGCACCTTCATATCATCGGCATTTGCGGCACCTTCATGGGCAGCCTGGCACTGCTGGCACGTGAATTGGGTTATACCGTTAGCGGCTCTGATGCCAATGTCTATCCGCCCATGAGTACCCAGCTGGCTGACGCGGGGATCGTGCTTCAGGAGGGCTACCGAGCGGAAAATCTCGATCCTCGGCCCGATCAGGTCATCGTGGGCAACGCGTTGTCCCGGGGCAATCCCGAGGTCGAGGCTGTGCTCGATAGTGCCATGGCGTACGTCTCGGGACCGCAGTGGCTGGCCGAACACGTCCTGCCGGGACGCAAGGTAATTGCGATAGCGGGTACACACGGCAAGACCACCACGGCCAGCCTGCTGGCTTGGCTGCTGGAGTCGGCAGGGCTGGAACCGGGTTTTCTGATCGGTGGTGTGCCGCGTAATTTCGGCGTCTCCGCCCGGTTGGGTGCTGCTGGGAGTCCCTTCGTCGTGGAAGCCGATGAATACGATACGGCCTTTTTCGACAAGCGTTCCAAATTCGTTCATTACCGCCCCGACATTGCGGTTCTCAATAACCTGGAATTCGATCACGCCGATATATTCGATGACCTGGCCGCCATTGAACGTCAGTTCCATCATCTGATACGTACCGTTCCCGGTAAGGGGCAATTGCTCGTTGCCGACGGTCAGCCTGCGCTGGAGCGCGTGCTGGCGCAAGGCGCATGGAGCCCAGTGGTTCGCTTTGGCAATCAGGCGCAAAGCCAGTGGCGGATCGTATTGGAGCGCGATGATGCCAGCCGCTTTCAGGTGATTCATCAAGATGACACTGGCAACGATGATGATGCTGTCGTGGATTGGGCACTGACCGGCGAGTATAACGCTCGCAATGCTTTGGCGGCCCTGGCAGCGGCCAACGCATGCGGCGTGGTATTGGCACGCGGTTGTGCCGCGCTGTCGCGATTCGAGACGCCCCGGCGGCGTCAGGAGGTGCGCGGCGAGGTGAATGGAGTGCAGGTGATCGATGACTTTGCCCACCATCCGACTGCAATCGCGGCGACCCTGAAAGGGCTGCGGGCGGCTACCGGCAAGGGGCGTTTGCTGGCGGTGATCGAACCCCGCTCCAACACCATGCGCCTGGGGGCGCTGCGCCAGCGTCTCGGTGAGAGTACCCGCCATGCGGATCATGTCTTCTGGTACCAGCCGCCGGGACTCGAATGGTCACTCGATGAAGTGGTCCAGCAGCGGGGAGAAGACGCGGCGCTCTACCAGGATCTGGAGACATTGGTCGCCGCCGTGGTGGCCAAGGCGTCTCCCCTGGATCGTATCGTGGTGATGTCCAACGGGAGTTTCGGCGGTGTCCACGAAAAACTGCTCCACGCCCTCGAGGAGCGCCAACCGCATGGAAATTGATCGGGACGTTTTCCGGCCGCCCGTGACCGTGGCCTTGACCGGTGCCTCCGGCGCGCAGTACGGCCTGCGCCTGATCGACGTACTGGCGGCGGCAGGGCACGAGGTGTGGGTGATGGTTTCCAAGGCGGCTCACATGGTGATCGCGACCGAAACCGATGTGTCACTGCCGGCTCAGCCGGAGCGCTTGTGTCGTGCCTTGAGCGAGCGTAGTGGCGCCAGGCCCGGCCAGATACGCTGTTTTGGTCGTGAGGACTGGATGGCTCCCGTGGCTTCCGGCTCGGGGGCTTCCGCAGCAATGGTCGTATGTCCATGCTCCACGGGCACGTTGTCGGCGGTTGCCTGTGGCGCCAGCAACAATTTGATCGAGCGGGCGGCGGATGTCGCCCTGAAGGAGCGGCGCAAGTTGATCATGGTGCCTCGGGAGACACCTTTTTCCGCTATTCATCTCGAGCATATGCTTGCGTTGACGCGGATGGGCGCCGTCATTCTGCCGGCTGCTCCGGGGTTCTATCATCATCCGCAGCGGGTAGAAGACCTTATCGATTTCATCGTGGCGCGCATTCTCAATCAGCTGGGTGTCGAGCACTCCTTGATGCCGCGCTGGGGGGAGCCTGCCACCGCCACAAAAGATGCGCGTCTATGATGCCCTGGGCCACGCTAACGGTATTCGTGCCCACGTTCATGCTGGTGTCGCTGACCCCTGGCATGTGCATGACGCTCGCCATGGTGCTGGGCATGACCCAGGGGGTAAAGCGTACGCTGTGGATGATGATGGGCGAGTTGGCTGGCGTCGGGTTGGTGGCCGCCGCTGCCGGGGCGGGGGTGGCGGCCCTGATGCTGCGTCAACCCGAGTTGTTCGCCTTGTTCAAGTGGGTCGGGGGCGCTTATCTTGGGTATCTGGGGGTAATGATGTGGCGCTCGCGCGGACGCATGGCCATCCCCTCCGATCTGGATATGGCACCTGTAGGGCGTCTTCAACTGGCGCTGCAGGGGTTCGTGACAGCGGTAGCCAATCCCAAGGGATGGGCATTCTTCATGGTGCTGCTGCCGCCCTTTCTGGACGCCTCCCGACCGTTACCCGCCCAGCTGGGTGTTCTTATCGGTCTGATTCTATGCATCGAATTTCTCAGCATGCTGGTTTACGCCACGGGTGGTCAGACACTGCGCAAGCTTCTGGGCGAACGTGACAACGTGCGTTTGCTCAACCGTATCGCCGGCGCCCTGATGGTCGGTGTAGGGGTCTGGCTGGCATTGGGTTGATTCCCGCTAGACCGCGGGGAGCAGAAAGATTCGGCAAGCGGCCAGAACCGCCGATGCGATTGCCAGGATATGCCAAGGGCAGGACCACAGCGGAAGACGTGTGCGGCTTTGCCAGCTCAGGTTGATCAGTGAGCACACGATCAACCCCAGCATGGCACCACCGATCACGTCGCTGAACCAATGATAACCAAGCACGAGGCGCGATAGCGCCATTGGCGTGACGAGAGCCACGGCACCCCAGTAGAGCCAGAAACGCCTGGCATGGGGGATAACGGTGGCGAAAAAGGCGGCGGCCAGGCCGAAGACCACCACGGCGGTGGATGTGTGGGCGCTGGGGTATGCCAGTGAACCCAGCAGGTAGTCCGGCGTTTCGGGGCGTACGCGGCCGAAGACGGCCTTGCCCCAGGTATTGAGCAAGGCTATACCGCCCAGTGCGGCCGCCCAGTGCAGCAGGGCCGCCATGTGCCTTCTCCATAACATCCACATGGCCCACGGCAGAATCAGCGCGATGATGCCGAGGCTATCTCCTAGTCGGGCAAGTGCCTCACTGACATAGTAGGCCATGGGGAATTGTAGAGTGCTGAATAGCTGCTGTATCTGCAGGTCGATGGGTAACGGTCCGTCGAAAGCGAGTACTACCAAGGTCCATCCCGAAAAACTGCCCAGCGACACAATCAACAGCAGACTGGACGCCAGAGGCACTTCTCCCTGGCGACCCATGGCCAACCACGGGCGGCGCAGCAAGGGAAACCGCCGGGCGAGACCGGCAACAAGACCATATACCCGCCCGTTGCGTACCAGCTGAGCCCGGCCCCAGGAAAACATCAACGCCAGAAAGAGCAGGATGATGGCCAGCGTGATCAGCCACGCTTCAAGCTCGGCGGGTAATTCCAGTAACTTTTGCCAGCTTCGGCCCAGTAGATAGCCCGGCAGGACGTAGGCGGGTGCCCACAGCGCGGCGGAAACGATATTGGCCCAGGCAAAGGTGCGTGGGGACATGTGCAACATGCCGGCTACCAGAGGGATGATGGGACGAACAGGACCGACGAAACGGCCGAAAAAGACCGAAAGTGTCCCGTAGCGCTTGAAGAAGCGAGCTCCTCGCGCCAGCCATTCGGGATGTTGCGAAAGAGGCCAGCGCTGCATGACCCGCTCTCGTTGGCTGTAACCCAGGCTGAAGCTGATTCCGTCACCGAGCACGGCACCGACGAAAGCGGCGCTGAGAACAGCAGGAATGGCAACGTCTTGATGGCCGGCAAGTGAACCCGCCGCGGTGATCAATACCACTCCCGGCACCAGCAAACCGACTAACGCAAGTGATTCAACCAGAGAGATCAGCAGGATAAGCAGCAGCAATAGCCAGGGGGAAGGGGTTAGCTGATAAAGCGCATCGACAAGCGACACAGAATGACTCCAATGAGTGGGTAGCGCTCTCTACTGTTCGCTCAATACCTCGCTGCACCGCTTCAGGCGTTGAGCGAAACGTGCGAAGGGCTCCTGTGGAGAGGGAAGGCAAAGGGCGATACGGACTTCGAGTTGGCCGGTTTCCACCAGTACGCGATGAGACAGAGCGCGTTGCAGGCGTTCCCGAACTAGCAATGCACCGCTTTCGCTGGTGTCGGGTAACACGACCCAGAAGGTCGCACTGCTGGCGCGCCCGATAATATCATGATCGCGGCAACTGCTCTGAACTTCACTGCATAGCGCTTCGAGAAGGGCGATGCGTGCCCGATTACCGAACTGTTCGCCCGCCATTTCCCATTGTGGCAGATGCAGCACCAGTACTGCCATACGTTGGCTGAGCATGGCAGCGCGCTGGTATTCACTCTTCAGGCGCTCATTGAGCGTGTCGCTATGGTAGGCGCTGCATTCGTTATCCGTCGGGTCGGTCGCTCTCAATAGCGCCTGACGTAACCCATGTTCCCAGCGCGGCATGGCGAGAAGGGCAATCAGAGTGAGATAGCCTAGCTGCTCGTTTCTTCCCAGGGTGGCGGGTATGGGTAAAGGGAGCCACCACCATAGCGGTATTACAACAAGGGAGCATAGCAGGGCGGCCCACAGAGGGAGCAGCAAGAAGGCAGCAGCCAAGGGCAAGCCGAGCCAGACATCGGGCGTGTCCGGGTGCCGGTACCAGGCGAAGGCTACCAGTAGCGCCGTGCAGATCAGCGTGAGTATGCGCGGCAGGTGAGAGTGAAGCCCCTGGCCGATGTGCAGCAGTATCGTCACGACCATTACGAGAGAGAGAAAGGTCGGCAGCAGAAGTTGTTCATATTCGCCCATGAAGTATAACCACATGGCGTAAGCGACCAGCAATAGGATGCACAAGGTATAAGCCAAGGTCATCAAGCGGCCGGAAAAACGGTGCTGACTCATGCTCGCTCCCTGGGTCGCAATGATGTGGACGGCTGCTTGAACGACGCTATATCCAGATCTTCGGTTTCCAGCTCAAGAAGCGGATAGTGGGTACTGGCCAGGCAGTTGGGTAGTGCCGCCAGAAGCCGCTTGCGTCGCTGCTCCGCCTCCCCCGGCGAGCGTGCCAACAGGACGGTGGCCAGGGTGGTGCCATCCAGGCGGTAACCATTTTCGAAATTGTGCGTCAACTCGCAGAGTTTACGAGTGGTCGACCACAGGTGATGGCGTTTGACATGCAGGACCAGTAATTCGCCGTGAATGGCTTCGCGCTCGCAGCGGGTCTGTTCGCGAGGCAGGTCCTTTAGCAGCTGTTCCCCTGGCCACAAGTTGAGGCCAGGCACCAGGCGCAAGCGTTGGCGTATGGCGCCATTCATGTCGGTAAGCTGTCGGGCCCAGGAAATGGCCAGCACCACCAGAACGCTCGAGACACCGACAAGCAGCCACCATCCCGCATCGCTGACGACGGAGCGCAGCAATACTAGGCTGATGCCAGCCGCCAGCAAATTGACCGCGAGCACCCAAGGGCGCTGGGGGAGCATCAGAAGTGCCGCCCAGGTCCAGAAAAGCAGAGCATGACGTGTGGGGTCGGCGGCGATGAGACCCAACAGTAGCAAGCCGGGAACGAGTTGCCACGGTAAGCCCCGCGAGCGCCGATGACTGAACTCGAGTAGCAGAGCGGTGATTAACAGCCAGCCGATACTGAGCCATAGCAACAGCATGGTCTGAGGAGGTGCAGTTTTCGTCCATAAAGCCAGGGCGACGGCGGCTGCGAGAAGATTACCGCGTAGCAGGCTGATTTTGTACTTGCTCTGCATGGTGCCTTATGATGATTTGACGAATTGAAGGTCAGGTTTCACCTGCGACGAAGTTGATGTTGTCTCTTTTTTAACTATAGCGATTATTGACGTCGGACTAAGTAAATTTTTATTACCACGCTCATTCATTTTTCTCATTATAACGTGCCAGCTGAGCGGCCTTCATACCACACTCAAGCGTAACAAGATGGGTGATACAGAATGGGTAATCTACGCGGGGAGAGAGCATGAGCGTTTCCACATCGACGGAAAATCATGATGTTATGGGCCAGCCGCCAATGGATGTCTCGGTTTACATGCATGCGCTGGGCAAGGCCGCACGCGGGGCCTCCACGGCACTTCGCCGTTGTGACAGCGGGGTAAAGAATGCCGCGCTCGCGGCCATGGCTCGTCATCTGGATGCCTCCCGTGACGCAGTTTTGGCTGCCAATGCACGTGACTTGCAGCGTGGCCGTGACAGTGGGCTGGATGCCGCCCTGCTCGACCGGTTGGCGCTCGACTCCAGCCGTATCGAGACAATGATCGAAGGACTGCGGCAAGTGGCTTCGCTTCCCGATCCGGTGGGTGAAATCGACGCCATGCAGTATCGTCCCAGTGGCATCCAGGTGGGCAAGATGCGTGTGCCGCTTGGCGTGATCGGTATCATCTATGAATCCCGGCCCAACGTTACGCTGGAAGCCGCCAGCCTGTGCTTGAAGTCTGGCAATGCCTGTATCCTGCGCGGTGGCTCTGAAGCACGAGAGTCGAATGCCGCCATCGGCGCCTGTATTCAGTCTGCTCTGGCTGAGACGGGACTGCCCATGGGAAGTGTTCAGGTGGTTGCCACCACCGATCGAGCTGCGGTCGGCGAGCTGATCCGCATGACGGAATTCATCGATGTCATCATTCCCCGTGGCGGGAAGTCTCTGATCGAACGTATCTCGCGTGAGGCACGGGTGCCGGTGATAAAACACCTGGATGGTGTATGCCACGTCTATATCGATGCCACGGCGGACCGGCACAAGGCACTGGACATTGCGGTGAACGCCAAGACACATCGCTACGGCACCTGTAATACCATGGAAACCTTGCTGATCGATGCACCGGTCGCTGCCGAGTTATTGCCCGAGTTGGCCTCTGCCTATGCTTCCCATCAAGTGGAATTGCGCGGCTGTGAGCGCTGCCGGGAGATATTGCCCCAGGCGCTACCCGCCACTGAAGAGGACTGGGCCGCGGAGTATCTGGCACCGGTGCTGGCGATAAAGGTAGTGGATGGCATCGAAGAGGCCATGGACCACATCGACCGTTTCGGTTCTCACCACACGGATGCCATCGTGACCCAGGACTACGGCCTGGCCCGCCGTTTCATGGCGGAAGTGGATTCCAGCTCGGTTATCATCAACGCCTCTACGCGCTTTGCTGACGGGTTCGAGTATGGCCTGGGGGCGGAAATCGGTATTTCCACCGATAAATTGCATGCGCGTGGGCCAGTGGGGCTGGAAGGCCTGACGACACAAAAATATGTCGTATTCGGCGATGGCCAGGTGCGCCAGTGAGGCCACTGCGTATCGGCATGTTCGGCGGGACCTTCGACCCGGTGCACTTGGGGCACTTGCGTAGCGCCGTGGAAGTGCGGGAGGTCTTGGAGCTGGATCGCCTGCACATGATACCGGCTCCCCAGCCTCCGCTACGCGACCGCCCCCAGGTGGCACCGTTGACGCGCCTGGAACTGCTCGAGGCGGGAATCGGCGATACGCCGGGGTTGGTGGCGGATGGTCGCGAGCTTGAGCGGTCAGGGCCGTCCTATACTGTGGATACGCTGAAAGAGCTGCGCCAGGAGTATGGTGACGAAGCGCGGCTGGTCATGGTAGTGGGTCTCGATGCTTTTCTGCGTCTGGGACAATGGCGAGACCCCCAGCGACTATTCGAACTAGCGCATGTCGTGGTGCTGGACCGCCCTGATTCACCCCAGCATTCCCATGCGCCACTTCCTGACGCACCGTGGGAACTGCTCGGTGATCGTGAAGTCGATAGCGTGGCGAAACTGATGCAGCGGCCCGGAGGCGGGCTTTTGCACTTGCGCTTGCCGTCGCGAATGGCTATTTCGGCAACCGAGATTCGCCGTCGCCTGGCGTCGGGTTTGAGTGTGCGCTATTTACTGGCCGAAGCGGTCGAGAGGCGTATACAAGCAAAACACTTGTATCGTGGCTGACAGGCGCCATGTCGCGGTTGGCAGAGGGCACAAAGCGTCATCCGGCCCGCCACGATACGCTGCGAGAGAATAAACAGATAGCACTGGCGGTGGCGGTATAAGCCGTTACAATGGCCGGCTTGTTTTCGGGATATCCGATGGGATCGTCATCCAGTGAGGTTGTAAATCAGGAGTTATGCAAATCGAAACACTCAAGACACTAGCGATTGATGCGCTTGAAGAACTCAAGGCGCGGGACATCACCCAACTTGATGTGGCGCATCTGACCAACGTCACCGATTTGATGGTGATCGCCAGCGGAACTTCTACCCGGCACGTCGCCGCGCTGGCGCAAAACCTCGTCGAAAAGGCCAAGGCGGAGGGAATGCGGCCGCTCGGCGTCGAAGGCGGTCCCAATGCTGACTGGGTATTGGTCGATCTGGGGGACATGGTGGTCCATATCATGCTGCCCGAAGCCCGCGAACTGTACGATCTGGAGCGGCTTTGGGCCGACTTGCCCAGCGATGCGTCGATGATGGCCAGGGAGCCGGCTTCGACGTCATGAAGGTTCGCTTGCTGGCGGTGGGCACCAAGATGCCCGCCTGGGTGGAAGATGGTGTCGATACCTATCGCAAGCGCTTGCCACGCGACTTTTCCCTGGAGGTCGAGGAAATCGCCCTCGGTCAGAGGGGCAAGAACGCCGATGTGGCGAAGGCGAAGCAGCAAGAGGCCGAGCGCATTCGCGACAAGTTGCGTGGCAACGAGCACGTGGTGGCGCTTGAGGTGAAAGGGAAACCTTGGACCACCGAGCAGCTGGCACGTGAAGCGAACGCCTGGCGTATGCAAGGGGGCGATGTCGTATTGCTGGTAGGGGGGCCGGATGGCTTGGCCCCCGAGCTTTCGGCGCAGGCCGACCAGCACTGGTCTCTGTCCCCGCTCACCTTGCCGCACCCCCTGGTGCGGATCATGCTGGCAGAGCAGCTTTACCGCGCCTGGACCTTGATGGTCGGACATCCCTATCATCGCTGAAGTATCGCCGCCCTGATGACTGCCCGTGACGTTGCTGACTACGTGTTCTCGCAGGGCGACTCTCGCAGGGCGACTTTCGCAGGTCGGCATGCTCAGATCGGCCCAGGCCGAATTCCGCCGGCCTGGCGGAGTAAGAATTTTCTCGAACAGGCTGATTCTGAACGTACCGAGGTTTGCCCGCCGTCATGCTCCAACGCCGCGACACCCTGAAGAACTCAGAACAGGAGTTGCGAATATTTCGCATGCGCTCCCTGTTGGCCGTGTTTGTGGTCTTGACGTTGACTGCGATACTGATGGGCCGTCTGGCGTACCTGCAGGTCGTTCAGCACGATCTCTATAGCACGCGTTCTGAGAATAATCGTGTCAGGGTCGAGCCATTACCCCCGACACGCGGTTTGATCTACGACCGTGAAGGACGTTTGCTGGCGGAGAATCGCCCTACCTATAACCTTACCCTTGTGCGGGAGCGGGTCGACGACCTGGACGATACACTCACGCTTTTGGTGGAACTGCTTGAACTGCCCGACGAAGATGTCGAGGCTTTTCAGGTACGTTCACGCCAACGCCAGCGTCCCTATCAGCCGGCGCTGCTGATGAGTGATCTCGATGAGGACCAGATTGCACGCGTGGCGGTCAATCGTCATCGACTTCCCGGCGTGGAGGTCGAAGCCCAGCTGCTGCGCTTTTATCCCCATGCCGAAATCATGGCGCACGCCCTGGGCTATGTGGGGCGTATCAATGTGGATGAACTCAAGACGCTGGATTCAGGGCGCTACGCGGGGACCCATTTTATCGGCAAGACCGGGGTCGAGCGGTTTTATGAAGATGAGTTGCACGGTCAGGCGGGCTTGCGCAAGGTCGAGACCAACGCCCGAGGGCGGGTGCTCAGGGAATTGGGGCGCGTGGACCCAGTACCGGGAGAGAATCTTACTCTGACCCTGGATTTGGAAATGCAGCAGCTGGCCTACGATTTGCTCGATGGTCGCCGCGGCTCCATCGTGGCACTGGAGCCTGGTACTGGCGAGATACTGGCAATGGTTTCGGCGCCCGGTTTTGACAGCAACCAGTTCGTGACCGGAATCGACATCGCATCCTATCGGGGCTTGCAGGAGGATCTCGATTTACCTCTGTTCAACCGAGCGATACGCGGCCATTACCCGCCGGGCTCTACGATTAAACCGTTCCTGGCATTGGCAGGGTTGGTGGAAGGCGTGATCACGCCGGATCGGGCAATCCACGATCCCGGCTACTATCAGCTTCCCAATGACTCGCGACGGTACCGGAACTGGCTGCGTTGGGGCCATGGCCGGGTGGACATGGAACGCTCCATTGCCGTCTCCAACAATACCTACTACTACTCGCTGGCTCATGACCTGGGGATCGATCGCCTGCACAAGAATATGAGCGCCTTCGGTTTCGGCCAGCGTGTCGCCCATGACGTGCAAGGGGAGAGTACGGCGCTGATGCCTTCGCGTGAGTGGAAGCGCGAACGTTTCAACCAGGCCTGGTATCCCGGCGAGACGCTTTCCGTGGGTATCGGACAAGGGTATTGGCAGGTGACACCGTTGCAGCTGGCCAGCGCCACGGCAACCCTGGCCAATCGTGGCCATTGGATCAAGCCGCGTCTGGCTCAGCAGGTGGGTGACGAGCCACTTCCAGTTCAGCTCCCTGACGCTTTGGCCGATATAGAACTGGTTAATGAAGATTGGTGGGAGCGAGTCTACAGCGGCATGGAAAAAGTCGTCAGCGGCAATGAAGGGACCGCGCGGCGCATTGGTACCGGTCTTCAGTATCGCATGGGAGGAAAGTCGGGAACCGCCCAGGTTTTCTCGTTGGGCCAGGACCAGCGCTACAATGCCGACGAGCTGGAAGAGCGCCTGCGCGACCATGCCCTGTTCATGGCATTCGCACCACTGGACGACCCGCAGATAGCAGTCGCCGTTATCGTCGAGAATGCCGGGGGCGGCAGTACACATGCCGCCCACCTGGCCCGAGCGATGACCGATGCCTGGTTGCTGGAACCGGAAGAAAACGACCGGGATGTGGAAGCCATTCTGGAAAGCGAGGAGTGACAGTGAGCTTGAGGAGCTTGACCCTGGGTCGGCGCGCTTATCCGGTACGACCTCCCGAGAGCGGTATCGCACGGCGAAAAAGCCTGTGGGAACGTATCCATCTGGACCCGTGGCTGCTGGGCATGTTGATCGTTCTCATGGTAGCGGGGTTGTTGGTCTTGTACAGCGCCTCGGGCCAGCGTATCGAAACCGTGTTTGCTCAGGGGACGAGATTTTGTGTGGCTCTGATGGGCGCGGTGATATTGGCGCAGTTTTCGCCCTCCACTTTCCAGCGCTGGGCGCCGCTCGCCTATGGCCTGGGGATACTGATGCTGCTGGCGGTGGAAGTGGCAGGTGATATGGGCATGGGGGCCAAGCGGTGGCTAGTGATCCCAGGAGTGATTCGCTTTCAACCTTCTGAATTGATGAAGCTGGCCATGCCCTTAATGGTGGCGGCGTACCTGAGCCGGCGTGAACTGCCGCCACGCATGCGTGACCTGGCGGCTTGCGCTGTGATCATTGGGGTTCCTATCGGGCTGATTGCCAACCAACCCGACCTGGGCACCGCATTGCTGGTAGGCAGCGCGGCGGTCATTGTGGTGCTTCTGGCCGGTCTATCCTGGCGATTGATCGCCTTTTTTGTCGTGCTGGCCGCTTCCGCCTTGCCGCTGTTATGGATGAATCTGCACAACTATCAGCGCCAACGCGTTCTGACCTTTCTCAACCCTGACAGCGATCCATTGGGGGCGGGCTGGAATATCATTCAATCCACCACCGCCATCGGCAGTGGCGGGCTACTGGGCAAGGGCTGGCTGCAAGGGACCCAGTCGCAACTAGAATTCCTGCCGGAACGCCATACGGATTTCATTATCGCCGTACTGGGTGAGGAGTTCGGCCTGGTGGGTATGCTGGTACTGTTGTTGCTCTACTTGATGATCGTGATGCGGGGGCTGTGGTTGGCAGGGTGTGCGCATGACACCTTCGGTCGCTTGTTCGCGGGTAGCATTATCCTCACTTTCTTTATTTACGTGTTCGTCAATGTGGGCATGGTCAGTGGTATTCTGCCGGTGGTGGGCGTGCCGTTACCTCTGGTCAGTTACGGGGGTACCTCCAGCGTGACCTTGATGGCCGGTTTCGGTATCCTCATGTCGATCCACTCCCATCGTCGCTTATTGCCGCGTTAAGCTTCTGGCGCCAAGCGCCATGATACACATGGTGAAGCTCATTAAGGATAATCTCAGGAACCGACAATGAAGATATCCACCTGGAAGGCAAGGATTCGCCTGGTACCGGTAGTTGCTGCGCTGATCTACTGCGCGCCGAATGTCTGGGCGCAACCGTCCGAGTTCGATCCCGCCGAGCACGCAGAAGTCGCACGCCTGGTCGAGAATGTGCAACGCCTTGGGGTTCCGCGAGACTGGCTGGAAGATACCCTGCGCGAAGCCGAGTTCAGCCAGACGGTCCTGGATGCCATGGAAGGCGCGGCCGAGCGGCGGCTGAGCTGGGGCGACTATCGCGATATTTTCATCCAGTCCGAACGTATCGAGGCGGGAGCCGCTTTCATGGCGGAGCATGCCGAGGCGCTGGAACGCGTCGAGGCGCGTTATGGCGTCCCGCCTGAGATCGTGGCCGCGATCATCGGCGTGGAGACCTATTACGGGCGCCATACCGGGCGCCACCGTGTGCTGGACTCTCTGGCCACACTGGCGTTTCACCATCCTTCGCGGGGAGAGTTCTTTCGCGGCGAGTTGGCGGCGTTTCTGGAAATCACCCATGAACAGGGCGTGGCCGCCGATACGTTGAAAGGCTCGTATGCCGGAGCGATGGGCTACCCGCAATTCCTCCCCACCAGCTACCGGGCTTATGCGGTGGATTTCGACGGCGATGGCCAGCGCGACCTCTGGCATAACCCGGTGGATGCCATCGGTAGTGTGGGCAACTATTTTGCCGAACATGGCTGGCGTGCCGGCGACGCCATCTACCATGAAGCAAGCGGCCCTGCCGAATTGCCCGGCTCCATCGAGTTCAACCGGACTGCTCCCCCCTATATCTCTGTCGAAGAGCTTCAGGATCGGGGTGTCGAACCGGCCGAGGCGCTGGAACCTGACCAGAGCGTGATCCCGCTGGCCCTGGATCAGGCGCAGGACGATTACCGCTATCGTCTCGGTCGGCACAATTTTTACGTGATCACACGCTATAACCATAGCCATCTATATGCGATGGCGGTCACCGAACTTGCCGCGGCACTAGCCGAATACCGCGAGGAAGAGTCATGAGCAGCCAACCCAAGCTGATTCGGCGTCTGGCGGCGGGTACCCTGGCGTTAGCCGTGCTTTCGGGATGCGCTAGTCGCGACGTGCCTTCGACGGGAAGTGCTAGCCGTGCGGGAAATGACGCGACTGCGCCTACGAATACAGCGACTTCCTCATCCGGCGGGGGTCGTTATGCCATGAGTGGCGACGCCTACCCTCTGGATCCGCCGAATGTAGCCGAGGTACCCGATGCGATGCCGCGCATTGAATCCCCTTCGCGTGCCGGCAATCGTCCCAGTTATGAGGTATGGGGCAAGACCTACCAGGTACTCCCCGATTCACGGGGTTATGCCAAGCAGGGCAATGCCTCATGGTATGGCGAAAAATTTCACGGTTACGCTACGTCTAATGGTGAAATCTACGACATGTACAAGATGTCGGCAGCGCACCGCTCCCTGCCGCTGCCCACTTATGCCCGGGTGACCAACTTGGATAACGGGCGGTCGGTGATCGTGCGGGTCAACGACCGTGGTCCGTTCCACAGCGACCGGGAAATTGATCTCTCATATGCGGCGGCGGCACGCCTGAATATCCTCGACGACGGTACAGGACCGGTCAGGGTTGAAGCCATCGAACCAAAAGCCTGGCTGGCGGAAAATGCCGGGGCGGCTTCCACCATTGCTTCAGCGGCTGTGGGAAGCAGCTCTGTCGCGTCGGCGGCTCGCTCCGCTTCCGGCAACCGCGGGCAGGGTCCGAGGTCAAGCGAGCCAGCAGTGGCTACGCCAGAAACAGCTGCCACGAACTCGGCAACCGAGCGGAATCTTGAACAGCCAGTCTACCTGCAAATTGCAGCGTTAGGCTCATCGGAAAGTGCCGCCGCGCTCAAGACACGCCTGGAAAGCGAATTGGCGCAATCGGTGAGAGTGCAAAGCGATACTGACGTTCACCGTGTTCAAGTGGGGCCTGTCGAGCGCTCTCGCGAGCTGGACTCATTGAAAGAAGCCTTGCGCCAGGCCGGGTTCGCCCAGGCCTTTGTGGTGGAATGAGTAAGATTTGTGGCAAAGTAATACCAATAAAACGCAGGGATCAACGACGGCGTACGAGCCAACGATATAGCCTGGGCAAGGCCATGCGCCAGGCCTGTATTGAATATCCAGAATGACATTGTTAACGAGAAATCTTCCATGAAAGTGCTGCATCTCTTCACTCGGTTACGTCCGATGCCTTGGTTGCTGGGCATGCTATTGACCTTGTCCACCGCCTGGGCCCAGGTGATTCCCCAGCCGCAGACCATGATTCCCAATCCGCCGCAGTTGGCGGCCAGCGCCTGGATTCTCATGGATGCCGACAGCGGGCGAGTCCTGGTAGAGCACAACGCTGATGAAAGGTTGCCTCCCGCCAGTCTGACCAAGCTCATGACTGCCTATCTTATCGAGCGTGAGCTGGATAGAGGCACCATCAACCTGGACGACATGATAAACATCAGCGAGCATGCCTGGCGTACCGGCGGCTCCAAGATGTTTATCGAAGTCGGTACTCAGGTTCAGCTAGATGATCTGTTGCACGGGATCATCATTGTCTCGGGTAACGATGCCAGTGTCGCCATGGCTGAACACCTGGCGGGAGGCGAGGCGCCTTTCGCCGACCTGATGAATCAGCACGCGACACGCCTGGGCATGCACAACACCAATTTCGTCAATCCCACCGGCTTGCCGGGCGAAAACCACTACTCCTCGGCACGGGACATGGCGCTGCTCTCCCAGCACATTATCAATGATTATCCGGAACACTACGCAATCTACTCCCAGCGCAACTTCACCTTCGGCGAAATCAGCCAGCCCAATCGTAATCGACTTCTCTGGCGCGACCCGACGGTGGATGGGCTGAAAACGGGATGGACCGAGGAAGCGGGCTACGGCCTGGTGGCATCGGCCAAGCGCGATGGCATGCGTCTGATCTCGGTGGTAATGGGCACCAGTTCGGAAGAGGCCCGGGCGCAGGAAACCCAGAAGTTATTGAGCTACGGCTTTCGCTATTATGAAACGCTGAATCTCTATGAGCGGGGTGCGGTGCTGACCACCCCCCGAATCTGGGGCGGCAGCAGCAATGAAGTGCGTGTCGGTGTGGATGAAGCGGTTCACATGACCCTGCCTCGCAACCGCAATGAAGAACTGACGGCGCGTCTGGATATTCGTTCAGATCTCACTGCGCCGATCAGCGTGGGTGAGGAAGTCGGTACTCTCGAGGTTCACATGGGCGAGGAGGTCGTGGGTGAAAGGCCCCTGGTTGCGCTGGAAGATATCGAGGAGGGCGGGTTTTTCAAGCGCATGTTCGATCATGTGCGCCGGTTCTTTAGCGACCTGCTCGGCAATTTTCTTGACTGAGATTGGGAGTTGGGGAAAGACTTACGTATAATAACCCGACTAAAATACTTGGTTATAGGCACAGGTGCTCCATGAAAAACACCGGTATCCGCGATCTACGCCAGCCTTCAGAGACTAGTCGGGCGGATGAAGCCGCGAAAATCACCTTTCCCTGCGATTACCCCATCAAGGTGGTAGGGGACGCCGCGGAGGATTTTGCCGCCACGGTTTGCCAGGTCGTCGTGCAGCATGACCCCGATTTCGATGCGGCCGGCTTGCAGGTCATCGACAGCCGCAATGGACGTTTCCAGTCGGTTCGGATCACCATCACCGCCACGGGCGAGGCGCAGCTACAGCAGTTGTTCGTCGATCTCAAGGCAACCGGTCGCGTCCACATGGTGGTGTGATGAGTCCCTCTACGTCTCCCTTGCCGCCCATCGCCCTACACACTCTGGGGCTGCAGCACTATCGGCCGGTGTGGGAGGCCATGCGGGAGTTGACGGATACGCGCGATGCCGATACCCAGGATCAGTTCTGGCTGGTGGAGCACCATCCCGTTTTCACCCAGGGCCAGGCGGGCAAGCCCGAACATCTGCTGATGCCGGGAGACATTCCGGTGGTGCAGACGGATCGCGGCGGCCAGGTGACCTACCATGGGCCAGGCCAGGTGGTGTTGTACCCATTGCTCGATGTGCGCCGGGCGCGGTTGGGCGTCAGGGACCTGGTCAGTGCTCTGGAAAACGCGGTAATCAAGGTATTGAGCGAATACAGCGTTGACGCCAGGGCGCGCCCCGATGCTCCGGGTGTGTATATTGGCGAGGCCAAGATCGCTTCACTCGGCCTGCGTATCCGCCGCGGAGCCAGTTTCCATGGGGTGGCCTTGAACGTGAACGGCGACCTGTCCCCATTCGACCGTATCAACCCGTGCGGCTATGCAGGGATGGCGATGACGCGCCTGGCCGACCGGGTGGAAGGAACGGTGGATTTTGACCAGGTTGCACTGCGTCTTGCCCATTGTCTGGCAGGCGAGTTGGGGCGTGATCTATCGCCTGAACAAGCAATACGCCCCGCGACGGCTTGAACCGGGCGGGGCGTCAAAGGCATTTTGGGACGCAAGAACAAGGGCGTCTGTTTGTTCAGCCCACGTTCTTGACCGGAATGCGATTGATATCCGGGGCCTGTCCGGGTACGTCCGCCGGTGATGCCAGGCCCAGATTGTTCTTTTCGAATACCCTGTCGGCGCGATAACTGGAGCGCACCAGAGGCCCGGCAGGCACTTCCATGAAGCCTTTTTCCAGGCCCAGCTGACGATAGCGCTCGAACTCCTCGGGAGAGACCCAGCGCTCGACCGCCAGGTGATTCTTGGTTGGCCGCAGGTACTGACCCAGGGTGACTATATCGACGCCGATGTCCCGCAGGTCATCGAAGGTCTGCAAGATTTCCTCGTCTGTCTCGCCCAGGCCCAGCATGATACTGGTCTTGGTGATTACTTCAGGGCGATGCTGCTTGGCATGAGCGAGGACGTCCAGCGTCTTGCGGTAGCCGGCGCGGGGGTCACGGACCTTGCTGGTCAGCCGCTCGACGGTTTCCACATTCTGGGCGAAGACTTCCAGCCCCGAATCGACCACACGCTCAATAGCCGATTTTTCACCATCGAAGTCGGGGGTCAGCGCTTCGACCACCACGTGTGGCGTCAAGGTCTTGATCGAGCGAATACAATCGGCATAGTGCCCGGCACCGCCATCGGGCAGGTCGTCGCGGTCGACCGAGGTCAGCACGATATAGCGCAGCCCCATCAACTCGACGGATTTCGCCGTGTTCTGCGGCTCCTCGTGATCCAGCCATCCCTTGGGGTTGCCGGTATCGACGGCGCAGAAGCGACAGGCACGGGTACATACCGAACCCATCAGCATGATGGTGGCGGTCCCGTTGCTCCAGCACTCTCCCATGTTGGGACAATGAGATTCGGCGCAGACAGTGCTCAAGCGATGCTGGCTGACATTCTTCTTCACCGCCTCGAAGCGTTCACCACCAGGGATCTGGGCGCGTAACCATTTGGGCTTGCGTTCCAGGGTGGGGTTTGCCGGGGCAGGGTCCGTCTCGGCCTGTTTGCGCTGCTTGATGCCATCCTTGATCACCGCCATGCCATGTTCGTTGCGGAATTTTTCTCCGCTGGGCACGCGTGGTGAGGTGTTGTCGCTCATAGCTGTGAGCCTCTCTACTCTGCGGCGAGCAAAGCCATGCTAGGGATGGGAGTCGTTTTCCCCTAGGTTACGCGGAAATAGCCTATCCCTGATGACTTGCCGAATGATACGGATATAGCTGCGACAAATGTATCATATTTGTGACTTGACTGGACAGAAGCCTCAAGCGGAAAGCCTAGTCCGGCAAAGAGGGCAAGCAGGCCACGCCGTGGCCGGGAAGGGGGCTTGGGGCGGCCTGGAAGTGCGCCTGGTGATCGGTGAGATGTTCACGCACGAAACGCAGAAATAGCTCCGCGACGGGCGTAGGAAAGTGTTCCCGTGAATAGACCGTGCACCATGAGCGACGCAATGGAAAATCCGGCAGAGCGAGCTCCTTCAGCAAGCCTTGTTCGAGTTCCAGCTGTACAGCCATGCGCGGCAGGACCGCAACGCCAAGATGCGCCATCACGCCTTGCTTGATGGCCTCGTTGGTACCTAGCTCGATACAGTGAGGGAGCTTGAGCCCCTGCGCGGCGGCGGTCTGTTCGAAGGCGTTACGCACCCCCGACCCTGGCTCGCGAGAGAGCACATAGTGCTGAGCAAAGTCGGACAGGGTGGGAGCTTGCGAATGCAGTAGCGGATGTTCCGGCCAGACTACGGCGATCAGCTCATTATCGAGGATGGGCATGAATACCAGGTTTTCGTCTTCCGGCACCATTGCCATGATGACGAGATCATCCTTGTGCTCGGCCAAGCGTTCCAGGGCCTGGCTGCGATTGCACACCTTCAGGCGGACTTGGACATTGGGATAGCGCGACCTGAAGCGAGCCAGCAGGTAAGGCACCACGTATTGTGCCGAGGATACTGCCGCCAGATTGAGTTCCCCGGATATCGTCCCGGCCATGTCACTCAGGTTCATCTGCAGGCGCGATAACTGGCCGAAGATCTCCTTGGTGGACTTGGCTAGGGTGTCTGCGGCCGGCAGGATGTGCAGCGTCTTGCCCGCATATTTGAACAGAGGCTGGCCCAGGGCCTGTTCGAGTTGGCGGATCTGGGCGCTCACGGCGGGCTGGGTCAGGCCGAGCTGCTCTGCGGCGCGCGAATACGAGTGTTGCCGGTAAACCGTCTGAAATACCTGAAGTTGGCGAAAGGTCAAGCGATTGAGCAACGAGGGGGTCGTCATGGAATTTCTCCGCCGGCACATGCCTTCATGCTATCACTGTTTTCATAAGCGTATTTCAACAACGTTTTGCCCCTCTTATTACATGTCGCTAGGGAGCACCGATCGATGGAGCATCACACTGATCACGAGGATAGCCCGGATGTGCTGATAGCCGCTTGCGGTATTGCGGCAAGGCGTTGGCAGCAGGCCTGCGATGAGCTTGGTTTGATTCATAAAGCGGTCGACCCTGCATCGTCGATAGCGGACGCCTGGCATGCCGAACTGCGCAAGCAAGAGGATAACCCCTCCATCCTGATCTTGCCGGGCGCACGGGATACCGCCTCGCAATTGGCGCTGGTTCGAGAATGCGAGCGCTACGGTCTGAGCGTCGCCGCCCCGCGGGCCGTCTTGCTGGAAGCGATGCTGGATGGTAGCGCGCTTCGTCAGCTGGTAAGAGAAATCGGCGTGCCGCTAGCCGCGCCGGGTTCGGCCAACCTCGCAGTAGCGGTCATCGCTGATGCCCAGGGCCATGCCATGGCGTTGTTCGACTATCAGCCGACACTGCTCGAAAACGATGCCGTACAGAGTTACTGTCTCGGTTCTTGGCTTGCCCCCAGCCCGCTTTTGACTCCCGAGCAGCGGCGTTATCTCTGGCAGTTGGCGGTTACCTGCGTGACCGAACTCGACGTTCGTTCCGCCGTCACGGTTCATTTTTCGGTGAGCGGCAACCGTATGGGCTTCGTGGTGATGACGGGGGGGCTGGGATTGGAAGTGGCCCTGGGCGAGGCGCTCACCGGCCTTGATCTGGTTATCGAGCAGATTCAGGCGGCAAGAGGCCGGCCTCTTGAAATCGCCCCCCGGCATCTCCGATCTTCTCTTGTCGCCCGTACTCACCGTATCTCGCTGCCGTGGGCGCCGGAAGGGCTGGATGGTGGCCCCGGAATACGCTGGGATGCCCCGCCTAACTGTCATGAAGGGCTCTTGACCTTGACGGCGGTCTCGCTCAAGGCACTTGAACGGCGCCAGCGCCGCGCCTTGACGTGCTTGCAACACAAGGCGACACGCAAAGCATGAACGCCTTCACGCCGCTATTGACCGACGGCGGTGTCAGTCTAAAAAAGCGCCAGTTTAAAATTGCTGAAATGCTGCACAGTGCTGGCCAAGAGTGTATCCTGAGCTATATTGCATTGCAGCAAGAGCGATTCGGGTCAGGTCCGTTCGCATGACCCATGGGAGACATTCAATGAATTTCCTTACCCCTAGCTTGTTCAAGCCGGGGCTGACGGGTAAAGCCTCGGCCACGACACTTCCTTCCCAGGCCATGACGCTGATGGACCCTTTCGGCTTTGGCAGGGCGGCCTTTGATTACTGGCGGGACAGCATCGAGCGAAGTGTGCTCTACCTGGATGTGATGCGAGAGCGTGGCAACCAGTATCTCGAACACATGGAGCAGACCAAACCCAGTGTGCTTGGGTTCGAAACCGAGGAACTCCTCGATGGACGAACGCTCCCGCGGCCGGTCAACTACGAATTGCTCCGTGTTCTGCCGCCGGAAGGGGTCGAGATCGACCTGCAAAAGCGACCCTTCGTGGTGGTTGACCCCCGCGCCGGGCATGGTCCAGGAATCGGCGGTTTCAAGCCGGACAGCGAACTGGGCGTCGCGTTGCGCGCGGGGCATCCCTGTTATTTCATTGGATTCCTGCCGTTTCCCGAGCCGGGACAGACGGTCGAGGATGTAGTCGAGGCCGAAATCGCTTTTGTCCGCCATGTGATCGAGCGTCATCCCGAAACCTCGGAAAAACCCATGGTGGTGGGCAATTGTCAGGCGGGCTGGCAGGTGATGATGGCGGCGGCTCTGGAGCCGGATGTATTCGGCCCCATCCTGATTGCCGGCGCACCGCTCTCCTACTGGGCAGGCGAGCGCGGCAAGGCGCCGATGCGCTATACCGGTGGGATTACGGGAGGCAGCTGGATCACCGCATTGACCAGCGACATGGGCAACGGCCTCTTCGATGGGGCCTGGCTGGTGCAGAACTTCGAACGCCTCAACCCGGCCAATACCTACTGGAAAAAACAGTACCACCTGTACGATAACGTCGACACTGAAGCCGGACGCTACCTGGAATTCGAGCGCTGGTGGGGCGGTCATGTGGTGCTGGGTGGCGAGGAAATTCAGTATATCGTCGATAACCTGTTCGTGGGCAACCGGCTTTCCACCGCGCAACTGGTGACGCGGGACGGTCGCCGCATCGACCTGCGCAATGTACGCTCGCCCGTCGTCGTGTTCTGCTCCCGGGGAGACGACATCACACCCCCACCCCAGGCTCTTGGGTGGATTCGTGACCTGTATGAAGGCGAAGAGGATATCATCGCCAACGAACAGACGATCATCTATTGTCTGCACGACACTACCGGGCACCTGGGCATCTTCGTATCCGGCAGTGTCTCGCGCAAGGAGCACACCGAGTTCACGGCGAACATGGACTATATCGATGTCATGCCGCCCGGGCTTTACGAAACTACGATAAGCCGGGCCGAAGACCAGGAAGAGTCGGAACTCGTCGAGCGCGATTACCTGCTGGAATTCTCTCCACGCAACTTCGATGAGCTCGATAACGAAGTGCAACACAAGCCCGAAGACGACCGACGTTTCGCCACGGTCGCTCGCTTGTCCGAAATCAATCTGGGTTTTTATCGCCTTTACCTGCAGCCGTGGATACAGGCAACGATCACTCCGGAGTCGGCTCGCTGGATGCGCCGCATGCATCCGATTCGACTCGGCTACAAACTATTGTCCGATCGTAACCCGCTATCCGTCCCGCTGCCGGTAATGGCAGATGCCATCCGTGAAAACCGCCATCCGGTCGATGACGATAATCTGTTCAAAGCCATGGAGACCATCGCTTCGGACCAGATCGTCAGCAACCTCGATGCGTTCCGCGATTTGCGCGACAGCCTCATTGAGCGGGTATTTCTCGATACCTTCGGCCAGCCGCTGCTGCAAGCCGCCGTCGGCCTGTATGGCGATGCCCACGTTCATCGCCGCCGCCCCGGGGCCGAGCCAGAGCACCGCCGTTTCATCGAGAACCGCCAGGCGGAGCTGCGTGAGAAGATTGCCGAGGGAAGCCACCATGAAGCGGTCATGCGTTCGATGATCTACGTGCTCGGTGGTGCTCCCGCGACTGACGAGCGTAATTTCAAACGCCTGCGGGCGTCCCGTGCCGAGCTTGAACCCAGTACCCGTTTATGCGATTTCAAGCATCTAGTCAGGGAGCAGTTCTTCATCCTCAAGCTGGACCGAGAAAAGGCGTTGAATACCTTGCCGATTCTGCTCAAGGACCGGTCCAATGAGGAGATCGATGAGCATCTGCGCCACCTGGAGCACGTGTTGGCGGCCAGTGGAGAACTTTCTCCCCATGCCGCCGAACGACTCGACCAGATCAAGGCGCTGTTTGACCAGGCCCGCCCAGAGGCGGTGAAAGTAAAGGCAGAGGCGCCGAGCGCCGCTGGCAAGACGGAACAGGGCAAGACGTCAGCTGTGACGTCAGCCAATAGCGCCGAGACGGCCAAGACTGCTGCCAAGCCGGCTGGCGACGATAACAATAGTGCAGCCCCCGTCACCCCCAAGGCAGTGCCTAAGGACGACGGCAAGGCGGTTGGTAACGATGAGGATAACGCAGCGCCAGATACCCCCGTCAAGACGGAGCCAAAGGCAACCACGAAGTCCGCTCAGCGCAAGCGGCCCAATCGTAAGCGCTAGTAAGATCATCCCTGTCAAGACGCCCTTCCTATTGAAGGGCGTTTTTTTCATGAATGGCCGGTGCGTTTTTCAAGAGTTGCTGTAAACGTTGCTGTAAAGAATGGGCCACGCTAGTGTCTAGGCGTAAGGTCGAAGTAAAGCGCAGTGACTGGCGCTTGGCATTGGCCTGGGGTAGGGTAGGCGCATTTTTCAGCCGCAACTCTTGACCCCACGAGAGGCGGAACCATCTCAAGTTGCTGGCCCCGTGACCAGCGCACCAAAAAAGTGGAGCACTATGGGCAAGTCACTGGTCATCGTCGAGTCGCCCGCCAAGGCGAAGACGATCAACAAGTATCTCGGCAACGATTTCATCGTGAAGTCGAGCGTGGGTCATATCCGTGACCTACCGACCAGCGGCTCGGGCAAGGCAGCCTCCGATCCCAAGGAGCGCGCTCGCCAGGCCGCAGCGACACGCAAGATGTCGGCGGAGGAGAAGGCGGAATACAAGAAGCGCAAATCCCAGGATCAGCTGATCCGTCGGATGGGCATCGATCCGAACAATGGCTGGGAAGCCCACTACGAAATACTTCCCGGCAAGGAAAAGGTGGTTGCCGAACTGCAGAAGCTGGCCGCGAAAGCTGACGCCGTCTATCTCGCAACCGATCTGGACCGCGAAGGGGAGGCCATCGCCTGGCACCTTCGCGAGACCATCGGTGGAGACGAGGAACGTTACAAGCGAGTCGTGTTCAACGAGATCACCAAGAATGCTATTCAGGACGCCTTCAAGGCACCCGGAACGCTCAATATCACTCGCGTAGAGGCCCAGCAGGCACGCCGTTTTCTCGATCGTGTGGTCGGTTTCATGCTATCACCACTGCTGTGGGCAAAAATTGCCCGTGGTTTGAGTGCGGGCCGGGTGCAGTCGGTGGCGGTGCGCCTGATCGTCGAGCGCGAGCGCGAGATACGCGCATTTATCCCCGAGGAGTTCTGGGACGTTCATGCCGACTTGGTGACCGAGGCTGGCGAGGCGGTGAGGTTTGCTTTGGTGCGCCAGGATGGCAAGGCGTTCCGGCCTACTTCCGAGGTCGATACCCTGTCGCGCATCGCACCGCTCAAGACGGCTCCGCTGGCAATCACGCGACGTGAAGACAAGCCGACCAAGTCGCGTCCCAATGCGCCATTCATCACCTCGACATTGCAGCAGGCCGCCAGCGGTCGCCTGGGTTTTTCGGTCAAGAAGACCATGACCATGGCTCAGCGCCTTTATGAAGCCGGCTACATTACTTACATGCGTACCGACTCGACCAATCTTTCCAAGGATGCCGTCGAGAGTGCGCGAGACTATATCGCCAGTGAATTCGGCGAGCGTTACCTGCCGGACGCGCCGATTCGCTACTCCTCCAAGGAGGGCGCCCAGGAGGCTCACGAGGCGATACGACCGTCGGAAGTTACCCGCAAGGCGACGGACCTGGCCGGCATGGAGCGTGATGCCGAACGCCTTTACGAATTGATTTGGCGTCAGTTTCTGGCCTGCCAGATGACACCGGCGGAGTATCTCGCTAGTACCCTTACCGTGGAAGTACAGGGTTATGAGCTCAAGGCCAAGGGTCGCGTGCTCAAGTTCGACGGTTATACCCGTGTAATGAAACCGGGCGGCAAGAACGAGGACCAGGCTCTGCCGGATCTGGCCGAAGGTACGCCCATGCTGCTTGAAGCTCTGGACCCCCAGCAGCACTTCACCAAGCCGGCGCCGCGGTATACCGAGGCCAACCTGGTGAAGGAGCTGGAAAAACAGGGGATCGGCCGTCCGTCCACCTATGCCTCGATCATTTCCACTATCCAGGATCGTGGCTACGTGAAGCTAGAGAACCGGCGCTTCTACGCCGAAAAGCTTGGCGATATCGTCACCGAACGGCTGAAGGAGTCGTTCCCCGACCTGATGGATTACTCCTTTACCGCGCGCATGGAGGATAGCCTGGATGAGGTGGCGGAAGGCGAGCGCAACTGGCGCGCGTTGCTGGATGCCTTTTATGGTGAATTCCGCGAGGAATTGGCGGAAGCGGAAAGTGAAGACGGCATGCGTCCCAACCAGCCGGTACCCACCGATATCGACTGTCCGGCCTGCGGGCGCAAGATGCAGATTCGTACCGCATCGACTGGTGTCTTCCTGGGTTGCAGTGGCTATAACCTGCCGCCCAAGGAGCGCTGCAAGACCACGATCGATCTGATCCCTGGGGAAGAAGCGGTGGCCGCCGATGCCGGCGAGGAAGCGGAAACCGATGCCCTGCGCGCCAAGCGCCGCTGCCCCAAGTGTGGCACAGCCATGGACAGCTACCTGATCGACGAGAACCGCAAGTTGCACATCTGCGGCAACAGCCCCGATTGCAGCGGCTACGAAATCGAAAAGGGCAAGTTCAAGATCAAGGGCTACGACGGTCCGGTCATCGAGTGCGATAAATGCGGCAGTGAAATGCAGCTGAAGACCGGCCGCTTCGGCAAGTATTTCGGCTGTACCAATAGTGAGTGCAAGAACACGCGCAAGCTGCTGAGAAGCGGCGAGGTGGCTCCACCGAAGATGGAACCGATTCCGATGCCCGAACTGGCTTGCCAGAAGGTGGAGGACCACTATGTACTGCGTGACGGTGCCAGCGGCTTGTTTCTGGCGGCCAGCAAATTCCCCAAGAACCGCGAGACACGTCCGCCGCTGGTCAAGGAGTTGCAGGCCCATGCCGATGAATTACCGGAAAAATACCATTTCCTGCTGACGGCCCCTAACGAAGATCCCGATGGTCGTCCGGCCCAGATACGCTTCTCCCGCAAGAACAAGGAGCAGTATGTGATGACCGACGAAAACGGGAAGGCGACCGGCTGGAAGGCAACATTCGAAGGCGGCAAATGGCATGTGGAGGACAAGCGCAAGTGACACCACAGGGTCGAACCAATCAGTTGCTCTATCAGGCTCAACTGTTGCTGGAGCAGGAGCCGGGCACGGACGAGCAGGCCATACCGCGCCAGATGGCTCATGAAGAAGGCGCGTTGGCGCTCTGCGAACTGGCTCTCGAATCGCTTCTGCGCGAAGTGACCGAACATGCCCGACTTGCTTCACATGATTGGCGTGAACTGCTCGCTACCGATGGCCATCAAGTAGCGGAGCTGCAGCGCTTGCGTGATATCGCCGCCCAACCCGACAGCTGGCTGGGCTGGTGGATAGCTCGGTTCAATGCTCTGCACACAAACGATGGCGCGGCCCGCCGCCCCAGTGCCAACCCCGGCGTGATCGCGGTGGGGAACTCGGTATCTCTCGGCCAGGCGCTGCTTTCGTCTCTGGCACAGGCAAAGCAGGAGATAGTCACCCTGAGAGAAACTAGCCAGGAGTGGTAACGCTTTTTATTTCAATTTTCCCAAGTTGATTGTTGCGCGATGCCTCAGGCGTCGCCCTGTCCCTCTGTTTCATTTTTTGAAGATCCTGTTTTGCATCCCTGACTATCTATGTCGGGAAATCAGCATTCGGGGTTAGAACCCATGACGAAAAGACGTATGGTAATTATCCAAGGTTTTACTATGTTGTATAAAAACCTGTGTTGTTTCAGTCACCTTTGACGCTTTTGGAATAAGGAGTGAGCAATGCACAAGGAAAAATCAAAGCGCTATAACCAAGTCAAGGACTTGGTGGAATGGGCGATGGACTATCATGCCCGCATGGCCAAGCAATATAGTGATGCGGCCGAGGAGGCTTCCAGCGACAGGGTGAAAATGGCGCTGGAGTATCTTGCCAACCGGGAGCTTCGCATGCAGACGGGGCTGGAAGATATTTTTCATGACGGCTCCGACCACACCCAAGTGCTAGAAACCTGGTTCGACGAAGTAGGGGACTTCCCCCATCCGCCGGAGCTCGAACGCATTGCCGAGACGGCGAATTATGACAACATGGAAGCGATTACCGAGACGGCATTGACGGAACACCGTGCCCTTCGGGATCTTTATCAACACCGTGCCTTGCGGGCCAACGTCAATCCCGAAAAGGAATTCTTCAACTCCTTGGCGGAAGGGCACGAAGCCGAAATGCGGCGTATTGCGGCTAGTCTCGAGGAACTTGAAGACATTTGATTTGCGCTATTTCCAGGAGGGTCTATGTCAGAAATGATGCTTTCTCCAGAGATGTTGGGATATTTCACCGAAGATGATCTGCAGGACATACCTGACGATTCCGGTGTTTATTGCGTTTTCAGCGCTGCTGAGGACACGTCCAGTGGCGAGATGGATGTGAAATCGTTGCTGTTCATCGGGCACCACAGAAATCTTCGCCATGCCATCATGCATCATGAAGACAAGGCGAAATGGCGTGACAGACTCAAGGAAGGAGAGGAGCTGTGGTTCAGCGCAGCCCTTTGCAGTCTGGCCAATTGCGAGAGGCTGGAAGCCGCTCTGGTATACGCTCACAAGCCTCCACTCAATCGACGATACGTGGATACTTTCCCCTTTGATCAGACGGTGGTGCATGTGATGGGAAAGAAACGCCTGTTGATGAACCCATTTACCGTGGAGCGCCACGAGGCCTGATGCAGACGAGAATGTGTCCTGGACACTGACAGAGATGGGCTGGATACGGTATAACAGCGCCTGAAATGAAGATAGTCTCGCCACCTTGCCGACATGCCCGAGAGTTATCATGACACGTTTGAATCGCCGCCGTTTCATTGCCATGGCACTGAGTCTTCCCGTCATGGCGCGAGCCAATACGCAGGAGTTGACTCCCGTTGCTGCGCCTGAACCCGACCTTATCGAAACGCTTCTGACTCGGGCTCCCGTGCCCAAGCATGCCGAGGAGCTCTGGGTGCTGGTGGATGATAGGGAGGCGAGTCTCAGCGTATATCGCGGCAGTAGGCTGCAGGAGCGGTTCTCGCCGATCTCCCTAGGTCGTGGTGGGGCCAAGACTCAGCGTACCAGGGGAGACAATGTGACTCCATTGGGAGAGTTTCGGGTCAATCGCTTCAACCATGAAAGCCAGTGGCGGGTGTTCATCGGTATCGACTATCCTACTCCCGCTCATGCACGGATGGCATTGCGTGACGGGCTCTATTCCGAGCGGGATTACGATGAATATTTCCGTCATTATCGCCTGCACGGCTCGCCGCCTCAGGATACCGTACTAGGCGGGGCGATCGGCATCCATGGGCTCGGCGGGGCTGATCCGGATGTACATGCTCAATATCACTGGACTCAAGGCTGTGTTGCCGTGACCAACGCCCAGATCGACCGTCTGGTGGAGTTGGTCGATGTTGGCACTCGCGTCGTGATCCGCTAAGCTGTGGCCAAGCAAGGATGTTCGAGGTTCGAAACATGGGATTTGGAAGACTTAGCTATGGACAAGCGCTGTTGTCTGTAATAAAACAGCGTTTGATTCTGTGCTTCGCGGCACAAGTCGCTGCAACGAACCTGCACCGCAGGTAGACAATATCGGTTTGAAATTCTAACCTATTTTTGTCGTACCTTTAACGTAGCACCAAGGAAGACTCAAGGAGAACATTATGACTCTGAAGACTACCCTGAAGATCTCTGCCGCTGCCGCTTCACTGGCTATCCTGGCTGGTTGTGCTTCTACCAGCGCGCTGGAAGAAGTTCGCATGACTGCAGAATCCGCTCAGGCTGATGCCGCTGAAGCACGTAGCATGGCTTCTCAGGCTCTGAACACTGCTAACCAGGCTCAGCGTGATGCGCAAGCCGCTCTGCAGGGTTCCGACCAGAACCGTGAAGAAATGAACCGTATGTTCCAGCGCTCCATGCAGAAGTAATTTCTGCATGGCGCCGCTTGCCATACGGTATGCGGTTGCTGAAGCATGAAAAACCCCGCCACGGCGGGGTTTTTCTTTTGGTCGAGAATCACTCGCTACATCTACCGCAGCATAGAATTACTGCGTCATCACTGCTCGATTACGAGAGCGCTGACTTCGAGATCTGAGTACAGTCCTTCTTCGTCCTCGGCTTCTGGGGGGCTCTCCTGATGTGCCTCGCCATGGTTCGCCAAGGCCACGATGCTGCCATCGGGGTGCTCGACCATGCGGCGTACCCGTGCGTAGTCCACGTCCACATTGGCATCTTCTGTAGCCTGGGCAAGAGTATCCAGAGCATTAATGATCGGCTCGAAATTACCCTGGTTCTCTTCCAGCTGAGGGAAGGACTGACCGTATAGCTCGCCATCTTCCGACCAGCCAGCCTTGAAGGGGGCGTCGATCAGGTTTACTTGTGTGCCGCTGGGCAGTCGTTCGTAGAGGGACTCTATGTCTTCCGGGTACATGCGGATGCAGCCACGGCTGACGCGCATTCCCACACCGTCTGGCCGATTGGTGCCATGGATCAGGTAGCCCGAAATATCCAGCAGGATGGCATGCCGGCCGAGAGGGTTTTCGGGGCCTGGCGGTACAATGGCCGGGGGGGGGTCGCCGCGCTCGGCTGCCTCGCGGCGCATGGAGGCTGGCGGTGACCAGGCGGGATCCTTGACCTTGATGGTGGTCTTGGTCTTGCCCCGGGGGGTGGCAAACTCTTCACGACCGACGCTGACCGGGTATGTCTCGACGATGCCGGGCTTGTCAGCGGGATAATAGTACAGGCGTAACTCAGACAGATTGACCACCACCCCTTCGCGCGGGCCAGGCGGAAGCAGATATTGGGCAGGGATCACCACTTCGGTGCCTTTGCCGGGTACCCACAGGCTGACATCCGGATTGGCCATGCGGATCTCTTCGTAGCCGATATTATGCCGCCGGGCGATATCGATCAGTGTCTCCTTCTCACCCTTTACCGTCACAGTATAGTGTTGCCCGATGACGTCGCTATCCTCGGATAGATGGAAGTTGCCGCGAGGCAACCCGTTGGGAGACATCACCTGGGAGGCGCTTTCAACGGCCTCATCGCTGACTTCATCCAGCGTGCCGGTGCTTTCTATGCCTTCGTCGCCAGCGGTCTCGGCGGAGGATGCTTCGCTTGGCCCAGCCATTTCTTCGGCAAGCACGGTAGAGCTGCTACCCACGCCCACGGCTAGCATCACCGCTAGGGTGATGGGGCGCATGGAGCTGATAAAGTCGGATCTATTCATATGTCTTCCCATCGCAGTCGGTCTTGTAGCGGCATGAGCCCACTACAGCTGTCGGTCAGTTTGCCCCAAGGGTCAGGCGACCGCCACTTTTTGATTGAGCTTGTCGAGCAAGGTTTCCACGCTTTCAAAGCGTGCTTCGGATGTTTCCATCGGCATTTCAAAACGTAGCATGTCGGCACCATCCAGGCGGTACTGGTGCGGGGCTTGCTGGATAAGTGTCACCAGGGTAAGCGGGTCCACCTGGGTCTGGGGTTCGAACATGACCCTCCCACGGGTCGCGCCCGCTTCCAGCCTGGCGATCCCCAATTGCTCGGCACGCTGGCGTAGCCTGGTCTGGCGTAGCAGGATCTTGACCGGTTCGGGCAGCAGGCCGAAGCGGTCGATCAGCTCTACTTGCAGCTCCTTGAGCTGGGCCGCGTCTTCCGCTCCGGCAATGCGCTTGTACATTACCAGGCGCTGCTGAACATCATGGATATAGTCGTCGGGAATCAACGCGGGGAGATTGAGGCTGATTTCGACACCATCCGATAGCGGCGTATTGATGTTGGGAGTCTTGCCGGCACGTATCGCCTTGACTGCGCGGTCCAGCATCTGCATGTAGAGGGTGTAGCCAATGGTTTCCATCTGGCCGCTCTGCTCGTCCCCCAGCAGCTCGCCGGCGCCCCGAATCTCCATGTCATGGCTTGCCAGGGTGAAACCCGCGCCCAGATCATCTGACGCGCTGATGGCTTCGAGGCGCTTTACCGCATCGCGGGTCATCGCCTTGGGCGGCGGGGTCAAAAGGTAAGCGTATGCCTGGTGGTGGCTGCGTCCCACCCGGCCGCGTAACTGATGGAGCTGGGCCAGGCCGAACTTGTCCGCGCGTTCGATGAGAATGGTATTGGCGCTGGGAACGTCGATCCCGGTCTCGATGATCGTCGAGCACACCAGCACATTGAAGCGGCGATGGTAGAAATCCGACATGACCCGCTCCAGGGAGCGCTCGGGCAACTGGCCATGGGCCACGGCAACCCGGGCTTCGGGGATCAGGTCGCGAACCTTCTCCGCAGCGGTCTCGATGGTCTTGACTTCATTATGAAGGAAATAGACTTGCCCGCCCCGCAGGATTTCCCTCAGCAATGCTTCCTTGATGACGGCATCGTTGCGCTGCTGGACGAACGTCTTGACCGAAAGCCGCCGTGCCGGAGGGGTGGCGATGATCGATAGATCGCGAATGCCGCTCATGGCCATGTTCAGGGTGCGGGGAATGGGAGTGGCGGTAAGCGTGAGAATATCGATCTCAGCCCTCAGACTTTTCAGTTTCTCTTTCTGATTCACCCCGAAGCGATGTTCCTCGTCGATGATAAGCAGGCCCATCTTGGGCAGCGCCATGCGCTGGGACAGCAGCTTGTGCGTGCCGATGACGATATCCGCCTGGCCCGAACTGATGCGCTCTTGGGCCTTGGTCATATCCTTGCCACCGGTAAAGCGTGAAACGAGCTCCAAATTGACGGCAGTGTCGGCAAAGCGGTCGCGGAAATTCTCGAAATGCTGCCTCGCCAATAGAGTGGTGGGCACCAGAACCACGACCTGGCGGCCCGACTGCACGGCGAGGAACGCGGCCCGCATGGCCACTTCGGTCTTGCCGAAACCGACATCACCGCAAACGACCCGATCCATGGGCTGGGGGGAGGTCATGTCGGCGATGACCGCTTCGATGGCGGCTTGCTGGTCGGGGGTCTCTTCGAAGGGGAAACTGGCGGCGAAACGCGCATATTCGTCGTCGGGCTCGTTGTACACCGTGCCTTGCTGAGCTTCCCGGCGCGCATAGATATCCAGCAACTCGGCAGCGGTGTCGCGTATCTTCTCTGCCGCTTTCTTGCGAGCCTTCTCCCACTGTTCGGTACCGAGCCTGTGCAAGGGCGCGTGCTCGTCATCGGCTCCGGCGTAGCGTGAAATAAGGTGGAGGCTATCCACCGGCACGTATAGTTTGGCTCCGTCGGCGTACTCGAGGGCGAGGAATTCCGCTGCCTGACCACCGGCGGCAAGTGTTTCGAGGCCAAGGTAGCGCCCCACACCGTGAGCCTGATGAACAACCGGCGAGCCGGGGCGCAGTTCCGTGAGATGGCGCACAGCGAATTCGTTATCACCCGTGGCTTTTTCCCGGCGTCGACTTTGGCGAACGACGTCGCCGTACAGCTCGGTTTCGCTGATGACGGCGAGATCGGGCGATTCCAGCCATAGCCCCGTGTCGATGCTGCCCTGGGTGACCGCATGGGGCGAATCGGTTTCGAGAAAATGCTGGAACGAGTCGACATAGGCGAGCTTTAGACGCAAGGGCGCCAGGGTTTCTTCCAGCGCCTCACGACGCCCCCGTGATTCCGCCACAAATAGCACGCGAGTCCGAGGGTGCTCATCAAGAAAAGTGGACAACGCGGCAAGTGGAGCCTTGGCCCGGGCGTTGACAGCTACCTCGGGTGGGGCATGAGCGGTAGGAGTCCACGCATGGCGTTGTTCGCTATCGAGAGTCAGCTCGATGCGAGGAAGCTGCTTGACGGCGGCAAAGACTTCATTGACTGGAATGAAGGCGCGGTGAGGTGGCAGCAGCGGACGAGTCGGGTCGACGCCGAGGTTGATATAACGGCTTTCGATAGCCGCCCAGTGCTGTTCGGCGGCATCGCGCACCCCGGGTAGAAGCGCCACGTGAGTATCGGGGCGCACATGATCGAACAGCGAGGCGGTGTGTTCGAAAAATAGCGGCAGATACTGCTCCAGTCCGGGTGAAGGAATGCCCTTGATGGCATCGTTGTACAACGGGCACTGGCGTGGATCGACGTCGAACAGGGTCTCGAAACCTTCGCGGAAGCAGGCAATGGCGGAACGTGAAAGCGAGTATTCGTGAGCGGGGAGCAGCTCGATAGCCTCGATCTTGCGGTCGGAGCGCTGGGTGTCGGGATCGAAGTAGCGCAGCGTATCGATGTCATCGTCAAACAGGTCGATACGCAGTGGGTTCTCGCTGCCCATGGGAAACAGATCGATCAAGGCGCCGCGCAACGCATACTCGCCCGGCTCGTAGACGGTTTCCACGGCGCGATACCCCGCGCGCGAAAGCGCCTCGCGAAAGGCCTCGCGGTTGAGCTTAGCGCCGACTTTCAGGCTCATGACGCGCCCGGCGATGTACTCCACCGGCGGCAGGCGTTGCAACAGTGTGGTGATCGGGACCAGCACGATGCCTTTAACCCCATCCTGCAACAGGCGCAGCGTGCGCAGGCGTGCCGAGACGATATCCTGGTGAGGCGAGAAGCTATCGTAGGGCAGTGTCTCCCAGTCGGGAAAGGGGAGTACCGTCACCTGGGTATAGAAGGCCAGATCCTGTTCGAGACGTTGGGCAGCAGCGGTATCCGGCGTGACAACCAGCAAGGGGGCGGCTTCGGCGGCCCGGGCCAGACCCAATGCCGTGGCGCTCCCCGGCGGGGCGTGCCAGAACAAGGTGTCACGTGTGCCGTTGGGTTCCGGCGGTGCGAGCAAGGAGAAAGTCGGCATGAGAAATAGTATCGGCTTGCGCGAAAACGGAGTTTTGATGATACACGATCCGGCGTCTTTGATCAGGCGCGTAGCGCCGGGGAGACTCATGTAGTCGAAATGCGATTTCTGTAATACCCCTACACCAGGTGCGACCAACAAGCGATTGCGGCTCGTGTATAGGAGCGGGATAATAGACAGGTTGAAATTTTTTCCCCTACCAATGAGGCCGCACGTGAGTCAGCAAACTCTCGATAACGTTTTTCAGGAATGGCAAAGCAACGAGGCGCTGGCCGAGCAGATGATCCCCCTATTGGGACGTCTCTATCGTCAGAACAATGTCGTCGCCACCATGTTCGGACGTTCGCTGATCAATCGGTCGGTCATCCGTATCCTCAAGGATCACCGTTTCGTGCGCAAGGTCGAGGGAACCGAGCTTTCGGTTCAGGACACCTACCCCATCGTTCAGGCAATGAGCGAGCTAAGCCTGGGGCCGGCCCATGTCGATGTCGGCAAGCTGGCCGTGATGTTCAAGAAGCAGGGCGGAGACGATGTCGTTGCATTCGTCCGTGACCAGCTGAGCTCGATCGTGGATGGCTATCAGGCTGGCGCCAGCACTGGTGAACCGAAGGATGTGGTGCTGTACGGGTTTGGTCGTATCGGTCGCCTGGTGGCTCGCGTTCTGGTTGAGAAGGCGGGCGGTGGCAACTTGCTTCGCTTGCGCGCTATCGTGGTGCGTGGCCGTGGGGATATTGCCAAGGATCTCGAGAAACGGGCGAGTCTGTTGCGTCGCGATTCCGTGCATGGGCCTTTCGACGGCTCCATCACCATTGATGTGGAGGCGCGCACCCTGAACATCAACGGCAACGTGGTTCAGGTCATCTATGCCGATTCCCCCAGCGAAATCGACTACACCTCCTATGGCATCGACAACGCCGTGGTGGTGGACAACACCGGTATCTGGCGTGACGAGGCTGGCCTGGGCCAGCATCTTGAATGTCGTGGCGTTTCCAAGGCGTTGCTGACGGCCCCGGGTAAGGGCGATATCAAGAATATCGTCTTCGGCATCAACCATGGCGATGTCACCGCAGAAGACAAGATTATTTCAGCGGCGTCATGTACTACCAATGCCATCGTGCCGGTACTCAAGGTCCTCAACGACGAGTATGGCGTGGTCACCGGGCATGTCGAGACGGTACACGCGTACACCAACGACCAGAATCTGATCGATAACTACCACAAGGGCGACCGTCGCGGGCGTAGCGCGGCATTGAACATGGTGCTGACCGAGACCGGTGCTGCCAAGGCGGCGGCCAAGGCCCTTCCCGAGCTCGAAGGCAAGTTGACGGGCAATGCCATTCGTGTGCCCATTCCCAATGTCTCCATGGCGATTCTGAACCTGACGCTGGAGAAGGGGACCGATGTCGACGCGTTGAACGACTATCTGCGCCGCATGTCGATCGATTCCGCCTATCAGAAGCAGATCGATTTCGTCGATTCGGGCGAAGTGGTGTCGTCTGATTTCGTCGGCAATCGTCATGCCGGAATCGTCGATGCCAAGGCGACCATCGCCAACGGCAAGAACGCAGTTCTGTATGTGTGGTATGACAACGAATTCGGTTATAGCTGCCAGGTGGTGCGTATTCTGCAGCAGATGTCTAATGTCAATTTTCTCAAGTTTCCCGCTACCGCCGGGTAAGCCGGATGCAATGACGGTCGGGCAGAAAACGCCGTAGCCGGCTGTCGTGTCTGCCATTGACGCATGCCCTCTCCGGGCATGCGTTTTTTATTGGCTGAATAATGGTTTTAAAAAAGGTATTTAAGCGTATATAGCACTTTTGGCGACCCTGGGGGATGTGGTCATCGGTCGCGCTTATCTTTATAATACGGTGGATTTTTCGGGGTGGTTCAAGCGCCGCTTGGGCCTGACTGGTAATAATCTGAACAGCAAACATGAAGTCACTGAACAGAAAATAAGCATTCGAACCCCTTACCTTCGTATATCCGATCCATCAACTGGGCGAGACTATGATCGAAGTCAAAAAAGGCCTGGATCTCCCCATCACGGGAGCGCCCGAGCAGCGTATTGAAGATGCGCGGCCTGTGCGCCACGTGGCAATCCTGGGTACTGACTACGTCGGCATGAAGCCGACCATGGAAGTTCAGGAAGGGGATAAGGTCAAACTAGGCCAGCTACTCTTCACCGACAAGAAAATAGACGGGGTGCGCTTTACCTCTCCTGCCGGTGGTGAAGTTGTCGCTATTAACCGTGGCGAAAAGCGTAAGTTGTTGTCTGTGGTCATCAAGGTCGATGAAAACGAAGAAGAGGCGGTAGCCTTCACTTCTCATGGACGTCAGGCTCTGGAGAGCCTGGAGCGGCAAGTTGTCGTGGACCAGTTGGTGGAGTCCGGACTGTGGACGGCTCTACGTACTCGGCCCTTTTCACGCACCCCGGCCATCGACAGCGAACCGGCGGATATCTTCGTCACCGCTATCGATACTCACCCGCTGAGTGCCGATCCGACGCTGGTCATCAACGAAAGCGCTGAAGCGTTTGAAGACGGGTTGAAAGTACTGGGCCGTCTGACCCAAGGGAAAGTCTACCTGTGTACCGGAGCCGTGGCCGAGCTGCCTGGGACCGATGTGGCGGGTGTGCAGATGGAGCGCTTCTCGGGGCCGCATCCTGCGGGCCTGGCGGGAACGCATATCCATTATCTCTCTCCGGTAGCCCTGCATCGCAAGGTATGGCACATCGGTTATCAGGACGTGATCGCATTCGGTAAGCTGTTTGCCGAAGGCACGCTGGAGACTCGTCGCGTAGTCGCCATCGGTGGGCCTCGGGCGGAAAAACCGCGTCTCGTGCGTACCCGTCTGGGTGCCAGTACCGAGGAACTGCTGTCCGGCGAAGTCATCAAACCAGAAGATACACGGGTTATTTCCGGCTCGGTGTTTTCCGGGTTTGCCGCTGAAGGGGCGCTTACCTATCTGGGACGTTACCATAACCAGTTCAGCTTGCTGGAAGAAGGTAACAAGCGTTCTTTCATGGGATGGCTATCCTTGGGTAGCGACCGTCATTCGGTACTGGGCATCTACATGTCCCGTATCAAGGGGCTGCACAATTACGCGCCGACCACCTCCACCAATGGTTCCGAGCGTGCCATGGTGCCGGTGGGTTCTTATGAAACGGTTATGCCGCTGGATATCCTGCCGACACAGCTGCTTCGCACATTGATCGTGGGAGATATCGAAGTTGCCATGCAACTTGGGTGTCTGGAGCTGGATGAAGAGGATCTTGCCCTGTGTACTTATGTATGCCCTGGCAAGTATGAATACGGTCCCATCCTGCGTGACAATCTCACCATGATCGAGAAAGAGGCCTGATGATGGGTATTAGACAGACACTCGATAGCATCGAGCCGCACTTCCATAAAGGTGGCAAGTACGAAAAGCTCTACCCACTTTATGAAGCGGTGGACACGATTTTCTACTCTCCACCCAGCGTGGCCAAGACAACCGCGCATGTGCGCGACGGGATTGACCTGAAGCGCATCATGATCACCGTCTGGCTATGTACTTTCCCGGCGATGTTCTTCGGTATGTGGGCGGCGGGCTGGCAATCCAACATGGCCATCGATCAGGGTTACGCCTCCATGGAGGGATGGCGCGAAGCCATCATGATGACTCTGGCCGGTAGCCACGATCCCGGTAGCCATTGGTCGAACTTCGTGCTCGGTGCGACCTACTTCCTGCCGATTTATCTGGTCACCTTTGTCGTGGGTGGCTTCTGGGAGGTGCTGTTCGCCATCAAGCGTGGCCATGAAGTCAACGAAGGTTTCTTCGTGACATCAGTGCTCTACGCCTTGATCCTGCCGGCGACGATTCCCCTCTGGCAAGTCGCGCTGGGTATCACCTTCGGGGTGGTGATCGGCAAGGAGATCTTCGGCGGTACCGGCAAGAACTTCCTCAACCCGGCATTGACCGGTCGTGCTTTCCTTTACTTCGCCTACCCGGCACAGATTTCCGGTGATGAGGTATGGGTGGCGGCGGATGGCTATACTGGGGCAACGCCCCTATCGCTGGCATTCCAGGATGGCATGTCCGCGCTGACCTCCCAGTACACCTGGTGGGATGCCTTCATTGGCTTTCTTCCCGGCTCCGTTGGTGAGGTTTCCACCCTGGCGATCCTCATCGGTGCGGCGGTGCTGCTATGGACGCGAATTGCCTCGTGGCGGATCATGCTGGGGGTATTCCTCGGGATGGTGGCGACCAGTGCGCTATTCAACCTGATCGGCTCCGAGACCAACTCCATGTTCGCGATGCCGTGGTATTGGCATCTTGTGGTGGGTGGCTTTGCCTTTGGCACGGTGTTCATGGCGACCGACCCGGTGTCGGCATCCATGACCAATCAGGGACGCTTGATATTTGGCGCCTTGATCGGCGTGATGACCGTATTGATTCGAGTCGTCAACCCGGCCTTCCCGGAAGGCATCATGTTGGCAATTCTGTTTGCTAACCTGTTTGCTCCGCTCATCGATCACATCTTTGTCCAGGCCAATATCAAGCGCCGTGTGAAACGCACTGGTGCTCCGGCCGAGGAGACTGCCTGATGGCACAGAGCAATAACTCCATCAAGAAGATCCTGATAGTGGCGTTCGCACTGTGTATCGTGTGTTCCGTCATTGTCTCGACGGCTGCCGTGGCCCTGCGCCCCTTGCAGCAACTCAACGAAGAGCTGGATCGCAAGACCAATATCCTCAGCGTGGCCGATCTGTATGAGCCGGGCATGGATGTCGAGGCAGCTTTCGCGGAAGTGACTCCGCGCGTGGTGGATATGCGCGACGGCAGCTACACCGACGAATTCGATCCGGAAACCTTCGACCACTTCCAAGCTTCGCGCGATCCCGCCACTGGCCGGACGCTCTCCGGTGACCGTGATATCGCCGGCCTGACTCGGGTGGAAAACTACGCCACGGTTTATCTGGTAGGCAATCCGGACGATCCCGAGCAGATCATCCTGCCTATCCGCGGTCAGGGCCTTTGGGGCTTGATGCGTGGCTTCCTCTCAGTGGAAGGCGACGGCAATACCATCGTCGGCATCACCTACTACGAGCATAGCGAAACGCCGGGGCTGGGTGCGGAAGTCAACAACCCGCGCTGGCAAGCCCAGTGGGAAGGCAAGGAAATCTATGACGAAGAGGGCAGCCTGAACCCAGCGATACACTTGACCAAGGGCGGCGCCAGCAGCGAGCACGAAGTTGATGCGTTATCTGGCGCGACACTGACCAGTAACGGCGTAACCAATATGCTCCAGTTCTGGTTGAGTGAGGAAGGTTTCGGTGAGTATCTGGCCACGTTCCGTAGCGGCGCTGACCAGGAAGATGCTCAGGATACCACTACCGACTTCGACGACGTTGAAGGAGCCTGATCATGGCAGACGCAACCGCAAAAGGCGTTTTGACAACGCCAATCTTCAGGAATAACCCCATCGCCTTGCAGATACTGGGTATCTGCTCGGCCTTGGCGGTAACCACGAGCATGAGTGTATCGCTGGTCATGGCGCTGGCGGTTATTTTCGTCACGGCATTCTCCAGCCTGTTCGTCTCATTGATTCGGAACCACATTCCGTCCGCGATTCGTATCATCGTGCAAATGACGATCATCGCCTCCCTGGTTATCGTGGTTGACCAGGTACTCAAGGCGTTCGCCTACGAAATGTCCAAGCAGTTGTCGGTTTTCGTCGGGTTGATCATTACCAACTGTATCGTCATGGGACGCGCCGAAGGCTTCGCCATGTCCAATACGCCCAGCATGTCGTTTCTCGACGGTGTGGGTAACGGCCTTGGCTATGGTTTTATCCTGCTGGTGGTCGGTTTCTTCCGCGAATTGCTGGGCGCGGGTAGCGTATTTGGCTTCACCTTGCTGCCGACCGTTCAGGACGGTGGCTGGTACTTGCCGAACGGGCTGCTGCTGTTGCCGCCCTCCGCGTTCTTCATCATCGGCCTGTTGATCTGGGTGATGCGCTCGCTGGATACCGAGCAGATTGAAGCCAGCGAGTTCGAGATGAAGGAAAACACCAAGCCGAAGGAGGCTGTGTAACATGGAACACTATATAAGCCTTTTCGTTGCTTCGGTCTTCGTCGAGAACATGGCCTTGGCGTTCTTCCTCGGCATGTGTACCTTTCTGGCGGTTTCCAAGAAGGTCTCGTCGGCTTTCGGCCTGGGCATCGCGGTCATCGTGGTACTCACGGTTACCGTACCGGTCAACAACCTCGTCTTGACCTATCTGCTGGACGAAGGGGCGCTGACCTGGACGGGAATCGAAGGCGCGGAAAACATCGACCTGTCCTTCCTTGGGCTTCTCAGCTATATCGGTGTCATCGCGGCACTGGTGCAGATCATGGAGATGTTCCTCGACAAGTACGTTCCTGCGCTTTACAACGCCCTGGGTGTGTTCTTGCCGTTGATCACGGTGAACTGCGCTATCCTCGGTGGCGTACTGTTCATGGTGGAACGTAGCTACAACTTCGGGGAAGCCGTGGTGTACGGTTTCGGTGCCGGCACGGGCTGGGCTCTGGCGATCACCGCACTGGCGGGTATCCGCGAAAAGCTGAAGTACAGTGATGTGCCCGCCGGTCTCCAGGGGCTGGGCATTACCTTCATCACCGTGGGTCTGATGTCACTGGGCTTCATGTCCTTCTCCGGCATCCAGCTCTAAGACAGGGTTTGGTCTCCCGGCAGCTGCCAATAGCGGCTGTCGGGTCAAGACAACATCCAGCAATAGGAAACCGACATGGTTGATACAACTGTCATCTTGCTTGGTGTGGTCATGTTCACCGTGGTCGTTATCGGCCTGGTAGGGGTGATCCTGGCGGCACGCAGC
The DNA here is from genome assembly GCF_039691755.1 of Halomonas sp. Bachu 37. Taxonomy (NCBI): domain Bacteria; kingdom Pseudomonadati; phylum Pseudomonadota; class Gammaproteobacteria; order Oceanospirillales; family Halomonadaceae; genus Halomonas; species Halomonas kashgarensis. The sequence goes on along the minus strand of NZ_CP137552.1, from coordinate 1,274,380 downwards.
AAGCTCGTGAGTAGCGGGGATGTGACTATCGAGGTCAACGGTGACCCGGAGCACACCCTGACTACGCAAGCCGGCGGCAAGCTATTGAATACGCTGGCGGCCAACGGCATTTTTCTCTCTTCCGCCTGTGGCGGCGGCGGCTCCTGCGCACAGTGCAAGTGCCGCGTGGAAGAGGGCGGCGGCTCCATCCTGCCGACCGAAGAATCCCACTTCACCATGCGCGAGAAGAAGGAAGGCTGGCGCCTTTCCTGCCAGGTGCCGGTGAAGCAGGACATGAAGGTGGAAGTGCCGGAAGAGGTGTTCGGGGTCAAGAAGTGGGAGTGCGAAGTCATCGCCAACCCCAACGTGGCCACGTTCATCAAGGAATTGAACCTGAAGCTTCCTGAAGGCGAGGAAGTGGCGTTCCGTGCCGGCGGCTACGTGCAGCTGGTAGCGCCGCCCTACGATATCAAGTTCTCCGACTTCGATATCGAAGAGGAGTACCGCGGCGACTGGGAGAAGTTCGATCTATTCAAGACCTCCCACAAGAATAACGAGGAAGTTATTCGCGCCTACTCCATGGCGAACTATCCGGAAGAAAAGGGCATCCTCAAGTTCAATATCCGTATTGCCACGCCTCCTCCCGGTACCAGCCATCCGCCTGGTCTGATGTCGACTTATGTCTTCAGCTTGAAGGCGGGCGATAAAGTGACCGTCATGGGACCCTTCGGTGAATTCTTCGCCAAGGATACCGATGCGGAAATGATCTTCATCGGTGGTGGTGCAGGCATGGCACCGATGCGCAGTCATATCTTCGATCAGCTCAAGCGTCTCAAGAGCGATCGCAAGATTTCGTTCTGGTACGGTGCTCGCTCCTGGAGGGAAACCTTCTATAACGAAGAGTATGATCAGCTGGCCGAGGAGTTCCCCAACTTCGAATGGCACCTGGCGCTTTCCGATCCGCAGCCGGAAGACAATTGGGAAGGACCGACCGGATTCATCCACAACGTGTTGTACGAGAATTACCTCAAGGACCATCCGGCCCCCGAGGATTGCGAGTACTACATGTGTGGTCCGCCGATGATGAACGCCTCGGTGATCAAGTTGCTGCTTGATCTCGGGGTGGAACCGGAAAACATCCTTCTGGATGATTTCGGTGGTTGATACCACTTGCCTACGGGCATATTGCGGGGCTGGCCGGAAGGTCGGCCCCGTTTGGTTTGGAGTGGCGGTATAATATGAAGGGCACTTCACCAAGGTATTGTTGTCTTGAGGGAAGGAAACATGCCCAATAGGAGGATGTATGACGATTTGGTTATTGGTTCTAGGGTTCATGTTGTTGGGCGTCGCGGCCATGGCAGTAGGTGTGCTCATGGGGCGCAAGCCGATCGCTGGTTCCTGCGGTGGGCTGAACCAGCTGGGGCTCAAGCAGGGCTGTGATATCTGTGGTGGCAAGGACGAGGTCTGTGAAGAAGAGAATCGTAAGCGCCGCCTCGAAGAAAGACGCCGCAGTGACGAGAGTCGCGGCGCGGATCTGGGGTACGATGCCACCCGGCGGTAAATATTGCGTTGACTTGAAAGAATAGTATCAGCCTACGGAAGGGGGTGAGGTTGGCTTGTGGCGAAGCCGGCCTCTCCTCGTACACAAGGGATCAAGGGAGTAGCAAAGACTTATGGCAGTCCATCACTATGACGTAGTGGTTATCGGTACGGGACCGGCGGGGGAGAGCGCCGCTATCAACGCTGCCAAGCACGGCAAGCGCGTGGCCGTGATAGAGAAGCAGAGCCAGGTGGGGGGTAACTGTACTCATTGGGGAACGATCCCTTCCAAGGCGCTTCGCCACCAAGTCAAGCAGATCATGCAGTTCAATACCAACCGTATGTTCCGCGATATCGGCGAGCCGCGTTGGTTCTCGTTTCCCAAGATCATGGAACGTTGTCACGACACCATCGACAAGCAAGTGGCGATGCGTACCAACTTCTATGCACGCAATCGCATCGACCTGTTCAATGGGCTGGCACATTTCAAGGACGAGCACACGGTGCTGGTCCGCGATAACCACGAAGGCGTCGAGGAACTCGTTGCGCCCAAGATCGTTATCGCCACAGGCTCGAGGCCTTATCGCCCCGCCGATATCAACTTTCGTCACCCGCGTATCTACTGCTCCGATACCATCCTGAGTCTGTCGCATACACCGCGTACTCTGATCATCTTCGGTGCCGGTGTCATCGGTTGTGAATACGCTTCCATTTTCTCGGGACTGGGCCTCAAGGTCGACTTGATCAATAACCGTGATAGTCTGCTCTCGTTTCTGGATGACGAGATCAGTGATGCGCTTTCCTACCACTTGCGCAAGCATGGTGTGTTGATCCGCCATAACGAAGAGTATGAGCGAGTGGAGGGAGATGAAACCGGAGTCACGGTATATTTGAAATCGGGCAAGAAGCTGCGTGCCGATGCCTTCTTGTGGGCTAACGGTCGTACTGGTAATACCGATAGTCTGGGCCTGGAGAACATCGGCCTGGAGGCCAACGGGCGGGGTCAGCTACATGTGGATGAGCATTATCGCACCACGATTCCACACATCTATGCTGGCGGCGATGTCATTGGCTGGCCGAGTCTTGCCAGTGCTGCCTACGACCAGGGGCTCAACTCGAGCAATGAACTGTTGGAAAAGGACTTTCGGTTCGTGTCGGATGTGCCTACCGGAATCTACACCATACCGGAAATCAGCTCGTTCGGAGCCAACGAGCGTGAGCTGACGGAAGCAAAGGTACCTTACGAAGTTGCCCAGGCCTTTTTCAAGGACACGGCGAGAGCGCAGATTACCGGTGATACCGTGGGTATGCTGAAGATCCTGTTCCATCAGGATACCCTGGAGCTGCTGGGCATCCACTGTTTTGGCGACCAGGCGTCTGAAATCGTTCATATCGGTCAGGCGATCATGCAACAGAAAGGGCAAGCGAATACGCTCAAGTATTTCATCAATACCACCTTCAATTATCCCACCATGGCCGAAGCCTACCGGGTGGCGGCGCAGAATGGGCTCAACCGCGTTTTCTAGCCTTACATCTTCCAGCCCTAAACGTGGCGCTCTTGATGATAGTTATGCAGAGCAGGCGGACGTGTGCTGGGGGAACTACCGACGGGAAAAGGGGGTAGCACGGTTTCCGTGCGATCACGGCCTTTCTCCTTGGCCTGGTAAAGCGCCTGGTCAGCGAAGGAGTAGAGCTGCTCGAATGTATGTTCACCGTTTTCCGTCGTGGTAAGACCGATGCTGATGGTCACCCCGAGTGTCGCTGTGACAGTGTCCAGTGGCAGTGCTGCGATCTCTTCGCGAATACGAGCGGCGACCTGTTCCGCCGCTTCCTTGCTGGTGTTGGGCATGAGAAGACAAAACTCCTCACCACCGATGCGCGCCAGCGTGTCGATTTCACGACTCAGTGCGGCAATACGCCGAGTTACCCGCCGCAAGACTTCATCTCCCACCGGATGACCATAAGTATCATTGATATACTTGAAGTGATCCAGATCCATCAGCATAAAGCTCACGGGCTGATGCTGGCGGCGTGCCTGGGCTAGTTGATTGGAAATCGTGGCGACCAGGTAGCGCCTGTTGAACAAGCCAGTCAGTTCATCGGTCAGCATCAACTGTTGCATGGTATTACGCTGGCGTTGCAGATGAAGCACTGCGGCCAACAGGATGGCGGTAATCAGCAGTACTAGAGCTACCAGGGCGGTAACCGCCTGGGCGAGGCGTTGGCTCATCAAGCGCTGATGTCCCACTGCGGTATGTACCAGGTTGTTGAGCTCACTGTATATCCATGCCAGGTTGACTTCGATATTGCTCCCCAATTGCTGTAACTCGGTCAATGCGGCGCGGTCTCTGGCATGAGGGGCGAGCTCGGCCAGTTCCGTCAGTTGCTGTTCCAGCAGATAGATATCGTCTTGCAGATAAGCGTAATCGCGGGTCAATAACGGGTAGCGTTCCAGTCCCTGTTGCGCACTCTTCAACTGCTGTTCGGCAAGCCATGTCAACTGATTGAGTTGATGCAGGTATTGGGGGGTGGGCTGCTCGACAAGGTTGTCCAATGCCAGCTCCAGTTGTGGGCCGAGCTGTTGGGCGCGAACGATGTCGGCAACCAGCGCAGTGTAGTCGGAGCCGACTTGTTGCCTTACATGATGCACGTAGAGACCGATCAGCAGCGCGGCGACCCCGGCAATCACGGCAAAGCCCGCAGCCAGGCACCAACGAGTGAATCGAGTGCGCCGGGTGGGGAAGGCATTGGACGTGTTCATTGTTGATATATCTCCCCAATCGCCCATATCCACCGGGTCATGGGCAAGATACCTGCATTGACCCGGTCGGCTTCCTCGGGAGCCACAAGCAGTAACGGCCCGAACTGCTCTCGGCTCAAGGGTTCCCCGTCCAATCGCGTGACCAATAGATAACGCGTATTGCGACGTTCTGCTTCATTGAGAAACACGGTGTACTTATCATGGGCTACCAAGCGGATTCTTTCCTGGGGAGAAACACCTTCGCCTTCAAGAAAATCATCCAGCCAAACGCCGGTAAAGCGGCCTTCCAGGCCTGCTGGATGCTCCATGTCGACATCATAGAGGGGGTAACTCTCGATCTGAGCTCGTGACAGCTGGTATTGCTGATTGTCGATCGACATGGAAAGCACCGGCTCGTCATCCTCGAGTGGAGCAAGAGTACTGGGTGTGACCGGGTAGGTATTGCCCCACACGGGAGCCAGGCTCATGATGCAGAAAAAGAACCACGCGCTCAGCACAGACGGAACGGTCGCAGTAAACCAAGCATTCATGAGTCAACTCCTTGTTGATCAAGTAACCTCGCCGTTAGTCCATAACGACCCTCCTATGAATAAAACAAATTGCAGTGAGCTTAGCCATCATCAAACTCCATTATTTTGCGCTGAAGCGTGAGCGGAAAAGGGGATGATCAAAAGCAGGAAAATCATTAAGGCGACTTATTAAAGTCGCCTGAAGCTTCGAGTGTTTGTCTGGCGCGGGATTGCCAAGGGCCGGGAATGGCGGCGGCTTGATGCAAGGATTCAAGCGCTTCGTCATGCTCGCCTTGTTGTGCTTGCAACAGCCCCAGATTCAGCCAGGCGGCACCGAGTGAATCGTCTTCTTGTATAGCACGACGAAACGCTCGCTGCGCTGAAGACACTGAGTTCGTGGCATACAGGGCGTTACCCCGCGCGAAATGGCCCATGGCGAAGTCGGGATAGGCGGTACTGAGCGCTAGCCAGCTGGGTAATGCAGCTCGCGCGCCTTGCACTTCTTCAAATGAGCTGATGGCGTCCATGGCTCGGTATGGTGCGGTATCGCTCGGAAGCTCGCCCGGGGGTAGGACGATGAACCCCCACCGGTCGCTGCGTGCCCAGGTGGCATCGAAACGGCTGAACGCCATGCTGTGTTCGCGGTTCTCCCCGCTGTGCAGGATGATCTCCTGTTTTTGTAGGTCATAGCCGATTGCCACGGCGTAATGCCACATGGGCCAGGCTGGTAGGGCGAGGTTTTGCATCACAACCACCGGATGACCTGCTGCAACTTCCTTCAGCAAGGCATCCATCGAGGCATCAATGGGAAAGGCTACCTTGGCGTGCCGGCGTGTCGTTGCCAGCATCTCGGGTTGCAAGCTACCATCGCGACCCGGCAGGAAGACCTGGGGAATCAGCTCTTCCACCGTGGTGTCGATATCACGGTGATTGAGCACCATGGCCAGTGATGCGGGGCCACACTGATATTCGCTCTGGGCATGAAACGGCACATCCACTAGTAGAACCTGCTGGGGCAGCGAGCGTAACGTGGTGTCCTGCAGATGTACGGCGGTGGCACACCCGGTTAGCAAGGCCAGAATAAGCAAAACGCCCGCAGAACGGGCGTAGTAAAGTCGCGACATGGGAGCGACTCAGCGCGTAAACGGATAGACGTCGGTCAAGCCCAGGATATCGGTAATCAGAAGGATCACGAATACGGCGAAGAGGGCCCCGACGGCTCCCGCACCAGCGGGAAGCTGTTCCAGTTGCTCGGCCATCTGATGGGCTTCGGCGTCGCTCAGGGCGGCGACACGTTCGTGGACTTCTTCCATGCTGACTCCGTGGGCAAGGAGTTGATCCTGAACATCCGCCCTGGCCAGTAGTTCATGAATACGTTCACGCTCGGCACCACTATTATCGGCACTCAAGGCTTCCTGGGTCGAAATCAGCGTATTGTCGTTGCTAATGGTGGCCGGTGCGGCCGAGGCGGAAAAACTGCCGGCCAGCAGGGCGATGATCAGCAGCGGGGTCAGATATACGCGCAGTTTCGTCATGGTCTTTTCTTCCTTGTGGTAAGCAGAAATTAAAGAAGTAAGGTGAGGTTTCCCACGTATTACGAATATCACACTTTTTATTTATATATCACTTGCCGGAATTTCTCATCCAGTTTGTCCTCTTCGTTTTCGAGTCAATACAAAACGATTGATGCGCTTATCGTGCTCGGTAAGTGGCGGGGGAGTCGGCCAGCAGTCCTCGTCCACCGGCAAGCGTGAAGGCCAAATCGTGCAATCCCTGCCAGGTGGGAATGTCCGCCGCTCCCTTGATGGCAAGATCCAAGCGTTGCGCCATCAGCAACAGCTTATGCAGGCGCTTCAGCGGCAGGCGGCTGATAGCCTTCTGGTAGGCCGGGCGCCGCTTGTCGAAGATCATGGGTTTCTGCGCCTTGCAGGCGTGATCGAAGCTCTGGCCCTGGTCGAGATGCTGCTGCAGCGAGAGCAGGGTGCGCAGTTCGCGGCTCAAGGCCCACAGCACAATGGGAGCCTCGACGCCTTCGCTTCGTAACCCATAGACGATGCGTGACACCCGGGCTTTCTCGCCTTTCAGGCAGGCATCGGTCAGGGTGAACACATCATAGCGGGCGCTATCCTCGACACCCTGGGCGATCGTGTCGGCGGTAATACGCGCCCCAGATGGCGAAAGCAGCGCCAGCTTCTGTAACGCCTGGTCGGCCGCCAGCAGATTGCCTTCGGTACGCTCCCCCAGTAGCCGGGCTGCGTCCATGTCCAGCGTCAAGCCATGGCGTGCGCCGCGGTCGCGCAGCCAATACCCGAGCCGACTGGTGTCCACCGGCCATACCGGCACGAACAGGCCGTGTTTATCCAGCGCCTTGAACCAGGCGCTCTTTTGCTGTCTGGCATCGAGCTTGCCCATACTGATCAGCAGGATGTCCTCCCTTTGCGACAAACGCTCGGCGTAGCCTGCCAGTGCCTTCGCACCTTCCTGCCCCAGGGCGTGCTTGCCCATACGCAGTTCCAGCAGCTTGGAGGAGGCGAACAGCGAAAGGTTACCGGCCGCTTCATGCAGCCGTCCCCAGGCGAAATTGGCTTCCACGTCCAGCACTTCACGCTCCTCGATGCCGGCTTCGCGAGCTGCGGAGCGAACCGCATCGCAGGCATCGCGGTGCTGCAGCGGCTCTTCACCGGCGACAATCACCACCTTGGGAAGCTTATTGGCCAGGGCGGCGGGAAGCTGATCGGCAAAGACTTTCACCGCCACGACTCGATATTGGCCAGGCGTTCCAGCGCCCGCCGTGCAAGGCGCTGGGAGAGCTCATCCACGGCATCGCTGATCAGCGTCTCGCGGTTGAGAAGGTCATCATCGCTTAAGCGCAGCCGGGTGGTTTCTCGCAGCAGGGAGGGGTGCAGGTGGTAGGCACCGGTGTCCCGTGCCTGCAGGGCAATCTCCACTTCAAGGCTGAGCTCATGTTCGTTGCTGGCTCGATCATCGGCGCCCAGGCGACGCTCCAGCAGGCGTGGCGTACCCAGGGTGACGACCCAGGGCGCGTCGGCTCGTAGCTCGACGTCGCTAAATTCGACGCTGGCGCGAAATTCCCGGGCGAAGGGAGAGGTGGTGTCACCCGTCAGCGTCAAAGCGGGCAGCCTATGATTTTGCTCGTTTCCACGCAGGTGAAAACCGCATCCCCCCAAGGTCAGCGCCGCGATACCCGCTGCCAGCCCATTACGTAATAGCTCGCGTCGTTTCATCCGCTCACCACGATATTCACCAGTTTGCCGGGGACCACGATCACCTTGCGTACCGTCTTGCCCTCAATATGACGCTTGACGTTCTCATGTTCCAGGGCCAGCGACTCGACAGCCGCCTTTTCGGCATCGGTGGGAATCTCCAGGCGAGCCCGGAGCTTGCCATTGACCTGAACCACCAGCTCGATGGTGTCACGGGCGAGTGCTGCCTCGTCGACTGCCGGCCAGGGCGCATCGATTGCCGGTTGCGTGTTGCCCAGTGCCTGCCACAGCGCATGGCTTGTATGCGGCGTAATGGGAGCCAGCAGCAGCACGCAAGCCTCGAGCGCTTCACGGCTGACCGCCAAACCTTGCGCTGATGTATCGGTGAACTTGGCAACGGCATTGGAGAGCTCCATCACCGCGGCAATTGCCGTATTGAAGGTGGTGCGGCGGCCGATGTCGTCACTGGCTTTCCGGATGGTCTCGTGGGTCTTGCGGCGCAGCGCTTTCTGCTCATTGCCGAGCGAAGCGGCATCCAGCGCGGCGGGCTTAACTGCCTCGAGGTGCTCGGAGACCTGTCGCCACAGCCGCTTCAAGAAGCGGTGGGCGCCCTCGACACCGGAATCCGACCACTCGAGTGATTGCTCCGGTGGGGCGGCGAACATCATGAACAGGCGCACGGTATCGGCACCAAAACGATCGATCATCGATTGTGGATCGACGCCGTTGTTCTTAGACTTGGACATCTTCTCGATGCCGCCCATTTCCACCGGTTGCCCGTCGCTTGCCAGCACGGCGCTCACCGGGCGGCCTTTGTCGTCGCGCTTGACCTCGACATCCGCCGGGTTGAACCACTGCTTGCCGCCGTTGGCGGTGGAGCGGTAGTACGTCTCGGCGATGACCATGCCCTGGGTCAGCAACTGCTGGAACGGCTCGTCGGAGTCGACCAGCCCGAAGTCGCGCATCAGCTTGTGGAAGAAGCGTGCATAGAGCAGGTGCAGAATGGCGTGCTCGATACCGCCGATATAGAGATCCACCGGTAGCCAGTAGTTGGCACGCTCGTCGAGCATGGCGTCAGGATTGTCCGCGCAGGCAAAGCGGGCGTAGTACCAGGAGGACTCCATGAAGGTGTCGAAGGTATCGGTCTCGCGCGTCCAGCCATCGCCCAGGTCGTAGAATTCCGGCATTTTCTTGAGTGGCGAGCCGGAGGCGTCCACGGTGACTTCCATGGGCAGCTTGACCGGAAGTTCATCATCGGTCAGCGGAACCGTCTGGCCTTCGGGGCCGTACTTGACCGGAATCGGCGCACCCCAATAGCGCTGACGGGCGACGCCCCAGTCGCGCAGGCGGAAATTGGTCTTCACCTCGCCGCGACCCAGCGATTCCAGCTTGGCGGCGATGGCGTCGAAGGCGGCCTGGAATTCGAGCCCGTCGAATTCACCGGAATTGATTAGCTTGCCGTATTCGGCGTAGGCACCTTGGGAAAGATCGGGCGCCTGGCCGCTGTCGTCGGCGATCACCGCTTTGATGGGAAGGGCGTACTTGGTGGCGAACTCCCAGTCGCGCTGGTCGTGCCCCGGTACCGCCATGACGGCGCCGGTGCCGTACTCCATCAGCACGAAGTTGGCCACGAAGACGGGCACTTCCTCACCGCTGAGCGGATGAACCGCCTTGTGCCCGGTGGGCATGCCTTTCTTTTCCATGGTGGCAAGCGCGGCTTCGGAAGTGCCGCCCTGGGCGCACTCGTCGCAGAACGCGGCCAGTGCATCGTTGCCTTCGGCAGCGGCCTTGGCCAATGGATGCCCGGCCGCCACGGCCACATAGGTCACGCCCATCAGGGTGTCGGGACGTGTGGTATAGACACTGATTGGCTCGAGCGGCTCGCCCTGGGCCGTTGTGATATCGAAGCTCAACTCGACACCGCGGGACTTGCCGATCCAGTTGCGCTGCATTGTCTTGACCTGCTCGGGCCATTCGACCTTGTCGAGGTCCGCCAGCAGTTCATCGGCATAATCGGTGATCTTCAAGAACCACAGCGGAATTTCCTTACGCTCGACCAAGGCGCCGCTGCGCCACCCCCGGCCTTCGATTACCTGCTCGTTGGCCAGCACCGTCTGGTCCACCGGGTCCCAATTTACCGTGGACATCTTCTTGTAAACCAGGCCCTTTTCCACCAGCTTGGTGAAGAACCACTGCTCCCAGCGGTAGTAGTCGCTGTCGCAGGTGGCGAACTCGCGGCTCCAGTCATAGGCGAAACCCAGGGCTTTCAGCTGGGTGCGCATGTAGTCGATGTTCTGGTAGGTCCATTCGCCCGGTGGAACCTGGTTCTGGATCGCGGCGTTTTCCGCCGGCATGCCGAAGGCGTCCCAGCCCATGGGCTGCATGACGTTCTTGCCCTGCATACGCTGAAAACGCGATACCACATCGCCGATGGTGTAGTTGCGCACGTGCCCCATGTGTAGCTTGCCGCTAGGGTAGGGAAACATCGACAGGCAGTAGAACTTCTCGCGGTTGGCGTCTTCTACCGCCTTGAAGCACTGGTTTTGATCCCAGAACTGCTGGGCGTCGCGTTCGATCTCACGGGGGCTGAAATGTGCGTCCATCGGAAGTTGTCAATGCCTTGGCGTACTGGCCCGCATAGCGAGCGCAAGGTGAATGGTGGATGACGTATGTCAGTTTGCTTCGCTCGATTGTATCCTATGCGGATAAAACCTTGAACGGCTAACGGTTAGTTGCCTCGCCGAGCCGGAGCAAGTCGTGAACAGTGGAAAATAAAGGAGTGCCATCATGAACGAGAAGCATAACGATCACCGTCTGCGCGAGGGCTACGAACGACTCCTGGCGCGGGTGCAGGATGGTGCCAATGAGCTGAGCTGGGAGAATCTCCAGCATGAGCTGGACGAGGCGGTGGCATTCGAGACCGAACTCGAGGAGTACACCAAGGATGAACTGGCACTGCTGCGCGCCTGGGTTGAGCGTGACCTGAAGGACATGCGCCTGTACCTGGCGGATAGCGGAAAGCACCTGGCCCAGTGGCTGGGAATCGACTTGAGCCGGCTCTCGCGGCGTGTGGCGGAATCGCTGCTCTCCATCGCCGATCGCAGCAGCGTCGACCGGGAGCGCCTGGCGGACGACCTGGAAGCCGCACGTGCGGACTACTGCGAGGGCGAAATCGCCGCGCCAGGCCGTATGGCGTGCGTTCATTGCGATGCCGAAGTGACGCTTACCAGCGTAGCGCGTATCGAGCCTTGCCATGCCTGCGGGCACCGCTATTTCGCCCGTGTCCATAACGGCGCGGCCGTCTAGCCGATATCTCATTGCCACCAGGCCACGAGCGCGATGGCAGCCAGTACCAGCGCGCTCATGGCGGCCGCATAGCCCAGGTTGTTCTTCATCATTCGATACCCGCTGACCCCGTAGCGTCCTTGCAGGGAGAGGTTTATTCCCGACAGGGGGCCTACGCTGGTGCCGAACGCCCAGGAACCCAGCGCCACGAAGGCGAACAGCGTCTGTTCGTCTCCCTGCATGTTCAGTATCGATGCCAGCACCGACACACCGATGATCGGATGCAGCCCCGCGAGCGCGCTAAGCGTGATCGCCACGAAGCTTATCATCGCCTGAGGCGCGCCGAATGTCGCAAATAGCGTCCAGTCGCTACCCGCAGCTGCACTCACGAGAGTCGATAGCCCTATCGTCAGCAGACCCGCCGCCAGGAACAGCGAAATTTCCCCACGCATGGCCGGTAGCCGAGTGGTGGTATGTTGGCGAATCCGGCGTAAGGTCCAGCGTGGCCCCTGGGGCAGGTTGCTCAGTAGCGCCACGCCGGGCAGCAGAAAGGTAATGATACTTACAATCGTGAGCGAAGGTGTCAGCCAGAAGTGAAACAGCATCACTAGCAGCGCCATGCCCACTGGCATCAACAGGCTGCGAGGGGAGAGAGAAAATCCTGCCACATCGGCAAGATCGAACCGCCGGCGCAACTCCAGCGTGGTGAGTAAGCCCGAGACCATTGCCAGGGGGAAGCCCACCATTGCAATTCGCGCATACTGCACATCCGGCACCAGCGCGATCACCACCGCCATGGAGGCAAAGAATGGCGACCACAACGCCGCGCTGGAAAGCCCACGATTAAGCGCCAATAGCTGGGGGATGGTGAGCGGCCCCCGCCGCGCCAATTTATCGCCGACCATGAATACGGTCGAAAGGTTTAAAATCGTGCCCAGAAAATGCACCCCCAGCCAAGTGCGCAGCACGCCACCGGCTCCGGTCAGTCGGCTTCCCGATGCGCCTTTATTGCCTTGCTTGCCAATCAGCGAGATAAAGCTGACGCCCACCAGCATGGCCACCACGAACACATTACCCTGCAGCATGGCAGGCCAATCGACCTCAGCGCCGTAAACAAATCGCGCCACCACCAACATTCCCGCACCCAATCCGATCAGCACACCTGCCTGAAAGCGCGAGCGCCTGGGAATATCCCGCCACAGCAGCGCCACTCCCGCCCACAGCAAGTAGCTCACTGCATGAGCGGTCGATAACTCGCCGGTAAAACCCGCAATCTGCACGATAAGCCCAAGTAGTATGAGCACGCCCGCCAAGCGCTGCCGAGGAGTCGTCTCTTGCATCTCGATCCCTTACTGGTTGAGTTAGCAGGCTAATCGGGTTCTTGTAAAAAAACCACCAATAAAGGGGAGGGGAAATTTGGGTATTCATCGCGCGCTAACGAGCCTGTAGGCAGCGATGAGAGGTGCCATCGATGCATCTCCCAGCGGCCTCAAGCCAAAAGCGCAGGAACTGCTTGCAATGATTGCGGAAGACCCCTGCCGCAAGCCGCCTCCGTTTGAGAAGCTCATTGATATTCTTGCGGGCGCTATTCGCGAAGTATCAACATTCAGCATCGCTTGGTATATCAAGTACTCGAAGACGAGCTAGTGGTAAAGCTCTCGGGCTTTGGAACATGGCTACTCTCGCGGAGAGTTTTTATTCAATAAATCGGTTCCATTAGAATTCTCAGCAATTTCCTGTTCTATTTTTTGCATTAGCTTCTCGTCAGGCCGTGCATCCAGCACCTCATCGGCATCTTGCCCACGCAATATCTCCTTTGCCCGCGCTTTGGCCTGTTGTTTGTCTCTATCGTCAATCATTTTAGGCCGTATGGCTGTTTGGGAATCAGACGTGGTCGGGGGTGGCGTCGTATCAGGGTTGAGCGAACCTGCGTTATTGACCTGTGAGTCTTCCAGCACTTGTTCAAGTTTGGGGTTGAAGCGTAAGCGATAGATCGGTTCGGGTAGGCTGAACCCTTGATTTTCCAGGGCATGCTTGGTTTCACGAATGGCAATACTGCGGGCTTTGCCAAAGTCTGTCTTCGACTGATCTACCCACACTAAAAATTCCAATATGATGTTGGAATCTCCTACGTGAGTAATAATGGCAATGGCCTTGGGCTCAGCCAATACAAAGTCTAATTTATGAATGGCATCAAGTCCCACCTTGATAGCCGCTAGGGGGTCGTCATTTGCATCAACCCCTAGTTCAAAAGTAAAGCGGCGCTCCGGATTCTGGGTGTAATTGAGGATAACGCCTTTGAATACGTCAGCGTTGGGAATACGTAGCTGATTGCCCTCTAACGTCATGAGAATCGTGGCGCGGGAGGTGAGGCGAACGACGATCCCTTCTCTGTCATTGATGACCACATGATCTCGCGCCTGAAAGGGTTGGCGAATACTGAGCATCAATGAGGCAATGTAATTTTCAATCGTGTCTTTTACGGCAAAACCAATGGCAATGCCGATCACCCCGGCACCGCCCAGCAGTGTGCCTATAACCGTCTCAGCGCCTATCAGGCTTAATGCCAGTATCAGCCCGAAGATAATAAAAATGACTTTGATGGTTTGTGCCAACAATTCGGCCACGAATGGATTAGGCGTCAGTCGTTGCCACAGTTTTTGCCGTCTAGACAGCCAGGCGCCAAACCAAGCGACCAGTGCAAACAGCAGGAAGCCGACCAATAATAGGGGCAAGGCCTTGACCAGGTTCTGGCCCCTGGTCCTTAGGCCTTGATAGGCGGTCGAGACATTATCCTGTACGTCCAGCGTACGGTTAATGTGGTCATCTACCGTTACCACGTCGGTCAGGCGGTTGGCTAAACTGAGCGCCTGCTGGGCTTTTCGTTCATTGGCCGTTTCACCCGCTAGGGTGACTATGCCTTGGGAAACGTTGACTTCAATTGCCCCCAGTCCATCAATTTCAGAAAAAATTCCGCTGATACGCTGTTGAATCTCATTGTCTTTGAGCGGTGAGGGGGTGGTTTCGATCTGCGCATTGTTTGTGCTCTCACCACTGATAGCAGGTGCAGGCGTCACCGGTGCAGAGGACTCGGCCGTCTCAGTTTTGCCAGTACTGCGCTGTTCTACGCCATTGGCTTCCAGGGGGGCGGGGCTACCTGGCACGTCCTCTACGGCATGAGCCGATCCTCCATAGACCATGCTCAACAGTAGCAATAGCTGACCGCAGGCTCGTAGAGACAGGTGTGCGGCTGAAAGGGTAAGAAAAGCGGCCATAGCCATCCTTGTACATACTTTTAATAGAGTACCGATAGGGCTGGGCTATACCGAGTGCAGACCAGTCGACTTCGGGTAGCGACAATCCTTCAAGGTTAGCGCAATAAGAGACCCCAAAGACAACCGGCATGGCTATTCGCTTCGGCTCTCTTCCAGCTCCTCGATCATCTTGCTTGCGGCATTGGAAAGCGTGCGATTGGTGTGGACCAGATAACCCAGCGGGCGGTAGAGCGGGGCGGTATCTACCGCGAGCTCCACCAGCCCGCTATCGATCATTTTCTCCGGCAGCAGGCTCCAGCCGAGGTCGACGCCACACATCATCTTGAGCGTTTCCAGGTAGTTGGTCGATATACTCACCGGCAGGGCAAGACCCGCTTCGGCAAAGCGCTGCTCGATCAGCGAGCGGGTGAAGGTCTTCGCTCCCGGCATCAGGCAGTTGTACCGGCACAGCGCTTCCAGCGAGAGCCGCCCCCGGCTTGCCAAGGGGTGATCGGCGCCGCACACGAAGCACAAGCGGTCGCGCCACAACTCGACCACGTGAAGCTGCTCGACGGGGTGGGGGGCAAGCGTGACCACCGCCATTTCCAGGGTGCCGTCCAGTACCCCCTGGTAGGCCATTTCGGAATCGATGAAGCGAAGGTCCAGCTCTACCTCGGGATGCCGTTGGGTATACTGCTTGAGCAGCGGCGGCAAGCGGTGCAGCCCGATGTGGTGGCTGGTGGCCAGCGTCAACCGTCCGCCGACATGGCCGGCCAGGTTGGCGATGGCACGCCGGCTATCTTCCACCGTGAAGAGAATTCGCCGGGCCTGGGGCAGCAGCACGTCACCCGCTTCGGTCAGCGAGATGCGTCGCCCGATGCGGTCGAACAAGCGTATACCGACCTGGTCCTCCAGTACGGCGATGCGTTTGCTCACCGCCGGCTGGGTAAGATGAAGCATTTCAGCCGCCCGTGAGAAGCTATGGGTTTGTGCTACGGCGAGAAAGGCCTGAAGGCTTTGCGTATCCATGTTGTATTCCTGTTTGGAATCGTTTCTATGAATAACATGAATTGCATTTATCAGCACGTCGGGTAACACTCGTTCCATCGATACAATCAGGCCGTGAATAGAGGCGGAAAACGCCCAGGAGAACCCTATGTCAGGTCAAACCCTTTACGACAAGCTCTGGAATCAACATTTGGTGAAACAGCGCGACGACGGTACCGCGTTGATCTATATCGACCGTCAATTGTTGCATGAAGTGACTTCCCCGCAGGCCTTCGAGGGGTTGCGCCTGGCGGGCCGCAAGCCATGGCGGCTGGATGCCAACCTGGCGACGCCGGACCATAACGTGCCTACCACCGTGAAAGAGCGTGCCGAAGGCAATACCGGTATCAAGGACCCGACCTCGTTGATCCAGGTGCAGACACTCGACGACAACTGCGTCGAGTACGGTATCGAAGAGTTCAAGATCAACGACCCGCGCCAGGGCATCGTCCATGTAGTGGGGCCGGAGCAGGGCGCTACCTTGCCGGGCATGACCGTGGTGTGTGGCGATTCCCATACCGCGACCCACGGAGCCTTCGGCGCGCTGGCCCATGGCATCGGCACCTCGGAAGTCGAGCATGTCATGGCGACCCAGTGCCTGCTGGCGCAGAAGATGAAGAACATGCAGGTGCGCGTGGAAGGCGAGCTGGGCCTCGGCGTTACCGCCAAGGACGTGGTGCTGGCGATTATCGGCAAGATCGGCACCGCTGGCGGCACCGGCTATGCGATCGAGTTCGCCGGTAGTGCCATTCAGTCTCTCTCCATGGAAGGACGCATGACGGTGTGCAACATGGCGATCGAAGCAGGCGCCCGCGTCGGGCTGATTGCCGTGGACGACACCACCATCGATTACCTTGCCGAGCGCCCCTACGCCCCGACGGTCGAACAGTGGGAAGCGGCCGTGGCCGACTGGCGCAATCTGGTGTCCGATGCCGATGCCGAGTTCGACAAGGTCGTGGGACTGGATGCCGCCGAGATCGAGCCGCAAGTGAGCTGGGGCACCAGTCCTGAAATGGTGACCGGTATCTCGGGACAGGTGCCGGACCCCCTAGCTGCCGCCGATGAAACTGTCCAGCGCAGCCACAGCCGGGCGCTCGAGTACATGGGGCTTAGGGCCAATCAGAAGATCACCGATATCAAGCTGGACAAGATCTTCATCGGTTCCTGCACCAACTCGCGTATTGAGGACCTGCGCGAGGCCGCCAAGGTGGCCCGGGGCAAGAAGGTCGCCGACAGTATCAAACTGGCCATGGTCGTGCCCGGCTCGGGGTTGGTGAAGCGTCAGGCCGAAGCCGAGGGCCTGGACAAGATATTCACCGAGGCGGGTTTTGAATGGCGCGAGCCAGGCTGCTCCATGTGCCTGGCGATGAACGCCGACAAGCTGGGGGCCGGAGAGCACTGCGCATCGACGTCCAATCGCAACTTCGAAGGGCGCCAGGGCTACGGCGGTCGCACCCATCTCGTCAGCCCGGCGATGGCTGCGGCTGCGGCGATTGCAGGGCACTTCGTCGACGTGCGGGGGCTGGATAGCACCAGCGCTGCCAACGATACCATCCACGCTCAGGAGGCATGATTATGCGCAAGTTCGAACGTTTCGAAGGGCTGGTGGCGCCGCTGGATCGTGCCAATGTCGATACCGATCTGATCATTCCCAAGCAGTTTCTGAAGTCGATCAAGCGTACCGGCTTCGGCGTCAACCTGTTCGATGAGCTGCGTTACCTCGACGAGGGCTATCCCGGCCAGGACACCTCCAAGCGTCCACTGAATCCCGATTTCGTGCTCAATCAGGCGCGCTATGCCGGTACCGAAGTGCTGCTGACGCGGCGTAACTTTGGCTGCGGAAGCTCCCGCGAGCACGCTCCCTGGGCACTGGAGGATTTCGGCATCAAGGTAGTGATAGCGCCGAGCTTTGCCGATATCTTCTACAACAATGCGTTCAAGAACGGCATCTTGCTGGTGGTGCTCGACGAAGAGCAGGTGGATCGTCTGTTCAATGAAGTCGAGGCGAACGAAGGCTACTGCCTGGATATCGATCTCGAGAACCAGCGCGTCATTACCCCGGCCGGCGAGATACTCGAGTTCGAGGTTGACGAGTTCCGCAAGCACTGCCTGCTCGAGGGCCTGGATGACATCGGCATCACCCTGCAGGACGAAGATGCCATCCGTGACTTCGAGGCCAGGCACCGCGAGCAGCGTCCGTGGCTGTTCCGCGATACGCTCAAGGTCGGCTAGATCCAGCAGCTTTATCGCTGAACGAGACGAGATATTTTAAGGGAAGGAAAAGAATAGATGACGCGCAAAGTTCTGTTGTTACCCGGTGATGGCATCGGTCCCGAAATCAGCGCCCAGGCGGCGCGTCTGCTGCAGGCCTGCCAGAGCGCCGGCCTGGATATCGAAGTGGAAGAGGCTCTGGTGGGCGGCGCGGCTTACGACACCTTCGGCGACCCGCTGCCCGAGCAGACGCTAGACAAGGCCAAGGCAGCGGATGCCATTCTTCTAGGTGCCGTGGGCGGCCCCAAATGGGACAAGCTGGAAGATCTCGCCAAGCGGCCCGAAAAGGGCTTGCTGGGGTTGCGCAAGCATCTCGGCCTGTTCGGCAACCTGCGTCCGGCGATGCTCTATCCGCAACTGGCCAGTGCCTCCAGCCTGAAACCCGAGCTGGTGGCGGGGCTGGATATCATGATCGTGCGCGAACTCACCGGTGGTATCTATTTCGGCCAGCCCCGCGGCATCGAAGAGCGCAACGGCGAGCGGGTCGGCTTTAATACTTACGTCTATTCCGAATCCGAGATCGAGCGCATCGGCCGGGTCGCCTTCGAGATGGCGCAGAAACGTGGCAAGAAACTGTGTTCGGTGGACAAGGCCAACGTGCTGGAAGTCACCATTCTGTGGCGTGAAGTGATGGAGCGGCTGGCGCCGGAATACCCGGATGTCGAGCTTTCGCACATGTACGTGGATAACGCCGCCATGCAGCTGGTGCGCGCCCCCAAGCAGTTCGACGTCGTCGTCACCGGCAATATGTTCGGCGATATTCTGTCCGATGCCGCCGCCATGCTCACCGGCTCCATCGGCATGCTGCCTTCGGCGTCGCTCAACGAGAGCGGGCAGGGCATGTACGAACCCTGCCACGGCAGCGCCCCGGATATCGCCGGGCGCAACATGGCCAACCCGCTGGCGATGATGCTTTCCGTGGCCATGATGCTGCGCTACTCGCTGGGCGAAACGGCAATGGCGGAGCGCATCGAAGCCGCGGTGGGCAGCGTTCTGGATGATGGCCTGCGTACTGCCGATATCGCCTCCGAAGGCATGCAGACGGTGACTACCACGGCCATGGGCGATGCCGTACTCGAGGCCTTTGCCCGCAGCTGAGCCAGAGGTCGGCGGCGGGACGTAGCCGCCTCCGGCCTGCGTGACCAGCCGGCGTTGTGTATAATACGGCTCTCATTCTTTACAGGAGACTTCACATGTTGAAAGTCGGTTTTGTCGGATGGCGCGGCATGGTGGGTTCGGTGTTGATGCAGCGCATGCTGGAAGATGGTGATTTCAAAGGCATCGAGCCGACGTTTTTCACCACTTCCCAGGTCGGTCAGCCGAGTCCCGATATCGGCGTTGATGTCCCAGCGTTAAAGGATGCCTTCGATATCGATGCGCTCAAGGCGCTCGATGTCGTGATCACCTGCCAAGGAGGTGATTATACCGGCGAGGTTTATCAGAAACTGCGCCAGGCCGGTTGGCAAGGCTACTGGATCGACGCCGCCAGCACCCTGCGCATGGCGGATGAAGCGACCATCGTACTGGACCCGGTCAACCGCAAGGTGATCGATGCGCAACTGGCCAAGGGCGCCAAGACGTTCGTCGGCGGCAACTGCACGGTCAGCCTGATGCTGATGGGTCTGGGCGGCCTGTTCGAAGCCGATATGGTCGAGTGGATGACCTCCATGACCTACCAGGCGGCTTCGGGCTCCGGTGCCAAGCACATGCGAGAGCTGCTCGTCCAGATGGGTGGGCTGCGCGATGCCGTCGCTGGCGAGCTGGACGACCCTGCCAGCGCCATACTCGATATCGACCGCAAGGTGACCCAAGCGATGCGTGGTGGGGAGTTCCCGGTCGACAACTTCGGTGCGCCGTTGGCGGGCAGCCTGTTGCCCTGGATCGATACCAAGATGGATAGCGGGCAGAGCCGTGAAGAGTGGAAGGCGGGCGTCGAGAGCAACAAGATTCTCGGCCTGCAAGCCAACCCGGTTCCTATCGATGGGCTGTGTGTGCGCATTGGCGCGATGCGTTCTCACAGCCAGGCGTTCACCGTCAAGCTCAAGCGTGATGTGCCGCTGGACGAGATCGAAGATCGCCTGGCCAAGCACAACGAATGGGTCAAGGTAATTCCCAACGACAAGGAGGCGACCATCGCCGGACTCACGCCCACCGCCGCCACCGGTACGCTACAAGTACCGGTAGGACGCCTGCGCAAGCTGGCCATGGGCGGCGAGTATCTCTCCGCCTTCACCGTGGGCGATCAGCTGTTGTGGGGGGCGGCGGAGCCGCTCAAGCGGATGCTGCAAATCCTGCGCGAACAGTAATCGGCTGATGGCGAAACATCGCCTTTAAGTGTTATTTGCCGATAAAACGGGGAACTGAGATATCAGTTCCCCGTTTTTTATGCGCATCATCCCTTGGGTATGGTAAAACTAATCAAAACAAGACCCCGACGACGTGAGGAGACATCGGTTCATGAGGTACACATTCATGAGGCATAAACTTACGTTTGCCATGCTCATGTCATTGGCAGGGGTCAGTCCGGCCGCGTTGGCCCTTGGGCTGGGGCAGGCGACGGTTCAGTCTCCACTGCATTCGCCCCTTCAGGCGAGCATTCCGCTGCGGGATGTCGATTCCGAGCAGGCGGAGCGGCTCGAGGTGCGCGTCGCCGATTCGGCGGCTTTCGAAGCTGCCGGTCTGACGCGCACCCCGCTGGTGGCGAGTGTGCAAGCGAGCGTTCGACGCCAGGCGGGCGAGTGGGTGGTCGACTTGAGTTCCCGCCAGGCGGTGAAAACGCCGTGGCTGGATCTGCTGCTTTACCTTGAAGGGGCCGGTGGGAAACAGACGCGGGAAGTCACCCTGCTGTTCGACCCGCCGGATTATGCCGGCATGCCGGCGCTCGTCGCCGGGTCATCAAGCAACGGCCAACAAGCGGCCTCGCCAGCGCCTGCCTCGTCAGCGCCAGAAGAGACGAGCCAGGAGGCGCCCCGCACATCTTCGCGCAACACCTCGCCACGGGTGACTGACGATACAGCCCAAGTGTCGTCGGGAGATACCTTGTGGGGCGTCGCCAACCGGTTGCGTCCGCAGGGAGTCAGCGTGCGGCAAATGATGGTGGCCTTATTCGAAGCCAATCCCGATGCGTTTCCTACGGGCAATATCGATCAACTACGGGCGGGAAGTCGGTTGAATGTCCCCTCGCGGGAACGGGTCATGGCGCGCTCGGATGAGGCTGCAAGCCAGGCGATCGAGGCGATGGCTCAAGCCGACGCAAACCAGCTTGCCGCTGAGCAGTCCCCGGCTGAGCAGTCCACCGATCTTGAATCCTCGGTAGATCAATCCGCTGAGCCTCCATCCTCCAATGCACAACAAGGCTCCGAAGAGCGTAATGATATTTCTGAGCCCTTGCTCTCGGGAAATCTGAGACAGATGGCATTGGCTGCGGTGGCAGACACCGAACAGACTCCTCGGGCCGAGCTCGAAGAGAACGAACTCGATGAAAATGGGCTTGATGAGAGCGAGCGAATACAGGAGCTGGAGCGTCGCTGGCAGGAAAGCCAGGCGATGGTCGAAACCCTGCTTGCCGAGCGCGAGCTGATGCGCGAGGAAATGCAGCAATTACGCGACGAGTTGCGTGGGCTGCGCAGCGATTTCGAGGCACTTTCCGCCACTACCCTGGCGGCTGCCGGCAGTGCTCCGCCCAACGCCACGCCGTTTTCGGATGAGAGGGCGACAGCCGATGTGGCCTCCACGGATTGGTGGCAAGGTGGGGCGACGCTGCTCGATGAGTACCGCTGGCAGACAGCCGCTGCGGCGATAGCGGCATTAATGGCCTTGCTGCTCGTGCTGCGCCGCCGGCGTGCCGTTGAAGAGGAGGAGGCAATGCTGGCGGCTGCTGATGAGCCAGTGATCACCCCGCCGCCTGCGCCGGTATTTGGCGGAGCTCGCTCAGAGGAGTGGGTAGCTGGGCAAGAACAGCCGCATGTAACTTCGGCGGAGGGAAAGCCGAGCCCATTGTTTGCTGAAGACATCGACGAAGCGCAAGTTCGCTCGCACCACGAAGCGCTCCATGGGATGGAAGATGACGAAGCGGCCGTGAAGCCGGGCGCGATGCTGCATGTCGAGCCATTGGATATCGCCGATGAGCCCCAGGCGGCGGGATGGCCGAAGGTCTTACCTGGACAGGACCCCTGGGGCTTGACTCATGCTTCATTCCAGCCGATGAAGGCTATCAAAGCGGCCCCCTTGGTTATGGCAGCTGGAGTGGCCGGAGCATCGATGCCCCAGTCCTCGGGCGCAACTGAGGAGACTGACGACACCCGCGAGGCTGATGCGGTGTCAACGCACTTTATCGATTACGAACCGCCTACCTTGAGCGATACGTCAGTCTCCCGTGAGGAGACGCCGATGCAACCAGCGGTAGAGTTTACCGACACCGACACCGACACCGACACCGACACCGACACCGACACCGACACTGCACGAACTGCAACTTCGGCCGCTATGACTCAAGCCGACGTGCCGGCTGACAAGCAAAACAATCATGGATTCGATTTTCCGCTAAAGGGCGAGTGGGAGATAGAAGAGGTGGCGTTTAATCCGCGTGATCTGGATAATGCACATTCGCGATCCTCTTCCTTTGATAAAGATTGATGACATTGTTTTATCACCTTGACGAAAAGCAGCCTCTGATCGGTCGTCTGGCCATGGGGGTGGAGTACGATGGCAGTGGTTATTGTGGTTTTCAGCGCCTGAAACATGCCGCTTCGGTGCAGGCCACGCTGGAAAAGGCGCTCACGCGAATTGCCGGCGCAGACGTACGTATCCACGCCAGTGGTCGCACGGATTCGGGAGTGCACGCCACCCGCCAGATCATCCACTTCGACCCGCCGGTGGCGCGTTCGGAAAAGGCCTGGGTGTTCGGCGCCAATAGCTACCTGCCCCGCGATGTCGCCGTGCACTGGGTCAAGGCGGTGCCGGATACGTTCGATTCTCGGCGCAAGGCGTTGGGACGGCGTTATCGATATGTGCTGTTGAATCAGATAAGCCGCCCGGTACTGGAACGCCACAATGTCACCTGGTGTCGAGATCCGCTGGACGCCGAGGCGATGCATGAAGCCGCTCAGGCCCTGGTGGGAGAAAACGATTTCTCCAGTTTCCGCGCTGCGGGCTGCCAGTCGAAGACGCCATGGCGACACATGCATTTCGTCGAGGTGAAGCGACACGGTCCTTTGGTCGTCATCGATATCCAAGGCAATGCCTTTCTTCATCACATGATTCGCAACATTGCCGGCGCTTTGGTGTCAGTAGGGCGGGGCGAACAGGACAAGGCCCATTTGGCCAGATTGCTGGCGCTCAAGGATCGCAAGCAGGGCGACGTTACCGCACCGGCCTGCGGGCTGCACTTCGTCGACTCGTTGTATGATCCGCAGTTCGACTTGCCCAAGGAGCCGCTGGGGCCGAACCTGTTGGCCTTTACCGGTGAATGGACAGGAGAGCGTGCCTTGCCCGATTGCCCCATGGTGGCCAACCGGCGCGGAAAGCCCATGGTGGCACAGCTTTCCTGACCGCTCCCAACTCGTGTCAAAGAGGTGATCATGAGCCAGAATCCTCCCTGGGGAAGAACACGGGTCAAGTTCTGCGGGCTGACCCGCGAGCAAGATGTCGATATGGCGGTTGCCTTGGGTGCCGATGCGGTGGGGTTCGTCATGTGGCCGCAAAGCCCGCGTCATCTCGACGTTGAACGTCTGGCGGTCCTGGCGGCTCGGGTGCCCGCGTTTGTCACCCGCGTGGGGTTGTTCGTCGACCAGGCGCCCGAGCTGATCGAGCAGTGCTTGCCGCATCTGGACCTGCTGCAATTTCATGGTGAAGAGACAGCGCAGACTTGCCAGACGTTTTCCATTCCCTGGATCAAGGCGCTGCGCATGCGCGAAGGTCTGGACCTGCATGCGGCGGCGGCGGATTACGTCGGTGCCAGGGCACTGCTACTGGATGCTTATCGGCCGGGGGTGCCAGGGGGAACAGGCGATACGTTCGACTGGTCACGAATACCCGCAAACCTGGCAAAACCTGTTATCCTCGCCGGTGGGCTGACGCCCGATAACGTTGCCAAGGCTGTCGCCAGCGTTGCGCCCCTGGCGGTCGATGTTTCCGGGGGGATCGAGATATCCCGTGGCGTGAAGGACCATGACGAAATGGCTCGTTTCATTCTTCAGGTAGCCGCTGCCGACAGGCACTGAAAATCCTTTACGTAAGCGCTTCGGTGAGCCGTCGGCAAGCCGCTTGTTTATCTGCTTATTCATTTATCTGCCTGTTCTGGCGATCCTGTGAGGTATTCCTGTGACCAAGTTCAGCGACCTGTCCCGAATGCCGGATGCACGTGGCCATTTTGGCCCTTATGGCGGCCGGTTCGTTTCGGAAACCCTGAGCTTTGCCTTGGAAGAGCTGGAGAAGACCTACCAGAGTCTTCGCGACGATCCTGACTTCCAGGCCGAGTTCGACTATGACCTTGCGCATTATGTCGGCCGTCCGTCGCCGCTCTATCATGCCGAGCGGTGGTCCAGGGTGTTGGGTGGCGCGCAGATATGGCTCAAGCGGGAAGACCTGAACCACACCGGCGCGCACAAGGTGAACAACACCATCGGTCAGGCACTGCTGGCCAAGAAGAGCGGCAAGCCCCGGGTCATCGCCGAAACCGGTGCCGGTCAGCACGGAGTGGCGACCGCCACCGTGGCGGCGCGGCTGGGCCTTGAGTGCGATGTCTACATGGGCGCGGCGGATGTCGAGCGTCAGAAACTCAACGTCTATCGCATGCATCTGCTGGGTGCCCGGGTCAT
Source organism: Halomonas sp. Bachu 37 (assembly GCF_039691755.1). NCBI lineage: Bacteria > Pseudomonadati > Pseudomonadota > Gammaproteobacteria > Oceanospirillales > Halomonadaceae > Halomonas > Halomonas kashgarensis. The sequence continues at coordinate 1,249,693 of NZ_CP137552.1, read as the reverse complement.
CCCGGTGGAGTCAGGTACCCGCACGCTCAAGGACGCCATGAATGAGGCGCTGCGCGACTGGGTCACCAATGTCGACGATACCTTCTACATCATCGGCACCGTGGCAGGTCCTCATCCCTATCCGTTGTTGGTGCGCGACTTCAACGCCGTGGTGGGGCGCGAGGCGCGCAAGCAGTCGCTCGAGCAGATCGGCCGCCTTCCGGATGCCTTGATCGCCTGTGTCGGCGGTGGCTCCAATGCCATGGGATTGTTCTATCCCTTCGTCGAAGATGACGAGGTGGCCATGTACGGTGTCGAGGCAGGGGGCGACGGCGTCGAGACAGGCCGTCACGCCGCGCCGCTTTCCTCCAATGCGCCGCGTGGTGTATTGCACGGCAACCGGACCTACCTGATGTCGGACGAGTCGGGGCAGGTCAGCGATACCCATTCGATATCCGCAGGGCTCGATTATCCCGGGGTCGGCCCCGAGCATGCCTTGTGGAAGGACGTGGGGCGAGTCCACTACGTGTCCGCCAACGACGACAAGGTGCTCGAGGCATTCCGTGAACTGACCCACATGGAAGGCATCATGCCCGCGCTGGAATCGGCCCACGCCCTGGCCCACGCCAAGGTATTGGCTCCCTCCATGCGTCCCGACCAGCATCTGGTGGTCAATCTTTCAGGGCGCGGCGACAAGGACATCATGACCGTGGCGAAGCTGGACGGCGTCGAATTCTAAGGGCTCAACATGAATCGCATCGATCAACGTTTTACTGAACTCAAGAGCCAGGGCCGCAAGGCTCTGATCCCCTACATCACTGCGGGAGACCCGGCGCCTGCGCACACGGTGGGTTTCATGCATGCCCTGGTCGAGGCGGGAGCCGACATCATCGAATTGGGCGTGCCTTTTTCCGACCCCATGGCCGATGGCCCGGTCATTCAGAAGGCCTGCGAGCGAGCCTTGAAAAACGGCACGACATTAGCGCACCTTTTTGATATGGTCCGCGAATTTCGCCAGGCGGATGCCACGACCCCGGTCGTGCTGATGGGTTATCTCAACCCGGTGGAACGGATCGGATACGAGGCATTCGCCGACAAGGCACAGGAAGCGGGCGTGGATGGCGTGTTGACCGTGGATATGCCGCCGGAAGAAGCCGATGAGTTCGGGCCGATACTCAAGGAGCGGGGGCTCGCCTCCATCTTCCTGGTCGCCCCTACCACTTCCAATACCCGGGCCGCTACAATATGCGCCCACGGAGAGGGATATCTCTACTATGTTTCGTTGAAGGGCGTGACAGGTGCCGCCACGCTGAATGCCGCCGATGTCGCAAAACGCCTCGCACCTCTGCGGGATATTACCTCGCTGCCGCTGTGCGTCGGATTCGGTATTCGTGATGGGGCAACGGCGGCTGAAGTGGCGAAGGTAGCTGATGGTGTGATCGTGGGCAGCGCCCTGGTCAACCGGATCGCGGAGAACGCCGACACACCGGAAACCATCCCCGGCCAGCTGACGGCGGTTCTGGCCGAGATGCGCCACGCCATGGATGCGTTGAGCAGCTAATGACTGCATGCCGGTGGGCTTCTTGCCCGCGGCATGGATAACTTAATTTCATGACACCAAGGGGCTGGCGGTGCCGTCCCTGACAGTATAAACGGAAGCCTTTCTGATATGAGCTGGCTAGACAAGATCGTACCCTCCATGGGGCGGATCCAGCGTAAGGATCGTCGCGCAAGTGTGCCGGACGGCCTGTGGCGTAAATGCCCCAAGTGCGAAGCAGTGCTTTACCTGCCCGAGCTAGAGAAGCACCACAGCGTTTGTCCCAAGTGCGAGCATCATCTGCGCTTGACGGCACGCAAGCGACTCGACTGGTTCCTCGACAAGGCCGGGCGCGAGGAGCTTGCCGGCGAAATCGAGCCGAGCGATCGTCTCAAGTTTCGCGACTCGAAAAAGTACAAGGACCGCCTCACGGCTGCCCAGAAAGATACCGGCGAAAAGGATGCGCTGGTGGCCATGCGCGGCCAGCTGGACGGTTTGCCGGTCGTCGTAGTGGCTTTCGAATTCACCTTCATGGGTGGCTCGATGGGTGCCGTCGTCGGCGAGAAGTTCGTGCGCGCCGCCGCCTTGGCCCTGGAAGAACGCATTCCGCTGATCTGTTTTGCGGCTTCCGGGGGGGCGCGTATGCAGGAGGCGTTGTTCTCGTTGATGCAGATGGCGAAGACGTCGGCTGCCCTGGAAAAGCTCAAGCAGCAAGGCGTGCCCTACATTTCCGTACTCACCGACCCCGTTTTCGGTGGCGTCTCGGCATCCCTGGCCATGCTTGGCGATCTGAACGTGGCCGAGCCCAATGCCTTGATCGGCTTCGCCGGGCCGCGAGTGATCGAGCAGACGGTGCGGGAAACGCTTCCCGAAGGTTTCCAGCGCAGCGAATTCCTGCTGGAACATGGCACCGTCGACATGATCGTGCATCGTCACGAGATGCGTTCACGTATCGGTGGTGTCCTGCGCAAGCTGACCCACCAGCCGGCACTTGAATCAGTCGTGGCGGAAGAGGTCGTTGAGGAAACCGGCAGCACCGAGCCCGTGGTGGATGAACCCGCCATTGCCGCCGAGGCGGATGCCGCATCGACAGGTCTTGCCGACGAAGCGCTTGAAGACGAATGGCAGGAAGAGGATCGCGATCACGTTACCGGTGAAACACCGCGTAATGGCTGAAATCAGGAAAATGCCCGAAACTCTGGATGCATGGCTGCATCATCTTGAAACATTGCATCCGGTGGGCATCGATATGGGCCTGGAGCGTGTCGCCGAGGTGGCGGCACGCATGGGGCTGGAACGTAACGCCTTTACCGTGCCTGTCGTGACCGTTGCGGGAACCAACGGCAAGGGCTCCACGGTGGCGATGCTGGCGGCGGTGGCCGAGGTTCATGGTTTGAAGGTCGGCACCTACACGTCCCCGCACCTGCTGCGTTACAACGAGCGTGTCTGCTTCAACCGGGTCCCGGCGTCCGATGCCCAACTGGTGGCGGGTTTTTGTCAGGTCGAGCAGGCGCGTCTGGCGTTTCCCGCCGTCAGCCTGACCTACTTTGAAGCCGGAACGCTTTGCGCCCTCTGGTGTCTGGCCCAGGCGGATCTGGACCTGGTGGTGCTGGAAGTCGGTCTGGGCGGGCGTCTGGATGCGGTTAACCTGATCGATGCCGACGTGGCGATAGTTACCACCATCGCTCACGACCATGCGGCTTTCCTGGGCACCGATATCGAGCAGATAGGTCGCGAGAAGGCCGGCATCTTTCGCGCCGGAAGCCCGGTGGTGCTGGGTAGCCGGTCGTTGCCGGAAAGCGTTCGCCAGTGCGCCGATGCGCTCGGCGCGCCGGTGTATGCGCTGGGTGAGGCATTTCAGCATGATGCTGGCAATAATGATTGCTGGACCTGGGTGGGGCGTGAAGCGGGGCAGTCGCTCGCGGCCCTTCCCGATCCCGGCTTGCCGCGAGATAATGCCGCCACCGCTCTCCAGGCCTTGGCGCTGTGCCGAGTTCCCCTGGAAGCGGCGCTCTGTCGAACCGCGTTCGAGCAGGTTTCGCTGCCCGGGCGGATGCAGTGGATTGGGCAGTGGTGCCTCGATGTCGGCCACAACCCGCATGCCGCCGGTTATGTCGCCGGGCGCCTGGCAAGCCAGGCCTGCCGCGGCAGAACCTGGGGGCTCTTGGGAATGCTGGCGGACAAGGACGCCGATGGCGTTATCGAGGCATTGCTTCCGGTGGTAACCGATTGGGTATGCGTGAGCCTGGCGGGTGAGCGCGGACGCGATGCCGACGATCTGGCGCACCGACTTGGCCGGTTCGGCATAGAGGTAGCAGCTACGGCGGTTTCACCGGCCGCGGGCGCACGATGGATCGGCGACAGGCTTGCCGATACGGATCGGGTGTTGGCAACCGGCTCATTTCTCACTGTGACCGAATTGCTGGCAATGCCGTTGCCCCAGGCGGTAACGCCACGCGAGGGAGAATGTTATGAAATACGGCATGACTGAGCGTGTCAGCGGAATCGTGATCCTTTTGGCAGTACTTGCCATTACCATCCCATGGCTGATGAGCGATCCGGCGCCACGGGAGGATAGGCCGCAACCTAACTTTACCATCCAGCAACCCATCGAAGTGGACCGGCGTGACGTTCCAGAGCCGACCATGCCCGACTCCGTGCGCGACGGCTTGAGCGAGGAAGAGCGCGGTCAATCCTCATTCGACCAGGACGTGGCGGTGAATATTCCGTCGATCGACGCAATGCCTCGAGAGCCGCAAGTCGACGAAACAGCCGAATCGGAAGCACCGTCGGCATCGCCTGAGTCACAGAGGCAAGGTGAGCCCGATGCCGTCGAGCAACCCGCCTCCCCAGCCAGCGATGACCCCATTGCGGACGTCATTGCGGCATCACAGTCAGAATCGCAAGAGACTGCTTCATCAAACACGGCTTCTTCACCAAGCACGGCAGCAGCAGCGGATGGCGAGTGGACAGTGCAGGTGGGTAGCTTCGGCGAAGCCGCCAATGCCCAGCGCTTGAGCGAGCAGCTCGAGGAGCAGGGCTTCAGTGTCTACCAACGTCCCCGCGACAATAACTTGACCACCGTCTATGTCGGACCATTTGCCACCGCCGAGCAAGGCGAGAGCGCCATGCTCGAGGTGAAGCAACGGGTCAACGTGCAAGGGTTATTGGTTCGAGTGAGAGATTGAGCATGGCATTGACCTGGATTGATGCCGTCTTCCTGGCGGTATTGTCGCTCTCCATGCTGGCGGGGTTCGTCCGTGGCCTGGTACGCGAGGCGTTGGGCCTGGCGGCGTGGGTCGTCGCTCTGCTGGCGGCAAGGGTGCTGGCCCAGCCGGTCGCAGATGTGATGAGCGGGTTCATCGACAATAACGATGCCCGCCTGGTGCTGGCCTTCATTCTGGTGATTTTCGCAGTAATCCTGATTTGCGGAATCGTGATTCGTCTGGTGCATGCCGCTGTCGAATGGGTCGGCATGGGGCTGTTGAATCGCATAGCGGGTTCGGCTTTCGGTGCCGCTAGAGGCGCCGCCATTCTGCTGGTCGTGACGGTTCTGATAGGACTGACGCCGTTGGCGCAACTGGAAGCGTGGGAGAACGCCCAGTTGCGTCCCAGTTTCATGCAATTGCGCGATTGGGCCTTGAGCCAGCTGGATGAATGGGAGCGGGAATTGCCCCAGGCTCCCGATTCCTTTCAAGGGGTCAAGCTACCCGAATTTCGCCGACAGTCCGATTGATGTAACCCTTGCAGCGAACGGCAAAGGCGTCTTCGCTTCTTGGCTTCACCTAGTGTTTATTGACTAACGGCCGTGGGTCGTCGTCTCAAGCGAGGTAACTGTAATGTGCGGTATCGTAGGCCTTCTGGCCAAGCAAGCGGTGAATCAGGGGATCTACGATGCCCTGACGGTGCTTCAACATCGCGGCCAGGATGCTGCCGGCATGATGACCTGGAACGAGGGACGTTTTCTGTTGCGCAAGAGCAACGGACTGGTGCGTGATGTATTCCATACTCGTCATATGGCTCGTTTGAAAGGTAATCTCGGTATCGGCCATGTGCGTTATCCCACTGCGGGGTCTTCCAGCGAGGCGGAATCCCAACCGTTTTATGTCAACTCTCCGTACGGCATTGCCCTGGCGCATAACGGCAATTTGACCAACTCCGAACAGCTGAAGCAGGAGTTGTTCACGACCGACCTTCGCCATATCAATACCAGTTCGGATTCCGAGGTGCTGCTCAATGTCTTCGCCCATGAGCTGGGCAAGCAGGGACTGCATCTCGAGGCGGAAGATATATTCGACGCGGTACGCCGGGTCCATCGGCGCTGCAAGGGCGGGTACGCCGCCGTTGCCATCATCAACGGCTTCGGCATGGTCTCGTTCCGCGATCCCCACGGCATTCGTCCGGTGGTGTTCGGCACTCGCGATCAGGGCGCCGGCCAGGAAGTAATGATCGCTTCCGAATCCGTGGCGCTGGATGTCGGCGGTTTCGAGCTGGCGCGCGATATCGCCCCGGGTGAAGCGATTTTCGTCGACATGGAGGGCAACGTACACACTCAGGTTTGTGCCGACCGCCCGGAGCTTGCTTCGTGCATATTCGAGCATGTCTACCTGGCACGACCGGATTCCCTTCTGGATGGCGCCTATGTCTACGGTACGCGGATGGAGATGGGCCGCAAGCTGGGCGATCGCATCATGAACGAGTGGCCGGACCACGATATCGATGTGGTCATTCCCATTCCCGACACCTCACGGACCTCGGCACTGGAAATGGCCCAGCACCTTGGCGTGACGTATCGCGAAGGCTTCATGAAGAATCGCTACATCGGGCGCACCTTCATCATGCCCGGGCAGACCCAGCGCAAGAAATCCGTGCGTCAGAAGCTCAATGCCATCGATGTCGAGTTCAAGGACAAGAACGTGCTGCTGGTGGACGACTCCATCGTCCGCGGCACCACCTGCAAGCAGATCATCCAGATGGCGCGTGAAGCTGGAGCTCGCAAGGTCTATTTCGCCTCCGCGGCGCCTCCGGTTCGCTTTCCCAATGTCTACGGTATCGATATGCCCGCCGCCAGCGAGCTGATCGCACACGGCCGAAGCGAGGCAGAAGTGGGAGACTTGATCGGCGCGGATCGCATCTTTTACCAGGATCTGGAAGACCTGAAGGCGGCTTGTCGCGAAGTGAATCCCGAGTTGACCACATTCGACTGCTCGGTTTTCGATGGCAACTATGTCACCGGCGACATCGACGATGCCTATCTGGCAGCACTGGAAGCCAGCCGCAACGACGCCGCCAAGGAGAACAGCGCCGGCGACCATGCTCTGGTGGACATGCACAACCAGGACGATGACCTCGACTAGGAAGAGTGTATATGCAGGATCAACACAGCCCCGACAATTGGTCGCTTGAGACCCTGGCGATTCGGGCCGGGCACGAGCGAACGTTCGAGCAGGAGCATTCGGAGCCAATCTTCCCCACCTCGAGCTTCGTCTACGGCAGTGCGGCGGAAGCCGCACGGAAGTTCAACGGGGAAGAACCCGGCAATATCTATTCGCGATTCACCAATCCGACGGTACATACCTTCGAGCGTCGCCTGGCGGCTCTGGAGGGCGGCGAACGCTGTATCGCCACGAGTTCGGGCATGGCGGCTATTCTATCTACCGCGCTGGCTCTGCTGAAAAGTGGCGACGAGATACTGGCGTCGCGTTCGTTGTTCGGCTCCACCGTCAGTCTTTTCGACAAGTACCTGGGCAAGTTCGGTATTACCACGCGCTACGTGGAGCTTTCCAGCGTGGAAGCCTGGGAAGCGGCCATCACGCCGCAAACGCGCTTGCTGTTTGCCGAAACGCCCTCCAATCCGCTCTCTGAAGTGGTGGATATCGAGGCGCTGGCCTGCGTCGCCCATCGTCATGATGCGCTGCTGGCCATCGACAACTGTTTTCTGACCCCCTCACTTCAGCGTCCGCTGGCGTTGGGAGCGGATCTGGTCATCCACTCGGCAACCAAGTATCTCGACGGCCAGGGCCGTGCGATAGGAGGCGCCATCGTCGGCAAGCACCAATTGCTGGAAGAGGTTTTCGGTGTGGTGCGTACCTGCGGGCCTTGCCTGAGCCCGTTCAACGCCTGGATTTTCACCAAGGGCTTGGAAACCCTGTCGTTGCGGATGAATGCCCATGGCCAGAACGCTCTGCTTCTTGCCCAGTGGCTGGACTCTCATCCCGCCGTGGAAAAGGTCTATTACAGCGGCCTGCCGTCTCATCCTCAGCATGACCTGGCCAAGCGGCAACAGCGGGGATTCGGAGCCGTGCTGGGGTTCGAGGTCGTGGGAGGCCAAGCCGGCGCCTGGAGTGTCATCGACGCGACACGACTGCTTTCGATAACCGGCAATCTGGGTGATGTGAAGTCCACCATTACCCACCCCGGCACGACCACTCATGGGCGACTCTCTGTCGAGCAGAAGCAGGCGGCGGGAATCAGCGAAGGGTTGATCAGAGTCGCGGTTGGGCTGGAAGATATCGATGATATCCAACGCGACCTGGCCAGAGGACTCGATGCCTTGATGGCTTGACGCACTATCCTTTATAACCTTTCATTTCACCCGGTCGGGGCGAGTTCATTGAAGCCCCGTCCAAGCGGGTTTTTACCCACCTCCTTGCCAGCTCGATTCGAGTAATCGACGTTTTTTACGAATGGAAGATTCTGCTTTTTTCAGCAGTTTTCTCGCTGGCTTTTGGTTATGCTCATTCCACTTCCATATATCCCGAATGATTGATTAAACAGACCCGGTCCGGGCGCTTGAGGTGGTAGCGATGTGGCGGAATACGCACATGAGTTGGGGAATCGTCAGTATCCTGCTGCACTGGCTGAGTGCCATCGTCATTATCGGTCTGTTTATTCTCGGTTGGTGGATGATCGGTCTGGGCTATTATGACGCCTGGTATAACCTGGCACCCTGGTGGCACCGCTCCATCGGCTTGCTGCTTCTCTTCGCTACCTTGTTCAGAATCGGTTGGCGGCTCCTGCAGCCCACCCCTCGGGCGCAAGGTAAGCCTCTGGAGAAGGTTGCGGCCCATATCGGTCATATTGCGCTTTATGTGCTTTTGCTCGTGGTCATGGTGAGCGGTTACTTGATTTCCACAGCCAAAGGCCGTGGGGTCAGCGTTTTCGGCTGGTTCGACGTGCCGGCCCTGGCCAGTGACTTGCCCAACCAGGCGACTATCGCGGGTAACATCCATTGGTATGCCGCGTTGCTGCTCATGCTGCTGGCGGCAGGTCATGCCCTGGCTGCTCTGAAACATCATTATATCGATCATCACGACACATTGACTCGGATGCTCAAGCCAAAGCGCTCCGGTTGATCCCAGTATCGTGAAGTTTTTCAGCGTACGGTTGTAAAAGCCGACGTGATTGTTACCACGCACCAAGGAGAAACGACTATGTTGAAGAAAACCGCCATCGCCGCTGCACTGGCTTCCGCCATGCTGGTTCCGCTGAGCCAGGCCCAGGCAGATGAATATGTCCTGGATACGGAAGGCCAGCATGCCTTCGTTCAATTTAAGATCAGCCACCTGGGTTACTCCTATATCCTGGGCAGCTTTGAAGAGTTCACCGGAAGCTTCCATTACGATCCCGAAGACCTGGAAGCTTCCGAAGTCGAAATGGAAGTTCAGGTCAACAGCCTGAACACCAACCATGCTGAGCGCGATCGTCACCTTTTGAGCGACGATTTCCTCAATGCCGAAGAGTACCCCACGGCAACGTTTACTTCGACGGGCTTCGAGCCGTCGGGTGACAACGAGGGCACCCTGAAAGGCGAACTCACCCTGCACGGCCAGACTCAGGAAATCGAGCTGCCGGTTACGCTGCTGGGCGAAGGCGAAGATCCCTGGGGTAACTACCGCGCCGGTTTTGAAGGTAGCACCATGTTGACACTCAGCGATTACGATATCGACATGAGCGATTTCCCCGAAGCGATGCACGAGCTGGAACTGTACGTGACCTTCGAAGGCATTCGTCAGTAACACCCACTACTGCGTGCTTCCGCCACCACCCCTTACTGGGGTGGTGGTTTTTTTCGGGCCGTTACAATAGTTTTTTTGATTGACCGAGGAAGCAGTGTGGCTTCACCTTCAACACCTTCTGCATCGCAGAGCATGGCGCGTACCTTGTGGCAACAGACCTGGCCGATGGCGATCGGTGTGCTGGCGCTGCTGGGTTTTCAGCTGGTCGATAGCGCCTTTATCGCCCGGCTGGGCACGGCTCCCCTGGCCGCCCAGTCGTTTACCTTCCCATTGTCCTTTCTGATTATCGGTATCCAGGTGGGGATGGGGATTGCCATTGCCGCCTTGATCTCGCGTGCCCTTGGCGCGGGAGAAAATGAACGTGCCAGACGCCTGGGCAGCCTGGTGCTATTGATAGGCAATAGTGTCATCGCGATGCTGGCAGGCCTGCTATGGCTCCTCCAGGCTCCCGTTTTCTCCTTGCTCGGAGCCGATCAATCCACGCTGGGCTTGATACGAAGCTACTGGACTCCACAATTGCTTGCCGCATGGGTAGGGGCGGTTCTCTATTTCGTCTATAGCATTTCCCGTGCCCATGGTGACACCCGGCTACCGGGCAAGTTGATGGTGGCGACCAGCCTGATCAACCTGATTCTGGACCCTATATTGATTTTCGGCATCGGAAGCTGGGAAGGCATGGGTTTGCCGGGAGCTGCCTGGGCTACGGTGGTGGCGTTCACTTCCGGCTTGTGGGTGGCCGGGGCCAAGGTGCAGCGTGCCGGCTGGATCTCGCTGCAAGCGCTGGGAGAGGAAGCGCGTGTCTCGTTGATTCCTTTTGCAGGAATCGCAGGTCCTGCGATGGTCAGCCAGTTGATGCCTCCCCTGGCCGCCATGCTGGCGATTTCCATCGTGGCGAGCCTGGGAGAAACACAGGTGGCGGCATGGGGATTGGCAAGCCGCCTGGAGACCGTCTCCTTGATGGTTATTCTCGCCATGACCATGTCGCTTCCGCCCTGGCTTGGGCGCTGTTATGGCGCGGGGGACTGGACACAGATTCGAAATTTGCTGTCTTTGGCCCTCAAGGTGGCGGTGGGGTGGCAGCTACTCTTGGGCTTGGTGATAGCCTTGCTGTCCCCGTGGGTGGCGCTACTGCTGTCGGGAAACCCGGACGTGCAGAGCGAGCTGGCCTTGCTGATTCGCTTTTTATTGCCAAGCTATGCCGCGTTGGGGGTATGCATGCTGGTAGTGTCGGCGGGCAATGCCCTGGGGTGGCCGCTACGTGCCATGCTGCTGTCCAGCGCTCGCTTGTTCGTCTGTTATCTGCCCTGCTTGTGGTTGGGAAGCCAGTGGGGATGGCAAGGCCTGGCGGTGGGAGCGGCGGCCGGCAATGTTCTGGCCGGGTTGCTTGCCTGGGGAGTGTTGCGCCGAATCCTGTCCAGCCCGAAGAGACGGGCTGGACAGCAAGCGAGCTCCTGACCGACGGGTCAGCGGGAAATGGATGAGCGCCTTGCTTCCTGGAAGGCAAAGTAGACGAACAGCAAGGCCATGACCAGATACCCCAGCACGAAGTCGGGAGCGGCATTGAAGGCGAGTTTCGGCGCGTGCATCAAGCCGACGAACGAGAAGCTCGCGGCAAACAGGGCAAATATCGCCGCGCGCCGGAACTGGTGGTCGATCACGGAAACGGTCATAGCGCCGATAAAGATGGCCATGAACATCGCCCCTTGCCCCATTGCCACGATCGAGCTGGAAATGTCCGCTACCACATCACCCGCGCCGCGATTGAAGCGGGTCATCACATAGTTGGCGAAATAGGGCAGCATCGCCAACGCGACGGCGGGATAGTAACGAGTGTCATTGGACTGGAACGCCGTGGCGATCATCGACATGCCGACGAACACCAGAATAGGCGCTACCACCGATACCGGGATGATGGCGGCCAGGGCGGCAATCAGACCGAACATCGTGGCGATACCGTAAACGGCGCCGTTGAGGATGCTATAGCCGCGTCCGGCACCCATCCATTTCGCCCCTACGGTGGCGATGTAGACCGTGGTGGGGAATACACCGCCAAACAGGGCGCCGATCATTGTCCCCACGCCATCGACGGCCTGGCACTCGCGAACGTCATACTTGTCGCCGGCGGCTTCCATGGCTTCGACGTTGTTCATGGTCTCGATGGCGTTGTAGAGCGTGATGGGCAGAACCACGGTCAAAACCGCCAGCATGCTGGTGAAGAGCAGCCCCAGCCCCTCCAGCCAGGCCGTGCCGGGAAGCAGCGGATAGAAGCCGAGGTGGGTGAAAGCATCGCTGAAATTGTCGCTACCTGCATCGCCGATCAAGTAGGCCATCGCCGTGCCGACAATGATGGCAAACAGGGAGGTGGGCAGGCGAAAGGGCATGGTCACGCGAGCCACCAGACCGACAATGATGATTGCCAAGACCAGCAAGCCAATTATCGGCATCTCGAGCGTCTTGAATAGCATTTCGCCGGCAATGAAGGTAAGCGCCACGCCGGCAACAGCTCCGAGCATGGCGGCACGCGGCAGATGATATTGCACCCAGCGGCCCACCAGGCTGATCGCCGCTTCGATGGCGCCGCTGATGAAGCAGGCCGCCACAGCAACCTTCCAGGCCAGTTCGGCGTCACCGGTAAGCTGTTTGGCGGGGAGCAGCACGCCGAACAGGAAGACGAACATGACCGGCGTGGAGATGCCGTAGGAGAGGGCGGTCACATCGCTGCGATTCTCCTTGCGCGCCAGCCGCGAAGCACTCCAGGCGTAATAGAAATTACCCGCCATGACTGCAACGGCGGCACCGGGAAGTACCTGGCCGAATACGATGGAGGCAGGGAAGTCCATACCCAGCATGGTGATGGCAATAATGACGAAGTTAGCAATATTGTTCTGAAAGAGCGCGAAGAACGCATCGGTATCTTCTTTCTTGTACCAGGGGTAGTGAACGCGGGGAGCCGCCATGTCGAGCCTCTTGTTCGTTGGGGGTTGTATACAAGGCAGCGGTCAGTGTGCCGATGATCTGACTAATCGGTCAAGTGAAGGCTGCCGGGAACGCCACCAGGGCGCCCCAGGCTCCGGCGGCGAGCGAGGAATTGTACACAGACGCATCGTGAAAAACGCCGGGTACGCGCAAAAAAATGCCCGAGGGTAACCCGGGCATCTCGATACTGGCTTTGCCGTGACACTTACTTGCGACTCACGGTTGCGACTAACGGTGCTTGCCGCTATCGGCGCAAATCAGTTGACCGCGGCAATAGCCTTGGCCAGGTAGGGTAGGTTCTCATGGGAGAAACCAGCCACATTGGCACGTCCCGAGCGCACCATGTAGATACCGAACTCATCGCGGAGGCGGTCGACCTGCTGGGGAGTCAAGCCGGTATAGGAGAACATTCCACGCTGCTCGGCCACGCATGCGTACTTCTGGTCCAGTCCGTAGGGCTTCAGGGCTTCGACGAAATCGCGGCGCAGAGTATTGATACGATCGCGCATTTCGGTCAGCTCTTCGCGCCACATGGCAGCAAGTTCTGCGTTGTGTAGGATTTCGCTGACAATCGCACCGCCATGGGCCGGTGGGTTGGAGTAGTTCTCCCGCGCGACGATGGCCACCTGGGAGCGAACGTTCTCCATCTGCTCGGCATTCTTGGCCACCATGATCAGGCAACCCGTACGTTCGCAATAGATGCCGAAATTCTTCGAGCAGGAACTGGTGATGATCACCTCGTCGAGCTGCTCCGCCATCAGGCGAACGCCGAAGGCGTCTTCATCCAGCCCTTCGCCAAAGCCTTGGTAGGCAAAGTCGATCAGCGGCAGCAGGTTGCGTTCGCGTACCACCTCGAGTACCTGTTGCCACTGCTCCTGTGAAAGATCGAATCCGGTCGGGTTGTGGCAGCAGGCATGCAGGACGATGACGTCACCTTCGGGAATCTGCTTTACGGCGGCCAGCATACCGGCGAAATCCAGGCGATTCTCCGCATCCACATACGGATACTTGTGCAGCGTGATACCGGCGGCAGTGAATATGCCATGATGATTGGGCCAGGTCGGATCGCTGACCCAGATTCCCCTGCCCGGCAGCTGGGTGGCGATGAAGTCCGCCGCCAGGCGCAAGGCGCCAGTACCGCCGGGTGATTGGGTGGCGCTGGCACGTCCGGCCTCGAGTACCGGCGAATTTTCCCCCAGTACCATGGGCAATATGACTTCACCATAGGACGGAGCACCATGGGAGCCAATGTAGGTCTTCGTGGTTTCGTTCTTGAGCAGCAGGGCTTCGGCTTCCTTCACGGCTCGCATGACCGGCGTGTTGCCTTGGGCATCGCGATAGACACCGACACCAAGGTCCACTTTCTGGGGGTTCGTGTCTTTCTTGAAAGCTTCGATAAGCCCTAGAATGGCGTCTCCGGGGACCCGCTCAATTTGCTCGAACATTTATTTCGCTACCTCGTCGGTTCTGGCGGCAAGAATGAAGTCATTGTGAGGCAGGCCGGGGCGTGGGTCATCAGGTCTCGGTGACTCGCCTCTACTCGGTAACAAGGACCGGATGGTAACCAGCCTGCTCGGCGAGCTCGCCCACGCTGTGTAAAAGCCAAAGCCTGGGCGAAGTCGTCAAACGCAAAGCTTCGCATCGATTTCATATCGGTTTCATGATGCCATCGTGCTCGACAATGCGCCACTCTGGAACTTGCTCGCACAGGCGCCCGCTCTCATTTCGTCGAGAGGTATCGCCCCCTGTGACATGCTGGCAGGCTTGGCTGGTAAGCCCTTGCTGGAACAAGCCACCAGTGTTGATTACGTTTAGCTATAATTCGTTTTATTTTTATCGAGATATGTCCTTGAGCAACGAGACTTTCTTTTCTCAGAATACCTTTCTGAGTGCGATTTTCCCTCAGCAGGCCGGAAGCGTGAGCCTGGTAGGGGCCGGGCCTGGCGATCCGGAGCTGCTGACCCTGAAAGCCTACAAGCGACTCCAGCAGGCGGACGTGATTCTTTACGATCGTCTGGTCAGCACGGAAATACGCCAGCTAATCGCGCCGCAGGCCGAGCAGTTCTATGTAGGCAAGGCCCGTTCCTTTCATAGCGTGCCTCAGAACGAGATCAACGAAGCCCTGGTGGGATGGGCGCACAAGGGCAAGCGGGTCGTAAGGCTGAAAGGCGGCGATCCCTTTATTTTCGGCCGTGGTGGGGAAGAGCTGGAAACCCTGCTGGACGCGGCGATCAATGTCGAGGTGGTCCCTGGGATCACGGCGGCCTCGGGCTGTTCCGCCTATGCCGGCATTCCCCTGACCCATCGCGACCATGCTCAGTCGGTGCGTTTCGTTACCGGACACTTGAAAAGCGCTGATGCCGAACTTGATTGGGACTCTCTCTCCCGGCCGGGACAGACTCTGGTGTTCTACATGGGGCTTGGCAGCATCGACTTTATTCGGCAATCGTTGATCAACCATGGCATGCCCGAGGAGATGCCACTGGCATTGATCGAACAAGGAACCACCAGGCGCCAGAGAGTCTATATCGGTTCCTTGTCGGCACCTCCCACGGCGCTAACAGACGGAATCGTTCAGCCACCGACTCTGCTCATTGTCGGCAGCGTGGTATCGCTACACGGTCGTCTGGACTGGTTTTCACCGGCAACGGGATTAGCCACGGGTTTCGAACCCGGTGAGGCAAGCTTGCCCCTGCGTAAGCCGCCGGAGAGCTGATGCGCTAATTCGATGCGGGCTACCGTTTAGAATTTATCGCCTATCTTACTGGCCAGTAGCGGTTGGCTGTGTATGCTGTTAAGTAGGTTTCAGACGCCTTCGCTTCACGCAAGCGATATCTCAATCAAGTGGATCAGTGGTATCTATCCAACTCAAGAGAGGGAAATATCATGTCGGAAACACCTAGCTCGGATACACCCAAACCGGAAAACAATGATTCTAAAAACAATGACCTTAAAAACAACGACCCAAAGAACAATGAGCCTAGAGGTAACGGCAGCGGGCCGGGAAGCCGGCACGAGCCAGTCGGTGCGACGTCTCAATCAAGCATGAAAGGATTGTTTCAGGATAATCGCGTGAAGATTATCGCCGCCATTGCAGTGATCGCGGTGATATGGGCGATCATGGCGCAAAGCAGTGCCGGTTCTCGTCAGGACGAAATAGACACCCTTGAAAGCCGCTTGACGACAATGGAGAGTGAAAACAGGAGCCTGAATGCCCGCTTGACCGAGGTGGAAGAGGCAGAAACCAGCATCGAACAATTGCAACAAGAGATCGAGTCTCTGGAGCAGCAACGACTTCAACAGCAACAATCCATGGAGGAGAACCGGGCGAACGCTGAAGAAGTACAAGGCAATCTCGACTCGCTGGTGAGTGAGCAGGAGACCCTGCAGAGCGATATCCAGGCGCTGGAAGAACAGCGATCCTCCATAGAGGATGAAGTCTCGGGACTGCGTGATGAGCTGGAACAGGTGCAAACCGCACGAGACGAAACCGAGCGCGCCCGTCAGGAAGCCGAGCAGGCTCGCCAGGACGCCGAAGATGCCCGCCAGGAAGCAGAGCAGGCCCGTCAGCAAGCCGAAGAAGCCCGTCAGCAGGCGGTGGAAGAGCGCAATGCCGCCGAGTCTTCGCTGGAAGAGTTGAGCAACCAGACTCAACAGGCCGAAGAGCAGCTGAGCGGATTACAGGAGGAAGTCCAGAGCCTGCAGAGCCAGCGTGATGAGCTTGGCCAGGAAATGGAAAATCTGCAGAGTGAACGTGACACCCTGCAGAACGATGTTGAAGGCATACAGGGCCTGCTGGAGGAAGAGCAGCAAAGCCTCGACCAGGTGCGTAGCGAGCGCGACGACTTGATGGTCGCACTCGATATCGGCCGTGAAGAACTGGCCAGAGTTGAAGAGCAGGTCAGCGCGCGTGAGGAACGTCTCGAGCGCCTGGAAACTCAGCTCTCCGACTGGCGTGAAGAACTTGCCAACCTTGAGTCTCGGCTTGCCGAAGATGAGCAGGAAGTCGAGAACCAGCAGAGCCAGACTTCCTCGAGCCAGCAGTCTTCTTCGCAATCGCAGTCTTCCATGGATCAACAGTCGTCCTCGGGACAACAGTCTGTGACAAATTCACCGTCCGCTTCGAGCCAAGAGTCCTCTTCGCAGCAGCAATCCGAGCAGCAGCCCGCCCCGGGTGAAGGGAATGACGCGTCCGAGCAAGAGCAGGAGATCCAGTCCACGACTGAACAGAGCGCTGGCTAACGAGTCTTCGTCAGTCTAGCGTCAGCCAAACGGCAGCTGTTGACCAAGCAGCTGCCGTTTCTGTTGGAAAAGCGTTTTACCCGGACGCCTCCGAAGGTATCATTCCTGCAGTTTTAAACGTTGAGTATCGAGGAGTCGCGCGTGATCGAAGGAGTCAAGCACATAGTAGCCGTCGCGTCCGGCAAGGGCGGTGTGGGAAAATCCACGGTAACCGTGAACCTTGCACTGGCGTTGGCAGCCGAGGGGCATCGCGTGGGAGTACTCGATGCCGACATTCATGGCCCCAGCCAGGCGCAAATGCTGGGTATCGCCGAGGGTTCGCGTCCGCAGCCGGCGGGAGAAAACAGCTTTCACCCCATGCGTGCTCATGGCATCCAGGCGATGTCCATGGCGTTTCTTGTGGATACCCGTCAGCCGATGGTGTGGCGAGGGCCGATGGTGGTCGGTGCCTTTCAGCAGCTATTGACCCAGACGGCATGGGAGGACGTGGATATACTGCTTATCGACATGCCGCCGGGCACCGGCGATATCCAGTTGACGCTTTCGCAGCGCGTACCGGTTTCCGGTGCGGTGATCGTGACGACTCCTCAGGACATCGCCTTGCTGGACGCGCGCAAGGGCATCGAGATGTTCCGCAAGGTCAGCGTGCCGGTATTGGGAGTGGTGGAGAACATGAGCCTTTACCAGTGCGAGGCGTGTGGTCATCAGGCACCGATCTTCGGCACGGGCGGAGGCGATAAGATCGCCGCTGAGTATGATACCCGGGTTCTGGGACGACTCCCCTTGACGTTATCCATTCGTGAGCTGGCAGACTCCGGCAACCCCAGTGTGGCTGCGGAACCCGAGGGAGAGGTCGCCCAAGTATTCCGCGAGATCGCCCGTCAGGTGGCGGAACAGGTTGCGAGCAGTTCCGATGACGGGCCGTCCATTTCCTTTAGCGAGTAATCGAGTACCCCATGAGTATCAAGTCTGACAAGTGGATACGACGCATGGCCGAGCGTGACGCCATGATCGAGCCTTTCGAGGCGGAGCAGGTGCGTTACGTGGATGGAAAGCGCGTCATTTCCTACGGCACCTCCAGCTACGGTTACGATGTGCGCTGTGCCGATGACTTCAAGGTTTTCACCAATATCAATTCCGCCGTGGTGGACCCCAAGGCATTCGATGAAAAAAGCTTTGTCGATGTGAAAGGAGATGTTTGCGTCATTCCGCCCAACTCCTTTGCGCTGGCGCGGACCGTCGAATACTTTCGTATTCCTCGTAGCGTGTTGACCATCTGCCTGGGCAAATCCACCTACGCGCGTTGCGGCATCATCGTCAACGTCACACCTCTGGAGCCGGAGTGGGAAGGGCATGTCACCCTTGAATTCTCCAACACCACCAATTTGCCGGCCAAGATCTATGCCCACGAGGGGGTAGCGCAGATGCTGTTTCTGGAATCAGACGAGGTATGTGCTACCTCGTACAAGGATCGAGGCGGGAAATACATGGGGCAGCGTGGCGTAACACTGCCGCGCACCTGAGCTAGGCGTCCGCTTAAAAGCTGACGAAATGAAAAGAGCCGAGATGTAGTGATACGTCTCGGCTCTTTGTTGTTGCACGCTCAATAGGCGTTAACCGTGAGCGTAACGGCTCTCATGCCTAGCTGTTTACTCTTCGCCTTCGTCCAGTTCCTCGGCGGCATCTTCATGCGAGAGGCGCATGCCGTACGGCGGCAGCGCAACACCATCCATAGTGGCTGAGTCACCGCTGAACTGCAGGCGTCCTTCGAGAAACCAGCGCACAGCAATGGGATAGATCAGATGCTCGCGGGCATGCACCTTCTCTTTCAAGCTGTCGACGGTATCATCCTCGGCTACCTTGACCACGGCTTGCAGCACTACGGGGCCGCTATCCAGTTCTTCGGTCACGAAATGCACGCTGCAGCCATGTTCCGAGACGCCGTCGGCCAGTGCCAGGGCATGCGTGCCGAGTCCTTGATAGGCGGGTAGCAGTGAGGGATGGATATTCAGCATGCGGCCCAGATAGCGTTGCACGAAGCGTTGACTGAGAATGCGCATGAAACCGGCCAGAACGATCAGGTCCGGCTCGTGGCGTTCGATCACCTTGATCAGTGCGCCGTCGTAGGCATCGCGATTATCGTACTCCCCGTGGGGCAGGACGACGGCATCGATGTTTGCGTCGCGGGCGCGCTGCAGCCCGTAGGCATCGGCGACATTCGATACCACCGCGACGATTTCACCGCCCAGGCGGTCGTGTTCCTGGGCATCGATCAGGGCCTGCAGATTACTGCCATTACCTGAAATCAGAACCACGACCCGGGGTGGGCGGGTAGTTTCGGGGGTAAAGCCGCCCAGACCTTCTCCGTTGAAGTCCGAGTCGCTCATGAGGCAAGGTTCTCCAGAACGACCGCTTCTGCCTGAGCTTCGTGCGAGACGATGCTACCGATACGGTAGACACTCTCGCCTTGCGCCTGCAAGTGAGCCCTTGCCTGATCGGCTTTTTCCGCCGGCACCACGATGACCATGCCGATACCGCAGTTGAGTACGCGGTACATTTCGTTCTCTTCGACATTGCCCTCGGCCTGCAGCCAGTCGAAGACCGCAGGACGAGTCCAGGCAGCGGCATCGATGTGCGCTGCCATCGATTCCGGCAACACACGTGGTAGATTTTCCAGCAGACCGCCACCGGTAATATGCGAGAGCGCATGGACCGGAACGCCGCTATCACGCAACAGCGAAAGTAACGGTTTGACGTAGATGCGAGTCGGCGCCAATAACGCCTCCCCCAGGGTCCGACCATCCATTTCCATGGTGAGATCCGCGTCACTGACCTCGAGTATCTTGCGAATCAGTGAGTAGCCGTTGGAGTGCGGACCCGAAGAGGCCAGGCCCAACAGCACATCGCCTTCGCCGACCTTGCTGCCATCGAGGATCTCGGATTTTTCGACGATGCCCACACAAAAACCAGCCAGGTCGTAGTCGCTGCCTTCGTACATGCCCGGCATTTCTGCGGTTTCGCCTCCCACAAGAGCACAACCGGCCTGCTCGCAGCCGTCGCCGATACCGCTGACGACATCGGCGGCGATATCCACATCCAGCTTGCCCGTGGCATAGTAGTCGAGAAACAGTAGGGGTTCGGCACCGGCGACAATCAAGTCGTTGACGCACATGGCGACCAGGTCGATCCCGATCGTATCGTGTCGGCCGAGATCCATGGCCAGGCGCAGCTTGGTGCCGACGCCGTCGGTACCGGTGACCAACACGGGCTCCCGGTAGCCGGACGGAAGCTGGCATAATGCACCGAACCCGCCCAGGCCGCCCATGACTTCAGGACGGGTCGTCCGTCCGGCCACGTGCTTGATGCGATCCACCAGGGCATTACCGGCATCGATATCAACGCCGGCGTCCTTGTAGCTCAAGGAGGGCTTGGCGGGCTGCGAAGAGGAAGTCTCGGTCATGACGGATCCTGTGAAGCAAGAATGACGACGCTTACCGTCGGCCAGGCAGGCCTGCGCCGGTGATAATGTTAAGCGCGGATTGTAGCATCAGCTTGGGCGCCTCGCACCGCCGGCGCTCTGTCCTGGAAGGAGTTTATTGCATGCGAAATACGTGGTGGGCCGCTATCGGCATTGTGATCGTGGGGCTGCTGCTCTATCGCCTGGATGCGGTGCTCATGCCATTCATCGCCGGGATGATCCTCACCTATCTGGCCGACCCGATGGCCGACCGTTTCGAGCGTTGGGGGATGAACCGACCGTTTGCGGTAAGCAGCGTGTTCCTGGTGCTGCTGTTTATCATGGTGGTTGCATTGTTGATCCTCGTTCCGCTTGCCGTACATCAGATTCGGCAATTAGGTGCAATGACTCCGGGAATCTTCGCCTGGGTAGAACAAGTGCTGGCACCTCAGGTATTCGAGTGGACGGGGTACGACCTGACCGGCGAACTGGAAAACGTGCAGCAGATGATCGGGGACAACTGGCGGGATGCCGGCAGCTATCTGGCTCAGCTGCTGGGCCAGGTGGGGCGCTCGGGAATGGCCTTTATTTCATGGGTAACATATGTCGCCCTGATTCCCGTCGTGGCGTTTTATCTTCTACTGGACTGGGATCGGCTGTTGCAGAGCATCCATGATCTGTTGCCACGGCGCTGGGAACCCGATGTGACAAGACTTGCCAAGCGCTGCGATGAAGTGCTTTCTGCCTTCCTGCGGGGGCAGCTTCTGGTGATGCTGTGCCTAGGAGGTATCTACTCCATCGGCCTGACGCTGATGGGGTTGAGTTTCGGTCTGCTGATCGGACTGATGGCGGGTCTTGCCAGTATCGTACCGTTTCTTGGGTTTATCGTCGGTATCGGTGTCGCTCTGGTCGTCGCCTTCTTTCAGTACGGTACCTGGTGGGCGTTGCTGGCAGTGGTGGCGATTTTCTCGTTCGGCCAGTTGATGGAAAGCGTCGTGCTTCAGCCCAAGTTGCTTGGCGACAAGATTGGTCTGCATCCAGTGGCGGTGATTTTCGCGGTACTGGCCGGGGGCAGCCTGTTCGGCCTCACGGGCGTCCTACTGGCGTTGCCGATTGCGGCTGTCATCGTGGTGCTTTTGAAGGAGGTTATGGAACGCTACAAGAACAGCGACCTGTACGATACACCCCGGAAACTTCAGCAGGAGGAAGAGTCGTCATGAGCCGATTGCCGGCGCAATTGCCACTGGGAGTGGGGCTGCGTGACGATGCCACGTTCGCCAATTTTCTGCCCGCCGACAATGCTTCGCTGGTCGCACATCTGAAGCACCAGCTGACCCCGCAGGGAGAAACCTATCTCTATCTCTGGGGGCAGGCAGGAACGGGTCGCAGCCACCTGCTGCAAGCCGCTTGCCATGCCGCTTCGGATAATGACAAGCGAGCCCTTTACCTGCCACTGGCGGACCTGGGGCACTTTCCACCGTTGATGCTCGAGGATATCGAGCGTCTGGATCTAGTGGCTATCGATGACCTGGAATGTGTGGCGGGCCGCAAGCGTTGGGAAGAAGCCTTGTTTCATGCTTTCAACCGCTTGCGCGATGCGGGGAAATGCCTGGTTATCGCGGCCTCCGCCTCTCCCAGACAAGTCGGGGTGCAACTACCCGATCTGGCATCGCGACTGGGCTGGGGGGTGACCTACCATGTGCAGCCGCTGGATGATGGCAAACGTCTCGAAGCTTTGCAGCTTCGCGCCAAGGCCAGGGGAATGCAGCTTCCCGAGGATGTAGCCCGATATATCCTCCATCGCGGCCCGCGTGAATTGGCCGAACTGTGTCGCGCGATGGAGGTGCTGGATCAGGCGTCCCTGTCGGCGCAGCGCAAGCTGACCATTCCGTTCGTGAAACAATCGCTGGGTTGGTAGCGGCTGGTGATACTGTCGTGATTCGATGCTAACCCGTACCAGGCGATCAAACAGAAAGCCGCCGCCGAATCAATTCGGCGGCGGCTTTCGTTTTGCTGCGAGCAGCAGCGGAGCTCAAGCTCGTGCGCTCACATCAGTACGGGACGTTCAAGCGCTCTTGGTGGCGACTTCCTGAGCTTGCTTGACGTTGTCTTCAGTCAGTTTCTGGCTCTTCTGAATGAAATCCTGTTGCAGTGACACTACCTTGTCAGCATCGCCCTTGACGCGTTCGGTCAATGACTTGGCCACTTTCTGCTGGCTTTCCATGTAGCTGCGCAGGCCTTCTGCATCCTTGATACTGAAGAATTCACGCACCTGAGCCAAGCCGGTATCGCTGTATGCCTTGCCGGCATCCAATTGGGCATTGATCATTTTCTCGGTGAAATCGGCACTCAAGGTGGCGTAGGCACGCAGGGGCGCCATGAACAGGTTATCGAATTGCTGAGTCATTTCATTGGTGTTTAATGTACGCATTGCTAGCACCCTCCAGGGTCGTTCAGGCTTTGATCAGAATTGGCCAGGCAAGGCGCTTCTGATCTTCATGCAGCGCAGCATAACAAGTCGTTTTGTGCGGTGCAACATTCTTACGTATGCATTTGAAGTATCTCTACAGGCGTGACGATGAGAGGCACTTGCATGAAGCTAGAAATGCCACCATGGTGATATCAGATAGTGCCTTACGACGGAATGTATACCGAGAGGAGACCAACGAATGGATACACGCATAGAGCGCGATAGCATGGGCGAGCTGGAAGTGCCGGTTGATGCGCTTTACGGCGCACAGACCCAGCGGGCAATCAATAATTTTCCGGTATCGGGGATGCCGCTCCCCAGCCAGTTCATTCATGCCATAGCACGTATCAAGCTGGCGGCGGCGAGCACCAATCTGGAACTGGGGCTGCTCGATGCACCGCGCGCCGAGGCGATCATCAAGGCGGCGAAAGCGGTAATTGAGGGCGACCACGACGACCAGTTTCCCGTGGACGTGTTCCAGACCGGTTCGGGAACGTCAAGCAACATGAACGTCAATGAAGTCCTGGCGACTCTGGCCTCACGTGATGGGGTGGACGTGCATCCCAACGATCATGTCAACATGGGTCAGTCGAGCAACGACGTCATTCCGACGGCTATTCACGTGGCGGCTGCGCTCGGCGTGACGCAGACGTTGCGCCCGGCCTTGATCCATCTGCGCAAACAGATTGCGCAGCGTGCCGATGAGTGCCGGGAAATCGTCAAGACTGGCCGTACGCACTTGATGGATGCCATGCCGTTGCGTATGGATCAGGAGCTGGGCGCCTGGGGTAGCCAGGTGGGGCAGGCTATCGAGCGAGTCGACAGCGCCTTGGTGCGCCTGTGTCGTCTGGCGCAAGGGGGTACGGCAGTGGGTACGGGTATCAATGCGCCGCCCCAGTTTGCCGAAATGATGGCCCGCCGACTCAGCGAGCAAACCGGTTTGTCGTTTGTTCCCAATGACAGCTTCTTCGCCAGCCTCGCCTCACAGGACGCGGCGGTGGAGCTCTCCGGTCAGCTCAAGGGCCTTGCCTGTGTGGTAATGAAGATTGCCAATGACCTGCGCTGGATGAATTCCGGCCCGTTGGCGGGGCTTGGCGAGATCGAGCTGGAGGCGCTACAGCCGGGCAGCTCCATCATGCCGGGCAAGGTCAATCCGGTGATTCCGGAATCCGCCGCCCAGGCCGCGGCTCAAGTGATCGGCTATGACACGGCGATCACCGTGGCCGGGCAGAGCGGTAATTTCCAGTTGAACGTCATGTTGCCTCTGGTTGCATCCAATTTGCTGAGTTCCATCACGCTGATGGGCAATACCGCGCGGCTATTGGCGGATCGAGCCATCGCCACATTCAAGGTTCGCGAAGATAACCTGCAACAACCTTTGGCCCGTAACCCCATTCTGGTGACGGCTCTCAATGGCGTGATTGGTTATAACGCCGCGGCTGCCATTGCCAAACAAGCCTACCAGGCGGGGCGGCCCATTCTCGATGTGGCCCAGGAACAGACCGACCTGAGCCGCGAAGAGCTGGAGCGTCTGCTCGACCCGATGAAGCTGACCCATGGTGGCGTTCCCGAGTAGCGTCGAGAATCACTCCCGGGGCTGGGTCGTTGACTTGGCCTTCTCGATGGTTTGCCTTGCTTCCTGTCGCTCTTCGCTGTCGGCGCTGGGAGTGTCATGTTCGTCGGCCCGAGAAGGCCGATAACGCAGGCTTACCAGGATGGGAAAGTGATCGGAGCCGAAGGCGGATAAACGCTGCATGGATAGCAGGGTGAATTCCTGGGTCACAAAGATGTGATCGAGAGGCCAGCGAAGCGGTGGATAGTGGGCATGGAAGCTGCTGAACATGCCACGCCCTCGACGTGGATCGAGCATGCCGCTGATACGGCAGAACGCCCGAGTGGTGCGTGACCAGGCTACGTCATTGAGGTCGCCGGCAACCAGGGTGGGGTAAGGCTTCTTGTGGATCGTCTTGCCTACCAGTAACAGCTCGCCATCACGCCACAGGGAGCGTTTGCTTTCACTGGGTGCCGGGGGGCGGGGGTGTACGGCGTAAAAGCGTATACGGCTGCCGTCTTCCAGCACCAGGTAGGTAGTGATGGAAGGGATATCGTCCTGTATCAGCCAGTTGACCTTGGTGTCCTCCATCGGTAGTCGGGAGTAGAGATGCATCCCGTACAGGTTATCCAAGGGAATCTTGACGCTATAAGGCCACTCTCGATCGAGGTGAGGGTCCAGCTGGCTTTGCCACCATTCATCCGACTCCAGAGTCAATATTACATCGGGCTGGCGCGCCTTGATCATGTCGATGAGGGTGTCGGCCTGACGATTGGGAGTCAACACGTTGGCAATCATCAGGGTAATGCCTGGCGCCGCTTCCGATTCATCGGCGTCATTCACATCCTTGGCCCATAGGGGCGTCCAGGGAAGAATATGGCGAAGCTGGAGTGCGACCGTCAGTAGCGCGACGCAGATAGTGAATATACGCCATGAGGTGGAGATAGGGAGTACCAAAGCCAGTAACAACGGAAACAGGGCAAGAGTGGCTATCTGCACGCGGGGAAACTCGAAACTGCGAATCCACCACCAGCGCATGGGTACCCGAGCAATCACGGTGGCGAGAAATAACAGGACTGCAATGCTTCCTAGCAATGGGCCGAACATGGCCTGACTCCAGAATGGTACCGCTGGGCAGCGCGGAGACTCGTTGTTGCCCAAGACGATACATGTATTGATCCAGCATCTCCTCGGCTTAATGGCCATGATCCTGGTTGGCTTCGCTGTTTTGACATGTTGTCGAGGCGACGCCTCGTTCGTTCCCATCAAATAATGTATCCCGCTTGTCGTCAAGACGGGCGGACGACTCGAGCAAGCGTCATGCTGCTAGAGAGCTAAAAACGCTTGCATTTCAGCGGCGGGTCCGTAGAATACGCATCCGTTGCACGGCAGCAGGACCATAGCTCAGTTGGTTAGAGCGCCACGTTGACATCGTGGAGGTCGGCGGTTCAAATCCGCCTGGTCCTACCAGATCGTTTTATCAACGACACGCCGCAGCCCGAACAACAGGACCATAGCTCAGTTGGTTAGAGCGCCACGTTGACATCGTGGAGGTCGGCGGTTCAAATCCGCCTGGTCCTACCAATGAAACGCCCTTGCACTAAGTGCAGGGGCGTTTTTGGTTATGATCGTTTCTACTTGTGGGTTAGGCTCGCGCTTGCCAGTCGGGCAGGTCGGTACGCTGGACAAAGACACGCATCAAGTCTGTGATTCCAACAGCGTCATGCTCGCTGAATCGGCCGGGAAGCGGGCTGTCGAGGTCCAGCACGCCCCATACACTGTTGCCGGTCACCAGAGGAATCACCAGCTCTGCACGTGAATCGGCATCGCAGGCGATATGATCGGCGACCGCATGGACGTCCTCGATACGTTGGACCATTCGTGTGCGGGCGGCGGCGCCGCAGACGCCCTTGCTGAAAGGGATCGGGTGGCAGGCCGGCTTGCCTTGGAAAGGCCCTAGATGCAGCATTTCAGGCTGGCGCTGTAGATAGAACCCCACCCAGTTGAGATCGGCGATTGCCTGCATCAGAAAAGCGCAGGTCTGAGCGCTGTTGGTCAGCCAGTCGCGCGTATCCAGCAGGGCATCCAGCTGGCGGCTGAGCAGGGCGTATTCGGGTTTCGTACTGGACATGACGTGCCAGGCTCCATGATCGAATTATGCAAAAGACGTTACTAATGCGTTTTATCAATGCGTTTTATAAATAAATCAGGCCGGCACATGGCCGGCCTGATAGCTGCTTACAACAAAGACGAAGTGGGTATTACTCGGCTTCAGTCCAACCCGGCACCGCACCGCCCTTGAACAGCTCTTCCGCTTTTTCGATGACTTCTTCACGCTGGTAGGCATCCACCAGCTGACGAATATCTTCGCGTGTTTCGTCACCGCCGCGCACCGCGATCAGATTGACGTAGGGAGACTCGGGGCCTTCCTTGATCAAGGCATCATCGAGGTGCAAGCCGGCCGGCTGGGCGAAGGTGTTGTTGATGAAGGCCATGTCGACATCCGGGAGCACACGCGGCAGCTGAGCGGCTTCAATCTCGCGGAAGCGGAAATTGCGCGGGTTTTCGGCAATATCGATCGGCGTGGCTTCAAGGTTTGTCGGATCTTCGAGGGTGATCAGGCCTTCGTTATGCATCAGAATCAGCGCGCGACCTTCGTTGGAAGGGTCGTTGGGCAGCGCGATCTGAGCACCGTCGGGCAGCTCGTCGATGGAAGAGTGCTTTTCGGAATACGCACCGATCGGATAGACGAAGGTGTAGCCGGCAATGGCGAAGTCGTAGCCACGGTCATTGACCATGGATTGCATGTAGGGCTCGTGCTGATAGGCGTTGGCATCCAGGCTGCCATCAGCCAGTGCGGCGTTGGGTGTGACGTAGTCGGTGAACTCGATGATCTCGACGTTCAGGTCGTACTCTTCCTGGGCAATGCGAGCCGCAACCTGCATGACTTCAGTTTCGGGGCCGGCGACGGTGCCCATCTTGATGGTACGCGTTTCGGCAGCGGCAGTATTGACGGCAAGTGCAATGGCGGTAAGGCCGCCCAGTAGTAGCTTATGCATTTCAGCAGTCTCCTCTATGTAGTGAAGCAACCTGAATGATATTGCGGGAATAAGAATCGTCTGTCTAATTCATTTTAGTTATTAAAGGCGACGTTACTTTCGATCGCTCTTGCGCACCAGGTAGTCGCCCAGGCTTTGAAAGCCCTGCACCATCACGACCAGGATGACGACAGTTATTATCATGATGGTCGGGTTGAAGCGATTGTAGCCATAGCGTATCCCCAGGTCCCCGAGGCCACCGCCACCCACGGCACCGGCCATGGCGGAATAACTGACCAGTGTCACCAGGGTGATGGTCAAGCCGGTGATGATGCCGCCTCTGGCTTCGGGCAAAAGTACTTTCCGCACGATTTGCCAGGGAGTGGCGCCCATGGACTGGGCGGCTTCGATCAGTCCAGGCGAGAGCTCGTTGAAAGCTCCCTCCACCAGGCGGGCGACAAACGGAATGGCGGCAATGGTGAGGGGAACCGAAGCGGCGTTGATGCCGATCGACGTTCCTACCAGCATCCGGGTGAAGGGGATAATGGCCACCATCAAGATGATGAACGGCACCGAGCGGCCAATATTGGTGACGACGCCCAATATCTGGTTAAGGATAGGCATGGCGAGTATCTGCCGGGGCCGGGTGACATACAGCAGTATGCCCAGCGGTACGCCAAGCAGAGTGGAGATCACGCCTGAAACCGCCACCATGTAGAGGGTGTCCAGCGTGGCCTGGAAAATCAGATCAATCATCGCGCTGGACATGCCCAAGGACCTCTACGTGTAGTTGATGGGATTCAAGATATTGCATGGCTTGACGTGTCTGTTCGCTGCTGCCGAGCAGCTCGGCGATCATCAATCCCAGGGTGCGATCCTGGATCGATTCTACCTTGGCCTGAAGAATGCTGACATCGACACCACAGTCGCGTGCCAGGCGAGAGATCAAGGGCGTGGAAACCGCATCGCCGGAAAATGTCAGGCGTACCACGGGATGGCTATCCTCCGTGGCGGATGGAAGCAGGCGCTCCATGAGCGCCGCGGGCGGTTCCAGTTGCAAAAAGTCATTGAGAAATTCTCGCCCCAGTTGGGTGCGTGGCGCAGTGAAGAACTCGCCGACTTCGGCTTCCTCGACCAGCTGGCCGTCTGAGATCAAACTGACCCGGTGACAAATCGATTTTACCACTTCCATCTCATGGGTAATGAGTAGAATGGTGAGGTTGAGCTTCTGGTTGATATCCCGCAACAGCTCCAGGATGGAGCCGGTGGTTTGCGGGTCCAAGGCCGAAGTCGCTTCATCGCATAGCAGCACGCGGGGCTCACTCGCCAGCGCCCTGGCAATCGCCACCCGCTGCTTCTGGCCACCGGAAAGCTGGGCGGGGTACTGGCTTGCCTTGTCCTGTAATCCGACCAATTCAAGCAGCGGCAGGACACGCTGTCGAATGGCCTGACGCTTGGTGCCCATCAACTCCAGGGGGAGGGCGACGTTGTCATATACCGTACGGGTGGTGAGTAGATTGAAGTGTTGAAATATCATGCCAATACGATGGCGGGCCTTGTTGAGCTGCGGGGCGCTCAAACGGGTCATCTCCTGACCGTCCACAATGACTCGGCCGGAACTGGGGCGCTCCAGGAGATTGACGCAGCGGATCAAGGTGGACTTGCCTGCCCCCGATAGGCCTATCACGCCATGGACCTGGCCGGCAGGAATATGCAGATCGACGTTTTGCAAGGCCTGGACGGCGGCATCGCCGGTTCCGTAGGTCTTGGTGATGTTTTCCAATTGAATCATGTGGCGTCTGCCTTGTGGTAGGCCGAAGACGGAATGCGAGGGGCAAGCGTAGGGCGGGAAACAAAAAAAGGCCACCCTGGCGGGTGGCCATCAACGCTGGACACACCCTTTTAGCTGCACTTCACTGGAAGCTTCCAGCGGACGCCCGCAATCTGGGTTCAAATCGGCGTCGTAATAATTGCGGCGAAAGTCTAGGTAGTACCTTGAAGATTGTCAATCGTTCGCCAGGTTTTTATGACGGATGGGAGTTGCTTGGTCGTAACGCCTAAAATTCTTCAATCTGAGAGTTTATCTTTCTTTTAGTCGCTCTCTTGGGTCTCGATATGCTCGGGCTCCGGTTACCTTGAGGGCCGGTATCGACGCACATATGACGAAAGGCATAAGTGCGTTTGCTGGCGCCTGCAAGCATGGGGAGGCATCCTAATGCACAATTATCACTTGTCATCAGTTTGGCCGCGAGTTAATGGCGTCGCCTAGTAAGGAGAGTTCATGTTTACCGGTATCGTGCAAGGTGTGGCGGAGGTAGTGGAGATTCGCCAGTTGGAGGCGTTTCGCACCCATGTCGTGAAAATGCCTAACGATCTGTGTACGGGCCTGGCCCTGGGAGCCTCGGTCGCTCATAACGGGGTATGCCTGACGGTGACGCACATCGACGACAATCGTATCAGCTTCGATTTGATGCGCGAGACGCTGCAATTGACCAATCTTGGTGCATTAGACGTTGGTGATTGCGTCAATATAGAGCGAGCTGCGCGTTTCGGCGATGAAATTGGTGGTCACGCCATGTCGGGTCATGTGCTGGGGATGGTGGAGCTGGTGGAGTTGGAAGAAGCCCCCAACAATCGGCGCCTGTGGTTTGGCTTGCCTGCCGAAATGGGGCGTTTCGTCTTCGAGAAAGGCTATATCGGCGTGGATGGTATCAGCCTTACGGTCGGCGCGGTAACGGCCGCGAACGATAGTGAGCATGCCCGGTTCTGTGTCAATCTGATTCCTGAGACCCTGGCGCGCACTACCTTGGGCACAAGGGGCCCTGGCGATTACGTCAATATCGAAGTCGATCCCCAGACCCAGGCAATCGTGGAAACGGTGGAACGGGTACTGGCTGCCCGACACGGGTAAGATGGCCGTGCTCATAACAATACGGTAAGCGATCGCGGCTGACGTATTGGCTGTTATTGACCGATCGGTTAAAAGTGGCCCGGCGTTTGCTTGATAATAATCAGCGGGTCTCGGACCCGTTTACGAATGCCGCCATGTCCCGGTCTCGCATCCAGCGAGGCCTTTCGGTAATATGTGCGGCTTTTCTCGCATCTCCAACGCTTCAAGGCGTTACGCGCGCAGGATAACGACACAAATGAAACGTTTACTGGACAACTATTTCAAGCTCACCGAGCACAAGACGAACGTTAAGACTGAGATTATCGCCGGGATCACCACCTTCCTGACGATGGCCTACATTATTTTCGTCAACCCCAGCATTCTTTCCGAAGCGGGAATGGATTATGGGGCAGTGTTCGTGGCGACTTGTCTGGCGGCTGCCGTGGGCTGTCTGATCATGGGGCTGTGGGCAAATTATCCCATCGCCCAGGCCCCGGGTATGGGCTTGAATGCCTTTTTCACTTACGGCGTCGTGCTTGGCATGGGTTACAGCTGGGAAGCCGCCCTGGGTGCGGTGTTCTTCTCGGGCTTCTGTTTTTTTCTGCTGAGCATCTTCCGCATTCGCGAGTGGATCATCAATTCCATACCACTCTCCCTGCGCTTGGGCATCGCCGCCGGTATCGGTCTGTTCCTGGCCATGATCGCGATGAAAAACGCGGGAATCGTGGTGGCCAATCCGGCGACTTATGTTGCCTTGGGTGACCTCTCCGAGCCGGCTGCCCTGTACGCATTTTTGGGATTCTTCGTGATTACGGCACTTGCCTACCTGAACGTTACCGGCGCGGTCATGATCGGCATCCTCGGCGTTACCGTGCTTTCGATGGTGCTGGGGCACAACGAATACGGCGGCTTCATGTCGATGCCTCCCTCCATCGCGCCCACGTTCATGGCCATGGACCTCATGGGTGCATTGGACGTGGCGATGCTGAGCGTCATCTTCGCGTTTCTGTTCGTGGATCTCTTCGATACTTCGGGTACGCTGATCGGTGTGGCCCAGAGGGGCAAGTTGCTGGACAAGGATGGCAAGCTGCCGCGAATCGGTCGCGCCATGATGGCCGACAGTGGAGCATCCATGGCAGGCGCCGCGCTGGGTACCTCCACCACCACCAGCTATATTGAATCCACGGCCGGTATCGTCTCCGGTGGTCGTACGGGGTTGACCGCGGTAGTGGTGGCGGCACTATTCCTTATCAGCTTGTTCTTCGCGCCCTTGGCCGGTTCCATACCCGCCTATGCCACCGCCGGGGCGCTGCTCTACGTGGCGGTACTGATGGCGGGCAGCCTGGCTCATGCCAATTGGGATGATGCCACTGATGCGGCTCCAGTGTTGATCGCAGCCTTGGCCATGCCGTTGACCTTCTCGATCGCCGAAGGCATCGCGCTTGGCTTTATCAGCTATGCTGGCATCAAGCTGCTGTCGGGTCGTTTCAAGGACCTCAATCCGGCTGTCATCTGTCTGGCGCTGCTGTTCGCGATC
Organism: Halomonas sp. Bachu 37; assembly: GCF_039691755.1. Lineage (NCBI taxonomy): Bacteria > Pseudomonadati > Pseudomonadota > Gammaproteobacteria > Oceanospirillales > Halomonadaceae > Halomonas > Halomonas kashgarensis. The sequence continues at coordinate 1,217,997 of NZ_CP137552.1, read as the reverse complement.
AAGTATCTGTTTCTGGATTAATCCGAGCCTTTGTTTTCCCTTCTATGAGAGACGCGATGAGCATCTACGGCGACTACATCAAGTCCGTCATCCGCACGGTTTCCGATTGGCCTGAACCCGGGGTCAATTTCCGCGACATTACACCGCTTCTGCAAAATAGCGCGGCATTTCGCAAGCTGATCGATAGCTTTGTTCATCGCTATCAGGAAATGAACCTGGATGCCATCGCGGCGATCGACGCGCGCGGCTTCATCATCGGGGCGCCGCTGGCCTATGAGCTGGGTTGCAGCTTTGTGCCGGTACGCAAGAAAGGCAAGCTGCCTTTCAAGACCATCAGCGAGACCTACACGCTCGAGTACGGTCATTCCGAAGTGGAGCTGCACGCCGATGCCTTCAAACCGCACGATCGAATTCTGTTGATGGATGATCTGATCGCTACCGGTGGCACAATGCTGGCCGCCGCCAACCTGATTCAGCGTAGTGGGGGACAAGTCGTGGAAACCGCCACCATCATCGACTTGCCCGAGCTGGGTGGTTCCGCCAAGATTCGCGAAGCCGGTTATGGTGTCTTCGCGGTTTGTTCCTTTACCGAAAACGAGTAACACCGACCCATGAGCAGCGAACGCTATCATCAACATTTCACCGTATCCTGGGATCAGCTTCATCGGGATGTACGTCAGCTATGCCATCAGCTGGTCGAACGTGACTTCAAGGGCATCGTGGCGATCACCCGGGGAGGCTTGATCCCGGCGGCATTGATAGCCCGTGAATTGAATGTGCGCCTGATCGATACCATCTGTATCAAGAGCTACGACCATATGGATCAAGGTGGTCTGGATATCATGAAGGGAGTCGACCACGACGGTGAAGGGTGGCTGCTCGTGGATGACCTGGTGGATACCGGCAAGACAGCGCGTGCGGTGCGCGAAATGCTTCCCAAGGCGCATTTCGTCACTATCTATGCAAAACCCGAGGGCCGCCCACTGGTGGACCAGTATCTGACGGAAGTGGGTCAACACTGCTGGATTCAGTTTCCCTGGGACATGGGCGTGGCATATGTCGAGCCCTTGGTGGATCAGGTGAAAAGGTAATGACGGCAAGCCCGCTTCCGGCCGACTGGAATCGTTATCTGGGTGACGAGTTCGATGCTGGCTACATGCGCGAACTGAAGCGTTTCCTGGCGGATGAGAAGGCCGCCAAGAAGGTCATCTATCCGCACTCTTCGAACTGGTTCCGGGCGTTTCAGTTGACCCCGCTGGAAAGCGTCAAGGTTGTCATTCTGGGGCAGGACCCTTATCACGGCCCCGATCAGGCGCATGGGTTGAGTTTCTCCGTGAAGCCGGGGGTTCGGGTACCACCGTCCCTGGTCAATATCTACAAGGAATTGGCCGCAGACGTCGGATTCGTGCCGGTCAAGCATGGCTTTCTCGAACCCTGGGCGCGCCAGGGCGTGCTGTTGCTCAATGCCTCGCTGACGGTCGAACAAGGCAACGCCGGCGCCCACCGCGGAAAGGGATGGGAGGCGTTTACCGACAAGGCAATCCGCACAGTAAGTGAAAATGCCGAGCCTAGCGTATTTCTGCTGTGGGGCGCTCATGCCAGGCAGAAGAAGAGCCTGATCGACCAGCAGCGCCATCTCGTTCTGGAATCGCCACATCCTTCTCCGCTCTCCGCCCATCGTGGCTTTTTCGGTTCGCGTCAGTTTTCTCAAGCCAATGAGTTCCTGGCACTCAATGGCCGTGAGCCGATTGATTGGCAGTTACCTGATTCCCCTTAACCTTGACGCTGGTTGAGAGTAGAATGGCGCGCAATTTTATGTGTGACCTACGACCAAGGTCGTTCCCGCTATCTGCCGCAATGAGGTTTGCCCCATGAGTGTATATGCCATTGATCATCCGCTGGTTCAGCATAAGCTGGGGCTGATGCGCGAAGTCGATCTAAGCACGAAAAGCTTTCGCGAACTAGCGGGAGAAGTGGCCAAGCTTCTCACCTATGAGGCAACCAAGGATCTGGAGCTGGAAACACACGAAATCGAAGGCTGGAACGGCGCGCCGATCGATACCCGACGCCTCAAAGGCAAGAAAGTCACCATCGTCCCCATTCTGCGGGCTGGGCTGGGCATGCTGGAAGGGGTGACGGACCTGATTCCCAGTGCTCGGGTCAGCGTCGTGGGGCTTTACCGCGATGAGGAAACCCTGCAGCCCGTACCTTATTTCGCCAAGTTCGCCAATGATATCGAAGAACGCATGGCGATTGTCATCGATCCCATGCTGGCCACAGGCGGTTCCATGGTCGCGACTCTGGACATGCTGCGTGACCGGGGTTGCAAGCATATGAAGGTGATCGTGCTGGTGGCGGCGCCCGAAGGTATCCGGCGTGTCGAGGAGGCTTACCCCGGCATCGAGATCTATACCGCCTCGGTTGACGAACGCCTGGATGAAAATGGTTACATCGTTCCCGGGCTCGGCGATGCCGGTGACAAGATATTTGGAACCCGATAAGCGTTCCGTTCGATAAAGCCCCTTGCGCAGCCAGCGTCGGGGGTATTTTTTTGTCCTGATGATTCTCATGGAGCCAAAAAAGATGAGTGTCCCTCCCTCTGCCGCCAAGGCGGATTCCACACTTCATACTCTGTTGACCGGGGCGCAAATGCTATTTGTGGCCTTTGGCGCGCTGGTATTGGTGCCGTTGCTCACAGGCCTGGACCCGAGCGTGGCTCTGTTTACCGCAGGAGTGGGGACCCTGGCGTTCCATCTCGTCACGCGGCAGAGCGTGCCAGTTTTTCTTGCCTCGTCGTTTGCCTTCATTGCTCCCATCCAAGGCTCCATCGCCAACTTCGGTATTCCGGCGACGATGGGTGGCTTGATGGCGGCGGGGCTGGTCTACGTGGTGATTGCCCAGGCCGTCAGGCTCAAGGGAACCGCCTGGCTGCACCGGTTGCTACCGGCGGTAGTGGTGGGGCCGGTAATCATGGTGATCGGCCTGGCATTGGCACCGGTGGCAGTGAGCATGGCCACGGGGGAAACCAGCGACAACATCGATTATCCTGCCGCCATCTTTCTTTCCATGGCCAGCTTACTGGTAACCTTGGTGCTGGCGGTGTTCGGACGCGGCCTGCTGCGTCTCATTCCTATCATGGGTGGCATCGTCACGGGATATTGCCTGGCCTTGTTGATGGGAGTCGTGGATTTCACTCCGGTACGCGAGGCAGCGTGGGTATCACTGCCCAACTTTACCGCCCCAGCGTTCCATTGGGCGGCCATTCTGTTCATGATTCCGGTCGCTATCGCCCCGGCCGTCGAACATATCGGCGACATGGTGGCGATCGGCTCGGTAACACGCCGCAATTATCTGGAAAAACCGGGGCTGCACCGTACCTTGTTGGGTGATGGTCTGGCCACCACGATAGCGGCGCTGTTCGGTGGCCCGCCGAACACCACCTATTCCGAAGTGACAGGGGCGGTGACGTTGACCCGTGCCTTCAATCCCAAATACATGCTGGTAGCAGCGGTGATTGCTATTCTGCTGGCATTCGTTTCCAAGCTCGGCGCCTTGTTGCAGACCATTCCCGGCCCGGTCATGGGGGGCATCATGACGCTGTTGTTCGGCTCGATTGCCGTAATCGGCATGAACACGCTGGTACGCGCTGGGGCGTCGCTTACCGCGCCGCGCAATCTGGTGGTGGTCTCCTTGATTCTGGTCTTCGGCATCGGCGGGATGCAGTTCGGTGGCGGACAATTCACGCTACAAGGCGTCAGCCTGGCGGCCCTGGTGGGCATCGTGTTGAACTGGCTGCTGCCCAGGGCGGGAGACGATGAGTAGGATCTCGTGCGCACCCGGACGCCATGAGATCACCGGCGTCATTCTCGCCGGTGGCAGAGGGCGGCGCATGGGCGGCGTGGACAAGGGGCTGGAAAGCCTGGCCGGGGTGGCGTTGGTCGATCATGTCATGGCGCGGCTCCAGGGGCAGGTCAATGACATCATCATCAGCGCCAATCGCCACTGCACTGAATACTCCCGCCGCGGCGTGACTGTGGTATCGGATGAGCAGAAGGGGTATCAAGGTCCGCTGATGGGAATCCAGGCGGGATTGAAAACCAGTCCTACCCGGTGGGTGCTATTGGTGCCTTGCGATACTCCCGTCTTGCCCCTTGACCTGGTCGCGCGTCTGGCGGCAGGCATCGGCAAGGCCGATATCGCCGTGGCGCATGATGGTGAACGCAACCATCCAGTGGTGGCACTTTTGCACCGAGGGCTTGTCGATAGCCTGAAACAGGCCTTGGCTAGAGGGGAGCGCAAGGTGACCACCTGGTTTGCAACTCACAAGGTCATGGAAGTGGATTTCAGCGATTGTCCCGACGCATTCATCAATTTGAATAGCCTCGACCAGTGCCAAGCGCTGGAAGCGCGATTAAACGAGACACACTACCGTGAGAGAGGATAAGAAACATGTCCACACCGGCCACGTTGCGATTCGAACCGGAGTTCCCTCTGTTGGGAATTGCTGCGTGGAGTGGTACCGGCAAGACCACGTTATTGGAAACGCTCTTGCCTTTGCTGCGTTTACGAGGGTTGTGCGTGGCCGTTATCAAGCATGCTCATCATGAATTCGACGTGGACCAGCCGGGCAAGGATAGCCATCGCCTGCGTGTTGCCGGTGCGAGTCCCATGCTGGTAGCGTCGCGCAACCGTTTTGCCTTGATGATGGAAACGCCCGGTCAGCAGGAGCCTGACCTGGCCCACTTGATTCATTCGTTATATAGCCACGAACCCGACTTGATTCTGGTGGAGGGGTTCAAGAACTGGCCGATTCCCAAGTTGGCACTTTATCGCGAGTCGGTCGGTTCCGATCAGCTTGTCAACCAGAATGGCTGGATAAGGGCGGTGGCGTCGAACTGTCTGGATGAACTGGCGCTCGCCGATGACGTGGCGAGATTGGAACTTGACGATATTAGCGCAATCGCCGATTGGGTGGCGGCCTGGCCGGCCAAGTGGAAGCAAGAGATAAGTCGAGGCCTGACCGAAGACAAGCCGACACGATAAGCCGTGGCGTCTGCATCAGGTTTACGAGACGATACACAGCCATACAGCCATGAAGAGGGAGACAAGATGCCACTGACGCACCTTAACGCGCATGGGGAAGCCAACATGGTGGATGTTGGAGACAAGCCAGAAAGCCACCGGGAGGCCGTGGCATCGGGGCGAATCAACATGCAGCCCGCAACATTGGCGCTGCTGGCTGAAGGTGGGCTGCCCAAGGGCGATGTCCTGGCCACCGCGCGTATCGCCGGAATACAGGCGGCCAAGCGAACTCACGAGCTGATTCCGCTTTGCCATTCCCTGGCGCTGTCCAAGGTGTCAGTCGATTTTACGCTGGATTCCTCGCGCTCTTGCGTGGAAGTGAAGGCTACCTGCCGCCTGCATGGACGCACCGGTGTGGAAATGGAAGCATTGACGGCGGTTTCCGTGGCGTGTCTCACCCTGTACGACATGTGCAAGGCCGTCGACAAGGATATGCGGATCGAAGCTATCCAGCTGGATAAGAAGCAGGGCGGCAAGAGCGGTGATTATCAGCGTGAAAATAAAAACGTTGCGCCCGTGCCGATTGTCACCGGAGAAGGCGCGACGGGAGAAGTATCGTTGGGTGAGCGTTGTCCTTCCCCCTGTGTGCGGATCAAGTTCCTCGCCGAACTGCGGGAACGCCTGAATATCAATGACATTGTGCTAAGTCTGGATAGCTTACCCAGGCGTGATGTGGCGGGTTTGAAGTCGGCGCTTGTGCAGCGCGATTCTCGTTTCGCTTTATTGAGTGAGGAGCGGGTACTTTGTGCGGTCAACCAGGTCATGGCAAATGACACTACACGGGTCACCGATGACGATGAAGTGGCCTTCTTCCCGCCTGTGACGGGAGGATGATGTAGCCATGCAGCTATCGGTAAAGGTTCAGGAAGAACACTTTGATATCGGCCACGAGCAGCAGGCATTGCTGGCTGGCAATACGCATATTGGTGCGGTGGTTAGTTTCACTGGTCTGGTGCGGGATTTCAATGAAACCCCCGAGGTGACGGGTTTGACACTCGAGCACTATCCGGGAATGACGGAAGCCAGTCTTGACGCTATCGCCCAGGAGGCAGCGCGGCGATGGACGCTGGACGGTGTGCGAATCATCCATCGGGTGGGCTATCTAAGTCCGGGCGATCCTATCGTGCTGGTAATGGTAACCGGGGCACATCGACGAGAGGCATTCTGCGCTTGTGATTTCATCATGGACTTCCTCAAGACCCGGGCGCCTTTCTGGAAAAAGGAGCACGCCGAAAAGGGCGCTTATTGGGTAAAGGAGCGTGCCTCGGACCAGCGGGACGCTCAGCGTTGGGAGGCATTTGATGAAAAATAGGCGCTGGTCGTACTCCTTGCCAAGTCTCTGTTGATCGTTATACTTTTTTACACAACAAGATGAATCTTGCTGTTTCACCAGAAAGCGATCATGGATTTCAACTAATGTCTCAAGGAGTAAAGTATGGCAGGCGAGACGCTGGAACAATTTGCCCGAAACAAGAATGTCGCCCGTGCCGCTGCGCGACAATTGAGCATGGAACAGTTGAATAAACTGGCCACGGTCATTCAGGAGGTCATCGAACACAAGCAGCAGCTGGAGATCGAGCGTCGTCAACAAGAGGCAAGGAAGGAAAAAAAGCTTGCGGAGATTCGCGAGGCCATGGAAAGCGCAGGATTGTCGATGGATGACCTGATTGCTGAAACACCCAGGCGCGGCCGTCCTCCCAAGAAGAAATAAGCGAAGATGATACCTACATCGCTTGCGGTGTACTGACAACCATCCCGACCTGGCTCAGGAATCGGCGGGCATTTCCGCTGCCATTATCTGCAAATGGACATCGGGCATACGATGCAGGTGTTCGGCAAGCCAACCTATCAAGCGGGGTTGCAACGCTAACCTCAGTTCTGCCAGCGTCTCGGCATGTATCTCCTCCACTTGCTCGTCCAGCCAGTCGGTAAAGCTTTGTTCATCCATCGGGCTCGTTTCACTATTATCCAGAATCAGCCTGCCGATGCGACTCCAGCCGGTTTCAGTAGCGGTAACCGAAAGAGCCAGGTAAAGACTGCCGTGGCGTCTGTTTCTATTGTTCGCTTCAAGCCCTGGGTGGGGAACCACGCTGTTCTGGCTGACGATGCAGGGTGGCTGAGGATGACGGCGCTCGAGGTTAAGCCCATCGTTGTCGAAGCGAATGAGATCGCCATTGACCGGCGCCAAGGGTGCCTCGATGCCCAGCTCGGAGGCAAGTTGCTGATGGGCCTGCTGATGACGCGCTTCCCCATGGACGGGCAGCAAGTGACCCGGCTGAAGCCACTGATAAAGTTTCTTGAGTTCCTCTTGCGCCGGGTGCCCAGTGGCATGCAGTTCGGGATGAGAGAACTCGTCATAAACTGTTACGCCGAGACGGTCGAGGCCTTGCTTCAAACGCTCGATGAGGCGCTCGTTTCCGGGAATCGCCTTTGCCGAAAAAATGACGCTATCGTCAGGCTTCAATTCGAAAAGCGGGTGGTGTCCCTGGACCAGGCGATGCAGTGCCGCTCGCGGTTCGCCCTGGCTACCGGTGGCAATGACCACGATTTCGTCGGGAGGCAAGTAACCCAGATCGTGGAGAGGAACGAGAGAGGGAAAGTCTTCAAGGTAACCCAGACCGCGTGCGACCGACACCATGCGCTCCATGGAGCGTCCCATCAGACTGACTCTACGCCCGCAACGTCTTGCCGCCTGGCCGATTGCGCTGATTCTCGCCAGGTTGCTGGCAAAGCATGACACCACGACTCGGCCGGGACATTGGCGCAAGGTGCGCTCCAGGGCGGCAGCGACCTCGCCTTCGCTCCCTGAATGGCCGGGCATCGGTGCGTTGGTGGAATCGCCGACCACCAGGTCGACGGGAGCCAGGGCGCGAAATTGCGCTGCCGTTACCGGAGTGCCGATTAACGGATCCGAGTCGAGTTTCCAGTCACCAGTATGCAGTAGACGGTATGGACCAACCGATACCATCAAGGCGCAGCTTTCGGGAATGGAGTGGGTGACTGGCAGGTAGCGCAAGGTAAAGGGACCGCTTTCCAGGGCCTCGCCGGGTTCGACGATATGTATTGCGGCGGGACTCAAGTTGCGCTCGGCGAATTTCAAGCGTAGCAGCGCCCCAGCCAGTGGTGTGGCGTAGATGGGGCATCCCCAGTGTGGCCACAACCAGGCTACCGCGCCAATATGATCTTCATGTCCATGGGTGATGAAAAGGGCCTGGGGGATGATGCCCAGGGCCTTGGCCGTATCCAGATTGGGGACCTGAAGAGGAGAATCGGGCAGGTCCTGCCGAATCATCATGCCGCAATCGATACTGATCCAGTGTGAATCGTAAGCGTAAAGGCTCAGATTCATCCCGATTTCACCACAGCCGCCCAGTGGCAAGAAGTGCAGTGGCTGGCGACGGCGGGGGCGAACATGAACACGCGGTGAAAACATTGATAAACGTAAACCTTGAATGTAGATCGTAACTATACGGGATTGAAGCAAGGTCTCACAATCGGAAGGCGAGAGGCGGTGCGTGGCGTCTCGGGTTTCGCTAGACTAGGCCGCATCGTTGTCGGTTCCGCTCAGCGTCAAGCGCCGCGGGACTCGATCTTTTTCGTCTTCCCCTAAGATGGTTGGTTCATGTCTCATTATTATCGCTTGATTGTTTCCTGCCCCGACAAGGTCGGGATTGTCGCTCGAGTATCGGGCTTTATTGCCCAGCAGGGAGGATCGATCACCGAGGCCAGCCAGCATTCCGATCTCGAGACCGGGCGCTTCTTCATGCGTTACGAAATTCTGGCCGATTCGCTGGAGATGTCGTCTGCCTCTCTGCGGCTAGCCTTCGAACCGGTGGCCCGGGAATTCGAGATGCAATGGGCTCTGACCGATACGCGAAAGCGACAGCGGGTGGTGCTGATGGTCTCCCGGGAGTCCCACTGCCTGGTGGACTTGCTGTATCGCTGGCAGGCGGGGGAGTTGGACTGCGATATCGTCGGGGTGATTTCCAACCACGACGATATGCGCTCCTTGGCGGAGTGGTATGGCATCACGTATTACCATGTGCCGGTGGATCCAGCCGACAAGGAGTCCGCTTTTGCCAAGGTTCAGGCCTGTATCGACGCAATGGAAGCCGACTGTATCGTCCTGGCTCGCTACATGCAGATATTGCCCCCGGCGCTATGCCAGCGCTATATCGGCAAGGTGATCAATATCCATCACAGTTTCCTGCCGTCTTTTGCCGGTGCCAAGCCCTACCACCAGGCCTATGAACGGGGCGTTAAGCTTATCGGTGCCACCTGTCACTATGTCACTGAGGAACTGGATGCTGGGCCTATCATCGAGCAGGATATTCATCGAGTCAGCCATTGCCATACGCCAACGGACCTGGTGAGGTTCGGGCGGGATGTGGAGAAGGCAGTGCTGGCGCGAGGCTTGCGCTGGCATCTGGAAGATCGAGTGTTGATTCACGGCAACAAGACCGTGGTATTCAGTTAAGCGGACCCGACGGAGAAAAAGGGGTATGTCGTTTGACGAAGTGGTATTGGCTCCATGGGTGCTATGGCTTGGCGCGCTTCTGGCCGTCGGATTTGTATTGCTGGCGCTGCAGCAGCGCCCTTGGCGGACGCTAATAGAAGACTCTGCACTGCAGCATCGCTGGTTGGGAGCGACGGTCGCCATTGCCTTGATGTGGCAGATGCGTGCCCAGGCGGTCGACTGGTTGACCCTTCATCTGGTTTTTACCGCCCTGATGACGCTGCTGTTCAAGGCGCCCCTGGCCCTGATTACCAACGTGCTGGTGAATGGCGCCATGATCGCGATCGGGCGCAATGACTGGCCGCTGCTGGGCGTCAACATCCTGGTCACCGGTGTGATACCGGCGCTGGTGGTGGTGGTGGTCTGGCGCCTGGTGGATCGCTATCTACCCGACCATCTGATGGTTTATATCTTTGTGTGTGGCTTCTTTGGGTCCGCTCTGGCGACCCTGGCGGGTGGGTTGACTGTCGTATTGGCGGTCTGGGCGGGAACGACGAGTCCCGACGCCTTCTACCTGGCGCAGGAGTATGCGCGGTTCTTGCCGTTACTGATGCCCTCTGAGGCGCTTATCACCGGCATGCTGTTCAGCATCATGGTGGTGTATCGTCCCGAATGGGTGGCCACCTTGAACGGCCACCGCTACATCGATACCAAATGACGAGGAGTAAGTAAGGAGTGATGCATCCTTGCGACAGTCCCTGTCTCGCTAGCCCAAGGCCTGGCCATTGCCGCCACGGATGACGCCGACACCCACACCTTCTATTTCCAGGGGCTGATGGCGTAGATCCACTTCGATAGCAGGGAAATCGGCATTTTCCGCTTCAAGCGTCACTCGGTGACCCTGACGCAAGAAACGTTTCACCGTGACTTCCTCTCCCAGACGGGCTACGACGATCTGGCCGTTACGTACCTTCTCGGTACGATGCACCGCAAGCAAATCGCCCTCCAGAATGCCGGCATCCTTCATCGATAAACCGCGCACGCGCAACAGGTAATCTGCACGGGGAGTGAAGTACTCAGGAGGCAGCGGGCAGTAACGATCGATATGCTCAGCGGCGAGTACCGGACTGCCGGCTGCAACTTCACCGATCACCGGCAAGCCTTGTGGAAAGGTGGCTTCCGCCGGGCTTTCCGTCCCTTCCATAAGCTCCGCCGGTTCCTGTGGCTCCTGCGAGGGGAGGCGGATACCACGGGAAGTATGGCGAATGATGCGTATCGCCCCCTTGCGCTCCAGCGCCCGTAGATGCTCTTCTGCAGCATTGGGTGAGCGAAAGCCAAGCGCTTTGGCGATCTCTGCCCGTGTCGGCGGATATCCCAGCTCGTTCATGGTCTTTACGATGAAGTCGTAGACATGTTGTTGGCGAGCTGTTAAGGGTCGAGACATGGCAAGCTCCATGGAGTCGTCAAGTTGCTGAAAATGGTCGTGTTAACATTACACTAATGGTTAAGTATACAGCATGTTGCTCTGTCCAGTATATGACCCAATCCGACCTATCATGTTCCGTCCTGTTCAAGCTCTAGTTCGTCAGTACTACTCGTCAGCTTCAGTCGTGCGTTTTAAAATAGAATTTACTAATTGAAATTCCACGGCATTTCAATCGTTGAGAGTCGATCTGCAATAACGTAAGCTTTTGTTCTGTTTTAAACATACGTTTATCCGGAGAGCTCCCCTATGGCCCAATCTGATACCGTTACCCGTATTCTCGATACGGCGGAGGTGCTGTTTGCCGAAAGGGGGTTTGCGGAGACATCCTTGCGCAATATCACCAGCAAGGCGAAGGTCAACCTGGCGGCGGTCAATTATCACTTCGGTTCCAAGAAAGCATTGATACAAGCCGTTTTTTCCCGCTATCTCGATCCCTTTACCCAGCGCTTTCATGCGGCTCTGGATGAGTTGGAAAACCGTTACAACGGACAAGTCATCCCGCTGGAAGAACTGCTCGAGACCATGGCCAGGACGGTTCTGGAAGTACCGGCGGAACGCAACAGCCTAAAAGTGTTCATGCGTCTTCTGGGGCTTGCCTATAGCCAGGCCCAAGGACATTTGCGCCGGCATATCCAGTCGGAGTACGGGGAAGCTTTCACACGCTTTACCGAACTGGTCCGCCAGGCAACTCCCGAGCTGCCCGATGCCGAACGTTTCTGGCGCCTTCATTTCATGTTGGGGACGGTGATCTTCACGCTTTCGGGACTGGACGCTTTGCGCGACATTGCCGCCAAGGATTATCAGGAACAGGTAACGGTAAAGGATCTGGTTCGCCGCATGCGCCCGGTGGTGGTCGCGGCGATGAATGCACCGTTGCCGGAACCGGCAGGGGAGCGTCATGTACACGCCGCGACTTGAAACCCTTCCTCCGAAAGCTGCTGCCTGGGTGGAAATCGATATTGCCGACCAGTGCCTGGTGCTATGGCACGGTCAGGAGGTGCAATGGTCATGTCAGGTTTCCACGGCACAAGCGGGAACCGGCCAGGAGGAGGGTAGCGGCAGAACCCCGCTGGGATGGCACTATATTCGTGCCCATATCGGTCGGGAAAAGCCGCCGGGAAGTGTGTTTCGCGGCCGTCGGCCGACCGGTGAGATTTTTAGCGAAGCCTTGGCCGAGCGCTATCCCGAGCGCGACTGGATACTGACGCGGATCCTCTGGCTGTGCGGACTGGAGCCTGGTGTCAATCGGGGCGGGAGCGTGGATTCCCAAAGACGCTATATTTATCTGCATGGTACACCTCTCGACCAGCCGATGGGTGTCGCGCGCTCCCATGGTTGTATACGCATGCGCGACGCAGACCTTATGGCGCTGTTCGACCAGGCCAGGCCAGGCACTGCTGTATGGATTCACGGGTGAAATAACGGCGCTCATTCGTGAGAGGTGTGATGGAATCTCGAGGCTAATGGCTGTGTTTGCGTTGCTGTCGCATCCAGGCACCACTTTGGTCTAGAATTATCGCCCCATTTTCAGGATGTCACTCCATGACCCAGACGATCGGCTCCGTGATGCTCGACCTCGAGGGGACACACCTGACCAAGGATGATGAGCGGTTATTGCAGCATCCCGCCGTCGGTGGTGTGATTCTGTTTGCGCGCAATGTTGTCGATGGCACTCAAGTGCGTGAGCTATGCGCCGATATTCGCCGGATAAGGCCCGAGTTGTTGCTATCGGTGGACCAGGAGGGGGGGCGGGTGCAGCGCATCCAGTCCGGTGTGACGCGATTGCCGTCGATGGCCACTTTAGGCGGGCTTTATCAGGAAGATCCTGAAACCACGCTGCGTATCGCCAAGGACGCCGGATGGTTGCTGGGCATGGAGATGGCTGCTTGCGGACTCGATCTGAGCTTTGCCCCGGTGCTTGATGTTGATACCGGTGTTTCCAGCGTGATCGGCGATCGTAGCTTCGGTGCCGACCCCAAACGGGTGGCTCGCCTGGGGGAGGCCTTTATCCACGGCTTGCACGAAGCCGGCATGGCGGCGGTAGGAAAGCACTTCCCCGGCCATGGCGGAATAGCTGCCGATTCTCATCTGGAGTTGCCGGTGGATGAACGTTCGCTGGACACCCTGAAGGCCACCGATCTTGTACCGTTCACCCACCTTGCCTCCCAGCTGGATGGCATCATGCCGGCACATGTCGTCTACAGCGCCTTCGATTCGCGTCCCGCAGGGTTCTCGCCGAGCTGGCTGGGAATGTTGCGTGAGTCTCTGGGCTTCAAGGGCTGTATATTTTCCGATGACTTGAGCATGGCCGGTGCCCACGAGGCGGGGAGCCCCAGTGAGCGGGCTCGGGCCGCGCTGGATGCCGGCTGCGACATGCTGCTGGTATGCAACGACCGCGAGGCGGCGGTTGAGGTGCTGGAAAGTTGCGAGAGCCTAGATTGCCGTCGAGCTGCAAAATTGCGCTATGGCCGAGCCAGGCCGAATCTGGAAGCCCTGACCGCTCTGGCCCGATGGCGTCGCACCCATGCCCGTCTCGAGGCACTTGCCGCCGAGGGCTCTAGCTGATCCATCGGCGCATTAGGTCTGTGCGAGTTCCATCCTGTTCATGTCGCTAGGGTCCGCAATAGATTTCAAGCGTTTTTACCCATAACCGTTTTACTCATGACGGTTATGTCTATGTTTTTATGTATATGTTTTTCCCATCAGTTACCAATGGAGCAGTGCAGCAATGCCGAAGCTGGATAAGGAGGCGTTAGAGTCTCTTGCCACCATGCGTGAGGTCATGGATAACGCCGATTGCCTGATTTCCCAAGAGGAAGTCGAGCTTGCCCTGGATCGAATGGCCGCAGAAATTACCCGGGACCTGGGCGATAAACTGCCCGTATTCTATTGCGTGATGAATGGCGGCTTGATCACTACCGGCCATCTCTTGACTCGTCTGGGTTTTCCCCTGGAAGTGGATTACCTGCATGCCACCCGGTATCGCAATGAGTTGCGTGGCGGAGAGCTTTTCTGGCGGGTCTCGCCCGAGATTCCCATGGCGGGGCGTCACGTCGTGATCGTCGATGACATTCTGGACGAAGGCGCGACGTTGGCGGCGATCCTGGCCTACTGCCGAGAGGCCAAGGCAGCCAGCATCACCACCGCGGTTCTAGTCGACAAGACTCACGATCGCAAGGCGGTGCCGGGGCTCAAGGCCGATTACTGCAGCCTGGAAGTCGTGGACCGTTATGTGTTCGGTTTCGGCATGGACTACAAGGGCTACTGGCGCAACGCACCCGGCATCTTCGCTCCCAAGGGGCTATGACTCAGCGCCCACAGCCATGGGCCGGGGCGTGATGAGTTCATTCAACGGGGCGAGAAGCGCCGTGCCAAACCGGTTTCGGCAATCATGCGGGTGGATATCTCCTCAACGGAAAAGCGGGTGGTGTCGATAGAGGGGATATTCATCGTACGGTAGAGCGATTCCGCCTGTTCCACTTCCTGCATGCATTGATCCATTGAGCTGTAACGGCTGTTGGGCCGCCGTTCATGGCGAATGGCGGCCAAGCGCCGCGGGTCGATGGTCAAGCCGAACAGCTTGTGGCGATGCGGAGCGAGGGATTTCGGCAGTTTCAGGACGCCATCCTCGTCCTGGTCATCTTCGGTGAGCGGATAGTTGGCCGCACGAATTCCGAATTGAAGTGCCAGGTAAAGTGACGTCGGCGTTTTGCCGCAGCGTGATACGCCGACGAGAATGATATCGGCCTGGTCGTATTGATGGGTTCGAGCGCCGTCATCGTTGTCCAGGGCGAAATGTACCGAATGGATGCGATCCATGTAGACATCCTCGCTGCCGATCGAATGGGTGCGCCCCACGCTGTAGGAGGAGTGGGTATTCAACTCCTGTTCCAGCGGCTCAAGGAAGGTAGAGAAGATATCCGCCTTGAAGCCCGGCGCCTGGCGAATGACATCTCGTATGCCCTGGTCGACGATGGTGTCGATGATCAAGGGGCGATGGCCGTCCCGGGCTGCTGTCGCTTCGATCACCTTGAGCAGCTCCCGCGCCTTGTCCAGTGTGTCCACGTAGGGCTTGGTTATCATGGCGATTTCGACATTGGAAAACTGCGCTAACAGGCTGCGTCCCAGACTCTCCGCCGTTATACCAGTACCATCGGAAATGAAAAAAGCGGTGCGTGTCATCTGCCTGGCCCTTGCACGAATAAGTATAAGAAAACGGTATTGTCGGCCGAGGCTCTGGAGTGTACAACGGTTTTCGCCTCTTCCCCTTGCTCGTGCATCGGGTTTACTCTCGTAGCTGAAATTTCCTGCGGCGCGACTACAGAAATGAGCGAATTCCCCTGTTTGTTGTAAAAAACCTTCACTCCCTTCGATGTTAGACCAATGGCGAATACCCCGGTGCGGTGATAGGGTGACAGCGTCCATTTCTGGCGGCCCTCCTGGGCCAAACGGTAGCGTTATACAAGGGGGTTGCGTGGAAGAGTACATTCTGTGGTTCAATCAGCTAGGTATGGCCGATGTCGAACGCGTGGGGGGAAAAAACGCATCACTCGGCGAGATGATTTCGAACCTGGCGGGCGCCGGCGTCACGGTGCCGGGAGGCTTTGCCACCACCGCTCATGCCTACCGTGAGTTTCTGTCCCATGAAGGACTCAACGAACGCATCAACCAGGCTTTGGCTCGGCTGGATGTGGATGATGTAAAGGAACTGGCTACGGTAGGGTCGCAGATTCGTCAGTGGATTATCGATACGCCCCTGCCCCCGGCGTTCGAAAACGCCCTGCGCGAAGCCTATGACTCACTGCAGTCCAGGCATCAGGATCTCAAGGTCGCCGTGCGCAGTTCCGCCACTGCTGAAGATCTCCCCGATGCATCGTTTGCCGGCCAGCAGGAAACCTTCCTCAATATCGAAGGCTTCGACAATATCAAGCGAGCGGTACATGAGGTCTTCGCCTCGCTGTTCAACGACCGTGCCATTTCGTATCGGGTGCATCGTGGCTACGCTCATGAGAACGTCGCGTTATCGGCGGGCGTGCAGAAAATGGTGCGCTCGGAAACCGGCGCCAGCGGCGTGATGTTCACACTGGATACCGAGTCCGGTTACCGCGATGCCGTTTTCGTCACCGGCTCGTGGGGGCTGGGCGAGACCGTGGTCCAGGGCGCCGTCAACCCCGATGAATTCTACGTGCACAAGCCCACCCTGGCGGCCTCACGGCCTGCGGTATTGCGCCGCAATCTGGGTTCCAAGTTGATCAAGATGGTGTATACCGAGCAGACCAGTGCCGGCAAGTCAGTCGCTACCGTGGATGTTCCCTTGGCCGATCGAAACCGCTTCTGTATCGGCGATGACCAGGTCATGGCATTGGCGCGCCAGGCCGTCACCATCGAGCAGCATTATGGCCGCCCCATGGATATCGAATGGGCGCTGGACGGCGACGATGGCGAGCTGTACATCGTCCAGGCTCGGCCCGAAACGGTGGTGTCCCAGCAGGAAGGCGGCAAGCTGGAACGCTTCCATCTCAAGGAAAAAGGCAGAACCCTGGTTACCGGCCGTGCCATCGGTCAGCGTATCGGCCGCGGGGCGGTAAAGATCGTGCTTTCTCCCGATGAGATGGAGAAGGTCAATCCGGGTGATGTGTTGGTCACCGACATGACCGACCCTGATTGGGAGCCGATCATGAAGCGCGCCTCGGCCATCGTGACCAACCGGGGCGGGCGAACCTGTCATGCCGCCATTATTGCCCGCGAGCTGGGTATCCCTGCAGTGGTGGGATGCGGTGACGCCACACAGCTGCTGGAAGAGGGGCGGGACGTGACCGTCTCCTGTGCCGAAGGCGATACCGGCCATGTCTACGAAGGCTTGCTGGAGTTCGACTGCAAGGTTTCCAGTGTCGAGTCCATGCCCGAGATTCCGTTCAAGATCATGATGAACGTGGGTAACCCCGATCGCGCCTTCGGTTTTGCTGGCTTGCCCCACGCCGGGGTCGGGCTGGCGCGGCTCGAATTCATCATCAATCGCATGATCGGGGTCCACCCCAAGGCGCTGCTGGAGTACGATACGCTACCTTCTGATCTGCAACAGATCATCGATTTGCGTACGGCGGGATATGCCGATCCGGTCAGCTTTTATGTCGACAAGCTGGTGGAGGGTATTTCCACCTTGGCGGCGGCTTTCCATCCCCAGCGGGTAATAGTTCGGCTATCCGACTTCAAGTCCAACGAGTACGAAAACCTGATCGGCGGCAAGCTGTATGAGCCGGGAGAAGAGAATCCCATGCTCGGTTTCCGCGGGGCGTCACGTTACATCTCCGACGCCTTCCGCCCCTGTTTCGAGCTGGAGTGTCGTGCGCTCAAGCGAGTCCGCGAAGAGATGGGCCTGGACAATATCGAGATCATGGTGCCGTTCGTACGTACCACGGATGAAGCGCGCGAGGTGGTGGAGCTCCTGGCAGCCAATGGGCTCAGGCGGGGCGATAACGGTCTCAAAGTCATCATGATGTGCGAGCTGCCGGCCAACGCCCTGCTGGCGGATGAGTTCCTGAAATATTTCGATGGCTTCTCGATCGGCTCCAATGACCTGACTCAGCTTACGCTGGGGTTGGATCGCGACTCGGGTATTGTCGCTCACCTGTTCGACGAGCGTAACCCGGCAGTGAAGAAGTTGTTGGCCATGGCAATCGAGGCGTGCAAGGCTCAGGGGAAATATGTGGGGATTTGTGGTCAAGGGCCCTCGGATCACCCGGACCTGGCCAAATGGCTGATGGAGCAAGGCATCGATTCCGTTTCGTTGAACCCCGATGCGGTACTGGAAACCTGGTTCATGCTGGCGGGAGAACAGATCGCCTGATCGTATCGCTAGCTCCATGTTCCGACAGACGCCCGGCTTATGCCGGGCGTTTGCATTGTGATGCGGAAATATCGACTATGCTCATTTCACCCTCCTGAACTTCATTGAAGGAATCGGTCATGCTTCAACGGCTCAGCTTTGGCACCTTCTCATGCTTGCTGGCGCTGCCGATGTCGGCGCTTGCCTTTACCTACAATTCCCCTTCGATCGAGCCCGAGGTTGCCTCCGGCTATGAAGAGAAACCGGGCTGGTCGGCGGAGCGTTTCGCCGTGGCGGCAGCCAATCCGCTGGCGACCGATGCTGGCTACCAGGTACTCAAGGCGGGTGGTAGCGCCATTGATGCCACCGTAGCGGTACAGATGGTACTTGCCCTGGTGGAACCGCAATCCAGCGGCATCGGCGGTGGGGCATTTCTCATGCATTATGACGGCAACGAGGTACAGGCCTACGATGGCCGCGAAACGGCACCGAGTGGCGTGGACGAAGCGTTGTTTCTGAATGAAGAGGGTGAGCCGCTGGAGTTCATGGAAGCGGTTGCCAGCGGGCTTTCCGTCGGTGTGCCGGGCACGTTGAGAGTGCTGGAGATGGCTCACGCCGAGCATGGAAAGTTACCCTGGAAGGACCTTTTCAGTCCCGCCATCACCTTGGCGGAAGAGGGCTTTGCCGTGAGCCCTCGCCTGCATACCAGCGTGGCGGAAGAGACCTATCTGCAAGATGACGAATTGGCTAGAACGCTCTATTACTCGCAAGACGGACAGCCGGTTGAAGCGGGCGAAACGCTGCGCAACCCTGCTCTTGCCGCAATCTTGCGTACCATAGCCGAGCAGGGTAGCGCGGCGCTCTATCAAGGTGAATTCGCCGAAGACCTGGTGGCGCGTGTGCAATCACACCCGCAGCGCCCAGGCGAGTTGACACTGGAAGATCTGAATACCTATGAAGCCGTGCAGCGGGAACCGCTTTGCACGCCATGGCAACAATGGGAAGTGTGCGGTTTTCCGCCGCCATCTTCAGGCCACCTTACCATCATGCAGATACTCGGCATTCTCGATCATTTGCCGATGGTGGAAGCGCCCCTTGAAGGGGGAGAGCCCGGCGACACTTATCTGCATCAATTCCTCGAGGCCTCGCGGTTGGCCTTCGCCGACCGCGGCCGCTATATCGCGGATCCCGATTTTGTCGAGGCACCGGGCGGGGACTGGAAAACAATGCTGGCGCCGGAGTACCTGCAGACCCGCGCCGAGCTGATCGAAAACGATGTAAGCATGGGCGAGAACGCCGAGCCGGGCCGGCCCGGAGAGCTTGCGACCTCGTGGGCGACGCAACCGCAGCAACCGGAATACGGCACCAGCCATATCAGCATCTTGGATGAAGAGGGCAATGCCGTGGCCATGACCACCACTATCGAGCAGGCGTTCGGGTCACGCATCATGAGCGATGGTGGCACTGGACTAGCGGGAGGCTACCTGCTCAACAATGAGCTCACTGATTTCTCTTTCACTCCTGAAGTCGATGGAGAACCGGTCGCCAACCGGGTCGAACCGGGTAAGCGGCCGCGTTCCAGCATGAGCCCTACCTTGGTCTTCGAGCGGGAAAGTGGTGAGTTGGTGGCCAGCCTGGGTTCACCGGGTGGTGCGGCGATCATCCATTACACGGCACGTACCCTTGCTGCCCTACGCGATTGGGGGTTGGATGCCCAGGAAGCACTGGAATTGCCCCATGCGATCACCTTGGGCGGGCCGGTATATCTCGAGCAGGATCGCTTCCCCGAGGAAACACTGAAAGCCTTGCAAGAACGTGGCCACGAGGTAAGTGAAAGAGAACTGACCAGCGGTCTTCAAGCGCTGGTACGTCAGGAAGATGGCACGTTGCGAGGGGGAGCCGATCCGCGCCGGGAAGGGGTGGTAATGGGTGATTGAGTCCTTCCTGGCGCTATCCTGTCATTGGCGTAGCCAGTTACGCAGCTTGACCAGCATCAGGGCGCCGTCGCTTAGTTCGCGGCGCTCGTCCATCAGCTCTCTCAGGTGCACCGGATAGTCGGTGATGATGGCGTCCACGCCAAGGTCGATAAGTTGCGACATGCGTGCGCGTCCGTTGACCGTCCAGGCATGAATCTCGTAACCGAAACGATGGGCCAGCTCTATCTCCTCCTCGCTGATGCGCGTGTGGCGTAGTCCCAGGGCATCGAAACCACTGCGGTTGAGCGTCCCCGGAAGAACCAGTTGAGCGAGCAGGGTGATGCGCAAGTCGGGTTCACGAGCCTTGAGGTAAGTGGCCATCTCGGGGGACATGGTGGCCAGACGCATCTCCTGCATGACGTCACGATTCCCACATTCGGTCAGCGCTTCCGGGCGGTCGGCATCGAGGCGTTGGTAACACGCGGTACGTTGTTCGGCTTCTTCGCGCAGCGTGGTCAAGACGGCTTCCGCCAAGGCTCGCTCCTCGCCGAGAAGCGGTTTCATGTCGATCATCAATCCCGCCTTGCCGCGTACCGCCGTCAATGCCTGGTCCAGCCCGGGGATGGTTTCGCCGATGAAACGGTCGCCGAACCAGCTACCCACATCGAACTCCTGCAGCTCCTGCCGAGTCAGCTCGCCGAATTCACGTGGATCACCGGTAAGTCGCATCATGTTGGTGTCGTGATAGAGCAGAACTTCGTTGTCGGCACTGAGCCGAACATCGAGCTCGATATAGTGGGCCTGGTCAGCCACGGCTTGCTGAAGAGCGGCAATCGTGTTTTCCGGCGCTGTCATTGAACTACCGCGATGGGCGATGATCGTCACTTCATCGCGAATTTCGAAGCTGTTGACGATCCACCATGCCTGGCTGGCAGCAAAGAGCAGAACACTAAGCTCGACGGCCCACGCCAAACGTCCCGGGTGAGCGTCCGGCTGTGGTGGCAAAGGTCGTGGCGCCTCATGGGCGAGTCGCATGTAGAGACAAGCGGAAAGCAGCGCATTGGCGGCAACACCCAAAAAGGTGACGGTCAGGGTTATCAGTACGTAGCCGGTCAGGTAAGCCAGCATGGCGGGAATCAGTACCGCGTTACGTTCCGGTAGCCACCATAAAAGCGGGGTGACGACTTCATCGAATACCCAGGTGACTAGAAACGGCAAGGCAACGATCAGTACGAGCAAGCTGATGATAGCTATCGCGATGGAGCGTCGCCAGCCCCGGGTCAACGAGACACTGCGCTTGAGGGCTGCACGGGGCCCCTGGCCCTCGAGTATCAGGACCGGCAAGGCCAGAAGCCAGCGTAGGTACAACCAGGCAGCCACAGCCGCCCAGCAAAGCACCAAAGGTAGCGCTGACACCAGGAAATACCAGAATGCTGGGGGGCGTATGCGTTGGACATAATAAGGATCAAGTCCACCGAGCCAGAAGTCATAGAGCCAGGCGCAGGCAAACATGAAAGGCGCGAGGAGCAGCAAGTGTGAACCCACCTGCATTACCACGAGCCCAGACAATGCGGGAAGCCGGCGCAGGCACCGCCATAGTGCCTCGAACGCTAATCGATAGTGATTGTCGCGGGGGCGCACCGCGACCAGCATCATTCCAGCATGTTGCAGATAGAGCAGCAGGAAGCTCAACCCCACTACCACCAGCATGGTGAGCAACCCGACTGGACTGAATATCAGCGCCATGAACTCTTCGATGCCGATCACCGTGCGCTGAAGGCGTGCCAGAAAATGGCGAATGATCCAGGCGACCAAGGGGAGCAGCAGGGCCGAGGCGAGCAGAGTGAAAAAAAGATGATACGCAATCAACGGCCGGAGATGGTCGCGTAGCGTCCTGGCGACATCGGAGCCAAGGCGGGAAAGTGGCAGCATGGACGGGAACATCATCGAAAATGAATCATCAGGATGGCATCGCAGCTTCCATCCTGACAAGTCGGCAGAAGCACTAAACCGGCAATTTCAGTTCGTTAGTGGCGATGAGTACGCCATTGTTATCGGCATACAACCATTGCCCCGGCACCAGGGTGGCTCCGGCGAAAGTAACCTCTCCATCGCGTTGGCCCTCACCGCGTTTCTCGCTCTTGCGCGGGTGATGGCCAATCGCCTGCACGCCGAGTTCCAGCTCGGCCAGAATATCCACGTCGCGAACACAGCCGTACATCAACACACCGGCCCAGCCGTTCTTCACTGCCTGTTCCGCCAGCATGTCGCCGAGCATGGCGCAGCGGTGTGAGCCACCGGCATCGACGACAAGCACGGCACCATCGCCGGGCTCGGCAACGGCTTGCTTGACCAGAGAATTATCCTCGAAGCACTTGATGGTGCGTATTGGGCCGTAAAACGCTTCTATTCCACCATAGTTGGCAAAGATAGGGTTGAGAACGGTCACTTCGGGATAAGTGTCACAGATATCGGGGGTAATGATCGTAGGCATGCTACTTTCCTTTTCCTTCTGCTCCATGGATAAAAACACCCCGCGCTGCGATGCAGGCGGGGTGTCGGTCATCGGCTCAGACTCACGGGTCGAAACCTATTTCGTCTGCGATGTTGCGAGCATCGGCGACGAGTCGGTGCCGTCTCAGGAAGCTTCCTGAGCCACCGGGATCACGTTCGAGGCCATCTTCTGATACTCCTCGATTTCGTGGAAGTTCATGTAACGATAGATTTCACCAGCCATGGCGTCAAATTCGCCCATGTAACGCTGATACTCTTCCACACTGGGCAGGCGTCCTTCAACCGCCGCGACTGCCGCGAGCTCCGCGGAAGCCAGGTAGACATTGGCCCCGTCACCCAGGCGGTTGGGGAAGTTGCGGGTGGAAGTGGATACCACCGTGCTCTTGGCCGCGACCCGCGCCTGGTTGCCCATGCACAGCGAGCAGCCGGGCATCTCCATGCGTGCACCGGCACGACCGTAGATGCCGTAATAACCCTCTTCGGTTAGCTGATGCTGGTCCATCTTGGTCGGCGGAGCCAGCCACAGGCGAGTCTTGAGGCTACCGGCGGGCTGTTTCTCGAGCAACTTGCCAGCGGCGCGGAAGTGGCCGATGTTGGTCATGCACGAACCGATGAAGACTTCATCGATCTTCTCGCCAGCGACATCGGACAGCAGACGGGCATCGTCCGGGTCATTGGGCGCACACAGCACGGGCTCTTTCAGTTCGTCGAGGTCGATCTCGATGACTTCAGCGTATTCGGCATCCTTGTCGGCCCGCATCAGGCTGGGGTTGGCAAGCCATGCTTCCATGCCTTCGATGCGACGGCTGATGGTGCGTTCGTCACCGTAGCCATTGGCCAGCATCCACTTGAGAAGGGTGATATTGGACTGCAGATATTCGCTCACGCTCTCTTCGGACAGCGTGATGGTACAGCCCGCCGCACTGCGCTCGGCGGAGGCGTCGGAAAGCTCGAACGCCTGCTCGACGGTAAGGTCGTCGAGACCTTCGATCTCGAGCACGCGTCCGGAAAAGGCGTTCTTCTTGCCGGACTTGGCTACGGTCAGCAACCCTTGCTTGATACCGTAAAGCGGGATCGCATGAACCAGGTCACGCAGGGTAACGCCCGGCTGGCGCTTGCCCTTGAAACGGACCAGTACCGACTCCGGCATATCCAGAGGCATCACGCCGGTGGCGGCGGCGAAAGCCACCAGCCCCGAGCCCGCGGGGAACGAGATGCCCATCGGGAAGCGGGTGTGAGAGTCGCCGCCGGTACCCACGGTATCGGGCAGCAGCATGCGGTTGAGCCAGCTGTGGATGATACCGTCGCCCGGGCGCAGTGAAACGCCGCCGCGGTTCATGATGAAGTCAGGCAGGGTGTGGTGGGTATCCACGTCGACCGGCTTGGGGTAGGCAGCGGTGTGACAGAATGACTGCATCACCAGGTCGGCCTGGAAGCCGAGACACGCCAGATCCTTCAATTCGTCGCGGGTCATCGGGCCGGTGGTGTCCTGAGAACCCACGGTAGTCATCTTGGGTTCGCAGTACATGCCCGGGCGAACGCCTTCGAGGCCACAAGCCTTGCCGACCATCTTCTGGGCCAGAGTAAAGCCCTTGCCGGTGTCGGCGGGCTGCTCGGGCAGGCGGAATACGTCCGACTGGGGCAGACCCAGCGATTCGCGCGCCTTGCCGGTGAGACCACGGCCGATGATCAGCGGAATGCGGCCGCCGGCACGGACTTCATCGAGGATCAGCTGCGTTTTCAGTTCAAATGTGGTGACAACTTCGTCGGTGCCGTGCTTGCACACCTTGCCTTCGTAGGGGTAGACGTCGATGACATCACCCATCTCGAGGTTGGACACATCCATCTCGACGGGCAGAGCGCCTGAATCTTCCATGGTATTGAAGAAGATGGGAGCAATCTTGCCACCGAAGCAGAAGCCGCCGGCCCGCTTGTTGGGCACGTAAGGAATGTCGTCGCCGAAGAACCACAGCACCGAGTTGGTGGCGGACTTGCGCGAGGAGCCGGTGCCGACCACATCACCCACATAGGCGACGGGGAAGCCCTTGGCCTTAACCTCTTCGATTTGTGCCAGCGGTCCCTTGGTACCGGGCACCTCGGGCTCGATGCCATCGCGCTCGTTCTTGAGCATGGCATTGGCATGCAGTGGAATATCGGGACGTGACCAGGCATCCGGCGCGGGAGAAAGGTCGTCGGTGTTGGTCTCGCCAGGCACCTTGAAGACGGTCAGGGTAATCTTGTCCGCCAGGGAGGGCTTGGACAGGAACCACTCGGCTTCGGCCCAGGATTGAATGACTTCCTTGGCCACTGCATTGCCGTTCTTGGCGCGCTCTTCCACGTCATGGAACGCATCGAACATCAACAGAGTATGCTTGAGCTGTTCGCCGACTTCCTGGGCCAATTCGGCGTTATCCAGAAGCTCTACCAGCGATACAATGTTGTAACCGCCCTGCATGGTGCCCAACAGCTTGACTGCATGGATCTTGTCGATCAGGGGCGAATGTGCCTCGCCCTTGGCGATAGCGGTCAGAAAGCCCGCCTTGACGTAGGCAGCTTCATCGACGCCGGGGGGAACGCGGTTGGTGATCAGATCAAGAATAAACTCTTCTTCGCCTGCGGGCGGAGTCTTGAGCAGTTCAAGCAGTGCAGCGACTTGTTCGGCATTCAATGGCTTGGGTGGGACGCCTTCGGCGGCGCGTTCTTCTGCATGTTGGCGGTAGGCTTCAAGCACGGTGGGGACCTCTCATCTGTTATGATGGCCGAAGCGAAATATCGATAACCAGCATCGATATGAAGCGCTTGGGCAAGTGCAATGCTCTTGACAAACAGCGTGTCGCTAAGTGGCCGCGATTCTACGGTAAACTGTCGACAATGTTAAGCTGGCGAGGCTTTCACGACCTTGTACTTTGGATTGATATCGACCTTTTCATCATGCCTGACCGTAGGTAAACAGGGCGGTAATGAGTGAATAGGATATCGTTTGAACGGGGCGTGATTACTGTGTTGCCACATCGAGTCGCCATCCTTGAAGAACAAACGAGCTGCGAACCAGGTTGGCGATTAAAAAAGTTAATTCTTTCCATTTAATTCTTATATGTTAAATTTTGTACACAGTTTTAATGGCCCGCCTAATGTTGCTGGCGGCAACTCTCCAACCGATCAAGCCCATGAAACCATCCGCCCATGGCATCACTGCCGAAGATCTCTTGCCCGCCACGTTGGTCGACTTCCTGGCGTGCCCGACTCCCATGGCCTGGGTCGAGTGGGCCCTGGCCAATCCCGATCTCTTGTTGATCGACCATGCGCAATGTGAAAAGAAGGCCGCTTCGACGGCGATGAGCTTGTTATACCGTCATGTCGACCAGCCCAACTTGCTGAGCAAGATGGCGCAGCTGGCGCGAGAGGAACTGTTGCATTTCGAACAGGTGGTCAAGCTGATGGAAAATCGGGGCGTAGCCTACCGTCATCTGAGTGCTTCGCGTTATGCAGAAGGGCTGCGGCGTCATGTCAGGACCAACGATCCCGACAAGCTGATCGACATTCTTATCATCGGCGCCTTGATAGAAGCACGTAGCTGCGAACGCTTTGCCCGCCTGCTGCCTTATCTGGATATGGAGCTTGCCAAGTTCTATCGCACTCTGGTTAAGTCGGAAGGGCGTCATTTCGAAGATTATTTGATGCTGGCCAAGGAGCAATCCCGTACTCCCATCGACGATCGCATCGCTTTTTTTGTCAATTGTGAAGCTGAATTGATCAACGCGCCGGACACGGCATTTCGTTTTCATAGCGGCGTACCCGCTTAGGCTAGCCGCTTCCGTCAGGCAGGATATGTATCATGCGCGACGCTTGTGAATCTGACCAACTGATCCTCCTCGGTCATTTTTCCCTGACCCAAGGTGACGATGTCCTGACGCAATTCAGTTATGACAAGGTCAAAGCGCTGCTGGTGTATCTGCTGCTCCATCGCCAGCCTGTCAATCGTGCCGCTCTGGCGGAACTGCTGTGGCCGGATCAAGGCCTCTCTTCGGGGCGCACCAATCTGCGCCACGCGCTGCACTGTCTACGCCAATCGCTGGGCGACAATGCCGAGGAAGTATTGAGCGTTTCCCGCCAGACCATCGCCTTTCAGTTACCGTCCCGTTGGCACGTGGACTTGCACTCTCTCCAGGCCTTGCTGGAAGGAACGCGCGATATCGAGACCTTGACGGCGCTGCTCGAGTGTTACCAGGGCGACCTTATCGAGGAGCTGCAGCTGACCAATTGCGCCGAGTTTCAGCGCTGGCTGGTTCGGGTGCGTAATGAGTGGCGTCAGCGAGTGATTCGGTTTGCCGAACAAGTACTGGAAGCGCATACGGAGGTGCCGGATCATGTTCTGGAGGCGCTGGTCAGCCGTTTTTCCGGTTACGGCCCTTTTCATGAACGCCTGGTGCGCCAGTTGGCCGAAAAGAATCAAATGGCCGCGGCTCACGAGCAGTACAACAGCTACCTGCAGCTGCTGGCGCTATCTGGACAACAGCCTGAGCCGGGGTTTCTCCAGCTCGCCAGCTACTGGTCCGATAACCATCATGATCCCCGTGCGATGTCTCCTCAGGGGGCATTCTCCCGCGCCCTGGCAGCCGATAGCAGACCCCTTCGAGACGATGAAATAGAGCTGCGCCAGCTCTCCGTGATGGCAATCCGCCTGCGCCTGGAAGGGGACTGGCAGGATCGTGCCGAAACTCGCCACTGCCTGGGCTTGCAACTCGAGCTACTGCGCTGGCTGGAGCAGCAATGCCACCATCTGGGCGGCTTCTGGCTGCCCGGAGCCACAGGAGGCCTTGGTCTGGCGTGCTTCGGTACCCACGGACCCGCCCACCAGCTGGCGGAACTGGTGGCCCTGTATGAGCATTGTCGTCAGGCCTTGCCCCAGGAGTGTGCCAAGCACTGGGCCGGTAGCGATGAGCCACCGCATTTTGAACTTTCGGCAGGTCTCAACAGCGGTCGGGTGGTGTATTTGCCGGAACGTCAACTGGCCGATCCCCTGGGGCAGGTCACCCAGGTTTCGATCGAGTTGATGAGCGCAGCGGAAGGCAGCGAACTGGTGATCTCGCAAGAAGCCAGTCAGCACATGCCGCCGGCACTGGACTTGCAGCCCCGCCTGGTTTCACGCCTGATTGCCAGCGATGGCAGGGTACGTCTGCGTGCCTTGGTGCTGGGTCAGAACGAAGGTGGGCGCGAGGCCTTGCCACCTAGCCTGGTGGGCCGGGAAACCTCATTGAGAACACTTCGTGACGCCCTGGCACGAGCGGGCATCGGCCTGCGCCAGAGTGTGCTGGTACGCGGGGCTTCGGGCATGGGGAAATCCGCCTTGATGGTCGGATTTCGCCAGCTCGAACTTAGTCGTGATGCAGCGATCTGTTGGCTACCCACGACCCGGCTTTCGGTACTTGAGCCTTACGGCGTGGCGCGGGCGCTACTTGCCTGGCATCTGGACTGCAAGCCGGATATTGCGAGAGTCGAGGCGCTTCGACAGCATCTGGCGATGCCACCGCTCGATGATGAGCGAGCCCAGTTGCTGGAAGAAGCCATGGGGGTGCGCGACGTTCAGGAGCTCTCCCAGATCACGCAAAACGGCGAAGCCACTGAGCTTGTGGTCAACCTGCTGCAGCGGTTGGTCACCCACCTGGCCGAGAGCCGAACGCTCGTCCTGATGATCGATGACCTGCAATGGCTGGATGAGCCCTCCTTCAAGGTGCTGGCGGGGCTGCAGGCGCGTCTTCCCATCAATACCGCCTTTATGCTGGTGGCGAGCCATCATGGGCGTGAAACGTTGCCGGCCAAGTTGCACTGGGACCAGCAGATCACCCTCGGCAGGCTGGATGCGGTGCAATCTTCCCGTTTCCTTTCGCAACTGGCACGCCGTTATCGTATTCATTTCAGTCCGCGCCTGCGCAATCAGATCATCGAGCGTTGCGATGGGGTGCCGCTTTACCTGCAGGAGATATGTCGCCGCCTGGACATGGATCGGCGCGAAGGGCGCAGCGTGCAATTCGACGAATTGCCCAAGGGCCTGCTGGGTTTGTTGGCCAGCCGAATCGACCAGTTGGATGCCGACCGGGAGGTCGCTCATATAGCGGCAGTGCTGGGGAAACGCTTCCGTCTGGATTTCCTCATGGAATGCAGCGGCTGGGAAATGTCACGCCTGACCCAGGCGCTCGAGCACATGCGAACGCTGGAGATCATCGAGCCCGTGGAGAAGGAGGGCGGCGCTCACGAATACCAGTTCAGTCACCAGCTACTGCAGGAAGCGGCTTACCTTTCCTGTCCGCGTGATGTCAGAGTACACTTGCATCAACAGGTGGTGAACCTGATCGAGGAGCGCTTTCCCGTGTGGATCAGCCGCCACCCTGGTGATTTCGCCACTCATTTGCGACGCAGCGGCCATTACGCCAGAGGAGCGCGTTACTTCGAACTTTCCGCTCGCGAAGCACTGAAGGTCAGCGCCAATCGCACGGCCCTGCGCATGGCCGATGCGGGGTTGGCCAGCTTGCGCCACGTGGAGCATGAGGTCGAGCGTGAAGTCAGCCTGCTCACCGTACGCGGACAAGCCGCCTTCGCTCTTGAAGGACACGGCTCTCCGACCGCCCATGAAAGCTTCGTACGGGCTCGCGAATTATTGATGGTGACGGGAGAAGAGACGGAGGATCCCGAGGATCTGGAACAGATATTTCTGGTGAAGTGGGGGTTGTGGGTCGGCAGGAGCCAGCGCAATGCTCACGCGGATGCGTTCGCGCTGGCCTCCACGCTGGCAGAAATCGCCTCTCGGCTGGATGACCCTCGTTATCGCCGCCTGGCGGACTATGCTCGTGCCCATTGTGAATACTGGGCAGGGCGTATCAGTCAGGCAAATGATCATCTCGATGAGATCGATCCGCTCAACTCGCCCATGATGATCGAATGGTTACCGTTTTCCGATCACCCGCAGGTGACGGCGGCCTGTTTTCAGGGCTGGGCATTGTGTCTGCGGGGCAATTATCAACGGGCGGAGCGGCAAGTCGCGTCGGCAATTCGTCTGGCGGAGAAGATCGGTCATCCAGGCACCTTGGCAATGGCACTACTGTTCGCTGCTGCACTCTATCGCCAGCTGGGGCATGTTCACCTTGCGGCACGCCATGCAGAACAGGCGGCGGCAATGACCGGTACGCCCGATCTGCAGTTGTGGCAGATTTCCGCCCAGGGTGTGCTTGGCTGGCAGCGGGCATTGTCAGGCGACCCCGGCGGGTTGCAGCAGATGGCGGATAGCCTGGATGAAATGGCGGAACTTAACGGACGGGATCGTTTCCAGCGTCCGGTTCTGTGGTATGCCGACGCCTGTATCGCACTGGGTGAGCTGAAGACCGCGGAGGACTATCTCGATCAGTGTCTGGTCATTGCTCGCGAAAGAACTACCTTGTTTCTGCCCGAGTTGGCGACTCAGTTGGCCAAGGTGCGCGATCTTCTGGGGCATCCATCTGATGAAGTGAAAGCGCTGCTGGAAATGGCGCTAAGCCAGGCGAGAGAACATGGTAATCGACACCAGGAACTTGCTGCACTGGAATTGTGGCTGACCCGGATTGCGCCGGAAGATGAGCAAGCCCGCGATACCTTCCGCCATTTGCTGAGTGACGTCAGCCATAGCGATGCGCCTGTGCTGGTGCGTTGGGTCAGCTTGCTGGATCGCCGCCTGCCGCAAAAAGCTAGCCTGGAAAGCTGAGACGATACTGTACGCAACTTGTCCGAGCCGCCGTTATTTCCCTTGCAGCTTTGTCAGTCAACAAGACTCGGTCAGGTGAGGGACTCGAGTTCACTGAGGATACGTATCGCCTGGTAGCGATCGGTCCCGCAGACGTGGGGGTCGAAGCCGAATCGCTCGCACACTGCGGGCCGATCGGCACGGCCGAAAAGCCGGCACAGGTTGTTGGCATCGAGTTGCACACAGCGCACCCCGGCGGGTTTGCCTTCGGGCATGCCGGGGATGGCCGAGCTGATCGACGGGGCAATACAACAAGCGCCGCATCCCGGACGGCAGCCGGCTGGTTGTGGCGCGTGACAACTCATGACGAAGGCACCGTGACGTAAGCCAGCGGGTCTTCCATGCGATTGGCGGCAAAAGCTGCCAGCCGTTCGCGACAGCTCCCGCAACGCCCGCAAGCAAGCGCCTCGCCACGATAGCAGGTCCATGTCTGGGCATAATCGAGATTCATGGATATTCCTGCCGCCACTATCTCGGCCTTGCTGCTGGTGAGGTAGGGCGCATGGACTTCGATGGGAGAAAAATTGGCGATTTTTGCCACGTCATCCATGCGTTGCACGAATTCGGGCCGACAGTCGGGATACAGCGTATGGTCGCCGCCGTGTGCCCCGTAGTCGACGCGCTCGGCACCGATATTGACTGCCTTGGCTATCGCCAATGACAGCAGCACCATGTTGCGATTGGGGACTACCGTATCGGTCAAGTTGTCGGGCTGGTAATCCCCTTCGGGTATGTCTCGTTGATTATCGGTGAGTGCGGAATTATCGATCAAGCCATGGATGGCGCGGATATCAACGACCTGATGGGGTACCTGCAGTCGCTGGCATACGCCTCGTGCGACCTCGAGTTCCTTGGCATGACGCTGGCCGTAATCAAACGAGAGGGCGTGAACATTGGCTCCCTCACGCAAGGCTCGGTGAAGCACCGTGTATGAATCCATTCCTCCAGAATAGATAACCACAGTAGTGACGGGGCGCGCTGAAGCCATTGAACGCTACTCTCAGGAAGGGATGAAGGCGCGTATTCTAGCCAGCCAAGGCGGCAGTTGCTAGAATTCGCTCCCTTAGATTTCCTACCGCGCGACTCGGGTATGGCTTGCCCGACGCGCCGCTGCCAATGTGGTGAACCTTGATGAATGCGCCCGAACTGCTGTCGCCCGCCGGCACCTACAAGAACATGCGCTATGCCTTTGCCTATGGAGCCGATGCCGTATATGCGGGGCAGCCGCGCTATTCGTTGCGGGTACGCAACAATGATTTCAAGATCGAAAACTTGCACAAGGGGATCGCTTACGCACACGAGCGGGGCAAGCAGTTCTACGTGGCGTCCAATATCGCTCCTCATAACAGTAAGTTGAAGACCTACCTGCGCGACATGGAACCGGTGATCGAGGCGGGCCCGGATGCGTTGATCATGTCCGACCCGGGTTTGATCATGATGATCCGTGAACGCTGGCCCGAGCAGGTTATTCATCTTTCAGTCCAGTCCAATGTCGTCAACTACGCTGCCGCGAGATTCTGGCAGAGCCAGGGCATAAGCCGGATCATCCTGTCGCGTGAGCTGTCTCTGGCGGAAATCGGCGAAATCCGTGCGGCCTGTCCCGATCTTGAAATCGAGACTTTCGTCCATGGTGCCTTGTGTATCGCCTATTCGGGACGTTGCCTACTTTCGGGTTACTTCAATCACCGCGATCCCAACCAGGGCACCTGTACCAATGCTTGTCGCTGGAAGTACAACACGGTTGCCGCTGCCACAGACGAAACCGGGGACCTGGTGCCAGCCAATTCCGCGAGGGCGCATGCGGCGAGTGGAATCTGGACGCCGGAACAAGGTGGCTTGATTGCTTCCGGTGGTGGCAGTGCCGAGATGCCCAGCGTACCGGGTGAGAGTACGGCTACGGCGGGCGGCGTCGAAGGTCAGGATGAACTCTCCGCGCTGATAGAAGATCGTACGCGTCCCGGTGAGCTGATGCCGGTGCATGAGGATGAGCATGGCACCTATATCATGAACTCCAAGGACCTGCGCGCCGTGCAGCATGTCCCGCAATTGACGCAGATGGGAGTGACCTCGCTCAAGATCGAAGGACGCACGAAATCTGCCTACTATGTGGCGCGCACTGCTCAGGTCTATCGTCAGGCGATCGACGATGCGGTGGCGGGCAGACCTTTCGATATACGGCTGATGGACGAGCTGGATAACCTGGCCAATCGTGGCTATACCGAGGGCTTCTATCGGCGTCACGTGCACGATGAGTACCAGAATTACGAGCAGGGTAATTCGGTGGGTGTCCACCAGCAGTTTGTGGGAGAAGTCATTGGTTATGATCCGGACCGCGGGATTCTGGAAATAGACGTCAAGAATCGTTTTGAAGTCGGCGATGGCATGGAGCTGATGCTTCCCGGCGGCAATCGGCGTTTCACGCTTGAGCATATCGAGAACAAGCGTGGAGAATCCGTTGCTACCGCGCCTGGATCGGGTCATGTCGTCAAGATTCCCGTACCCGGCGAGCCAATCTCGGGAGAGCGCATCGAATTCGCCTTGTTGATGCGTGACCTCGGACGCTAGCCATAGATAGTGGAAAGGTCCATGTAAGGTGGACAAAAGGACGTGTAGTGGAGATGCTAGGTGATGTCAGGAATGCTTCACTATAGGGAACGGGTATGGCCACGATCGAACATAGCGAAATCGTCAAGGCTTCACCGGAGCGGGTTTTTGCCTTGCTACGCCGTGTCGAGGATTTCGCCGATTATTCGGATCTCATTCAGGCTATCGAGCCTCTGGGAGGCGAACGCTACCGTTGGCACGTGAAAGCGGTTGGCATGAACTGGGCGTTCGATGTCGAAGTGACGGAGGCCAAGGCACCCGAAACGCTGGCTTGGGAGTCGCTTGACGGAGTAAAAAACCATGGGCGTTATCGATTGCGCCCGGTTGCCGAAGGAACGCTGGTATCGTTGAGCCTGACCTAC
Source organism: Halomonas sp. Bachu 37 (assembly GCF_039691755.1). NCBI lineage: Bacteria > Pseudomonadati > Pseudomonadota > Gammaproteobacteria > Oceanospirillales > Halomonadaceae > Halomonas > Halomonas kashgarensis. The sequence continues at coordinate 1,184,980 of NZ_CP137552.1, read as the reverse complement.
GAAATTCGCAATCGGTTAATGGCCAAGGCCGTCAATAAGGCGGCGACTCCGCTGGTGGGAAAGGTGAGCCGTCAGATACTCGAGCGTGTCGAAGCACGTCTGCATGAAGCGTGAACAGGGTTGTCGTTGGGTTTGGCTGACGCTGGGGGCGCTGCTGGCGATGGCCGTTTATGCTTGGGTGTGGCACACGCCCGAGTTGATAATGTTCAAACAGTGGGCGATGGAAGCCTCTCATCATCCTTTAGTGGTGATGGGGGTCATGCTTATTATCGCTCTGACGTTAGCGATCGGCTTACCTGGTAGCATCGGTTTGTGGCTGATCGCGCCTTTCTATACGCCTTGGCTAGCGACATCGATGTTGACGCTGAGTAGTGTTGCGGGCGCCTGGGGAGCCTACCTGCTGGCGGCGAGATTGGGTAAGAGTCTACGTCCGAGTAAATTTACCCTGAAAATTATGCATATCCTAGAGCAGCGAAGTGATTTGCTGACTCAATGTGCCTTGCGGGTCTTGCCGGGTTTTCCTCATTCGGTCGTCAATTACGCGGCGGGACTATGTCGTCTTCCCCTGGAAAGGTTTCTGCTTGCCGCTGCCGTCGGATTGGCAATCAAGTGGACGGTTTATAGCAATGCCATCTACGGAACATTGCAGTCGTTGGAGGGGGAGGACGCTCTGACCTTCGAAATAGTATTGCCTTTGCTGGCATTAACCCTTTTATTATTATTTGGGGCCTGGATGCGTCGGCGCCTGGTCTCCGACAAGCGCGACTAAACCGGTTCCGCTGTGGTCGGTCTTGCATCGAGTAACCAATCTCAGACTCAAGTCTTGTTATTCTCGTTCTCGATAGCTCAAGCGCTATCCATGAAGCGGGAAATTCGCGCGCGTCCTCTCCGTTTTGCCAGATACATGCCCTGATCGGCGGCTTCTATCAGCTCCAGGGGGGACCGGAAAATAGCATCGCTCATGCTGGCAATGCCAATCGAAGCGGTAACCTTGATCGGCTCTCCCTTCACTAGCGCCAATACACTCTTCGCTAATGAGTGCGACAACGACTGCGCCAGTTCCTCCGCCTTGGCAGCCGTCTTCTGCGGAAGAAGCACGAGAAACTCCTCGCCACCATAGCGACCCACAAGACATTCATGCTCATCACTAAGTGCAGCGAGCAACTGGGCGAAGCTACGCAACACTTGGTCGCCGACCTGGTGGCCGTGACGATCGTTGAGTTGCTTGAAATGATCGAGATCGATGAATATCACACTGAAAGGTGAATCGTTTCGCTCGGCTTCGTAAAAGAACTCGTTGAGATGCTTTTCCAGGTGAGAGCGATTGGAGATGCCGGTCAAGGGATCGGTGCGGCTCTGGTGATCGAGAAGCTCGTTGTGCCTCTCCAGTTCCTTGAATTTCTCTCGTTCAGCGGAGAGCTGCTCATGCAACCGTTGATTCTGGTTAAGCAGTGCCTGCCGGGTTTCCAGCAGCAGATTTTCGGCATCCAGATGAGGCGGCATGATGATGTTGAATAGCCGTGTCATCGGCGGAAGCAGTTCTTGTAGCTGCTGGATGACCTGCGAGAACAGTTCCGGGTTCAACAGGCTGCCGGGTTTACGAGACATGAAGAAGTCGTTGAGACGTTTTTCGGGTTCTTCCGATAACCAGGCCTCCGCTATCTGGCTGGAAAGGTTCAGGCAATAGCCGCCTGGATCCGAATTTGGGTAGATATCATGGCTGTTGGCGATCCCGGTAGCAAGCGAGACAGGGGCTCCCCAACTCAATGACAACCAGGCGCCCGCAAGTGCATGATCGCAGCCATAGTCGAGTTTTTCCTGGGCGACCAGCGCGTCATGATCATGGAGATGCTTTTCCACGATAACCGGATAGTAGCTATCGATTTCATGGAACACCAGCATCCCGATATCCTGCAACAGCGCGAGAGTGAAGAGCTGGGTGGATTCGGCGGGACAGAGGTGCTCACACAGGCACTGTACGCTCAGCGCGGCGATGATGGCTCGCTGCCACAAATGCATGTGGCCCGGGACGTTCTTGGTCGTATCGATAAGCGAGAAACCCAGCACTACCGCCAGAGTAGTGTCTGTACCTAGCCGATTTACCGCCGCTTGGCAAGAGCTGACCGGCGGCTTGTCAGCACCGTGCAGCGCGCTGTTAGCCACTGAAATGAGGCGTAGGGTAAGGGCCGGGTCGCGTTCGATGGCTTTGATATACTCGCTCAACGAGCTATCGGGATTCCGTGAAGCTTGGAGCACTTGAAAAACAACCCCCGGGATCGCCGGGAGAGTACTGCAGTTCTGCAGATGCTCAGCCACCAAGCAGGGGAGCTCGGGAAGGGGAGCTTCATCATTGCCTGATGGTAAGGGGGATGTCGGTGAATGGAGCATAAACGCCTCGTTGACTTCATGAAGTCTAGTCCAAGCTTTTCGTCCTGCTAATCTCTGTAGAGGAGAACGGCTTGAGATTATAAGTTATGGTTTATCAGAACATTATTGTTGCTTGTGCATTGACGCATCAAGATGATCCACTACCTCCGCCCAGTCGGCGTCTTCCTGTACCGCTTCGCGCAGAAGTTCAGCTTGCCCTTCATTCCAGCATGGGGCCTCCGACAAGGACATATTGGGAGGCAGCGGTGAGTTCCGAGAGATGAACCTCTCGATCGAAGCGGCATCCGAAGGCAGCCCGAGTTGTTCAAAAAGCTCACTAAAATGATGGACTGGTTGTTCCATAAGTCGTGTTCTCCTTTATGCGTACGTACTCATTCATTAAACATAGCGGCAATTAATCCTAATGGCACGTGAAACTTCAACGTTCTCCTACCAGAGGGGTGAGAAAACGCCTGCGCCGGTCTGTATCGTCGATAGGCTGGGCCAGCAGGTGGACAAGCTTCGTATAAGCCGCTTCGGGCGTCATGCCATCACCCGAAAGCACGCCGGCCTCTACCAGGTCATGGCCGGCCGCATAGCTGCCGAGATGAACGCTACCCTGCGGGCATTGGCTAATACCGGCGATCAATTTGCCTTCCCCGCTGGCGGTGGCCAGCACTTCGAGCAGTTCGGGGTGTGGCGGGAAATTGCCCGCTCCCCATAACTGCAGCAATCCGCCCTGAACGCGTGAATCTCCCAGCCAGGCTTCAAGCTGCCATGGAGCTATACCCGGCCATAATGAAATACGTACCACCTTGCCTTCTCCCATTCCATGGTAGTCGGCTAGCTCGAAGCGTGGTGCGCCTCGTTGGGAGGCTGCCAGGCCATGGCTTGGGTAGTAAACGAATTCTTCTCCTATGCGCTCGCCGAGCAATGGGTGATTGGGACTGGTAAATGCCATGGGGGACTCTGTGTGCTGCTTTGTGGTGCGCACGCCACGCAGTAGTTGCCCCGCAAAATAAACCGCAACCTCTTGAAGGCCGGAGTTACTGGCAAAATGCAAGGCTCCCTCGATGTTCTCCAAGGCATCGCCATTGGCGACTTCCAGCGGCTGCATGGCGCCGGTCACTACCACGGGGCAAGCGAGGCCCTGCAACTGATAGGCAAGGCTGGAGGCGCTCCAGCTCAGGGTGTCGGTACCATGCAGAATCACGAAACCATCATAGTGCTGATATTGAGTGGCGATATCGCTGGCCAATTGTTGCCATGTGACAGGATTCGCCGCACTCGAATCAATGGGCGTGGAGTAACTGATAATGTCGAAACTGGGGAGACGCTGTCGATTACGCGCTGCCAGGTGTGTCAGGGCCTGCTCCAGGCGCTCGGCAAAATGGCTTCCGGGAGCCAGCCCGTGGGGGGTCATTTCCATGCCTATGGTGCCTCCCGCGTAGATCACGAGTAACCGAGTATCCTGGGGAGCCGTGGCGGTAAGGTTTTGTGGATAAGCCATGATCCTACCTATTGGATAGCCTGCATGAAATGGCGTGAACCGGTCGAGGGGAAGGCTCCCTCGGATGCCCGTTAATCGCGATGTGTCATCAGCTCACCGGTTGCGTCGTCGAGGCGGTGGTTGCGTCCTGCCAGCAGGGCGAAGGCGCTGGAAGCCCCTATCAGTATCATCAACAGCCAGACGATATGAGCCAGACTGGCGCCTTGCTGGAGCATCAACCCTACACCTAGCGGTCCAAGAGATGCCAGGGTATATCCCCCTCCTTGAACCAGGCCGGATAATTGTCCAGCCAGTCGCGAATTGGCGGTACGCAGCACCAATAGGGTGAGGGCCAGGCTGAAGCTTCCTCCTTGGCCAAGGCCCAGCAAGGCCGCACCCGGCCAGCGCCACTCAATCGGCGCCATCAACAAGAGCCAAAGGCCCAGGGCGGTGCAGCCCATCACTACCATCAGCGCCGGTCGCTGGTCGCGTCCCAAGCGGGCAAGCCATGGGGCGCCGAGCGCGGAAGCCAGTTGGCACATGATCGATATGGCCATTGTCCAGCCTGCCTCGGCCTCGCCATAGCCGCGATAGATCAGCAGTGTAGGCAACCAGCCAAACACGATGTACGCCATTGAGGATTGCATCCCCATGAAGAACATGACTTGCCACGTCAGGGGCTTCTTCAATAAAGGTCCCAGCATTTTCTGGTTGATCTGGGCGAGTTGGGTGGTGCTTTGACGTGGCATCAGCCCTTGCCATAGCCCCAAGGCCAGCAAGGCCAGCAAGGCCCAGCTCATCAGACCCGCTCGCCAGCCGCCCAGGGCCTCGGTCAAGGGTATGCTCAAACCAGCGCCCAACGCCCCGCCGAAACACAGGGCCATGGTATAAAGGCCGGTGACAAGGTCGGCTCCCACCGGTAGTTCACGCTTGACCAAGGCCGGTAACAGCGTGCCGCCAATGCCGATGGCGCCTCCCGCCAGAGCCGTGCCCAAGAACAGAAATAAAGGCGAGGGCACCCCGCGTAAGAGCAAGCCGCCGGCAAGCAGGAGCAAGGCAAGACTCAGCGCACGCTCGCTACCCAGGCGGTGGGCCAACCATGGAGCCAGTGGCGCCGCCAGGCCCAGGCATAGCACAGGAAGCGTGGTCAGGGCACCGGCACCAAAGGCGGACAGTCCGGCATTCTCTTGCAGCCTCGAAAGTAATGGGGCCAAGGAGGAGAGAGCGGGTCTCAGGTTGAGACCCACAATCACCATCAAGAAAATGAACACCAGCGAGCGGCGTGGCAACATGACTAGCCCAGGGTTACTTCAAATGGGGGCGAAGGTCGCCTCGTACGGCATCCAGCAAGGTCAGAAAATGCTGGTCACGCGGTGATTCGATACTGTCAACCCTGGCCTGTGTCGCCATGCCCTGGTCTATCAGCAAACGATCGAAGATTTCCAAGGTCACCTTGCGAGCAGGCTGTTTACCCACTTCCACAGGGCCCGTCTCCAGGCTGAAGGTTTCCAGCAAGGTAGCTCTGACCCGCGTGGTATTGCCTTCACTGAGAATGCGCCTGATAAAGAGCCAGCCTTCGCAGGGAAGGGATTCGCCGGTTTCCTGCTCGCGCAGATACAGGGTGCGATAACAAGCGCCTTCGGTCGAGGCTTTTTCCGCCATGCTGCGGTAGGCCTTGACCACTTGATCGGCGGAGACGCGTGCATCCATCAAACGCTGAGAAATGCCCTGATGTTCACGGCTCAACTGCTCCTGACGCTGAAAGGTCAACCAGCGTCGGTACTCGGCCAACAAGTGAGAAGGCTCCATGGCGGCTCCAGATTTATGTTAGGGGCAATGAGGTAGCAACCATCGCATATTTCTAATGAAAATGTTAGCTACGATCTTTGACGTCGCCGTGCGGAACCCTCGCGAGCTCCACGCTCCGCTTTGGCAGGTCCGCTGCGCCGGGAAGGCTTGCGTTGTTGACGACGGCCGTTCTCGATGGGCTCGGGCTTGATGCTGGGATCGGGCTCGAAGCCGGGTTCAACGCGTTTTTCCAGGTTGCGCTTGATCAGACGCTCGATATTCTTGAGTAAACCATCCTCGTCGACACACACCAGCGATACTGCTTCACCTTCGCTTCCCGCCCGTCCGGTACGGCCGATACGATGGACATAATCTTCAGCCACGTTGGGCAGATCGAAATTGACCACATGGGGCAGTTCGTTGATATCCAGACCGCGTGCGGCGATGTCGGTGGCTACCAGCACCTGCAATTCTCCACTCTTGAACGAGCTCAAGGCACGTGTGCGGGCGCTCTGACTTTTATTGCCGTGGATAGCCATAGCGGGGATGGATTGCTTGGAAAGCTGTTCCGCCAAGCGATTGGCGCCATGCTTGGTACGGGTAAAGACCAGTACCTGATACCAGCGATGCTGAGTAATCAAATGGGCCAGCAGGTCGCGCTTCTTTTCACGGTCTACCCGGTAGACAGCCTGGTCGATCTTCTCCGCTGTGGTGTTGCGCGGAGCGACCTCGATAAAAGCTGGGTTATCCAGCAAATTGGTGGCGAGCGTCTGAATTTCGTTGGAAAACGTGGCGGAGAACAACAGGTTCTGGCGCTTGGGTGGAAGTACCTTGAGGATGCGCTTGATGTCGTGAATGAAGCCCATGTCCAGCATGCGGTCGGCTTCATCCAGCACCAGAATTTCCACCGCCGACAGGTCGACATGGCGTTGCTGGTGCAGGTCCAGCAAACGGCCCGGTGTGGCGACGAGAATGTCGAGCCCGGGTTTCAAGGCATCGACCTGGGGCTGTTGACCGACACCACCGAAAATCACGTGTGAGCGCAGGGGAAGATGCACACCATAGGTGGCAACACTTTCCCCTACCTGAGCGGCCAGTTCCCGTGTGGGGGTTAACACTAGTGCCTTGACCTGGCGTTTGCCCGGCCGCTTGCCTTGGCTGAGACGTTGCAGCATGGGCAACGTGAAGCCCGCAGTCTTGCCGGTTCCGGTCTGGGCGCTAGCCAGCAGATCACGCCCCGAGAGCACAGCGGGAATCGCCTGCTGCTGGATCGGGGTAGGGATTGAGTAGCCTTGTGCCTCAACGGCACGTAGCAGATCGGCATGTAAGCCGAGATCAGAAAAGGTCATGCATTCTCCGCAGGCACTTGCTTTTAACCAGGCAAGAGCCGATCAGTTCAAAGGGCGACAAAAGGAGTGACAGTGTCGCGGAAGGGGATAATGCCAGATAACCGTTCAGGCAGCGAGTCAGTTCCCGGCCTGATGGTCTTGGGTGGGCAACGCCTTCAAGCGGCTTCGCGTGGTGCTGTTGGGGGTAATCCGATCGATTTCCTCTGGGCTCAGCGCATAGAGTTGCTCGGCCTCGAAAATACCATGTTGAAAAAGCTGCCGCGCCGTGGCCGGACCGACGCCGTCAAGCGCCAGCAGGCTTTTGCCATGGCGTGAAATGAAACGCTGCAGTTGTGCCTCATCGAGCTGGTCCAGCTGGCCGTCTCGATAGAGACTGCCGGCGCATTGCGTGATGAAGCGGGCAATTCTTGCCAAGGGGGCTTGAAGATCGGGCATCGGTGCAGCTGCTTGCCACTCGTATAGATCAGCCACTATATCATGAGCTGAGTCGAGCGCGTTTATCGCTTGTTTACCTTGGCTCTCGAGAGCCAGGCTCAAGCAGCTTTCGAGCTGCCCCAGGCTCGTCTTCAATGCCAGGGCATCCTGGTGAGTCAGCGGAGCATCAGCTTCCATGGATATCCTCCGTAGCATTCGTGTTCATACCATCACGGTGCGGTTTGTAACCGGCATATGGCAAGGGCGAGTTCCGACGCGACTTGCTCCCAGCTTCGGCCCAGCGCTCTAACCAGCGCGGGGTAGCCATCCTCTTCAAGCACCGTTTCGACATGGAAACTCTCTAGGTTCTGCGTGCGACCCTCGGCATCGAGTAACTGCCACTGCCCGGCAACCACTGCATAACCGTCGTAGCGACCCTGGAAGGTGTCGACTTCCAGTTGCAAGCGTAGACCATCTGAAGATGCAGTATCCCGAAGCACCTGAGTCTCGGGCAAGAGGCGCCCCAGGCTTGTTCGCATGCGCTGCTCCAATTGGCGCCCGAGGCCTTCCGCCCATAGATGCTCGCGTGCTTCGTTCAAGGTTATGTCATCGAGTTGCATGATGATGCCATCTACCTCGAGATAATTCGCCAGTCTCGGCTGGCGTAACAACAAGCGGTGTTGCGCCGTGGTCGTTACCTGGCCGTCCTGGTTGACCGGCAGCAGATAACGATCGGGGGGCGTTACGCTACTGGCGCAACCGGAGAGCAGCAAGACTCCGATGCACAGTGTCAGCCAGGTCGGTACCCGACAGAGTCGGGGCATCTTGAAGACAGCGGAGCAAAACGGCAGCATCGATTTACCTCGGCGCTCGTGGAATGGGATCTTGCGTGTCCAGATTATCGAACAGCAAGGCCCGTGGGTTTTCGTTCAGAGTTCGCGTCAGTGGTTGAAGTTCGCGCAGCAGGCGGTCTAGACGGCCGATGGCGGAAGTCAGTTCACTATAGGCCGGGGATGAGGGCGATAAGCCTTCAAGCGTGGTGCGCAACTCCTTCAGCGTGGCGTTGAGATTGCTACCCAAGGCTTGGGTATCAGGGTCGTTAAGTAGCGTATCCAGCGATTGAGCAATTTCCCGAACCTCTCCGAGCATGGTTTCAGAGGCTTGCAGATTGCGATCCAGTCCCGTCAGCAGGGGCTCGACTTCCAGTGCATTGAGCTTTTCCAGCAAGGCGGTAATTTGCCCTTGTATCTGAGAAAAACCGCCGGCGGTGGTGGGGAACACGGGGCGGTCGGCGAAAACCTCCGCGACATATTCCTCGGTAGAGTCGCGGTGGAAGTTGAGATCGACGAAGAGCGCCCCGGTCAACAGGTTACCGTTTTTCAATGATGCCCGCAGGCCGATGGCAAACAAGCGCTTGAAGCGTGCCTCCCACTCATCGAGATCGATATCGGCGCTCTCGATGCCCAGGCGCTGTGGTTCGATACGAATAAGTACCGGGATGGCAAACTGCCCTCGGGAGTCCGGTTGCGGAGCGTTGAAGTTCCACGGTACGGCAGCCACGGTACCGACACGTACCCCTCTGAATTCAACCGAGGCGCCGCGTGACAGTCCACGAACGGTATCGTCCACCAGCAGCACGTACTCCAGGTAGCGATTGAAGGTACCTTGCCTTGCGCTGTCTTCGTCTGCGTACAAGCTGAAGGTGGCGCCGGCTTCCACCGGTTGCCCCATGGGGAGATCTTCTGGCACGCCGAAGGTAACGCCGCCACCGAGCAACGCCTCGAGGGATTCGACATTCATCCGAAAGCCTTCCGCGTCGAGGCGAAAATCCAGGCCGCTGGCGGACCAGAAGCGGGTACTATCGGTTACCAGATGAGCATAGGGTTCCTCGATGAAGATCTGGTGATACATGCGGCGCGAGTTGGCATCGAAGTTGACCTCTTCGACGCGGCCAACGGTAAAGCCCTGATAGGAAACAGGATCGCCGACACGCAAGGAATTTCCCAACTGACTTACCAGTTCGATACGCAGGCCGGCAACCCCGCCGGGAGTCACCGGCGGAATATCGTTGACGGGGAATTGACGCCGCGGCTGACCGGAGCTTCCGGGTTCGAGTTGTATATACGCACCCGAAAGCACCGTGCCCAAGCCACTGATTCCTTCGCGGCCGATACGGGGCTTGACCACCCAGAAACGGCTGTCTTCGCGTAACATCGCTTCGGCTTCCGGTTGGATACGCGCGTTGATCACGGCATGCGACAGGTCTTCAGATAGCTGGACCGACTGGACGCGTCCGATCTCGACATTGCGGCTGCGAATGAGTGTACTGCCCGCCTCGATACCTTCGGCATTGTCCATGGTCAAGGTGATGAGTACGCCGCGACTGGTGTAGTTGTCGTAGACCAGCCACAGGCCAATCGCCAAGGCTACCAGGGGCACGATCCAGATGGGTGAAAGACGTGTCTGCGACGATAGCTTTGCTCGGTGCTCGTCTTTATTCTCCGCAGGAGGATTCTTCGGGGTGGGGGATTCATCCATCAACTGCATCCTTGGAGAAAAAGAGAGAACGGTGTTTGCGCGGTAGTGGCGTGTCCCAGATCAACCGCGGATCAAACGTCAACGCCGCCAGCATGGTCAATACCACTACGGTACCGAAGGCCAGGGCGGCAGGCCCCGGGTTAACCGACATCAACGAGCCTGCTCGAATCAGTGCTACCAGAATGGCTACCACGAAAACATCCACCATCGACCACCTGCCGATGAATTCGGTGAGTCGATAAAGGCGTGTTCTGCTGGTCACGTTGAGCTTGTTGCCTCGTTTGACCACCAGGCAGAGCCAGGCCAGTGCCGTCAGTTTACCCACGGGGACGATGATGCTGGCAATGAAAATCACGGCGGCAATGGGCCAGGAGCCCATCTGGGTCAGTTCCACCACCCCACCGATGATGGTGGATGGATTTGAATGTCCCAGGCTGGTGGTTGTCATGATGGGGTAAATATTGGCGGGAAAATACATGATCACGGCGGCACCCAGCAAGGCCCAGGTTCTCTGCAGGCTATGGGGCAAGCGGAGATGCAGCTTCTCATGGCAACGACGGCAGTGACTGGCTCCACGATCGCTCAGGCGATTGATCAAGCCGCAGGTCGGGCAACCGCTCAAGCCCTGCGGCGCCGCCGTCCTGCCAGTCAGCGTGCCCTCCGGTGCAAGTGGTTCTCCCGCCAGGGAGAACCACATCCAGTCGGAATCGAGCGATTGGGTAGTCAGCAATAGAAGCATTGAGAAAATACAAAATGCCCAGAATGATACTCCCAGCTCAATATCTGCCAGGCCTGCCACTTTGATCAGGCTGACCAACGCTCCAATGATAAATACATCTGCCATCATCCAAGGGGTCAAGTGGGACAGTGAGCGCGCGATATCGCGGCTTGCGGGTAGAGGATGCTGGCGCAACAAGCCGTATTGCAGCCAGATGACCCCCATAAGATAAAGGGCAGGTAACACGAGTATCGTCAGGATTACCGCAATGGCTACCAAAGGCTGATGAAAGCCGATGAGAGTCGTGGCGGTCTGGGGAAGTTCGATACGATTACCTACGCCGCCAACGCTGAAACTGACAAATGGGAACGAGACCGCTATTACCAGCGCGATCAGGGCAGCCAAGGCAAGCGACATGCTGCGTTGCGCAGGTAAATGATGGCGCCTGACCAAGGTGTGGCTGCAGCGTGGACAATCCGCTTTCTCACCACCGCGCAAGGGCGGGAGGGCGACCACCCAGTCGCACTCATGGCAAGCCCTGAAACGTCGTCTGCTCCCTTGCGATTCAGGCGGTAGGCGGTCGACTTGAGGCGCGCTTTCGGGATGAAGGGGCAAGATTCCCGATAGGTGAGGTTTTTGCAGGGTTGGCAAAGGTTTCTCTCTACGATTATGAAGATGCGGCTGCAGGCGGTTTGCTGCCGTTGGTCCGGCGGCGAGTAGCCCAACTAGCGTACAAGCGCTTGACCTGGTAGTAACAATGCACAAGGATGCAGCGGCTAGAGAACGACACTGATCATGCAAAGCTTGCTCAAGGAATACCTATGCTTTTACCCATACTTGCCGTAGTTGCAGGCCTGATTCTATTGATCTGGAGTGCCGAGCGTTTTATCGATGGCGCGGCATCCACTTCCCGCTGGCTGGGGTTGTCTCCTTTATTGATCGGCATGCTGGTGATCGGTTTCGGAACTTCAGCTCCTGAAATGATGGTATCCGTGTTGGCGGCGAGTCAAGGGAATCCGGGATTGGCGATAGGGAATGCTTATGGTTCCAATGTTGCCAATATTGGCTTGGTCCTTGGTGTTGTAGCTCTGATCGCTCCACTGGCGGTGCACTCCAGTGTGATCCGCAAGGAGATGCCGGTTCTGATAGCGGTCACTCTGCTTTCGGCTGTCTTTCTTTGGAATGGGTTGATCAGCCGGTGGGAAGCCGCTGCCTTGCTGGCGGTGCTCTTGGCTTTCATCGGCTACAGTATCTATCGCGCTCGTGGCCAGGAAGCCGATGTGCTCATCGATGAAGTTTCGGAAAGCCTGAATGATAAGTCCTTGTCGCGCAAGGCAGCACTTGTGTGGACACTGGTGGGGCTAGTTCTGCTGGTGGCAAGCTCACGTTTACTCGTCTGGGGGGCGGTGGAGATTGCATCGGCTTTCGGGGTAAGCGATCTGGTGATAGGTTTGACAGTCGTGGCGGTGGGTACTTCATTACCTGAACTTGCCTCTTCGATTAGTGCCCTGCGACGCAAGGAACATGACCTGGTGCTGGGCAATGTCGTAGGCTCCAACCTTTTCAATACGCTTGGTGTCGTCGGGCTGGCTGGTATCATTACGCCGATTGAGCTTGGCAATGAGGTGCTGACGCGTGACTGGAGCGTAATGGCGGTGATGACGTTGCTGATGGTGCTGTTTGCCTTTGCTTGGCGCGGACGGACTCGGCGCATCAATCGGCTCGAAGGCGGCGTGCTGGCGATGTTATATGTAGCTTATACTGCGTATCTGGTCAGTGTGGTGCTCACTTCCTGGAGTTAAGGCTTCGCCTTCTGCGGCAATGCGCCACGTGATAAGGTAAAGAAAGTATTAGGAAAAAGGAATTCTTGCCTATAGCTAATCGGCTACTGACATGAGCTTATAATTGCCACCCGTACAGGCTCATCTAAGCTGTGTGTTGTCGTAGCCTCCTTACAGGCCTAGGAGAGTATCATGGAGTTAGATCCCCTTCTGCTGTCGCGAATACAGTTCGCTTTCGTGGTGTCGTTTCATGCCATTTTTCCTGTTTTCACGATCGGTTTGGCTTCCTATCTTGCGCTGCTTCATGGCCTTTTCTATACGACACGTAACCCTGCCTGGGACCGGCTCGCGGCTTTATGGACCAAGGTTTTTGCCGTGGTTTTCGGTATGGGCGTGGTATCGGGAATCGTCATGTCATTTCAGTTCGGGACCAACTGGAGCAATTACTCACAGGCGACTGCGAACTTCATTGGGCCTCTGCTTAGCTACGAAGTGATCACCGCATTTTTCCTGGAAGCGGCGTTTCTCGGGGTGTTGTTGTTTGGCCGTGGCAAGGTGCCACAAGGCGTCCATCTCTTTGCTGCCATCATGGTGGCACTCGGGACCTTTATTTCGACTTTCTGGATTCTGGCGGCCAACAGTTGGATGCATACCCCGGCTGGGTTCGAGGTGGTGGATGGCGTCTTCCATATCACGTCGTGGGCTCAAGCGATTTTCAATCCATCCTTTCCCTATCGACTGACTCATATGGCGGTCGCTTCGTTCATCACGGGGGGCTTTGTGGTGGCTGGCGTCAGCGCCTGGTATCTGCTCATCAATCGCGATTTGCAAGCCAATCGCAAGGCGTTGTCGATGTGCCTGTGGCTATTGCTGGTGCTGACACCGACCCAGGCGCTGGTGGGGGATTTTCATGGTCTTAATACACTCGAGCACCAACCCACGAAATTGGCAGCCATGGAGGGTAACTGGGAGACGATGGAAGGTGCGCCACTGCTGTTGTTTGCCTTGCCGGATCGTGAGCGCCAGGAGAACCGTTTCGAACTCGGCATTCCCTATGCGGCAAGCTTGATTCTGACGCATGAGCTGGAAGGGGAGGTGCCGGGTATTGCTGAGGCCCCTCGGGAAGAGCAACCACCAGTATGGATCGTGTTCTGGGCGTTTCGGGTCATGGTCGGGCTCGGCTTTCTTATGATCGGTGTAGCGTTGACAGGGCTATTTCTGCGCCGAGGCGGGAAGGTCTATCAGTCGCGGAAATTCCTGCAGACGCTGCGCTTGATGTCGATTACGCCGTTTATTGCTGTACTGTCGGGTTGGGTGGTTACCGAGTCGGGCCGAGCGCCCTGGTTGGTATATGGCATCATGTCGCACGCTGAAGGGGTGACACCCTCACTGACCGGGGGCATGGCGCTGTTTACGCTGCTCGGTTATATCGCCGTCTATGGTGTGGTCTTTTATGCAGGCACCTACTACCTGACTCGCGTGATTCGTTACGGGATGCAAGAGCAGGAAGAGGAGAAGCTTGTCGATGATTTCGAAACGCCGAAACGGCCGTGGTCGGCAAGCCACACCCCGCTGGACGACAACCTCACCCCAGAGGAGGGCTGAACCATGGAAATGTTTGACCTGTCGGTTGTCTGGGCACTTATCATCGGTTTCGGCATCATGATGTATGTGCTCATGGATGGCTTTGATCTGGGGCTCGGTATTCTCTTCCCCTTCGCTCCCGATGAGGATGCCCGGGATGTGATGATGAATTCCGTCGCTCCGATCTGGGACGGTAACGAAACCTGGTTGGTATTGGGTGGGGCGGGGCTATTGGGTGCATTCCCGCTGGTCTATTCAGTCTTTCTGCCCGCGCTGTATATCGGCGTGTTCCTGATGCTGGCGGGCCTGGTATTCCGTGGAGTGGCCTTCGAGTTGCGTTTCAAGTCCCGACGTAACCGCCGTAATCGCCGCTTGTGGAATAGAGCGTTCAGTTGGGGGTCGGCAATCGCGGCCTTTGCTCAAGGGGCTGTAGTGGGCACCTATATTCAGGGTTTCGAGACCCAGAACGGTGTCTACACGGGTGGTGCCTTCGACTGGCTGACACCTTTCACGGTGCTGACCGGCATCGGGATCATGATCGGTTATGCCTTGTTGGGCACCACCTGGTTGATTCTCAAATCGGAAGGATATATTCAGGCCTGGGCCTACAAACTGACCATGCCGCTGATGGTGGCGGTGCTGGTGATCTTTGCCATCATCAGTATCTGGACACCCATGGTGAACCCGGAGATCTGGCAGCGCTGGTTCGGCAATATTCGCCTGATATGGATATTGCCAGCTCTGACACTGTTGTGCATGTTTGTACTCTTTTGGTCGGTGCGCAAGCGTCGCGAGATGTTGCCGTTCCTTGCCACGTTGGGGATTTTCCTATTCACCTATCTAGGGTTGGTGGTGAGTCGCTGGCCGATAATCGTGCCACCCGACTATACGATATGGGATGCCGCTTCGGCACCTGGCTCACAGCTGTTCTTGCTGGTAGGCGTTCTGTTCGTGTTGCCATTCGTGCTTGGCTATACCTTCTGGTCTTATTGGGTATTCCGCGGCAAGGTTAGAGTGGGTGAAGGTTACCATTAGCCTTATGGCGAGCTCGGAAAATCAGTCTTCTTCTGAACCGCCTCTGGACGCGCGCCGCTGGCTTAGGATGCTGGCGGCCTGCGAGCAGAGGCGGCTTCTGCTTTCAACCCTGGCTGGCCTTCTGGTAGGTCTGTTCATGATTATCCAGTTGGGATTGCTGGC
The DNA here is from genome assembly GCF_039691755.1 of Halomonas sp. Bachu 37. NCBI lineage: Bacteria > Pseudomonadati > Pseudomonadota > Gammaproteobacteria > Oceanospirillales > Halomonadaceae > Halomonas > Halomonas kashgarensis. Next base: position 1,169,755 of record NZ_CP137552.1, on the reverse strand, counting down.
CTGGCTGGTGAGTGCGCTACTGATACATGAAAGTACTGTCGAGGCGCTAGGCTGGGCGTTCGCTGCATTGGTGCTAGTGCTGGGGTTACGCAGTCTTGCCCAGTGGTACCAGGAAGCCCAGGCCGTGACTGCCAGCCTCGGTGTGCGTCGTGTGGCCCGTGCGCAATTGCTCGATCACCTTTCTCGGCAGGGGCCGGTGGGAAGTGGACGCCACAGTGCAGCTATCGCTCATCAGTTGAGCGAGCAGGTCGAGGCTTTGGATGGATATTACCAGCGGTTTCTGCCTCAGTTGCGGTTAGCGGTGTTGGTTCCGGCCTTGGTTCTGGCTATAGCGGCATGGCTGGACTGGCTGGCGGCCTTGTTTCTGCTGCTTTCAGCCCCTCTGATTCCCGTTTTCATGGCGCTCGTCGGGATGGGCGCCGAGAAACTCAATCGTGATCAATTCGAAGCGGTATCGCGACTCTCCGGTCATTTTCTCGACCGCCTGCGGGGCATGAGTACGCTGCAACTCTTCGACAAGACAACCGCTGCCACCCATGATGTGGAACGTGCCGTGGATCGATATCGCCGCTTGAGCATGCGGACACTACGCGTGGCTTTTCTTTCTTCCGCCGTTCTCGAGTTCTTCGCTTCTGTCGCCATCGCGGTGGTGGCCATCTATATCGGTTTTGGCTTACTCGGTTATATCGATTTTGGTCCCTCTGCTCAGCTGACCTTGTTCAGTGGGTTATACATACTCCTGCTTGCCCCCGAATTCTTTCAGCCTCTTCGCTCGCTGGCCCAGCACTATCACGATCGTGCGGCCGCTCTCGGTGCCGCCGAAGGGCTGGTAGCGCTATTAAACGAGCCCATCTCTCGGCCGGTCGAACAAGACGTCGCAGCGCCTGAGTGCGCGAGTTACTTGGTCCAGCTGTGCTCTGTTGAAGTGAGCTATCCAAGGCGTGGACGTGTTCTGTCGTCAATAAATCTAGCGATGGGCAAGGGAGAAACGCTGCTGATAACCGGCAAAAGCGGGGGCGGAAAGACCACACTGCTGCGGTTGCTGGCAGGGTTCGTTCCTGTAGCAGCGGGGCGGCGCTTGATAGCGGAAAATGTCAGTTTTGCATGGCTGGGGCAGCAGCCGCTACAGCTGTTCGGAAGTGTGGCGGATAATCTGCGGATTGCCGATATCGATGCGACTGAAGCCGCTATGTGGGAAGCCTTGGCACATGTTTCACTTGCTGAACTGTTCAAAAACCAGTCCGACGGACTGAACACACATGTAGGCGAGCAAGGCGCTGGACTGTCGGGAGGTCAGGCGCAACGGCTGGCTCTAGCTCGTGTTTTCCTATCTTCGGCACCTGTCGTATTGCTGGATGAGCCTACCGCGAGCCTGGATGAAGCTACCGAGAAAATTGTAATCCAGGCCTTGGCTGCCCTGGTCCAGTCAGGTCGAACGCTGATCATCGCCTCGCACGCGGCATCGATGAAAGCCTTTGCTGATCGTCTTTTTATTATGCATCAAGGTGAATTACGGGAGGTGAGCGTTGGCTAAGGGTGAGTCGTGTCCGGCTTTCTGGCATACCTTGCAACCGTGGTGGACGCTGATTGCGCGTCGACGTAAGCGGTTATGGCTTGGCAGTCTATTGATAGGCGTAACCTTGGTATCCGCTATCGGCTTGCTAGCCCTCTCGGGTTGGTTCATTACCTCGGCGGCCTTGACGGGGCTGGTAATAGCGGGTGGTGGAGTCGCTTTTCTCGATGTTTATGTCCCGGGTGGCGGAATTCGCTTTTTTGCCCTTAGCCGCACCGTCGCCCGGTATATCGAGCGTCTCTACAATCACGATACCGTGTTGCGGTTATTGTCCGATCTGCGTGGCCATGTCTTTTCGCTTCTGGCACGCCAAGATAGGTTGATAATGGCGCAGCGCCGATCGAGTGATTGGTTGAGCCGATTGACCGCGGATATCGACGCCTTGGACAGTTTGTACCTGCGGTTGGTGGCCCCGCCTGTCGTGGCATTGGCGGGTATTATCGGCTTGGCCTTATTCGTCGGTTTCTGGGTGCCGCGGGCTGGGTTGTTGTTGGGTGTTATCCTAACGGGCGCTTGGTTATGGCTGGTTATCGGACAGGCACGGTGGGGTATGCGGGCAAGCCGTGCTCAGGGTGTGCGACTGGAGTCGTTGCGCGGCCGACTGCTTGAGCAGCTCCAAGGGATGGCGGAGTTGGAAGTATACGGCAGTCTCGCTCGTCACCGAAGCCAAGTGGATTTAATTGAGCATGAGATGCAGTACGAACAGCGCCGTTTGGGAACAATTGCAGCCACTGGAAATGCCCTGGTTGCCTGGGCTTCTGGACTGGCGCTTATCGCGGTGCTATGGCTTGCGGCGTTGGCTTGGCAGGCAGATGCAATTTCTGGCCCGGTCATGGTCATGCTGGTCCTGGCAGTGCTGGCGCTCAATGAGGCCTTGAGCGCTATTCCTGCCGCCTTTACTCGCTTTGGCAACACTTTGGCGGCAGCAGAACGTTTGAATGCATTGGCGCGGGGGCAGGACAATAGGCGTTCAAGTCGTAGCACCTTCTTGCCAGAGTCCTTCGATGTACAGCTTGAGGATGTCTCGCTGAGTTATCCCGATGCCTTGACTCCTGCGATCTCGAAATTTTCGCTTGAGCTGAAACTCGGGGAACGGGTAGCACTGTGTGGTGCTTCCGGTACCGGAAAATCGTCGGTCGCGGCACTGTTAAGTCGTCAGCTCTTGCCTGACGAAGGGCGAATTTTGTTTGCGGGAATCGATATCAACGAAGTGGATGAAAGCGACTTTCGTCAGAAGGTCGGCTATCTCACTCAGTACACTGAGTTGTTCGATGCTACATTAGCGGAAAATCTGCGTATCGGTTGCTCTAATGCTAGTGATATGCGGTTGTGGCAAGTACTCGAGTCGGTTGAATTGAGAGATTGGGCAAGTGCGCTTCCCCAAGGCCTTGCCACTCCATTGCGAGAGGCTGGACAAGATATTTCGGGGGGGCAGGGAAGGCGGATAGCCTTGGCGAGATTATTATTACGTGATCCTAGTTTGGTGATACTCGATGAACCTTTTGCCGGCCTGGATAACGAGACCGCAACGACAGTTGCCCGTTATCTGGACAAGTGGCTGGTTGGACGCTCGGTGCTTTATCTCGTGCATGAGATAAGTGGTAATGTACGCTTGTCTCAAGTATCGCGTTGTGTGTGGATGGAAACGCATGAGGCGAGCAATCGATGAAGCGCGTATAGATAGAAATGGGCTTCGTTGGCAAACGGGGATAAACGACTCTGGCGCCAGGGATTTTCTCTCGATAGGATACAATTTTACCCGAGGGGAAAGAGATGCAAGAATTTCTCAAACGCTTGCCCAAGGCCGAGTTGCATTTGCATATCGAAGGCTCCCTGGAGCCGGAGCTCATGTTTGTCTTGGCAGAACGCAACCAGATAAGTCTTCCCTATGCTTCTGTAGCTGAGGCTAGAGCGGCCTACGATTTTTCCGATTTGCAGTCCTTTCTCGACTTGTATTATCAGGGAATGAGCGTATTACGCAAGGAACAGGACTTTTTTGACCTGGCGATGGATTATTTCCGTCGAGCCCACGCGGAAGGCGTGGTCCATATCGAGTTGCACTTCGATCCTCAAGCACACTTGTCGCGTGGCGTATCACTACAACAGGTATTCGACGGCTTGAACCGGGCGCGCCAAGAAGCCAAGGAGGAGCTGGGCATCTCAACCGCCATGATTATGGCGTTTCTGCGGGATCGGCCAGCAGAAGAAGCGCTGGAGGTGTTCGAAAGTGCTTCCCCTTATTGGCATCACCTTGATGCGATAGGCCTAGACAGCGCGGAAGCCGGTAATCCACCAAGTAAATTTGGCCATGTATTCAAGCGTGCAAAGGAATTGGGAATACCTCGTGTCGCCCACGCCGGTGAAGAAGGCCCCTCCGATTATATCGTTGAAGCACTGGATGCTCTCGAAGTTTGCCGTATTGATCACGGGGTTCGCTGTCTGGAAGATGACGGTTTAGTTCAGCGTCTTCGGAGAGAGAAAGTGGTGTTGACTGTCTGTCCACTCTCCAACGTGCGTCTCAAGGTAGTTGGTAACCTTCAGCAGCATCCATTGCCGAAGTTGCTGCAAGCAGGCTTGGTAGTAACACTCAATTCTGACGATCCGGCGTATTTCGGAGGTGGGATGTTGACCAACTTTATTGCTTGTCAGGAAGCATTTGGTTGGTCGGAGGAAACCTTCGCTGAGTTGGCCAAAAACGCCCTTGTTCATGCTTTCATGAATGAGGAGCGTCGTGCCACTCTGCTAAGTAGGCTTGAACAGGTACTACATGCGCCTTGAATGGAATCCTCCGGCAGCGCCGGAGGATTGAATTGAGCCCGTATAGCTTTGTTGCTTACGGAAGTGCGGGTACTTCGAAGTTCGGCATTTCCCCAGTCAGCGTATGTAGGAAGGCGGTGATATCGGCAATAGTCTGTTCCTCAAGTTCACGGCCTAACATTTCCTCGCCCATGATGGCGACGGCCTCTTCCAGTGTTTCGGTCGCGCCGTTATTCATGTAGGGGTAAGTTACTGCCACGTTACGCAGGGTCGGTGTGCGGAAGCGATACTTGTCACTCTCTTCTTCAGTAACGACGTAACGTCCAAGATCGGTAGAGCCTGGTACCTGGATGGCATGGAACTGGCTATCAGTCAGTGCCGGGCCACGGTGGCAGGCGATACAGCCGTTATCCACGAACGCTTGCATGCCTTCTTTTTCCTGTTCGTTCAGCGCGTCAAGATCACCGCGCAGGTAACGATCGAACGGAGAATTGGGAGTGGTTAGCGTACGCTGGAACGAAGCCAGGGACTTTGCGAGATTGTCACGATTGATGGGCGACTCTTCGTCCGGGAATGCCTCCTTGAAGTGACGTTGATACAGATCGAACTCTTGCAAGCGCTCCAAGGCCATATCGAGATCCATGGCCATTTCCACGCTAGCTTCGATTGGGCCCAGCGCCTGTCCTTCCAGATCTGGTTCGCGTCCATCCCAGAATTGAGCTTCAAGGAAACCTGAGTTGAGAACGGTAGGCGTGTTGCGCTCACCGACCTGGCCGTCGTGTCCAACTGCGCGCGGGATGCGATCGGACCAACCTAACGCGGGGTTGTGGCATGTTGCACAGCTGATGACACCGCTGGCCGAGATGCGGGGTTCGAAAAACAACATGTTCCCCAGCTCGATCTTTTCTTCTGTCAGACTGTTGTCTGCCGGCAAAGGGGGGAGGTGAGGTAGAGCCTCAAAGCGATCACGGTAGTCCCCTAGGCCGTCGTCGGCGATGGCGGCAGCAGATACCGCCATGGTAGCTCCCGCTACCAGCGCGGGTAACAGCCGTAATGCTGCAGGACGAGAATGATGTTTCATTATGGTTCTCCCTTGATGGATGCATCCTAATAATCGAGCGCTAGCGGTATAAAGTTAGTCTTTGGCTGTAGGTAGATTCAACCCAGCGAATTAGTCGGATAAGCATTGCTCTTGCTCTAGGTCAACCTTTCCACGTGTTTCGCCCTTTTAATAAGCCATGGAGTGAAAATTCAGCCGTCATCCTTTACAAAGATGCAAAAATACGAGCTTAGCGCTATTTTTCTGTTTGTTGCTTCATTGCTGGTTTAAAGGGAGGCCGTTATGCCGCGTTATCGCTACCCCACAATTCCCGAGAGCGAAGTCACGCCGAAGGCTCTTTTTGAAAGCCGGCGCAAATTTTTGCGTGGAAGTCTCTCGCTTGGAGCGGCAGCCACACTAGCCCCTGGCCTGTTGCTGCCTTCTAAAGGTTTTGCTTGGCAAGAGGTGCTGGAGAATAGACTCGACGGAAAGCTTCCTAGCCATGACTGGGCGGGGGATGAGGAGTTGACTTCTGTCTCTGATATTACCTCTTATAATAATTTTTATGAGTTCGGTACCGGTAAGCGTGATCCTGAATTATACGCTCACCGGCTGGAGACGGATCCTTGGTCGCTTAGTTTGGAAGGTGAGCTAGAAAAAACCGGAATATATAAGCTCGAAGATATTCTTAAAAAACAGAAGTTTGAAGAAAGAATTTATCGATTGCGCTGTGTCGAGGCATGGTCGATGGTGATTCCATGGGTGGGATTTCCACTGGTGGATTTGCTCAAGCAACATGGACTTACATCTCGTTCTAAGTATGTTGTATTCGAAGCTGTTTACGACCCCGAACGGCTTCGAGGTCAGCGTCGCTCCATAATCGAATGGCCCTATCGAGAAGCGCTACGCATCGATGAAGCTATGCATCCACTGGCTTTTTTGGCGGTGGGTCTATATGGGGAGCCAATGCCTAACCAGAATGGTGCGCCGATTCGACTGGTGGTTCCGTGGAAATATGGCTTTAAAAGCATTAAATCCGTGGTGTCTATCAAAGTGGTGGAAGACAAACCGGTCACTTCATGGGAGGAGCGTAACCCCGAGGAGTATGGTTTCTATGCCAATGTGAACCCGAATGTGGAACATCCCCGTTGGTCCCAGGCTAGAGAGCGGCGGATAGGCGAGCGTGGACGTCGTGAAACGCTGATGTTCAATGGTTATGCCGATGAAGTAGCATCTCTCTATTCTGATATGGATTTACGTCGTTTTTATTAATCGAGTTTTCACTGTTTGGGAGATTGGATGGCCTCGGGCAAGAATCAAAATGTTCTTCTTTTTCGTTTAGTAGTACTGGGGTGCGGATTAGGACCTGCTATTATCCTGCTTGTGAAGTGGCTCTTCGGTGACATGGGGGCCAATCCACCAGAATATGTGGTGCACTTCACTGGCCTGACAGGCCTGACGCTATTGTTAGCTACCATTGCCTTCAGTCCCGCTTTTCGTTTGTCCCGATGGGTCGGCTTCATGATCGCTCGCCGCCAGATGGGCTTATGGGCATTTTTCTGGTTAGTGATGCATATGCTGTCTTGGATGGGGCTCGACCAATACTGGGACTGGCCTTGGATCTACCAGGAAATGCTCGAGCTTGAATATGTACGCTATGGAGCGGGTGCTCTATTGCTTCTGATTCCCTTGGCATTGACGTCATTTAGCAGAGCGCCTGCTGTCTTGGGCTGGAGTGCCTGGCATTGGCTGCATCGCCTTGTCTATGTGTCGGCCGCGCTAGGCGTTACGCACTTCTGGATACTGACCCGGGCCGATTATCTACTTCCCGGAACGTTTGCTCTGGTATTCGCAGGGTTGGCCTCGTTTCGAATCCTGGATGGCATGATCCACCGCCAATAAGCGATATCGCAACTAAATGCAGCATTAGGGTTGACGAAAAAATGGAAGCTTGTATTATATGCCCACCTCGACGGGCACAGTAATAAAGCGGTCTGAGGCGCTCTTTAATAATTTGATCAGGTAATTCATGTGGGCGCTTGTCGATGAGGGTGACAAATCACCTATTATCAAGGCAAGCGACTCGTCAAAGGCTTCGGCCTAAGAATGAATTCGTTTGACCCTTGAGCCAAGATTGGTTCGCTTTTGCCTTCGGGCAAGCAAGAACCGCAATGATTGAAACTGAAGAGTTTGATCATGGCTCAGATTGAACGCTGGCGGCAGGCCTAACACATGCAAGTCGAGCGGTAACAGGGGAAGCTTGCTTCCCGCTGACGAGCGGCGGACGGGTGAGTAACGCATAGGAATCTGCCCGGTAGTGGGGGATAACCTGGGGAAACCCAGGCTAATACCGCATACGTCCTACGGGAGAAAGGGGGCTTCGGCTCCCGCTATCGGATGAGCCTATGCCGGATTAGCTGGTTGGTGAGGTAAAGGCTCACCAAGGCGACGATCCGTAGCTGGTCTGAGAGGATGATCAGCCACATCGGGACTGAGACACGGCCCGAACTCCTACGGGAGGCAGCAGTGGGGAATATTGGACAATGGGGGCAACCCTGATCCAGCCATGCCGCGTGTGTGAAGAAGGCCCTCGGGTTGTAAAGCACTTTCAGCGAGGAAGAACGCCTTCGGGTTAATACCCCGGAGGAAAGACATCACTCGCAGAAGAAGCACCGGCTAACTCCGTGCCAGCAGCCGCGGTAATACGGAGGGTGCAAGCGTTAATCGGAATTACTGGGCGTAAAGCGCGCGTAGGCGGCGTGATAAGCCGGTTGTGAAAGCCCCGGGCTCAACCTGGGAACGGCATCCGGAACTGTCACGCTAGAGTGCAGGAGAGGAAGGTAGAATTCCCGGTGTAGCGGTGAAATGCGTAGAGATCGGGAGGAATACCAGTGGCGAAGGCGGCCTTCTGGACTGACACTGACGCTGAGGTGCGAAAGCGTGGGTAGCAAACAGGATTAGATACCCTGGTAGTCCACGCCGTAAACGATGTCGACCAGCCGTTGGGTGCCTTGAGCACTTTGTGGCGAAGTTAACGCGATAAGTCGACCGCCTGGGGAGTACGGCCGCAAGGTTAAAACTCAAATGAATTGACGGGGGCCCGCACAAGCGGTGGAGCATGTGGTTTAATTCGATGCAACGCGAAGAACCTTACCTACCCTTGACATCCTGCGAACCCGGAAGAGATTCCGGGGTGCCTTCGGGAACGCAGAGACAGGTGCTGCATGGCTGTCGTCAGCTCGTGTTGTGAAATGTTGGGTTAAGTCCCGTAACGAGCGCAACCCTTGTCCTTATTTGCCAGCGCGTAATGGCGGGAACTCTAAGGAGACTGCCGGTGACAAACCGGAGGAAGGTGGGGACGACGTCAAGTCATCATGGCCCTTACGGGTAGGGCTACACACGTGCTACAATGGCCGGTACAAAGGGTTGCGAGCTCGCGAGAGTCAGCCAATCCCGAAAAGCCGGTCTCAGTCCGGATCGGAGTCTGCAACTCGACTCCGTGAAGTCGGAATCGCTAGTAATCGTGAATCAGAATGTCACGGTGAATACGTTCCCGGGCCTTGTACACACCGCCCGTCACACCATGGGAGTGGACTGCACCAGAAGTGGTTAGCCTAACGCAAGAGGGCGATCACCACGGTGTGGTTCATGACTGGGGTGAAGTCGTAACAAGGTAGCCGTAGGGGAACCTGCGGCTGGATCACCTCCTTAAACGATGCGTCATCCTCGCGGTAAGCGCTCACAATGAATTACCTGATCAAGTGATAGAGCAAACGATAGAAGCACGATCCCCTCTTGGGTCTGTAGCTCAGTTGGTTAGAGCGCACCCCTGATAAGGGTGAGGTCGGCAGTTCAAGTCTGCCCAGACCCACCAAATTCCTGTGATACTGCGTTAAAATGTTCCTCGTGTAGCAGGCTATACGTCGTTGCATTTTGCCATATCTCACAGCAATTGATGACAAGAGGTCGGTGTTGCTAAAACAATGGGGCCATAGCTCAGCTGGGAGAGCGCCTGCCTTGCACGCAGGAGGTCAGCGGTTCGATCCCGCTTGGCTCCACCATTAATCGTTTGCTTATGTTTTGTGATCATTGATAAGACGTCATGCGGAGCCATGCGTCGCCTTATCACTGTTCATCGAACAGTCGCTCTTTAACAATGTATATCATGCTGACATAAACGTCTTTTTAAGACGTTTATACGTAAATTGTTTTGTGATACGTCTCAAGCGTATCCGGCAATCGTTATCATTGCGAGATTCAGACTCCTTCGGGTTATAGGGTCAAGCAATGAAGCGCACACGGTGGATGCCTAGGCAGCCAGAGGCGATGAAAGACGTGGAAGCCTGCGATAAGGTTCGGCGAGGTGGCAAACAACCTGCGACCCGGACATCTCTGAATGGGGAAACCCACTCACCATCAGGTGAGTATCGTATCCTGAATCCATAGGGGTACGAGGCGAACCCGGGGAACTGAAACATCTAAGTACCCGGAGGAAAAGAAATCAACCGAGATTCCCCCAGTAGCGGCGAGCGACCGGGGAGTAGCCCTTAAGCATGAGACTGATTAGACGAACGTGCTGGGAAGCACGGCCGTAGCGGGTGATAGCCCCGTAGTCGAAAATCTGATCATGTGAAATCGAGTAGGTCGGGGCACGAGAAACCTTGACTGAAGACGGGGGGACCATCCTCCAAGGCTAAATACTCCTGGCTGACCGATAGTGAACCAGTACCGTGAGGGAAAGGCGAAAAGAACCCCGGAGAGGGGAGTGAAATAGATCCTGAAACCGTGTGCGTACAAGCAGTAGGAGCCCACTTGTTGGGTGACTGCGTACCTTTTGTATAATGGGTCAGCGACTTATTTTCAGTGGCGAGGTTAACCGTATAGGGGAGCCGTAGGGAAACCGAGTCTTAACTGGGCGCACCAGTCGCTGGAAATAGACCCGAAACCGGGCGATCTATCCATGAGCAGGGTGAAGATTGAGTAACATCAATTGGAGGCCCGAACCAGGATCTGTTGAAAAAGATTTGGATGACTTGTGGATCGGAGTGAAAGGCTAATCAAGCCCGGAGATAGCTGGTTCTCCTCGAAAGCTATTTAGGTAGCGCCTCACGTATCACCACCGGGGGTAGAGCACTGTTTCGGCTAGGGGGTCATCCCGACTTACCAACCCGAGGCAAACTCCGAATACCGGTGAGTGCCAGCGTGGGAGACACACAGCGGGTGCTAACGTCCGTTGTGAAAAGGGAAACAACCCAGACCGTCAGCTAAGGTCCCCAAATCCTGGTTAAGTGGGAAACGAGGTGGGAAGGCTCAGACAGCTAGGAGGTTGGCTTAGAAGCAGCCATCCTTTAAAGAAAGCGTAATAGCTCACTAGTCGAGTCGGCCTGCGCGGAAGATGTAACGGGGCTAAACCAGGTACCGAAGCTACGGGTTCATCCTCAGGATGAGCGGTAGAGGAGCGTCGTGTAAGCCGATGAAGGTGGATTGAGAAGTCTGCTGGAGGTATCACGAGTGCGAATGCTGACATGAGTAACGATAAAGGGAGTGAAAAACTCCCTCGCCGGAAGACCAAGGGTTTCTGTTCGATGCTAATCAGAGCAGAGTGAGTCGGCCCCTAAGGCGAGGCCGAAAGGCGTAGTCGATGGGAAACGGGTCAATATTCCCGTACCGGACATGATTGCGATGGGGGGACGGAGAAGGCTAGGTGAGCCAGGCGTTGGTAGTCCTGGTGAAAGTGAGTAGGCTGAGGAATCAGGCAAATCCGGTTCCTCAAGGCCGAGACACGAGACGAACAGCCCACGGGCTGGAAGTCACTGATGCCACGCTTCCAGGAAAAGCCTCTAAGCACCAGATCATGTGCGACCGTACCCCAAACCGACACAGGTGGTCAGGGTGAGAATCCCCAGGCGCTTGAGAGAACTCGGGTGAAGGAACTAGGCAAAATGGTGCCGTAACTTCGGGAGAAGGCACGCCGGCGTATCGTGAGAGCCCCCGCGGCTTCAGCGAGAACCGGTCGAAGATACCAGGTGGCTGCAACTGTTTAGTAAAAACACAGCACTCTGCTAACGCGCAAGCGGACGTATAGGGTGTGACGCCTGCCCGGTGCCGGAAGGTTAAGTGATGGTGTTAGGCCTCGGCCGAAGCTCTTGATCGAAGCCCCGGTAAACGGCGGCCGTAACTATAACGGTCCTAAGGTAGCGAAATTCCTTGTCGGGTAAGTTCCGACCTGCACGAATGGCGTAATGATGGCCACGCTGTCTCCACCCGAGACTCAGTGAAATTGAAATCGCCGTGAAGATGCGGTGTACCCGCGGCTAGACGGAAAGACCCCGTGAACCTTTACTATAGCTTCACACTGGACGCTGTTGTTGCCTGTGTAGGATAGCTGGGAGGCTTGGAACTGCGGACGCCAGTTCGCAGGGAGCCGACCTTGAAATACCAGCCTGGCATCATTGGCGTTCTCACTCAGGTCCGTGATCCGGATCGAGGACAGTGTGTGGTGGGTAGTTTGACTGGGGCGGTCTCCTCCCAAAGCGTAACGGAGGAGCACGAAGGTACCCTCAGCACGGTCGGACATCGTGCAATGAGTGCAAGAGCATAAGGGTGCTTGACTGCGAGACAGACACGTCGAGCAGGTGCGAAAGCAGGTTCTAGTGATCCGGTGGTTCTGTATGGAAGGGCCATCGCTCAACGGATAAAAGGTACTCCGGGGATAACAGGCTGATACCGCCCAAGAGTTCACATCGACGGCGGTGTTTGGCACCTCGATGTCGGCTCATCACATCCTGGGGCTGAAGTCGGTCCCAAGGGTATGGCTGTTCGCCATTTAAAGTGGTACGCGAGCTGGGTTTAGAACGTCGTGAGACAGTTCGGTCCCTATCTGCCGTGGGCGTTGGATGTTTGAGAAGCGCTGCTCCTAGTACGAGAGGACCGGAGTGGACGACCCTCTGGTGTTCCGGTTGTCACGCCAGTGGCATTGCCGGGTAGCTATGGTCGGACGGGATAACCGCTGAAAGCATCTAAGCGGGAAGCCCCCTTCAAGATGAGACATCCCCGAGGCCTCGAGCCTCCTGAAGGGCCCAGCGAGACCAGCTGGTCGATAGGCACGGTGTGGACGCGCTGCAAGGCGTTGAGCTAACGTGTACTAATGGCCCGTGAGGCTTGACCCTATAACACCCAAGGGGTCTGCTCAAAATGATAACGATCGCGTGTGAACACACGCAGAGAACCGGATACGCAACGAGTAAGCGACACGCTTGCTTGAAGTGACAGAGACGCTCACAAAACACGTCAATGGCAACACACCAGGACGACACAGCATGATATGCATTACCCGTTACGCCTGACGACCATAGCGAGTGGGAACCACCTGATCCCTTGCCGAACTCAGCAGTGAAACCGCTTAGCGCCGATGGTAGTGTGGGGCTTCCCCATGCGAGAGTAGGTCATCGTCAGGCACCTATCCAGAAAACCCCCAGCTTCGAAAGAGGCTGGGGGTTTGTTGTGGCTACCTTATTGTCAAATAGCTCCCGACCCCGATTTCCCAGAAAGTCGGGGTTTGGGAATCGCCGCAGGTAAGCCGAACGGGATTTGACAGAATCAAATAACCGGTTGAATTTTTATTGATGCAGTTTTATTGCAACACATAGCAAGGAATATACTCTTGATCATTTAGCTTCATTCGCCCTTGTTGAACGAAAGAACTTAATAAAGTATCCAATTGTTGCATTAACTCTGACTCTGCTGTTAAACGAAAGGGACCATATGTTTCAATTGCTCGAATCCCTTTTTCCTTGACATTACCCGCTACGATACCCGAAAAAGCTCTACGTAAGTTAGCGGCAAGCTCGTGTATCGGTTGATTGCGGTGCAGAGCCAAGGCTTCCATGGACTGATGCGTAGGCTCAAAAGGAGCCTGGAAGTCTCGCGCTATGGTTAACCGCCAATTGAAATAAAAGGCATCTTGATGATGCCGTCGATATTCCATAACACTATCGACTTCTTCTCTTAATGATCTTGCTACTCGAGCCGGATCGCCAATAATTATCTTATAATAATTTCTAACTTTTTCCCCCAAAGCATAAACTAAAAATTCATCGATTCTGTTGAAATAATCCGCACTGCTCGATGGTCCAGTAAAAATGACGGGAAGTTTCATTTCCGTATTGTCAGGGTGAAGTAAAATACCTAACAGGTAGAGAATCTCTTCGGCCGTGCCCACCCCTCCGGGAAACACAATGATGCCATGACCTACTCGTATAAAAGCTTCAAGGCGTTTTTCAATATCAGGCATTACTACCAGTTCATTTACGATAGGATTTGGAGCTTCAGCAGCAATAATGCCTGGTTCTGAAATACCCAAATATCGGCCGTCACTTCGGCGTTGTTTCGCATGTGCAACATTTGCACCTTTCATTGGGCCTTTCATTGCTCCTGGGCCGCAACCAGTGCAGATATCCAAATCTCTAAGTCCCAGATGATAACCGACGTCCTTGGTATATTCATACTCTTCGCGTGAAATCGAGTGCCCGCCCCAGCACACAATCAGGTTGGGATCGCGGCCCGGCTTCAAGGCACCTGCTTTGCGCAAGATATGAAATACAGCGTTGGTCGTGCCTTCTCCTGTCTCCAAGTCAAAGCGTTTATGAGTTTGTATCTCGTTATATACGTAGACAATGTCGCGAATGACGGCCGAAAGGTGTTCCCGGATGCCTCGGATCATTCGGCCATCGACAAAAGCCTCTGCCGGTGCGTTAGTTAGTTTTAGCCGTATTCCTCTGTCCTGTTGCAGAACTTCTATATCAAAATCTTTGTAAGCCTCCAAGAGCGCAACACTGTCATCAGTGGGATTTCCACAATTCAATACTGCCAGGGCGCAGCGCCGCAATAGGTCATGTAGCCCGCTTTGGGAAGTGCGATGCAATCGATTGACTTCATGCTGGGAAAGGACTTCCAGGCTACCTTCTGGTGATATTGTGCTAGAGATAGTGGGAGACCGTGACAAGATATGTGATTTTTTCATGAGGACCCAAGTAAAGGATAGAGATGATGGACTCAAGTAACAGAAGCGACAGGCCGAGGGCGGGTGCTTCCGTAGTTATGGCTAATTATGATTAGCTAAGTGACAGGTTGATGATTTTTCCAATGTTACCATGCCCAAACAGGAAGGTGCAGCGCTGTGTTGCGAAAGGCGAGCTGCTAGACTAGTGAGAGTTTTTTGGTCTCGGGTCGGTCATAGTCTATGTTTAATGCTCAGTATTTTCGCACGTATATTACCCTGGTAGAGACAGGGAGTTTTACCCGCACCGCTCGACGGCTGGACATGACACAGCCGGGGGTCAGCCAGCATATACGTAAGCTAGAGGTTTATCTTGGGAAATCGCTATTACAACGACAAGGACGAAGCTTTACCCTGACTGATGCGGGGCGTCGAGCCTATGATTATGCCTTGAAACTATTTGCCGAACATGAGCAGTTTCGCCATGGTCTCGATGATGATTCTCTTGATAGTGGTGAGTGCAGGATTGCCTCGCCGGGTAGTGTAGGGATAATGTTCTATCCCTACATACTAGGGCAACAGCAGATGCAGCCTAATCTAACGGTAAATTATAGCTTTGCATTTAATCATGAAATAGCCAATGATTTGCTGAATGGCCGTTATGATGTGGGCATCGTGACAGAGGCGATCAAACATCCTGAATTAAAATGCAGTGTTTGGCATCATGAGCCACTTTGTCTAGTAGTGCCTGCAGATTTCACAGGAAGCACATTAAGTGAATTGATGGGATTGGGGTTTATCAATTACTATGATGGAATCAATCACGCAACGACTCTTTTAAAGATAAATTACCCAGAAGAATTTCGTTCGATGAGTTATTTCCGCCATCAAGGGTTCACTAATCAAGTGAGCATGGTGTTAGACGCCGTGGCTCGAGGATTAGGTTTTACCGTGGTATCACGTCTAGTGTTGGAAACATCCCCATGGCAAAGACAAGTCAAGGAGCTAAAACTGACATCGTCTGTTGATGAAGTGCTTTATTTGTTGCAAAGAGATGGAGCCACCTTGCCTAAACGCTACGAAAAGCTGTTGTCAGGTTTTCGCAACCAGCGAACCCAGGAAAGACCCCCGTCCATACCTGTAACAGTATGAACGGGAGCAGGGCTTAGTTGCGATATTCTTCAATACCGGGGCAAGAGCAAATTAGTTGCCGGTCGCCCAAGACATTATCAACGCGGTTTACAGCGGGCCAATACTTTCCCTCTTTTGTAGCTTCAGAAGGGAAAGCAGCAACTTCTCGCGTATAAGGATGGCACCACTCAACATCGGTAAGGTCGGCTTGCGTATGGGGAGCGTTGACTAATGGATTATCATCAAGACTCCACTGGCCATTTTCCACGGCGCTGATTTCTTCCCGAATACTGATCATGGCATCGCAGAAACGATCGATTTCGTAGAGTGATTCGGATTCAGTCGGCTCGATCATCAAGGTGCCGGGAACCGGAAAGGACATGGTAGGCGCATGGAAACCATAGTCCATCAATCGTTTTGCAATATCTTCTTCACTAATGCCCGAGCGGGATTTTAGCGGTCTGATATCGATAATGCATTCATGCGCTACTGTACCGTTGTTGCCTTTATATAATACGGGGTAGTGTGGCTCCAGCCGCTTGGCTATGTAGTTGGCATTAAGAATGGCTAACTGTGTTGCTTCGCGGAGCCCCCTTGCCCCCATCATCTTGATATAGGCCCAGGATATGGGAAGAATCGAGGCGCTGCCGAAGGCAGCGGCAGAAACGGCGCCGCTGTCTTCGCTGACTCCTTCGATAGGGGTCACTACATGGTTGGAGACGAAAGGAAGCAGATGTTTCTTGACCCCGATCGGTCCCATGCCAGGTCCGCCACCACCATGAGGGATACAGAAAGTTTTGTGCAAGTTCAGGTGGGATACATCGCCACCAAAGTCGCCGGGGCGGGTTAAACCAACCTGAGCATTCATGTTTGCCCCATCGATATAGACCTGACCACCATTGGCGTGGACGATATCACAGGCCTCGCGCACATGAGCTTCAAAGACTCCATGCGTTGAAGGATAGGTCAGCATGATGGCCGATAGATTCTGACTATGCTGCTCGGCCTTGTTACGTAGATCCTGCAGATCGATGTTGCCATTATGATCGCACTCGACTACGACGACTGTCATTTGCACCATGGCGGCAGATGCCGGATTGGTGCCATGGGCGGAGCTGGGTATCAAGCATACATTTCGATGACTCTCGCCTTGTGCAGCCTGGTAACGACGTATTGCCACCAAACCTGCATATTCCCCCTGGGCACCTGAATTGGGCTGCATGGAGATATGGTCGTAGCCGGTGATTTCCACAAGAAAAGCGGCCAATTCCTCAATCATTTGATGGTATCCCGCCACCTGGTCACGCGGAGCGAAGGGGTGGATACGTGAAAAGGCCGGCCACGAGACTGGGATCATTTCGCTGGTGGCGTTCAGCTTCATAGTGCATGAGCCCAGCGGGATCATCGCATGAGTCAGCGACAAGTCCTTGTTCTCCAGGCGTTTCAGGTAACGCAGCATCTCGGTTTCACTGCGGTAGCGCTGGAAAGTGGGGTGTTGCAGAAAAAGGCTTTCCCGCTGGCAGTTCGTGGGAATTCCACTCTCACCCTTATGGGCGATGGCTTCGTCCAGGACCGCTACGGACAGTGCATGCTCTTCGCCAACGAGAACATCGAACAGGGTGGCGAGATCGTGTGAGGTCGTGGTCTCGTCCAGGCTCAGCCCCACATCGCCGTTATCGAAATAGCGCAGATTCAAATCATGGGTCATGGCTCGGCCATGAATCTGGCGAGCATCCACCTGTGTAAGTCGTAGGGTATCGAACCAGGTATCATGCACGAGTTGAATGCCGCTTTGCTTCAATCCTTCCGCCAGAACTGTGGTGAGGCGGTGGGTGCGTTCGGCTATTTTCTTCAGCCCTGCCGCGCCATGATAGGTCGCGTAGAAGCCCGCCATATTGGCAAGTAGCGCCTGAGCGGTACAGATATTGGAGGTGGCCTTTTCACGACGGATATGTTGCTCACGGGTCTGCATGGCCATACGCAGGGCAACCTTGCCTCGACTATCTTTCGAGACACCAATGATTCGTCCTGGAATCGAGCGTTTCAGCTTGTCGGACGTGGCGAAGAAAGCGGCGTGAGGGCCGCCGAAACCCATGGGGACGCCGAAGCGTTGGGAACTGCCTATCGCGATATCCGCTCCCAAGGCACCGGGCTCTTTAAGCATTACCAGGGCGAGCAGATCGGTTGCCACACAGGTCATGATGCCACTGTCACGGGCGCTTTTCAGAACCGGGCCGAGGTCCAGAATTTCCCCGCTGTTACCGGGGTACTGTAACAAGGCGCCAAATACATCGTGTTCGGCAACAGTATCGGCGGGTTTGACAATCAATGTGAAGCCGAAATTCTCCGCGCGTGTGCGCACTACATCAAGTGTCTGTGGAAACACGTCGTCCGCGACAAAAAAGGCATTGGAGCGGGATTTCTTGTTGGCTCGCTTGCAAAGCGCCATTGCTTCGGCAGCAGCGGTCGCTTCGTCCAGCAGAGAGGCGTTGGCAAGCTCCATGCCGGTTAGATCCATCACGACCTGCTGGAAGTTGAGTAACCCCTCCAGGCGACCCTGAGAGATTTCTGGCTGGTAAGGAGTATAGGCGGTGTACCAACCGGGGTTTTCCAGAACATTACGCTGGATTACGGCTGGCACATGGGTGTCGTAATATCCTTGACCGATATAATTTTTCACCACGCGGTTCTGGGCTGCCAGACGCGCCAGGTAATCGAGGGTTTCCGCTTCACCCCGTGGCTCTGCCAGGGCGAGTTCCCGGTTGAGGCGGATATCTTGCGGAATGGTACGCTCGATAAGATGCGTCAGGCTTTCCATCCCAAGGCTATCGAGCATGACGGCGACATCGTTGCTGCTCGGGCCGTTATGGCGATTGATAAAAGCGTCATGGTCGGCCAACTCGGCCAAGCGGCGTTGATCAGAAGGCATGCAGGGAATCCAAGCGGGTAGGTGAATCGGAGCAGTAAAGGAGCCAGGGATCGTAAGCCTGCAACCAAGGCAGGCTTATCGTGGGTTTATTCGGCGTTATCGATCAAGGACTGGTAACCGTCAGCATCGAGTAACCCGTCGAGCTTATTATCGGAGCCAAGGCGTACCTTCATGATCCAGCCATCAGCGTAGGGGGACTCGTTGACCGTCTCGGGTGCGTCTTCCAGCGTTTCATTGACTTCGATGACTTGACCGCTCACAGGAGAGTAGAGGTCGGAAGCGGCCTTGACGGATTCGATCACGCCGAATTCGTCGCCTTTGTTCAGTTCGCGTTCGGGCTCAGGCAGTTCGACAAACACCACATCACCCAAGGCTTGCTGGGCATGATCGGTAATACCGATGGTGACGGTGCCGTCACCATGATCCAGAACCCATTCATGGCTTTCGGCGTAACGCAAATTGGTGGGGATATTGCTCATCTTCATTTCCTATATGAAACAGTTGCTGAACGAACAGGCTGAGCGGCAAATAGTAACGCCAACAGTATTGCTTGGCGACTCTTGCCACGATACGCGCATGAACTGCGTTAGCGATTGCGATCGGACTGGCCTTTCATTTTGTCCGGATATGGTAGCGTGTTTCTTATCGGAAACAAGTTTCCTTGTTGCCTTCAGGCGTTGGTATCCCCACAGCGGGTTTGCCGTTGCCAGTATCGGTTATTGTCACTAGACAGCTTATTTTACCCTGATCGAACACCAAACCATGGAAGAACTCTGGGTAGATGGTGTAAAACATGCTGATCTGTCTGCCTGCGCTGGCATGACAGGCAGTACAGGCCAGAGCCTCGTGGCAAGTGGTCAGGCATAAAAGCTAACCAAGGGAAAAGGAGAATAAAGTGGATACGTTAACGAGTGTCTTCGGCGCTATCAATGGGGTGGTATGGGGGCCATTGATGCTTGTGCTGTTACTTGGCGTGGGCCTCTACTTGCAGATTGGCTTGAAGTTGATGCCGATTAGAAAGCTGGGCATGGGGTTCAAGCTGATGTGGCAAGGCCGTACGCCGGTCCAGAAAGCCACGGAAAAGCCTGATGACGAAGGTGAGATATCACCTTTCAATGCCTTGATGACGGCGCTTTCAGCGACTATCGGAACGGGTAATATTGCCGGGGTGGCGACGGCTATCGCCTTGGGTGGCCCCGGGGCGGTGTTCTGGATGTGGATTACCGCTCTGGTCGGCATGGCGACCAAGTTCGCCGAAGCGGTCCTGGCAGTTCGCTATCGTGAAACGGATAATACTGGCTACCATGTTGGCGGACCGATGTTCTATATCAAGAATGGTCTGGGAAAAAAATGGTTATGGCTAGGCGGCGCCTTTGCTTTCTTCGGGGCGGTAGCTGCCTTTGGAATCGGTAACACCGTGCAGTCCAACTCCGTGGCGGATGCGCTGGATTCCACCTTTGCCATTCCTCACTGGTTGACGGGTATTGTCATCATGGTGCTCGCGGGGGCAGTGATACTGGGGGGGATCAAGCGGATCGCCAAGGTTGCCGGTAAGCTGGTGCCGATCATGGGGATCGCCTATGTGCTGGCCGGGTTAGCCGTGTTGATCGTCAATGCCGGACAGCTCGGTGAGGCGTTCAGCTTGATCTTCTATTATGCCTTCAATCCTATAGCAGCCGCTGGTGGTTTTGCCGGAGCAGCGGTCATGGCAGCGATTCGTTTCGGGGTGGCTCGCGGTATCTTTTCCAACGAGGCGGGGTTGGGGAGTGCACCCATTGCCCACGCTGCTGCGCAGACCAAGAACCCGGTACGTCAGGGGTTGATCGCGATGCTGGGTACCTTTATCGATACCATCATCGTTTGTACCATCACGGCGCTAGTCATCCTGACCTCTACCGTATGGATGGAGGGCGAAGCCGGCGCCTCACTGACCGCGTTGTCGTTTGATGCCGCCTTGCCTGGAGTGGGCAATCAGATTGTCTCGCTGGCCCTGGCGGTCTTTGCCTTCACCACTATTCTGGGCTGGTCATTCTACGGCGAGAAATGCTTCCAGTTCCTGTTCGGTACTCGTTCCATTATGCTTTATCGTGTCCTTTTCGTCTTGGCGATCCCCTTGGGAGCCATGGCGCAGTTAGGCTTTATCTGGCTGATGGCGGACACCTTCAACGCCATGATGGCGATTCCCAACTTGATCGCCCTGGCCCTGCTTTCTCCTGTGGTCTTCAAGCTGACGCGGGATTATTTCAATGGGAAAGATGTATTGCCGGGAGAAGAACTCGGCAACGACAAGCCGTAAGGCTTGAAATAAACTGCCAAGAAGATCGGGAAGGTGTTTAAGCACCTTCCCGTTCTTTTTTCGTTTTACCCGTTTTGATAGAGGAGTCGTTTATGGCCCATCTCAAGCAGACCCCCTTGCATGCGCTGCATGTATCCCTAGGCGCCAGAATGGTGCCATTCGCGGGCTACGAAATGCCCGTGCAGTATCCCTTGGGTGTGAAGAAAGAGCACGAGCATACGCGAGCCGCCTGTGGGCTATTCGATGTGTCCCATATGGGGCAGATTCTGGTTTCAGGAGAAAAAGTGGCCCAGGCGCTGGAGACTCTCGTTCCCTCCGACCTGGAAGGGTTGGGTACCGGCATGCA
Source organism: Halomonas sp. Bachu 37 (assembly GCF_039691755.1). Taxonomy (NCBI): domain Bacteria; kingdom Pseudomonadati; phylum Pseudomonadota; class Gammaproteobacteria; order Oceanospirillales; family Halomonadaceae; genus Halomonas; species Halomonas kashgarensis. The sequence goes on along the minus strand of NZ_CP137552.1, from coordinate 1,148,686 downwards.
GCGGTACGGATTATTTACCAGCCTTGAAGGTGGCATTCTCGATGACCTGATGCTGGTGAATGCGGGCGACCATTTTTATCTGGTGGTCAACGCGGCTTGCAAGGACCAGGATATCGCTCACTTGCGAGCCAGCCTGGGCAACACTCATGACATTGAGGTACTGGACCGAGGATTACTGGCACTGCAAGGCCCCCAAGCCGTGAACGTAATGCAGCGGCTGTGTCCCGCAGCGTGTGAGTTGGTTTTCATGCAGCACGGCCGCTTCCAATTGGATGATCATGAAGTCTGGATCAGCCGTAGCGGCTACACCGGTGAAGATGGATTCGAAATTTCCGTTGCGGCCGAGAATGCTGAAGCGCTGGCCAAGCGCCTGCTGGCAGAACCGGAGGTCGAAGCAATAGGACTGGGGGCTCGTGACTCGCTACGACTGGAAGCGGGTCTCTGTCTCTATGGGCATGATATGGATGCCGAAACCACGCCGGTGGAAGCCGGTTTGATTTGGGCCATCGGCAAACCGCGGCGCCATGGCGGAGAGAGACCAGGGGGCTTCCCCGGCGCTGACATGATTCTTCATCAGATCGATGCCAAGGATCATACTCGCAAGCGCGTGGGTTTGGTGGCCGAAGGGAAGGCACCAGTTCGAGAGGGGGCGAAGTTATACGACACCCAAGGTGAGCCTATCGGTTGCGTGACTTCAGGGGGCTTTGGTCCGAGTATAGGTAAGCCGATAGCGATGGGGTATGTGGATATCGAATTGGCCGAGCCGGGTACCCAGGTATTGGCAGAAGTGCGGGGCAAGCAACTGCCGATGACAGTGACGCCGACCCCTTTCGTGAAACCTGGCTATTATCGCGGTTGAACAAACTTTCCTGATTGGCCCTAGCCTAGATGAGCCTAGGGCATCGATATATCAAGAAGATAGTTCATTTCAATACTTGACGCGGGTCGATGGGCTTGCCCTGTTGGCGAAGATCGAACAGCAGATCATGGCGCTGGGTAGAGTTGCTTTGTCCCACGGTACACAGTGGAGTGCCTCTATCGACTCGCGTTCCTACCGCAACCAGCAGGGAATCGCATAGTGCGTAGACAGTCTGCAGGTTGTCCGCATGATGGACGATTACTACCTGACCGAGCTGACGCATATTATCGGCGAAACGAACTTCTCCTGGAGCCACGGCTTTAGCCTTGGCGCCAGCCTGCGTAGCCAGCAACATGGGCTGCAGTGTTCCTCGGCTATCTGGGCCGAATCGGCGCACCACTCGGTAGTCGTCAAGCGGCCACGGCCACCGCTGGGCGGAAACGGGCAGGCTGGCGGAAGCCGAAGGTGAAGCTGTAGACGCCGGCGGTGTGGGCGAAGCTTGTGGCACCTTGCGGGCCGGAGCACTGCGACTTGAACTTCCTCCCGTCAATGGGACGGTAATAAGCTGGCCTATGCGCAATTGGGTGGGCGAGGTGCCAGGGTTGGCACTTTGAATTCGGCTTGCAGTGGTGCCGAAATGGCGTGCGATTTTCGAATAAGTATCACCTGCTCGAACCTGGTATCGGTAAGGCCCACCGGACGGGGCTCGCTCCTGTTGAGTCGGTAACATTAGCCGTTGGCCGACAGTCAACCGCCGGGAATCAGTGCCGGGATTGAATCGCTGTAAGCGCTCGATGGGAATCCTGGCTTGAGCGGCCAGGGAACTCAAGGTGTCGCCGCGAGATACGCGGATCCAGTGACTTGGTGCGTGGCCACTCGGCGCGGTATCTATGCGCTGCTGTGTACGCTCGGTAGGAGCAGCGCATCCCTGAAGAAAACTCAACGATAAAAATAAACAGAACGCGAAGCGTCTCAAAGATGATCGAGACGCTTGTCGAGTGCGGCATCTTTTTCTTGCCACAGTGCATTGAGCCATGAATGAAAGCGTTCCTTGTGCTGAGATTCCTGATAATCGATATCTTGCATCCAGGCAGGAACATCGAGCCGTCGGACGTGGAGCATGACAGGCTGCTCCTTGCCACAAAGAAAGTCCCAGAAGCTTGGAGAAGGATTGCGGTAACTGATGGTGATATCCAGGATACCGTCCAGCTTGTCCCCAAGCAGACTGAGAACCTGGGCAACTCCCCCTGCCTTGGGAGTTAGCAAATGCCTGAAAGGGCTGTTGCGAGCATCGCGTTTCGCGGGCGTGAAACGAGTCCCTTCAACGAAATTAAAAATGGCAATCGGCATGTCACGTGCCCTTTCGCACATGCGCTGAGTCATTTCTCGATCAATTCTAGCCAGCTTGGGGTTCTTCTGCACCTGGTCGCGAGTGAAGCGACGCATGAACGGGAACTCCAGCGCCCAGAATGCCAAGCCTACAATGGGTATCCAGATCAATTCCCGTTTCAGGAAAAAGCGCGGCATGGGGATGCGACGATGCAGCACCATCAATAACATGAAGATGTCGGTCCAGCTGCGGTGATTCGAAATGACCAGCCACCACTGGCGAGGGCTAAGATTATCGGGGAAGGTAGCCGTGAGCGCTGGTTTCAACCAGTGCCGCATCCACCACAAATTGAACCCGATCCAGTTGAGTGCAACTCGATTGAGCCCTTCGAGGAGCAGCCGTTTTAGTTTAAAGCCCGGTGCAATCACTTTAAGCAGGGTCAATGCCACTAATGGCACTCCCCAGAATAGGGTATTTAGCGTCAGCAGCATGACGCTCACGAATCCTTTCAGGATGGCCATCGACTAAATCCTCAAAACACTTGTATCCAATGCTAAATGATCTTGGCAAAGCTTCCCAGCCTGCCTTGTTTGCTGGATCAAGTAACAGGTGCCATGTTTTTATGTAGCGAAGGTTTGGGTGGATCAGTCTTTTTCCATGGATTGGTAGGAGAATGCCGGTGTCAGCTCGGAAGTCATGTGTGAGACAAAATAGTGAGCTGGCGGCTACCTATCTGCTGACAGGCATACTGCTCAGTCATACCTTGGGATACAGCTATACTACCCCGTTCTGGCTTCCGGCAGGCTTTGCTTTGGCGGCGGGTGTCCGTTTTGGCTATGGTGTATTGCCGGGTGCTGGCATCGGTAGTTTTCTCTTCAATATTTCGTACCTGGGGGGATGGGAGCTCAATCTGGACCCTCGGGTATACCTGACCGCATTGGAAATTGCGATAGGTGTCGTGGCTCAAGCGGCGGTAGGCGTTTGGGGCGTCCATCGACTGGGAAACCCATTGGTCAGTGGCCGGAAAGGGAGTATTCCAGGTTTCATTCTAGCGATAGGGTTCGGCTCCACTCTGCTCAGTGCCACCGTCGCTACTGCCGCCTTGTGGCAGCTCACTCCGTCGCCCGTCGGCCCACATCCTGCACATGTCTGGCTGGGCTGGTGGTTGGGGGACAGTTTTGGTGTGGTAGTAGGCGCCCCCTTGGCCTTGGCTATGCTCAGTCGTGCTCCCAATGGTATTTCCCGGCGCTCGAGGCGGCGACTACTAGTCCTGTTGGGCGGCAATTTAGCCGCCATTCTCTTTATTCACCAGGGGCAAGTGAATCAGCATAAGCGGCAAATCGAGCAATCCTTCGCCCGCGACGTGGAAATATTGCAAGCCAACCTGAACCGGATATATCAGCAGAACCTGGCGGACCTTGGCAAGCTGGCCCGTGCCTTCAGCCGGGATCGGCCACCCTCACCACAAGTATTTCATGATCTCTCCTATCAGATATTTACCGATAATCCATCAGTGCTGGCGTATTCTTGGGATCCGGTAGTACCGGTCGCCGAGCGCAAGACCTTCGAGCGCCAGACGCGGCAATTGCTGGATCGGGACGACTATCTCGTCGAGGGCGACTCCCTCGGACAAGACGATTCCATGGTGGTGGTCCAGTATGTGGAGCCATTGGCGCAAAACGAAGCGGCGCTTGGATTCAACTTATTATCTCAAGAGGATCGTCGCCAGTGGGTTTATCGGGCGTTTCAAAGCGGCCGACCCACCGCGACTGAAGTCATTCATCTGACCCAGGCGCCGAATGAACCGGGATATCTGATTCTGCAGCCGGTGTATCACTCACAACGTCAGCCCCAGGCGGTTTCGCTTGACAGCGACCAGTCTCTCGCGGGATTTGTGGTCGGCGTCTTTACCGTGTCTCGAATGATGAGCGCCGCGGTAAACATGAGCGAACTAGCCTTCATGGAGATAACCCTGAGCCAGGCAGGGGATCGCTTCTATTACCTGCCTCTCGAGCAGCCGAGTTCTCATGAGAGTTCTCATGAGAGTTTTTACGAGAGCTTTTATGAAAGTTCTCTGAAGGAACGTTTTACCCTCGATTTCGCGGAACAGACGTGGCTGGTGACGGTAGCCGCAGGCCATGGTTACCGCTTCGCGGCTCCCGGAAATACGTTGTTCGAATTCAACTTGCTACTCACGCTGCTTGGGGCGATGGGGGCCGCCGTCGTGCTCGGCATGCATACGCGTGAAGCCACGTTGGCACTTCGAGTGGAAGAGAAAACCCGGGACCTTGAGTATCAGGCCCACCATGACACTCTGACCGGGCTGGCGAACCGGTCACGGCTGGAAGCTGATTTGCACCATCGGCTTCGCCAGGAGCCGGTGCAGGGTTTCGCCTTGATGCTGATGGACCTGGATCGCTTCAAGCTCGTCAACGATAGTCTGGGACACGGTGCGGGAGATCAGTTGCTCATTGAACTGACGACTCGCTGGCACGGGCGCTTGGGAAACGGGGCAACATTATATCGTATGGGGGGAGACGAGTTTGCCGTCATCTACTCGACTTCCCGAAACGAAGCGGAGGCCCTGCTGGAGGATGCCAAGAGCCTGGGACAGGACTGGTTGAAAACTACCCAGCAGACCGTGTCGATCGGGCAGGTTTCGTTTCAAATCACCGCCAGTCTAGGTGTGGTGCTTTGCCCCTGGGATGGCACGAATGCCAGCGATGCGATACGCAACGCCGATAACGCGCTGCACCAGGCCAAGCTTCTCGGCAAGAACCAGTTGCAGGTTTATCAGCCTCGCCATACGGCGGTGAGTCTGGAAAGTTTCGCTCTCGAACAGGATTTGCGCTTGGCCATCAGCCGACATGAACTGGTGCTGTACTACCAAGGACAGTATTCGCTTGAGTTGCGTAAGCTTTGCGGTTTTGAAGCGTTACTGCGATGGCCCCACCCCGACAAGGGCATGATTTCTCCCGCGCAGTTCATTCCTCTGGCGGAAGAGACCCAACTGATCGTGCCTATCGGCTGGCAGGTGATTTCAATGGCGTGCAGTCAATTGGCCCGTTGGCAAGATGCAGGCCACACGATACCTTATGTGGCGATCAATATTTCCCCCCTGCAGCTTCTCCAGGCAGATTTCGTGATACGTTTGAACGAATTGGTCGATGCCTCCGGTGTGGCCAGGCATCGTATCGAACTAGAGATCACCGAGACCCTTTTGTTGCAGGATCCCGATGTTGCCCTGGAGCAGCTCAATGCCTTGCACCAGGCGGGGTATCGTCTGGCACTGGATGACTTCGGTACCGGATATTCTTCCTTCAATCGACTTAAGCAGATGCCCCTGGATCGTATCAAGATAGATCAGTGCTTCGTCAAGGATATCGGGCGTAACTCCAAGGATGAGGCGATCATTCTGAGCATGATCGACCTGAGTCACCGTCTTGGGATCGAAGTGCTGGCCGAGGGAGTGGAAACCTGGGAGCAATATCATTTCCTTCTGCGCCACGGATGCAACGATATGCAAGGTTTCTTGTTGGCCAAGCCTGAGGCGAAACCCTGCCTGGACTAGCGGCTCAAGGTCGGGGCTTGCACGGTTTCCTGCAGTACGCCACTGAGGGTGTGGGCCGCAATGGATAGCTCGTCATGGGTCAGGATGCCTACCGTGCAGGTGATGCTTGGCTCCAAGAGCGGCAGACAACAAGCGCCGGACTCCTGCATTTGCCGAATACACATCGAGGGGACTGCACTGACACCGAGGTTGGAAGCCACCATGCGGCCCACGGTAGCAAGTTGATGACTTTCAAATGCCACTTGCAAGTCGATGTCACGCTTGCCAAGTTCCTGTTCCAGCAACCGGCGCACCATGGAGGGTCGTTGCAGAGTAATGATGGGCTGCTGCAAGAGCATGGGCCATGTCAGATAGTCAAGTGCCGCCAGAGGTGAGTCTCTAGCAACCACGGCGACAAAGCGATCCTCGAACAGGGCGGTAAACGATAGACTGCCAGTGCCCTCGGGGCGGAAGGCTATGCCCATTTCAACCTGGCGTGAACGCACCATCTCGGTGACTTCTTCATTGATCACATCATGCACGGTGATGTTGATGCGTGGATAGCGCTGGCGAAACTCGACCAGCGCCGCAGGCAGCAGGTTGCAGGCAAATGCTGGCATTGCGGCAACGCTCAAGCGGCCCAGCTGCAGGGTGAAGCGCTGGCGTAGCAGCTCCTCGGTATTATCCCACTGGGCCAGGAGATGCTTGGCCAAGGGGAGCAGGGACTCGCCTTCGGGGGTAAGCCTTACGCTGCGAGTGCTGCGGATGAGAAGCCTGCCGCCCAGAGTCTCTTCAAGCCCCTTGATGGCCAGGCTGAGAGCCGGCTGGGAAAGATGCAGCCGATCGCAGGCCTGGGTGAAACTCAGCGTCTGCGCTACGGCAAGAAAAGCACGAAGTTGTTTGAGTGTCACGCGGTTAGGCCTTCAGTCGATTATTTTGAAAAAATGATAAATTGATAAAAAAAACAAACTTAACAAATATATTGCCAGGGACAACACTGACGCTACAGTAAAATCGTATCGAGCATGACTAGTGCGTTCTTGGTGAGCATCGCAGCTACTTTCATCAGGAGCGTCTCCCACGGTATTTCACCAACAACAATGTGAGGCTTACCAATGGCAGGATTCGATAAGCGGGTTTCATCTTACGCGGAAGCCATGGAGGGAATCCAAAGCGGTATGACGATTCTCGCCGGTGGCTTCGGGTTATGCGGTATTCCGGAAAATCTGATTGCGGAAATCAAGCGCCAAGGCGTCAAGGACCTTACCGTCGTCTCCAACAACTGTGGCGTGGATGGTTTCGGGTTGGGCTTGCTCCTGGAGGACCGTCAGATCCGCAAGATCTTCGCATCCTATGTGGGAGAAAATGCCCTGTTCGAGCAGCAGATGCTCAATGACGAGATTGAAGTCGTGCTCACTCCTCAGGGAACCCTGGCAGAAAAAATGCGGGCCGGCGGTGCGGGTATACCAGCTTTCTATACGGCCACCGGCTATGGCACACCTATCGGTGAAGGCAAGGAAGTACGTGAGTTCAACGGGCGACCGCATATTCTCGAAGAAGCCATCACCGGTGATTTCGCCATCGTCAAAGGGTGGAAAGCCGATCGCTACGGGAATGTCATGTACCGCCACACTGCACAGAACTTCAATCCCATGGCAGCGACTGCGGGTCGTATCACAGTCGTGGAAGTCGAAGAGATCGTCGAACCGGGTGAACTGGAACCGAGCCAGATTCATACCCCGGGCATATACGTGGATCGTCTCATCCAGAGCTCGTTTGAAAAGCGTATTGAAAAGCGCACCGTTCGCAGCTGATCCATTGGTTCAGGTCTTTTCGAGAATTCGATATAACAAGAGGTAATTGACATGGCTTTGACACGTGAACAGATGGCGCAGCGCGTGGCCCGCGAGCTGGAAGATGGCTTCTACGTCAATCTCGGTATCGGCATCCCCACGCTGGTTGCCAATTATATTCCCGATGGTATCGATGTCATGCTGCAGTCGGAGAACGGACTGCTAGGGATGGGGCGCTTTCCCACCGAGGAAGAAGTGGATGCCGACATGATCAATGCCGGCAAGCAGACGGTAACGGCCCGCCCTGGTGCCGCGATTTTTTCCTCGGCGGAGTCCTTCGCCATGATTCGTGGGGGACATGTGGATCTCACTGTACTGGGAGCGTTTGAAGTCGACCAGAACGGCAACATCGCCTCATGGATGGTTCCCGGCAAGCTGATCAAGGGCATGGGCGGTGCCATGGACCTGGTGGCCGGCGCGGAAAACATCATTTGTACCATGACCCATGCTTCCAAGCATGGTGAATCGAAGCTGCTGGAACAGTGCAACTTGCCACTGACAGGAGCTGGTTGCATCAATCGGGTACTTACCGACCTGGCCTATCTGGAAATCAAGGACGGCAGCTTTATCCTGAAAGAGCGGGCTCCTGGCGTGAGTGTCGAAGAGATCGTCGAGAAGACGGCCGGCAAGTTGATCGTGCCGGATCACGTACCCGAAATGACCTTCGTCGAGCTTGATTGAGCCGTGTCTGGGCCAGGCGGTGGATATTCATCCTCAGCCTCGCTCAGGCAATTTCACACCGCGTATGATGTGGCAGCAGGAGTTCGGCAACGCGCTCATGGGCGGTTTGAACACACTTCTGAGCCAGCGCAAGCCCGCCCAGGCTGATGCGATGTTCGTCGCCGTCGGCAAACACCACTTTCTGTGGTGGGGCGGGGTAGAAACGGTAGTCGAGCAGAGGGGAAATCGGCACCACCCCGTGGTGGCGATCCGTCTGTCCGGTCAAGCCTGCTTGTGTCAGCTTCTGGTCCAACGCGTCTAGTGTGGTGCCGAGCTGGCGGCAGTCAAACCCGGCATGATGCAGACGGGGTCCCATGATCGACAACCAAGCTGCAAGGGGATGAGCTTGCTTCAGCTGCTGATAGGTTTGCCAATCCGGCATGGGCCAAGGCCTGCCCCGACACAAGAGATTCTGTCCTTTGCAGTCGTCGGGATGGGCCTGGTTGATCAAGGCTTTGAGCTTTTCACGAGGCTGGCGCGACAAGGTTCCCAGTTGAAGTTCCGCAAGCACCAGCCAGCTGCCGTTATCCGTTGGCGCGAGCAAGTGGACAAGAACGCCTCTATCCGCCATGGCATAACGGCTCATGACGCGGTATCCCAGGTGAGCGAGAGACGGTAGCAGGGCGCTACTGGCAAATGCCCCATAATTGAGGGTAAGAAGCGTCATGTATTCCGCGGTGGTCGGCAAGGGCCATAGCCGCAGCGCCCCGATGTCGGGATGAGCGTGAACGTAGTCCAGCCATAGTTGCTGTGTGAACTCCTCGCGTTGCATAACGTTTCCTCGCCTTTGACGGTACCGACTCCTGATTCATCGCCAGCAAGGCTGGTCGGGGTCAGTATAGGCAAGGAAGGATCAACGCCGTTCAACGCGAGTAAAACGGCGTTGTCGCTGGAGTGCCGCTGGAGTCGCCGAAGTGCGAGCCTTAGAACGTCTAGAGCAACCCTTGGGTGCGCACATAATGATCAAATTCGCTAAACCCACCGATATGAGCTTGATCAACGAAGACCTGCGGAACCGTATATACGGGCTTGCCTGCGGTCTTGGCGATGTCTTCCTTGGTCACACCCTCTTTCGGCATGTCCACATAGCGGTATCCTTCAATCTTGCCCGCTCCCTCGAGTTGCTCGGCCAGGCGCAAGGCCCGTACGCAGAAGGGACAGGACATACGGCCGAAGATAACCACGAACATTGCACTCTCCTGAAGCATGATCAATTGGGCGTCATTGTGTAGCACCGCCCTGAAAATCGCCAATAGCGAACGACTACTCGCCCCATAAGCACGATGTATACGCATTAACGAAGGACACTAGGAGAAAAAATGCAGGCCTTGAGTTCCGCAGACTATCGATATCTTGCCGATATTGCCACGCGCTACCGGGATAAGCATTTGCGTGAAATGAAACTCTCTCCTCATTTCAATCCTGCCTTGGGGGTTGATGCCTTGTGTTTCCACCGAGTCGATGAGGTGCTGGTGGGGGCGTTGATCACTCCCATTGCGTTATGGCTGGTAGCCGTGCCAGCGCAAGCAAAAACGCACATACCCCCAGCAGAAGGAACCTGCTATCGACTATCTCTACCTTCAGGTGAGTACCGCCTGGAAGCGGAACTTCTCGAACCGCCGTTTCATGTCTGGCGGTGCTGTATCCTGGAAGATCTGAAGGAACTTCAAGACATGGGTGAAGCCGCAAGACTTGCTCAAGCGATGATGACGCGGTTGATGCAAGTTGATGACACAAAGTGATACAACATGAACAAGGCGTGAGTCCAAGTACCCAAACCAGATTGCCAGAAGTAAATTACCCAGAAACGAGTTACGCAGAACAAGCTACCCAGAAAGGAGAGCAGCATGAATGAGCATGGAAAAAACGCGACCCCTCGAGTAGCCCTGGTGACGGGCACCAGCAGCGGCATCGGTGAGGCAGTAGTAAAGCATCTATGTCAGCTAGGCCATCAAGTACTGGCAGTGGATTTCAACCCGGCGGGCGAGAACGTGGCGGAAGCTGCGGGCGCCGCCTTCTTCCAGGCGGACCTGACCGACCCCGAGGCCTGCCGTGCCGCCGTAGCGGAGGCCAACAAGCGGTTCGGAGGAGTGGATATTCTCGTCAATAATGCCGGAATTCAGCATGTGGCACCGATAGAAGAGTTTCCGGAAGAGAAATGGCGCCAGATCATCGACTTGATGCTTACCGCGCCTTTCCTGTTGACGCAGGCGGCATGGCCACATATGCGCGAAAACGGCTGGGGGCGCGTGATCAATATTGCCTCGGTTCACGCACAGGTAGCATCACCGGGTAAGTCCGCTTACGTCAGCGCTAAACATGGCATGATCGGTTTGACCAAGACAGCGGCCCTTGAAGGCGGTGCGCAGGGAATCACTGCCAATACGATCTGTCCCGCTTATGTGAAAACTCCGCTGGTAGACAATCAGATTGCTGACCAGGCCAGGATGCATGGTATGGAAGAGCAGGAAGTCATCGAAAATATCATGTTGAAGAATGCGGCGGTCAAGCGGTTGATCGAGCCGGCTGAAGTGGCAGAAATGGTGGCTTTCCTGGCCTCCGATTCAGCCGGGGCGGTTACCGGCAGCAGCTGGAACATCGACCTCGGATGGACCGCGCAATAAGTTCGTCGTGAAGCGACCGGAACCGCAGCATCAACGCTTGACCGGCCTTTTCTGCAACTTTCTTTGCAGTGTACGACGGTGCATTCCCAAGGCACGCGCGGTAGCAGAAATGTTGCCGTCGTGTTCTTGTAGTACCTTCTGGATATGTTCCCAGGTGATACGGTTGATCGATGGTGGATTGTCCGCAAGCTCGGTGTCGGGATCGCCTGTCTGACGTTCGAAAGCCGCCAGGACATCATCGGCATCCACTGGTTTGCATAAATAGTTCACCGCTCCCAGCTTGATCGCCTCGACGGCGGTCGCAATGCTCGAGTATCCCGTCAGAATCACAATGCGGCACTGGGGAGCCACTTCCAGCAACTCCGGCAATAGCTTCAGCCCCGAACTGTGCTCAAGCTTGAGGTCGAGCGTGGCCATCACCGGGTCATGCTGTGCTGCCAGAACCATGGCCTGTTCGGCATCATGGGCCACCAGAACCTCGTAGCCTCTACGACTCAAGGCACGGCTAAGTACGTGGCAGAACATTTCATCGTCATCGACGATTAGTAGTCGTTGCTCAAGGTTTTGCATGGGGACCTCGATGGCTGTGTACCAGGGGCGACAAATTATTTCGCCCTAGTGAAACATAACTTTGCAGGATAGCTTCAATGCGGCGCATGACGAGGCAGGATGACCTCGGTCAAGGTGCCGCCTTCGGGGTGGTTGTAAAGACTGACCCCCCCGCCAAATCGATTGATGGTGGCGTGGGTGAGAAAGAGCCCGATCCCCATCCCTTTGCTCTTGGTCGAGACAAAGGTTTCACCCAATTGATCGGCAATGGATAGGGCGACTCCGGGACCGTGGTCGCGAATGTCGATAGTGATGCTGTTTTCGTTCCAGTCCAGGCGAATGGATACGCTGTCGGGGTTTGCATCCGCTGCGTTGTTGAGCAGGTTGGTAAGCGCCTGGTCGAGTGTGGCATCGACTGCCAGCCAAGGGCGCCCGCGACGCTCCGCTATCTCCAGATGATGACTTACATCGGGACGTAACACGAGCCAGCGCTGAACGACGCCGGCTAGCCAGGTTTCGGCATCGATTACTTCGGGCTCCGCCATCCTCCGCCGATCCGCATTGGCCACCAGGTGCTGCAGGCGAGCCTTGCAAATATCCACCTGCTGGCGCAAGAGAGCCACATCCTTGCCTATGGGCGAGTCGGTGTCGGTTTCCTGCTCCATCTCCTTGAGTAGCACGGCCATGGTGGATAGAGGCGTGCCCAGCTCGTGAGCCGTGCCTGCCGCCTGTGTCGCGACGGCAAGTACTTGTTCGTTGCGTAAAGCGGCCTCGCGAGTACGCGAAAGGGCTTGGTCGCGATTGCGAAGCGCATGGGCCATCTTGTAGATGAAAAAGGTGACGAGACTGGCGGAAAGCCCGAAGTTGATCCACATGCCCAGGGTATGAAGCGTTAGAGGCCTGTCGATGGGGATGTGGCCGAATTGCGGGATGGGCCGGTAGAAAAACATCAGCAGCGTGTACGACGCCATGGCGCACGCTGCGATGATCCAGGCATGACGCCAGGGCAGCGTTGCCGCGGCGATAGTCACTGGAACCAGATAATAGGTGATGAAGGGATTTGTGGAGCCACCGGTAAAATAGAACAGCAAGGTGAGGCCGGTAATATCCGCCAGAAGATGCAACAAGTATTCGCCATGGGTGACAGCCCTGGGCTGGCTCAACCGCCACCATGTCAGTAGATTGAGCAGTCCCATGGTGATTATCACGCTTACCACGGTCACTACCTGCAACTGAAACGCCAGCAACTCGACCCCTACGATCACCCCGATCAAGTAACCTGTCCAGGTGATGCCTCGAACGATAGTCAGCCGTACCAGATTGCGGTTGGGAGTGGAAAGCGGGAGGGGCAGGGCGGTTGTCGGCATATCATTTCCAGGCGAGCAAACGATAAAAATCAGACGATACTCATTTCGTCGCGGAGTTCTTGACGCTGTGGGCGACTCCCTTCAGAGCCAACGTCAGCACGAAGACCAGCCAGCCGGCAGAAGCCATGAGATTGATCAGTAGCATCTTTTGCAGCCATGCGCTGCCCAGCAGAGCCTCCATCACCAGATAAATCGCCATGGCCAACAAGACGGGCAGTGCCAGTACATGTACCCACATGTCGGTGCGGCGCTTGCGCACATGGTAGCGACGCATCGTCAAGCGCAAGGGGCGGTGCGCCCAACTGGTAAATATCACGGTACCTACGGCAAGACCGGCTGCAAGCGTAGGTTCTAGACTTTCTCGATAAAGAGAAACGCTGATCGACCAGCCCAGCATCAGCCACATCAAGCCTTCCATGCTGGCGATCAGGTCGGCATAACGGCGAATCTTGGACATTAGAACGTTACTTCCCGTACAGGCGAGTTTGCCAGCATGATACGCCAAAGAAAGCGGGGTGTGGGCGAAGTGACGGCGGATTTTTCTTCCATCGCTATCGCGTATACTAGCGAGGCAAATCTACTTCAAGCACAGGAAATCGCGTGGACTCTCTTACCCTGACTCGTCCTGACGACTGGCACCTACACCTTCGTGACGGCCCGCACCTCGGCTCCGTGGTGGGCCATAGCGCCGCTCAGATGGGGCGTGCCATCATCATGCCCAATCTCAAGCCACCCATCACGACGACAAGGCAAGCGGCGGCATACCGGCAACGGATCCTCGATGCTCTTCCTCAAGGTTCGGAATTCCAGCCCCTGATGACGCTTTATCTGACTGACACCACACCGGCGGAGGAAATCGAGCAAGCTGTGGCGAGCGGTATCGTGCATGCGGTAAAGCTGTATCCCGCCGGCGCCACCACGAACTCGGACTCAGGCGTGACCGACCTGCGCCATTGCGAAGCGGCCCTAAAGGCTATGGCACGCTTGGGGTTGCCGCTGTTGGTGCATGGAGAAGTCACCGACTCGGACATCGATATCTTCGACAGGGAAGCGGTGTTCATCGAGCGTGTCATGAAGCCGCTACTGGAGCGCCATCCCGGGCTCAAGGTGGTTTTCGAACATATCACCACGGCCCAGGCAGCGGAATTCGTTGCCCAGGCACCTGACAATATCGCGGCAACCATCACCGCCCATCACTTGCTCTTCAATCGCAATCACATGCTGGTAGGGGGCATCAAGCCCCATTATTATTGCCTGCCGATCCTGAAGCGTGAACGCCATCGTCAAGCCTTGCTGGCAGCCGCCACTTCCGGCAGTGGCAAGTTTTTTCTGGGAACAGACAGCGCCCCTCACGCTCAGGGAGACAAGGAGTCCAGTTGCGGTTGTGCCGGGGTCTACTCAGCGCCGGCAGCTATCGAGTTCTATGCTGCAGCCTTCGAAGAGGCGGCGGCGCTGGAGCGATTGGAGGGCTTTGCCAGTCACTTCGGACCGGACTTCTACCAACTACCGCGCAACACTGACCGTATCACCTTGCGGCGCCAGGAGTGGACGATGCCCGAAGCGTATCCCTACGCTGGCGATCAACGGATTATCCCACTACAAGCCGGTCAATCCCTGGCCTGGAAGCTCGCCGGAAAAGGGGCGCAGTAAGCGCAAGGCCTAGCTCCGGCATCGGTAGAAATCAGGGACAATCGTCAGGAAGCGAGGAGAAACAGATCGAGAGAAGCGCTGCAGCAAGCGCTTCTACTCTTGATGGAGCCAGTTGTGGAAGATCGAGGGTAGGAAGCAGAAGATCAGGCTTGCGTACCGGACGAACCTAAATGCTGCAACATTCTGTCCACCATGCGATAGGAGTGATCTGCCGCCATGGGCAGGAACTCATCGAATGAAAGATGATTCTCACCGCTGCCAGGTATATCCGACAGCGCTCTGATCACCACAAAAGGGCAGTCAAACAGATGGCAGGTCTGGGCGATAGCCGCCGCTTCCATCTCCACGGCGAGCATGGCGGGAAACAGAGCACGTGTCGCCGCGACCTTAGCGGGATCGGACATGAAAGCGTCCCCCGTCGCTATCAAGCCTTCGCGCACTTGAACCTCACCCATGGCTGAAATGGCTTTTCGGGCAATTTCCATCAGCTCGGGTGAGGCCCGATAGGCTGGGGGCATGCCCGGCACTTGACCCATTTCATAACCGAATGCCACGGCATCCACGTCATGATGACGTACTTCACTGGAAATAATGATATCGCCGATGTTCAAGCCATCGGCAAAGCCGCCTGCTGAGCCTGTATTGATCACGACATCAGGTTGGTAGCGTTCCAGCAGCAGGGCGGTACCCACCGCTGCGTTGACTTTGCCTATGCCCGATTGCAGTAGCACCACCTCGAGACCGTAGCGGATGCCAATATGGAAAACCGAGCCCGCGTGCTCATGGGTCCGGGCGTTTTCCAGCTGGATAGCCAGTTGCTGTACTTCCTGCGGCATAGCGCCGATGATACCGATCCGCTTCAAGTTCCTCTCCTCACGCTCTGCAAGTTCTTCTCCTTCTTCGCGCTGGTGCCTCAAGCGAATACATTCTTCCATTCGCTGCGTCCCGCCAGGAAATCGCGCGCTATGGACTTGGCACCTTCCAGGCTGTGGCTCGCCGCCCAGCCGCACTGCATTTCATTGCATGCAGGCACGGCTTCGGCCACCAGCACGTCGTTAAGCGTTTTCTCGAGAAGATCGAGCACATCGTCATAATCGTCATGGTTGATCAACGATACGTAGAACCCTGTCTGGCAACCCATCGGGCTAATGTCGACGATTTTATCGGTATGGTTTCGAGATAGTTCGGCCAGGAGGTGTTCGAGCGAGTGCAGTGCCGGCATCTCCATATGAGTCTTGTTGGGTTGGCAGATGCGCATGTCATACTTGTGAATCTCGTCTCCCTGGTCGCCTACCTTGATGCCTGCCAGGCGCACATAAGGCGCCTTGACCTTGGTATGGTCGAGGTTGAAGCTTTCCACGTTCATGGGTTTATTGGTCATTGATAGTGCTCCTTGTAGGTAGCGGTGTTCGCTGTGGCTGATATGGGGATCCGCTGAGGCGTTGTTCAGCCTAGCAAAGGATGCATACATGGTTACGATACGCTCATGGTGTCATGATATTCAGCGGCCTCGAGGGTATTTTCCATCAAGGTGGCTACCGTCATGGGGCCTACGCCACCGGGTACGGGCGTGATATAGCTGGCAAGACGAGATGCTGTATCGAAGTCCACGTCTCCAACCAGCGAGCCGTCTTCATCGCGGTTGATACCGACATCAATGACCACCGCGCCGGGTTTTATCCATTCTCCCTTGACTAACCCTGGCTTGCCTACTGCTACTACCAGCAGCTCGGCACGTTTTACATGGGCTTCCAGATTCCGTGTGAAACGATGGCATACGGTAGTGGTACAGCCTGCCAGCATGAGCTCCAGCGCCATCGGGCGACCGACGATGTTCGAAGCACCTACCACTGTGGCATCCAGGCCACGTACCGCGATGCCACTTTTTTCCAATAAGGTCATTACGCCTTTCGGTGTACACGGACGCAGTGCCGGCATGCGTTGTGCCAGACGTCCAAGATTATAGGGGTGAAAGCCGTCGACATCCTTGTGAGGGAGAATTCGCTCCAGTATTAGGTTGGCATTCATCTGGGGTGGCAGAGGGAGCTGAACCAGAATGCCGTCAACACTGGGGTCGGCGTTGAGTTTGTCGACGAGGGTTTCGAGTTCCTGCTGCGTGGTGCTTTCGGGCAGAGCATGTTGAAAAGAGTGGATGCCGGCTTGCTCACAGGCACGGTGCTTGTTATTGACATAGACTTGCGAGGCCGGGTCGCCGCCCACGAGAACCACGGCCAACCCTGGTGCTTTAAGACCGGCGGAGAGGCGAGATCTGGTCTTCTCGGCGACTTGCTGGCGGACCTGGGCGGCAATGGCTTTGCCATCGATAAGTTGGGCGGTCATGGATACTTCCCCGTGAGTGAACGTAGCGTCTTGATGACGTATAATAATTCGATTTTCGCATGTGCCAACTGCAACGCAAAGCGCTGTATGGTTCTGTCCGCAAAACCAGGACTAAACTCGGGTAAACCAGAATTAGAAAGGGGTGCTAACGGGCAGTGCTTGACTCGAGTTTAAAAATCCGTAGTATATGCAGCGCTTGAGACGGGCCATGCGGTGACGTCGGAGTCGGATGAAAGTCGGGATGTAGCGCAGTCTGGTAGCGCGCCTGCTTTGGGAGCAGGATGTCGGGGGTTCGAATCCCTCCATCCCGACCACGTCGAGTTTGGCGATAGGAAGCTGTATTACAAGGTTTTCTTGGGCTTCGGTTGTGGTCAGGTGCTCAGTGACATACAGTGCGCCTATAGCTCAACCGGATAGAGCAACGGCCTTCTAAGCCGTAGGTTGCAGGTTCAAGTCCTGCTGGGCGCGCCATCATTTAGTGCGATGCTGGTTTTGTCTTGCAATCCTGAAATTGGCTTGAGCTGTAGTAAGAGCTTTATGTGCGAAGCGGTAACTGCTATTTGATATTCGTTATGGTGGATGTAGCTCAGTGGTAGAGCCCCGGATTGTGGCTCCGGTGGTCGTGGGTTCGATCCCCATCATCCACCCCATGGCGATTGTCGATGCTTTAAGTCGCATGTTCTTTACAGCATGTATCGAATGACGAAAAGTAAATAGTAGTAGCGGCGCAAGGCGTCGTGTCTGGCCTAAGCAATGGTGGATGTAGCTCAGTGGTAGAGCCCCGGATTGTGGCTCCGGTGGTCGTGGGTTCGATCCCCATCATCCACCCCATTTGCCTGGTCTAGCTGTATTAATCCAATCTGTCTCCCTTCTGTCGGCTCACTCCGACCATTGATGGCGATTGTTATATTGCCATTCTGCCTCACGATATTCTTCATCGCAGCTGTTATCCTTGTCATCATAAACGTCATTACCATCAGCTTATCTTTGCTACTTTGCCTGTCAGTAAGCTGGTCAAGGACTTTTGCTCCCGTTTCGTCCTGCTCGCTTAACCCTGTGGAGCTTCTGTCGAGCGGTGCCGGAGAGTTCTCCCCCTTGTAATTGCCCGCTTCACCCCCACTATGCGAGTGTGGCGCTTGCCAGCGTGCATCAGGGTTCTTAAAATTGCTCCCTTGAGCTTATTTCAACGCAACTAACATAACGCCTAGCCGGTAGAGGACAATTCATGCAAGTTTCCGTCGAGACGACCTCCCAGATTGAACGCCAGATCACTGTTCAGGTCCCGGCAGCTGAGATCGATGAGGCCGTCAGTGCCCGTCTGAAAGATACCGCGAAAAACGTTCGCATGAATGGTTTCCGCCAAGGCAGGGTGCCGATGGCGGTCGTTCGTCAGCGTTACGGCCACGATGTGCGTAATGAAATCGTGGGCGAGGTGATGCGCGAGCGTTATGTGCGGGCAATCACGGATGAGGGCCTGAATCCGGCTGGTTATCCCCAGATCGAAGCTCGAGTCAATGAACCCGGCAAGGATCTGGAATTCGTTGCCTCGTTGGAGGTTTATCCGGAAATCGAGCTGGCGCCCATCGAAGGAACTCAAGTCGAGCGCCCCGTGGTTGAAATCCAGGACGGCGATGTCGAAGAGATGATAGAGACTCTGCGCAAGCAGAACGCAGAGTGGCAGGAAGTCGATCAGGCCGCTCAGGACGGGGACCAGGTCACTATCGATTTCCAGGGCTATATCGATGACGAGCCGTTTGAAGGCGGAAGCGCAGAGGGCCACTCTCTGGTGCTCGGTTCCAACAGCTTTATTCCTGGCTTTGAAGAGCAGCTGATTGGAGCGAAGCCCGGCGAAGACAAGGAAATTACTGTCACCTTCCCTGAGGACTACCAGGCTGAACACTTGGCAGGAAAAGCGGCGATTTTCAAGGTCAAGGTCCATAAGGTAAGCACACAGCAGCTTCCCGAAGTGGACGAGGCGTTTATCCAGCGCTTCGGTGTTGAAGATGGCGACAAGGAAAAATTCCTTGTCGAAATCCGCAAGAACATGACTCGTGAAGCGGCCCAGGCCGTTGATAACCGGGTCAAGCAGCAAGTGCTCGAAGCTCTGAAGAAAGCTAATCCCATTCCGGTGCCGAGTAGCCTGGTACAGCAGGAAACAGACGGCATGAAGCGCCAGGCAGCCCAGCAGTTCGGATTGGGTGAAGACTTCGATGTCAGCCAGTTGCCCAACGAACTGTTCGAAGAACAGGCCAAGGCTCGTGTCCAGGTAGGGCTGTTACTGGCGGAAGTCATCAAGACCAATGAAATTGATGCAGACGATGACGCCATCAAGGCCAAGGTCCAGGAACTGGCTGAGCAATATCAAGAGCCTGAGCAAGTGGTCGAATATTACATGGGTAACGAGCAGCTCAAGACCCAGGTGAAATCTGCCATCCTCGAAGAGAAAGCAGTGGAAAAACTGCTTGAGCAGGCGAGCGTCGAAGACGTCAACATGTCTTACCAGGAGGCTCTGGCAGCCGCTCAGCAACAAGCCGAGCAAGATGAAGAGACTGCTGAAGAAGGCGAGCAGACAAGCGCCTGATTATCAGTCGCGGCGTGTCCCGAAGATCCCGATCAAAAGGGCACGCTACCCCCTTATCGGACGCAAGGAATCATCTAGATGAGTGAGTTTGAGACGCAAAATGCCGGCGGCCTGGTGCCAATGGTGGTCGAGCAGAATGCCCGTGGCGAAAGGGCTTACGACATCTACTCACGCCTGCTCAAAGAGCGTGTGATCTTCCTGGTGGGTCCCGTAGAAGATTACATGGCGAACCTGGTCGTGGCGCAGTTGCTGTTCCTGGAGTCGGAGAATCCCGATAAGGACATTCATCTCTATATCAATTCTCCAGGCGGCTCGGTAACGGCCGGCATGTCGATTTACGACACCATGCAGTTCATCAAGCCTGATGTGTCCACCGTATGTGTCGGCCAGGCGGCCAGCATGGGGGCGTTGCTCCTTGCGGGTGGAGCTGCGGGAAAGCGTTTCTGCCTGCCCAACTCACGGATGATGATTCATCAGCCGCTGGGTGGCTATCAGGGTCAGGCCTCGGATATCGAGATCCATACACGGGAGATCCTGGGGATACGTGACAAGCTGAACCATATCCTGGCGCATCACACGGGCCAGGACCTGGAGACGGTTTCGCGTGATACGGATCGCGATAATTTCATGAGTAGCGATCAAGCCAAGGAGTACGGCTTGATCGATCAGGTGCTGGCTAACCGGCCCACATCCTGATAGCGTGATTCGTTCTCGCTTTTCTTACTAGCTTTTCGGTGGCGCGAGCCGCCACAGTGATAGAGGTACGCGAATGGCCGACGGCAAAGGCAAGGACGAAGGCGGCAAACTGCTCTACTGCTCATTCTGCGGCAAGAACCAGAATGAAGTGCGTAAGTTGATTGCCGGTCCGTCCGTGTATATCTGCGATGAGTGTGTCGATCTTTGTAATGACATCATTCGCGAGGAGGTTCTCGAAGCCGATGCCGAGAGCGATGATGAGCGTCTGCCAACTCCTCGTGAAATACGTTACACCCTGGACGACTACGTGATTGGGCAGGATCGCGCCAAGATGGTGTTGTCCGTCGCGGTCTACAATCACTACAAGCGACTGCGTAGCGATGTCCGGGAAGGCGACGTCGAGTTGAGCAAGTCCAATATCCTGTTGATTGGCCCTACCGGTAGCGGCAAGACGCTGCTGGCCGAGACCATGGCGCGCTTGTTGAACGTTCCTTTCACCATTGCCGATGCCACGACCTTGACCGAGGCGGGGTATGTCGGTGAGGACGTCGAGAATATCATCCAGAAGCTGCTGCAGAAGTGTGATTACGACGTCGAGAAAGCCGAACGCGGTATCGTCTACATTGACGAAATCGACAAGATATCGCGGAAATCGGATAACCCATCGATTACGCGTGATGTTTCGGGTGAGGGTGTGCAGCAAGCCCTGCTCAAGCTGATCGAGGGCACGACGGCTTCCGTCCCGCCGCAAGGTGGGCGCAAGCACCCCCAGCAGGAGTTCGTACAGGTTGATACCGGCAATATCCTCTTCATCGTCGGTGGTGCCTTTTCAGGGCTGGAAAAAGTCATCCGGGATCGTGCCGAAAAAGGCGGGATCGGCTTCAATGCAAGCGTCAAGAGCAAGGAATCCTCGCGCGGCGTAGGCGAAGTGCTGGCGGATGTGGAGCCCGAGGATCTGGTCAAGTTCGGCCTCATCCCCGAGTTCGTCGGACGTTTACCGGTAATCGCGACGCTTACCGAATTGACCGAGGATGCCCTGGTTGAAATTCTCACTCAGCCCAAGAACTCGCTGATCAAGCAGTATGTGAAGCTGTTCGAGATGGAAGGCGTGGCACTCGAGTTCCGTGAGGATGCGCTACGTGCCGTGGCAGCGAAAGCTATGGAGCGCAAGACCGGGGCGCGTGGGTTGCGTTCTATCCTGGAGTCGGTATTGCTGGATACCATGTATGAAATTCCTTCACTCGAAGGGGTCAGCAAAGTGGTCATCGAAGCTTCGGTGATCGCCGGTGAAAGCGATCCGATACTGATCTATACCCAGCAGGAAGAGGAGCGGGTCGACGGTACCGATGGGTAGTTCGGTATTCGAATGTGCGGCCCAGCCTTAACCGCTTGAGCCATACCAGGGGGTCGCCTAGGCGACCCCCTGTTGCTAGTTAGCGATTGTCTCGGCTAACTTTTTCTCAAGTATCATTCCGATTTGTCGAGGAACGTCTGCGATGCAGCAGAATGCCGAACAGACACAGTGTCTGCCCCTTTTGCCGTTGCGGGACGTTGTGGTTTACCCGCAAATGGTCATACCTCTTTTTGTGGGGCGTGAAAAGTCCATACAGGCCCTTGAGGCGGCCATGGCAGCGGATAAGCGGGTCCTGCTTGTCGCTCAGCGTGAAGCCGCTCAAGATGAGCCGGATAATGCCGATCTTTATGCCATGGGTACCGTGGCCGATATCATGCAGCTGTTGAAGCTGCCGGATGGTACGGTCAAGGTATTGATCGAAGGCGTTTTCCGCGCCGATGTCGTGAATATCGAGGAAAACGACCAAGGTTATACCCAGGCTCAGCTGCTGTCGCGCGAAAGTCATCCTTTGACTGCGCGGGAGCAGGAGGCACTGGTGCGAGTACTGCTCAATCAGTTCGAGCAGTACGTCAAGCTGTCCAAGAAAGTCCCCAATGAAGTGCTCAACTCGCTTGCGGGAATCGAAGATCCGAGCCGCCTTGTGGATACCGTCTGTGCCCACCTCTCGCTGAAGATCGGTGACAAGCAGGAGTTGCTCGAAATGGATCGCGTCCGCGATCGTATCGAGCACCTCATGGCATTGATCGAATCCGAGATCGACTTGCTGCAGGTGGAAAAGCGTATCCGCTCGCGAGTCAAGGAACAGATGGAAAAGACCCAGCGCGAGTACTACCTCAACGAGCAGATGAAGGCCATTCAGAAAGAGATGGGTGAGCTGGACAATGTTCCCAATGAGGTGGAGAAGTACGAGCAGGCTATCGAGGCTTCAGGCATGCCCGCCGAGGCGGCCGAAAAAGCGACTCAAGAGCTCAACAAGCTGAAGATGATGGCCGCGAACTCCGCCGAGGCGACGGTGGTGCGTTCTTATCTTGATTGGCTGATCGCCGTACCCTGGAAAAAGCGCACTAAAGTCAAGCATGACTTGATTCGAGCCCAGCAGGTGCTCGACGAGGACCATTACGGACTCGAAGAGGTCAAGTCGCGCATTCTCGAATACCTGGCGGTACAGAAGCGTGTACGCAAGCTCAAGGGGCCGGTACTGTGCCTTGTCGGTCCTCCTGGTGTGGGCAAGACATCCCTGGGGCAGTCCGTGGCGCGTGCGACCAATCGCAAGTATGTACGCCTGGCCTTGGGCGGTGTTCGAGACGAATCCGAAATCCGCGGACACCGGCGAACTTATATCGGCTCTCTGCCCGGCAAGCTGATGCAGCGAATGAGTCGTGCCGGCGTCAAGAATCCTCTGTTCCTGCTCGACGAAGTGGACAAGCTGGGCATGGATCATCGCGGCGATCCGGCCTCGGCACTGCTGGAAGTGCTGGACCCCGAACAGAACAATAGCTTCAGTGACCATTACCTCGAGCTGGATTACGATCTGTCGGAAACCTTGTTCATCTGTACCGCCAATTCGATGAACATCCCGGGCCCGTTATTGGATCGGATGGAGATCATTCGTCTGCCGGGCTATACCGAGGATGAAAAGCTGGCGATCGCCAAGCGCTATCTCCTGCCCAAGCAGCGCAAGGCCAATGGGGTCAAGGAAGCAGAGCTGGAGCTGGACGACGCCGCGATTCTGGAACTCATTCGTTACTATACGCGCGAAGCGGGCGTGCGCGAGCTGGAGCGCCAGATAGCCAAGGTGTGTCGTAAGGTACTGCGCGAACGGCTGGAGCATGAGCGCGACAAAAAAGCCCTACCCCCACAGTTGCTGGGTGCCGATCAGATCGAGACCTATGCAGGGGTGCGTCGCTACAGCTATGGATTGGCGGACCAGGAGGACCAGGTCGGTCGTGTTACAGGACTGGCATGGACATCCGTCGGCGGTGAGCTGCTGAGTATCGAGTCGGTGGTGACCCCGGGCAAGGGCCGGGTCAACAAGACCGGGTCTCTCGGGGACGTCATGAAGGAGTCGGTGAGCGCGGCGCATACCGTGGTCCGGGCTAGAGCGCTTGAGCTGGGTATCGATCCCGAGCGATTCGAGAAGGAAGATCTGCACATCCACGTACCGGAAGGAGCGACGCCGAAGGATGGGCCGAGTGCCGGGATAGCGATGGTGACGGCAATGGTTTCCGCCTACACCGGCAGAGCCGTCCGTTGCGATGTGGCCATGACAGGTGAGGTCAACCTGCGCGGTGAAGTCTTGCCCATTGGCGGGCTGAAGGAGAAATTGCTGGCGGCGCGTCGGGGTGGTATAAAGACCGTGCTGGTGCCTGAGGAAAACCGCCGTGATCTCAAGGAGGTTCCGGACAATATCAAGGATGCCTTGTCGATTCATCCCGTACGCTGGATCGATGATGTTCTTGCCATGGCACTAGCGGATAAACCAATGGAAGGTCATGAGGCACCACGTTCGGACGAAGCCTATTCATCCAACGCAATTGCCAGTACTCATTGAGCCCTATTTATTACACATCCATTGTGTTAATTCATAGCAGTCTATAAGCCCAAAGCCTTGTGTGGCGGGCATTCTGCGGCATGTTTTCTTGACAGATGTTTCATCGCATTGCTATAAAATACAGCTATGCTGTGATCGTCAACATCGTCTGGTCATCATGCCGTTCAGAGCCATTTATTGAAACAGTCAAGGGGTGAAGTGTGAACAAGTCCGAGCTGATTGAAGCCATTGCTGCATCTGCCGATATACCCAAAGCAGCGGCTACCCGTGCGCTGGATGCCATGGTGGAATCCGTCACCGACAGCCTCAAAAAAGGCGAGAGTGTTTCACTTGTGGGCTTTGGTACTTTCACCATCAAAGAGCGCGCGGCACGTACGGGACGCAACCCGCAAACCGGACAGCCAATTGAAATAAGCGCAGCCAAAGTGCCTAGTTTCAAGGCGGGCAAGGCGTTGAAAGACGCCGTCAACTAAAATGCGTTTGTGGTAATGACATGTATGGGCGCATCGCTTCCGCGGTGCGCCCATGTTATTTGTAGGCCTGTTGTTCTCAGGTTATTACATCGGGTTGCGTACGTTCGAGGCAAGCATGCTGCAAGATATTCGAGACCGTTCCAGAAGCTGGGGCGCAAAAATTATCGTGGGGGCCGTGGTCGCAGCCATGGCACTGTTCGGTGTGGAGTCCCTATTCGGCCTGTTCGGCACCGACAGTAATGATGTCGCCAGCGTTAATGGCGAGTCCATCATGCGCCAGGAGGTGGAGCTTGAAGTGCAGCGTGCTCTTCGCTCCGGCCAGGTACCCCCCGAGCAGGAGCGCGAACTGCGCAATCAGGTGCTGGAGGAGTTGGTTACCGAGCGCCTGCTGACGCAATATGCCGAAGAGGGCGGCATTCATGTTTCCGAAGAGCAGTTGGACCAACTGATCGTCGGTTTGCCGGAATTTCAGGATCAGGACGGCCGTTTCTCTTCCGAGATATTCCGTAACCGGTTATCGAGTGCCGGTTATACACCGCTCTCGTTTCGCAATGAGCTGCGGGTCGATATCAAACGTCAGCAACTGCAGCAAGGGCTTGCGGCAAGCGATTTTACCCTGCCAGGGGAAGAAGAGAGGCTCGCCGAGCTGCAGCGTCAGCAGCGTAGCTTTCGCTATCTAGTACTGACTCCCGAGGAGCTGGATGAAGAGCCCAGCATCAGCGAAGACGACCTTGCAGCCTACTATGAGGAACATAGCGAGCGCTATCGTCGCCCGGAGCAGGTACGTGTGGAATATGTGGTGGTCGATCGCCAGGAAATGGCGGACGATATCGAGCTCAGCGAAGCGCAATTGCGCGAAACCTGGCGTGAGCAGACGCAAGATGCGGATCGTCGCGTGGCGCATATCATGGTGGAGTTCAGCGGCGAACGGAATCGGGAAGAAGCACGGGAACGTATCGAGCAGGCGCAGCAGGAGCTGTCCCGGGGTGAAGGCTTTGCTGATGTGGCAGCCATGTATTCCGACGACACCACCAGCGCGGAAAATGGCGGCGATCTTGGTGTGATAGGGCGAGGCTTCTTTGGCGAAGCCTTCGATGAAGCCGCATTTGCTCTCGAGGAGGGGCAGACCTCGGATATCGTCGAGATGGATGAAGCGTTTCACCTGTTGCAAGTAACCGAACTGGATCGTCTGTCATTCGAAGAGATGAGAGATGACCTGCGCAATGTTGCCGCATTGAGCGAAGTGGATGGTGAGTTCAATCAGCGTGTACAGCAGTTGATCGATGACAGTTTTGCCGCTGATGATCTGGCGAGTGTCGCCGACGATATCGGACTGGAGCTGCATACCAGTCAATGGCTGTCCCGTAACGCACAGGGCGAGGGCGTACTTTCCGAACCCGGAGTAATGGATGCCGCCTTCAATGACGAAGTGCTGGAAGAGGGATATAACAGCGAAGTCATCGAGCTCGACGAAGACCGCCGCATGGTACTGCGGGTAGCGGAACATCGGGAAGCGGCGTTACCTCCTCTCGATGAAGTGCGCGATGAAGTTCGTGCTTCCTTGCTGGCTCAGCGAGAGGAGTCGATGCTGCGTGACCAGGCGGAAGCGCTTATCGCTCGCTTGAATGAAGATGAATTACTCGATTTGCAATGGCAGCAGGCCGAAAGAGTGGGGCGCGATACGCAAACCGGAGTGGCACGCGCGATTGTCGACGCTGCCTTTCGCTTGCCTCATCCAGCGGATGGCGAAACCCGCTATGGTCACGTGGCGACTGCCGAGGGTGTGGCTCTGATCGCGCTCGACGAAGTGGTAGTCGGTGATCCGGATGAGCAAGTGGAATCTTTCGTTTCGCGCATGGCCCGTCAGCTAAGAGCTCAAGCGATAATCCAGGGCCTGGTCGATGATCTGCGTAGCGAAGCTTCTATCGAAAGGCGTTGATGCTTCCCGTTCATATCATCACCGGCTTTCTGGGTAGCGGCAAGACAACACTGATCCAGGAATTGATCGAGCAGAAGCCCGACCATGAAAAATGGGTGATTGTAGTCAACGAATTTGGTCGGGTCGGGATCGACCAGGCCATGTTCGTTCATCGCGACGACGTGGTCATCAAGGGGCTTCCAGGCGGTTGTCTATGCTGCCAGTTGGCTTTCGTGCTTCAGGTGAGCCTGGTCGAAGTGATCCGGCGTCACCAGCCGGATCGCTTGATTATCGAGCCGTCGGGATTGGGTCATCCGGCCGGTCTGCTGGAACTGCTGATGGGTGAGACATTCCGCATGGTGCTGGATGTACAGGATGTCATTGCACTCATGGACCCGCGCCGTCTGGACGATGCACGTTCTCAGAAAAGCGCCACGTTCCACGACCAGATTGAAATGGCGGATGCCGTGGTGCTGACCATGTTCGACATGGCTACCGACCAGCAGCTCGCCATGGCCAGGCAATATCTCGAGCAGCTCTGGCCGCGACGTAAATGGGTGGCTGAAACGTCCCGCGGGCGACTGCCCATTCATCTACTGTTGAATAGCCAGTCGAGTGGGAAATACCCGCCATCGGGACCAGGGCATGCAGACGCTCGTTCCATCCCACCGCAACATCGCCATGCACCTTTGATAATGCTCGACGAGATGGAGGCCGTGCAGCCGACACCCGAGAATCCCGTCTGTGAGATTTCACGAGGTCTGGAGCATGTCAGTCTGGGGATTCGCTTTCACCGCTCACTGCACTGGGATCTAGACCATCTGGTGAACTATTTTGCCGGGTTGAGCGGAGTGAGGAGAATCAAGGCCGTGCTTCACACGGCGGATGGTTGGCAGATCTATAATTGGAGCGAAGGATTGGCACGGTTAGGGCCGACCAGCTGGCGCCAGGACTCTCGTATCGAGCTGATTGCCGAGAGCGGGGAAACGATCTGTCAGCAAACTATCCTGGCCCAAGTGCAAGCCTGTCAAATCACCTGAAACCACCAGGCATGCAATCCTGACGCGACACTATAAAAAATCGCTTGTAAAAGGCCAGTTGCGCGGCGGGATTTAACCCGCGGGATCTGGAGGTGAATGCAGTGGGAACTGGCGTAATCGGGGCTCAGGATGCGCTATAGCATCGTCCAGCACGATATCCCAACCATGCTCATTGTCCCAGTCGCCCAGTACATACCGCTTGGCGGGTACGCCTTCCATCGTCAGATCATGCACGTACGGCCGGTGAGTATGGCCATGGATCATGGTCACGACGCCATGCTCGCTCATGCAGCGTTCCACTTCCGCCGGGGTGACGTCCATGATCGCATCCGCCTTGTTGGCGTTAGCCTCGCCCGATTGCAGGCGCAGGCTTTTGGCCAGCTCCAGGCGCTGCTCGATGGGAAGCGCGAGTATCTGGGCTTGCCAGGCCGGGTCCCGTGCCTGTTGTCGAAACTGCATGTAAGCCTCGTCTCGGGTGCATAGGCTATCGCCATGCAATACCACCAGAGGCGTACCTTCCAGCTCGAGCTCAGCCGGTTCGGCAAGCAGGGTGCCGTTACATGCCTGAATGAATCGTTCACCCAGCAGGAAATCCCGGTTGCCGTGCATGAAGTACAGCTTGGTGTCCTGGTGGGTAAGTTTCTCCAGTGCCTCGATAACCTGCCTGGCGAGCTCCGCCTTGGGATCGTCCTGCAAATCGAGCAGGTCGTCGCCAATCCAGGCATCGAATAGATCGCCGAGAATTAACAGGGCCTCGGCACCGCTGGCAGTATGTTCAAGGTAGCGCAGAAACCCCTGAGTGATATCAGGGGTGGTGGTATCAAGGTGGAGATCCGCAATCAGCAAGGTGTGCATAACACTCCCGGTCTATTCGTCTTCCTTGATGTAAGCTTTTTCGATGATAACATCTTCGGCGGGCACATCGGCATGCATGCCGCGGCGTGTCGTATCGACTCCCTTGATCGATTCCACCACGTCCAGGCCGTCGACGACCTCACCGAATACTGCATAACCCCAGCCCTGCAGGCTCTTGCCGGTGTGGTCGAGGAAACTATTATCACCCACGTTGATGAAGAACTGGGCAGTAGCGGAGTGAGGATCCTGAGTGCGAGCCATGGCGACAGTGCCGTAGGTATTCTTCAAGCCGTTATCCGCCTCGTTCTCGATCGGCTCGCGGGTGCTTTTTTGATTGAAATCCTGGTCAAACCCGCCGCCCTGTATCATGAAACCATCGATAACCCGGTGGAATAGGGTGCCGTCATAGAAGCCATCCCTGACATACTGTTCGAAGTTGGCAGCAGTGGCAGGCGCTTTTTCATGGTTCAGTGCGATGGTGATCTCACCATGGGTGGTTTGTAATACAATCATGGGTAAATTCCTGTTCAATAAAGGCACTCGCCTTGGCGCTGTGCATCGGGGGCACGTTATAATAGCTGTTTTGCCTTCTGTCGCGAAGTCATCGATAGCCGATGCAAATTCATACGCGCCGAACGACGGGCACGCCAACCACATGAGGTTCCTGCAGACACCATGAGCACCGAGACCACCAGCGCGCCGAATTTCATTCGTAACCAGGTACGTGAAGAGATCGAGACAGGTAAAGTCGCCAAGATCGTGACACGCTTCCCCCCCGAGCCTAACGGCTTTCTGCATATCGGCCATGCTAAATCCATCTGCTTGAACTTCGGGCTGGCCGAAAAGTTCGGTGGTGAGTGTCATCTACGCTTTGACGACACCAATCCTGCAAAGGAAGAGCAGGCCTATATCGATGCCATCAAGGAGGATGTCACCTGGCTGGGATTCGAATGGGCGGGCAAGGTGCGGTTTGCTTCCGACTATTTCGAGCAACTGTATGCCTGGGCGCAGCATCTGATACGCGAAGACAAGGCGTACGTCGATGACCTCACGCCGGACGAGATTCGCGAATATCGCGGCACCCTGACCGAGCCGGGCAAACCGAGCCCTTATCGCGACCGCAGTGCCGATGAGAACCTGGACCTACTAGAGCGCATGCGTCGCGGCGAGTTTGCCGAAGGGGAGAAGGTCCTGCGTGCCAAAATCGATATGGCGTCTCCCAACATCAACCTGCGTGACCCCATCCTGTATCGCATTCGCCATGCTCGGCACCACCAGACCGGGGACGCCTGGAAGATCTACCCTTCCTATGATTTCACCCACGGTCAGTCGGATGCCATCGAGGGGGTGACGCACTCCATCTGTACTCTGGAGTTCGAAGATCATCGCCCGCTCTACGAGTGGTTTCTCGCTAACTTGCCCGTGCCTGCCACGCCGAGGCAGATCGAATTCGCGCGCCTCAACCTGGACTACACCCTGACCTCGAAGCGCAAGCTGAAGCTTCTGGTCGACAATGGAATCGTCGACGGCTGGGACGATCCACGGATGCCGACGATTTCCGGAATGCGTCGCCGTGGTTACACACCGGCGTCGCTGCGCAAGTTCTGCGAAATGATCGGCGTGACTCGTGCCGACGGCGGCCTGGTGGAAATGGCCATGCTGACCCACGCGATTCGTTCGGATCTCGAGGACAACGCGCCCCGGGCCATGTGCGTGCTCAAGCCGCTCAAGGTGGTGCTTACCAATGTCGACGAGGATCATGAAGAGGTCTACGAGGTGCCCGGCCATCCCGCGCGGGACGATATGCCGGTGCGCAAGGTGCCGTTTACCCGTGAGCTGTGGATCGATAGCGACGACTTCATGGAAGAGCCGCCGAAAAAGTTCTTCCGTCTCGCTCCGGGCAAGGAAGTCCGGTTGCGCAATAGCTACGTCATCCGTTGCGACGAAGTGATCAAGAACGACTCAGGCGACATCGAGGAGCTGCGCTGTTCGGTCGATTTCGACACCCTGGGCAAGAATCCGGAAGGGCGCAAGGTCAAGGGGGTCATCCATTGGGTCAGCGCCAGCCATGGCGTGCCGATGGAAGTTCGTCTGTATGACAACTTGTTCATGGTGGAGCAGCCCGACCGTGACAAGGATGCGGATTTTCTCGATCATCTCAACCCCGAATCATTGAGCGTGTGCCAGGCCATCGGCGAGCCAAGCCTGGCTGACGCGGCTGCCGAATCCCGCTTTCAGTTCGAGCGTGTGGGCTATTTCTGTGCCGATCGCTATGCAAGCCAAGCGGGAAAACTGGTTTTCAACCGCACTGTCGGATTGAAGGACAGCTGGGCCAAGATCAAGAAGAAAGGCTGAGTGGAGCGATGATGCAGATTTACAACACGCTAACGCGACGCAAGGAACCCTTTACTCCGCTGGTGGCCGGCAAGATCAGCATGTATGTGTGCGGCATGACGGTTTACGATTACTGCCACCTGGGCCATGCCCGGGTGATGGTGGCGTTCGATGTGATCACCCGCTATCTGCGCTGGCGCGGCTGGGATGTCACCTATGTACGCAATATCACCGATATCGACGACAAGATACTCAAGCGGGCGAGCGAAAACGGCGAGACCATCACCTCCTTGACCGAGCGCATGGTGGATGCGATGCATGAAGACGAAGCGCGTCTGAATGTCCTTCCACCCTCGGATGAGCCTCGTGCGACCGGGCATATCAATGAAATCATCGCCATGATCGAGACGCTGATAGACAAGGGCTTTGCCTATGCCGCGAAAAATGGCGATGTCTACTATCGGGTTCGCAAGTTCGCCGACTACGGCAAGCTGAACAATCGCGACCTCGACGCCATGCGCTCGGGGGCACGAGTCGAGGTGGACGAGCACAAGGAAGATCCGCTGGACTTCGTGTTGTGGAAATCCGCCAAGCCCGATGAGGCCAGTTGGCCATCGCCTTGGGGCGAGGGTCGTCCCGGCTGGCATATCGAATGCTCGGCGATGTCCACGTGCTGCCTGGGCGATACGTTCGATATTCACGGCGGGGGGCCGGATCTTACCTTTCCCCATCACGAAAACGAGATTGCCCAGAGCGAAGCCGCCACTGGCAAGACCTACGTCAACACCTGGATGCATGCCGGTGCGGTCAGAGTCAGCCAGGAAAAGATGTCCAAGTCCTTGGGCAACTTTTTCACCATTCGCGAGGTGCTGGCCGAGCATGACCCGGAAGTGGTGCGTTACCTGCTGGTGGCGAGCCATTATCGAAGCCCCATCAATTACGCGCCGGAGGCACTGGCGGAAGCTCGCAAGTCGCTGGAGCGCTTCTATAACGCCCTGAACGAAGTGGAACTGGATAGGCCAGCGGGATCGAACGAAGCCCCTTCAGGCGATACGGCTTCAGAAAAGTCCTCCAGTGACTATGCATCACGCTTCACTGCGGTAATGGACGATGACTTCAATACCCCGGAAGCGCTTTCCGTCTTGTTCGATCTCACCCGTGAGCTCAATCGAGTGCGAGCGGAATATCCCGAGCAGGCACGTGAACTGGCACGTGAGCTCAAACGGTTGGGGGGAGTGCTAGGCTTGTTGCAACAAGCTCCGGCGGATTTTCTGCATGGCAGCGGCGAAGCTTTGCCCTTGGAGAAAACCGAGATCGAAGCTCGAATCCAGCAGCGCGCCGACGCCAAGAAGGCCCGGGACTTCGCTATGGCCGACAGAATTCGCGATGAGCTGGCAGCGCTGGGGATCATTCTGAAGGATTCCCGGGAAGGTACTCAATGGGTCGTGGAATCGGTGAACAACCGCGACTAGCAAGCATCCGATAGCGTTGTAATATTCGGCCCGAATCTGACATCAACGCTATCGGCTCTTATACTCGAGTGAACCCACGCCAACGAGTGAGATTCGCCATGTCCTTTTCTATCAAACCATTAGCCTCCGCTTTTCGTTCTTCTCATCGTCACCCTCACTATTTCTCATGCTCCCCCGGCTCACCAGCCCCCGCTCGATCTTCATTCGCCCGGTGGTCGGTGGCGATGCTGTCCTGCGCTGCATTAGGCGTCGCCTCCCAGGCTCATGCCGAGGATCCAGTGGTTGTCTCTTCCAAGATCGACACCGAAGGAGCAGTCCTTGGCGAGCTGATCATTCAGGCGCTGGAAAAGGAAGGCATCGAAACGGAAGATCGCTTGCAGCTGGGCGCGACCAGTATTGTTCGCGGCGCGCTGGAAACCGGCGATATCGACCTCTATCCGGAATATACCGGTAACGGCGCCTTTTTCTTCGACATGAGCGACAGCGACGTCTGGCACGATGCTGAACAAGCCTATAACACCGTGCGTGAACGCGATGCCGAGAACGGTCTGGTCTGGCTGACTCCCGCCCAGGCCAACAACACCTGGGCCATGAGCGTACGCGGAGACCTGGCTCGCGAGCATGACTTGGCGACGCTAGAAGACCTGGCCGAGTACCTGGACAGCGGCGGTGAATTCAAGTTTGCCGCCAGTGCCGAGTTCGTCGAATCCGAGCAGGCCTTGCCGGCTTTTCAGGAAGCCTATGGTTTCGATCTTGATTCTGACCAGCTGCTGGTGCTTTCCGGCGGCAATACCGCCGCCACCATGCGCGCAGCCGCCCAGCAGACCAGCGGGGTCAATGCCGCCATGACCTACGGCACCGATGGCGGCCTAAAGGCTCTCGACCTGGTGGTGCTCGAAGATACCCTGGGCGTGCAGCCGGTCTATCAGCCGGCCCCGGTGATTCGCCAGGAAGTGCTCGAAGCGTATCCGCAAATCGAGTCGGTCCTTGCCGATGTCTTTTCCACTCTGGACCTGGAAACGCTCCAGTCATTGAATGCCGAGGTAGCTGTCAACGGTCTGGCCGCCGAAAACGTGGCGGCAGACTATCTCGACAGTTTGGAAAAATAATTCATGTCGCTCAAGGATGAAATGGCGGCAATGGAAACCTCACGCCGAAGATTGTCCCCCAATTGGGTGCTGCTGGTCTTGGCCAGTGTCGCCTTGGCGGCATTCGTGGGGCTGGATCTTGCCAGCGTAGCTCCCAACCGAATCGTGCCGGGTGTCGGTCACGGCGCCATCAGTGCGTTGGGCTGGTTGGGGGCCGCGCTCGGCGCAGTGTTATTGCTGAGTGTCGTTGGATTGAGTCTGCTTGCGAACCGGCAACACTATCCCATTCTCCTGGCGCTGGTAATGACGCTGCTCGTGCTTATGCCCTTTGCCTTGATGATTGCGGGGTATAGGCTCATCGAAGCTGACATGCCCCAGGCTCGGCTAGGTATCGGGGCGGGATTCTGGGCGATCCTGTTCGTGCTATTGCTGGCGCTGGTGGAGTTGCGCCAACGGCTGGCCCTTTCCCGTCTCATGAGCTGGGGACTCATCGTCCCGGTGGGACTGCTCTGGTGGTTGTGCCTGGGCTTGTGGCTGGAACCGCTGGCGCTCATGCGCGAATATCACGTGCGCAGCGATCAGTTTTCAGCCGCGATGGCACGGCATATTGCGCTAGTGGCCGCTACAGCGAGCATCAGTGTTGTGGCGGGAGTGGCGATGGCGCTGTTGATGCGACGCTACTCCCGATTGCAGAAGGCGGCATTCGGTCTGCTCAATTTTCTGCAAACCGTTCCTAGCCTGGCCCTTTTCGGCCTGTTGCTGGCTCCCCTGGCCTGGCTTGCCGCCGAGTTTCCCACATTGGCCCGCTGGGGCGTCAGTGGCATCGGTTGGGCTCCGGCCTTGCTGGCTCTGGTCGCGTATAGTTTGTTGCCGATGGTACGTAACACGTTCGTGGCGTTGGAAGCGGTCAGCCCCGCGGTGATCGAAGCGGCACGGGGAATGGGCATGAATGCTCGGCAGGTTTTTTTCCAGGTACGCTTGCCATTGGCGCTACCGGTTTTGCTGGAAGGGCTTCGCATTACACTGGTGCAGGCGATAGGCCTCACGGCGGTAGCTGCCTTGATCGGTGCCGGCGGTCTGGGGACCTTCATTTTCCAGGGGTTGGGCCAGGCCGCCATGGATATGGTGCTCCTGGGTGCGTTACCCATCTTGTTGATGGCCTTGATGGTGGATGCCCTGTTGGGCGCTATCAGTGACGCCTTGCGCCCGGGAGGGGCGAGATGATAGAGCTTTTTAATGTCACCAAGCGCTTTGGCGACGATGTAGCGGTTGACGATATTTCCTTCAAGGTCGACAAGGGCGAGTTCTGTGCCCTGGTGGGTACCTCGGGCTGCGGCAAATCCACGACACTGCGCATGATCAACCGCCTG
Organism: Halomonas sp. Bachu 37; assembly: GCF_039691755.1. Lineage (NCBI taxonomy): Bacteria > Pseudomonadati > Pseudomonadota > Gammaproteobacteria > Oceanospirillales > Halomonadaceae > Halomonas > Halomonas kashgarensis. Next base: position 1,114,112 of record NZ_CP137552.1, on the reverse strand, counting down.
ATCGAACACAGTGAAGGCGAGATCCATCTCGATGGGCAGCCGATCCGCGAATTCAACGAGGTCAAGTTACGCAGGCGCATCGGCTATTCGATCCAGAGTACCGGGCTCTTTCCCCACTGGACGGTGGCGCGCAATATTGCCCTGGTACCGCGTTTGCTCAAATGGCCCGCTTCCGATGTACGTGAGCGGGTACAGCAATTGATGGAACTACTCGGCCTGCCGATCGGAGAGTTTGCCGACAAGTATCCTCACCAACTCTCTGGAGGACAGGCTCAGCGTGTCGGTGTGGCCCGTGCACTGGCGGCCGATCCCGATATCCTGCTGATGGACGAGCCCTTCGGGGCGCTCGACCCGATCACCCGGGAAAAGCTACAGGACGAATTGCGCGCCTTGCAATCACGCTTGCACAAGACCATCGTTTTCGTGACGCACGATATGGACGAGGCCCTCAAGCTGGCCGATAGATTGGTCATCATGCGAGACGGTCGAATCATCCAGCAGGGCACCCCACTGGCATTGTTGAGCAAGCCTGCGGACAAGTTCGTCGAATCCATGCTCGGCGGAGTGGAGCGTGGCCTGAAACAGGCCGGGCTGACCAAGGTATCGAGCCATATGCTGCCGCTGGGCCCCACACTGCCTGCTCATTCCAGAGTAGAAAGTACGCTCTCACTTCGTCACGCCTTGTCCTTGATGCTGCGCGATCACACCGATCGGTTGACTGTCGTCGACGCACACGATGTGCCCATCGGTGAGCTGTCGCTGCGCAAATTGATCAAGGAGCATACTAGTGACCAGTGAGACGTCGTCACGATCCGGCAAATCAATGAAAGGAGTCGCAGTGCCGGTGATCTGGTTGCTATTGCTGGTGCTGGCGGTGAGTTTCATGCCTCAGCTAGAGGCGGTGCTACGGTTCGTGGAGCCGGATAGCCGCAATCTGATCTATGAACGTGCCGAACTTTCCCGGCTGCTCGGGCAGCATCTGCTGGTGGTTACCCTTGCCGCGTGCGTAGCGATTGCGCTGGGGGTGAGCGCCGCCATTGCCGTGACTCGTCCCGTCGGTCGTGATTTCCTGCCGCTGGTGGCGCAGTTGGCGTCGATCGGCCAGACCTTCCCCCCGGTCGCCGTGCTGGCGCTTGCCGTTCCCGTGTTGGGTTTCGGCACTTTGCCGATCATCGTGGCGCTGGTGCTCTACGGGTTACTGCCGATCGTGCGCAATACTCTAGCGGGCTTGCAGGACGTGGATATGAATATCAAGGAAGCAGCGCGGGGAATGGGCATGACCTCTGGACAGATACTGCGCAAGGTCGAGCTGCCCATTGCTGCCCCCGTCATCCTGGCGGGAATTCGGACCTCCGTCACCATCAATATCGCCACGGCGGCGATCGGCGCGACTGTCGGAGCGAGTAACCTTGGCGACCCCATTATTGCCGGCATCGTCAACGACAACACGGCCTATGTAGTCCAGGGCGCTATCGTGATAGGACTGCTGGCGCTGACGATCGATAGTGCGTTTGAACAATTGCAGCGCTGGTTGCGTGCGTATTGAACTCAGGTCGAATGCCCAAGGAGGAGCTGCTGCGCTAGTGTGTTGCTGTTGCGTTGACCTATGCTAGGGAAATCCTCTGGCATAACAGGGCATGACCGACAACACTGCCCCCAAAAGGGGTTACAAGGACAATAAACATGACCACACCGCACGTGCATGAGCCGGTCTTTCTGACCGGTGATGAATTCTCCATTCCTACTTTTAGGCTACTTGATCCCGACGGTTGTCTGCGTGAAGGCGCGACCGCCCCCCAGCTGTCCCGTGATCACGCGCGGCGAATCTATCGAGCCATGCTGGCCACTCGGGTACTCGACGAACGCATGATGGCGGCGCAACGTCAGGGGCGCTTGAGTTTCTACATGCAGTGTACCGGCGAGGAAGCCGCCGTGATCGGCGCCACGGCCGCACTCGACGATGCCGACATGATCATGGCGCAGTATCGCGAGCAAGGTGCTCTAGTATATCGCGGCTTCACTTTTGATGAGTTCATGAATCAGTTGTTCGGCAACGAGCTGGATTACGGTAAAGGCCGGCAGATGCCGGTGCATTACGGCTCGCGCAAGCTGCATTACATGACGATTTCCTCGCCGCTGGCGACCCAGATCCCCCAGGCTACCGGCTACGCTTACGGTCAGAAACTGGCCGAAGACGGCCATTGCACCATCACGTTCTTCGGTGAGGGCGCCGCCTCGGAAGGCGACTTCCACGCGGCGCTGAACATGGCCTCGGTGCATGCGGTGCCGGTGATCTTCTTCTGTCGCAATAACGGTTATGCAATCTCCACTCCCGCTGTCGAGCAGTTCGCCGCCGACGGCATCGCTCCGCGGGCCTTCGGTTACCACATGCATGTGATCCGCGTCGATGGCAACGATATCCTGGCGGTCTATGAAGCGACGCGGCAGGCGCGCCGGATTGCCGTGGAAAACAATCAGCCCGTGCTTATCGAGGCGATGACGTATCGCCTGGCGGCGCACTCCTCCTCGGACGACCCCTCGGGCTATCGCTCCAAGAGCGAGGAGCAGATATGGCATGACCAGGACCCGCTACTGCGCATGCAGAAGTGGATGCTGGGACAGCAGTGGTGGAGTGAAGAGGAAGAGAAGGAGCTTCAGGAGAGCCTGCGTCGGGAAGTGCTGGAAACCATGAAGCGTGCGGAAAAACGGCCGCCGCCGCCACTGGATAGTCTGGTCAGCGAAGTCTATGCCGAGGTGACGCCGTCGCTGCAGAACCAGTTCGACCAATTGAAACGCCATATTCGCAAGTACCCCGATGCCTATCCGCGTGGGGCACGCTCGCTGGACCCAGAAGTGGCTGTCGACAGCAACGACCAGGGGGAGCGCTAGAATGCCGACCATGAACATGCTGCAGGCGATCAACAATGCGCTCGACATCGCCATGGCCGAAGACGAGAAAGTCATCTGCTTCGGCGAGGATGTGGGAATTTTCGGTGGCGTTTTCCGGGCCACCAGCAACCTGCAGGGGAAATACGGCAAGGCTCGTTGCTTCAATACTCCTCTGGTAGAGCAGGGAATCATCGGCTTTGCCAATGGACTGGCGGCCCAGGGATCGGTTCCGGTCGCCGAAATACAATTCGCCGATTACATCTTTCCCGCCTTCGACCAGATCGTCAACGAAACCGCCAAGTTCCGCTACCGCTCGGGAGATCTGTTCAATGTCGGCGGGCTGACGATCCGCACCCCCTATGGCGGCGGCATTTCGGGCGGGCTCTATCATTCGCAATCGCCCGAGGCCTATTTCACCCATACGCCTGGCTTGAAGATCGTGGTGCCTCGCAATCCCTACCAGGCCAAGGGGCTGTTGCTGGCTGCCATTCGCGATGCCGATCCGGTGATCTTCTTCGAACCCAAGCGGCTCTATCGCGCCTCGGTGGGTGAGGTACCCGAAGAGGACTACCAGCTTCCCCTCGGTGAGGCGGATATCATCAAAGAGGGCACGGATATCACGCTGGTCGGCTGGGGCGCCCAGATGGAAGTGATCGGCAAGGCGGTAGAACTGGCGGAAGAGGCCGGTATCTCCTGCGAAGTGATCGACCTGCGAAGCCTGCTGCCGTGGGATGAGGACACCGTGGTCGAATCCGTACTGAAAACGGGGCGGCTGGTGATCACCCACGAAGCGCCCCGCACCGGTGGGTTTGCCGGTGAAATCGCCACCACCATTCAAGAGCGTTGTTTCCTGTATCTGGAGTCGCCGATTGCCCGCGTCACCGGATTGGATACACCTTTTCCCTTGACCCTGGAAAAAGAGTATCTACCGGATCATCTGAAGATTTTCGAGGCAATTCGCGAAAGCGTCGATTTTTGACGTCACAGGACGGGAGAAGAACAAATGAGCGATTTCATGCTGCCGGATATCGGCGAAGGGATTGTCGAGTGTGAAGTGGTTGAATGGCGCGTTGCGGAGGGCGATATCATCGAAGAGGATCAGCCCATCGTCGAGGTGATGACGGATAAGGCGCTGGTGGAAATCACCGCACCCGAAGCCGGTCGCATCACCCGCTTGTATGTCGACAAGGGCAGTATCGCCAAGGTACATGCTCCCTTGTACGCCTATGTCGGTGAAAACGATTCGGGTGAAAGCGACTCGGGTGAGAACGGTGCAGATGAAAACAAGGCAGGCGAAAACGAGCAGAACGGTGAAGACAGCCGACAGGCGCAGCTGGGCGATAGTGATAGGGAGCCTAAGCGAAGCGATGTCGGCTCGTCGGAGTCCAGCACGCCTCAACCCGCCCCGCGCGATCCGGCGAACACCATTGAAGCCAGCGCCGAACAGAGTGCGACCGCCAGTGCGGGGAAGGGCCCTTATGGACGAGTGCCCGCCAGCCCGGCGGTCCGTCGGCTAATACGCGAGCATGAGCTGCGACTGGATAGTATTCCTGGCTCGGGCAAGCAAGGGCGCGTGCTCAAGGAAGATGTGCTCGATTACCTGGAACAGGGCCCGTCCGATAACCGCCAAGGCCAGACGACGCCGGACAAGAATAGGGCTGATGAGGAATTCCGTGTGGAGCCGTTACGTGGTATCCGCGCGGTCATGGCCAAGCGGATGGTCGAGTCAGCCACTACGATTCCGCATTTCCAGTTCGGCGAGGAGATCGACGTCACCGAACTTTTGGCGCTACGCGAACGCCTCAAGCCGCAGGCTGAAGCACGGGAAACTCGCTTGACGCTGATGCCGCTGTTCATGAAGGCACTCGCCCTTGCCGTGGCCGAGCATCCTATCATCAATGCCAGGTTGAACCCTGTCGCTGATGAAATTCACTATTACACCGCCTGCAATATCGGCATGGCGGTGGATAGCAAGGCGGGTTTGTTGGTGCCCAACGTCAAGCACGTCGAACGCTTGAGCGTACTGGAAATCGCCCGGGAGGTGGCGCGCCTGACAGCCGCGGCGCGTGACGGGCGGGTGGATCAGGCCGACCTCAAGGGAGGCACCATCAGTATTTCCAATATCGGTGCCTTGGGAGGAACCTACGCGGCACCGATCATCAATGCGCCGGAAGCCGCCATCGTGGCGATCGGCAAGACCCAGTGGCTACCGCGCTTCGATGCCGAGGGGAATGTGGTAAAGCGGGCCATAATGACGGTGACCTGGGCAGGGGACCATCGTTTGATCGATGGTGGCGCCATCGCCCGCTTCTGCAATAGCTGGAAAGGCTATCTGGAAGCACCGGAGAGCATGCTGCTGTACCTGGGGTAACCATGAGCCAGGCGCCCCTGCAGCAGTTTTATATTCCCGAAGAGCAGTCGATCTATCTGCTCAGCCATCACGATGCGCGCAAGCTCAGGGAGTGGGTGGCCCTGTGCGAGGCGCAGTTGGCCCAGCTGGGTTATCGGGATATTCAATTGATCGGCAAGGGTGCCTATGGCTTCGTATTCGCCGGCACCACGGCGCTGGGTGATCAGTACGTATTCAAGTTCACCCGGGTAACGCTACCCCATGCCCTGCAGGAGCGCTTGGAGGAAGAAGCCTTCATGCTCGAACAGGTCAAGCATCCCCGGGTGCCCGCCCTGGTGGCGTTCCAGCGTGTCCGCGGGCAATCGATTCTGGTTATGCAACGAGCGCCCGGCTTGAACCTGGAAGAGTTCTCGCTGCGCAGCGGGCGCCTGTCGCCACGCTTGATCATGCGCATCGCCGCGCAGCTCGGTGAAATTCTGACGGCGTTGCGGCGTGAGACCGGTCCCGGTTCGCGCCCCGTGGTACACGGCGATATCAAGCCCTCCAATCTGGTATTCGATCCGGACCATGAAGACATCGCCTTGATCGACTGGGGCTCCTCGGTATTCGCGCAGCTGGATGCCAACCAGCAGTTCGTGGCGGCCAATGTCATGGAGCTGATGTCGGATAACCTGCAACAGACCAATGCCCGCCTGGGAGATGTCTACTTCATCGGCGAAGAACAGCTCAATGGTGCGCTCTCTTCTCCCCGTTTCGATGAGCAGGGCGTGGCGGGAACGCTCTATGCCCTGGCCTCGGCGCAATCGTGCCGCTTCGGCCATCGCGCCATTCCTGCCACCTCTCTGGGCCTGCCGATGGAGTTCGCCCGCACTCTCGACGGCATGCTCGATCCCGACCCGCGCACCCGGGCCCGTGCCGGTGAGCACTTCATCCAGGCAATGCCGAGGTTGTCCCGTCTGGTGATGATTGACCTTCCCCAGGCTCCCGTTTCATGCCTTGTCCCGGTATGGGTCAGGGCGACTCAGCGGGATATCGATACGGTGGTATACAGCTCGCGCAAGGAATTCTTGCGCGAAGTCAGCGGCCAGGAAGTGCTCAATGACGTCAACGACGTGCAACTGGATCGCTACTACAAGAATTTCATGCAGGGAATGGGGGAAACGGAAAAGGCGTTTCTCGCAGCGGTAAGCCGTCTGGGCAAGTATCCGGTGGTGGGTGGGCTGGCCGTACGTTGGGAGCGGGAGGGGGTATATATCGATACCTCGCTGAATCTCCACGACGCAAGCTTGAAGCCGGCGTTCATCGCGGCAGTCAATAACATGGTGCATCTGGCCCGGGCAATCCATCGGCGCGGCATCTTCAAGAGCTGTCTGTTCAACGCACGCGATACCTTGCACCTCGAGCGCGACCATCCCGACGAGCCCTTCCAGCCGCTCGAGGGGATGCGGCTTCCCTACGAGACCAGTTCGGTGCCGGAACTCGAGGACCAAACCCGCCAGCACAGTTACTTCGAGGACGGCCCCGATCCCGAGGAGCTGCTGATCTTGCCAGAGCCAATAATGGCGGCGCTGCGCCGGCTCAACGAGATCCACCATACCGGCATGATCATCTTCGAGGCATTGCCGAACCATCTCAAGATCCATAGTTACTATCGGCTGCTGGATCCCGCGCGGGAAGAAGAGTTTCGGCACCAGTTGGATACCATTCTCGAAGCAATCGGTGCCATCGAAGGGCTTGGAGTTTCTGGCTTCATGAAGATGCCCTACAAGGACACCCGCGCTTTTACCCACATGGAACGCCAGCCGGAACGCTTCTATCCTCGCGATCCCAGGGCCGCTCTTGCGGAGTGACCAGGAATCCTGGCGATGCTTAAAGCGATGCCGCAGCCCGGGCGGCCTGGTCATAGAGACCCGACATGGCGCGTAGCATGCCCGCCAAGCGACTCATTTCCTCCGGCTCGACTCCCATGGAGGAGAGCGATTCCACCAGACAGGCCTCGCGGATCTCCGCATATTTCCTACAGGATTCTCGGCCCTCATCGGTGGTGCAGAAAAACGTTTCCTTGCCCTGTTTTTCGCCACTGACCAGTCCCAGTCTCCCCAGCTTCTTCAGCGCATAGGTCACGGTATGGGTGTCCTCCACGTTGAGTACCAGGCAGATATCGGATTGTCGCTTGGCCCGCTTGCGATGATTGACGCTATGCAGTACCAGCACATCCAGTGAGCTAAGCTCCGGATAGCCCGTAGCGGTCATGCAGCGCACCATCCAGCGATGGAAGGCGTTGCCGGAAATGATGAGGCCGAATTCGAACTCGGAAAGTTCCTGGGAGCTGTGCGATAGATGCTCCGAGGAGACGATGGGTCCCCTCGGTTTTGGCTTGACCGACATGAACACTCCTTGTTTTTTTAACGATTGGCCATGACTTCGGGTAGCCAGGTGACGATACCGGGAAAGAGGCTGATCAACACCACGCCAAGCATCATCAGGAAGAAGAAGGGCATGGCCGCCCAGGCAATGCTGAGTATATTGCGACCGGTCATGCCCTGCAGGACGAACAGATTGAAGCCGACTGGCGGTGTGATCTGAGACATTTCAACCACGATTACCAGAAAGATACCGAACCATATCAGGTCGATGCCTGCCGCTTCCACCATGGGCAGCATGATGGAAGTGGTCAGTACCACCACCGAAATACCGTCGAGAAAGCAACCCAGCAGGATAAAGAATATCGTCAAGGCGACGAGCAGCATCCAGGGAGAAAGCCCCATAGTGCCGATCCAGGCAGCAAGGTCGCTGGGCAAGCCGGTAAAGCCCATGGCAGCGGTGAGAAAGGAGGCCCCGGCAAGAATGAAGGCGATCATGGTGGAGGTGCGCACCGCACCCAGCAGCGCATCGCGGAACATGGTGAGACCCATGCTGCCCTGGACGCGAGCGAGCAGCAGCGACAGCACCACACCGACGGCTGCCGCCTCGGTGGGGGAGGCCAGGCCGGTATAGATGGAACCGATCACACCGATGATCAATGCCAGCATGGGGATCAATCGCCGTGAGCGTTTCAGCTTCTCGCCTATCGGCAGGCCCGCCTCGGCAGGGGGCACACGATCAGGATGGCGCCAGGACCACAGCATCAGGTAGAGGGCGAACAACGAAATCAGCATCAGTCCTGGCAGGATGCCGGCCACGAAAAGACGAGCGATGGACTGGTCGGTGGCCACGCCAAAGACGATGAGTATGATCGAGGGCGGAATCAGCAGTCCCAACGTGGCGGAGCCGGCCAAAGTGCCGATGACCAGCTGTTCGTCATAGCCGCGACGGGTCAGCTCCGGAATGGTCATCTTGCCCATGGTGGCGCAGGTAGCCGCGGAGGAACCTGACACGGCGGCAAAGAGACCGCAACCCACCACGTTGGTATGCAACAGGCGACCGGGTATACGCTGCATCCAGGGCGACAGCCCGGTGAACATGTCGTCGGCGAGACGCGAACGGAACAGTATCTCGCCCATCCAGATGAACATCGGCAGGGCGGTCAGCTCCCAGCTATAGCTGGAACCCCAGATATCGGAGGCCATGACATCGCCGGTGGGAATCGAAGTGAACTGCGAAAGACCCAGCCAGCCCAGGCCCAGTAGGGAAAAGGCGACCCAGACACCGCTGCCGAGCAGTACGAGAAGGACGCCGAAGAGCAAGGTCAACATAACAAGCATGGGGATTCTCCGGGCTCACTCGGGGCCGCTGTCATCGACGATGAAGTCGTGTGGATCACGGATGGCCGTGGTCAGAGTGTAAAGGGCGCTCTCCAGCAGGGCGAGACACAGCAGGGCCACGCCGGCGAGCATCGCCGATTGGGGAATCCACAAGGGAATTCGCAGCAGGCCGTAAGAAGTCTCGTTGAAGGCGATGCTGTCATCCAGCAGCCAATAGAGATTCCATGCCAGGTAGACACTGAGTGCAAGGGCGATGGCAAGGCAGAATACCTCGAACCAGACCCGGGTTGCCGGTGGGAGACGGCCGATCAGCAATGTCACGCGAATATGCCCGCCATGCACGAACGTATATGCCAGCCCGAGGAAACTGGCGCCGACCAGCAGAAAGCCTGATATTTCCGAGAGGCCGGGGATGGCAAGGCCGATTCGGTCACCGCCGATTCCCGTGATGATACGATCAATGATTCGTCCGACAATCTGGGCAGTGATGAGCAGGCATATAAGCGTAAGGCAGGTAGCCGCCAGATAGCCGCCCAAATTGTAGAGAGGGCGCAGTCGATAGGTCATGAAAAAATCCCCGAGTAGGCCAGGAGCGCCCCGGCCGTGCTGAATGAAGTAGCCGGGGCGGTCGGGTTGGGATTACTCCCGATTGTTTTCGTAGGCGTCGAGGATGGTCTGTCCCTGTTCACCGGCGCTTTCGACCCACTCATCGGTCATGGTCTCGCCGACTTTCCGAAGGGTCTCGGCCAATTCCTCGCTGGGCTCGCTGACAACGATGCCGTTCTCCTCGAGCACGGCGATGGCGTCATCGGTCTCCTGACGGCTCATGTCCCAACCGCGTGTCTCTGCTTCGGCGGCAGCGTCGAGCACGGCCTGCTGAGTGGCTTCATCGAGGCGCGAGAAGGCTTTTTCACTGACGATGATCATGTTCTTGGGTAGCCATAGCTGAGCGTGGTTGAAATGGCTCAGATAGTCCCATGCCTTGGTATCAGCGCCGGTGGCGGGAGAGGTGATCATGGCCTCGACACGACCGGTACTGAAGGCAGTGGGGATATCGGGCACTTCGACCTGGGTCGGGACTGCACCGGTGAGCTGAGCGATGCGCTCGCTGGCGGTGTTATAGGCTCGCATGCTCAGATTCTCGAGGTCGTCGCCGGTCTCGATGGCCTTGTTGGTGTATATCCCTTGCGGTGGCCATGGCACAGCGAACAATAGGCGCAATCCTTGTTGTTCAAGTTCCTCGGCTATGATGTCTCGAGAGGCTTCCCACAATGACCAGGCATCGTCGTAGCTACTAGCCAGGTAGGGCACGGAGTCCACTTCGAAGATGGGATTTTCATTGGCCAAACGAGACATGATCAGCTCGCCGATGGGCACGATGCCACGACGCACCGAATTCTTGATCTCGGCATGGCCGATCAGTGATCCATTGGAATGGACGGTAATGTCCAGCTCGCCATCGGTGGCTTCGCGGACGTCATCGGCAAACTCACGAATATTCACAGTATGGAAAGTACGATCGCCATAAGGGGTCGGCATATCCCATTCGGTGGCAGCCTGGGCGGTGGTGCTCAGGCCGGCGAGACCAATACCCAGAGCGGCGGCAGTGGTTAATAAAGAGAGTTTCGAATAGCGAGAGGTCATGGTGATTCCTCGGTTATCGGATGTTGTTATCAGGTCGACTGGACGGCCAAATCCACTGGCTACCAGTGCCAGCCACATTCAGCATAGCGACTGTACTAGCGAAGGTTAAGGATCTGCTCAATGTCTAGTCAACGTAGTGTCGACTAATGGACGGTGTTTTATCGTCAAAACGTTGATAAATTGTTTTTAAAACAGATTGTGGAGTCTTCCATGAAACATCTACAGCTCAATGCCGATATGGGTGAGAGCTTCGGTTCTTGGATCATGGGGATGGATCATGAGGTTATGCCTCACGTTCATCTGGCAAACGTTGCTTGTGGCTATCACGCTTCAGATCCTGATGTGATGCGGGCAACGGTTCGTCTGGCGAAAGAGCACGGGGTGACTGTGGGGGCGCATCCGGCCTACCCCGATCTGGTCGGATTCGGGCGTCGTTCGATGGTTTGCTCACCGCAGGAAGTGGAAAACTTCGTGCTTTATCAAATCGGAGCCCTGGACGGTATCTGCAAGGCCGAAGGCATGAGCCTGGGCTACGTGAAACCCCATGGTGCGCTCTACAACGACATGAGCCGCGACCCGGAAATTTTTTCGGCGGTGATGCGGGCGATCCTGGCTTTCGATCCTGCGCTGCCGTTGATGACCATGGCGACTCGGGACACGTCTGCTGTAAGCGACCTCGCGGCGCAACATGGCGTTACCCTGTGGTTCGAGGCCTTTGCCGATCGAGCCTATGATGGCGCCGGGCGCCTGGTGTCACGACGGGAGAGAGGGGCGGTTCATCACGATCCGGCAGTCATCGTCGAACAGGCAACGCGCATCGCCCGTGGACTTCCCTTGATCGCAAGTGACGGAAGGGAACTGGTGCTTCATGCCGATACGCTTTGCGTTCACGGTGACAACCCCGAATCGATTGCTGCCGTGAAAGCCATCCGTAGTGCGCTGGACGAGCTGGCGTCATGAGTCATTTGCCACGTATCGAATCTGCCGGCCTTGACGGTTGGCTGGTGCGGCTGTTCGACGAAATCGAGGAAACCAACGTGGCCTGGTTGAGCGCCTTGGCCAAACGCTGCGAGGCAGCATTCGGGAAGGCACTGGTCGACTTGATTCCTTCCTACACCACGCTGCTGGTGATATTCGACCCCTTCACGCTGGCGCCCGGCCAGGCGCGTGAGGTTCTGGCATCGCTGTTAGCCACTCTGGAGCCTGGTACCAGCCTGGGTTCGGGGAAGATCAAAGAAGTACCAGTCTGTTACGACGTACGCTTTGCCGCGGACTTGCCGCGTGTGGCCGAGCGCGCAGGTATGGAGCTACAAGCCGTCATCGACTGTCATTCAGACAAGCTGTACCGAGTATTTGCGTTGGGCTTTGCTCCCGGTTTTGCTTTCATGGGCAGTGTCGACTCGCGCATAGAAACGCCAAGGCTGGAGACGCCGCGCCAGCGAATACCGGCGGGAAGCGTTGCCCTGGCGGGGCGGCAGACGGCAGCTTATCCCCTTGTGAGTCCCGGAGGATGGAATATTCTAGGCCGAACTCCCGCCACGTTGTTCGATCGCCATCGACAAGGCTTCAGCTTGCTGCAGGTAGGAGATCGAGTCAGATTTATACCGTTATCTTTCGGTGAATACAAAAAACTGGGGGGCGATATCCGGCCTATGGAGTCATCAACAACCATTACGGGAGAAAAGGGGAAAGCGAAGTGAATCAAGCCAGAACACTTGCATCCGTTTCTTCTTCGCCCGCTGCCGAGGGGTTGCGTGTAATCCAGGCCGGACCCTTGGCTTTGCTACAGGATGCCGGGCGTTTCGGCGTGCGTCACCTGGGGGTTACCCAAGGTGGTCCGGTGGATTTGCATGCATGGGCATGGGCCAATGCCTTGGTGGGGAACGGTTGGGGGAGTGCGGCGTTGGAAGTAACGCTAGGTGGTTTGACGCTTGAAGCCACCAAGCGCTTGAATATTGCCGTGTGCGGGGCGGATCTCGGCGTGATGCTGGAGGGGCGTCCCGCTCCCTTGTGGCGGACAGCCACGCTTATGCCGGGACAGCGGTTGTGCTTCGGTGCGCCGGTTTCTGGGGTACGCGCTTATCTTGCCGTAACGGGTGGCTTTCAGGCCGACCCGGTTCTCGATAGCGTTTCAGCGGTGGTGAGAGAAGGGCTAGGGGGCCATGATGGCCAAGGGGTCGCCTTGAAAGCAGGCGACAAACTTCGGGTGGCTGAGATTGATCCGGTGACTCGCCATCGCCAGGTACCGCATCAGGAAATTCCTGATTATGACCAGACGTGTGAGTTGCCGCTGATCCCGGGGGCGCAAGTCGGGCGCTTTTCGGGTGCCAGCCTGTTTGCGGCCTTCAATCAGCCTTGGAAAGTCGATGATCGTGCCGACCGCATGGGAGTTCGACTGCGCGGACCCAGACTCGAGAGCGATATAACGAGCATGATCTCCGAAGGGATCGGCCTTGGAGCGGTCCAGGTCCCTCCCGATGGCCAGCCGATCGTACTGCTCAACGATCGCCAGACCATTGGTGGTTATCCGCGTCTCGGCGCCTTGACCCCGCTGGGAGCCTCGCGCCTGGCGCAATGCCTGCCGGGTCGGGAGGTAAGGATACGCCCGGTTTCACATGAATGGGCGTTGACGCAGGCGCGGGCTTTTCGCGCACGAATCGATGATGCGCGTTGACGGGACTCATTCACTGACAAGCTTGTCTCTCTCCTCGGCCAGCCACTCCACGACGGCAAGACTGAGTTGATCACCGGCTTCGCCGAAGGCGGCGACGACACTCGGAATTTCCTCGTTCTCGGCGATGGCGGTTGCGGAAAACTGGCGGCTGGCCAGGCGCCGGTTGCTCCGCGGGTCACGTAACTGGGTATCCAGCTCGATGACGGCCTGTGTCACGTCTTGCGTGTACTCACTTTGGAAACGCCGTAGCTCGCTGATGAGTGCCAGATCGCCGGGCAGGCGGTCACTATTCACGGTAGTAAAGAGCTCGCTCTGCTGCAGTGCCTTGATCAGCCGCTCCCGCACCATGATTGGCGCTGTAGCATGCCAGCGCGCGCCACCGTAGATATTGATGACATTGGGCTCGGGCGCCACCACGATTCTTTCGCTGTCCAACAGGCGATCCGCTTCCGGTGTAGCCACCACTAGGCTGGCTGTACTGGGCGATTGTGTTTGGCTGGGAATAGGGGCGGCTGGAAGGGTATATAGCGTTATTGCTTCTTTTTCCGGAAGGAGGGTGCAGCTGCTGGAGGCTATTGCCATGGCGCAGGCGGGGAGCCATCTTAGCCACTTCGAGTGTGCGGCGTGAGCTATCATGGGCGAAACTCCTCGATGCGGTCACCTCCCAGTAGAAAGTCGCGTGGATTTTCCTCGAGTCGGCGAGTGATACGGTTGAGGTTGGACAAGGTGGCGCGTAACTCCTCTAACGCGGGAGCGATATCGCGCGTTCCCTGCAGGCCGACTTCGATGGCGCTGGCATTGTCCGTCACCAATCGATCGACATGTCGTGCGGCATTGGCAAGACTCGAGCTGGCCTGAGAAGCATTGCGAAAGGCGGCTTCGCCCTCCTGTTCCAGCAAATGTTGCACGGAATGAGTGAGCTCATTGACACTTGTGACGGTGCGCGTGGCTTCGCGCGACAATTCGCTGAAGAGTTTCATGTTGGTATCCAGCGCTTCCTGCTGAGCGACCACCATATCGGTAATATCTGACAGGTTGGCAAGAATATTGCCGGCTTGCTTTGCATTTTGATCATTGAAAAGATCATTGATATTTTCAAGTATCGTATTGATATTATTGATGATATCACCGCCTTCATCGAAGAGCGTAGCAAGGGGGGAAGGGTCGGCGATGATGAGGGGTGGTTCATCGTTAGAGCTGGTCAGCGGTGGGCTTTCCGGGGTGCCGCCATGCAGCTGCACGGTCATGCTGCCGGTGATGTTGGCATAGGCAAGGCGTGCTCGCGTGTCCTCCTTGATCGGAGTACCGCTGCCGACGCGTATCCGCGCAATCACCTGGCGAGGGTCATCCGGCGCCAATTCAAGCTGGGTAACCTCACCCACTTCAATGCCGCTGTATTGGACCTTACTACCAGTGGAAAGACCGCTTACGCTGCGCTCGAACAGGATGCGGTAAGTCTCGTATTCGCGGTCACTACTGCTTCTGCTGATCCATAATGCAAATAGCAGCGCGGCGACAGTTATTGCCACGGTGAATAAACCGATCACGACATGATGGGCGCGTGTTTCCATTACGATTGTGGCTCCTGGTCAGGCGATGATAGGTGGCGAGGCTGTTGCGAGACGGCCTGCTGAGCGGCTCTGCCGCGTGGACCATGAAAATAGTCCTGAATCCACTCATCCTCGGTTGTAGCCACCTTGTCCAGCGTATCCGCGACCAATACGCGTTTTTGCGCCAGTACCGCCACGCGGTCACAAGTGGCATACAGGGTGTCGAGATCGTGAGTCACCAGAAATACACTAAAGCCTAGCGCGTCCCGCAAGGTCAGCAACAGCCGGTCGAACGCCGCTGCGCCGATGGGGTCGAGTCCAGCCGTCGGTTCATCGAGGAACAATACGTCGGGATCGAGTGCCATGGCCCGGGCCAAGGCGGCTCGCTTTATCATGCCGCCGGAGAGAGAATCGGGGAACTGCAGTGCAGTCTGGGGTGGCAGACCCACCAGGGAAAGCTTGATGCGAGCAAGGTGCTCGGCATCGGCACGCGATAGCCGGGCGTGCTCTATCAAGGGCAGGGCGATATTCTCCTGCAGGTTGATCGAACTGAACAAGGCTCCCTGTTGAAAGAGCACGCCGAACCGCCGCTCCATTTGGGCTCGCTCCCGGGAAGAGAGGTGAGCCAGTTCCTGCCCGAATACCTCAATGCGTCCTTCATCGGGTGGCTTGAGGCCGACGATGCTGCGAAGCAGGACCGATTTTCCCGTTCCCGAGCCCCCGACCACGCCGAGTATTTCGCCGCGTAAAAGCTCAAGGTCGAGCGCTTCGTGAACGCTGTGGCTGCCGAAGCGGTTAACCAGCCCGCGCACTCGGATCACGGTCTCATGCCGAGGGGCATTCACCATCCCATCTCCATGAAAAAGAGCGCAGCGAGCGCATCCAGCAGTATCACCATGAAGATCGATTGCACGACGCTGGAGGTAGTGTGCTCACCCACGGATTGGGCACTGCCACTCACCTTGAAGCCTTCCAGACATCCGATGACCGCGATGACGAAAGCGAATAACGGGGCTTTACCCAGGCCGACCAGGAAGTGCTTCAGCGGGATATCACGCTCGATGGTGTACAGATACTGGGTAAGCGAAATATCCAACGTTCCCACCGCAACAGCCGCGCCCCCCGCCAAGCCGCATAGCATACCGACAAAGGTGAGCAGGGGCAGGCTGATCAATAGGGCAAGCACCCGAGGCAGAACGAGCAGTTCGACCGGATTCAGACCCTGGGCTCGCAACGCATCGATTTCCTCATTGGACTTCATCGCCCCCAATTGCGCGGTAAAGGCGCTGGCAGTACGTCCGGCCAACAGTATGGCGGCAAGCAGTACGCCGAATTCCCGCAAAAAGGCGAAAGCAACCAGATTGACGGTATAGATGGTCGCGCCGAAATCGCTGAGCACAGTGGCCCCAAGAAACGCCACCACCGCTCCTACCATGAAGGTGAGCAGTGCCACGATGGGAACGGCGTTAAGGCCGGTTTGCTGTACCTGGGCCACGGTGGCGGTAATACGCCAATGACGGGGTCTTATCAACACCCACACTAGGGTGGCTAGCACCAGGCCGATAAAACCCAGGAGTTGACGCTGCTGCATCCATAGCCCCGTGACGTTTCGGCCCAGGCTTTCCAACGCGGCGACCAGGCGTGAGGGCGTGGTGTCCTCGGGTTCCAGGGGAGACACCATGGCAGTGGCGACGCGCTTCAACAGAGCTCGCTGTTCAGCGCTGAGATCGGGCGCCCAGTCATCGACTTCCTGAACCCGTGCGGGCCCTAGTAATTCCACCATCAAGGAAGCGCCTGCTGTATCGATGGCCTGTAATCCTTGCAGAGAAATCCTTGTGACCGAGCGTTGAGATGGCAATGAATGAATGGCAGCCTTGATTTCAGTGTAGTGTGCCAATACCCACTCGTCCGAAAACGCCAGCTGATTGGTTTGGCAATCAATCCATGGGCCCGACATCCATGCCTCCTCTGCCCCGGTTATCCGTACGAGACGGAAACGCTTGATTTTATTCCTTACCTTACCCAGACCTCTGGGCGCGGTGCAAGATGGTGTGCCGGTCGGTCGCTTATGCCGAACGCTGTCAGTTGCATAGAGTCTTGTATCAAATGATGTCAGCTCAGCGCTTGGGAGCGAGTTCGTGGCGAATGTTATCGGCGACTTCCTTCAAGCGCGGGCCGATTTTTTCCACCAGACGTTCGTGAGACAGGCGCAGGCTCGCACCGCCACAGTTGATAGCCATGATTTCCGCACCATCTTCCAGGACAAGCGGCATCGAGACGGCGCTGATATCGGTCTGCCACTCCCCTTCGGAAAGGCAGAATCCATAGCGCGCGTAGTCTTCGCGGCTCTTCTGAATACCCTTTTCCAGTTTTGGCCAGTCCTTGCCATAAAGCTGCTTGAGTTCCTGCAGTACCTTGTCTCGCCGTTCATCGGGCAGCCCGCACAGCCAGGCGCGGCCGATGGCCGTCGTGGCCAAGGGCAGGCGTGAACCGACATCGAGACGGATGATCAACGGGCCGCTGCCGTGGCAGGTTTCCAAATAGACCATGGAGGTCTTCTCCGCAGCGCCGAGATTGACATTGCAATCGGTGGAGTCTGCCAGTTGTTGCAAGTGAGGCCGGGCAATGTCGCGAATACCGATATTGGCCAGGTAACGATACCCCAGCGCCAATATACCCGCGCCCAGACGGTACTTTTCGAGATACTGGTTATGCTGAAGGTAACCTAGCTGGGTGAGGGTGTAGGTGAGGCGCGAAACCGTCGGCCGCGGTATACCGGTGCGGTTGGAGAGTTCGGCATTGCCCAGATATTCCTCCTTGGCGCCGAAGGCACGCAGCAGTTCCAGCCCCCGGGCCAGAGCGGTGACGAAGTTGCGATCCTTTTCGGAAGACTCGCTCTCGCTTGTTGTAGTATTTGTTGTGTCATCCAGTCGTTTCATGGGCTTCTCGACGATTTCGTTTGGCATGCGAAGTATCGCATAGCTCGCGTGTCTTTATTGACGCTACCCTGGAATCCAGATCATGAAAAAGTCCTCTTGTAACGCAGGCATCCAGGAATCAACGTAAGGCGGCGTTTCCGGTCAGCACTCAGCGGTTGTCCAGGGTGTTGAGGGGCAGGTTCAAGGCGGCCCTTCGACGCAGCCAGGGGCTGGGGCGATAACGCGGGTCACCGGTGGCGGCCAGCAGGTTCTCCAAAATCGTCAGGATGCGTCGGCTACCGTAGTGATCTCCCATACGTAGCGGACCTTGGGGATAGCCCAGGCCAAGCTCGACGGCGCGGTCGATGGTATCGGGTGCGGCGACGCCTTGCTGGGCGATATCGGCCCCGACATTGACGATACAGGCCACCACGCGCTGCAGGACGAAGCCGTTGCTGTCGTTTATCACACTGACCTTGGTGCCATCGGCGCCCAGCAGGGCCGTGGCGGCATCGCGCATTTCCGCCGATGTGGCGGGAGTGGTCATCAAGGTTCGCCGCGACGCCAGCCCGGCGAGCATGTCCACGGCGACACAGCGACTTGTGTCCAGACCCAGACGCAGGGCGCAGGTGGTAGCGTCTTCGCCCAAGGGAGCCAGCAGGCAAAGGGCCTCGTTACTGGGCTCTTCAGCAGTTTCCAAAGGCCAGCCGGCAGCGTTTATCAGTGCAGCCAGAGCCTGGCGGTCAGATTGCTCATCGACGCCAAGCCATACCGGGCGTGGCGCCGACTGGGCAATGGGCGGCTCGTCTTCCACCACGGCCTTGCCGTCTTCGTAGCGATAGAAACCTTCTCCGCTCTTGCGCCCCAGCAATCCGGCATTCAAGCGCTGGCGCGTAATGGGTGAGGGGCGAAAGCGTGCCTCCTCGTAGTATTGATGGTAGATCGATTCCATCACCGCATGGGAAACATCCAGACCGGTCAGATCGAGCAGGCTGAGCGGCCCCATGCGAAAGCCGCCTTGATCCACCAGGATGCGATCGATGGTGGCATGGTCGGCCACATTCTCGCCCAGAATCTTCAAGGCCTCGGTGCCGTAGGCGCGCCCGGCATGGTTGACCAGAAACCCCGGTGTGTCGGTGGTTCGCGCGGTAAAGTGCCCCATGGCCTGTCCCAGTGCTTCGACGCGCTCGGTTACCGCCATTGCCGTGCGCAGCCCCGGGATGACTTCGACAATTTTCATCAGCGGCACGGGATTGAAGAAGTGAAAGCCGATGACGCGCTCGGGGCGCTGGCAAGCGGAAGCTATCGCCGTAACCGATAACGACGAAGTGTTGGTCGCCAGTACCGCGCGTTCCTCCAGAATATTTTCCAGTTCCTGGAAGAGCTGCTGCTTGGCTTCCAGCTTTTCCACGATAGCTTCAACGACGATGTCGCATTCGGACAAGTCATCCAGGCCATCGGCTTGATACAGAGAGGCCTTGTATTGTTCCACCTGGGCTTGGCTCAAGCGTTGCTTCTGGAGGCTGCGGTCCCACAAGCCGCCAATGAACTCCTTGGCCTCCTGTACCGCGCCGTCACGCGTGTCATGTAGCATTACCTTGACCCCCGCCTGGGCGGCCAGTTGCGCGATACCGCGCCCCATGGCTCCGGTGCCGACGATGCCTAGTGTGTGAAAGGGCAACTGGGTTTGCTGCTGGGGTGTGGTCATTAAAGGTGTCCTCTGCTACGGGGCGTGAGTTTCGCCAGCGTTCTGGTCGCGATGGCTGTGTCATCGCAAGCAACGGCAAGGCGGCTGCTCAAAGATGGGTGGGATGAAATAGTTAGCCTGTATATTGTTTCGCTAAGCAAAACCATGTTCCGTTTATTGACTGCCATCCTAGGCTATGCAAAAGTGCCTGACAAGCAAAGCAAGCGGTAGCGAAACAGGCCGACATCAAGGCGGCTTGTGATCCCGCCGTTTATCGCTCCCGGGGCAATCCCGCCAATTCCTTGAGGACACGTCATGATTCGCGATCCCGAACTTCTCAATCAGCTGCTCGATACCATTTCACGTTTCGTGCGCGAGCGCTTGATTCCCAATGAAGCACGTCTTGCCGAAGACGATGCGGTACCCGCCGAGCTGCTGGAAGAGATGAAGGAGATGGGGCTGTTCGGCCTGTCGATTCCCGAAGAGTATGGCGGTCTCGGCCTGACCATGGAGGAAGAGGTCCTGGTCGGCATGGAGATCGGCAAGACATCACCGGCGTTCCGCTCGGTCTTCGGTACCAATAACGGCATCGGCGCCCAGGGCATCCTGATCGACGGCACCCCTGAACAGAAAGAGAAGTACGTGCCGCGGCTGGCGACAGGTGAGCTGTTGAGTTCCTTCTGCCTGACGGAGCCGGATTCCGGGTCGGACGCCGCCAGCCTGCGGACCACGGCGATACGCGATGGCGATCATTATGTCCTCAACGGGACCAAGCGGTACATCACCAACGGCCCCGAAGCGGATGTCTTTACCGTGATGGCGCGTACCGATACCAGTGTCAAGGGCGCCAAGGGAATCACGGCGTTTATCGTCGATGGCGATACGCCTGGGCTCAAGCGTGGCCCGGCGGATAACAAGATGGGCCAGAAGGGGGCCCATACCTGCGATATCATCTTCGAGAACTGCCGTGTGCCGGCGGAAAACATCATCGGCGGCAAGGAGGGCCAAGGGTTCAAGACGGCGATGAAGGTCCTCGATCGCGGCAGGCTGCATATCTCCTCCGTGTGCGTGGGCGTGGCCGACCGTCTGGTCGAGGAGTCGCTCAACTACGCCATGGAACGCCAGCAGTTCGGCGCCCAGCTGGCCGATCATCAGTTGGTGCAGGCCATGCTGGCCGACAGCAAGACCGAAGCATATGCCGGCAGGTGCATGGTGCTGGACGCAGCACGGCGCAAGGACGCGGGTGAGAACGTTTCGACCCTGGCCTCCTGCAGCAAGCTCTTCTGCGCCGAAATGGTCGGCCGTGTGGCGGATCGCGCCGTTCAGGTACACGGCGGCGCGGGCTACATGTCCGAGTACGCTGTGGAACGCTTTTATCGTGACGTCCGTCTGTTCCGTATCTACGAAGGCACCACCCAGATCCAGCAGCTGGTCATTGCCCGTAACATGGTGCGGGAGGCGTCGTAATGACGTTGCCCACCCCTCGTCAGGTGCCGGATGAAAACATCTTCGGTCGCCTTCGTCCAGGGCGAGCCGGGCACCATGCTGGAGGAGGCGGAGCTGAGAAACTTCATCGCCGAGCGGTTGGCACCGTACAAACGGCCCACACAGATTATGCTGATGGAAAGCCTGCCGGCCACCGCCAGCGGCAAGATTCTCAAGGGACGGCTAAGGGACGGCTAAGGGACATCGCACAAAAGGAGCAGGTGAATGAGTGATGCTGACCGACACGGTGCCGAGACTTCGCAAAGCCTCATGGGATATCACGAACTGTTGGGCATGCAGGTGGTCGAGTGGACGCAGGAGTTCGTCGTCATCGAATTGAATATCGCTGACAAGCATCTCAACCGAAGCGGCATCGTGCACGGCGGCGTGCTCACCTCGATGCTCGACAGTGCGCTCAGCCTGGCGGGACTCTACTGCTCGACACCGGGACACGTGCGCAAGGGGATGACGCTATCGTTGACCACCACCTTCGTCAGCCCGGCACGGCACGGCGTCTTGCGGGCTACGGGAACGGTACGTGGCGGAGGTGCCAAGACATTCATGTCCAGTGGCGAGGTTCGAGACGAAGCGGGTAACCTGGTGGCATTGGCGGAAGGGGCCTTTCGGCGTCGTAGCGGTAGCGAAACCCAACAAGGCGTGCCTGAGTGACCAAGGCGCGATTCCAGGCTTCCTTGCTGGGCATCGTCACGTTAACCACCTTGTGGCATCTGGTAGCGGGAAATGCAGTGGTTCAGGCGGCAGGAGTGCTGGCCTTGGGCAGTTATCTTCTTTCGGTCCGCCATGGGCTTTCGGTAATGGCCCGGGGGCTTCTCGGCGTTGCGACCTTGCTTACGTTGCTGGTCCTGTGGCGAGCCGACGCTCCCGGTTTGCTGCTCTTCGAGGCTGCAGGGCGCTTCGCCTTCTTTGTGACGTTCATCGTGGCCTTGAGCCTGTTGCGCCTGCCGGCCTATCGCTCTCGTCTGGTGCGGCGCTGTGGTCAGAGCATGTTGCTGCAACCACCCAGCAGGCGATATCCCATCTTGTCACTGGGGGCGGCGCTGTTCGGCATCATTCTCAACATTGGGGTGCTCAATCTGTTCGCTTCGATGATCGAGAAAAGCAATACTCTGGTGGCTGCCCAAGGGCGGACCTGGGTGCAGCAGGCCCGCCAACGGCGCATGATGCTGGCGCTTCTGCGCGGATTCTCCCTGGCACCGCTGATTTCTCCCATGGGCATCGGCGTAGCGGTGGTGCTTTCCACCATACCGGGCCTGACATGGCCTGAGCTGGCTCCCTATGTACTCGGTGCCGCTCTGGTCATTTTCCTGTCCGGCTGGGCAATCGATCATCTGACTGGTCCTCATCCCGCCGTACAGGGAGATCGTCGATCGCCACCTTCACTGCGGCCTCTGGCCCATTTTTGCTTGTTGCTGACAGCCATCGTCATGCTGGTTTTCGTATTCTCCTGGGGGCTGGAGGTACGTTTGCCCATCGCCGCCTTGATGGGCGCACCGACAGCTGCTTTCGTCTGGCTGGCTTGGCAGCGCCGTCGGCTTGGTTGGGGTGGTACGGTAGCGGCAGCACACAGCCTCCATCGTCAGTTGCCCTGGTTGCTGGCGCCGGCCGGAAACGAATTGGTGGTGCTGGGTTCAGCAGGTTATCTCGGCCATCTGTGCGTGGGGCTGGTGGATACGGCGAGCCTCGCAACGGCTTTGACGTTGCTGGATTCACTGGGAGGTTTTACCGTCGTCATTGCCATGTTGCTGGTGATGGGGCTGGCGCAGGTCGGCATCAATCCCATTGTCACCGTGACCCTGCTGGCCGGCTTGCTACCGCAGCTGAATATAGCGGGGCTTTCCTCGCCATTGATAGGCGCATCGTTGATGGTGGGCTGGGCATTGGCCTTGATGTCCTCACCGATGACGGCCTCGATGCTGATTCTGTCGCGCTTCACCGGCATTCCTTCGACCCGTATCGGTTACCGCTGGAATGGTATTTTTCTTTGTGCTTCGATTCCTTTGCTGGCGGTCTGGTTCCTGCTGGCAGGGTGGTGAGCTGATATGTATGAAATAGGGTTTTGTTCATGAAAACAGGAGCTTGTGTATGAAAATCCTCGTCGCGGTCAAACGCGTCATCGACTACAACGTCAAGATCCGGGTCAAGCCCGACCACTCCGATGTGGAACTGACCAACGTCAAGATGGCCATGAACCCCTTCTGCGAGATCGCCGTGGAAGAAGCAGTACGCCTGAAGGAGAAGGGTGTGGCCACGGAAGTGGTGGCGGTGACCATCGGCCCCAAGGCCGCCCAGGAACAACTGCGCACCGCCCTGGCGCTGGGCGCCGACCGCGCCATCCACGTCGCCACCGACGACAAGGTCGAATCCCTGGCCGTGGCCAAGCTGCTGGCCAAGGTGGTGGAAGACGAGCAACCCAACCTGGTGATCCTCGGCAAGCAAGCCATCGACACCGACAACAACCAGACCGGCCAGATGCTCGCCGCGCTGACCAACCTGCCCCAGGGCACCTTCGCCTCCGAGGTCACGGTCGACGGCGACAAGATCACCGTCACCCGCGAGATCGACGGCGGCCTGCAGACCGTGGAACTGACGCTGCCGGCCATCGTCACCACCGACCTGCGCTTGAACGAGCCGCGCTACGCCAAGCTTCCCGACATCATGAAAGCCAAGAAGAAGCCGCTGGACAGCAAGACCCCCGAGGACCTGGGCGTCGCCACCGGTTCCCAGGTCACCCTGCTCAAGGTCGAATCCCCCGCCGAACGCAAGGGCGGCGTCAAGGTGGGCTCCGTCGACGAGCTCGTGGACAAACTCAAGAACGAAGCCAAGGTGCTTTGATAGGAGCTAATTGCATGAGCATACTGGTACTCGCCGATCTCCACGACGGCCAGCTGGCCGGCGCCACCGCCCACGTGGTCGCCGCCGCCCAACGCATTGCCGCCGACAATGGCGCCGACATCAACGTCCTCGTCGCCGGTGACGGCGTGCAAGCCGCCGCCGACGCCGCCGCCAAGCTCGACGGCGTCGCCAAGGTCCGCCTTGCCGACAACGCCGTCTACGCCCACCAGCTCGCCGAGCCCCTCGGGGCACTGCTGGTCGCCCTGGCCGACGACTACAGCCACGTCCTCACCAGCGCCTCCACCACCGGCAAGAACGTCCTGCCGCGTCTCGCCGCGCTCAAGGACGTCTCGCAGATATCCGAGATCGTCGAAGTCGACGGCGCCGACACCTTCAAGCGCCCGATCTACGCCGGCAACGCCATCGCCACCGTGCAGAGCGCCGACCCACTCAAGGTCATCACCGTGCGCAGCACCGGCTTCGACGCCGTGGGCGAAGGCAACGACGCCACTGTCGAAACGGTCGACGTCGTGGTCGAGAACACCCAGTCCACCTTCATCAAGCAGGAACTGGCCCAATCCGACCGACCCGAACTGGCCGGAGCCAAGGTCGTCATCTCCGGTGGCCGCGGCATGGGCAACGGCGACAACTTCAAGCTGCTCGACGGCATCGCCGACAAGCTCGGGGCCGCCATCGGCGCATCAAGAGCGGCGGTGGACGCGGGCTTTGTGCCCAACGACATGCAGGTGGGTCAGACCGGCAAGATCGTCGCCCCCGAACTCTACATCGCCGTGGGCATCAGCGGTGCCATCCAGCACCTGGCGGGGATGAAGGACTCCAAGGTGATCGTCGCCATCAACAAGGACGAGGAAGCGCCGATCTTCCAGGTGGCGGATTACGGCCTGGTGGGAGACCTGTTCGAGATCCTGCCGGAGCTCGAGAGCAAGCTGTAGGAGTTTCGCGTAGGTAAAAGCGTTGGATAATAAAAAGGCCTCGCAAGAGGCCTTTCGAGTTTCTAATTGATGTTTATTCTGCCTGGCGATGCGGGCCGCCCAGGTGGCGCGGATACGCGAGCGCCTCGACAGCGAGAAAATCGATGTCGCTGGGGCGGTAACAGAATCCTTCGGCGGCAATTCGCTGGCTTGCTTCCTGCCAGGCCAAGTAATGTTGTTCCGCGGGCAGGCCTTGGCTGGCGTTCAGCAGTGTGGCCAGGATGCTTTGCTCGCAGCTCACCACGATGCTCTTGCGCAGCGCCTTCAAGGTGTTGGCCAGGGCTTGCTGCTGCGCCTGAGTGCCGGTCCGGAGAACGATTTCCAGCGGGCCGTTGGACGACTTCATGACCAGCAGCATCTCGGCATCGGCATCGGCATTGGGATTATCGAGACTGCTTTCCAGCTCCCAGAGCATGACCTTCATGCATCCCGGCTGGCAAGAGGTGGGAATGTCATGGCCCGGCGCCACGAGACAGGCCCGTGTCGACTCATCTGCGTGCCTCACCAGTTCGATGCCCGCACGTTCGGCGTTGGCCTCGAGCTGCTCGAACAGAGGATGCGAGCCCAACAGGGCAATGCGTTCAAGGGTTGGCGCGCTGTCCACGTCGGGTACCTTATGCGGGCTGCGGGCGGCGAAAAAGGCGTGGATCAATCCCGCACGCTGGGGCGAGTCCATACAGGCGAGGAACAGTTCCCGCTCCCGACGCAATCCCTCTTCGAGTGAACCCTGGCTGCTGGCTTCGATGGCATCGATACAGCGAAAAGGAGAGAACAACTCAGGGGCTTCGCTTTCCAGCTTGCTGCGATAGTGGGCGAGTGCCGCCTCGTCGATTTCTGGCGCTGGCAACTGGCCGGTAACCCGCGGGGTTAGCCGACCGGCGATAACGTCTCGTGCCATCGCAATGCCGGCTTGTAGCGGATCGTTTTCCGCGCTGATGGCATCCACTATTCCTGACTCAAGGGCTTCATCGGCGCTGACGAAGCGGCCGCTGGTGATCATGTCGAGGGCGGTCTGCATTCCCGCCAGGCGTGGCAGGCGCTGGGTACCGCCGGCGCCGGGCAGCAAGCCGAGCTTGACCTCGGGCAGTCCGACCCGTGTGCCGGGCAGGGCGATACGCACCTGGCAACCCAATGCCACCTCCAACCCGCCGCCCAATGCCGTGCCATGCAGTGCGGCGACAATCGGCTTGGAGCTGCTTTCCAGTCGGGCGATCACATCGGGCAACAAAGGCGCTTGCGGCGGCTTGCCGAATTCCCGAATGTCCGCGCCGGCAATGAAGGTCCGACCCGTTGCCATGATGACCAGAGCAGCGGCGGCGTCATCGGCCTGTCCCTCGTCCAGTGCCTGGCAAATACCGCTACGCACCGCATGGCTAAGCGCATTGACTGGGGGATTGTCGATGCTTATCACGCCGATATCATCGTGACGCTGGTAGTGGACGCATGACGTCATTCCTATCTCCAGATTCGTTGAGTTTCCTGAATTCAAGCAAAAAGCCGTCTCGACGGGAGACGGCAGTGATCTACACGGCGGTACCGAGCCGATGCCGCTGACCCCATCACGCGAATGCCACGGCGGGAAGCAGGGCGATTACCCCGCCAGCACCGGAGGTCACTTCGTGGGGACGGAAGTAGGGAGCTACCGCCATCATGCGCTTCCACGCCTGCTCATCGTTCGGGTCCAGTTCCGGCCAGCTTATGCCCCTAGAACTGTTGGCCAATTGCTGGGCCGGCGGCGTCACCGTGGTGGTGAAGGAGGCATCGACATCGCCGGCAATAATGCCGTCGAAGGAACGCCCATAACCGGGATAGTCGACCCGCTCGACGTCATCCCAGGTCAAACCGCCAAACGCCAGGTGGGCCTCGGTACACTTTCGATTTCATTCGCTTGGCTTACGCTAATGACTAACAGGGTAAAGGGAAGTGCAGCCAAGGACGCATATTGGTGTAACTGGCGCATAAACGCTCCTTATTTTGTTTGTGATGTCGCAGGTCATTGTAAGTAACAATAGGCAACATGTGTTTTGCTGTGCGGTATTTGATTTTGCTTATTGGTCGATTGATAGTAGGGAGGCGGTCAGGGGAATGTCAATGCTCCCGTCAAACGACAACAGCTGAAGGAACCTAAGGAAACGATGGAGCGCAGCAAGCTACGGGATTGTAGCTATGGAAAAACGCCAGGCATGAGCCTGGCGTTGAGTGAATGGTTCAATGCGAATGGTTTAATAAACGGCGGGAGGTCGGTTCAAGAGAGTTCGCGCCAGGCGGAATAGGTGCTCAGAAAGACCCGGCCGGTCAAGTCGTCGATGAAATCGCTCTGCTTGAGCTGGTCCATGACAGGGCCTTTCACTTCGGCGAGGTGCAAGGTGACGCTGGAATCCTTCAAGCGAGCGTTGATCGCGTCCAGGCTTTCCAGCGCCGATGCATCGATGAGATTGACCGCGGAGCAGATCAATACCACGTGCTCGAGCTCGGGGCGGCTGGCGACAAGATTGTAGATGGTGTCTTCCAGATATCGGGCATTGGCGAAGTAGAGACTTTCATCGATACGGAGCAATGCAAGATGGCTTGCGGTGTCGACATCGTGGCGCGTAATGTTGCGGAAATGTTCGGTGCCGGGGACGCGGCCGACCAGGGCGCTGTGGGGGCGGCTGGTCCGGTAGAGAAACAGGCTGATCGATAGGGTGACGCCGGCAATGATCCCGGCCTCGACGCCCTCCACCAGGGTCAAGACGATGGTCACCGCCATGGCGGCGAAATCGCTACGCGAATAGCGCCAGGTCTGGCGCAGCATGGAAATATCCACCAACGTCAGTATCGACACGGTGATGGTGGCGGCGAGCGTGGCGATCGGCAAGTAGTGCAACAGCGAGGTCATGTAGAGCGTGACCAGGGCGATGCCCAGTGCCGCAAAGGCTCCAGCTGCCGGAGTCTGCGCTCCCGCGTCATAGTTGATGACCGTGCGTGACAGCCCACCGGTGACCGGCATCCCCGCCGTGATTCCCGCCGCCAGGTTGGCACTGCCGAGCCCTATCAACTCCTGGTTGGGCGAGATTCGCTGGCGACGCTTGGCGGCCAGCATCTGTCCCATGGAGACAGACTCGACAAACCCCACAAGACTGATCAGCAAGGCCGGTATCAACAAGGCGCGCCATAAACTGGTTTCAGGCCAGGGGAAGGTCAGCGCCGGAAGGCCCGACGGAATCGCCCCGACCACGTCGACGCCTTTTTCATCGAGTCCCCAGTGGAGGGTAATCAAGGTAGTTAGAACCACGGCGAAGACCGGGCCGGCCTTTGCCAACAGATCGGCAATGCCGGCCGGTAGCCCGGCGTGGGTCATGGTCCGCTTACCGTATCGACGCATGGCGACGAGAAAGACCAGCGTGCCGAGGCCGATCGTCAAAGTCGGCCAGTGCAGCTGCGCTAGATTGGGCAGCAGGCTGGCTAGACGCTCGACCAGCGTAAAACCGGCGCTTTCGATGCCCAGAATACTGCCCAGCTGGCTGGCAGCTATCAATATTCCCGAGGCGGTAAGAAAGCCGGAAATGACTGGATGGCTGAGAAAGTTGCTGAAAAAGCCCATCTTGAGAACGCCCATGGCGATCAGCATGACACCGGAAATCAACGACAGCACCAACGCCGCCTGCACATACTCATCGCTTCCCGGCGTCGCGACGCCGGACAAGGCAGCTCCAGTCATCAAGGCAATAATCGCCACCGGACCAACGGCCAGGGTTCGGCTGGTGCCGAATACGCAGTAAAGTAGTTGCGGCAGGATGCTGGCATAAAGGCCCACAACTGCGGGCAGCCCGGCCAGGAGGGCGTAGGCCAGCGACTGGGGAATCACCATGATGGTAACGATGATTCCCGCCAGCAGGTCGGCGCCGAACAGGCGTCGATGATAATGAGGCAGCCAGCTGAGCAGAGGTAGGTAACGTTTGAGCATGAGCCTCGGTACCGTGTCCCTCGGGACAGGTTGGAATATGCCAACCCGGCTAAACGACAATAGAACTTGCGTTCAGCCTTGGTTAGCCTTTGGAAAAGCGATATCGGAAACGACTTCGCGATAACCGTTCAATTAACTATAACAGCCAACGCCAATAGTATAAGGATACCCAATGAAGCCTGAAACCATCGCCTTGCACCATGGTTATGTGGCCGATGAGCAGCACGCCGTCGCGGTGCCCATTCATCAGACGACATCCTTCTCCTTCGATAATGCCCAGCACGCCGCTGATCTGTTCGATCTCAAGGTGGAAGGCAATATCTATTCCCGCATCATGAATCCCACCTGTGCGGTGCTGGAACAGCGGCTGGCTGCGCTTGAAGGCGGCATTGCCGGATTGGCGGTAGCGTCGGGAATGGCGGCGATCACCTATGCCATTCAGACCATTGCCGAGGCTGGCGACAATATCGTCTCCATCAGCGAGCTGTATGGCGGTACCTACAATCTGTTCGCCCATACCCTGCCACGTCAGGGGATCGAGACGCGTTTTGCCGACAAGGACGACCTTGCCGGTATCGAAGCGCTGATCGACGAGCGCACCAAGGCCGTATATTGCGAAAGCGTGGGCAATCCTTCCGGAGGGATTGTCGATATCGCGGCATTGGCCGACCTGGCCCATCGCCACGGCGTACCGGTCATCGTCGATAACACCACGGCCACACCATTTCTGTGGCGGCCCATCGAACATGGGGCGGACATCGTCGTCCATTCCGCCACCAAGTACATCGGTGGTCACGGCACCACCATCGGTGGTGTGATCATTGACTCGGGCAAGTTCCCCTGGGCCCAGCACGCCGAGCGTTTTCCGCTGCTGAACGAGCCGGATGTCTCCTATCACGGGGTCAGTTACACCCGCGATGTGGGCGATGCGGCTTTTATCGCCCGCGCCCGCGTGGTGCCCCTGCGCAATATGGGAGCGGCGCTTTCGGCTCAGGCAGCTTGGAACCTGCTGCAGGGACTGGAGACCCTGGCCTTGCGTATCGAGCGCATCTGCGCCAATACCCGCCGGGTCGCCGAGCATCTACAACAACATCCCCAAGTCAGCTGGGTGCAGTACGCTGGTCTGTCCAACCACAAGGACCACGCCCTTGCTCAAAAATACATGGACGGACAGGCCTCGGGTATCTTGAGCTTCGGTATCGTGGGCGGTCAGGAGGCGGGAACTAAATTCTATGACGCGCTTCAACTGATCCTGCGTCTGGTCAACATCGGCGATGCCAAGAGCTGCTCGTCGATACCCGCTGCCACCACGCACCGACAGCTCGACGAAACCGAACTCGAAGCGGCGGGGGTGAAACCGGACATGGTGCGCCTTTCCATCGGAATCGAACACATCGACGATATCCTGGCAGATATCGATCAGGCGCTGAAAGCAGCGAATTGACGTTCTCGTATCCCCCCAAAGTGCTACTTCGCTTGGTCTCATAACACGTTAAGCTCAATAGTCGGATGGAAGTCCTCATCCGGCTTTGACGTCGAGTCATCGCAAGATGGGCATTCGATTAACGGCTTAATTCAATAACAAGAGCTCACGCCATGCACATAATTCCGCTAGTGCTTTCCTTGGGTGGCTTTCTGCTCTCCCTTCTTCTGGCCTCGCTGGGAGCCGGGTGGGTTTATGCAGGTCTGGTTCTGGCAGCGTTCAGTGGGGCATTGGGGGTCTTGAGCGGTTTTCTCGGTGTCTATCGAGCCGAGCAGAAGAAGCTCGAGCGCTCCGGAAAAGTCAGCGGACCGCTACGCGATTATCGCTCATTGAGAGCGATGGCCTATCGCTTGATGCAACGAGCCAGCAGTACCGCTATCGCCTCGGCGGAAGTTTCCCACCATGCTGACCAGATGGATCAGCGGCTGGACCGGCAGGAGTCCATGGCGCGCGAGGCCTCCTCCAGCATGACGGCCATCAATGCCGCCATCGTTCAGGTCACTTCCAGTGCCACTCAGGTGGCGTCGTTGGCGGAAAGCGCGAGACAGGCGGGGCACGATAATCGCATCGAACTGGATGAAGTGATTGCGGAAATGATGCAGATCGCCGAGCGCTCTGGCCAGGCCCTGGAAATGCTCAATGCACTGAATGAAAAAATCGAGCGTGTGCGCAATGTCACCTCGATGATCGAAGATGTTGCTGAACAGACGCATTTACTGTCCCTGAATGCTTCGATAGAGGCGGCCAGGGCCGGTGAACATGGGCGCGGCTTCGCGGTAGTAGCGGGAGAAGTGCGGGAACTGGCACTGAAGACATCGAACGCTACTCGCAACGTGGAAACTCTGGTCAAGGATATGCACCAGAGTGGCCAGAGCGTGGTGGAGACCATGGGTCACCTGATGGAGCGAATCAGCGAGCGCTCTCACGGCATCAAGGCCGTCGGCGAGAGCCTGTCGCATATCACCGGGGACTTCGACCAGGTACATCACGAGATCACCAGTGTGGCTGGCGCCATGGAAAACACAAAAGAGCATAGCCAGACCGTGATGGAGAGCCTGCGTCAGCTCGAGCAGGAAGTCGACGAGGGCAATCGCAACATGCACGACCTGGCCCAGCAGGCGCGTGCCTTGATGTCCGCAGCCGAAGGCGTGGATGCGGAGCTGGCGCAACAGCGTCTCGAGGGGCGTCATCAGCAGGTATTTCATGCCGCCAGGGCCGCGGCCGATAAACTGGGCAAGCAGTTCGAGCGAGCCATCGCCAAGGGAGAGCTGCAGCAGAGCGGGTTATTCGAACCGCGTTACAAGCCGATCGAAGGTACCAACCCGCCGCAATACACCACCGGCTTCGACCGTTTTACCGACCGCTACCTTCCCGACATTCAGGAGCCCTTGCTGAAGGAGCTGGGCTTGAGCTACGCCATCGCCTGTGACCGCAACGGCTACGTGCCCACCCACAACCAGGCCGTCAGCCAACCGCCGACCGGCGAGTATCAGCACGATCTGAAATTCTGCCGTAACAAACGCATCTTCGACGACCCCACGGGAAGCCGCTGTGGCGCCCATGAGAAAGCACTGTTGTTGCAGACCTACAAGCGCGACACGGGAGAGATCATGCATGACCTCTCCGTGCCGGTGTATGTGAATGGCAAGCATTGGGGCGGCTTCCGCATCGGTTACCAACCCCAGCCGCAGGTCCAGGACGAATCCCGGGCTCATGAAGCCCAGTCTTATGAAACCAAGGCCTTGCCCTTCACCTCTCGCCCTAAACTAGCTGGCAGCAGCCTCGCGCGGACGTGACTGCCAGGCCGACCACGAGTACAGAGCCAGGCCCGTCCAGATCAGCAGGAAGGTAACAAGCTGGATAGTGTTCAGCGGTTCCTTGAACACGCTGAGTGCAATCAGGAACTGGATGCTGGGGTTGATGTACATCAGAAACCCCAGCGTCGCCAGGCGCAGGCGTCTGGCCGCGCCCGCGAAAGCCATCAATGGCAGCGCCGTGACTATCCCGCTGGTCACCAGCAGCATGGTGGTTTTTTCTTGCTCACCGAAATGCGAGAGGTCTTGAAGGCTAAGCCAGGAAAGCGCCAGTAGCCCTAGCGGGAGTAGCAAGAGCGTTTCGACGAAAAGTCCCGAGAGGCCATCCAACGGAACCTGCTTGCGAAAGAGACCGTAGGTACCGAAGGAAAACGCCAGAACCAGGCTGATCCAGGGAAGCTCACCCAGCAGCAGGAACTGGATAACGATAGCCAGCGTGGCCAGCCCCAGCGCGACCAGCTGCAGACGTGCCATGCTCTCCCTCAGCACCAGCACACCCAGTGCCACGTTAACCAGCGGGGTCAGGAAGTAGCCCAGGCTTGCCTGCAGAACCTGGTGGGTTTCCACCGAATAAATATAGATGCCCCAGTTCAAGGCAATCAGCAAAGCACAACCGAGTACCCGGCCCAGCCTGCGCGGTTGGGACAGCGCCTGAACCACCGGGCTCCAGCGCTTCAGCAGCGAAATCAAGCCAATCAGGAATACGCACGACCAGATGACCCGGTGGATGAGAATCTCGTACGCGGGAACTCCCTGGAACAGGGCGAAGAAAAGAGGAAAACATCCCCACATGACATAAGCGGACACACCGAACGCCACCCCCTTGGCGGCATCGGGGTCACTTTGGGTACTACGCAGCATGGCGGCCTCGCCGACGAAAAATGCTAATCTAGCACATTATGAACTGAGCGTAGGCCGAGAGCCGCCAACTACTGGATACGTTAACCAAGAGCCACGTTAACCAAGGAGCGTTGCCGATGAGCAAGCTAAGAGCCAGCCTGGTGCAGTGTGATTTACGCTGGGAGGATCCGGACGCCAATCATCAGCACCTGGAACGCATGCTGGGCGACCTGGATGAAAACGATACCGATCTCATCATCCTGCCGGAAATGTTCGCCACGGGGTTCACCATGAACTCTCGCGAGATGGCCGAGCCCATGGAGGCGAGCCCCAGCGTGGCCTGGATAACCCAACAGGCACGTCAGCGCGGCTGCGTGGTGACGGGAAGCATCGCTATCCGTGAAGGCGATGCCTATTTCAATCGCCTGGTCTGGGCCACGCCCGATGGCGAATTGATCCACTATGACAAGCGCCACTTGTTCCGCATGGCGGGGGAACACGAACGCTACGCCATGGGCGATCAGCGGCTGATCGTGGAGCTGAAAGGCTTCAAAATACTGCTGAGTGTCTGCTACGACCTGCGCTTCCCGGTCTGGTTGCGCCAGCAGCCTTCCGCCGAGGAGCATTTCGAGTATGATGTCCTGCTTTGCATTGCCAACTGGCCGGCTCCGCGGCGTCACCCGTGGCGTACCTTGCTGCAGGCCCGTGCGGTGGAAAACCTCTGCTATGTCCTGGGCGTTAATCGGGTAGGGGAGGACGCCAAGGGGTTGGAATATGCAGGCGACTCGATGCTTGTCGATTTCAAGGGTGAGCCTGTGATCGATCATTCGCCCCATCAGACCTTCTTGCAAACCGGCACCCTGGACAAGAGCGAGCTGGACAAATTTCGGGAAAAATTTCCCGCTTGGCAGGATGCCGATCGTTTTCAACTGTTACCTGGAGTCGGCCATTAATGCGCCTGGATCGTTTTTTGAGTGAAACCACCGAATTGACACGCAGCCTGGCCAAGCGCGCCTTGAAACGCGAAGAAGTCACGGTGAATGGCGAGGTGGTCAAGCAGGGCGCCGTGCAGCTTGATATCGAGCAGGACAGGGTCAGCTGGAATGGCGCCACCCTCGAACTGGTGGGATTGCGCTACGTGATGATGCATAAGCCCACCGGTGTTGAATGCACGGCGAGGCGTGGTTTGTATCCCCGGGTGGTTGAGCTTGTCGACTTGCCCAAGGCGGAGCGCCTGCAGGCGGTAGGCCGCCTGGACGTGGATACCACCGGCCTGTTGCTGTTGACCGACGATGGTCACTGGTCGCATCGAGTCAGTGCGCCGAAAAAGCGCTGCCCCAAGGTTTATATTGCCACCCTGGCAACACCATGGAGCGAGGCACAAGCGCAGGACGCTGTCGAACGGGTAGCTGAGGGGCTCTTGCTTGATGGCGAAGAGGAGCTGACGCATCCCGCCGAACTCGAAATGCTCTCACCGACCCAGGCGCGCCTGGCGATCACGGAAGGCCGCTATCATCAGGTGAAACGCATGTTCGCGGCATTGGGCAACCATGTCGAGACGCTGCATCGCGAAGCCATCGGTCCGCTGGTGCTGGATGAATCGTTGGCACCGGGGGAGTGGCGTGAGCTTACTGCCGATGAAGTCGCCCTTTTCTAACTTCTTTTTCTAACTTCTAGGGAATGTAAGGTCTAGACAGTAAGGGCAAGAGAGTTAAGCGACCGGTCTTGCTTCATCTAACCCGGCGGCCGTGACTAGTTGACGGGTATACGGCCGCTGCGGATTTTCCAGTACCTCCAGACATTCTCCTTCTTCCACCACTTGTCCTTCCTTGAGCACCAGAATCCTGTGAGCCATGGCACGCACGACCGCCAGGTCATGACTGATGAACAGATAGCTCAGACCGTGGCGTCGCTGAAGTTCGCGTAACAGCGTGATGAGCTGCTTCTGCACGCTGCGGTCCAGGGCCGAGGTGGGCTCATCGAGTACGATCAGTTCCGGCTCGAGTATGATGGCCCGGGCCACGGCAATGCGCTGGCGCTGGCCGCCGGAAAATTCATGCGGATAGCGTGAAGCGCAGCTTTCCGGCAGGCCCACTTCTTCCAGGGTGGCCTTGACGCGTTGAGCGATCTCTTGGGTCGTCAGCCGCGGAAAATGAAAGCGTAGCCCCTCGCTGACGATATCGAACACCGACATGCGAGGTGATAACGCCCCGTAAGGGTCCTGGAAGACCATCTGCATGCGGTAGCGTTGGCGGCGCAGGACATTGCCGCTCAGTTCGTTCAGTTTTACATCCCCAAGCTGAATGCTGCCACTACTTGGGGTGAGGCGCATCAATGCCGCTGCCAAGGTGGTCTTGCCCGAGCCGGATTCACCCACAATGCCTAATGTCTCGCCGGGAGCGATATACAGATCCAGTGGCTTCACCGCTTCGAAATCAGGAGGTTGTCTTGAGAACAGACGCTTCTTGGGCCGCTTGAAACTCACTCCTAACCCTTTCGCTTGTAGTAGCGGGGCAACGCGGCCGACCGGCGTGGGGCGACCTTCCGGTTCGGCATCCAGCAAAGCCTTGGTGTAGCTGCTCGCTGGATGGGAAAATACTTGCTCGACGGGGCCGCTTTCCTGCTCCTGGCCCCGATACATGACGCAGACCCGGTCGGCGTAGCGGCGCACCAGGTTCAAGTCGTGGGTGATGAACAGCATGCCCATGCCGTGCTGGTCGCGCAGTTCGCGCAACAGTGCCAGAATCTCCTGCTGGACAGTGACGTCCAGAGCAGTGGTGGGTTCATCGGCAATCAACAGAGCCGGGCGATTGGCAATGGCCATGGCGATCATCACCCGCTGGCGTTGCCCACCGGAAAGTTGGTGCGGCCAGGTATCCACCAGTTCTTCTGGCCGGGGTAACTTGACCTGGGCAAGTAGTTCGCAGGATCGGGCTCTGGCTTCGCGACCCCGCAGTCCCTGGTGCAGACGCAAGGCTTCGCCGATCTGCTTGCCGACGGTATGCAGCGGGTTGAGCGATGTCATGGGTTCCTGAAAGATGAAACCCACTTGATTTCCCAGTACCCCGGTCCATTGCGCAGCGGAGAGCGTCGAAAGGTCGACTCCCGCCAAGCGACGCCGACCGGAAACCTGGGCGTTGGCCGGCAGCAGGTTCATTGCGCCCAGGGCGCTGACGGATTTTCCAGACCCCGATTCGCCCACCAGCGCCAGCGTTTCGCCACGCGCAATGGTAAGGGACAGCTCCTTGACTACCTTGATGCCATCAAATTCCACGGATAGGCGATCCAGTTCCAGTAGTGGCTCATTCATGGGCCTGCTCCTTATCCTGGGCAAGGCGGCCCTGGTGAATATGGCGCGGATCGAAGGCGTCGCGCAGACCTTCACCGATGAATACCAGCAATGAAAGCATGATGGCGAGGGTCAAGAATGCCGTGATTCCCAGCCAGGGGGCATGAAGATTGTTCTTGCCCTGGGCGGCAAGCTCGCCCAGAGAAGGAGAGCCGGGAGGCAAGCCGAATCCCAGGAAGTCGAGCGCCGTCAAGGTGCCGATGGCACCAGTAAACAGAAAGGGAATGAAGGTTAGGGTGGCGACCATGGCGTTGGGCAGGACGTGGCGCCACATGATCAAGCGTGAAGGAAGCCCCATGGCCTTGGCCGCACGGACATACTCGAGGTTACGTGCGCGCAGGAATTCCGCGCGCACGATATCCACCAGCCCCAGCCAGGAAAACAGCAACATGATGCCCAGTAGCCACCAGAAACCCGGCTGGACGAAGCTGGCCAGGATTATCAGAAGGAACAGTACCGGCAGGCCGGACCATATCTCGGTAAGACGCTGACCGATCAAATCCACCTTGCCGCCGAAGTATCCTTGTACACCGCCGATCACGACGCCCGAGACCAGCGAACCGGCGGTCAATACCAGCGCGAATGCTACCGACAGGCGAAAGCCGTAGATGACCCGGGCCAGCACGTCCCGGCCCTGGTCGTCGGTGCCCAGCCAGTGGCGCCGGTCCGGAGGCGCGGGTGAAGGGCGCGTCATCTGCATATCGAGTGTCTGGTAGGAGAACGGAATCAATGGCCACAGGGCCCAGCCGTGTTCGCTGATCTGCTCGCGGATGAAGGGGTCGAGATAATCGGTACGGGTAGGAAGAAACCCGCCGAACTCGGTCTCCGGGTAATCCACCAGCAAGGGCGAATACCACTGTCCTTGATATTGCATGACGATGGGCTTGTCGTTGGCAATCAGCTCCGCCAACAGACTGATGATGAATAGCAGACCGAAAAGCCACAGTGAAACACGCGCACGGCGGTTGGCCTTGAATGCCGCCAGGCGCCGCCGGGTGATGGGTGAAAGTCGGGAGGAGAGTTGGCTCATCGCTCAGGACTCCCGAGTGGCAAAATCGATGCGTGGGTCCACCCATACATAGGTTAGGTCGGAGATCAGTTTCAGCACCAGGCCGATCAAGGTGTAGAGGAAAAGGGTTCCGAAGATAACCGGGTAGTCACGCTGCATGACGGCTTCGAAACCGAGCAGGCCGAGCCCGTCCAAAGAGAAGATTACCTCGATCAGCAAAGCGCCGGTGAAGAAGATGCCGATCATAGCAGCGGGTAGACCGGCGATGATGATCAGCATGGCGTTGCGAAACACATGGCCGTAGAGCACCCGCTGCTCCCCGGCGCCCTTGGCGCGGGCGGTGAGAACGTATTGCTTGTGAATTTCATCGAGAAAGCTGTTCTTGGTGAGCATGGTCAAGGTGGCGAAGCTTCCTATGGCCGAGGCGACGACCGGCAGGGTGATATGCCAGAAGTAGTCCTTTATCTTGCCTAGGACAGAAAGCTGCTCGAAGTCGGGAGAGGTCAGGCCCCGCAAGGGAAACCAGTCCAGGTAGGTGCCGCCGGCGAATACCACGATCAACATGATGGCGAACAGAAAGCCGGGAATGGCGTAGCCGACGATGACCAGGCCTGAGCTCCAGACATCGAATCGTGAGCCGTGATGAAGCGCCTTGCGAATGCCCAGGGGAATCGAGATGAGATATACCAGAAGGGTGGTCCACAATCCCAGCGAAATCGATACCGGCAGGCGCTCTATCATCAGGTCGATAACAGGGCGGTCACGAAAGAAACTGGTGCCAAAATCGAAGGTGAGATAATCCCCCATCATGCCCAGAAAACGCTCGTGGGCGGGTTTGTCGAAACCGAACTGCTGCTCGAGCTGTTCGATGAAACGCGGGTCGATTCCTCGGGCGCCGCGAGATTCGTCATTGACCTGAATATCGGCCCCGCCCATGTCCAGGCGCGTGCTGGCCATGGCATCGGCGCCTTCGAAGCGTGCCATCATCTGGTCGATCGGCCCGCCTGGGGCTGCTTGCACGATAATGAAATTCAGCAACATGATGCCCAGCAGAGTCGGAATCATCAGTAACAATCGGCGCAGGGTATAACGAGCCACGTAGGATTCCTCTGGGTGAATCAGCGGCGGCGTACGCGACGCTGAATTTCATCTTCTCGCTCGGTGTCCACCCACCAGGCGTCAAGATCCATGGCGTATTCCGGGAACGGTTCGGGATAGCGGAATTTATCCCAGATGGCGATACGTGTCTCCCCCGAATGATAATGGGGAATGACATAGAATCCCCAGCGTAGCACCCGATCAAGCGCTTGTACGATGTGGTTGAGCTCCTCGCGATTATCGACACGTATCAGGCGCTCCACCAGTTCATCGACAACGGGATTTTTCAATCCCATCCGGTTACGACTCTGTGGTGTCTCCGCCGTTGCCGATGTCCAGAAATCACGTTGCTCGTTACCCGGATTGTTGGATTGGGGAAAGTGACTGATGACGATGTCGAAGTCGAAGTTGCGCTGCCGGTTGAGGAATTGGTTAATGTCCACGATGCGGATGCTGGTCTGTACGCCCAGCCGTGCCATGTTGCGCAGCATGGGCTGGACGACACGTTCCAGGGCGGAGTCGTAGAGCAACACTTCAAGCTCCAGTGGACGCCCCGTCTCGCTATTGACCAGCACGCCGTTTCTGACCTCATATCCGGCATCCCGCAGCAGGTCGAGTGCCAAGCGCAGCCGTTCGCGTAACTCCTGCGGATGGTCGATGGGTAACGGCTCGGTGAATAGCCTATCGGAACCGTGCTCCGCTACGATGGCCTCCCGGTGAGGCTCGAGCAGGGCGAGCTCCTCGTCCCCAGGCAAACCTTCGGCTTCCATCTCGGAATTCTCAAAGAAGCTTTGGGTTCGCTGATAGGTGCCGTAGAAGATATTGGTATTCAGCCAAGGAAAATCGAAAGTCAGGCTGAGCGCTTCGCGCACGCGAGGATCGCTGAACTTGTCCTTGCGCAAGTTGAACACGAATGCCTGCATCATCGAAGGATTCACGTCGGGTACCGTAAGGCGCTTGACCAGACCATCCTCATAGGCGGGAAAGTCGTAACCAATGGCCCAGGTGGAGGCGCGGGCATCGGTGCGAAAATCGGTCAAACCGGCCTTGAAGGCCTCCCAGGAAATTTCCCGGTCGCGATAATAATCGAAAGCCAATCGGTCGATGTTGTAACGTCCGCGATTGACGGGCAGGTCCTTGCCCCAGTATGTCTCGTCGCGCTCAAAGACGATTCGCCTGCCTGGGTCCACCTCGGCAATGCGGTAGGGGCCGGAACCGGGGTGTTTCTCCAGCGTCGGGGAGGAGAAGTCGCGCGATTCCCAGTAATGGCGGGGCAGGATGGGAAGCTGCGCGACAATAAGAGGCAATTCGCGGGATTGGGTGTCGTTGAAATCGAATCTGACGCGGTAATCATCCAGTGCTTCGACCCCTTCCACCCCGGCATAGTAACTGCTGTAGAAAGGGTTGCCTTCCTCTCGTAGCAGGTTGAAGCTGAACACCACGTCATGAGCGGTGAGAGGCTGGCCATCCTGAAAGCGTGCCTCGGGGCGCAAGTCGAACTCGATCCAACTGCGGTCGTCCGCCAGACGAACACGATGGGCCAGCAAGCCGTACAGGCTGAAGGGTTCGCCCGGGTTGCTGGCCATCAGAGTGTCGTAGATTTGCGAAATGCCGGTCGCCGGGGTTCCCCGGATGATGAAGGGGTTGGTGGAGTCGAAACTGCTGCCTACGGCCGTCCGTACCATGCTGCCCCCCTTGGGGGCATCTGGATTGACGTGAGGAAAGTAGGGAAAGTCTTCGTCCAGCGCCGGTGTGTCGTAGAGGGAAAGAGCATGTGTCGCGGTAAACTGGTCGCGACTCTCAGTGCT
Source organism: Halomonas sp. Bachu 37 (assembly GCF_039691755.1). NCBI lineage: Bacteria > Pseudomonadati > Pseudomonadota > Gammaproteobacteria > Oceanospirillales > Halomonadaceae > Halomonas > Halomonas kashgarensis. The sequence continues at coordinate 1,074,019 of NZ_CP137552.1, read as the reverse complement.
GGTGGCGAAAGCCGACGGTGCCAAGAGCAAAAGCAGGGCAATTAGATGGTTTGCGACACACCGCATTGTCGGCTTCCTTATGCACGGGATTCAATAACCTAGCGCTCAGAAAGTGTCAGGAGTTGCCCCGGTTGTAAAGCCCCGGGTTGCTCCAGCGCATTCCAGCGCGCCAGATCCCGCTGGCTGACATTGTAGCGGGCCGCGATCGCGGACAGGCTGTCACCCCGTTGGACGACATGGGTCGTATCGCCCATGTTCCGGGTCGTATCTACCTCGGCCACCTGGGTCAGACTGGCCAGACGCGAGGTATCGACATCATCTGGAACCAGAAGTGTGCGTGCCGTACGTGGCTCGACTACCCCATTGAGCAGTCCTGGATTGAGTTTGGCGAGATCCCGTTTGTGAACGTTCAATATGCGTGACGCGTCCGTCAGGCTTACCGCCTGCTTTAGTTGCACCTTGGCGAATGCTGGCTCGGCATGAATATCCGGTAGCTCGACCTGATAGCGATCAGGGTCGTTGATTATCGCGGATATGGCGTACAGCTTGGGCAGGTACTGCATGGTTTCATTGGGCAACTGAAGACTCCAGTACGTTGCCGACAGCCCTTGGTTTTCCGCGTTTCGGCGCGCTCGGTTGACCGTGCCGGCCCCGGCGTTGTAAGCAGCTAGCGAGAGAGGGATGTCGCCCTCGTACCACTGTTCCGCCTGGAGCTCGATATATTCCAGCGCGGCACGGGTGGAATTGACCACGTCCAGGCGACCGTCATAGTTGCCGTTACGTACCAGGCCCAGGGCATCGCCGGTACGCGGCATGAATTGCCACAGGCCGGCCGCTCCGCGGTGACTGCGAGCAGCAGGGTCGAATGAACTCTCTATAAAAGGGAGCAATGCCAGCTCGCCCGGCAAACCTCGGGCTTCGATCTGTTGGGTGATCCAGACGAGCCAAGGCCTTGCGCGTTCGGCGATCTCAACGATGTTTTCCGGGTTCGAGAGGTAGTGATCGATCCACTTCTGCACTCGGGCTTGGTCTCTCGTCGCCAGGGAGCGGTGCTCGTCCTGCCATTGGAAGGTCTCGCGCAAGGCGGACCAGGCATCCTGCTGTTGCAGCTCCAGTGCACTCCAGAAGGAGGTGGCAGAAATGCTCGAGATACCGGGCCGTTGAATGGCAGAGGCTTGCGTCGTGCTCGCCGATACCAGCACGGAGCCAAGAAGGAAGGCTCCCGCAGCTGTGATCAGTAGGCGTTGGCGTAGAGTTCGATAGGTCATACCGTAACAGGTGCTCTTTTAGGGCAACGTTCAGAAATTATCTTTCCATTCACGCAGCGTGGTGAAAGTGGCCAGATCATCGTCGGCACTACCTTGCATGGCCGCTGCGGCGCGCATACGATCATCACCGGTGCGCAGAAATGGATTGATTTTCAGCTCGCGTCCTATCGTGCTGGGTAAGGTGGGACGATCCAGTGCCCGGGCTTTTCGGCACTCTTCCAGTGCATTGGCGACTTCGGCATTATCGCCATCGGCGGCAGTGGCAAACTTGAGGTTGGCTTGCGTGTATTCGTGCCCGGCAAAGACCAGTGTATCCTCGGGCAAACGTGCAAGCCGGCTCAGCGAGCGATACATCTGCTCGGGAGTACCTTCGAAAATACGCCCGCATCCCGCCGCGAACAGGGTATCGCCACAGAGCAGCAACGGCGGAATGCCAGCGGTGAAGTAGCTGACGTGATCCAACGTATGCCCCGGCGTCGCGATTACCTCGAACAAGCGGCCCATGACGCGGACTTCATCGCCGTCTCCCACTACCTCGTCGATCCCGTTGATTGCCGGGTTGTCGGGGCCAATGACCCGGGGCTGGTAGCGCTTGATCAGCTCTTTCAGGCCACCAGTGTGATCGGCATGGTGATGAGTGATCATGATGGTATTCAGCACCAGCTCTTCGCGTTCCAGCAAGGCGAGAACGGGAGCGGCTTCACCGGGGTCCACCACACAAACGTCTTGACTCGAATCCTGTCTCAGGAGCCAGATATAGTTGTCGCTAAGTGCAGGGATCGGTGTCACGCTCAGCATCGGCGGGATCCTTGTGATCGGGCTGGCGCGGCGCGAAGGGGCGCCGCGGCAAGTGAAAGAGGTTGCCAAAAAGCCGTTACTGTGGAGGGAAGCGCTTTTCATGTCAAATTCGACAAAGGCGATGGAACTGGCTCGGTGTCTGGAGGAAAGCCGGGACTATTGGCAAACTCGAGCGGGTCAGTCCCAATGGGAGGCCCAGCGGGCATGCCTTGGCCCGGTGTGTGAGCGCCTATTCGGCGCTCACAGCCTGGAAATGGGAATGGCGGCCCCGCTGACCACAATGTGTCCGATTCGCCATGTGCTGCGCTGGGCGCCCGTCAGGGAGATGGCCCAGGATGAGCGGACGTTGATATGTGAACCGCAAGCGCTGCCGTTACCGGATGGCTGCCTGGCCTTGACCGTCATACACCATCTGCTCGAAAGCTTGCCCCACGCTCACCACGCCTTGCAGGAGGCCGCTCGAGTCACCTCCGATGACGGTGCGCTGATTATTTTCGGCTTCATGCCGTACGGCTTGGCAGGGCTGGACAGACAATGGCCCGGTAGACGCCAGCGCTACCCATGGAGCGGAACCTGGCGTACACCGTCCCAGTTGGGAGATTGGCTGGCATTTGTCGATTTTGAAATAGACCGAGTAGACTATTGCGGTTTCCAGCTGCCAGGGCGCCACACGCCCTCCAACGTATGGGAAACATTGGGGAGACGCTATAACCTCCCCATTTCCGCTAGTTACATGATTCGAGCCCGGCGCAAGCAGCAGCGAGCCCATGTCAATCGTCTCAGATTCGGTCTTTCCTCCACGCTGGGCAAGGCCTCGCTGGGGGCGACTCGCTCGGGCTCCAGTCGCCGGCCCCATGAATGACCGCAATATAATGAATGAAAGGATGGTCGCGTGAGTCACGCCTCAAATGACGACAAGCCCGAGGTCACCATCTATACCGATGGTGCCTGTCGTGGCAACCCCGGCCCGGGGGGGTGGGGGGCAATTCTGTATAGTGGCTCGCATGAAAAGACGCTGAAAGGTTATGAAACGCTCACCACCAATAACCGCATGGAGCTGATGGCGGCTATCATGGCGCTGCGTGAATTGAAAAAGCCTTGCCGCGTCACGCTATGGACCGATTCCCAATATGTGCGCCAGGGTATTACCCAGTGGATACACAATTGGCTCAAGCGGAACTGGAAAACCGCTGGGCGCCAGCCGGTGAAGAATGCCGAGTTGTGGAAAACGCTGCATGAGGAAACACAACGCCACGAAGTGGAGTGGCATTGGGTAAGGGGCCACAGCGGCCATGTCGAGAACGAGCGAGCCGATGCCCTAGCCAACGCCGCCATTGACGAACACAACCAGGGAGTCCGCCATGCGTCAGATCATCCTTGATACCGAAACCACGGGTATCGACCCCAGAGACGGGCATCGACTGGTGGAAATCGGTGCGGTGGAAATGATCAACCGTCGTCTTACCGGCCGAACCTATCATCAATACATCAATCCTCAGCGGCATATCGATGCCGAAGTCGTGGCGGTACACGGCATTACCAACGAGAAGGTGGCCAACGAGCCGGTCTTTGCGGATGTAGCGGAAGCCTTCTGGGAATTCATCCAGGGAGCGGAACTGATCATCCACAATGCGCCGTTCGACGTAGGGTTCATCGACCATGAACTGGCGCAGCTAAACTCTCAGGGTACCATGCCATTGGGGCCGGTCGCAGACTACTGCGGAGTACTCGATACCCTGGTCATGGCGCGCCAGAAGCACCCAGGGCAGCGCAATAGCCTGGATGCATTGTGCAAGCGTTACGCGATCGATAACGGCCACCGCGTTCTCCACGGGGCGTTGCTGGATGCGGAGATACTGGCGGAAGTCTACCTGGCGATGACCGGCGGGCAGACGGCGCTCACACTGGAGGCCAATAGCGAAAGCCAGTCCAGCTCTCAGCAGGTTGTCGACGAGGGGATGGCGATCAATCGCCTGCAACTCGAGCCGGGGCGGTTACGGGTGATTCGTCCCAGTGCGGATGAACAAGCCGCTCATCAGGCCAAATGTGCCGCCGCGAGTATCGCCTGGCCGTACACGGCGGGTGAACATGCTTAGACGCGAGATCCCTGTCGGCGAAAGCGAGGGGCGTATTATGTTGCTGGCCCAGGGCAAGATAGCCCCCGCGCCTGCCCAGCCAGACGAATTGCTCTCACTCGGTGAGGAGTTGATACCGTTGCAGCCCAGGCAAGCCTGGGGAGACGACGTCCAGCCATTATGTTATTGGCACGATGAGCCGGTGGGGCTGCGTCTGACAACGGCTGCAAACGAAAGCTGGATCGATGGACGCAACTGGCTGGCGCGGTTACCTGAATCCTGGTACGGGCTGGTCTCTACCGCCTTGCAGGTGAGTGCCTGGTTGGAAAATCATCGCTTCTGCGGCCGCTGCGGAGCGAAAGCCTCCAAGCTGGAAGCGGAATTCGCCATGCATTGCCATGCCTGCGGACATCGCAACTATCCGCGTATCTCCCCCTGCATCATTACGTTGGTGACGTGTGGAGAAGCGATGTTGCTGGCTCGCAGCCCGCGTTTTCCCGCCGGGCGGTATTCGACCCTCGCCGGTTTTATCGAGCCGGGTGAGTCGGCGGAGGAGGCCGTGCATCGAGAGGTCTTCGAGGAAGTGGGGGTGACCATCGACCGTGTTCGCTATCACCGTAGCCAGGCTTGGCCGTTTCCCCATTCGCTGATGCTGGGCTACTTCGCTGAAGCCACCACGCGGCGTATCCGTATCGATGGCGTTGAGATCAGCGATGCCGCCTGGTTCTCCCCCCGTCATCTCCCCAGCTTGCCGCCGGTCTTTTCCATCTCCCGCGAGCTGATAGAAACCCATCTGGCCCACTTGTAAACAAGGCCAGTGGCAGTACATAGCCGTGACAGGAAAGTTTGAAGAAAGCAAAAAGGGTGGTCTTTACGCCACCCCGGTGGAACTTTTTCGCTGAAACAATTTTTTGCCGGAATAGTCTACTCGCTAACTAATTTATTTGCTGGGAAATAGAGACGAGAGCTTGGTTGCCAGCATCACATTGCCTGTCGCCTTGAGCTTGCCGGTCATGAATGCGGTCATGCCGTTGATGTCGCCACTCATGATACCCTTCAGCGTATCGGTGCTCATGCTGAGGCTGACAGACGGGTCGTCGTGTTCCCCTTCATGGACACCCAGAGTTCCATCCTTGATGACCAGATAGTGACTGCCGGCATCGCTGAAATGGAATTGAAACACTTCATCCATGCCCTTGGCGGCTTCGGGATCGAAACGACTTTGCAGTTTTTCCAGAGTGTTGGTCGACATTGTTGCGCTCTTCTATCGAGGCCCTTTCAGGCGGTAATGGATTGGCACCGGAGGCCGGTGCGGATAAACTGCCCAGAGGTTATTTCAAACATTCGTTTTAATCAAGCATGAGAGCGCGTAAAAACGGCGTAGTTCTCATGTATTAACAAGGAGTCACCATGAGTGAATGGGCCATCCAGATGGGCACGTTTACGTTGCAGATCATCATCGTGCTGGTGGTGATTGGTGTCGGGATAGCGCTTGTAGCGAAAATGCGTCAGGACAGCGATGAACAGCTCAACCTGCACATCGAGGTCTTGAACGATCAGCGGCGCTATCGCCGCCGCCGTCTCGCCATGGCGACTGCCGCTCCCAATAGCCGCAAGAAGTTGCTCAAGAAGTTTCGTCGCGATGACAAGGCGCGTCTGAAAGGCAAGGAAGGCGGCTCGAAGAATCTACCGGAGGTCAGGCCGGAACATGTCTGGGTGCTGGATTACCATGGTGACATCAAGGCTTCTGGAACGGACCATCTGGCCCAGGAGATTTCGGCGTTGCTGGAGGTGGCGGAACACGACGACGAGGTAGTGGTCAGGCTGGAATCTGGCGGTGGCCTGGTGCATGCCTATGGTCTGGCATCAGCCGAGCTGGACCGTTTGCGTAATGCCGGCTTGAAGACGGTAGTCTGCGTGGACAAGGTGGCTGCCAGTGGCGGGTACATGATGGCCTGTACGGCCTCTCAAGTCAGAGCGGCGCCATTCGCCGTCATCGGATCGATCGGGGTGGTTGCCCAGGTTCCCAATGTCCATCGCCTGCTGAAGCGCCACGATGTCGATGTCGAGCTGCTTACCGCCGGTAAATACAAGCGCACCTTGACCATGCTGGGTGAGAACACGGACGAGGGACGAGAAAAGTTCGTGGAGGATCTGGAAAATACCCATCGTCTATTCAAGGACTATGTGGCGCAACGCCGCCCGTCCATGGATATCGATGCGCTTGCCACTGGGGAGATATGGTATGGCAGCGAAGCCTTGCAAAACGGTTTGGTGGATGCGGTAGATACCAGTGAAGCTTATCTGGTCGAACGCATGAAGGAGGCCCAGGTGCTGTTGGTCAGACTTGATGGTCCCAAACCACTGAGCAAAAAGCTGGGTCTGGCCATATCCGGGGGCGTGGAAAGTGCCATAGTCAAATTGGTGGGGGCGCTGGATGCGGCTCGGTGGCAAAAGCATTGAGCCTTAGCCGGCATAGTACCTGGCGAGTATCTCAAGTATTGCGCTGGCACTTTTGCTGTTCAACGAGTAATAGATGGTTTGAGAATCCCGGCGAGTGTTGACCAGGCCGTCATGTCTGAGAATGGCCAGATGCTGGGACAACGCTGATTGGCTCAGTGTCAATTGCTGGTTGATCTGGGTAACGGAAAGTTCCTTGTCAGCCAGCAAGCATAGTATCTGTAAGCGCTTTTCATTGGCCATCGCCTTGAGCAGCTGGGTGCCGTTGGCAATGGCTCGACCGTCCTGATCGAGAAGGCGTGAGGCGGCGCTGGATGAAGGGGGCATGACATTCTCCCTGCCAGTGCAATGGGTGTCCCCATGGCGTGTTGTTAGTGATCAGGCGGCATTTGCATGCAACTGCGTCGCGATATGGTGATCTTCTTATCATCATTACTTCAGCGCGACCTGTCCAAGTTCTTGTTTAACGATGTATCAATGATATAAGAATTTTTCCTTCCGCTTGGTTTTTGCCTCACTCTCGAACCTAAAATTAATTGACTGTTGTCAACAATCGTGGCGTTTGGTTTACGCCTTTGGTCGGCTTTTAGCCCATAGTATGAAGCGATAAAGGGTTTAATCCTCTAGAGTGTCAACAATCAAGTCTTGCGGTGCCATTAGACGCTACGAGCGAAACACTCTAATAAGCACACAGGCAGGCGCAACGATCTTCTCGTTCGATACAGCAGGCGGAACCCAATGAGCCGATACCAACAGGAATTTTCCCGTTCCATTAGCGATCCTGAAGCGTTCTGGGCGCAACAGGCCAAGCGCATTCCCTGGTTTACTCCACCCACTTCCATTCTGACCTATGACGAACAGGGGCATGCCCGTTGGTACAGCGACGGTGAAATGAATATCAGCCATGCCGCGCTGGATCACCATGTGGAACAAGGGCGTGGCGATCAACCGGCTATCTACTGGGATTCGCCGGTCACTCAGCAGAAGTCGACTCTGACCTTTCGCCAGTTATGCGATCAGGTCGCCCGATTTGCCGGCGCGCTCAAGCAGCTTGGAGTAGAGAAGGGTGATCGGGTGGTTATCTACATGCCGATGGTGCCCGAGGCTCTGGTGGCCATGTTCGCCTGCGCGCGCCTTGGTGCGGTTCACTCCGTCGTGTTCGGCGGATTTGCTCCCCACGAATTGTCGATCAGGATCGACGACGCTCAACCCAAGGTGATCGTTGCCGCTTCCTGTGGGGTGGAAGTCGACAAGGTGCTGCCCTACAAGCCGATTATCGACGAGGCCTTGCAGTTGAGTGCCCATGCGCCGGATGCCACGGTCATCCTGCAGCGCGAAGCGTGTCTCGCCGACCTTGGGGCGAAGGACCACGACTGGCAACAGTTGATCGAGCAGGCGGAATGGGCCGAGTGTGTGCCGGTCAAGGCGACGGATCCTCTCTACGTGCTTTATACCTCGGGCACGACAGGAAAACCCAAGGGCATCGTACGCGATACCGGTGGCTATGCCGTCGCCTTGCACTATTCCATGGAGGCCATTTACGACATGGCGCCGGGGGAGGTGTTCTTTTCCGCATCGGATGTCGGGTGGGTCGTAGGCCACTCCTATATCGTCTACGCCCCCTTGCTGATGGGGTGCAGCACCGTGGTCTACGAGGGCAAGCCGATCAAGACCCCGGATTCCGGGGCCTTCTGGCGTTTGATTCAGGAGTATCGTGTAAAGAGCTTCTTCACTGCGCCGACTGCCTTTCGTGCAATCAAGAAAGAGGACCCCGAAGGTGCTCAGCTGGAGCGCTACGATATTTCCAGCCTGAAGGCGCTGTACCTCGCCGGGGAACGCTTGGACCCGCCGACCTTTCATTGGCTTGATGATCTGCTCGATGTGCCGGTTATCGACCACTGGTGGCAAACCGAAACCGGGTGGCCCATTGCCGCCAACATGCGCGGTATCGAGCCGATGCCGACCAAGGCCGGTTCCGCTACCGTTCCGGTCTCGGGCTTCAACGTGCAGATACTCGACCGGGATGGGGAGAGCACCGGCCCCATGGAGCAGGGCAGCGTGGTCATCAAGCAACCGCTGCCTCCGGGATGCCTGACGGGGGTTTGGGGTGATCCCCAGCGTTTCCATAGCGCTTACATGGCGGCGTTTCCCGGTTACTACCTGACCGGCGACGGTGGCTACTTCGACGATGACGGTTATCTCTTCATCATGGGTCGCACCGATGATGTGATCAATGTCGCCGGTCATCGGCTCTCGACCGGCGAGATGGAGGAAGTGGTCGGCTCTCATCCCGCAGTGGCGGAGTGTGCCGTCATCGGCATTCATGACGAACTGAAGGGGCAGGTTCCCATCGGCCTGGTCATTCCCAAAGATAGCTTCCAGGGTGATGAAGTGACGTTGGAAGAGGAATTGATCGCACGAGTGCGAGCGCAGATCGGCCCGATCGCCTGTTTCAAGCAGGTGCTGGTAGTATCGAGATTACCCAAGACCCGTTCAGGCAAGATCCTGCGCAAGTTGCTGCGTAGTATTGCCGATGGCAAGGAGTTCGGTGTGCCATCCACGATTGATGATCCCGCTAGCCTGCAAGACGTTCACGACATCATGCTGGAGCGCAACGTCGGAGCGGCCGATCAGGCCCGGCCGACATGATCGACTTGCCATAAGCGTCAAGTCATGCTGGTTTCTGCGCAAGGCGTAACGGACAGCAATTCATCTTCCCTCAAGCCACCTGCCTGCAGGTGGCTTTCTTTCCGATACGGGATGCGTATAATGCCCGCCCTGACGCGCCTTGGGCGCGATCCCACGAGGGTTCCCTAACCCCTCCCGCTTTCCAAGCCCAAAAAGGAACATTCTCGATGTTTGCCCTGACGGAAACCCAGTATCGCCGTTGTCTCGCCCTGATGGTGGCATTTCATATCCTCATCATTACTGCCAGCAATTACCTGGTGCAGTTGCCCTTTACTCTCTTTGGGTTCCATACGACCTGGGGGGCGTTCAGTTTTCCCTTCATTTTCCTGGCTACCGATTTGACCGTGCGGCTGTTCGGCAAGGAGCCGGCCCGTGCGATCATTGTGCGGGTCATGGTGCCAGCGCTGCTCATTTCCTATATCGTCTCGGTCGTTTTCCCGCGCGGTAGCTACGCGGGCCTGGAAGCGCTGGGGGAGTGGAATCTGTTCGTCGCCAGGATCGCCCTGGCAAGCTTCATGGCCTATGTGATCGGCCAGCTCCTCGACGTTCGCGTCTTCGACAGGCTACGCCATATGCGGGCATGGTGGGTGGCCCCGGCCTGCTCCACGATTCTCGGTAACCTTGCCGATACCTTTGCCTTTTTCTCGATGGCGTTTTACCACAGCCCTGATCCGTTCATGGCCGCCAACTGGATGGAAATCGCCTGGGTGGACTACGTCATCAAGCTGGGGATCAGTCTGCTATTCTTCTTGCCGTTGTATGGCATCCTGCTGGCCTGGTTGACGCGTCGGCTGGTGACCTTCACCCATCAGCAGGATCTCGAGCCGGCACCCAGCCGTTAATCTGTCGCCAACGTACGGTTGCCCTGAATGAGGCAGCCGTACGAGGCGAAAGAACAAGGAGCAAACCATGGAAGCGCAGCATCAAGAAACCTCGCAATATGTCTCGCTCCAGTATCTGGATGTCGGTACATCGAATGCCGACGCCTTGCCCTTGATCGTCATTCACGGCCTTCTGGGAAGTGCCGATAATTGGCGCAGCCATATCAAGGCATGGCAGCAGACACGGCGTGTCATCGCAGTGGACCTGCGCAACCATGGCCGTTCTCCCCACGCCTGGGGCATGAGCTACGCCGCCATGGCGGGGGATGTGCTGGCGCTGCTTGACCAGCTCGAGATCGAGCGTGCCCATGTGCTCGGCCATTCGATGGGCGGAAAGGTTGCCATCAGCGTGGCGCGACAGGCTCCGGGCCGTGTTGCTTCCTTGATCGTGGCCGATATTGCCGCCGTTGCCTATGAGCATGGCCACGATGCGGTATTCGCCGGACTGCGACGCCTGGAAGAAGGGCGACCGAAAAACCGGCGCGAAGCCGATGATCTTCTGGCGGAGCACGTCGAGGAACGGGCGACGCGTCTGTTTCTGGCCACGAATCTCGAGCGTGGTGGAGAAAACACGCTTGAGTTGCGTATCGGGCTGGATCAAATCGAGGCGGGATATGAAGATATCATCGCTCCGCCGGCAGGCAGCCAGCCATATACGGGGCCGACCTTGCTGTTGCGTGGCGCGAATTCGCATTACGTAAATCAGGACAATCTCGAAACGACTCGGAATGTCCTTCCCAGCTTGCGTGTCGTGGCGTTGAAGAATGCCGGGCACTGGCTGCATGCGGAGCAGCCCGAGGCATTTCAGGAGGCGGTACGCTTGTTCCTCGACGCTCAAGAAAATAGTGACTCGGCTGGCAAGTAGCGGCTTGGCCGCTTAATGTTCCAGGTTGACGACTTCGAGTTCTTGGCTTTCTCTATCACGTAGAAAGCGGTTGAGAATCCGGTAGCTGTCGCCATCGAATTGCACCGTATCGCGGCCAAGCTTGGCAGCGTCCTGGAGATGGTCGACAGCCCCGAGATAACACCAGTTATTCACGATATGCCACGTTCTTGACGAGGCTGGGGTCGGGGCTTCCCCGATAGCGATTCGGCCCTGCCAAGGCCAGGCTCGAAGCTTGAGGTGAGAAAGGGCTTGCCGAGCCCGGCGGCTATGCTCGGTGATGCTTTCGCTGCCATGGCAAGCGCCGCGGCATTTGCCTAACTGACTCGAGAAACAGCGTCCCTTGCCTTTTTCCAGCCCCAGCAGGCGCGGGCAAAGCTGCGCCTCGTCGGCAATCTGTCGCAGGGCGTTCTGCGCATCCCGAGCACTACGAAACAAGCCGAACAGAGATGCCTCGACCTGCATATCTACCTGGTTGCCGCTGAGCAGGCGAGGAGCGTTCATCTCTTCTTTCCATTGCCATGTGGACAGGTTCGACTGTCGTCTCAGCTTTCTATTCATGACCGGAGACAACTGCTTGATCAGTCGTGACTCGAGCAGTTGTGCGCCTAGATCCCCCGATGTCTCATGCCACTCGATGTGCTGGACTTGCTGGGCGAGTCGCATCTCGCGCTCTTCCTGGTAGTCTCGCTGGAAGTGACCTAGCACTCGGCTGCGCAAGTTGATGCTCTTGCCGATATATAACGGTACTCGATTATGCCCGTAGAAGAGGTAGACGCCTGGCGTTGACGGAATTTGCTCGAGAATGCTGGCGTCGAGGTGGGCCGGCAGGCTCGCATGACGACGCTCGAGCTCGAGCATCCGGATAAAAACAGTTGCGGACATGCCCTCCTGCCATTTTCGCCATAAGGTCATCAAGGCGCTGACATCGTCATCGGCTCGATGATGGCTGGCAGGGGAGATGCCGTTTCGCTCCAGTAGCGCCGTCAGGCCATGCTCCCTGGCGCTGGGATCGAGGCGGCGTGAAAGCCTCAAGGTGCACAGGATTCGGGCGCGGTAAGCGAGCCCAGCGCGCTTGAACTCGTTGCGCAGAAAACCATAGTCGAAACGTGCATTGTGGGCGACGAGGATACCGTCACCAAGCCATTCCATGAAATCCCGTGCGAGCTCGGCAAAGGATGGAGCTGTTTCCAGTATCCCTTCGTCCAGGCCGGTGAGCCGGGTGATAGGCGCCGGAACAGCATTTTGTGGGTTTACCAGGCTCACCCAGCGAGAAACCGTTTCCCCGTTCATCGTCTTGTAAGCCGCAATCTCGATGATCCTGTCTCGTGTGGTCCGGGTTCCGGTGGTCTCGAGGTCGATAAAGATCAACGGCCTATCGGTCATGACAACTCATCGCTACCGGCGAAAATGGTTCAAAGCGCATAAGGATCAAGAGCCAGGCGTTCCACGGGCAAGGGGGTATCGACTAGTCCCGCCTCATGCAGGAAACTTTCGAATCTGGCATAGCCTGCGTAATCGAGTGCCGCGGGGCGCAATGCCACTCGATGCAAGATATCCGTCCAGGCTTCTTGGTTGACGCTGTTATCCAGTACCGGACGTGCCTGGACAAGCAACTCCCAGGCTTCCTCGGGGTGTTCGACCATCCAGTGCGAAGCTTCTTCCAGGGCTCCGATAAGCCGCACTATGGTGTCGCGCTGGCGACGCAAGTGTTCCTGGTTGGCGATCATCACTAGCCCTTCATGGCGTGGGATGTCCAGCGCTTCGTGGCGTATCACGGTATTGGCGATGCCATCGGTTTCCAGCTGTGTGGGCAAATAATGGAAGAAGCCGTCCGCCACCGCCTCGACTCGCTCTTCGCGTAATGCATTGGCAACATTGAAGTGGAGCAGCTCGGGCGCCGGATCATCGGCACGCGGGGAGGTTCGGGAACGCAAGTAACTCAGCAGGACATCGCGGCTGTCGAGGGTGGAATAACCATAATGCAAGGCGGCCGGAGGTGTCTCGTCAAGCGAGCTGCCAGCCACTATTACGGCGGTCAACGATGTTTCGATCAACGTGGCGATGCGCACCAGGGGAGTTCCCTGATGGGCTTGAAGGTGCAGCAAAGGCTGTCGAGTCAAGGCAAAATCCACCTCACCTGCGGCCAACATCTTGGAAGGCAGAGAGGGGTCGCCGGGAGTGATAAGCGTAACGTCGAGCCCCAGCTCGGCGAATAATCCCTGTTCGATCGCGATCATCAATGCCGCGTGTTGAGGACTGGGATACCAGTCCAGCATTATCTCCACGATCTCGATGGGAGGTGGCTCGATAGGATCTGCTGGGATCACCGTCGTGACCGGCACTTCCGCGACTGGCTCTGCGGGAGCGGTGGACTCAATGAATTCAGGCACATTGACCTCGGTATCCAGCGACAGCGCCTCCTCGGTCTCGGGTGTCGGGGAAGCATCTTGCGCCTCCGGTTCTGCCCATAGCGCGCTGGAATAACTCAAAAGCGCTGCCAGCAGAAGAGCTAACCATGCCGTGAGGTGTCTTTCCGCTGGCCGGCCGGCCGGGCGATGGCGCGTCAATGATGAACCAGCGGATGAAAAGACTGATCGAGGCATGTGCAATAGCTCCAGGGAGTCGGCGAGGTTGAAGTGTATCTGCTGGTGAAACTTGCTGACCACCTTTCATGCATAAATTTTCATACATGATAGGGCAGTGTTTGGCACTGCCGCATCAGTAAAATCCAGACAGACATGCGATAATGGGCGCAGTTGGTTGCAAGGAGCGAGGCACCGTGGATTCGATCAATACACTTTTCCTGCTGTGTGGATTTTTAATGTCACTCAGCATTCTCGCCAGCCGCTTGTCGGCCCTCGTCGGGCTGCCTCTGCTGTTGATCTTCCTGGGGCTGGGAATGCTGGCAGGGGAAGAGGGTATTCTCGGCATCGAATTCAGCGATTATTCACTAGCCTTTTTGATTGGCCATCTCGCCCTGGCCATGATTCTGTTGGATGGTGGCCTTCGGACTCGCTTGAAAACATTCCGGGTCGGCTTCAAACCGGCGTTGTCGCTTGCCACCGCAGGTGTATTCATCACCAGCGGGGTGGTGGGACTGATTGCCATGTGGGTCTTCGAGCTTTCGTTGACTCAAGGCCTTCTCGTCGGGGCCATAGTGGGCTCCACTGATGCGGCGGCGGTATTCTCCATGCTCAGTGGCCGCGGGGTGAATCTCAATGAAAGGGTGGGAGCCACCCTGGAAATCGAGTCCGGCACCAACGATCCCATGGCTATATTCCTGACCTTGATGCTGGTCGAGCTTCTGGTCGGGGAGATCGGCGGCATCGGCGAAACGCTATTGTTCCTTGTCTCTCAATTCGGTGTGGGGCTGATCCTGGGGTTGGGCGCCGGCTGGCTCAGCGCCAAGCTGTTGCGTTGGCTGGACCTGGCGCCGGGCCTGTACGCCATGCTGGCGTTGGCCTTGGGGTTTAGTGTCTTCGGGCTTACCAGCATATTAGGTGGCAGCGGCTTTCTGGCGATCTACTTGACCGGCTTGATGATCGGCAATCAGCCGGGTCGCCACCTTAATTTCATCCTGCCGGTACACGATGGCCTGGCCTGGTTGAGTCAGATAGGCTTGTTCCTGATACTGGGGTTATTGGTTACGCCCAGTGAAATGCTGGAATACGCACTGCCGGGCGGGGTGGTGGCATTGGGTCTGATTTTCCTGGCCAGGCCATTGGCGGTATTGCTGACGATCAAGCCCTTCTTCAGGTTTCGCTGGCGCGAGACCTTTTTCATTGCCTGGGTAGGGCTGCGGGGCGCCGTTCCCATCGTGTTGGCGATATTCCCGGTGATCGGTGGTGTGGAAAACGCTTCCTTGTACTTCAATGTCGCCTTCGCCGTTGTGTTGATGTCTCTTCTGGTCCAGGGGGGCTCGATTTCCTGGATGGCGAAATGGCTACGTGTGGAAGTTCCCGCCGGAACCACCCCCAATCAGCGCGGGCCTCTGGGAATTCTTCCCGAAAATGATTTCGAGATGTTCGTCTATGTGGTCGAGAATCAGGACCTAGAGGACGTCCCGATCCGCCTGTTACGCTTTCCCTCCGGGGCACTCATTTCCGCTCTGTTCCGCAGCCATGTCATGCTCCACCCCAAGGGCAGTACACGATTGCGCTTGGGGGACGTTATTTGCGTCATTGGTCGAACGGATGATCTTCCCGCCCTGAATCGATTATTCAATGGTGATGCGAGGCTCAAGCAGGAGCGCGCTTTCTTCGGTACCTTCACTCTGGATGGTAGCGCCCTCATGCAGGATGTCGCCCAAGCCTACGGCTTGACCCTCAGCCCAGGAGAACAGGACATGAGCCTGGCCGAGTTCGTCTCCCTGCGTGTTGGCGGCCACCCCGTGGTGGGGGACGATGTCGATTGGCACGGCATACACTGGGTAGTGAGCGAAATGGATAAAGGAAATATTACGCGCATAGGGCTACGACTTTATTGAGGTCGTTGACTTCCAAGGAAGTTCTGTTAATATACGCACCCGTAAGCCGGAGGGATGGCAGAGCGGTTGAATGCACCGGTCTTGAAAACCGGCATAGGTTAATAGCCTATCCAGGGTTCGAATCCCTGTCCCTCCGCCACTTATTAAAAAAGCCGCTGATTTCAGCGGCTTTTTTGTTGCCTGAGAGTTAATGTCTTATCATTGGCAGTCGATTTCCTGAATCGAAATGCTTGGCCCTTTTTACTTTAACCTTTTCAGCTTACGGCGCTTCCGATTAGTTTTCTTGTTTAAAGCTGGCGTGGCTAAGCATATTTCATGAAAGTATTGACCAGTAAATTAATCACAAGTATTTCGTAATGCCTTGTTGCTGCAGTTGGGCGCCTTTACATCAGAGTGTTTAAATACTATTTTCATAATTGCGTTAGATTTTTGGGCATTTGTATGTTTGTGAATAACATCACGTGAAGTGTATTGGCACCATGGATGGGCCTCTTATTTCCGTTGTGAAATTAATTTCATAGTAATCGCGGTGATAAGTGAAATTTCATAGGGAACTGATAATGAAAAAAATCTATATAAATAATATCGCCACTGCTGTGCCGGACTTTGATATCCATGGCAAGTTCATCGAGTACTGCCCGCAGCTTCTGCCGGACAAGCGTTCAATCAAGCTGTTCCAACGAATGGCAGAACGATCCCAGATAGAACATCGATACTCGTTCCTGCAACCTCATCCGGATGACGATAAGCTGGATATAGAGAGCTTCTATCGGAATGGTGCTTTTCCTGGTACTCAGGCACGTATGGAATTTTACGAACGCTTCGCTTTCACCTTGGCAAAGCGCGCCTTGGACCAACTTGACCTCACCGGCACCACCCACTTGATCACAACAACCTGCACTGGATTTTATGCACCGGGGCTGGATCATCAATTGATTCAGCACTACGGGCTGCCGGGTAATATCGAGCGTACCACCGTAGGCTTTATGGGGTGTTACGCTGCGATCAATGCGCTCAAGTTAGCCCGGCATATTGCTCGTTCGGAGCCTCACGCGAAAGTGCTGGTGCTTAATCTCGAGCTTTGCACCCTTCACCTCAAATCCACGGGAACGCTCGAAGAGATTCTATCGTTTGCGATTTTTGCCGATGGTTGCGCAGCAAGCATCGTGTCGGCGCAGCCCATCGGCCTCGAAATCCAAGGTTTCGACTCGGATGTGATGCCGGAAACTGATGATTTAATTACCTGGCGCGTTGGTAACCAAGGTTTCGA
Source organism: Halomonas sp. Bachu 37 (assembly GCF_039691755.1). Taxonomy (NCBI): domain Bacteria; kingdom Pseudomonadati; phylum Pseudomonadota; class Gammaproteobacteria; order Oceanospirillales; family Halomonadaceae; genus Halomonas; species Halomonas kashgarensis. Next base: position 1,057,207 of record NZ_CP137552.1, on the reverse strand, counting down.
CATGCATTTGTCAGGAAAAGTGCCGGGTGCCATTGCCAAGAATCTACCGCTTGTGCTCAACACGCTGCTGGACGGTTACGCACGCAGTGATATCAAGCACTGGGCAATTCACCCCGGCGGACGTACGGTGTTGGACGCGGTAAAAGCGGGAGCGGAGCTCGAAGAGCATCAGCTTAGCGAGTCGCGGGAAGTGCTCCGAAAGTTCGGCAACATGTCATCGGCAACCATCATGTTCGTGCTTCGTAATATGTTGAACAACCCCCAAAAACCGGGTCCAGGCCTGGCAATGGCATTTGGACCTGGACTGACCATCGAAAGCATGCGTTTCGTACATCAAGGATGATAAAAGATACATGCCGGACTTCAGTCAACGCAGTGGCAAAAAGGAACTCATGGATGAGGCGAATATTCCGTATGAAGAATTCCACGATTGTCTCATCGGCCTCGAACGTATTAATCACCTGACGCTGGCCTATCGACCGACCCTGCAATGGCTTCGTCCTTGGATGGAAAGCAGTGAACGTCTTTTTGTTCTTGATGCCGCCAGCGGCGGTGGGGACATGTTGCGGCAAATTGCTAGAAAATGGCCTACTCGTGTCGAGGAGGTGGGTTGCAGTATGGTCGGTGTTGACCTGAACCCGTGGTCAAAGAAATCGGCCGAATCCAGGCCATCGTCTTCAGCAGGAAGTTACGAAACCGCGAATGTACTCGAGTTCGAGCCAGATCAGCCGGTAGATATCGTCATATCGTCGTTGTTTACGCATCATCTTACAGATACACAGATTGTCGATTTCATGCGCTGGATGCAAAGGCGAGCGCGAAAAGGCTGGTTTATCAATGATCTGCATCGAAATCCGCTTCCTTATTATTTTATCAAGGGAGCCACCGCACTGTTTAGTCGCAATCGACTGATCCGCCATGATGCTGCCGTATCGGTGGCGCGCGCCTTTACCAAGGCTGATTGGCAACGGCTGATCGCTGAGGCTGGGCTGGATGATCGTGTGCGTGTTCAATGGTTTTTTCCGTTCCGCCTATGTGTTTCTTGTGTCAAGGAATCACCGATTCGATGAGCGACGAGACGGTAATCATCGGGGGCGGGCCGGCGGGGGCTGCGGCGGCAATCGGATTATCCAGGCGAGGCATACCGGTGCGTCTGCTGGAACGAAAGCGAGGCCCACACCACAAGGTTTGTGGTGAGTTCATCAGCTATGAAGCCGCGCAATATCTCGAGGAACTCGGGTTGGATATTGTTGCGTTAGGTGCTGAACCTATTCGCCATGCGCGGTTTTATAATGGCGAGCATGAACTTGCCTTCAACCTACCATTCACCGCATGGAGCTTGTCCCGATGCAGACTGGATTCGGCCTTGCTTGAGCATGCTGACGCTGCGGGTGCCGCCGTGGAGCTTGGAACAACGGTCAGACATTTGTCACGGGCGGGCGATGGATGGAAACTGAGGTCCTCAAACCAGTCTGTTTTGGGGCGAGCTGGCACAGTGCTTTCAGCAAAGTCGGTATTTCTCGCCACTGGCAAGCATGAACTTCGCCACTGGAAACGCAATGTGCAAGCATCCCGCCACCATGGTTTTATCGGGCTTAAGATGCATTTTAGCCCCAGCGCAATGCAGCAGGATATATGGAGGAATACAGTTGAAATCCATTTATTCAATGGCGGTTACGCCGGCTTGGAGCCGATAGAGGAGGGCGGTGTCAACCTCAGCTTCTTGATCACGCAGGACATCTATAAAGCATGTGGAGGTAATTGGGCCAAGATACTTGATTGGCTTGGTAGCACTTCGTCCCATATGAACCAGCGTCTCGCCAGTTTATCACCGTGCTGGTGCGAGCCTTTGGCAGTATCCGGTATACCCTATGGATATATCCGTTCACCCGATGACTCGGTGCCAGGTCTCTTCCCATTGGGAGACCAAACAGCGGTTATTCCGTCATTTGCAGGCGATGGAATTGCCATTGCCCTGCATACGGCTTCACTGGCTACCCACGTTTATTCCACCGGTGGCGATTCCGTGACGTATCAACGCCTGGCCTTCAAGGATCTCAGGCAGCCTGTACGCGATGCCGAGCGACTTGCCGATGTGCTGTCCTATCGCTTGGGACGAAAGGTGGCCTTCGTTTGTGTACGGCTATGGCCAGCGTTGCTGAGAGAAACGATACGCCGAACACGGGTTGGCCTTTCTGCACGATAAGTGTTGAATAGCTATTATCGTTGACATGGTCGCCACTTGCGTTGAAGGCGCGTAGAAGATAACTTGCGTCGGGAACCATAGACCGGCATTCTTGTCTGTTGTGATATTACGCTTTTAGGGAGCATTCCAACGATGGCTTATCAAGATTCCAACGTGACGCATCAGACGCAACGTGGTGTCAGTTCGGTCAGTGCAAACAAGGTATTACGCAACACCTATGCACTGCTTGCCATGACATTGCTTTTCTCTGCGGTCACGGCAGGTGGCGCCATGGCTCTGGGTATCGAGAGGATGAATATATTCGTCTTTTTTATCGGTGCTTACGGGCTCATGTTCCTGGTACACAAGACAGCCAATTCAGCAGCAGGTCTATTGGCGACATTCGCTTTTACAGGATTCATGGGCTTTACCCTGGGACCTATTCTGAGCGCCTATCTGACGTTGCCTAACGGCGCCGCCTTGATCATGAATGCATTGGCCATGACCGGCCTGACTTTCGTGGGGCTTTCGGCGGTGGCGCTGGTTACCAAGAAAGACTTTAGTTTTCTGGGCAACTTCCTCATGGCCGGGGCGATCGTTCTGATTCTGGCCATGGTGGCGGGCCTTATTTTCAATATCCCGGCTTTGTCGTTGATGGTTTCCGCAGGCTTTGTCCTGTTCGCCTCGGCGGCAATCCTCTACCAGACCAGCGAGATCATTCATCGTGCAGGCGAGACCAACTATATCCTCGCAACGATCACTCTCTATGTCTCGATTTATAACCTGTTCGTCAGCCTGCTTTCCCTGCTGGGTATCATGAGCAGCGATTGATATTCTCTACGTAAGTTTGGTTACTAACCCCTCCGCTTGCGGCGGGGTTAGTCTTTTTCAGGAACCCGAGTAGCATGCGATATGCGCTTTTGGTCATGGGGCCGCCGTATAGCTGCCAGGCCGCTCATTCGGCACTTCGCTTCGCCATCACTTTATTAGAACAAGGGCACACGCTCGAGGCGGTGTTCTTCTACCATGATGGCGTTCATAACGCAGCCAACCTCATGGCGCCTCCTCAGGATGAATTGCACCTGCATGATGAATGGATATCCCTGCAACGCCAATACGGCACGCGTCTGGAGGTCTGCATCGCGGCCGCCTTGCGCCGCGGGTTGATGGATGAGCAGGAAGCCAGGCGTCATGGCAAAGCGCACCATAACGTGGAAGCACCCTTCGAGCTTACCGGGCTCGGCCAGCTGATTGTGCTGCAGCAGCAGTGTGATCGTATGATTACCTTCGCTCCTTGAGATTCACTATGACGTCTTCGGATACCGCCGACCTGCTGATGATATTACGCCACGCTCCGTATGGTTCCAGCTGGCTTCGAGAAGGGCTCGATGCTGCCCTGGTCGCTGCGGCGTTTGGCCAGCAAGTCAGTCTGCTTTTCCTGGGGGAGGGGATTTTATCTCTGTTGTCGAACCAGGCAGCCGGCGCGCCGGGGCAAAAAGCGACAGCGCCATCAATAGATATGCTGCCAATGTACGATATCGAGACGGTGCTGGTCGCTCAGGAAGATCTGGCTCGCTATGAATTGACTCTCGAGGATTTACGCTTGCCGGCAAGGGCATGTGACGACGAGGCGATTCAGCGGGAAATCACTCGGCATGCCGAAGTGCTTACGTTCTAAAGGGGACGCATGAATCTTCACATACTCAACCACCCCCCAGGACATGGCCTTGCCGATAGACAAGCGATCAGTGCCATGGGGGATAAAGACCGCTTGTTGTTGATAGAAGATGGCGTGCAGGCGCTATTGATGCCCCAGTGGGAAGGTTGGCATAAGCTGAATGGGCGTATCTATTTTCTCGAAGAAGATGCTTGCTCGAGAGGTGTGGCGGGGCGAGCGGCACAGCTACAAGATTGCCATGCCGTGGACATGCCGGGATTCGTGGCACTAACTGCGTCAGCCGATAAAACCATTACGTGGTTCTGATTATGGCAAGTACAGAAATATACCGTTATCTTGATTCCAAACATCAAATACCTCTTGATCCTGAAAATTATTTGGTTAAACAAGAGCAGTGGAATTCTGATATTGCGGAATTATTGGCTCAGGAAGAGGGAATGACGTTGACCCAAGCACATTGGGAAATCATTGAGGTCGTTCGACGCTTCTATCAGGATTATGCCATGGCTCCCCCCATGCGCCCCTTGGTCAAGGCTGTAAGTAACGAGCTGGGGCCGGAAAAAGGGCGTTCAATTTATCTAATGCAGCTTTTCCCGGGCAGCCCGGCGAAGCTGGTAGCCAAGCTTGCTGGACTGCCCAAACCGGCGAATTGCCTTTGATCCTGGCAGTCAGTAAGTATGTTGCCTTTTTTCCGGAATCACGAGGTTGGCGAAATTGCAGGGCCGGTGATCGCTATCGAGCTGTTCGGCAAGGATACCTTGCCACGCCGTGCGACAGGCTCCTGTGGAGCCGGGAAGACAAAAGATCAGGGTTTGATTGGCAAGCCCTGCCAGAGAGCGGCTCTGTACCGTGGAACTCCCTATTTCCTGATAGGAAATCTGGCGGAACAGCTCGCCGAAGCCTGTAATAGGTTGATCCAGCAATACGCTTATGGCTTCCGGGGTGGAGTCGCGGCCGGTAAATCCGGTACCGCCTGTGGTAAGAATTACATCTATCGCAGGGTCTGCAATCCAGCGGGAAACTAGAGCTCGGATCTGGTAAATATCATCCGGCACCAGTGACTTTTCCGCCAGGTGGTGACCCGCCTGGGTCAGGGCATCCGCCAGAAAGGCTCCGCTTTTATCGCTGGATTCATCACGCGTGTCGGAGAGTGTCAGTACCGCGATATTCAGACCGATCATTGTTGCTGCTCCTGCTTGCGGCGTTGCTTGGCCTCAAAGGCAGCCATTTGCTCCGCGGTGGCAGGTTGCTGATACTTGGCTTTCCATTCGCGGTATGGCATGCCATAGACATGTTCCCGGGCCTGCTCCTCGGATATCGTTAGTTGCTGTTCTTCTCCCGCTTGAACAAGCCACTTGGAAAGGCAGTTGCGACAGAAATCGGCCAGGATCATCAGGTCGATATTCTGTACTTCCTTGTGTTCATCCAAGTGGGCGAGTAGCCGTCTGAATGCAGCTGCCTCGAGTTGGGTGCGTGTTGCCTCGTCTAGTTCTTGCATTCTTACCTCCTTGCATTGCCTGTTCATCAGTTGACTAGTCCAGGTCGCCGCGGGTACATACCGAAAGCACCGTGGCGTCCGCTTCACCGATGGAAACGAGGGCGTGACCCATATCGCTATCGAAATAGATACTGTCACCTTCATTCAGGCTCAACGGCGCGTAGAATTCGCTATACAGCAAGATACTGCCTGAAAGAATCATGAGAAACTCTTCCCCGTCGTGACGAACCCACTGCTGAAATTCTGTGAAGTCGCGGGCGCGGACAATGGTCTTGAAGGGGATCATCCGCTTTTGTGCCAGCTGATGACCAAGTAGTTCGTGTTCATAGGTCGGCGTTGGGTGAAGCTGCCCCTTGCCGCTACGGGTAAGATCACGTCGCGCCAGAGTATGGTGTTCTTTTTTCGGCGGAGTGAATAGCTGCGGAAGGTCGATATTGAGCCCACCCACCAGTTTCTGCACGGCGGTGAAGGTGGGTGAAAGCTGATCGTTCTCGATCTTGGAGAGGGTCGAGCGTGCCAGTCCCGTGCGTCGGCTGACATCTTCTAATGTCCAGTGGTTGGCCAGGCGGATCGCCTTCAGCCGCTCACCCAAACGCAAGGGCTCGACGAAGGGCTTGCGCCCCGCGGCAATACGTAAAGCAGCATGATGTTCAGGGAAAACGGTCATAGACACAAGGATGGGTATCGGGCCAACGAAATCGCGTATGATAGCACATGGCTTTGGCGCTTTCGGTGGCCCGGCGCGAAAGGGCGTTATGACTCGGTGGTTGGGGTGGCGAAGGGCAGTCCCAGCAAGGCCTTGAGATGCGCTTCCACTCCCCGGGCCAGCGAATCGTGGTCATAGCCGCCTTCGAGTACCGATACCACCCGGTTATCGGCATACAACGTGGCGATTTCCATGGCCATATGGGTAATCCAGTAGAAATCTTCGTCCTCCAGGCAGATATCCGCCATGGGATCTTCCCGATGCGCGTCGAATCCCGCCGAAATCATGACCAGATCCGGTTTGAAAGCATGCAACGCCGGCAACCACTGCCCTTCGATGATGCGCCGGAAGGAGCTACTGTCGGTTCCCACCTCCAGCGGAGTATTCACTACGTTCTGCCATTCGCTGCGCAAGTAACGCCACGGATAGAAGGGGTACTGGAAACTGGTGCAAATTAGTATTTCGGGGTCGTTCTTGAAGATATCGATGGTGCCGTTGCACTGATGCACATCGAAATCCAGGATCGCGATGCGTCGAGCACCGTATTTCTCCCGGGCATGGGCAGCGCCCACGGCGACATTGTTGTAGAAACAGAATCCCATGGCATCGGTGGCTTCCGCATGGTGGCCAGGTGGGCGAACCGCGCAGAAGACGTTATCCGCTTGACGTTTGAAGACCTGGTCGACTCCCCGAATAACCGCGCCGGCCGCCATGCGCGCTGCCTGCAAGCTATCGGGGTTCATCATCGTGTCGCTATCCAGCGTGACAATCCCTTCTTCGGGAACGCATTTATCCAGTGCTTTCAGATGACGGGTGGGATGCACTCTTGCCAACTGCTCTTGGCTGGCTTCCCTGGCATCCGCCTGCATTGTCTGTTGCAATAAACCACTCAGGGAAAGCCGCGCGCGAATCGCCTCGAGACGCAACGGGCTTTCAGGGTGTTCCGGCCCCATATGATGCAATTGGCAGTCCGGGTGGGTAAGGTAGGCGGTGATCATCCAGGCGCTCCATTATGATTAAAATCACCTTAAGCGTGATTCACCCTTGCGCGACAGTGTCAATAAGTCGTACACAGAACCTAACGACCTAAGGGAGAGCCACACGTGAGTACCCGCTTTTTACATCACTTCTTCGAACCCCGGACCCTGGCCGTGTTCGGTGCCTCCGAAAAACCCAACTCATTGGGCGGTCTGGTGCTACGCAACATCCAGGATGGGGCGTACCGGGGCCAGATTTGGGCGGTAAACCTCAAGGGTTACGAGCGGGTATACGGCGAGCCTTGCTTTAGCCGCGTGGAACACTTGCCCGAGGTTCCTGATCTTGCGGTGGTCTGTTCTCCTATTGATGGCGTACCCAAGCTTATCAGTCAACTGGGAAATTTCGGTGTAAAGGCGGCGTTGGTTCTTTCGGGAGGTGCGTATCTCGATCGCGACAAGGGCAACAAGGGGTCTATCCGCGAACGAATGCTGCGTGCCGCGCGGGAATCGGGTATCCGGGTACTGGGCCCCGAATGCATGGGGCTCATCGTGCCGGGCAAGAAGCTCAACGCTTCCTATGCCAGCCAGCCAGTCAAGGCTGGGCGTGTCGCCTACCTGGGCCAGTCGGGGATGCTGGCCAATGCCATGATCGACTGGGCGGCCGGGCGAGGCGTGGGCTTCTCGCATCTGATCACTGTAGGCGATAGTGTCGATGTGCTACTACCCGATTTGATCGACTATGTGAACCAATTTTCTCCAGCCCAGGCGATTCTCTTGCATCTCGAGCATGTCAAGGATGCCCAGCACTTCATGACCTCGGTCAGGGATGCCTCACGCAATCGCTTGGTGCTGGCGATAAAAAGCGGTCGTACTCCCGCCTCGGATATATCCGGGATGGAACCCACACCGGGTATTGCCAATCGAGACGTGGTTTTCGATGCGGCCTTTTCTCGGGCGGGTGTGGTGCGGGTCAACGATTCGGATGAGCTTTTCGATGCCCTGGAGACCCTGTCGCGTATGAAACCGCTGCGCGGTGATCGGCTTGCCGTGGTTTCCAATGGCTTGGGTCCGGCCATGCTTGCCATCGACAAGTTGATCAGTGCCGGCGGTAAGATCGCGGAGTTCACCAACGAGACGCGCGATGCCCTGCGAAGCAGCAATGTAGATATGAGCAAACCCGGCGAAAATCCGGTGGATATCGGCGGGAACGCCACGCCCGAGCGTTTTGTCGAGGCACTGGAAGTGGTAGCGACTGATGCCAATGTCGATGCTGTGCTGGTCGTTCACGCGCCAACTCGGATGGCACCTTCCAAGATTACGGCGCAGGCGCTGATCGCTAACCGCAAGCGCTTCAAGCGTAACTTGCTGACCAGTTGGATGGGGTTGGAAGAGGCCTTGAAAGCCCGCCACGAGTGCAACGTGGCGGGTATTGCTACCTACATCTCCCCGGAAAAAGCAGTGAAGGCTTTCACGCACATGGTGGATTACCAGCGCGTCCAGGCCCTGCTGCAGGAAACTCCGCCCAGCTTGCCATTCTCCACCAGCCAGGAAATTCGTGGGCGTTGCCGGACGCTGATTGCTCAGGCCAAGGAGCAGGGGCGTCAGACCTTGACGCACTCGGAAACGGCACAGGTTCTGGAAGCCTACGGTATTCCCGTTGCCACCAGCCGCTATGTCACCACTGCAGAAGAAGGCTTTCGAGTCGCCGAGGAAATGTCGGGCCCCAAGGCGTTGAAGGTGGTACACGAAGGGAACTGCCGACCTTACCGGTACCGTAAGCATCCTCACAAGATTTCCGCCGGTCTAATGCAGGATCTAGTGTCGCCCGAGCAAGTAGCCGACGGTATCCGCCAGCTAGGGGAGAAGGTTGGCGAGAAGTTTCCCGAGTACGCTATCCGAGAATATTGCTTGCAGCCGATGCAACGTGGCAAGCATTCGATGCAGATCTGTGCCGGTATCACGCGCGATCCGGTTTTCGGACCGGTGATCGTATTCGGCATCGGCGGCTACAAGGTTAACGTGCTGGCGGACCGTCAGGTAGCCTTGCCCCCACTCAACATGAGCCTGGCGGCGGATATGGTGGGCCGTACCCACGCTGCCTCGCTGATTCGTGAACACTCCGCAGATCCACAACGCGATATCCAGCAACTTTGTCAGATGCTGGTCAAGCTCTCGCAGATGGCGTCGGATTTAAGCGAATTACGCGGCCTGGAGCTGAACCCGCTGCTGTTGAATCGCGATGGGGTCATGGCCGTGGACTTTGCCATGGATCTCGGTGCGCCGGCTCGCTTTGCCATTCTGCCGTACCCCGAGGAGCTTCGGGAATGGGTAACGCTGAAAAATGGCTGGCAAGTCGAGGTTCGTCCCATCCGGGCGGAGGATGCACCGCTGATCACCACTTTCCACCGCCAGCTGTCGGAAGAGAGCATTCGCTTTCGCTACTTCCACAACAAGTCGGATTTGACCCAGCGCGACCTGTCGATCCTTTCGCACATCAACTACGATCGCCAGATGGCGTTTATCGCAGAACATCAACGGGATGACGGCGGCAAGGAAATGCTCGGCGTGGTACGGGTATGGAACGACCCCGACAATATTCGTACCGAGTTCTCGGTGATCATCCGCGACGACCTGCAGGGGCTAGGGATCGGCAGCCTGTTGATGAACAAGATGATCGCTTACTGTACCAGTATTGGTACCCTGGAAATGATCGGCAAGATCATGGTGGACAACCATCCCATGCGGGCATTGATGAAGCATCTGGGTTTTCGTTGTCGCTACAACATGGAAGAGCAGGTCGTGGATGCCGTAATGCGACTCAATGAGCCTGAAAGCGAGTGGCAGCGCCATCGCCTGGAAAGCTTGCCAGACTGAATCAAGCCCGGTTTTTTGCCGGGCAAGTGCCGATACTGACTATTATTGACTACCGATTACCGACGAGTCATGACGCTCAAGGTGCCAGACGGAAGCGATTCCAGTGACCGTCACCGTCGCGGCGTTCATAACGAATACGGTCGTGCAGCCGGCTCGGCTGGCCTTGCCAGAACTCGAGCATGTCCGGGACCAGACGATAGCCACCCCAATGAATGGGACGAGGAATATCCTGACCTTCGTAGGCTTGTTCGAAACGTTTCTGACGTTCTTCGATCCAGCTCCGGCCCGGTATAACCACGCTCTGAGTCGCGATCCAGGCTCCCAGCTGGCTTCCACGCGGGCGGCTGGTGAAGTACTCATCTGATTCTTCGGCACTGACGACTTCCACCCTGCCTTCGATACGCACCTGGCGCGAAAGGGAAGGCCACCAGAACACCATGGCGGCAAAAGGTACGTTGGTCAGTTCGCTGCCTTTGTGGCTATGGTAGTTGGTGAAAAAAACCATTCCCTGCTCGTCGAAACCCTTCAGCAGCACCACACGGGCATGCGGGCGCCCCTGGCTGTCCACGGTGGCCAGGGTCATTGCGTTGGCATCGTCTTCTTCGCTTTCCACGGCCAAGGTGAACCACTCGTCGAACAGTACCAGAGGCTCGTTCGGGGTGTCGGATTCTTGCAGATGGCCGCCTTCATAATCGCGCCTGATATCGCTAATATTGCGTGTCATCGGCTTGTTCTCCTTGATTTTTATCCATGTTCGCCGGGATGTATAAAAAGCTCAAGCAGTTCGTTCAGCTCAACGGCGTTGGGTCTGGCGGCTCTTGAATCGTGCATATCCCATGCAACCGGTGAACAGGGCCAACGACACCATCGCCTCGATCACACCTCGCACCCCTTGACCCGGCAGGGTAGCCACCATGACCCCCTGAGTGAAATACAACAAGCTGACGAATGCCAGCCATGCATGACCGCGCGGGCGATGGCCCAGAATCGAAGGCAAAAACAGCAGCAAAGGCAAAACGAAGGCAACCATCGGCCCCCATTGGCTTCCATCGCCCTGGATGGCAAAGCCTCGGTATAGCATCAACAACAAAAGCAGGCAAAAGCTCACCACCACCAGCTGGCGAGAGCGATGGACGAGCAAGGGCAGGCCGTGTCGTTGTTCCACACCTTCCAGCCACTTTCTCATACCGTCGTCTCCTGTCGCATCGCTTCAAGCGCCTGAGTGAGGCGGGCGATCCGCCGCCCTTGTGCGTACGCCAGGGCTCTCTCGTCTTCATCCAGCTGCTTGTCGCTGCGCGCGCCGGCTACATGCGATGCGCCGTAAGGTGTGCCCCCTGATTGCGTGGAGATCAGACGAATTTCGCTGTAAGGAAGCCCGGCATAAACCATGCCGTGATGAAGTAGCGGGAGCAGCATGGAGAGCAGGGTACTCTCCTGACCACCGTGCAGGCTGGATGTCGAAGTGAACGCGCAGGCGGGCTTGTCGATCAGTGCTCCGTTCATCCATAACGAGCTGGTGGTATCGAGAAAGTACTTGAGCGGTGCCGCCATATTACCGAAGCGAGTCGGGCTACCCAGCGCCAGGCCGCTGCATTGTCTGAGATCGTCGAGGGTGGCATACACGGCGCCTTCTGCCGGAATCTCTTCATCCACGGCTTCGCAGGTAGGCGAAACAGCTGGCACGGTTCGCAGCTTTGCCGTCATCCCGGCGACACTCTCGACGCCAGCCGCTATTTGCCGAGCCATTTCCGCCGTGGCGCCATGGCGGGAGTAGAAGAGGATCAGTACATAAGAGGTAGCGTCTGTCATCGTGCATCCTGTCCGGGAAACGAATAATCACCCAATGATACCAGAGGCAAGCCCGGTACAGGGATGCTGCCGGTACTGGAATCCTCTGCCGCCAGGCGCCGGTAGACCCAGGCGCACGAGCCATCCTTCAGCGTGACGCGGAAACGCTCGTAGCGAATACCCAGGCGCTCGTAGCGGTCCAGGCGCGCAAGCTCGCGGGCCGATACCTGCAAGAGTTGTCCCGCAACAGCATCCCCGGCGGAAGCCTTCAGATCCAGCCCTTCGCGACGAAAGCCTTCTAGATAAGCCGGGTCGGGCTCGCCCATGCGGCCTATCACCACAAGCCGTACAAGGGAATGGCGCAAGGTACCGTAGACGAAGACGTCATGGGTGCGATCTTCAATGGGTTGCAGAGTGGAAGGGGGATCGTAGAACCAAGGACTCAGCATGGTCAGCCATAGCCAACAGGCGATTCCCACCACGATGGCGAAAGCGGCAACGATGACACGTTTGAACCGGCGCATGAAAGCTACCCGAGTAAAACCGGCAGCTTGGGCGAAACCGGGATATGGTTCAAGTCATGGGAGTGCCAGATCCGGATACAGGCTTGGCTGAATACTTAAGCTGGACCTCAGGTTTTTGCTAGGATGAAGGCAATCATCAATCGGGAGGCACAGCCATGAACCAGTCTTGTCATCAAGATGTGGACTTTCAAGCGTTGGTGGGAGACGTGAAGCCGCTACGCTCAGGCAACCGTGCCGATATCCGCAAGACCAGCCGTGCCCCGTCCGACGCCCAACTGGCGCGCAGAGCAGGAGCGGAAGCGGCGTTGGGAGACGATAACTTCCTGTCCGATGATTTCGTCGACTTGCTGCCGCCCTTTGATCCCGTCGAGTTTCACCGTGACGGCATTCAGCAGGGGGTGATGGATCGCTTACGCCATGGAGGTTATACCGCCCAGGCCCATCTGCACCTGTTGCGACGCCCCCTGGCCGAATGCCGGCGCATGGTTCTGCCCTTTATTCAGGATGCCTATGCCCATGACTTGCGCTCGGTCATGATCATCCATGGCCGTGGCCGTGAAATCGACAGCCCGGCCAATGTCCTGCGCTCATATCTGGTCAAGTGGCTAGCCCAGATCGACGAGGTACAGGCAATCGCCTCGGCCCAACCCGCGGATGGTGGGCTGGGGGCAACCTGGGTCATGCTACGCAAGAGCGACCGGGCCAAGGCCAATAACCGTGAGCGCCAGCAGAAACGCCGGGGTTAGCCGTTTCGAGCCAGGCCTGGAAAACTCAGGAGTTTTCCAGGCGCTTGGTGAAGATGGCGGTGCGCTCTTGCACATCGGTCTGGTAGCGCACGCTGAAAGCGTTGAGCGCACGCAGCGCATCCTCAGGATGCTGGTCATCGCGTAGCGCCATGGTATCGAAACCGCAGCGACGCATGTAGTTGAGCTGATCGACCAGGACATCGCCTACCGCACGAATTTCACCGGGATAGGCGAAACGCTCACGAAGCAACCGGGCCAAACTATAGCCACGGCCATCGGTGAAGGCGGGAAAATTGACCGCCACCAAAGGGGAAGCTTTCAGCTCCTTGGCAAGCGATACGGTAAGCTCGGTATCGCTTGCCAGCAGCGGGGCGAGTTCGGCATCGCTGCTGTTGGCTAGCCACAGTCCCAGCGGAACAATGGCCGGACGCTGCTCCGGCAACGCTTCCTCGTCGTACGAGACGCACCAGGAGTTCTCTGCCGCAAGCTCGCCGTGAGCGATCAAATGATCGACATGCACAAGAGAATCAGGCATATACACGCTCCTTGAACGGTTTGAGGCCGATACGACGGTAAGTGTCGAGGAAGCGTTCATCCTCGTGACGCTGTTCCACATACACCTTGAGTACCTTGTCGACCACGTCCGGGACGTCCTCGCGGAAGAAGGAGGGACCGAGAATCTTGCCCAAGGATGCATCGTCGGTGGCGTTGCCACCCAGCGAGATCTGGTAATACTCTTCGCCTTTCTTGTCGACGCCGAGGATGCCGATATGGCCGACATGGTGATGGCCACAGGCATTCATGCAGCCGGAAATATTCAGATCCAGCGGACCCAGGTCGTAGAGAAAATCGAGATCCTCGAAGCGTTCCTGTAACGCCTGGGCTATGGGAATGGAAACCGCATTGGCCAGAGCACAATAATCGCCGCCTGGGCAGCATATGATATCGTTGAGGGTTCCCACTGTGGGGTTGGCCATGCCGAGTGCCTCAAGCTCCCGCCACAGCACTTCCAGCTCATCCACCGGGACGTCCGAGAGTACCAGGTTCTGCTCGTGAGTAACGCGGATCTCGCCGAACCCGAAACGGTCGGCCAGGTCCGCCACGGCTTCCATCTGATCGGCGGTCACGTCTCCCGGCGCATGTTCGCGGCGCTTCAACGACAGCGTCACTGCCTTGTAACCCGGCACCTTGTGGTCGGTGACGTTGTTGGTCACGAAGCGCGCGAAACTGCGATTTTCGCTGCGAAGCCGTTCGAAATCGGCTATCGCGCTTTCGGCCACCGGCCGGCGATCGGGCTCGGGGAAGTGTGCCTTGGCGGCGTCCACGGCGGCCTGGTTCAGGGTTTGCGGTCCGTCTTTCAGATGTACCCATTCCTCTTCGACGCGGCGACGGTACTCCTCGATGCCCAACGCCTTGACCAGAATCTTGATACGCGCCTTGAACTTGTTGTCGCGACGTCCGAACTGGTTGTAGACCCGTACACAAGCTTCCAGATAGGTGAGCAGGTGCTCCCACGGCAGATCATCACGAACCACGTCGCCGATCATCGGCGTACGGCCCAGGCCGCCGCCGGCAAGAACGCGCACTCGCAGCTCGCCTTGCTCGTTGTACCACAAGCGCAGGCCGATATCGTGAACCTGAATGGCGGCACGGTCCGTAGTCGCCCCGCTGACCGCAATCTTGAACTTGCGCGGCAGGAAGGCAAATTCGGGGTGCAGAGTGGACCATTGACGGATCAACTCGCACCAGGGGCGGGGATCTTCCACTTCGTCTAGGGCGATACCCGCAAACTGGTCGCTGGTGGTATTGCGAATGCAGTTGCCGCTGGTCTGGATAGCATGCATCTGGATGGTCGCCAGCTCCGCCAGGATGTCGGGCACATCGTCCATATCCGGCCAGTTGAGCTGCAGATTCTGCCGGGTGGTGAAATGTCCGTAGCCTCGATCATAGCGACGCGTGATCTTTGCCAGCCCGCGTAATTGATAGCCCGCCAGCATGCCGTAGGGGATCGCGATGCGCAGCATGGGAGCGTGTCTCTGGATATAGAGACCGTTTTGCAGACGCAAGGGGAGGAACTCGCTCTCACCCAGGCGTCCAGCGCGATAACGCGCCATCTGGTCGCGGAACTGGGCGACACGCTCCTCGACCAGGGTTTGATCATGATTATCGTAACGATACATTAGGCACGGTCCTGCAGATGCAAAGTGATCGCGTCCGGACGGGACATCGAAGTACCCGTTACCTTAACGCGCGGTATATATTCTACAAAAGAATATATAATTATCTTTTTATTTCAAATTTGTATTAAAGAGACATCAAATCCTTCGATGATCGATCCGGGTAGAGCGCGGTCATTAGATAACGCTTGAGTGCAGCCGCCGTGTTACCCAGCGTTTGCGTTGCCAGATCAGCACAAAACCAGCCGAATTGAGTATCCGATAGCCCAGTTGGACCCACCAGACGCCTAGCAGCCCATATCCAAGCTCGACACCGACCAGCCAGGCCAGCGGCAGAAAGACCAGCCATTGCATTCCCAGAGTCAGCGACATGACGGTACGTTGCGCCCCGGCTCCGAGTAGCGCCTGGGCCAGAACAAGGGCTGCAGCATCGAGGACGATCATCACTGCCGTCAATCGCAGGGGAAGAAGCCCCATGTCGATGATCTCGGGATCCGTGAGGAAAATACCCAATACCCGTTCGGGCACCACCAGCATGGGCAGTGCCAAGGCAGCCAGACACCACCAAGCGACGCGCAACACATCCCATCCCCAGCGATGGGCTTCGTGGCGTGCGTCTCGACCCAGCGCTTCACCCACCAGACTCATCGCCGCCACTCCCAGCCCCACTCCCGGCAGAATCAACAGCAGCGAAAGATTGATCAGCACATGTCCCAGCGCAACGCTTGCGGTATCGATCCGCCCCAATAGACAGAACAGGACGGCATAGCCAGCGGCGAACCATAGCTGCTGTAAAGAGTGCGGAACCGCCAGGACCAGGGTAGCAAGCAATGTACGGCGCGGCGGCAGGTTACCGCAAACAGAGGCTTGCCGAGACTCTCTCGGGCTGACGAATAACCAGAGTAGCAGTCCCGCGAACAGCGACAACGTCGTGCCGAGTCCCGCTCCGGCGGCGCCCATTTTCGGCAACCCGAAATGACCGAAGATCAAGCCGATACTAGCCAGCACGTTGAAGACATGTACCACCAGGATGATACGAAAATACATTCCAGTCTGCTGGATACCATTCCAGTAGCCGCGAAAGCACAGCGTCATGGCGATAGCCGCCAAGGATAATACTCGCCAGCGGAAATACTCGACCGCTACCGCCTGGACGTCCGCTGAGTCGTTGAGCAGCGTCACCAGGAGCGGCGCCTGCCATAGCGCCATCAAGGTGACAGGCACGGAGACCGCGAGCCCCAGTATCAGTCCGGCATTAAGAGGCCGAACATGTCCACTGGCTTGCTCGGCACCATAAAAATGCGCGGTTTGCGCCTGAACCGCTGACGACAGACCAAATACCAGTGCTGTGATCATGAACATGGCATAGCCGCCGATGCCCACCCCCGCCAGGGCGATTTCACCAAGCGACCCCACCAGGGCGGCATCGACCAGGTTGAGCACGCTCTGTGAAAGCATCCCGGCGATGATCGGTAACGCCAGCCGCAGGATTCGCCGACGCCGGTGCGGTTCGGGCAGCACGCTCAACTCGGATCGTAGGAGAGCACCGGCGACAACCAGCGCTCCAGCTCCGTCAATGCCATGCCCTTGCGCTGCGCCAAGACTTCTACCTGATCCCGAGTAATCTTGCCGGTGGAGAAATACTTGGATTGGGGGTGAGAGAAATACCAGCCCGACACCGCCGCAGCGGGCCACATGGCGAAGTTCTCGGTGAGACGAAGGCCTGTCTGGCGTTCGGCATCTAGCAAGCGGAACAGCGTTGCCTTCTCGGTATGGTCGGGACACGCCGGGTAGCCCGGCGCGGGACGAATCCCCTGGTATTTCTCCGCTATCAGTGCCTCGTTATCCAGCGTTTCCTGCGGTACATAGCCCCAGAACTCCTTGCGCACCCGCTCGTGCATACGCTCGGCGAATGCTTCCGCCAGGCGGTCCGTCAGTGCCTGCACCATGATGGCGTTATAGTCGTCACCCGCGGCCTCGTAGGCCTTGGACAACTCTTCGACTCCGTGGCCGGTGGTAACCGCGAAACCGCCGATCCAATCCGGCCTGCCGCTTGCCTTGGGAGCGATGAAGTCGGCCAGGCTATAGCAGATACCATCGCGGTTCTTGGTCATCTGCTGGCGAATATGATGCAGTCGCTCGATCACTTCACTACGTGATTCATCGGCATAGACCTCGATCACATCGTCATCGACGCTATTGGCGGGCCACAGGCCGATCACACCGCGCGCCTGGACCAGGTTTTCGTCGATCAGCTTCTTGAGCATGGCCTGGGCATCGGCAAACAAGCTTCGTGCAGCCTCACCGACCACCTTGTCGTCGAGGATCTTGGGATACTTGCCCGCCAGCTGCCAGCTCATGAAGAATGGCGTCCAGTCGATACGCTCGATCAGCTCGCCTAGATCGTAGTCGGTGAAGGTCTTGAGCCCTGTCATATGGGGCGCGGGCGGAGTGAAGCTTTCCCAGTCGGTGCGGAAACGCCGCTTGCGTGCCTGGGCGTAATCGAGATCGGCCGCCTTGGGGCGGCGCTTGGCATTGCGCTCTCGCACCTTCTCATAGTCCTGGCGGATCTCCGCCACGTAGTCCGGCTTGAGATTCGGCGCCAGCAGCTTCCCGGCCACGCCCACCGCTCGCGAGGCATCGGTGACGTAGATTACCGGGTGCTCGTACTGAGGCTCGATCTTCACCGCCGTATGCGCCTTGGAGGTCGTGGCGCCGCCGATCAGCAGGGGCAGGTCGAAGCCTTGGCGCTGCATCTCCTTGGCCACATGCACCATCTCGTCCAGAGACGGGGTAATCAGCCCCGAAAGACCGATGATGTCGGCTTTCTCGTCTCTGGCGGTTTGTAGAATCTTTTCGGCGGGCACCATCACGCCCAAGTCGACGACGTCGTAGTTGTTGCATTGCAAGACCACGCCGACGATATTCTTGCCGATATCGTGAACGTCGCCCTTGACCGTGGCCATGACGATCTTGCCCTTGGCCTGGGTGTCCTCGGTCTTCTCCGCCTCGATATAGGGAATCAGGTAGGCCACCGCCTGCTTCATCACCCGCGCCGACTTGACCACCTGGGGCAGGAACATCTTGCCGGCACCGAACAGGTCGCCGACCACGTTCATGCCATCCATCAACGGCCCTTCGATGACTTCGATAGGTCTGGCGGCCCGAGCGCGGGCCTCTTCGGTGTCTTCCTCGATGTAGGCGGTGATGCCTTTCACCAGGGCGTGGGAGATACGCTCGTTGACCGGCAGGGTGCGCCACTCCAGGTCTTCCTTCTTGGGGCCACCACTGCCGTCGCCCTTGTACTGGTCGGCGATTTCCAGCAATCGCTCGGTACTGTCGGCGCGGCGGTTCTGCACCACGTCTTCGACCGCTTCGCGCAGCTCCGCCGGCAGGTCGTCGTAGACGGCCAACTGACCGGCATTGACGATACCCATGGTGAGACCGGCCTTGATGGCGTGGTAGAGAAAGACCGAGTGAATCGCCTCGCGCACCGGATTGTTGCCGCGGAACGAGAACGAGACATTGGAGACCCCGCCGGAAATCATCGCATGGGGCAGATTATCGCGAATCCACTGGGTTGCCTGGATGAAGTCCATGGCATAGTTGTTGTGCTCTTCGATACCGGTGGCAATGGCGAAGATATTGGGATCGAAGATGATGTCTTCCGCCGGAAATCCAATCTCGTCGACCAGCAGGCGGTAGGCCCGCTCGCAGATTTCCACCTTGCGCTCGAAGGTATCGGCTTGGCCCTGCTCGTCGAAGGCCATGACGATGATCGCCGCACCGAAGCGGCGACAGGCGGTGGCCTGTTGGCGAAAGACTTCCTCGCCCTCCTTCATGGAGATGGAATTGACTACCGCCTTGCCCTGGACGCACTTGAGCCCGGCCTCGATGATCTCCCATTTGGAGGAGTCGATCATGATCGGCACACGAGCGATATCCGGCTCACCGGCGATCAGATTGAGAAAGCGCACCATCGCTTCCTGGGACTCGAGCATGCCCTCGTCCATGTTGATATCGATTACCTGGGCGCCGTTTTGCACCTGCTCCAGCGCCACTTCCAGCGCTGTGGTGTAGTCCTCTTCGACAATCAGGCGCTTGAAACGGGCGGACCCAGTAACGTTGGTGCGCTCGCCGACATTGACGAACAGCGAGTCGGACTCGATGTTGAAGGGCTCGAGACCCGACAGGCGGCAGGCGCGGGGCCGTTCGGGTACCTGCCGTGGCGCCATCTCTCGTACCGCTTCGGCAATGGCCTGAATATGTTCCGGGGTCGAGCCGCAGCATCCACCGATGATATTGACCAGCCCGCTTGCGGCGAACTCGGCGACGATGGTCGCCATTTCTTCCGGCGACTGGTCGTACTCGCCGAATTCATTGGGCAAACCGGCGTTGGGGTGCGCCGAAACGAATGTGTCTGCCTTGACCGAGAGCTCTTCCAGATAGGGGCGTAGTTCCTCGGCTCCCAGGGCGCAGTTGAGACCGACCGAGAGCGGTTGCGCATGACGGACCGAGTTCCAGAACGCCTCGGTGGTCTGGCCGGAGAGGGTGCGGCCGGAGGCATCGGTAATGGTGCCGGAAATCATCACCGGCAAGCGTTCGCCCCGGTCTTCGAACAGTTCTTCCAGAGCATAGATCGCTGCCTTGGCGTTCAAGGTGTCGAAGATCGTCTCGATCATGATCAGATCACAACCGCCTTCGATCAGGGCCTCGGCAGCTTCGTAGTAGTTTTCCCGCAACTCGTCGAACGTCACGTTGCGCTTGGCTGGATCGTTGACGTCCGGCGAGAGCGAGGCGGTTCGCGAGGTCGGTCCCAGCACGCCGGCGACATACCGCGGCACTCCGGTTTCGTCGCCCACGGCATCGCAGACCTCCCGTGCCAGCCGTGCCGATTCCCGGTTGAGTTCGACCACCAGCGACTCCATGCCGTAGTCGGATTGGGAGAGGCGGGTGCTGTTGAACGTGTTGGTCTCAATGATATCGGCACCGGCCTCGAGATAGTCGCGATGAATTTCGCGCACGACTGCGGGGCAGGTCAGGGCCAGCAAGTCATTATTGCCCTTGAGATCCGAGGGCCAGTCCTTGAAGCGCTCACCACGGAACTCGGCCTCGCTGAGCTGGGCATTCTGCAACATGGTTCCCATGCCGCCATCGAGAATCATGATGCGGCGGGCAAGGCGCTCGGCAAGCGTGGTGGTCAAAGCACTAGCAGACATGAGAGGGGAGTGTCTCCAGCTTGGGTCAACAGAAATTGTCAGTGGGAAATTGTTATCATCGTCAAATGCGGCGACATAGCATATCAAATTCCGCCTGACGACGGCAGAGTCAGCTTTGTCGAGTGTAATGGACTGGGCTAGACGGCGCTCAAGGAACCAAATCCTACCAATTTGGTCAAGATTGTGTCAGCGCAAGGTTTTGCTTACCATAGAGACAACTGACATGCGAGGTGGCCAGTCGTCACCGCCACGGGAGGAAACAGACCCTCATGAGCAACACTGCGGAAAGCAAGAGCATCGAAATCACCGATAACGCCCAGGATTACCTCGCCGAACTGCTGGAAAAGCAGAACGTCGAGGGAATTGCCGTACGTATCTTCATTACTCAGCCCGGCACACCTTATGCCGAAACCTGCCTTGCCTATTGCCGGCCAGGGGAGGAGGAGCCCAGCGACGTAAAGCACGAGCTGGACAAGATCAACGTGTTCCTCGACAAGAACAGCTTACCCTTTCTTGACGATGCGGTGGTGGACTTCAATGCCGACCGCATGGGAGGGCAACTGACCATCAAGGCGCCCAATGCCAAGATGCCCAAGGTCAATGCCGACAGCCCCCTGGAAGATCGCGTGAATTACGTGCTGTATAGCGAGATCAATCCCGGCTTGGCGGCCCATGGCGGCGAGATCAAGTTGGTGGAGCTGACCGAGGAAAAATTCGCCATTCTCGCTTTCGGCGGTGGTTGTCAGGGCTGCGCGGCGGTGGATCTGACGCTGAAGGATGGAGTAGAGAAAACCCTAATGGAGCGCATCCCCCAATTGGCCGGCATCCGTGACGTAACCGACCATACCGATACCACCAACGCTTACTATCGTTAAGCCCTGTCGGTGTTATTTACTTGGGCTATCTAGGCTAACAAGTTTCGCCAGACTAGTCTGTTGATTTCCCTTCCTCTTTCGTGCTGGATTCCTGCGTTTGTCCGGTAGGGAGGGAGGGCTTATCCGGTGTAACGCTGGCCATCTGGGCATGAAGGCTTTCCAGGCTGTGCCACAAGCGGTTTTGCCACTCCTGCTCGACTCTTGCCTTTTCCTCCTTGATCTTCTCGATCGCTTCATCCTGAGCGTGCATACGGCTCTCTCGTGCAGCAAGCTCATCTGTCATTCGCTGATTTTCGCGAGTCAGCGCGACAAGCTGCTCCTTGTACTCGCCCAGCGACACTTCCGTTGCGTGATGCAGACGTTGGCTCTGCTCCTGTGCCCGTCGAGCATCCGCTAGTGACTGGGAAAGCGACTCGATCTTGCTTTCCAATTGCTGAGCACGTCTTTGCGCTGCCTTCTCGATAGCGGTCTGCTCCTGGCGAGCCGTATCCAGCATTCCCATCCACTTGCCTTCCGCCGCCTCATGGCGCTGCTCTTCGCGCTCCAGGCGCTCTCGCCATTCATTATCGTGCTTTTCGAGCTGCTGCTGATGGTCACGCTTCAGCATCGAGCGTTTTTCGCGTTCCGACTCAACACTTTCTGTTAGCTGTTCACACTGCAACTGGCTCTTGCGTAACTCATCGCTGGCTTGTTGCAGCTGCGCCTGGCTGTGAGCCAATTCTGCGCTGAGGGTTTCCAGGCGTTGCTCGGTGTGGCGCAAGTGCTCGGCCAGTGCACTTTGTCGCTGCTCGGCATTGGCCGCTTCCCGAGCGGATGATTCTGCCGCTTCTTGGGCACTTTCCACCTGCCGGCGTGCTTCTTCTCGATAGTGGGCAAGCGCCTGGTTGGCCACTTGCTGAGCTTCTCGCCACATTCCCTCCGCCAGGGCGGCGACCTCCGTGGGGACATTCCGGGGCGGGGGTACATCCCGGTTCTGCTCGCGCTCCAGCCGCCACTGGCGCAAGTGCTCATTTATTGTCGTAAAGCTCCCTGTGCCCAATACGTCCCGAATGCGTTGCACGCTGGGCGCATCACCCCTTGCCAGCAGGGTATCGATAGCCTGCTGAACGTCAGCGTACTGGATGCCACTGCGTGCCATTGAAAGCTCCTTGGAAGTTTATAAAGACTGCTCTGGATATGGATACATCATCGAGGGTTTGTCATTTCGATGCAATATTACATAATACGTATTACGTAAGTATATTTATCAAATTGAGATAAAATTCAACATTACGCGCCTTATCTTGAATTTACTGTCCCATATGGACAAAATGACAAGCTGTACCGCCAGCAAGCGCGGCCAGTCCATGAGATCAATCCATGCAACAACCCCCGGCGCCTCCAGAAAACTCCCAAACAGACCTTATGAAACAATGGCTTATGCATGATGCTTTGCTACTAAGACAGGAAACTGTCACGGGATGCCGCATCAGCGCTACCAGCGATATCGAAGCAGTAGGGCAGTGGCTCCAGGAGTATCAAGCCAGTGAACGAACCCAGCGCGCCTATCGACGCGAAGCGGAGCGGTTGCTGTTATGGCTCGGTGTGCAGGGAGTGTCATTGGCGCAAATGGACCGCCAGTACTTGGCAGAATTCGATGCCTTTCTCGCCGACCCCCAGCCCCGATGTGATTGGATAGGGCCGACAAGACCGCGACAGGACCCGAACTGGAAGCCTTTTCGCGGGCCATTGTCCGCCGCTAGTCGCCGCCAGACGCTGGTGATCCTTCAGGGTTTGTTCGCCTGGCTGGTAGAGGCGGGTTGGGTTTCGCATAATCCTTTTCGTTTGATGCGCGATAAACGAAGACGACTGAATAACCAGCACCACACCGTGGAGCGCTATCTGGAAAGCGAGCTGTGGCAGTGGTTTTGGGCATGGCTCAATCAGCCTCCGGCACAAGCAGCGACGGCACGCGAACACTACGAGCATGAACGGCGTATCGTTATCTTCGCTTTCGCTTACCTGCTGGCACCACGGATCAGTGAAATGGCCAGCGCCTCTATGGGAGATTTCAAGAGGCGGGAAGGGCGCTGGTGGTGGGAAGTGATCGGTAAGGGAGGAAAGCACGCCCGCATCCCGCTTCCCGAGGATATGCTCTATTACCTGGGACAGTGGCGCATGACATTAGGCCTGGAAAAGCTGCCGGAAGGAGATGAAGCCGATCAGGCCAGCCCAGTGATACGCGCGCTGGATGGTAAGCGGGGGATTGGCGATAACCAGCTTTATCGGCTAATTCGTCACACGTTCGCCAGAGCCGCGGACGATCTCGAGGCCCAGGGCGGCGATCCTGGTCACGTTCTAGCCTTGCGTCAAGCGACACCACATTGGCTACGTCACACCTCGATCACCCACCAGGCTCAAGCCGGGGTCGAGTTACGCTACCTTGCCGAGAGCGCACGTCATTCGCGCCTGGATACCACTTCGCAGTACTTGCATACGGAAGCGGAGCACTGGCACCTCCAGCAGCAACGGCATCGATTACCCGTCTGATTCTCGACAGGAAACAAATGGCCGCCCACAAGCCGTGCGTTAGTCGTTATACTAACGCCCAAGTAGGTTCCTAACTTCGCAAGCAAACGATAAGGTCTCACCATGAGCACGCCCACCGCCGAGCAGGCTCAACAGGAGTTGCAAGAAGAGTTCGACATGTTCGATAACTGGATGGATCGTTATCAGTACCTGATCGACCTGGGAAAGCAACTTCCGCCATTTCCCGATGAGTGGAAGACCGAGCAGTACAAGATCCAGGGCTGCCAGTCTAACGTCTGGATGCATCATGAGGTGACGGGAGGGCAGCTGCAATTCAAGGCCACGTCGGATGCCGCGATCGTGTCGGGGCTGATCGCGCTCCTGCTGCGTATCTATAATGAACGGGACGCTCAAGAGGTGCGCGATACTCAGCCGCATTTTCTGACAGACCTGGGGCTGGACAAACACCTGTCTCCAACCCGCAGCAATGGGCTGCACGCCATGCTGGAAAGAATCTATCAGGTGGCCGAGACGGCTTCGCGCTAGGTTTTCTCCTGCCGCTGGTCTTGCTGACATAACGTTTCGCTGCGCCCCCCCGGCACGGGGTCCATCCCGCCCTGGCTACCCGGATGGCATTTGATGATCCGTCGAAACGCCATCCAGCCGCCGTTGAAGGGGCCATGAACCTGGATGGCTTCTACCGTATAGTGCGAACAGCTGGGCCAGAAACGACAGCGCGGACCCAGCAACGGACTGATGGTGTATTGATAGACCTTTACCACACCAATCATCATCCAGCTCACCAGGCGCGTACTGGCTTGCCCTATCCGCTGTAATCCCTTGCCCATCATCAGCTTTTCTTGCCTTGATAGAGCAACGCAGGGTCGATCATGACATCACTGACAATCGTGGCTCCGTGCGCGCCGAGTTCAACATAGAAACAGCTACGCCGCCCGGTATGGCAGGCAGGACCGGTCTGATCGACTTGCAACAACAGGGTATCGCCATCGCAATCCAGAGCGGCGCTTTTCAAATGCTGCTGCTGTCCCGATGATTCTCCCTTGCGCCATAATTTTTCTCTTGAGCGCGAGTAATAGCAGACTCTTCCAGTGGCGAGAGTTTCTTCCAGTGCCTCGCGATTCATCCATGCCATCATCAGCACTTCGCCGCTGTCATACTGCTGAGCGATGGCAGGAATCAAGCCATCGGCATTGAGTTTGATTGCATTCAATACTGCTTCCAGTGCCAACTGGCGGCCTTTTTCGGAGGATTCGATCTCTTTGAAGAAGCTCTGCATTGGGTCCTATCCTTGCGAAGAACGCGGGCTGGTATTACGCAAGCTGTTCACGGCAGGCTTGGCATGCACCAAGCAACTCGATGGTCTGTCGTTCTACCCGGAAATTTTGCCGTGCGGCCCGGTCGGCCAGTTGATCGGAAATATCGTCCAGGTGCAGCTCCTCGACATAGCCACAATGGCGACAGATCAACAGCTGAAAACCATGAGCATGCTCGGGGCAGGCGCAGGCTACATAGGCGTTCTGCGATTCTATGCGGTGCACCAGGCCGTGCTCGATGAGAAAATCAAGCGCCCGGTAGACAGTGGGCGGGCGCGCGGCAGCATGTTCCGTGGTCAATTTGTCGAGCAGATCATAGGCTTTCAGCCCACCACCGTTTTCCGCAATCAACTCCAGCACCCGGCGTCGGATAGGGGTAAAGCGTACCCCATGTTTACGGCATTGCTGCTCCGCTTGGTCAAGCAGGGAGGTAGTAGACCGGGAGGGTAGGGAGGATGAATCGGACATTGGCAGCTCACTGAAGGTATGGAAGGCATTCTACGCATCAATTGCATCAACGTCAGTGCCTGTGACGAGTTCGCTGCGACGTGCAAAATGGTGTTGAGCAAAGGCAACACGTTCGGCAGGCGAAAGCGCTATCTTTTGGCGCTCGATCAAGTCCAGGCGGGGTCTGAGACCCTCGCCATTGGTCATCTGGATGGCAAGCCCGGGGCGGGCATTGAGCTCGAGCAGCATCGGCCCGTGGGTCTTGTCCAGCACCATGTCCGTACCCAGGTAACCCAGGCCGGTCATTTCATAGCAGCCTGCCGCCAACAGCAGCAGCGTTTCCCATTGCGGTATAACGAGGCTCGCCAGCTCATGACCGGTATCGGGATGCACATGGCATGGCCTATCGAACTGAACGCCACGCAGAGCGGTACCCGTGGCGATATCCAGCCCCACGCCTACCGCTCCCTGATGCAGGTTGGCCTTGCCATCGGAAGCCGCCGTGGAAAGGCGCATCATCGCCATGACCGGATAGCCTTGAAAGATGATGACTCGGATGTCCGGCACACCTTCATAGGTGTAGGCCAGCAGGCTCTCATCGAAATTGATCAATGTTTCGATTACCGCGACATCCGGCGCGCCACCCAGCGAATAGAGTCCCGAGAGAATATTGGAGACATGGCGTTCCACGTCCACCAGAGTAAGCTGAGCTCCGCTCGGCTTGGTGAAAATACCCGCTTCGCTGTGCTCGATAACCAGAATGCCTTTACCGCCACTGCCTTTTGCCGGTTTGATCACGAATCCTGTGTGACCGTCCAGCATGGGCGCGATATGCTTGACGCCGAACTGCGTGGAAACGGTACCGATCAACACGGGAGTCGTGATTCCATAGCGTTGAGCCAGCAGTTTCGTTTGCAGCTTGTCATCCACCAACGGATAGAGGCGACGATTGTTATATCGACCGATATAGCGAATGTTGCGACGGTTCATGCCTACGATTCCCTTGTCTCGCAGGCGCTTGGGTGTCGTCCAGGAGAGCCAGTTCATGCTTTGCTCTCGTCATCGGTGATCGGCTTGAAACGCCGCAGCTCGAGCAACCGATACCCGGTGTAATTGCCCAGCAGCAGGATCAACGCCATGATGATGAGCTGAACGCCCAGGAAGTTGAAGGTGATATGCCGTACCCAGGGATTGTTCATCGCCAGGTAGGCCAGAACGGCGGTCAAAAGGCTGCCCCCGCCCTGAATCAATACTTGCTTGGGTCCTTCTTCTTCCCACAAGATCGACATCCGCTCGATGGTCCAGGCCAGAATGATCATGGGGAAAAAGGTGATCGTCAGGCCGGCATTGAGCCCCATCTTGTATGCCAGAACGGAGAATATCGAAATAATCGCGATAACCGTGATGATAACCGCAGTGACCCTGGCAACAAGCAGTAAATTAAGGTGTGACAGATAGTTACGGATGACAAGCCCGACGGCAACAATCAATAGAAAGCCGATCAAGCCGGTCAACAGAGTCGTCTGTATGAAGGCAAGGGCAATCAGTACCGGCATGAAGGTGCCTGAGGTCTTGATTCCCACCAGCACCCGCAGGAACACCACAACCAGTGCCCCTATAGGGATCAACAGTATCGTCTGGAATAGCGCCTGTTCTTCGAGTGGCAGGCTGTGGATGGAGAAGTTCAGCAGGGTATCGTCGGACAGATGATTGCGCACCGCGGCTGAAGCCGGCTGGTAATGCGTCAACATGGAGAAACTGACCCGCGAGTTGCTTCCTCCCTCGACCTCGAGCACCGCCTCACCATTGCTTTCCCATAGCAATAGATTTTCCGGTTTCCCCTGCTGCGAAGTCAGCGGATTGAACAGAAGCCACTTTTCCTTCTGGGCATCGAAAACCTGAAGCCAACTCGTCAGTTCCTGGCGACGGCGGCCATCTTCCAGTACCAGACCGCTGACGACACGAGCATGCACACCAGCTTGATTGAGTAGCCGGACCAGGAGCGGGGAAGGCTCGAATTGAGTCAGCAGCAAGCGTGCATTTTCCCCTTGGCTGTCACCGTTGATTTCCTGGATAAGCTCACGGGCAAAGGTGGCGGTATTGGCGCTGCGTGACCAGGCCCGCTCGATGATTTGACTGGCGGAGGTGTCGTAAGGGCGCTCCCATGCGATGTCTGGAGGAGGCGAGGAGGGCGGCTGCAGGGTGCTGCTGGAATCGGGAGAGACGAGCATCTGCACCGAATAGTAAAGTTGCTGCATGCCAGCTGCCTGGCGAATCGTCCATTCGGCACGACGCCCGCGCTCATCAGCCTGATACGCCAGACCATACCCCGAAGAAGCCGTGTTTTCGGTTAGCACTCGGAATCCCTCTTGATGAGAAGGTAAGGCCATGTTGACGCTGACGGGGCCATTCTGAGCGTTGAAATTGACCAGGGCCTCGATTTCCCAGACCTGACGCTGCTCGCCAGGCACCCAGGGAATTTCAAATTGCATGTGGCGTTGGATGCTTGCCGCGATACCAGCGACCAGCAGGGCACCGACAATCAGATAAAAAGGCAACCGGGACATGGTGTTCCTTCAATAAAGTGCTTTAGTCAAAGCAAGCAGATATTACAAAAAGGCAGGAGTAGGCTTACTCTTCGATGACATCTTCCTGATCAGCCAGCTCGTCCTTGGTCGCTTGTTCGGCGGGTCGTCCACCGGGGAATTCAGGACGCTCGTGGATATAGGTTTCCGCCACGTCGATCAAGGCGATATCCATCAAGAACCGGCGGCCCAACAGGACCGGATAATCGAGGTGGCTGCGGTCTGTCAGAGTAAACTCGACATTCTCTCGAATTGGACCCAATGTCATCAACAGGCTGATCACTGGCCGTGATGTTTCACCCGCAGCTTGGATGATGCGGACCCGGCGCTCAACCGGGGCTTCGATCCATTCATCTCGCACGGCATCTACCAGAACATCGTCTTCGTTTACCGCCAACTTGAAGCGAACCCAGTTTTCGCCGTCACGCTCGAAACGCGAGATATCCTGGGCGGACAAGGAGGATGTCTGAGCGCCTGAATCGATGCGTGCCTTGAGATAAGTGCCGACATTGGCCAATCCCACCCACTCATTGCGCCCGACCAGGGTCTTGTTTTCCAGCGTCTCGTCGACACGGCACTCTTCGCGAATGATCACCGGTTCGGCATCACGTTCTCCCAAGCGCGATACGTCACCGCGCAGGTTACGTAACTGGCTGCCGACTTCTCGGACATCCGCCGTCAACGCCTGGTGCTGGTTGGAGCGCTGTTGATGCCAGCTTTGCTGCTGCTCGATACACTGAGTGGCAAGAGTTGTTTCAAGGGCGGCCACCCGTGCTTCGAACTGCTCGGCTAAAAGAGGTTTCGGCTGCTCCGGTGAGGGCGACTGCAAAGCACAGCCCGCCAGTGACAAGCAGGTGAGAGTCAGAGCGAGCCAGAAGGAACCTCGGCGCATGGTTACGTGTATCCTTGAACAAGTGAGACGAGAATCATAAGGAGCGGGCAGGTCAAAGTCCAACAAGTCGAGATCAGTGGTGAGGTAAAATGGCATCCACATGATTTAACATAATATATATTATGCGAACCAGTGTGACTCATATGATAAAGCGCCATTGTGTCCCTGGAGTCTCAAAGTCTCTCAACAAGATAAAGCCTCGGCACTGTTCGTGCCGAGGCCTGCCTGATTTCATTTCTTTTTGCCTGAACTTACTTGTCGCCTGAAGCGTAGGACCCATCTTCGCGATGCACTTCGTTGCCCGTCAGCGGCGGCGTGAAAACACAAGCCAGGTGCATGGTCTTGTGAGCACGCAGCAAATGCTCATCGTGTTTGTCGAGAATATAGATATCGCCCGGCTTGATCGGCCATATCTTGCCATCGGCCAGCGTTTCGACTTCACCCTCGCCTTCGATGCAGTACACGGACTCATAGTGGTGCTTGTAGTGAATATGAGTTTCCGTGCCTTCGAAGATGCGTGTGATGTGAAACGAAAAATTACCGCCGTCGTTGGCCAGCACCATCCGTGTACTATCCCAGTTACCGTTTTCCGCCGTGACGAGACGCTCGGTCTGGCGGGCTTCCTCAAGGTTACGTACGATCATGATCAATGCTCCTTTGATGACAAAACAGCCGGCGTCAACCGGCTGTGGCTTCCTATAGAATGATACCGAATGGCAGTTTCATCCAGCTTAGCGAGTCGCCTATCAGATAACCGCCTTGATGCTGGCTTCGAGGATATCCAGACCTTCCTGCAGGTCTTCATCGGAAATAGTCAATGGACACAGGCACTTGACCACTTCGCCATCCTGGCCGCTGGTTTCGATGATGAGTCCTTTCTCGAACGCCTTGCTAGTAATCTTGTCGGCAATTTCACCGTTGACCACGTCGATACCGCGCATCAGACCACGGCCGCGCTCGGTGGCGGGAATACCGTTTTCGCTGAGCAGTCCTGCCAGCTGCTGGAAGCGCTCCTCGACGATGGCTCCTTTGCGCTGCACATCACGCTCGAAAGTGTCGTCGCTCCAGTACTTTTTCATGGCAGCTGTTGCCGTGACCATGGCCAGGTTGAAGCCGCGGAACGTACCGTTGTATTGGCCGGGCTTCCACTTGTCCAGTTCGGGACGCATGAGGACATGAGCGAATGGCAGCCCGAATCCGGAAAGCGATTTCGAATTGGTGACGATATCAGGCGTCAAGCCGGCGTGCTCGAAGCTGAAGAACTTGCCGGTACGTCCGCACCCGGCCTGTATATCGTCGACAATCAGCAGAATATCATTGGCTCGACAGATCTTTTCGAGACGCTTGAGCCATTCGATGCCGGCCACGTTGATACCGCCCTCGCCTTGCACGGTCTCGACGATGACAGCAGCGGGAACATCCAGACCGCCGGACTTGTCATTCAGCAGTTTCTCGAAGTAATCCAGTGTATCGGTGTGCTCGCCCATGTAACCGTCATAGGGTAGGAAGCTGCCACCCACTGTGGGCACACCACCGGTAGCTTCGCGGAACTTGCGATTACCGGTAGTCGCCAACGCACCCATGGTCACCCCATGGAACCCGTTGGTGAAAGAGACAATGTTGTGGCGTCCCTTGGCGACGCGAGCCAGGCGAA
Organism: Halomonas sp. Bachu 37; assembly: GCF_039691755.1. NCBI lineage: Bacteria > Pseudomonadati > Pseudomonadota > Gammaproteobacteria > Oceanospirillales > Halomonadaceae > Halomonas > Halomonas kashgarensis. The sequence goes on along the minus strand of NZ_CP137552.1, from coordinate 1,026,540 downwards.
TTGCAGCTTCCACGGCATTGGTGCCCGTGGGGCCCGGCAACTGAATCTTGTAATCCAACCCACGCGGCTTGAGGATGAGTTCTTCCAGCGTTTCCAGATAGTCGCGCTTGCCTACCGACCACATATCCAGAGCATGGACAATGCCATCGTCGGAAAGATAATCGAGCATGGCCTGCTTGATATGCGGATTGTTATGGCCGTAGTTCAGGGTGCCGGCACCGGCCAGAAAATCGATGTACTCACGACCGTCTTCATCGGTTAGTCGGGCATTCTGTGCCTTGGTGAAAACGACAGGAAAAGAACGAGAATATGTACGAACACCGGATTCCATCCGTTCAAGTGTCTGGGTCTGCATGGAGCGACCTCCTTTGGTAGTGTCTTGGATAATAAAAAGGCTATCAAGGGAACACGAACGGGAAAGCTAGATACGATCGGTCTGAAACGGGCCGATACGCACCAGGTTTTCCGGGTCGTGCTCTCCGCCGAGTTGCTCTGTAGAAAAGTATTCGCGGCTGTTCAATGGAGCATGCCAGCGCGCCGCCAAGCGCCGGAACAGCCCCCAGGACGCTTGGTTATCGGGAGTGATGGTGGTTTCTAGGTGGTGGACTTCGGCAAGTTCGGGGCGCGACATGATCGCTTCGACCAGGCGCCGGGCAAGACCTGTACCACGCGCCTTCTCACCCACCGCTACCTGCCACAGAAAATACGTGTCGGGAGCATTGTCTTTCACATAGCCGGAAACGAACCCGACGACCTCGCCTTCTTCATTGGTCGCCACGGCACAGGTATCGCGAAACTGGGTGGCGAGAAGCAGATAGGCGTAGGCGGAGTTCACGTCCAGCGGCGGGCATGATTTTATCAACTCGTACACACCCCAGCCGTCTTCCGCATTGGGTTTGCGAATGAACAAAGGGCTGGTGGCATGCCCCACCACGGCGTCCGCCACGGTAGGTCGTGCCAGTTCGGCGGAGGGGGTAAACGAAGGAGTCGGCGTAGTCATGTTTATGTTTCGCTGTAGCGAATTTGAGCATGATTATAACAGCTGCTTATTAGCAATTCAAAACAGCTGTTATCCTAGTGTCTGTTTACCATAATTTTTTATTATAGAAGAGCATTAGTAATCCTATCTGACGTACTTGCTCCAGGCGCCGCTAGCTTTATCATTCTAGACGCATTTACTACAGACGCCTCGTTGACGACCATGAGTAGAACCATGGTTATGACAACTAGTAGCGTGAAACGTCACGCAGGGTAACGAATTCTTCAGCCCCGGTGGGATGTATGCCCACGGTGAGATCGAAATCGCGTTTCTTGAGTCCGGCACGTACCGCGATGGCAATGCCCTGGATCACTTCACCGGCCTCCTCGCCTACCATATGAGCACCTACTACCACATCACTTGCGTCATCCACCACCAGCTTCATCAAGGTGCGCTCCTGGCTGGCCGAAAGCGAGTGTTTCATGGCCTTGAAGTCGGTGCGGTACACACGCACGGAGGCATAACGTTCGCGGGCTTCTTCTTCCGTCAGACCGACACTGCCGATATTGGGATGACAGAAAACGGCGGTGGGAATGGCGTCGTAGTCAAGAGGAGGAGGCGGTGTGTCGCTAAAGTGATGAGCCACGAGCTGCATCGCCTCCGCCAGCGCCACCGGTGTCAGTTCGGGGCCTGCGGTGAGGTCGCCCAACGCCAGTATCGAGGGAACACAAGTCTCGAATCTTTCCGTCACAGGAATCTTGCCGTTTTCGTCCAGAGTGATGCCCAGGTTCTCCAGGCCCAGACCAGCCACATTCGCCCGTCGCCCGGTAGCGGAAAGCACCGCATCGACCGTCAGCGTCTCGCCATTGGTCAGTGAGACCCGATACTCCTGCGACACCTTCTCGATACGCTCGATATTGGCGTGGTAATGCAGGTTGACCCCCTTGCGTGACATTTCGGTCTCGGTAAACTCGCGTACCTCCTCGTCAAATCCTTTGAGGAATCGATCGCCGCGGTAAATCAGGTGGGTTTCGCTACCCAAGCCATTAAATATACTGGCGAATTCGACCGCGATATAGCCACCACCGAGCACCAGAAACCGTTCGGGAAACCGTTCGAGATCAAAGACCTTATTGGAGTCCACTACATGTTCATTGCCGGGGAAGCCAGGAACCCAGGGCCATCCGCCTGTCGCCAGCAGTATCTTGTCCGCCGTCACTCGTGAGGTGGAACCATCGGCACTCTTCAGGCTTACCGTATGCTCATCCACCAGAGAAGCCCGGGCTTCATGCAGTGTCACCCCCGCGCTATCCATCATTCCCCGGTAGATGCCGTTGAGTCGCTTGATCTCGCTTGTCTTGTTGTCCCGAAGGGTCGGCCAGTCGAATACGGGTGGCGTTTCCACATGCCAGCCGAAGCCTGCAGCATCATCGAAGGCATCCTGGAAGTGCGCGGCAAAGGAGTAGAGTTTCTTCGGCACGCATCCCACATTGACGCAGGTGCCCCCCAGGTACAAATCTTCGGCAATGGCGACTCTAGCACCCGCCGCCGCCGCCGTGCGCGATGCCCGCACCCCGCCGGAACCTGCACCGATGACGAAAAGATCATAATCGTATTGGGTCACGCCGCTCTCCTCTTGATGACATTCACTCGTCGACCGCTGCTTTCGTCGACTACTACGTTTACCCTATTAGTTGATAGCTAACCAGCAATCCCTTAGTTTTTCGTTAGCTTTCAGTTTTTCGCTTTTACTCGTTACCTTGGCGGAGCCACCATGAAAGATTCGATTGCCGAACTGCTGAACAATAACCGTGACTGGGCGGAGAGAATGTGTCAGGAAGACCCCGAGTACTTTGCCCGCCTGTCCCGTCAGCAGAATCCTGACTATCTCTGGATAGGCTGTTCCGATAGCCGGGTGCCAGCCAACCAGATCATCGCCCTGCCGCCCGGCGAGGTCTTCGTCCATCGTAACGTGGCCAACCTGCTTCATCATACCGATATGAACGCCCTTTCCGTCGTTCAATACGCCGTGGATGTGCTGCAAGTCAGCCATATCATGATTGTCGGGCATTACGGCTGTGGCGGGATCAGAGCGGCCGTGACCGGCGGCGAATGTGGCGTGGTAGACTACTGGCTTCATTCGGTACGCGAACTCTACAATCGTTACCGCGAATCACTGGAACACTTGCCTCTCGACGATCAGATCGACCGCATGTGCGAGTTGAACGTCAAGGCTCAGGTCAACAGCTTGTGCCGCACCAAGATCCTGCAGCGTGCCTGGCAGCGTGGACAGGAAATTTCCGTGCACGGCTGGGTTTACGGCTTGGGCGATGGGCGCATCAAGGACCTCAATTGTACCGTGACCGGTCTCGAACAAGTGGAAACCCTATACCGTATCGACCGCTTACAAGCCGAAGCCTGAGCCACCCTCGCCTTTCTAGACCGGAGCTGGCTCGACTGAATCCCGGCTCGACTGCACCTGTGACTCAGTCGCGCCCATCGGCAATGGGACAACTAATCCCGGTGCCTTTCAGGCCACAATAACCGCCGGGATTCTTGTCCAGATATTGCTGGTGGTACTCCTCGGCGTAGTAGAAATTCTCCAGTGGCTCCAGCTGAGTGGTGATGGTGCCCTTGCCTGCCTGGCGCAACGACTCCTGATAGCTCGCAAGGCTCTGCCTGGCGACTGCCGTCTGCGCGGGGGTCGTCGGGTAGATGACCGAGCGATACTGGGTGCCCCGGTCATTGCCTTGCCGGTTTCCCTGGGTGGGATCATGGTTTTCCCAAAAGACCCGGAGCAGAGTGGAGAGGTCGATGACCTCGGGGTCGTAAATCACTCGCACGACTTCCGCATGGCCCGTCAGGCCGCTGCACGCTTCCTCATAGGTGGGGTTGGGCGTCTGCCCACCGGCATAGCCTACCGCTGTGACATGCACTCCTGGCAGTTGCCAGAAGAGTCGTTCCGCCCCCCAGAAGCACCCCATGCCCAGGACGATTTCCTCGTGCCCTGCGGGGAACGGCGGCTGCATGGAGCGACCATTGACGGTATGGATCGCACTGATAGCGACGGGTGTCTCCCTGCCCGCCAAGTAGCCTTCGGCGTTTTTCTGACGTGATTTAAACATCGATATTGCCTCGTTTAGCGTGGCTCGAAAATTTCCGGGTCTCCCGACAGGGTAAACTCGTAGATCAGGTCAACGGCCTGACTGGTTCCCGTCACGACCTGTACATACAGGTTGCGCAACAGGGTATAGCGCAGTGTCAGCTCGGCGATGGGCGAAAATATTCCTACGCCGTAGCTGATACGCAAGTCTTCGCTGAGCTGGCCGGTCAAGGCGATCTGGCTATCATCACCGGCACCGGCGGTATCCAGTGTCAGATCATCGATACCGAACGCCTCTCCCAGTGAGCCCACAGCACCGCCTGTACGACCCAGCGACATACCGATCAGCGCGGAGGTCAGGGCGTCTTCCGCACTGCCGCCACCATCCGGGGCATGGCCTCGCAGCAGGTAGGACAAGGCGCGCGCTTCATTCATGGCCGGCTCGGAAAAGATCGCCACGTTGGGCTCCTCGGCGGTCCCCGTAACCCGCACACCGGCAATGACGTCATCTTCGGTCACGCTGGGATTGCGCACGGCCTCGAAATCCAGCACCGGCAGATCCGGCGGGCCACTGAACAGCAGTTCTCCCCGGCGAATCAACAGATCCTGACCGAACGCCTGAAAGCGGCCATCCTCCAGGTTGATATCGCCATAGAGTTGTAGTGCGCCATGATCCTGACGGACCTCGAGAGTGCCGTCCAGGCCGGCTTCCAGACCGTAAGCGGATATCTGCACATCCTCCCCGAGTGACACTCTGATCAGGATATCCATCACCATGCCGGTCTGCATCAGCTCGTCGGCGGCGGATGGGCCCTGTTCGCCTTGTTCTCTAGCTTCTCTTGCGCGTTCGGCTTCACGATCCCGCTCGCGCTGATCGCTTCGGGTAATGATCACTTCATCGGGGCTCGGCGAAATGGCCGAAGGCGGCAACTCACCGACTTCAATACGCGCCCAGGGGATATTCACCTCGCCTCTGACCTGCAGGCGCTCGGGGGTAACACGGACACGGATGTCCGGCGCCGCTTCCAGCCGCCCGAACTGCGGCAGTATCACCAGCAAGGGGGATTCGACCGCATTCAGGTCGACCCCTATCCGCCAGTCGTCACTGCTCGGCCAGACGGCGTCTCCACTGATGTTAAGGCGGCCTTGCTCGGCCGCCAGGTAACCATTGATATCACCTTGGTCGCCATCGAAATTGATCGCCAGCTCACCATCCTCGATATGTACCGGGATATCCGGCCCTCGCGCGCGGATGCCGGTAACCCGTATTCCCCCTTCCAGGCCCGGCGACGTGGTGGTGCCACCGATCAGTATCTCGCCCCCGACACGACCCTCCAGTACGTCGAGCCCCGCAATGAGGCTACGATAAGGAGACAATTCGATATCGTCAGCGGTCAAACGTCCGTCGAGCCTGCCTTCTCCGAGCGGGTCTGCGATTCCCAGCTCAAGGCGAAGCTCACCGGCATCGGCCAGGGTCAGCGTGATCGTGCTGTCGGCACGAGCTTGATCGGCGTTAATGGAGGCGTCCAGTCGGGTACGTGGCAGCCTCACCGGTTGGCCGAAATCATTGACCGCCGTGATGGCTAGATCGCTGACGACTCCCAGCTCGGCCTGCCAGGCCGCCCCCGCCTGACGCCAGTCGACCTGCAGACCAGCGGTGGTATCGCCCGTCAATTGCCAATCATCGGGAAAAGCCGCCTCGAGCGTTTCCATCGGAACTTCACGCAGTGACAGTCGAGCCCGGCCCTGATCGGCCGACGCCTGCAACGTTTCTTCCAGACATACCAGGCCGCCCTGCTCCCGGCGCAGACAGAAAGGTTCGAGGCGTCCGCTCGTATCGTCGAGATTGGCACTGAAACGAGTCGGCTGGTCCAGCCGAATATCGCCAAAATCACTATCGACTTCCAGTTGGGAAAGCTCCCCCTGGTAGCGTCCCGCCGCCTGGTCGAAATCGCCCTGAAGGCTAAGCCGGGCCCCGGATACAGGTGAGCCTTCGCCACTATCGGCCTGGATAGTCAGACGATGCTGAGAGAGCCGCCCATCCAGGCTCAAGGCGATATCGTCAAGGCGTTGCCCACCTGCCGCCACACTGGCGGCATTCAGCTGCAAGTCCACGCGCGGGTCGTCCCGGCCACGGGTAGTACCGACAAGCGATAGAGAATCGACCCGGTTTTCACCAAAACGCAGCGCCGATCCCTCGATATCGAGATCGATAGCGGGCTGCTGAAGATCGCCTCGGCCGATTACGGTTCCCGTCAGTGTGCCCGCCAGATCGGGGTGCAGACTATCGAGCTGGCGCAACGCGATTTCTGCATCCAGTTGCATGTTGCTCTCGCTGACAATGCCCGACGCCTGGACCTGATTGTTACCTTGGTGAAAATCGAGACGCTCAAGCTGTAGGCGCAAGTCACTGTCGAGATCGAATGACGTCTCGAGGGAGAGCGGATACTCCTGCAAGCGTCCCTCGACGGAAAGCGAGGGGACTTGCAAAGCCCAGGCATCTTCCTGCTGCAGGAAGGTGAACTCGGCATTGCCGTCGAGTCGTCCTTCCAGATCCTCGACGAATAGCGAAGGATCGAATTGATCCAGATCGATACCGGCGCGTACCTGGAGGCCGTCACTCCAGTCGATGCTACCTTCGCTGACCAGGCCGCCCTCCTCGAGGCGGAGCGACAGCGATGACCAGTTGAAGTGTTGGAGATCACCTTCGCCCTCCAGTTCAACCATCGTCGGGGGAATTTGCGGGCCTTCGACTCGCGATGACAGGTCCACCTGGTAGTCGGCCAAGCTGCCTTCGATATCGGCTTGCAAGGACTCGGCGATATAGGGTGTTGCCTCTGCCTCGTTCGCGTCTCCTTCCAGCGGCCATTGCAGACGTTCACTGGACAGAGAGGCCTGGAACGGCAAGGTGGGTGCCAGGGCGTCGACACGGCCTTCCAGGTCGGCCTGGATGGGTCCCGCAAGTGCGAGACCCACCTGCAAATCCGCCAGGCTACCGGACAGCTCCAGACGAATTTTCTGCCCTGCAAGCTCAGGATAGCGCTCGGGCAGGAAAAGCTCACTTTCCAGGGTCATATCCAGAGGGTAGTCGTCTCGCAGCAACGCTTCGCCATGCAAGCTCACATTGGCATCGGCCGAGGCTAGCTCGAACTGGCGCACCTCGAGGCGCTGGTCGACGAACGATGCATCGAGCTGTAAGCGGTCCACGTGATAATCAAAGGCCCCATCCAACACCAGATCCTCAACCGTCAGGTCGGGAACGCGGATATCGACCGGCAGCGTGATGTCGGGCAACTGCAATCGCTCGCGTTCTTGCAACGTTTCGATGAACGTCGCCGAATCAGCGCCGTCGTCCGGCGTCGTCTCGTTGGCGATACTTTCATGGGCGACAAGCTCGTTGGCACTATCAATCGCCACGGCGGTCAATGCACTCGGTGTATCGATTGTAAGCTGTTCGCCGGGACTGGGCGGCAGGTAGATTCGTGGACTTGCCAGATGCGTGGGTTGCAAGGTGACGGTGCCATCCTCGGCGATGGCCCCGCCGCTGAAGGCCTCCCATTCGATGCGCGTGCCGTTCCCCAGGTCAAGCGACACGTCGTTGAGCTCCACGTTTCGCAACTCGACGGGGAAAGGCAATGGCAGCGAAGCGCTCTGGCCGTCGGCCGGGGCTTGCTCAGGCGCTTCGCCAGGCTCCCCCTGAACAAGACGAATATTGGCACCATCGACTACGAGATTTTCCAGGCATAGCCGCCGCGACAGCAGGCAGTCATCCGCCCACTCCAGCTCGAGATGAGACACGTCGATCTGTGCCGGTCCGGCTTCCAGTTGAAAGTCCTCCAGTACGAAGTGACCGAACAAGTCGCCTTCGTGGCCGGAAAGCTGAAAAATCCCCCGCTGCGCGCCTTGGTCGAGCAAAAAACCGGTTCCCCAGGGGGACAGTGCGACACCAGCCAAGAGCAATGCCAGCCCCATGAGCCACACGGGGAGTACGATGACCAGGCGCAACAGGCTCCACGCCGCAAGCCCGGTGCGGCGGCGTGAGGACATCTTGACGCGTGTCGTTCCTGCGGGCTTGTCGTTTTCATGTGTTGGGGCGGGCGTTGCTTGCGTCAACACGCATCTCCTAGAATTCAGGACCGATGGAAAAATGCACGCGCCAATCATCGTCATGATCGAACGGGTGAGCGATATCGAAGCGGATGGGCCCCACTGGCGATATCCAGCGAGCCCCTAACCCGGCACCGGTCTTGAGATCATTCGGCGCCCAGTCATCGAACGCATCGCCGCTATCGACAAAGGCGGCCCCCCACCAATCCCCTGAAACACGCCGCTGGTACTCGACACTGGTTGTCAGTTTCTGCTGCCCGCCGCGTAGCCGCCCCTGGTCATTGGTCGGGGCCAAACTTTCATAGGAGTAACCACGCACACTTCTGTCGCCCCCGGCAAAAAAGCGCAATGATGGCGGAATCCTGTCGAAATCGCTGGTAGCAATGGCCCCCACGCTCAGACGCCCGACGAAACGGTTGTCGTTGCCGAGCATGCGAATCCATTCACTGTCGCCGGTCAGGCGGAAGAACTGCGCATCCGATCCCCAGGCGGTATCGGAATATTCCAGCGATAGCTGCTGACGATCCCCCCAGCTGGGAAAACGGGAATTGCGTGTACGCGTGCGACTCCACTGAATACCGGGGTAATAGATCAGCACTTGCGCCTTGTCGCCCCCTTGGGTGAAATCCTCGTAGGTCGTGCGCCAATAGAGCGTCTGAACCCAGCGATTCTCGAATTCCCAGCGACGCGCGAGTTCCACCGTGGCCTCGAGAGTACGGGTGTCGTTATCGTCTTCACTGCGTAGGCCGTATTGAAGACGATAGTTATCGCGTACCGGGTCTTCCAGGGGGATGTTGTAGACCCCGGTAAATCGCTGTTCGGGGGCCGACAGATACAGATCGTGTTTCAGGCTATGCCCCCGGCGATTGATCCAAGGCTGATCCCAGCCAAAGCGCAGGCGCGGTCCCACATCGGTGGCATAACCGACCCCGATTTCGAAACGGTGGCGGTCGGCGGGTTCCACACTGACATCGATGGGTAAGCGCGTATTCTCGGACTGGTGGACCGCCATGGCACTCCCCAGTGAAGCGGCACTCAAGCGGGGGCGACGCTCTCCGCCTGCGGTGAGTGTGGCCTCCTCCCACCATGGCGACTTGTCCGGCTCGGAGATCACCAGCTCATGGGCAGTCTCGAGACGCGGGCGAACCGATACCGAACTGAACCAGCCGGTTTCACCCAAGCGTTGATTGTAGCGGGCGAGCTCGGAGGCCAGGTAAGGCTCGCCGGTCTCGAAGGTCTGCATGCGCTTGAGGCGATCAGGCTGGATATGGCTGCCACGGATACGGATGTTGCCGAACCGGTAGCGCGGGCCACTATCGAAATCCATGTATAACCGCGCACTCTGTTCGAAGGGGCGTACTTCCATGCGCCGATCGGCGAACCCCCAATCGAAGTAGCCTCGCTCCAGGGAGAGGCCGGAAAGCTGGCGCCTCAAACTATCCCATGGAGCATGCAGTAATGGATCTCCCTCCTCCAGAGGAAAATTTTCTACTGCCTCCTTGAAGGGTGGATCGTCAGCGGCATCCCCTCGCAGCAGTATCTCGAGTACTTCGATATTGATTCGGGGACCTGGCTCGATGATTAGCCGGGCTTCGTCGGGCTGCAATCGCCGCAGTTCTATTTGCGGCTCGTAATAGCCGAAAACTCGCATGGCTTCGCGTGTTCGCTGGCGAACCTCGCCCTCGAGTCGCTCGTCACTGTATTGTTCGGCCTCGACCTCATCGAGATAGAGACGCACATTGTCGGCGATTTCCCCTTCAACCCCTTCGATTTGGGCATTCATGGCCCAACTGGTAGAGCCGGCCATGCCCAGCCCCACCACCATGAGGTTCAATGCCACACGTATAGAGCGCCCCACGCGTTTTCCTTGCATAACTTAATCCTAAAACAGTGATGAGGCGAGGCTACCTGCCATTTCAGCAGTCGATACGTTATACGTTAGCGCAACATCTCCAATTGAGCGCTAAAGGCGAGTTGTGCCTGACGCACCTGGCGAACATCGGCGGCGAGGGTGTTGATTCGCGAGACAAGCTCCTCATCGTCTTCTGCGCTATCTCGTTCGGCGAATTCCGCCAAGGCTTCGTCGAGGGTCTGCTGGTCTACGCTTCGTTGCGCCAAGGCCTCCTGGCGCTCCAGCACCTCTTCTTGCAACTGAGCGATCTCCCGCTCCAGCCGCGTGCCTTGCTGCTCGAGACGTTGCTCCAGATGAGCCACCTCCTCGATCAGGTTTTGCCGTCCTTCCGTGCCGGCCTGCTCAAGCGATTGAAGCGAAATATGAATGGCTTCCAGTTGATCATCGCGTAGCTCGCCATTGGCCTCGATGCGGGAAATTTGCTGATTGAGAGAATCGAGCGCTTCCGAGGAAGCTCCTGCTGCCGCCTCCTCTTCGGTTTGCAGGGAGAAAAACTCCTGACGAGTATCCGTCAGCGCGATGGCCAGTTGCTCCTGTTCCTGGAACAAGGTGGCCAACTGTGCCTGGGCTATGGCCAGGTTTTCTTCCACATCGCTGCTGCCGGCATCCAGGCGCGCATGCATGTTGGATACTTCGCCACTGAGCCGATACAACTCCTGCTGCATGCGTTCCCGTTCATACCACACCGCTGCTCCCGCTCCCGCCAGAAGGATCAGGATCAGAAAGATCATCAGCCATAGCGGCCATATGGATGGCCCTCGCGGATGGCGCAGATGCTGGGCGGTCAGGCTTTGATCCACATCCGGGACAATCCGGTGACGCGTTGGAGCTGAGTCGGGCATGGTATTTCCTCAAATGATGGAGGGGTCGGCTCGACGCCCGATTCCCCGGTACTGTAAGCCGCAGCTAGCCACATAACGAGGGTCGTAGATATTGCGACCGTCGAGGACGAGCTTCTCCTTCAAGTGGCCTGCCAGGCGCTGCCAATCCGGATTCCAGTAGAGCTTCCACTCGGTGACCAGCATTAGCACATCGGCTCCCTCGCAGGCCTGGTAAGGGTCGCGGCTGAACGTTACCAGATCGCTACGCTCTCCCACTTCCTCGAGCAGAGCGGGAATTGCCGCGGGATCATGCAGCTGAACCTTGGCTCCTTGCGCCCAGAGAGCCTTGAGCAGTGTCAATACCGGGGCATGGTCGATACGCGCGGTACCGGGCTTGAAGGCGGCACCCCAGATAGCGATGGTACGTCCGTTGAGATCGCCCTGAAAATGTGCCCAGAGCTTGCGAAACAGCGTTTCCTTCTTCTGTTCGTTGATATCCAGGACCTGCTCCAGCAGGGCGGAGTGGCGCCCGCTGGCGGATTGAACATCCGCCAGGCGCATCAGATCTCGGGAGAAATTCGGCCCACCGAATCCACAACCGGGGTAAAGATATTCGAAACCGATACGCGAGTCGGCTCCCATCCCCTGGCGCACATGCTCGACATCTACCTCGAGCGAATCCGCCAGTCCCGCGATTTCGTTCATGTAGCTGATTCGCGTGGCCAGCATGCCATTGATCGCCAATTTGGTCAGTTCCGCCGCCCGTCGTGGCATGCGTTGGAAGACTTCGCTGCGGCGGTTGAAGGCGCGCAGCAGTTCACGGGTCACTTTCTCCGCCAGATCCTCATCACACCCTAACAGCCAGCGACCGGGCCGGGTGAATATTTCCCAGGCGCGCCCCTCTTCCAGCATATCGGGCAAGGCGACGCTGCCCATTGCCACTCCTTCGGCCAGCGTCGCCAGGCGTTCCGTTTCGCCTACCGGAAAGGTCGAATTGTTGATCAACACGAGTCCGCCCGGATGCATGCTCATTACCGTTTTCAGCAGGCTGTCGGCTGCATTGCGCTGAGCAGGCGAAAGGGAGAGCCAAAGAACCTCGGGCTGGTCAAGCTCACTGTCCTCCTCGACCAGGCGCAAGGTGCCTTCGCGTTGACTTTCCTCGATTTGATTCAACAGGTAAGGCTCGCGTTTCAGCCAGTCGGTCCTCTGTAATTGTGACCAGGGCGCTGAAGCATGAGGCAACCATTGCACCTGATGCCCCACCCAGGAAAGGGCCGCCGCAGCCGTGGCGGCGGTCAACTCACTACCATGCACCAGAACACGCATCGACTATTCTCCTTGATGGTAGCGAGCCAGCAATTCTCTGAAACCTTCTCCAAACACGGGATGGCGACGTCCGTAGGCAAGCGTGGCTTCCAGATAGCCCAACTGATGGCCACAATCAAAGGTGCTTCCCTGCATGCGATAGGCCTGCACCCCTTCCTGGCTGCGCAGTGTTTCGATGGCATCGGTCAGCTGTATTTCGCCACCGGCTCCCGGCGGCGTCTGGGCCAACAGGGGGAAGATGCTCGCGGGCAATGCATAGCGGCCAATCACCGCCAGGTTGGAGGGAGCGGCCTCCCGCTCGGGCTTCTCCACCATGCCCTTCAAACCACAGGATTTCCCGGGGCCAGGCATCTCGTTCTCGGGGGCGACAATGCCGTACTTGTAGACTTTCTCCCAAGGGACTTCCTCAACCATCAACTGGGCGGTCTGGCTACTTTCGTAAGCGTGCAGCATGCCGCTCAAATCGGGCTGGGACAGGGCATGGGAGTCCACCAGGACATCAGGCAGCAATACGGCGAACGGCTCGTCGCCAATGATCGGCTGGGCACACAGGACGGCGTGCCCCAGGCCCAGGGGTTCGCCCTGGCGTATGCTGATGATATTGACGTCATCGGGCACGATGGAACGCAGCGTTTCCAGCAATTCATACTTGCCCTTGGCTTCCAGTCCCGCTTCCAGTTCGAAGTGCTTGTCGAAGTGGTTTTCAATCGCACTCTTGCTTGCATGGGTCACCAAGACGATATCGCGTATTCCCGCCGCTACTGCCTCTTCAACGACATACTGAATCACCGGCCGGTCCACTATGGTGATCATTTCCTTGGGGATAGCCTTGGATGCGGGGAGGCAGCGGGTACCAAACCCTGCCACGGGAAGTACGGCTTTACGAATCATATGGATATCCTTTTCATGCGTTCCGAGCCAGGAGTGGTTAGAATGCCCATAATACTGAAGGCGTCAGGGGTTGCCACCTTCCACCCGGCGCCAATCGATACCGACCTTGGAGTCATGGCATGCCAGTGACAACTCAGGATAGCACTCCTAACGTCCCCCACGGCAACGTCGATGCTGCGGAAATAGCCAAATTCGAAGCGCTGGCGAGCCGTTGGTGGGACCCTCACAGCGAATTCAAGCCTCTTCACGACATCAATCCCTTACGTCTTGATTTCATTGACGCCCGTACTGGGCTCGCTGGCAAGAACGTCCTTGATGTGGGCTGCGGGGGGGGCATTCTCAGCGAGGCCATGGCGCATCGCGGAGCCCAGGTCACTGGCATAGACTTGGGCGAAGCGCCACTCGGCGTGGCTCGTTTGCATGCCGCCGAGAGCGGGCTGAGTATCGATTACCAGAATATCAGCGTCGAGCAACTGGCGGCGTCACGCCCGGGCAAGTTCGATGTGGTCACTTGCATGGAAATGCTGGAGCATGTGCCCGACCCGGCCTCCGTGGTTCGCGCTTGCAGTGCCCTGGTACGCCCGGGCGGTTACGTCTTCTTCTCCACCATCAATCGAACGCCCAAGGCGTACGCCTTCGCCATTCTGGGAGCGGAATACGTATTACAATTGCTGCCCAAGGGTACCCACGATTACGCCAAGTTCATTCGCCCCTCGGAGATGGCGGCATGGAACCGTGCCAGTGGTCTTGAAGTGCGGGAGCAGAGCGGGCTGACCTACAACCCCCTCACCCGCCGCTATCGGCTGGTGGCGAATGATGTCTCGGTCAACTACATGATGTACTGTCGCAAGGTAGGTAGCGCATGACTCCAGGCGAGCCACTTCCGAGCAGTGCCCCCGGTCCACGAGCGATCATCTTCGACCTGGATGGAACGCTGGTCGACACCGCACCGGATCTCGCCCAGGCGACCAATGCGTTGCGTCGCCACCATGGACTGGATGCCCTGCCCTTCGAGATTATCCGCAGGGAAGTATCCAACGGCGGCAGCGCGCTGGTTACCCTGGCCCTGGGTCTGGAGACGGACTCGCCAGGCCATGCTCAGGCTCGAACCTTTCTCCTCGAAGCCTACGAGCGAGCTGTCGCCGAGCATAGCCGGGTATTTCCGCCGCTGGAACATTGGTTGGAGGAGTGGGAAGCACAAAACCGGCCCTGGGGCGTAGTGACCAACAAGCCCCGGCGGTATACCGAGGCACTGCTGGAAATCTTGGCACTCAATCCGGGCGCGCTGGTGTGCGCCGATGACCTTCCCGTTAAGAAACCCGCTCCAGATCCCTTGTGGGCGGCAGCCGAAAGACTTCGGGTGCCACCGGCTCAGTGCTGGTATGTGGGGGATCATCTGCGTGACATACAGGCCGCCAAGGCGGCGGGAATGACGGCGGTCGCGGTAGGCTACGGCTATATCGCCGAGCATGACGACTACCGCCGTTGGCCGGCGGATCTATGGTTCGCGAGTTGTGAGGAACTGGTCGCCGACTTGAAAACCCTATAAGCGTACCGAGTCAGCCGCGTGGAGGCTGGGCGTCCCATTTCTGGCCATTGATGCCCCGGCTATCGGGGCCCATCAGCCACAAGTAGGTCGGCATGATCTCCTCCGGTGTGCGCAGGGTAGCCGCATCTTCGCCGGGATACGCGCTGCGGCGCATCTGGGTACGGGTGGCGCCAGGGTTGAGCGTATTGACGCGCAAATTGTCCTGGCTGCCGACCTCATCGGCCAATACTTCCATGAATCCTTCGGTGGCGAACTTCGACACGGAGTAGGCTCCCCAGAATGCCCGCCCCTTCCGTCCGACACCTGAGGAAGTGAAGATGACCGAAGCGTCTTCCGAGGCCTGCAGCAGAGGTAGCAATGCCTGTGTCATCCAGATCGGCCCATTGATATTGACCTGCATGACCTGGCCCCATAGTTCGGGATTGTACTGCTCGAAAGGCGTAATGCGCCCCAGCAGACCGGCATTGTGAAGAATACCGTCGAGGCGGCCGAACTCCTTGTGCAGGGTTTCCGCCATATCGTGGAAATCTTTTAACGTAGCACCTTCGAAATTCAGCGGGAAGATCGCCGGCTGCGGTCCGCCTGCTTCCTCGATTTCGTCGTAGACCTTCTCGAGCTTGGAGATCGTACGCCCCAGAAGAATGACCGTGGCTCCATGAAGTGCATAGCTCAAGGCCGCTGCGCGTCCGATACCATCACCTGCTCCGGTAACGAGTACGATACGCTCCTTGAGCAAATCCGCGGAAGGTTGAAAATCAATCTTGCAACTCATGTCGATTCCTTGGGCATTCTTTCTGTTGCGTTTACCTTGCAACCGGTGGCGCAAGGGAGCCTATCCTGATCATTGGCGCAGGAAATCGGACGCTAGACCTGCGGCACTACTTTGGGGGTAGTCTTCGCGAACCTGATCGAGCAGCTCACGACTGCGCTCCGGCTCCCCCTGACGAGCCTTGACCAGGCCCAGCTTGTAGAGCGCATCGGGCACCTTGCTGCTACCACCATGTTCATCTATGACCCGGGAAAAGGCCTGATCTGCCGCTTCCAGGTTACCTTCCGCAGCGTACAATTCACCCAGCCAATAATAGCCATTGGGAGTCAGCCGAGTATCGGGATGTGAGGCGACGAAATCCTCGAATGCCGCGATGGCTTCCTCGAACCGTCGTGCCTGCACATGGGCGAACGCCGCCTGGTAATCGGCTTGAGCCTCTTCGCTCACACCACTGGGTGATGGTGTCTGTGCCACCTGCTGTGCCGCTTCGGGTTCCACCTGGGGCGTAGCTTCCTCAACGGTAGAAGGGGCGCTGCTCATCAGTCGGTCTTCGATATCCAGATACTGCTGCTGCGACTGGCGGCGTATCTGTTCCAGCTGATGACGAAGCTCTTCGATCTGGCCGCGTAGTTGCTGGATTTCCTGCTGATGTTCCTGTACTTGATTGAACAGCACCAGGTTGCCGGTAGATGCCTCGCGGGTTTCCGTCTGCTGATAAAATGAACTGGAATCGGACCCGGAACTGAGATCCTGCACCACCGGCTGCTGAGCCAGGGCCTGCATGGGCAATAAGGGCAGCGGCAGCATGAGGGCTCCCGTGCCGAACTGCCTCATGGTGCGCCATTTGAGTCTGTGATTCATGAACGACTCCATCCAACACTCACTAGAGTGAGCGAAAGCACCCGGCAAATTGCTTTGCCGAGTGCTGTTTCTCAATGGTTTCTCGCTGCGGTCAGTAGCTGAACACGACGCGACGATTCTGGGAATAGGCACGGTCATTGCTGCCCCGTTCCGCAGGGCGCTCTTCGCCATAGCTGACTACGCTCATTTGTGAAGGTGAAACACCCTGGCTATTCAAGAAGCGCTGCACGGCGTTGGCACGACGCTCACCGAGGGCCATGTTGTATTCACGGGTACCGCGTTCATCAGTGTGGCCATGCAGTACCACCTGGGCGTTCGGGTTGCTGCGCAGGTAGCGTGCGTGGGCCATGACCACGGATTCATATTCGCTTTTGATCGTGTCGCGGTCGAAATCGAAATAGATGGTGCGAACTTCGGGAATCCGGGAATCCGCCTGTTGGCCCGCCCCGCCGGCACTTCCACCGGTCGTGCTGCCATATTGGCCGGTACCGGCGCCTGATGTACCGGTGCCGATACCGCTCGTGCCATCCTGAGAACCGTATGAATCCCCGTCCTGGGTCCCCCCCGTGCTGGAACAGCCAGCGACTACCGCCAGAGATAAAGCAATCGCCAACGTCCGGGCTAACGGCTTGAGTTGCATAGTCAGACTCCTTGCCTGCATGGATTCCATGCCATCATCAATTTAAGAAAGGGGACCACGCGGGTTCGCGTACATCGCCTTGTGGTGAGGGTAGCCGAAATGATGAACGTCCATCAGCGGAAACAGCACTCAGTACCCCATTGTCACCCTGTTGGGTAGCGAAGATTACCATGGTCCCGTTGGGCGCAACACTAGGAGATTCATCTTGTTGTGATTCACTGATTATCACCAACCTGTCACTTTCCAGATTCTGTCGCGCCACCTGATAACCGCGGTTGGAACGATGGATCATGAATATCTCTTCCCCATCGGGAGAGAAGCGGCCCCGAGCGTTATAGTTGCCGGTGAAGGTCAAGCGCTGGGTCTCGCCGCTGCCCAGGTCGTAACGGTAGAGCTGCGGGCCGCCGCTACGATCCGAGGTAAACAGCAGGCTGCGGCCATCCGGCGCCCAGGCGGGTTCGGTATCGATACTGTTGCTTTGAGTCAGCCGTTCGAAACTGCCACCGGAGACGTTCATGACATAGATTTCCGGTTGGCCATCCTTGGAGAGCGACATGGCCAGCTTGCGGCCATCCGGAGACCAGGCCGGTGCGCCATTGATCCCTTCGAAGGAAGTCGCGCGTACCCGCTGTCCACTCGAGACCTCCTGGATATAAATGGATGGGCGTCCAGACTCGAACGAGACATAGGCCAGCTTGCGCCCATCGGGGGACCAGGCGGGTGAAAGAATCGGCTGGTCCGACGTCAATACCTGCTGGCTGTTGCGACCATCGGAATCGGCAACGTAGAGTCCGAACTGCATGTCGTCGCCGACCCCACCGGCAGTAACGTAGGCAATTTTGGTCGAGAAGGCTCCACGGATCTCGGTGATCGCCTCGAATATCTGATCGCTAGCGTAGTGCGCCGCGCCGCGCAGATCATTCGGGTCGGCAGTCACCGTCTCTCCCAGCATCTGCCGCTGACCACTGACATCCATCAGTTCGTACTCCACGCGGTAACCGCCACTGGCCGTGCTGACCCGACCGACCACGACATAACGTACATCCAGCGAACGCCAATTGCCGAACTGTACATCGTCTCCCCGAGTGGGACGTTCGAACATCCCGCTACGCTCCAATGGTGCAAAGAAGCCACTCCGCTCGAGATCGTCCTGAATGATCTGGGCAACATCCTCGGGCAGCTCCCCCTCTTCGGCAAAGGGAACCACGGCAATGGGCAAGGCTCGGTCACTGCCTCGCGTGATTTCGATCGACAGGTTGGCCTGCGCCAAGCTGCTCAACAGCAGCAAGGCGGTAAACAACCAGGCTTTGTGCAAAGTACGCATCAGCGAACATCCCCCGGAGTGAAGCGTAAAGTAAGTTGTCGCGAGTCACGTTGTACCTCGGGCGGTAAATCGCGTAACTCACCAAAAGGTGCTGCGTGTTCCACCGCTTGGACAGCGGAACGGTCAAACGTTGCATCGCCACTAGAATTTAGCACAGTGACATTGAATATCTCGCCGGACGGTCCCAACCTGATCTGTAACGTTGCCGTCATGGAATCGCTTGATCCTGCCGGTATCAACCACGCTTGTTCTACCGCTCGACGTACGATAGCGCCGAAGCTGTTCATTGCCTGCTGCGCCTGGCGGGCATTGGCGGCAGCTTCGGCCTCGCCTGCCAGCTGGCGCTGCATGGCTTCTTCTGCTGCTTCTGCTGCTTCTGCTGCCTCACGCTGGCGCCGCTCCTCGGCCTCGCGTTCGCGTTGGGCCTGTTCCTCGCGTTCACGCTGCTCCTCGGCTTCACGCTCGCGCTGAGCCTGCTCCTCAGCTTCGCGTTCGCGTTGGGCTTGTTCCTCTCGTTGGCGCTGCACCTCGGCTTCGCGTTCGCGTTGGGCCTGTTCTTCACGCTGGCGCTGCTCCTCGGCTTCGCGTTCGCGTTGGGCCTGTTCTTCACGATGGCGCTGTTCCTCGGCTTCGCGCGCTCGAATGGCAGCCTGTTCCTCACGCTGCTCCGCCTGGCGCTGGGCTTCCTCCGCTCGCCGCTGGGCGTCCTGTTCCGCCTCAAGCCGCGCCGCTTCTCGCTCGGCTTCCAGACGCGCCTGCTCCCGGGCCTGCTCTTCGGCGGCTTGTTGCGCGGCCCGCTCGACTTCAGCCGACTGAGTCTCTGGCTCCGTTTCGGCCTCCTGCTCGGTAGCTTGTGGAGCCTCCATGGCGGCCTGCTCTTCAGAAACTTGCTGAGCCTGATCGGTCTGGGTCTGCGTCCCGATCAGCGTGGCCTGTACGATCGACGTGGTTTCTCGCTCCTCGGAGAAGTCGGGCCAGTTAACCAGGCTGAACGCCAGAATGAGCAAATGCAGTGCTACAGCCAGAATCGTCGGCAAAGTATAACCAACGAGCTGGCGGTCACGCTGTGTACTCTTCACAGTCTTGCTGTTCTTAAACATCCTTTCCTTAACCATCCTGGGGAGGCTCGGAAATCAAGCCGACATTGGCGACTCCCGACCGCTGAAGCGTGCTCATCAGTACCACGATTTCGCCGTACGGTACCTGCTTGTCTCCACGCACCATGACTGGCGTTTCCGGTCGACGTTGTAGAATCGCCATGACTCTCTCTGCCATATCGTCCAGGCTTACCGCCGTCGTGTCTTCGCCCATCGAGATATGGTAGGTACCGGCACTTTCCACCGAAATGATGATGGGGTCGAGATCTTCCGGGGTTTCAATGGGTTCCGACGATACCTGAGGCAATTCGACTTGCACGCCCTGAGTCAGCATGGGGGCCGTGATCATGAATATCACCAGCAATACCAGCATCACGTCGATAAATGGCACGACGTTGATTTCCGCCATCGGTTTGCCGCGGCCCTTGGGGTTATAGGGTCCTTGCATGATCCGACTCCCTAGGCTGCAGTGGTATCGCGGCCCTGCAGGTTACGATGCAGGATGGAATGAAACTCTTCCGCAAAGTCCTCGTACTTGCCCAGCAACCGAGCGGCTTCGTTGGAGAGCCTGTTATAGAAGATGACCGCCGGAATGGCGGCCAACAGCCCCATGGCCGTGGCGATCAACGCTTCGGCGATCCAGGGTGCCACCGTAGCCAAGGTGGCCTGCTGCGCCATGGAAAGTGATTGGAACGATCCCATGATCCCCCATACCGTTCCGAACAAGCCAATATAAGGGCTTGCGGATGCTACTGTGGCCAGGAAGATCAGGTGCAGTGTCAAGCGATCTTCCTCACGTGACCAGGCCACACGCATACTGCGCTGCACCCCTTCCAGAACCGTTTCGGGATTACGGGTCTTGGGCAGTAATCGATTGAATTCGCGAAACCCCGCCTGGAAGATATGTTCGGCACCTTGGTTGGGGTCTTCCGCCGGGATATCACGATACAGTTCGTTGAGGTCGACACCTGACCAGAAGGTTTCTTCGAACTCCTTGTAGTCACGTTTGGCGCGCCGAAGGGCAAGGCTACGTTGAAAAATCACCACCCAGGAAAGAATCGAGCCAATAATCAACAGCAGCATGACCAGCTGCACGACGGTACTGGCATTCATGATCAGGTGGGGAATGGACATGGTGTTATCGTTCACAGGTGTCCTCGTCAATCATGTGAGCCGTGGTTACGGCCGGTAAGGGTGGAATCCAGGGCCAGACATTGGCGCAATGCGTCCGGCCATGCAATAGGTCTAAGTCGCTCGGCACTCAGGCAAGCTATCTCGACTGTTGCGGCGCACAAGAGTTCCTGGTCACGGGTAACCTCTTGATGGAAAACCAGACGGCAGCGGCTGACGTTGGTCACCCGGGCAGAAACGTGCAACGCGTCGTCCAGGCGGGCCGGACGGCTATAGTGGCAGCTTAAGCGATGCACCACCAACTGAACGTCATCCTGAAGCAGCAACTGCTGGGTGAAGCCGTGCTGGCGAAGCCATTCGCTACGAGCGCGCTCCATGAATTTCAGATAGTTAACGTAGTAGACGATGCCGCCGGCGTCAGTATCTTCGATATATACCCTTACCGGTAAGCTAAATTCGCGTGGTGCCTCGCTCATGGTCGAAGTTCACCTACCGTATCGAGGGCTTTTTCATGGGGAGCCAATTGAAAGTGCTGCCACGCCTGTCGGGTCACCACCCGCCCCCGGGCGGTTCGCATCATCAGGCCTTGCTGAATCAGATAGGGCTCGATGACGTCTTCGATGGTGTCCCGCTCTTCACCGATAGCAGCCGAGAGCGAATCGACACCCACCGGGCCGCCATCGAATTTCTCGATCATGGCCAGCAGCAGGCGGCGGTCCATGTGATCCAGGCCATGATGATCGACATTGAGCATGTTCAGTGCAGCATCGGCAATGGCTGCGTCGATGGCACCGGTACCTTTGACCTGGGCAAAGTCTCGCACCCTGCGTAGCAGGCGGTTGGCGATGCGCGGCGTACCTCGGGAGCGTCTGGCGACTTCGATGGCGCCCTCTTCGCTGGCCTCCACCTCCAGCAACCGGGCCGATCGACGCACGATTTCCGTCAGTTCTTCCAGATTATAGAATTCCAGGCGCTGAACGATACCGAAACGATCCCGCAACGGCGACGTCAATAGCCCTGCGCGCGTCGTCGCGCCCACCAAGGTGAAACGGGGCAGATCCAGCTTGATGGAACGCGCCGCCGGGCCTTCGCCGATCATGATATCGAGCTGGAAATCCTCCATGGCCGGATAGAGAATCTCTTCCACAACCGGGGAGAGTCGATGTATCTCGTCGATGAAAAGCACATCTCCAGGTTCGAGATTGGTCAGCATGGCGGCCAGATCGCCCGCCCGTTCCAGCACCGGCCCTGAGGTCGACTTGAGCCCGACCTGCATCTCCTCGGCGATGATGTTGGCCAGGGTGGTCTTGCCCAATCCCGGCGGGCCGAATACTAGCGTATGATCGAGACTCTCCTCCCGACGACGAGCCGCACTGATGAAAATCTCGAGTTGCTCGCGAACGCGAGGCTGGCCGATATACTCCTCCAGCCGCTTGGGACGAATCGCATGATCGAAACGCCCTTCACCCTGCTCTTTTTCCGCGGCGATCAGCCGATCGTGTTCTAGCATAGACCCCATCTCGGTTAACTTATCCAGCCATGCGTCGGCTCAAGGCCGCCTTGATCAATTCTTCCGTGGTCTGGTCCTGCTCCAGCCCAGTCAGCATCTTGGCGGCTTCCGTCGGCTTGTAGCCCAGACTGACCAGCGCTGATTCGGCATCGGCCAGCGCATCACGCGTTGAAGCGGCGTTGGCCGTGCCTTCCAACGCCAGGGGAGCATGGTTCGCTCCATTCCAGTCCGGGAAACGATCGCGCATCTCGATTATCAGCCGCTCGGCGGTCTTCTTGCCCACCCCCGGCAGCCGGGTCAATGTCTTGCTGTCGTCGTCGCGCACGCACCGCATGAAGGCATCTTCATCCATACCCGACAGTATCGCCAACGCCAGTTTCGGGCCAACGCCGTTTACCTTGATCAATGCACGAAACAGGGCACGCTCATGCTCACGCAGGAACCCGTACAAGAGATGAGCATCGTCACGAACGCTCAAGTGGGTATACAACGAAACGGTTTCACCGAGAGCCGGCAGAGCCACCAGCGTGTTCATCGAGGCTTCCAGTTCATAGCCGACCCCGTTGACGTCGATCACGACCCAGGGGGGGAGTTTTTCCAGCAACTGGCCACGCAGGCGTCCGATCATATCAAGCTCGCTACGGCAAAGAATGGTCAAGCGCTCACTATAAAGCGCCCATGTACAAGTGACCAGTAGTGTCGAAAGCGCGTCAAGGCGTGAAGTGACGCCAACTCGAGGATTTTCGTTTGCTACTTACACTGCCGGCGGCAACCAGGCCGCTGCGCGAATAGGCGTAGGTCAGCGCGGCAGCGAGCGCATCCGCCGCGTCCTCCTGGGGCGTGGCGTTTAGACCCAGCACCGCTGTCACCATATGCTGCACCTGAATCTTGTCCGCTCCACCCTGACCGGTGACCGCCTGCTTGATCTGGCGTGGGGCGTACTCCTCCATTGCCAGCCCATGATTGGCCACGCATACGATGGCCGCCCCACGTGCCTGGCCCAGCTTGAGAGCGGAATCGGCATTCTTAGACATGAATACCCGCTCCACCGCCACGACTTCGGGGCGGTGCTGACCGATCAGCTCGCTGAGACCGGCATAGATCTGGGCAAGCCGCTGCTCCAAGGCATCATTACGCGTTCGTATACATCCACTGGCCACGTAGCGCGGCTTGGTGTCGGCCAGCTCGATGACCCCGTACCCGGTAATGCGTGAGCCGGGGTCCACTCCCAGAATGCGCATGGGCATACCTGCCGTGAAGTGACATGAAAAGAAGGGTTATGAAAAGATGAGTTATGGAAAAAAGTGCCATGAAAAAACACCGACGCCTGGGCGTCGGTGTCACATCTTGCCCCAGGTGCAAGAAGAGCATGGCTCACCAGGAGCCTGGCTGCTTACTCGCCGGCGGTCTCGGGCTTGGCCTTCTGCCGTAGGCGAATGTTCAAGTCCTTGAGCTGATCGGCGCTTACCTCGCCCGGCGCATCCGTCATCAGACAGGCGGCACTCTGGGTCTTGGGGAAGGCAATGACTTCGCGGATCGTACGTGCCCCCACCATCAGCATGACCAGCCGGTCGAGACCGAAGGCCAAGCCACCATGGGGTGGCGCACCATACTGCAGCGCATCGAGCAGGAAGCCGAACTTCTCGCGGGCTTCTTCTTCGCCAATGCCGAGAATATCGAATACCGTACTCTGCATGGTCTGGTCGTGGATACGAATGGAACCACCGCCAAGCTCGGTGCCGTTGAGTACCATGTCGTAGGCACGCGAAAGTGCCTTGGCCGGGTCCGCCTTGAGTTCTTCCGGGCTACAGGCAGGTGCGGTGAACGGGTGATGCAGCGGGCTCAAGCGGCCGTTGTCATCCGCTTCGAACATGGGAAAATCGACGACCCAAAGCGGCGCCCACTCTTGCGTGTAGAGATCGAGATCTGCACCCAATTTGACCCGTAACGCCCCGATAGCTTCGTTGACGATACGCGCCTTGTCCGCACCGAAAAAGATGATATCGCCATCCTGGGCATCGAGCCGATCGAGCAACTGCTCGATCACGTTTTCCATGAACTTGACGATGGGTGACTGCAGACCTTCCAGGCCTTGCGAACGATCGTTGACCTTGATCCAGGCCAGCCCCTTGGCGCCGTAGATGCCAACGAACTTGGTGTAGGCATCGATCTCCTTGCGCGACAGCTTGGCGCCGCCGGGCACCTTGAGTGCGGCGACCCGGCCATCCGAGTCACTAGCCGGGCTGGAGAAGACGTTGAATTTGACCTGCTGCATCAGGTCATCGACATCGGTCAATTCCAGCGGAATGCGCAGGTCGGGCTTGTCGGAGCCATAACGGTGCATCGCTTCGTGCCAGGTCATGCGCGGAAATTCGGGCAGCTCGACCGCGAGCACTTCTTGGAACAGCTGACGAATCATGGACTCGGTGATGCCCATGATATCGCCTTCTTCCACGAAAGACGCTTCGATATCGATCTGGGTGAATTCCGGCTGGCGGTCCGCGCGCAGGTCTTCGTCACGGAAACACTTGGCGATCTGGTAGTAGCGGTCGAAGCCCGCCACCATCAGTAACTGCTTGAACAACTGCGGCGATTGCGGCAAGGCAAAGAAGCTTCCCGCATGGGTACGGCTGGGTACCAGGTAATCCCGCGCGCCTTCCGGTGTGGCACGGGTCAGCACCGGCGTTTCGATATCCAGGAAGCCCTGGTTCTCGAGGAAGGCACGCACGTTATGGGAAATGCGCGAACGCAGGCGCAGCTTCTCGATCATGTCCGGACGGCGCAAGTCGATGTAGCGATGCTTCAACCGCACTTCTTCGCCCACCTTGCCGTGTTCATCCAGCTGGAAGGGAGGAGTGGCGGCGGTATTGAGCACTTCCACTTCCTTGCTCAATACTTCGATCATGCCGGTGGGCATGTTGGGATTCTGGGTGCCCTCAGGACGCAGGCGCACTCGCCCGGTAATGCGCAGGACGTATTCACTACGTGCGCGGTCGGCATTGGCGAAGGCTTCGGCGGTGTCGGGATCGACCACGAACTGGGCGATACCGTCGCGGTCGCGCATATCGAGGAAAATCACCCCACCATGATCACGGCGGCGGTGTACCCATCCGCATACGGTGACCGTTTGATCCACCAGAGTCTCGTTCAGCTGGCCGCAATAATGGCTGCGCATGTCTCATCCTGTTCTATAGCGTGGCAATGAAATAAAGGGAGCCCAGCGGGCTCAAGCTACCGCGGTCAAGCTGCGGTACCATTGTGTTTTGGTGTTGCGCTGCCGCCGGTATCGCTGGGTTTGGCGGCATTCTTGGACGCTGGCTCGGAGGCAGGCTTTTCACTGCTGCCATTGGCAGCCAGGTTTTTCTTGCTGCCGGTCTTGAAATCGGTTTCATACCATCCACCACCGGCCAGCCGGAAACCTGCTGCCGATACCAGCCGCACCAGATCGGGCTGCTCGCACGAAGGGCAGTCGACCAATGGCTCGGCGTTGAGCTTCTGCAATTTTTCCAATCGATTGCCGCAGGCCTTGCACTCATATTCGTAGATGGGCATGTTGATCACTCCTGAAAAAGCTTCAACCCTACCGGGCTTGGGCAGACCGAGTGGCTGCCATTGCCCAATATGTGGCCGGCGGATATCGATTCCAAGCCTGCCGTTAAAGCCGGCCATTATAGCCTTTTGTTACCCCTGCCGGGCAAGGTCAGTGAACCGTCCGGCAACGATTGGAGGAAAGTCATGTCTACTGCCGTGATGCTGGACGCCCAGAGTCTGGGACCGGATATCGACCTGAGCACGATACAGGGTCAAGTCGATACCCTCGAAGTACATGATCAGAGCACCACGGAACAGGCCAGGCAACGCCTGAAGAGCGCGGATATCGCCATCGTCAACAAGGTCGTACTGGATAACGAAACCCTCGAGGCGCTACCCGATCTGAGATTGATCTGCGTTATGGCCACTGGGCTGAACAATATCGACATGGAGGCGGCAGAACGCCTGGGAATCACAGTCAGAAATGTCACCGCCTACGGCACGGCAAGCGTTTCCCAGCATACCTTGATGCTGCTGCTCACCCTGGCCAATCGGCTGCCTCTCTACCAGCGTGACGTGCAGGAAGGCCAGTGGCAACGCAGTGATTTCTTCTGTCTGCAGGGACACGCCACGCTTCAACTGAAAGACAAACACCTGGTCATGGTCGGTCAGGGGGAACTGGGCTCGGAAGTGGCACGCCTGGCACAGGCATTCGGCATGCAGGTAACGTTCACTGCGCGTCCCGGCAATGAGGCCAATGATTCGCGCCCCGCTCTGGCGGACGTGCTTCCTCAGGCCGATGCCGTCAGCCTGCATTGTCCCTTGACCCAAGCCACCCGCCACTTGATCAATCGCGAGAACCTGACTCGAGCGAAGCCTTCACTGTTGTTGATCAACTGTGCCCGTGGCGGTGTGATCGACGAGGAAGCGGCGCTGGAGGCCTTGCGCGAAGGGAGACTGGGCGGATTGGCGGTGGATGTACTGCCTGTCGAGCCTCCGCGGGAGGGCCATCCGCTACTGGATGCCCTGACGGAGCCGCTGAACCTGATCGTCACACCGCACAACGCCTGGATCACTCCCGAGGCACGCCAGAACATCATCGCCATGACGGCAGAAAACATCCGGAGCTGGAACGATACCCATTGATTCAGCAGCTCTAAGGGCCCCGTTTCACTGAGTCGTAAAGTGATCCGGGGCGTGCCGGGATTCCAACACCTCGAACTCGACATGGGTGACATGAGCTTTTTCGGGCCCTTGCCACAACCATTCACTCAACTCCCGGACGGCTGTTTTCTTGCCACACATGAAAACCTCTACCCGGCCATCTGGAAGATTCCTGGCATAACCGGTAACGGCACGTTTCAGTGCCTGGTCCTGGGTAGCCCGACGATACCAGACACCCTGAACCTTTCCCGTAACCCAGGCTTTGATGCAGCAGTTATCCATAAAGAGCCCTCCTGGTTCTTATGATCCATATGACCTAGACCAACTCGCGCTTGATGATAACCGCGCTATTGCGTGGGACAAGCTCCCGACCGCGACGTAACAGCAAGGAACGGGTGAACGCAGCACCGAACAAAAGAATAAGCGATGAATAGTAGACCCACAGCAGCACCATGACCACGGAGCCCGCCGCACCGTAGGTCGAGGCCGTGGCGGTATAGGCGAGGTAAATGGCAATCAGATTGCGTCCCACCGTGAACAGGATGGCCGTCACCAGCGCGCCCGCCAACACGTCCTGCCAGCGCAGCACCACATCCGGTAAAACCTTGAAGATAGTGGCAAACAGCAGCGTGACCATGGCCAGCGCGACCAGGGACTCCGCGCCGGTAGCCAATAATCCCGAAAAGGGAAACAGGCTGTCTGTCACTTGCAATACGCCACGCAACGCCACCCCCAGCACCAGAGAAACAAGCAGAATAAACCCGATCGCTAATACCACGGTCAACGATAACAGGCGATTCTTGATGAAGATGAACAGGCTGTTGGAGGTCGGCTTGGCGGTGACCCCCCAAAGAGTATTCAATGAGAACTGCATCTGGGCGAAAACGGTAGTCGCCCCGATCAGCAGTGCCCCCACCCCTAGGATGGTAGGTAGCACTCCCGACTCCTCGAGCCGAGACTGCGCCACCGCCCCTTCGATCGCGGTCGCCGCTTCGTTACCCAGCGTTCCTTGCAACTGGGCGACAATCTGGCCCTGCGCGGCCTCTTCACCCAGTACTACTCCGATCACCGTGACCGCGATGATTATGGTTGGAGCCAACGAAAAAAGCGTATAGAAAGCCAACGAGCCAGCATAGCTGAATGCGTTTCGTTCCATCCACAGTGCGGCGGCATCCTGAAATACTCTGCACCAGAACACGGCGGTTTTCTTGATCATGCTAACTCCAGATAATTCGGGGTTATCATCAGCATACCGGATTTTCCCGTTTTCGCGCAGGCAACTCACCGCATTGCACGGGGCCAACCGGCTACGCATAATGCAACTTTATATTTGCTGGCGGGGACTGTATGTGTGCAGACAGGCTTACTTCCGAGGTTCCCGATTTCGATTGCCTGGTCTTTATCGGCCGTTTTCAACCACCACACCTCGGCCATCTGGCGATCATTCGTGAGGCACTGAAACAGGCTCGTCAAGTCATCGTGCTGGTGGGGTCTGCCTGGCAGGCACGTTCGCTGCGCAATCCCTGGCGTTTCGAGGAGCGTCAGGACATGTTGCGCACCGGGTTCGATGAAGAAGAAAACACACGCCTGGAAATAGCCCCGTTGCTCGACGCGTTATACAACAACGACGTCTGGGTACGTGATGTCCAGCGCAAGGTTCGTGATATCGCTTCGCCCTCCCATGCTCGCCTACCACGCATTGGCTTGATTGGGGCTAGCCGAGGGCAATCAAGCTATTACCTTTCCCTGTTTCCGCAGTGGGAATCGGTCAGCGTTCCTGTCGTGGAGGGTATTTCGGCCAGTGGTATCCGGGAGCGTCTGTTTCGCTCCCAGGAGTCTTCTGGAGATTACTTGAGTACCGGTGCCTATCATGATCTACCTCCCGGCGTGGTTGAGCGCGTCAGCCAATTTTGTCAGGGGGAGTTTTACCTGCAATTACTGGAGGAGCAACGTCTTCTCGACCAGTACCGTCACGCCTGGGCTCAGGCGCCGTATCCGCCGGTTTTCGTCACCGTCAATGCCGTCGTCGTACAATCGGGACATGTGCTTCTTGTGCGCCGAACCGCCGCGCCGGGCAAGGGCCTTTTCGCTCTGCCTGGCGGTTTTATCAACTCCCATGAGCGTTTGCTGGATGCTTGCCTGAGAGAACTCAGAGAGCGTTTGCGGCTTAAAGTCCCCGAACCGGTACTGAAAGGGTCACTGCGTGACCAGCGTCTTTTCGACGAGCCACATCGAAGCTGGCGTGGCCGGACACTGGCGGAAGCGTTCTACTTCGCCCTGCGCCCCGACCAGCAGCTGCCGCAACTCAAGCCGGTGAAAGGCGGCGACCACGCCCGCTGGGTGCCACTGGCCGAGCTCGAACCGGAGAGCCTGTTCGAGGATCACTTCTTCATCATCCAGAACTTTCTCGGCCTGCCCGCCGATTTCAGCGGGATCTAGTTTGGGAAAAGGATGAGATTTCCGTCGCGAGCGAAGGCAGGCCGGTCATCGCCGGAGCGGAGCTACCGGAGTGTAGTGGTCTACATGAGGATAGCGACAATCCGCCGGGGGCCGGCCTGTCGAGCGCAGTAGGAAATCGCTCCTTTTCTAAGCTTGGAGGAAGTCGCGCGGGAGTTTCATCATCTGCCGCCAGAGCTTTTCCACCCCTGGCTTGTGAACCAGCGAACAGCGATAAAGGCGAATTTCCAGGGGAATATCCCATTTATCTTCACCGGCCCGGACCAGGCGCCCACTGTTGAGTTCTTCACGTATACAGAAATCGGGAATCCAGGCCACACCAACCCCCTGCAGCACCATGCCCTTGAGACCTTCGGCCATGGCGGTTTCGTATACGGTGCGTAGCTGCAGACGCAGGGGATCGTTTTTCAACAACATGCGGACACTGCGGCCGAGGAATGCCCCCTGGGTGTACGTCAGGTAGGGAATCGAATCCTCTCCATGTAGAGAGTAGCGCGGTTGGCCGCTTTCATCGGGCACCGTGACCGGCACCATGTTGACCTTGCCGATGGAAAAGGAGGGAAAGATTTCGGCATCGAGCTGCATGGTCGCGAAAGGATCATAATAGGCCAGCATCAGGTCGCATTTGCCTTCTCGCAACACATGAATGGCTTCACCCACATTCATGGCCACCAGCCGCGTAGGTAACTCCCCCAAGCCTTTCTGCAGACGAGATATCCAGGGAGGATAGAAGCTCAACGCCAGCGAATGGGCCGCCACAATATCCAGGGCCTCGTTGGCCATCGACAAGCCTCGCAGGTGGCCTAGGCATTCATTGAGCTGTTCTACCAGATTACGGGCAGTCACAAGAAACAGCTGCCCTTCCGAGGTCAGATCCACCGGTGTCGTCGAGCGGTCGACCAGCGTGACTCCCACTGATTGCTCCAGGGCACGAATACGTCGGCTGAAAGCCGGTTGGGTTACATGGCGCTGCCGTGCGGAGGCTGAAAAGCTCCGGGTACTGGCCAGTGTTACGAAATCTTCAAGCCATTTCGTTTCAAGATTCACCCTGCTCTCCTGCTAGTGATAACTGCATTCGGACCTTTCTGCCAGTAATGGTGAACGGACGGATATTACGGATCATTGTATCGGCGCCAGAAGATAGGCGGCCCGAGATAATAGCTGTTTCCACATGGGTCTTGCCTTCAGCTCCCCCAGGCTGACCTGTCGACAACGAGCAAAATCCTCTTCCAGCATCAGACACACCTGCCCCGCGAATTTTGCGTCGGGGATACAAGCTGTAATTTCAAAATTGAGGCGAAACGAGCGGTTATCGAGGTTTACGGTGCCGACCATAGCGGCTTGATCATCTATAAGAATAACTTTTTGATGAAGGAAACCAGGAAGATAACGGTATATTTTTACTCCCGCTCTCACCATATCGGGCAGAAAGGAAAAGGCTGATAGGAATATCAGTAAATGATCCGGACGTTCGGGCATCATGACGCGAACATCGACCCCGCGCATCGCGGCAAGCCTCAGCGCATCCTGAACGCCCTGATCAGGAACGAAATAGGGACTTGTGACCCACAACCGTTTGCGAGCGCTATGAATGGCATGCTGGACCAGCAAGCTGGCAGTCTCCTGGCGATCTGCCGGGCCGGAAGGCACGATAACCACGGAGTGGTTCTCTTCGTAAGTCACTTCCGGCTGCCATGCCAGACTTAGCACTTCATGGGTAGCCCAATGCCAATCCTCCCAAAATGCCTCCTGCAAGCCCATGACGCTGGGTCCCGACAATTTCATATGAGTATCGCGCCAAGGGCCGTGGCGCGGGTCCTGCCCCAGGTATTCGACACCGACATTGAAACCGCCCAACCAACCATGCTTGCCATCGATCACTGCAATCTTGCGATGATTGCGGAAATTGAGCTGGAAGCGGTGCTTGAACCCACGGGAAGAGCGAAACGCACTCACCTCCACCCCAGCGTCGCTCAAATCCGCAAGAAACCCTTCGTTCAGTTTTCTGCTGCCTATCTCATCGTATAAAAAATAGACTCGCACTCCCCGCCGTGCGGCTTGTTGAAGATAACCCTGAAGCTTCATTCCCAGCGAGTCATGACGGACGATGAAGAACTGCAGCAGAATGTAGTCTCGCGCGGCTTCAATCCCTCTAAACAAGCTGTCGAAAGTGGCCGTGCCGTCTATCAATAGCTCGGCACGGTTGCCGCGGGTCAGCGGCATCATGGCCAAGTGCTCAACCGCCTGGATATCGGCATTGTGGGAGGAAGGAGTGAATGGCGACATGTTATGCCGATAACCGTCCAACACCCGACGCAGAATGGTATCCCGCTGGCCTCTGGCGGTTACGTAGCCGTAAAAACGCGGGCGGCCGAATATCCAATAGGCCGGAACCGCCACATACGGAAACGTCAGTAAAGAGATGATCCATGCCACGGCCCCCTGCGAGGTGCGACTGGACATCAATGCCATTATGGCTGAGACAATCCCCAGGATATATACCGCCAAGATGCCCACACCCAACAGCCAGGACGCCATTCCATTTTCCTTGTGAATCAGAACCTTTCAATTGTGGCCGTTGGCCATACTCAAGAAGGCTCTATTGTAGCACTACCTGCAAAAAACAGAGCCCCGCAATTTGCGAGGCTCATAGGGTCTGTCGAAACGAAGCGTTACGCGGTCTGCGCAATAATCTCCTTCCACTTCGCCGGTCCGGTCTGATGCACCGAGATCCCCTGGCTATCCACGGCTACGGTTACCGGCATGTCTTCCACTTCAAACTCGTAGATCGCCTCCATGCCGAGATCCTCGAAGCCGACGACCCGTGACTTCTTGATCGCCTGGGCCACGAGATATGCTGCGCCCCCTACCGCCATCAGATACACCGCTTGGTTGTCCCGAATGGCATCGATTGCCAGCTGACCACGCTCCGCCTTGCCTACCATCCCGAGAAGCCCTGTCTCCTCGAGCATGGTA
Source organism: Halomonas sp. Bachu 37 (assembly GCF_039691755.1). NCBI lineage: Bacteria > Pseudomonadati > Pseudomonadota > Gammaproteobacteria > Oceanospirillales > Halomonadaceae > Halomonas > Halomonas kashgarensis. The sequence goes on along the minus strand of NZ_CP137552.1, from coordinate 994,392 downwards.
CGGGTGAACTTGTCCATCCGCGTGGCGGTGGTCGGGCCAGCGGGACCAACGACTTCATCACCAATGGGATCTACCGGACCGACGTAGTAGATGAACCGCCCCTTCAGGTCCACGGGCAACGGTTCGCCCTTGGCAATCATGTCGGTCATACGCTTGTGAGCTGCGTCACGGCCGGTCAGCAATTTACCGTTCAACAGCAGCGTGTCGCCCGGCTGCCAGGTCAGTACTTCCTCGGGCGTGACGCTATCCAGATCGACCCGCTTGACGTTACCGCCCGCTTCGCGGGTAATTTCCGGCCAGTCCTCAAGCTTGGGCGCCGGCAACGATGCGCCACCGCTGCCATCGAGCACAAAGTGGGCGTGTCGAGTCGCGGCACAGTTGGGAATGATGGCTACCGGCTTGTTGGCTGCGTGCGTGGGATAATCCTTGACCTTGATATCCAGTACCGTGGTCAAGCCTCCCAGACCCTGTGCACCGATACCGCTTTTGTTGACCTTGTCGAAAATCTCCAGGCGCAGTTCCTCGGCGCGGTTGCTCGCCCCACGAGCCTGCAAGTCCTGAATATCGATCGGCTCCAGGAGAGCTTCCTTGGCCAGTTCCATGGCTTTTTCCGCGGTACCGCCAATACCGATACCGAGCATTCCCGGCGGGCACCACCCTGCCCCCATTTTAGGCAATTGCTCCATCACCCAGTCGACCACGCTATCGGAAGGATTGAGCATGGCGAACTTAGACTTCGCCTCACTGCCACCGCCTTTAGCGGCCACATGAACCTCCACCGTATCCCCAGGCACCAGCTTATGGTGGATGATGGCGGGTGTATTGTCCTTGGTATTGCGCCGTGCACCGTCCGGGTCCGCCAGCACGGAAGCGCGCAGAATATTGTCGGGTAACTGATAAGCGCGACGGACGCCTTCATTGATCATGTCGTCCAGACTCATGTCGGTTTCCCAACGCACATTCATGCCGACATGAACGAAGACCGTGACAATACCGGTATCCTGACAGATCGGCCGATGCCCGGTGGCGCACATGCGTGAATTGATCAATATCTGGGCGATAGCATCCTTGGCCGCCGGATTCTCTTCGCGCTCGTAGGCGGCCGCCATCGCCTCGATGAAATCCTTGGGATGGTAATAGGAAATGTATTGCAGGGCGTCGGCCACGCTCTGAATCAGGTCGTCCTGGCGAATCACGGTCATGGACAAGAGCTCCTCGGTTATCGTCTTATGCGCTGATTCGGTTCTGACGCTAGATCAGCGTGGCAAGATTATACCGTAACGGACCCTTCCCGGCAGTGAGCATCTGATTTCAAGCTTTCTCTTTGGTGGTAAATGACAACAAGATAACGGTATAAGTAAACGATGACCCTTATCCCAGCACCAGCTGTCGCTCTTTCATGCGGTGCAACTGATCCCGCAAGCGCGCCGCTTCTTCGAACTCGAGGTTCTGGGCCGCTTCGAACATGGCGTCCTCCAGCTTGCCGATAGCCGTGCCCAGTTCGGCGCTACTCATGCTCGCGACATCGTAGTTGGCTGTCTTTTCCGCGACCTTTCGCTCATTGCCGCGACGACTATTCTTTCTCCCCGGCGCCTGGGCAGCTTCCAGAATATCCGCCACGGAACGAGTCACCGTGGTTGGCGTTATGCCGTGCTCGAGGTTATGGGCAATCTGCTTGTTACGCCGGCGTTCGGTTTCATCCATGGCTCGCCGCATCGAATCGGTCACCCTGTCGCCATACAGGATCGCCTTGCCGTTGGCGTTACGCGCAGCGCGACCGACGGTCTGAATCAACGAGCGCTCGGCACGCAGGAAGCCTTCCTTGTCGGCGTCTAGAATGGCTACCAACGAAACCTCGGGGATATCCAAGCCTTCCCGCAACAAGTTGATACCGACCAGGACATCGAACTTGCCCAAACGCAGGTCGCGGATGATCTCGACGCGCTCGACAGTATCGATATCGGAGTGCAGGTAACGCACCCGTATATCGTGTTCATCCAGATACTCGGTGAGATCTTCCGCCATGCGCTTGGTCAGAGTCGTCACCAGCACGCGCGCTCCCACTTGCGTGCGCAGGCGTATTTCCGAAAGCAGATCATCCACCTGGGTACTCGCGGGTCGCACTTCGATCTCGGGGTCCAGCAACCCGGTCGGCCTTACCACCTGTTCCACTACCTGTCCGGCGTGTTCAGCCTCGTACTTGCCGGGAGTAGCGGAAACGAAGATGGTCTGAGGGGAGATAGACTCCCACTCCTCGAACTTCATGGGGCGGTTATCCAGCGCCGAGGGCAGGCGAAAACCGTACTCCACCAATGTTTCCTTGCGCGAGCGGTCGCCCTTGTACATCCCACCCACCTGAGGGACGCTGACGTGGGATTCGTCGATGAACAGCAGAGCATCGTCCGGCAGATAATCGAAGAACGTGGGCGGCGGCTCGCCCGGCGCCCGCCCCGAGAGATAGCGGGAGTAGTTCTCGATACCATTGCAGTAGCCCAGCTCTAGCATCATCTCGATGTCATAAAGGGTTCGCTGCTCCAGACGCTGGGCTTCCACCAGCTTGTCGTGCTTGCGCATCCAGTCGAGCCGCTCGACAAGCTCCGCCTTGATCCTATCGATGGCGCCAAGGATCGTCTCCCGCGGCGTCACGTAGTGAGACTTGGGATAGATCGTCATGCGCGGAACTTGGCCGCGCACGTCGCCGGTGAGCGGATCGAATAGACGAATGGAGTCGATTTCGTCATCGAACAGCTCGACCCGTACCGCCTCTTCCTCGGCATCCGCCGGAAAGATATCGATCACATCGCCCCGCACTCGATAGGTACCGCGGCGGAAGTCCATGTCGTTGCGTGTGTACTGCAGCTCCGCCAGACGGCGCAGAAAGGCACGCTGGTCGATCAGCTCGCCCCGAGTGAAATGCAGACGCATCTTGAGGTACTGATCGGGATCACCCAAGCCGTAAATGGCGGAAACCGACACCACGATCAAGGCATCACGACGTTCGAGTAACGCCTTGGTGGCTGAAAGCCGCATCTGCTCGATGTGATCGTTGATCGAGGCATCCTTTTCTATGAACGTATCCGAGGAAGGGACGTAGGCCTCCGGCTGGTAGTAATCATAGTAGGAAACGAAGTATTCCACGGCGTTGTCGGGGAAGAATGACTTGAACTCGCCGTAAAGCTGAGCGGCCAGCGTCTTGTTGGGTGCCATGACGATGGTCGGTCGCTGCAAGCGCTCGACGATATTGGCCATGGTGAAGGTCTTGCCCGATCCCGTTACCCCCAGCAGTGTCTGATGCGCAAGCCCCGCTTCCAGTCCATTGACCAGCCCAGCGATAGCCGTGGGCTGATCACCGGCAGGTTGATACTTCGATTGCAGGCGAAACGCTTTGCTCATTTGAGCTCCTCTGAAAGATAACGGTATAAATACTAGGCCAGCCGAGTTTCGACTTCCACCGTCGCTTGAGTCATCAAGCGCTGGATGGGGCAACGGTGGCTGATGTCGTGCAGCCTTTCGCGCTGTTCTGGATCCTCGATTCCTATCAACTCGAGTTCGACATCAAGCTTGTAGGTTCCCTTGGCTTCCTGTGAATCATCGCGGATTACCTTGACTCGAATCCCTTCCAACGGCCACTGCTTGCGCTTGGCATACATCTGCACCGTAATGGCCTTGCAAGCGCCCAGGGCGATATCGAAGTAATCATGGGGATCCGGGGCGCTTTCTTCACCGCCGAAAGCCTTGGGTACATCCACATAGAGGTCTTCCATCCCATCAAGTTCCACTCGCTGACGGAAGATACGGTTTCTTTCGCTGATCACTTCGATTGCTTTACGCATTATTTGACCTCGATTCCCATTTTCAACGACTCGACTGCCTTGACGAGTTCCTGGTGGTGCGCCTTACCTTCTACCTCTGCGCCGTGGCGTCCGACTTCGGCACTCTCCACACCATCAAGCATCATCAAAGCGGTGGTAATGCGATTAACTTGTTCGGTATTGGTGACGCCCTTAAAGGTCAATGATTGTTGTGCCATGATGGCTCCTGAGGGAAACGTGAAGAGAATAGAGACTAGCGCAGAAGTCTAGCATGGCGAACCTCCCTTGCAATTCAGCGCCCTCGCCCATATTAGAGCCATCATTAGCCAGGATGCGCCAGGCAAAAAGGAGTGATTGCATGTCCCTTGAGAAGCAGGTAACCGCTTTCCGTGACCCCGGCGAAGCCGCCATCGTGCCGTTGTCGCATCTGGGAATACTGGAGGTAAAGGGAAAAGGAGCGGAAACCTTGCTTCAAGGACAGACCAGTGCCCAGGTAGGGTTGGCCAAGGGTGGCTTCGCTCCGCTTACCTGTTTCTGCACCGCCAAGGGACGCATGCTCGCCAACGCTCAATTGTGGCAAGTTTCAGCGGAGCATTACCGCTTGATGCTGTCTCGAGACCTTTTAGCGAGCCTGCACCGGCACCTGGAAAAATTTGCCCCTTTTTATCAAGCCGAATTGAAGGTCCAGGACGATCTGATTCTGATGGGTATCGTGGGCGAGGCGCTAGGTCGAGAGGTTGCCGAGCACTATGGCATGGAGCTACCTGGCGCCAGCTGGCACCAAGCTAATTCCAACGATCAACGAACCCAGCTAGTGCGCCATCCCGGCGAAGAGCCACGTTGGGTGCTCTGCAGTGGAGACAAGCGAGCGTTGACACCTGCCGGCATCGCCACGCCTCTTTCAGATCCCGCTTCGTGGCAGGCCATGGATATACAGAGCGGACTGGCGTGGCTGACCGCCGACCAGCAGGATCGCTTCCTGCCGCAAATGTTCAACTGGGAGGCTTTGGGCGGTATCAGTTTCAAGAAAGGCTGTTATACCGGACAGGAAGTCGTTGCCAGGGCTCACTTTCGTGGTCAGGTGAAAAAACGCCTGGCCCGAGCTCGGGTCATGGCAGAATCATTGCCCGAGATCGGCGCTATCGTCTGCAATGACGAAGGTAAAGCAGTGGGGGAAGTCGTCGCTGCCGTTGCCTATCCGCAAGGCGCGACGGACATTCTCGCGGTGCTATCCACCCAGGCAAGCGAAACCATCCAAGCGAGTGAAACGCCGGCCGCGCTGACGGTTGGGAATAGTGCTGTGGAATTGCTTCCCCTGCCCTATGCTATTGAGCGCGTGGACCCCGAAAGCCTGGTGCAAGGTTTATAGGTCTTCAAGACTTATCGTTCTTCGAGATTTAGTTCTTCGAAATTACAGCTCTTCGAAATTACAGCTCTTCGAGACGGAATAAACGCTTGGCGTTGGCCGTACTATCGGCCGCGACCTGCTCGACCGATTGATGACGCAGCTCTGCCACAACAGCCGCGACCTGCGCTATACGTGCGGGCTCGTTACGCTGCCCCTGATAGCCACACAGAGGCATGTCGGGACTATCCGTTTCCAATACATAGCCATCATCGGGAAGGGTAGCCACCATGCGCCGTACTCGTTGTGCCCTCTCGTAGGTCACGGAGCCACCCAGCCCAACCTTGTAGCCCAGCTCGATAAACTTTTCGGCTTGCTCCGGAGAGCCGGTGAAGGCATGAATAAGCCCTCCCGCCGGCAGGTCGAGCTGCTTCAGGCGTTTCGACACCTTGTCATCGGCATGAACGCAATGGATCACCACGGGGAGTTTGCGTGACTTGGCCAAACGTAACTGCGCGTCAAAGAAATGCCACTGGTCATCGAGCGTTTCGCTGAAACGAGCATCGATACCGCACTCGCCCAAGGCTACCAAGTGGGCGTGTTCATCAAGCATAGATTCGAGAGTTTCAAGATCCTCCTCACGATGCTCATTCATGAAGCAGGGATGCAAGCCAAGGCCCACACTCACCGCATTTCTTTCGCTCATTCGCAGCACCGAGGGCCAACCAGCACGGGTCGTACCCGGCACGATGAAATGGACTACCCCGGCCTCCTCGGCTCGGGCGAACATCGCTTGGCGGTCATCATCGAACTGGGCAAAATCCAGGTGGCAATGGGCGTCGACCAACATGGCTATCCGTGCCTGATTTAGTGTTCGCGAGTTGGCTGGAAGCGCACCTCCGGCCAGCGTTCCTGAGTCATCTGCAAATTGACTCGAGTAGGTGCAATGTAGGTCAAGTATCCTCCGCCATCAATGGCGAGGTTGGTGCTTGCCTTGCGCTTGAATTCCTCCAGCATCTTGGCATCTTCACAATATACCCAGCGCGCGGTCTGCACGTTCACCCCTTCGTAGAGGCAGTCAACCTTGTACTCCTCCTTGAGCCGGTGGGCGACCACATCGAACTGCAGCGTACCGACCGCCCCCAGAATCAAGTCGTTGTTATCCAGCGGCATGAAAACCTGAGTGGCGCCCTCCTCCGAGAGTTGTTGTAACCCTTTTTGCAGGGCTTTCATCTTGAGGGGGTCTTTCAGCCGAACCCGCTTGAACAGCTCGGGAGCGAAGTGGGGAATGCCGGTAAAACGCATGTCCTCGCCCACGGTGAAGGTATCACCGATCTGGATGGTACCGTGGTTGTGCAGTCCGATGATGTCACCGCTCCACGCCTCTTCCACCTGGGAACGATCCGACGCCATGAACGTCAGGGCGTCGGCAATCTTGACGTCCTTCTTGATACGCACATGGCGCATCTTCATGTTCTTTTCGTACTTGCCCGAGCAGACCCGCAGGAAGGCGATGCGGTCGCGATGGTTGGGGTCCATGTTGGCCTGGATCTTGAACACAAACCCGGTAAAGCGACCATCGTCAGGCTCGACGGCACGCAGGTCGGTATCATGCGGCTGCGGCGGTGGCGCATACTCGACGAAACCATCGAGCATTTCGCGCACACCGAAGTTGCCCATCGCCGTGCCGAAGTAGACCGGGGTCAACTCGCCTCGCCGGTAGGCTTCCAGATCGAACTCATGGGAAGCGCCACGCACCAGCTCGACCTCCATGCGTAGCTCCTCGGCCTGGTCCTCGCCCAGCACCTCGTCGACTTCGGCACTGTGCAACCCTTCGATACGGCGGTCGTCGGGAATACGGCTCCCCTGGCCCTGGGTGTACAGGTGGATCACGTCATTGTAGAGGTGATAGACGCCCTTGAACGCGCGGCCCATGCCGATCGGCCACGTCATCGGGGCACACTGGATATTGAGTACCTTCTCGACCTCGTCCATTACCTCGACGGGGTCCCGGGTCTCGCGATCCATCTTGTTGACGAAGGTCAGTATCGGCGTCGTCCTCAGGCGACATACCTCCATCAGCTTGATGGTACGGGCCTCGACACCCTTGGCGCCATCGATGACCATCAATGCCGAATCCACGGCCGTCAAGGTGCGATAGGTATCTTCGGAAAAGTCCTCGTGTCCTGGGGTATCGAGCAGATTGACGATGCGCCCGCCATAGGGAAACTGCATCACCGACGTAGTGACCGAGATCCCCCGCTCCTGCTCCATTTTCATCCAGTCCGAAGTGGCATGGCGGTCGTCACGCTTGCTCTTCACCGAGCCCGCCAGCTGTATGGCGTTGCCGAACAGCAGCATTTTTTCGGTAATGGTGGTCTTGCCCGCGTCGGGGTGGGAAATAATAGCGAAGGTACGCCGAAGCGACGCCTCAAGAGCAATCTTGGAGTCTTGCATGCAACAGCTAATCCTGGTCTGAAAGGGATGATAGGTGCCGAGAGAAAGGCAGATACGCCAATATTACCATGCCGCCCCAGGTTACCCGAATGCCGAAAACAAAAACGCCGGTCAGGTACCGGCGTCGAGATAAATGGATCAGTAAAACGTTAATCAGGCGTAGGTATTGATCTGGGTCCCGACACTACCCTCCTGGGCCAACTGAGGCTCAGCGCTGCTGGATTCGCCTGGCGCCGCGACTTGGCGTTCCTGGCTATCCATGGCTTGCTCGAATACTTGCATCTGCGCTTGTTGTGCCGTTTGGGCCTGATTCATGTAAAGCGCCGAGCTTACTGCATTGCTGATGGGAGCATCCATATGGCTTCCCCTGATGCATGTGAGTGTCAAGGAAGCATAGCAGGGCTTTCTGGGCAGGCCAAACTACCTACCGTGATTGAATTAAGCCACTATTACCAGGTCCATAGTTTGCTAGAATAGCCCGCCCCCGTGATCTCATGGCAAGCGACAAGCATCTAGCTCATGTAGCTACATAGCGAAGTTTTCCGACGTCAGCGGTTCATCCGTCGCATAAGCCACATACGCGGGCACCGATACAACTCTCACAATATACATAGCATCTAATAACCGGTGGAGAGATCCGTGGCCCCCCTGCATAGCCTGCCTGACTATCAAACTGCACTGCTCGACGTGCTGCGTTTGCCGCTAGCCATTGCCGATGCCCAAGCCCCTGACCAACCGTTGATTTTCGTCAATCAGGCTTTTGAAGCACTGACCGGTTATCGTCGAGACGAGGTATTGGGAAGAAATTGTCGAATCCTGCAGGCTGGCGATGTTCATCAACATGAACTTGCACTGATGCACGAAGCCATTGAAGGAAAACGCACCGTCACGTTGACCTTGAAGAATTATCGCAAGGATGGCACAAGCTTCTGGAACGAGCTGACTCTCACACCCTTCACCGGCGGCCTTGACGGACACGCCTATATTATCGCCACCCAGCGTGACGTGACTCAGCTCAAGCACGATCAGCAACGCATGGAACTAGCCAAAGCCGCGTTCGACAATACTCACGACGGTATCATGGTGACCGATGCGGCCAAGATCATCATGGATACCAATCCTGCCTTTACCCACCTGACCGGCTATACCCGGGAAGAGGCTGTAGGCCAGAAACCCAGCCTGCTCTCCTCGGGCAAGCATGATGAGCAGTTCTACCTCGACATGTTCGATGCCGTGGCCAAACACGGCTACTGGAATGGTGATATCTGGAACACACGCAAGGATGGCAGCCAGCTGATCGAGCACACCACAATTTCCGCCATCCACGACGATCAAGGCGATGTCAGCCACTACATCGGGGTATTTCGCGATATTACCAGCAGGCGGCTCAACCAGGCCCGGCTAGAACGCATGGCCAACCTGGATGCCCTGACAGGTCTCTTCAATCGCGAACACTTTTCTACCATGTTGCGCGAAAGGTTACGCGATCAACAGTACAGTTCCACGGGCATGGCCGTGATCTTTCTCGACATGGATGACTTCAAGCCGGTCAACGACGAGCACGGCCATGCCGCCGGTGACGAAGTGCTGGTGGAAATCGGGCACCGCCTACGCCAGGTCACTCGCTCCACCGACCTGGTGTCTCGCTTCGGCGGGGATGAATTCGTCATTGCTCTCACGGGAATCGGCAGTATCGACAAGGCCCACAAGGTGGCCCGCAAGATACTCGACCAGGTCACGCTTCCGATTGTATTGTCTTCGGGTGCGCCGACTCAGCTATCGGCTTCGTTGGGCGTGGCTTTCACCACCGATTTGCGTATCAGCCCGGAAGGGTTGACGGAAGCTGCCGACAAGGCCATGTACAAGGCCAAGGGCAAGGGCAAGAATCGCATTGCCATCGCCAACCATCTCGAACACGGCCAGGCCCAGGATGCCCAGACGCGAATCGGCAACGCCCTGCGTGGCGGAGAGCTACGCTTGCACTTTCAGCCTATCGTCGATCTACATACCAACCAGATTGTCGGCGTCGAAGCCCTGTCCCGCTGGCAACACCCCAAGGAGGGAATGCTGGCGCCGATGCACTTCATCGATATCATCACCCACTCTCCTTTGAGTCTGCCTTTCGGAGAATGGTTGGTCGAGGCCTCCGCCGAGGCGTCGGCGAAATTGCATCGGCTGGGATTCGATATCATCGTGGATATCAACGTTTCCCAGGATCAGATCGAGTCGGGCACATTTCTCAAATCGCTTCAGGGGGCTTTCCAGCGCTATGCCAGCGATGAGCTGAAACTGTCGATCGAAGTGCTGGAATCCACCGAATTCCATGAACTGGATCTGGCCTGCGGTCTGCTCCAGGAGGCCCGGGAACTGGGCATTAAAATCGCCCTGGATGACTTCGGCGCGGGTATTTCATCGCTCACGTATGCCAGCCTGTTGCCACTGGACACACTCAAGATCGACCGCAGCGCCATTCAGCATATCGACCATCGCGAAAGCCAGCGCCTATTGGTGAGCGGGATCATCCAGATGGCACATGCGATGAATTTGCGCGTCATTGCCGAGGGCGTGGAAACCCGGGAACAGTATCAATTGCTGCAGGATATGGGATGTGACCAGGCGCAGGGCTTCTTCATCGGCAAGCCCATGCCGCTGGATGAAGTACTAACCCAGTTCAGCACATCTGATCGAACGGATGGTTTCCAGCTACGCCGGTTAGCTAGAGGGCAGGACTGAGCTGCGCTCGATCCTGCCGTTTCGATGTGGCAGGTTGAATCGCTAGCGAAACCGATCGGCACGAAAGGGAGCCATATTCACCGCAGGCGTCTCCCCTGCCATCATCTCCGCCATCAACCGCCCGGTCGCGGGACCTAGCGTAAACCCCTGGTGTCCATGGCCGAAAGCCAACCACAATCCCTCATGCCCAGGCGCCGGACCAATCACCGGTTTCATGTCCGGCAGGCAAGGACGCGCACCCTTCCAGGCCACCGAGTCACGCCGCGCGCCCAGCGGGAAGAGCTTGCGAGCTTCCTTTTCAGCAGCCTCAAGCTGACTTTCATGAGGTGGAGCCGTTATCCGGTCCAGTTCCGCTCCGGTGGTCAATCGGATCCCCGCCTGCATCGGTGCCAGCAGATAACCGACTTCCGCATCCATTACCCAGTGATTCAGATGGGCGGCTTTCTGAGTTGCGTAATGCATGTGGTAACCACGCTTGACGAAAACCGGGAAATCGTAACCTAACCCCTTCAGCCAATCGCCGGCCCATGGCCCCAGCGCCACCACGACCTGGTCCGCCTCAAGGCAAACCGACTGTGTTGACTCCGAAGAAGACGAATCCGACGACACGGGCTTGGTAGTGACCCGCCAACGCCCTCTCTCTTTCGTCACGGATTCAATATCGGCCTGTACAATCCGCCCACCACGGGTTTCGAAAGCGCGAGCATAGGCCTCGACCAGCGCGCCGGGGTCCGCCACCGTCCACGAGTCCAGCCAATGGACCGCCCCCACGATGGCATCACTCAGGTTGGGTTCCTTGAGTGCCAGTTCCAGACGATCAAGATGCCGAAACTGGACGTCGAATCGCTCCCGACCCTCTTCCGCTTCACGTAAGCGCTGCTCGAGCTTTTTCGGTGTGCGGTAAAGTTCCAGCCAGCCATCCCGGCGTATCAGTTTCTCAGCCTGGGCGTCCTCTATCATTGGCCCATGCTCCTGCAGAGACAGCTGGATCAACGAGGCGTACTCGGGAACGATACGCTGGTAGACCTTAGGCGCCGAATTTTGCCAATAGCGCAAGAGTGGCGAAGCTGACTGCATCATGCCGCCCGGCCGGTAGCGTATATCTACGCGACGATTGGGCAGAACGCTCAGCAAGGTTTTCATGTCACGCGGGAAGGGATAGGGTCGAACCGCTTCGCGCTGGATGATACCGGCATTGCCGAAAGACGTTTCGCGGCCTGGGGGACGACGATCCACCAGCGACACATCATGACCACGCTTGGCAAGATGCCAGGCTATACTGACACCCACCATGCCCGCCCCCAACACCACTATCTGCTGATGCGACATTTCGCTTCCCTTGTTTTTACTAAAAATAGTTTTTACTAGAAACAGTTTTGACTAGACAAAGACTTGACTAGCCACAGTTTTTACATGACAAAGCTCTTAACTAGACAAAGCGCCGCTGGGCCAATCGCCTCACAACCCAAGAGTGTGTTTATAGTTAAAAAATACCACCAGATTACCGTTTTTAATACAGCTGAATATCCTGTTTAAATAATCAAAAAAAGTATTTCCAACCATACACTATCAAAGCCATCTCGAAGACAACGGATCATCTAATGGGCGGTTAAAATATCGCGATGGACCAAGTGTAATGCAGCGCAAACGGCCAGGAATCTGATCCCGGTCATACTCCCCCTCCTTGGTAACGTTTCATCACAACAAGCCGCGAGCCACTACGTTACTCTGGCCATCCTTACTTATCATCATCTCAAGGTAGCCTCTGAAGAGGTTGTTGAACGCAGACATGAGCCAGGATCTTCCCATATCCCGCCTGATGCAGGCGGGCATATTGCATTGTTCTCCCGATACTCCCCTTTGTGACGCAGCAAGACGCATGGCCACCCGCCACTGCAGTTCGATCGTGGTCATGGAGGATGAGCGAGCGATAGGCATCTGGACGGAACACGATGCCTTGATGGTGGATTTCAGCGATATCCACGCCATGCGCATCCCCATTTCCGAAGTCATGAGCCACCCGGTATCGACTATTTCTGCACAGGCATCACTTGGCGAAGCCGCGATGCAGCTTCAGACACAAGGCTATCGACATCTGCTGGTGGTAGACGAGCGCGGCACGGGGCTGGGGATATTGTCGCAAACCGACATCGCCCTGAACCAGGGGCTGGAACCCTACCTGCGCTTACGTGAAGTTCACAATGCCATGCGTGCCACGCCTCTCGTCCTTTCGGGGAACCTGCTATTGGGAGAGGCCGCGAAGACGATGCGCCGCCAACGCCAGGATGCTGCCATTATCTTGTGCGGCGCCGGCACCGATGAGCAGGATGTCCTCGGCATCATCACCGAACGCGACCTGGTTCGCTTCATCGCCCAGCACCCCGGCGATACTCCCATGGCGGAACTTGCCAGCCAGCCCTTGCTCACGGTGCAGGAAAGCGATCCATTGATCCATGCACGCGACCTTCTGATCGACAACCGCATTCGCCACCTGGCGGTAATAGGCCACGACAAGCGTATCGCCGGACTGCTGGGTTTTCGCGAAATGCTTGCCGGGGCCGAGCATCTCTATCTCAAGGACTTGCGCGACGCGCTTGAACAGCGTGACCAGGCCCTGGCCCAGTCTCGGCAGAATCTGCAGTTGGCCGAACGCGTGATCGACTCCTCTCTCGAGGGCATCATCATTACCGATGCACAGACTCGGATCGAATTCGTCAATCCCGCCTTCACCCAGATGACTGGTTATACCTTGGAGGAGATTGCCGGCCGAAAGCCTACGGTACTCGCCTCGGGCCGCCAGGACGAAGCGTTCTACCACAGCATGTGGGAAGCCCTGAAAGAACACGGCTACTGGCGCGGCGAGGTCTGGAACCGACGCAAATCCGGCGAACTCTATCTCGAACTGCTCACCATTACCGCGATTACCGACGACCAAGGTGAAACCCAGCACTACGCGGGCTTGTTCACCGACATTACCCATATGCGGGAGAATGAGGAGCAGATCCGCCACTTGGCCTACTACGACCCACTGACCCGCCTGCCCAATCGACGCCTGCTCGACGATCGCATTTCCCTGGCGATTCGCCACGCGCACCGTTATGCCGAACAGCTGGCGGTCGTGTTCATCGACCTTGACCACTTCAAGCAGGTCAACGATACCCTCGGCCATGCGCTCGGCGACGAGCTGTTGCTTCAGGTGTCCGAACGCATGCGTGAAAAACTGCGCGAAGACGATACGCTGGCGCGTCTTGGCGGTGATGAGTTCATCGCCCTACTGCCCGGCATCACGGAATTCGAAGAAGTCGCGCTTGTTGCTCAACGCCTTATCGAGACCGTCAGTGCCCCGTTTTCCATCCAGAACTACGATTTTCGCATCGGTTGCAGTCTCGGCATCAGCCTATACCCGGCCGATGGAGAACATGCGGAAAGTCTGGTGCAGTGCGCCGACGCGGCAATGTACCGAGCCAAGCAGGAGGGGCGAAACACCTATCGCCTCTATCGTCCCGAAATGGACATACAAGCTCGAAATCATCTTTCACTCGAGACTGATCTACGCAATACAGTGGAAAGCGGGCAAGGGTTGGAAATGGTCTACCAACCTTTGTTGAGTAGCCAGGACGGCAGCCTCGTTTCTGCGGAAGCCCTGCTACGCTGGCACCACCCTACCCAGGGCGTCATCTCACCCGCCAATTTTATCCCCCTGGCCGAGCGCTCCGGCCTGATCGTCCCCCTCGGCAATCACATCATCGATCTGGTGTTCAACCAATTGCAGGCCTGGATAGCCCAGGGACTCGACCCCGTACCCATCGCCATCAACCTGTCGGCACGGCAATTCTGGCAGGAAGACTTGACCGAGCAGATCGTCACCAAGTTGAAAGCGCATGATCTGCCACCTCATCTGGTCAGTTTCGAATTGACCGAAAGCACCCTGCTCAACAAGAAAGCCCAGGGAATAGAAGTACTGGAGCGTTTACGCGACATCGGCTGTCACATCGCAATCGACGATTTCGGCACCGGTTACTCATCGCTCAGCTATCTGCAGGATTTACCGGTCAATACCCTCAAGATAGACCGAAGTTTCGTCAAAACATTGGGAGGTGATAAGCGCGGCAGCAGTGCGATAGTCGCGGCAGTAGCCGGCCTGGGCAGGGAGCTGGGACTCAAGGTGGTGGCCGAGGGAGTCGAAACCGAGCAGCAATGGCAACTTCTGGGCGATCATCAAGTGGATTTGATACAGGGATTCTTGCATGGCAAACCCGTCAGCGCGGATTTCTTTACGCAGCGCTGGCTCAGTAAGCGTGAGAATACGCCATCAGCTGCTCTCGGCTGCCCACCACAGCCCGAGCGCATGCAGCAATAGCCCCAGAGTCGTGCCGTGGGATAGCAGCAACTGCCAACTGAACCAGTCGCTGACCACGGCATGCCAGGCGGTCATTACCCCTACTCCCACTATCAAAAGCACCACCAGTCGCTTGAGCAGCCCGGGCAGCCGGCCTCTGGCTTCACGTGACAATAAACGCCACTGGAAGAGCGTCATGGTAGCCACGACAGCCAGGGCCATGAGAATCAATGATAGCTGGGTATCATGGCCTGCCGCTATGTAGCGCGGCACGGTGGCCACAATCACGACACTTAAACCAGCCAGTATACTGAAGCGCTCCGGCGTAGGGATGGACTGCTGCATCTCAGTCGACCTTCAGTTGTTGATCATCGATCCATTCCTCTACCCAGGGCACCGCCGCGTCATCCGCCATGAAGGTTTCCATGGCATCGATCTCCAGTCGTTCACCCAGACGGGTGGCGCCATGCTCCTCCAGGAGTCTATCCAGCTCTCTTCCCGAACCGCAGAAAGTCTCTCCGTAGGAGCTGTCTCCCAGGGCGATCAAGCCGTAGCGGACCGAGCTCAGTGATGGACTCTGGTCATGCAAGGCGCGAATGAAGGGAACGAAATTACCCGGAAAATCGCCGCTTCCTGTGGTGGAAACACAGAATAAGCAGAGCTCCGCCTCACTCTCGGCAAGATCTTCCAGTTTGGGCTGCTCGATGATATCCACCTCATATCCTACTTCTTCAAAAAGGGGCTTTACCTGCTCCGCCACGTCTAGAGCACCGCCGTACATGGTGCCGACGAAAATATTCAGTTTGGCCATAGTAAAAATATTCCCTGTCAATTTGTCACACTGACGACACTATGGTCGACAAATACCTGATGAATTTGCTCAAATATTAACATGAGCGTCGATGGTTACTCATCAAACCACCCGCTATCGCAACAAGGCGGGATGCCGTAGTGCAATAATAAATGGAATTAAACAAGACCTTCAGCACGGACAGTGGCCGGAGGAAAAGGGAAACGCAACCACAGGAGTCGTCATGCAGCAAACCTTCGAAGCTTGGATTACGCCCCTCATGATCGGGGGGTTAATGCTGTTCATGTGTTTCATCATCTGGGATCTGGCCAAGAAATCCGATGCCGGTCGCTTTGGCACCATCATGCTGTTCATCGTGCTGGGTGCCGGTATGCTGGGTTACGTCTTCAAGGTCGTTATCACCTGGTGGCTCGAGCGCGGTGGCGGCATTTAACGCAAGACGCAAGCCAGCAAAAAGGTGCCGCCCATGGGACGGCACCTACAGTTTCACATCGTTCTGAGGCCGACTATTCGAACCTTGCCAAGGCGATACGGCGTATCTCCACCAAGACCAGACCGCTTCATGAAGATGTGTATCGCTCGACCTGATGCTTGAGCTTCTGTCCCGGACGGAAAGTGACGACACGTCGGGCGGAAATCGGGATTTCCTCTCCCGTTTTCGGGTTTCTACCAGGACGTTCACGCTTGTCCCGCAGATCGAAATTACCGAAACCAGAAAGCTTCACCTGTTCGTTCTCGCGCAAGCAGGCCCGTATTTCCTCGAAAAAGGCCTCGACCATGGCTTTGGCCTCACGCTTGGACAAATCCAATTCGTTATGTAGATGTTCCGCCAGTTCCGCTTTGGTCAACGCACCCATTATAGCCACCCTCCTTGCAGCGAACGCATCGCCAAGATCGATGTCGTCAAGGACATGTCGTCGTGCATCGCCTTTGCCTGTCGCCTACGGTCTCGGTTACCGGGTCAACTACGTAACTGCGCATCCAGCTCAGCACACACATGAGTCACAATATTATCAACCAACTGGTTGATTTCATCATCATTAAGCGTGCGCGATGGATGCTGCCAGGTCAAGCCCAGGGCGATACTCTTGAACCCTTGCGCCACCCCTTTACCGGCATAGACGTCAAACAGCTTCGCTTCCTTGAGCCAGTCACCCGCACGAGAACCGACTTCGTCCAGAAGCTGTTGAACCGGCACCCCCTCTTCGACCAGAAACGCCAGATCGCGTCGAACTTCGGGATAACGCGATAACGGCTCGAAAGCGGGTACCCGCCCTTCACTCAGGGCATCCAGGCGAACCTCGAAGAGTACCGCCTCCGCTTTCAAGCCCAGCTTGGCTCTCACTTGCGGATGCAAGGTACCGATCCAACCGGCCTCGCTTCCACGATAGAGGATCTTAGCGCACTGTCCCGGGTGCAAGGCTGAGTGGTCACCGGGTTCAAAGCGCCACTCATGCGCCGCCCCACCCAGTGCCAGCAGACTCTCCAGATCGCCTTTCAAATCATAGAAGTCAACGTTTTCACGGCCACCCGCCCATCCTTCGGCTTCACGAGCACCGCACACCAGCGCCCCCAACATCGGCACCTGGGAAAGTTCATCCAGCTCACCATTGAACACCAGGCCGCTTTCGAACAAGCGAATACGTGTCTGCTGGCGATTGAGGTTATGTTCCATGGCCCGGATCAGGCCGGGAAAAAGACTCGCCCGCATGACCGAAAGATCCGCTGAAATCGGGTTGGCCAATCTAGGAGATACCGCCTCAGGCAGAAGCACCTGCTGGAGCTCAGGAGCAACGAAACTGTAGGTCACGGCTTCTTGATAACCCCGGGCGACCATTTGCCTGCGCAATTGTGCGAGGCTCAAGCGGGCTTCATCGGCGGAGTGCAGCGCCAGGCGCGCCGCAGGGCGACGGACGGGTAGATTATTGTAGCCATGGATACGTGCGACTTCCTCGATGAGGTCCTCTTCGATGGCCAGATCGAAACGCCAGCTGGGCGTAAGCACATCCCACCGGCTTTGCCCTTCTGTCACCTGCAATCCCAGGCGCTCGAGTATGTCGGTCACTTCCTCGGTCGGCAGAGCCTTGTGTAACGCCTGCTGTAAACGTCCGGCGCGCAAGGTGATGTGTGCTGCCTGCGGCAGCTCATCACTGTTACCCGCTTCGACCAGAGGGCCGGGCTCACCGCCGCAAATATCCAGCAACAAGCGGGTTGCCCGCTCGATAGCAACCGGGGCCAGTTGTGGGTCGACACCGCGTTCAAAGCGATGCGAAGCATCCGTATGGAGACCATAGGAGCGAGCTTGCCCTGCCACCGCCAGCGGTGTAAAAAACGCCGATTCCAGGAAAATCGTATCGGTCGAGGCGCTTACCCCCGAGTTTTCCCCACCCATGATGCCGGCCATGGCCAGCGGGCCACTCTCGTCGGCGATGACTAGAGTTTGCGCCTGCAGTGCGATTTCCTGGCCATCCAGAAGGGTAAGCTTTTCTCCCTCTTGGGCCAGGCGAATGATCATGCTGCCGGTAAGTTGGGCGCGGTCAAAGGCATGCAGCGGCTGGCCAAGTTCGAGCATGACGTAATTGGTGACATCCACGACGGCGTCTATGGAGCGCACACCGCTACGACGCAGGCGCTCGACCATCCACAACGGAGTTGCGGCGGTCGCGTTTACATTGCGTATCAAGCGGCCGATATACCGAGGGCAACGAGACGGCTCTTCCACACGGGCCGGAAAGATAT
Source organism: Halomonas sp. Bachu 37 (assembly GCF_039691755.1). NCBI lineage: Bacteria > Pseudomonadati > Pseudomonadota > Gammaproteobacteria > Oceanospirillales > Halomonadaceae > Halomonas > Halomonas kashgarensis. The sequence continues at coordinate 976,156 of NZ_CP137552.1, read as the reverse complement.
CCTCATGCACGGCCGGGACCGAGCCGGTATCCGGTTCGTTGATGTCCAGTTGATTGAGCACTCCTACTTCACGGGCCATGCCCTTGATGCTCAGGCAATCGCCGCGATTAGGAGTCAAGTCGACTTCCAGCGTATAGTCGTCCAGCCCCATGAAACGGCGGAAATCCTCGCCTACGGGGGCGCTTTGGGGCAGAACCAGGATGCCTTCGGAAGTTTCTTCCTCCAGGCCCAGCTCCGAAGCCGAACAGATCATCCCACGTGACTCCACACCACGCAGTTTGGCTTTCTTGATCTTGAAATCACCCGGCAGCACGCCGCCCACGCGCACGAAGGCGACTCGTTGGCCGGCGTCCACATTAGGCGCACCGCATACCACCTGGACGGGTTCACCACTGCCATCGTCGACGCTGCAGACGTTGAGCTTGTCGGCGTCGGGATGCTGCGTCTTGGTCAGGACTTGCGCTACCACGACGCCACTGAACGCAGCCGCGACCGGCTCCACGGCATCGATTTCAAGACCGGCCATGGTGATCTGATCCGCCAAGGCTTGAGTTTCCAGCTGCGGTGACACCCAGTCACGCAGCCATTGTTCAGAAAATTTCATGAGGATTCCTGTGTTCTACCGCGGGCTCAGGCAAATTGGCGCAAGAAACGAAGGTCGTTCTCGAAGAACAGGCGCAAATCGTTGACTCCATAGCGCAACATGGCCAGGCGCTCCGCCCCCATACCGAAAGCGAATCCGGTGTAACGCTCGCTATCGATAGCGCTATGACGAAAGACTTCGGGATGCACCATGCCGCACCCCATCACCTCGAGCCAGCCGCTATGCGAACACACTCGGCAGCCCTCGCCATTGCACATCACGCACTCGATATCCACTTCCGCCGAGGGTTCGGTAAAGGGAAAGTAGGAGGGACGAAAACGTACCGACAAATCGTCACGCTCAAAGAACGCCTGCAGGAAGTCTTCGATGGTTCCCTTCAAGTCGGCAAAGCTTATGTCCTCGTCCACCAGCAGACCCTCCACCTGATGAAACATGGGGGTATGGGTTAAATCGGAATCGCTGCGATAGACACGACCCGGGCAGACGATACGAAACGGTGGTTCACCATTTTCCATCGTACGCACCTGCACTGGCGAGGTGTGGGTGCGCAACAGGCGGGTCGCATCGAAGTAGAAAGTATCCGCCATACCCCGGGCCGGGTGATGGGCCGGAATATTCAAGGCTTCGAAGTTATGGTAGTCATCTTCGATCTCGGGCCCAACCGCCACTTCATAACCGATGCGGGTGAAAAGCCCCTCGATACGCTCCAGCGTACGAGTAACAGGGTGCAGCCCGCCGCCAAGTTGTCCCCTGCCCGGCAAAGTGACATCGATCCGTTCAGCGGCGAGTCGCGCCTGCAAGGCAGCATCTTCCAGCTGTTGGCGCTGGGTGTCGATATCCAGGGTAAGTGCCTGTTTTGCCTGATTGATGCGCTCGCCGGCCTCAGGCCGCTGTTCCGCCGGCAGTTTGCCCAAGCCCTTCAACAAGGCCGTAACTTCGCCTTTCTTGCCCAGGTAGCGTACGCGTAGTTCTTCCAGGGCGGCGACGCTATCCGCTGCCTGGATGGTCTGGCGAGCTTCAGACACCAGTGAGGGAAGGTGATCCATCCGATTAACTCCGAATTAAGCGATCCCCAGTTCAACGACCGACGAAGGGGTGGCAAAGTAAAATGACAAATAAACGACAAAAAAACAGGGGAAGAGCGGCTGCTCTTCCCCTGGATGGGTCATTTGAGATGACCACGGCATATCACTTGTAATCGCTCCGGCACACCGTGCCCGAGCAACTATGCCTTACTGGGCAGCCTTGGCTTTTTCCACGATAGCAGCAAAAGCCGCTTTCTCGTGCACTGCCAGGTCAGCCAGAACCTTACGGTCGATCTCGATGCCGGCTTTCTTCAAACCACCAACGAAACGGCTGTAGGACATGCCGTTCAGGCGCGCACCAGCATTGATACGCTGGATCCACAGCGCACGGAACTGGCGCTTGCGGTTGCGGCGGTCACGGTAAGCATACTGGCCGGCCTTGATAACAGCCTGCTTGGCTACGCGGAAAACACGCGAACGTGCACCGTAGTAACCCTTGGCCTGCTTGAGAATCTTCTTGTGACGACGACGGGCGACAACGCCACGCTTGACACGGGTCATAACACACTCCTGACTTTAGGGCTGAAACCCGATCTGGATTTCAGTGAAAACGATAACGTTGCGTTACAGATTCGGCAGCATGCGCTGGATCAGCGCCTTGTCGGCACCGTGGATCTGCTTCATACCGCGCAACTGACGCTTACGCTTGGTCGATTTCTTGGTCAGAATGTGGCTACGGAAAGACTGCTTGTGCTTGAAGCCGTTCGCTGTCTTCTTGAAACGCTTCGCAGCGCCGCTGTTACTCTTGATTTTCGGCATGAGAATATCTCCGCTCGAGATTTTTTAAGAAAACCCAGGGCCGACCCCCGCCATGGCGGAGGTCCGTTGAAAACGCCGCTGAATCACTTCTTCTTGGGGGCAAGAATCATGACCATCTGGCGGCCTTCCATCTTGGGGAAGGATTCCACCGCACCGATCTCTTCCAGGTCGGAGGCAATCCGTTCCATCAGCCGACGGCCGATATCCTGGTGTGCCATTTCACGACCTCGAAAGCGCAACGTGACCTTGCCTTTGTCACCACCTTCAAGAAAGCGCGTCAGGTTTTTAAGCTTGACCTGATAATCGCCTTCATCGGTGCCAGGCCGGAATTTGACTTCCTTGACCTGGATTTGCTTCTGCTTCTTCTTCTGAGCAGCTTTCTGCTTCTTCTGCTCGAAGACGAATTTGCCGTAATCCATGATCTTGCAAACAATTGGATCGGCGTTGGAAATCTGCACAAGATCCATACCGGCGCTCTCGGCACGTTCCAGCGCTTCGCTGGTCGCTACAATGCCTAGCTGTTCGCCGTCGCTATCGATCAGGCGGACTTCTTCGTCGGTAATTCGCTCGTTCATTGGGGGGCGTTTTTCTTGGGGACGCCCACGCTGGTTGCTTCGCTTGATCGTTCCGTCTCCTTAGGCAATTGACGATGTTGTTAGAGCAGCTCGTTCTGCATCAATGCGTTGAACAAACTCATCAATCGTCATTGTGCCGAGATTTTCGCCGGTGCGCGTACGCACGGCCACTGAGTCAGCATCGACTTCCTTATCTCCTACCACCAGAAGATAGGGAACTTTTTGCAACGTATGTTCACGGATTTTAAAGCCGATCTTCTCGTTCCTCAAGTCCGCCTTGACCCGTAACCCATTTTTCTGCAAGCGTTGCTCTAACGCAAGAGCATAATCTCGCTGGGCATCGGTAATCGTCATGACCACGGCTTGCTGCGGAGCGAGCCATAGTGGCATGGCTCCCGCATAGTGCTCAATCAGTATACCCAGGAAGCGCTCGAAGGAGCCTAGAATCGCTCGGTGCAGCATAACCGGCATCTTTCGGCTGCCATCTTCATCGACAAACTGAGCTCCCAACCTGCCCGGCAAGTTGAAATCGAGTTGTAGAGTACCACACTGCCAGACACGATTGAGACAATCCCGCAAAGCAAATTCGATTTTAGGCCCATAAAAGGCCCCTTCGCCCGGCTGAAGCTCCCACTCAAGCCCCGTGGAATCAAGCGCAGCCTCCAGCCCTTGCTCGGCGCGATCCCACAGCTCCGCCTCACCGAGAAAGTCTTCAGGGCGAGTGGATAGCTTGAGCTCGACTTCTTCGAACCCCAGTTCCTTGTAGACTTGCAGCGTCAAGGCGATAAAGGCTTCCGCTTCCTTCTGGATCTGGCCCTCGGTACAGAAGATATGAGCGTCGTCCTGCGTAAATCCACGAACTCGCATCAGACCATGCAACGAGCCCGAAGGTTCATTGCGATGACAGCTACCGAATTCGGCCAGGCGTAGCGGCAAGTCACGGTAGCTTTTCAAGCCTTGATTGAACACCTGCACATGGCACGGGCAATTCATGGGCTTGACGGCGTATTCACGCTTTTCCGACTCGGTGGTGAACATCAGTTCACTGTAATGGCCCCAGTGACCCGATTTCTTCCACAAGGAAAGATCGACCACCTGAGGTGTGCGGATTTCCTGATAACCATGTTCGATCTGCACCCGGCGCATGTACTGTTCAAGCGCTTGGTACATCGTCCAGCCATTGGGATGCCAGAACACCATCCCCGGCGCTTCTTCCTGCAGATGGAAGAGATCCATCTTGCGTGCCAGTTTACGGTGGTCGCGCTTTTCCGCTTCTTCCAGACGCTGCAGGTAAGCCTTGAGCTGCTTCTTGTCACCCCAGGCGGTACCGTATACCCGGGTAAGCATGGTGTTCGCTGCATCGCCGCGCCAGTAGGCGCCGGCCAGCTTGGTCAGCTTGAACGCCTTCAGATGACGAGTATTGGGCACATGAGGCCCCCGGCACATGTCGGTGTACTCTTCATGGTGATAAAGCCGGATCGTGGCGCCATCGGGAAGCTCGCGCACAATTTCCTGCTTGTACGGCTCATCTCGGTGCAGGAAAGTGAGCATGGCCTTGTCCCGATCGACATATTCGCGGATTACTTCGTATTCCCGCTCGATCAACAACTTCATGCGCTTCTCGATCGTTTCCAGTTCCTCTGAGGAAATGGAGCGACCAAAATCAATATCGTAGTAAAAGCCGTCGTCAATGACAGGGCCAATGGCCATTTTCGCTTCGGGGAACAACTGCTTGACCGCGTGCCCCAGCAAGTGCGCGCACGAGTGACGAATGATTTCCAGCCCCTCTTCATCACGTGCAGTAATAATAGCGATCTCGGAGTCATGCTCGATGATATCCGCCGCATCCACCAAGGTGCCATCTATCTTGCCCGCCACGCAGGCCTTGGCCAAACCAGGGCCAATGGAATGCGCAAGTTGCATGATGGAAAGCGGTTCTTCGAATGTTCTTTGGCTGCCGTCAGGCAGTGTCACGATGGGCATTCAGATAATTCCTTGAGCGCAGTGGTGATCCATACCAAGGATCACATTTCGCTATCAATGGTCAGGGTAAGTCGAGAACTACATGAGGCGGCTAGCCTAGCAGAACTGAACGAAAGGCAGAAGAGTCAACTATACGACCAACCCCTGAGCCTTTCTGCTGGCCTGCTTCAACAATGAAACGGGAGGCCCATGGCCTCCCGTTGATACGTCACACCTGGCAAATCACCAGGCTAAACGCGGTATTGCTTTAGTTCCATTCGTCGAGTTCAACACGACGATTCTGTGCACGGCCCGCATCGGTCTCGTTGGTGGCAATTGGTTGCTCTTCACCATAACCGACCGCCATCATGCGATCCGAGCTGATACCACGCTGAGCCATATAGCTCACCACAGACTCGGCACGACGCTGCGACAGGTCCTTGTTGTACTGATCGGAACCCACGGCGTCGGTGTGCCCTTCGATACGTACACGTACACCGGGATTGTTAGCCAGGCGCTCAGCGACATCATCAAGTACTTCACGTGCATTAAGCGTCAACTGGGCAGAATCGAATTCGAAATTCACGTTTTCCAGCACGACACCTTCTTCACAACCCAGGGCGTTGACTTCCGCGCCTGCAGGCGTGTTGGGGCACTGATCACGGTAGTCCGGCACGCCGTCGTTATCGGAATCCAGCGGGCAGCCTTGGGCATTCACTTCCACACCTGCCGGGGTACCGGGGCACTGGTCGCGATAGTCCGGCACGCCATCATTGTCGGAATCGAGCGGGCAGCCTTCGGCATCGACGGCAACACCCGCCGGCACTTCACCGTAGCTGGGGCACTGCGCTTCTACCGGCTCGGGTGTACGATCGGCACACAGCAGGCCCCCGATTGCAGCGCCTGCGGTAGCGCCTACCGCCGTGTTGCGCTCTTCATCGGATTGACCGCTGGTGGCATAGCCGAGGCTACCGCCGATCACACTTCCCGCCAGGCCGCAGACGGCCGGATGCTGGTACCAGCTGCGATCGCTGCTTGCGCCTGCCGATCCTTGAGAAGACTGTTGTGCCGAGGATGCGCAGCCCGAAAGACCTACAACCAGAGCAGAACCAAGCAATAAGCCAGTCGTTGATTTTTTCATGCAAGACTCCTTCTTGATATTAATGCTGACATGACCGACAGGAGAGTCAGGGCCATCCAGTGCCTTTTGATGATCGAGTCCATTCATCAGGAACTCTTTCATTTTTTTCAACTCACTTATTCCAAGGGAAGTAATGACTCAAACAAGAATTGTTTTCTCTTGAGATTTTCATCCCTCGGCGCCCAAACTAGTTGATAACTAGAGAAAACGCCTACGCTACGTAGCATAGCAAACATATTTGTAAGCAGTAAAAAAAGCGACCGCTTACGACAATTTCTACTCTACAGAAATTTAACGGGCTTCTCGAGCCAAATCCTGCCGCTGGCCACGCCATTCCATTACTGCTGCAGCGGCGGCCATAACCTCTGCGCGCATCTCGCCTTCGATGGCAAGGCGCTCCTTGTCTTGTTTCATGCGCTCTCTAGGGGTGAGTTCCTGCCGTGCTGAATGGGTCTTGAGATGCCGGGTTCGAGCATACATTTCACCGAAGGCTTGAAAAGCCGTTTCTTTTGCCAGTTCCGCATCGATTATTTCCAGCAGCACCTTGCAGCGCCAGGCTCCTTCGGTGATGTCGACTTGATGCTGTAGCATAGCCGCCACCACCAGGTCCAGGTTTTCCAGGCTATTTTCACGCGCCCTGCGCTCCTCTGCCTCACGCTGACGTTCACGCCTGCTAACTTCCTTGCGCAAGTTAAGCGCATAGGCAGCCAACCCCGCCACAACGACCAATCCTATCCCTAACAGGATAACCGCGCCCAGCGTATTCATGAATTACCTCGGGAGTCCGTGCATGGAATCATTAAAGGATAATTCTACACCCCACAGCATCCCCGCCCAAGGGAGGTAAACGATACCGCGCCTAACGCTGAACTTTTGATCAATACCAGCTCCATGAAGCGGCATAGTGATCCAGTAAGAGTACCCCGAATACGCCCAGCAAGTACCGAATCGAGAACCAGAAGGCAGCCAGCGGGGCTTGAGGATCATGGCCTCGCCACACTTTCCAGTTCCAATACATGAAACGGATATTAAGCAACATCACCCCCACCAGATATATCGCCCCACTCATTCCGATGACGAAAGGCAGCAATGTCGCTCCTACCGTCAGCCAGCCATAGAGCCACACTTGGAGCCGCGTAAAGGCTATTCCGTGAGTTACCGGCAGCATGGGAATACCAGCGCGAGCATAGTCATCGCATTTGTGAATGGCCAGAGCCCAGAAATGAGGCGGAGTCCAGGCAAAGATGATCAGTACCAGCAGCACGGCATCCGCCCCTACTTGACCGGTAATCGCCGTCCACCCCAGAAGCGGAGGAGCGGCACCCGCCACTCCACCGATGACTATGTTCTGCGGCGTAGTTCGCTTGAGAAACGCCGTATAAATCAAGGCATAACCCACCAAAGAAGCGAAGGTGAGAATGGCCGTCAGTGCATTGACCTGCCAAGCCAGCAATGACACACCCGCAAGCGAAAGCAGGCTCGCCCAGGCCAGAGCGATGCCTACCGGCAACCTTCTACTGGCAACCGGTCGTTTTGCGGTACGGGCCATCAAGGCATCCAGGCGACGGTCGACCACATGATTGAATGCCGCCGCCCCACTGGCGACCAGCCCGATGCCCGCCAAGCCGAATATCACTTTTACAGGATCGGGAATGCCGCTAGTGGCGAGAGCCATCCCCACCAGGGAGCAAACCAGCATGACTGCCACTACACGAAGCTTGCATAGCCCCAGCAAGTCACGCCAGCTCCAACTGCAGAACAATGGCGTGGACTGTTGCTGCGTTATCACTGCATTACGCATGGGCCGTCTCCTTCCCCTGAATACTTGGCCTTATGTTAAAACCCTGAAATATAGTCACAAAATATTATTAGGCAAGGCTAATTGCTACCCCTGTATGGCTTCATGGGAAATGCCTTGTGGTAAGCCATGCTTGTTCGGCACACTGTTTGGGGCTTCCTCGTATCGCCATCGCCAGAACGCCAGCAACAGGCTGATAGCCAACAGCATGGCGCCGGCGGTGTGCAGTAAGGCTAACCATAAAGGCAGCCAAAGCAAAACGTTGGCAATGCCAATCGCGGCCTGAGCAGCATAAACCAACAGCACCGACGCCAAATAGGGACGTAGCACTCGAGATTGTCGATATCGCAGTACCAGCCCCAGCAGGACCACACCTAGCACTAGCGCCACCAATCGGTGAGTGAAATGAATGGTGGTGCGGGCCTCTGCGTGCAATTTACCGTGCAAATAATTAGGACCCACGGTCTGGGTTAGATGGAAACCTTCACTCCAGTCCATCGCAGGTAACCACTCGGAATTGCAGGTGGGAAAACCTTGGCAGGCGAGCCCAGCATAATTGCTCGTTACCCAACCACCCAGAGCCAATTGCAGAACCAGGACAAGCGCGGCAAGTCCCCACCCGACGCTGGGACGCCGTGGCGAGCCATCTCCGCCGGATGCGTAGCGCTTCAACCGCAGGTGCAACCAGAGAAAGAGCGAAAGTACCGACAACCCTCCCAGCAAATGCAGCGTCACCACCTGTGGCCAGAGCCTCAGCGTGACGGTAAAAGCGCCAAACGCACCTTGCAGGATAATCACCCCGAGCAACGCCAGGGATAGCTTCCACGGATAACCCGAATCGCGCCTTGATTGCCGTCCCAGCAGGACGATTCCGATCACCAGGAGCCCAAGCAGACTGGCGATATAGCGATGCACCATTTCCACCCAGGCCTTGACGGGTTCCAGTGGCGAGTCAGGATACGCCAGGGAGGCATTGTCACTGCCCGGAACCACCAACTGACCATAGCAGCCGGGCCAATCGGGGCAGCCGAGGCCGGCATCGACAAGACGTGTCCAGGCCCCCACCAGCATTACCAAGGCGGTGAAAACGGTTCCCACAAGGGACAATCGCAACAACCATGTCAAGCGGCGTGAACCAGGCGCCATCGCATCGTACTCCCTAATTCTTGTAGACATTGATTACACGTGATAACGACTTGCGCTTACTTTAATACTTGGGGTTCATCCGCAGAAGGTGATTGATGTCCTCCAATACTGCCTTTGCCGGTGTGCCAGCGGCAAAGGCCAAGACCGGCCGGCCTCGGGGGTCGAGTATCCAACTTCCTCCCGGGCTTGCCCAGGCAGGGCGCTCACGCCAGGAACGGCTTTCCTCACCTGGCAACAGAGGAATCTCACCACCGATACGCAACCGACTGATCCGTGGTGCCTCCTTGCCCAAGGCCCGATGGACCCGCCACCATTCGTCTGCCTGGGCAGCACACTCCCGTTCGCAATCGAACGCCAGCATCCAGGTTGCGGTTTCAACCTCAGAATTCACCCAAGCCCGCTCAAGTGGCCACTGATGCAAGTACGGAATGGCCGGGTCGAGCTCGCCATGAGCGGTGCGTTGCTGGGGGATACCGATATTCCACGTCACCATCACCCAAGCCACGAGCATGGGTAAGGCAAACACCGCAATCAGACACAGGAGCTTGAGCTTCTGGCGAGCGACTCGATTCATGTACTGCCTCCATTCCATTGCTGATTATCGTATCGCAAGCGACGCGCACCCAGCATCATGACGACGAAAGCCGCTAACGCCAGCCCCCACCACTGGACAGCGTACCCCAGGTGCCGCGAAGGAGGCATGACGTTGGCTTCCCACCAAGGCTCCAGTGCGCCCTCTCCGGCTTCAAGATGCAACCACCCCGAATAAGCGAACTCCCCTACCTCCGCCCATTCTTGCAGTTGGATCTGCTGTAGGCGTAGCCCTTCGCTATTGGGACCCAGTAATAGCCCCTGATCGCCCGCCGCCTGCCACTCACCCGTCACTTCCACCTGGTCGCTTGGAGTTTCCACATTGGGCGTATCCCGGCTTGGTCCGGTTGGCAGAAAGCCACGTTCCACCAGCCACATGCGCCCTTTGGAATCTTTCAGTGGGGTCAATGCCGCCACTCCCAAGCGACCGTTCAAGGTTCGGTTGTCCAGAAAGCGTGTGTGCTCTGCCAGATAGTGTCCGGTAAGCGTCACCTTGGCTCCCGGCACGGGTGGCTCGGCAGGGTTGAGCATTACTGGAGCCGTCTGGCGCTGTTCAAGCAATGCCTGCTTGTCAGCGGCCCGTTCCCACTGCCATAGTCCCAGAGCGATACCCAGTATCACCAACACCATCCAGAATCCGTACCAGCCGATCAAGCGCCAGCGATCACGCCGGACCTGAACCGCACCTTGCGAGGAATTCTCCATGTGGCTCAAAGTACTTATCGCTCTTGTATTTGTCGCCATGCTCGTCAGCTTGGTGGCAGGAGCCAACTTCCTGCTACGCGACGACCAGGCCTCACGGCGACTGCTGGTCTCGCTCAAGTGGCGAATATCGCTGGGCTGTCTGCTGATTGCTCTTCTCATCTATGGCTTCTGGTTCGGTGATTTGGGCTAAGCGTTGCGGTATGCATTGCGCTACAACACATAGACGAAGATGAATAGTCCTACCCAGACGACATCGACGAAATGCCAGTACCAACAGGCTGCCTCGAAGCCAAAATGCTCTTCTCGTTTGAAATGTCCCTTGTATACACGCGCCAGCATGACGGCCAGAATCAACGTACCGATAATGACATGCAGGCCATGAAAGCCCGTCAGAATAAAGAAAGTCCCGCCGAAGATGCCCGCCTCCAGGGTAATGCCGTAGTGCGTAAAGGCTTCAAAGTATTCGACACCCTGGATAATGATGAAACAGATCCCCAGCAATACGGTGACGGCCAGCCAATTGCGGCACGTCCGGCGATAGTTTTCCTTCAATGCTTCGTGGGCCACGGTCAAGGTGATGCTGGAGGAAACCAGGATCAGCGTATTGACCAAGGGCAACTGCCAGGGGCTGAAGACATCTCTCGGGCCGATTACCGAGGAGTCGGGAGGGTTCAGCAGTGGCCATTGAGGAACGAATTCAGGCCATAGCAAGGCCGAAACGCCTTTCGCCCCTTCTCCTCCCAGCCAGGGTACGGCAAACATGCGGACATAGAACAGGGCGCCGAAGAACGCGGCGAAGAACATCACTTCCGAAAAGATGAACCATGCCATTCCCCAGCGGAATGAACGATCCATCTGCTCGTCATAAAGCCCCCTGCGTGATTCGGACACGACGTCCCGAAACCATAGCGTCATGACGGCAATTACCCCGACCAGACCGACCAGCATGATGAACATGCCTTTGCTGTAGACGAGCTGCAGGCCCGTTCCCAGCATCATCACGCCAAGGGCTAACGAGCCCAATACCGGCCAGCGGCTCGTCGCAGGTACATAATAGCTACCACTGCTCATATCCTTCCTCCTGCGCGCTGCGCACGTCGATCGGCCATGACTTCTTCGTGTACGGGGTAGAGGGTGTAGACCAGCGTAATAGTGCGGATATCGTCGGGCAGATCCCGGGAAAGCTGGAAAACCAGCGGTATCTCGAGCTTCTCTCCCCCCGCCAGCTGCTGCTCCGCGAAGCAGAAGCAGCTGATCTTGCGTAGATGACGCGACGCGCTGGATGGCGACACACTCGGGACCGCCCGGCCTGTGCTCATGGCGGGGCTATGATTCTGGAAGGTAAAGTTTATTTCCGATGTCTGGCCGGGATGAACGCTGACTTGCCGCGTTTCGACCTTCATCTCCCAGGGCAGCCCCGAACTGCCGCGGGTAATGAACTGCACAGTGACATAACGGGACTCATCGACGCTTTCGTGGACAATCGCCTGGGCGGTGTTATCCACCTTCCCATTGAGCCCGGTGATCTGACAAAACACGTCGTACAGCGGCACCAGAGCAAAGGCGAAGGCAAACATCCCCGCCAGTGCCGCCATGCTGCGCCATACCGTCCGCCTGATTGCAAGGGCCTGTGCCGTTTCGCGCTGCTGATCCATTTCGCACCTCCTGCCGCCTGGACTCACTGCTCAATGTGACGAGCGCTGGAAAACCGGCGGTGTGTCGAAGGTATGCAGCGGCGCGGGGCTGGGAACGCTCCACTCCAGATCTTCCGCACCGTCCCACGCCTTGGCCGGCGCCTTCACGCCCCCCCGCACACACAGCACCACTACCAGCACGAAAAGCAGCTGTGACGCCCCGAAGAGAAACGCCCCCAGGCTGGACAGCAGATTGAAGTCAGCGAATTGCAGGGCATAGTCCGGTATCCGCCGCGGCATGCCGGCCAGACCCGAGAAGTGCATGGGGAAGAACGTTAGATTGACCCCGATTACCGAAAGCCAGAAATGCCACTGGGCCAGGCGTTCATGAGGATAATGCCCCGTCCACTTGGGCAGCCAGTAGTAGACCCCCGCCATGATCGAGAACACTGCACCGGGCACCAGCACATAATGGAAATGCGCCACAACGAAGTAGGTATCGTGATACTGAAAATCGGCGGGAGAAATCGCCAGCATCAACCCCGAGAAACCGCCGATGGTGAACAGCACGACGAAGGCCAGGGCAAACAGCATGGGAGGCTCGAAAGTGATCGACCCCCGAAACAAGGTAGTCACCCAGTTGAACACCTTCACCCCTGTGGGTACAGCGATCAGCATGGTGGAGTACATGAAGAACAGTTCCGCCGCCAGCGGCAAGCCCACCACGAACATATGGTGCGCCCAGACGAGAAACGACAGAATGGCTATCGCCGCGGTCGCGTAGACCATCGATGCATAACCGAAGAGCGGCTTGCGCGCGAAGGTGGGAATAATGGCCGAGACGATCCCGAAGGCCGGCAAGATCATGATATAGACCTCGGGGTGGCCAAAGAACCAGAACAGATGCTGGAACAGCACGGGATCACCGCCGCCGGCGGCATCAAAGAAACTGGAGCCGAAATTGATGTCCATCAGCATCATGGTGATCACCCCGGCCAGTACCGGCATTACCGCAATCAGCAGGAAAGCGGTAATCAACCATGTCCACACGAATAACGGCATGTCCATCAACCGCATACCCGGCGCCCGCATGTTCAAGATGGTAGCGATGATATTGATGGCGCCAAGGATGGAACTGATACCCGCGATATGTAATGACAGGATAAAGAAGGTCGTGGATGGCGGCGCATAGTTTGTGGAAAGCGGTGCATAGAAGGTCCAGCCGAAATTTGGCCCACCGCCCGGCATGAACAGGGTGGAGAGTAGCAAGGTGAAGGCCACCGGCAATAACCAGAAACTGAAATTGTTGAGTCGCGGTAGCGCCATGTCGGGCGCCCCGATCTGCAGAGGAATCATCCAGTTGGCCAAGCCGGTGAACGCCGGCATCACCGCGGCGAAGACCATGATCAAGCCGTGCATGGTTGTCATCTGGTTGAAGAACTCGGGTTGCACGAGTTGCAAGCCGGGCTGGAACAACTCGGCCCTTACCACCAGCGCGAATATCCCGCCGATGAAGAACATCGTCAGCGAGAAAATCAGATAGAGAGAGCCGATTTCCTTGTGGTTGGTGGTCAACAACCAGCGAAGAATCCCCCCGGGAGCCGGATGGTGAGTATCGCCATGGTCATTGACCGTGGTGGCGGTTCCCGAAGCCACACTCTGTTCCAGCGGGTAGCGAGGAGGTGTCTGAGGCGCCATATGGTGTCTCCTGTCATTTTATTGTTGTCGGCAAGCACTTATTGGGTCAGTTCCTCAACCACTTCTGCAGGCTGCACGACATCCCCGGTATCGTTACTCCAGGAATTACGTGTATAGGTCACTACCGCAGCGATTTCCACGGGGTTGAGAGTGGACCGGAATGCCGGCATGGCCGTACCCGAGACACCATTCAATACCGTCGACAAGTGCCAGTCGCGGTCACCGTTCAGTTGCACGTTGCCGTCCAGCGCCGGGAAGGTGGGTAGCGCTCCTTGACCTTCACTCTGGTGACAGGAAGCACAAATGGATTGATAGACCTGTTCCCCGCGCACCATCAATTCATCCATTGTCCAGTCACGATCTACGCTCGAGGCTTCTTGCTCTGCCTCCTCCCGCCGCTGAACCATCCAATCATCGAACTCCTGCTCTTCCACGGCATGCACCACAATGGGCATGAACGCATGGTCTTTCCCGCACAACTCGGCGCACTGTCCCCGATAGATACCGGGCTCGTTGATACGCACCCAATTTTCATTGATGAACCCTGGAATCGTATCCTGCTTGACAGCAAGCTCCGGCACCCACCAGGAGTGAATGACATCATCGGAGGTCATCAGGAATCGAACCTTGCGGTTGATTGGAAGCACCAAGGGATTATCGACTTCGAGCAGGTAGTGCTCGCCGAAATCCTCCTCGCCGCTGATTTGGGCACTTGCTGTGCCCAGGTTGGAAATGAACGAGACATCCTCGCCTAGATATTCGTAACGCCAGCGCCACTGCTGGCCGGTGATCATCACATCGAGGTCGGCTTCGGAAGGGTCATACATTTGCTTCAGCGTGGCAGTGGCCGGTACTGCCATACCCACCAGGATCAATAGGGGAATCGCTGTCCAGAGCACTTCGATCGATGTGTGCTCATGGAAATTGGCCGCCTTGGCGCCCTTGGAGCGACGATAACGAAACAGGGAGTAGAACATTACCCCGAAGACAACGACTCCGATCACCACACAAATCCAGAAGATCGTCATATGCAATCCATGGATATCGCGGCTCACGTCGGTTACCCCAACAGGCATGTTCCAACCATTGGCCTGCGCCGACAACGCACCTAATAGGCAACCGCTACCGATTACCCATTGCCCTCGTGCCCGCATGAGCACCTCCACTATTATTGTTGTTCTTGCTTATCGGCACTCTGTTCTTGTTGATATGCCTCAAAACAATTACATCAGGGAAACGTTAATTGCAGTATAGGTAAGATTGATGATTCGTCACGTCAAGCCATCGCCCGGTAGTCAACGCTAGTGACTTGCCATGGCATTCGCCAGCCAGATCAGCCCCATCACCATCAACGCAGCCAGCACTATCGCCACCAGGATAAAGCTCCATGGACTCGTGGAACTGAAATCCACTTGCCGTTGCCGATCATTCTGCACTCCCAGAAAAGCCGCCAATACCGATTTCACGACTGCCCACATGTAGCCACCCCCTGCATCATTTTAACCATCAAGCGAAAAGGCTCTTGGCTCAGGCCGTTGTTCAAGGACTTTGATCAAAATCAAAATAGTGCTGACACGCCACTCCGCCAACCTTTAGCCTTGACTATACTGAAAGAAAAGCCAATTCCCCTCTTGAGTTCTATCTACAAATCTTTCAACGAACTCTGTCAAAAGCCCTATCAAAACTCTGCCAACAGAAGGAGGCAAACCGTGGCCACACCCAAAGTAACAACATTGAGCCCTGCCTTCTCCACTACCCAGCCAATCGCCGCCTGGTGGAGTCAACAGTGGTTGCAAAGCACACTGCCTCTTACCCGCATGCAACTGGTTTGGATGGAGAACCTGGCCCAGACCATGCAAATGGAAGCGCAATTCATGCAAGCCCTCATGGAAAGCAGTGAAAAGATCAGCCAATGCTTCTGGAATCATCAAGGCAACACCTCAGCCGCTGAGGTTACCGAATGCTATCAGGAGGTTGTGCAATCGCTGACCGAAGCACACATGGAGCGCCTCGAAAGAGTCACTGAACTCACCCAGGATTTCCGGCGGTCTCTTTGGGAAGAAATATAGCGCAACAACAAACAAGCGAGGTGACGAGAGCCTATTGACATCAAGCGCAACATCAGCGTAAAGCCAAGCGGGCAACATATTGAAAACGAAGCGCAAAAACCTCTTTTCATTTGCCGCGCAAAACGCTAGTATACGCACCGTCTTCAAGCAAAGCGCTGGATGACGAAACGGAGCGTGGCGCAGCTTGGTAGCGCGTTGCAATGGGGTTGCAAAGGTCGCAGGTTCGAATCCTGTCGCTCCGACCAAATATAGCAAGAAAAACCGCCACTTACGGATCATGCCGGGTGGCGGTTTTTCGTTTCACTGGCAAACAGAAATTCTAGGTTCCAAATAGGTTCCAGCGGTCTGGAGCTTGGTTTCTGACCTTCGCAGCAGGTATCCAAGGTGAAGCGAAATATTTTTTATTA
Source organism: Halomonas sp. Bachu 37 (assembly GCF_039691755.1). NCBI lineage: Bacteria > Pseudomonadati > Pseudomonadota > Gammaproteobacteria > Oceanospirillales > Halomonadaceae > Halomonas > Halomonas kashgarensis. Next base: position 959,982 of record NZ_CP137552.1, on the reverse strand, counting down.
GGAGAAATTGTAAAATTGGAGATAACGGTATATCAAGCTTGGCCATCTAGTCGATACCAGTGGATATCTTCGATGATGGTCGCCATGGGCCCGCTGCAATTGGCGAGTCCGTGATGCCTTAGCTCGCGCCACGCTCGCCCTGCCGATGCCGATAGAAGAAGCGCAGCATTTACTTCGCGGCGTCGGGGCCCCTGGGGTCGGTATAGCTTCTCCTCGCGCTTCCTCCCGCCCAGGCGTGGCCCGCGCCGTGTATCCGCCATTGCTCCAGACGCAGCTCGCCCTTCGCATCATGATGCGAGGTACGCGTATAGGCATGGCCATTGGTTACCTGCCCCTCCTCCACCGTGACCCTGGCGTTGCCCTGACGCTCGCTCGCCGTTTCGCCCTTTTTACGCGTGGCGGCTACTGGGCGACAACGCGATCCGCATTGCTGGGGTGCACGGTCGTGTCGCGATCTCCATGAAAGATGATGGCTGGCACTTCCGACGCCCACCTGGATTCTCGCGCTGCAACACCGCCTCCCAAGGGACCCGTGCCGCCCTGCATCGCCCCTAGGGCATCGGGGGAAGCTCTGGGCCACACCGTGGGGCAGCCCGGAGTGCACGCCCACCGTCGCAAACAGATCCGGATAGGTCATTTACCAGGGTCGTCGCCATGGCCCCGCCTGCCGAGAGGCCGGCGACATAGACCCGGCTCGCATCGAGCCCGTGCGTGTAGATGATCTGACGGGTCAAACAGGCAAGGATAGCTGGCTCAATACCCTCACGTTGCTGGTCTTCGGCCTTGAACCAGTTCCAGCACTTCGAGCTGTTGGCGGTCATCGGCTGGGCCGGATAGAACACGCAACACAGCTGCTCTTCGGCCAGTCGGTTCATGTTGGTTCCGGCAGCGAAGTCATCAAGATTCTGCGTGCAGCCATGCAGCATACCACCAGTGGCAGCCCCTGACCGTGATGTCCGCTGGGGATGTACAGCTTGTAATCGCGCGCCGGTCCGGTTGGTAAAGCGGCCGGCCGTGAACGTGCCGGGCAGTACCTCCTCGGTGATGCCCGTGCATGCTCGGGCTGCGCTCCGGCGCCTCGAAACCTGAGCCACTTGTCGCGCCATGCTGCAGGCACCCCACTATCGCCGTTCGGGAAACCCCTGTGGACGATTGTCAAGCCTGGCCAAACGCGGAAAAGGCGTCGCTCGCGCTGTCGATTCACCTGTCCGGTCAGATATCGACTCAGCAGATGCTGGCCTTGACGCTGCCATCTCCTCGTCGACGACCTGGCAGTAGATATTGCCTTTGCGGTACGGTTTACCCGGCGTCTCCTCACCCCTCGTTCCATCCTTCCCACGGACATCGCACCCTGCAGGACGGCCATGGCCTCGTGCAGCTTCCAGGCGCGGGTCAGCCGCGTCGCTTCTTCCATTCGCTTCGTCATGGTGGCGTCGATCATCGTCAATATCTCTATGCAATGATTCAGTGAATTCGATCTGCCAGGGTGGCCTTGACCGCCGCGCTGGCATGCAGGGCGCCCAGCACGACCACCGGCTCGATGGTGGCGCGGGCAAGCACGGGCCCGGCAAGGTGGCGAGAAAGTCCTGAAGACACAGCCCCGCTCCGGGCGGCCAACATCGCTGCCTGATGAGAAGATGTCTCAGGTGCTGACTACTGGAGGCGTTGGGACCTGATGGCTTTGGCTAGGGCTATAGTGATTTCTGGTGTACGGGTGGAGGTAGGAAGGGTGGCGTATCCTGTTGATTGATCACGACCAAGATCCCAATCAACATGAGTGGATACGCCATGAACGATTCTACCCTCCGGGCTCTTTCACAACCAGAACCCCAGGTCGCTAACCCGCTGCACGAGCTGCTGCGCCAAGGCGCCCGTGACCTGATCGCCAAGGCCGTCGAGGCTGAACTGGCCGCTTTCCTGGCGCAGACTGCCGACCAACGGCTCGATGATGGCCGCCAAGCCGTGGTCCGCAACGGTTACCTGCCCGAGCGGACTGTCCAGACTGGGGTCGGGGATGTCAGCGTGCAGGTACCCAAGGTGCGTGACCGCAGCGGCGGTGGCGCTCGCTTCAACAACAGCCTGCTGCCGCCCTACCTGAAGCGGGCCCGTAGCATCGAGGAACTGATCCCCTGGCTCTACCTGAAGGGGATCTCCACCGGCGACTACCAGGAGGCCCTGGCGGCACTGCTGGGCGAACAGGCCAAGGGGCTCTCGGCCAACACGGTGTCTCGGCTCAAGAAGCAATGGGAGGCCGAGCATACCGACTGGCGGCAGCGGGATCTGTCAGACCGACGCTACGTCTACTGGTGGGCCGACGGCATCTACAGCCATGTCCGCATGGATGACCGCCTGTGCCTGCTGGTGATCATCGGCGTCACCGAGCAGGGCCGCAAGGAACTGGTGGCCGTCGAGGACGGCTTCCGCGAGTCGGCGGATAGCGGGAAGACGCTGCTGATGGGCCTGCGAGAACGCGGCCTAACTCAGGCTCCCAAGCTGGCAGTAGGCGACGGCGCCATGGGGTTCTGGGCGGCGCTGAGCAAGATTCACCCCGAAACCGACCATCAACGCTGCTGGGTCCACAAGACGGCTAATGTACTGAACAAATTGCCGAAATCCGTTCAGCCCAAGGTCAAGGCCGACCTCCATGACATCTGGATGGCCGAGACCCGCGACGAGGCGCACAAGGCCTTCGAGCGCACCCTGAAACGCTTCGAGGCCAAGTACCCCAAGGCGATGGCGTGCTTGGCCAAGGATCGGGACGAACTGCTGGCGTTCTACGACTACCCGGCAGAGCACTGGGTGCACATCCGCACCACCAACCCGATCGAGTCGGCCTTCGCCACGGTCCGCCTAAGGACCAAGCGCAGCCGGAACTGCGGCTCCCGAGCGACGACCCTGACGATGGTCTTCAAGCTGCTTCAGAGCGCCCAGAAACGCTGGAGACGCATCAAGCATTTTCAGAAATTGGAACTGGTCGTCAGCAACGTCAAGTTCCAGGACGGAGAGCAGGTAACTGATCAGTCAGACAGGACTGCCGCCTGACGGCCATCCATCAGTTTTACTACATTGCTCGTACAATACAGAATCTAGGTACTTGATGGCTTGCAAACCATTTCTTTAGAATAGAGTTACTCCTTAAGCGCCCAAGTCCTTTTGAGCATACATTTAATAATGTGTTCTATGTATTGTGTTATTTTTTTCAGGAAACTAAGTGCAATAAAATAATAAAATGATGAAATTAAGGCAAATTCTCACATCAGCTTCAACCGATCACTCTCACGGTGCAATATGTTGCTTGTTGTCCTCCTTGAGTTGCGCCATAGTCTCTTAAAATAATCTAACGTGATCAGAGCAACATCGGAGCTATTATGGTCAAGCGACTTCCCCGACTATGGATGCTTCCCTGGATATTGTAGTGGTCAAGTGTTTTTGGCCACCGAATTTTGAGTATTCCAGTAGTTCTTTTCTGCCACATTCGGCGGTAGGCCACCGTTATGCTTGTGCGGCCTGAGGCTGCTGTAGTAACCGATCATATAATCAGTGACAGATTGCTTCGCCGCCGCAACATTGGGGTAGCCAATCTCTGGCATCCATTCCGTTTTCAGACTCCTGAAGAAGCGCTCTGTCGGGGCATTATCCCAGCAATTGCCACGGCGACTGAGACTCTGCGTCATCCGGTAGCGCCAGAGCATCTGTCGGAATGCCAGGCTGGTGTACTGGCAACCCTGATCCGAATGAAACAGAATGTCCGGTGGCTCTCGACGCGATTCGTAGGCCATGGTCAGTGCCTTCTTCACCAGCTCCGTATTCGGAGACAAGGACAATGCCCAGCCCACGGGTTTACGGGCATACAAATCGATGACCACCGCCAGATAAGCCCAGCGTGCCCCTGTCCAAATATAGGTAATGTCGCCGGTCCATACCTGATTGGGCTCCTTTACGTCGAATTCCCGATCGAGAAAATTCGGGATATCCAGGTGCGGCTGATCCGCCTTCTTGTAGGCGTGGCTTGGCGGCTGTGTGCTCACCAGCCCCAACTGCTTCATCCGTCTGCTGGCCCGGTAACGACTCAGCGATGTTCCAGCCTGCGTGACCATTTTGGCGATGCTGCGAGCGCCGGCAGAGCCGTTACTGACGGTATGCGCCTCGACAACCTGGTCCAGCAGCTTCTGCTCAGTCTCACAGGGCCTTCTGTCCCGGTCACGCCAGGCCCGGTAGCTACTGCGATGCACCCCAAACACCTGGCACAAGTGCTGCACCGCATAGCTCTCTTCAAGTCGCTCGATTATCGAGAATTGTTCAGGGAGTCCGACATCAAGAGAGCAGTAGCCTTTTTTAATATTTCCTTCTCTTCCTCCACCCGCCGCAGCTTGCGCTTCAGTTCCTGAATCTCACGCTGTTCCGGCGTCAGAGCCTCACCTTTCAGCGGAGTCTTGCCTGCCCGCTCAGCACGAAGCCTGCGTACCCAATACTCCATGGTGGATTTGCCAACGCCCATGGCCTCACACGCCGCCTTCAGCGAGTAACCCTGATCGACCACGAGCTGGGCCGCCTCCAAGCGAAATTCCGGACTGAACGCTCTCTTCTTCGTCATCATCTGCACCTGACTGTCTATGTGAGTGATCATACACTCAAAATCAGGTGGCCAGATTCACTGTGCCACTACATATTGATGCTTGCCGCATGTGGTGATGACGGACCCAATGAATCCATGCTGCAAGAGTCCTTGAGCGACTTCATTCAAGAAGACGCCCAGGAGAATTTCACCCTGGCACTTCCTCTGCATAGCACCCAAATGAGAGCCAATGAGCTGATCATTAATGCAAGGGAGCCCAGTCATGACTATGCCATTCTCCAGACCCTCGCGAACAAGGGAAGGCTAAAACGCAGTGATACCGAAGATCTCATGTTGGTATATTCTGTGATAGAAGACAGCAATGACTTTATCAGAGAAGACATGGAAGGAAACATTACCATCGTAATAGGTAGCTTGACGGTGGATGATATTGTCGGCTTTACGGAGCCCACCGAACAGAGCCAGTCTGGGAAAACAGTGGCGACGGTTAGTTTCAAGGCGGAGTTTGCGCCTTGGTTAGACGACGCCGATGTCCAAGCCATTCGCGGCTGGTCGGCTCTAATGTCCGAGCACATTCACGATGCCGGTCGCAATCCAGCGTCTCAGCCATTTTCGAACACGTTCATGCAATCTGCCTTTCACACTGTGGCGGTTGCAGCCGGTGGAGGGAGCCTGTTTGATCTAGATCAGGCATCGACTTTCTGGATTAACCTTGCCCTGGAATCGTACACGTCCGAAGTGCCGTTTCTGCGAACGGATGATGGCTGGACCCCGGCGCCTAATATGGCCGAGTGGAAATTATCAGAGGTCAACGGCATCGGCAATCTGACCGCCACGGACTTTGAGGAATTGGGCGAAGCCAGTATTGCGAGACTCAACAGCAAAGTACAAAAGCCTGACCCGCCTAGCGCGGACGAGCTTTCCGTCGTGTTAGCAGATGCGAATCGGCTGGCCAACATGACTTTCCGAACGCCGCTTCAGGACGCGGGCAAAAGAGTATGTTCTGCTGGCTATGATACCGATCTGATGGGGCGGGAAACAACGCTGGAGTACGACTGCAACAACACCATTATCGAACAGCTGGAACGCATGGTGGATAATGGCCATGTGACGCGTAGCGTTCCCAGGGCAGGCGAGGTGCACTATGCCATTGAGGAAGATTTAAGCTCCCAATTGTCTGGAAATGGGGTTCTGTCCATCGGCACATATGCCATCGATATGGATTCACTAAGTCAGGCAGTGGTAGAGCTGAATCCTGTTGGTCTCCCCGCCTACGGAACGTCAGTGGCCTTATTGGGTCAGCCTTATGAGTGGGCCAAGCCCTACCATGATACGTCGCAACATGACCGAAAAGAAGTGCATGTAATGATGCTGTACACGAACGGAAAGTGGGTCAACACCTGGTGAACCTTATTCGTCTTCTTCGACTCATTTAGAGTGTGTGACTTATGGATACTTGTCAGCAAAAACGCCCCTCGGGCCATGCCGGTCAATTCTCCCTTGCCCTTGGCTTGGCTCTTGGCTTCTGCATTGTGTTCAGCTCCCCTGGGGTCGCGTCTGAGCCGTACGATGAGCAACACGTTATCGAGGCGATCAATACCTACTTCACCAAACTAGAGCCCAAGCCTTCGCAGCAGTTAGCCCTGTCGATACGGAGTGACCAACTTGCGAGTGACGAGGGCATTATCTGCAAACAAGCACCGCCGAGGTCCGATGAGGGTCGCGATACTGTTCTGGGTTCCGCAGAGTATCAGCGAATCGAGCGCCGCTGTTCTTCCAGCCCCTATATGGGAATTGCCGTTGAGAAGGGCCTTGTGAAGCAGACCGAAAAGTCTCCCTATGTGTATCACTACGAGCTCACTTCGTTTGGCAGGGAGAAAGTCTTCGTAGATGAGTCGAATGCCATGAACTACTTCCGTTATATCGTTCCGGTGGTGGAAAACATTTTGGAGATAGAGGCATCGACCAATCGCTATAACGTCCCCATCCTGCATGTCAGGTATTCCGTCGTATCTGAGCTGACAGACTGGGCAGCCGGCGTTAGCGATTATGAGAATCGATTAAAAATGATTCGACGCCGTGGGGATAGGGCTCAGTACTTGGCGGAACTATGGGAGACAGATCAGGGCCTCGATATATTTCATGTCAAGCAACTGAGATAACTCAGACAAGCGCGATATAGGTTGATCGGGTATGGGCGTCCCGCGACACATCAAGTCTTGGGCACTGGCCAGTGGGTACGTCTGACCCGCATCTCTAGATCGCCTCCGCAGTGTTTGCAGAGGACGTTTTCTTCGGCGCAGGCCCGGCATAACGCATCGGTATTCGTGCTGCCGTAGAAGCCAAAGACCCAGCACTGGCTCTATGTGGCCGAGCCGCATCTCTATGGAGCAGGCCAGGCCATCCTGGATCGCGAGGGCTAGGACAACTTCGAAGTGGTGCACATCGCCACGTACACGCCTCTGGCGCGATGACCTGGCGGGGAGCCATCCGGCTCATCCGTGGCGCATTTTGCGAGCACCGGCTTACGTCGCATCCATCGACGACTACCAGGAGGCTCTGGCGGCGCTGCTGGGTGACTAGTCCAAGGGACTGTCAGCCAACTCCATGACATCTGGCTGGCCGAGACATGCGAAGAGGCGCACAAGGCCTTGAACGTACGCTGAAGCGCTTCGAGGCCAAGTACCCCAAGGCGATGGAGTGTCTGGCCAAGAATCGGGACGAGTTGCCGGCGTTCTACGACTATCCGGCAGAGTATTGGCTGCATATCCGTACCCACCAACCCGATTGAGTCGACCTTCGCCACGGTCCGGCTACGGACTAAGCGCAGCCGAAACTGCGGTTCCCGGGCGACGACCCTGGCGAAGGTCTTCAAGCTGCTCCAGAGCGCCCAGAAACGTTGGAGACGCATCAAGCACTTCCAGAAGCTGGAGTTGGTCGTCAGCAACGTCAAGTTCCAGGACGGAGAGCAGGTAACTGATCAGTCAGACAGGAATGCGGCCTGACCGCCATCCACCAGATTTGACGATAACTCCTTTGGCTATGAGGATCAGCGCTGGACGATACAGCGTATTGTCGACTCGGTCGCTCGGCTGACGGACGTTCGGTATAGCCAGACACACATGGGGCGGCTCCTGAAGCAGTGTGGATGGTCCTGGCAGAAGCCCAGACGACAGGATATCTGCCGCGACGAAGCCGCTACCGAACACTGGCGAGACGTGATCTGGCCGGAATTAAAAACAGGCCCGGAGACAGGAAGAAACCCTGATCTTCGTGGATGAGTCGAGCTTCCACCTCTGCTCGCATCACCGGGAGACATTTTCTCCGTGGGCAGGACCCCAGTTGTCAAAGGGAAGCGGGGGCAATCGCCTCTCCACATGGTGATTGGTGCCGTGTCACTTCAGGGACGATCCTATTTCAGTTGGGCGCCGGGAACCGTTACCGGGGCTACCATCGTTACCTTCCTGAAAACACTGCTCCGGTACTGGCGCGGCAAGCTGCGAATCATCTGGGACAACGCCCCGGTTCATCGCTGCCGAGAGGTTCGTGAGTGGCTGCGCCAACCGGACGTTCAGGCACGCCTGAGTCTGGAGCCGCTGCCGCCTTATGTGCCTGTGCTGAATCCAACGGAGTCCTTATGGAGCTGGATAAAACGCAAACGGGCGACCTTGACGTTCAAGGATGCGCTGGGCTTGGGGCAATGGCTTAAACGCACGACATCGTGGATAAAGCGACGTCATGATCATGTCAGGAAACTGATGAAAGCTTCTCCCGTTCATTTGAAACTAATGGGTGAGATCGGTAAGCCTACAGAGCCCGGTGGTGGTAATTCCCCAGCTCTGGCCGGCCTGTATCTCGGTCGGTTCCAGATGTGTAGTTGCTGATCTAGTCTGGAGAAGACGAATATCGAGTTCTCGGGCGGCTGCATTGATGCAGACACCATCATGTGAGGATCACATCTTGTTAGGTCTCGATATAACGGCACGTGCCTCTTTCACCGAAGAGTTTGCCTTGCCATGGACCCCGCGTCTCGATAAGTGTCTTATCAGGATAGCCATTGCTGCTGGGCAAGATCACCATACCGTTATTAACAGTATCTGATAGTAGCAATCCGATTCCAATCTCAAAAAAATTTATCTGTTACATCTTCGTCTAAACGCCCAATTTCTTTAATTTCAAAGCTCCTAGCACACAAAAAAGGCACTATGATGTCCGAAAATTAAGCCAAGATAATCCCGACATGCCAAACGATGACTACTTAACCATTTTGCAAAATTCACTACATCTATACAAACAAGGGGTATGCTCAGAGCTCATTGAACTGCCCGAAAAAGCCGTATTTCCCCACTTGATTACCTTCTCACCGGCTACTGCCCGAAAAAGCCGTGTTACCGGATTACTTGGCGGCCGGCGAGCACCAATATTCGTCCGACGAGGGCGCATGATACGATACCGCCTCAGTGACATCCTATGTTGGCTTGAAGACAGCCCTTCGGGGCATAGTACAGTTCATATCAAGTTTTCTTCAAACAACAGTCATTCTATATAAACTAGCCAGGGGAAAATCAGGAATTATAAATATTACACATGCATCCCTATACTTATTATAGTGATGCTTGCCTCCGTAGGCCTCAACGGCCCCAAAGTGGAAACTCGATAACGAAGTATTCTTGAAGTGACCCCCTCCAAAGTTGCACAGGCTATCGTGCAGCAACCAGGAGGACAAAATGAGCGAAGAACAATCAATCAAGCGCTGTACCGCCAAGCGCAAATCCGCCGTAGTCATGGATATTTTCAAAGGCAAGACCATCGTAGCTGAGGTGGCCCGGCAGCACGACTTGACGGTTTCCGAAGTCGAGGGCTGGATCGAGGAAGCCCAGCGTAGTATGGAGAACGGCTTCAAGGCCCGCCCCAAGGATATCCGTGAACAGTACGAGTCCGAACTGCGCGAGACCAGGGAGGCGCTGGGCGAAACTCATCTGCAGATTTATGCATCAAAAAAGTGGCGCCGCCTGCTCGACGAGGACGACAACTCGTAATGTCGCTGCAGGCGGAATTGGCCAACGAGGGCCATTCGGTATCGCTAGCTAACCTCTGTCGTTGGCTAAGCGTCCCCAGACGGAGCGTTTATTACCGGCCCAGGAGACGTCAGCGCATGATCAATACAGCGCTGTAAGCACGGGTAAAGCTGACCCTGGAACGCTTCCCCACGTATGGTTACCCACGATTGGCCTGTGTGCTGGGTGAGAACCGCAAGCCCGTACAGCGCATCCTGCAGTTCAAGGGCTGGCAGGTGCGCAAGCGGCCCCAAGGGTTTCGGCCTCGTGCCAAGAGCTTGCCATCTGTGACCACGCAGCCTGATGAGCGCTGGGCCACGGATCTCACTCATGTCTGGTGCGGCAAGGATCGTCGAGCCAGACTGGCAGTCATTATTGACTGCTGCACGCGGGAGATCCTTGGTTGGCGATTATCGGACAATGGCAGCAGCAAGACGGCGGAAGCCGCCCTGGAAGAGGCCCTGATCCATCGACTCGGCGCTCTGGGGCGGGTACATCAGCCTCTAGCGCTACGCTCGGATAACGGGCTCGTTTTCAGCAGCCGGCACTACACGGCGACGGTGAAGGCGTATGGCCTGAGCCAGGAGTTAACGACGCCGTACACACCAGAGCAAAATGGCCTCGTGGAACGCTTCTTCCGCTCATTGAAGGAAGAGTGCATCTGACTTCATCGCTTCGAGTCATTAGGCCAGGCAAGAGCCGTCATCGGTCGCTGGATTCGGTATTACAACGAAGAGCGGCCACATCAGTCACTGGGCTATGTGGCACCCAAAGCGCACCCGGCACTTGTCGCTTGAGGTGAGCAAAAACCAGGGGGTCATTACATTCTCTCTCATTGGCATGTTCCCCATGGTCTCAATAAATATTTAATTTTTAATGAAATTTTAGCCATACACAAAAAAACTTCACCTCGTAATCCAAATTATCTGATAGACATCGCTCATCTTCTTGGCATAACCAATCAAAGCCGATTACCTGGATGAAGTATGAAAGATAGCCCCACCAATAGGTCTACGTCGAGGCCAGCCTATTTAAATTCCTTCTTTTATAACTGTAGAAAACCATGACTGGCCAGGCGCAATCAGTTCAAGTAAGTGAATAATTTTATCGTTGGCGAAAAGCGTAAATGCGCAACTAGGCAGTCACGAGGAAAATTTTGCCATTTTTTCTACGGCGTTTCTTGTATGACCAGGATTAAGATGAGAGTAATACTTAACCGTAGTTTCGATATTGGTATGCGCCATCAACTTAGAAACAGTCAGGAGATCAACCCCTGACATAACTAATTGACTAGCAAAGTTATGTCGCAAGCTATACATATGCAGACTTTTTGGTAGGCCACCTAAATCCTTAACGGCAGCCCAAGATTTATCCATCGCCTTGTTAGTCAGCATCCTGCCAGTCACTGGGGAAGGGAAAACCAGGCCGGTAACAGGACCACCACGCTGATCATACCAGTCACCCAACACCCGCATGAGCTCTGACGACATAGGAAACGCCATTGGAGCTGGGTGATGCCTTTTTGTTTTGGAAATGACTTTCCTTATCAGTTGGTTTTCAAAGTCCAAATGCTCCCAGCGCAGTTCAAAAATATCGCCTTGACGAAACCCTGTATAATACATAAAGAGTATGAATGGCACATGATGGCTAGAAAACCTCACCAGATCAAGATCAGGGAGATACTTCTTACCATGCGCTCTACTATTCCTACGTTCTTTTTTTAATTTTTCGTTATATAATTGCAAGCCTTTAAATAGCCGTTCAGTTTCATCACCTCTTAGATGCCTACGCGATTCAGTAACCCTCTCCTCAGTATCAGGAAGCGAGTAGGGCTGAAGCTTGACACCTTTCAGCGGATTGTTTTCGATTATGCTGCGGGAGGCAGCATGCTCAAGCATAGCATGAATCGAATCATAAGACTTTTTCAGCGTTTTAAAAGACCTCTTCCCCTTTTTAGGTTCCTCACCTTTAGAGATAGCTTCAATTCTAGCCTGCTCCTTTTTATCATCTAGCTTTTCTTGATATGTCTGCCATTCTTCCACATCGAACCGAGTCAGCGACGCCATGGGGCGATCCATCCAGCAAGTAAAATCCCTACGGATTCGACCCAAAGTCCCCTTACCATCTTGCATACGTGACTGATGATAATGATAAGCGGATTGCAGGTATGCTCCTACTGTACTTTCTTCGTTTCGCCTAACCTCCGCTTTGGAGTTTTCAATCAATTGACGCGGATCTCCTCCCCTGGCGACAAGCGCTGCGGATTCACGTGCAAACTCACGCGCTTCTGCTGCCGTTAGTTCTCCATACCTGCCGAACGAAAGAACGCGCCTTTTACCAATCTCATTATAGTATGAAAAGCGAAGCGCCAGCCCACGGCTACCAGCGCGCACATGATATCCAGAAATATCAAGGTCCCAAGCTTCTTCTCCGCGTTTCAATAACTTTGAAAGCTTTTCAAGATTCTTGGTAGTTAGCTTCTCATTTTTCTTTTTCATTGCTACCTATCCTTATTAAAATAGACACAAGTACGGTAGCATGAAGGTTACGACCAGCAAGCTTGGCAAATTAATCAAATTTACGAATTAGAGCGCCATCATAGGACATGCTATGTACCACTCAACCTTAAACCATGTTGTTTGTGTGCGTGCGCTGCGCATTTTGTTATGCCTATCCGAAGCCATACGATTAGAACTGGAATAACCACATTCCATATTGATAAAGGACAAACCATTGTAACCCTCCCCTAAAATAGCGGCATTCGCAATTAGAGTTCTCCGGCTTACACTAGCGCAAACGGGCGGAGAAAGAGGCGACTACCGAGCCGCAACCCCGAGCCCTTGGCCGTGCCGGCATCGGCTAACCGTTGCTGGTCTATCGACTTTATGAGCGACAGCCTGTTCTGCGCCCGTCGGTTCCGGACCTTCAATGTGGTGGATGACTTTAACCGGGAAGCCATCGAGATTGACCTGAACCTGCCAGCGCCGCGGTTGATCCGTGTACTGGAACGCATCAGCACTTGGCGCGGCTATCCCACAAAGCTACGGATGGATAACGGCCCGGAGTTCATCTCTCTCGCGCTTGCGAGCTGGGCTGAAGAACAGGGCATCATGCTGGAATTTATCAAGCCCGGAACACCGACCCAGAACTCCTATGTCGAACGTTTCAACCGCACCTACCGAGACGAGATGACGGCACTACCGTGAATAGGCATGCGCCAGTGAAGGTGGAGGGTCTCAATGATGGGGTGCCAGTCATGGGCGCTGGCGCATACCACACCGCTGGAGCCGCGCATGGCCAGGCCTGGCTCTGGGGCAGGAATGGTTCAGGCAAGTTAGGTGATGGGCGCATAGATCAGCGCCTCATGCCTACCGCTGTCCGGCCCGGACAGTGATCGTCCAAAAACCCTCACTGCGTGGGGGTTTGTAGCCCGCTTTCAGCCTGTATTAGCGCTCTTTTATCTCGATACTTTAGTGCTAGCATCGCTCTATAACGAATAACGAGACACAAAAATGTCCGACATTACTCCGCAATCTCCATGCCCCAGGGCGATTTCCCGCGTCACTGATCCGTTGCCACCACCGGTGGTCTGTCCGCATTGCCAATCCCCGGTAGACGTTGCGTCGCACCGTGAGGTCTACGGTCAGGACTACGGCTCCTGGCCTTGGTTCTACCTATGTACCGGTTGCGAGGCCCGGGTCGGTATACATCCGAAAACCGACATCCCGCTGGGCACTCTGGTCACCGATGCCATTCGCGAAGCCCGCAAGCACAGCAAGGCCCGTTTCACGCCCCTGTACGAAACCGGTAGGATGACGCGCCGCGAGGCCTATCAGGCGCTGGCTGATCGGCTGGGTATCCCGGTCAGCGAATGCCACTTCGGCTGGTTCGATAGCGAGATGTGCGAGAAGGCAGGCAAGGTCGCACGCGAGCTCTACATCGCCTACTTCAACCCGGCGCCGGACCCGGTTGCGCGTACACCGGTATAGTTCGAGGCCGGCACCCCCGTTGCGAATGTGTTCAAACGCTCCGATGACGCCGCGGCGGTATTTGAGCCTGAGGATCTGGAGCTGGAGTGGCGTGAGTGTCTGGTGCCCATCGAAGCCTTTGAGCTGGCTGTTGATCGCTCGTCGTTTCTTTCCGCGCTGCCGAGTGATCACCGGGATAATACGCTGCGCTACCAGTCCGTTCACGACTGGGTGAAGGACGCCGGCGGCATAGCGCCCGCGCTTCAGGAGTCACCGCTGCTGTGCTTTCTGTACGAGGGCAAGCTATTGCTCGACGACGGCTGGCACCGGCTGGGCGTGGCTCACTATGAATATGGTGCCCGTGACCTGCGGGCGCTGTGTGCCATTGGGCTGCCCAGCATGGGTGGCGATTGATCGATCGCTTGTCGAGAGGACGTTGTCGTGACCAAAAACAGGGAACAGAAGGACTTGCCCCATGCGCCATTACATGACGCTATCCGAGATGTCGTCAGGGAAAATCGTTTTCCTGCGCTTAATCAACTCGGAAAGCGCCTGGGCGACAATCCTCAGGCACTCGGTGGCGTGCTCAAGGACGTCATAAAGCGCCAGTCCGAGTTGATGTCGCAGCCGGCCAGGGCTCAGCAATCCCAAGCCCACGAAGAGGACGAGCCTCCGGTTGTCGTAACACCGGCGGTGGAGACTCAGGGAACGCCTGAAAATCCGGATATCTCAGAGCACAAAGCTGTGCGTGCCTGCCGTCAACGGACCATAAAACCCCAACCGATACGGCCGGGCCGTGCCGCCATCAAGGAGGACCTGAAGGCCGAGATGCAGCGGCCACTTTGGCTGACGGCGGTTGATCGGTATCTCGACGATGCCTGTCTTCAAGCCTTTTTGAGGGGAAATTACCCTAATCCCCGGAGCACGAAACGGAAATAACCGAACAAGTTCTGCTTCCATTGCCGAAGACTGGTAAAGAAAAAGCCCTCGCGGGAGACAGGCTCGACCACGAGGGCTTTTGGATTTTAGAGACCCCCCGAGCGGAGGCGGTACCGTTTGAGGATACCTGGACTCAGTGATCTCTTGCCGGTGTTACAGGCCACCGTCGGCTGGGCCGCCCCGATTCACCCCGGGGCCGGGCTGCATTAACTGGTTGAGTGTCGAGGGGCCTGGCCGCCTCGTCTTCATGGAGCGTATATTTACATGCTTGCCGTTTTCAGCAACCCCTTTTTTTCGATTTTTTCACTCGTGGATTAGATATCGCCATCCCTGATCGGCATCTTGGCTCAAGGTGATCATAGGCTGATGCCGGACATGACAGGTCATGCTGATCCCTTTTATATCCGCGCTTTGATGTCTGATGTCCGGTGATAGGATGGCCTTACCCACATGCCGTCACGCCTGCAGTCTGCGAAGACGGCCAGTCACGCCACTCAGGTATCGCCATGTACTATCACGTCACCCTCAAGGAAAACCTGCCAAGCATCCAGGCACATGGCCTGATGCCCATGATTGGGCGATTTTCAAAGGAGCTGGGAGAAACGATACCTGCGGTCTACCTCTTTCCTTCTGCCGAGGCGTGTAAAAATGCCCTGCTCAACTGGCTGGGGGAGGCCTATGAAGAGCACGAGGAAGAAACAGGGGTAGCGTGCGAGCTGGTGATCCTTGAACTTCAGCCAGACGCCTGCACGCTGGAGCGTCACCTGGAGTGGGAGCATGTCAGTCATGCCCCGATTCCAGTAGCGGCGATTGAACGCATCCTGGAAGAGGAAGCGTTCGGTCGAATGTGCCTGGCGCGTCATCAGCTGAGCACACCTGTAACCCATCCCTGAACGTTGAGCACTCAAGCGACCATGCCGTCCCAACATAACCGCGGAAAGCGCAAAGCCAAGAGAAACGTCTACCCTCTCAAAGGGCCCTCTTGGATGCCGGCAAGAGGCAAGCCCGTCGTACCTGATTACGCCTACGGCATAGACCTTACCGGCATGCTCGAACACCATGAGCTCAGCGTGCTGCAGACGCACCGCGCCTTGTCGCCTATCTACCTGGTCAGCGACGACGCCCCCGAGCCCGAGCCCGTGCTCAGGACCTACCCGCCCCTGGGGTATCTCTGGGTCTACGAGCCCGATGACATTGCCGAGCTGACGCTCGATGAGGTTCATCTCATCTGGGAGCACCGAGAGCAGCTCTGCGGCTCCCGCGAAGCCGCGGCCGAAGTGCTGGCCATCATCGAGGTCGCTACCGGTATTGTCGAGACCTACCAGGGGTGGCTCTCCTATATGGACCGGAAGGAGATCCAGTCGCTGGTGCCAAATGTTGAGCCTGAGGCCAAAGCGCCAGCGCCTGATGTCCCGCTGGAGGACGCTCCCCTCCCCGTCCCAGCTCCAGCTCCAGCGTCGGTTCCCGACGATAGTGATCTCTCCTTCCCCGCGCTGACGCGCCAGGACCTGTACGAGTTGAGTGAAGATGAGCTCAAGGATGCCTGGGAGCGTCGCCCGGAGAGCTTTGCCAGCCTGGAAGCGGCCTGTGGTGCGCTGGCGCTTCTGCGCGCCCGGCAGGGAATTGCTGTCGACACTGGCTGGCAGGCACTGATGCGGCACAGCGAGATACTCAAGCTGGTCGACGAGCTGCCCGATCGGGATGTGAGCGAAGGCCCTCCTTCGCCGGAGCGCATCGCGGTACCCAGTCCGCCCCCGCCGAGTGTCGAGGCCCTGCGTACCGATCGGCGCACGCGTCGCCAACATGAAACCGTGGTCCGGGAAGGTCAGCCTGAGTTTCGTCTGGACGTGCTGGCCAACTATGGGGGGCGCTGCTGTCTCAGTGGTTGCCGGGAAAGTGTCATCCTGGAAGCCGCGCATATCAGCCCCTATACCGGGCCGCACTCGAACCACACGGCCAACGGCCTGTGCCTGCGGGTCGACATCCACCGCCTGTTCGATCGCTTTCGTGTCTCTATCCATCCTGACACCCTGACCCTGGCCATCGCACCATCGCTGTCAGACGATCCCACCTACCAGGCGCTCGCCGGCAAGCGGATGACTACTGGTAGGATACCCGCCTCCCAGGCATTGCTCGCCGAGCATTACCGGCGCTTCATGGCAGAGCACTCACCGTCTGCCCCGTGGGACGCGCATAGGTCTGCTGACGTCACGGTCGAGACCGGCTAAGGGCGCTGCTGCCCGGCAAGACAAAAGCATGAGTCACGCATCAAAAAGCCCGGCACGGTGGACGGGCGATAAGAGGATCAATGTCCTTCAAGGCGAGTGGATAGCCCCTAGAAGCCGTACTTGAACACCATGCGTGCGCCCCCGTTTCCGATCTGCGAATTCAGGGATTCGACCACCTCGATCATCACACTGGCCGGCGCGGACCATAGTCCTGCGTCATCTTGAGCCCGGACGACCAGGTGCGTCTGGCGCTGCCAGCGGTCAATTGCTTTGACTGTCAGTTTCCGACCGGTAAACGAGGCCGTGAGGTGCTCTGATCCGGTCAGGATCTCATACACCTGCGCCTGCGGAGAATCGACATCGGAGACAGTCAGCAACGAAGAAGGTCAAAGATCGCGTCAGGCAGTGCCGGCATGGCCACAGGCTCACCGAGGTACTGCCAATCACCCTGGCCGACCACGCCATGCGGAACGCCATCCCCCTCGCCCACCCAGAGCCGTACTCGGTAATCGATCACCCACGGTCCGCAACGGACCCAGAAGTGAGGCGCAATGGGGCCATTAGGCGTGTCCAAGCGCCCCGCTTCCACCTGGTGGGGAATCCCGGCCTTAGTCAAGCGCGTGGTCACCAGCCGGGCCATGCCGTCACATTCCACCGGGGCCGTATCCAGGTCACGGGTCAGCTGGATTAATGTCTCACGGGCGGGCTCGGTCATGCTAGACGTACCACCCTGTCATCGGCCTTGATCGCGTGGTCTTGCTGGCGCTTGTGCCTACACGATCGAGGTGAGATATTCAGGGCCATAATTGTCCACGATCAGCCTATACCGTACGTGGGACAGCTTCCCAGTAACGGTATCAAGGATGCCAATGACGGATTCTTGCAATCCGCCGAGCAGCCAGGGCATGAAAAAGAGAACGATCAGTACGTGGAACCCAATCTCGGCGGGCCTTTCCGGCATCGTTCCATACTTAATGGGGGAGAGAAATGCCTCGAATGGGTTCATTGGGTCCACCGCCAAGCAAATGCCAAAAGCCACGGCACTGAATAAAAGGGCCTTTGCCGGGGTGAGAAATTGACGAGCCCTTACAACGAAATCTTCGATCGCCGTATAGTTCCTGAACGCCCCGCTGGGGTAGTGTCCAGGCGCAGGTGCGCTGATACAGTAACCTCTTATGAATTTGATCACGGCACCTAAAAATCAAGGTGGCTAAGATGTAGGAGACATACTGGATATAAAATAGCCAGTCTTGTGAAAAATTATACGTACCCCGGTAAATAACGCTGATCACCAACGCCACGAGCACAATTCTTCCGAACATATCCCTTTCTCCGTTTACACCTTGAGCCTCTCAGACCGGTTGATATGAGGGCCCTTGATAGTTGGACGCCTATACCTGAGTTCGTGGCCGACCTGCATGCGCTGAGCAGGCAGCGACGTGGTATCCGAGCCCGGAGCGAATAGTGCCACACCCGGCTCGCAGCGTCGCTTAGAGCTGACTGCTAGCATAAGGATTGTGAGAAAGATGTAACTCCCTCCCCTTGCTCCTTGCTACCGGCAGCGTTTCTGCTAAAACATTGTTTCTGCTAAAACATTGTTTCTGCCGGTCAGGTAGACTATTTAAAAACCTCTGGAGAACTGTCATGCCTCGTATCAACTACAGCCTTGTTCTGACGTATTGCATGTACACTGCCCCCGCGGGCGCCGCGCTCGGCTATGCCCTGGCGGTGGTGTTGTAAGCAGGCAGGGAAAGGCCGAGCCCGACGAAGCCCCCCTGCCTGCGTGACGCCCAAGGGGGCATCGCATGACCCAGGAAATTGATCCATCAAGCCCCTTTCGGGGCGTATCCGCCCAGGACGCTCATGCCGTTATTGAGCAGATCGAGGCCGCTGGCATCTCGTTTCTGCTGCTTCCTCAATCGCCCTACGGCCTGTGCTGGTCACTGGAGCTGGATGCGGAAGAGTTGCTTTCGTACCTGCAAGATCCCCTCGGGTACTCGGCTCGCTGCCATCGCGTGACGCGAGATCAACTGCAGGCCTGGATCGCGGCCGAAGGCCATCGGGACGTCACCTGTTCGGCGCAGACCGCCAAGGGCCAGTCGTGCCGCAACCCGGTGCGCGGCAGCACCCCCTCGAATGGCCCGAAGGAGTGGGTCGCGATGCAGGGCGGCTACTGCCCCATCCATGGTGGCGGATGAGCGGCTTCGAGAGGCGGTGAGCCTCCTTCTTCTGCTGAAAAAGCACTCGCTTGCTGCATCGATAATCTGAGCAAGCGCTCTGCCTGGCGTATCCTGTGGCGACGGCTGGCACCGTCTGGGGTGGCCCATTACGAGTTCGGCATGAAGAGCCTACGATCGCTCTGAGCCATTAGGCTGCCTGGGCTCGGTGCGGCGTAGTGTCCGGTATCACCCAGCGCAAGGATGATGGCGTCGCTACAGGTCGAATTCATCCAGCTCATTGCCAGCCGCCTTACGAACGACGTGAGGGAACGCCCTGATCACGGCTCGGGTGGAGGGTAACTCGCGCAGCTCGCGATGCAGAATCGTCGCCATCAACTGTGCCTGAGCTGCGTCCCTGTGACGCTTGACCGGATCACGATCGGCGCGCTGACTGACATACAGCTTGTGCAGCACGTATGCCCGGGGATCGACGGTGGGAATACGTAGCGGCATGCCTTTCTCATCGAACACCACAGCGGTAAAGCGTGGCGAGGCAACCAGCCATTTCAGCGAGGCAATCGTCACTGGCGTCAGATCCTCTGCCTCCAGCTGGCGCTCAAACTCGTTCAACTGCAGTTCGTCGCCTCCCCCCTGGGTGATGAAGTCAACTCGATAGCCGGCATCATTGGCCGCACAGAATGAAAAGCTTGCATCCGAGAGGCGTCGAAAGCTCCTGTCGCTACGTTGGAGCAACGACAGCAGCCCTGAAGGCTTGGACTGGGCCACGATGCGCATACCCTGCCTGACATCCATCAGTACGTCGATATCCGCGGTAGCCAAGTGCTCGGGCTCGATAAGCACGCCTGCCCGTGCCTCGTAGACGCACAGCGCATTGGTGCCCACGATGCGAAAGGGAATCCCTTCACGCTGTAACGATCGGATGACGCGAGCCGCCGTCAGCGGAAAGCGATTCAACCGGTTAGCCCGCACATACGCCGCATGGAGGCTGATTTGCTCCTTGAGAGACTGTTCACGGGTCTTGTATCGTTGCTTGTTTTCCTCAAAAGCCGCTTTCACGGCTTCCGTCTTTGGCGATCGTGGACCCAAGGAGCGATTCTTGCCATGCGAGTAGGCTCGATAGAGATACTCCTGGCCATTGATCTGCTTCCAGTGCATGGAGCCCGCCACGCTCTGTGCCTGGGCCCGAAGATCTTCAAGGGCCTCGAAGAGTTGACGAGTGTTGGTGGCCACTCTTGCCTGTTCCAGTTGTAGGGGGATGTAGCTCATGGCATGCCCTCAAGGTTGCTGGAGCTATTTTAACTAAACTCACAACAGAAAAAATGGATTTTTAGTTAAAGCGCGCCTGCACCTAGAATTTCCCCAGTGAGACCGACAGTCCAGCCTGTCGAGAGCCGACCGAAGCCCCAGTTAATGCCTCATTGAAGTCAACGCGAACGAAGAGATCGGAACTGGCCCGGCAGAGGTCTACGAGGTGGCGCCCGAAAAGTGCCCCGGTCCCGTACCGACCCTCGCGCTATAGTGATGGCATAGTCATAGTCCGAGGTAGCCCTATGTGCAGTCACTACGAAGCCCCCAGCATGGATGCCTTGAGGGCAGCCTACGACGTGGCGCCGAGCGAGCCCGTGACCCACGATCTTTGGCCAGGCTACACCGGCCCCTTCATTCGCCAGGCGCAGGATGCTGACCCAGACGACGAAGACGCGCCCCACCTGGACGCTCTCGTCGGCCGATTCGGTCTGCTGCCTCCGTGGGCGAAGGATGAAAAGCTGGCCAGGAAGACCTATAACGCTCGCAGTGAGACGGCTTCAATCAAGCCCTCCTTTCGTGGCGCCTGGCGCGAGGCCCGACATTGCATCATCCCGGCGCTCTCCATCTACGAACCCGACTGGCGCAGCGGCCGTGCGGTTCCCACACGCATCACGCGACGAGATGGAGAACTCCTGAGCATTGCCGGGTTATGGGAGCGCTGGCGCTCGCCGGCAGGCGATACCGTGCATAGCTACAGCATGTTGACGGTCAATGCCGACGATCATCCCTTGATGCAGCACTTTCATCGTCCCGGGGCCGAACGGCGGATGGTCGTCATTCTCCCGCAGGCACAGGTCGAGGAGTGGCTGTCCGCAACCGACGCTCAAAGCGCCGAGTTTCTTCGGCAATACCCGGCCGAGCGGCTGGCTGCCGAGCCTCGCCCCGGCCGGTAATCCCACCACGCCCTGTCGATCCTCCCAATGTCCGCCGGCGCTTGGATCGCAGGCGTTTTGTTGTATGCTCATTTCCAGTTAATTCATCGCGCCGCAAGGGGTACGACCATGGACAATCTCGACGACTGGTACCGCAACCGTCACCTGCTGGAGTCGATGCAGGTATTCCGCCTTCACGATGGCTCGATCGTCAGACTGGTTCGTCGGGTCCCGGGTGACGGTATTGATTGGATTGTCGATGATTGGGTGGGTGATCACTGGTCGTGTGAAGAGACACAGATCCATCCTGGGGATATCGCAGTAAAGCTCCCCGAAGCGCCTACGCCACCCAGTCAGGCGTCTCAGCAGCGCATGCTGGCGCCGGATATCGGTGCGCTCTTCACCTACCGAGGTAGCCACTTCCGTGTGTCTGGATGGATCTGCCCGTAAGAACCGGCTCCGGTTGCCAGTGACGATCCAGAAGCCCAGCTGATAGCCGAACTAATCGCTGAAATTGGCGCCAACGAGCCACGGGAAACCCGCTACGCTGGTGCACTCGATCAGAAGCCACCCATGTTACGGGCAGCGGCGTATGCGGCTGTCGAGCGCCTATCGAAGAGATCGAGGTGCGTGGCAGGGTACCGTGATCAGAGGAGATGCTCGCTGAACATCGAGCGAGTGCCGAACGCCGGGGGACCCTCGGTATGGTGCTCTGACCGAAGACTCACGACTACCTGCGTACCTCCTGGTACGCCCTGGCCAAGGCCCCCGATAACGAATAAGTGATGACGGCATGACCACAACAGCTTTAAGCCCAGCACAACAGCGTGTGATGCGCTGGCTTAGCCAAGGATGGGCCGCTCGCCTGTCCCATGGCTCGGCCGTCGAGATCAATGGGGAACGGGTGTGCAACCTCGACACCATGACGGTCCTTGTCCGGCTCGGACTGGCCGAGCGGGAGTCTCGTCCTCCTTATTGGGTGGCTACTGGCGAGGGGCGGAAGCTGCGAGAACACTTTGCCTTCGATCGGGTGTGAAGCGACGATGGCTACCCTGACGCTGCCACTCAAGGCGGAATACTTCGATGCCATCAAGGCCGGTAACAAGCCGGAGGAGTTTCGCCTCACTACGCCCTACTGGCGTAAGCGGCTCGAAGGCCGCGTCTACGATCGTATCGAGCTCACCAAGGGTTATCCCAAGCGTGAGGCATGTTGGTCGCCTCATTGTCGAACACGAACAGCAAGGCGCGGCCCGGGCAGCCTACGGGAAGCGCCAGATCGAGCAGCTCGCTGACAGGTTGACCGTGGACTATGGCCGCGGTTTCGATGCCCGTAATCTTCGCAACATACGGGCCTTCTATCTCGCTTTTCCAATTTGGAACACAGTGTGTACCGTATTGAGCTGGTCCCATTACCGCACATTGCTACAGGTTGAGGGAGACGCTGCCCGAAACTGGTACATGCGTGAGGCAGCCGAGCAACACTGGAGCGTACGTGCTCTGGCCTGACAGATCGAGGTTCTCTACTACGAACGCTTGCTCAGCAGCCTGCACAAGGCTGCGGTGCGCGAGGAGGCACAGGAGCAAACCCAGCCACTACAGACCCCGACACGAGACTACCTTCGCGATCCGTACATCCTCGACTTTCTCGACCTGCCGGGGGAACGCTATCTCGAAGCCGACCTGGAGCGCGGGCTGATCGACAATCTGCAGGGATTCCTCTTGGAGCTGGGAAAAGGTTTCGCCTTCGTCGGACGTCAGCAGCGCATCAGTATCGACGGCGAGGACTTCTACCTGGATCTCGTGTTCTATAATTTCGTCCTTAAGTGTTTCGTGCTCATCGACCTCAAGCTCGGCAAGCTCACGCACCAGGATGTCGGCCAGATGGACTCCTACATCCGTCTCTATGACCAGCATCACCGGGGCGCTGACGACAACCCGACGAGATGCCTATCGGTCTCTTCTATGATCACGATATCGCCAATGTCATGCTGCAGTCACCACTGTTGCTCCTGGTCGCCTCCGGACAGCCCATATTACGGGCCCCACGTAAATCGCTGCGCTGGTGGGTGCGCTACCCGTTGGGGATAGCGGTCGCGCTTGGGCTAATGATCAGTCACAGCTACATGATCTTTGACGTGCTCGGCTTTGAAAAGGAAGCCTCCTCAATGGGCTGTTGGTTCTTCGTGATCATTTACTTTATTGGCGGCATGGGCGCGATACAGTGGTGGTTGTTCGCCAATGAAGATTGATCATTATGTGAAAACGCGTTGGGGCCAGGCCGCCTGTAACGGTCTGGCGTTCATCGTGATAGTGCAAGGCGTATTCGACTTCACGCCGCAAACCCTTTCGGTCATTGCCCCGGCTACTTTGACGTTACTCCTGATGGGAATCTACTGCCGCTTTCCCAGGATGCGAGGGTGACATTTCGCCGTCTGTGGCTGATGGTAGTTCCCATCGCGTTGTACACCCCGGCTCCTCCGGTGAGCCCGCTGTGGCTACTGCCTCTGTCCAGCGGGTTGGCGCTGGCCTACCGATATGCCCGGGTGCATTGGGACTGCCCCCTCTCCTGTCTGCTCTCGACCCCTGTATTACCTCAATCCAGCCCCTCTACTCCGCCTTCGGCGGGCGGGTCTTTTGCTAAGTTGCTGGCCCGCCGAGTTGTCGTACCATCGTGTTATCGCCACCCCATATACGGGATGCCAAGTTCACACTACAGACGACACCACGGGAGAAAGCGCGCAATGACAATCCACGAGCAGGCAGGTAGCCATACCACGGGCATTGCCCCCGGGGACATTGTATGTACCGCTCACGCCTTTGGACAGGCGTACGAACAGGTCATCGGCCTCTGTGATCGTATCGAACGCGAAGTGGTGACCATCCGTATGACCCATGTGAAGCGCCACCAGGCAGCCGATTGCCATCGGCCAGCGGACAAGGCGTTCACCCACCGCTTCCCTGCCCTGTTCACCGAGGCTCGCCTGGAAGAGGTATGTGCCATTTCCGCCGAGGAACGCAATGTGCTTATCGAGGCCTCCCATGTCGTCGCGACACGTAACGCCGCCCACTGATCGGGGCGGTCCCTATTGAGAGGAACACGACATGACACAGCAACCGCTCACCCAGGATTTCGCCTCCCTGTATACCCAGGCGCTTTTCAGTGCCGGCGTGGAAGCGCCCAGCTATGACGCCATGCGGGCAGCGGTGATTGAAGGGCTCGATGGCGAGGTGCTTTGCTTCACCAGTTTTCAAGCGTTCTTCGACTGGTGGGACACGCTCACGGCCTATGAGCAAGCTGATTTCGATGAATCGTCCGAAGATCACCGAGCGCTGCTGCACGTGGTGTATCAGTCCCTGGTCTCCGAAGGGGCCATTCAGATTGCGCCTAAAGCGTCGCAGGAGTAGGCCATCCGATGCCGACCGTCCGTACTGGACGACAAGAGAAAAGGAGATTCATGGATACTGCAGCTGATACGCCAAGCCTTGCACAAATGGTCGAGAGGACATCCGCTTTGCCATCGCTCATCCCGGCCCCTCCGGGGAGATTAGTGTGTGGTTGCCGGCCGAGGATGTGCCCCGCTACTGCGCTGACCCGGCGGGCTATCTCGCCAAGCATTACCGCATTACACGAGCTGAGTACCTGGCTTGGCATGACACGGGCTATAACGTGCAGTGCGCCACGATTCGCGAAAATGGCAAGCGGTGCCGGAACATCGTCGACAACGGACATGCGGTGGGCTCACCCAATGACTGGGCCTACCTGCAGGGCAGTATCTGTCACGTCCACGCCGATCTGTGAATCTGGCATAAGGGGATTCATCCCAACCGGTAGCCGTTGACGATCAAGGCGCCCCCTTGTGTCCCTCAGTCCTATGATGGGCACGATCGAGGAAAGGCTCAAATGCTTTCCCACCACTCGGCACTCACCTCACCCTTGCCGGCCTTGAGGTCTGTTCTTTAGGGGAGGTTTAGGGTATTACTCTGTAATGGCAATACAAGACAGCTCAATACAGTACGCTTACGCTCTGGATGACCAGGGCGTTCTCACGCACATAAGAGATGCCCAGCGCTCGTCTGCTTACACCTGCCCAGGCTGCAAAAGCCCCTTAAGTGCGATATTAGGCGAAATTAAGGCTAAGCATTTCCGTCACTTTGAAGATTGCTGCGCCCTTGAAACGTACCTTCACAAGTGTGCCAAAGAGGCTTTCTTCTACCATTACACGCAGGCTCTCAAACGCGCATCGCCAATTAAGCTAGTGCTTGAGAGAACCATTTGCTGTGAGGGGCCTCGTTTAGAGTTGCTTGGCGACAGGAGTATGCAGTGCCAGAAAACCGTGCCTGCATCTTATAACTTACTGCGGCTCTTTGACCAAGCAGAATTGGAGAAACGCGATAGCCGCACAGGGATGCAGCCGGATATTATGCTTAGTGATTCACTCGGAAATAGACACTGCTATGTAGAGATTTTTGTTACTCACCCCTGTACTCAAGAGAAGATTGATTCTGGCATTCCCATTCTGGAATTTAAGATTCGATCCGCAACAGATATTCAAATACTGCTTAGCGATTCATACTCAGTCAATGATGAACGCCTTAGTGCATATAATTGGCGTCCACCGTCAAGAAAAGTGAATGATTGCATAGGCACCTGCTCGGCTGGTGACGCTGATATGTCTGTCTGGAGCTTGAGCAGTTCTGGTCGAATTTGCGAGCAAATGGTTAAACTCGCTGACGTAGATCTCACCTCCAATTCACGAGTCAACACATGGCCAAAAGCGTTAGGCTTGGCCGAGGTCAATGATCGCTTACTCGCTTTTCTACGTCATGCAGATCCACTCTCTCGATTTCCTAATTGCCTTATGTGCACTCAAGCCTCTCAATGGCATAATGGTTACGTGCAATGCAGCACCAAGGCCAAGCGGGTTCCCTATACCGAGGCTCGCCAGTGCGCCAACTACGAAGCTGACATATGAAGAAAAGTCTGACATGGGAACAGAAACGCATTGTTAGCCATGAGAATGGCAATGCACTGGTCATGGCTGTTCCTGGTAGCGGCAAGACAATCACGTTGGTAAAACGCGTTGAGCGGCTGGTAAAGTCCGGGATCGATCCCCGCTCTATCTTGATCCTGATGTACAATAAGTCAGTCAGTCAGACCTTTGCTGCAAAACTAAGGGTGGTATTAAAGTCCAATGCGATCCCGGAAGTCCGTACATTCCATAGCCTAGCTTTAAAGTTGGTCAGCAACGCCGAACACCAGCAAATTTTAAAGAAAAAAGAGTTGGTCTCATCAGACGACTATCGTTACGCGCAGATTGTCAGGCAGTCCTACCGAGAAGGAGCTGATCACAAGCAGAATTTTATCCCTTCTGATGAAATCGAAGAATTCGAGTTATTTATAACTCGTTGCCGTGCAGAGGCAGTAACCCCGGATGAAGCGGCTTCAGACCCAACCTTTAGCAAGAGTAAACCAGAGCATATACGTGCTTACAAAAGGTATTGTGATCTTCTTGAGGAATATGATTTACGCACTTTTGATGATTGCTTGATCGAAGCTGGTTTATTACTTCGTGGCAATCAATATCTCGGTATGAACTTTAAACACATCATCGTCGATGAATACCAAGACGTTAACCTAATTCAACATGAGATGATTCGCTCGCTCGCCAAAGAGGATACGTCAGTAATGGCGGTTGGCGATATCAATCAGTGTATCTATGAATGGCGTGGGGCTCGGCCTGATTTTATCGGCGGTTTATTTGAAAAGCACTTCAAGAATGCAAAAGTGTATCATTTATCTTGCACTTTCCGCTTTGGTCACACGCTCTCCTTAATGTCGAATTCGGTGATCCGGCGTAACTCTACGAAGCTTTCCAAGCTCTGTATCAGCCATCCAAGCACCCCCAAGACAAATGTAAGGATATATTCCGATAATAGTTTACCTGCGGTGTTGTCGCAGATGTCGGAAGCGAGCGGAACGCAGGCTATTCTGTCGCGCACTAAGGCGAGCCTAGCGGAAGCAGAAATGGTGTTACGCCTTTGTGGGTTGCCATTTCGTTATCTTGACCAGGGGGCATCATCGCTCTACAAACGGGCTGAAGTCGGGTTGTTAGTAGTTGGCGCATTGATGTGCGTCTACGGTAACTTGGGGCGGCTAGAAAACCACCCAGAGAAGCAGTCACTGATCTCTGGTTTCTTGGATGGGGGAGGATTCCAGTGGAAGAAAGGGCAACGTAAAGAGGCTCTCAATGGCCTGATGACAGCTAATACTGACCTGTGGGCTGTCTTAGGGGGGATTTGTGTCGGTTCTCACTATCAGAAAGAGCGATTCGAAAAACTCACTTCTGTTCGACAAAAAGATAATGAGGATGCGCTGGCTATTGGCATATTTTATATTCTTGAGAAAGCAGGCTATTTTACTGGGGTTGGATCAGCAGGAGTAACTCGTAGGAATTCGAACGATAAGTATCGCGGTATAGAGAAAATTGAGAAACTGCTTAAATCGAGCAAGGTAAATGCTGGGACGTTTCTGAACCTGATATTGAACTCTGGTCGCCGCAATGATGATTGTGAGCCTTTTGTTCTTTCCACCCTTCATGGCTGTAAAGGCCTGGAGTGGGACAATGTTGCGGTGATCGGGCTGCATGAAAAAGATTTTCCATGCGGTTACCCTGGTGCCACTTTAGGATCACGCTCGCCGGTAAAAGAGCCAATGGTAAAAGACGGAACCGAGGAAGAGCGCCGGCTGTTCTATGTTGGAATCACCCGTGCCAAGCGCCAACTTAATCTGATGGTTCCAGCCGATGAAGGGCTGGCAATTTGGCTCAAGAATGCCTGGGACTCCACGCCTAAAAAAACGACTACTGCTTTACGCTTTGTCTATGAGGCTGGATGGACGGCCTGTGCGCTTACCAGTGATGCGATCTATAACAACTCGGTAGAAGTAAAGCAGAAGTCAGACTTCAGCAAATTTCACCAATGGTATCTAAGGGATCTTCAGCGCCTTAAAGTCTAGGGCAACGCAAACAAGTGACTGTCGACACGGTCGGGGTCGCTCAACCTCAAAGCCTGCTTTCTCCGCAGTGAGCGGAACGCTGGAACGAGGTGCTGGCCCGAGCTTGCTCAGGCCAACCCGTGCTAGTCAGCCTCGATCGCGCTCACCATGAACTGGCGGTCTGTCTCGAACAGGATGGCTACCGTTGCGCCTTCCTTCTCGTCGGCAATGGCCCGGGCCCGCTTGAGCCGTGGGAAGCGTCTGGCCAGCTCCGGCCGGCCCATCACCCATTTGTAGGCAGTGGCGTCCTTTCCCGACTGTATCTGGCACAGGAACTCGTCGCTATCGGGGAGCCACACCACAAACGCGACATACGCCAGCGTGCCGACGTGTGGCAGTTGCTCCAAAAGCGCCCCTCTGGCGGCATCGACATACCCTTGTTCTTGTTCCAACAGCTTCGCCATGCTCTCTCCTGGGTGACGGTGACGGTGATAACCCATTGTCACCCCTAAGCGGAATGCCCGCCAGAGTGGCCAGCCATGGCGATCGTGACCCCGCGGCCGTCGAGACATCTTGCTCGCACCTCTATCGTCACAACCGCCATCGCAGCATGGTCTAGGCCTCCTGGTCGGGGAGTGGGCCCAGGTAGATATCATCATCCTGCGGATACATCAGGCTGCCGAACCTGCCGAAGGTCTGTCGGGACTCAGTGATGATTCGCCCGGTCGGGGCCCGACGGGCTACTCGGGTGCGCGCCTGCAGATCGCCCCGCCGAAAGATCCCCACGGCATCGCCTTCCTCCAGCTTTGCCACCCAGGCGGTGCGCTCTTCATCGGTCAGCGACTTGCCACTGCCACGGTACAGTGGCTTGGCGACGCCGGCCTCTTCCGGGGCGGTGAGACACGGCCATATCTCCGCCTCGTGAAAGGCTTCCCCGCCCTGATTGATGATCGTCACGCGTGTCCAAGCTTCGTTGACCTACTAGCCAGGGCCTCACCCGGACAAACCGCGCTCCGTGTCCGTCCACTCCAGTCAACAATACTCATGTGCACCCATGGGCCTGCCTTCAGTCGGTGGGGTGCGTGCGCCTACTTCATCCGCAAAGCCCTGAGCAGCAAGGCAGTGACTCAACGTCGGTTATTTGCCGAGCGGATCGACGGTTTCCTTCCGGCGCACTGCAGCAATGTCCTGAGCCGACTGTGGATCCATTTCCTGTAAAAAATATGCAGGCTCGACCCGCAGTACCTGCCACGACCTGGCCCATAGGCCGGCTGCCACCTTGCTTCACCTTGGTCGTCCCTTATAGTCGCTTAAGAGAGGCTCGCCGCCGGACAGGCGGGTAAGAGCAGATGACTGATAGCCAGACGAAGAGGAACAAAGTATGGGTAGGCGAAAAGCGCTCGCTTGACGCGTCACCGAGGAATCGTTGGCAAGGGACCTTCAGGGCGCAGCGCATGATGTCCTGAGCCGACTGTGCAGGAACTATGAGTCCGGCAAGGGGATTTGCCTCAACGCCTATGAACTGCATGCGTTGAGCGTGACCCAGGTAGGTGATCTATGGGCTCAGGAAGACCCCAGGGACGACGAAGGCGAGGGATAGGTAACCTGGGCCATGGGCATCGGTGCGGGTCTGGTCCCGTGCCGGTAACAGACGACATCGAAGATGTGTGGCTTGTAGGCCTCTGTCCCGGCTTTCTTCGCAACTGCATCCAGTTATCCGTCAGTACGGTGTGGGTGCGTTAAGGCCAGCAAGGCTGAGCGCCGCGATGATGAGCCCCAGCCGATCAAGGAAGCCACAATAGTATTCCCACTCCCGCTAGCTTGTGGTGTCCTGGGTGGGTCTGCTTTTCGTTCGTTAGCCAGTGCCCTAGCCATGCTGCTTTTCCCTTCAGCGAGCTGTCAGGCTGTCCGGCGAACTTTAGACGCTACGCGTCGTTTCCCCTCCAGAGTAGCTATCGCCGTCCCGTCGCGCGTTTTCTAGCTGCCAGTCCAGTCGATTTCGACGTCCTGCCTTGGTCACCGTCTGCTGGGGGCGTTCCGCCCCATTAAAGTACATAGTGCATCAACACCAAAGCGCAAGGATTCCGATCCGTGCGCGGTCCAAGGGCGAGAATGCCGCCCATGCCGTCACAATCAAGATACGACACCAATTGTCGCAACATGGTCCGACACTGGCAGTACCCCAGACACGAGGTAGCACATGAAGAATACAGTGCAGCCAGGCCACTATGAGCATACGACGTACATGTACTTTAATCAGGCCAATCAAGCGGCCGCTTGGCATTCGGATCGGCAACGGTGGGCCGAAGCATATCCTGTCACCGCGGCACTGGCTGAAGGGCTGTTTATCGAACCAACCATTTCTGCTCATGTTCCAACCGCCACGACCGATGGAAAGCGGGTGTTATTCAACACTAGCTGGAGCGAGACACTGAATGCTACTTCTCGTGAATTCATCCATGCCCACCTCGTGTGGCACGCGGTGGCAGGTGATTACCGCCCAGTTCACTGCCGGGAGCTGCATCGCTGGCATCTCGCGTGTGACCACAACGTCAACATGCAGCTGCTGCAGTTGGGTCACGATTTGTCTAATGATGCCGTGTTTTTTCCTGCTGCGGCAGCCTGGCCTGTAGAGAAGGTCTACACCTGGCTGGCTAAACATCCACGCTTAGATATCGAAGCCCCTCTCGACCGAATGTGTTGGGAAATGGCCCCCTCCCCGGTATCGCTTCAGCTAGAGGCGTTAGAAGCCGGCTGGCACCGGCACGTTCAGGCTGTAATAGAGCGTTACCGTGGTACGCCAGCTCTTCCCGACCCGGTCGCCGCCTGGTTGCTAAAGCGCAAATAATTCGCTCCTCAAGTTCCCTCAGGCTACGCCGATAGATTCCCTATTACCGATACGGAGCGCTCATGTCTGAAATTCGTGACACCTTATTTCGCTACTTGGCCATGCTGCAATTGATTCCTCGTAGTCCAGGCCGCATCAGCACCCCGGTGCTGCTGGAAAAGCTGAATGAACGCGGGTTTCAGATCGATGCACGCTCCCTACAACGCGATTTGCGCGACAAGCTTGCCATTCACTTCCCGCTAGGTTGCGACGATAGCCAGAGACCGTTTCGCTGGTTTTTCGATCGGGAGTTCCACTGCAATCTACCCGCGCTCGATGTGCCCAGCGCGCTAACGTTGGTGCTAACCGAGGAGTACCTCAAGGGCCTGCTGCCGCCAGTAGTAATCGGCCAGCTCACTCCTCAGTTTCGTGATGCCCGGCGACTGCTTGATGATCTGGAACGCAACGGTTTGAGCCAGTGGGCTCGGAAGGTCCGCGCCATACCCAACGGTAAAGCGTTGGTCCCCGCTCCACTGTCTGAATCGACCTGGCAAGTAGTGTCAGAGGCATTACTGACTCAGTGCACCATTGATGTCACCTATCTGTCGCGCAGTGCCGAGAAGGAAAAGCAGCTTACCCTCCACCCCCAAGGGCTAGTTAGCCGTCATAGCGTGACCTACCTGCTGGCCACCGTCTACAAGTACGACGATATCCGGCAGTTCGCCATGCACCGCATCCAAAGCGCTGCACTCAGCGAATCGCCATGGCGAAGGGCGGAGTCATTTGATATCGACGCCTACATCGCTCATGGCGGCTTCGGCTACCTACAGGGGCAGGAGCCTATCAACTTAGTGGCCCATGTCGCGCCTCAGGTGGCCTGGCTACTCAGCGAAACGCCACTGTCCGAGACACAAATGCTTGCTCCCCTGCCCCAAAGCGACTGGCAGCGATTGGAGGCCCGAATCCCCGACGACCAACAGACTCTGTGGTGGTTGATGGGCCTTGGGGCCAACGTGGAGGTGGTCGAACCGGCCGCTTGGAGAAGTGAGATTTACTCGACGGCCAAAGCAATCGTCGAGCGGGGAAAGCACGCCAATGACTGACTCACCCCAATCGGCGAAGCAAGGGCTTATCGTACTGCAGAGCAACCGCATGGAGGACCTGCGCGATCTCGCCCTAAGGTGGCTTGGCAAACACCCGCTGCATCCGCTGGAAAGAAGTGTTTACCTGGTGCAGAGCAACGGCATCGCTCAGTGGCTCAAGA
The DNA here is from genome assembly GCF_039691755.1 of Halomonas sp. Bachu 37. Lineage (NCBI taxonomy): Bacteria > Pseudomonadati > Pseudomonadota > Gammaproteobacteria > Oceanospirillales > Halomonadaceae > Halomonas > Halomonas kashgarensis. The sequence continues at coordinate 927,769 of NZ_CP137552.1, read as the reverse complement.
CATCCATCGCCGAGCACCAGGGCGAGCCGGGCCACGGTATCTGCCTAGGGGTAGACGTTCAGCTACCTGCCAGATTTCAGTGGCAGGCCTACCGAAGCGTCATCGAGGCAGTGGAAGGACCCGAAAAAGTTCCAGTCACCTCGCCCTATGACAAAACGCGGCTACGCTGGCGGCTGATGGCGCTACTCCCCCAGCTAACTGACAATCCACTGTTCAGCCCCTTGGCACGCTACCTCCAGGGCGACGATGAACTGCGCAAGCACTACCAATTAGCCGAGCGGCTCGCCGACCTGTTTGATCAGTATCAAGTCTATCGCGCAGACTGGTTGAACGCTTGGGAAGCCGGTGATGATACATTGGTTCTTCCGGGCAACCGCACCATTGCGATCCCTGACGAACAGCGCTGGCAACCCGCACTGTGGCGGATGATAATCGAGTCGCTGGGCGATGAACACGTACTAAGCCACCGAGGCGCAGTGCATCGTCGCTTTCTGGCCGCTGCCGAACGTCTTACAGCGCGCCCGGAGGATTTGCCACCGCGAATTTTGATCTTCGGCATCTCCTCGCTCCCCCAGCAAATGCTCGAAGTGTTGGTCGCGCTGTCTCGCGTCAGCGAAGTAGTGTTATGCCTGCTCAACCCGTGCAAACATTACTGGGGCGAAATCATCGAAACCCAGGAAGTTCTGCGAAAGTATCACCGTCAGCAGCGCCGCAAGGGAATGCCAGCTGACTTACATCTTAAGCCTGAAGCGCTCCATCTCTATGCCCACCCGTTGTTGGCCGCCTGGGGCAAACAGGGTCGTGACTATCTGCAACTGCTGAGCGAACACGACGCCACCGATGTGGAAGCCACAAGCACTTTGCTGGATCTTTCGGTGGACCTCTTCCAAGATCCATCGACTGATACCCTGCTGGGCCAGCTGCAAGCGGATATCCTCGAACTTAGCCCTCTGGCTGAAACTCAGGCCAAATGGCCGGCCGTAAACCCGGACCGCGACACATCGATCCGCTTTCACAACTGCCACAGCCCACAACGCGAGCTGGAAGTACTGCACGATCAGTTGCTGGCAGCTTTCGCGGAGGACCCTACGTTACAGCTTCGTGATGTCCTGGTCATGGTGCCGAACATCAATGACTACGCCCCCTACATTGATGCCGTCTTCGGCCAATTCACGCCGGGAGAGGCCAGGCACCTGCCCTACCATGTGGCCGACCAGCAGCAGCGTCATCGCGAGCCGATGCTGGTGGCGCTGGAAACTCTGCTGTCACTACCCCGGCTGCGCTGCCGCGCCAGCGAGATTCTCGATCTGCTGGATATCCCACCGGTACGTGAGCGCTTCGGCCTGGCGGAGAGCGATCTACTTACCCTGCAGCGCTGGGTCCACGAGGCCAACGTGCGCTGGGGGCTGGATGCCGCCCAGCGCAGTGAAATGGGCTTACCAAAGCATGACGAGCTGCATACCTGGCGCTTCGGTCTAGAGCGTATGTTGATGGGCTATGCAGTCGGTGAAGCGACCCATGATGGCGACGAGTGGGCCGATATCGTGCCCTATGATGAGGTCGCTGGACTTGATGCTGCTCTGGTGGGGCCACTCTACCGTCTAATCATGACCCTAGACAGTCTGCGCCAGCGACTTCAGGTAGCGCAGAGTGCCGTAGACTGGGGGAATACTCTTTCCGCCCTACTGCAAGACACGTTAGCGCCAACGTCTACCGCCGAGCAGGTACTGCTGGGTCGGATTCAGACCGCACTGGAGGAGTGGCAGCAGGAAATTGAAGAGGCCGGTCTCAGCAAGGCACTGCCGTTGGCCGTCGTCCGCGAAAGCTGGCTTGGCCGTATCGATGAACCGCAGCTGTCACAGAGTTTCACAATGGGACGAGTGACTTTCGCCACTTTAATGCCGATGCGCGCCATTCCCTTTCGCCATGTCTGCCTGCTAGGCATGAACGACGGCGCCTACCCACGACGTGCCGAGGTCATGGATTTCGACTTGATGGCGATGCGCGGCCACTACCGCGCCGGGGACCGCTCGCGTCGCGACGATGACCGCTACCTATTCCTTGAAGCGTTGCTCTCCGCCCGGGAGTGCCTGACCATTAGCTGGTGTGGACGTAGTCCCAAAGACAACAGCGAACAGCCACCCAGCGTCCTGGTCGGCCAACTACGCGACCACTTGGGTAAGGGCTGGCAGTTGGAGGGACAGCCGGCGCGTTCTGGGCAATCGCCCAGCGATGCCGAAAAGGCAGCTCAAGTGCTTTTGAAAGGCTTGACCACCGAGCACCCTTTGCAGCCTTTTGGAGTCGGCTACTTCCAGGCCGAATCGCCACTGTTTACGTATGCAGATGAATGGCAAGGCGTGTACGACGCGACCGGAAAAGAAGTTGGTGAGCCAGGGTCCTTGCCACCCTGGCTACCAGAGGGCGAGGTAACTCTGGCCAACCTGGTCAGCCTCCTTCGTGACCCTGTATCGGCCCTGTTCCAGCAGCGTCTTTCCACGCACATGCAGAGTGACCACGCTGACATCGAAGATGATGAGCCGTTCGGCTTTGAAGGCCTTGGCAAATGGCAACAGCGCGAAGCCTTGGTGCAACCGCTCGGACAGCGATTATCCCATACACGTGACCTTGACCTGGAAACAATCTTCAATCATTTAGTCGAGCAGCGCCAACGGGCTGGACACTATCCCCCGACGCCGGTTGGTCCAGCCATCTGTCAGGAGCTACTGCAGCGGCTTCCCGACACCTTGGCCGCTTACCGGCAATTGCTGGCGCAGTACCCTCAAAGCCTTTCCATGACCCCACTGGTGCGACATAGCATCCCGATTGATCTTGAGGGTATCGAAGCCGACTCGCTCGACTTGGTAGACACGCTGGATCATCTGTACGCCTTCCCTGATCAGCAGGGAGAGAGCCAGGTCGCGCGTATTGTATTGCTGACCAGTCAGATCCATCAGGGAGACGGCTGGCACTGGCTCCAGATTCTGCGTCATTGGCCAGCACATCTGGGCCTGCAACTGCTCTATCCCGAGTCGCCCAGCTATCTGGTCTCTCCCAGCGGCACGTTGGAGATACGCGGCATGCAGAGTACCCAGGCCGGTGAAAGGCTCACCCACCTGATGACCCAATGGCTCCAAGGCATGCAGAAGATCACACCCACGCACCCTGACCTCGCGTTTGCCGCATTGGCAAATTATCCGGTCGCCGGCGACAGCGCCTGGCCCCCTGCCAACATGGCCGACGACCGCAATTTGCGCGCAGCGTGGGAAGAGGCTTTCGAGCGCTTTCCCGAACGCTACCCTCTGTTCGTGCGGGAATTTCCAACTTTGAATGCTCTGCTGGATTCATCAGAATTCACCAGCGCCAGCCGTGATCTCTATGGCGATCTGCATACTTGGACAACCTTATGAGCCAGTTGCCCCTTGAGCTGCCCCTACGCGGCAGCCAGCTGATCGAGGCCAGTGCCGGAACCGGCAAGACGTTCACCATTGCCCTACTCTACGTGCGCCTAGTGTTAGGGCATGGTCAGCCAGACAGTGACGAATCTCGGCGCGACAATGGCTATACCAGTCCGCTCGTGCCACCCGATATTCTCGTCGTTACCTTCACCGAGGCTGCCAGCCAGGAGTTGCGTGACCGGATTCGAGCAAGGCTTGTGCAAGCAGCAGAGGCATTCAGGGCGGAAAATGATCAGGATGAGCTCGCTCAACGCGACCCGCTGATGGCGGCCTTACGTACTGACTTCAATTACGATATCTGGCCGACCTGCGCACGGCGACTTGAGCTGGCTGCCGAGTGGATGGACGACGCCGCCATCTCGACGATTCACAGCTGGTCCCAGCGCATGCTCAAGGAGCATGCGTTCGACAGCGGCAAGCTATTTCGTCAGGAAGTGGTCACGGATCTGTCTGAGCTGACGTTGGAGGCGGTAACTGACTACTGGCGTACACGTGTCTATCCGTTGAGCGAGCCGCTGGCGGGCTCCATGGTCTCGCTATTTGCCTCGCCCAAGGGACTGTACAAAGCGCTTCGCAACCTGCTCCAGCGCGAGGATGCTTCACTGGTGTTCTGCGGCGAGCCTCTGGAAATAGGAGACTTCAGTAGCCTTCTGGTTGGTTTCAGCCAAAACTGCGTAGCCGCCCAACGGGCTGAAACTCAGGCGCAGCTAGCCTATCAGGCCGAGGCCGATGAGATCCAAGCGACTCTCAAGCAGCTACGTGGCGCCATGAACGGCTCAGTGTTCCGAGGCGTAAAAGAGGACGCCACGTTCGAAAACTGGCTAGAGGAATTGGCTTCATGGGGGCAAGGGAAGCTTACCCTGGATGAGGCGGGGTTCGTACAGAAACTGGCCCGGGGACGATTTAAGCTCAAAAAAGGCACCGACCTGCCTGAGCATACCCTATTCGAGGCTTTGGAAACCTGGCGCACCCGCAGCGAGGAGGGAAATGCCCAGCAGAGAGAACTCTACCCTCAGGTACTCGCCGATGCCCGAGCCTGGGTCGGCCGACGGCTGGCCGAGCAGCTTGAAGCCAACGCCCTGATCGGGTTCAACGACATGATTCGAGGGCTAGCGAATGCTCTGGAAGGCGACGGCGGAAAAGCCCTAGCCAAGCGCATCCGCCAGCAGTTCCCCGTCGCCTTGATCGATGAGTTTCAGGATACCGACCCAGCCCAGTACCGGATTTTCGAGCGTATCTATCGGGTAGGAAATGATGATCACAACGACGAGAGCGAGGCTGACACCACCGCACTCATCCTGATTGGCGACCCCAAACAGGCAATCTACGGATTCCGCGGCGGCGATATCTTTACTTACCTGTCTGCACGACAAGCCACCGCGGGGTGTCATCACACGCTGAAAACAAATTTTCGCTCTTGCCAAACCGTCGTCGAGGCGACGAACCATCTGTTTCAGCACGCTGAAGATAAACATGACCGTGGCGCCTTCCGCTTCACAGATCCGGCTACCTCCACGGATAGCCCTTTGCCCTTTCACGCCGTCGAGGTCAACGGCCGCAAGGAGCATCTGATCCTCAACAGCAAGCCAGCTCCAGCTCTGGTGGGGTGGCTGCTGTCCGGTGACGAAGACGACGGCGGCTGCCTCAATAAAGAGCAATACCTGCGCCTGGCTGCACGTCACTGCGCCAACCGCATCGCCGAGTGGCTCAATCAAGCCAACACCGGCCAGAGCGGTTTTATCAACCCCGAGGACAGTGAGCCGACACCGCTCAGGGCACGTGACATAGCCATTCTGGTACGCGATCGCTCCGAGGCTAGCGCCATCCGCGAAGCGTTGAGCGATCGTGGCTTGGCCAGCGTTTACTTGTCTGACCGCGACAGCGTATTCGCCACTCCCGAGGCTCGCGATCTGCTCCGCTGGCTGAAAGCCATGGCCAACCCCGAAGAGGTCGCCACTCTGCGTACGGCACTGGCCACCGCTACTCTGGGGCTCCCCCTCGTCCGGCTCGATGAGTTGCAGCGCGATGAAAGCGCCTGGGAGCGCGCCCAGGAAGCCTTTCTCGGCTACCGTCAACGCTGGCAGCGCCAAGGCATCCTCCCTGCCCTGCGGCAGCTGATGCATGACTATCGGATCCCGACACGGCTGCTGGCTGGCGCTCAGGGGGAACGCAAACTGACCAATTTGCTGCACTTGGCGGAATGGGCACAACAGGCCAGTGATAGCCTCGATGGGGAACACGCGCTGATTCGCCTGCTAGCTGAACATATCCAGGACCCCGGCCACGACGAGCAGATCCTGCGCTTGGAAAGCGACGCCGACCTCATCCAAGTGGTCACAATCTTTAAATCCAAGGGGCTGGAATACCCCGTGGTCTGCCTGCCTTTCTTGTGCACCTACAAGGAAGTCAACGGCCGCTTTGGCACGCCGCTCTATCATCGGGACGATCAGACCCTATTGGAGTTAGCGCCTAAGAAAGACATGGCCAAGGAGAGTTTCGAACAAGCCGATGACGAGCGGCTCTCGGAGGAAGTGCGCTTGCTCTATGTGGCGCTGACCCGAGCGCGGCATGCCTGCTTCATAGGGTTAGCTGCCCTCAAGGTCGGGAAAAGCAGGTCATCTACCCTGCACAAGTCAGCGCTGGGCTACCTGCTGGCTGGTGGAGACGGCATACCCGACCTGGACGACCTTCGATCGCGCTGGAAAGCCCTAGCCGAGGGCTGCGAGGGCATCTCTTTGGAGGACGGTGATAGCGCCTTGACGTGCTACCGGCCCACCGAGTCCGAACCCCTCAGCAAAGCCGCACGCAAGCCTAGCCACAAACCATTTACTCCATGGTGGGTCGCTAGCTACTCCTCCTTGCAGCAAAAAGGCGCGACTGCGCCGGAAACCCCCGAAGCCGAGATACATGGGGAGGAAGCTGAGGGTGCCAGTGTCCCTGCTGCGGTACGTGACACTCGCCCACCCGTCGCCGGGACACTGCATGCATTTCCTCGCGGGCCCGGTCCTGGCACCTTCTTGCATGGCGTACTAGAGCTTTTGGCCAATCATGGTTTCGCCACCGCCCTGGCGGATGACAGCCTGCTGAACCGAATGGAGCAGCGCTGCCGCCGACGGGGCTGGGAAGAGCATATCCCCGCCCTGCGCCACGGTATCCAAACTTGGCTGACCACGCCACTCAGCGCCATGGGTGACGAAGGTCCGGTGCTGTCTGCACTCGATCGTTACCGCGCCGAGCCCGATTTCTGGTTCGCCACCGCTAATGCGATCACCCCGGCCATGGACAATTTGACCCGTGACTTTATTTATCCCGGTGAGCCGCGGCCCAAGCTGGGCTATCAGCAGCTCAACGGCTTGCTCAAGGGATTCATAGACCTCTTGGCGCAATACGACGGGCGTTATTACATCATCGACTGGAAATCCAACTGGCTGGGTCCTGACGATAGTGCCTATCAACCGAACGCCATGCAGCGTGCCATGCTCGACAAACGCTATGACATGCAGCTGTCGCTCTATCTTGTCGCGCTTCACCGCCACCTGCGCCTAACCTTGCCTGACTATGACTATGACCGTCATGTGGGCGGCGCCATGCTGGTGTTTCTGCGTGGCATCGAGGCGCCCTCACGCGGTGTGGTAGCCATCAAGACGCCACTAGCCTTTATCGAGGCACTGGACTGCTACCTGGCCGGAAAGCACAGCACGGCCCACCGCTCCACAGAGGAGAGCAGGCATGAGTAAAGTCACAGCACGCTTCCCCTCGCAGGAGATAGCTTTAGCCGACAAAGCGGCTCTCCTCGATCTGCTATTCGCTTGGGCGGCGCGAGGCTGGATACGTGACCTGGATGCCGCCTTGGCCCACCGCCTTGCGCAGCTGGCGCCTGATGGCACACCCAGCTGTTTGCTGGCAGCCGCGCTGGTCAGCCATCAGGTCGGTCAGGGCCATCTGCTGCTCAGCCTCGATCAGGCCAGGCAGCATCCGGAAGAACTCATTGCCGTAGAGCGAGATGCGACCGACGATGCCCCACCGCCACCCGATGCGCTGCTAAAGCAACTACCGGAAGCGTGGGAAACGCAGCTAGCGGCGTGGTCAGCGGTCGGTGACGGTCAGGACAACCATCCGCTGGTCCTGCTCAATGGTCGACTCTATCTGCGCCGCTACTGGCGTCATGAAGCGCAGGTGGCAAACGGCGTGAGCGAACGGCTCAGCCAAGCGGAGGAGGTTGTCACTGAAACCCTACGCCCAGTGCTTGACCAGCTCTTCCCGCCTCAGGATCCCCGTGCCGAGAAGGCAAGTTCACAGAAGCTGGCCTGTGCGCTAGGGGTCCGCTCGCCGTTCGCGGTAATCACCGGCGGCCCGGGTACCGGCAAGACCACCACCGTCATCCGTCTTCTGGCCCTGCTGCAGGTCCAAGCCCTCGCAACGCGCCGGGTGCCGCTGACCATCCGTCTCGCCGCGCCCACCGGCAAGGCGGCAGCAAGGCTAAGCGAGTCGATCCGCGACCAGATCAGCCAGCTCGATGCGCTAGACCTGCCCTATGGGGCACAGGTCCGTAACGCTATTCCGAGCGAGGTATCGACTTTGCACCGTTTGCTGGGGGCACGTCCGGATACCCGCCACTTCCGCTACCACCGTCTGAACCCCTTGCCGCTGGACATGGTTGTCGTTGATGAAGCCTCAATGGTCGATATCGATATGATGGCGGCCCTGCTCCATGCCCTGCCGCCACGTGCGCGCCTGGTGTTGTTAGGTGACAAGGATCAGCTCGCCTCGGTGGAGGCCGGGGCGGTGTTGGGTAGGCTATGCGCCCACGCGGAGCGCGGGCTGTACCGCGACGAAGTGGTGAACTGGCTGGAAGACGCCACCGGGATTCGCCTTGATCCTGCCCTGCAGGATAGCCATGGCCGCGACCTGGACCAATCTATCATCATGCTACGTCATTCGTTCCGCTTCGATGACAGCAGCGGTATCGGCCAGCTTGCCCGCGCCATCAATGCCGGCAATAGCCAAGCAGCGCTGAACGTGCTGAAAAGCAATACGTTCTCGGAGGTACAGCGGATACCGCTCAAACGGGATGACGAGCGCCGCCTATTGTCCCAAACCTTGAAAGGCCGCCAGCAAGAGAATGCCTGGGGCTATCGCTATTACCTCCATGCCATTCGCCCGCAACCGGGAACCTCCGAAACCAAGCATTTGGAACATGAGAGCCCCCTGATTCGACGCCCCACGTCGGAGGCAGACAGAGAGGCATGGGACCGCTGGGCAGCTCATGTCCTCAAGGCGCATACCGAGTTTCAGCTGCTGACGCCGCTGCGTAATGGCCATTATGGCGTGGAGGCACTGAACCTGCGTATCGAACAGGCATTGGCGCGTGCCGGCCTGATTGATAAGCCGGACGTCGCCATCTACTGGTATGAGGGGCGCCCAGTGCTGGTGACTGGCAATGACTATGGGCTGAAGCTGATGAACGGCGATATCGGGATTGCCCTGCAAGTTCCCGCCGACTTCGGCAAGCCGGAGCAAGGCACCATCTTGCGTGTGGCATTTCCCGCCGGGGATGGCAAGGGTGGCATTCGCTGGATACTACCTAGCCGCTTGCAACGGATCGAAACGGTCTATGCCATGACGGTACATAAGTCGCAGGGCTCGGAGTTCATGCATACCGCCTTGGTGATGCCAGACACGCTCTCGCCGATCCTCACCCGGGAGCTGGTTTACACCGCAGTGACTCGGGCCAAGAAAAACTTCACGCTGCTCAGCGCCAGCGATGCCGTGCTGGAGCAAGCGATTCAGCGGCGTATCGCACGCCAGAGCCAGCTGTTCCAGTAACCACCGACACTCAGAAGCTAGCGCAATCCCAGCCCACCGCCTAGTGCGACACATAACGTCGCACCAGGCGGTTACGCTTTGATACCTCACCACAGCGGGAGTACGCCATGCGTTGGGCCACGTTAGTTTCACCGAATGACGCTCGATTGAACGAACAGAGCGTCGATCCCCAAGAACTCCTGCTCGCTCAACTCATGACGGTGCGCCTGGTGTTGCTCCAGGACAACCACATCAACCTGGACAGCGATGACTGGGAAAGCCTGCTCGCCTGGCTCGACCTGAAGGTGCCCGAGAGCGCCCGCGACAGCCGGCGCGCCAGCGACTACAGGCCGGCGCTCAAGCGTTGGCTCAAGCGCGCCACCACTAGCGTTTCCCCAGACGATGATATCAGTTGCCTGCTGGTGCAGCTGGTGGAGCACATCGGCGAACTGCTACAGCTGAGTGATGCCGAACGCGACCTGCTCATCATTGCCTGGCTACGCCTGCGCCACCACCCCATGAACCCGGTGCTCAGCGGCATCGAATCCAGCCGCGCCCCCAAGACATTAAGCATGCTCTTGGGACACAGCGGTGAGTCCATTTTACAGGGCCTGAGTTCGACGGGTCGCCTGCACATGCTCGGGCTGCTGGGCGACAAGCCCTTGCGCTTTCATGATCTGGAGGATGCCATCAGCTCCGGCTCACTACTCGATAGCCTGGCCCCGCTCGCCACGGAGGCATTGGCGAAGGCAGAGTGCGCGAGCCTTAAGGAGTTGGTCTCCACTCGGTTAATGAGCCTATGCCCGCCATTACCCAAGGGCAACTATTCCCTGAGCAGCTTCGATGCCGTGCCACTTCGCCAGCTGCTGATGGACTATCTTCGCCAAGCGTTGGCTCAGCGCCGGCACGGCGCCAACGTGCTGATTCATGGCCAGCCTGGCGTAGGCAAGACCGAGCTGGTCAAGACATTGGCCAGCCACCTAAATGTACCGCTGTATGGCGTTCCTTCCTGCGAACGGGACCATCAGCCCCTGAGTCCCAGCAAACGGTTGGGCCGCTATGGCGTGGTGCAGCAGTTGCTTCAGCAACAACCAGCACTGGTGATGTTCGATGAGATTGAAGACGTGATGACCGATGAGGAGGCCCTGCCGAAGGGATGGACTAATCAACAACTGGAGCGTAACCCAGTGCCCGGCATTTGGGTCAGCAACAGCGTACGCTGGCTGGACCCCGCCTATCAGCGTCGCTTTGACCTGATTATCGAAGTGAAAGCCAGTACGGGACCGCAGGCCAGAAGCCGCTTCCAAGTGATGCTTGCCGATATCCCCATTACCCATTCAGCACGGTCTCGGCTGGCCGAGCAGCCCTGGATGACGCCAGCACTGGCCCAGCAGTTGGGACGCATCAGCGGCTTGCTCAACGAGAAAGCACCGCTGCGCAATGAGCAGCATCTGGAGTGCCTTCTCAGCGACCGCCTACAAGCCCAGGGCATGTCACCTGAAGGCTCTCTGCTTCGGGACAACGTCCCCGAGCCAGCCACAGGTATGCCCGCATATGAGCTGGGCTGGCTAAACACCACTCCCAGCTTGGAGCATATCATAAAGCGCCTGCAGCGCCGTGGGCGGGGCCGCCTGTGCCTGCATGGCCTGCCGGGAAGCGGCAAGACCGCCATGGCGGCTCACCTCGCCAAGCAACTCGGGCGCGAACTGATCACCGCCCATGCCAGCAGCCTGATGGACAAGTTCGTTGGTGGCACCGAAGAAAAAATTGCCGAGTTGTTCCGTCGAGCCTGTGAAAAGAAAGCGGTGCTGCTGCTCGACGAGATAGACAGTCTGCTGATGAGCCGCGACGGCGCGCAGCAGAGCTGGGAGATCTCCCATACCAACGAACTACTGGTGCAGTTAGAGAACTTCAATGGCATCCTGCTTGCCACCACCAACCGCCACGACAGCCTAGACCGTGCCGTGATGCGCCGTTTCGATCTTAAGGTAGCCTTCCACCCGCTGGCACCGAAACAGTTACGCAGCCTGCTCAAGACCGTGCTACCCAAGCGCGACCACGCCCGACTAGCAGCCATTCCTGACCACAATATGGCCCAGCGCCGCCTGACGCCAGGCAACGTGCGTACCGCGCTGGACCAGCTTGACCTGCGTGGCTTGCCGGTGCGGTTCAATACGCTGATGGAAGCACTGGCGCAGGAAGAGCGTCAACAGCAGGGAAGCAAGGGGCCGTTGGGGTTTGTATAATCCAACGGCCCCAACCGGCATAGAGCGAATACTGTTTATACCTATATTCCGATGATGTTAATTCTCTAACTCACTAACATCTCGATATGTTTTTTGTTCGCATAGGCTGCTAAACATTTTTCGGGAGAGCTTATTTTATCTACCTTCTCTACTGTTAGTTCACCTTTCAAATGTTCAGTTGCGTAAATATCTAAAAGCGCCAAAATATCCTTACTCCTTTCTCCCCCTTTTTTTTCGGATTTTATAAATATATCAAAGTCCTCAAGCATTTTTCTCCTTTCTACACTCGTAATGCCGAATAAATTGAAAACTACAGAATCTATAGCAATGCGTAACTGAGACCGTTTACCCAACCAATAGCGAGAAGAAAATTCTATGTTATTAAGATCGCATAAAGCTTGGGAACTATGAATTAGAAAGTTCCGATCTGAGGTCGAAAGCACAGCTGGGAAAGGAATATTTCTCCAATAAAATTGATTTATCGTAGTCGAAACCCACCTTCTCATCACCCAGTCAATTACTAGAGAGTTAGCAAAAGCTAACCATAGGAAGTGGTCATCGAGAGAACTGGACTTGAGAACGGGAACTTTATTACCACATATGGCGTTACTAGGTATTAGTGCACCCAGTATAGTTCTTTCATTGGCATGGCCACTTATCTCACAAAAACCAGCCCTTGGCTTGGGCCTCCAGCCACGCTTCAAGGCGTAAGCCTCATTTACAAAGTAGTGGGGCATTATCACCCCCTTTCCGGGCATTGGGACGGACCACTTTGCAGACCTGCCTTGGCCTTCGAGGTAGTATTTTGCTTTATGATCATACTGGTGGACCATCCGCCCTTCGTAAACAGGCAGAAGTATTTCATTAGCTCTGTCCGAAACCCACCGACCATCTGACTCTTGCTTAAATCCTTGACAGATCGCATCTTTAGCTTCAACAAAATTTGAAGAGTCATTCGTCATATCAAGTTCGCGCTTAAAGACAAACCCACCGAAAGCATCAGAAAAGTTACCGCCTCGGTATAGCTTTTCCAAGATAGCTTTTTCTTCCTTATCCCTAACCTCTGGGATTAGCTTATTCAAACCGCCAACAGCATTTAAGAAATTTGAATCTAAAAAAACACGCGGCTTTTCATTAATCTCATTGACCAATGTGCTGGCAAACTTCCCTAAAACCCCCCGAAACCCCTTTCCCTTTATGAACAAAAGAGAAGTAAAACGATACATACTGTGAATATCAAAAATTTTATTTTTATTAATATATTCAGTCACTTCCGCGACTTCTCCTGACTCAAACAGAAGCTGCCTAAGTGGCGTAGAGCCTTGTGCTCGCAATATTCCTGAAGGAAGAAGTAATGCAGCCACTCCATCATAAGCAAGAAGACGAACTGACCTTTCAGTAAAAAACTTATAAAGATCCGGATCACCAGAGGATTTTTTGTTAACTATATATTCCTGCGATGCACGAAGCCTATTAGATAACACCATCGTCCGATCAACATACTTACCCCACTCTTCATGAATAAGAGAATTCATGTTTCTCTCAAGATATACGCCTAAAGCAGTACCCTGAAGGCGCCTAACATTAGCATCGATGTGCTCAAAAAACTCGTGCTTAAGTGGCCTCAGCTTACTCCATGGCGGATTGGTTACAATAAGTTCAAACCCATAGGCAGCACGATCAGGAAACCATTTCTCCCAAGTTTCAATGCTAACACTTATTGAATCGCCCACTTTCAGGTGTTTATCAAGTTGTCTGGCTTCCCAGTCTGGATCTCCTACTTCAGCAACAATAAGTGCATGTGTAGTCGCTATTGCTACTGGGTCAATATCTACGCCATAAATACAGTGATCCGCAACCTCTCGCATTAGCTCTATATTGCCATACATTGCAAATTCTTGCCGGCCACTCAAGACTTCTACGGTTATTCGCAGGGCTGTGATTAAGAAAGCTCCGCACCCCGCAGCTGGATCAAGCATAGCTACTTTTCTTAACGATTCTATCGAGTTAACATTTTTAAGCTTTTCCTCTAATGCGGGTCTAAGCATAGCTATAGCCAGTTCAACCGGCGTAAAATATACGCCTTTCTGACGCTGCTCAGGGGAGGTGGTAATGATTAAATCACCACGCTTATTAACTTTTAACGCTATTCCTCTGAGGCATTCCAAAGAAGCACTAATTTTCTCTGGAAGAGAGCCATCATCAATAGTGGAGAACTCATGACAAAGCTTTTTCGTTACTTTATCACTAACATCATCTAAGGAGATGAGACCTTTAGTGCACATTAAGGCATTTACAGCAGCATTCATTGTAGAAGCCACCGCCAGTTCATGAAGGCTTGAGAGATCCTCTGGATAAAAGCTTTTCATCTCCTCAGCGAAAGACAAGAAGCTTTTCTCGATGGAAGCCCAAACCATTGTGTGATATAGTTTAATATTCCCACCTCTTTTACAGCAAATTTTTCATCGCCTCAGCAAGCCTATGCTCAATCGAGCGCAGTCCCCTAGGTAAGCGCAAATCCATTAAGTCAACTGCAACAGCCCCTATCGTAAGAGTCTTACCAAAAGATGAAATATGCCACACTTGTAGCTTCCTGTCATCAAGAAGTGAATCACTTAATATTTTAGGATAAACTAGTAATCCTTTATCGCAACCATGAGCAGACATTGCTGCTACTAGCTCATAAACATCTTGGTTTTGTGGTTTTCGGGACTTATCCCCCTCATTGTTAGACAACTTCTTATATTTAGCATCTAGGATGAGGTGCGCCGTTTTGTTTTTAACAAGAACGTTATCTGGCTTTGAATAGAATGTTTTCCCTGTGGCTAACTGAGGAAAGGCGTAAGGAGTTGATAATTGGCTTTTGCTTACAAAGTTATCATCTAGCAGTAGCGTAGCTTTCTTAAAGGCAAAGTCGACAAAGTGCTCGAAAAGTTTTTCCATATTAAACGCGAATGAGTAACCACTCAGTAGCCCGCCAGACTGATTATGCGAAAACCCAGAAGAAAGAAGCACAGCGATTTCTAACGCTAAATGCCATGCTCTAAACTGAGGAGGCAAATTAATTTGCTTCTGTTGATGGATGGCCAGAGGCAAGTTCCTTCCGGGGATTTTAATGGAAATTTCGCGCAACTTTCTTGTTAGAACAGGCGATTGAACTAGGCTACAAAACCTGTCAGCTGCCCACTTCAAGAGGTCATTATATTTGTTAAATGAATCTAGCTGATCAATATCACATTCTAAAAAATGAGGCCGTTTAAGGTAAGTTTTAATCTGACGCTGCATGTTTATCCGGCCTCTAAGTGAGGCACCTGCTTCCTCTACAACATTATAAGTATGTATAACCTGATCACGTAATCCGGCCTCAACAGCGTCTATGAACGCCATTGAAAGCAAGTCAACGAACCTTGATCGGTGAGCATTAATCTGAAAATTCTTTTGCAAAAACACATGCTTCGACAAAGCATACTGGACTAGCGCCATTAGGCTAAGCGACCATTCCTTATCCAGATTTTTACCAGCAACAAATTTAGGAGCGACATCTATAGAAAAATGTCCATTGCTGACCGTACCTGCAATACTTCTAGCTCGTATCTCAAAACCCCCTGAAGTTTTTCTTAGCTCAAGTGGATCCTGCCTTAGACGTAGCGAGGCACGCAATTCTTGATTTATTTTATAGACAGCATGGTCTAATTTTCCATAACCTTTCGGTATGAAGCTTGCCACTTCGTTAACAGGCTCCCAAGGGCCATTTTCAATCAAGATTTTAGAGGGCACTAGTCATAACCTTTAAGAAGACCAACAACATGGAATGATATAATCAGTGCGCTAGATATCTTCAGTAGAGCCAAAGGCTAGGGCTCTCAAAAATCCTAAAACTTTATCATTATCAGGCTGCGACGCGGACAACTCAATGTACGTTGTTGCCCCCATAGCAGATTCTTCGTCACTTGGATAACAGACCTCTAAGCCGGAACCACTTTCAGCTTTATTCTCTTCTAGTTTCAGAGCAGATAATAACTGTTCTTCTCGCCCATGGAATAGCTCTATCAATTGCGGGAGCATTCTGTTAAACCATGATTCACATAGTGATTTTTTGGAATCCTCTAAACTCATATTAGCCAAGCAACTTAAATACCACTGTCCCAACATAAAGTCATTGCCTAAAAAAAATCCAATACTACGGTTCAGCCTGATTAAAGCATTAGCAGCAACTAAAGCTACATGTTTCGGATCTAAGATTACACCATCCGGTATAGATATCACGCTATCGTCTTCTAATAAGCCTACAGCACTTAAAATGGCGGATGAGGTAGGGGCAAGGTTAATTATATGGAATCGACGCCTGAGTGCTGTATCCATAGGTGCGATGGACTTATCAACTGAATTCATGCTCGCAAGGATATAAATATTATCCGGCAAATTGAATTCTCTCTCAACTTTAAAGCCTTTTTCACTTTTCTCAAAAGTTATTACTTCCCCCGGAGATAGATAAGGCAATGTAACAGTGACTGTTTCGTCGACAATATTACCTTCAGGGCTTAACCTTTTGTCTTTCTCCATGAGAGTGATAAACTCACCAAATATTTTAGATGTATTCCCCCTGTTTATTTCATCAATTAGTAATAATCCACCTTTACTGCTTTGAGCCTCAGCTACTAGTTCTAACAACACTCCTGGCTTAGGGCGTATAGTAAAGCCACCTCCTTCCACAGCAACGGGGCGCATCCCTAAAATAAAATCTTCATATGAGTAGCCTTGATGGAATGTTACCCACTTTGATACTATTCTAGGTTCACTTCCCTCCTTGAATGGCCGCCTTTCCTCTTCTGTATCTATAACGACGGAATTATTACTCGATTCTCTATCATCTCCTCCTAAGCAGAGAGATACCTCTTTCATTAGGTAAGACTTTCCTGTACCAGGAGGACCATAAATTAAAACATTCTTATGCTTTTTAAGAGCTTCAACCACTCCACTAATACTTATCATTAATATCCCTCCATCCTGCTATAGCTGCGCTTATCGCCTCCTTCATCAATTCAGGAAGAGCGCCAAAATCGTCTGTACGAATCCAACGTGCATGAAAATTATTATTAATATCTCTAGCGATTACTATATAGTCATTTTCACCTACGCTTGCTCTGTCCAAGAACCCTCTTCCTTGCCTCCATAGCTTGTAGGCTGTTTCAGGTCTTTGAGAACGGATATTCCAATCCTTTCGTCTTGAATCTCTACCCATGTAACGCACCGTAATATTACATTTTGGAATAGGATCTGGACCATCAAATGGCTCAATCGGCACAGTGATTTCAAAGCCCCCCAACTCTGTATCTTTGTCTGGTTTAAGCCCTTTAAAAAATTCTTTATAATCATGACTATGTAAAGTAATATGATATTGTCCCGAGGAGAAGCCAAGCAAGGAATCTAGCGTTGCCTTGTTACACTTCCGCCACATGAAAGCTGCAATCTTAATTTTCATATGCTTTCTAAACACGCCTTAGATGATATAGCCTTTCAGACACGGTTGGGCCTTTGTGCGTTAGGCTACTACTTCTGTACCGTCTCAACTTCATCTCAAAATAATTAGTTGTTCCGTACGAACTTAATAGATTTAAAATTCTATCATGTGATATTTGACCATCTTCATTATAACTTAAAAAGAAATGATCACAGCTAGACGTCCTGATTAACCTTTCAAGCGCTCCTTCTGCTTTCCTCTTATAACAAAAATCGGAGGATTGCTCTTCCCAGTTGCGCAAACCTGTGTTACCGAAGAGCTCTGGCTTGTCATTTCTAACAATAGTTTCTAGTACATGGTAATATGCCGCGTATTGTCTTTTCGTATATGGCGGATCTGCATAAACTATCGGGGATTGATTTACTTTAACAGCCTCTTCCGCATCTAATCTCGTCACCTTGTGGCTTTTATCATCACCTACCACAAATGAGCTTGGTTTCAACTGCAAACTATTTAACGCACGTGCCTTCCACTTCTTTAAATAGCAGCCATAAGTTCCCGCCACGTTACTTACCAAGCTAACAGCTCTGATCAAATCTGTTAACAACAAGCTTTTTTCCATTGGAGCAAGGTATGGCTCCCATTCATGGATTTTTTCTCTTATCGCATCAATCTTTGCAGCATTTGATTCCGTGAAATATCGCCTATCGACCCCAAAAACATCAATAGCAGCAGGCGAAAAATTGTTATAGACAAAGCCACGAATAGGCTCAGTCACATTAAGGTGATGTATGACAGAAAGGTAAGGCGATGCTTTAGTCCTGATTAAATCTGAAGGTAAACCATTGAAGTCAGGTGCCTTACTGTTAAGTAAGGATGAGGCCGTCATATTGTAGCATATTGCCAAATGGTCATTGGCGAACACAGAATATCCGCGAGACTTAAATGCAGATGAAACAACGCCTGTTCCAGAGAACAAATCTGTAATTGTTCTAATCTCTTCATCTACCGAATACTCTATTCCATTTATTACGAAGTCTAGCAACTGCCGTTTGCTGCCAATAAATTCGATTGCTGGCGGTAGCGAAGAAAACGAGACATCCAGTTCTTTCTGTAACATCTCCACACCTTCATATCTAAAATAGAAATATTATTTACGACCAATAACCTCAATGATATCATGCGCAGCATGATATGTACATTTGTACAGCAGATTAGAAGGTCCTTCTGCTCCCATGTTTTTTTAACAAACATATTTTAAGTTTCGCTCTAGATGCTCCAACATACTCAATGAGGGGATTACTCGCCCATTCACTGGCTCCAATATTCAACAGAATAACCACCGGAGCTTCCAAGCCCTTCACTGCCGAGACATTAAACATTCGCTCCGCATAGGCCGGCTTCTCATCTGCCAACGCCTGCAGCACCTGGCTTTTCGCGACCTTGAATGGTGTAAGCAGTAGAATATCTTCCGGCGTAAAGCCATTCTCTTCAAGTCCGCTAATCGCCTGAGTTAGTAACGTCGTTTGCTCCTCCTGACTTCTCCATTCAAGGACTTGTACGGCATTTTCACTGCTGGGCAAGTGCTCTCCTGGCTCGGCAGCGGCGCTGTGGCGCTGCTTCAACCAAGCGGCGATCTCGTAGGCGTTGCGATAGTTGCGGTGCAGAGTGAAGGGGTAAGGCACCATGCCGGTGAAGACATCAGATGGGATCTGGTACTCCCGGCTATATAGATTTTGCGCCGGGTCGGCAAACAGGGTAACGCGGGCCTGTTCTGCCAGAAGTTCCTGCAGTACCAACCACCAATAGGGCTCGTAGTCCTGGGCCTCGTCCACTACCAGCGCGGCCCACTGCTCAGGATTTTGCTGTAAGGCTTCGACCAGCAGGTTAGGGGCGGTCTCGTTGTAGAACACACCCAAGGCCTTAGTATCACTAGGTGGTTCCCAGCTAAGCCCGGCACGGCGTGATCGGGATTCGCATAGCTCGTGAAAGGTGGCAACCTCGATACTTTCCAGACCACTCTCAGCCAATGCCTGACGGTGCGCCTCTGCCAAGGCGATGTTATAGCAGAGCATCAGCACCTTCTCACCTTCCCGGGCCAGTTGCTCAGCCTGGGCACGCGCCAGCAAGCTCTTGCCAGTACCTGCCCCGCCATGGATAGCCATGCGCGGAATATGCTCTAGTAGGCGTAGCACCCACTGCTGCTCTTCACTTAGACGGAACAATTCAGCGTCGATATCTCGCGATCTTTCGGCAATGCTGGTCATCAAGGCGCAGGCGGGGCGCAACAGATGATGCTGGATCAGATTCGCCTGCTGCTTGCTCAACGGCAAGGAATTATCGGCCCTAGGCCCAGCCCAGGCGGCGTTGCCGAATCGCCTGGTGATCGCCTCTGCATCCAGTCGCTCCAGCTCACCCTTGAGCAGCAGGTGGTCTCGGTTGAGCGTCAACTCAGGCAACTGCCCCTCCCAAGCGCGGGTATCGGGGAACACCATGACAGGGGCCATCGGCAACCGAATGCCGGGCGTCACCTTCTGCATGACCTGCAGCAGGCTGTTAGTCTGCTTCTTGAGCTGGTCCAGCGGCGTGGTCGATAGCTTGATGTTGCCGTGGTTGCCTTCTGACCACCATTGGCCCTCACCATCCAGCCGGATGCCGCCCCCCTTCACTTCCCAAACCTGAATACCGTACTGGGGGTGAAAGAGCAGGAAATCGATCTCCCCAACCCAAGTTCCCTTATCGTTTTGGGTCTGGGTAGCCAGCCCATGCATGACCTGCAGGCCCGGGAAATCCAGTTCACGCAGCCAGCGGTATACCTTGGCCTCAGCGCGGGAAGGCAGCGTGTCGAGCTCATTGTCGCTCAGGCGGGGGTACAGAGTGGCCACGCTAACTCCTTGTGTTAATGTTGTTTTGCACGGCCACCTACAGAATAAAGCCATGACAGGACTATTCCTGACCGCACACCTCTCATGTATTTATCGGTAGTCAGGCAAAAACTATAAACAAAGGCGATGACTGGTCGCTGTCCGGCCTTTTATCAGACCTCCTCTCGCGAGCTAGTGGCTTTTGCCAACGCTCCGGAGCTCCTCTCTGGCGCTAGCCGGCGTGAGATTGGGCCAGGCGCATAATACCACCGCTGGGGCTCTTTCCTTGGCGAGCGGACTTTATATTACCGCCTCTTGCGACGCAACGTGTCGGATATAGATGAGACGCTACCCCTTACCCAACTCAAGCCCCATTTCCTGCTAACTCGACTACTGGAGGTTGGCGTTCATGTCCCTCAAGGTCCTGCTACGCCGTTTCATCTTACCTTGGCGGAAGGCGCCAGCTCCGCCCAAGGATCGGGTGACATTTGATCTTGAACCGATGCTGGGATACTCCCTCAGGCTGAACCTAGCGCTATGGCGGTCGTCAGCACCGTTCAGTTGGGAAAGCTACGTAGGTCGGGAACAGGTAGCGAAGGGATCCTTTCTGGAGCCACCGGGCATTGGCTGGGATATGCTGTTAACCATTGACCCGCTGATGCTGGGTATACCGGATGACGTTCGGTCGGTGATCGACACAGCACCCTTCTTGGGCGTGGAGCTGGCCCAGGTGTGCGGCCAACTTGAAGCGGCTCGCGAATTAGCGGTGTCGTCGCCCTTGCTGCTGATCCTGTTGGTCAATTGTGGCGCTGCGGCGGGATGGTCGCAAGAGGCCTTCGTCCAGCGCCTCGCCCAGAAGCAGGCCACGCTCTGCGCCACTGTCGGCCTGCCCGGAGGTAAATCCTCAGCCAAACTGCTCAGACGGTGTGCGCTGAGACCCATGATTCGCCGTGAGTTGCTAGAGATCAAGCGAATCCTAAGTCGTCACGAAGATGGGGGACTGCTGCGTCATCACGCCTCTGTTCACCTGGAACACCTGGTCTTTCTGGCGCGCTATGAAGGGCCCCGTTGGCCCGGCTTGCTTGGACTGGTGGATGCAACCATTGAGAGTCAGCGCCCAAGCCCGGGCCATGCAGCATGGCTGCAGCGACTACTCACCGACGTGGAACGCATGATGGCCGGGCACACCCAGGCCCTGCGCCGAGTCACAAGCACGGAAGAGCTACAGGAACTCCACGACCGGCTGGTGCAACAACTCAATGCCCAAGTTACCCTGAATGGTCGAGCCAAGAGCTCAACGGCGTTGCGCCAACAGCATGGCAGCTACCCTGCCCCGCCCCTTCCCGGCCATGAGGCTATTGTCCCAATAGCCTCATGGGAAGCCCTGCTGCAAGAAGGTCAACGCATGCAGCACTGCGTCGGCGCCTATCACAATACGGTCGCGGCAGGCCAAGTAGCCATCTATCACTTAAGTTCACCTGATGCGGTCACAATCGCGATCCGCCCGCAGGGCAGCGGATGGGTTCTCAGCGAGGCCCGGGGTAAATGCAACGCTATGCCCTCGGCTGAGGCCCTTCAGCTAATCCAGACCTGGCTGAGCAGGTCCGCGGAGAAGTGCGGCTGCAACCAAAGAAGAGGATGAGAAGACACTTGCACGGCCATCATGCGACTCCGTTGGCGGCTTTCCAGTAATCAATGGACTGTTCAGCAACCACTCCCCGCGTAGTCCCAATCTCAATGACGACCTGCTGGAATGCCACCGCCAACTCCGGCTGGTGGCAAAGATACAGGCTGCGAATAATCCGTGAAATACGCAGGTGGTTATGTCCACCGCGCTTCAGCCAAATATGTTCACGCATATTGAGACCGGGCAAGGCATCAATCTGCAGGCCCTGCCGAGTTAGGCCAAAAAACGCCAGCATTGTGTCCAAAGAATGGCGCTAATGGGCGCGTAGCGTCGCATCGGCAGCGAAGGCCGCGCGCTCGGCTTCGCCCAGAAGCGGCGCGAAGCCGTTAAAGCGCCCCGCTTCGGGAATCGGAAACAGCCACTGGATATAGTCATGGGTATGTTCCAGCCAAAATGAGGGCATAGCCCAAAGATCACTGAGGGTGCGGCCTCGATGATCGGTGCCCTCATGTTTATAAAAATCAATCAGCTTAGTACGTTGTGAACTCATGTGACTCTCGCCGCATCAAAGACATGCTTGGGAACAGGCCACAGGGGCCTGCCCATGTTATGTTATGGCGGCAGATATCCTATAAGCCCCGACCCTCGGTTAGTGCCTCAGGTTATCCTCGCAACCCCCCGATCTACCGCACGGAAGTACTGGGCGAAGCGCCCAATCATTTCGTTTTGATGCGCCTCGACTAGTTCATCGTTCCACAACTTATTCTTGTAGATAAGCGTCATCTTAAGCGAATCCACTCGCTCTCGGCTTTTCTCCACAAAGCGCGCACGCTTCTCTGCATAGGGCTTATTGCTGTACTCAGAGTTGATGCTGCGTGACACCAAGGCAAGGTTCCCAAATGCATCGAGCCATTCAGCGCTGACTCGGCTGGAGTCAAATGATTTCCGTTGCTGTGGGGAAACGTGCTCGACCGAATTCTTTGCGGTCATACGGAACTCACGCCATGCCTTACTATTTTTATCTTTGAGCTGGTCCCAGAGGATGAACTCAAGCTTGTAGAACCAGTAATGTGCGAAGCTGGTCCCTTGCGTTTCGTTCAGCACCTCCGTCACATCCAACTCACCGCTGCGGAACCAGGGGTCCTCCATAAAGCGCCAGGTCCGCTCGGCCAACGATCCGCCATCTTCCTCGTCGGCACACAGCAGATGGTTATCCAAATGCTTAAGGTAGATAAAGGCGTGCTGCGGCCCCTCTTCCAGGAGAAAGTTAAGCAGTGGCGTCAGCCAGTACTGCGTAGTGAGCTGCTGCGAGTGATACAGCATGCTTTGCAAGAGCGCAAAACCTTGTTCTTTGCTGGTCGTGGTCGGGGCACGTACTAGGCTGGGTCCAGACTCCCCCCGGTTGAGCCGCGGTCGGCGAATGGCGTGGATCTCTTCGTCCTCCTCTTCGACCCATTTGATAATGTGCTTGTCGAAGCGGTAGCGCACTTCCCAAAGCAACATTAGGAAGTCTCGCACCTCGTCTGCATCCGGCTTGTGGCGGAGCCAGCTCTGCTGGAAAATTAGAAGCAGATCCTTGTCGAGAATACGGCTGAGGTCCTCCTGCTCGGTGCGCATCAGATGAATGCGCAACACATGCTGCAGCAGCATTGGGAAGGTGATGATACTCCGGACCCTTAGTGCCCCCTGCTCGTCCTCGACCCGCCGCCCGTGCACCTCCTCGACCTCCACGTCCCCGGTCAGGATGGTGTCGAGCGATAGCGTTTCCATCTCATCGGACCGCGCTGCGCGGTTCAGGGCGCTTATTACCAAGCGAGCGCGAGCGAGCTTTTCGCCATCGCTATGCGCCTTGTCCTGATCGTACAGCTTGGCCACCTTGAGCTCCGTCACCTGCCGCAGGTTCCGCTCAGCGTAATCGCTCATATGCGCGCTGGCATCCCACAGCTGCCCATACGCGGTGCGCTCATCGGCCGGAAGCTTCTCCAGCAGGCGCGCCTTCAGAATTTCATGATGCTGAAGCTGTACACCACGATTGTTGATGATCTCGAACAGCTTGTTGAGGTCGGTTTCAGCCGGCACCTCAGTCAGAACCAGCTCGACCTTGTCCCTGAGATAGCATGTGAATTGTTCAATATCGACCATCTTGTCACGCAGGAAGCCCTCAATCGTATCGATAGCATTCTTAAGGCTAACTGCCTCCGCAACCGCAGGCAGCTCACCCGCCAACACATGCTCGAAGAACCGCTCCACATTCGGCCGAATAGGGAAGCTGATCCGAGGCAAAGAGCTACCATTAACCTTCTGCACCCGGTAATCACTGAGATGATTGGTGTCGCAAGCCCCCTCGGCGGCCAATTTCTCGCAGGCAATGCTAATGAGCCACAAGGTAGTGAAACGCTGCTGCCCGTCGATTAAATCGAAGCGTCGGCTGAGGCCTCGCTGCGGGCGCTCTATCACCAAGACCCCGCCGAGATAGAACACAGGCCGCTGCTCGTGACAGGCCTCGTTGAGATCCTCCAGCAAGACCCGAATCTGCTCCTCCCCCCAAACGTAAAGGCGCTGATAGATTGGCACGTTGAAGAGGTACCGCTCTTCAATGACAGAACCGAGAGTAATGCGTCTAGAGCTGACCATGTTCTTATCTCGCCTCCAATGCGGCTTCGACCCAGAGAGGCTTGTCCTGGAGCGAATCTTTGCCGTAATAGTTCATCAGCGCATCCAGGTACCGCCCTCGTATGCCCTTTCCGCGAACCACCTTGCGCGCCCTTGCGCTTTCATATCCCCGGGTCGCCATATCATCGGAACGCAGAAAATCGATCACCTCCTCCGGCCGGTAAGCCCCGGCTATCACGTCCAGGAGGTTATGCTCCTTGTCCATCAGATAGCGAAGCGGCGCGCGATCAAAGATGTAAGCCTTCTGCAGGCGGATGGCCCCGAGCACGTGATCGAGCCACAACCCAAAGCGCATCAATTGCACCGAGCTAAACTGATCGACGTACATTAGCGCGGCGAGCTTATACAACTCGCGTAGATACGGAGACAGCGTCGCCACTACCCGGTTATAGAAGCCGCGAAACGCGACGACTTCCGCATCTTCAGTCTCATCATGCAGGAGCCAATTCAACAGCGTGGCATACTTCTCGGCATATAGGAAAAAGCCTATCCCTTGGTGGATGGGCTGGCGCAGTGAGAAAGGCAAGCTGGCTGCGCTTTCGTTAATGTCTACGCTCTGCAGGGTCCAGTAATGCTCGTCGTCAGGCCGCAACGTCAGCGCTGCTGCCAACCTGTTGTTCACTCCAGGATAAAGAGGCACCTCCGTCGCTACTGCAGTTGGAATGCTCTGATGCTGGAAGGTCATAAGGAGTTCATCGTGAGTCTCGCGCTCGATGACTTTCTGACCACGCCAGTTCCGTGCACGCCAGAGATAAGAATGAAACAGCTCTGGAGCAAAGTCGTGATCACGGCTCCGTTTGCCCTTCTCCCCACTTACCTGAACTGCCTCCCAGCGGCGGGCACAACTCTCCTGCAGGGCCTCATCCCGTTGTGGTTTACCTGTTTTGATCGCGCGTAGGTGGAATGCCTTCAGCAGATCGGTGGGTTTCAGCGGCACACCGCGGTTGTTCTGGGTATCGAAAAAAGTGAAAGCGAGATCTTCGTTGCCCACTTCGATCACGGTGAAGTTCAGTCGGTTCAACAGTTCGGCGCGCAGCCTGCCAGCAGCTTTCTCTTGCAGAATGGTACAGGCATGCTTGATATTCCGAACCGACACCAAAGAGCTGTACTCAAACGCCATTCGCCGCGGTGGTGGTCGCCTCCGCAGCACGTGATACAAAATGCAGAGACTGGTGAGGCGCTGCTGCCCATCGATTACGAAAAGCGACTCTCGCTCTCGGTTTCGGTGCAGGAGCAAGGTACCCATATAGTAATCCGGCAGGGAGGGATCCTGCTCCTGAAACTCCAGCAGGTCATCGATCAATTGTTCAAGTTTGGCCTTATCCCAGACGTAGGGCCGCTGATAGCTGTCGAGCGCAAGCGGGTAAGCCAGCTGCTGAAGCCCTTTAAACGTTCGAACCTCAACCTGAATCTCATTCGTGATCCGGGGCTGGACACTGGCTTTTCGCCGGGGCCGCCTGACACGGGTAGCTGTATCTTCCAACACGCTTAGTATGTCCTCTAATAATCACAGAGTATTTCTCAAACCATAGCTGCTTGAGCGAATCGATCTTGGGGCAAGCACAGTACGCCGGCCAGCTAAAAGCGGACAGAGCCAGACACAGAGCACTCTCTGAGCCCGACCTGATTATGCTCGAAGCTTGCTGGACTATTTTCACTCTGTAGCATATGCCGAGCCATGTGTAGAAGTACGTCTTCTCTCATTGAAAACGATCATTTCTCAGCTTTACTCCTCTCTTTTTCATATTTTTGCTTGGCTTCTTCTTTTGATGCCCCTTCAATGAAGTAAAGTATCGCGGCTTCGCCAATCGCTTGGGTTCCTATAAAAGCCACGGTGCCAGAGGCCACATTGCCGAATCCGGGAATAAACTTTGCAGCTGCACGAGCCGCTTCCCTGAGGGCAAACCCTACACCTACATTAACTCCCATGGCGCCAAGAAAATCCAAGGCATTCTCTTTTGTAAAGTCACGACCCGAAATTCTTGCAATCCCAGAAACCATAGCTATTTGAAGTGCAGTTATTGGAAAAATATCAGCGAGAGGTATTGGTGTCGCTGCTATAGCTGAGCAAGTGCTTGCGGTAGTTTTAATCAACTTCCTTGAATAATTCTTCTTGGTATCTATTCTTTGATCAGCCCTTGCCTGGAAGAGCTGCGAGCACTTTGGGATGTTATTAATTATCTCCTCTTTTAGACTATCAATATTCCATCGTTCATCATACTCTTCGACTACGATTCCAGAATCGTCATATTCTGCATAAGCACAAACAGGCATAACAGTAATAATCGGGACGTCAAGTTTAGAAAATGAGCTTTTTATGACCCCGCAGGCGGTTTTAATATTTTCAACTTTTCGTGTGTTATTATCCCATAACTGGGCTCGCTTTGGATCTAACTCATCCACTTGCGTCACGACGCAGAGTATCGGAAGCTTGTAGCCATTTTTATTGTAAACAAAATTACGGATATCTTGTATAGCTTGTATATCTTTATCTAGATGAGCGTCAACTTCCTTAGATTTGCATGCAAAAATCAGAATATCAGGCGCTTTGCGCCTGATACTATTTTCAATTTCTTCAACTGCATCGTCAAAACTGGCGCTCTCTGGTCGACTGTTATCGCCTATACCCCGAGTATCTATAATTTCTATTTGCTGGTCACCTTCACCGATAGTATGCCAAGAGGCTTTACCAGTTTCTGAAACTACCGACCCTACCTCAGCAACTTTTTTATTCAACAATGCGTTTATTAGAGAAGACTTTCCTGCCCCCCTTCTTCCCAAGACCATAATACGGGGCGGACGGGCCTCTATAAAGATCTCCTTCATGGATTGTATTTCTTCCATAAAGATTCTCTTTACTGGTTCAGGTAAGCTGCTTGCCAATTCCTCTAGAGAATTAATTAAAGCGGACCCTGAGTTTTCAGTATTCATTTTTCTCCCCTGCATTACCATTATTTGGAATCTTTTAAGCTAACTATATAAATTAAGAATTATTAACATAAGCGAATAATCACAAACAGAAAGCTTCTCCACCTTACATTGCGACTTACTTTGCAATAAGTAATTATCGGCAAAATAGAAAAATACTTTAGCCGTGAAAGAAAAAATCTCGATACACGAACTCACCAAGCTTCCATTCATTTGTCCTTTTCAAGTTGCCACAGGCGCGGTTTGATTACGCTTTGTCTGAAAAATTACGTCCTGCTAGCCTTTCCTTCATCAGGCTTGGAGGTGCTGTCATGGCAGAACGTTACGAGATTTCCGATCAGGGTTGGGCATTGATTGAAGATATCGTTTCTCCTGACACGCCCGCTGGGCGTGGACGCCCACGGCGCGATGACCGGCAGATGCTCAACGGCATCTTCTGGATCCTTTGCTCCGGTGCCAAATGGCGGGATCTGCCCGAGCGCTTCGGCCCGTGGAAAACGGTCTACCAGCGCTTCCGTCAGTGGCGAGATGACGGCACACTCGAACGTATCCTGTCACGCATTCACCTGAAGCTTCGGGAAGACGGCTATATGGACCTCGATACCTGGATGGCCGATTCCACCTCGATTCGAGCGACTCGCTCTGCCGCTGGTGGCGGCAAAAAAGGGGGCTCTCAGGAACCGTTAGACCATGCCCTTGGGCGAAGCCGAGGCGGACTGACGACCAAGATCCACCTGGTTTGCGATACCAATGGCGTGCCCTTGAGCTTCTTGCTATCGCCTGGTCAGCATGCCGATTCACGCTATCTCGTTCCCGTCATGGAGCAGATTCGCTTGCCGGGCCTTACCGGGCGTCCCCGTAAGAGTTGCCGCCATCTGCTTGCCGATCGGGGTTACGATAGCGACGGGTTGCGCCAGTACTGCGACCGGTATGGCATGCGCTCGACTATCCGGCATCGGCAATGCATCACCGCCCCAAGCCAGGACTACCACGCCTGTTCGAACGCACGCGTTATCGGCGTCGTAATGAGATAGAGCGCCTGTTTGGCTGGATGAAGGAAAAGCGGCGACTCTGTACGCGCTACGACAAGCTGGCGAAAAGTTACCGCGCCATGGTCACGCTGGCCTGCATCGAGCGTTGCTTGCGAGTCTATTTTTCACATAAAGCGTAATCTCCTCAAAGATCCGATGGGTCAGGGCATGCTTCTCCAGCAAGTGACGTAAGCGAAGCAGCGTGGTCGCGTCCGGCACGCTTTCGATCACCAGATCGATACCGATGAAGTCACGCATGACCTGGGTGTCGTAGATAGCGTCTTCGAGCGCCTCGTCAGCGAGCATGCTGCAAGAAATGGATTCGCAGCATGCGCTCCAGGCCGATGGGTGGCCGGCCGCGCTTGCCTGCCGAGTCGGGAAGTAGGATAGCGATAGCGCCTCGATCAGCCGTTGCCAAGGCACCAAGGCATCCATCTGAGCCAGGAACCGCTCGCGGCGAGTAATCTTCTTCTTGTTCTGATGTTCTGCCTGGGTGAACTGGTCTAATTGGAGCGGACACCCCAATAAGCCTCATAATGGAGGCAATGGAGGTGTTCATGACAAAGAAGACTCGACGTCGATTTTCCGATGAGTTCAAGGCGGATGCGGTGAGCCTGGTGAGCGATCAGGGGTATTCCGTATCGGAGGCCGCCCGGCGCTTGGGCGTGGAGCGCAGCGTACTGGATCGCTGGTGCCGTCAGCACCGTCAGCAGGCCTCCGGCAGCCCGGGGCGGCGGGAGGACGATCGCGATGCCGAGCTCAAGAAGCTCCGTGAAGAAGTCCGCAAGCTTCAGATTGAAAAGGATATTTTAAAAAAGGCGGCGGCCTTCTTCGCCAAAGAGTCGAGCTGAGATACCAGTTCGTCGAGTCGGAGAAGGCCACCTATCCCGTGGTCGTGTTGTGTCGGGTTATGCAGGTCAGTCGGAGTGGCTTCTATGACTGGCGACGACGTGGCCCTGATGACTAGCATCGGGGCCTGCTCCATCATAGCGATCGCGGCAGCCAATACGCGTCGCATGAGTACCGGGGCACGCTGGTCCGGCATGGGTTCCAAGCCTCGATGAGCCGCAAAGGGAATTGCTGGGACAATGCCGTCATGGAGCGCTTCTTTGGCTCACTGAAAAGCGAGTGGCTGGCCGACCAGCGGTATGCAAGTCACCAGGTGGCACGGCGGGATGTGATCGACTATATCGAGATGGAGTACAACAGCTGCCGACTCCACTCGACCTTGGCCTATCAGACGCCGAGGGAAATCGAACTGGCAGTTGCGGCTTGAAACTGTGTCCGCTCTGACTTGACCAGAACATGGGCGAAAGAGATCTGCTTCATCGGATGGCTCAGTCAGACGGTGGCGAGATAGACAGATTTACCCCGCCGGTGGCTACCATGCAGCTGCGGCGGCCTGTATATCGCGCTCAAGTCTTTAGTTTGCCTGCCGATGTTTGTTTAGCACGCGCAGGGAAACGCCATGATATCTCTCAAGAGAGGACTCACGCTGGCATTCGGGATACTGGTGGAATGACTGCTCTACCAGTAATTGGGCTCTTAACGATCAGACCCACGTGCATGATCATAGTATAGGTAGAAGAAATCAGGCGGAAGCTGGACAGACTGCGGCGGATCTATTCGACACCGCTAAACGCGATGCAAGCCACCAAGTTGCCCCTAACTAAAAATAGGACATCACATGAGCGAAAGAGAACAAGTGCTGGCACAGCTGGAAAATGCTTGCAGTAATCTGTTAGCAGTATCTGTGCTCGGTGAAAAACCTCGTATTGCTGCATGGGGTCTGGTCAAGGCCGGCAAGAGCTCCTTGCTCAACATGCTTTCAGGGCATGTTGAGCAAGAATTCTTCAAAACGGGGGCTGTACGCACTACTCGCGTCAATCGCGAGCTAGAAACAGACCATTATATTTTGGTCGACACTCCCGGGCTCGGCATCGATGACGACGACAGTGAACAAGCCTTCAAGGGGCTGGACAGTGCGGATATCATCCTTTTCGTCCATGCGCTACAAGGCGAGCTCGATCAGGAAGAAATCGACCTCCTCATTGAAGTAAAAGCTGTATATACAGAAGAAATTGATCGGCGCCTAGTTATAGTCCTTAGCCAGTTGGATAAAGATGAAAATGGAGCCATGAACAGTGTTAGCTCCCGTATTATGGAGCAGCTGCAGGAGCAAATTGGCATCCAACCTACCTGCTTTAAAGTTTCCAACACTCGTTATCGTAAAGGCATTGCCGAAAGCAAGCCCGTTCTGACAAAAAAGAGTGGTATCCCTAACCTGGCACAATATCTCGATACGCTATCGCTGGAGATCAAGGATCAGCTTGAAGCCGCTCGTTACAGACGACAGCAGGTGAGAGAAGCGCAGTTGCTGAAAGAGCTGGAGCAAGCCATCGAAGAAGAGCGCCAGTTCATTTCAAGCTTAAAGAAACCTTATATTGAGAAGATAAGCATCTTCAATCAGATAATGGAGAAATTAAGGCAAGAGTTTAATTCGCATAGCGATGAAATCAGTATTATTCAGAAAAAAATTAATAGTATTTAACGAAGGATATACTCATGCCACTACCTTGGCTGATCGGCGCTGCCGCCGTCGCTGCTGCAGCGGCTGTCGTAAAAGCTGTATCTGACGACGATGACGATTCATCGTACACCTGCGGCGAAGAAGAGCGCCGTGAGCAGGAGCGCGAAGCTGAGCGCCAGCGTCAACGCAAGAGCCTCAAAACTCACTTGGCAAACCTCAAGAAAAGTCGACTGGAATATGCACATACCCTCTTGGCTCGCTCAGCAGAGGGATTGGGGAAACCTCTAGAAATAGTAGTACAAAGTGAGAGTGAATATGATTCCTTGGGGAGGATGGAATCTAGGCTACCAGGAGCTAGAAGAAAGTTAACTCTTAAGAAATTAGAGTCAGCCCTTAAGTCTAAGGAGCTAGCCACCTCTGAATATGCCCAAGCAGTAATATCAATACTGAGAACAGATGAAACCTCACAATACTATTGCACCCAAAAAGAAATAAAGGCTTTCCTCACTAACCTACGGGTGCTTGATAGCTTGTCTTCAAGAAACGAACCGATATCTGACAAAAAACCCTCCTATTCATCAATGCTAACTGGCAATGTTGGGGTGTCACTAATGCTAGCCGAGGAGTCCGTTTATATATCTCTTAGTGATGGCGAACGAGAGGATTGCGAGAAAGCTCGCGCAGCTTCAAATCGCATCGAACGCCTGCAACAACTCAAAAGCAAGATCAAGATCAATATCGAGCGGGAAGAGTAATCAAAAATGCAAAAAGAATCCACTTCCCGAGCTGAGTTAATGGCATCGTTCAAAGCTCTTCAGAGAGATTTTGATAACAAAAAAAACGACATTAAGAACAAGGAGTCGGATTTTGATCAGTTGCGAAAAAGGTTTTGCGAACAGCTGAAGCAACGAAACGAAAGATTCGTCCAATTGATCGGATCGGAAAATCCGTTACAGTCTTTGGCATACAATCTTTCAGGCCAACTGGAGAAAAATTTTGATAACTGGGAGCAGCAAGCCGCTGCTCGTTCTAAAGGTATCCAGTTTCGGAAAGATTTTGGCGACTCCTTGCTGGTGTTCATCTACGGTAAGGTGAAATCGGGTAAGAGTTCGCTCGGCAACTACATGGCTTGGGGACATAGTGAGCCGACACCTGAACTTAAGGAAAAATCCCTAAGCCCTACTTATTTTTCTGCCGAGCAAACTAATGTAGCTAGCGGCGACCAAGATAAAGAGGCTGAGAAAACCTTACAATTTCGGGTCAATGCAACCGAGGCCACTAGTTCCATTCAGGGATTCAAACTTCCAGGCCTGACATGGGTCGACTCTCCTGGGCTGCACTCGGTTAATGCCAAAAATGGTGACCTCGCCAAGGAGTACGCCGAGCATGCGGATCTAATTCTTTATACGATGAGCTCGCAAGCACCGGGGCGTGCATCGGACATGGAGGAGATAACCGAACTGCTTAACAGCAATAAGAAGATCATGGTTCTTCTGACCGGCAGCGACACTACCAACGAAGACGAGGATGAGGAAGGCAACTTGGTCACAATGGTGGTGATGAAGGATCTTTTGGATCGCCGGGATCAGGTTGAGTATGTTAATGGTGAGTTGGAACAGTTACAAAACAGTTCCAGCGTCTTGGCAGAGGTACTACCCATTTCCACTCGCTATGCAGAGCGCAACATGACCCCTGAGGGCATCGCCGAGAGCGGCATGGGCAGGTTGATGTACGAACTACAAGTAATTTGTGCTAGCCAAGCTCTGTCCATCAAACTGAACATGCCGATGGAGAATCTCAGGCACTCGATCCGCGTTACTGCTGACGATCTCGCCGGTATGCGTGAGATTATCAGTGGCTTTGCCAATAGCATTGGCAAGCAAAACGATGACTTGCAACGCGAGCTGAGCAGCTTGGGCGTTCAAGGATCGAGTCAGATGAGAGCCTATATCAATCAGGTATTCATTGACGAACACGCTGATCTGGAAAATGCGCTTCGTCAGAAGGCAAGCGAGATAATATCCCAGCTGGCTATAGAAGCCTTAAACAAGATCGGCGAGCGGCAGCAACAAGGCCTTAAGCAGGCATTCGACAGTAGCCGCCTGAGCGGTATTCCCGAGTATCGGGAAATTACTGAAGAGAAAGAGTATTTTGTTGGTACTCGCGAGGGCAATAAAAGCTTATGGGGACTGGGCGGAACCCTTTTAGGGGGTGCTGCAGGCTTCCTTTTAGGTGGTCCTGCGGGGGCCGCGATAGGTGCATCAGTGGGCAGTGCATCCAGTATGGTCGGTCGCTCTGCCAGTGCCGAATATGGCCGCCATCAAGTAGTCGTAAGCGACAATCGTGAAGAGCAGCGTCAGGCAGCCATAGAAAACTACTCGAATATTCTTCCCCGCCTGCTCGATGAACATGTCAATACGCTCTACGGCCCACTTCGCACGGCCATGCTGGAATACTGCGGTGCTCTAGACCGCGACATGACCGAGCTAATGGATAATCTTGAAAACCTCGCGCAGGTAAACCAATGATGCAAGACAGCACTCTATCCCAAGCCTTCACCGCCTTCGAAACCATCGACGGTGTATGCGAGAAATACAATCCCTCTGGGCTAGCCCCGATCCGTAAGATGGTTGCAGTAAAACGCTCTTCCCCTGATGTCTCTATCATGGTCTATGGTGTCTATAATGCTGGCAAAAGCACTCTAATCAATGCACTGCTCGGTGAGGCCGACCGAGCCAAGGTAGCCGACAAACCAGAGACTGACAGGATCAGCAAATATCAGTGGCGTGAATTCGAAATCCTCGACACACCCGGTATTGATGCTCCCAAAAGCCATGAAGCGGTGACTCGGGAGCAGCTGTATTCGGCCGATGCCGTGATCTTCGTGGTCAATCCGCTTGGAGTGCTTGAGGAAGCGAACACTCTGTCTACCCTGCTTGAGCTAGTTGAACGTAATAAAAAAGTTGTTCTGGTGCTCAACTGCAAGAACAGGTTGGAACCGCTAGACGCCGAGCGACTCAAGGATGAACTGCGCCACCGTTTCCAGGAAATGGCCCGACAAAGGGGCCGGCAGCAGGTGTTACAGGCCATTCCAATCCTTGAAGTCAATGCCAAGACCGCCCTGAAGGCTAAACTGGAGAGTAAGGATAATCTGCTAACCAATTCTGGGTTGCCGCACCTTGAGCGCGAATTGTATAAGTTCCTGAATTCGGTCAGGCAGAGCGATATCGTGGAAGGCTTCGTCAGGGAGTTAAGTACCTTCTTCAACGAGACGCTAGATCTGCTCGATAAGCAGAACGACTCCGCCTATATTTCGCAGATTGACACATTCTTTTCGGAAATTGCTCAACGCGAGGTCCACTTGCGATCCAGTTTGAAGGGGCTTATTGAGGCGAAGTCTGCCTTCATAGAAAAACGCTCCTTCAGCATCATTTCGGACAATCCGGATAGCGCTCAGACCAAAGTGGCAGAGCTAGTAAAGGGTTCCAATGCTGAGGTATTTTCCGAGCTTGAGGTAGAACTCCGCAGGTTGGCTACTGAAGCCTCGGTAATGCTTGAAGATGTACTGGAGAGCATCAGGGTAAGCGGACAGATAAAAGCGCCGCAGCACGAATTCGAGTTGGCATCGAGTGATGAAGTTACAGAAATAACCAACAAAGAGGCAGGTATCGATTTCAATATGCTGGAGGCCGGCATCCGGCAGGTTGGGGCAGTCCTTAAACCTGATCATATCGTCAGCGCAATGACGGTGGGCAAGGACCTGCTGCCCAGCCTGTTCAAAGGTATCGGTCCAGTCACCATGGGGAAAATAGGTGAGCAGATAGTTAATAAGATCGTGCCGGCAATCGGCATTGCCGTCCAGGCCGGCCAAATACTGTTTTCTATGTTCGGGAATGATCCCGAAGAAGAGCGTATTCGTGAAGAAGCACGCCAGCGTGAGCAGATGGAAGAGCGCAGAAACCAAGCGATTCGTGGTCTAAGCGAGGATATTGCATGGGAGTTCAAAAACTCTATTCTCAGGGTTGTAGACGAAACCATCCGAAACAACTTTGCAGAGGTCAACGGCAAGCTGAAAGAAATTCGCAACAGCTTCTCCGAAGCACAACGCGAGCGCAGCGAAGACCGAGCCTCTCTCGTTGAGAGTCTGGCAGCTGTGAAAACGTATGCCTGAGATGCCTAAGAGCTTTCCCTGCAGTCAATGTGGGGAATGCTGCAAGCGTGTCCACCTGCTCCCTGAAACAGCCGGTATGGATCGTGGAGACGGCGCCTGTGTGCATTTCGACGAAGTGCTGAAGCAATGCCAGATCTATGCCGAGCGGCCAGACATCTGCCGGGTTGATCGACAATACAAAAAGAACTACCGGCTCATCATGACGTGGAACGAATTCGTTGAACTGAATCAGGTAGCCTGCAAAAAGCTTCAAGAGGCTTGATTGGCCTAAAGTCGGATGTAATGGAATGTGCGGGGTCGTCGCCTCCTCGATCGTACGCCTCATCCGCTCTACTGCCCGTTGGTCGGAGATGGAAGGGACTGGTCAGCCGGTGATCGATCCTGTGCCGGTAGCAGACCATATAGAAGATATGCTGCTTATAGGCTTCTGTCCCGGCCTTCTTCGCAAACTGCACACCGTTGGCCGTGGGCACGGTAAGGCAGGACTCTCAGCGTATCCTCAAGGAAATCGGCGGCGATCTGCCTCGTCATCTTCCGGTATAACTATGCATGGAAGAACTTGGAGGTTCGATCCACGGCGATGAGCAGGCAGGCCTTGCACCGGTTCGGATTTCGCTGATATCGATGCAGGTAGCCGATCGGGTAACGCTTAAATAGTTTTTTCTCGCGTTTCTGGTCGCCAGCCTTGGGTAACTGACTGATGCCGTGTCGCTAGTAGAGGCGATGGCCAACCGCTACCTCCAGTGGCGTCAGCGACGGGGAGCGCGGTACCCTGAACCCATGCGGGTAACCTCGACGTTGTCCCGGTTGTGTCACTTGCGTACGGTCTTGGGGTTAATGCCGTAGCGTCGGCTCAGTGTCGCGACCGAATCCGTCGATCGCTGTATTTCTTTTCGGATGGCGTGCGTGGTCGTGGCGCGTTTGTGAAGAATCTGAGCCATGGATCATCCTCCGGCAGTGGTTCATAGCATGACCCATTACTCTTCGGGACCGCACGGCTGTGCGGTTCCAAAGAGTAACGGTCTAGCTTACGAACTATTACTCCATGCATCCACACAGCCAGGTAACGTATCTCAATCGCTTCGAAAACCAATCATCAGCTCCGGCGCTTGTTGGAGATCAAACCCCGGATACTTTCGCCAGATGAGCTCATACTCCGCTTCATTGCTGACGGCATCGTCGATATCCCAGGCGGGAAAGGTCAGCAGATCCTCAGCCATCTCGGCTATGACGTCGCGTAGCTCCAATGGCTTCATCCATTTCGCCGGTATGCTGTGCTCCCCCAGCCAGACCGCCAACAGATTTCCGGCAATCGCCTCGGCATGCGGCGTCCCGGTGTTCGCCAAGGCCTCTGCCTGCAAAATGGCGCGCAGCGTTTCCTCATGATGAGGCTCCTGTCGCAGGCAGGCTTTCGGGACTACCAAGGCCTCGGCCAGGCTCGCTTCATCAGTCATGCTCAGGACCAGGACAGCGAAAACGCCTGCCGTCAGTTGCCCCGTGGGATGGCCATGGGTCAATGCCCCCAGTTCGGCGCCCAGACGAAACACGTCTTCCGAGGCTTGGCTCTGTCGAAAATACCACCCAAACAGACCGACCGGAGCAACGCGCGTGACCCACCACAGCCTTGCTGTTGTTGCGTGCCCACGCACCCAAGGACGGTATCTCCCGCAATGAAAGGCAGGTATTTCCAGGAGCACGTCGGTCATGAAGTACCCGCTGCTAGATTAACCAGCTCGGCTCCCAACCGAGCTGACTAGGACCGATCATGAGGTCATTAATCGGTGCTCCGCCTTGCGTTTGTAGCCAACGTAGGTAGGCATGGGCGGTTACCCCCGGATACGTCGTAATGCCCTTAATGGCACCACGCCCAGCCTCGCAGTAATCCATCGGCAGTAAACAGCGTCATCTGAGTATCGTCAGTGATTCTGCCCAGCCCGCCGTAGATCGGCGCATAGTCGGTGATCCCTTCCGAGCCGAAACGCTCAAGAATCTCCGCGGGCGACAGAAATTCGACCGAGGCACCCAGGGCATCGCCGACGGCCCCTCCCAGTAGGCAGCCTCGAAAGCGCCCTCTTGTCTCGTCTGCCTTACGTTCGCTAATCATCGCTCCCTGCATTGCCTGATCATTTTCCCAAGGTCCGTACCAGCGTCGTCCTAGGCCGGTTGATCATGCCTGGCCCGTACTTGCTGGCGAGCCAGATAAAAGAGCCCCGATTCCAGTGTTGCCACGCTATACGGCAGCCCATGCCTGGCTAGAAACTCATGGAGGCAGCGAAGAAAGAGCGCATAGCCTGTGGGGTTCATGGCAAATCCCAGCCCCTCGCTGATCACTTCATCGAGTACGGCATACCGATACGGGTCCAGCATTCGTAAATGTTTGCTGGCAAAGGAGACACCCAGCCCCTTGATGGCCACACCCGGCGCAATGGCACTGGCAACGTCGTCTGTGGCTGCCGCGATTGCCAGCCAGTCATCCAGGGCCTGCTCCAGATCGGGTAATCGGTAATGTCGAGTCAGATAACTCCAAACCCGCGGCCCCTTGCCCCACTCGCAGACAGCCTGGCTGAAGTCCAGCGAGTTCATCGTGGGATTATTGTTCAGAAAGGTGGCGCCGATGTTTTCGATACGGCGCGTTCCCTCAAATTCCTGTTGCGCGAGCACTATAGGTCAAGCGCTCCAGTTCCCACCAGCGGGTACGGATATGGTGGCGCGGGTTGCCGTCCTTATCGAAGAACCTGTGCCCCTGGGGTAGTGGAACCTCCAGCCCCTTGACGGTTGTTTCCAAGGCGTCGTAGGGCACAGTGCCCTTTCGGCATAATGCCGGCCAGGCATCCTTCAGGATGCGCTGTTGTTCATCCGTGTAGTCACGCAGGTTCTCCAGCGACGGCGGATGCCAGCAAGCATGGATGACCCGCAGCCCATCGAGATCCAGATACAGCGGCAAGGTACGAAACCAATCGATCATATCGCGGTGTTGCTCCGAGTATTGGCCGACCTGATCGAGAAATGCCTGATGTTGGTTCCGATTCTTGTCGCTATGCGAACGCAGGTATTGACTTGGGGCCTCGGGATCTTCGGTCGCCCAAGCCACGGCATTGAACTCGTGATTTCCCATCACTGCCAGAGCCTGCCCAGCCTCGACCATAGCCCGCGCAATACGTACGGTTTCCACCTGTTCCGGCCCGCGATCGACGAAGTCGCCCAGAAAAACCACCTGCCGCTCGGGGTGCTGCCAGACGCCATCCCGCTCGGTGTAACCCAGCTTGTTCAACAGGTGCTTGAGCGGGGTGGCATAGCCGTGAATATCGCCAATCAGATCGTACATGCTCCCCTCCTTAGTGATTGCTTCGATCATCCTCGCTTGTTTGCACCCCGGCTTACAACGCCGAAGCCGCTGTTCTTGATCCCTCCGTTTCGGCCCAGGGATATCCAGCGGTCTGTCGCGTAATGGAAACGGTAGCCTTCAATCTGGCCCAGGATAGGGAGCTCTCCCCCCGTCTCGGCCATATGTTCGCGCACGAGTTTCTTGGCAAGACGTATCTGCTTCTTCCATGACAACTGCCACGCATCCTTAGGCAGCGATAGGCGGCGCTTACCCACGGCCATAGCCCGGAAAAAACCGCCGACACGCGCTGTCTTGTCGACGACTTCCACGCTCTACCATGGTTTGTACGCTTCATGCTTTGTCGATTCGAAAGCATCTCGCTCCGCGAGAAACGCCTCATCACACGCCTGGGTCATATCAAGCGCTTTGCCGAGCGCCCTGAGGAAGTCGCTGCTGCTATACACGAAGTCATACTCGGAAGCTGTTAACCCAAGCGCCGGGTCGGCAAGTGTCCTTGCTAGTCGGTCTCGGTGTGCCTGCCTCGGTTGCGCATAGCCCACATTTGCCGAAGCAAGACGTCCGGCGCCCAATGGCTTGTCTGCTGTTCCAAAGTCTTTCTTAGCGCCATGGTTATTCATCTCCCTCCAATGCAGTGCGTAGCGGCGCGAGCGTCTCCTCAAGATTGGTCCTAGGTTCTGTCTGAAAAGTCATAAATGCTACGCTATTCCCGTTCATCGAACGGGAGGGCGATATGACAGGCCGTTACGAGCTTTCTGATCAACGTTGGCAGATGATCGAAGACATCGTTTCTCCACCGCAGACCATCGGGCGGCCACGCCGGGATGATCGCCAGATGCTCAACGGTGTCCTGTGGATTCTTTGCTCTGGCGCACAGTGGCGCGACCTGCCGGAGCGTTATGGTCCCTGGAAGACCGTCTATCAGCGTTTTCGGCAGTGGCGTGATGACGGTACCTTCGACCGGATACTGGCCCGTCTGCATCTTCGTTTGCGTGAAGATGGCACCATGGATCTCGACACATGGATGGTGGATTCCACTTCCATCAGAGCGACCCGGTCGGCCAGCGGTGCCGGCAAAAAGGGGGATCGATAGAACCCCGGGATCATGCGCTCGGCCGTAGCCGTGGCGGGCTGACCACTAAGATACACATGCTGTGCGATAGCCATGGCTTTCCACTCGCCTTTTCTCTGTCGGCAGGTCAGCGCGCCGACTCGATTTACCTGACGGAACTACTGGAAAAGGTCCGGTTACCGGGTCGTTCAGGTCGACCCCGCAAACGCAGCCGTTACATCGTGGCAGACAAGGGGTACGACAGTGATGCGCTGCGGCATTACTGCACGCGTTATGGCATGCGCCCGATCATCCCGTATCGCCGTATGCATCGACGCCCGAAGCCCGGACTTCCGCACCGGTTTGACCGGCCAAAATATCGCCAGCGTAACGTGGTGGAACGTCTGTTTGGCTGGCTGAAGGAAAAACGTCGGCTCAATACTCGTTACGATAAACTAGCCAGTAGCTTTAAAGCCATGGTGACATTGGCCTGCATCGAGCGATGCATGAGAGCCGACTTTTCAGACAGAACCTAGCCAGTAGCTCTCTACCAAACCAGTCACAAAGCGTTTGGCGCATTGCCACATCCGCCGGCTCCCCTGCCGATAGCAATTCAACCATTCTCGTCGGCCAAGGCTTGTTTGCGCGCTGAGGCGCTCTGCTGTTGTTGGCCTTGACTCGCCATTGATAGACCTGGCTGGGTTGCAGGCCAAGCTCTCGGGCGGCACTGATGCCGACATGGGCGGCGAGAGCCAAGGCCTCGTCCTTGTAGGCCTGGGTGTCACTGGTACGGGTCTTCTTCATCGAAGATGCTTGCCTTGCCATGCCATGGTCACCTCGTCTCAGTGTACTGCCTTGACGGGGTGTCTACTGCTGCTGGGAAAAATT
This sequence comes from Halomonas sp. Bachu 37, assembly GCF_039691755.1. Taxonomy (NCBI): domain Bacteria; kingdom Pseudomonadati; phylum Pseudomonadota; class Gammaproteobacteria; order Oceanospirillales; family Halomonadaceae; genus Halomonas; species Halomonas kashgarensis. Next base: position 887,696 of record NZ_CP137552.1, on the reverse strand, counting down.
ACAACGCTCTTCTGGAGGGGCATCGCCAAAGTCGGACGGTCATATGGATCATTGAGCCACATGCGAAGTCATTAGCTAAGCCAAGAAGCCTATAGATTTTTTGTTTCCTTTGCCTAATTTCGAAAATCCGGCAATTAGGCTGCGTCCGTACCCTATCTAGGTCTCATAAAGCATCACCTGAAACGGCACGCAAAACGGTACGCAAAAATGTAGCAAAGGTTCATTGACCTTTCCCCCAGAAACCGGTCCACCGCATTATGAAATTTCCGCTACGTTTACCCTGATAGTAGGAGATCCCACGATGAAATGTAACCGACATACCGACGAGCAAATCTCAGCATCTTCAAAGCAATGAGCGAGGAGTATCGATCGCCGAGCTGGCACGGATGTCGATGCAGCGACTCGCCGTCAACGTGAAAACGAAGAGCGTTCATTAGTGTATCTCAGCCTTACCCGCGCTCGACAGTTGGCGTTTGTGTATGGCTACGGCCAGATGAGCGACTGGTTCTGATTCATATCAATTCGGTTTGTAGTGTCTATGGCATGCCACCACCGTCAGGCTTCTCTAGCGCCGTCACCGTAAACTTACTGCTGCTGTTGCCTCAAAGGATGATTCCGAGTACAGCCGCCAATGATAAGCGGTGCCAAGTCTTTTTGCTTTTTTACTGAAATTGCAGCGCAAAACATCTCTCGTTGGTACGTAATAATAGTCGTAACAATTTAAACGAGGAATACTAAATGCGAGATATTCGCAGTGCGCTCTCCGAGGATAAGCATTACATCAACGCCCCTATTCCCCTTTTTCTTCACCTCTGCTCACTGGATATCACTCGTGCCCAGGCAAACATCTTCTGGTTGCACTGGGGTGAAGGGCAGATGCATGGCGACTGGAAAAGCGAGATCCCGATCAAGACGGTTGCCGATCGCTTGAGCCTCAGTGTGTCGACAGTCAAGCGGGCCTACCAGGACCTAGAAAGCCTGGGCTTGATTCGCCGCCATCGTCAGGGCCGCTCCCTACGCAATCCGATGCGCATGGCGATCACTATCACGGAGGTAACCATTCCGGACGATGTTGCCGACCAGTTGCTGGAAGCGCCCAACCGAGCCAAAAGCCGAATAATGCATCAACCACCTGAGGCCTCAGCGGAACCTGAGACAACGATGCAGGCGCTACCAGAGGCGGAGCATGCGCCAGAACCTGAGATAACCAATGAGCGACCTGAGCCGCCGGCACCTAAATATGTCTCCATCGATGACGATGAAGAAACGAATAGGCCGGTAACCATGGAATGGCTGAAGCTGCAGGCTGAAATCGAGAGGGAAACCGCCCGGGAGAAGCAGAAGGCGCAACCTCACTGCGAACACGAGCAGAAGCCCATACTGTCCTACCAGACCGAGGAAGCCATCCAGGCACGAGAGCGTCGCTTGGCTGCGATAAGGGAATGCTTCGCTAAAAAGAAACGCAAAATCTATCCAGGCATGGCCTACAAGATGCTCAACGCCATTCGAGATGAGACGCAGGACGAGAGATGTGCCCGGCAGAGCTGGCATGAGATGCTCTGGAGCCTTGAGCACGGGCTGTTCTCAGATATGCCTGTTCGAAAGGGGTACAATATTATGATGAATCTGCTGAGACGCAAAGACTGGTCATATCCCTCTGGTATGCCAGAAGGGTGGGCCTGGCCTCAGCCGTAGGACCCTGCGAGGGGTGCATAGATGAACCCTCCGGAGGGGTCACTGTTGAACCAGTATAAATACAACCCCTTTGTAAATAACAAACCAGCGTTGAACCAGGCCGCGGAGAAATCATGGATGCAAGCCGTTCTTTTCAAAAAACCTCCCCGCCAGGGGAGTGATGAAGGGGGCATTCTTGCCAAGGCCTCGCGAGGATTCAATCACAATTCGAAGCAGAACAACTCCATGCCGTGGAGGGGAAAACGACGCGAAGCGTCTGGGAGCCCCATATCGGCAAGTGGATCTGCTCAGCCCGAAGGGCTGCCGGGCAAGACATATCATCTTGACCTGCACGGCCAAGCTGGAGTTCGGCACTCGCTAGGGCCAGATAAATACAATGCTGAAATTAGGTGAGCTCACGCTGATATCTAGCAGCTGGAGGAGGAGAACCGCAAGCTCAAGCAACTCGTGGCTGACCTTCCTTGGACAAGACGATGTTGTAGAATGTCCTCGGAAAACAGCTTTGAACGCGTCGCGCAAGTGGCAGCTGGAACAGGACTTAGTGGACCGGTTCGTTGGCAATACACGGCAGGCTTGCGGCGTCCTCGCCCTGGAGCGCTTAAGTTTTTACTACCGCAGTCAGACGCAGGACCAGCGCCCTCTTTTTGCGGCGGATCCGCGAGATCATTGCTCCCGGTTACGCTACGGCTACCGGTGTGTCCATGAGTTGCTCAAGCGCGAGGGCTGTGTGGTCAACCATAAACTCGTTTATCGGTTATACCCAGAGGCTGGTGAGCCTGCGTCTCAAGCGCCCCAAGCGTTGTCGGATGGCTGCTACTCGGCACGAGTTTTCTACTACCCGAATAAGTGACAAGTCGTGCCGTCGCGACTACTGAGGCCCCTCGCCGAGCCTTACGGATCTATTTGCGCAACGACTCGGCGTTCATATGGCGACCCATTAGCGGATACGGCGTGCCAAAGGATGGTAGGAAGGCCCTTCGATGACCTCCCCGTCACAATCGAAGCGACTGCCGTGGCAGGGGCAGTCCCAAGTTGATTCAGCATTGTTCCAATGCACAATGCATTTCATGTGCGGGCACACCGCAGAGAGCACTTTGAGTTGTCCATCCTCGGTACGATGGATGGCCAGTTCTTCGCCATCAACTTTAGCAACCCGTGCCTGGCCCGGCGCAACCTCGTCAGCTTCCTTGAGCTTCTCGGTACTCAGGTAATCCTTGAACATATGACGGGCGACGTGGGCGTTCTCCTTGGTGTATTGCGTTGCTGACTTGCCAGGAGTAATTCGACGTGCGTCGAAGCGTGCCTGCCAGGGATTATCGCGCCCCAACACCTGATCGGAGATAATCATGGCCGCCAGAGTCCCCCAAGTTAGCCCGTCGGCAGCGAAGCCGGTGGCGAGGTAAACAGTATCTTGGCCATGTAACCTGCCGATGTAGGGTAACCCGTCAGGAGAGCTGTACTGCTGAGCGGACCACTGCGAGGTGAACGCTTCCACATCGAAGTGGGTCTGCAGATATTCCTGCAGATGCCGGTAGTGGTCTCCCTTCTGCTCGCCTGTCTTGTGCTTCTCCCCGATGACTATGACATGTTGTTCGTTACCTTGGCGGTAACTACGCAATGAATGGAAGGGATCCATCGCCCAGATGATGCCCTCAGGATAGTGACCGCTCTTCAATCTGGCGCTCACGGCATATTCACGGGATACCAGCATGCCCGCCTGTAATAGGTTAAGACCTTTAGGAGTATGCGTAGCGTAGACGACATGACGTGCCGAGACGCATGCGGTATCGGTCGTCACGGTTCCTTGCTTATGGTCCACATTGCGTACGGGACTGTGCTCATGGATGATAACGCCTAGGTCGCTAGCTACCGTAGCCAGCCCCTGGACATAGTGAAGCGGGTTGAACTGCGCTTGGTCGCTGATCTTGATCCCTTGCGTGGCGAATGGCAGCCCGGGATGATCGGCTGCCTCAACGTCGAGCCCAGCATCAGCTAGGGCCGCTTTTTCCTCGTCCCAGTCGTATCCGGCCTTGCTGTCATTAGCCGGCTCCACGCGGTATGCCGGCTGACGCTGAAATTGACAGTCGATGGCGAAGCGTTCGATAAGAGCCTCAATGACGTCGACGGCTTCACTGCGCGCCCTGATCACGTCTCGTGAAACTTCATCGCCCCATTTCTTGCGGATAGACGCCTGCCCTGAAGCTAGGGTGCTGTAGAGGTTACCGGTCGACCCACCAGTCACACCTCCTCCTACCTCACGCGCTTCGAGTACGATCACTTTCTGCCCCGCCTCGGCTAATGTCAGGGCGGTAGTCAAACCTGTAATCCCGGCGCCGATAATTGCCACATCGGCATCCGCATCCGCGTTAAGCGGTGCATACCGGGGCGTATCTTGGTTACCTAGCGTCCAAATTGCATCCATAACTCCTCCGTCAGTTCCAGGCTCTCCATTTGATTTTACGTAAAATATCACTTTGTGATATTTTATATATAGGTACGTCAATTTCAGCTGTCAAACTTGGAATATGTGAACAGCTTTATCGAAGTGTTGAGAATGCAGCCAAAGACACCGTTACGTAAGCAGGATTTTCAGCAGCTGTCCCAGTTCCGCTACCAGTTACGCTGTTTTCTGCGATACAGCGAAGATATTTGTCGGCGCTACGACCTTACGTCGTTGCAATACCAGCTATTGCTCCATCTGCGTGGTTTCGAAGGGCGGGAGTGGGCAACGGTCGGTGAATTGGCGGAGCGGTTGCAGGCGAAGCATCACGGTACAGTGGCGCTCATAGATCGTTGTGAGCAAATGGGGCTGGTGGAGCGGCGCCAAGGACGGGAAGACCGCCGCCAGATTGAAATCCATCTGCAAAAAGAGGGAGCTCGACGAGTAGAAGCGATTGCAGAGGCACACAAGCCCGAGCTAAAGCATTTGCAAGAAGAGATGCGGTTCCCTTCTTGGTTAAGCGAATCATGACCTCGGCGAGCTAGGCACTATGCTTACAGAGCAATTAAATGAGTCTTAGATGACGCTATGGTGGTGCTATTTTCAAACGCGAGCCATACACAGCAATTTGTAAACTTTACTAAGCTGAAACGATTAAGCTAGAGGGGAGCAGATCAGCTTACATATGATCCCTTCGAGGGGGCACGAGTGAGCCAGTATAAATATAACCCCTTTTAATTAAACTTAACTTCCCCCAGAAACCGGCCTACCGCCAATGTGAGATTTCCGCTACGTTTATTCTTATAGCACTACCTATCCTGATAGCACTACCCCGGTTAAAGCCATCCACCACACTGAAGGTCCGGAAACGGCGAACACAGTATAGCTCGTCACCCATGAAGATCACGGACAGCAACGGCCTATATATGAATGAGAGCTAGGCGCGAGTTGGAGCTAGTGGCATGAAAAAAGTCATTACACGCGCCATGTTAATAGAGGTTAATCTGGGCTACATTAAATATGCATTTTAAATAAATGTTAATCGGATGACATCTAACCATGATTCAGGGCAACGTAGGAGACCTCCATGTCGACTTCTCATCGAGTACTTTTCTCGCTTGGAAAGGCAGCAGGCGCTGTGATGCTGGCCATTACACTGGCACTGGGCAGCTCCGCCACGGCTGATAACCACGAACCCGAAGCAAATGATGCCTGGCTGCCGAGCCTGATCACCGAGACGCCCCAGGAAGGCTTTGCTCTGGCCATCACTCTGTCCCAGAAGGGGGTGGCTACCACTCAACCAGATGCCGAGGTCCGCAAGGAACAGCGTCCTGAGTATGCTCAGGATCCCGATAGCTTGATCGCGATCTCCCATGTGATTGCCACGCACTTTCAGACCGTTGCGGCAGCCAACGACTATTGGCGGGAGTGAGGCGGGTCGAATCTCATCAAGGCCTGTACCTAATCCATTTGATGGTATGACCCGAACAGGTAGCAGTCATGATCAAGGTGCAACTTTACCGCTACAATCCGGAAGAAGACGCCGTGCCACGCGTCGAAACGCGAGAGATAGAGGAGCGTTTCCGCAAGGCTATGGTGCTAGATGTTCTTGAGCATCTGAAGCAGCAGGATGCCACTCTTGTCTATCGACGCTCCTGTCGTGAGGGGGTATGCGGCTCCGATGGCATGAACATCAACGGCAAGAACGGCCTCGCCTGCATCACGCCGGTGGAGGAGGTACTTGGCGACTCAGATACCCTGACCCTGCGTCCGCTGCCGGGGATGCCGGTAATCCGTGACCTGGCCGTCGACTTGGCGCTCTTCTTTCGTCAGTTCGAGAAGATTCGTCCCTGGCTGATCAATGACGAGTCACCCACCACGATTGAACGCCGACAAAGTCCAGAAGACCGCGAAAAACTCGATGGCCTCTATGAGTGTATCTTGTGCGCCTGCTGCAGCTCGGCCTGCCCCTCTTGGTGGTGGAATCCTGAGAAATATATCGGTCCGGCCGGCTTGATCCAAGCTTACCGTTTTCTCGTCGACAGCCGGGATACAGCCACCGAAGAACGGCTGGCCGAACTTGATGATCCCTTCAGCGTGTTCCGCTGTCGTCAGATCGCCAACTGTACTTGGGTCTGTCCCAAAGGGCTTAATCCCATGCGCGCCATCGGAAAAATCAAAGCCATGTTGCTTAGTCACGGCAGCTAAAACAATCACGATTTAACCAGTAAGGAGGTTCGCATGGCATTCCGTCAAGTTCAGGATCTTTTGCATTGGATCGGTGAGTTCCATGAACAGCTAGCGAAGCAGTACAGGGAGCTGGCTGGCAGCCAGACGGATGAACGAATGAAAATGACATTAACGTTCCTGGCTGACCGAGAGACACGCATGAATCGCTCAATGATAAGTTATATAGAAGACGCCGAACCAAACTTGCTGAAGACTTGGCTAAACGATAGCCAGGAGTTCAATCATACCGGCGCCTTGGCACGCATTCCGGAGTGTCTCGGTTGTACCAGTGTCCAGGACATCCGTACTAACGCGTCGACGGCACATCAGACACTGATCGATATGTATCGCTTACGTGCCGAGCTTGCCGCAATTCCGGAAGAGTCAGAGCTATTCGAAAGGCTAGCGCAAAACCAGGAGACCGAAGCTAAACTACAATCTAGAGACATTGCCCGCTTAGAAATCTATTAACAACCGGGGTACTGGATTGGACAACTACCGGCATCACGACCGGTAGTGCAATGATTGTGCACGGAGTTGTGCTCGTCCGAGCCGATGCAAAGGTCGGTTCGCTGAGATGCCGGGTGTCAGGAAATCTCAAGGTGCTGCTCGCAGGGGACTACTGACCGTACTGACACGGGGGCCTATTCTGCTGTTACTTGTTCCGCTATTACTTGAGCCCTAACCGTCGAGCCAGCTTGTGCAGGTTGCTGGGGTCTACCGCCAAATAGCGAGCCGCCGCCGCCCAGCTGTCGTTGCAAGCGCCCAAAGCGTCGCGGATTGCCTGACGCTGAGCCTTCTCGACCCGTTCGCGCAGGTTCGGTGGAGCGGTCTCACTCAATACCTTCGGTTCCTCTCTGCTACCGTCCCGTTCCGTTCGTTGGGGCAGGTCGAGCCACTCAGGTAGCAGGGTGATGATATCGTCGCGTCTGGCACCTTGGCTAAGCGCCTTGATCGCTGCCCGGCTGATCACGTGTTCTAGCTCGCGCACGTTACCCGGCCAGCCATAGGCAAGCAGCGCCTCCTCAGCCTCCGGCGAGAGGCGAAGACTGCGCACTCCAAGACGCACACGGTTGATCTCAAGGAAATGCCCGGCGAGCACCAGCACGTCGCTGCCCCGCTCGCGCAGCGGCGGGATGGCAACCGGATAGACCGATAGCCGGTGATAAAGGTCGGCGCGAAAACTTCCCTCACGCACAGATTCAGCCAGTTGCCGATTGGTGGCAGCGATGATTCTCACATCGACTCGACGCGGGACATCTTCGCCTAAGCGCTGTACCTCGCCCTCTTGCAGGGTACGCAGTAGCTTAGCTTGTACCGACAGCGGTAGCTCGCCTACCTCGTCTAAGAATATTGTGCCGCCGTCGGCCGCTTCGAAGCGGCCTGCACGACCCGTGACGGCACCAGAAAAGGCCCCTTTCACATGGCCGAACAGCTCGCTCTCGGCCAGCGACTCGGGGAGTGCCGCACAATTGACCTGAATTAGTGGCGCTTTATGTCTCGAAGAGCGCCGATGCAACCGACGCGCAAAAAGCTCCTTGCCCACTCCGGTCTCCCCGCTCAGCAGCACCGTCAGGTCGGAAGCCGCCACCACATCAAGCTCACGCAGCAACCGCTGAAGTACCGCGCTATGACCAAGGATATCGCGCATTTCGGACGCTGAAAGGAGCAAGCTGCCCTCCTGATGGGGCATACGCAGAGCGCGCAGGTCCCGCTCCAGACGGCTGACACGCACCGCCGCCTCGACCAGTAGCGCATAGCGCTCCAGCGCCATGCGATCAGCGTCATCGAACGTCCCCGCCTCCAGCGCATCCAGAGTCAGCACGCCCCAGGGTTCGCCTTCCACATGCAAGCTGATGCCCATGCAGTCATGCACATGCAGCGGCTGGCCGAACTGCTGCTCTACCAAGCCGTCGTAGGGGTCCGGCAGGTCGGCATCGGGAGGGAAAAGGGTGGTACGACGGCTAGCGAGAATGGTCGCCAGGCGCGGGTGGTGGGCTACCTCGAAGCGTCGCCCCAATGCCTCGCGCACCAATCCATCCACAGCCACCGGGATTAAGGCATCCTCTTCCAGACGTAGCAGGCAGACAGCGCCGCAGCGAAACCCCTCACGTAGCGTACGTACCAGGCGCTGTAGTCGCACTGCACTTGGTAGATCTACGACCAGGTCAGCCAGTAAAGTATCTGCGAGCATGGTAAAAATAACCTTAAATGGTGATTTTTACCTTATCACGGCACGGTTATCTTCACCATTAACTTCGTATTTTTATGATTTTTAATATTTAAAGATCTGGCATGGCGATTGCTATACCAGTATGTACTCTTCCCCCACGAGGAATCGTCATGACTCTTCTCGACCAGACAGTAGGCCGCATCGCCCTCACCGTGCCTGGCGCCACGCGCGTCTTCCACACGCATCACATCAATTTTTGCTGCGGCGGTCATATCCCCTTACGAGAGGCCGCGCAACGCGTCGGCCTAGATACAGATAAGCTCGTCGCCGAACTTGAGGCCTTGGCGCCGAACGAAACCGACGGCCATGATTGGCAGTCGGCCAGCAACGACGAGCTGATCGAACATATCCTTACCCGCTACCATGATACGCATCGCCGTCAATTGCCGGAGCTGATACGAATGGCCCGCCGCGTCGAGCAGGTCCATGGCGACCATGTGACCTGTCCCCGAGGGCTTGCCGACCTGTTGAATGATATTCATCAGGAAATGGAAAGCCACATGCAGAAGGAGGAGCAGATTCTCTTCCCCATGCTGCGTCGCGATCTGGGTGCCCAGGCCTTGGGACCAATCACGGTGATGCGCCACGAGCATGACGACCATGGCGCAAGCCTCGATCGCCTCCTGGTGCTCACAGATGACATCAATCCGCCCAAAGGCGCCTGCACCACCTGGCGCGCCCTCTATACCGGACTGCGGGAGTTCCGCGATGACCTCATTCAGCATATCCACCTGGAGAACAATCTGCTGTTCGAACGCGCTAGTTAACGCGCCATCGTCTGGCTCCGTGCGCCGCCCTTACGTAACGGGCGGTTTTTGTTTGAGCGCCTAGGAGATGCCATGCGCTTTTTCCACCAAAAATTCCCTTCTCGCCACGAAAGCGAGGCCGAACAGGCCGCTGCCTTATACGCTGAGCGCGATCAGCTCCAGGCCCGCATCGACGCGCTGGAAGCACAACAGCGGCTGCACCAGCATCTGTTTACCAATCTCACCGAATTCGGTGACTCCGTAGTAGCCCTACACGAGTCTTTCGCGGATCTCTCCGAACTGCTGCTGGCTAATCAGCAGATCACGAATTTCGCCGCCAGCGAATCTCAACGCAGCCAGGGTGCATTGAACGCCATGGTCACCGATCTGAGCTCGCTCAATGAGCGCATTGGCACTGCCGCCGAGCAAGTCACCTCTCTGCGCGGTGATGCCGGGCGTATCAATAACTTTGTCAGTGCCATTGACGAGATTTCCATGCAGACCACGCTACTCGCCTTCAATGCCAGCATTGAGGCGGCACGGGCCGGCGAAGCTGGACGTGGCTTTGCCGTGGTAGCCACCGAGGTGCGCGAGCTGGCTTCAAGAACCAACGATGCCACCCATGGGATAGGCGGCCTCAACAACAGTATTATGAGCCAGGCCGACCAAGTCGACGGCATGATGAATGACAACGCTTGTAAAGCCGAACGCTTGAGCACCGAGGCCAACCTGGCTGAGCTATGGTCATTTTTGGATTAGAGGCTACCTCTTTTGGCATGAGTATTCCTGTTTCGGCCAGGAGCTGACGTTCGGCGCAACCTTGTTTAAGCTTTAACATGGCGGTCTCAATGAGCAAGTGCATCGCACCTACCACGGCCATGCTGGCATAGTGGGCGATAGCGGTCAGGTCATCGCTTTATCTGTTACCCACCCTGCCAAGGGCTCCCACGATACCCAGGATAAGATAACTTGAGGATGAATAACTGAGACAAGGGTTCGACTTTTGCTTACTTGTTGCGATACAAAAATCGCCGGGCCTTTTCGGGCCCGGCGACGTTTGGGGACATGGCGATCAGAAGATGGCCCTGACGGCGATGAACAGCACCGTGGGGGCGAGCAGTATGCCAAGACCTGTGTAGAAAGTGGCGGTCATGGCGCCATAGGGCACCAGCCGGGCATCGGTGGCGGCCAGCCCCGCCGCCACCCCGCTGGTGGTGCCGATCATGCCGCCGAAGATCATTGCCGAGCGCGGGTTGTCGAGGCCGATGAACCGTGCCGCCATGGGCGTGACAACCATGATCAGAATCGACTTCACCAGGCCCGCCGCGATGGACAGCGCGATCACCTCGGAGCTGGCGCCAAGCGTTGCTCCGGTGACAGGACCGACGATGTAGGTCACGGCACCGGCACCGATGGTGGTGATATCGACCGGGTCTGTGTAGCCAAAGCCGACCGCTACCAGGCCGCCCGCGAGGAAGGAGACCACCACGCCAGCGAACAGCGCCGTCACACCCCGCATTCCCGCCTCACGTATCTCCTCGAAGCGCACGCCGTAGGCGGTGGCGATGATCGCCAGGTCGCGCAGCATGCCGCCCCCCATCAGCCCGAGGCCGGTGAACAGGGTGATGTCGGCAAGACCATCGTTTCCCCCGGTGAGCTTGCCGCCCACGTACGCCAGCGCCAGGCCGAGGATGATGGCGATCGCCGAGCCATGCAGCTTGCCGCGGGTAAGATGGGTACTGATCCAGTAGGCGGCATACATGGTGAGGCCGATAACGGCGAAGGCCGCCACCAGATGATACTTATCGAAGAGTTCAAGCAGTGATTGCAACATGGTAAGGCCCCCTTCAGCGATTGGCGATGCGGGTCGACAGGTGTTCAGTACGGGCCGCCGGGATGTTTGGCGCGGCCGCCCGCGGAGCCTTTCCCGCAATGACCGGCACCAGTGCCAGCCCCAGCACCACGGCCAGGGCCCCACCCAGCAGGGCTACCAAGCCCCCGCTGAAGGCCGCCACAACGTTCTGGCTGGCCGCCATTGCCACCACGATGGGGATATACATTGCGTTCCAGAAGTTGATACCGCTAACGGTCGCCTCCGGTAACTTGCCACGCGTCTTGAGATAGCCCGTCGAGAAGATCAGCAGCAGCATGGCAATGCCGACCCCGCCGAGATTGGCATCGATGCCCAGCATATGCCCCAGCATGTCACCGATTATCAGGCCTAACATCATGCACCCTGCCAGCAGGGCAACTCCGTAGATAACCATGGTCATTTCCTTCTTTGTCGTTGTAATTAAGCTTTACGGACGTGTCCGAGTATGGGTGTGGCGTGTGCCGCGATGCCCTCGCGGCCGGGGTTTGACTAGATGGTGCGACTCAACCGACCGTGGCTTCCACCTCCTCCGCGGTGTAAAGGTCAGCATAGGTATCGCGCAGCTGGTTCTTCTGCACCTTGCCCATCACATTACGCGGTAGCGCTTCGATGATGAACACACGCTTGGGCTGCTTGTAGCGGGCCAGCCGGTCGGCCAGCGCCGCCTGCACACTGGCCTCGTCGGGCGGGGTTTGTCCCTCCTTCGCCACTACTACCGCGGTGACGCCCTCGCCCAGGTCGGGGTGCGCCACGCCGAATACGGCGGATTCGGCCACGCCGGGCAGTTCGTCGATCAGCTGCTCGACCTCCTTGGGATAGACGTTGTAGCCGCCCGAGATCACGAGATCCTTGTCACGACCGACGATATGCAGGTAGCCGTCGGCGTCGACTCGGCCCAGGTCGCCGGTGATGAAGAAGCCATCGTCGCGGAACTCGGCGCGAGTCTTCTCCGGCATGCGCCAGTAGCCCTGGAAGACGTTGGGTCCGCGCAGCTCCACCAGGCCGGTCTCGCCGCGGGGCAACTCGGCGCCGCTTTCGAGATCGGTGATACGCAACTCGGTGCCGGGCAGTGGGAAGCCCACCGTGCCCGGGCGGCGCTCGCCGTCATAGGGGTTGGAGGTGTTCATGTTGGTTTCGGTCATGCCATAGCGTTCGAGGATGGCATGTCCGGTACGCTCGTGGAACCCTTCATGGGTTTCGGCCAGCAGCGGCGCCGAGCCCGAGACGAACAGCCGCATGTTGGCAACCGTCTCGCGGTCGAGCCGCGGCGACTTGAGCAGCCGGCTATAGAAGGTCGGCACACCCATCAGTACCGTGGCGCGGGGCATCAGGTCGAGCAGCTGCTCGACGTCGAGCCCGGGCATGAAGGTCATTGAGGCGCCGACGGTCAGCACGATGTTGCAGGCCACGAACAGTCCATGAGTATGGAAGATTGGCAAGGCGTGAAGCAGATGGTCGTCGGTGCTGAAGCGCCAGGCCTCGGCCAGCGCCCGGCTGTTGGAGGCCAGGTTGCCGTGGCTGAGCATGGCGCCCTTGGAGCGCCCAGTGGTTCCTGAGGTGTAGAGGATCGCTGCCAGGTCGTGCTCACCGAGCTGGGCAACCTCCGTCACCGGCTCGGCCTTGGCGGCACGATCCATCAGGCTGCCGTCGCCAGCCGCGCTCAGGCTCTCGACGTGCACCACGCTGCCCGCCTGGCAGAAGCGCATCGCATCGCCCACGCGTTCGGGCGCGCAGACATAGAGCTGCGGCTCGGCATCACCCAGGAAGTACTCGATCTCGCTGCCGGTATAGGCGGTATTGAGCGGCAGATAGGCGGCGCCGACCTGCAGGCAGGCGAGATACAGCATGATCGCCTCGGGGCTCTTGTCGACCTGGACCGCCACTCGGTCGCCGGGCTGCACATCCAGCTCCTGCAGGGCACCGGCCAGGCGCTGAGTAGTGGCCAGAACATCGGCATAGCGGTATCGCTTCCCCTCGGGAGTATCGATCAGCACCTTGCTCGGTTGACGCTCGAAGTGGGGCAGGAACTGCAGATAGAGGTTATGGTTCATGACAATCTCCTTGTTGTTGTCATCGGTTGGGATCAGGCATCAACGCTTGTATATCGCAGGGCGTCGGCGCGGGATGCCTGGCGTCGAACATCGGAGGCACAGATCACACTCCCCTCGCGACTGAAGGCCTCATGGTTCTGCTCGATTCGGTCCAGTTCATAGAGGTAATTGACCATCAGTGCATGGGCCTGGCGTACCCCCTTCGACGAGGTATCGCCGGGCCAGTTGAGGCGATGCAGGCTGGCCCCGTTGCCCAGATGGAAGCGGGCCACGGGGTCGAGGGGCAGGCCGCTGGTGTGTTTGGCCTCCAGCAGATAGCGAGCGGCCAGGGCCCGTATTTCGGGCTCCAGAGCCTGGCGAGCCGGCGTGTCTTGCTGCCATTCGGCGGTCTTCAGGGCATTGGCTGCCGGGGCGGAGAGGCGATAGTGCTCTGTCTCGCGTTGCTGGGCCAGCCAGGCGGCGAAGCCGGGTACCGGCGAGAGCGTGACGAACTGGGTGAGATTAGGCAGCTCGCGCTTGAGCTCCTGCACCACCTGCTTGATGAGGAAATTGCCAAACGAGATCCCCTTCAAGCCGCGCTGACAATTGCTGATGCTATAAAAAACCGCCGTATCGGCGTAGCGGGGGGCCACCTCGTCGCCGCCGGCCAACAGCGTTTGAATGTTGTCGGGAATGCCTCGACACAATGCCACTTCGACGAAGATCAGCGGTTCATCCCCGATGGCCGGGTGGAAGAAGGCGTAGCAGCGGCGATCCTCGGGATCGAGGCGACGACGAAGATCGCTCCAGTCCTGGATCTCGTGCACGGCCTCGTAGTGGATGATTTTTTCCAGTACCGCCGCCCGGGTGTTCCAGTCGATGCTCTCAAGCATCAGGAAGCCACGGTTGAACCAAGAGGCGAAGAGATGGGCGAAGTCGGCATCCAAGGGCGCGAGCTCAGGCGCCTCCTTGAGCATGTCGAGCAGATCGGCACGCATCTTGACCAGCTCATGGGTTCCGCCGGGACAGAGGTTGAGGCGGCGCAGCAGATCCTGACGCCGCGGCTCGCAGGCGGTGAACAGACGCTGCAGGCTGGCATTGTTCTCGTGCTTCCGATAGTCAGCATAGGCGGCGTGGACCGCTCCGGGATCAGCGGCGTAGCGCTCCGCCAGTAGGGTGAAGAAGGTCCGGCGCTCGGCGGCATCGAGCCCCGCATAGTGATCCAGAGCCTGCTGGGCGACGAGGATGCGCGACGCCTCACCGCCACTCTGCATCAAGGTGGCACATGCCGCCGTCAGCTGCGCCAGGCTGGGCTTGGATGGAGTGTGTTGCCTGTCGCCAGAGGGCGTGCTGCTGCCCCTCCGGGTGCGATCGGTGATGCGTGACAGCAGATCTTGCAAGAACGTCACGTTCACATTCATGTGCCTCTACCTCATGTTGGTAATCGGGAGCGGAACCGCCGTGGTATAGTACATCCGTGTTCTTTAATATTTGATGCCGGCGTGTTATATATAACAGATAGAGGCAAAATATAAATGAGTCAAGACGGAGGGGGCTATACTTATGTCTAGGGTTTCCCAAGCGCAGCGGCTGCGCGCCCTGCTGGAGGACGCCATTATCGAGGGTCGCTGTTCGCCCGGTTCGCGCCTCGATCCGGAGGCGCTGGCCCGGGAGTACCAGTGTTCGCGAACACCGATTCGCGAGGCACTGCAACAGCTGGCCGCGTCGGGCATGGTGCGAGTGATGCCCAAGCGCGGGACGTTTGTTACCGAGCTAAGCGTGACCGAGCTGGTGGAGCGCTTCGAGGTGATGGCGGAGCTGGAGGGAATGTGCGCGCGACTGTCGGCGCGACGTATCACCGAGGCGGAACTGGTTGCCCTGCGCGAGGCCCACGAGGCGTGCAGGTTGCGCGCCGAGGCTGGCGACACGAACGGTTACTACTACGAGAATGGCATCTTCCATCAGCGCATCTACGAGGCCAGCCACAACAGCTTCCTCACTCAGGAGGCGGCAAGATTGCATGCGACCCTACAGCCCTATCGGCGAATGCAGCTGCAGGTGCGCCATCGCCTGGAGCGCTCCTTTATCGAGCACGAGGCGGTCGTGGCGGCCATTGCCGCTGGTGACGAAGTGCAGGCCGAGACGCTGCTGCGCGATCACGTCGTGATCCAGGGGGAGCGATTCAACGACCTTGTGGCCTCGATGCAGAGCCTGCAACAGCCTCAACGAGCCTGAAGTGCGCCAAGTGCGATCTGCCCGAAAGTGTCTCTGATCTTGAATCAGGACCTGATAGACCGCCCGGGCAAACGAAAAGCCCTACGGCATGCCCGCTACTATGAGATGTCATTCCAGGTGATGGGCGAAAAGGAGCTGCTTGTCCGGATGTGTAGGAAGCCGCACCCGCAACTAGCAGCAAACCGCCCCGCCATAGCCTCTTGAAGGGGTATTCACCGCGTGTAAAGAAAACACCCGAACTGTTCACGGTTGCAAACGGCCAAAAGCTGCCTGTCGCTGCGAACTTCTGAGCGACGGCTTCAGGCCGATCTCGGTCGTTCGTCATGATCACGCCGAACGACCACCTAAACAGGTAACCGACATTCGCAACCGCCAATTTCTACTGCTTCACATGCTTTCGCCCGAACGCGGAAGGAGCAGGAGAAAAGGATCTTGGGTGTCGGCTGTCGACAGGTGCACCAAGTCGCAGAATATCACCCGACTCCAGCGTCGCTCTGATTTCCTATTGCTCTTTTTTTAAAAACGGCGTGGCATAGCCAAAGTATTCATTTTGAGCTGTGCGTTGCACATCCCAGCGCCTCGAATGTCCCGCTGGACGCTCCCGTTGATCGGCATGCGTAAGGACCAAGCGATTCTTAGCACGAGAAACCCCGACGAAATAGGCGCATCGGTTTTCATCCTGATCGCCAAAGAAGATTTCGTTTTCGACGGCCATGATGATGACCGAATCGAACTCAAGGCCCTTGCTCTTATGGATGGTCAGGATTCGTACGGCTTGGTCGTCTGAGAACCGCTCAAGAGCCTTGGGTAAGTCAGCCTCCAACTTTAGCAATTCCTCGATTCTGGCCTTGGTATCGCGAACCACCTCCTTCAACCGATCGCGTGACTCGTAGTCTGGGGAGAGCGACACCAGCGTTTCGATACTGACTTGCTTCAGAAATGCTCGAACCAACTCCCACCAGCCGGAGTAGGACTCATCGACCAGCTCGGCAATGGCTATCTCTTTTCGTTGCTGCTTGACGAGCCGATCAAGGTCCTTGCGCGCGTTCGACTGAATCTCTTCACCAGCAAAAGGGATGAGTTGATTCATGATCCGGATCCAGGCTTTTGGCTCGCGCTGGCCGTAGAGGCAGGAGAGATAGTCCACGATCAAACGTGCAGCCGGCTCGACCGTAATGTCCTGCATCTGCTGCTCGTTACGGAACGGGAGGCCACGTGTCTCCAACGCCGCCATCAGATGATCGGCGTACAGGTCGAGCTGATTACGAACCAGGACTGCTATCTCCGCAGGTGGCAACTGCTCGGTCCTTATCCAGCCTTCAATCAAGCCTGCGAGGTAGTCAGCCTCCTGACGACTATCTTCGAAGCGCCAGGCGAATACCTCGCCTTCGTCGCCGGCAAGCTGCTCATCAGGCATGACGGAAGATGGGTCAAGCTTGCGAATGATCTCGTTTTGCAGGCGAAGCAGTCGCGGCTTTGAACGAAAGTTGCGGTACATATTGAGCGGGGCGGCGGCAAAGTCGGCAACGAAAGTCGGAAAGATGCCGTCCATGGCTCCTGCCCAGCCCATGATCTTCTGTTTAGTGTCGCCCACGGCGGTTAAGCGAATGCTCGTGCCTTGAAAGGCGAGCTTGAGTAGCTCGTACTGCAGGTTGGTGCAGTCCTGGAATTCGTCGAGGAAGACGTCGCTGTAGGTTTGACGGATGGCGTTCCGCGCGACCGCAGACTGCTGCAGAATCTCGATCGCAAACGGCACTAGGTCGGAAAATTCGATCAAGGTACGTGATGGGCTAGGCTTTCTATCCGCAATTTTGTACCCCGCATCCAGCGCATATTCGCCCGTCAGCACAGGGCGGAAACGGTCGATAATGCGCTTGGCGAAAGCATGAAAGGTATAGCTGTCAAACCGCGTGGCAAGCTCGGAACCACAGCGCCGCTTGACCCGCTCTTTCAGGTTACTACTGGCATCAACCTTAAACGAGATGGCCAGAATCCGTTTGGGATAACGACAGGTGCCTGTGCGCAGTAAAAAGTCTGCCCGTTGCGCAAGCATTTCGGTCTTGCCAGCTCCAGGGCCTGCCGTAAGTGCGAGACTGCGCGCGCACTCCTTGGCTGCCAATAGTGCATTCGGTTCAAGAGTCAGCCCATCTGCAGACTTCCAAGCATCGACCGCGATCACTCCGGCAACTCCGCGAGCTTGGCAATGATGGCATCAGCCAATCTGCTTAGCGATGCGGGCATATCCGCCAGCAACTCCTCATCAGTCAGTTGAGCCAGTGCCTCAATATGGGCTGCAGGTTTGCTACCAAGCTTGAAGCGCTGATGGTAGGTGTTGAATAGCTTCTGTTCTTCTTTGCTGTACTGGTTGGCGTCGTGGTGACTTTTACCCAAGACAGCTTTGATCGTGTCATCCTCGGGGTCTTCCTCTGTCACGCCATACGCATCTGGGTACGCAAGCAACATAGCGAAATCTAGATCCATGGGATATGAGAAGTAAACATCTCGATCCTCAAGCAGATCAAGGTAGTGTTCGTACTCACGGACCATGCTCTTTGTTGAGTCCCATTTTGGAATGCCATGATCCTTCGGTAACTTTTGTTCTGGCCGATACTTTGCGAGCTGATCATTCACGTACTTGATCCGCCCCCACCCAGCCTGGTAGCGCGCCACATCGAGATCAAGCAATGTCAGATAAGGGACTTGAAGGGCGGAAAGAAGCCGCCAGAAATGGTTAACGTGTCTACCGCCCAAAGGCGCAATCGTAATGGCGGACTCGTCAACAGGCGCCCCATTGACCTGCAGCAGCCTTGGCAAAACAATCTCTTCGCTATCACCTTCGCCCAGAACGACAAGTCGCGAAAAATAGATCTCGGGAAATGCCTGGACGGCTTCTCGCACGAATTTGTGCGCTTCGTCCGCGCTTTCCGGCAGTTGAATGTGCGTGACGCGCGACGTTCGATTCCGGGTCAGCCGCAGATAGCGGATACGTTCCGGAGCGACGCGCCGCAGCATCGACGGCGCGTGGGTCGCAATCAGTGCTTGTGCGTCACCTTCGCTGGTCATCTTGTTGAGCGCATTGACGATCCGCCCAAGGTAGTGCGGCGAGAGGCTGTTTTCTGGCTCTTCGACCGCCACCAGCGTAAACACGGGCGGGCGCAGCTTGTCTGCGTCGAAAGAATCGTCATCTTCAGCTAGGACAGCGCGACCGATGGCTTGCGAGGACAGCACGAGGGACAGATACAGCATCGACTTCTGACCATCGCTCAGTCGCGAGAAGTCCACCAACTGCTCGTCATGGCCCGGCGTGAATGAAACCGACATGTGTCGCAGCAAGGCTTCAATCTCGGACGCAACAAATGTGAGCTTGGGGTCGACAAAGAAGCTTCCCTTGTGCAAAGCACTCCATGCCGATTTCAAGCTTGTGCTGAACGCATTGATTGATTGATTCGCCGCCAAGCTGTCGCTGATTTGGTCGGTCAGGCCCTTGATAACAGTTCGCTCTGCATCCCAGTTCACCGCACGCAGCATGCGTCCCAGCAATGCATTGGCGCCATAGGCAATGTGATCGGCAGGATCACGGCGTGCGGGCAGGTAGTGAACGTGGATATGGTTGCGTTCAGATCGGGGAACTTGAGCTGTGCTCAGCGGCGAGCCATCTGCATTGATGTCCAGCACATAGACCATGCTTTCTTCTATATCCCCATCCAAGCCCATGGTGGCGGTGAGGCGGAAACGCACTCGCGGTGTGCCGTCGATTTCGTCAAGGCGCATGTGGCCGAAATGAGGGGCTACCGTGCTATTGTCATCGTCATCCTCGTCGCCGAGTTCCGGGAACAGAAAGTCTGCCTCGATCCATAGCTGACGCTCATCAGGCGGTGCTTCCTCGTTGAATGGGACATGAAAATCCGAGCGCAAGATCCGGCGCAGTGATGGCTCAAAGGCAAACAGACGGCACAGGGCTTGGAGTGCTGCTGTCTTGCCTGAGCCGTTAGGGCCGATGAGATAAGTAATCTCCTCCAGCCGGATCTCGGTGGGTGCCGCTCCGAATGATTGGAAGTTCGAGAGCCGGATCGTTTGAAGCTTCATTGAATGTCCTCACCTGAGTTTGTCGTTATGGGGAGGTGAGTGGTCAATCTTCACCGAAGAGCGGTCGTTTGGCCGACAACCCCGACCGACAACAACCGCTGCGGAGCAGTCATCGGCCTTTCCTCATCGAACTTCCGCTTTGGGTCGAAACCAGCCCTTACGTTACCTATCGGCAGCGTTTCGGGCTTCTTTAGTTACGGATATCATGAGGCTTTTGCTTCCATCCTGGTGATCCATGAACCTGCCGATCCTGGCTGTATTACTCCTAAGTCTTCCGACTCTGGCTCTGTCGGCTCCTCCTGCGTCTTTCTCCGCTGCCAAACGTATCGCTGAGGCGCAGGTCTACTACGACCACAGCGGCACCTTCTACTGCGGCTGCGATTACAGTTTTGAGCATGGTCCTGATCTCGCTAGTTGCGGCTACGAGGTACGCAAACAACCGAAGCGTGCAGCACGGATCGAGTGGGAGCACGTCATGCCGGCTTATGATTTCGGTCGATCACTACAATGCTGGCAAGATGGAGGACGCGACAATTGTCGAGCGACCGATGCGGCATTTCGCCAAGCGGAGGCAGACCTCCACAACCTGGTTCCGACGATTGGAGAGGTGAATGGGGATCGCTCCAACATGCGCTTTGCCATGGCAGTGAGTAGTGACGCGTACCAGTACGGGCAGTGCCAAGCGAAGGTCGATTTCAGTGAGCGTGCTTTCGAGCCACCGGCCAACGTTCGTGGCGATGTCGCGCGGACTTACTGGTATATGCGAGACACCCACGGCGTTACGATCAGCAGACAACAGCAGCAGCTCTTCGAAGCCTGGGCTCGGCAAGACCCCGTTGATGCTTGGGAAATAGAACGCAACCGGCGAATCGCCAATATCCAGGGCAACGGTAACCGCTACGTCAGTGACGAGACCGTTCCCCATCAACCGGTGGTACCCACCGCACCGGCAGCCACTGACACACCCTTCAACTGCTCGACACGTAAAACGTGCGGTGCCATGACGTCATGCGGTGAGGCACTGTTTCACCTGCGCCAATGCGGTAACACGCGTCTCGATGGTGACGGGGATGGCACCCCCTGCGAAGCCATCTGCCGTTGACGGTCGGCTTATGCCGGATTGATCAGCGACTCGTCTCCCGCGCCGCTTGGCCGGTTGACCTTCGTGCTGACCGGCCAGTGAGTAATGAGCTGAGCATCGATATGATGGACGAGGTTGCGCAGGATTTCGCGGTCGGTCAGATCAGGGGCGAGCCACGGCGCTAGGCTTTCATCATCCAGGATCAGCGGCATGCGATCATGGATGTCCTGAGCGGCGCCCCGGGCCGGCTCGGTGATAATCGCACAGCCCAAGGTGCCGTCTTCGCGTTCGGTGTAGATCCCGGCAAAAAAGATCGGCTCGCGATCCTTCCGGCAGATGAAGTGCGGCTGCTTGGGGGTGGTGGCCTTGTCCCACTCAAACCATCCGTCGGCGGGGACTAAGCATCGGCGCTTCTGAAAAGCGGATTTAAAGTAGCCCGACGTGGCGACGGTCTCGACCCGTGCATTGATGGGTTGGCTTGCCTTGCCTTTCGCCCATTTGGGTTGGTATCCCCACCACAACGTCCCCAAGTGTGGCGGCTCGTCGTCCGATGGCTGGCGTATTGCCGTGATCCAGGTGCCAGGAGGTACATTGAAGCGTGGTGCCGGCTCCTCGTCGACGGCTACCACTCCCGCCTTGGTTGAGAATGTCGGGTAGGCACTGTAAAGCGCAAAACGACCGCACATAAACGCGTCCTGACGTGGGTTTCCCTAAGTGTCGGCAGCAAGACTGCATTCGGCAAGCCGCCGTTCTTGGCGGCGGATAGCGGGACTGCTCTTGCTTCACTCCGCAGGCGTTTTCGCGTCACGTTAACGGCTTGGTTTCCCGGACATTATTTGCCCATTCCCGACCCGGTATCGGCCTTGGAAGGCATATTAGCGTTTGCCTGGCTTCGGGAGGTTGATAGATACTGTATATACAAACAGTTACTAGAGGAGGCCATCATGTCGATACTTGTCCATGCGGCACTTGCACCACGTCCGCTTGCCCTGCCATTTCCGGAAACATTGATCCGCGCCGGGCTCAGCGGTTTTCCCAGCCCCGCGCAGGATTACGAGGGACGCACGCTAGATCTCAATGAACGGTTGGTCAAGCGTCCTTCGTCGACGTTTTTTATGGCCGTCACCGGTGACAGCATGGAGACGTTTGGCATGCAGGATGGCGACATTCTGGTCGTGGATCGTTCTCTTGAGCCCCGTCCGGGACAGATACTCGCTGCCCTGGTCGATGGTGAGGTGATCGTCAAACGCTATGAGTTGATCGGTAACCGACCCTACCTCTGCTCAGGCAACCCGCGCTACGCGCCCATCCCCCTGGGAAACTGCGATTGCCAGGTATGGGGCGTGGTCCGCTCGATGATTCATGAGTACCCGGTATGATCGGGCTCGTTGACTGCAACAACTTCTATGCCAGCTGTGAACGGGCCTTTCAACCGCACTTGAATGGGGTGCCCGTGGGAGTGCTCAGCAATAACGATGGCTGTGTCATTGCCCGGTCCAACGAGCTCAAGGCGTTGGGTATCGAGATGGGAACCCCCGCGTTCGAGCTACAGCACCTGGTGCGGCAGAAGCGGATTGTGCTGCTGTCGTCCAATTATGAGCTTTACGGCGACTTCTCGGCCCGGGTGCAGTCGGTGCTGGAGGAGTTCGCCCCGCAGGTCGAGCGCTACTCCATCGATGAGATGTTCGTGCGCTTTGACGGCTTCGATACGGCGACGCTGACCGACCACTGCCGCACCCTCCGTTGGCAAGTGGAACGCTATACCGGCATTCCCGTGTCCATTGGCGTCGCCTCCACGCGTACGCTCAGCAAGCTCGCCAACCGCGCCGCAAAGAAGATCCCCGCTTATGGCGGCGTATGCGTACTGGACAAGGATGGCCCCGCGACCAAGGGCCTGCTCCAGCGGATCGAGCTAGGTGATATCTGGGGGGTCGGCCGTCGCTTGGTCGAGCGGCTGAACCTGATGGGGATTCGCTCCGCCTGGGAGCTGCGTAATGCCGAGCCCAAACAGATCCGGCGACGCTTCAGTGTCACCCTCGAACGTACCGTGCTGGAGCTGCGTGGTATCCCCTGCATCGAGATGAACGATTTCGATGAGCCGAGACAGCGCATCATGACCAGCCGCTCGTTCGGCAAGTTGACCGGCGACTATGGCGAAATCCATGAAGCCATACGTCAGCACGGCCAGCGTGGCGCCGAAAAGTTGCGTCAGCAAGGGAGCCTGGCCCGAGCCGTGCTGGTGTTTCTCAAGACCAACCCGTACCGGCCCGACCTGGCGCAGTACTCCCCGAGCCTGATCGTGGAGCTCGAACGCCCCTCCGATGACAGCCGGGCTATCCTGCACGCAGCGAGCCAGGCGCTGCAGCGCATTTATCGGCCCCGCTACGCCTTCATGAAAGGGGGCGTGATGCTGCTCGACTTAATCGACACCGACCGTCAGCAACTGTCACTGCTCGACAAGCCCCAGAACGCCGACGAACGCGCGCGTAGCGAGAAACTGATGGCGACCATGGACGAGTTGAACCGGAAGATGGGCCGGGGAGCAGTGAGCCTGGGTGTTCCCACGCCCGGGGCTGCCTGGCACTTGCGTTGTGCCAACCGGTCACCCCGCTGGACGACCCGCTGGGAGGAGATACCTAAGGTCAGGGCGTTGTAGAAGTTAGGAAGCAAGATAACACTGGAGATCGAAGCGCAACCCAAGGACAGGCCGAGTCAAACTTCAGCGCCTGTCCCGGTTGCCCTCTCCCAGCTCGGTCAAGGTGGGTATAGCGATTTCATCCGCATGAGCGGTCTCGGGCGTGAGATCGTCGAGCAGCACCGCTTCCCACTCCTCCATGCCGACCGGCTCGAATGGACTGGCGTATTCCAGGACTGAGCCTTTCAACTTCCTCAGCGCACGATCGGAGTGATCACCCGCGGTATCGCCCGGTTGCTGGTCGTTTTCTCGCATCGGACTTGTCTCCCCGCCACATATAGACGTTCAGTGTCTTTATAGGATGGTCTCAAAATAGCCTCTTATCTAGGCTATGCGCCAGCGCAGTCTCGCGCCGGTACGCCGAGCCATACCCACAGCCCAGAACGGGTTCTGTGTCTCCTAACCTACAGAATCGATTCCGGACATCAGGCAGCCGTGATCGCCAGCCACCGTGATGGCCGCCTTACGCTTGGATCGGTTGTGGTATCAATTGCGTATTAGCTCAGAACGGTCAGCTTCGGTATCCTTTTCAGTAAGATGGACCACCATTTGTCAGCGGGATCACCGAGGTTAACGGTGATACGACGAGCGTGTAGCGAGATGGTGGAAACGATCTTGAGCACCTACTCTCGCATCCGGCTCAGGCTCCAGCTCTGGCGGGTTTGCCGCACCAGAAGACAGCGCAACCCATGTAGGATCTGGTAAGCGTAGAGGCGTCTCCACGCCCGGTGCTGCCTGGCAATTGCGCTGTGCCAACCGTACGCCACGCTGGACGACCCGCTGGGAGGAGATACCCAAGGTGAGGACGTTATAAAAAGCTCGCTCGGCAAGAAAACAAAGACCGAAGCGCAACCCAGGGGCAAGCCGAGTTCAGGCTTCACCGCTTGTCCGGGTTGTCCTCACCCAGCTCGGTCAAGGTGGGCGTAGCGACTTCACCCGCGTGGGCGGTCTCGGGAATAAGATCATCGAGCAACACCGACTCCCACTCATCAATGCCGACCGGCTCCAATGCCGTCAAGGATGTCGAAACAGGACGCCCAGGCAGCACATCGAATTCGTGAAGAACTATTCCGCCAGCGGACGGCCAAAGCCAACCGGATCCATTGTTGGTCGGTGAATACGGGCTGGTGGTGGCACCCGTCGGTATTGGTCAGCTCCGGGTTGCACTGCCTCGCTGGTTGTAAGATGCCGAGAATGGCCTTACGGAGGATCTGCGTTTCTTGGATATCCGTATTGAGGCGATCACGGGGAGCATCGAGCAGAGCACGTACAGACTGACCCGGTGGCGAAGCGCTTGATGGCGCTACGAGGCGTTGGAACGCTATCAGCCAGTACTCTGGTCTGCGCATTCGGCGATGACCAGTCGTCAAGCATCAGCCGGCGGGGGATTATCCCCCCGCCGGCTCCCGACTGTGGAGGCATGATGCGCCAGCTCGGCCACGACGAAGCCCGCTGCGGCTGTTAATAGTTAGGCGCTCGCAAGGTAGTGGAGCTGGAATCCATATATCACGTATCCGCTGCGCTCCATTCCATAAGCAACTCCGGGTGTCCTGTATGGTATTCTTGCCTCTCCTCAAGCACTCTAAATCCAGATTTTTTGTAAAAGCCTACGGCACGACGGTTCTGAGTGTAGACGCACAGGGAGAGCACTTGTCGCTTACTCTGCGCGAAGACCAGCAATTGCTTGCCATAGCCTTGGCCTTGAGCAGATGGATGAACGAACAGCGCGGCAAGATGCTCATCCACCAACGAGACGAAACCGCGGACGTCACTTTCGCTAACACTGACGTAGGTTTCAGAGTTGGGCAGATAGACGGTCTTCATGTCCTCGATGCGGCTGAGCCAGAAGCTATAGGGGATGAAGCTGTGTGCGAGCTGAGAGCCACGCAGCCAAATATCGGCCATGGCTTCTATATCCTGTCTGGTAGCACGTCGAATCAAAGCGTCTCTTCCCACAATCTATCGATCAAACAGTTATTATACGGAACGCTTTGATATTGAGTGATCGCACCGGCGTGTTCAATATTACTCAGTCCCGAAAAGCGGTTCTTAGCCACATCATGTGGATTGGGTGTGATCTAGCCGCGTAAACCCACCAGATTTTTACGGGAAGCTCCACCCGGCTAACCGGGGGGGAATCCGGACTGGCATGCGACCGATGCTCTTCGTCACTTTCAGGAGCTTCCCACTCTTCGCCGTCGTCTTGCTCGTCGAAGGTAAACTCTTCCTCTTCGTATTCGGTGTCGTACTCTTCGGTTTCAAGCTCGTCATTGCCGAACTCGTTATTGGTATCGGCATCCGGTCGGCTCTATGTCGGGAATCGACGGGGAGCGTATCGTCTCATACATCTGCGCTCCCCTCGGCGCTAGCCAAGCGAGGAGTACACCACCTCGGCAGAGCATGAGTAGAGGGAGGACAGGAACACCCAGTAGCAGCCTTGCCACCAGCACGCCACTCCCGGTATCGCTGGGCGATGCGGGCAGCCAGTCTCACCGAACCCGCAGGGCAACACTGACACCGCCGGGTACCGGGGGGGACATTCAGGTCTGATTCCGACGCCGACTGTGTGGCTCGGTGAACGTGCGCCTCTGTCGGAACCGCGCAGGCGAGGCCCGCAGGAAAGACAACCTCCGCGCTACGCGCCACCCGAATTTTCCGAATGACTTGCGCAGACCGAAAGCGGGCTTTGGCTATTTTAAAGCCAGGCATCAGAAACTGCTTGGCCCGCTTACGGCTCAGGTTGCTCAGTGTAAGCCAATCGGTCTCCTCGAAACCCTTCTCCTTGATGCTGTCCCACAGCCAATTATCCGATTCAGCCTCCTCCCTGAGCTGGACTTCCCGCTTAGTAAGCTTTTTCTCCAACAGTACCCCTCCCGACACTAACCTATCTATGTGGCTACATGCCCCATGTAGCCACATGTCAGCGCTTTCATGTGTCGATATGCCCCCCATGCAGACACATATATAGAGCAACACCGAGGGCTTTGTATTATTAAGAAAATAAATCCTGTATTAGAATTACCCATGTGTCGGCATGCCCCCCATGTAGACACATATATAGAGCGCAATTCCCTCCCAAGCCTAAGCATGTGTCGAAATGGTTGATCGCTAAAAATTGGTTTACTCAGAGACGGAAGGCCAACATCGGCGACAACAGATATCTTTTTCGTATTTCAGCAGAGTAGATAGCTGATTCTTTGATAAGAGGCTCAAGTTCGCCTTGTGTACTTGCAGGTGCACTCAGGATGCTCAGTGCATGAATTTTCGTAAAAAAGTTACCTAAGGGGAACAAACCCTTAGTCCCTCCGGCAGTAAGTGCACTCCAGGTTCACTGGAAGTACGGATTGTGCATCGCTATCCCAACGCAGACCATGGGTCGCCCTCGGTACGATGATCGCCGTGGACGATACCTAAAAAGCGGAGCAGTATGGCTGCTCCGGCGAGAACTGCATCATCGCCGATAACATCAAACAACCGAATCACTGGTCATTCGAACTAAACCAACTGAAGGCATTGGATACCGAATTGCAACAGGCTGCTCTGCAGGTAGGCCGGAACATTCATACCTATGTACGAGATAGTGACGCACTGTTTCAGTCTTGGTGAGAGCGAGAATCGGAATCCTGACTACCGGCTTGTTCCTGCGAGCTTGGGGAATTCAGGTCTTTCAGAATCTTCCGAGCCTGTTGTTGTGCCCGCGCCACAACCTCGGGCTTTTCATCATTCAGAACGTCATCAAGCGATCTCGCCATAACAGCACCTCCTGTTCGCTAGCACCAGCGCCTGTACCACAATGGCCTTGAGCAGCGCATCCGCACGGTGATCGCCCTATCGAATGAGCTCAAAGCGATGGGTATTACGAGGGTGTCTGCGTGCTCAAGCCCGATAGCTTGGAGACGAAAGGCATACTACGGCGTACTTGAGCTCGATGATGTATTGGGCGTCGGGCAACGGCTAGTTGAGCGCCTGGCGATAGTCGGCGTGAAGAGCGCTTGGGACCTGGCCCAGGCCGACCCCAGGAAAATACGGCGACGCTTCTTCGTCACGCTTGAACGCACCACTGAAGTGACCCCCTCCAAAGCTGCACAGGCTATAGTGCAGCTATCAGGAGGACGAGATGAGCAACGAACCCACCGTCAAACGCTGGACCGCCAAGCGTAAAGCCGCCGTGGTCATGGATATCTTCAAGGGCAAGACCACCGTCGCTGAGGTGGCTCGACAGCATGACCTCACCGTCTCCGAAGTCGAGGGCTGGATCGAAGAGGCCCAACGCAACATGGAGAACGGGTTCCGAGCCCGGCCCAAGGATATCCGTGAGCAGTACGAATCCGATCTGCGGGAAACCAAGGAGGCGCTGGGCGAGGCTCACCTGCAGATCTATGCATTAAAAAAGTGGCGCCGCCTGCTCGACGAGGACGACAACTCGTAGTGTCGTTGCAGGCGGAATTGGCCAACGAGGGCCATTCGGTATCGCTATCCAAGCTCTGTCGCTGGCTAGGCGTACCCAGGCGGAGCGTCTATTACCGGCCCAGGAGACGGCAGCGCTTGATCAATACAGAGCTGGAAGCGCGCGTAAAGCTGACCTTGGAACGCTTCCCCACGTATGGTTATCGACGATTGGCCTGTGTCCTGGGCGAGAATCGCAAACCCGTACAGCGCATCCTGCAGCTCAAGGGCTGGCAGGTGCGCAAGCGTCCCCAAGGTTTTCGGCCTCGTGCCAAGAGCTTGCCATCAGTGACCACGCAGCCTGATGAGCGCTGGGCCACTGACCTTACTCACGTCTGGTGCGGCAAGGATCGACGGGCCAGCCTGGCAGTCATTATTGACTGCTGCACGCGGGAGATCCTCGGTTGGCGATTATCGGACAATGGCAGCAGCAATACAGCGGAAGCCGCCCTGGAAGAGGCCCTGATCCAGCGACTCGGCGCTCTGGGACGAGTCCATCAGCCTCTGGCGCTACGCTCGGATAACGGGCTGGTTTTCAGCAGCCGGCACTACACGGCGACGGTGAAGGCGTATGGCCTGAGCCAGGAGTTCACGACGCCGTACACGCCAGAGCAGAATGGCCTCGTAGAACGCTTCTTCCGTTCATTGAAGGAAGAATGCATCTGGCTTCATCGCTTCGAGTCACTAGGCCAGGCAAGAGCCGTCATCGGTCGCTGGATCCGGTATTACAATGAAGAGCGGCCGCATCAGTCCTTGGGCTATGTGGCACCCAAAGCTCACCCGGCATTAGTCGCTTGAGGTGAGCAAAAACCAGGGGGTCATTACACCACTTTGGAGCTGCGCGGCACTCCCTGCATCGAGATGAACGATTTCGGCGAAGCCCGCCAACGCATCATGACATCGCGCAGCTCTGGCAAGCTCACCCAGGACCTAAGCAAATTCAGGAGGTGATCCGGCAGAATGCTCAGCGCGGTGCAGAGAAATCGAGAAAGAAATACTGCCTGGCCTGTGCAGTGCCGGTATTCCTGAAGACTAACCCGCACAGGTTACAGGACCTCTAGTATTCACCCTCTCTTGTGCTAGAACTCGAACGCCCTACCGATGACAGCCGCGAACTCATACGCGTCGCACAGCAGGCCCTGTTGCGGATCTACCGCTCTCGGCATAACTTTTTAATGAAGGGTGGCGTGATACACCAGGAGTCGAACCCGGGACCTACTGATTACAAGCCTGCCAGTGGCGAGACGCCAGAATCAGACCGCCACTGCTCGCGGCGACGTCCTAGTTTAAAAACAGTTTAAAATAACAGTTAGTTTAGAGCCTCAAAAACAGCATTTAAGCAGTTGGATTTTAATAGAAATAAGTTATTCACAGTATGCCCATTCACGCAGATGGTATGTCCATTCACGCAGATGGTATGTCCATTCACGCAGTCCGGTAGACGGTATGTCCATTCACGCAGATAGTATGTCCATTCACGCAGGGCTACGGCGATCTCAATGACCAAGTGCAACACCTGTCCCATCTGTCCCGGTGCGGCCATGATTCATACCCTATGAAAGATCGTTGATGAGTTTCCGGACATGCTGGCAGAGGTCATGGATTACCGCGGCATGAACACGCCTGGCGAGCGGCTCAATTATCTACTGGCGACCCTGCAGGCGCACCCGCCCCGTCCGGAAAATGTCATTCTGGCAGGTTCAAGCCTCGGTGGCTGGCTGAGTGCCGCGGCGACAAGCGCACCGTGGAGCGGGGTCTTGAACAGCTGCGCGACCTTTTCCCCGAAGCCCTGCAGGAGCGCAGATGCCAAGGGAAAAACAGACGCACGACTCACTGGCTGCTGACGTCGCGGCATGGCCTGTTACCGGAAATGCTGCTCAACGAGCATGATCTAGCCATGGCCCTTTCGTTACTGGAGCGCCAGGCCCGCAGCCGGTTGCCGCAAGGTGTCCTTGAACGATTGACGCCATACTGGGAGCAGGCCCGGGCTACCGCGGCCCACAATGTCCACACCCAGCGCTGGCAGCGTGACTTCCAGTATCTTCCCGATCCCCTGCGCCCTGAGCCTCCCAGCGTCGACCCGGACATTCAGCAGGCCATCGAGGACGCCCTGGCCAACGAGCAACTGTTGAAGCTCCATTTCGATACGCTTGATGGCCCGCGTCAGTTGGAGGGTGTGTTTGCCTTGCGCCTGCTGCTTCTGGAAGAGATGCTGTATCTCCTGGCGGAGCATACCCAGGTAGAGGATCCGGAGGAGAGCCTGGCACTGATACCGCTGTACCGTGTCAGCCGAGCCGAGGCTCAGGGACTGGCCCTAGGCGGGCGTGGCCTGGAGCCCGACCTCGCCCAGCAGTACATGTTGGGTACCCGCGAGGCCATTACGCTGGAAATGCGCGTCAGCCGCGAACTGGCAGAAGCGCTCTTCCAGCGCCCCATTGGCCGCGGCCAGATCATCACCCCTCAGGGAAAGCACTATCGGGTAACCACACTCATTGTGGACTCTCCTCAGCTCCGGCGCTGGCTGAGGCGCCGGCAAGACGAAGCCGAAGTCCTGGCACCTATATTTTCCTGAGTATGGCCTTAATTCTGACGGATCCCCAGAAAATAGATAGCAAGATCAGGGGATATGATTTAAAGGGCCTGCATGGGCTGGCATGTTGTTAATCGCCAAACCAACAATATGCCGAAGGAGACCCATACAGGCCCCCCGATTCTTGCATACCTGCTGACCTTTTCACTCCCTCGATCCATGCCAAGCGCCTGCAGACACTGCTCGACACGGTGGGGGCCCTGCTGGGGGAGCGTCGCCTGGGCTTGACCGCCCTGGGCCGTGCCTTGCCGGGACCGGCGGATACCAAACACGCCATCAAGCGGGTCGATCGGTTACTGGGCAATTCTCATTTGCCCCAGGAGCGGCCGCTGTTCTATTGGCTCGTGGCCACCCGGCTGATTGGTCACACCACGCGCCCACTGATTCTGGTGGATTGGTCGCCGATCGATGATCGAGACCGACAGTTCCTGCTCCGCGCCGCGGTGCCGTTCGCCGGGCGATCACTGCCGATTTTCGAGAAGGTCCACCACAAGGAGGGCTGTCCTCGCTGCGAAGCGTACCTGCTGGCGGCCCTAGCCGAGATTCTGCCCGACGGCGCCACGCCGATCCTGGTCACCGATGCCGGCTTTCGCAATCCCTGGTCCCGGGCGGTCGAGGCGCGCGGCTGATATTACGTCGGCCGGGTTCGCTGTCCGACTCGCTACCAGGCACCGGGGCAAGCGTGGCAGGCCGTGGAGACGCTGTTTCAGCAAGCGACATCGGTGCCACGTACCCTGGGCCCCGTCCAGAACGCCGAAAGCAACCCGCTCACCACCCGGATGGTGCTATACCATCAGCCGCCGCGGGGGCGCAAGCATCGCAACAAACGCGGAAAAGTCTCCCTGGATAGCGGCAGCTAGGCGATCGCCCGGCGTCAGAAGGAGCCTGGGTACTGGTCAGCAACCTGCCGGACCGTTCAGTGCTGGCATACAAGCTGGTCGCTATCTACCGGCAGCGCATGCAGATTGAAGAAGGCTTCCGTGATATCAAGAGCCCCTTGTTTGGACTGGGCTTCGGTATGCATCGGTCTCGGCAGGGCAAGCGCATCGAGAGCCTGCTGCTGATCTCCATGCTGGCGAACGTGGCCGTGATGGTGGCTGGCCTGCAGGTCCAGGCCAACGGGCAACAGCGGCGTTACCAGAGCAACAGTCTCCGGCACCGGCGCGTGCTGTCTGTGTGGCGGTTGGACTTGGAGTGGCTTCGGCGTCATCAGTCGGGGGCCGTGCCCTGGCCCTCATGGGAAATCCTCCGAGAGAGCCTTCGCGAGGAGGTCAGTGAACAGACATTATGCGACGAATAGCACAGAACTCGTGGGGATCCCTCAGGCCTTAATTGACCGTATACCGTGACTAGGGCCAAGAGCCGCCTTGAGCGCCTTAAAGACTTAGATATACGGGAACCTACCTAGTAGTCCCGATGAAGCAAGTGTCTGTAACTAGTGCTAAAGTGTTCCCCTCCTGAGCTGCCAATGGCACGCTGTCGTTCAGTTAGCCATGCATATTCAACCAATTATTTGTTTTCTCACTCATAGAAAAAATCACCTTTTCCTCTTCCAATGTTTCATATTTATCAAAAGGCCAATCGCGCATGCTTTCCCGCCCATCGACCTCGTAAATGTACCCTTGCAGCTTAGGATTACGTTGACTTGAAACCTCATACAAGGACTTAAGAGGGTCCATCGCCCATCTTCCTAGGCCGTTCAGACTTGGCGGGCTAACAAGCATCACATCAATAAGCCAATGCCCCTCGATCAATCGCGGCAAAACATATTCGAACTGCGGCATCGGTGGAGCAAGCAGAATTAGATCGTCCTCCACTCCATTCCTGATACGGCCAATCCTTACGAAAAACCAAGCCCTTTTGTCAGCAAGCCAACCGTGCTCCCACCGGCGCTCAGGGGATTCCTCCAGCAAGCCGCCCCAGGGCATTTCAACTTGATCCAATGTGACAATCACGAGCACCTCCAAAAATGAACACTATAGATTGTAGCCCTAAAGTGTTCACTTTGGCTACATAGTCCCTTTTCAGGGGATAGTAATGGAGTCGAAACAAGCATTTGGGGCAGCATTACAGCGTTTGAGACGTGTCAAGAAGCTCTCTCAGGAGGACTTTTCAAATGTCAGCAGCCGCACTTATCTAAGTACGCTTGAACGCGGGCTGAAGACGCCGACGCTTGGCAAAGTTGAAGAGCTTGCGGAGGTGATGGGCATCCATCCGCTATCACTATTGGTCGAGTATTATTCGATCCGGGACGACTCTCCAGATCTTGAGCAACTCTTCGAATGTGTGCGCCGTGAGCTCCCAACGCATGTTTAGTTACGTAACGGCATGCCTTTTTCACCATGAGATGTAATTTTAGTTAACGATAGTACCGTCACGGTGGTTTTGGATTAGAAATAAGCAGGAACGTTTGCTCGTATCCAATAGCATCTTAATTTTGGGGACATAAGCCAAGTCAGGCCGCATTCATTAGCCCACTCCGGAGCCTCAATGCACATGATACGCTTCACTACCTTCGGGCCGTGACTGATCGTGCCGGCAGAAATGCCTTCCTGACGCCGGTGTTCGATTCAGCTCCAGCGAGTCGTGGTGAAGCGTATCAGCGACCACCCAACCGAGCTCGCCTCAGCATCGAATGGGAATCTCGGAATGCCAAGCTTGGCGCCGTCGGGCCGGTTCTCTTACTTCCGAAAAAAGTGACGCCATTATCCCCTTCACGCAGTGTACCGATAAAGCTGCAGATCTATTGAGCCCCCCGCTCGGTGCTTAACTTCTACCTTGATATGCGGGTGCGTCAGACCAAGGCCGTCCAGTGAGGCAGTTTCATCCACGCCACGATCATCAACCATTGCTCATACCGCTCCCTCGCGTTGCTATATCAAAAGTGGACACTTTAGAGAGTTCGATAAGCGATGGCTACTGTAGCTATTAATATGCGCAAGGCATGTTCTGCGGGAGGAAGCCTCGACGCCGATAGCTCTTCAGTCGCCACAAGAGACACCTCCGGTCTTGCCTACTTGATCGTCAGATATAGACCCCATAATCCAGACGATTTAGGAACTCATTAACGAGTTCGTAACCCACTTGGGTAGTAATCAGGTTAATCGGCTTATGGCCTTCCAGCCCCAACGCAGGTGTACTCATCCAGCGTACAGCTTCCACGGAGTCACCGAATACATCCTCAGCCTTGGTCAGAATCTCGGCGAACCGCCAAACGCGGCTGCTCTGATCAGCAGTAAGCGGTTCGGATTTCTTGATGCGGCGATATAGCGCGCGCTCGGACAAGCCGATTGCCTTGATCAGCGCCTTCTGGTCGTGAAGCAGGCTGAGCGACTTGACGAAGTCGATAATTTTCTGAGACGACAAGCCCTTCTCGATTACCTCAAGGATCTCGAAATCAGATTGAGCCTGCGACATCCGTTTACCGGTGAGCCGCTCCAAAGTACGCTCCCGAATGCTGAGTTCATGTTGTGCATATGATTCAGCGGCGGACATGGGCTTGCCCTCTTTTGTTTAACGCGTGACATAGTAAAGACAACTGTTAGGCTTGTACGAAAAGGGTTTTGCTAACTTCCCCTATGCCTTGACAGCATAGATGAGGTATGACAGGACGCTACGACCTTCCCCGACCAGAGCTGCTCACTGATCAAGAACATCGTCCCACTGTTCCAGGCGATGGGACGACCGCCAGGTTTTGATGGGATTCCTCTGGGTTCTGTGCTCGGGCCCAAATAGCGCGACCTACTCGAACGCGATGGTTCTGGACCACGGTATATGACCGATATAACCAGTGGCGTGACGAGGGTACTTCGAGTCCGTGCTAGAGCGCCTCCAGCTCAAGCTGCGCAAGGATGGCCTGATGCACCCGGACATCAAAATAAGCGACTCCGCGATCGCTTGCGCCACTCATGCCGCCTCGGGGGTAAAGGGGACCGGAAAACCCAGTAGATCATGCATTAGGCCGCTTACCCTCGTGATGCTCTAGCCAAGCAGGCACTTCACCGCTGCCGTACTCCTTGACCAGCACTTCAAGCATCAGCGAGCGAATCGGTTCCGGGGTACCAGGACGAGAACCAAATCGCACCATTAGTTGGAAGCTTTCTCGCTCCCGGCGACTGGTCAGCAAGATCTTGCGGTAGGCTTGGGCCGTAGAACTGGCTTTGCTGCATAGTGCCCATAGACGCAAATCGGCCAGCACTCCTTCATCAGATCGATCACAAGGCAGCTCCCAGCGCCACTGCCCATCGGCACGAGCCAGATCCTGGTCGGTGAGCCGGATACGCCGACGGCGGCGTTGGGGGATCATTTGCCAGGCAGCAATTTCCCGGCGGCACTGCCAAAGCGCCTCCGCATCGAAGCCCTGCTCAGCCAGCCGCACCAGTGTAGTCAGGCCGTGGAAGGCCGACTGCGCCCCGGCACGCTGCGGCAGCATGGTCAGCACACTCTCCAACAGCGAGTGCTCACCGGCTTCCAATCGGGTCAGCGCCTGCCTGAGCGTCGCCTCATCGATGAAAAAGCGTGCCACGTGTAGCAGCGGCATGGGCACCGTGCCGTGGCAGTCGATCGGCAGGCCATCGGGAAGGTTCACCGAGTCCAGCCGGCCACAATGATGCATCTCCAGCATGGTTGCCCACCCCAGCGATAGCCGTTCGAGACGAGGAGCATGAAGCTGCACCTCACGCCAGGCATCGGCCAGGGTCAGAGCTGGCATCTGACCGCGGAGGGTTAGATAACCCTGACACAGTACTGAATTCGGTCGCGCCTCATGGGAGTCCTCTCGGCACACCCCCTGACCGGCATCCACCCATTCCAGCGCGTCGAGCTGATCGCCTACGAAGCGCATTGGTCCAAGCAGTCGCAAGCTGCGCAAGGCGTATGCCCGCTTGATGCTGACGCGGCTGGGTCCCTCGACCACCAGTCTCTGAAGCGGGGAGGCATCGGACAGGTACACATGTCCCTTGCCCTTCAAGTGCAGCACACCCTCATGCTGCATAACTTGCAGCAATGCCGGTCCGAGAACGATGGTCAACG
This sequence comes from Halomonas sp. Bachu 37, assembly GCF_039691755.1. Taxonomy (NCBI): domain Bacteria; kingdom Pseudomonadati; phylum Pseudomonadota; class Gammaproteobacteria; order Oceanospirillales; family Halomonadaceae; genus Halomonas; species Halomonas kashgarensis. The sequence continues at coordinate 852,286 of NZ_CP137552.1, read as the reverse complement.
GCACCCCATCCTTGTCGATGAGAGAAAGGTCTGCCGGCCTGGCATCGTGCCCCAGCAATTGCACTCTCTCCCAGCAACGCCGGGGTTGAACCAGGCGAAGGGAACCCTGCTGCCAGTCAGCATCAATTTCGCTGACATTGCCATTGATGGTCAACGACCCTGGCAATTCCAGACTGAACAGGTGCAGGATGACGCCACCGACAAGGCGTGGCAGATGAATTTCACTCAGTCTCGGAAGACGATCGAGTTGCAGGTGAAGGTAGTGCTGTCGCCCACAGCAGCGCAGGTCCAGCACTTCCAGGTGCGGGTCGTCATGAAGATCCAACGCTCGCAGGCGAGGCTCATCTATTTGCAGACGACGACCTTGGTCCCGGTTACCACAGGGACCATAGAGTGCGGTACCGCCGTTGCTGTCTAGAACGATCGGGGCTTCGCATAGCCGGGTCTCGCTAGCCGTTACCTCCCCCATGTACCCCTCCTTCCTTGTCACTCTATTGTGAAATCGAGCTTAGGGTCTTGGTGCGACATATGGCGTCGCATCGGGGCTGTGACGTTTTTCTTGCGATTGAGAACTGTTGATTTTTTCCTGGTTCAGTCGACTAGGGAATGCTACTGCAAAGGAATGCCCATTTCTTAAAAAGTTATGGAGCGGGTAATTAAATAAAATTGCGAATTAGCCGAGCTACATTTTGGTGTATTAGGTGTTAATTTATAGTCAAGAAAATGAGCATTCATTTTTCTTAAATCGATCAAATTGATGAGGAGGTTGCATGAAAGAAAAGGAATTTAACCTTAACGGAATTGCCGTTAATGTTAAGAACATTCACTGTGACAACTATGCTTTTGAGGACCATGGCCTCGTAAAGGCTGACGTCACGATCTCAGAGAAAACTGCTGTCTATACTGCCTACCTAACTGACGGCAAGATCAATACTTCCAATCTTTCTTGCTGGAACGAATCCTGTGTCGATCTTGTTGCCTTGTTAGGGAACCGCTGATCAATTAGCCTCTGAGCGACTGAAGGACTCAGAGTAGCAAAATCACCGAGTCAGCGATCATTTTCTAACCACCTTAGGTGGTCTGTTTTTCCTGCCAGCCGGACTATCCGGCTGACAGGGCAGATTCAAGGCGCACTGGCCCCGTCAACTCGGCCTTCGCATCGTGTCGCCAGTACCAAATTGGCCAGTCCGAACAGGCTGAATAGCTGCGCTTGGTTCTTGGCCAACCCCTTGTAGCGCACCTTGCGGTAGCCGAAGAGGTTCTTGATGACATGAAACGGATGCTCGACCTTGGAGCGGATGCTGGCCTTGGCCTTCTCGATTGCCAGCAGCAGCGTTTTCATGGGGCTGTCTTCCATCTTCTTGATGGGGCTGCGCTTGGCGGCAACACAGCAGCGGGAGGCCGGGGCATCCTTCTCTTCGTCCAGATACTTCCACATGCCGGTGTAACCCGCGTCGCCGTATACCTGCTTGTCATCGTCTCGGACCAGCTGGTTCACCATGGTGACATCGGCGACATTGGCCGAGGTGGCAGTGACACTGTGAGCCAGCCCGGTGACGGCATCAACGCCGATATGAGCCTTCATGCCAAAGTAATACTGCTTGCCCTTCCTGGTCTGCTTCATCTCCGGATCGCGTTGCTTGGCCTTGTTCTTGGTGGAAGGCGCCGCCGCCACGATGGTGGCATCGACAATGGTGCCCTCGCGCATGAACAGGCCCTTCTCGGTCAGATGGGCATTGATTTCCTCGAAGATCCGCTGGGTCAGCGCATGCTTCTCCAACAAGTGGCGGAAACGCAGCAGCGTGGTCGCGTCCGGCACACTCTCGATGGCCAGGTCGATACCAATGAAGTCACGCATGGCCTGGCTATCGTAGATGGCATCTTCGAGCGCCTCATCGGCAAGCGCGTACCACTGCTGCAGGAAGTAGATCCGCAGCATGCGCTCCAGGCCGATGGGGGGCCGGCCGCGCTTGCCTGCCGCGTTGGGAAAGTAGGACGGCGACAGTGCATCGATCAGCCGTTGCCAAGGCACTAGCGCCTCCATCTGGGCCAGGAACCGCTCGCGGCGGGTGACTTTTTTCTTGTTCTGGTGCTCGGCTTGGGCAAACGAGATCTGCTTCATCGGGTGGCTCTGTCAGACGGTGGCAGGAAGGTCAGATTATACCCCGCCGGTACCAATCAGGCAGCTGCGGTGGGATTTGTGCAGCGTTTCCTTAGCGTCTGCAGGATGCAATGACATCGAAGATTGCGAACTCAAGTTTGCAGAGGCACTTAATCCTGAAATTTCGGATGAACAATTAACCGAGGCTGCAGTAGCTGAAAGACTTAATGAATACGGTCTTATTCTGTTCTCTCACGAATCCAGCAGCCATCCATGGCATGTCAAAAAAAGGAAACCTCGAAGCAAGAAAAACTATCTAACGATCGGTATTTTTTCTTCACTTACAGCGATAATTAACGATTTGAGCTAGGTTCTGTCTGAAAAGTCGGCTCTCATGCATCGCTCGATGCAGGCCAATGTCACCATGGCTTTAAAGCTACTGGCTAGTTTATCGTAACGAGTATTGAGCCGACGTTTTTCCTTCAGCCAGCCAAACAGACGTTCCACCACGTTACGCTGGCGATATTTTGGCCGGTCAAACCGGTGCGGAAGTCCGGGCTTCGGGCGTCGATGCATACGGCGATACGGGATGATCGGGCGCATGCCATAACGCGTGCAGTAATGCCGCAGCGCATCACTGTCGTACCCCTTGTCTGCCACGATGTAACGGCTGCGTTTGCGGGGTCGACCTGAACGACCCGGTAACCGGACCTTTTCCAGTAGTTCCGTCAGGTAAATCGAGTCGGCGCGCTGACCTGCCGACAGAGAAAAGGCGAGTGGAAAGCCATGGCTATCGCACAGCATGTGTATCTTAGTGGTCAGCCCGCCACGGCTACGGCCGAGCGCATGATCCCGGGGTTCTATCGATCCCCCTTTTTGCCGGCACCGCTGGCCGACCGGGTCGCTCTGATGGAAGTGGAATCCACCATCCATGTGTCGAGATCCATGGTGCCATCTTCACGCAAACGAAGATGCAGACGGGCCAGTATCCGGTCGAAGGTACCGTCATCACGCCACTGCCGAAAACGCTGATAGACGGTCTTCCAGGGACCATAACGCTCCGGCAGGTCGCGCCACTGTGCGCCAGAGCAAAGAATCCACAGGACACCGTTGAGCATCTGGCGATCATCCCGGCGTGGCCGCCCGATGGTCTGCGGTGGAGAAACGATGTCTTCGATCATCTGCCAACGTTGATCAGAAAGCTCGTAACGGCCTGTCATATCGCCCTCCCGTTCGATGAACGGGAATAGCGTAGCATTTATGACTTTTCAGACAGAACCTAGTACAAAAAGTATTTACCTACAAATTTTGGCACCAATCGGGTCCCGGCTAGTTGTCGGGACCCGTGTGATTCAACGGAGCTATGGTGACTTCTGGTGTATGCAGGCACCGCCGGCTGGGTCACCTCTGCTTCACCCCAGAGGCCGGTTTGCCAAAATCGATTGAGTGCCGAGGGGCGTTGCCCGTTTCGTCTTTATGTCTGTAAAGACTCACGGGTTCGCAGAGATGCAACCCACCCCAATGGACCATGGTCTCGGTTACGATTCCGGCCTCCACTCAGGTCACCACCATCTCACGCTTCGTCGGCCCTCGACGATGAGCCTCTTCCCTTCCCCTCGCTTGAGCTGCGGCCGACTCCATCTAAGCTGACGTATAAATACGTCATTTTCAGGTATTGCCATGAACGTTGAACTGCAGGATGTGATGGAGCGACAGGGTTACCTCGCGCCAAACGCCTTGGTCGCCGAACTGCACATCACCAAGAAGGAATTCGCCTCGGCGATCGGGCTCCGACACGATGCTATCATCCGCCGGGACCGCCTGACATCGGTTGCGACCCAGCAGAGGTTGCGCCAGGCGACGGAGATCCTCAAGCGCATCGAGCCCTGGGCCGGTAGTCTCAGTGTCGCCTGGTCGTGGTATCGCTCGTATCCGATCGCCCCTCTGGGCGGGTTGACGGCCGAGGATCTGCTCTCCCAGGGTCGGGCCGATGAGGTGCGCGAGTACCTGTCCCATATCGCCGAAGACGGGTATGCGTGAGTCTGCGAGATCACGCCTTCCCCTACCGCGGTATCGTGTATAAAGGTCACAACCCCCTCTGGCAGCACGCCTCCGAGAGCGGCGACGGTGCCGCTCGCTGGAATCAAAGGGGCCGTCCAACACTCTACACCAGCGAGCGCTTCGAGACGGCCTGGCTGGAGGCCCAGCAGGGGTTTGCGTTCAAGACTCAGCCATTGACCCTGTGCAAATATGAGGTGGATTGCGGACCGATTCTCGATCTGTGCGAGCCACGGATACAGTCGCTGGTGCATCCAGCCCCAACGAGTGGCTCAGCGAAGCCTGGCTGACTAAGAAGCGTCAGGGCAAACCTGTGATCGCCTGGCGCATCGCCCAGCAGCTGATCCATGAAGGCATCGTGGGCATACGGGTGCCACCCTAGGCAACCGGTGCCTTGGCGCGTGACGTCAACGTCGTGTTCTGGTCCTGGTCCGGCATCTCTCCCCTCAAGGTGGCGGTCATTGACGATGAAAGGCGCTTGAAAGGGAGAACGTAGACCGGCTGCAGATCGAGGGAAAGGCTGTTAGCCCCGAATTTATGTCTGATGGTAGAGTTCGAAGGAGGCCCGCAGCTTGTCGGTCGGTGCCGCCGGGCTTGTCATGGCGTCGAAGACCACTCTCTGGTCCGCTTCGGACAGGTCCGTGACGCGCTCGGACAGGCCCTAAAAGTCTGTTTCTGCATTGAGAGATGGGACGAAAGGCATCGCCATTGCCTCTTGGTCGGAGAGTGAATGGTGCTGGTCTCCGCACTATGGCACATCTTGTTGGAGCATTGCTCGGGCTTATGCTTCTATCGGCGAGTTGCTAGCTATGTCGCTACCGCTCTGCCGATCCGTTCCCGCGCTTCCCGCCCCGCTCGCCGATGCTATGGATGGCTGAAGTGAACACAGGCGTTGAAAGCGCACGGCATTACGATAGATACGAGTCGCAGGATGTCTTCAAAATCAAGAGCAGAAGCCAAAAATGCCGCGAAGCGAATGAGGTTGGCTCAGATCGAAAGAGAGCGGCTGGGATTACGTCGCATGAGCCCGCCGGGCAGAGTCCGGTTTGTCCCCTACGGCCGCCACAATGGCGAGCCACCGGAGCCGCTCCACCCGCTCGAACTAAGGCTGATCAGAGAAAATAAAGTCGTTTCCTGTGGCGACACTGGACCCATCATTGACGATTCTCTCGAAGCGGAACCTAAAGAAGCGGTATTCGCATACCCTACCCTGGGGCATCTCTGGGTCTACGAGCCCGACGATCTTGCCGAGATGACGCTCGACGAGGTGCATGTGATCTGGGAGCACCGCAACCGGCTGTGCGGGTCGCGCGAAGTGGCGGCAGAGGCGCTGGCGCTGGTCGAGAGCGACACCGGAGCTGTCGATACCTACCAGGGCTGGCTCGCCTACATGGATCGCGACGAGATCCGCACATTCATGCCCCAAGTGGAGCCCGAGTCGCCGCTGGACGACCAGGCGCCTTGTGAGTCGGATGACGCCAATGTCTCCACCTCCAGGCCGCTGACGCGCCGAGCCCTACCAGAGTTGAACCATGTGGAACTTAAGGAGGCCTGGGAGCGCCGGCCGGACAGCTTCGCCAGCCTGGAGGCCGCCTGTGGGGCACTCGCCCGGCTCCGCGCACAGGCAGGCATCGCCGCCGATAGCGGCTGGCAGTCGCTACTGGAACACAGCGAGATCCTCAAACTGGAAGAGTTTCTACCGGACCACGATGAGGGGGCGATGGCCCGCTGCTGGCGCCGGCGCCTGCTTCTTACGCCAGCGTTCCCAGCCCAGAGACTTTACGCAAGGACCTAAGAACACGCCGCCGCCATGACATCGTCGTCCGGGAAGGACAGCCAGGCTTTCGCCAGGAGGTGCTCGCTAACTTTGACGATACCTGCTGCGTCACCGGGTGCCGGGAAGACCTGGTCCTGGAGGCCGTTCATATCAGCCGCTATACGGGGCCGCACTCCAACCATCCCGCCAATGGCCTATGCCTGCGCGTCGACATACATCGCCTCTTCGATAGTTTTCGGATCGCCATCGACCCCGTCACCCTGACCCTTGTCGTCGCGCCCCAGCTAATTGAAGACCCCACCTATGGTGCCCTCGACGGTAAGCGGATGGCCCCTGGACATGTGCCGGCCTGAGGTGATCTGCTTGATGCGCACTATCGCCGTTTCCTGGAAGGGCTCCCCGAGGACCACCCTGCCCGCCTTCGCCGGCAAGAGGGTTAGGAAGCTCGTCCGCCGCACCCTCAAGTTGAACAAGAATCTCCAGCACGCAGAAGGCCGGTAATCCACGAGGTAGACTATGGGGCGGCCCTTGTGGCTAGGCCAACGCCATGGTACCTCCGTCCCTCCGATGTCCGAATTCCCCGAACTACGATATTTCGCCAGAGACAGGCCTCACTCATGACACATATCCGTAGCGCAGCTGCTCAAGCAGCTCCTCGACAGCGAGGAAGCCCGGAGTTGTCTTGATGGCGTCAAAGGCACTCTGTCCGTCCAGAGCGCGGCGCGGCTTGCTCAGCCACCTGGCGGCCTTCTCCTGGTTGACGAACACATCCTCGGCCAGCACCACGATCCGACTCAAGCGGTAGAGACGGTCCCCCTCGTCGCACGACAGGGGCTCCGACTTCTGCCGGCGGTGGCGCAGGGTGCGCGTATTGATGAAGCCTAGCCGGCTGGCGTCGATACCGTGCTGGGTGAGATTGTCTAGTGCGACCAGCGGGATACCCGAGCGGATCAGGCCATCCAGCGTGTCTCCGGCGCGGCCACCCAGAAGCTTGAAACGGCCTTCTCAGTGTCACGTTCATGCCTGTGCTCTTCCTTCAGTGCTTCCATAGCTGATACACCATGGAAATTTGATATAACTATATTGCAAAGTATCTCAGTCGGCGAACCGAAGGGCTATCCGGACATAGAATGCCATAGTACTGACCTCGCCCCCGTTAACAGAGGCAGCTCCTACTAAGGTCTAGGTATGGGAGAGAACTCACAAGTCACGAGCAGTGAGGTGTATGTGCCTCGCCAATTTCTAGGTTCCAAATAGGTTCCAAGCGTCGGCAACAAGCAGCAACATCCAGCAACATGCCATAAAGCCGGATATAGGCTTATCATTTTGATTTATCAACCTTTTCTACCTCATTAAGGTGGATATCGTTTATATCCAAAAACTCTAAGTAAAGGTATGGGGTTGCAAAGGTCGCAGGTTCGAATCCTGTCGCTCCGACCAGAATCAGTAAAAGAAACCGCCACTTACGGATCATGCCGGGTGGCGGTTTTTTTGTGTGGTCAACAAATTGTCAACTATCGCATAGGAACGCATAGGAATCCTATCCTGCAGAGCCATGTGCCTGCACTCGGCCGCTTACATAATTAAACTGCCAACTTCCCCACAACTCCTACCCTTAAGGTCAATCAGCCGATAAGGGAGGATTCGCCATGTCTCACAACCCGTTGCGCAACAAAGTCATGCCCATGACATCGTTCAAGAGCGGCGACCTCTCGATTCGGAGAGAACGCTCGTCCCGAAGCAATCATCCTGACTCACGGTCACTTCGATCACGTCGGTTCGGTAGCACTCAAGGACACGTATCTTTCTTCCGCGACACGGACCGCGCCATGATCGTCGGCGATGCCTTCGTTACCGTCCGCCAGGATGAGCTCTATCAGGTATTGACCCAACATCGAGAACTCAGTGGACCGCCGCGCTACTTCACTCCCGATTGGGAGGCTGCCCGCGATTCCGTGCGACGCCTGGCCGACCTCAAACCCAGCGTGGTCATGACCGGTCATGGACGCCCCATGTCCGGCGAGACCATGGCGCGCGATCTGGAGGCGCTGGCCCGCGATTTCGACAACGTGCCCGACCCTCGCACGGCAAGAGTGTGGAATAGTGTTAGCTGACTGAAACACCTCAGCGACAACCACTCTTGCCCCAACCCTCATCAGTCACCATCAACAGTCAGCAAGGAGAGCGACAATGGCACTGCACTTGAAAGACCTGGAAGATCAGACGATCGTGATAACCGGCGCCACCACGGGCATCGGCCTGGCGACCACGCGCATGGCCGCCGCCCATGGGGCACGTCTGGTGCTTGCGGCACGCGACGAGAATACGCTGCGCGAGTTGTGCGATGAAATCAATCATGCCGGTGGCGAGGCCGTCCACGTCGCGGTGGACGTCGGCGACAAGGTGCAGGTTCACAAAATAACGCAAACCGCCATCGAGGCCTTCGGCGGCTTCGATACCTGGATCAACAATGCCGGGGTGTCCCTCTTCGGCAACCTGCTCGACATCGGGGAGGAAGATCACCGCCGCCTGTTCGAGACGACCTTCTGGGGTGTCGTGCACGGCTCGCTGGAAGCGGCACGCCACCTCGGCCAGCACCGCGACGGCTACTCCGGCGCAATCATCAACATCGGTTCGATCGCCTCGGACCAGGCCATTCCCTATCAGGGTATGTATTCGGCCGCCAAGCATGCCGTCAAGGACTTCACCGACGCCCTGCGCATGGAACTCGAACACGTCGGCGCGCCCATCTCGGTCACGCTGATCAAGCCGGCCAGCATCGCCACGCCCTTCCCCGAACACGCCGGCAATGCCATGGACCACGAGCCGACCCTGCCGCCGCCGCTCTACGATCCCCGCATCGTCGCACGCAGCATTCTCTTCTGCGCCGAACACCCGCGCCGTGACATGTTCGTCGGTGGCGGTGGCCGGCTCATGGCCGCACTGGGACACTGCGCACCGCGGTTGATGGATAAAATCATGTCGGCGAAGGTCATTTCCCAGCAGCAGACCGGCAAGCCGGAACATCGTCGCCACTTCGCGCTGCACGAACCGGCTACTGACATGCGCGAACGCGCCCATTACGCCAGTCACGTTTCCAAGACCAGCCTGTACAGCAACGCCTCGATGCACCCGGTAATGACCACGACCGTGATCGCGGGCGCGTTGATCGGCGCCGTTGCCCTGGCCGGGCGGCGCTCGAAAAACTGATGCGGTAGCGCCTCGCTCGACACACCGGCAGCTCCTAAGGGCTGCCGGTTTTTTTGTTGTGTTCGATTAGGTGCAGGATGCCAATCACCCCCACCCGAAGTACCTTATACTCAGCCTTCTTCAGAAGTATTTGCAGATACTTTTTCAATGAACTAGTATTTGCAAATAAACATCAGGAGGCACTCGATCATGTATGCCCAGGAAGCGCTTACCCACGACAAGACTGTGGCTGCCACCGGCTTGAAAGCCGCCGTCCGCATCCTGGAGAAGTGGAACGCCAGCGGCGAGCAGGGTGAGGCTATTCTGCGGGTCTCACATAGCACCTACGCCAAGGCCAAGAATGGCAGCATGCATGAGATCAAGCTCGACCGAGACCAGCTGACGCGTATCAGCTATATCCTCAATATTCATGCCGCCCTGCGCATCGTGTTCGATAACCCGGACAACCTCTATGGCTTCATGAAGATGGCCAACGGCAACCCCTTCTTTGCCGGCCGCTCGCCGCTGGAAATCATGGGATCGGGGGACTTCGCCGCCATTTACGAGACATTCAAGCGTATCGATGCGCTGCGTGGTAGCCAATGGTAGCGCTGGAGCACCTGCCGCGCTTGCCGGCACGCCCGGTCAAGGGCTACCGGCTGGTTAACAGCAAGTTCCCTCCCATCAGCCTTTTCGAGGATGTCGCCAGCGCCGATGAGTTCGAGTCGCTGTACGAACTGCAGGCCCTGACCAACCCGCGAATATTGACAGAAGCGGGCAATCTCGCCCTGGTGGCCCGCGACGAGATTCCCTTCGGCATCTCCGGCTGCACCTATGCCACCGCTCCTTTTACCCATGTCACGCCCGACGGCTCACGCTTCAGTGACGGCAGCTTTGGCATTCTCTACATGGCGGATGCGCTACAGACCGCCATTGCCGAGGTGAAACATCATCAGCAGGCCTACTGGCGCAACGTACCGTCATTGAACTACGAACGCTTCACCTTCCGTGGCCTGGCCTGTGAATTCGACGAAGCGGGAGTTCGCGATGGGCTCGTCCTGCCGCCGAGCGACCCCATCTACAGCGCCAACGATTACAGCGCGGCAAGACAGCTCGGCGCAGCCATGCGGGATAACCGTGAAATCGGGATTCGCTACCACTCGGTACGCGAGGCCAATGCCGTGTGCTGGGGACTGATGACACCCAAGCCGGTACGTTCGATCGTGCAGACCGCGCACTACGAGATGATCTGGAATCAGGGGATCACCACGGTGATCCAGGTCTCGCGGCGCTATTGAACGCTTTCTGCTCCACTTTCATCTATTGGCTCATTCACCATCCGACTCACGCAGCAGTTTCTCCAGCGCCGAATGAATGGCCGGGGTTGCCACCACCAGATTTTCCCCATGAAGGTCTGCGGGAATACCGGAAGGAACCGGGTAAAGGTGGGAAACCGACGCGCCCGCTTCCTGGGCGATCACCCAGCCGGCGGCAAAGTCCCAGGGGGAAACGCTTTCGTAGTAACCATCCAGGCGCCCGCACGCCACATCGCACAGATCCAGTGCCGCCGATCCGTTGCGCCGTATATCCTGGCATTCATTGATCACCTGAGTGAAACGCTTGAGCAACGCCTGTCGCGACTCCCGGCGATAGGGAAACCCGGTCCCGATCAGGCTGCGTGCTAGCTGATCCTCGGTACTGACGCGTATGGGTTGCGAATTGCAATGCGCGCCCCCGCCTTCCACGGCAGAAAAGGTTTCCTGCAGAAATGGAGCATGCACCACTCCCAGCCTGGCCTTGCCCTCTTCCACCCAGGCGATGGATACCGCCACATGACGCAGCCCATGGGCAAAGTTGACGGTGCCATCGATGGGGTCGATAACCCATAGCGCCTTGGCCTGGGCGATGTTGTCCCGTTCCGGCGCCAGCTCTTCACTCAGGATACCATCGCCCGGGAAGAGCGAATTCAAGCGCTGGGTAATGAAGGTATCCACCTCTACGTCGATATCGGTCACCAGTTCGTGACCGTCCTTGTAGCGATGATCGAACCCCTGTTGCTCTCGGGCTCGGGATATCATGCGCCCCGCTTCATGGGCGATATCAATCGCCACGGCAAGACGTTCGGATAGCGTGTAATTCGGCATGGGCGTCTCGTATCCAATGGGCAAGAAAGATTGCATAAAAGCCGTCAGGTGTTCGTTAGACTAGCAATACCTGCCAGCCATCACGACTACCGATAAGGAAAATTATGCGTATCCGGTTGAAACCATGAGGCAAGTGTCGAACTTTCTGGGTGTCTTCCGCTACAGCCGTCGGGCGCTGCGCCTGGTATGGCAGACGTCCCGCCGGCTGACCCTCGGCCTGGCCTTGTGCACGGTAGTGGCCGGCGTGCTGCCGGCCGTGGCGGCGTGGGTCGGCCAGTTGATCGTCGACTCGGTGGTCGAGGCCATGGCCTACCATCAGGAGACGGGACGCTCGCTTAGCGTCGCTGGCGTCTGGCCAGTACTGCGCTACGTGGCGGCGGAAGCCGGTATCATTGCCGCTATCGCCCTCGCCCAGCGGGGCCTTTCCGCGCAACAGTCTCTCTTGCGGGCGCTGCTGGGCCAGAAGGTCAATGTCATGATCCTGGAGAAAGCCGGCACCCTGTCGCTGGCCCAGTTCGAGGACAGCGAATTCTACGACAAGCTGACCCGCGCCCGCCGTGAAGCCTCCACCCGGCCGCTGGGCCTGGTCAACAAGACCTTCTCCCTGACCCAGAACGGCATCTCCCTGTTCAGCTTCGGCGTTCTGCTGGTTCAGTTCTCGCCATGGGCGCTGTTGATACTGGTCATCGGTGCGTTGCCGGTTTTCGCCTCGGAAGCCAAGTTTTCCGGCGATGCATTCCATCTGTTCCGCCGACGCTCGCCCCACACGCGTATGCAGATGTACCTGGAAACCGTGCTCGCCCGGGAGGACAGCATCAAGGAGGTCAAGCTGTTCGGTCTCGAACCGCTGTTGCTGGAGCGTTATCGCCATATCTTCCAGACCCTGTACGGCGAGGATCGCAACCTCACCCTGCGCCGCGAAAGCTGGGGCTTTCTGCTCGGGCTGCTGGGTACTCTGGCATTCTATGGCGCTTATGCCTGGGTCGTGGTGGAAACCATTGCCGGAACGTTGACGCTGGGCGAAATGACCATGTATCTGATGGTATTCAAGCAGGGACAGGGCGCGCTATCCGCCAGCCTGACCTCGGTCAGCGGCATGTACGAAGACAATCTGTATCTCTCCAATCTTTACGAGTACCTGGAGCAACCAGTATCAGCGCCGGCGGGCACACGCCATGAAGGCGAATTCCCCGGCGACGGCATCCGCTTCGAAAAAGTGAGCTTCCGCTATCCAGGCGCCGAGTCTTCAGCGCTCAGCGATATTTCTCTGCACCTGGCACCCGGCCAGAGCCTCGCCCTGGTGGGCCGGAACGGCTCGGGCAAGACCACCTTGATCAAACTGCTGACGCGCCTCTATGAACCGACCCAAGGCCGGATTCTGCTCGATGGCAGCGATCTGAAAGAGTGGGACATCGAAACCCTGCACCGGCGCATCGGCGTGATCTTCCAGGATTTCGTCCGTTACCAGCTCAAGGTGGGCGAAAACCTGGGCGCCGGGGATGTCGAAGCCTTCGAGGATGAGGGGCGCTGGGAAACCGCCGCCCGCCAAGGCCTTGCCGAAGACTTCATCGATGCCATGCCGCAACGCTATCACACGCAACTGGGTCGCTGGTTCAAGGGCGGCCAGGAGCTATCCGGCGGGCAGTGGCAGAAAATCGCCCTTTCTCGAGCCTACATGCGCGAAAGCGCCGATATACTGGTGCTCGACGAGCCGACGGCGGCGATGGACGCCGACGCCGAAGCCGCCGTATTCGCGGATTTCCGCCGCCATCGCCACGACAAGATGACCATCCTGATTTCACATCGCTTCTCGACGGTGCGCACGGCGGACCACATACTGCTGATAGAGAATGGATCGATCATCGAGCAGGGCGATCATCAAAGACTGATGAACCAGGACGGCAGCTATGCGCGCCTCTTTCGCTTGCAGGCCCGGGGTTATCGTTAAGCCGTCCGTACGCATTGCGACCGTTGAAACCATGTTCAAATACTTATATTCGGAGTTCTCTTATGCCACGTTTTATCGTCCTTCCCGTGATCGCCAGTCTGCTGGCACTCGGCGGCTGCACTACCTACACCTGGCCGGACGGCTCGCGGGAGACGGTGATGGGAATGCCCGCCGAAGAGGAAAATCGCCGCTACGAAGAAACCGCGGCGGATGGTGTGCGCTATCGCGTTCCCGGCCAGGAAATCGAGGAACCCACTCCCGTCAATGAGTGAGGGATAGCGCCTTGCTTTCCAGTATCGCAGTGCAGCATGATAAGCCAGCGGCAAAGCTCAATGAAGACTCGCCCGTGGCTCTCGACCCGGAGCAAAGCGCGAGGCCTCGTCATGAAGCACTAGATGTCTGGAGGTAAGGAATGGCCGAAAATGCGCCGACGAACACCCCTGCACGCCAGGTTTGGCATAACTTGTCCGGTGAAGCCGCCTTGGCCGCGCAGGAGAGTTCATCGCAGGGCCTTTCCAGCACTGAAGCACGAACTCGCCTGGAGCGCTACGGCCCCAACAAGCTCCAGCAGCAACAGGCACGGCCCTGGTACAAGCGGCTTCTGGACCAGTTCAACAATATCCTGATCGTGATCCTGCTCGTGGCGGCGGTCGCAAGCTTGTTGCTGGGACATACCCTGGACGCCGGCGCCATACTCGGTGTAGTGATCATCATCGCGCTAATCGGCTTCATCCAGGAAGGCAAGGCCGAGCAGGCCCTGAACAGCATTCGCAACATGCTCTCGCCCCAGGCCAATGTGCTGCGCGACGGTAAACGCACCACCATCCCGGCCGAGGAGCTGGTCCCCGGCGATATCGTCATGGTCGAAAGCGGCGACCGTGTCCCGGCGGATCTACGCTTGATCGAGACCCACCGTTTTCGCACCGAAGAAGCCGCCCTGACCGGCGAGTCCGAGCCGGTTTCCAAGTCGACCGAGCCCGTTGCCGAGGATGCCGACCTCGCCGAGCGTAGCGCCATGGCCTACGCCAGTACCATCGTGGTGCAAGGCAACGCCAAGGGGCTGGTGGTGGAAACCGCAAGCCATACCGAAATCGGCAAGATTTCCGAGTTGCTGCGTGGCGTGGAGCAGCTCAAGACGCCGCTGCTGCAACAGCTGGATCGTGCCGGTCGGGTTCTGGCGGTGTTCATTCTGGGAGCAGCGGCGCTTACCGCCCTCCTGGGCATGCTGATCCATGACCAGCCCGCCGGTGAGATGTTCATGGCTGCGGTGGGCCTGGCGGTCGCCGCGATTCCCGAAGGGCTTCCCGCCATCGTCACTATCGGCCTGGCCCTGGGCGTCCAGGCCATGGCCAGGCGCAACGCCATCGTGCGGCGCCTGCCGGCGGTGGAAACCCTGGGCTCCATCTCCACCATCTTCTCCGACAAGACCGGCACGCTGACCCGCAACGAGATGACCGCCCAGGCCATCTGGCTCGCCGACCAGGAGTACCACATCGATGGCGTCGGTTTCGCTCCCGAAGGCGAGTTTCACCTGCGCAGCGATAACCCCGACGCGACACTACGGGAACTGAACCTCGACGATCACCCCGCCCTCGCCCATTTCCTCAAGGTCGGCGTCCTGTGCAACGATGCCGAGCTGGCCCGAGAGGATGAACGCTACCGTATCCACGGCGATCCCACCGAAGGCGCTCTGGTCGTCGCGGCCGGCAAGGCTTGTCTCGACACCGCCCATTTGCGCCAGCAGCACAAACGCCTGGACACGATTCCCTTCGAATCCGAACGCAAGTACATGGCTACCATGCACGACCTGGAAGGCAAGCAGCACCTGGTGGTCAAGGGTGCTCCGGACCGGCTGCTGGAAATGTGCCACAAGGTGTGGACCGCCGATGGCGATGCCGAACTCGATACCGCGCTATGGGAATCGCGCATCCAGGCGCTCTCCTCTCGCGGCCTGCGGGTACTGGCAATAGCGGAAAAGGAAGCCGAACACATCGACGAGCTCGAGGATCACCATGCCGAGGAGGGCCTGCGGCTGCTGGGAATCGTCGGACTGCTCGATCCCCCTCGCGAGGAAGTCATCCTGGCGGTAAAGCAGTGCTTCGAAGCCGGTATCCGCCCGGTGATGATTACCGGTGACCACGCCACCACGGCCCTGGCGATCGCCCGCCAACTGGGCTTCCGCCACACCGACAAGGCCTTGACCGGCCGTGAAATCGAAGCGATGAGCGATGCCGAGCTCGAGCAGATCATCCTCGATATCGATGTCTTCGCCCGCGCTTCGCCGGAACACAAGCTGCGCCTGGTCAAGGCCATGCAGGCCCGAGGGGGAATCTGCTCGATGACCGGCGACGGCGTCAACGACGGCCCGGCCCTCAAGCGCGCGGATGTCGGCGTGGCCATGGGCATCCAGGGCACCGAAGCCGCCAAGGACGCCGCGGAAATGGTTCTCGCCGACGACAACTTCGCCACCATCGTCAGCGCCATCGAAGAGGGCCGCAAGGTCTACGACAATATCCGCAAGACGATCACCTTCATCCTGCCCACCAATGGCGCCCAGGGGCTGGCGATCATGCTGGCGGTACTGGCCGGCTCGAGCCTGCCGGTGACGCCCCTGCAGGCGCTGTGGGTCAACATGGTGGTGGCGGTAACGCTAGGGCTGGCGCTCGCCTTCGAGCAGGGAGAGCACAACTTGATGCAGCGCCCGCCCCGTGACCCCAGAGCACCGCTGCTGGACCTCTTCCTGCTATGGCGGGTGGTGTTCGTTTCGATACTGCTTCTCGCCGGAGTGTTCGGCATTTTCGCGTGGATACTCGACCAGGGCGGCAGCGAAGCCTTGGCGCGCGCCGGTTCGGTCAACATGCTGGTCACCGGCAGTGCCGCTTATCTGATCAATAGTCGTTTCCTGATCAATAGCACGCTCTCCATGAACGGCATTTTCGGTAGCCGCCCGGTGTGGATCACCATCGGCCTGATCATGCTTTTGCAGGCGGCTTTCACTTACCTGCCGTTCATGCAGTACATCTTCGGTAGCGCCGCCCTCGGACTCACTCACTGGCTGGTGATCGTCCTGGCCAGCGTGGCGATTTTCCTCATCGTCGAGTTCGAAAAATGGGTATGGCGCAGACGCAGCGACAATTAAATCGACCGATGCTGATAAATCGACCGATATTGATAAATCGCACGGTACTGGCAAACGTTATACCGTGGTTTCGTCAGCATCAGCGCCGCGACCATTGTATGCATGCACGGCAAATTCACCACGGCCGGCACGCCGGGAACCCAGCATATCCAGGGTTTGAGCCATATCCGCACGGCCGGTTTCCCAGCGTTCGCTCAAGGAGCGGCGCGAAAAATCGAAAGCTCGCATCTCGGTATCGTGCTCCACGCGGCCATGGCTGAGCAGTAGCAGCGTGGTCGCGCCGTCGGCTCTGGCACCCTCCTTCAGGGCAGGGGCCAAGGTGGGGTCATCGCGTAGGGCTTCGGGAATGCGTTCGCCAAGCTGACGTAACTGTCGGCGCAGCTCGTGGGTTCGCTCAAGATTCTGCAGTGCTCGCCAGGTCTGGGCCGAAAGCAGCAGCTCCAGCTGGCGATCCACCGCCTGCCCGACGGTTTTCAGGGCGGCGCCGCGACGGCTGAAAAGATCCAGCGCGATACATAACCGGCTCTCCAGGGTCGGTTCTTCCAGTGCCGCCTCCAGCGGCAGATTCGACGCCATGCCGCCATCCACCAGCAGTCGCCCATCGACCTGCGTAGGCGGAAAGAAGGGAAGAAAGCCTCCGCTCGCCAGCAGATGCTCGACGCCAATAGGCGTTTCGGCGGAGTCAAAGCGCACCTCCTCGCCGCTGTGGGCGTCCACGGCCACGATCACCACTCTCAGCTGCCCGTCGTTCAGCCGGTCGAAATCGATCGAGCGCTCCAGGCTCTCGCGCAGGGGAGCGAGATCGTAGATCCCCGCATCCGGGGGCGCACCCGGCAGCCCCGATAGAGCACCCGGTAGGCGCAGACGGTAGAAGGCGGGGCTGCCGAAGAGCAGCGATTGCAGAGCGCGTGACCGATTGACGTGCCATAGCTTGGGCCAACAGGAAGCCCCGAAACCCCAGACACCATCCTGCACCGCGGAATCCCAGAAATCGCGCAAGGCGTCCACGCGCTTTTCGGCAGGGGTGCCGGCGATCAACGCGGCATTGATCGCGCCGGTGGAGACGGCGAATATTTCATCGGGACGCATGCCACGTTCGTGCAGCGTCTCATAGGCTCCGGCTTGGTAGGCACCGAGGGCGTTACCCCCGGACAGGATAAGTGTCGTTCGCTCGGCCATGCGCGCTCCCGTTGCTCTTGTCACTCGCTGCAGCGGATAGCCACAGCAACACGAGTCTTGAGTCTGGTCGACATGCCGGCGGAAGGCGACTTTTTCATCGCCCGCGACGCCTAACCGCTTCGCTGCCGGGTCCTGGCCGTCGCCTGGGCGGTCAGCGGATCTTCCGGCCACGGGTGCTTGGGGTAGCGACCGCGCATCTCCTTGCGCACCTGGGGATAGCCGCTGTTCCAGAAGCTCTCCAGATCGCTTGTGACCTGAAGCGGTCGGCGCGCCGGCGAGAGAAGATGCAGAAGGATCGGCACTCTCCCCTGAACAACGCTCGGGCTTGAACGCCAACCGAACACTTCCTGCAGTTTGACCGCCAGCACCGGCTCGCCGCCTTCGTTGCAGGGCTGGTAATCCACCGCCACTACGGAGCCGCTGGGTACCGCCAAACGCGATGGCGCCAACGTGTCCAGCTCATTTCGCCGGGACCACTCCAGGCTGTCCAGCAGGATGGTTGCCAGCGGCAAGTTATCCACCTCGCTCAGCCAGGTGATGCCGGGCAAATACGGCGCCAGCCAGGTCTCGAGCGTCGCCAACAGCGTCGGCATCGACCAATCTGGCCAGTCTTCGCCCAGCGTCTGGCGCAGCAGGGCGACACGCCCCAGCAGTTGGCGCGCGGACTTGTCCATTGTCAGATGACCGCGCCGACGCAGCGCCTCGATAAGTGCCGCCGTAACGGCTTCCGGGGGCAACGTGTGCAGAGGGCGGCTTGCCAGTACCACCGCCTCCAGCGCCTGTACCTCCTCGCCCACCAGTCGCCCCTGAGAAGATGACCAGGCCAGTCTCGGCTGCCACTGTCGGGTTTCGGGGTACAGACTGCGCAAGCGGGCTTCATTCAGAGCAACGGCCTGGAAAATGCGCGCCTGACTCGGATCGCCATCCAGCTCGACGGCCACGATAATGTCCTGGTGAGCCAAGGCGTGATCCAAAGGTAACGTTGCCAGGCCACCCGCGGCCAGGCGAAAACGCCCCGGTTCCAGGCATTGGGCGACTCGATCGGGATACGCCAGCGCCAGCAACTCACCCAGCGCCCTCTCGCCGCAAGCCTCCAGCTTGACTCCTCCAATCCGCGCCAACCGCCAGGCCTGGGCATGCCATTGAGAATGGCGCTGGGGCTCGTTCATCCGTTGGCGCAGCGCGGAGGCAAGATCCTTGTCGCGGGTCCCTTCGCGGCTTTCCAGCAGGGCCGCCACCTGACACGCCAACGGTGTAGCATCGAAATCAAAGGCGCGCTCGAGCATGACGGCCAGCCGTGGCGATACCGGCCAGCGGCTGCAGCGGCTTCCCAGCGTCGTCAACCGGCCCTGGCGATCCAGCACACCCAAGCGCATCAGCAGCGCGCGACCGGCTTGCCAGGCGCCTTGCGGCGGAGGCGTCATCCAGGTCAGGGCATCGGCACTATTGACGCCCCAGCGCGCCAGTTCGAACACCAGCGAAGAGAGGTCCGCCTGCCGTATTTCCGGTTCGCCGTGAGCCACCAGCGGCTGCTCTTGCGGCCATAGGCGAAAGCAGTGCCCCGGCCCCTGGCGACCGGCCCGCCCCCGCCGCTGATCGGCACTGGCGCGATTGACCCGACGGGTCTCCAACCGCGAGAGCCCGTTACGGGGCTGGAAGGCGGGAACACGCTCGAGGCCGGCATCGACCACGGCCCCGACCCCCTCGACCGTGACACTCGATTCGGCGATGGCGGTGGCCAACACCACCCGCCGCCCCGCTGCCGGCCGCAATGCCTCGCGCTGCCGGGCCAGAGGCAAACGACCGTGCAAAGGCTGGATACAGACCTCCGGCATGCGTGCATCAAGCGCTTGTGCCAGGCGTTCGATCTCCGCCACCCCCGGCAGAATCACCAGCACGTCACCGGCGCCCGTTTCCACGGCCTCCACCACTACCTCGGCCTGCTGCATGGCGCTATCGGCGAGCCTTGACGGGTTTCTCGTCCCGCTCCGAGACAAGGGGCGATAGTGCGTGGTCACCGGAAACTGCCGCCCTTCGCACTCGATCAGCGGCGTACGCTCGCCCAGCACGTTCAGCAACGCCGAGGTATCGAGGGTCGCCGACATGACCAGCAGGCGCAGCTCGTCGCGCAGGCCCTGCTGAATATCCAGCGCTAGCGCCAGACCGAGATCCGCTTCCAGGCTGCGTTCGTGGAATTCATCAAAGATGATGCCCGCCACGCCATCGAGCAGCGGATCATCCTGCAACAGGCGAGTCAGGACGCCCTGGGTTACCACTTCCAACCGCGTGTTCGGCCCCACGCGGCTTTCACCGCGCATGCGATAGCCCACCGTCTCGCCGACTTCCTCGCCAAGCGATGCGGCCATGAAGCCCGCCGCCAGCCGCGCGGCCACTCGCCGTGGTTCCAGCAGCAGCAACTTGCCGCCCGCGCACCACGGCTCATCGAGCAGAGCCAAGGGCACCCGGGTGGTTTTCCCGGCACCGGGCTGGGCCACGAGAAGAACACGGCTATGCTCGCCTAGCGCTTGCCGGATAGCGCCAAGACGCGCCTCGATCGGCAAGGCATCGCTCATTGCGGATGGACTCCGCACCCTTTCAGGATCACCGTGACCAGGAACTGAGTGATGTCTTCCAGATCGTCGGTGGAAAGCGCGTCACGGCCGGTGATCCCCAGTACCTGAGCGCTGTAGTCGGTATAGTGCTGGGTGGCCGACCAGATCAGAAAGATCAGCCAATAGGGATCGACCGCGTCCATCTTGCCCTGGTCGCTCCACTGGCGAATGATGGCGGCGCGCTCCTGGGTCCACTGGCGCAACTCACCGCTCAGGTACTCGGCGAGAAACGGTGCCCCGGCAAGAATTTCCGCCGCGAACAACTTTGATCCTTCGGGATAGCGCTGCCCCAGCACCATCTTGGTGCGAATAAAATGGCGCAGCACCTCGGCCGGGTCGCTTTCCGGCGTGATGTCCTCGAGTACCGCATTCCAGCGCTGCATCATGCGATTGAGCAGGCGCACATACAGCGCCTGCTTGCTGCCCATGTAATACAGCACGTTGGCCTTGGGCAGCCCGGCCGCGTCGGCAATGGCCTGAAGGCTGGCACCACGATACCCGTGGCGGGCGAATACCTTTTCCGCCGCGCCGAGAATAGCCTGCTCGGTGCGCTCACGCGTGCCTGTTTCCGATGTTGGGGGCGACACTGTCATTCACGGCTCCACACAAAGTCCAAGTTCAGCACACCGCATCACCCTCGGCATTGCCCTGTTTCGGCGCAAAAAAGCTGTAGACACTCCACGAAAGTACATCCATTCACCACTTGCAAGCCGCGGCATTTTGTCTCAAGCTCAAGCAACTTGACCAATCGGTCAGCAAGATTCAGCGGGAGTCCGGCATGGCGACAATTGACTTTTTACTCAATGGGGAGGCCCGGCAATGCGACGTTTCCCCCGATACCAGCGTATTGGAATTGCTGCGTGACCAGCTGGGTTACACCGGCACCAAGGAGGGTTGCGCTTCCGGCGACTGCGGCGCCTGCACCGTCGCCATCGGCTCGACCTCCCCGGAAGGGAAGGTACATTATCACAGCGCCAACGGCTGCATCACCCCGGCCCATCAGCTTCAGGGGCGCTCGCTGGTGAGCGTGGAGGGCCTGGCACAAGGCCAGCGGCTGCACCCGGCCCAGGCCGCCATGGTCGATTGCCACGGCAGCCAGTGCGGTTTCTGCACGCCGGGTATCGTGATGTCGCTGTTCACCCTGCATGAAAGCCATTCACGACAACCCGCGCCGCTGACCCCGGAGCGCCTCGAAGCGGCCCTAGGCGGCAACCTCTGCCGCTGTACCGGCTATCGCCCCATTCGCGACGCCGCGCTGAGTATGGCGGAGTATGCAACCGAGCGCCCCGCCTGGCTCGATGTCGCGCCTAAAGACGCAGCATCGGCAGGTCTCGCCAGCCCTGCCACGAATACCAGTTCCGCTTTCTTCCAGCCCCGCAGCCTCGATGAGCTCGTTCAGCTGCGCCGGGATCGGCCCCAGGCGCGCCTGGTCGCCGGCGCCACCGACCTGTGGCTGGAAAGCACCCAACGGCTCACGATACTCGACCAGCTGATCGACGTGTCCCGCGTCGAAGAGCTGCTGGGCATCGAAGAGACAACCCACGAGGATCGCCCGGGCTGGTGGATCGGCGCCGCGGTGACGTACTCCCGCCTGCAGCCACTGTTCGAGGAGCACCTGCCGGCTTTCGCCCACTTGCTGCATCGGCTCGGCTCCGCCCAGGTTCGCAACCGCGGCACGCTCGGCGG
Organism: Halomonas sp. Bachu 37; assembly: GCF_039691755.1. Classification (NCBI taxonomy): domain Bacteria; kingdom Pseudomonadati; phylum Pseudomonadota; class Gammaproteobacteria; order Oceanospirillales; family Halomonadaceae; genus Halomonas; species Halomonas kashgarensis. Next base: position 830,453 of record NZ_CP137552.1, on the reverse strand, counting down.
CAATATCGCCAATGCCTCGCCGATCGGCGATTGCCCCCCGGTGCTGCTGGCGCTGGGCGCCAAGCTGCAGCTCGCCTCGTCGCAGGGCACGCGCATTATCGAGCTGGAAGAATTCTTCCTCGACTACAAGCGTACCGCCTTGGGCGAAGACGAGGTCATCGCGAGCATCTTCGTGCCGCGTCTCGCCGCCAATGAAACTCTCAAGGTATGGAAGCTCTCCAAGCGCCGGGAGGACGATATTTCCGCCGTCCTCGGCGCCTTCCGCTATCGCCATGAGGATGGCGCGCTGCACGCGGTACGCGTGGCATTCGGTGGTATGGCGGCCATACCCAAGCGGGCGATGGCAACCGAACGCTGTCTTGACGGTCAACCTGTCAGCGCCGACGTTTTCAGTGCCGCCAAGCGGGCCATGAGCGAAGATTTCCAGCCCATGAGTGATGTTCGTGGAAGCGCCGAATACCGCAACCTGGCGGCGGCCAACCTGCTCGAACGCCTCTACCTGACCCTTTCCACACCCGATCAGGAGGTCATGCTCCATGCGTACGCTCACTAAAGTGGATGGCACCAGCAGCCGTGCGCGGGAGGAACTCCACGACCGCATCAAGGGCTCCTCGCCTCTGGCCCGCCATACCGTGGACGTTCATGGCAACCAGCACGCCGGCAGCTCCGGCTTCCACGAAAGCGCGGTCAAGCACGTCACCGGCAAGGCGGCGTACATCGACGATTTGAAGATTCCCGCCGATGGCCTGCATGTCGCCCTCGGCCTCTCGCCGGTGGCCCACGGTCGGCTGACCAAACTCGACCTCGAAGCGCTCAAGCGCGACCCCGATGTGGTCGATGTCATCACCTTCAAGGAAGTCCCCGGCCATACCGATATCGGCCCGGTATTTCCCGGCGATCCGATCTTCGTCGACGAGGAGATCAGCTATGCCGGACAGTGTCTTTTCGCCGTCGCCGCACGCAGCTACAAGGCAGCGAGACAGGCCGTGCAGCGCGCGGTGGTGGAAATCGACGAGCAGCCGGCGAGCCTTGACCCGGTAGCCGCCGCCGAACGCGAGGAGTTCGTGCGCCCCACCCATGTGCAGGAGCGCGGTAACTGGAAACTGGCGCTGGGTCAGGCAAGCCTGCAGATCGAAGGCGAGCAGTTCGTCGGCGGTCAGGAGCATTTCTATCTCGAAGGCCAGGCCTGCGTGGTGCATCCCACCGAAGATGAAGGCGTGGTGGTGCATACCTCCAACCAGCACCCCAGCGAAACCCAGAAGCTGGTCGCCGAAGTGCTCGACATTCCCTTCCACGCCGTTACCGTCGAGGTCCGGCGCATGGGCGGCGGCTTCGGCGGCAAGGAGACCCAGGCCTCGCCCTGGGCCTGCATCGCCGCGATCATCGCCCGGCGCACCGGCCGCAGCGTGCGCCTGCGCCTGCCTCGCAGCGAGGACATGCGCGCCACCGGCAAGCGCCACCCCTTCCATAACCGCTACCATCTGGGCATCGACGAGCAAGGCGTGATCCAGGGCGGCGAGATTACCGTCATTGGCGACTGCGGCTACTCGCCGGATCTCTCCGACGCGATCGTCGACCGGGCGATGTTCCACTCGGACAACGCCTACTCCTTGGGCGAAGCCCGAGTTACGGGACATCGCGCCCGTACCCATACCGCCTCCAACACGGCCTTTCGCGGTTTCGGCGGCCCCCAGGGCATGATGGCGATCGAAGCCGCCATGGACGACATCGCCCGCCGCGTGGGCGAAGACCCGCTGACCATCCGCAAGCGCAACCTGTACCGGCCGGGCCGGGACGTTACCCATTACGGCCAGAAGGTGGACCAGACCACCCTTCTGCACGAATTGATCGAACAGCTGGAAACCAGCAGCGAGTACTGGCAGCGCCGCCGCGACATTGCCGACTTCAACGGCGCAAGTCCCATCATCAAGAAAGGCCTGGCGCTGACGCCGGTGAAGTTCGGTATCTCGTTCACCGCCCAGCACCTCAACCAGGCGGGCGCCCTGCTGCACATCTATACCGACGGCAGCGTGATGATCAACCATGGCGGCACGGAAATGGGCCAGGGCCTGCACACCAAGATCTGCCAGGTGGTAGCCCGCGAGCTGGGGCTCGACCTCAGCCAAGTGCGCATCACCGCCACGCGCACCGACAAGGTGCCCAATACCTCGCCCACGGCGGCCTCCAGCGGCGCCGACCTGAACGGCATGGCCGCCCGCGACGCCGCCGGCAAGCTACGCCGCCGCCTGTTCGATTTCGCCGCGCAACATTTCGGTGAATCGCTGGGAGGGCTCGACCGCGAAGGCATGCGTCTGGAAAACGGCGAACTGGTGGCGGGCCATGGCGAGAGCGAGCGCCGCATCGCCTGGGGCGAACTGGTGCAGAGCGCCTATCTCAATCGCGTCTCGCTTTCGGAAAAGGGCTTCTACGCCACGCCGCTGATTCACTACGACCGCGCCGTCGGCCAGGGCCGCCCCTTCTATTACTACGCGTTCGGGGCCGCCGTGGCCGAAGTCAGCGTGGACACCCTGAGCGGCGAATACCAGGTGGACCGGGTGGACGTACTGCACGACGTGGGCGACTCCCTCAACCCGTCGATCGACCTGGGCCAGATCGAGGGCGCCTTCATCCAGGGCATGGGCTGGCTGACCAGCGAAGAGCTGAAGTGGAACGAGGCCGGGCGCTTGATCAGCGATGGCCCCGCCACCTATAAGATCCCCACGTTCGGCGACCTGCCGCCGGTATTCAACGTGGCGTTGATGGAGGGCCATCCCAACTCGATGGCCAGCCTCTATCGCTCCAAGGCGGTCGGCGAACCCCCGTTCATGCTGGGCATCAGTGTGTGGTCGGCGTTGAGAGACGCCCTCGCCAGCCTGACGGATTATCATGAATCACCACGCCTGGACACGCCCGCCACTCCCGAGCGGGTGTTGATGGCGGCACAGGCACTACGCGAACGTTCGAGGCAAGTGTCGTGACAACGGGCCAGGCTCATCTCGACCCGCAGCAGAGCTGGCACGCAGCGCTGCACCGCCTGCAGCAGCAAGGCGAGCCGCATGTGCTGATCACCCAGGTCACCAGCGCCGGCTCCACCCCCCGCGAACCCGGCGCGCGCATGGTGGTGACCGCCACTCACGTCTACGACACCCTGGGCGGCGGCACCTTCGAGTGGCAGGCTATCGCCATCGCCCGTGAACGCCTGGCCGCAGGCGAGGCCGGCATCAGCCTGGAAGCGTTCTCCCTGGGCGGGCGTAGCGGCCAGTGTTGTGGCGGCTTCGTCAATCTGCTGATCGACGTGTTTCCCGGCGCACCGGTTACGCTTGCGCTTTTCGGCGCGGGACATGTCGGCCGATGGATCGCCAATCTTGCCGCTCCGCTGCCCTGGAAACTACTGTGGCACGATAGCCGGGTTGAGGCCTTCCCAGCACAAGCGGCCCACCAACCCAGGCTCGAGTGCCGCCATGCGCCCCGTCCCGAGGATGCCGTGGCGGCGCTTCCCGCCCAGGTACATGCCTTGGTCTTGACCCACGACCATGGCGAGGACTACCAGCTGCTCAAGGCCTTGCTGGCGCGTGGCGACTACGCTTCTCTCGGCTTGATCGGTTCCGCCAGCAAATGGGCGAGCTTTCGCTCACGCCTGGCGCGGGAAGGATTCAGCGCCGCCGCACTCGACCGGGTACGCTGTCCGATCGGTGTGGGGCCAAACGGTCACAAGAGCGCCGACAAGACGCCCTACGCCATCGCCCTGGCGACGGTCGCGGAGCTGCTGTTCTTGACTGATATCGCCGCCGAAGCCGCCGACAGTGCCGCACCCTCCGGCGCGCGCGGTGTTGCGCCACAGGCCCTGCGCCAGGCGTTGTCTTTTCCGAACGACTCCCCAATAACTTCCGCTGACTGATTATCCCGAGACATCATGACGACACTTTCTCAAGACGGGACCTCCCGCGACACCCTGCTGCGCGCCGAGCTGCTGAGTTTCAACCGCGACCCCGGCGAAGGCGACATGCCGAGCCCCGGCAGCCTCGAGCATTACGAGGACGGCTTGCTGTGGCTGAGAGATGGCCGCGTTCATGCCATCGGTGACTACGCCACCCTCGCCGCTGAACTACCTGCCGACTGCCGGGTGGAAGATTATCGGGGCAAGCTGATCATGCCCGGCTTTATCGATACCCATGTCCACTACGTACAACTGGATATCATCGCCTCTTACGGGCGCCAGCTGCTCGACTGGCTGAACGAGTACACCTTCCCCGAAGAGTGTCGTTTCGCCGAGCAGGCGCACGCGCAGTCCATCGCCGAGGCGTTTCTCGATGAGCAGCTCCGGGTCGGCACCACCACCGCCCAGGTCTTCGGCTCCAGCCACCCCGGTTCCATGGACGCCTTCTTCAGCGCGTGCCGGGCGCGTGACCTGCGCATGATCGCAGGCAAGGTACTGATGGACCGCCATGCCCCCGACGCCCTGCTGGACGGCGCCACCGGCATTGCCGACAGCGAACGCTTGATTGCCGACTGGCATGGCAAGGGCCGCCTGGGCTACAGCGTGACGCCGCGCTTCGCCCCCACCTCCACCCGGGCACAATTGGACGCCGCCGGCGGCCTGTTGCGCAACGACGCAACACTCTGGATGCAAACCCACCTGGCGGAAAACCCCGGCGAACTGGACTGGGTGGCTGAGCTTTACCCCGGCAGCCCGGACTACCTGGCCGTCTACGAGGAGTCCGGCCTGGTCGGCCCGCGCAGCACCTTCGCCCACGGCATTCACCTCGACAATGCCATGCGTACCCGCCTGGCCGAGCGCGGCGCCAACATCGCCTTCTGCCCCAGCTCCAACCTGTTCCTGGGCAGCGGCCTGTTCGACCGCCACGCCGCCCGGGAAACCGGCATGGCCTTCACCTACGCCAGCGACATCGGCGCGGGCACCGACCTTTCGGGCTTCGCCACCCTCAAGGCGGCCTACCAGGTCGGCCAGCTCAAGGGCCAGCCGCTGACCGCCTGGCAGGGATTCTACGGCCTGACCCTGGGCAACGCCTCGGCACTTTCGCTGGATGAGCATATCGGCCGCCTGGCCGTCGGCAAGGAGGCGGACTTCGTCATCCTCGATGAAAGCGCCACGCCGCTTCTGGCGCGCCGAACCGCTCGCTGTACTACGCTGGGAGAACGCCTGTTCGCACTGATGATGCTCGCCGACGACCGCGCCGTGGCGGAAACCTGGGCGGGCGGCACGCGCCGGCATCAACGCGGCTAGGCCGGGCTCGTCCTTTTCAACGGCTTTCCTCAAAAGGAGCTTCCCATGGCTGCACGTTCGCTCGTCGTTCCGCTATCGCTCACCCTCGCCGCCCTGTCGCCGCTGGCGCAGGCCCAAGACCAAGACCAAGACCAAGAGTTTTCACCCGCTGGAAAGGATGTGAACTACACCGCCGGAGACGAGAACTTCGAGGGATATCTAGCCCAGGCCGAGGGAGACGCCAAGGGCACTATCCTGATTATCCACGACTGGGACGGCCTCGACGATTACGAACGCCAACGGGCGGATATGCTTGCCGAAAAGGGTTTTGATGCCTTTGCGCTGGACCTGTTCGGCCAGGGCAACCGGCCCCAGGCCACCGAGGACAAGAAGGCGGCCACCAACCGGCTTTATGAAAATCGCGAGCGGATGCGCGAGCTGACTCTCGCCGGTCTGGAGCAGGCGCGCCAGCAAGGCGCCGCTGAGGCCACCGTGGTGATGGGCTACTGCTTCGGCGGTACCGCCGCGCTGGAATTCGCCCGCTGGGGCGAGGCGGAGAACATTCAGGGCTACACCAGTTTCCATGGCGGCCTGGATATCCCCGAAGGGCAAGAGTACGGCGACGACACGGCGCCGATCTTCGTGGCCCACGGCGGCGCGGATGAAATGGTCAGCATGGAGGATGTGGCGCAACTGGCCACCAATCTGGAAGAGCGCGGCATTACCTACGAGATCGGCGTCTATTCCGGAGCGCCCCACGCCTTCAGCGTCTTCGGCAGCGACGCCTACCACGAACGCGCCGACCAGCGCTCCTGGGATACGTTTATGGAGTTTCTGGGAGAAATTATGTAATGGGATGCTGCCTATCTTAATGTCAGACAAAACGCCAGCGGCCGGCAAAATGCCGGCCGCTGTTGATCATACTAGAAAAAAATATCAGCCTTCATTGAGGAGCCACATACTTTTTACATCCGCGAAGCTCTTCAATATTATTCTTGAGGTTATTAAATTCGCAGCCCCACGACCCATTATTAGAATCTCTTGTCCATTCGATCGTACCGGCTGTGCCAGTAGCGTGTACTCCATCAGTAAAGGTAAAAGTTAAGTCAGGAGTACTCCAGGCTACAGTACCCAGCTCTTTGTCTACATTACCTGAGTCATCGGCTCCAGAAAGACTTATTTCACTACTATCTTGCGTTAACCCTTGCGTATAGATCTGGTCATCAATTTCAGTTTTATAAGCACTTACCATTGATAATGCGGAGGAGGCCTCAGCACGTGCGATGTAATTCTGATATTGAGGTATACCGATTGCAGCCAAAACACCAATGATCGCGACGACGATCATCAGTTCGATCAAGGTGAAACCGCCTTGGCGGGTGTTGCGTGTGTGGCTGGTTTGGGTGTGCTGCATGGCAATGCTCCTGGGCGGGAAATTATCGAGCTGCATGGCGATGCAGCATTAGGTTCATGATCGTTACAGTAGCTTACGCTTAGTCATTACTCAAGCACTTCACTAACCTTTATCGGCTGGTGAAAAACAGTCTTTAGAAATAATATTGAATCACGCTCACCATGTTGGGATGACCAGCTTTGTGGTACAAGGTACCTACAAAACGCTTACGTGTTTCAAGGTATCCAATGAGCCAACCGTCCTACCAGTCCACGCTCAGCCATGCCGCCGCGCGCGGCGGGCTGCGCGGTGTCGCCCAGCGCCTGGTCAAGCACGGCCTGCTGACCGAGGCCCAGGCCGCCACGGCGGAAGCCGCCGCTATCGAGCAAGACCTGTCTCTTTTGGAATTCGTCGTCGAAAGCGGCCAGGTGGACCCCGGCGAAGCCGCCGTGGCGGCGGGCTGGGAGTACGGTTTGCCGGTGGTGGCTCTGGACAGCCTGCGCCTCGATTCCCTGCCCCCCGCGGCGGATTATCCGGTCAAGGTGTTGCGCCGCTTGAATGTGGTGCCGCTGGCTCGCCACGGTCACCGCTTGACCGTGGCGGTGCCCTACCCCGCGACCCTGACCCAGCTCGATGAATTGCAGTTCGCTACCGGCTTGAGCGTCGAGGGGGTGCTCGCTCCGGTGGACCAGCTCACCACCGCGCTGGAGAGCTACCTGGCGCAGAACGAGCGCAGCATGCTCGACGAGCTCGAAGACGTCGACGATGCGGTCGGCTCAATAAATGTCATGCATACTGCCGACGGCGAGGAAGTGCCGCTGGAGGAGAGCTCGCAGGACAGCGATGACGCACCGATCGTCAAGTTCGTCAACAAGATCATGCTCGACGCCATCCGCCGGGGCGCCTCGGATATTCACTTCGAGCCCTACGAGACCCACTACCGGGTGCGCTTTCGCGTGGATGGCATGCTGATCGAGGTGGCACGCCCGCCCTTCGCCATGCGCGCACGCATCGCGGCACGTCTGAAGATCATGTCCCGGCTGGATATTTCCGAGCGACGCCTGCCCCAGGATGGCGCCATCAAGCTCAAGCTTTCGCGCACCCGCTCGCTGGATTTTCGCGTCAACTCGCTGCCCACCGTGTACGGCGAGAAGATCGTGCTGCGGATACTCGACCCCGCCGCCGCCCAGATGGGCATCGACCAGCTGGGCTTTACCGAGCCCCAGCGCCTGCACTACGAAGCCGCGCTCAGACAACCCCAGGGCATGATCCTGGTCACCGGGCCGACGGGTAGCGGCAAGACCGTTTCGCTGTACACCGGCATCAATATCCTCAACCAGGTGGAGCGCAATATCTGCACGGCGGAAGATCCGGTGGAGATCAAGGTAGCCGGCATCAACCAGGTCAATGTGCTGCCCAAGATCGGGCTGGATTTCGCCAGCGCCTTGCGCGCCTTCCTGCGCCAGGACCCGGACGTGGTGATGGTGGGCGAGATACGCGACCTGGAAACCGCCGATATCGCCGTCAAGGCGTCCCAGACCGGCCACCTGGTGTTGTCCACGGTGCATACCAACTCCGCGGCGGAAACCTTGACCCGCCTGGCCAATATGGGCGTTTCTTCGTTCAATATCGCCAGTTCGGTGAGCCTGATCATCGCCCAGCGCCTGGCGCGCAAGCTGTGCAAACACTGCAAGGAGCCGGCGGATATTCCCCACGAGGCGCTGCAACGGGAAGGCTTTACCGCCGACGAGATCGGCAATGCCAAGATCTTTCGGCCGGTGGGCTGCAAGCAGTGTACCCATGGCTACAAGGGCCGGGTGGGGGTTTACGAGGTGGTGCCGATTACCGATGACATGCGCCACCTGGTGTTGTGCAACGCCAACTCGATGGAAATCGACGAGCAGGCACGCAAGGAGGGTTATCCCAGCCTGCACCGCAGCGGCTTGCTCAAGGTAATGGAGGGCATTACCAGCCTGGAAGAGATCAACCGGGTCACCAAGGAGTAAGCAATGGCCAAGGCCAAGCGTCAACGTGACGATACCATCAAGCTGTTTCGCTGGAAGTGGTCAGGCAAGGGGCCGGGGGATCGCGCCATCAACGGGGAGATGATCGGTCGCACCAAGGCCGAAGTCTCCGCCGAGTTGCGCAAGCAGAACATCACCGTGCGCCGGGTCAGCAAGAAAGGCGGCATAGGCGGCTCGGGGCGCATCACGCCCAAGGATGTGATGGTATTCGCCCGCCAGATGGCCACCATGATTCGTGCGGGTATTCCTTTGCTGCAGGCGTTTCAGGTAGTGGCGGAAAGCCTGAAGAAACCCGCCATGGCGGCGATCGTCCAGCAGATGATGAACGAAGTATCCGCCGGCTCGAGTTTCTCCGATGCGTTGCGCCGCCACCCCAAGCATTTCGATCGGCTGTTCACCAATCTCGTCGCGGCAGGCGAACAGGCCGGGGCGCTGGACAAGATGCTCGACCGGGTGGCGATCTACAAGGAAAAAGTCGAATCGCTCAAATCGAGGGTCAAGAAGGCGCTGTGGTACCCGGCGGCGGTACTGGCGATCGGTTTTTGCGTCACTCTGCTGCTGTTGATCAAGGTAGTGCCGGAGTTCGAGAGCATGTTCAACAGCTTCGGGGCGGAGCTGCCGGCACTGACGCAGCTGACGGTGCATCTTTCCGAGCTCGCCCAGCGCTACTGGTTGTATGTTATCGGCGGTCTTGCCGCTGCCGTGCTGCTGCTGCGGGAGGGAGCCAAGCGCTCCCCGAAACTGGCGTACCGCCTGCATTCACTGCTGCTGCGTTTTCCGGTGATCGGCGATATCATCGACAAGTCCTCTGTCGCCCGCTTCGCCCGCACCCTGGCCACCACGTTCGCTTCCGGCGTCCCCTTGGTGGAGGGGCTCGATACCGCCGCGGGCGCTACCGGCAACAAGGTCTACGAACGCGCGGTGGAGCAGGTTCGCCACGACGTGGCCACCGGTCAGCAACTGCATTTCTCGATGCGCATGACCAATCGCTTTCCCGCCCTGGCGGTGCAGATGGTCAGCATCGGCGAGGAAGCGGGTTCACTCGATGCCATGCTCAACCGGGTCGCCGATTATTACGAGGAGGAGGTCGACAACAAGGTGGACGCGCTTACCTCGCTGCTGGAGCCCTTGATCATCGTGGTGCTGGGTGTGCTGGTCGGCGGCGTGGTGGTATCGATGTACCTGCCGATCTTCAATCTGGGCTCTGCCATATAAGGCTTCCACGACTCTTGGCCCCCTAAGACTTTCATTTTTGACAACAGGACGACACGTTAGATGGCGCTTCCTCCGCTGGTTTTATGGCCTCTGGTTATCCTGCTGGGCCTGTGTTTCGGCAGTTTTCTCAATGTGGTGATCACTCGCCTGCCGGTCATGTTGATGCGTCGCTGGCGCCTGGAGGCCCGCGATGCGCTGGAGCTTCCCATGGAGGCAACGCCACGCTTCGATCTCGCCACGCCGAAATCCATGTGTCCCGCCTGCGAAGCGCCGATCGCCTGGCACGATAATGTTCCGCTTCTGGGGTGGCTCAAGCGCCGGGGGCGCTGCGCCAATTGCAACGCCGGGATCAGCGCCCAGTACCCGCTGGTGGAGCTTGCCGGCGCGGCTTTCGCCGTTGCCGTGGTTGCCCTGCATGGGGCCACGCTGGAAGCGGTGTTTCTCTATGCCGCCTGCCTGGCCCTGCTGGTGCTGGCGGTGATCGACTTCCGCACGCAATTGCTGCCGGACATTCTCACCCTGCCATTGCTGTGGGCCGGGTTCATCTACCAGCTCGCCTTCCAGCCGTTGATGCTGAGCTCGGCGGTCATCGGCGCCATGGCGGGCTACCTGGTGCTGTGGAGTTTCTATTGGCTGTTCAAGCTGCTCACCGGCAAGGAGGGCATGGGCTACGGCGACTTCAAGCTTCTGGCGGCACTCGGCGCCTGGATGGGCTGGCAGTTCCTGCCCCTGCTGTTGCTGCTCTCCGCCGGTATCGGCGCTATTCTGGGCATCCTCATTCAGCTGGCCCTGCCCCGCTTGCGCGGCGCCCCGATGCCCTTCGGCCCGTTCCTGGCCGTGGCCGGATGGGTTGCCTTGCTGGTGGGTGACGAGTTGATGGCCGCCTACACTGGGCTATTCTTGTGATCCGGCAGCAGGTCTTGAGACAGGGTGAATTTGCATGATCGTAGGCCTTACCGGGGGTATCGCCTCGGGGAAATCCACCGTGGCGCGGGCCTTTGGCGACTTGGGCATTCCGTGGGTGGATGCCGATGACGTGGCCCGGGAAATCGTGCAACCGGGCGAGCCGGCCTTGCGTGCCATCGAGCGCCGCTTCGGCAAGGGTATCCTGCAGGACGATGGCAACCTGGACCGGCGCGCCCTGCGCACACTGGTCTTTGACGACGAGAAGCAGCGTCAGTGGCTGGAATCGGTGACTCATCCTCGGGTACGCGAACGATTGCTCGAGCATCTTGCGCGCTTGCAGGCGGACAATCCCCCCTACGTTCTGCTGGTGTCACCGCTGTTGTTCGAGTCGGGCCAGGATCAACTGGTGGATCGCTGCGTTGTGGTGGATGTGCCCGAGGCCATGCAGATAGCGCGCACCCAGGCGCGGGACAACGTCGAGGAAGCTCAGGTCAGCGCCATCATCGCCGCCCAGATCCCACGCCGGGAAAGGCTTTCACGAGCGGACGATGTGATCGATAATAGTGGCAGCGAAGAATTCATGCGCGACCAGGTCGCGGTTCTGGATCGGCGTTATCGCCAGATTCTCTAGCCCGAGCAACCGTCCCGACCCTCGCCCACATCAAGCGCCTGCTTGCCTGTGCTTATCTAATGGAGACAGAATGCCGTCACCGACAAAAGCCCCCCTTGAAGTGGCTTGCCCGCAATGTAGCAAGAAAGTGCCATGGGTACCCGAAAGCTCGTTTCGTCCGTTCTGCAGCAAGCGCTGCCAGTTGCTGGATCTCGGCGCCTGGGCGGAGGAATCCCACCGCATCGCCGGCGAATCCGCCATGGACGAAGCCGACCTGGACCGCCTGCTGGCCAACGCCGACCGTGACGCCCCGCTTAGCTGAACTTCCCTTGATCTATGACCGCCTCTTAGAGCGCCGACCCATGCCTGAATTGCCGTCCGCTACCTACCGCCTGCTGGCGGAGCTCGAGAGCGCCTTCGATACCCTGCTCGAGCAACTCGAACAGGTCGCTCTGATATTCGAGCAGGGAAATTATCCCGCCTGGATATTCGAGCACGAAGAGGACGCGGGTAAGTGGCTGCGCCGCGCCCTGTTCGACATGTGGCACGAGGAGGGGCAAGACGGACGCGAGACGCGCAACTATATTGGCCTGATTGGTGCCGACGAACGGTTGATGGATGCGGTACTGCAGGCCAATAGCGCCAAGGAAGAGATCAGCCGACTCATCAACCGGATCAAGACGAGCAGCCCCCAAGGTGTCAGCGAAGCCAAGGCCAGGCTGCCCAAGCGTCATCCGGATGTGAACGAAGCCTTGCGTGGCGGGGGGCTGGCGCGACTACATCTCAAGCAGTGCTGGCGGCACCTGCCGGTAGCGCCGGCTGCCGTGGCCAGGGTGCGTCTGGCATGGTATGCCAGTGGGCGCTCGATCAAGCGGCTCACCGTGGCTGAAGCGGAACAGAAGCTGTTACAGCTGGATACCGACGCGGCCCATGTACGAATTCAGCTTCGCAAGCTCGCCGATATTCCCTCGCAGGAGACTCTGGCTCAGGTTCAACGTCAGGCCCCGCTGATGCGCGCCAATCTGTTCTATGTGGAACCGTTGGCAGATGGACATATTCGCCAGGCGATGAATGTCGCCCTGCCCCTGTTCGTCCCCATCCACCGCGGCCGCCTGCCCGATTACAACACGCCGCCCGCTCATCCCCCGCTACAGCGCACCCGCGCCAGGCGACGCGACGAGAAACTGGAGGACGAGCCCTTCCTGCCTAGTGTGCGAGTCTATCGTTATCGGTAATGGCCGCGCTTAGAACAGCCACAGTGCTTCGCCGTTTAGATCACTTTTGCTGCGGCTCTTGCCACAAATCGTAATCGAGCAGAGTTTGCAACAATTGACCTACGCTGGCTGCGGGCTGGTCATGTTCCGCTAGCAGCGCATCCAGTTGACGCTTGAACTGCTTTTCGCGCTCTTCGGCATCAACCTGAGCTTGCTCATTTTCCAGCGACTGCAGCGATCTTACCGGCGGGCCGGTCGGAATGCCCAGCGCATTGTTGGGGTCATCGAGTTGGCGCAACGCATCCGCGAAGGCATCGTCAAGCTCACGAAACTTGCGCAGCTTGTCACGTTCATCCAGAGGTTTAGGGGCTTTTTGATATTTCATCGAGATCCAGTTCGCAAGGTGGCGGCCGGTTGCCGTCCCTTGTCCTTTCCGTAAACACAGTATGACGTCATCGTGGTAATCCATGATGCCACCACGCAGTCGTCACATTACGTCTTTCTTGGCTCTCGTCGATTACTTTTCAACTCGACTCGGGCAATTTTCTCCGAGAGCTTCCGCCTGTATGGGCTACAGGCAATTACCCTATTAATTGTGCTCAAACGCGTAAACTCGCCAGCCAAACTTGCCTTCGCACCTCGGTTACCAGCATAAAGTAAGAACGCATTTGAAGGTGCCGGGAAGACACGAGGAGGCCAACAGCCAAGTAACTCCATGTTACTAAAAGAATCGTGAATTACACACAGTTCAACTTTGCCGCAAAAAGCGTTAGCTGTAGGACGCCTCTACAAGGCTCACTACAGTCCTCAATCCATGGCATCGGGGGAATTCCCACGGGTCGCATTATAAACCGCGCCTGGATGATGTAGCACAGGAGTGCCAGATATGTTCCATGCAATGACACGAGCTGAAATCTGGCTACAAGAAGCCTTGGAAAGCCCCCTTAGCATCGATGAACTTGCCAAGCACCTTGGCTATTCTTCTTCGCAGGTACGTCGCCAATTTCGCCACTGCTTCAATGTCTCACCCAGCAAATACCGTGAGAAACGGCGGCTGGAACGAGCTGCTGTATTACTTGCCTATTCTCCGCAAAATATAGCGCATATTGCACAACGTTGCGGCTATTCGAATCACTCTTCCTTCTCGCGTGCATTTCAGCGGCAATATGCACTAAGCCCGAGAGGTTTTCGCCAGGCGATATTCAGTCGTTTAAAAAACGAACTCGCCCAGACTGAGATAACCGCCACCATCGAGAAAAGTCGTCCCGGCCAGGCCTTGACGATGCGCTTGTACCAAGCGCCAGAAAGTATCGATGAATTGGGGAGCCATACGCAGCACTGTAACGCGATAAGCTGTTTCCAGTCACGCCTGCAAGAAGCGGTGCCGATAGTGCTGCTACCCGATGCGCTTGCTTCCAGCATCAACGCTGTGGCTGATCACGCCGGGAACTCTGCTGCCATCTCCGCCACTAATTCCGCCGCTGCTATTTCCACCGCTACTAATTCCACCGCTACTAATTCCACCGCTACTATCTCAACCGCTACTATCTCCCTATCCACTCGGACCGATATTGGCGTCTACGTGAAAGATGACAGTATCGCTGAAAGTATTGCCTTGCCAGTACCTTACCGGCGACAGTATATTCCGTCACACTACCATGCCAGTACGGTCATTCAAGAAATCGACCAGTTGAAGCCCGTTTTACAGAATTTGCTTAACTGGATACTATTCGAGGCCAAAGGCTATTACCTTTCAGGGGAACCACCTTGCGTTCTCTGGCATGGTAATGGCATCGAGATTCGCGTCCCCCTCTCTTCCATGGATTGAGCACCTGTCGGGCTCTACAGCCGTCTGCAGCACACCTAGACAAGTGTGCTGCAGTAACAGCTCAGTCTTCCATGCGAACCAGCCAGGACTCCACGGTTTCATCACCATGCTCGTCCTTCCAGCTACGCAGCCCCTTATGATTGCCACCGCGAGTTTCGATCACTTCGCCGGTATTGGGGTTCTTGTAAATCTTGAGGCGACGCTTGCGACGCACATTACCACTATTGGTGGTAGAGGCTGACTTGGCACCGGACTCCTGACCGGAACCCAACAAGGCCAGGACATCCGCCGGGCTTTTATTGAATTCAGACATCAGTTTTTCAAGCTTGTCCTTGAACTCGAGCTCGTTTTTCAGGCGCTGATCGTTCTCGAGACGCTGAAGATCTTCCTGCAGCTGTTTCAGCTGCTGCTCTTTCTGGATGTATTCACTTAGAAGTGACATAGATTTTCCTTTTAACGAAACGCAGGGCGGGATGCATTAACCGAACCCTAAACAAGGCACGGCGATATTATTCCTGTAAAAACTATCAGTGACAACAGGAAAGGACGTTTTTTTGCTTCTTTAATGAAATCCACTGGCTCTAATCTCCAGTATGACGCTTAAATTTCCCTTTGGTTCTATTAGTTCAAACTTAATCTCACTCTTCATTGCACCACCCGCTAAAACACATGGTTAAATCAGGTGGAAGCAGTAAATGAGACAAGACAGTAGCGACTGAGTTCTTCAGCTTCAATATCACCGACAACAGCAATACAGTATTAAGCGACAACTTAAAGAATAGTCAGACAAGCAAAAAAAACGCCGCCCCGGAGGGCGGCGTTTTATCGAACAAGTCAGCGGATCAGTCTTGACCCATCTGCTGCTTGATCAGGTCACCGATCGTGGTGGGACCACCAGCGGTATCGGTGTCAGAATCCTGCTCACGCAGCTTCTTCAGGTTCTGACGTGTATCGTCCTGCTCCTTCGCCTTCACCGACAGGTTGATCTGACGGTTCTTGCGATCCACACCGACGATGCGGGCTTCAACACTGTCACCTTCACTCAGCACGTTGCGCGCGTCTTCGACACGGTCAGCGCTGATTTCGGATGCCTTGAGCACGGCAATGACGTCAGTCGCCAGTTCAACCTGGGCTTCCTTGGCGTCCACTTCAATAACGCGACCGGTCACGATAGCGCCCTTGTCGTTGACGGACAGGAATTCGGCAACCGGGTCGGTATCCATCTGCTTGATGCCCAGGGAGATACGCTCGCGCTCCGGGTCGATCGAGAGGATAACGGCTTCGGCTTCGTCGCCCTTCTTGAAGTTGCGAACTGCTTCTTCGCCGGTTTCCGTCCAGGAGATGTCAGACAGGTGAACCAGACCGTCGATACCGCCTTCCAGGCCGATGAAGATACCGAAATCGGTAATCGACTTGATGGTACCGGAAACGCGGTCGCCCTTGTTGTACTCGGCGTTGAAGGTTTCCCACGGGTTAGCGGTGCACTGCTTGATACCCAGGGAGATACGACGACGCTCTTCGTCGATATCCAACACCATCACGTCGACGTCGTCGCCCACTTGCACGACCTTGGACGGATGGATGTTCTTGTTGGTCCAGTCCATTTCGGAAACGTGAACCAGACCTTCGACACCCTCTTCCAGCTCGGCGAAGCAGCCGTAGTCGGTAAGGTTGGTGACCGTGGCGTGAACCTTGGTACCTTCGGGGTAACGGTTCTTGATGTTGACCCACGGATCTTCGCCCAATTGCTTCAGACCCAGGGAAACACGGTTACGCTCGCGATCGAACTTGAGCACCTTGACATTGATCTCGTCGCCGACGGCCACGATCTCGGACGGATGCTTGATGCGCTTCCACGCCATGTCGGTGATGTGCAGCAGGCCGTCGACGCCACCCAGATCCACGAACGCGCCGTAGTCGGTGAGGTTCTTGACGATACCCTTGATCTGCTGACCTTCCTGAAGCGTTGCCAGCAGTGCTTCACGCTCGGCGCTGTTCTCGGCTTCGAGAACGGCACGGCGGGAGACCACGACGTTGTTACGCTTGGGATCGAGCTTGATGACCTTGAAGTCCAGCTCTTTGTTTTCCAGGTGAGCGGTATCGCGCACCGGACGGACATCGACCAGCGAACCCGGCAGGAAAGCACGGATGGAGTCGACCTCGACGGTAAAGCCACCCTTGACCTTGCCGTTGATCACGCCCTTGATCATTTCGTCTTTTTCGAAGGCGGCTTCCAGAATCTTCCACGCTTCTGCGCGCTTGGCCTTTTCACGGGACAGACGAGTTTCACCGAAACCATCTTCCACCGCTTCCAGGGCCACATGCACATCGTCGCCGATGGCAATGTTCAGTTCGCCATTCTCATCGCGGAACTGCGATGCAGGGATCTGGCCTTCGGATTTCAGACCGGCATTGACGGTAACCCAATCACCATCAATATCGACAACTTGGGCCGCGACAATGGCGCCCGGCTCCATGTTGATGTCGTTAAGAGACTGTTCAAACAGTTCAGCAAAGCTTTCGCTCATGGTGTTCCTACGTGATCAACGTTGTTGAGGCAAGAATGCCTTCTCCGCACCACCAGCAAGTGCGGGCCTAATGTACTCTGCCCCCGGGGATGTTAGCGCTGGTTCGACCTGGCCGGGCTCACGGAAATGTGAGAACTAGTGCCCTGCCACGTCATGACATCAATCCAGGGGCGCCGCAAGGGAGAATCAGGTGCCGGACGCCATGCCACGCTGGGCCAGCAATTCGGTCAGCCGATCTACCACTTCCGGTATGCTCAGGCGCGTGGTATCAAGCGTAATGGCATCATCTGCCGGCTTGAGAGGTGCCACACTGCGTTGCATATCGCGTGCATCGCGTGCCTGAATCTCCTTCAAAAGACTCGAAAGACTAGCATCCACCCCGGCTTCCTGCAACTGCAGATGACGCCGGCGAGCACGTTCGGAGGCCGATGCGGTCAGAAATATCTTGAGCGGCGCCTGGGGGAAAACCACGGTGCCCATGTCGCGCCCATCCGCCACCAGCCCGGGTGGCTGCTGAAAACCTTGCTGGCGCTGCAGTAACGCCGTGCGCACGGAAGGCAGGGCCGCCACCTGTGAAGCCCGCTCTCCAGCCGCCTCGGTGCGGATCGCGCGCGTCACGTCCTGCCCTTCCAGCAGGACCTGAGGCACGCCATCCGATACGGGGAACTCAACATCCAGGGAAGCGGCGAGCTCCGCCAGGGCGGCTTCGTCATCCAGGGCGACCTCATGCTTGATAGCCGCCTGGGCGGTCAGCCGGTACAGCGCCCCGCTATCCAGCAGGTGCCAGCCCTGACGCTCGGCGATCAGGCTGCTGATGGTGCCCTTGCCGGCGCCGCCCGGGCCATCGATGGTGAGAACCGGCACTTGTTCATGCATTCGCCGTCTCCTTGTCGATCGTCAAGCCGATACGGGCGGCCAGTTCAATGAAGCCGGGGAAGGAGGTCGCCACGTTGGCACAATCCTGAATCAGGATCTCTTCACTGGCGCGTAGAGCGGCTACGGCAAAGGCCATGGCGATACGATGGTCGCCCAGGCTATCGATACAACCTCCACCATAGCTCGGGCCGGAGTCGCCGTTACCGATGATATCGATGCCGTCATTCAGCACTTCATGGGGCACGCCCAGTACGGCAAGGCCATCCGCCATCGCCTGGATGCGATCGGACTCCTTGACTCGCAGCTCTTCCGCGCCGCGCAGACGGGTCGTGCCTTCAGCGTTGGCAGCGGCAATGAATAACGCCGGAAACTCATCGATGGCCAGCGGCACCTGCTCCACGGGAATATCGATGCCCTTGAGAGGAGCATAGCGGATATGCAGATCGGCCACTGGCTCGCCACCCACCTCACGCTGATTGACCAGCCGCAGGTCGGCCCCCATCAATTGCAGGATATTGATCACGCCGATTCGCGTCGGGTTGATCCCTACATGTTCCAGGGTAATGTCCGACCCCGGCGTGATCGCGGCTGCCACCAAAAAGAACGTCGCCGAGGAAATATCCGAAGGCACATCGATCGGGCCTGCGGTCAGGCTGCCGCCGCCCTTGAGCCAGCAGGTATCGTCTTCTCGAGAAACCGGATAATCGAAGCCGTTGAGCATGCGCTCCGTGTGGTCACGGGTGGGGGCGGGCTCGCGCACCCGGGTGTCACCCGTGGCATAGAGCCCGGCCAGCAGCAGGCAGGATTTCACCTGGGCGCTTGCCATGGGCATGGCGTAATCGATGCCTTGCAAAGGCGCGCCACCGCTGATCTTGAGCGGCGGCCGTCCGCCTTCGGTGGTCTCGATCCGGGCTCCCATCAGGCGCAGCGGGTCGGCCACGCGCCCCATGGGCCGCTTGGAGAGAGACTCGTCACCGGTCAATTCGCTGTCGAAGGCCTGCCCCGCCAGCAATCCGGCGAACAGGCGCATCGCGGTACCCGAATTACCCACATACAGCGGACCCGCAGGCGCCTTCAGCCCGTGCATGCCCACACCGTGAATGGTCACGCGGCCCTGGTGCGGCCCTTCGATGGCAACGCCCATCTCGCGAAACGCCTGGAGCGTCGCCAGGCTGTCTTCGCCTTCGAGAAAACCCTGAACCTCGGTCACGCCATCGGCCATTGCGCCCAGCATGATGGAGCGGTGAGAAATCGACTTGTCGCCGGGAACGCGCAATTGGCCCTGGGCACGGCCACCGGGGCTCACTCGAAAGTTCAGCTTGCCATGTGATTGCATCTGATATTCCGCCTGGTAACTGGTTTTGTTCAATAACGATTCGAAATAGTGTCGGGCATGGCTGGCGCGGTCGAAGGTGGCCAGCATGGCATCGCCGTCGCCCGCTTCGATTGCCTGGCGCAAGCGCCCCAGTCCCGCCTCGAAATCGGTCAGCGACGCCAGCACGGCATCTCGATTGGCGACGAAGATATCGCGCCACATCACCGGGTCGCTGCCGGCGATTCGAGTGAAGTCACGAAACCCGCCGGCGGCGTAGCGAAAGATATCCAGGCGCTGATCTTGTCTTGCCAGGGTATCGACCAGCGAAAACGCCAGCAGATGCGGCAGATGGCTGGTACGGGCCAGCACCTGATCGTGGCGCTCGACATCCATCTCCAACACTTGCGCACCACACGCCGCCCACAATTCGCGAACGCGGCGAACCGCCTGGGAATGAGTATTCTCACAGGGGGTCAGGATGACCTTGTGCTTCTGGTAAAGCGCCGGATTGGACGCCGCCACCCCGCTCTTTTCCGAGCCGGCGATGGGATGACCGAGCACCAGGTTGGGCAGCATGCTACCGAAAGCCCGCTCGGCCGCCTGCTGAATCGCAGCCTTGGTACTGCCGACATCGGTGATGACCACATCATCGGCGGCCCGATCGAGACACGCCGCCAGTTCGCCCATGACACTTTCCATGGCCAGAACCGGCACCGCCAGCACGATCATGCTGGCGTCATCGACAAGTGAGGCGAGTTCGGTATCGCCGCTGTCGATCAAGCCCATTTCGATACCCAGCTCGATCTCCGATGCACTCGGGTCGCAAGCGAAGATTTCGCCTCGAAAGCCGCTTTCACGCAACGCCGCTGCCAGGGACCCACCTATCAAGCCCAGCCCGACAATGACAATTCGTGATTCCCTGACCTTCATAGAACGCCTTGGGGATACGAGCCAAGCACCTTGAGTTCGGCGGCTCGCAGGCGCACTTCCTCCAGTAACGCCTCTACCTGCGGTTCCTCGCGATGACCCTTGAAGTCGATGAAGAAGACGTAGTTCCACACGCCGCTGCGCGAAGGCCGTGTCTCGAGGCGAGTCAAGTCGATATTGTGGCGATGAAACGGTTCGAGCAGCGCATGCAGGGCGCCAGGCTGGTTGCGCATGGCCACTACCAGGGAAGTCTTGTCGTCGCCGGCCATCGGCACATCCTGGTTACCGATGATCAGAAAGCGCGTGGAATTGTCGGGACGGTCCTCTATCTTCTCCGCCAACGGGGTCAGCCCGTACAGCTTGGCCGCCATATCGCCCGCGATGGCGGCGCTATGCCATTCGCTCTTGACCAGCCGGGCCGCTTCCGCATTGGATGAAACGGGAATGCGCTCGGCGCGTGGATAGTGCGCATCGAGCCATTTACGGCACTGAGCGAAGGATTGCGGATGGGAATATATGCGGGACACTTTATCGCGTAGCGTGGTATCCGCCACCAGCAGGTGATGATGGATTCGCAGCACCACTTCGCCGCAGATCCGCATCGACGAGTCCATGAAGGAATCGAGCGTATGGTTGATGACGCCTTCGGTGGAGTTCTCGACCGGCACGACCCCATAATTGACCGCCCCCGCCTCGACTTCACGGAAGACCTCATCGATCGCCGCCATCGGCAGGCTCACCGCACTCTCGCCGAAATGCTTGAGCGCCGCCTGCTGGGTGAAGGTGCCCTCGGGCCCCAGATAAGCCACCTTGACCGGTTGCTCCAACGCCAGGCAGGCGGACATGATCTCGCGAAACAGACGGGCCATCTCCTCGCTGTCCAGCGGCCCGTTGTTCAACGACATGATACGACGCAATACCTGGGCTTCCCGCTCGGGCCGGTAGAATACCGCATCCGGGTCCTGGCCCTGCTTGACCTTGGCCACCTGCTGCGCGCAGGAAGCCCGGTCGCTGATCAAGCGCAATATATCGCTATCGATTCGATCGATCTTCTGACGCAACTCATCCAGGTTGACGGGAGTGTCTGACATGCGGATTAGCCTCTTTTATTCTCGAAATCGGCCATGAAACCGATCAGCGCGTCCACGGCGGCTTCCGGGACGGCATTGTATAGACTGGCCCGCATGCCGCCGACACTGCGGTGCCCTTTCAGGTTGAGCAGCCCTGCCTGTTCGGCCTCGTCGAGAAATGTCTTCTCCAGGCGAGCATCGGCAAGCACGAAGGGAACATTCATGCGCGAACGATTTGCAGGCTTGATGGGGTTGGAATAGAACGAGCTGCCATCAATGGCGGCATACAGTTTGTCGGCCTTGCGCTGATTGAGAGCATCCATGGCGGCCAAGCCCCCGATGTCGTTTTTCAGCCAGTCAAAGACCAGCCCCGACAGGTACCAGGCGTAGGTGGGGGGCGTGTTGACCATGGAACCCGCCGCCGCCATCGCCTTGTAATCGAACAGGGTAGGAATTGCCTCTTGCGCCTGGTCGAGCAGGTCATCGCGCACGATGACCAGTGTCAGCCCCGCGGGGCCGATATTCTTCTGGGCGCCGGCATAGATGAGACCAAAACGAGAGACATCCAGAGGGCCGGAAAGGATGTTCGACGACATGTCGCACACCAGCGGTACCGGGCTGCCATCGGGCCGGGTCGCCTGGGGAATATAATCATACTCCAAGCCGCCAATGGTCTCGTTGGAGGTGTAGTGCAGGTAGGCTGCATCCGTGCTCACCGAAAGCTCCGCCTGGGTGGGAACCGCCGTGTGACCGTTGGGCTCGCTGCTGGCCGCCAAGTGGCCAGGTAGCCCCAGGCGTTCGACCTCGGCCATGGCCTTCTTGCCCCAGATGCCGGTGCAGGCGAAATTGGCGCTGCCGCCCCGCCCCAGCAGGTTCATCGGCACCATGGCGAACTGCAGGCTCGCCCCGCCCTGGAGAAACAGCACGCGATAGTTGTCCGGCACCGCCAGCAGCTCGCGCAAGTCACGTTCGGCCTGCTCGGCAATGGCCACGAACTCGGGCGAGCGGTGACTCATTTCCATGACCGAAAGCCCGCGGCCGTGATAATCCAGCAGCTCTTCGCGAGCGCGCTCCAGAACCGCCTGGGGTAATGCCGCCGGGCCGGCGCAGAAGTTATAGAGACGTGTCATTAGCGTCGTTTTCCTGTGGGCCGTCTTCAGATGAGGTAGCGTCGCTGTCCTGTGCGTCGCCGGCCAGCAGCTCGTTGCCCTCCTCGTCGAGGATCGAGGCCATTTCGTCTTCGTCCGGCTCGTCGACACGCACCGTCTTGACCAGTTTTTCTTCCTTGCCCAGACGGATCAGCATGACGCCCTGAGTATTGCGCGAGGTGGCCGAGACCTCTTCGACGCGGGTACGCACCAGGGTGCCGCGGTCGGTGATCAGCATCATTTCATCGTTGGCGTAGACTTGCATCGCCGCCACCAGGGCGCCGTTGCGCTCGCTGGTCTGCATGCCGATGACACCCTGGCCGCCGCGCCCGCGCAGCGGGAACTCCTCCAGCCGCGAGCGCTTGCCGTAGCCGTTCTCGCTGGCGGTCAGAATATAGATCTGGCCGCCATTACCCGCTTCCGAAAGGCCCTCTTCCGTCGCGTCATCCTCGGTTTCGGCAGCTTCCGTATCGATCTGCTGGCTCTTGGGAATGATCAGGCTGATGACCTCGGCCCCGTCGAGCAGACGCATGCCGCGCACACCTCGTGCCGTGCGGCCCATGGCGCGCACATTGCCTTCCTCGAACCGGATGGCCTTGCCATTGGAGGAGAGCAGCATCACATGATCCGACCCGGAGGTGATCGCCGCGCCGACCAGGCGATCGTCCTCTTCGAGGTCGATGGCGATCAGCCCGACGCTACGCGGCCGCGAGAACTGCTCGAGGCTCGTGCGCTTGACCGTACCCTTGGCAGTGGCGAAGAAGATGTAATGCTCGGGATCGTAGTCGCGCACCGGCAGGATGGCGTTGATCGCCTCGCCTTCGTCCAGCGGCAACAGGTTGACCAGCGGCTTGCCGCGCGAGCCACGGCTGGCATTGGGCATCTCGTACACCTTGAGCCAGTAGACCTTGCCGCGGTTGGAGAACAGCAACACGGTATCGTGAGTCGAGGCCACCAGCAGGTGTTCGATGACATCCTCGTCTTTCATCGCGGTAGCGGACTTGCCGCGCCCGCCGCGACGCTGGGCCTGGTAATCCGACAGCGGCTGGGTCTTGGCGTAACCCGAACGCGACACCGTCACCACCATGTCTTCTTCAGCGATGAGGTCTTCCATGCTCAGGTCGAGGCGGCTGACCTGGATCTCGCTACGCCGATCGTCACCGAACTGGTCGCGGACCGCATGCAGCTCCTCGCGAATCACTTCCATCAGCCGATCCGCGGACGCGAGGATGTGGGTCAGTTCGGCTATCTTCTCGAGAATCGACAGATATTCATCCAGCAGCTTCTCGGTTTCAAGCCCTGTCAAACGATGCAGGCGCAATTCCAGAATCGCCTGGGCCTGGGCGGGTGACAAACGGTACTGAGTGGCAGAAGGATTGAGCCCGTAGCCCTCTTCCAGCCCCTCAGGCTTGCATGAAGTAGCGCCAGCGCGCTCGAGCATGCCGGTGACCTGGCCTGGCTCCCACGATTGAGCCAGCAGCTTTTCGCGTGCTTCGGTGGCGTTGGGTGAGGCCTTGATCAACTCGATGACCTGGTCGATGTTGGAGATCGCTACCGCCAGACCTTCGAGGATATGGCCGCGCTCACGGGCCTTCTTGAGTTCGAACAGAGTGCGCCGGGTCACCACCTCTCGACGATGGCGGATAAAGGCTTCCAGCATCTCCTTGAGGTTCAGGGTGCGCGGCTGACCGTTCTCCAGCGCCACCATATTGATGCCGAAGACATTCTGCAGCTGGGTCTGGGCGAAGAGGTTGTTGACCACGACCTCGCCGGACTCGCCACGCTTGACCTCGATCACCACACGCAGGCCATCCTTGTCCGACTCGTCGCGCAGCTCGGCGATGCCTTCGATCTTCTTCTCTTTCACCAGCTCGGCGATCTTCTCGATCAACCGCGCCTTGTTCACCTGATACGGCAGCTCGGTGACGATGATGTGGTCGCGACCGGTCTTGTCGTCATGCTCGATGGTGTGACAGGCACGTACATAGATGCGCCCGCGGCCGGTACGGTAGGCCTCGATGATCCCCGCGCGGCCATTGATGATGGCGCCGGTGGGAAAATCGGGACCGGGAATGTACTCCAACAGGTCGTCGACGGAGAGGGTGTAATCGTCGATCAGTGCCAGGCAGCCGTCGATCACTTCGCGCATGTTGTGCGGCGGGATATTGGTCGCCATCCCCACCGCGATGCCCGAAGAACCATTGACCAGCAGGTTGGGAACCTTGGTCGGCAAGACATCGGGAATACGCTCGGTACCGTCGTAGTTGTCCACCCAGTCGACGGTATCTTTTTCCAGATCGGCCAGCAGTTCATGCGCCAGCTTGGCCATGCGCACTTCGGTGTAACGCATGGCAGCGGCGTTGTCGCCATCGATGGAACCAAAGTTACCCTGGCCGTCCACCAGCACATGGCGCATGGAGAAATGCTGGGCCATGCGTACGATGGTGTCGTATACGGCGCTGTCACCATGCGGGTGATACTTACCGATCACATCGCCGACCACACGAGCCGATTTCTTGTACGGTTTGTTCCAGTCATTGCTCAGTTCATGCATGGCGAACAGCACACGCCGGTGAACTGGCTTGAGGCCGTCGCGGACGTCAGGCAGCGCCCGGCCGATAATGACACTCATCGCATAGTCGAGGTACGACTGTTTGAGCTCGTCTTCGATGTTGACGGGCAGGATTTCTCTGGCGATGTCACCCATGAAAGTCAGATCCTTTGCACTGCGTTGGCACAGCGAGAGTTGAAAGCGCAATAAAATGCCGTGGCATGGCGCGCAATTACCCGCCCATCATACCACCCAGAACGCAGCAAGGGCAGTCGGGCAACGCAGGCCGAACGGCCTCGACCAGCGCGCTGGGAACACCACCGTCAAACCCTCGACTTCACCTCAGGAACGCTCGAATGCCGTCGGGTCCACCCTCAGGCGAGTCAGCGTTTCGTGCAGTTCGCCCTCGATGGCGCAGGCCTTGTTGGCGCGTACATCGAGCAGCACGAAGGTCAAGTTGGCATCGGCCACCAGAGCGCCATCGGCGCGGCGTATCTGATGGTGACAGACTCCACTGCGGCCACCGACCTCGGTGATACCGGTGCTGATGATCAGATCGTCGCCATTCACCGCGGCATGGCGGTAATTGATATTGAGATTGACCACCACAAAGGCCATGCCGGCCTGCTTGAAGCGCTCCATCAGCCGGGGATGCTGATCGAAGAACGCCCAGCGCCCTTCCTCCATGAATTCCAGGTAGCGGGCATTGTTGACATGGCCGTAGCCATCCAGATGGTAACCACGCACCCGCAAGTTGATCGTCGATAACGATTGGGTCATGAACTTCTCCTTTTTATGATCGCCAAATATTTTGTTTGCCAGCACATTCACGTTCGCCGAAAAAAATGGCAGTGATTGGGCAAGCCATTCAATCAAACATAAGTTTGAAACGTGCGCAACACAGGCTATTCCTGTAGCGACACAGAATTGCAATACTGGTACCCACCCTTGACTTTCGCCATAATATGCAGCCTTTTGCACAGGACATACGTCATGTGGTTCAAGCATCTGCACCTTTATCGTCTACACGGCGCGCCCAGTATCGCCACAGCGCAACTAGAAGAGGCCCTGTCGTCCCAGCTGGCCCGGCCACTAGGCGGCGCCGACGCCCGGCGCATGGGCTGGTGCGCTCCCGCCGGCCGAGCGGGCTCGGGACAGTTACTGCATGAGTTGCAGGGGCAGCGGCTGATGGCGGCCCTGCGCCAGGAGCGTTTACTGCCCGCCTCGGTGGTACGCGAGGAAGTCGAGGAGCGTGTCGCCGAGCTGGAGAGCCAGGAGAGCCGCAAGCTGTCACGCAAGGAAAAGACCGCGATCAAGGAAGAAGTCACCGAAGCCTTGTTGCCGCGTGCATTCGTGCGCAGCCAGAAGGTGGAGCTGTGGTGGGATACGCGCAACAATCTGATCGGCATCAACAGCAGCAGCCGCAGCCGCGCCGAAGAGGTTCTGGATTTGCTCAGGGAGACGCTCGGTAGCCTCAAGGTCACGCCATTGGCGACAAAGACCCTGCCTATCCGCGCCATGACCACCTGGCTCAGCGACGCCGCCTCGCGACCCGGCGATCTGCAGCTGGGCGACCAGGTGGAACTCAAGGCCAAGGGCGACGATGGCGTACTGCGCGCGCGTCAGGTCGATCTGGATAGCGACGAAATACAGCAGCTGCTGGAAAGCGGCCGACAAGCCAGTAAACTGGCGTTGAACATTGAGGGACGCCTGGCTTTCGTACTCCATGACGACCTGGCTCTCAAGTCGCTGCGCTTTGGCGATGCCTTGATCGAGGAAGCGGACCACGCCGAGGATGGCGATGACGCCCTGGTCAGGCTGGAAACCGACTTCATTCTCATGGCGCAAGCGCTGTCGCAAGATATCGCCCGCCTGGTCGAATGGCTGGATGGCGAGACCGAAACCACACGAGATGGCGCAACGGATGCAGCCCCGCTCTCGGCACCAGCCTGAGCCAGGCGGCTGCCGCCTCGCCTGTTCACCATCACTCGTTGATTAGCACACGGATCGCATGACTGATACCACCGACGCCTTACGCTCTGATACTTCCCAGGACCCTTGGGCCGACGTCCGTCCCTATATGGATCACGAGGCCGCCGAAGTCCTCGCCCGCCTGTCCCGGGACCCGGAACTGCTCAATGCCCTGACGCGCTTTCGCCTGCCGCGCCTGGCGCGCATCGCCCCACCGCTGGCGCGGGCTCTGGCAAGCTATGCCGTACGACGTGAAATCAAGGGTGTGGCCACCATTCACGACTTCCAGATGCGCATCGCGTCGTACATGGATCGCATGATCCGCACGACCACCGACGCCTTCAAGGTGGAAGGGCTGGACAAGCTCGACCCGCACAGCGCCTACTTGTTTATCGGCAACCACCGTGACATCTCTCTCGATCCCGCTTTCGTCAACTATGCGCTTTACCAGGCCAAGCGCGATACCGTGCGCATCGCGATCGGCGATAACTTGCTGAAAAAGCCCTACGTCACCGACCTGATGCGGCTGAACAAGAGCTTCATCGTACCGCGCAGCGCCCGGGGCAAGCGCGCCATGCTGGCTGCCTATCAGCAATTGTCCGCCTATATTCGCCACTCGATCACCGAGGACAATCATTCCATCTGGATGGCCCAGCGCGAAGGTCGCGCCAAGAACGGGATTGACCGCACCGACCCCGCCATCATCAAGATGCTGACCATGGCGCGGCGCACCGCCGAGCGCGACGTGGCCTTCGGCACCACCATCGAGGAGCTCAAGCTGGTGCCGGTGTCGATCAGCTACGAGTTCGACCCTTGCGACGTGCAGAAAGCCCAGGAACTGCATGACATGGAAACCAAGGGCAACTACGCCAAGAGCGAGTTCGAGGACATCCAATCCATCGTGACGGGCATTACCGGTGATAAGGGGCGTGTCCAACTGCGCTTCGGCACACCCATCGGCGCCGACATGGCGACCCCCGATGAAGTGGCCGCCGAGATCGACCGCCAGGTAATCGGCGGCTACCGCCTCTACCCGAGCCATTATCTCGCTCTGGAGAAACTCGGCGAAGCACCGGAGCTGGTGGCGAGAAAGGAGATTTCTCGAGCGGACCGCGAGCGGTTTGAACAGCGTCTGGCTGCCGTGCCTGCTCATCTGCAGTCCTGGTGGCTGGTTCAGTATGCCAACCCGGTCAAGCATAAAGCCGGGCGCCTGACTTCGTAGGCGAAGCTAACCAGGGCAGCATTACCGATCCCGGCGGCGGGCCGGCCAAGCATGCCGTCGAGGCCAAAAAATGCTATGGTCAGGAAATTCCCCGGCCTGTCCAATCAAGCGCCGATCATGGCGTAAAGGAGATTGTCATGTCCGCATCTGAGATTCAGAAAACACGCATTATCAACGAACTTCGGGGCTTCATTCGCAAACTCCTGCAGGACCCGAAAATACTGGAGCAGTCTCTGGAAGTCGCTCGCAAGCATATCGAAGAGGGTAGCGGCCACGATGTCATGGCACGCATCGCCAACGAAATTTCCGATACCACGAGCGTGCATATTCCCGAGGACCCAAGCGAGCATTCCGAAGCGGACAAGCTATACCTGGAGCTGCTGCGCGAAGTCGTGCTGGAAGAAAAAGCGCTGTACTGACCCGCTTCCAGCCGGATGAAGCCCGGGGCGAAGACCGCTACAATCTTCGCCCTTTATACGTCACCCATTTCTGTCACTGCCTGTCGTCAACGGATCCCTCTTCCATGTCCAAAACCGCTCCGCGCAAGATTCTGGTCACCAGCGCACTGCCCTATGCCAACGGCGCCATCCACCTCGGTCATTTGCTGGAATACATCCAGACCGACATCTGGGTGCGCTTTCAAAAAAGCCGGGGCCAGCAGTGTCACTATGTTTGCGCCGACGACGCCCACGGCACGGCTATCATGCTGCGCGCGGAGCAGGAAGGCATCACCCCGGAAGCCTTGATCGAGCGAGTATCCCGCGATCATCAGGAAGATTTCTCCCGGTTTGGCGTGGCGTTCGATAACTACCACTCCACCCACTCCGTGGAGAACCGTGAATTCAGCGAACTGATCTATCGGCGCCTGCGCGACAAGGGGCATATCGCCACCCGTGATATCGAGCAGATGTTCGATCCGGTGAAAGGGCTATTTCTCGCCGACCGCTTCATCAAGGGAACCTGCCCGAAGTGCCAAACGCCAGACCAGTACGGCGATAATTGCGAAGCCTGCGGCGCCACCTATACTCCGGCGGAGCTGATCGATCCGGTATCGGCCATTTCCGGGGCGACGCCCGAGGTACGCAGCTCCGCCCACTACTTCTTCAAGCTACCGGATTTTGCCGATTTCCTGCAGCGCTGGATCAATGACGGCCATGTCCAGCCGCAGATTCGCAACAAGCTGATGGAGTGGTTCGAATCCGGCTTCAACGAGTGGGACATTTCCCGCGACGCCCCTTACTTCGGCTTCGAGATTCCCGATGCACCGGGCAAGTACTTCTATGTCTGGCTGGATGCGCCTATCGGCTACCTGGCGAGCTTCAAGAACCTGTGTGATCGCGAGGGGCTGGACTTCGACAGCTACTGGCAGCCCGGCTCCGACGCCGAGGTCTATCACTTCATCGGCAAGGATATCGTCTACTTTCACGCCCTGTTCTGGCCGGCCATGCTGCACGGCGCAGGATTGCGCACCCCGACAGCGGTCAACTGCCACGGCTTCGTCACCGTGGATGGGGCGAAGATGTCCAAGTCACGAGGCACCTTCATCAAGGCAGCGACCTATGCCGAGTACTTGAACCCCGAGTACCTGCGTTACTACTTCGCCGCCAAGCTGACCTCAGGCGTCGACGACCTCGATCTGAATCTCAACGACTTCGCCGCCCGGGTCAATTCCGACCTGGTCGGCAAGGTAGTCAACATCGCCAGCCGCTGCGCCGGTTTCATCAACAAGCTCGGCGGCGGCAAGCTCTCCACCCACTGCAGTGAACCGCAGATGCTGGCACGCTTCATCGCGGCCGGCGACGCCATCGCCGAGGACTTCGAAGTCCGCGAATTTGGCCGCGCCATGCGTCGGGTCATGGAGCTGGCCGACGAAGCCAATACCTATATCGCCGAGCAAGAGCCCTGGGTGCTGGCCAAGCAGCCCGGACGCGAACAGGATGTGGTGGATATCTGCTCGGTGGGCATCAACCTGTTCCGCCAGTTGATGGTCTATCTAGCGCCGGTGGTACCGGCTATGGCCGAGCAGGCCCGCCAGTTCCTGGCGCTTGACAGTCTGGACTGGCATAGCCGCCACGACATCATGTTCGATCACGAAATCAACAAGTTCAAGGCGCTGATGACACGGGTGGAACGCGACAGGATCGATGCCATGATCGAAGCCTCGAAGGAGGACCTAGTGGAAGAACAGAAACTCAAGGACGCCCCCAAGGGCCCGCTCGCCGACGATCCCATCGCGGCGGAGATCGGCTTCGAGGACTTCATGAAGGTGGATCTGCGCATCGCGCGTATCGCCAAGGCAAACTATGTCGAAGGTGCTGACAAACTGCTTCAGCTGACGCTCGATCTGGGCGGCGAAACCCGCAACGTCTTCTCGGGCATTCGCAGCGCCTACGCCCCGGAAGCACTGGAAGGACGTCTCACCG
Source organism: Halomonas sp. Bachu 37 (assembly GCF_039691755.1). Lineage (NCBI taxonomy): Bacteria > Pseudomonadati > Pseudomonadota > Gammaproteobacteria > Oceanospirillales > Halomonadaceae > Halomonas > Halomonas kashgarensis. The sequence goes on along the minus strand of NZ_CP137552.1, from coordinate 800,008 downwards.
TGATGGTGGCCAACCTGGCACCGCGCAAGATGCGTTTCGGCCTCTCCGAAGGCATGGTGCTGGCCTCGGCCAACGAGGCGGGTATCTATCTTCTCTCGCCGGATACCGGAGCCGAGCCCGGCCAGCGGGTCACCTGATACGCCAGTTGATCGGCGCTGAAGGGTAGACAGCAAGTCGTGTCTGCCCTTTTTCACGTTGGAGCATCTTTTTCACGCTGGAGCGTTTTCTGCCGATAGAAATACTGAAGGCAATACATATCCCAATATGACCGTTCCAAGTGATTAGCCAACACAGGTCATTAGCCGCCGCAGGTCATTGAATGCCATTAATGCTAATCTCGTCGCTTCGCTCGCGCTTTTTATTGGCCCTTGGCGGGGTGCTGTTGATGGCTCTGCTGGCATTGATGATGATCGGCAAGTGGATTGTCCTGCCCGCGCTTCTGGCAGAGGAGCGTAGCCTGGTTTCCCAGCAGCTCGACCGACTCGAGCGCAGCCTGGCCCTGAATCAAGAGCAACTGCTGGCACAAGTGCGTGACTGGGCAACATGGGATGACACGTACGAATTCGTCCAGGATGCGTATCCGCGTTATGCCGAGGTGAATTTCAGCCAGAACATGTTCGAGGAGATGGGCTATCACTTGATGGTCTTTTTCGATTCCGACAAGGAAGTCCACTGGATCGCCGGCCTGGACCCGCAGAGCGGGCGCTATGCCAGCTGCAGCGAAGCAGACGACTCGTGTCGCTGGGCGGCGCCTTACATCCGCCCGCTCCAGGCTTCGCTCGCGAATGACCCCAGCGAGGGACGAAGTGACGTCTACACCCAGCCTTCACTCGCCATTATCGCCAGCAATCCTATCCTGCGCACCGATGAGAGCGGCCCCGCCCAGGGCTGGTTGTTCAAGGTGCGGCACATGGACGATGAATTCACCAACATGATGGAAGCTCATACAGGACTTGCCGTCACGTTCGACACGGCGGCTGCCGATACCGAGATACCGTCTTCCTACACCATTGACGAGGGTATTATCCTAGCCCGGCGACTTCTTCCCTCCGCCCAGGATCACTCCATGCTCTCGTTGGGCACGCTGTTCGATCGCGACAACTATCGTGCCAGTTTCACCACCTTCGTTTACGCCCTGTTATGGACCGGCGGACTGATGCTGTTGGTCATCGCCACGGTGCTGCTGTTATTGGAACGCATGGTCCTGCAGCCATTGCGAGCCCTGACCCGCTTTACTAAACAGCTTGAGCCCTACCAGCTCAATCTCCATCTTGGCCCCCGGCTCAGCCACCGTTTGCGCAACCGCAACGATGAAATCGGCTCGTTGGCGCGGGAATTCGAAGCTCAACTGCTACGCCAAGAGCAATTGACCGATGAACTGCGCGAACTCTCCACCCATGATGCGCTGACCGGACTACCCAATCGCCGCTTCTTCGACGCCAAGCTCAACGAAGCAGTCGATGCGGCTCGCGACACGTCACGGCCCTTGTCGGTCATGATGCTGGATATCGATCACTTCAAACTGTTCAACGACCATTACGGCCATCCGCGAGGAGACCTTTGCTTGAAGGAAGTCGCCGACTGCATGAAGCACCACTGCGAGCCTCACGGGGTGACCATCGCTCGCACGGGAGGCGAGGAATTCAGCGCCATCCTGCTCCATCAGCCTGCGCAGGACGCCATACGGTTTGCCCAGGAGCTATGTAATAGCATTGCCGAAATGGCGTACCCTCACGATTTTTCTCCCGTTGCCTCCCATCTAACGGTGAGTATCGGTGTTGCCTCTTACATCCACAACGAAACTCGTGATGCTTCCGCCCTGATGAGTGCCGCTGACGAGGCGCTTTATCAAGCCAAGAATGCCGGACGCAACCGGGTGATGCTGTACGATAAGACCCAACCTATCAACGCGGCTTCCGTTTATACCCATGAATGAAGTGTTGTTGATCCTTCTCGGCACGGCGCTGGTCAATAACTTCGTGCTGGTCCAGTTTCTCGGCCTCTGCCCGTTCATGGGTGTGTCCAACAAGCTCGAATCCGCTCTCGGCATGTCGCTGGCCACCACGTTCGTGCTGACCCTCGCCTCGGCGGCAAGCCATGTGGTCTACCACGCATTACTGGTACCCTTGGGGCTCGAATATCTACGCACCATCGCCTTTATCGTGGTTATCGCCGCCGTGGTGCAATTCACCGAGGTCATGGTGCGCAGAACCAGCCCCTTGCTGCATCAGGTGCTGGGCATCTTCCTGCCTTTGATCACAACCAACTGCGCCGTGCTGGGGGTCGCCCTGCTCTCACTCAACCGCCAATCTACCTTTGTCGAAGCGACACTTTACGGACTGGGAGCGGCAATCGGCTTTTCCCTGGTGCTGGTACTGTTCGCCGCTATGCGCGAGCGACTGGCTGCGGCCGATGTTCCCAAGCCATTTCGCGGCGCGGCCATCGCCATGGTCACCGCCAGTTTGATGTCGCTGGCGTTTCTGGGTTTTTCCGGTCTTGTTCAGGGGTGAGCTTTAACGTGCAGGCTGACATGTTGTGGGAATGGATCACGGCAAATGAGCTACTCGCTGCCATTATGGTGCTGGTCGGCCTGGCGCTGGTCTTCGGCGCCGTGCTCGGGTTTGTCGGCGAACGCTTTCGCGTCGAAGGCGATCCGGTTGTGGAAAGCATCGATGCCCTGTTGCCGCAAACCCAGTGCGGCCAGTGCGGCTATCCCGGCTGTCGCCCTTATGCCCAGGCTGTCAGCGAAGGCGACGCCATCAACAAGTGTCCGCCGGGTGGCGAAAGCACGATCCAGGCGCTGGCCGACCTGCTCGGCCGCCCCTCACAGCCCCTGGATGGCGAGACCCAGGAAACGGCTCGGGTGGCGTATATCCGCGAAGCCGAGTGCATCGGCTGCACCAAGTGCATCCAGGCCTGCCCGGTGGATGCGATCGTCGGTGCCGCCAAGCAGATGCATACCGTGATCCAGGACGAATGCACCGGTTGCGATCTATGCATCGAGCCCTGTCCGGTCGACTGCATCGACATGCTCCCGCGCATGACTCCGCTCAGCCAGTGGCAACCGGTCGTGCCCCCCGCACCCGAACTTATCGCCAGCGACGGAGGTGCCCATGGCTCGCGCCTTTGATTTCCCCGGTGGCATCTACCCTCCACAGCGCAAGACGCTCTCCGGTACCGCTGCACTAAAAAGTGCCGACCTGCCCCAAAGGGTACGCCTTGCCCTGCGCCAGCACAGCGGTAGTCCGGCGACCCCCTGCGTTGCGGTAGGCGACCAGGTGCGCACCGGTGAGCGAGTCGCACAGCGCGACGGCATGATTTCAGCCGACCTCCACGCTTCCATCAGCGGTCGTATCGCTGCCATCACCGAGACCCACGTGGAGATCGAAGGCGACGGCCGTGATGAGTGGCTCACGCTGCCGCCGCTTGAGTGGCGGACCTCTCCCCACGACACCTTGCTCGAGCGCCTGGACGAAAGCGGCGTGGTGGGCCTGGGCGGCGCCGGTTTTCCCACTCAGGTCAAGGCCCGCGTTCGCCAACGCCATGCCCTGGATACCCTGATCGTCAACGCTGCCGAATGCGAGCCCTACATCACCGCCGACGATGCAACCCTGCGCAATTTTGCAACGGATGTGCTGGAAGGCGCCCAATTGATGGCGCATCTCGCGGGAGCTCGCCGTGTCATCGTCGGTATCGAGGACAACAAGCCCGAGGCCGTGACTGCGTTGCGCCGGGTAGCGGCAGCAAGCGGGCCAGTGGAAGTGGAACTGAAGGTGGTCGCCACGCGTTACCCCAGTGGCGCGGAGCGCCAGTTGATCAAGTTGCTGCTGAACCGTGAGGTGCCGAGCGGCGGCTTGCCGGCGGATGTGGGCGTGCTGTGCCACAACCCGGGCACCTTGCTGGCCGTGCTGCAGGCCGTGCGTGACGGCATTCCGCTGGTTTCTCGCGTGGTTACCTTGACCGGACAAGTGCTGGCCCGCCCGGGTAACGTCATCGCCCGGTTGGGAACCCCGGTGAGCGAGTTGCTGCAGGCGGCCGGGCTCGACTCGGCCAAACTGTACCGGCTGGTTCAAGGCGGCCCCATGATGGGGAGTCAGATCAGCCTGGAAGCCACCATCGAGAAGACCAGCAACTGCTTGATCGCCGCCACTTACGAGGAGCTTCCCCCGGCGCCTGAAGAACAGCCCTGCATCCGCTGCGGCGCATGCGAAAGCGTTTGTCCGGCGGCGTTGCTGCCCCAGCAGTTGCACTGGCATGCCCGCGCGGCGGAGGATGCGCGCCTCGAGCGTTATCATCTGTTCGACTGCATCGAGTGCGGAGCCTGCAGTTACGTCTGCCCCAGCCATATTCCCCTGGTCGAGGACTATCGCGAAGCCAAGCAGCGCATCCGCCTGCAGCGCATCGAAACCGCGAAAGCCGAACATGCCAGGCATCGCTTCGAGTTCCGCCAGGCTCGCCTGGCTCGGGAGGAAGCCGAGAAACAGGCCCGGCGCGAGGCTCGCCGCCAAGCGGCTCAGCGTGCTCCCGTTCGCGACTCCAGTATGGAAGCTGCCACGTCGGCCGGTGGCAATCAGGCCGATATCCGCAGCCTGCGCATCGCCCAGAGCGCAGCCAAGGCGGCGGTTCGCAAAGCGGAAAAAGTGCTGGCCCGCTCCGCCGAGCAGGACCCGCAGCAGGACCTGAGCGACTTGGAAACCCAGCTTGCCACCGCGCGGGAAAACCTGGAGGCCGCCGAAGCGCGCCTGGCCGCGGCGCGGGGTCATGCCGATACCGATCACAAGGGGGCTCAATGAGCCTGATGCACGCTGCAACTCATGCAGGCGACCGACCCGCCCGGCGAACTTCACCGCCGGATACGGCGCGGCTCATGCGCTGGGTACTGCTGGCGACGCTGCCGGGCATCGCCGTGCTCACGCTGAATTTCGGCATCGGTGTCATCACCAATGTCGTCATCGCCGGATTGCTGGCCATGGGACTGGAAGCGTTGATGCTGACGCTGCGCCGGCGTCCGGTGTGGCCTGCTCTGGGCGACCACAGCGCGCTTTTGAGTGGTGTGTTGCTGGGGGTGTCGCTGCCGCCGGCCAGCCCCTGGTGGTTGATCGCGGTGGGCATGGTGGCCGCCATCGTCGTGGCAAAGCATCTCTACGGCGGCCTGGGGCATAATCCTTTCAACCCCGCCATGGTCGGCTACGCCCTGCTGCTGGTGTCGCTTCCCACCCAGATGACGCTCTGGTCACCGCCGCTCGGGTGGCTGGGGGCAGGGTGGGATACCGTTCTGGCGCAGGTCTTGGGGTTCACCAGCTCCGCTCAATTGGACGCCTTGAGCGGCGCCACGCCACTGGATGCCTTCAAGCACAAGGGCGAGGCGGTCCTGGCCAGTGAGTTCTGGGCATCGGCTCCCTTGCCCGAAGGGACTCTCGCCGCCTGGCGCCAGGTCAGCCTGGCCTGGCTGTTGGGCGGGGCCGTTCTGCTCTACAAGCGGGTGATCAGCTGGCATATTCCCCTCGCCATGCTGGCAAGCATGGGAACAATCGCCCTGCTGCTGTATGCCGGCGACCCCAGCCACCACGCCCCGCCGAGCTTTCACTGGCTGACCGGAGCGACCATGCTGGGGGCCTTCTTCATCGCCACCGACCCCGTTTCCGCCGCCACCAGCCGGCGGGGAAAACTGATCTACGGCGCGGCTATCGGCGCGCTGGTGATACTGCTGCGTACCTTCGGCAGCTATCCCGATGCTGTGGCCTTCGCGGTATTGTTGATGAACCTCTGCGTGCCACTGCTCGACTATTACACCGATCCCCGGCCACTGGGCCATGCCGCGCCGACACGCGGTTACCGGCCCCCGGAGAATTGACCGTGACACTGCTTCAGGCAATGACGAAAGGCGCCCTGGCACTCGGCGCCTTTGCCTTGATCACCGCCGGCAGCGTAGCCGTGACCCGGAGCGTGACCGAGGAGCGAATCGAAGCCAATCGGCTGGTATATCAGCATCGACAACTGCGCGAGGTATTGCCGCCAGCACTGCTCGGCATTGAGCTGGAAACGCTGCTGCAAGGCGCCTTTACCCTGCCGGTCGCCGAAGTGCTAGGGCACGCTGAACCCACTCAGGGCTGGCACGTCGAACACGAAAGCAAGCAGGCGTTAATCCTGCCGGTGGTGAGCCATCAAGGTTACAGCGGAGAAATCCATCTGCTGGTGGGGTTCGACGGGCAACGGCGCATCACCGGAGTACGGGTGACGCGCCATCAGGAAACCCCGGGCCTGGGTGACAAGATCGAGCGCCGCAAGAGCGAGTGGATTACCGCTTTCGAGGGGATGACGCTGGATTCGCTTCCACCTTCCGCCTGGGCGGTAAGCAAGGACGGCGGGGATTTCGACAGTTTCAGTGGCGCCACGATCACGCCACGTGCGGTCGTCGAGGCCGTGCATCGCACCCTGCGCTACGCCGAACATCACGATTTGCCGGCTTCCCTCGAGCCGCCCGCCACCCAAGCGAGGACACCATGACTCCACCCGGCCAATTCAGCGAACTGATGCGCCACGGCCTATGGTCGAACAATCCCGCCCTGGTGCAGCTGCTCGGCCTGTGTCCGCTGCTGGCAGTGAGCAACAGTGTCGTCAACTCCCTGGGGCTGGCCCTGGCGACACTGCTGGTGATGGTCGGCACCGGTACGGCGGTGTCACTGATTCGTCACCAGGTGCCGGCTTCGGTACGCCTGCCCGCCTATGTGATGATCATCGCCGCCTTCGTGACCTGCGCGGAACTGTTGATGGCCGCCTATACCTATGCGCTTTATCAGATTCTCGGCATCTTCATTCCGTTGATCGTGACCAACTGCGCCATTCTCGGTCGAGCCGATGCCTTTGCCTCACGCAATCCGGTTCTCCCCGCCGCCACCGACGGTTTGATGATGGGGCTGGGGTTCGGTCTGGTGCTGGTCACTCTCGGCGCCCTGCGCGAGGCCCTGGGACAGGGCACGCTGTTCAGCAGTATGGAACTACTGCTCGGTGCCCAGGCCAGCGGTTGGGAAATAGTTCTGGTCGAGAACTACCAGTTCCTGTTCTTCGTGCTGCCGCCGGGGGCGTTTTTCGTCGCCGGGCTGTTGATCGCTTTGAAGAACGTGCTCGATTCACGCATCGAACAGCGTCGCCAAACCCAGCCGGTCAAGTCGGCCAACCGCCGAGTTCGCGTTACCGGCACGATCAAGTAGTTGTCCATCAGTCATTGACGGCAAGCCTTAATCAACGCCGTAGTCAGCAAGAGAGCCGTTTGCATGAATGCTCAGAAACGCCAGCAAATCTTCGCCCGCCTGCAGGCCGAGAACCCCAACCCGACGACGGAGCTTAACTGGTCGACTCCTTTCGAGCTGCTGGCGGCGGTCTTGCTGTCTGCCCAGGCCACCGATGTCGGCGTCAACAAGGCCACCGCCAGGCTGTTCCCCGTGGCCAACACACCCCAGGGCATCATCGAGCTGGGGCTGGAAGGGCTGAAGGAACACATCAGAACCATCGGCCTGTATAACACCAAGGCCCAGAATCTGATGAAGACCTGCCAGCTGCTTCTCGACAAGCACGACGGCGAGGTCCCCGATAATCGCGAAGATCTGGAGGCGCTACCTGGCGTGGGTCGCAAGACGGCGAATGTGATTCTCAATACCGCTTTCGGCCAGCCGACCATGGCCGTGGACACCCATATATTCCGCGTTTCCAACCGCACCGGCATCGCTCCGGGCAAGAACGTGGTGGAAGTGGAACACAAGCTGATGCGCCATGTGCCCAAGGCGTTCCTGCAGGACGCCCACCACTGGCTGATTCTTCACGGACGCTACACCTGTATCGCCCGCAAGCCCCGCTGCGGCAGCTGCATCATCGAAGACCTGTGCGAGTACAAGGACAAGACCGAGCTGTCATAAGCCATCGCGGCCTGCCTGGACCGCGCGACTCAGAACCCCTCGCGCTCGAGCATCGCCGCCAGTTCCTCGAGCACCTCCAGCCCCTGAACATCGGTCGGCAGCCAGGGCAATCGTGGGCGTGGCAGGCGGGCAAACAGCGTATCGATCCGGTCCAGGTAGGTGGCTTCCTGCTCGCGCCGGGCGCGCAGGAATTCGCCATCGGCCTCCTCGGGAATGACGCGGTTGACCAGGGTTCCGGCAATGGGAATATTGACTTCCTCGAGTGAGCGGACCGCGCGATCGGTCTCCAGGATGGGCAGGCGCTCCGGGGTCATGACGAAGAGAAAACTGCACTCCTCGCGGTTTTCGATACGTCGACGCGCCTGGTGAAACAAGCGGCGCCGGTCGATCAAGGTCTGAGCGACATCTCGGGTGCGCTCGTCCAGGTCATCCAGCGGGTCCTGCTGCGGATCGTCGAAGGGAGAGGCCACGTCACGCCCGCGCTTGGGCGTCAGATGGGCAAGCACCTTGCCCAGCTCCGCCGACTTGCGATTGTGCGCCAGCAAACCATCCGTCCAGGCCGCCATGGCTTCCGGCAACGTCAGCAGACGCAAGGTATGTCCGGTGGGTGCGGTATCGAATATCAGCAGATCATAAGGCGCTTCGTCGTCGATCATCAGCCGCGCCAGGCGCTCCAGCAGGGCCGCTTCCTGGGTGCCGGGAGACTGCCGAGTCAAGCGCATCTGGCGTTCGAGCTCCTCCATCATGTCCGGCGCGGCATAGCGGCGCATCTGCTTTGTAACCCGGGCCAGGTGGGCGTCGACCTCGATATCCGGATCGATTTCCATGGCGTCGAGATTGGGCAGCAAACGTCTCGGCGTATCGTCGAGATCGCGGTCGAAGACATCACCCAGGCTGTGTGCGGGGTCGGTGGAGACCACCAGCACCCGCTTGCCACGCCCGGCGGCCAGCACGCCAAGGGAGGCCGCTACCGTGGTCTTGCCCACGCCTCCCTTGCCGCCCACCCAGAGCAGGCGCTTGTTCAGCAGTTCCTTCATTGGCTTTCCCGTCTACGGCAAATGCTGCGGCTGATCCGAAGACAAAGGTCCTCGAGGAGGCGCTGTGAATCCCTCCTTGGACGCTACATTTGCCATCCATGGCAAATGACCTCCTCGATGGCTTGTCTCCGGCGCCTATTGAAAGATTGGCTAACAGCTAGGTGCTAACAGCACCTGAAATGATCCAGCGGCGAATGCTCCATCCCCATGCGCTGGTGCCAGTCGTGAAAGCGCTCCAGCAACAGCGGTTGCAACTCGAGGGTGTAGTACGCCGCTGGATTCTGCAGGCCCATCATTTCCGAGAATACCAACAGCATGAATAGATCATCCTCGTCGCGGCGCGCACGGGCGATGGCTCCCCGATAGCGGGCGCTGTACACCTCTTCGGTGAAGTAACGGGCCTGGTCGAGCCAGGCCCGCAGCTTTTCACGACGTGATGCCTGCCCGTTGTGCGGTTCATCTTGCATCGCGCAACTCCTCTACGTCGTGGGTTTCAGGGTTATCGTCGGTTTCATGGACGTTATAGCTTCAAGGACGTTATAGCTTCAGGGCTCTTGCCGGGCCATTTCCGCACGCGAACGCTTCAACGCCGAAGCGCACTCCATGGCAACCATGATGGCGGCGATCAGCACCACGATATCCAGCACCAGCAGGAACATGTTGCCCTGTTCCCAGAAACTGCGCAGCTGGATCAACAGCGCCAGGATGGTCATCACCAGCAGGAAGCACAGCGGTGCCAGGGTGAACCACATGGGGCGCTTCAGGCGTACCAGCATTACCGTGATTACCAGCAGCGTCAGACCGGCCAGCAACTGGTTGGTGGTGCCGAACAATGGCCAGATTATCAAGCCGCCGGAACCATCCGCACCACCGGCACCGAAGGCCAGCACCAGACAGCTTCCCACCGCCAGCAAGGTCGCCGCGGCGGGTTTCTTCATCCATTGCTGGTTATAGATTTCGCCCCACTCCTGGAAAATATAACGCTGCAGGCGAAGGCCGGTATCCATGGTGGTGCCGGCGAACAATGCCGCCATGACCGTCAGCAGGGTCGCCGCCGTGGCTTCGGGCAACCCCAGGCCGTTATGAATGATGAAGGCGCCGCCTTCGACGAAGGCATTCACCCCACCCTGGCCGAAGGCCGTGTACATGGCTTCCCAATCGGCGAAGGAGGCAAAGCCCGCCGTCGCTGCCAGGATGGCGGCAAGCGCCAGCATGCCCTCGCCCACGGCACCGAAATAGCCCACGAACCGGGCATCGGTTTCCTTGTTCAACTGCTTCGAGGTGGTTCCTGACGCCACCAGGCCGTGGAAGCCTGAAATCGCCCCGCAGGCGATGGTGACGAAGAGCAATGGCAGCAACGAAGGAGTGCCTTCCGGGACGTTGCCATTGACCATCGGCGCCACCATCGTGGGGTTGAGCAGCACGATGGCGCCATAGAGGACAATCAGACCGATGAACAGCTGCAAGCCATTGATGTAATCGCGGGGCTGCAGCAGCATCCACACCGGCAGCAGCGAGGCGATGGCGGCATAGCCAAACAGAATCAGTATCCAGATGGCATTACCCGACATGCCTCCGACTTCCGCCGGCATCTGGATCGGCACCGAAGGCCCGATGCCGATCAAGGCATAAAGCGCCACGACACCGAGAATCGACACCATGGGCAAGCTGAGCACGCGCCGGTAGATCAGCTGGCCGATGACCAATGCCACCAGAATCGCCCCCCATACCGGCACCACGGCGCTGGAGAAATTCATCATCAGTCCGGAGATCACCACGGCGAACACCGCGTTGACCATCAACAGGACCAGGAAAATCACGATCATGAAGATGCTGCGCGCACGCTTGCCCACTACATCGCCGGTCAAGGCCCCCACCGACTTGGCGCGATTGCGCACACTGGCCCATATCGCTCCGGCGTCATGGATGCCGGCAAAGAAGATGGTGCCCAGCACCACCCACAGGAAAGCCGGTAACCACCCCCAGATGACCGCAATTGCAGGCCCCACGATGGGAGCCGCGCCGGCCACGGAAGTGAAGTGATGCCCCCACAGGACGAAGCGATTGGTCGGGACGTAGTCGACACCATCCTCGAACTCATGGGCGGGGGTCTTGAAATCGGGATCGAGTCGATAGATCTTCTCGGCAATGAACTTGGAGTACACGAAGTACCCCGCCGCCATTGCCGCAAGACCTATCAGCAGAACAATAATGGCACTCATGGGCGCAACTCCTCGACTGGGACGGTAGGTTCTTATGAGCTAGGAAGACCACATCCGGTGGCCTGGCAAAATTCCACAGCACTACTTCAACGGGGCTATGTCCAGCCCTATTTACCAATCTTTTTTCTCAACCCTTTTATAGTTCTACCATAGTGGTACCAGCGCTTATTCAAGTCCATGATAGAGCGCCGTTATCGCTTCGAATTAAAACAAAAGTTGTAGGCTTTATCCTCATAAGACAGACGCCATTCGGCCAAGGTCGTCTTGGCCCGCCCCTCCGCCCCCCCTACACTCAATAATCTCGATGATGGGTAACAGTGCAATCGTGCCAACGACGTAAACTCAAGCAATTTAACGCTGGTTTCTGAATACCGTTATCAACAAAACAACGTACAAGAACGGGAGAACACCATGGCCAGAGTGCTCGTGGTCGATGATGAGCCCAATATCGTTCTATCACTGGAATTCTTGATGGAGCAAGCCGGTTTCGAAGTGACCACCGCAGCGGATGGGGAGCAAGCCCTGGTCAGCGTCAAGGAAACGCCACCCGATCTCCTCCTGCTGGATATCAGTCTGCCGGGCATCAGTGGCTTCGATGTCCTGGAGCAGTTACGTGGCGATCCCGAGACCGCTCGCCTGCCCATCATCATGCTGACCGCCCATGGTCGCGAAGTCGAGCGCGAGAAAGGCATGGCCCTGGGGGCCGACGATTACATCACCAAGCCATTCTCCACTCAGGCATTGGTGTCCAAGGTACAGGCGCTACTGGGGGAATCGAGCCCGGGAGAGGCGAGCCCATGACAACGCGCGGCCTGCCCAAGCGCCAGAAGTTGATCGGCTTGTGGCTGCTGTTGAGTGGAGTCAGCATCTTCGGCGGTGCCATCTTCGCCATGTGGCTGGACGCTCAATTGCAGCCCCAGGGTACGGTCCGCCTGGCCCTGTGGTTGGGGAGTTTCTCGGGTGGGGGAACCATCTTTCTCGTCGGCCTGTTACTCGAACGCATGCTGTTTACCCCATTGCGTCACCTCCAGGTGCAACTGGCGCGCCTGGTGGCGAATCCCGACGCTCGCGACGAGCATCCACCCGAAGGATGGCTCAAGAGCCTGGGGCCGGACCTGCGCCGGGTACGCGAAAGCTGGCGCGCCGATCGCAGCCGATTGGCCACGGCTCATACCGAAGGCGCCCGCAGCGCCGCGCGTATCCGCCAGGAACTGGAGACCCTGCTGCAGGTCCTGGAAACACCGCTTCTGCTCTGCGACCAGCATCGCCGCCTGATGCTGTTCAACCAGGCCGCTGAGGAGTTCTTCGACGATCACACCGGGCTGGGACTGGGCAAGCGGCTCGAAGCACTTCTGCCGGTCTCCAGCCTCCAGGATATGATGCGCCAGCTGCCGGGGGACGGTTCTCCCCGGGAGCTGCTCACGCCTTGCCAGGAGCGTTGGCTGCGCGTGGTCATGCGCCGGGTTCCGGGCAGCGACGGTGAAACCCTGCTGACCTTTACCGACGCCACCGCCGCCTGGTCGCGGGAAATGGGGGTACGCGCAGAGCTTGCCGACATGCTGCCCTCGCTACGCCGCCATGGCGCCAGCTTGACCAGTGCCGCCGACGCCCTGATCCACCTGCGCTACCACGACAAGGAGCAGTTCGAAGAAAGCACCGGCCTGCGACAACGCCTGGAGCGAGTCATCAACGAGGAGAGTCAGATTCTCGGCAGCACGATAGAGCAGGTCAGTGGTTTGCTCGATGCCATGCAACACCAGGGCGAGCGCCTCATGCCCATGTGGTCCAACGATTTCTGGCAAGCTCTGGATGAGCGGCTGGACCCCGAACATCGCTTGATCACCCCGATCGGCATGCCGGCCTGGTTTCGTGGCGATGCGCCCGCGCTGATTGCTTTGCTCGATTCCCTGGTGCGACACCTCAATGCCTACCTGCCCGATAATGGCTTCGAGGGCGAAGTCTGCCTGGGCAACAAGCGCGTCTACCTGGACCTGATCTGGCGCGGCAAACCCATTCCCCAGCGTGAACTGGCTCTGTGGAGCGAACAGCCGCTGCCATCGCTGCCGTTGACGCCCAGGGTGGCCGACGTGCTGCGCCAGCACGCCAGCGATGTCTGGAGTCTGGCCGACCCCGATGGGGAACACGCCAGGCTGCGCTTGCCGTTGCCGGCCACGGAGCGGGTCGGCGCGCCACGGGAGCCCACCCCACCACGCCCGGAGTTCCATGACTTCGGTATCGCCGAACTGCCGCCCCCCGATGAAGCGCTCGCCAGCCGGCCACTGCGCAGCCTGGACGTGGTGGCATTCGATACCGAGACCACCGGACTCGAGCTGCGTCGTGGCGATACCGTGATCAGCCTAGGAGCCTGCCGCATCGTCAACGCCCGCCTGCTGGCCAGCGACGTGTTCGACCAGAAGGTCGATCCTAAACGGCCGATCCCCCCCGCCAGCACGGCGATCCACGGTCTGACGGATGCCGATGTCGCCGGCGCGCCGCCGCTCGAGGTGGTATTGTCGCGCTTTCGCGGCTATGTCGATGGCGCGGTGCTGCTTGCCCATAACGCGGCGTTCGATATGCTGGCGATCAGTCAGAAAGGGGTGGATTTCGACATGCCGGTTCTCGATACGTTGCTGTTGTCGCGGGCTCTGGACGAAGCCCTCGACGGCCACGATCTCGATAGTCTCGCCCAACGCTATGACTTGAGTTTCCCTGCCGGCACCCGGCACACCGCGCTCGGCGATGCCCGGGTCACCGCCGAGTTGTGGCTGGCCCTGCTGCCCCGGCTGGAGGCGCGTGGTATCGACACCCTAGAACAGTTGCTGGCGCTACAGCACAATGCCATCGACAGGGAGGATGCCAACGTCTCATGAAATCCCTGCGTTCCTCCTCCCGTATCACGGAACGACTGATAGCGTTATTCGTCGTCGCGCTACTGCTGTTCTGTCCGCCGCTACTGCTGGTGGTGAATCGCTATAGCCTGGTGGATTCCCTGCCGTGGCTGCCGCTTTATCTGTTTCTGGCCTGGGGGCTGGTCATTGCCTTGGCCGCCTGGCTCATGGAAAGCGGCTAGGCCAACCCATGCGTAGCGACCCGGTAATCCTCGGTTTCGCCTTCAGCTACCTGGCCTTGCTGTTCGTCATAGCGGCCTGGGGAGACCGCCGGGCCGAACAGGGACGCTCCTTGATCGGCTCCCCCACGGTCTACGCCCTGTCGATTGCCGTCTACTGCACCGCCTGGACCTTCTACGGCAGCGTGGGCCATGCCACTCAACAGGGGCCCGGTTTTCTGCTGATCTATCTCGGCCCGACCCTGGCCATGCTGCTGGCGCCCGTGGTCATCCGCAAGATGGTCCGGATCGCCGCACGCCAGCGTATCACCTCGATCGCCGACTTCATCAGTGCCCGTTACGGCAAGAGTTCAGGCCTGGGCGCCCTGGTCGCGCTTATCGCCCTGGTCAGCGTCACGCCCTACATCGCCCTGCAGCTCAAGGCCATCACCGTCAGCCACGCAGTGCTGGTCAACTACCCGGCGGCCGCCGAGTCGAGCCTGGCCAACGAGCGCTTCTGGATTGACAAGTCCTTCTGGGTGGCATTGGTACTAGCGGTCTTCATCATTCTGTTCGGCACCCGCCACCTGGACGCCAGCGAACGTCACGAAGGCATGGTGGCGGCAATTGCCTTCGAGTCGCTGGTCAAGTTGGTGGCATTCGCCGCGGTGGGTGTGTTCGTGGTCTTCGTCATGTTCGCCGGCCCCGGCGACCTGTTCGGCCGAGTCGCGGCAAGTCCCGAACTGGTTCGCGCCATGTCGCTGGATGCCGTACCCGGCGGAGCGACCGGTTGGGTCGGTATGCTGTTACTGGCGTTTCTGGCCTTTCTGACCCTGCCGCGTCAGTTTCAGGTACTGGTGGTAGAAAACGTCGACGAAGAGCATCTGAAACGAGCCAGCTGGTTGTTCCCGCTGTACCTGCTGGCGATCAATCTGTTCGTGGTTCCCATCGCTCTTGCCGGTTTGTTGCTCGCCGGGCTGGGCGGCGACCCGGACAGCTTCGTCCTCACGCTGCCGCTCGCCGCCGGGCAGGAGGGCTTGCCCCTGCTGGTGTTCATTGGCGGACTATCTGCCGCCACCGGCATGATGATCGTCGAGACCATCGCCCTTTCCACCATGGTCAGCAACCAGCTGATCATGCCGCTGCTGCTGCGTTCGAAACGCCTGCACCTGGGCTCCCAGGGCGAACTGGCTGGCTGGCTCCTGGGCATACGGCGTATCGCGATCGTACTCATCCTGCTGCTCGGCTACCTCTATCACGCACTGATCGGCGACTCCTACAGCCTGGTCACCATCGGCCTGGTGTCTTTCGCCGGGGTGGCTCAGTTCGCCCCGGCGATGCTGATCGGCATGTACTGGCGCGGCGCCACGCGGCTGGGCGCGACACTGGGGTTGATGGCAGGATTTGGGGTCTGGTTCTATACCCTGCTCCTGCCGGGGTTCGTTCAATCCGGCTGGCTGGGCGCAGGCCTGCTGGAGAACGGTCTCTGGGGGCTTGCCTGGCTCCGCCCGTATGCCCTGTTCGGGCTGAGCGGCTGGGATATCTACACGCATTCACTGCTGTGGAGCCTGCTTGCCAATATCGGCCTGCTGGTAGGCGTATCGCTGTTCTCCCGTCAAGGACCTCTGGAGCAGACCCAGGCGGCACTGTTTACCGAAGCCATGCACCCAAACCTGCAGTTGACCTCCTTGTGGCGGGGGCAAACCACCCAGGGCGAGCTGCGCAACTTGCTGGTGCGCTACCTGGGAAGCCAGACCACCGCCCGCGTATTTGCCGTGGCGGGTGCGACGACGCCCGGCCAAGCCGCTTCATCGGCTCATTTACCTCCAGAGCCTAGCGAGCCGTCCCCCGATGCGCTGCCCGCCTCGACCGAACTGATCAACCGGGCGGAACAGGCCCTGGCCGGCTCGCTGGGCAGTGCCTCGGCTCGCGTGCTGATCAATTCCGTGGTGCGCGGCGAGGCGCTCGATCTCGAATCGATCCTGAGCATTCTCGACACTACCTCGCAAACCCTAGAATACAACCGTCGCCTGGAGCAGAAATCGACGGAACTGACACGTATCGGCGAGGAGCTGCGCAGCGCCAACGAGCGTCTGCGCGAGCTCGACCGGCTCAAGGATGAATTCGTCGCCATGGTCAGCCATGAGTTACGCACACCGCTCACCTCCATCCGCGCCTTTGCCGAAATCCTGCGCGACAGCGACCAGTTGCCGGAAGCCAAGCGGCGTCATTTTCTCGATGTCATCGTCCACGAGAGCCAGCGCCTGTCGCGCTTGATCGAAGAGATCCTCGACCTTGCCCGGCTGGAAAGCGGTCGCTTGACCCTGAATCCTCAGCCAGTCGACCTCGCCGAGTTGACCCGCCATAGCGTGGACGCCATCTCCCGGCTTCAGGAAACACGCGGGATCGCGCTCGACGTCAGAATCGATGCCGAACCCGCGCCGGTGATCGGCGACCCGGACAGGCTCGAGCAGGTACTCATCAATTTGCTGGACAATGCCGGCAAGTTCGCCGATTCCGATGCACCCAAGGTACTTCTGCGGTTATATCGCCACAAGAATCACTACCGTTTGAGTGTCGAGGACAATGGACCGGGCATCAGCGAAGAGGAGCACGAGCGGGTGTTCGAGAAATTCCATCAGATTCAACAGCAGAATGCCGAAAAAGCACGGGGCCGGCCCAAGGGCAGCGGGCTGGGCTTGCCCATCAGCCGAGGAATCGTGGCGCACCTCGGCGGACGGCTGTGGGTGGAAAACGCCGCGGATCTTGGCGGTGCCTGTCTAATCATGGAATTACCCGAAGCTCCTGACCGCGACGATCCACCCACTCGCTAAGCTGCTGATGCTCGCACTAATCCCCCACCATAGCGCGGCCGGGGCTCTACCGAGATAAGCCACCATGGCGCACCCGATCCTGGGCGATGCCCACCAGGCGTCGAATCTGCTGCAGGTCGAACTTGAGCAGCATCCGCTCGTCCTCGCGCAAGTGCGTGATATCGACCCAACCATCGGCTGCCTGTCGCCGTGACAAGTTGTAGCGCTGCTGATCGAGCACCAGGTGCTGCAAGCGGTCGAACCCCGCCCGCAAGGTAGTGGCCTGAGCTAGATCCAGGCCCCCCGTCAGGTTACCCAAGGCTGTCAGGCGTTCTCTGGTGCCGACTTCGGAGCAATGATTCATCAGCGCCAGCAAGCGAACCGCACTGACCAGGGGCAACAAGCCCTGTCTCTTGAGATCAATGGCCCCGTCATGGGGGGCATCGACATCGACCCTGCCGCGTAGCCGCCCAAGGCGATCCAGGGCAACCGGCAACTCATCGAGCAGCGACGCCATTTCATCCAGAAACAGATTGGCAGCGGGCAGCAGCGTCACCACGCTTTGCCATAATTGCCGAGCCAGCGAGGCATCGCCCCAGACGGGAGAGAAATCCAGCAGAATATTGGTTTGCTGTACCCGCTTGACCCGCCGATCGCCGCTCCATATACGCAGCTGCTCATGCCATTCGTTGGCCCTCTTGCGCCACATCGGCCAGCGCGCCATGACATGGCCGTGGCATAGCGGAATCCCCGCTTCATCCAGACGCCGGGTGAAACGTTCCCCCAGAGCCTGAAAATAGCCATCGATCTCCACGTGACGTTCATCGGGATAGTCGGCCACGATCATGGCATTGTCCTGATCGGGGCCCAGCAGGCTTTCGTGGCGCGCCGTGGAACCCAGCGTCAGGATGCAGCACACGACCGGCGGCGGCCCCCAGCCTTGTGCCTGCATTTCGGCAAGAGATTGTGCAATGGCCTGACGATAGAGCCAGTCGTTATGGTCGCTGAGGATCTGGGCGATGCGCCAGGCCGGCAGGTCATAGCGCACCAGAGCGTCGACAAGGTGGGGCTGCCAGGCATGGGTGGCGGTCGACGAAAGGGAATCGAGAGCAGTAAACGCGGATTCGAGGGGGGCCAACAAGGTGTCGGAAGCAAGCTCTCCCCTGGCGCTTATCATTTCACGCCACGGGGACGCTCGATGCACCAGGCGCACGGTTATTCGGCCGAGGCTTGGGACCGGCCCTGGCGAGGGTCGGGATCAAACATCTCTTCCCCCACCTCATCGATATAACGCTGCGCCTTGGCCACCATGGTGGCATCGCAGGCTTCACGTCCGGGGAGCATATCCGAGCGCTCGAAGCGATGTTCCAGCATTTCGCCATCCGCCTGAGGCTTGCGAATCCAGCCGCTGATGCGGTACTGGCCGCCCTGTTCATCGGGCTGGGATACCAGCAGATAACCTTTGTATTCCACCGGCTCCGCTTCGGCTGTTGCCGGCCCCGACTGCTCCTGTCTGCCACCGTTGATGAGACCGCACAGCCATTTTTTCAGCATGTTTTTAGCTCCCCTGGGTCAATGGCTGGTTGCCCACCTAAGCGGGCACCAGCCATCAATACTTACCTTACCTTAGCTTTGCTGGCGACCCTTGCCGGCGGCAATGCGCAGGCGCAGTGCGTTGAGCTTGATGAAGCCCTCGGCGTCCTTCTGGTCATAAGCGCCGGCATCGTCTTCAAAGGTGGCGATGGACTCGTCGAACAGCGACTGTTCGGATTTACGTCCAACGACCGTGGCGCTGCCCTTGTAGAGTTTCATGCGCACGACACCGGATACGTTTTTCTGGGTCTCGTCGATGGCCGCTTGCAGCATGCGCCGCTCCGGGCTCCACCAATAGCCGTTGTAGATCACCTCGGCGTATTTCGGCATCAGTTCGTCCTTGAGGTGAGCTTCCTCACGGTCGAGTGTGATCGATTCGATGGCACGATGGGCGCGCAGCATGATGGTGCCGCCGGGTGTTTCATAGCAGCCACGAGACTTCATGCCGACGTAACGGTTCTCGACGATATCGAGACGGCCGATGCCGTTGTCGCCACCCAGCTTGTTGAGCTTTTCCAGTACTTCGTGGGCTTTCATCGCCTGGCCGTCGATGGCCACGATGTCGCCCTGCTCATAGGTCAGCTCGACGTAGGTGGCGGTGTCCGGTGCGGCTTCCGGCGAGACGCTCCAGCGCCACATGTCTTCCTCGGCCTCGGCCCAGGGGTCCTCGAGAATGCCGCCCTCGTAGGAGATATGCAGCAGGTTGGCATCCATGGAGTACGGTGACTTTTTCCTGCTCTTGGAGAAGTCGACCGGGATGTCGTGCTGCTCGCAGTAGTTCATCAGCTTTTCGCGCGAGGTCAGATCCCACTCGCGCCACGGGGCGATCACCTTGACCCCGGGCTTGAGCGCATAGGCGCCCAGCTCGAAGCGTACCTGGTCGTTGCCCTTGCCGGTGGCGCCATGGGAAATGGCGTCGGCGCCGGTCTCGTTGGCGATCTCGATCAGGCGCTTGGCGATCAACGGCCGGGCGATGGAGGTACCCAGCAGGTACTCGCCCTCATAGATGGTGTTGGCACGGAACATCGGGTAGACGTAGTCGCGCGCGAACTCTTCACGCAGGTCTTCGATGTAGATTTCCTTGACGCCCAACGCCTGTGCCTTGGTGCGCGCCGGTTCCACTTCTTCTCCCTGACCGATGTCAGCGGTAAAGGTCACCACTTCGCAGTGGTAGGTTTCTTGCAACCACTTGACAATAACGGATGTGTCCAGGCCGCCGGAATAGGCCAGCACGACCTTCTTGACATCGGACATTCTATGCTCCTTTGTTCAACCAGTAGAGGACGTCGCCAGCAGCGACGTCCGTGCTCGGATAATCCCTGAGTATAGCGTCCCGCGTGTCCATCGAATACCGCCCGCGACGATCAAGGCGCAAAGCTGATAGAATTTGCCGGTCACGAGCGGGTTCGCGCCGCTCGCCATCTGCCTGACAAGGAGAGCTGCATGAGCGAGGCAATTGCCCGCGATCTAATGGCCCAGCGTTTTCGCAGTTACCTGCCCGTGGTCATCGATCTGGAAACCGGTGGTTTCAATGCCGAACGCGATGCACTGCTCGAGATCGCCGCGGTGACATTGACCATGGACCCCAGCGGCAATCTGCTGCCAGACGCGACTTATGCCTACCACATTCACCCGTTCGAAGGCGCCAATGTGGAGCAGTCGGCGCTGGATTTCACCGGCATCAACCTGGACGACTCGCTACGCCAGCAGGTCGCCATGAGCGAATCCCAGGCACTGGGGGAACTTTTTCGGCCCATCCGCAAGTCGATAAAGGCCCACGGCTGCACACGGGCGATTCTGGTCGGCCACAACGCTGCCTTCGATCACGGTTTTCTCAATGCCGCCGTGGAGCGATGTGCCATCAAGCGCAACCCGTTTCACCCGTTCTCGAGTTTCGATACCGCGTCGCTTGCCGGTCTTGTCTATGGTCAGACGGTATTGGCGCGTGCCTGCCGCGCCGCCGGAATCGAATTCGACAACAAGGCCGCCCACTCGGCGCGCTACGACACCGAACGTACCGCCGAGCTGTTCTGCACCATGGTCAACCGTTACAAGGATCTCGGTGGGTGGCGGCTGGCACAACGCGAACAAGGCATGGAAGAGACAGACTGAACAGAGACAGACTGAACATGCAGTCGAGCAGGCTTTAAGCTAAAATTGCTGGTCGCATGAGACCACCGCGGCACCCCCTATCATCTTCAGGAGCAATAGATCTTCCCATGGCCCACAATGCCTTTTACGCTCAGTCCGGCGGCGTTACCGCCGTGATCAACGCCAGTGCTTGCGGAGTAATCGAAGCGTGCCGGCAAGCCCCTGACCAGGTTGGCACGGTATTCGCCGGTCATAACGGCATCATCGGCGCCTTGACGGAAGATCTTATCGATGTAAATCAGGAGAGCGACGAGGCAATTGCCGCACTGCGCCATACGCCGGGAGGTGCCTTTGGCTCGTGCCGTTACAAGCTCAAGGACATCGAGAGCCACCGCGCCCAGTACGAGCGCTTGATAGAAGTGTTCAAGGCCCACAACATTCGTTATTTCTTCTATAACGGTGGTGGCGACAGCGCAGATACATGCCTCAAGGTCTCACAGCTCTCCGAGAAGATGGGCTACCCCCTCACCGCCATTCATGTGCCTAAGACCGTGGATAACGACCTGCCGATCACCGATAACAGCCCGGGGTTCGGTAGCGTCGCCAAATACATTGCCACCTCGACACGCGAAGCGTCTCTGGATATCGCCTCGATGTGCGCTACTTCCACCAAGGTGTTCGTGCTGGAAGTCATGGGCCGCCACGCCGGCTGGATCGCCGCTGCCGGTGGCCTGGCGGGAGAAGGCGACGGCGAGCCGCCGCATCTGATCATTTTCCCCGAAATCGCCTTCGACCGGACGGCGGTAATGGCTCGAGTCGAAGAGAGCGTCAAGCGCTACGGTTACTGCGTGATCGTTGTCTCGGAAGGTGCGCGCTACGAAGACGGTACCTTCCTCGCCGATGCGGGCAATACCGATGCGTTCGGCCATCGCCAACTCGGAGGCGTGGCGCCGACTCTGGCAGGCATGGTCAAGCAGGACCTGGGCTACAAGTATCACTGGGCGGTTGCCGATTACCTTCAGCGGGCAGCGCGTCACCTGGCATCGAAAACCGATGTCGAACAGGCCTATGCCGTGGGCCGCGAAGCGGTGAAGCTCGCCCTTGCGGGCAAGAATTCCATGATGCCGGCGATTCACCGCACCAGCGAAGCTCCTTACCAGTGGGATATCGTCGCAGCGCCATTGGCCGAGATCGCCAATCAGGAAAAGTTCATGCCGCGCGACTACATTACCGAAGATGGTTTCGGCATCACCGCGCAGTGCCGCCAGTACCTTTCTCCGCTGATTCAGGGTGAGGATTTCCCGCCTTTCGAGAATGGCCTGCCCAAGGTCGCCAAGCTCAAGCTGAGCAAGGCTGAACGCAAGCTCGCCCCCTTCACGCTGTAACGAACCGAACGCCAGAAAACGCCATGGGATGGGAAGATGGAACGCCAATCGCCTCTTCCCATGGCCGGCCCCGTGATGCTGTTTGCTGAAGCGTTCCTAGCGCAACAGCCAGGAAAGCACCAGCAGCAACAGCAAAAATCCCGCCACTCCCTGCCAGAAACGACGCGATTCGGAACTCCCCTCCCCCTCGACCTTCTGGCCAGTGCCCTTGCGCCCAAGCGGCAAACTCAAGGCGTGCAGCAATTCAGACAAGCGACGAAAACGTAACGCGCGCTGCGGGTCAAGTGCACGGCGCAGAGCTTCGTCAAGCTCGAGGCTGATCTCGGGGTTGAAGCTGCGCGAGCTGCGGTAGCTGAGCTGCTCAAGGTCGGTATGGCTGAGCAAACGATTGGGGGTGAGCACGTACGGCAATTCGCCCGTCAATAACCAGTACACGGTGGAGGCGAAAGCGTATTGGTCACTGCGCCTGCCGACGCCGTCGCCCAAAGCGTATTCCGGGGCGCTATGTTCATTGAAGCCGATCTGTCGCAGCAATTCCGCCGAATGCCGATGCCCCTCCAGCTCGCGCATATGACACGCACTGAAATCGGCCAATACCACCTTGCCGTGCGAGTCGATCAGGATGTTATCCGGATGGATCTGCTGATGAAGCAAGTCGCGATGGTGCAGGGCCTGTACCGCCTTGCCCAGCTGATTGGCGATATCAAGCCGCTGCTGCAGGCTGGCCTGGGGATGGCGCTGGGCCCACTGATTCAAGGTCTCGCCCTCGACGTGCTCCATCAAGTAATAAAGATAACGGCGCGAACGCGACGGCTCCATCACCTTGACCACGAATGGCGATTTGACCCGCTCGACCACCCACTGCTGCAACAGGAAATGCTCGAGGTAGGCATTGCGCAGCGAGAGCTCGGGGCTCGGTGCCTTGAGTACCATTTCGCGTTCGCTGTGCACGTCACGCACTCGATAAACCCGGGACTGGGCGGTACGCGACAGTACTTCCTGAATCTCGAGGCCGTCTATCCGCTCGCCGGGAGACAGCTCGGGAGGAATCGGCAGGTCGCCGTACAATTTGCCGGGATGATCCTCTTCTTCTTCGGGCAATTCATCCACACGCACCAGCTGGAAGCAGAACTGCTCGCCGCCGTAGCCCCGCTCTGACGCGCGCGCGGCAGCCTCGCTGGCCAGACGCTCGCAGGCGGCATCCAGGTCGCTGGCATCCTGGCGGATCAGGCGAACGTAATCGGAAGGCAGCAAGGTTCCTCGCACCGCTTGGGTGGTGAAGAGAAAGATGTCCCCCTGCTTGACCGGTATCAGCGAGTAATCGATATCCAGGGTCCCGTCCATTCCCAACGCCCGCGAAGGGTAGCGGTATCCCCCCAGGTCGGTGACATGGTCTCGCGACAGCTGTTCGAACTCAGCCCCCCGCAAGCGAAACACCAGGGTGTCGCCAAGATGAAAAAGGTGTGCTTCGCGCCGGCGATAGACCATGACCGAGAGCGATGAAACGAATCCGCCGGCCATGACGTGCTGGCTTTGGCTGTAACACCAACTGTTAAGCGAGCTCAGTACACGAGTGGCGGAAGTCTTCACATCCCAATGGTCGGGAGTGGAGAAATAGTCCGCCAGGAAGCCGCGCACGCTCAGGTCACCGGCCTGCTTGGCCAGGGTATTGCTTGAGATGGAGTCGCTGATGACCGCGCACGCCCCCTTGGCTTGCATCAATACGGCTTCGGGCATGCGTACCGACATCGAACTGCGATGCTTACGCCGCTCGGGTGCCACGAAAGCCTGGCCATAACTCAACAGTAACTGGGCGCGTGCCAAGTCATCCTCCTGGTTTCTAAGCGAGATATCCTACCGAACGTTTTCTATCGACCGTTTTTATCGGCCGGCCCATGATACACCCTGGCGATTCCGAGCGATGCACTCCAAACGTCGGTTGCGTTTGCGCTCTGGCTTTCGGAAGAGATATGACATACGGCAAGCAAGATCAAACCTATTCATACTGGCAGCCCAAACCTATGTCGCATTGGTAATCAGGGGTGCTTGTTCGTATAATTCGACGCCAAAACCGACTCGAACACTCGCTGAGCCACCGTACCACCAAGGAATCCACGATGAATTTCGATAACATCCCCGCTGGCAAGGATCTCCCCCACGACGTCTACGTGGCGATTGAGATACCGGCTAATCATGCTCCCATCAAATACGAAATCGACAAGGACATGGGCGCATTGCTGGTCGACCGTTTCATGGCCACGCCAATGTTCTATCCGGCCAATTACGGTTTCATTCCGCACACCCTGGCGGACGACGGCGACCCCATCGATGCTCTGGTGGTAACGCCCCACCCGGTCCAGCCTGGCAGCATCATTCGCGCTCGTCCGGTCGGTATCCTCAACATGACAGATGAAGCGGGCGAAGATGCCAAGCTGGTCTGCGTGCCCCACGCCAAGCTTTCCAGCCTGTATGACGATATTCACGAAGTCACCGACCTGCCCGAGCTGCTGCGCCAGCAGATCGCCCATTTCTTCGAGAACTACAAGGATCTCGAAAAAGGCAAGTGGGTCAAGGTCGAATCCTGGGAAGGCGCCGAAGCCGCTCGCAAGGCGATCGAAAAATCCGTGGCGGCCTACCACAAGGCCTGAACCACAAGCTGTACGCCAGACACTGGTGAATGAAGCCGCCCTCGGGCGGCTTCATTGCGTAAAAGGGATTAATCGAAGATGAATTCCTGCGTCCCGAGACCGCACCCCTGCGTAGACGTTTCTCTCTGCGGTATGCTATGGCACTGGAAACATGACGCCCGGCCGCTGACTCTTGCCCATAAACGTCATCTCACCGCCACCGGTTCAGTTCGTGAATTTAAGGACGCTTCGTGTCAATGTTCAAACGCATCGCCTGCCTGTTGCTGCTTATGTTACCCCTCGCGACACAGGCGCAGTGGTTCTCCTCGCAGCAGGACAAGGATGATTTCCTGCCGGTACTGGAAGCCTTCCAGCCCAGTGCCTGGCACGATGGAGAAACGCTTTTTATCGGCATGCAGAGCGCGGATGGCTATTACCTCTATCGTCATCAGTTCAGCGTGGAAAGCCTGACACCCAGACTCGATCTGGGCGAGCCCCAGTTGCCCGAAGGGACTTTTACCACCGACGAGTTTCTCGGCGACGTCTACATTTTCCGCGATACGGAAGTCCTCGAGGTACCGCTGGAATCAGCGCAAGCGGGGCCTTTCGATATCGCCCTGACCTTCCAGGGCTGTGCGGATGCCGGGCTCTGCTATCCTCCCGAACGCGTCGAACTCGAAGTCGCAGAAACCAGCGCCCCTGCCGTCTTTGCCGATATCAGTACCGGTACCGGCACAGAAACGCCAGCAGACCCTGGCAGCAGCCCCAGTAACATAAATCCCGACGGGTTTTCTCCCCCGCAAAGCGAAGACGGCCGCTTCAGCGCGCTGATCGTTGATGCGAGCCTGCCGCTGGCATTGGGACTGTTTTTCCTCGCCGGACTAAGTCTTACCTTTACTCCCTGCGTATTGCCGATGGTACCGATTCTGTCGTCGATCATTGTCGGCCAGAACCCCACCCGCCCCCGCGCCTTCGTCCTCTCGGCAAGCTATGTAGCGGGCATGGCGCTCACTTACGCCGTGGTTGGCGTACTGATGGGGCTATTCGGCGCGGGCCTCAATCTACAAGCGCGGCTGCAGTCCGCGCCGGTGTTGATTACCTTCACCGTTCTTTTCGTGGTATTCGCCCTGGCCATGTTCGGCACCTTCGATCTACGACTCTCGCCTCGCCTTGCCGGCAAAGTCGATGCGTGGCAAGCGAGAGCCCAGCAGAGCGGCCCTGCCGGCCTGGCCCTTGCCGGAGCGCTATCGGTACTGGTGGTATCACCCTGCGTCTCCGCCCCGCTGGCGGGTGCCCTGGTTTTCATCTCCTCGACGGGAGACGCTTTCCTGGGAGGCGCTGCCTTGCTGGCTCTCGGACTCGGCATGGGTGTCCCGCTGCTGCTGGTGGGGACATTCGGCACCACCCTGCTGCCACGCTCGGGTGCGTGGATGAACGGGGTCAAGATTGCCTTCGGCTTTCTGCTGCTGGGGGTGGCGATCTGGCTGGTGGAACGTCTGCTGGCACCTTCACTGGGGTTACTGCTGTGGGGCGTACTGGCCATCGCCGGGGCGGCAACCCTGGGCGTGCTCAATTTCAACCAGCCCCAAGGCTGGCCCCGGGCGCGCCAGGCCGCCGGTATCGTGCTGCTTACCTGGGGTGTTCTGCTGGTCATCGGCGCGGCACAAGGCGGCAACGACCCCCTGCGCCCACTAGCTGTGACGCGGGAAGCCACCGATGCCGTTCCAGCCGGCACGCCTGAAGCGACTCGCTCCATCACGACAGTGGATAGCCTGGCGGCTCTCGGTGCCGAGATCGATGAAGAACAGGATTCTAGCCGCCCCGTGCTCGTCCACTTTACCGCTGACTGGTGTATCTCGTGCAAGATAATGGAGCGCGAGGTATATCCCGACCCTCGGGTAGTCAAGGCGCTTGAGGGTTTTCGGCGTATCGATGTCGACGTAACCGCCACCTCCCCCGCTACCCGCGAGGTGCTCAACGAGTTTGGTCTTTTCGGCCCCCCTAGCCTACTGTTCTTCCACGCGGGGGAGGAAATACGTCAAGCGCGCATCCAGGGTGAAGTCGATGCACGTCAGCTCAGCGAGCATCTTAGGCATCTGGAAGATTGGCTTGAACGCAAGCCGGACTGAGCCAGGTCGCGAACGTCCTGAAACGGTCGTTTAAAGGCAGCTTTTTAACAACACTTTGCCCGTGACTGGACAATATTGATTTTTTTCGTCAAACTCCGCCCACTAGTCAACATAAAGTACCACTTCTGGAGCTGTATGCAGGGCAAAGTGCGCAAACTTGCTGCGTTCTCTGCCAATAAAGGCGAGGTTTACCACGCCGCGAATCTTGCCCTGCTTCTCTATTTTTGGCGCCAAGCCGGGCGCCACCGAGCTCACCAACCGGGACACTGAGATGGATATCCGCAAAGTCAAGAAACTGATCGAGTTACTCGAAGAATCCAATATCAGCGAAATCGAGATACAGGAAGGCGAAGAGTCCGTACGCATCAGCCGTCATCCCAACGGCACCAACTGGCAACCCCAGCCCTCCTCCTATCCGTCCCCCCAGTATGCGCCCGCACCGCAGCCTAGCGCCGCGATTACCGAAGCCGAGCCCGAAGCCACATTCCAGGGCGAGGCGGTCAACTCGCCCATGGTGGGGACGTTCTATCGCAGCCCCGCTCCCGGTGCCAAGTCATTCGTCGAGGTGGGCGACCAGGTCAAGAAGGGCGATACCGTGTGCATCGTGGAAGCCATGAAAATGATGAACCAGATCGAAGCCGATCGTGATGGCGTCGTGGAAGCGATCCTGGTCGAGGACGGCGAACCGGTGGAATTCGATCAGCCGATGATCGTGATTGCCTGATCTTTCATTTCTGACACTGGTGGATTCTCCCATGCTGGACAAGGTACTTATCGCCAATCGCGGCGAAATTGCCCTTCGCATCCTGCGGGCCTGCAAGGAACTGGGCATCAAGACCGTTGCGGTGCATTCCAAGGCCGACCGCGAACTCATGCACGTACGCCTGGCGGATGAAGCCGTCTGTATCGGCCCGGCCTCGTCGGCCCAGTCGTACCTCAATATTCCGGCACTGATCAGCGCCGCCGAGGTCACCGACTCCAGCGCGATCCACCCCGGCTACGGCTTTCTTTCGGAAAACGCCAATTTCGCCGAACAGGTCGAACGCTCGGGTTTCACGTTCATCGGCCCACGCGCCGAAACCATCCGCCTCATGGGCGACAAGGTCAGCGCTATCGAGGCGATGAAGATCGCTGGCGTTCCCACGGTTCCGGGTTCTGACGGCCCACTTGGCGATGATGAAAGTGCCAATCTGGAAACTGCGCGTCGTATCGGCTATCCGGTCATTATCAAGGCGGCCTCCGGCGGTGGTGGCCGTGGCATGCGCGTGGTACATACCGAAGGTCATCTGCTTTCCGCTATCACCGTCACCCGTACCGAAGCCCACGCGGCATTCGGCGACGGCACGGTGTACATGGAGAAATTCCTGCAGAAGCCCCGCCATGTGGAAGTCCAGGTGCTGGCCGACGGGCAGGGAAATGCCATCCATCTATATGACCGTGACTGCTCCCTGCAGCGGCGCCATCAGAAGGTGCTGGAAGAAGCGCCCGCTCCCGGTATCGACCCGGAAGCACGCGCCAAGGTGCTGGAAGCGTGCCGTCAAGCGTGTATCGAGATCAACTATCGCGGCGCCGGCACTTTTGAATTCCTCTATGAAGACGGTAACTTCTTCTTCATCGAGATGAACACCCGGGTCCAGGTGGAACATCCCGTCACCGAGATGGTGACCGGCGTGGACATCGTCAAGGAGCAGCTACGCATCGCCTCGGGCCTGCCGCTTTCTATTCGTCAGGAGGACGTCAAGCTCAACGGCCATGCGTTCGAGTGTCGGATCAACGCCGAGGATTCTCGCACGTTCATGCCCTCTCCCGGTAAGGTCACCCTGTATCACGCCCCCGGCGGGCTCGGCGTCCGCATGGACTCGCACCTGTATACCGGTTATACCGTACCGCCCCACTATGATTCGCTGATCGGCAAGCTGGTTACCTGGGCGGCGGACAGGGAGAGTGCCCTGACGCGGATGCGCAATGCCCTCGATGAGCTGCTGGTCGAAGGCATCAAGACCAATATCGACCTGCAGAAGGACCTGGTGCGCGACGGTTACTTCCGCCAGGGCGGGGTCAATATCCACTACCTGGAAAAGAAACTCGGCTAGCAGTAAGTCCGTTTTTCACGGCGACGGGGTGGCAAGTGCCACCCCGTTCGCGTTGTTCCCTATAATTCACTTCGATCCACTCTCCAGGAGCTCCCATGCCTTGGCTGCAACTGAAAGCCCATGTCGCACCGGAACAAGCCGAAACGCTTGAAGATTTACTGTTGGCGGAAGGGGCCACGGCGATCAGTCTGCAGGACGCCCACGACGACCCAGTATTCGAGCCGGAACGCGGCACCACACCGCTATGGAACGACACCATCCTCACCGGCCTCTACGACGACCTCGAGGGTGTCGATGAGATGCTCGCACGACTCGACGCCGCCTGGGCCGAACAATGGCCGGGAGAGCCCTGCCCCAGCATCGAGTACGAATTACTCGCCGACCGCGACTGGGAGCGGGAATGGATGGAGGATTTTCACCCTCTACAAATGGGTGAACGCCTGTGGATCGTGCCGAGCTGGCATACGCCCCCCCATGCAGATGCGGTCAACCTGGTACTCGACCCGGGCCTGGCGTTCGGTACCGGCACCCATGCCACCACTGCCCTCTGCCTGGAGTGGCTGGACTCGTTAGCCATCACGGGGCAGCTTGCCGAGAAAACCGTTCTCGATGTCGGTTGCGGGTCCGGCATCCTGGCGATTGCGGCGCTGAAACTGGGCGCCCAGTCCGCCGATGCCACCGATATCGACCCCCAGGCACTGCAAGCCAGCCGCGACAATGCCGAGCGCAACGAAATTCCCCCCGAAGCGCTGCACCTGTACTACCCGGAACAGCTGCCGCCCGGCCAGTATCCTGTCGTCATAGCCAACATTCTTGCAGGCCCACTTATCGAGCTTTCGTCGATGATTGCCGGGCAGGTGGCGCCCGGCGGCGTCCTGGCCCTGTCGGGAATTCTCGCCGCCCAGGCCGAGGAGGTCAGCGCGGCATATGAAGGCCAGGGCCTGCTGATGGATGAGCCGACCATCCGCGAAGGCTGGGTCAGGCTGACAGGCAAGCGCTCGTTACACGCCTGAACGGCGGAACGTGACAGGAAGAGTTTCGGCCTTCACCCGCTGGGCGAGTCGGCGTATCATAGCGTCCCTTGAAGCCCCCGAGTCCTTGATACGGCGACCATCACAGCCAATGCCATGAGCCTTGTACAGCCTATGCTACCGTCTATCGGCCCTCACCCCCTACCCAACCAGGTGATCCTGGCGCCCATGGCAGGCGTGACGGATCGCCCGTTTCGCCAGTTATGCCGGCGCCTGGGGGCAGGATTGGTGGTGGGGGAAATGGTCACCGCCGATCCCAGCCTATGGCACACGCGGAAATCCCGTCTGCGCATGGACCATCGGGGAGAGCCCTCTCCGCGAACGGTTCAGATAGCCGGGGGCGACGCCGCGATGCTGGCCCAAGCCGCTCGCCTCAATGCCGAGCATGGGGCGGAAATCATCGACATCAACATGGGCTGCCCGGCCAAGAAAGTGTGCAACAAGGCTGCGGGCTCTGCCCTGCTGCGTGACGAAGCGCTGGTTGCCGATATCCTTCAGGCCGTGGTGGCGGCTGTCGATATTCCCGTCACCCTGAAGATCCGCACCGGATGGTGTGCCCAGAGCAATAACGCCCTGCGTATCGCCCGGCTTGCCGAAGAGAGCGGCATTCAGGCGCTCGCCGTACATGGCCGGCATCGTCAGCAGCGTTATGATGGGGTTGCGGAGTACGATACCATCGCCGACATTGCCTCTCGGGTGTCGCTGCCGGTTTTTGCCAACGGCGATATCACCACACCGGAAAAAGCCGCCGACGTGCTGGCCTATACCGGAGCCGCTGCGGTCATGATTGGGCGCGGCGCCCAGGGCAATCCGTGGATATTCCGCCAGATCGAACATTACTTGCGCTACGGAGAGCACCTGGCACCGCCCACGCTGCAGGAGCGTCTTGACGTACTCCGCGAGCATCTCGTGGCCTTGCACGACTTCTACGGCTCACATATGGGGGTGCGTATCGCCCGCAAGCACCTGGGTTGGTACCTGTCGACCGATCAGCGCTTCCAGGCGCAGGAACTGAGCCTTCTCAAGCGCCAGTTCAATACCATCGAGACTCCCTCCGCCCAGCTAAGCTGGATTCAAGATGTCATGGCTGCCGATGCCGCCAGTCGTCTGCTACCCAAAGGAAGCCATGCCGCATGACACAACCACCCGTTCTGTCGAGTATTTCTTCCACCGATGCGGTTGAAATGAGTGCTCTGGAAGAAACATCAACCCGACCCCAGCCGCTGAGGGAAGCCGTGCAGGCATCCATGCGTCGCTATTTCGAGCATCTGGACGGTGGCGATGCCAGCGACCTCTACGCCATGGTCATGGCGGAAGTGGAAGCGCCCCTGCTTGCCAGCGTGCTGGAACATACCCACGGCAACCAGACGCGAGCGGCCGATATTCTGGGACTGAATCGCGGCACCCTGCGCAAGAAATTGAAGCAATACGGTCTTATCGATAACGAAGGGAGCTAACGCGATCCTGACATCGCGTTAGCTTCCTGCTTATTTCTTCATTGTCCACACGAGCGACCCCATGGCTGAAACCGCACCATCCCTCCCCGTCCGTCGCGCTCTGATCAGCGTATCCGACAAGACCGGCATCGTGGATTTCGCCCGCAGCCTGAGCGAACGCGGTATCGAACTGCTCTCTACCGGCGGCACATTCCGCCTGCTGCAACAGCATGACATCCCGGTAAAGGAGGTTTCCGAGCACACCGGTTTTCCCGAAATCATGGATGGCCGAGTAAAGACTCTGCACCCCAAGGTCCATGGCGGAATTCTCGGACGCCGCGGTCAGGATGACGCCGTCATGGCGGAAAACGACATTGCCCCAATTGATATGGTGGTGGTGAATCTCTACCCCTTCGCCGAGACGGTAGCCAAGCCGGGCTGCTCGCTGGAAGACGCCATCGAGAACATCGATATCGGCGGTCCGACGATGGTACGTGCCTGCGCCAAGAATTACGCCCACACCAGTATCGTCGTCAATACCGCCGACTATGCCCGGGTGCTGGGTGAACTGGCGGCACTGGATGGCTGCGTAAGCGACAGCACGCGTTTCGACCTTGCGGTAAAGGCTTTCGAGCATACCGCCGGATACGATGGCGCTATTGCCGAATATCTAGGTCGGCTGGTGGAGGGAGGCGAAGAGGATTTCCCGCGCACCTTCAACCTGCAACTGAACAAGAAGCAGACCATGCGCTATGGCGAAAACCCTCATCAGCGCGCGGCATTCTACGTCGAGCCGCACAGCGATGAAGCCAGCGTGGCAACGGCAAGTGTGCTGCAAGGCAAGCCGTTATCGTTCAACAACGTGGCCGATACCGACGCCGCCTTCGAATGCGTCAAGGCGTTTCAGGATACCGCCTGTGTCATCGTCAAGCATGCCAATCCTTGTGGCGTGGCGGTGGGCCACGATCCGCTGGATGCCTACGACAAGGCCTTTGCCACCGATCCCACCAGCGCCTTCGGCGGCATCATTGCCTTCAACGCACCACTCGACGCCGCCACCGCGCGGGCGATTATCGATCGTCAGTTCGTCGAGGTCATCATCGCCCCCGGGGTAAGTAGCGAAGCCGCCGCTATCGTAGCGGAAAAGCAGAACGTGCGCTTGCTCGATGTCAGCCAGTACTGGCCCGGCCAGGTGCGTCCCGGGCTGGATTTCAAACGCGTCAATGGCGGCTTGCTGGTACAGGAGCGGGACCAGGGTATGGTCGAGCGCAACGACCTGACGGTGGTGAGCCAGCGTGCGCCTTCGGAGCAGGAGCTGCGTGACCTGGCGTTCGCCTGGCGAGTGGCCAAGTTCGTCAAATCCAACGCCATCGTCTATGCCCAAGGGGGGCGAACCATCGGCGTCGGTGCGGGCCAGATGAGCCGTGTCTATTCAGCCAAGATTGCGGGAATCAAGGCCGCCGACGAGAACCTGTCCGTACCCGGTTCGGTCATGGCTTCGGATGCGTTCTTCCCCTTCCGCGACGGTATTGATGCGGCGGCGGCGGCGGGTATCACTGCTGTCATCCAGCCGGGCGGCTCGATGCGCGACCAGGAGGTAATCGATGCTGCTGACGAAGCTGGTATGGCCATGGTCTTTACCGGCATGCGTCACTTCCGTCACTAAATTATAAAACCAGAAGCCATTGCGGCTCGCAAAAAAATTCAAGCGCAGGTATTCCCTGCGCTTGAATGGTGTATGGCACTCGGTTGTACTGCCGTCCCGCCGTTGATAACGCCGCGGGACGGCGGGCTCATCAATAGCCTAGATCGATGCACAGGTACTTGGTTTCCAGATACTCCTCCAGCCCTTGATGCCCTCCCTCGCGGCCGATACCCGA
This sequence comes from Halomonas sp. Bachu 37, assembly GCF_039691755.1. NCBI lineage: Bacteria > Pseudomonadati > Pseudomonadota > Gammaproteobacteria > Oceanospirillales > Halomonadaceae > Halomonas > Halomonas kashgarensis. The sequence goes on along the minus strand of NZ_CP137552.1, from coordinate 766,712 downwards.
CGCCTTGACGCCCCCGAACGGCGCTGCAGCATTGGAGATCAAACCGGTATTGATACCGACCATGCCGTACTCCAGCGCTTCGGCGACACGCCACACTCGCGCCAGGTCACGCGAGTAGAAATAGGACGCCAAGCCGTACTGGGTGTCGTTGGCCATTTCCACTGCCGTTTCTTCATCATCGAACGGAAATACCGCAGCCAGCGGGCCAAAGGTCTCTTCTTGCGCCACTTTCATATCGGCGCTTGCCGAACTGATCAAGGTTGGGGTAAAGAAGTTGCCGCCCAGGGGGTGGGGGTGGCCGCCCAACAACAGCTCGGCCCCCTTGTCCACTGCATCCTGAACATGCTCACTGACTTTCTTCACTGCGGCATCATCGATCAGTGGACCGATATTGACGTTCGCCTGGGTACCATTGCCCACATGCAGTTCGCTGTTCATCGCGACGGCCAATTTCTCGCAGAAGGCGTTGACGACGCTGGACTGCACCAGAAAACGATTGGTGCAGATGCAAGTCTGCCCGGCATTGCGGAACTTGGCGGCCATGGCGCCTTCCACGGCGGCATCCAGATCGGCATCTTCGAACACTATAAAGGGAGCATTGCCACCCAGTTCCAGCGATATCTTCTGAATATGCTCGGAAGCCTGAGCCATGAGCTTGCGTCCCACCTCGGTGGAACCGGTGAAGGTAATCTTGCGCACCAGCGGAGATTCGGTCATGGCCTTGGCGATTTCAGCGGCACGCCCCGGCACCACATTGAAGACACCTCGCGGCACACCGGCACGTTCGGCGAGCAAGGCCAGAGCCGTGGCCGAAAAAGGTGTCTGGCTGGCAGGCTTGACCACCACGGTACAGCCCGCCGCCAACGCCGCGCCCACCTTACGGGTAATCATCGCCGCCGGGAAGTTCCAGGGCGTGATGGCGCCCACTACGCCGACAGCCTGCTTGGTGACCACGATGCGCTGCTGGGTCTGAGTGGCAGGAATCGTTTCCCCGTATACCCGCCGCGCTTCCTCGGCGTACCAGCGCAGGAAGCTGGCAGCGTAGGCGATCTCGCCAGCCGCTTCCTTCAGCGGCTTGCCTTGCTCATGGGTCATCAGCATGGCGAGATCCTGTTGATGCTCCAGCATCAGATCATGCCATTTCATCAATATATCGGCGCGCTCGTGAGCAGCAAGCCCTTTCCATGCTGGCAGCGCGATATCCGCGGCGGCTATGGCGCGCTCGGTTTCCGCACGGCCCAGGCGGGGTATATCACCTACCTGCTCCCCGGTGGCGGGATTCAAAACCTGAATTTGCTCTCCACTATCGGCAGCCACCCAACTGCCATCGATATAGGCAAACGGGCAATACAGCTGGGTTTCCTTGAGCGCTTCCATGACAGACTCCTGGCCTAACGGCGAAAATTCGTGTCTTCATGCTAAGCCGAAAACCCCGCTTTGACCAAGCCTGGCCATCCTTGCCGCCGGAGACAGCCAAGCCGGGATCAACTGATCAGGGTAAGAAATTCCTGTCGGGTAGCCTGGTCTTCCCTGAAACCACCCAGCATGACGGAAGTCGTCATGCTCGAGTTCTGCTTTTCCACACCGCGCATCATCATGCAGAGATGGCGGGACTCGATCACCACAGCCACGCCTCGGGCATTGGTCACTTGCAGGATGGCTTCGGCGATTTCCCGCGTCAGGTTTTCCTGAATCTGCATGCGGCGGGCATACATATCCACGATACGGGCAAACTTGGACAATCCCAGCACTTTGCCGTCGGGCAAGTAGGCGATATGACACTTGCCTATGAAGGGCAGCAAGTGATGTTCACACAAAGAATAGAGCTCGATATCCTTGACCAGCACCATCTCATCGGTTTGCGACTCGAATACCGCCCCGTTGATGATCTCCTCTAATGACTGACCATAGCCGGCATTGAGAAACTGCATGGCTTTCGCGGCGCGCTTCGGTGTATCGCGCAGCCCTTCCCGATCAGGATTTTCCCCCAGCGACTGAATGATCTGGCGGTAGTGTTGGGCAATTTCGTCGGTCATGTAGGGCCTCGTGACGAAGAAACGGTAATGTTCTTTGAACCATGGGTACGGACTAAGCACGGTAAAGCGGTATCTTAACCCACCCGGCGCGACTGTGGCAGGGTGCCGCGCCCCCACATCCTGGGCAAGTCTGCATGTGCTATCATAATTTTGAATTTGCTTTCTGCGACGCCCGGCGACCTAGAATCAACATTGAGAGTTTGTCATGATCAGAACCCCGACTTTGCTTATCGCTACCTTGTGCGCTCCTTTATTGGCCGTGCCGCTTCACGCCGCTGCAGACACGCTTTCCCTGCCTGCCGATGCCAAGTTTGGTGTCGAAGTGGTCGAACAGCATACGATCGACGCTTCCAACCGTGAACTCAATGAGATCCTGCTGCACCCGGCGATGGCTTCCGGCTCTACCCATGAATTACCGGAATACTGTGTATTGACCGCAGATGCCCGTCTGGAATCCGATCGCGTACGCATTAGCGTCGATACCATCACCTGTATCGAAGCCCACGATAGCGACAGCGCCATATTCAGTGATGCAATAAGTGCAGCCGCCTATGACGCCGAGGGCAGCTACGGCATTCCTTGCGAAGGCGGGGAGTGCACGCTTGCCCCCGGCGAGAGCTTCATGCTGCATCTTGCTGAAGAAGTATCGATCGAAGAGCAGGAAAACCCCTCCGCCCAGATCAATGCCGAACGCCGCCAGGCCAATGGCGAAGGTGTTGCCAACCCCATTCCGGGCGAACGTCCCGATCCTGAAGACACCCCGGTGATCAATGAGGAGGAGGAGAATAAGGATCGGTAGAATGTTACTGCCGTAGACGGTCAGGCCAACCAAGGCTGGTGCTTGTCAAGTACCAGCCGCTGTTGTTCCAGCTGGCGTATATGCTGATCCCAATAGCCGCTATCGGCAAGCCACGGAAAAGCGGCAGGAAAGGCAGGGTCCGACCAGCGAGAGACCAGCCAGGCGCTGTGCCGCAGCAGCCGCAGCCCCCTCAGCGGCTCTATCAAGCCTAGCTGCTCGTGAGGAAATTCGGCGTTTTCCTCGTAACCCTCTACCACTTCGCTCAGTTGCGCCCGCCAGTTTTCAGGACTCTCCACCGGCAACAGCATCCAGACGTCCTGAATCGCCGGCGCCATCATGCAGTCGTCGAAATCCACCAGCGTGAAGTCTTCGTCCCGCCCCAGGATATTGCCAAGGTGGCAGTCTCCATGCGCCCGGATCAACGAAGTAACAGGCCACTCGTGTTTCCGGAGCTGGACATGCAGCTGCGTGGACACCCGCTCATAGGCACGGCTTTGATGCTTGTTCAGCCAATCGCTTGCCAATACGCACTGCTGGGCCTCGATTACCATTGTATCCAGGTTCATCGCGGGCCGATGATGGAACTTTCCCTGACGTGACACCGCATGCAGCTTTCCCAGCAGGCTCCCCAGCGCAAAAAGGTGCGAAGGATCTTCAAGTTCAGGTGCCTGGCCTATCTTCTGTGCAAACAGCGCGAAACGAAATTCATTGAACCGGTGCAATGTAACGCCATCAGCATCTTGCCACGGCGCCCCTACGGGTACCCCGGCCCCGTCCAGCTCCAGAAGAAAATCGAGCTCTTCCTGGATCGCGTCGTCACTCCAGCGCTGAGGTCGATAAAATTTTATTACCCAGCCTTTTCCCTCTTCGTCACGAAATAACAGGACACGATTTTCATAACTGTTGAGGGCGAAGGGCTGCCTTTCGGGCCACACCCCTACCGATTCCACCGCCGCCATGACAGTTTCGGGTGAAAGTTTACCGAAGGGGTGATTCATGTAAGACATCGCGTGGCTATCCAGAGGGTGAGCCCCCATCGTAGCAGGATGCATGCCGGGTATCAGCCATGAACCGGCTTTGTACGGGCCATCGCCCATACATCGACGGTGATCGCACCCGCTTCTCTCGCCGCACAAGCCAAGGCGTGCGCTGTCGACCCAGTGGTGAGTACGTCATCGACAATGACGAGATGCGCCGGAACCTTATCCGGCACGGCAAAAGCCCCTCGCATGTTCTTGAAGCGCTCACGTCGGCCAAGGGGACGCTGGCTTTGGGTATTGCTCGTACGCTTGCCGTAAACCAGAGGAAGATCGAATTCAGCCCCCAGCTGCCTGGCCAACCAGTACGCTTGGTTGAAACCCCGCTCGCGCGCGCGGGCCGAATGAAGGGGAACGGGTAACAAGGCTTGAGGGAACCTGGCAGGTGAGCGTGTCAGAAAGAGCTCAAGCAACACGTTGCCAGCCCTGGGCGATGCATCGAACTTGAACTCACTGATCAGATTTGCCACGGCACCTTCATACAGTAGCGGGACATGAGCGGATTCGAACAGCGGTGGCGATATCATGCAATGGCCGCACCGCCTTCCTGCTTGATGGCCGCTAGTGGCCGCATCATTGCCCAGCGGCTCGGCGCATTGACGACAAAAATGCTCGTTCCAGGACAAGCTGTCCAGGCAAGCTTCACACCAGAAACATCCCGGCTCTCCAGCATCCAGGCAAAATTCACAATAGCCCGGCAGAGCGCGACGTCCCCACTGGTGCAGAGACTTCAATAGACTCCGCCACTGAGTGCGCCTCCATCGTTCCATCGCGTAGTTCCCTCAAGCTATATCTTTTGCGACTGCAGTCCGATTCAATCTACGGCAGACAGTCAAGCAGCGCCATGTCGATTCCTGCATTCGGCTTGAAGATTGACTTTCAGCAAGAAAAGTGTAGAATTCGGCTCGGTTCTGCGGATGTGGTGGAATTGGTAGACACGCTAGATTTAGGTTCTAGTGCCGTAAGGCGTGGAGGTTCAAGTCCTCTCATCCGCACCATTTGATTTTCTAGCTTTAACTTTCTGCTTCATCTCCTCTGGTTTTCCTATTGCTGCTGACTGAGTTATGCTCGAGCCAGCGTCCCTTTCTATCTGTCTCTCTTTACTATCTATCTCTCATTACTATCTATTTCTCTTATGCCCGTACTCTGCCATTGCTCGATGTGCATGAGAAACTCTCTCAGAAACACTCTTGCCCGGCAGTTTTCTGGCACCATGCACAATAAATGGAAGCAAGACTTTCCCCAGTCGCTACACTTACAATCCCTACCATTCATTTACCGAAAAGGAATTCATGATGATCATGATCGATCAGTTGAAAGATGGCCAAACCAAGGCCTTCGCCAAGCACTGCTTTGAAAATAGCTCTGTGGATCAGCTTCGTGATGCAGCTGAAGGTCCTGCCGACCAAGCTGAAATGGAACACTGGGAGCTTACCGAGGGGCAATGGGAAGAAGCCGTGGCGGCAGCTCTGGCGGATCGAGAAACCGCAGAATAGCGATCACTTGCTATATCTCCCTTCGTATTTCCAGCATTATCCGCTCTCACAGTGCATAGAACATGATAGAGCACGTTGTTGAGCGGATTATACTGGGTTGAACAGGGTGCAAGAGATCTTGTTACCGCCCTATCAAGCCTTGACGAGCTGTCCACTTCGATCCGCAGCAACAGCCGGCGGCACTCCTACCCTTCGATTCTGCTTTTGCACCTTGATATCATGATGTATTGGCGCCAATAGAGCAGGGCTTGATATGGACTGGATTACCGAACATGCCAGCGGTATAAACGCCATTTCTGGTATTCTGACATTGGGTGTGTGGTTTTTTTATGCGCAGTTGCTTTATAACGGTTATGCCCGACAGCGTCGCCCTCGCATTATTCTCAACCGCGGGGAAGGTATTGGGCTAAATGCCATGTGCCTTCTCAGCAACATGAGCAATGAAGCGATTTACGTACAATACCTGGTGGCGATCCTGCATATTGGCGAACAACGCTACTCTCTCGAGCTGACGGAATACCAGAAATCCGATGGCGATGAAAAATACTATGCCACCCATCAAGGTCCTCTCCCTTCCGGCGGTTATCTCCACGCGCAATCTTTCGCCGATATCCTGATTCAGATACAGCGCCGCTGGCAATTGGATAAACGTCTTCTGGAGGAACCCGACACAACCGTATCACTGGAAATGCGGGTTATCGCCATATATGGTTCGGAAGATGCCCCAATCGGCGCGACACGAACCTTCAAGATCAACATGCAGGAAGCACCGGCCAGGCAATTGGTACCTGCAACGCTCGATACCGCTCGCCTCAACAGCCGCAGACAACGAAAGCGGGTCAAGCGCTGGGTAGAAGAAATTGAAGAAAAGAAAGCTTATTAAACAGAATTTGACCCATTATCGCGTCAGGAACCCTGGATGAAGAAGACCCTTTGCTTATTGCTGGTGAGCCTGGCAGGAACGATAGCGCCGGCTCAAGCCACCGAGGATACCGATCTACCCGTCTGGGCTGAAGAGGAAATCACCCCGCTTCATGAGCGGGTGACAAATTGGGTGGACACCACATCGCGAAGTATTGACGGTTTCTTTGGCACCGAGAAGCACTTGAGTGTCGAGAATGAATCTTACCTGCGCATCGGCCCGGAAATCGACTGGATGGAAGGAGACGGCGTCAGTACCGATCTCAACCTACGCTACCGTCTCGACATGCCGACAGCGGAGGAGCGGCTTCGGCTTATTATCGAAAGCGACCCGGAAGAGTCTCAAGGTACCCTGGCGGAACAGGGCTCAGGGCGCCTGGCCAATGACCAAAGAGATAACCGTACTTCCATCGCCGGGTTAGACTGGCTTGAAAGCCGCGATAAACGGGAAAACTGGAGCAACCGCTTTGGCGCCGGAATACGCTTGCGGCTGCCACTGGACCCCTACGTGCGCTTTACCAGCGAGCGATTATGGAGCCTCGGCAAAAGCCCGTGGCAACTCGAGTCGCATAATCGCCTGTCCTGGTTCAATAACGAAGGTTATTCGGCCCGTACCCGCTGGGACCTGGGCCGCCCATTGAGTCAAGGGCGGCATTTGCGTTTCTTGACCCATATCCAATGGCGCGAAGAGGAAGATACCCTGGAATATCGGGAAATTGTCGAACTTAACCATCGTCTCAATAAACGCAGTGCCATTCGCTACTCCGCTATCGCCCTTGGCGAGAGTGTCTCCAATCCGCGCATGACCGACTATTATCTGCAGACTCGCTACCGCCGCGACCTGCACAAAAATATACTTTTCGCCGATATCGTACCGGAACTGCATTTCCCGCGAGAGTCCGATTACGACCCTCGCTGGGGAATGACTTTACGTCTGGAAATGTATTTCCATCGCGACCTCAACCGCGATTTCTTTTGAGAGGCTTGTTTTTAAGAGCTTTTCAAGAGCCTAGCAGTAAAGAGACTTACAGCCTCAGGCCACCATCGCACTCGATGGTGCGACCGGTAAAATAGTCGTTGGCAAAGATGAAAGCCACTGCCTGGGCGATATTATCGGGTTCGCCGAGTCGTTTGAGTGGCACATTCGATGCAATTCGCTCCAGCATGTCCGGACGCATCGCCGAGGTCATTTCTGTTGCGATAAAACCCGGCGCCACGGTCCCTGTACGAATCCCGTGGCGCGCCAGCTCCCTGGCCCAGGTGACGGTCAAGGCCGCTATGCCTGCCTTGGCCGCCGAGTAATTGCTCTGCCCCATGTTTCCAGCGCGGGATATACTGGAAATATTGACGATGACTCCTTCCTGTTTTGCTTCGATCATCTGCGTGGCCCCTTCCCTGCCGCAGAGAAAGACGCCGGTCAGGTTGACATCCATCACCTCCTGCCACTCCTTGAGGCTCATGCGCTGGGCAACTTCACCCTCCTTGGCTTTCACCAATAACGCATCGCGTGTAATCCCGGCATTGTTGACCAAGCCGCTGATAGGCCCCATACGGCTGGCGATATCATCGAAACCTTGTTTGACAGAAGCTTCATCTGCCACGTTGACGATGAAGGCTTGGGCTTCGATACCACTGTCATGGAGTTGGGAGACGGCCTGATCAAGCTGCTCGCCACTCATGTCCAGCAATGCCAAGCGCGCCCCTTGCCCTCCCAAACGCTCCGCCATGGCGAAACCCAATCCGCGAGCGCCCCCGGTAATCGCTATAACCTTGTTCGTCAATTCCATGTCGCTTTCCTGTATCGGTATTGTTTTACACATCATTGTGCATTGCAGCATAGACTAGCCGCAAGGGAAATTCGAGCTTCTCTTTGGTCCTTGTTTTTTTGCCGTCCGCCACCACATTACAACGAAGCCAGCGATGGAGTCCCCATGCCTATACTATTGTTCATCTCTCTATTTACCCTACTCGATTTCGTCGTGCTGTTTTCGGTTGGGAGCCAGATCGGCCTCTGGATCACCCTTTTACTGGTACTACTCACGGGTGTAGCGGGTCTTCACCTGATACGCCGAGAGGGAGTGGCCACCTTGGCCCGCGCCCGCCAGCGCATGGCCAACGGTGAGCTTCCTTCTGGCGAGCTCTTGACTGGCGCAGCTCTTATCTTCGGCGGGGCTTTGCTGTTGGCACCGGGATTCCTGTCCGATGCCCTGGGCTTTGCCTGTCTGATTCCCAATGCTCGCAAGATGATGGTCAAGGTACTCACTTGGCTGGGGTTACGTGCCTCTGCTCCTTCTCGGCAACCCCCGCCCGGACAAGAGCAAACCGCCGATGACGACTGGCAATCAAGCCGTAATCGCAGCCGAGCCTCCAGCAGCTCACGGCAGCAACAGGAATCAAGCGATGCACAAGACGGCACACCGCTGGAAGGGGACTTCATCAGCCGCGACGAGCCGTCTCGCCGCCGCTGATCATTTTGCCGCTGATCCGATGAAAAATAGGATTTTTTTTATCCCGGCCCCTTGAAAGGCCATTAGCAGCCCCCACTTTTCTGGCAGCACAAAGATCCGGTGACACAGCTAGCCGTGAATTACGCAAGTCCGTGTCACCATTTACAAAAAAGATGCCTGGCATCTTTGCTTCCCGACAGGATTGTCCTTCGGGAATGTCATTAGCTAACCGCCCTTCTATTGGGCCTTGACGATACTCAGGAGAACGTGAGCATGAATATCCGTCCTTTGCACGATCGCGTCGTTATCCGTCGCGTGGAAGAAGAGCAGAAAACCGCTGGCGGCATCGTGCTTCCGGGCAATGCGCAGGAAAAGCCCACTCGCGGTGAAGTACTCGCCGTCGGTAATGGCCGGATTCTGGAAAGCGGTGATGTGCGTCCGCTGGACGTCAAGCCCGGCGACAACGTGATTTTCAAGGATGGCTTCGGCGTCGAGAAGCAGAAGATCGACGGTGAAGAAGTTCTGATCATGAGCGAATCCGACATTCTTGCTGTGGTTGAAGGCTGATCATCGCCTCCACTTAATCACTTTTCACGAACTCGATTCAGGAAGTAACGAAAATGGCAGCTAAACAAGTCAAGTTCTCCGATGACGCTCGCAAGCGCATGGCGCGCGGTGTAGACGTTCTGGCCAACGCGGTTAAAGCCACCTTGGGTCCGAAGGGGCGCAACGTGGTGTTGGACAAGTCTTTCGGCTCCCCCACCGTCACCAAGGACGGTGTTTCCGTAGCCAAGGAAATCGAACTGAAGGACAAGTTCGAGAACATGGGCGCGCAGATGGTCAAGGAAGTCGCTTCACAGACTTCCGACGTTGCCGGTGACGGTACCACCACCGCTACCGTGCTGGCCCATGCCATCATCACCGAAGGCTTGAAGGGCGTGACCGCGGGCATGAACCCGATGGACCTCAAGCGCGGAATCGACCAGGCCGTCAACGCGGCGGTCAAGGAAATCCGTGAGCTGGCCGTACCGTGCACCGACTCCAAGGCCATCGCCCAGGTGGGCACCATTTCCGCCAACGGCGACAAGCGCATCGGTGAAATCATCGCCGAAGCCATGGAAAAAGTCGGCAAGGAAGGCGTCATCACCGTCGATGAAGGTCGCGGCTTTGAAGACGAGCTGGAAGTCGTTGAAGGCATGCAGTTCGACCGTGGCTACCTGTCGCCCTACTTCGTGACCAACCAGGACACCATGGCGGTGGAACTGGAAGACCCGTACCTGCTGCTGGTCGACAAGAAGATTTCCAATATCCGTGAGCTATTGCCGGTACTGGAAGCCGTCGCCAAGGCGGGCAAGCCGCTGGTGATCATCGCCGAAGACATCGAAGGCGAAGCTCTGGCTACCTTGGTGGTGAACACCATGCGCGGTATCGTCAAGGTTGCGGCAGCCAAGGCGCCCGGCTTCGGTGATCGTCGCAAGGCCATGCTGCAGGATATCGCCATCCTGACCAACGGCACCGTGATCTCCGAGGAAGTCGGCCTGACCCTCGAGCAGACCAACCTGGATCACCTGGGTACCGCCAAGCGCGTAACCATGTCCAAGGAAAACACCACCATCATCGATGGTGCCGGCAATGAAGGTGACATCGAAGCACGTGTCAGCCAGATTCGCACGCAAATCGAAGACACCTCGTCCGACTACGACAAGGAAAAACTGCAGGAGCGCGTGGCCAAGCTGGCCGGCGGTGTTGCCGTCATCCGCGTCGGTGCCGCGACCGAAGTGGAAATGAAAGAGAAGAAGGCCCGCGTTGAAGATGCCCTGCACTCCACCCGTGCCGCAGTGGAAGAAGGTGTCGTGCCTGGTGGTGGTACCGCGCTGATCCGCGTACTGACCAAGGTCAGCGGCCTGACCGGCGACAACGAAGACCAGAATCATGGCATCAACATGGCGCTGCGTGCCATGGAATCTCCGCTGCGCCAGATCGTCACCAACGCCGGTGTAGAAGCAGCCGTAGTCATCAACCGCATCAAGGATGGAGAAGGAAACTTCGGTTACAACGCCCAGACTGGTGAATACGGCGACCTGTTCGAAATGGGTGTACTCGACCCCGCCAAGGTGACCCGTTCTGCGCTGCAGTCCGCTGGTTCCGTCGCCGGTCTGATGATCACCACCGAGTGCATGATCGCTGACGACCCCGATGAGAAAGACGCCGGCCCGGACATGGGCGGCATGGGTGGAATGGGAGGCATGGGCGGCATGATGTGATGCCTGCCTGAGCCCTCTTCACTCAGCGGCTCGTGTAGAGCCAAGCGTGTTACAAGCCCCGCCATCGTGCGGGGCTTGTTTTTGTACGCCATACGTCGAGCAAATTTGGTAGTATCGCGGTTTTTGCCATGGCGCCTCTCATGCTTGACCGCATTCGTATCGTTCTCGTGCAGACCTTTCACCCCGGCAACATCGGCGCCTCGGCGCGCGCCATGAAAACCATGGGGCTACGGGATCTCGTTCTCGTCAACCCGCGCAGTTTCCCCGACGCCGAAGCCACCCGGCTGGCGGCGGGAGCCAGTGACCTGGTCGAACAGGCCAGAGTGACAAGTTCACTGGATGAGGCGGTAAAGGATTGCGTTCAGGTAGTCGGCGCCAGTGCGCGTTTGCGAGCCATGCCGCTACCCCATTATGAAGAACCCGATGAGATGGCACGCTCCCTGGTGACCAATGCCGCCACCGGACCGGTGGCCCTAGTGTTTGGCCGGGAGCGCTCGGGCCTGACCAATGACGAGATCCGCCATTGCAGCCACCAAGTCAGCATACCCGCCGATCCCGAGTACGGCATTCTCAACCTGTCCCAGGCCGTGCAGATTCTGGCCTACGAAACCCACCGCGCCTGGCGCCAACGCCAGGATAGCGGCTTTGTCTATCAGCAACGCCAGGAAGACACCCCGCCCACCCGCGAGCAGCTCGAGCATTTCCAGGCGCACCTTTCCCGGGTAATGCAGCAGAGCGGCTTTCTTACCCAACCGCATGCCCGTACCGAGCAGCAGCTCCAGGCCCTGTTTGCCCGGGCCGAGCCCAGCCGCAAGGAGCTCTCGTTGCTGCGCGGTCTGTTGAGTGCGGTAGAACCCAAGCAGTCCTGACCGCAGTCAAACGGTGTTTTAGAGCGTCATTGCCGCAAGCCAGCCGAAGCCGATCAAGGGCAGGTTATAGTGCAGAAAGGTCGGTACCACGCTATCCCAGATGTGGTCATGCTGGCGGTCGACATTCAATCCCGAGGTCGGCCCCAGGGTCGAGTCGGATGCGGGCGAGCCGGCATCGCCCAAGGCGGCCGCAGTGCCCACCAGCGCCACGGTCGCCATCGGCGAGAAGCCGAACTGCACGGCCAACGGCACGAAGATGGCTGCGATGATGGGAATGGTCGAGAACGACGACCCGATACCCAGGGTAATGAATAGCCCTACCAGCAGCATGACCAGGGCCGCCAAACCACGGTTGTCACCGAATAGCGCGAAGGCATTGCCTACGAGAGCATCGATCTCGCCTGTGGCTTTCATCACCTCCGCAAATCCCGCCGCGGAAATCATGATGAAGCCGATCAGCGCCATCATGCGCATGCCGCTGGTAAAGAGATCGTCGGCTTCTCGCCACTTGAAGATACCGCCCACGGAGAGCAGTGCGAGGCCGACCAGCCCACCCAGAATCATCGAGCCGGTATAGAGTTGGATACCCAGCGCCGACACGATCGCAGCCCCGGACATGATCAGCCCCATTCGATGCGGTGCCTGTGGCGTGGCGGTGGAAGTCGGTGACTCCACCGCCGTAACTTCCAAGGCCTGATAGGTGCGTGGTCGGCGATAGCTCAAGGTAAGCGCCACGATCAGCCCCAAAGCCATGCCTCCCACCGGAATCAGCATCGCCATCGGCACCATTCCACGGGTAATGGACAAGCCCAGCGACTCACCGGCGCTATTGAGATTTTCCAACAGGATATCGTTGAGAAAGATCGCGCCAAACCCCACCGGCAGCAGCATGTAAGGGGCCGTCAAGCCGAAAGTCAGCGCACAAGCGATTGCGCGACGGTCCAGGTTGAGCTGGTTCATCACCTTCAGCAGCGGCGGGATCAGAATGGGGATAAAAGCGATATGCACGGGGATGACGTTTTGCGATGCGATGGCCATCATTACCACGGCCACCAGCAGAATCATCTTGACGCGATTCTGGTGCGCGGCGGATGCCTCGTGCCCCAGTAGAGCGATCAACTTGCGCGCCAGCATGTCGGGTAGTCCCGAGCGCGAGACTGCTACGGCGAACGCCCCCAGCGTGGCATACGCCAGCGCGACCTGGGCACCCCCACCTACCCCGTCGTTGAATGCTTCCAGGGTTTGTTCGAGAGAGAGGCCGCCGGCCACTCCTCCCACCAGCGCACCTGCCACCAGGGCAAATACCACCGAGACACGGGCCAGGGAAAGCGCGACCATCACCAACACTGCAAGAATGACTGCATTCATCAAGTTGTCCAACGTAAAAGTGTTAAGGGAAGCAAGAACGGCGGCGAATTCTACCAGATACCATCCGATGAGAAAGCAATGTGTCGGAATGGGACGCCTCAGCCGCGGCTCCTATCTCCTTGCATGCAACGACATTCCAGCTGGTCGGGGAAGACAAGCAAAGCGGCGCATGCGATAGTGCCATCTCGTTAGCCGACAAACCAACGAGCCAACAACAATGACCACGCTCCGTCGCCATTCGCTCTTGCTGCTTGTGCTGGGCAGCCTCGTCATCTCCATGGCCATGGGCTTACGCCATGGTTTTGGCCTGTTTCTCGAGCCCATGAGTAGCGAATTCGGCTGGGGACGAGGGGTATTTGCCTTCGCCCTGGCGCTGCAGAACCTGATCTGGGGACTGACCCAGCCGTTTACCGGTGCCTTGGCAGACCGCTTCGGCGCGGCCCGCGTCATCGTCATCGGAGGTACTCTATACGCTCTCGGACTGCTGATGATGGGCTTTTCAAGCTCGGCGCTCGGCATGACCTTGAGCGCGGGGATATTGATCGGGCTGGGTCTTTCGGGCACCACTTTCTCGGTCATCCTGGGGGCCGTGGGTCGCGCGGTGCCTGCGGAAAAGCGCAGCATGGCGATGGGTATCGTCAGCGCCGCCGGGTCGTTCGGTCAGTTTGCCATGCTGCCCGGCACCCTGGGTCTGCTGGAGTGGCTGGGCTGGTCGGCGGCGCTGCTGGTCATGGGGGGCATGGCCACCCTGATGCTGCCGCTAGGCGCCATGGTCAAGGACACGCCCACCGCACGCCAGGCCGGCGAGCTAGGCCTACGCGATGCCTTGAACGAAGCCGCCGGTGAGCGCGGCTTCTGGCTGCTGTGCCTGGGCTTTTTCGTCTGCGGATTTCAGGTGGTGTTCATTGCCGTCCACCTGCCAGGCTATCTCTTCGACAATGGTCTGGCCGTCCAGGTCGGCAGCACTGTGCTGGCCCTGGTAGGGCTTTTCAATATCTTCGGCACTTACCTGGCGGGATGGCTCGGGGGACGATTCTCGAAACCGCGCTTGCTGAGCTGGTTGTACCTGATTCGCGGCGTGGTGATCACCGCCTTTGTCTTCCTTCCCTTGAGTCCGGCGAGCGCTTACCTGTTCGGTATCGCCATAGGGCTTCTGTGGCTTTCCACGGTTCCCTTGACCAATGGCATCGTCGCCTCGGTCTTTGGCGTGCGCCACCTTTCGATGCTGGGCGGCATTGTTTTTCTCTTCCACCAGTTGGGTTCGTTCATGGGCGTCTGGTTGGGGGGCTTTCTCTACGATATCACCGGCAATTATGACACGGTCTGGAAGATAGCCATCCTGCTCTCGGTGATCGCCGCCGCGCTGCACTGGTTCATCAACGAGGCCCCGTTGCGTCGCGAGCCTTCGCTACAGGCTACGTCATGAGACAACGCATCCCTTGGCTTTACTGGTTGGCCGGCGGCGTATTCGGCCTGACCCTGCTGCTGATCTGGTGGGGCTGGCATCGCCTGGATGCCGCCCTGCTGTTGTTGGGAAGCCGGCTATGCTGAAGCCGATTGCTGAAGATGATTGGCCGTATACCAGGCGATCATGCGCTCCTCGTCGGTAGGAATCACCCAGACCCCGACACGGCTGGCCTCGGAGGAAACCTTTGTGGCATTGCAAGCATTGGCCTGGTCATCCAGCTCGATGCCCAGCCAGCGGCTCTGCTCTCCCACCGCCTGACGCACGGCCACCGCACGCTCGCCGATGCCCGCAGTGAAGACAAGTTGGTCCAGCCCTCCCATGGCGGCGGCCAAGCTGCCGATTTCGCGAACGATACGGTGAACGAACAGGGCAATGGCATCGCGGGCTTCAGGCGTCGGGCTCTCCAGCAGCTCGCGCATGTCGCTGCTGATGCCCGACATCCCCAGCAGGCCCGAGCGCTTGTATAGCAGCTCGCTCACTTGTTGCGTATTCATCCCTTCCTGATCGATGAGATGAAGTACCAGACCAGGATCAAGGCTGCCGCAGCGCGTCCCCATGGTGAGGCCTTCCACAGCGGTGAATCCCATGGTGGAGGTGATGCTCCTGCCGTCCTTGATCGCGCACATGCTGGCACCGTTTCCCAGGTGCGCCACGATAACTCGCTCGCCAGGCGCCCCCGCCAGGTGATCCGGCAGTACACGGTTGATGTAGTCATACGAAAGACCATGAAAACCGTACCGGATCAGGCCCTTGTCGGTGAGCTCGCGAGGCAGGGCGAACTCACGCGCGACCCGGGGCTGGGTGGTGTGAAACGCTGTGTCGAAGCACGCTACCTGGGGTAGACCGGGACGCAGTTCGGCCAGACGCTTGGCGGGTTCGAGGCCATACGGCTGATGTAGCGGTGCCAGGGGAATGAAGGCTTCCAGGTCTCGAATCACCTCGGCATCCAGCACCATCGGCGTATGATAGCTTCGTCCTCCATGAACGATCCGGTGGCCCACGGCAGACAAGTTGGCGAGCCCTTGTCGTTCCACCCAGCCGATCAGGCCGTCGATGGCGCCGTGATGATCGAGTCGCTTTTGCGAAACCAGCCCACGAGGCGCGTCAATCGTCTCCCCCCGCTCATCCTTCAAGGACAAGCCAGGCGGGCGGCCGCTGCCAATGCCCGAGAGATGACCCTGATAACGCAGGCACAACCCGTCGAACCCCCTTTCGTTGCCGGCCGGCTCATGCTGATACAAGGCGAACTTGATACTCGAGGAACCGCTATTGATGACCAGGATGTCCTTCATGGCTTGTCACCTGGTACCGCCATTCCCTTGGGTTTGTCTTGATAGGCCACCAGCAACAGCGCCAGAGCGCAAGACGCCATTCGCGTGATGGCGGCGTCGGCCCGGCTGGTCAGCACGATCGGGACCCGCGCGCCGACCACCAGGCCCGCTCCGGTGGCATCGGCCAGATATGTCAGTTGTTTCATGAGCATATTGGCGGCTTCAAGGTCGGGTGCTACCAGGATATCGGCGCGCCCCGCCACCGGCGAAGCGATATGCTTGGTCTCGGCGGCTGCTTCAGAGACGGCATTATCGAACGCCAAGGGGCCATCCAGGGTGCCGCCAGTGATTTGGCCCCGTTCGGCCATCTTGCACAGCGCCGCCGCGTCCAGAGTGGAGGCGATCTTGGGGTTGATGGTTTCCACCGCGGAGAGGATGGCCACATTGGGATTGTTATTTCCCAGTGCGTGCGCCAATTCGATCGCATTCTGCACGATATCGCGCTTCTGGTTCAGGTCCGGGGCGATGTTGATGGCGGCATCGGTAATGAACAATGGACGCGGATAGGTCGGCACATCAAATGCCATCACATGGCTGATACAGCGTTCGGTACGCAGGCCACCCTTGCGCTTGAGCACCTCGCGAAGCAGCTCGTCGGTATGCAGGGCGCCTTTCATCAATCCCTGTACCCGGCCCTCATAGGCCAGGGCGACTGCCTTTTCCGCCGCCGCATGGCTGTGGGGCACATCGATGAGCTCAAAAGCCGAGATATCGATTGCCACGTTGTCCGCTGCCGCTAATACCTTGGCTTTCGGCCCGATCAGTACCGGTACGATCAAGCCATGCTCCCAGGCCTCGTAAGCGCCCATGATCGAGACCTCATCCACCGGATGTACTACGGCCATGGCCACTGGCGCGGGGTGATCAGCGGCACTCAAAATCTCGTGCAGGCGCCCGCGTTCGGTCAGCCTGACCTGAGGAAGAACCGTGCGCGGCCGCTTAATTTTCTCTCGCGGCGCCACGACTCGCGCCTCGCCTTCAATGACCACCTTGCCGGTCTGATTCTCGCACCAGCAATCGAAGCTCACCTGATACCTGTCGGCATCCTTGGCCGTCACCTTGACGGAGACCTTGAGCACATCGCCGAGGGTAACGGGAGCCTTGAACTTGAGTGTCTGGCCCAGATACACGGTCCCCGGCCCTGGCAATTGCGTGCCCAGCACAGTGGAGATCAGGGCGCCGCCCCACATGCCATGGGCAATGACTTCCTGGAAACGACTGCTCTTGGCAAAATCATCGTCTACGTGGGCCGGATTGATGTCCCCGGACATGATCGCGAAGAGCTTGATATCCTCCATGGTCAAGCGTTTCTCCAGCGAGGCCTGTTCGCCTATTTGAATTTCATCGAAGGTGCGATTCTCGATGAACTCGTTTTCGCTTTTTTGCGTCATCTCGGCTGTCCTGTTTTCTGCACTGCACAAAAGATTAGCAAATATATTTGTCCGTACCTTGATTATGCGCAAGATCAAATTTGATAGGCTTTTACAGGGTATGCTAGTGCTTTGATTACTTGTCGTTTTTACAAACAAATTCTTACAAACAAGTCTGTTTAGGAACCGTAATCTGATGGAATTGGTTTTCTCCTTGTTACGCCAGATGCGCGACAGTCTTCGTGATCTGGCTCCCGTCGTGCTGGTAATAGGCTTCTTTCAGTTGGTCGTCATCCGCCAGCCGTTGCCTGATACCTTGGCCCTCGGTGACCTGGTGCTGGGCCTGTTATTCGTCGTCGTGGGTCTAACGCTATTCATCAAGGGACTGGAGCTGGGCCTTTTTCCCTTGGGCGAAGGGCTGGCCAAGGCGTTTGTGAAAAAAGGTTCTATCGGTTGGTTACTGCTTTTCTCGTTTGCCCTGGGGTTTGGTTCCGCCGTCGCGGAGCCTGCACTGATCGCGGTCGCGTCACGTGCCAGTGAAGTCGTCTCTCAAGGAGGGCTCATTCCGTCTTCTTCAAGTGCGCAACAAACGTTCGCCACCACTTTGCGCTTGGTAGTCGCCCTTTCAGTGGGGACTGCCGTGTTAGTGGGTGTGGTTCGTATTTTCAAAGGCTGGCCGCTCCACTTGATGATTATCGGCGGCTATATCCTGGTATCGATATTGACACTTTTCGCTCCCGATGAAATCGTCGGCATTGCCTACGATGCCGGCGGTTTCACGGTCACTACCATAACGATTCCCTTGATCACCGCCCTGGGTGTCGGTCTTGCTTCCGCCATCAAGGGACGCAACCCCATGCTGGATGGCTTTGGTCTGATCGCCTTTGCTTCGGTGATGCCGATCATTTTCGTGTTGCTTTTCGGCATTTTCGGGCTTGGCCTGGTAGCAGGAGATTATTGATGGCTTTGGCTGAAGTTCTCTGGAGTACCCTACTCGATATTCTACCTATCATAGCCATAATCTTCGGCTTTCAGTTTCTTGTCATTCGAAGAAAAATCAAACGCCTACGGCAAGTAATCATGGGTTTCCTGATGGTCTGGGTGGGGCTATCCCTGTTTCTTGTGGGGCTCGAAAATGCGCTTTTTCCCATGGGTGAGCTTATGGCGAAGCAACTCACCGATGAGTCCTTCCTGCCCAGCGTGGCGGAAGGCGTTCAGCGCCACTGGAGCGACTATTATTGGGTCTATCTTTTTGCTTTCACCATCGGGGCCAGCACGACCATAGCCGAGCCCTCACTGATTGCCGTTTCCATCAAGGCAGGGGAGATTTCCGGGGGCACCATCGATCCTCTGATGCTCCGTGTTTCCGTCGCACTCGGCATGGCTTTCGGCATCACCCTGGGCTCATGGCGTATCGTGATGGGCTGGCCGCTGCAGTGGTTTGTGCTGGGTACCTATGTTCTAGTGATCATACAGACACTACGCTCTCCCCGAGCCATCATTCCCTTGGCGTTTGATTCCGGCGGGGTCACTACCTCCACCATCACGGTACCCATCATTGCCGCACTGGGCTTGGGGTTAGCCAGCGCCATTCCTGGGCGCAGCCCGTTGATGGACGGATTCGGCATGATCGCTCTGGCATGCCTGTTCCCGATTATTACCGTGATGGGTTACGCCCAGCTGGCGCAATGGCGTAGTCGACGTCAACGCCAAGAAGCAAACGGCATCCCCACGGTGCCGGAAGAATAGCGTTACGCTTTCACAGGAGAATTATCATGCGCTTCAAACTCATCGTAACGCTGGTGGACGATGAACAAACCGATGCGATCCTCAAGGCGGCACGTGATGCCGGTGCCACTGGCGCTACCGTCATCAATAACGCTCGTGGCGAAGGGTTGAACAAAGCCCGCGGCATTTTCGGAATGGAAATCACCGCCCAGCGCGACGTGCTGCTTTTTCTCGTGGAAGAGCACCACAGTAGCCGGATCCTGGAAGCGATCGCTGAAGAAGGTCAATTCGACGACACTCCGGGTACCGGAATCGCATTCCAACTGAATGTGGAAGACGCCGTGGGCGTCCAACACCAGATCAATTCCTTGTCGGAAACCGTGCAGGATAAAATTTAGGAATTTGCCATGTCAGCAAGACAAATCATTCGCGTAAGCGACATCATGCACAATCACTATTGTCTGGTAGACGGCTTTACCACAGTCGCCGATGCCACCCGCTTGATGCGCGATGAAAAGGCCAAGGCTCTATTGATTCGCAAGCGCAACGATGACGATGAATACGGTATCGTTTTGCCTTCGGATATCGCCAAGACCGTGCTGGCCTCGGGCCGCTCGGCCCAGCGCATCAATGTCTATGAAATCATGAGCAAGCCGGTCATCGGGATACGTCCCGAAATGCAAGTTCGCTATTGCGCACGGCTATTTCAGCAGTTTGGTATTTCCGTGGCGCCGGTAATCGATAGTGCCCACCAGGTGATAGGGCTGGTCGATTACGATTATCTCGTGCTCCAAAGTGTCGAGACCTGAAACCTACTTATGATCTAAAACTCTACGATCTAAAACCCTCGGAGATCTGAAACTCTCGGCGATCTGAAACTCGGCGAGAAGCCGCGCCTGTCAATGTTGCTGTCGGCGTAAACGCCATTGCCGCGCCACCAGCCCATGGCGAGGGGCGGCAAGCAAGGTAAGCAAGAATATCCCGGTGGCAACCAGCACGATGGCGCCTCCCGACGCCACGTCGAAGGTTACCGAGAGCAGCAAGCCAACAATGGCGGAAACTACGCCTATTGTCACGGAAATCGCCATCATCACGGCAAAGCGCTCGGTCAGCAGATGGGCGGTGGCACCGGGGGTGATCAGCATGGCCACCACGAGAATGATACCCACGGTTTCCAGGCTGGCAACGATGGTCAGGGTCAGCAGCAGAATCAGGCCATAGTGAATCACACTGGTATTGAAGCCCAGGGCCTGCGCCTGCTGTGGATCGAAGGTGTAGAGCAGTAGCGGACGATAAGCCAGCCATACGGTCAACAACGCTATCACGCCAGCCACCAGCGTCAGCAGCAGCGCCGATTGCTGGACGCCCAGCACATTGCCGAACAAGATGTGCATCAAGTGAGTGCTCGAGGAAATCTTGCTGATGATGACGATACCCAGTGCAAAGGCACCGGTAAACATCAGCCCCATGGCCGCATCCGACTTGATCCGCGTATGTCGCTCGATGGCTCCGATACCGACCGACGTCAGCGCGCCGGTGATAAATGCCCCAACGAAGAAAGGCCATCCCAATAAATAAGCGATAGCGACCCCCGGCAATACCGCATGGGAAATAGCATCGCCTAGCAATGACCAGCGCTTCAGCACGACGTAGCAGGAGAGCATGCCGCAGATGGCGCCCACCAAGATCGAGGTCAGCAAGGCGCGCTGCATGAAGTTGTAGGAGAACGGCGCCGAGAGAGCGTCGGGCAAGAGGTTGATTACCATCATCAGACCGGCAATCAGTGCCTCCACCAAGCCATTGCTCAGATTTTCAAGCAGTATCATGGGGCTTCCTCTACGGGCTCGTGTGTAGCATGACCCGTTGCCAGGCGTGCCAGCATGGCATCGTTCAGCATGTCGGCAGGCTTGCCGGCCCCTACCACCACTCGATTGATCAGCAATACGTGATCGGCATATTGCCGCGCACTGGGCATATCGTGGGTTACCATGACGATAGTGCGCCCCGCGCTTCGCTCGCGCGCCAACACTTCCAGAATCAATCTTTCACTGGGGGCATCGACGCCGGCCAAGGGCTCATCAAGCAACAGTATCTTGGCCTGCTGGGCAATCGCCCGAGCCAGTAATACCCGTTTTTTCTGCCCACCGGACAACGCGCCGATGGGGCGTTCGGCGTAGCTCGTCATGTTGACCGCCTCCAGCGCCTCATTCACGGCTTTGCAGTGGCGCGGATGCGCCCAGCGGGCCGGAAGCCGGCGACGCCAGAAGGAGTCGGCACGCATGTGGCCGTAGCGACCGGTCATGACAGTTTCCCGCACAGAAATAGGGAAATCCCACTCCATGTTGTCATGCTGAGCCATGAAGGCGATATTTCCCGCCTGCCGATGGGCGGCGACAGATTCACCGAATACCCGCAATTCCCCGCGCAAGGGTCGCATATTGCCGATCAGCAGATGAAACAAGGTGGACTTGCCGGCCCCATTGGGTCCGACAATGGCGGTCCACTGCCCTTGGGGCAAGGCCAGGTGAAGGTCGCTCAGCACCGGCTGGCGGTGATAGGCGGCATAAATTCCCGTCGCCTCTATCGCCGAGGCGAGTAACGGTTCACTCACTGGCAACTCCCAGGTTAGCCCGTATCAACTCGGCGTTATGGCGCAGCAAGTTTTCGTAGTTCGGGGCATCACCATCGGGGTCGCTTAATGAATCGACGTACAATGGACCGGCGATGGTCACGCCTGTTTCACTGGCGACGCTTTTGACATGGCGATCAGAGATGGTGCTTTCCCAGAAGATGGCGGCCGGCTGCATCTCGTTGATCTTGTCCACCACGCGCATCACTTGGCTGGGTGCCCCTTCCGTTTCAGAATTCATTCCCCAGATGCCGTCATGTTCCAGCTCGAAGGCCTCGGCGAAATAGCTAAACGCGGCTTCACTGGTGATCAACAAGCGCTTCTCTTCGGGTATTTCGGCCAATACTTCTTTCAATTCACCATGCAGCTCGTGCAGTGACTGCGCCAATTCATCCGCCCGAGCATGGTACGCCTCGGCCGCGGAGGGGTCCGCTTCCGCCAGCGTCTCGGCGATCGCCTGGGCATAGGCCGCACCGGCACGCGGATCCATCCATACATGCGGGTCGGGCTCGCCGCTAAAATCCCCGGTCACGATAGGCTGGGCCGGGTAGCCGCTGGCCTCGGCCAGCCCCACCACGGTCGCTTTTTGTGAAACCGTGCTCTCGACCTGGTACATCCACTGCTCGAGGTTGTAACCGTTATAAAAGATTACATCGGCTTTTTCGAGAGTCATGAAACTGCTGGGAGTCAGTTCCCACTCATGCACTTCCGCTCCCACCGGGGTCAGCACACTCACGTCGGCATCTTCACCTGCCACCTGGGCAACCAGATCCCCGATGACCGAAAAAGTCGCCGCTACCCTTAGCGGATCATCGCTTGCCTGGGCTCCCACGACATGGAGCGAAAGCAGTAAAACACTCGTTACAACCCTCTTGGTCTTCACCGACCCCCTCCTCGAGCTTGGCCAAAACGTGGAAAACACGCAGTGAATAAAGGCAAATGTAAGACAGCCAAAAGCATCATGCAAATGATTTAGCCTTGGCTAACTTCCCTTGAAAACCGATCGGCTCAAGCCTTGCTCCAGTCTGCTCGGTTGCTGGTGACAAGCAAGTTGGTTATATTCCGCGCATGAGCGACTCCTCGACGACCCCCCCATCCAGCTCGCCACACCATGTCTCGGACGCCCTGCCGCCAACCGAGCAGCACGCACGCCAGTACGAAACCGTGCGCAATGCCCACGAGACGGAGCTGGTCGAGGATTATGTCGAATTGATCGGGGATCTGCTGGAACATCAGGGCGAGGCACGCTCGGCGGATATCGCCCAGCGGATGGCGGTAAGCCAAGCGACCGTATCGAAAATGATTCGGCGGCTCAAGGAGTTGGGGCTGGTCAACAGCAAGCCCTATCGCTCGCTTTTCTTGACCGAGGCCGGCCGGGTCATGGCACGTAATTCAAGAGAACGCCACGATATCGTGCTGCATTTCCTGCGTGCACTCGGTGTCAGCGACACCACCGCCCGCATCGATGCCGAAGGCATGGAGCATCATGTCAGTCAGGAAACCCTGGAGATCATGCAGCGCTTCACTGAGCAGCACCGCCCTGCATGATCCGACCTGCCTCGCCTACTAGCCTGATCTCGGCTTGGAGAATGCACTCGGCTCGATGCTGCCCACGCGGCGACCGATGACCATCTCCGTAACCCAGCCGACCAGAATCGACGTATAGCCTTGCTGGCACGCTTCGCTGCTCATGGCGTGGTCGGCCCCATCCAGAATGCGATGCGTCAGGG
Source organism: Halomonas sp. Bachu 37 (assembly GCF_039691755.1). NCBI lineage: Bacteria > Pseudomonadati > Pseudomonadota > Gammaproteobacteria > Oceanospirillales > Halomonadaceae > Halomonas > Halomonas kashgarensis. Next base: position 743,219 of record NZ_CP137552.1, on the reverse strand, counting down.
AATGCGCGCGCTCGAACGCCCTGCGATAGCTCATGGTAGTCGCATGAGGGATAAGGTGGTCGTGCTCCGCCTCGACAATCAGAACATCTCCCTCGAATGCAGCACACGCCGCCAAGGCCCGGTTCTCGCTCGGGGAGACGGGCGCATTTCGATACTCGGCGATATCTTCTCGATCGAGCTGTCCTTTAGGCACGCTCCAATTTTCGTCTCGATAGAGTGCGGGCACGCTTAACGAAAGCCATTTCACTGGGCGTCGCGTGGTCAATATCGACGCCAGATAGCTGCCGTAGCTATTGCCCACCACGGCGATATCTCCGCCATCGATGGTCGGATGGCTGGCGAGCTGATCGTAGGCGGCGATGACATCCTCCAGATTATCCGCCCGGCTGACGGATTGTTGCTGAGCCAACGTCCCCCCATGGCCGCGCAGATCGAATGTCAGACAAACACAGCCAAGCCCGGCGATCCCTTTGGCGCGGTGCAGGTCGTGCTCCTGGCTGCCTCCCCAGCCGTGCACGAACAGTACACCGGGAGTGCGCGACTCAGGAGTGAGAAAGGTTCCGGCAATCTGGTCATCTTCTACCGAGACCTTAATGGCTTCGCTGTACGTCGACATAGGAATCTACCGTTACACACTTCGTGATGGGGCCGACCTGTGCATCATCACCGCTGAAGAGAATGGTCGCATGAGAAGGCGGTGCCTGCTGGGTACCATAGATTTCCATCGATGAGGCCCGAATGACCTGACCCTCCGCCGCCGACCGCAGGGCTTCCAAGGCAAAGACTTCCGCACTGCTGGCGCCACCGATACGCCATGATTGTTCCAATACGCCGGAGATATGACGCCCCTGACTATCACGGCCATATGCCACGTCGTAATTGCGCCGCGAGGCGAAGAAACCGGGAAAGCACTTCGTTGCTGCAACGTCATAGGTCTGTGCCTGGGCTACCGCCAGCCTGATCTCTTCAGGCAGATCGAGCGCAAGTAACGTATCGAAACCGCCCTTGACGATGACCAGGTCCGTTCCGCCATAGACCATGTCTCCACTGTTGTCTTCGGTAAGGTGCTGGGTACCGAAATAGGAAATGAGCAGCTCGCCTACCCGTACCTGGCCAACACTATGGGTGACGATGTCTTCAATGTGTTCCTCCAGCACGAGACCGTAGGTCGCTATCTCATTTTCATCCAGTGTCGCCAGTATCTCCTCGAGCTCCTCGAGGCGGCTGATCAGCGCCTGACCTCGCCCGGCAGTAGAGCGCACCAGCTTCGTGCGCAGCGGCCCCCTCTCGAGCAGTTGCGCTCCTGCTTTGCGCGCATCATCCAGTGAAAACACGGAGAATCCGGCAAATACAGCGTCGCTCACTTGCCGAGCGAAATTGCTGGACCACCCCTGCGGCGCTTTTGCATCGAGGCTGATAAGAGGATGCGTAATCGATTTCGTCGCGATGAATGGCTGAGGCACGACACCGCCGAACAGATCATGCTCACTTCGTATGCCCAGCCGACGCGCCTTGTCTACATCGGTAATGGTGTCGATGGGGACAAAATACACGTTGTCGTCGTCATGCAGGGATGGATCGTACTCGCCTGCGAACTCCAGCCCTTGAAGCTTCGCAAGCCTCTTGGCAAGTTCGCCATGAGTGATTCGTTCATGCTCGGTTTCGTGAACATGATCGGGATAGACCACGACCCTGCCACACGACGGTTCAATAGGCGTCATTCTCCCGCTCCATGAGTCATGACAGTCATACCAGGAGCACCCCGCTACTATTCGCTCTGGCCTTATTGCGTGACGACACGGGTGATCAATGGAATCGATACGTTGCCTGATACAACGTAGTTAACGGCAATGATTTATCCAAGCGAGCAGCCTGGAGCTGAACAGGGCGAACTGGTGTGAAATGACCTTAGGCTCAGGCTAGTCACTGGCTTTATCGGTCTGTTGCGGACAATACAAAGGATAGGTGCAGGTAGCTGATCTAGTCAAAGCTGGCGGCTGTCGATGCTCAGTTTAGAACTTTTTTGAGAGAACATTTTAGTCAATGCGTCAGGGGGCTAATGAGATCGTTGCTGAGATATTTGTGCCGCCTCCTCCATAAGCATTGGTGTCGCATTTTGAGGCATCGGATGAAGGGTCCACATGGGGAAGTTTAGGACTGACATTTTTAGGAATGCGCCCAACCTGGGGGTGGCAATTGATCCAATTCCTACGAGCCCCTTCCCAAAATTGCCGACCTTCTCGACCTTCAAGGATAGTAAAACAGCCGGGGAATTTCTTATTCAGATTCTCAATCTCTTTGATTGCCCCTCTCTCAACCAGCACTTTTGCCGGCCAGGCACCGTCTCCCATCCATGCGATCACATTATCCGAGCAAGACTCCGTTGTTGAAAGTGCAGCCCGAAACCGACTTGCAAAACCATTACCATGGGGCTTTTCACGGTCATCATAGGCAAACACGGACTTTTGAAACGACCAGCCATGGGGAGTCGCCGAACGCATTTTCAAGCCAAAACCATGATACACGCCGTGAGGAGCTCTTTTTTTATCTGGATGTGGCACAGGCTTAGTTCGAATCAATACTTCATTAAGTGTTACCAGATTTTTTCGATAAGCATCGGATGATCCTCCTGCCGGATCTGTCGCTACTGCTTGCATCACACCGTCAAATAGCGTGTCCTCGACAAGCATAGTCTGCATTTGGGTCTCCTCAATGGCATCGTCATAAATGTTTGAAAACCATGTGTTGCGCACAATATGACGATTGTAAGACGTGACTGCCTTGTGTTTGCGAGGAACGAATAAGCCGACTCCATCCTCTCCGACGTTGTCTATGCGCGCACCATCGATGATCGACCTATCGGATACCAAAAGTATTGCTCGCCCACGAGGTCTTTGCTTTGCCTCCCTCCAATTCATTTCAGGATCGTTGGTTCCAATAAACGTACCGCCCGTAAAGCAGACAGGAGTAGGCAGTGAACTGCCGTTGACAGAGCCACTACTTATTTTTACAGGAAGGCCGTTGGGTGCATCAGGAAACTTTCGTTGGTGCCAAATTCCATCTCTGGCGTCAAACCGGGCTTCTACCGGCACCCGCTTGCTGCCAACGGCGTAGAGATTGAAATTATCATACTTATGGTCACCACTGAGGTCCGTAATAGGCCCCTTATAGGTTTTAAGGCATGAGAATGTGTCATCGACATACTTATCCATGTCAGGGGCAGCAGAGCTATCTTTTTTATCCGCAGCTGAGTCATCTTGATTCTGGTCGGACTGTCTCTCCTGGTTGATTTTTTCAGACATCAACTGCTCCCCCAAACCCTTGGCCTCATTTTGATAAAAGGCAGCCATAGGTCCGATGACTAAAAAGAGTCCCAGAAATTTAAGTTTATATTTCATAGTCTCCCTGGCGATCAGTCATCAACATCAAGTTTATAATTTGGCTTTCAGCAGTCTCTTTTTGCTATAAACCGTTGTCTAACATCAGGCTTGGAGAAATACTGTTAGGCTTAATTTCAACGAACGTATCGATACCCGACGCACTGACTAAGCGAAAATCCGGGTGTACAGAGGGGTCTTGGCTTCGTAACAATAATGAAAGCCCTCGGGCTGCGCTTCAAAAGACACGACAGCATCCGAGTATTCAAACTGGAACAAGCATCAAATTCGAGCGAGGACTCAACGGTTAGCACGCCATAGTTTTTGACGCTGACAAATTTGTAGAGATTTTTGACGAGGGAGGGGCGGAGCTTTCGGCGATACATGGCATCACCATTTCTGTAGTTGTGCCACTAAGAAATAGTTTATGCCAAGTTTTTTTGCAAATTATGACAAGTCTTGTGAAAACTGTGCCAAGTTTCGTTGAGAACGACAACAGAAGAAATGGAGGCGGCCCCAAAAGCCACATCCCGGCACACGCATCCACCACTACCGTTGCTCCCTTCCGGGCCTGGCGGGGTTCGCAGTTTAGCGTTGCGAGAGGACCTAAGGGGCCACCATAAACGCAGCGTCTATTCAAACGCCTGACTGAAGCTGGTGGCTACGCCCTGATTTGAACAGGGGACCCCATCATTATGAGTGATGTGCTCTAACCAGCTGAGCTACGTAGCCTTTCCGCCTTCAGCGGGTGCAGATTATGCCTTGCTTGGCGGACGAAGGCAAGCCGGATAAAGGCTTGCCTTGCGCAGAGGCGGGAGCAGGCCTTACTTTTCCAGCGCTGCGCGAACAGCAGAGGTGCCGTCTTCACCATCACGAGTGGTCACCCCTTCCAGCCACTCGTCGAGCAATTCATCGTTCTCCTGCAGATAAGCACGTGCCGCCTCGCGCGGGTCCTCGCCCTCATCCATGAGGGCGCTCATCACCTGGTTCTCCATTTCCAGAGTGAAGGAGAGGTTATTCAGGAATTCACCCACATTGGGACATTCATCGGTGTAGCCGCCGCGGGTGTTGGTATAGACCGTGGCGCCTCCCAGGTTGGGGCCGAAGTAATCGTCTCCGCCCTCGAGATAGGCGATATCGAAGTTGGTGTTCATCGGATGGGGTTCCCAGCCCAGAAATACCATCCACGTCTCATCGGGCACCCTGGCGCGCAATTCAGACAACATTCCCGCCTCGCTGGAATCGATCACCTGCCAGTCCGACAGATCGTGGGCGTCATCCTCGATCATCTGCTCGATCATTTCATTGCCATCGTTACCCGCCTCGATGCCATGAATACTGCGTTCGAATCGCTCGGCATGTTCGTTCAGGTCGGCGATGGATGTCACGCCGGCATCATGTACATACTGGGGAACCGCCAGTGTGTACTTGGCGCCTTCAAGATTGGCGGCAAGCCGATCGACCTCGCCACGTTCGACATACGGGTCGCTGATGGAGGCCATGGAAGGCATCCAGTTACCCAGAAACACGTCGAAATCATTGTTGCGCATCCCTGCGTAGGCGATCGGCACCGAGACTGTATCGATGCTCGTGGCATAACCCAGCGCTTCCAGAACTTCCGTGGCAAATGCGGTCGTGGTGGTGATATCGGTCCAACCAACTTCGGCAAATCGTACTGTCTCGCACTGCTCCGCTTGAGCCATCACCGGAAGGCTGACTGTGCCACCCGCCAGCGCCATGGCGGCGAGCAGAGTTTTCGGCGTAAGAATTGAGGTTTTCATAGAGGCTCCTGATATTTAGTCGACGCTCTGTTTATTAATTGAACGTTCAATAAAAAAATGCAACCATATGTAGGTAACCATGCTCACGCTTGGCTTTCAAGTGCCGGCGCTAACACAGTAGAAAGACGCAGTAGCTAGACAGGAGTCCGTTGTGCCCAAGGTTGGAATGGAACCCATACGCCGCAAGCAGTTGATCACGGCCACAATGGTGGCGATCGACGAAGTCGGCCTGGCGGAAGCCACGGTGATGCGTATTTCCCGCCACGCCGGCGTCTCGGCAGGCATTATCAGTCATTATTTCGGCGGCAAGGATGGGCTTCTGGAAGCGACCATGCGCCAGATCCTCACCGACTTGAGCGATGCCGTGGCCGCCAGGCGCCGGAATCTCGTCGATGATTCCCCACGCGCCCATATTGGCGCCATCATCGAAGGTAATTTCGATCGCACCCAGGTTACCGGACCGGCCGCGAAGACCTGGCTGGCCTTCTGGTCCAGCAGCATGCACAAGCCCATGTTGCAACGGCTGCAGAATGTCAACGACCGCCGTCTCTACGCCAATCTCTGTTCCCAGTTCCGCCGCGTCATGCCTCGGGAAAACGCACGTAATGCCGCCCGTGGGCTAGCCGCCATGATCGATGGCCTATGGCTCCGCGGCGCCCTGACGCCCGAAGGGCTCGACGCCGACCAGGCACGCCGCTTGGCACATCAATATCTCGACCAGCTGTTGGCGTATCACCTCCCTGATACCGCTACATCTTCGTCCGCAAACCCGACTGCACAAGGAGCTCGGCATGACTGATTACGCCTCTTTCTCCGCTACCAATACTCGCTCGAATACTCACTCCGACATGCTTCCGCTTTATATTAATGGCCGTCGGGTCGATGCCACCTCCGGCGAAACTTTCAGCGTCACCAACCCTTTTGATGGCAGCCCGCTGGCGGACGTGCAGACGGCGAGCCAGGCCGATGTCGATGCCGCCGTCGAATCCGCACAGGCCGGACAGCGCCAGTGGGCCGCAATGACTGCCATGGAGCGTACGCGCATCATGCTGCGGGCCGTGGCGATCCTGCGCGAGCGCAACGATGAGCTCGCCGAGCTGGAAACCCGCAATACCGGCAAACCGATCAGTGAAACCGCCGGTGTCGACATCGTCACCGGGGCCGATGCCCTGGAATATTACGCCGGCCTGGCGCCCGCCATCGAAGGTAGCCAGATACCGCTGCGCGAAAGCTCCTTTGTCTACACCCGCCGTGAACCGCTGGGCGTGATCGGCGCGATCGGTGCCTGGAACTACCCCATCCAGATTGCCTGCTGGAAAGCGGCTCCCGCGCTGGCGGCGGGCAACGCCATCGTCTTCAAGCCCAGTGAAGTCACGCCGCTCACTACCTTGGCGCTTGCCGAGATATTCACCGAGGCTGGTCTGCCCGATGGGGTCTTCAACGTGGTGCAAGGCGATGGCCGCGTCGGCGCCATGCTGACCGAGCACCCGGGCATCGCCAAGGTGACATTTACCGGCGAAGTGGGCACCGGCAAGAAAGTCATGGCGGCGGCTGGCGGCTCCACGCTCAAGGAAGTCACCATGGAGCTGGGCGGCAAGTCACCGCTAATCGTGTTTGCCGACGCCGACCTCGATCGCGCCGCCGATGCCGCGATGATGGCCAACTTCTACTCCACGGGTCAGATCTGCACCAACGGTACTCGCGTGTTCGTCGAGCGCAGTATCAAGGAAGCCTTTGAAGCCAGGCTGGTGGAACGCGTCAAGCGTATAAAAGCCGGCGACCCGATGGACCCGAGTGTCAACTTCGGCCCGTTGGTGAGCTTCGAGCATCAGCAGAAGGTGCTCTCCTACATTGAGCTTGGCAAGGAGCAAGGCGCTCGCGTTCTGATCGGAGGCGATACCTGGAATACGGGCGACTTCGCCAATGGTGCCTGGGCCGCACCCACGGTTTTCACCGACTGCACCGATGACATGCGCATCGTGCGCGAAGAGATCTTCGGTCCGGTAATGTCGGTTCTCGCCTTCGATGACGAGGATGAAGTCATTCGCCGCGCCAACGACACCCATTACGGCCTTGCCGCAGGGGTATTCAGCGAAAGCCTGAGCCGGGCGCACCGCGTGATTCATCAATTGCAGGCCGGTATCTGCTGGCTCAATACCTGGGGCGAATCGCCTTCGGAAATGCCGGTGGGTGGCTACAAGCAGTCGGGAATCGGTCGTGAGAACGGTATCGAAACCCTGGGCCATTACACCCAGACCAAGTCGATCCAGGTGGAGATGGGTCCCTTCGAATCGGTGTTTTAAGGAGCCGTTTATGAGCCAACGTGAATATGACTACATCATCATCGGTGCCGGCTCGGCGGGAAACGTGCTGGCCACACGCCTGACCGAAGATCCCGAAATTCAGGTATTGCTGCTGGAAGCCGGCGGTCCGGATTATCGCTTCGATTTTCGCACCCAGATGCCCGCCGCCCTGGCTTATCCGCTACAGGGCAAGCGCTATAACTGGGCATTCGAAACCGACCCCGAGCCGCATATGGACGGCCGCCGCATGGAGTGCGGCCGCGGCAAGGGCCTAGGTGGTTCATCGCTGATCAACGGCATGTGCTATATCCGCGGCAATGCGCTGGATTACGACAACTGGGCCAAGGAGCCGGGCCTGGAAGATTGGGACTACCTGAGTTGCCTGCCCTATTTCAAGAAATCGGAAACCCGCGATATCGGCCCCAACGACTATCACGGCGGCGATGGCCCGGTAAGTGTTACCACTCCGAAAGGGACCAACAATCCGCTTTACCGCACCTTTATCGAGGCGGGCAAGCAAGCGGGCTATCCCGAGACCGATGACGTCAACGGCTACCAGCAGGAAGGCTTCGGCCCCATGGACCGTTTCGTCACGCCCAAGGGTCGTCGTGCTTCAACCGCCCGGGGCTACCTGGATAGCGCCAAGCAACGCAGCAACCTGACCATCGAGACCCACGCGCTCACCGACGCGATCGAATTCGAGGGCAAGCGGGCCGTGGGCGTGCGTTACGAGCGCAAAGGGCAACCACAGCAGGCCCGCGCCCGCCGTGAAGTCCTGCTCTGCGGCGGCGCCATCGCCTCGCCGCAGATTCTGCAGCGCTCCGGCGTTGGCAATCCAGAGTTGCTCAAGCAACTCGACATCCCCGTGGTACATGAATTGCCTGGCGTGGGCGAGAATCTCCAGGACCATCTGGAAATGTATATCCAGTACCAGTGCGAGGAGCCAATTTCCCTCTATCCGGCACTCAAGTGGTACAACCAGCCCAGGATCGGTGCGCAATGGCTGTTCAACGGTACCGGCGTCGGCGCCAGCAATCAGTTCGAATCCTGCGCCTTCATCCGCAGCCGCGATGAGGAACAGTGGCCCAACCTGCAGTACCACTTTCTGCCCATAGCCATCAGCTATAACGGCAAGAGCGCGGTGCAGGCACACGGCTTTCAGGCTCATGTCGGTTCGATGCGCTCGGAAAGCCGTGGCCGGATTCGCCTGGTGTCGAAAGATCCCCACGCCGCACCCAGCATCCTGTTCAACTACATGGCGAAGGAAAAGGACTGGCAGGAATTTCGCGATGCGATTCGCCTGACCCGTGAAATCATCGCCCAGCCTGCCTTCGACAAGTATCGTGGCCGCGAGATCGCACCGGGCCCGGAAGTACAGAGCGATGAGGAGCTGGACAACTTCGTCAAGCAGCATGCGGAAACGGCCTATCACCCCTGTGGCAGCTGTCGTATGGGCGAAGGCGAGATGGCCGTCACCGATGGTCAGGGGCGCGTTCATGGCCTCGAGGGGCTACGCGTCGTGGACGCTTCGCTCTTCCCGGTGATCCCCACCGGCAATCTCAACGCGCCGACGATCATGCTGGCGGAAAAAATCGCTGATCGTATTCGCGGCCGCGCCCCCCTGCCCCGCGCCAAGGTGGATTATTACGTGGCCGGCCAGACGCCAGCCAAGCGTGCGACGACTGCAGCGTAGATAGCATTTTTCTGTAGCTTTTACTTATCTTTATCCCGTCTCAGGCCTTACTCTGTGGTAACAGATAAGGCCTTTTTTGTTCGCTACAGCAAGGCCGATAGGACTTGCAGTGAACCAAGCCCCTCTGCCACTATTCAAACAACTGTTCGAGTTTCTGCTTTCAGCATAACAAACCATGGAGATTACTCATGCTCACCCTTCTGCTCATCGTGCTGGCCGTGGTCGGCCTGCTGGTGGTGATGCGCCGCGAAGCCGGTGCGCTACCGGCACTGGCAGTGCTCGGTATTCTAGGGCTGGTTGGCCTGGCGCTGGATGCCGAAGTCATCGGTGTCATCCTGTTGATCGGAGCCGCCGGGGTAGCCGCTGCGGGCCTTCCCGCACTGCGCCGCACCTGGCTGACGCCGCGCCTGTTCGCCATGTTCAAGAAAGTGGCGCCCAAGGTGTCCGCTACCGAGCGTACCGCCCTGGAAGCGGGTACCGTCTCCTGGGACGGCCAGTTGTTCTCGGGTAAACCGCAGTGGAACACGCTGCTCGAGTACAGTGACGCCGGTCTTACCGAGGAAGAGCAAGCGTTTCTCGACAATCAGTGTGCCGAGGCCGCCGGCATGTGCAATGCCTGGGAAATCGCCCGTGAGCGCGCCGACCTGCCCCAGGAATTGTGGGACTTGCTCAAGCGCGAAGGCTTCTTCGGCATGATCATTCCCAAGGAGTACGGCGGCTTGGGCTTCTCCGCCAAGGCACAATCCATGGTGCTGCAGAAGCTGTCCGCCAACGAGACCCTGATGGTCACCGTAGGCGTTCCCAACTCGTTGGGCCCGGGTGAGCTGCTGCTCAAGTATGGCACCCAGGAGCAGAAGGATCATTACCTGCCACGCCTGGCCGATGGCCGCGAAATTCCCTGCTTCGGCCTGACCGGTCCTCGCGCTGGTTCCGACGCCACTTCGCTGCCCGATACCGGGATCGTCTGCAAGCAAGAGGTCGATGGCCAAGAAGTTCTCGGCGTGCGCCTGAACTTCGATAAGCGCTGGATAACCCTCGCTCCCATCGCCACCGTGGTGGGGCTGGCCTTCCGTCTTTTCGACCCCGAGAACCTCCTGGGCGCCGATGAAGATCGCGGTATTACCCTGGCGTTGATCCCCCGCGACACTGCCGGCATGGAGATCGGCCGCCGCCACCACCCCATCGGCAGCCCCTTCATGAACGGGCCGATCAAGGGCAAGGACGTTTTCGTTCCGCTGGATACCATCATCGGCGGCCAGGACATGATCGGCCAGGGCTGGCGGATGCTGGTCGAATGTCTCTCCATCGGTCGCTGCATCACCCTGCCCTCCGGTGCCACCGGCACCGCCCGTTATGCGCTCGGCTGGAGCGGTGGTTTCACTCGCGTACGGCGTCAGTTCAACGTCCCTGTGGCCGAGATGGAAGGCGTACAAGAACCGTTGGCTCGAATCGCCTCCCTGGCTTACATCGCCCAGGCTACCGTCTACCAGACCGCCAACCTTATCGACCATGGTGAAAAGCCTGCAGTACCCTCGGCGATTCTGAAAAGCCAGCTGACCGAATTCCAGCGCGTCCTCCTCAGCGATGCCATGGATGTCCACGGCGGCAAGGCAGTAACCCTTGGCCCGCGCAACTACCTGGGCATCGGCTACAGCGCCAACCCGGTGGCGATTACCGTGGAAGGCGCCAACATCATGACCCGCAACCTGATGATCTTCGGTCAGGGCGCGATTCGCTGCCATCCTTACGTGCTCGAAGAGCTTGCCGCCAAGGATAACAACGATGCCAAGGCGTTCGACAAGGCCTTCTTCAGCCACACCGGCTTGATCTTCGGTAACGCCGCGCGAGCCTTCACCCTGGGTCTCGGCCTGGGCAAGGCCAGTGTGCCCTTCGATGCACCGGCGGCGGTCTATGCCAAAGACGTCTCGCGGCTCTCGGCCGGTTTCGGCCTGTGCGCCGATGCCGCCATGGCCAGCCTGGGCTCGGCGCTGAAAAAACGCGAAATGCTCTCCGCGCGCCTCGGCGATGTGCTGTCCAACCTTTACCTGACCTCCATGGTGCTCAAGCAGTGGCAGGCGGGCAGCAAGGTCGAAGGCGAAGAAGCGCTTCTGCACTACAGCTGTCGTTTCCTGCTGCATCGCGCCGAGCAGGCGTTCGTCGAGATCTTCGACAACCTGCCCAACCGCGCGCTGGGCAAGGTGCTCAACGCCATCGTGATGCCCACCGGTCGCCGCTGGGACAAGCCCCACGACGATTTCGCCCGCGATATCGCCCACCGCGTTTCCACGCACAGTGCATTGCGCAGCAAGCTGCTCGAGAACACTTGGGATACTGATGACGGCCAGGTACGCAACCCGCTGGCTCGCTACAATGCCTTGCTGGTGGATTACGATCGTGCGGAAACGATCTATCGTACCGTCAACAAGGCCTACGCCAAGGGCGAGCTGCCGCAGACCGCCTTGCATCCTGAAGCGCGTATGGAAGCCGGCCTGGAGAAAGGCCTGGTCAGTGAGGAAGATGCCGCCTTCATGCGCACCTTCGAGGCCGAAGTGCTGGAAATGCTCACCGTGGATGATTTCGCCTACGAGGAGTTCGCCAGTGACAAGAGCTCCTTGATCGACCACAACGCCAAGGCGTCTTCTTCGGAACCCGAACAGGCGTAAATCGAAACGATATCGTCTACTTGCCGACGGCCCTTGCAATGCACGGGCCGTTTTTTCGTCGGTTACCGCTGCCTTACTTGTTTGTCTTCTCTTTGCTTGTCTTTCATTGGCTTGTCTTTTGTTGCTTTGTTTTCACCTGCCGCTTATTCAATTGCGCAAGCAAACGAAGATACTGACGCAACCGGCCCATTGCGTGTTCGTTATTGATACACTATCTTTCGAAAACGAAAATAAGAGCATTCTTCACTATCCACCTCTCCTCAAGGTTCGCTTGGTAAAGCGATGATTCCTCAACTGCGTTTGGGTCGACTATGAAACTTCGCAACAGCAATCTCGACAGGCTTGCCAACGACGATTTCGATGTGCTGATCATCGGTGGCGGCATCAATGGTGCCTCGGCCGCCGCGGCACTGGCGGGCAAGGGCGCCCGGGTTGCCCTGATCGATCGCGGCGACTTTGCCGGAAGCACCAGCATGCATTCTTCAAACCTGGTGTGGGGAGGTATCAAGTACATGGAGAGCCAGGATTTCGCGCTGGTGCGTAAGCTGTGCAAGAGCCGTAACCACCTGATCAAGCATTATCCTTCCACGGTCGAGGAGATCCGCTTTCTGACGACGATTACCCGAGGGTTTCGTCATCGCCCCGGTTACCTCTATATCGGCACCTGGCTCTACTGGCTGCTGGGCAACGGTTTTACCCGTATTCCACAGTTACTTTCTCCCAAACGCATCAAGGCAACGGAACCAATCATCGACGCGAGCCAGGCCGTCGGTGGCGTCGAATACTCCGATGCCTATCTGCACGACAACGATGCCCGCTTCGTCTTCAACTTCATTCGTCACGCGCTGGACCACGGCGCCAGCGCGGTCAATTACGTCGAGTCTCTGGGCGCCGAATACCGGGACGGAACATGGCATACCCAGGCACGCAACGTGATCGATGGCAGTACATTCACGATTCGATCCAAGGTACTCGTCAACGCTGCCGGCCCCTGGGTCGATCAACACAATGAGCTGACTGGGCAGAAGACCCAGTATCAACACCTGTATTCCAAGGGCATTCACTTGATCGTGCCCCAGCTGACCGATTCCCAGCGCGTACTGGCCTTTTTCGCCGACGATGGGCGGCTTTTCTTCGTGATTCCCATGGGCAATCGTACCTGTATCGGTACGACCGATACCTACATGGAGCATCCCGAGGTGGAGATTACGCAGGACGATATCGATTTCGTCCTGGACAACATCAATAAACGCCTGACGCTGGACAAACCGCTGACTGCCGACGACATCATCTCGACCCGTTGCGGGGTGCGACCGCTGGCGGTAAAAGCGAGCCAGGACAGCGAACGCGATTTTCTCCAGCTGTCGCGCAAGCATGTGGTGGACATCAATCCCGTGAGCGCGCATATCAGTATCTTCGGTGGCAAGCTGACCGATTGCCTCAATGTCGGCGATGAAATCAGCAGGGAGATCAAATGCCTGGGTGTTGACCTACCCTTCCCCGACGACAAGTGGTACGGCGAACCTCCCGCCGCGGTCAAGCAAGCCTTCATGCAGCAGGCGGCGAGGATGCGCCTTGACGACATGACGCCTGCCACCTCATCGGAACCCCTCAGCAAGCGTTTATGGCGTCGTTATGCGGCCCAGGCCCTGGATATGCTAGAGCAGATCCGCGTGGACCCGCGCCAAGGGGAACTGTTGATCGAAGGGACGGAGTACATCCGTTGCGAATTGCGCCAGGCCCACCGCAGCGAAATGATTACCCGGCTGGATGACTTCCTGCGCCGCCGCGCCAAGATTGCTCTGGTAGTCGGCCATGAGGAATTGCGGAAATCGGAAGGATTGAAAGAAGCCTGTCGGATGCTGTTCGGTGACCAGGCGCAGCAACGCTTCGATGAGTACTTTGCCAATCCCCCCGACTCGGTGCGATTTACATCGCAGCAGCCCTCTCCCGAGCCGCTGCATGTTTCCAGTTAAGCTTTCCCGGTCGAGCTTCTTTTCGCTTGAACTAGGAAGTGGAACGCACCCGCGAGACGGCGTCCAGCCACCCCTGGTAAAGCGGCTCACGGGTGGCTTCGTCCATCTTCGGCACGAAGCTTCTCTCACAGCGCCATAACTGCTCGATATCCTCGAGCGTGCGATACCAGCCCAGGCGCAACCCGGCCAGATAAGCCGCCCCCAGGGCGGTGGTTTCGAGGATATGGGGGCGATCGACTTGTACGCCGAGCATGTCGGCCAGGAACTGCATCAGCCAGTTGTTTTCCACCATGCCGCCATCGACCCGCAAGCGGCCAGGCGAGGCCTCCATGTCGTCGTTCATGCAGTGCTGGAGATCGCGGGTTTGGTAGCATACCGCCTGCAATCCGGCGGCGACGATTTCCGCAATACCGGTATCGCGAGTCAGCCCGAAAATGGCGCCTCGAGCCTTGGGGTCCCAATGGGGAGCGCCAAGACCGGTAAAGGCGGGCACCAGGTAGACACTATGGCCAGTGCGGGTTTCCTGCGCCAGCGCTTCCGTCTCGGAGGCATCGGCGAACAGGTTCAAGCCGTCACGCAGCCATTGAACCGTCGCCCCCGCCACGAAAATACTGCCCTCCATGGCGTAAGTGGGCTTGCCATCGAGGCGATAGGCGATGGTGGTCAGCAGACGATTGCGCGACACCGCTGGCGTATCACCAGTATTGACGATCATGAAACAGCCGGTGCCGTAGGTGCTCTTGCCCATGCCCGGCTGGAAACATGCCTGCCCCACCAACGCCGCCTGCTGGTCCCCCGCCACCCCGGCAATGGGCAACTCGGTTCCCAGCCATTGCGCCTCGGTCATGCCGAAGTCGCAGCTGGAATCCTTGACCTCGGGCATCAGGCTTGCAGGAATGTCAAACAACTGCAGAAGCTCTTCGTCCCACGCCTGGGTATGAATATTGAACAGCGCCGTACGCGAGGCATTGGTTGCATCGGTGACATGCCGCTTGCCCCCGGTCAGTCGCCAGATGAGAAAGCTATCCACGGTGCCGAACGCCAGTTCGCCACGCTCGGCACGCGTTCTGGCCTCGGGAACGTTCTCCAGCAGCCAAGCCAGCTTCGTGGCCGAAAAATAGGGGTCGATCAGCAGCCCGCTTTTGGCCTGGACAAGCTCGGCATGGCCTTGATTGTGTAAAGACTGGCAGTATTCCGACGTCCGACGGTCCTGCCACACAATCGCATTGTAGAGCGGCTTGCCCGTATGGCGATCCCACAGGAGCGTGGTCTCGCGCTGATTGGTAATCCCGATACCCGCCAGCTCCTCGGCGGTGACTTCCGCCTTGGCAAGCGCATCGCGACAGGTCGCGATCACCGTGTCCCAGATAGCCTCGGGATCGTGTTCGACCCAACCGTCATGGGGAAAGTGCTGGGTGAATTCCTGTTGCGCTATCGCCACGACCCGGGCCTGACGGTCGAAGAGAATGGCGCGGGAACTGGTCGTCCCTTGATCTATGGCGAGAATATAAGAGGACATGGAAGGCTCGCTTTATCGCATGGTTTTTGTGTTGTACCTGGTTTTTTGTCTCGTGACCGGGTTCATCGTGTCGTTATCTAGGCAAGATAGACCGCCACATCATGTTGAACGAGAAGCCGCTCGATCGATTCCGGTGGTCTACGGTCGGTAAACAACGCATCCAGTTGAGAGATATTGCCCTGGCGCACCACCGGGTTGCGATGGAACTTGGAGTAGTCGGCGGCCAGATAAACGCGCCGGGAATTGGCGATGATCGCCTGTGCCACCCTCACTTCCTGATAGTCGAACTCCAGCAACGAGCCGTCTTCATCGATACCGCTGATGCCGATAATGCCGTAATCGACCTTGAACTGGTCGATGAAGTCGATCGTCGCCTCGCCGATGATCCCACCATCGCGAGAGCGCACCTGGCCGCCAGCGACGATGACCGTGAAATCCTCCTTGTGCTGCAGGATCGCCGCCACGTTGAGGTTGTTGGTGATGATTTCCAGCCCCTGGTGTTCCAGCAGTGCCTGAGCGATGACTTCGTTGCTGGTGCCGATATTGATGAACAGCGAGGAGTGGTCGGGTATATGCTGGGCCAGGCAGCGAGCGATGCGTTCCTTCTCTTCCAAATGCAAGGTCTTGCGGGTGCTGTAGGCGGTATTGACCGTGCTCGATTCAACCCCGACACCGCCATGCACGCGCCTCACCCGTCCTTCATTGGCCAGGGTATTCAAGTCACGTCGAATGGTTTGCGGGGTTACCGCAAAATGGCCGGTGAGCTGCTCGATGCTCATGTAACCCTGCTGGCGAACCAGTTCGACAATGGCATCCTGGCGGTATTGTTGATTCATGGACACGGCCCGTTACGTTAGTCGTTCACATCCGAGCATCACAGGGTAGCAAAATTTTCATAACCTGATACCGAGCGATCCCCGAAAGATGCCGGTTCCAAGCGGCCGCTCAGCCCGAAAGCGGCCATACCAGCAGGATCATCGGTATGGCAGTCAACAGGACCACCATTGAGAGCGGTAGCCCCAGTTTCCAGTAATCACCGAATCGGTAACCACCCGGTCCCAGTACCAGGGTATTCGACTGGTGGCCGATCGGCGTCAAGAAAGCACATGAGGCGCTAACCGCCACCACCATGAGAAACGGGTCCAGCGAGGCATCGAACCCCCTGGCCAGGCTAGCGGCGATAGGTGCCATCAACAGTGCAGCGGCAGCGTTGTTGATCACGTTGGAAAGCACCATCGACAGCAGGAAAAGCCCGACCAGGGTAAAGATGATCGGCAGGTTCTCCCCCAGGCTCAGCATCACTTCGGCTACCAGAGCGGCTCCGCCGCTGGTCTCGAGAGCTTGGCCCACCGGCAGCATGGCGCCCAGCAGCACGATTACCGGGCCATCGATCGCCTGATAGCCATCGCGCAAGGGCAACACGCCGATCAATAGCGATACCAGGGCTGCTCCACTCAAGGCGACGGCAGCAGGCAATAGATCCAGCAGCATGATGGCTATCGCCAGGGCAAAGATGGCGATGGAAGCAATCAGCATACGCGGCCGCCCTAATGTCAGGTCCCGCTTGGCCAGGGGCAGGCAGCCCAAGGTGGCCAGACTATCGGCAATCTCGTTTTCACTGCCCTGGAGCAGCAATACGTCGCCGGTACGAAACTGGATATCGCGCAATCGTTGCTTGAGCCGGCTGCCATCGCGAGCCACTGCCACCAGGTGCAAGCCGAACTGATTGTGCAGGCGCAATTGGCGAACGTTGCGGTTTATCATCATCGAATCGTTGCGAACCACGGCCTCGATCAGTTGCAAGCCTTCGGTATCGATTTCAGTGGCATCGGGCTTTTCCGACTTGGCTTTCTCTTTCTCGCGTTTCTTCTTGGTTTCCCGTTCGGCTTCATCTTCGAGCTCATCAGCCTCGACCGGCTCGGGAATGGCGCTCAGGCCGGCCTTGTCTTCCAGCAGTTTCAGTTCTTCCGGGCCCGCTTCCAGCAACAGGATGTCGCCCTCTTCCAGGGCTCCATGAAAGGCGTAACCGGCTCGTCGATTGTCGTCGCGAACTACCGCCAGCACCGGGATCGTCTCCTCCAGGGCGTCGTGCAACTCGCGCAGCGTCCAGCCCTTGGCCTTGGTATCCTCGCCGACCTTGAGCTCGACAAGGTAATTGGCGGTATCGAACATCTCCTCCGTGGTCGCTTGCGCTTGGCGCCGTGGCGTCAGGCGCCACCCCACCAGCACGATAAAGACCAGGCCTGCGACAGCCACCGTGGCGCCCACGGGAAAGAAACTGAACATGCCGAAGTTCTCGCCGGTCTCGTTGCCACGATATGTTGAAATGATGATGTTGGGAGGCGTTCCGATCAGCGTGGTCAAGCCACCCAGCAGCGAACCGAAGGCCAAGGGCATGAGTAGGATCGAGGGTGAAGTATCGTGCTCGCGGGCAAGGCGTATCGCTACCGGGAGCAATAGGGCCAGCGCTCCGACATTATTCATGAGACCGGAAAGCACCAGGACGGTGCCGGTAAGCACGAGCAGTTGAAGCGTCAGGCGTTCGCCGACTTTCAGTACCTGGTTGGCGATGACATCCACCACGCCTGAGCGCTCGAAGCCCCGGCTGATCACCAGCACCGCCGCTACCGTTATCACCGCCGGGTGACCGAACCCGAGAAAAGCGTCTTCGGCAGGTATCAATCCCAGGGCTACCGAGCTCAATAGCGCTGCCAGAGCCACCAGGTCGTAGCGAAAGCGCCCCCAGATAAATGCCACCAGCGTCAAACCCAGAACAATAAATACCCAAGTACTGTCCGCCAGTGACATTGCCGGCTCCTCGTTGCGATCAAAAGGTAAGCGTGATCAAGACGAGCAGCAAAACAGCCTTGAGCATAAAAATCCAGTGCCGGTCACATCCCGGGCCTCCCGCTGGCAATGCAAGCCGGCCTGGCGCCTCTCGCTCAAGCTTCAGAGCCACCCCGAGGCGGCTCGGAGAAGGGCAGTGGAGCGCTGCCGCGACGCACCTCGAAGACGTTGAGCGTCATCGCCACCAGAGCGTAGTAACCGAACACGCCCACCAATTCGACCACCGCCGGCTCGCCGAAGGTTGCCACGGCCTCGTCGTAGAGCGCCTCGTCGACGCGCCGGGTGGTATAGAGTGACTCACCCAGGCGTACGACCAGCGCTTCGTCGTCGCGTACGAAGTCAGGCTTGCGCCCTTCGCGCAGGGCCTCGATCACGGCCTCGGAGACGCCCGCCTCGCGGGCGATGGGTGCGTGGATCTGCCACTCCGCCTGTGACTGCCACCAGGCGGCGGTGAACAGGATCGCAAGCTCGGTGAGCCGCAGTTCGAGGCGGGTGTCATAGCGACAGAAGGCGCCCAGGCGCTGGGCGTGATCGGCCAATGCCGGGCTGTGAATCCAGGCCAGAAAGGGGCCGTCCAGATTGCCGCGCGGGCCGCTCAGGATGGCGTCCAGCACGCGACGCTGCTCGGGCGCCATGTGCGCCTCGTCGAGGGGCGAGAGACGGGATTCGATGGACATCGGGTGGGCTCCTTTACGGGTGATCGAGAACGGTCTTGAGGGTCGCGTCGAGCTTATCGACGATCTCGTCCAGGTGGTATTCCTCGAGGATGAACGGCGGCGCCAGCAGGATGTGGTCACCCCGCTGACCATCGAGGGTGCCGCCCATCGGGTAGCACATCAGGCCGTGATCCATGGCCGTACGCTTGATGTCGGCATGCAGCTTGCGGGACGGATCGAACGGCGTCTTGTCGGCGCGCTCGGCCACCAGTTCGAGGCCGCGGAACAGCCCTCGCCCGCGGATATCGCCGACATGGGGATGCTCGCCGAAGCGATCCTCGAGCCGCCGTTGCAGTTCATCGCCCAGCCTGCGCACACGGGGCAGCAAGTCGCGGGATTCGATGGCCCGCTGCACCGCCAGCGCCGCGGCACAGGCGGTGGCATGGCCGATGTAGGTGTGGCCGTGCTGGAAGAAACCCGAGCCCTCGGCGATGGCCGCGCGAATCCGCTCGCTGACCAGTGTCGCGCCGATCGGCTGGTAGCCGGCCCCCAGGCCCTTGGCAATGGTCACCAGGTCCGGCGACACGCCCTCCTGCTCGGCGGCGAACAGGCTGCCGGTACGTCCCATGCCGCACATCACCTCATCGAGGATCAACAGGATGCCGTGGCGATCGCAGATCTCGCGCACCCGCTTGAAATAGCCCGGCACGGCGGGCACTGCACCCAGCGTCGCGCCGACCACCGGCTCGGCCACGAAAGCCATCACCCTCTGTGGCCCCAGTCGCTGGATCTCGGCCTCGAGCTCTTGTGCCAACCGCTCCCCATAGGTTTCCGGCGTCTCGCCCGGGGCCTGGCCGCGATAGGCGTAGCAGGGGCTGACATGGCTCACCTCCACCAGCAGCGGCTCGAACTGCCGTCGCCGCCAGGCATTGCCGCCGGTGGCCAAGGCGCCGAGCGTGTTGCCGTGATAGCTCTGGCGCCGCGCGATCAAGTGACGTCGCTCTGGCTCACCGCGCTCGATGAAGTACTGGCGAGCCAGTTTCAGCGCCGCCTCCACCGCCTCGGACCCGCCCGACACGAAGTAGACCGATGACAGCCCTTCCGGTGCGCGCTCGACCAGGAAGTCGGCCAGCGCCTCCATGGGCTCGGTGGTGAAGAAGGAGGTATGTGCATAGGCCAGCTGCCCTACCTGCTCGCGGATCGCCTCGATGACCTCGGCATCGCTGTGCCCCAGACAGGACACCGCGGCGCCACCGCAGGCGTCCAGGTAGCGCCGACCATCGGTATCGATCAGGTACGGGCCCTCGCCGCCCACGGCGGTGGGATAGTGCTGTTTCAAGTGACGGTGGAACACGTGGCTCATGCTGTTCTCCACGAACTTAAGCAAATATAAAATTCATTCTGTATAAAAGGAAATATATTTGCAAATACTTCCAATGCCGGACTGACGACGAACACCTCGAGGGCTACAATGCCCTCCTCGCTCGCCACTCTTTTTGTCACTATTCATGCCACTTTTTGCTTGCCGCCAGGAGCCCGATCCCCGCCATGACGTCCCCCTCGCCCCTCCGACCGGATACCCTCGCGGACCTCGAGCGCCTGCTCGCCGACATCGAGGCGGGAAACGCCTCGCTACGCCTGGGCAAGCGTTCACGGCAGGTGCTGTCGGCGATGATCTCCGCCCCCCAGCAAACCGCCGTCTCGTCGATCAGTGACCTGGCGGAGCGACTGGGGGTCAGTCCGTCGACGCTGTCGCGCCTGGCCCAGCGGCTGGGATTCGACGGTTTCGGGGGGCTGCAGGATGTGTTTCGGCGCCAGGTCACCGAGGGCAAGAGTTTCTACAGCGACCAGGTGTCCCGCTTGCTGGATGGCACGGGCGAGAGTGACGCCCTTGCCCGGCTGGCTCGGCTGGGACGTCAGGAGAGCGCCAATATCGGCGACATGGTGTCGGGAATGGATGGCGAGACCTTCACACGCTGCGCACGGCAATTGGTGGAAGCCCGGCGGGTGAGAATTCACGGCATGCGCCAGTTCGCCTCGCTGGCCTCATTCATGGCCTACGGGCTGGGCATGCTGCGCCCCGATGCGGCGCCGCTCGACGCCATTCGCCATGGGGTCGCGGATGCCCTGGCCCAGCTCGGCGAGGACGACGTGCTGGTGGTGGTGAGCTGCTTTCCCTATACCTCCAGCGTGCTGGCCACCGCCGAGGTAGCTGCCCGACAGGGCATTCACGTCATCGCCCTGACTGATGCCGCCGGCTCGCCGCTGGCCAAGATCGCCCACGACAGCTTCACGGTACCCAGCCACAGTCTGTTCTTCAGCAACAGCATGTGTGCCTTCATGTTACTCGCCGAGGGGCTGCTGAGCGAAGCGGCGAGTCTGATGGGCGATGCGGGCCTGGCTGCCCTCAAACGGCGCGAGCGATTGATCGGCGAGCTCAAGGAATCGCTGTGACTCCAGCCCTGGCCAGGGCCAGCCAGGATCAGAGCACAAAAATGGTGGAGCCAGTGGTCTTTCGGGCCTGGAGCGCATCCTGCGCCTTGCCGGCCTCGGCCAGCGGGTAACGGTGGCTTATATCGATTTTCACCTTGCCGCTTTCGAGCATGTCGAAGTACTCCCGGCACATCATTTCCAGACGCTCACGGGTGTCGGCATAGCCGTTGAGGCTAGGTCGAGTGACGAACAGCGAGCCCTTCTGGTTGAGGATGCCGATATTGACGCCATCCACCGGACCGGACGAGTTACCGAAGCTGACCATCAGCGCACGAGGTTTCAAGCAGTCCAGTGAGGTTTCCCAGGTATCCTTGCCCACCGAATCGTATACCACGTCGCACATTTCGCCGTCGGTGAGCTCGCGCACCCGCTCCACGACATCTTCTTCGGTGTAATTGATGGTCGCCCAGGCGCCATTGGCCATGGCCAGCTCCGCTTTCTCTGGCGAACTGACGGTACCGATCAATTTCACACCCAGCGTCTTGGCCCACTGGCAGGCGATCGAGCCGACACCACCCGCTGCGGCATGAAACAGGATCGTCTCCCCGCCCTTGAGAGGATAGGTCTGGCGCAGCAGGTACTGCACCGTCAAGCCCTTGAGCATGCTGGCGGCGGCGGTCTCGAAATCAATCGACTCCGGCAGTACCACAACCTTCTCCGCCGGCAGGGTGTGATGTTCGGCGTAGGCACCCAGCGGCCCTTGAGCGTAAGCCACCCTGTCGCCTTCCTTTAGATGGGTCACATCTTGACCGACGGCATCCACCACTCCAGCGCCTTCCGTGCCCAGGCCCGAGGGTAGTTGTGGCGCGGGATAGAGGCCAGTACGGAAATAGATGTCGATGAAATTCAGGCCGACCGCCTCGTTACGCACCCGCACTTCGCCGGGGCCGGGTTCCACCGGCGAGGCATCGACGACTTCCAGAACGTCGGAACCGCCGGTGCGAGAAAACTGGATACGTTGGGACATGAGAACACCTGTTGAGTGGCAAGGGATAGCGCAAACCATCCAACCGCGTCATGGCGAAGAAATCAACCATCCGACATACGGCTATCAACCAGCCCGCGCCATCCTCGAAGTGTCATCCCGTCATGCTAGGCTTTCCATCATCCTTTACGTTATTCAAAGCCGAGAGCGCATAAACATGATCCATCCCGCCATTTCGCTACCCCGCTTGATTGCCCATCGCGGTTTTTCCGCCCAAGCGCCGGAGAACACCTTGTCGGCGGTGCGGGCCGCCAAAGAGGCAAATTGCTCCTGGGTCGAGCTGGATGTTCAGCTGCTGGGCGACGGCACACCGGTCATCTGGCATGACGCCGATGTGGCGCGCTGCTCCGATGGGCGCGGCGCCTTGCAAGACTTCAACTGGGCGAGTGCTTCCAAATTGGATGTCGGGAGCTGGTTCGGCGACTCCTTCAACGGCGAGCGTATGGTCCAGTTGAAAACCATGCTGTCATTGCTCGACGAGCTGGACATGGGCGCCAACCTCGAACTCAAGGTCAACAAGGGCCGCGACGCCATCGCTCTCGTGGACCGCGTGATTCCCATGATTCTCGATGCGCTCCCCGCCGAACGCCTGGTCGTGTCGTCGTTCGACTTGAACGCGCTCAAGAGGACCCGCGAATTGGCCGGCCCGGACCGCCTGGCACTGGGTAGCCTGTTTACGAGTCTGCCGCCGGATTGGGCGAAACGATGCCAGGCGGTGACGGCCTATAGCATTCACGTGCATTGGCCGCGATTGAAACGTGCCCAGGCCCAGGCAATGCGAGAAGCCGGTTACCAGGTGCTATGCTACACCGTGAACGACCCGAGCGCTTTCGAACCCCACTGGGCATGGGGAATCAAGAGCGCTATCACCGATGTCCCGGCGAGTTTCCAGCGCTTTCTCGGTGACGAGACCACACAGTGACGTCAATCAGTCAATGTCCTGGTTCAGCCCAAGCCATCGAGGTGCCTTATGGTTAGCGCAACGATTCCTCTCAACCCCACCGTCGAGAAAGTCACTCGTCGCATCGCGGCCCGCTCCGCCGAGCGGCGGGCACTCTACGAGCGGCGCATGGAGGAACAGCACCGCCGTGGCGTACACCGGGCCGAACTCTCCTGCGGCAACCTGGCCCACGGTTTTGCCGCTTGCGGCGCAGATGACAAGAACAGCCTCAAGCTGATGAATAGCGCCAACCTGGGCATCGTCTCCGCCTATAACGACATGCTTTCGGCGCATCAACCACTGGAGAGTTTTCCGGCCATCATCAAGCAAGCCGCCCGCGCCATGGGCTCCACCGCCCAGTTCGCCGGCGGAGTTCCCGCCATGTGCGACGGCGTGACCCAAGGCCAGCCGGGCATGGAACTGTCACTCTTCTCCCGCGATGTGATCGCCATGGCGACTGCCGTGGCTCTTTCCCACAACATGTTCGATGCCGCCCTTTATCTGGGAGTGTGTGACAAGATCGTGCCCGGCTTGTTTATCGGGGCGGCTCGCTTCGGCCATTTGCCAGCGCTGTTCGTTCCCGGCGGCCCTATGGAAAGCGGCTTGCCCAACAAGGAGAAAGCGCGCATTCGCCAGCTCTACGCCGAAGGCAAGGTCGGCCGGGAAGAGCTGCTGGAAGCGGAGTCCCAGTCCTACCATAGCCCCGGCACCTGCACCTTCTACGGTACCGCCAACTCCAACCAGCTGATGATGGAAATCATGGGACTGCATCTACCGGGAGCGTCCTTCATCAACCCCGGCACGGCGATGCGCGAAGCTTTGACCCGCTACGCCGCGGAGCAGGCCGTGCGCAACAGCCAACCCGGCGGCGACTACCGGCCGTTCTATCGCCAGGTGGATGCCCGTGCCATCGTCAACGCCATGGTCGGTCTGCTGGCCTCGGGCGGCTCCACCAACCATACCCTGCACCTGGTGGCGATGGCGGCGGCGGCTGGCCTGACCATCGACTGGGATGACTTCACCGCCCTATCCGCGGTGGTGCCGAGCTTGACGCGTATCTACCCCAACGGCCAGGCGGACGTAAACCATTTTCAAGCTGCCGGCGGCATGAGTCTGCTGATTCGCGAACTGCTGGGCTCGGGCCTGATCCACGGCGATATTCCCACCGTTTTCGGTACCGACCTCAGCGCCTACACTCAAGAGCCGTTTCTGCAGGACGACAAGCTGGTCTGGCGCGAGGGACCGCAACAGAGCCTGGATACCGGGGTACTTCGTCCGGTAAGCGCGCCCTTCGCTGCCACCGGCGGATTGACCGTGCTCGACGGCAATCTGGGTCGCGGTATCATCAAGATTTCCGCCGTGGACGAGGCGCATCGCGTGGTGGAAGCGCCGGTAAAGCTCTTCGAAGACCAGAACCAGCTCCAGGCGGCCTTCGACGCCGGCGAGCTCGATCGCGACGTCATCGTGGTGGTGCGCTTCCAGGGCCCTAAGGCCAACGGCATGCCCGAACTGCACAAGCTCACCCCCTACCTGGGCGTACTGCAGGATCGCGGTTTCAAGGTCGCCCTGGTCACCGACGGGCGCATGTCGGGCGCCTCCGGCAAGGTTCCGGCGGCGATCCACGTCACGCCGGAAGCCGTCAATGGGGGCCCACTGGCCAAGCTAAGAGAGGGGGATGTCATTCATCTGGATGCCAATACAGGCGAGCTGAATGCCAAGGTGTCCGCCGACGAGTGGGCGAATCGCAAGGCTGCAGACGCCCATTTGGCGCATTACCACAGCGGCCTGGGTCGAGAGCTCTTCGGCGGCTTCCGCCATCTCGCCGCGGACGCCGAGGAAGGTGCCGGGGTGTTCGGGGGCTTCGAGGCCGAGGTGCTAACCCTGGAGCTGGAAAAGATCGCTCAGGAGGATCAATGACCCGCCTGGCTCTGATCGGCGATATCGGTGGGACCAACGCCCGCTTCGCCCTGGTCACACCGGGCGAGGCCGAGCCGCGGCACGTTCACACTCTGCCGAGCGCCGACTACCCCGGCCCGGTGGAGGCGGCACGCGACTATCTGGCCCTCGTCGGACTGAACGCCGACGACGCGCCGCGGGAGGCGTGCCTCGCCTTTGCCTGCCCCGTCGATGGCGACCGGATGAGCATGACCAACGGCCCCTGGGCCTTCTCCCGCCGGGCGGTCCAGCAGACGCTGGGCCTGTCGCGCTTCAAGGCGATCAACGACTTCACCGCCCAGGCCCTGGGCGTGACATGCCTTGCGCCCGGTGACATCATCGCGGTGAAACCCGGCAAGGCGAAGCCCGACGCCGTCCAACTGGCGTTTGGCCCCGGCACCGGGCTCGGCGTGGCCGGGCTTTTTCCCGGCCGCCACTGGCACCTGCTGCCAAGCGAAGGTGGCCACGTAGCCTTCGCCGCCACCGACGCGCACGAGCACGGCCTGCTGCGCCACTTCCAGAGGCGCTACGATCGGGTCTCGGTGGAGCGCATCCTCAGCGGCCCGGGGCTGCTCGAACTCTACCTGGCCCACTGCTCGCTGGCGGGCACCCCGCCTCGCTGTGCGTTCCCCGCCGAGGTCACCGTGGCCGCCGATGAAGGCGACGCCTTAGCCCGTGAAACCCTGCTGCGCTTTCTCAAGATCCTCGGCGATATCTGCGGCGACGCCGCCCTGACCCTCGGCGCCCGTGGTGGTGTCACCCTGTGCGGAGGAATCCTGCCGCGGCTGCGCGACTGGCTACCAAAAAGCCGCTTCGCCGTGGCCTTTGCCGCCAAGGGGCGCATGAGTGCCTATACCGCCGCCATCCCGGTGCGCCTGGCCGTCTCCCCCTGGACGGGGTTGCTGGGTGCCGCCGCGGCCTTGCGCAATCCCCAGATCCATTGACTGAGCGGCGGCCCGGCGCCCCTGTACCTGCTGGGCATTACCCTGAGGCGGACAGAGCTGAGTGGGAACTTATAACAGTACAATAGCTATACGAAATCGCCAAAAAAGCTTTACAAAACCACTACAAAAGACTGATAGTCTGGCTTCTTATGAAGCCAAGACAGGTCAGCTTTCATGCGTAACAACGGCCCCACGACCCAGAAAGAATTTTCGCTGCGGGACGACGACGTCCTGATCTCCAAGACCGACCCTCGTAGCTACATCACCTACGCCAACCGTCGTTTCATGGAGATCAGCGGCTTCGACTACGACGAGCTGCTGGACTCACCCCACAACCTGGTCCGCCATCCCGACATGCCGCCCAGCGTCTTCGCCGACATGTGGCGCGACCTGCAGGCGGGCCGCTACTGGTCGGGGCTGGTCAAGAACCGGCGCAAGAACGGCGACCACTACTGGGTGCGCGCCAACGTGGTGCCGATTCGCGAGAGTGGAGAGCTTCAGGGCTTTGCCTCGATCCGGGTCAAGGCGGGGGCCGAGGAGATCGCCCACGTCGAGGAGGTCTATCGCGACATCCGCGAGGGCGGCGGCCGCTACGGGGTCAGGCACGGCAAGCCCTACCGCCGCGGACTACTCCACGGCCTGGCCCGTCTCGACCGCCATGGCCTGCAGACGCGCACCGCTCTCGTCAGCAGCGCCATGCTGCTGGCCACGGCCAGCATCGGCATGGCGGCGGCGTGGCGGCTCCACGACGTCGCACCCGATGCCGCGCTGTGGCTGGGCGGGGCGGGTGTGGTCGGCGGCGCGCTCATGGCGACGCTCAACTGGCGGGCCGGCGAGGCGACCCGGCGCTCGCTGCAGCGGGCCAATGACTTCGCCCTGCAGGTGGCGGCCGGCAACCTCAAGGCGGAGCTGCCGGCGCTGGGCCGGGGCGAGCTGAGCCAGATGCTGGGTTCGCTGAACTTCATGCGCCGCTCACTGGAGGGGCTGATCGGCGATGTCAGTGGTCGCGTCGGAGTGGTGAGCCCCGCGGTGAGCGGGCTTATGCGCAACAACGAGGCCATGGCCGGCCGCCTCGAGCAGCAGGCCGCCTCAGTGCAGCAGACCGCCGCCAGCGCCGAGCAGATCAGCGCCACGGTGAGCCAGAGCGCCGCGCACGCGCGGCAGGCCAGCCAGGCCACGGTGGGCAACGTCGCGGAGGTGGACCAGGCGGCACGGACCATGCAGGCGCTGGCCGCGTCGATGCAGGCCATCACTCGCCAGGCGGAGAACATGGCCGGCATCGTCGGCACCATCGACTCCATCGCCTTCCAGACCAACATTCTGGCACTCAACGCCTCCGTCGAGGCGGCCAGGGCCGGCGAGCACGGCCGCGGCTTCGCCGTGGTAGCCCAGGAGGTGCGCAAGCTGGCCAGCCAGTCGGCGGACGCCGCCCACCAGGTGCAGGGGCTGATCGGCCGCGCCCGCGACGAGATCGAGCAGGGACAAGAGCACACCGGCGAGGCGGAGGCCGCCATGCAGCGCATCCGCGACGCCAGCCACCGGGTCAACGACCTGATGCGCGACATCAGCACCGCCACGACCGAGCAAAGCGAGGGCATCGGTCAGATCAGCCAGGCCATCGGCGAGATCGACCGGGCCACCCAGGCCAGCGCCGGCAGCATGCACGACTATCGGGCGGCTACCGCCTCGTTGAACGCGGAGGTGGAGGCACTGTCCCACAGCGCCCTGGCGTTCCTCTCCCGGCCCGCCGCCACGGCCGGCTCACTGACGGCGCCGCGCACGCCCGCCGGGCCGACTCCCCACGCGGCACGGCGAGACCTTCCCCCCTCGCCACGCAGACACAGCGTCGTCGCGCCGACGGAGCAAAGCGAGGCGTGTTAACGTCGCGCAGCAACCTCAAAGATGGAATCGCTGCGCCGCCTGACGTGCCAATTCGCGGATTCCATCCCAGTCTTCCGCTTCCACCATGTCCTTGGGGGTCAGCCAGGAGCCACCGACGCACATCACGTTGGGCAGCGAAAGATATTCCCCGGCGTTGTCCATGGAAATACCGCCGGTGGGACAAAAGCGCGCTTCGGGAATCGGCGCCCCGAAAGCCTTGAGCGCCTTGGCGCCGCCGCTGGATTCCGCCGGGAAGAACTTGAACCGGCGATAGCCATACTGCCAGCCGGTCATCAGCTCGGATACGGTGGCAACTCCCGGCAGCATGGGCACCGGACTACCGACCCCATGGCGATAAAGGGCTTCGGTAGCCCCCGGCGTCACCACGAAATCCGCGCCGACCTGCTCGGCCTGGCGGTACTGGGCGGGAGTCAGCACTGTGCCTACGCCGATGCTGGCGGCAGGAAGCGCATCGCGCAGCCGCTTGACGGCTTCGAGCGCACACTCGGTTCGCAAGGTGATCTCCAGCACACTCAAACCGCCCTCCACCAATGCCCGACACATCGGCACGGCATCTTCCAGGCGCTGGATGGTAATCACCGGAATGATCTGCGCCTTCAAACAGATGCTGTCGAGTTCCGCGGTACGCGTGGAAGGGAGTTGTTTATCCAATGTCATGCTCAAGGTTCTCCGAAATCGTCAGGGGGCCCAGTAAATTGCCAACGGACAAGATAAAAAGGCCCGGATAGGTAGCTTGCGCACATCATCACCGGTCAGGGCTCTGGCCAGCACTTGGCGCTTGTCCTCTCCGGTGATGTGCAGAAAATGCCGGCGCGCCTGATGCAAGCGTGCCGCGCTCAAGGTAATGCGCGGCTGTGGCTGGCTGGGAGTGCGTACCGCCACCAACGCATCGTCGGACGCCAACGCCAGTTCCAGCTCACGGCTATCGGGAAAAAGAGACGCCGTATGGCCATCGGCACCCATGCCCAGGACTACGACCGAAGCAGGCCAGGCAAGTGTTTCGACTTGCTGGCAAAGCGTGTCCACGCCCTCCTCGGGCGTGCCGTCCGCGGTGGTCAAGGCGAAGAAGGTGGCACTTTCGGCCTGTGCCTGCAGCAGGTGTTCACGCACCAGACGCGCATTGCTGTCGGAGTCGACTTCACTCACCCAGCGCTCGTCAGCCAGGGTGATATCGACGCGCTCCCACGGTAGCTGCTGCACTGCCAGCGCCTGGAAGAACGCCACGGGAGTCGAGCCTCCCGAAACCACCAGCAATACGCGCTGCCGAGTGACCAGGTCGCTTCTCAGGGCTTCCGCAACGGCTTCGGCCAGTTGCTCGGCAAGTTGCCGACGCGCTTCGCTCATGATTACCTCCCTAGCGGCTTTGGTGTGATACCGCTCAGTAGTCTTCGTACCAGCTGCGGCCATCTTGGGTGATCATGGCGATAGACGCCACCGGCCCCCAGGAACCGGCGGGATACCGCCGGGGTGGCTCCTCACGCGCTTCCCATTCGGCAATCAAGTGGTCACACCAGCGCCAGGCATGTTCCACTTCATCGCGACGGACAAACAGGTACTGCTGCCCTTTCATGGCTTCCAGCAGCAGGCGCTCATAGGCGTCGGGTATGCGGGACTTGGAAAACGCGTCGTTGAAATCGAGATGCAGCGGACCGGGACGCAAGCGCATACCCTTGTCCAGCCCACTATCCTTGGTCAGCACCTGCAAGGCGATCCCTTCCTCCGGCTGCAGGCGGATGATCAACTTGTTGGTCGCCAGTCCGCGCTGGTCGGGGTCGAAGATATAGTGAGGCTGCTGGCGAAAGTGGATGACGATCTGCGAGAGTTTCTCGGGCATGCGTTTACCGGTACGCAGATAGAACGGCACCCCGGCCCAGCGCCAGTTGGCCACTTCGGTCTTCATCGCCACGAAGGTCTCGGTACGGCTTTCGGTATTGGCGCCCTCTTCTTCCAAGTAACCGGGGACATTCTTGCCGCCGCTGTTGCCGACCGTATATTGACCGCGCACCACATCACGGCCCAGCGCTTCGCCGGTAAATGGCTTGAGGGCCTTGAGCACCTTGACCTTCTCGTCGCGGATGGCGTCGGCATCCAGGTTGGACGGCGGTTCCATGGCGATAAGACACAACAACTGCAGCAGGTGATTCTGTACCATGTCGCGCAACTGGCCCGCCTGGTCGAAATACCCCCAGCGCCCTTCGATTCCCACCTTCTCGGCGACGGTGATTTCGACATGGGAAATGTGATTCTGATTCCATTGCGTCCCGAACAGCGGGTTGGCAAAGCGCAGCGCAATCAGGTTCTGTACCGTCTCCTTACCCAGGTAATGATCGATACGATAGATCCGCGACTCCGGAAAGACATCGCCGATGGCGTCGTTGATATCGGCGGAGGACTCCAGGTCATGGCCGATGGGTTTTTCTACCACCACCCGACAGGATTCATCCAGGCTATCGCTGCGTTGCAGATGCCGACAGATATCGCCGTAAAGCGACGCGCCTACCGCCAGATAGATCACCAAGGGTGATGGGCGTCTTGTTTCGCGCCATTGGCGAATGGCGTTATAGCCTTCCGTCTGGGTGAAGTCGAGGCGCACGTAATCCAGCCGGGCAAGAAAACGCTCGAGCACAGTATCGTCCAATTCCACGGGCTTGGTATAGCGCGTGAGCGTAGTTCTGACTTGTTCCTTGAACGCGTCGAGCTCCAGATTCTGCCTGGCCAGTCCCAGCAATCGCGTGTCGTCAGCCAGCAGGCCTTCACGGTCCAGATGGTAAAGCGCGGGTAAAAGCTTACGCTGGGAAAGATCTCCCAGCGCGCCGAATAGCGCCAGATCGACGGTTTCCTGAATTTCCTGGGTTTTCGCCCCCGAAGCGTTGCGATGGCTCATAGCCTTACCTTGCCCCATCAAATTTCACTCTAGCGAATCAGAATGCGCCAATTGACGTTTTTTTTGAACCCGGCCAGTCTTTCAACTGTGGTCGGGCTGTTGCAACTATGTACTGCCTAAGCTGGGATCGCGCGACCCGTAACACACCAGCCATCAATCAGGAGAAACGGCATGGCACCACGAGTGAACTATGGGCCTGACGATGCCCTGCTAGTCATTGACATGCAAAACGATTTTTGTGAAGGCGGCGCGCTCGCCGTGACCGGCGGAGCCGCCTTGGTGCCGGGCATCAACGACCAGATCCAGGCGGCCAAAGAAGCCGGCGCGTTGATAGTGGCATCGCGTGATTGGCATCCGGTGGACCATGTCAGTTTCACGCACCGAGGAGGAAACTGGCCGGTTCACTGTGTTCAGGATACCCCCGGCGCCGCCTTTCACCTGGGGCTCGCCCTGCCCAACGATGCGATACGGGTCAGCAAGGCCACGGCATTCGATCGTGACGCTTACTCCGCTTTCGATGGCACCGGCCTCGGTGGCTATCTCAGGGAGAAAGGGATAAAACGGGTCATACTGTGCGGGCTGGCGCTGGATGTCTGTGTGCAGGAAACCGCGCTGGAGGCCCGCCGGGAAGGATTCGCCACACTATTGCTTTCTGCCCTGAGCGAGCCGGTCTACAGCGAAGCCCGAGAGGCCTGCTACCAGAACCTGCAGAATGCCGATATCGAGATCGTCGCTTGAGTCCCGCACCAGGTCATGACCAACCGCCAGCTGCCGGCATGAATACCGGCTTTCCGAAGATTTCGCCCTGGTGAAGCCGCTGACCGTAAAGCCGCTCCAGGGCGTCGAGGGTCAGCATGGCGTCTTGCGGCCCCCAGCACGCCTCGCCATCGGGGTAAAGCAATAGTAGATTGTCGCACCAGCGAGCCGCGAGATTGACGTCATGTAGACACATCACCACCGCGCACCCCGCTTTGGCCTGGCGGTGGAGAAGTTGCATGGCGGCGGTCTGGTGCTGCAGGTCGAGATGATTGCTCGGCTCGTCGGCCAGCCATACCTCGGGGTTCTGCGCCAGTACCGTGGCGAATGCCAGGCGCTGGCGTTCTCCACCAGAAAGCGTGGTGACCAGGCGGTGGGCCAGGTGCTGGATACCCAATTGGCGCAAGGCGTCGTGTACAGCCTGGAGGTCGTTGTCCCCTTCCCGTTGCCACAGGGAAAGAAAGGGATGGCGCCCCATCAAGGCCGTCTCGCGAACCGTAGCGGGAAAGCCATCGTGGCGCTCCTGAAATACCACGCCCAGGCGCTGGGCCACCTGTCGCCGGCGCCAATCGGTCATGGCCTTGCCATCCAGCCACACGCTTCCCGAGCAAGGTTCACGCAACCCCGCCAGCGTGTGCAACAAGGTGGTCTTGCCCGCCCCGTTGGGGCCGAGTACCCCCCAGATTTGTCCAGGCTCGAAGGCGATATCCAGCGCCCTGCCCTCACTACGCTCAGGAATATCGATTACCAGACCACACGCCTCCAGCAGACCCATCAGCGACTCCGATAGAGCAGATAGAGAAAAGTCGGCACCCCCAGAAGCGCCGTAATCACGCCGACCGGCAACTGCTCGGGAGCGATGACGGTACGGGCCATTGTGTCCGCCAGCACCAGGAAGGTCCCGCCGGCCAGCGCACAGGCAGGAAGCAGCATGCGCTGATCGTTACCCCACACCAGGCGCAGCATATGCGGCACCACCAGGCCCACGAAACCGATGCTGCCCGCTGTGCTCACTGCCATTGCGGTAAGCAATGCCGCCACGACGTAGATCAACCATTCCAGGGGTTTTACCGCGACCCCCAGCGCTGCCGCCTGCAGCGGGCCACGCGCCAGGACGTTCAAGCTGCGCCCCAGGGGTATGCCCGCCAGGCAAACCAGCCCCAGCAGGACGAGGGCGGACCAGGGAGAGCCGGCATGGGAAAGATCGCCCATCATCCAGTAAAGCATGCCGGGCAACCGCTCCATCGGGCTTACCGCCAGCAACAGCGTGATCACCGCGCCCCAGCCCGAAGCCACCACCACACCCGTCAACAGCAGTCGCGAGGGCGACCAGCTACCGGTGCCGTGGGCCAGGCCGAAAACCAACAGGGTCGACAGCATGGCACCGACAAAGGCGGAGCCCGAGACAAGCATGCTGCCAAGCCCTGCCAGCATAGCGGCCATTGCTCCCACCGCCGCTCCCCCCGAAAGCCCCAGCACGTAGGGGTCGGCCAATGGGTTGCGCAGCAGTACCTGCATCAATGCCCCGGCGACCGCCAGTAGCCCGCCGGTGGCGAAAGCGGAGAGCGAACGCGGCAGGCGCAGTTCCAGAACCAACAGCTGGGTAAGTGGCTCGGCACGGCCTTGCAACAGCGCCATCCATTCGCTGCTGGAGATCGTCATGCTGCCGATAGCCAGGGACACCATCAGAGCTATCATCGCGGCGATCGACAATATCAGCAGAGTGGGAAACAGCGGTCGTGTCATGCAGAGCTCGGTATGAGGGGATCAACGCCGCATGCGAGCGTCTTGCAGTTGCTCGCATAGCAAGGCGGTGCCTTCCGCCAGTCGTGGAGTGGGACGCTGAAGCAACGAAGGCGGCACCAGAAACAGATTATCACGCTGCACCGCGGTCAACTCGGGATAGACCCGCCACTGTTGCAGCCACTGGGTGTCATCCTCACCCCTGCCGCCGCTGACGATGGCGTCGGGATCAGCGGCCAGCACCGCCTCCAGGTCAACCGGAGGCGCCAACCGCTCCAGGCCCGCGAATATATTGATTCCGCCGCAACGTTCGATGGCATCGCTGATCCAGTGTTCGCCATTGACGGTCATCAAAGGCGAGTGCCACACCTGATAGAAGATCGTGATCGGGTCTTTTTCACCATAACGCTGCTGCAGCTGCGCCATGGCTTGGCGAAACCGCTGGGCCTCTTGCTTGGCCTGATCCCCGGTAGCGGCCAGCACTCCCAATCGCTCGATGGCGCCGGCGATTCCCTCGACGTCGTTGGGCTCGAGGTAGAACATCGGTATGCCCAGGGCCTGCAGGGTTTCCATCTGCGATGTCGGATTGCCGCTCGCCCAGCCCAGCACCAGATCTGGCCGCAGGGCGGCCAGGGCTTCAAGATCCAGACGCGAATGTGAGCCGACCCGGGGAAGCTCGGCCGCCTGGGGCGGATAATCGCTATGGCTTACCACACCCACCAGGGCCTTCCCCGCTCCCGCTGCGTAGGCGAGCTCGGTCGCCCCCGGCGATAACGCCACGATTCGCCGTGCCGGCGTCTCCAAGCATACGCGTCGCTGCTTATCGTCAACGGCGCAGCGCTCGGAATCGTCGGCTAGCGGCTGAGAGATACCGTCGGACTGGGCCGTGGCGGCTTGCCCTCCCAGCAGAAAGGCAAGCACCAGTAACAAAGCTCGATTCATGTGACTCCACACCCCCCGAGCGCTTTTATCGAGCACCTTTATTGAGCCCCGTAACGCAGCGTCAGGAACACGCTACGCCCGGCATTCTGGTAGTCGAAGGGAGACGATTCGAAAGTGACTGGATCGAAATCGGAGCCTCGAGCGGTGACGTAATCCTTATCCAGCACGTTATCCACCGTCACCCGCGCCGACCAGTACGGGGCGAAGGCCCAGCCCGCCCGCAGGTTGAGCAGGCCAAAGCCGCCAAGGTGTTCTTCGTTGACAGCATCGTTGTAGCGATCCCCCAGGGCGATGAGCGACGCGCCCACCGTCCAGTCGGCGATCTCGCGATCCACATCCAGGCGCAGGCTCTGCTTGGCCCGACGCACCAGGCGGTTACCGCTATCGCGATCTTCCGGGTCGGTATAGGTCAATGCCGCCTGCAGGGTCCAGTCATCCAGTTCGGCCCCTGCCGAGAGCTCGGCGCCGCGAATCCGCGCCCGATCGACGTTCTCGGGAAGATAGTTCTGATCCAGTCCGATCAGATCATCGAGGTCGGTCTGGTAGGCGGCCAGATCCCAGAAATAGTTGCCGTAGTTGCCCCGCACACCGAGCTCGAACGTACCCGATGTTTCCGCCTTCAAGTCGGGATTGCTGTAGCCGGGGTAGTAGAGATCATTGAAGGTGGGCGCGCGAAAGGCGGTGCCGTAACTGGCGCGCAGGGTGTGGTGGCTATCCAGTTCGTAACCCAGGGCCAGGCTCCCGGTGACCTCCTCGCCAAACGCCTCGTTATCGTCGTAGCGCAGGCTCGCCTGGGAAATCAGCGGCGAAAAGTCCAGCAGCGCCTGGGTGAAGACCGCCGCATTGTCGCGGTGACTCTCATCGAAACGGGTGGTGCCTGTCACCCTGTCTTCGCTGTACTCCGCTCCGGCGATGAAACGGTGAGCTCCCATGCTCAGGGTGTTTTCCCAGCGTGCGGTGTGCGTGCGAGTATCGAAAATGGCTCGCCCGGACAAGGCCTGGCTATCGCGTTCATCGCGGGCTTCCGACAGGCTGAGCCGCGTCGACCAGTTGGAGCCAAGCGGTGCTTCCGCGTAGACGCCCAGTACCTGCTGGGTGAAATCTTCATCCGCCGGTCCCGATTGGTGATATTCGGTATTGCCCCGGGCGCGCAAGCCGAGCAGCCCCAGCGTCAGGTCGTTATCAAAAGTATGCGATAGCTTGACCAGCCCGGTGGTGTTATCGAAGCCCTTGTCGCCCTCGCCTTCGCGAACTTCGATGCCACCGGTAGTGAAATGGCTGCCGGCAAAGCTGTAGCGGGTGCCGCCTTCGCTGCCCGAGAAAGTGGCACTGTAGCGCTGGGTGTCGAAGGAACCGCCACCGACGGAAACAGACGGATGGGGACCACCCTCATCGGCGGTCTGGGTAAATAGCTGCACCACGCCGCCGACCGCATCGGCGCCGTATAAGCTGCCCCGCGGACCACGCACGATTTCCACCCGCTCGAACAGTTCGGGATCAAGAAATTCCCAGGAAGCCGCACCGCTGGTGGCCGAGCGCAGGCGGATACCGTCGATCATCATGACATTGGCGGCACTGCCCGTGCCGCGCAGGAAGACACTGCTCTGCTTGCCGTAGCTGCCCTGGGTAGTGACATCCACCCCCGGCTGAGCGCGCAGCACATCCGTGATGGCGTCCGGATTCTGGCGACGCAAGGCGTCTTCGTCGATTACCGTTACCGAAGACAGGCTCTGTTCGGCGGTGACCGGAGCCAACGCGGCGGTGACCACCAGCGGATTCAGCGTCTCGTCGTTCGGCGTCTGTGCGTGAACAGCCGTTGCCAGCGCCGTCAGGCTGAATGCCGCCAGGCCGCAAGAGGCGAGAGAGAGGTTTTTCATGAGGAGGAGTCCCTTGCTTGGTGTGCGCACCCGCACCCTTTTTTCATTGGTGACCAAGTCGGGACAGACGTAAACGAGGAAGGCAGTCTTGCAGTCAAGATCAATCACTGCGGACGCGCACCACCCCGCAGCCGCCCACCGCAACTCGGTATTATCCTCCAGGCCGGTCTCCGGGCTGACGAATGAGCATTGCGCTCCGACTAGCCGCCTTCCCATGCAATGACACAGTGGCATGAAGGCTAGTCTCGATTCGATCACCGTTGCGGGGGCAGCGTCGGAATGGCTTCTGGAGCGCACCGACTTCCCGTTTCACTGGCATAGGCATAGCGCCAGCACCTGAAAGTGCCGGTAAACTATCAATCCCGCCTCGAACCGTCAACGCCGGTGGGTTCGTTACCACTCCAGGCCAGACGAGCGGCATTGCCCATCACGCTCAACGAGCTGGCCGCCATGGCGGCAACCGCGACGAGCGGGGGGATCGCCATCGTCACCGCCAGCCCTAGTGCCAGGGTATTGTATATGGCCGACAGCACCAGGTTCTGGCGCATGACCCGACGGGTCCGGCGAGCGATATCCAGCGCCTCGACCACGCCCGTTATTCCCGGGTTGAGCAGCTGGATCGCCGCGCTTTCCCGCGCAGCGCTGCTGGCGCCTTCCGGGGCCATGCCGACTCCAGCAGAAGCCAGGGCCAAGGCATCGTTGATGCCGTCGCCGACATACAGCACCGGGCCGGGAAGCGCCTGGAGCAGGCGCGCCTTGGCTTCGGGAGAGCGGCCGGGGAAGCACTCCCGGGATGAAAGGCCGACACTGCGCCCCAGCTCGTGCACCGGCCCGGCCCGGTCGCCGCTGATCAAGGCCAATACCATCCCCTGGTCACGCAGGGTCTGCAGCGCGGGGACCGCATCGACACAGGCCGACTCGCCTAGCGTAAATGTAGCCACCCAGCGTAGATCCCGGCATAGCAGTACTTCGCTGGCAGCGGCCTGGTTGGAAACGCCATGAACAGAAACGGGAAGCTCGGCTCCCAGGGACTCCAGCCACTCGCGGCGCCCCAGATGCAGCACAGTGCCGTCTTCAAACGCTACCCACCGCCCTTCCCCGGGCTGCTCTTTGCTCTCGAGTGGCGGGGCATCCTGAGATGACGAAGAAAAAGCCTGGTCATGAGCCCAGCGCCGTATCGCCCGGCTCAAAGGGTGTTCGCTATCCCGAGTGGCCCGATTCGTCAGGCAAGCCACCTCATCGATGGGAATACTGTCGGCGTGACGATACTCCCTTAGCTGGGGTTCGCCGGGGGTCAGGGTACCGGTCTTGTCGAAAGCTACAGCACGTGTCATCGCCAGGGTTTCAAACACCGCAGGGTCGCGAAACACCACGCCCCGGGCAAGCGCCCGGCTGCTACCCGCAAGGCTTGCCAGCGGCACGGCCAGCCCCACCGCGCAAGGGCACGCCACAACCAGCACGGAGAGCGCACGCACCAGCGCCTCATCCAGCGCCACTCCCGTCAACAAAGCCAGCACCAGGGTCACGCCTGCCAGCCCTAGCGCCAGAGGACTCAGCCATGCAGCGAAGCGGTCGGCAAGCCGCTGCAGCTCCCCCTTGCGCGCTTGATAGCGCCACATTTGCTCGCGCATGGCATCCAGGCGGCGCCCGCCCACGCCCGCCGAAACCTCGAGCTCGAACGCAGGCCCCACATTACGACACCCGGCGTGAACCTTGTCTCCCGGCAGCATCCGCCGGGGAGTGCTTTCTCCGGTCATGGGCGCGGTATCGATCCATACGGGGACGTGGCGAATAATGCCATCCACCGATAAATGGCCCTCGGCCTCGATTTTCACCACATCGCCCGGCTCGACTTGCGGCAATGCACAGGCCTGCCAGTGCCCCGCCTCAAGCCGCTCGAGCGGCCCATTGGGAATATTCAGGGCGTCCAGGGCTCGTAATCCCCGGTGGCGACACAGAGTATCGACCAGCCGCCCGACCAGTAGAAGCACGATCAACATCACTGCGGTATCGAAATAGACGTCGGCGATGCCTTGGCTCAGCAACCATAGAGAAACCGCAACGGCGCCGAGTACGCCCAGACTGATCAATACATCCATGCCCGGCCTGCCCGCTCGCAGCGTTCGCCAGCCCGCCCGATAGAACGGCAAGCCGGCATAGCCGACCACGGGAACGGAAAAGGCAGCGGAAACCCAGGCCAAGACCAGCTCAAGCGATGAGGTAGGCAAGGCGCCAACGTAGATCAACAATGACGCCAGCATCGTCCACATGCCGAAAACCGTCGCCACCAAGAGACGCAACGCCAGGTAGCGGCTCTCTCTTTCCAAGCGGCCGTGGGCGTCCAGGGTGGACTCCGGTGGCGTCAGTCGGTAGCCCAGCCGTGACACCACAGGTGCCAACGTTTCAAGAGAAAGCGTCGAGGCGGCGCCGCTGACCAACAGGCTGGCGCTGGGGTAATGTACGCTCGCCTCTCTTATGCCGGGCAGCCGCTGGAGACACGCCTCGACG
The DNA here is from genome assembly GCF_039691755.1 of Halomonas sp. Bachu 37. NCBI lineage: Bacteria > Pseudomonadati > Pseudomonadota > Gammaproteobacteria > Oceanospirillales > Halomonadaceae > Halomonas > Halomonas kashgarensis. Next base: position 704,495 of record NZ_CP137552.1, on the reverse strand, counting down.
GCCAGGGCACAACTGGAGCACCACATCCCCTCCAGGCTGAAGAGCGCTTCTGCGTGGCCGGCCTCGCCGGCGGAAGCACTCTTCTCAGCATGGGGCGCCTGGTCAGAACCAAAGGACGTCATGGGCGGGGTTTCAAAGCCATAGCTTCAAAGACACGGAGGAACGCCGATTACCGGCACGCCCACGAACAGCACCGCTACGGCAGAAGTAAGATAAAGGCCGGCAGAGACCAGGGCGCAGAAATGTGCCGCTCTTACGCTGGTATGCCGTGACGCGCCAAGGCAGCGCCAGGCCAGCAAGCCAAGCCCTGCCGCACTGGCCACGGTCAACAGCCCCAGCACGACGTTGAGCCAGGTGAAGGGGCCTTGGTCTGTAGCCGGGGGAGCCACACTACACACGACCGCATGTCCGCCGTACATGGTCACGAACCATGCACTCCACAAGGTGAGGCCCATGACCAGATGGAGCGGATGCGTCCAGATGCTCAGTTTCATGGCGAGCCCCCCAACAGCCGGGGAAGCAGCGCGATGGAGCCCACCAGCAGCCAGTAAGTGCCGACATTGTAGCGCCACAGCTGCGCCACCACCGCCGGTTCGAAAGGCGCGTGGGCGCCCACGAAGCCGTACCTCACTCGCATGCCCTGCATCAGAGCCAGAATGGCGCCCAGCCCCCCATGCACAAGCAGGTAGCCCAGACCTACCGCCAATACCGCGTCATGGGCGGTTCGGGTGACGTCCAGTTCGGCCGCCCACAGCGCCAGCCCTACCACCGCCACCTGGCCGAGACCCAGCGCACCGATGGCGAACATGCCCGGCCCCAGGCCGTTGTCGGCACGGCGGCGCAAGCGGCGCAGCATGACCTCCAGCCACCCCATTCCGGCCGTCACCAGCAGCCCACCGATGACCAGCAGGGTCAGCGAAAGCGGTGATTCATCGGGCATGCGCCATAGCGGTGAGACAGTCCATAGGTAGAACCAGCCGAATAAAAAGGACAGATAGAACGACGCGTTGGCCAAAAGCGTCACCGACATCGTCCATAAGCCGGGCCCATCCATGGTTCGCGAATGCAAAGGAGGATCGCCCAGTTCACGGTGCGCGTCCGGTGCGGCCTTGGGGTGAGCCCCGTTTTCCCATGACCAGCGCAACAAAAAGCCCGCCGCCACCAGCGTGGCGATACCCGCCAGCGGATACAAGCGCAGCAACAAGCTGATGCACACCACTGCCAGGGCCAGTGCGGCGAACAGCGGCCACCAGGAGTTGCCCGGCAGGTGAATCACTTCACGCACCTTTCCGGTCAACGGATCGGTTCCCCACAGCTCCCGGCGGCCATGATTCGCTACCGCCAGGCCATGGCGGCCTTGGGCGATCGTTCTGGGTAGATCGGGCCGGTCCCACAAGGGATCGCGACCTTCCACCTCGGGCAGGCTGACGAAATTGTAGGGACTCGGCGGCATGGTAAGCGCCCACTCGAGCGTACCGGCATTCCAGGGGTTCTGCTTGGCGGGCTTGCCGAAACGAAAGTGCAGCGCAATATCCAGCAACATCATGGCGATCCCCGCCGAGAGGATGAAGCCGCTTACCGAGGAGAGCAGGTTGAATATTTCCCATCCCTCCTCAGCGCCATAGGTGTAGACCCGCCTCGGCATGCCCAGTAAACCTGTCCAGTGCATGATCAAGAACGTGCCGTTGAAACCCAGGAAGGTCAGCCAGAAGCCCCATTTGCCCAATGTCTCCGACGGCATTCGACCGGAGAACAGCGGCAGCCAGTAATACAGCCCCCCGATCAGGGGAAAGAACATTCCTCCCACGAGAACGTAATGCATGTGGGCCACGACGAAATGGGTATCGTGAACTTGCCAGTCGAAGGGAACCAGCGCCAGCATCACCCCGGTAAGCCCTCCGCAGACGAAGATGACCAAAAACCCCACAATCCACAGCATGGGCAACTGCATGCGCGGTTTTCCCAGCCACAAGGTAGCCAGCCACAGAAATATCTGGATACCCGTGGGTACCGCAACCAGCATGCTGGCGGCGGAAAAGAAGGTCAGGGCCAGCTGCGGGATGCCCACCGTGAACATGTGATGGACCCATAACCCGAAGCTGATGAAACCGGTGGTGATGACGGCGAAGACCGCCCAGCCGTAGCCCACGATGGGGCGCCCGGCGAAAACCGGGATCAAGGTCGACACGATCCCCGCCGCAGGCAGAAAGATGATGTAGACCTCGGGATGGCCGAAGAGCCAGAAAAGGTGCTGCCAAAGTATCGGGTCGCCACCGCCGGCCACATCGAAGAACGGCATGCCCGCCGCGCGCTCCAGCTCCAGCAGTATGCTGCCGAGGATCAACGGCGGAAAACCCACCACGATCATCAGCGCCATCGCCAGAATGTACCAGGCGAAAAGCGGCATCTTGTGCAGAGCCATGCCCTGGGTACGGGTCCGCAAGATTGAGACCGTAAGTTCCACCCCGGCGGACAATGCCGATATTTCCACGAAGGTGATACCCAGCAGCCAGAAATCCGACCCGAGCCCGGGGGAGTACTCCTTGCTGCTCAGCGGGGTATACATGAACCAACCGCTATCCGGTGCCGTTTCCAATACCAGACTCGAGAGCAGGATCAGGCCGCCGAAGAGATAACACCAGTAGCCCAGCGAGGTCAGCCGCGGACATACCAGATCCCGCGCGCCGATCATCTTGGGAATCATGTAGATCGCCAACCCCTCCAGCATCGGAATGGCGAAGAGAAACATCATCACCGTGCCGTGCATGGTGGTGACCTGGTTATAGATATCCGGCGACATGAAATTCTGCCCCGGGAACGCCAGCTGGGCACGAATCAGCATGGCCAGCAGCCCGCCCACCAGGAAGAATGCCATGCCGGTGAGCATGAAACGCAGCCCCAGAGTGGTGTGGTTGACGATGGTGAGAGCCTTTATCCCGCTGGGATTGCCCCAGACGTCATAAAGCTCATCGTGCAGGCGCTGCGTTTCTGCCGTGTAGGATTTCGGTTTGGATTGAGTCATGGGTTCAATGTCTCCAGCCAGGCGCCTATTGCATCCAGGGTCTCCGCTTCCATGTCATCGTGGCTCGGCATGCGGTTGCCCGGCTTGAGTTGCTGGTGGTTTTTCAGCCAGCGTGCGATGGCGCCCTCCTCCATTGCCAATGTGCCAGCGCCCAGGGCGGGGCGGGTGCCAACATCGGACAGATCGGGGCCGTCTTCGCCATCGGAGAGGCCCGCCACCCGGTGACACCGTGCACAGTTGTCCATGAAAGCCTCGCGTGCCGGCGCCTGAGCCTCGGACCGCACGGCCAGAGACTGTAATGATTCACGCTGACGTTGCGCCAGCCAGGCTTCGTAGTCGTCGCGCTCCATCGCCTCCACATACAACTGCATATGGGCGTGTTGCGTACCGCAGAATTCCCCGCACTGGCCGCCAAAGACACCGGCGGCATCGGCTTCCAGACGTATCCGGTTGGTGTGGCCTGGCACCATGTCGATCTTGCCACCAAGCCGTGGCACCCAGAACGAATGGATGACGTCCGCCCCGGTGACATGAAAGTCCACCGGCTCGCCCACCGGCATCACCAATTGGTTGGCGGTCACCACCTCGCCGCCTTCCGCGCCCGGGTAACGCACCTCCCACCACCATTGATGGCCGATAACCTCGATGACATCGGGCGGGTCATTCAAGGGAATCGGCAGCATGCGTTGCCCGGCGGGAATACCGAAAGCCAGCAGCGCCACGATGGAAACGCCGGGCAACAGCAGCCCACCGCCGACGATCCAGCGCCGGGCGATTCGCCGCTCCTGCTCCTGGGTGCGCTCAGGCCTTTCTCCTCGGCGAAAGGCATAAAGCCACAACACCACGACGACGACGAATACCAGGGTAAAGAACCCCAGCATCGCCCACCACACCAGGGCCACATCGGCGGCGGCCTGCCCAGCGGGCGCTAAAATGGACTTGTCACCGGCGCATCCACTCAGCAACACTATGATTGAACCAAGACCCAAGGGAACAATCCCACGCCGGAACCAATGCTCAAGGATGTGAACATGGCGGAAATCAAAGAACATACGATCAAGAGCCGGGCCGCTATCATCGGCCACCCCTTGCACCCGCTGATGATCCACTTTCCCGTCGCCGCGCTGATGGCCCTGGTGGCAAGCGACTTGGGCTACATTCTCAGCGGCGATCCTTTTTGGGCTCGTGTCAGTCTCTGGCTCGCCGGAGTAGGCGCCTTCGGTGGCTGGATCGCCAGCATTGCAGGCATCATCGATCTGGTGACGGTCAAGGGAATTCGGCGGCTGGTGAATGGCTGGAGTCATGCCATCATCGCGGTGATGATGCTGTCGCTGGCCTCGCTCAACTGGCTGATGCGTTTCAGTGATACGGATCTCATCCTGCCGTGGGGGTTCGCGGTCTCGCTGGTGACCAGCGTCATGATTGCCCTGGCAGGCTGGCTCGGAGGGCGCCTGGTGTACGAACATGCGGTTGGCGTGGAACTGGAGAAATGAACGACACCCACTGATGCCGCCGCTTATGCAAGCAGGCATGCGGAGCAGGTACGTTTGAAAAAAAGTCGTCAGAAAAAGCTTGGGCATAGCGGCTCAACTCCACTCCATGGGTTTTGCCAGGACCAGAAAAAGCACCGACACGATACAGCCCGAGGCCAGCAATCCACTGGCTATGCAGCCCCGCTTGACCCCTTTGAACAGACCCGCCTCAAGGCGCAGGATCCACCAGCCAAGCCCGCCATGCGCTGCCACCATCCCCATGACGGCCATCAGCTTCAATACCAGCCAGCCACCCAGCACGCCGTACCATAAAAACAGCAAGGTGCCGGAAAAGATGGCCAGCAGCGCAGCGGGCGTGGCAATGGAGTTGTAGAAAAAACGCGGCATCTGCGGCGAGCCCTGGGCAAAGCCCGCATCGACTCGTGCGCGCATCGACTGGGTGACCAGGGCGGGCAGGTAAATCAATGAACCGCACCATATCACCAGCGCAATGATATGCAGTAGTTTAAGCCAGGGCATCGCAGCATCCTTGCGTTGACATCAGCATGATCGGTTACTCGCAACGTTGAGTAACCTTACCTTAGCACTTCGTTATCGCAAGGCCACTATCCTCCAGGCCCGCGAAATTATCTTACACGCACTTCATAGCCGGTAAACTTACGCAGGTTTATCACGCCGCTATCCAGCATCAGGTACTGACCTTTTATTCCCATCAGGGTGCCGCTGACCTTAGGCTGCTTGTCGAAGTTGTGCGACACCACCTTGGTGGGAAACGTCTGGACGGGATAGTGAAAACGGAGTACCGGATTCACGATTTCCTTCACCGCCTCGCTGCCGAAGCGTTCACGCAACTGGGCAAGCCCTGGTGCCAGCAGGGCGAGCAAATGCCTGCGCTCGGCCTCCAGGTCGATCTCCGCGACCGCCCCCTTGAGCATGGCTCGCCAATTGGTGCGATCGGCAACCTGCTCCTTGAACAGCATCTCGACCAGGCCCGACTGCAACCGCGTATCGACTTCGAGGATCGGCAGCGCCTGGATGGCACCCTGATCCAGCCAGCGCGTCGGCATCTGCGTCTTGCGGGTGATTCCGACCTTGAGCCCCGATGAGTTGGCAAGATAGACCACATGAGGCTGAAAGCAGAACCGCTCCCCCCACTGCGGCTCCCGGCAAGTTCCCTGGTGGTAGTGGCAGGTTTCCGGCTTGACGATGCAGGTATCGCACTGCGCCAGTCGCTTGAAACACGGATAACAGTGCCCCTGGCCGAAACTCTTGCGCGTGGCGCGACCACAGTTCGTGCAGGCAATCGCCCCGCTCCACTCCAGCGACAAGGGCGTACCGACGCGTTCGTTGAGCGGCAGACGATGGTCCCCCGCGCGCAGGGTATAGGCCACCTCGCCGCCGGGCTTCACCTCAGCCGCCATTTTCACCAGGCACCCTTCTATCGCTTCACTCACTCCGCGGCGTTCCTGGCCAGGCCAGCCATTTCCGGTGTGACATTCGTGCCAGCCGCATCAGCACCGCAGGTACGCCGCTCCAGGTAACCTACCCGCTGGTCCAGCGGCACATTGTTTTCCACTTCGAAACGCATAACGGCCTCCAGGCAAAGCTCGGTCTGTTCCGGCGTCAAGCGCCGACCATCGGGCCATTTGCGCAGAGCCACCGCTTGTTTGAGGCTGGCGTAGATTTCCGGTGTCATCTGGCTGATCATTTTGTCGAACGTCATGTCACTCATCGCAGACTCCTGTACGCGACCGGTACTCAGAACGGTACTCGTAATGGGTACTCAAGAAGAAGAATATCGCATGGAATGATACCAGCCCGTGGCCAGGCCCACGACCAGGCCACCGAGATGGGCTTCGTTTGCCACGTTGCCGAACCCCACCACGGCGGCAAAGTCGGTCATGGTGAAAACCATCCACCCGAGCATGAATACCACCAGCATCTGGGGCACGAAAAAGCCGCTGCGGGGCACTCGCCACGCCATCAACCACACATGGCCCAAGAGCGCATACACCACACCGGACATCCCCCCAAAAAGGACCGTTCCCGTGGCGTACTGGGCCAGGTTCGCGCCGATGCCAGCTACCAGTAGTAGCAGCAACATGATTCGGCTTCCCTGCATGACTTCCACCTGACGGCCGAAATACCACACCCACATCAAGTTGAAGATCAGGTGCATCCAGCCGAAATGGAGAAACGCGGGTGACAAAAGCCGCCATACCTGTCCCGAGGTCATGCTTTCCATCAGCGTACCGAATGCCAACCGACCGCCTTCCACGCCCACCGGCACAATCGTCAAGGCGACGATCAATTGGTCGCCAAACACGCCTGCCAAGGCAAAGATGACGAGGCTAATCAGAATCATCGCCGCCGTTACCGGAACACGGCGCAGCGCAGGCAGGGCCACGGAAGCAGTGCGAGGCGCGGATTGGCCCGCAAGCACAAGGGGTTCGCCGCGCTCCCAGCGCTGCACCAGCGCCTGCATGGACTGCTGCCTTGCTGGATCGGCAATCCAGAGAAGCTGCCCATCGGTTTCCTGGGTGATTCGATGCCCGATTCGGTATTTCCACAGGGCCTGGCGCAACTCGCTCGTATCTGCACCGTGGGGCAATAGCATCACTGGATGCATAGGATCTCCAGTCGGGGTATACAAGAATTCAAGCGCAAGTTTCGCACAAAAAAAATCCGGCGGAGGGGGCCGCCGGATAAATTAAAGCAAGGGATCATTCAAGGGAACACTTACTCTGATAGCCGGTATGTCGGGAAGTTCAGCCCCGCTTAAAAAAAATAATGTAATATTTTGTACACTGCCATGAAGTCGATATCGATCGTGCACCGGGTTCGCTATTCAAAATCGATTTCCCATGGCCGCGGCATGGCGCGCTCCTCCTGCGGCACTCGCAGCCATACGAAATTGTCGGCATTCAAGCGTGTCTCACCGCTCCAACGATAGGCAACCAGGCGACCATACTTGACGGCGCTGTAGTCCAGACAGGCGATGTTACCGGTGGGCAATGCGGGAATACCCTCACACCAGTAATGGCCAATGAACAGCGGCGGCTCGTCAGGCCCATAGTAGCTCAAGCGCGACTTCTCCTCGGCACTCAAGGGGTGGCTTTCAAGCTCTCCAGGCAAGTTATCGGGCTGAAAGACCACATCACCCCACGTTTTAGGCGCTTCAGCCCAGAAATGCGTACGAAAGCTACGCCGGGTGAACCCATCGCCGGAGTGGATTTCGATCCCCGGCGGCAAGGGAATGTTCGTACCACGGGTCAAACGATCCATGATTTCAAACGCTTCACTTCCCGCCGTTTCCGATTCGATCAGAAATTCGCTATCCATGCATGCATCGGGACGGCGGGCGAGAAATCGACGAATCAGCGCCTCGTCCCAGCAGGCGTGAACGACACGCAATCCATCCAGCTCCAGACATAGCGGAATGCGCATGAACCACGCAAGGACATCCTCCCACTCCGCCGGGTGGTCACGATACTGCTCGAGGGTCTCGTTAATGACACGATTATGCCGGGGACTATGCTCGCGTAACCAGCGCTGGCCGGCACTGCCGGGAGCCGGATGGGAATAGGCCAGCGCATTGTATTCGTGGTTGCCCATGACGATATACGCTTCGCCCTCTTCCACCATGCGTCGGGCGATGGTCACTGCCAGGCGAATCCGCGGCCCACGATCGACCAGATCCCCCAGAAAGATCACCTTGCGCCGGGGATGCCGATAGACACCTCCACGCTGGTGATAACCCAGCTTTTCCAGCAGAGCTGCCAAGGTGGCACCACAGCCGTGAACATCGCCTATCAGGTCGTAGCCTTGCAGCGTCTTCCCGCTTGTTCGACCGTGCATTTTCAATCCCCCAGGCGGCTGCTCCAGCCCAGCTTGCTACGCAGGACCTCGTAGAAGTTATGGCCCACTGGGTGCACCAACTGGACACGCTGCGGCTTGCGCCGTATCACCAGCACGTCGTCCGGCTTGGCCACCACGCGGGTCTGGCCGTCGCAGCTGACATGGGGATAGGTCTGGTTGGTTTCGCCGATGTGGACCCGAATCTCGCTTGCCGCATCGATCACGATGGGCCGACTGGAAAGCGTATGCGGGAACATCGGCACCAGGGTAATCACGTCAAGCTTGGGGTCCATGATCGGACCACCGCCAGAGAGCGCGTAGGCCGTGGAACCAGTGGGAGTGGCAATGATCAAGCCATCGCTGCGCTGGCTGTAGACGAACTGGCCATCGATGAAGAGTTCGAACTCGATCATGCGTACCGCCTTGCCAGGATGTACCACAACCTCGTTCAAGGCATCGCCGTTTCCTACCGAGACGCCATTGCGATAGAGTTCGGCGTCCAGCAGAAAACGCTCCTCCAGCTCGTACTCCCCCGCCAACACTTCACCGACACGGGTTTCCAGCTCGTCCGGGGAAATATCGGTAAGAAACCCCAGCCGCCCGCGATTGACACCGAGAATCAAGGTTCCGCTGTGACACAGCGCCCGGGCGGCGCCGAGAAGACTGCCGTCTCCTCCCACCACGATCACCAGGTCGCAGCGCTGGCCGAGCATACGGCGGCTGGCTTCAACCTGCCCGTGGCCCGGCAGTACCGTTGCCGTGCGGTCCTCTATGATCACCTCGTAGCCGTCTCGCACCAGGTAACGAACAAGCCGCTCGAGGGAATCGACGACCTTGTCACTACCCAGCCGCCCGATCAGGCCGATAGTCGCGAAAGGCCGTTGTGCCGGCCGGGACGAGCTGGCGGCCGGCGGAGAATGCGCAACGCTTCTTGACATACCTCGAATCTCTGGCGAATCAACGGCCATTATGCGGACACCCGGCCCAGCGAGCAAACCGGGCTATGCCGGTACCATCCGCCGCTTCACCCACCAGTGGTTGAGCCATAGCGAACCCGCCATGATCAATGCGCCCAGCAGCAGGCGGCTCAGATCCGCCTCGCGATTCCATATCACCAGATTGACCAATAGCCCTGCGGGAATCAGGGCGTTATTCATGATCGCCAATGTGCCCGCATCCACCTGGGTGGCTCCTTGATTCCAGATGAAGTAGCCGCCTCCTGACGCCGCCAGCCCCAGCCACGCCAGCACCCCCCACTGCACCGGTGTCGATGGCAACGCAGCAGTATTGCCCAGCAGCAAAAACGCCGGCAGAGCCACCAGCAGAGCGCCGATGAAGAACCAGCCGAAGACATTGTGCCAAGGTAGGTTTTCCGGCAACTCGGCCGCCAGGCGCCGATACCCCACCTGGCCCAGGGCGAAACACAGGTTCGCGCCTTGCACCACCACAAAGCCCAGCCAGAATTCGTTATTCACGCTGTCGTACCGAATCACTCCGGCTCCTATCACCGCCAGCAAGGCGGTCAGCAGGTAGATCGGCGTAAAACGCTTGAACAGCAGATCATCGAGCAGCGCGATATATACCGGCGTGAAGATGGTGAACAGCAACACTTCCGGCACGCTCAGCAAAAGGAAGGATTGATAGAAGAAGATGTACATCAACCCAAGCTGCACGGCCCCTAGCGCCATCAGCGCCAGTCGCTGTCGACTGGCAAGCAAGCCAGGACGCAGCAGCGGCAAGAACACCAGGGCAGCCAAGGCCACGCGTAGCAATACCGCAAAGTAGCTGTCCACCTGACCGGCGAGATATACCCCGATCAATGAAAAGGAGAATGCCCAGAGCAACGTAACGCCAACAAGCCGACCCATCAGTAAACCTCTATCAGTTAATTGGTTTACTGATGAGTATACCGCCTAAGCCACTCTTGCCAAGCCTTTCCTCATTCTTGCTTCTTATGCTCAAGCGCCTCACGGTGAGCTTCCTTGTCGATCTTCTGATCGAGCGATTCAGCGCCTTCGGCCAGGTCGTCATGGTGACGTTCCCAATCTTCCCAGTCGTGGGGCGTACCCGATTTCGGCCGGTGGTTGCCTGCTCCCCGCGCCCGCTCCCACGCCTTTTCCTCCAGGGTATTGGGACGATCGGGATCGCTCTCCTGCGTGACTCCCTTGCGGTTGAGATATTCGCGTGCATCCATCTGAACCTACCTCCTACTAACTGAATAGTGCCGTCGCCGAGTTGAACTGCGCCGTCGCCAGAGCGTTGAAAACCCTCTCTGCCTCGATGCGTGCTTAGCCCATGAATAACCTACAGTGAAGAGTATCGCTGGGCTTTTTCAAGGAGCGCGATCATGATCCCGAAGACCCCCGAAACCGTGCAAGACATCATGTCCCGTGACTGCTATCGGGTCTTGCCCGAGACTTCCATCACCACGCTGGCCCAGGGCCTGGCATTGCACCGGCTGCCAGGCGTACCCGTGGTCGATACTCATGACCGCTTGATCGGTTTCATCTCCGAACAGGACGTCCTGAGCAAGGTATTAGGAAGTGTATATCACGATGACGAAGCCCCGTTGGTGAAAGAGCTGATGCGTCACGAAGTGGTCTCGGTAGGCCCCAACAAGAGCATTACCGACCTCGCCCAGGAGATGAACGGGCTCAGACCCAAGGTCTATCCGGTAGTGACCCAGGGCCGGCTGCTGGGTATCGTCACAAGGCGTGATGTACTGAACGCGCTGCTGCTGATCCGACGCCACTAGCTTTCCTTCGATACGCTCTCACGACCGCAAGTCCGATGATATAGAACTGTAAGAGCGCGCAAATGAGCTGGCGCCTTACAAGCCGGGGATGAAGACAAAAAAAACCGCCACTCACAAGAGCAGCGGAAACAAGGGATCGAAAACAAAAGCCAGAGCAACAACCCTAGCGACTGCTATCGCTGTGTTGCCTGTATCACTTCAGACACTTGAAGCAGAAAAAGTTCGCGAAAAATGCGAAAACTTCGTCTCGAACCCAACCAGGCGTATACTTGTCGTCAGTGGAATGAGATGCATCCAAGCTGCAATCCAAGTAACACGGAGCGAATGAATGGCGCTGTTTTTTCTGGTCTTCGGGGTGTGTTTACTGGTAGTAGGCGGCATGGTGATCATCTTGATGAGCACCAGCACACCGCGCTACCGCACCGAGCCCAAGGATCTGCTGGTGCTGTTCGACAAGGCGCTTTCCAGCGAGGTGAGCGAAACGGAGTGGAATACCATCATCGATTATCCCATCCGCCACGATGAATACCTCAATGGCATCCGCCGTCGGGCCGCCCACTTGATGGAAACCCATGGCCGCCATTGGCAGATCGCCCAGGGCAAGCCCCTGCTCAATGCGGACGGACAGGCCGAACTGCAAGCACTACGCGATCACCTGGCGGCACATACCGCCTTGCGCTCACGCTAGATCCACTTGCGCGCGGTTTTTCAGGAGCTGCCCCATGCCCAGCATCATTCGTCAGATTCCCCTTGCGCGTGCCACCCAGCATCATGCGCATGATTTCCATCAGGTAGTCATTACCCTGAGTGGAACCGCGGAGTTTGAAATCGAGGGCCTGGGCGGACACGTGGATGCCTTTTCGGGCTGTATCGTTCCCGCCAACCACGAGCACTACTATTCGGGCAGCGGTCACAATCGCCAACTGATTCTCGACCTTCCCGAAGACGCCCCCGCCCTTACTGGGGAGCACCGCGAGCTGGTGGCCCTGTTCGACGCCCCGCGTTTCTTCACGCTGGATAACGCGCTACGCCACTACCTGGCGTTCGTCGAGATGGAGCTCGATCAGCAACAAGGCGGTTTCCAGGGAGCCGGCATGCTGCAGCAGGATCGTCTGGCCGCCACGCTTCTCGGCTCACTCAAGGCGCGCCTGGGGGACACGCCAGGCAGCCGCAACCGCCTGGATATGCCGCTCTTGAATCGCTACATTCACCAGCACCTGGCCGAGGAGCTTCGTGTCGCCGACCTGGCCCGTCTGGCCTGCTTGAGTGAAGCGCATTTCACCAGTTGCTTCCGCGCCCAGACCGGGCTGTCGCCCTGGCAATACGTCAAGCGCAAGCGCCTGGATGCCGCTCGACAACTACTGCTGAATAGCCGCACGCCATTGGCCGACATCGCCTTGCAGACGGGATTTGCCAATCAAAGCTCGCTTTCCCATGCCTTTCGGCGCAGCTATGGCCTGTCACCTCGTCAATTACGCCGGGAAGCACAGGCTCATCCGCTAGGCGAAGCGGTAATTTCGCCACAATTCACGAACCGTCTGGCACGCCTGTAGGCTCTACTAAAGTCGTAAACTTACGACGCTTGCCACGAATTCGACATGTTTTGACGCGGAACCGACATGCAGTCAACGGCTCCGCCCTCTACATTCAACCGTTAACTTGGGCATAGCGCCCGGTAACACCTTTCCGTTATTGCTTAGACTCTCGGGGGCTTCGATGCTCAACGCCAAGAAACTACGTGACTCTGCCACCTGGCAAACCGACCTCGACACACTGATGGCACAAGTCAGCGACCATTACGTGGTCGATGAAGACACTTATGTCAATGAGCTAATCAAGTTGCTGGATACGGATCGCGAAGATTTCGCCCGCATCGAGAAGCACACCGCCGAGTTGATTCGCGATGTACGCCAGATGGATACCGCCGTCGACACCATCGACGAGCTGCTCCAGCAGTACAGCCTCGACACTCACGAAGGCTTGATGCTGATGTGCCTGGCCGAAGCCATGCTGCGAATCCCCGACAGTGCTACCGCCGATGCGCTGATCGAGGACAAGCTCGGCCCGGCGGACTGGAAGGCCCACGTCGGCAAGAGCGAGTCCTGGCTGGTGAACGCCTCCACCTGGGGCCTGCTGATGACCGGGCACGTGCTCAAGCTGGACCACCCCCGGGAAGGCCAGCCTGCCTCGTTCATCAACCGCATGGTCAACCGCATGGGCGAGCCCGTCATTCGCCGCGCCATGTATGAAGCGATGAAGATCATGGGCAAGCAGTTCGTGCTGGGGCGAGACATCAACGAAGCCCTGAAACGATCCAAGCCACTGTTCGATAAAGGCTACACCTACTCCTACGACATGCTGGGCGAGGCCGCACGCACCCGCGACGATGCCAAGCGCTATTTCGACGACTACTCCAGGGCCATCGAGCAGGTGGGCAAGACCTGCAAGTCATTGAGCGACAAAACTCCCGCCCCTTCGGTCTCGATCAAGCTGTCGGCACTGCACCCGCGTTATGAATTCGGCCGTCGCGAGCAGGTCCTGGTCGAGCTCGTCGATACCGTGAACCAACTGGTGACCAAGGCGCGGTCGCTGGGCGTCGCCCTCACCATCGATGCCGAGGAAGTCGACCGCCTGGAAATTTCCCTGGAAGTCTTTCGTGCCATCTACGAAGGTGAAGCGGCCAAGGGCTGGGGGCACTTCGGCCTGGTCGTCCAGGCGTATTCCAAGCGCGCCCTGCCGACTCTGCACTATCTCAATCGCCTGGCCGACAAGCAAGGCGACGAGATCCCGCTGCGCCTGGTCAAGGGCGCCTACTGGGACAGCGAAATCAAGGAGTCGCAACAGCTTGGCGTGGACGGCTATCCGGTATTCACCCGCAAGGCATGTACCGACGTGGCCTATCTGGCCTGCGCCCAGTTCCTGCTTTCCGATGACACCCAGGGGCGCATCTTCCCCCAGTTCGCTACCCACAACGCCCACACCGTCACCACCATTCTGGAGCTGGCCAACCACGGTAGCCGGCCATTTGAATTCCAGCGTCTGCACGGCATGGGCGAAGCCTTGTACGAAGCAGCCCTGACGCGCGCGCCGAAAGGCACCTATTGCCGTATCTACGCCCCGGTAGGCGCCCACAAGGATCTGCTGCCGTACCTGGTTCGCCGCTTGCTGGAAAACGGCGCCAACTCCTCTTTCGTCCACCAACTGGTGGACCCGGAAGTGCCGGTCGAATGGCTGTGCCAGCACCCGGTGGACAGCCTGCGCCAGTACAAGACGCTCTCCAACCCGAACATTCCCCTGCCGCGGGATATTTACGGCCCCGAGCGGCGCAACTCACGTGGCGTGAATCTCAATGTGCGCAGCCATTACGAGCCGCTGATGACGCAAATGGCCGGTTTCATGGACACCACCTACCGCGCCAAACCATTGCTGGCGTTCGAGGTCGCCGACGATGCCGCCCAGACCAAGCGCGTGACCAGCCCTTTTGATCGTCGCCAGGAGGTAGGCAGCATTCAGTGGACCACCAAGGAGCAGGCCGGTAAGGCGCTGGACGCCGCCTGGGCAGCCTTCCCGCGCTGGGAAGCGACGCCGGTTGCCGAGCGTGCCGCCATCCTGCGCCGTCTCGGCGACCTGATGGAAGAACACATGGCGGAGCTGATGACGCTCTGCTCCCGTGAGGGCGGCAAATTGCTGACCGACGGCGTGGACGAGATCAAGGAAGCGGTGGATTTCTGCCGTTACTACGCCATGCGTGCCGAGCAGATGTTCGGCGAGATTACCGAGCTGCCCGGGCCGACCGGTGAATCCAACCGTTTGATGATGGGCGGCAAGGGGGTCTTTGCCGCGATCAGTCCATGGAACTTCCCGGTTGCCATCTTCTGCGGCCAGGTGGTGGCCACCGCGGTTGCGGGTAACACGGTACTGGCCAAGCCGGCGGAACAGACCTCGATCGTCGCCCATCGCGTCATAGAGCTGTTGTATGAAGCCGGCATGCCCCGGGATGTCGTGCAGCTGCTGCCCGGTGACGGTCCAACCGTAGGCAGTGTATTGACCTCCGACACGCGTATCACCGGCGTGGTATTCACCGGCGGCACCGATACCGCACAGATCATAAACCGGGCGCTAGCGGCGCGGGAAAGCGCTCCGTTACCCACGTTAGTGGCGGAAACCGGAGGCATGAATGCCATGATCGTCGACTCCACCGCCCTGCCCGAGCAGGTCGTAGTGGATGTCATCCAATCCGCCTTCCAGAGTGCCGGCCAACGCTGCAGTGCGTTGCGCGTGCTCTATCTGCAGGATGATGTCGCGGACCGGGTCATCGAGATACTCAAGGGCGCCATGGCCGAACTGCATATCGGCGACCCCCGCGACCTGGGCACCGATGTCGGTCCGGTAATCGACGAGGATGCGCGTCAAGGCTTGAAGGCCCATATCGACAAGCTCAAGAGTGAAAATCGCCTGGTGGCGGAAACTTCGCTCTCCGCCGAACATACCGAGCACGGCACCTTCATTGCCCCGGCGGCGTTCGTCATCGATAGTATCGATGCCCTGGAGCGCGAACAGTTCGGCCCGATACTGCATATCGTGCGCTACAAGTCCCACGAGCTTGAGAAAGTCATCAACGATATCAATGGCCGGGGTTACGGGCTCACCTTCGGTGTGCATAGCCGCAACGAATCCTTTGCCGCTGAAATAGCGCAGAAAATGCGGGCGGGAAACATCTACATCAACCGTAATATCATTGGCGCCGTGGTCGGTGTCCAGCCCTTCGGCGGGCTCGGGCTTTCCGGCACCGGCCCCAAAGCAGGCGGGCCGAATTATCTGCTGCGCTTTGCCACGGAAAAAACCATTACCAATAACACCGCTGCACTGGGTGGCAACGCGTCGCTACTGGCGCTAGGCGATGAGTAAACAAGCTCGTCCAACAACTAACCTGAACTCCTGAAAAGGGAAACGTCTCATGGTTCAAAACAATCTGGCCATTGCCTTTACCTTCGTGGCGTATCTGATACTGATGCTCGGCATCGGTATCGTCGCCTACAAACGCACCACCAACCTGTCTGACTACATCCTTGGCGGGCGTACCCTGGGTCCCTGGACTTCGGCGATTTCCGCCGGTGCCTCGGACATGTCCGGCTGGCTACTGCTGGGCCTACCCGGTGCCGCCTACATCAGCGGCATTTCGGCGAGCTGGATCGCCATCGGCCTGTTGATCGGTACCTGGCTCAACTGGCTGATCGTGGCGCGCCGCTTGCGCCTTTACAGTTTCAAGGCCAGCGACTCCTTGACCCTGCCGGATTTCTTCGCCAAGCGCTTTCGTGACAATACGCAACTGCTGCGGGTGATCTCGGCCATTTTCATCCTGCTGTTCTTCCTGTTCTATACCAGCTCCGGCCTGGTGGCGGGTGGCAAGCTGTTCGAAACCGTATTCGGCTACGATTATTCCATCGCCGTGACCATCGGCACCCTCGCCATCATCTCCTACACCTTCTTCGGGGGCTTTCTGGCGGTCTCCTGGACCGACTTGATCCAGGGGCTGATGATGGCCGTGGCGCTTCTGATCGTCCCGGTCGTCGCCTTCATGGATGTCGGCACGTCCGGCGCCGCCGAAGCGCTGGCCGGGCAAAGCGAGTACATGCTCAGCTGGTTCCGCGATGCCTCCACCGGTGAGGCCTTGAGCTTCATCGGTATCGTCAGCTCACTGGCCTGGGGGCTTGGCTACTTCGGTCAACCACATATCCTTGCACGCTTCGCCGCCATTCGCAGCGACGCCGATATCCCCACGGCGCGTCGCATCGCGGTAACCTGGTCGGCGCTGACTCTGGCCTGTGCCGTTGCGGTAGGCCTGCTGGGGGTAGGTTTCATCGAACGAGATCTGGCCGATGGTGAAACCATCTTCATGGTGATGGTCAATGCCATTTTCCATCCGGTCATCGCCGGCGTGCTGTTGGCGGCCATTCTGGCGGCGGTCATGTCGACGGCGGATTCCCAGCTGCTGGTCTCCTCTTCGGCCCTGACCGATGACTTCTATAAAGCGCTGTTCCGCAAGGATGCTTCACAGAGCGAACTGGTCTGGGTAGGTCGCTTTGCGGTAATCGGCATCGCCATCTTCGCCTACTTGCTGGCGCTCGATCCGGACTCCAACGTGCTGGGGCTGGTCTCCTACGCCTGGGCCGGTTTCGGTGCGGCTTTCGGCCCGGCATTGATCATGGCGCTGTTCTGGCGGCGAATGAACCAGTGGGGCGCACTGGCGGGCATTATCGTCGGTGGTGTCACGGTCGTCGTATGGGCCGAGCTTTCCGGGGGTATTTTCGATCTTTACGAAATCGTGCCCGGCGTAATTCTGGCCTACATCGCTATTGTCGTGGCAAGCCTGGTCACACCGGCGCCCAGCGCCGAAATCACTGCCGAGTTCGATACGTTCGATCAAGCTTGATTGATACAGGCTGCGCTAGAGAATAGCGCTTGACGATGTACCGAAAGGCTGCCTCCGGGCAGCCTTTTGCCGTATAAAGCACATGCTTCATTAGTCGATTAAAGAATTGCGCCAGGTCAATATCGCTTCTGAGGCGGGTGGTTAAAATCGCTTCCATCTTTTCAGCGGCTACTTCTACGTAGCCAGTCTGCTCAACCAGGAGTGACATCCATGCGCCAAATGACTTTGCCTACATTACTCGCTGCCGGCATTGCCGCCGCCGCCATCACTACCAGCTCACAGGCGCTTGCCTATGGCGAAGGTGACTTCTTTACCCGCGTGGGCGTGGCCAAGGTAGAGCCGAAAAGCGATAACGGAAGTCTCGATGCGCTAGGGTTGACTGGCTTAGATGTCGAAGTGGATTCCGATACCAATTTTGCCTTTACTCTCGGCTACCGCTTCCATGACAAATTCGGTGTAGAACTACTGGCGGCATTGCCATTCAAGCACGATATCTCCGTTGCTGAAGGTGCAGTCACTGGTGATACCAAGCATCTTCCCCCTACGTTGACTGCTCAATACTACCCATTGGGTGGTACTGAAGCCCGTGTCCAGCCTTATGTTGGTATCGGTGTCAATTACACTAATTTCTTTGAGGAAAAAGCCACTGTTCATCTTGCTGACATCGGTGACGTGGATTTGGAACTGGATGACTCCTGGGGCCTGGCCGGCCAGGTGGGTGTCGACCTGCTGATCGACGATAACTGGGCACTCAACGCCTCAGCCTGGTACATCGATATCGATACCGATGCCAAAGTCGCTGGTGAAGATGCCGGGACCGTCGATATCGACCCGCTGGTGGTCATGGCGGGTATCAGTTACCGTTTCTAAGTAGCATTGCTCGTATAAGTAATACGGTACGTCTCAGAGTCAGCCAATGCCCACCACCCGGTGGGCATTGGCTTTTTAACTCAAGCAGGCGAATCAGTTTTCCGTCACCAACCGATCCACCTCCTCCACCGCCTTAACCACCAGCAATCGATCACCAGCCCTGACCTTTGCCTGCTGACAATAGGCATCCACCGCGGGAGCCACGTCGCAGCGCGCCGGCATCGGCCCCTCGGCTTCCGCCAAGGCGCGCAAGCGTGCAATAAAGACGTAGCGCAACCATTGGGGCATGGCCATGGTATCAATGCAAAAGGGTTGAGCACTGGCAAAGTCGGCGGCATCGGGCTGGGGAACACGCCAGAGATCGGAAGCCTTCAATGCCGCTTCCAGACGTTCCAGCGCCGTATCGAGCTGTTGATATAGCGTCATTGCTCACCTGAATCTTGGTATTTGAAGCACCATTATCTCGTCTGGTGCCCCTGTTTTCCACAGCAATTCACCTAGGGTCTGGAATACACAGAAAACTTGCAAGAGCCTGTGGATAAACTATGGAAAGGTGTGATTTGGCGCCACCTCATGGGGCCTGGCGCGTGATGCTCAATTTTTGATCGCCCTGGCGATGGCTGGGGTAGAAATATTCCCGCCCGGCGGCTGACAGAGCCCCGATGGCAAGGTAGAGTGCAGGCTCGAAACGGGAAGGATCACATGCAACCGATTCACACTCTTGATGATTTTTTCAGCCGCAGCGGGGCCGAGGTACTCCTTTACCATATGGGAAGGCGTGTCACTCCGTGCGCCAGACGACACCTCACGGAACTGGAAAGCGGCCAGTCATCCTGGCCCGAGCCGTGGCAGGGAAAGGCGCAGCTGGCGATTGTCTTTCGCCTGGGTGACATGCCAGAGCCGGCGATCTGGTTTCTGGCACTGCCGCTGGATGAAACCGGGCTGCTCGACCCGGCACCTCGTGATGCCTTTCTCCAGCGTCTCCTGGAAACCCTGGGGCGCAATGCCACCGCCACTGACGGATTGTCTGATCAATGTGACACCGAAGCCGTCGATCATTTGATGAAAGACAATCCACTGGCATTCACTCCGAGCCTGCCTTTCCAGGCCATGCTACACGCCAGGGCCAGCCGAGACCTGGGCCAGGCCGCCAGCTCTCACCTGGAACCGGTCGAAGCCTACCTGAGCCGTCAGCAACAAGTGGACTGGCAGGGCCTGGGCCTGCAGGGGCTGGCGGATTTCGTCGTGCGCATGGATGACGAGGCGGCCCAGCAACTGGCCCAGACACTGGACACGCTCCCCGACCCGGTGCTGCATTCGACCTGTTATTGCCTGGAGCATGTCGTTGCGCCACTTTCGGTAGTCGCGGCACTTCAGCAGCGCGGTGACATAGCCCTTGCCCAGGACGATGTAGAAACCCTATGCGCCTGCGTACGCGCCAGCAGTGGCAGCGAAAGCGCCCACGTCGGATTGTGGCTGGATGCGCTACTGGCCGATACCCGAGCATGCGGGCCGGATCTTCTCGCCGCCATTGCCGCTCGCGGCTGGCACCATCTTGAGGACGCCCAGCGGCTACCGTCATTTCTCGAACGCCTGGCTCAGGAGCCACGCGCCAATTTCGCCACCATGATTCGCGACCTGGCCTTGATCCCCCGGCTGCGCCTGCCGCTGGTCATGCACTTGCGCGATGCGCCCGAGGGCTCCATCATCAAACAGCGGCTGGCAGCGCTATCGACGTCGGCCACACGCGATTGAAAAGCCGAGGAGTGTCGCAAGTGAAGGAACTTCCCTACCAGGCCAAGGCCGTTATCGGGCGCCGCGAGATGGTGACCTTGCCGGAGCTGGGGCTACATATCTGTTGCAAGGCCGATACCGGCGCCCGTACTTCCGCACTGCATGCCGAGGATATCGCCACGCATGAAGATGAGCATGGTCAGCTGTGGGTCAGCTTCATTACCCACGGCGGAGGACCGGAAACCCCTGCCCATCGCATCACCCTGCACCTGCATGACCGGCGCAAGGTGACCAGCTCGAACGGACATGCTCAGTGGCGCTACGTCATTCGTACCCCCATGCAGATGGGCGATCTTGATTTTCCGGTGGAACTGACCCTGACCGATCGCAGTAACATGCGTCATGCCATGCTGCTGGGGCGACGTGCCATGCGCCGCCTGCTGGTCGCGCCCGGTGCCGCTTTCCTGCACGGCGAGCCCTGATGCCCGGGTTCCTTGATATTCGAGTACCTTGGTAGTCCAAGCACTTATCGTATTCACTACGCTATTTCTCATTCTTTTTACGGCCATGTCCGGAGCCTGTCATGCATATTGCTCTGCTTTCTCGAAATCGCAACCTCTACTCGACCCGGCGCCTGGTGGAAGCCGCCGAAAGCCGTGGCCATTCGGCCCGTGTCGTCGATACATTACGTTGCTATATGAGCATTGCGTCCCATCACCCTTCCATTCACTACAAGGGTGCGGAAATCGAGCCATTCGATGCCGTGATACCGCGCATCGGCGCTTCGGTCACGTTCTACGGCTGCGCGGTGTTGCGTCAATTCGAGATGATGAGCACCTACGTGCTCAACGACTCCGTCTCCATCACGCGCTCAAGGGACAAGCTACGTTCCCTGCAGCTACTCTCGCGCAAGGGACTAGGCCTGCCGATTACCGGTTTCGCCCACTCACCGGATGACATTCCCGATTTGATCACCATGGTCAAGGGCGCTCCGCTGGTCATCAAGCTACTCGAAGGCACGCAGGGCATTGGCGTGGTATTGGCGGAAACCAACCAGGCCGCCGAGTCGGTCATCCAGGCCTTCATGGGAATGAAGACCAACATCATGGTCCAGGAGTACATCAAGGAAGCCAGAGGTGCCGATATTCGCTGCTTTGTGATTGGTGACAAGGTAGTGGCATCGATGAAGCGCCAGGCAGCGGAAGGAGAGTTTCGTTCCAACCTGCACCGGGGCGGAACCGCCAGCGTCATTCGCATCACCCCCGAAGAGCGCTCCACGGCGATTCGTGCCGCCAAGGCCATGGGATTGCGGGTGGCCGGGGTGGACCTGCTGCGCTCCAACCATGGACCGGTCATCATGGAGGTCAACTCCTCTCCGGGATTGCAGGGAATCGAGGCGGCCACGGGCAAGGACATCGCCGGCATGATTATCGAACATATCGAAAAGAATGCTGCGCTGCCGCGTAAAACGCCAACCAAGCCGAAAGGCTAAGCAAAAAGGCGCAAAATAATTACTGTCAGGGGTGGCAAAACGGCTCGGTCAACGCCACAATCTGCGTCACCGAAGGAGGTAGACGCTCATGTTTCTCGACAATCGCCAAGTGGCGATGGATAGCGCATTGGAAGCGCTGGCCGACAGCATTGATTATTTTCAGGATAATATCGAACGCCTGCGCCCCTCGCTGCGTGATGCATTGAAACCGCATTATGAAGCGAGAATGAAGCAGATGCGCGAGCTTCAGGAACTGGCGAGAACGCATCTCAAGATGCTTCCCCGTGACGCGGATGTCGAGCGTGATGACTTTCTCTGGTTATGGAGTCGCCTGAAGAGCTTCGTGGGCAACGATAGTCAGGTCTTGATCAATGAGCTGCTGGAGCAGGAACGGGTTCTCATGCAAGCGCTCTCCAACTTGTATACCCACCCCCTGCCCGATCCCATCGAACCGGTCGTCGAGGAGTGCTGGAAAGGTTGCAGAACGCTGATTCGGGAGCTTTACAGCCTGCAGAAACGCAAGGCCCGTCGTTGACGTCATCTATTCGTTGGTCATCCCGGAAAGCCCGGGGTCGGGCTCGACACCTTTTTCCTCGTCACTATCTTCTTCGCCACTATTTTCTTCGCCACCATTCTCGAAGAGCTCAAGTCTCCTGACAGGCTCAGGCTTCTGGAGGAGCTCCAATTGCTCGAAGGTGTCTGATTCCTCAAAAGCTTCTGATTTCTCAAAAGCTTCTGATGGCTCGAGAGGTTCAAGTGCCCTAGGACCTACCACCGGCAGGATCAGTGGTTCAACTGGCCCCAGGAAGTAGGGCTTGCGTCCCCACAAGTACAAATCGCCGAGAGTGGCCACACGTGCCACCCATTCCCGCATGCGTAGCTGCCAGACACTCGATACCGTTCGTTCATAGGCGGCACAGCCGTTGACCTCCATGCCCAGCACCCTGCCAATATAAACGGCACGCGGCAAATGCCAGTCTTGAGTAATCAACATGGCACTATCCACTTCGAACACGTCGCGTGCCCGAGCCAGGGTATCGAAAGTGCTGAACCCGGCGAAGTCCATGGTCATCTGTTCGGCTGCTACGCCCCGCCGAGAAAGCTCACGCCACATCGCCCGCGGCTCGTTGTAGGCTTGAGTGCGGTTATCGCCGGAAATCAGCAAATGTTCCAACTGATCGTCTTCAATCAATCTTGCTGCGGTGGCCATGCGGCCATGAAAATGCGGATTGCGAACACCGCTGCGGGTCCAATTCGAGGTGCCGAAGACAATCCCCACCTCCTGGGCGGCGCATTGCCCCATGTCACGCTCGATATAGGGCAGCGTTCTGCCCAGTATCCACAAGTTCGCACCTACCAATAATAAAGCCGCCAGAAGCAGAATGGCTCCCAGCGACCTGATGACCAGCGTTATCCCTCTACCAACCGGCGGTTGCATTACGTTTCTTCAGCCTGGGCATAGCGGCTCCTTTCACCAACCAGAGGGAGAAAGCAGGTCAAGATCGACCTTCGCCGCGATTAGAACATTCCCAATTCTAGCTTAGCTTCGTCGCTCATCATATCGCGGCTCCATGGCGGGCTAAAGACGATTTCCGTATGGACCTTGCTGATTTGAGGCGCCCCCAGGATCTTGTTGCGGGCATCAGCTGCTATTACGTCTCCCATACCACAGCCGGGAGCGGTCAGCGTCATGCGGATGGTCACGATGCGCCCACCGCTTATCAAGCGCTCGATACGGCAGCCGTAGACGAGGCCAAGATCGACGATGTTGACGGGAATCTCGGGATCGAAGCAGGTTCTGAGCTGGCCCCAGACAAATTGCTCGATCTCATCATCCGAGGCGTCTTCGGGCAGTGTCGGACGCGGTAGTGGCTCCAACCCCAGGGCATCCAGATTACTGCCTTCGATCAGATACAAGCGGCCTTCGTAACCCACGCTGACCGAACTACCCTTGGCTTGCATGATGCTCACTGAGCTGTCTTCGGGCAGGGTCTCGGTCTTGCCGAAGGGAATGGCAATGGCATCCACGTCGCGCTGCAGGGGGAGTATGCGGCCTTTTTCCAGGCCGCTGACTTGCTCGATGTCCATAAGCTTCTCTTAGCGCAGCAGTGATTAACTCAGCTTGGTTTAGCGCAGCATCGTAATGACCCGCTGCAAGGCAGCAACGAAAGTCTCGACTTCCTCGAGGGTATTGTAAGCGGCAAACGAGGCGCGACAGGTGGCATCGACGCCAAATTGCGCCAGCAAGGGCTGGGCACAATGGTGTCCCGTGCGAATGGCCACACCGAGCTGGTCGATCAACAAGCCGATATCCTGGGAGTGAGCGCCATCCACCACAAACGAGAGCACGGCGGCTTTCTCCGGCGAGGTTCCCAGAATGCGCAAGCCATCGATCGCCTGTACCTCTTGCGTGGCGTGCGCCAGCAACTCGCCCTCCCAGGCCCCGATCTTCTCGATACCGACCCCTTCTATCCATTCAATGGCCTTCCCCAGGGCAATCACCTCGGCAATCGCCGGGGTTCCGGCCTCGAACTTGTGGGGAATGGCGGCAAAGGTAGTGGGGCTATCGAAGGAGACCGTCTTGATCATCTCCCCGCCGCCTTGCCACGGGGGCATTGCCTCGAGCAGCTCGCGTCGACCATAGAGCACGCCGACACCGGTCGGCCCGTAGATCTTGTGTCCCGAAAAGGCGTAGAAATCCGCATCGATAGCGTCGACATTCACCCGCTGGTGGGGAGTGGCCTGGGCGCCATCGACAAGAATCAAAGCCCCCTGTTCATGAGCCAGACGAGCCATTTCCGCCACGGGATTCACGGTACCCAAGGCGTTGGATACATGATTGACCGCCACCAGGCGCGTGCGCTCACTCAACAGCGCCCGATAGGCCTGTTGATCCAGCGCGCCCCTTTCATCTACCGGGATTACCTTGAGGGTAAAGCCAATCTCTGCGGCCAGAAGCTGCCAGGGCACGATATTCGAGTGGTGCTCGAGCATCGAGATCAGAACTTCGTCGCCGGCCTTGAGGTTAGCCCGCCCCCAGCTGTTGGCTACCAGATTGATCGCTTCGGTAGTACCCCGTGTGAAAATGATCTGACGCGCGTCCGCTGCTCCCAGGAAAGCGCGAACCGTCTCCCGAGTGCCCTCGAAAGCCGCCGTCGCTTCGTCGGACAGGGTGTGCAGGCCACGGTGGATATTGGCGTTATAGCGGCTGTAGTAATCATCGAATGCATCGATGACTTGCCGCGGCGTCTGACTGGTCGCGGCATTGTCCAGGTAAACCAGCGGCTTGCCGTGTACCTGGCGACTCAATATCGGAAAGTCCTGGCGCACAGCGGCCACGTCCAGTGCCGGTTGGATGACACGCTGCTCCGATGCACGCTCGATGGCCGGATGTGACATGCAAGACTCCTCGCTTATGCGTCGTTGAGGGCGGCGGCGACTTCAACCAAGCCCGCCAGATTGAACCGCTCGGGCAGCTTGCCGGCTACCGCACGCTCGACACGCTCGGCGATGGCATCGATATCTACCTGCTCCATCACTTCTCCGGCGAATGCCAGCGTCAATAGCCCTCGGGCGGTTTGCTCGTCGATACCCCGAGTACGAAGGGCGTAGACCGCCTCTTCGTCCAACTGGCCCGTGGTGGAACCATGGGAGCACTTGACGTCGTCGGCATAGATTTCCAGTTCGGGCTTGGCATCGATCTCCGCGCGGTCCGACAGCAGCAGGTTGGCGTTGCTCTGGAAGCCTTCGATCTTCTGGCTATCGCGCTTCACCACAACCTTGCCGTTGAACACGCCATGAGCGCGATCATCCAGAATGCCCTTGTAATTCTCGTTGGAGAACGTGAGAGGAGCATTGTGGTTGGCCAGGGTATGGTTATCAACGTGCTGACGACCCTGGCCGTAGAAGAGCCCATAGAAATTGGCTTCGGCGCCCTGGCCGTTCAAGTCGGCAATCAGGTCGTTTCGCACCAGTGCGCCGCCCAGGTTGAGGCTATAGGAGGTGTAGCGCGTGTCGCGTCCCTGCTCGACATGAGTGCTGGAGACATGCAGGTCGCCCAGCGGTGCTTCCTGAAGCTTGTAGTGGGTGAATATGGCCCCACGATCCAGCATGATCTCGGCCACCAGATTGGTGAAGTTGGCGGCATCCGTTTCACCGATGTGGTGCTCGATCAGCGTGGCCTCGCTACGGGCACCGGCTTCTACCAGGATACGCGGGTGGCTCATCACCGGCTGCTCGCCTTGGGTGGAAAGGAACTGCACCAAAATGGGCTTGTCCACCACCGTACCGGGCGCCAGACGGATGACAACGCCCTCTTCGGTGAAAGCGGTATTGAGTGCGGAAAAAGGTGAAAATTCGACGCCCGTCAAGCGCCCCAGCGGGCCGCCCACCGCTTCGTGGTTATTCTCCAGTGCCTGGGAAAGCGGCATCAGATGAACGCTTTCGGGAAGACCATCGAGCTCCGATAATGCACTCGAGAAGATACCGTCAACCAACGTGAGGCGGTACGCGTCGACCGGCAAGGTCAGTGCCGCCGCCTTGGCTGGTGAAAAATCCGCACTCTCGGCGAACGCAAACCGGCCACGGGAAATGGGACGCACATCGGTATATTTCCACGCCTCATCGCGCCGTGTGGGAAAACCCATCGCCTCGAAACGAGCCGCGCCCGCCTGACGCCGCGCGGCGATCCAGGTAGGTTCCGGCCCGCGCTGCTCGGCGCGAGCGACAAACGCGTCCATGAAATGGGTTACATCGCTCATGCAGCGGTCTCCTCGATACCTTCATAGCCCTGGGCTTCAAGCTGCTTGGCCAGTTGCGCGTCTCCACTCTTGACGATGCGGCCATCGACCAGCACATGCACCTTGTCCGGCACCACGTAGTCCAGTAGCCGCTGGTAGTGAGTCACCATGAGGATGGCACGCTCGTTGGCACGCAGGCTGTTCACGCCATCGGCGACGACCCGCATGGCGTCGATATCCAGACCCGAGTCGATCTCGTCGAGCATCGCAAGCTTGGGCTGCAATACCAGCATCTGCAGGATCTCGTTGCGCTTTTTCTCTCCGCCGGAGAAGCCTTCGTTCACCGCGCGCTGGAGGAAGCTGGCATCCATCTTCATGAAGGCCAGCTTTTCCTTGATCAGTTTCATGAATTCGGGAGCGGGTATCTCGCTTTCACCCCGCGCTTCACGCTGTGCGTTCAAGGCTGCCTTGAGCAAATAGATGTTCTTGACCCCAGGGATCTCCACCGGGTATTGGAAGCCCAGCAACAGCCCGGCCTGGGCGCGCTCCTCGATTTCCATCTCCAGCACATCCTGGCCTTCGAAAGTGATGGTGCCGGAAGTCACCTCATAGCCATCCTTGCCGGCAATGACCGCCGACAGGGTGGACTTGCCCGCCCCGTTGGGACCCATGATGGCATGGACTTCCCCGGCCTGAATGGTCAGGTTCAGACCCTTGAGGATTTCCGTACCTTCCACCTTGACGTGCAGATCCTTGACTTCGAGCATCTTGAGTACCTTTCGATTCTGGCGAGCCGCCACTGCGACCCGAATTAAGTTAATTCCGCTTCACGCGAGGCGCGTCATGAGCGACATCGTGAGGCGTCGCTCAGTCGGTTCTATCAGCCTACGGCGCCTTCGAGCGTGACGTTGAGCAGGGCTTCCGCTTCGACGGCAAACTCCATCGGCAGCTCCTGGAAGACATCCTTGCAGAAACCATTGACGATCATGCTCACGGCATCTTCTTCACTGATACCGCGGCTTTGACAATAGAACAGCTGATCTTCGCCGATCTTCGATGTGGTTGCTTCGTGCTCCACCGTGGCGGTGCTGTTGCCAATTTCCTGATAGGGGAAGGTATGCGCGCCGCAGGTATCGCCGATCAGCAGCGAATCACACTGGGTGAAGTTGCGCGCGCCCTTGGCACGCGGGCCGATCTTGACCAGGCCACGGTAGGACTGGTCGCTGCGACCGGCAGCGATCCCCTTCGAGACGATATAGGAGCGCGTGCCTTCACCGATATGGATCATCTTGGTACCGGTATCCGCCTGCTGGCGTCCATTGGTCACCGCCACGGAGTAGAACTCGCCGACGCTGTCCTTGCCGCGCAACACGCACGAGGGGTATTTCCAGGTGATGGCGGAGCCGGTCTCGACCTGGGTCCAGCTGATCCGCGAACGGTCGCCACGGCAGTCGCCGCGCTTGGTGACGAAGTTGTAGATGCCGCCCTTGCCCTCTTCGTCGCCGGGATACCAGTTCTGCACCGTTGAGTACTTGATGTAGGCGTCATCGAGTGCCACCAGTTCGACCACCGCCGCGTGCAGCTGATTTTCATCGCGCATCGGTGCGGTACAGCCCTCAAGATACGAGACCTGAGCCCGACTTTCGCAGATGATCAGGGTGCGTTCGAACTGCCCGGTATTGGCGGCGTTGATGCGAAAATAAGTCGAAAGCTCCATCGGGCACGTCACGCCTTCGGGCACGAAGACGAAGGAGCCATCGGTGAAGACCGCCGAGTTGAGAGCAGCGAAGTAATTGTCGCTCACCGGCACCACGGTGCCCAGATACTGCTTGATCAGTTCTGGGTAGTCGCGGATGGCATCGGAAATGGAGCAGAAGATGACCCCGGCTTCCGCCAACTCCTTCTTGAAGGTGGTGGTGACGGATACGGAATCGAACACCGCATCCACCGCCACACCCGCCAGCGCTGCCCGTTCGTGCAGCGGAATGCCCAGCTTCTCGTAGGTTTCCAGCAGCTTGGGATCTACTTCATCCAGGCTCTGGGGCATGTCCTCGGGGCGCTTGGGTGCGCTGTAATAGGAGATGGCCTGATAATCGATGGGCGGATAATCTAGATGGGCCCAAGAGGGTGACTTCATCTTCAGCCACTGGTGATAGGCGTCCAGGCGCCACTGCAGCATCCAATCGGGTTCGCCCTTCTTCTTCGAAATGAAGGCGATGGTGTTCTCGTCGAGACCCGGTGGTACGGTCTCGCTTTCGATATCGGTTACGAAGCCTTCTTTATAATCGCGACGAACCAACTGTTCCATTTCTTCGCTTGCCATGGTCTTCCCCTCCGGGCAGTTGGGCGGGCGAGTTGTGTGCTCGCCTAGAGCAATAATTGCGTGCCTCCAATCAGGGCACGATATCGATTCGGATACGACTCAGGCCGACTCAGCCGCCAAGCTCACACTCTGGATAGGCAATTGAACCGGCAGCTTGATCGGCGACGTCGCCGCCAGGTGGGCCAGCGTGACGCTATCGAGCAAGCCACGAATCGCCAGCGAGACACGCTGCCAGTTATCCGCCACCCCACAGGTGGCCGCCAATTCACAGTCGCCTTCCGCCTGGCTGCATTCCGTCATTGCCACAGGGCCTTCGATGGCGGCAATGATATCGGCCGCCGTGATTCTCGAGGCGGCCCTTGCCAGCTGATAGCCACCTTGGGAGCCTCGCTGGGATTTCAACAGACCGGCGCGAACCAGCATCTTGAGTGTCTTGCTCACCGTCGGGTGCGGTAGTTGAACCGCCTGCGCCAGCTCGGCGGTGGTATGTGCCTGCTGCGGGTGGCGCGCTATCTGCGCCATGACCACAGCGGCATAATCGGTCAACCGTGAAAGCTTTAGCATGTGGTTACCCCGGTGCGTGATACCACTGAGTGTCGTTAATTGGGTACCATTTTAGTCCTGTATAAATATGATGTGAAGCCCTCTGACAAAATCCATCGCACTTGACCGACAATAACGGCACGTTCGATACCATTCACATCAAAAACAACAATCATTATCATTTATAGAAACTATCGTTTTTGTACTTACCATACGGGACTGGTAGATTCGTAGAAAAATGGTTCTAGACTGATCAGAGCAAACTGATTGGTTGGATTAATTACTACTTCTATTCAACCGAGGAGAAATATCATGGATTCCGCCGTAAACAACGCCGTCAGTGCTTCCATGGCGCTCCAGCAAGCACAAGCATCGCAACAGGCACAACTGAGCGTGTTCAAACAGGCGCTCGATGGACAAGAAGCGCATATCGCAGATTTGATGGAATCCGTGTCGCTTGAGCCTCAACTGGCCACCAGCGGCACCATCGGAACCCAGATTAATACGACGGCGTGAGATGAAACAAGGCGAGCGGCCTTGGCTTGTCACGACCGTAACTTGTCACGACCGTAAAAACAGAGCGCCCATCAGTTGACTGGCGGGCGCTCTGCTTTACGGTCGTGTGCTAATTCAGTTACAGGTATTTTGCGCCAGGCGCAATCAAGCCTTCTTGACGAACTCGGATTTCAACTTCATCGGCCCGATCCCTTCCACTTTACAATCGATATCGTGGTCCCCTTCAACTAGTCGGATACCTTTTACCTTGGTGCCCACTTTCACCACCGAGGAACTGCCCTTGACCTTGAGATCCTTGATTACCGTGACGTCATCGCCATCATTCAGGGCGTTGCCATTGGCATCACGCACCACAGGCGCCTCCTCTCCCCCATCAGCCTCCTGCTCCTTGGACCACTCATGACCACATTCGGGACAGACGAACTGCAAGCCATCGTCATAGGTAAATTCGGAAGCACATTCAGGACAGTTGGGCAGAGCGCTCATCAAGGTATTCCTCGGTCGACGGGTGAAGGCGACAGAGCCTACACCGCTTGACTCCTGGGCTCCACCCGTTCAATCGGCCCGAAGACAGAAAGAGCGCACATCAGTCGCGCCGATACGTTCCTATCAGCCGGTTCATTCCCAGCAGATGAGGTTCAACTTCCTGCAGTAACTGAGGCAGAGTCAATCCTGCCGGCAAGGTGGTGGGGCTGTCCAATGCCAGCACCCAGAAATAATAATGGTGTTGACCGTGCCCTTCCGGGGGCATCGGGCCGCCGTAACCGACATTGCCGAAGTCGTTGCTTCCCGCGGTCCCTACCGGCGTGTTCTCTTCAAGAGACAATGTGTCTGCCGGCAGGTTATAGAGTAGCCAGTGAACGAAACCGTAGCTGCCGTGCTGCACCAGCGGTGCATCGGGGTCGTGACAAATCACCGCGAATCCCTGAGTTCCTTCAGGCGCGTCTCGCCAGGCAAGCGCCGGCGAGACATCCTCTCCGTCTCCGGTAAACTTGGTGGGGATGGGTTGATGAGTGCCGAAGGCCGGGCTCTCCAGCGTCAGGTCCGATAGGGCGAAAGCCATCTCGATGCTCCTCCTTGCAAGAGTGGATTCAGACTCTTTCAGCCTCGACGAAGGGCGCTTTTCTGTCAATACGCTTCATGCAGGCCTGGGTCTGTATCGCCGAGCCAACCACAAGAAGCATCAGCCGGGATAAAAATTCCCGCCTTTGATGAGTTTATGCCATGCTGTTTCTCCCGTCAGAAGGAGACCCCATGGCCAAGTTCCCTCGTCCTTTGCCACGCATCGCCACCGGCCTCAGCGATAGCTGGCGTGCGGGTTACGGTTTGAGTGATCTACGACATGACCTCATGGCAGGGCTCACCATCGGCACCGTGGCGGTACCACTCTCCATGGCCTTGGCCATCGCCACGGGAGTCCCACCTCAGCATGGGCTCTATACCGCCATTGTAGCGGGCGCCATCATCGCGCTCACCGGCGGTTCCCGCTTCAATGTGTCCGGCCCTACCGCTGCCTTTGTTGCCATCCTCTTCCCCATTGTCCAGCAGTTCGGCCTGGGTGGATTGCTGGTAGCCACGTTGATGGCTGGAATCATTCTGGTAGCGATGGGTATTTCCGGTCTCGGGCGGCTGATTCAGTTCGTACCCTACCCGGTGGTACTCGGTTTCACCGCCGGTATCGCCGTGGTAATCGCTATGCTCCAGGTACCGGATTTTCTTGGCTTGAATCAGTTGGAAATGGGCGAGCATTTTTTCTCTAACCTGGCACGCCTGGCCACCGCGACGGTTCAATTCGACCCGACCGCCACCTTGATAGGCAGCTGGACCTTGGTGCTGCTGCTACTCTGGCCCCGCCTGGGATTGCCTATTCCCGCTCCCCTGGCGGGCCTGGTACTGGCTAGCCTGGCAGTCTTCGCTATCAATCGCTGGTCTGGAATTGAAGTCGAAACCATTGCCTCACGTTTTACCTGGGAAGCGCAGGGTGAGCATGGCAAGGGCATCCCACCCTTGGCTCCCTCCTTCATCCTTCCCTGGCAGTTGCCCGGACCGGATGGCAATCCACTGTTATTGAATTTCGCCTTGTTTCAAGCCTTGCTTGGCCCCGCTTTCGCCATCGCCATGCTGGCGGCAATTGAATCGCTGCTTTGCGCCGTAGTCGCCGATGGTCTGACACGTACTCGCCATGACCCCAACGCCGAATTGATCGGCCAGGGTCTAGGCAATATCGTCGCCCCCTTGTTCGGCGGCATTACCGCCACAGCCGCCATTGCTCGCACGGCTACCAACGTTCGCAGTGGCGCACGCTCACCCCTGGCGGCTGTGATTCACGCCGCTGTGGTGCTGCTGGCGGTGATTGGCCTCGCAGGCCTGCTAGGCCTGGTACCGATGGCGGCGTTGGCCGCCTTGCTGTTGGTCGTGGCTTGGAACATGAGCGAGGCACGCCATGTGTGGCACACGCTACGTTCCGCTCCAGCGGGAGATGTGACTATCCTGTTGCTCTGTTTCGTTCTCACGGTAGTGTTCGATATGGTGCTGGCCGTCGCGGTGGGAACCGGGCTGGCGGCGGCTTTGTTCATTCGGCGCATGGCGTTGCTGACAAGCACACAGCGCCTTGAAGAGAACCATGCACTCACCGAAAACCTCCCTCGTGAGACAGTAGTTTATGATATCGATGGCCCGCTTTTCTTCGCTGCTGCGGAAAAGGCACTGCATACATTGCGTCACGTCGACGCCGGAATACGTACGGTTATCCTTGATATGCGGGACGTGCCAAGCATGGATGGCACCGCTATCGCGGCACTGGGCTCACTGGTGAATGAAATACAGCACCAAGGAGCTGCCCTTATTCTGGTGGGGTTACCGCCCCGTATCATTCTCAAGCTACGTCGCGCGGGTATCCGGACCCGGCGGGGTAAGCTCAGTCATCGAGCGACACTTGAGACGGCCCGAACCCTCGCGTGGCGTTGGCGGGAAGGCTTGGTTGACCTCCCGGCGCGAAGCGCCTAGCGTTGGCTTATTACCCGGAAGTCAGTAGGTAAAGCCGATATCAATATTCAGGCCGTCAGGTACCCGATATGGCTGATTCACACCGACTCATTACCGTTTTCGGCGGCACTGGATTTCTTGGCCAAGCCATCGTGCGGGCGCTGATAGAGGCGGGACGAAGCGTGCGGATCGCGGCACGCCATCCCAAGTTGCCCGACTGGTATCAAGTTGGCGACCCCATCACCCTTGTCGAAGCCGATATACTGGATGAGGAAAGTGTGAAACAGGCGGTACAAGGCGCGACAGGTGTCGCCAATGCCGTGAGTTTATATGTACAGAAACGACATATTCGCTTTAGCGATATCCATGTTGACGGCGCGGGAAGAATAGCTCGACGGGCACGCGAGGCCGGGGTCAGTCAGTTGGTACAAATTTCGGGCATCGGCGCCGACACCCAGTCACCATCGGCGTATATACGTGCCCGGGCGCAAGGCGAAGCCGCAGTACTCGAGCATTTCCCCAAGGCAACGATACTGCGTCCCAGCGTGATGTTCGGCCCCGATGGCGCCTTCCTGTCATCGCTCAGCCAGCTCACACGTCTGCCATTGATTCCACTATTCGGCAAGGGCGAGACACGCTTGCAACCGGTTCATGTCGACGACGTAGCCCGAGCGGTGGAAAGAGCGCTCTCCCCTCGCCCACCCGAGCGACGCTTTTTTGAATTGGGCGGTCGAGAAGTCATGACCTATCGGCAAATCATCACGCAAGTTCTGGCCCACCGTCACCGTCAACGCCCCCTGATTCCGGTCCCTTTTTTGGCCTGGCACCTGCTTGCGAGCCTGGCTCAGCGACTGCCGTCGGCGCCGCTGACTCACGATCAGATATTCTTGATGCAACAGGACAACAGCGTCAGCGAAAACGTGGGCACCTTCGAGGAATTGGGGATCATGCCGCGCTTGTTGAGTGACTATCTGTCCCAGTGTTCGGCTCAGAGAACCAGCAGAAACGCCGAATAGCCTGCAGTACCAAAAGCAAAGGGCCAGAAGCGGCTCTGGCGCTCCTCGGGCAACTCCTCTTTCAGGATGTTCAAAACGATGCCACCCGCAAGGAAGGCAAACAGGGTACTAGTCGCGGCTTCGCTGACTTCCACCAACTGCCCGCAAACCCAGCCGAACAATACCGCCGCAGAAAGTATCCACCTGCCCTGATGGAGATAAACATGGCGATGATGCTGCAAGAGGGCATGGTCATTGACCAGAAAATGAAATCCCATCGCCAGTGTATAGAACACCATCTGCAAAGGGCTTTGCTCTTGATCTACCAGCAAATAACCGATCAAGGCGTTATATAAAGAAAATGAGCCGATATGCAGCCAGAATGCTGCAATCGGTTGGCTTTCACTCTTGTGCCCCCCCTGGTGACGCTCGGCATTCAAAGGAGACTTGACCATGTGTTCAAGGCCATAGAACACCGCCAAGCCTACCAAGGCCACCAGGTAAGCATGGTGTTCGATATACGAAATGGCCCCATGTTCGTCTATCGTCTGCTGGGCTTCCGTCAGCTCTGGAAATATGTGGATGAATACATAAGCGACGGATACCCCACCAGCAAAGGATAACCACGCGCTTCGCGGTATGGCCTGCAAATTCACAAGCTTACCCGCAAACGCGTGGACTAAAACCAGACTTGCAATAAAAAAGAGCTGCAGCAGCATGTAAAGCAATAAAACCTGAAATTAGAAGATCAACATCAACAAGCCGATCACCACCAACAGGCCGATAAGAAAGATGATTCCCGCTGTACTTGCCAGAAATTTCAACATTGTCCTCTCCTTGGAAATCCATGTATTTATGTACTTCAACGTAGAAGATACCTGGCTTGTGGGCAAATGAAGTAAAATCCAGAATCGTCAAGCGTCTTGTTTCGCCGACGTTTGTGCAGATGCGTGACGATGATAAGCCTTGGCCATCGGCGACGCCGTGATGCCATGCGCAATAATCGAAGCAAAGACCAGCAAGCTGACCACCACCCAGACGATTTCCTCTCCGGTACGCTGTGAAATCATCACTGCATAGAAAAGTGCCGATACCCCGATGGGACCGAACCAACCCATGATCAAGGTAATAGGCACTTCCTTTACGGGGGGCAGCCGATGTCTCATCATCATAATGACCGGCAGGCGGCGCAGCAGTAATACCAGAATCACTAGCCCTGCGCCGCTCCAACCCAGCTTCAGCCATTCGGCCCACGGTGCAATCAAGCCAAAGAGCACAAAGACAGGCAAGGTAAAGAACATGTTCACCGCTTCCTGCACATTGTCCTCCTCTCCTCGTTCCTTGCCGCCGACCACCTGATCGAAGGCCAAACCCGCAACAAAGACCGCCAGGATGCTGTCGGTGTGGAGTAACTTGCCCACTCCCAGGACAAATAGGGTCAATGCCAGGGTGATCGAAAGGAACGACGGCTGATCCAGGTAGTTCTTGGCTTCCGCCCATTTCAGCGCCTTTCCCCCCATCCAGCCGAGTACCGCGCCGAGTAGTACGCTGCCGCCCACCTCCCACAGCCACACTCTGGTCAGCCATGTGGTCCAGGCCGACCCGGTGGATAGCTCAAGCAGCAGGATAGGCAGCAACGCCAAGGGATAAGCCAGGCCATCATTGCACCCGGACTCGGTAGAAAGCAGATGCCGGAAGCCCCTGGGTAAATTCTCCTTGGCCACCCCGCCGGTCACAATCGACGAGGCGATGACAGGATCGGTAGCGCACACGCTCGCACCAATCATCATGGCAATCAGCCAGGGCACGCCCAACACGCCATAAGAGAGCAAGGCGCTGATCAGGAACATCAACGGCATCGCCACAACCAGAAGCAGCAGTACGGAACGCCACTGGATCAGGGGGAACTTGGGCGGCAAGCGCAATGCGATGCCCATCAAGCTGATACCCAGGGTCAAACGCGCCACCTCTTCCATCAACAATCGACTGTCGCCCCAGGCAGCGGGGTCAAGCCAAGCCAGGCCTTGCGGACTCAGCAGCAAGCCCAGCAGAAACGCCAGTAGCGGAGCGGAAAGCCATGAATGGTCGACAGGCCGCGACAACAAGCTCAACACCAGGATCATTCCGGCAATGGTGGCTAGAGCAAGGTTGAGTTCCTGCATGGCGCCGTTCCCTTTATCGTCAACGAGATGATTTTGTTTTTGCTTACCTGTGACCTGCAAAAACGCCGAAGCTTTCACCTCGGCGTTTTCTTCTTCTGGCGTGACACACTACGTCAAGCTGCCAACAAGCCTGCGTGAGTAGAGTAAGACGATTAACTCTCGACCGGCTCCAATGGTTGCCAATTGGTGCGGTTAGCCAGGAAGTCAGGCCGCGGACGATTGCCGCAGAAAGGCTCGACCAGGCCGTTTTCGACACTGTTGTAGACGAAGAACAGGTTACTGCGCGGCCAGCAGGACATGTTGATGTTGGAGCCGTGCATGGTATTGCACTCGAACAACACCAGAGAGCCTGCCCCACCTTTCGGGGCTTCTATTTCACCTTCCAGCATCAATTGGCGCAGGCTGGCGTTGTCTGGCACCCCTACATCCTGGCTCTTGAGCGACTCCTTGTAATTGTTCTCCGGAGTACGCCCCACGCACGGAATGAAATAATTATGCGATCCCGGTACCAGCATCAAAGGGCCGTTGAATTCGCCATTGTCGGTAAGGATGATCGAGCAGCTCAGCGAGCGCATGCGCGGCATGCCGTCTTCGCTATGCCAGGTCTCGAAATCGGAGTGCCAGTCGAAGCCCTTACCCTTGAAGCCGGGCTTGTAATTGATACGCGACTGATGGATATACACGTCGCTACCCAGCAACTGCTGCACCATGGCCAACAGGCGCGGGTCACGAGTCAAGCGGCTGAAGCGCTCGGAGAGCTCATGAATGCCGAAGATCGAGCGAATTTCCTGGCGTCCGGGTTCGAGTACGGTACCTTCGGAAAGCTTGAGATCCTCATCGTCTTCGTAGTCTCTCAGCTCCTGGATGAACGCTTCCATCTCCTCTCTGGGGAAGAAATTCTCGAAGGAGAGAAAACCCTTGCGTTCGTAATCGCTCAGTTGTTCCTCACTCAAGGGGCCATTGTTGCGTTGCGCTCCTTCGCTATGAATTACAGGATCGAGGCGCTCGAACATCCCTATCTTGCGTTCCAACCGCGTCGGGAATAGATCCTGGGTAGTACTCATATCAGTCTCCTTTGATATAACACAAACACACCGTTAGGCCTCGGTGCCCTCCTAATCTAGACGTTCAAGGCTTTCCATGCAAAGTCGTTTCCGATAACACTATGCTAAGAAATACATAAGCTTGTTAGCGAGGTTTGCGTGATGAAACAGCTGCTGATCGTCGCCCACGCGCCATCCGCCAATACATTTAAATTGCGTGAGGCGGCAGAAGCAGGTGCCAGGCATGAGGATATCGAGGCCGTCGAGATAGTGGTCAAGCCCCCTCTCGATGCCGGACCGGACGATGTCATGGCCTGTGATGGCATCCTGCTCGGCACCACCGAAAACCTGGGCTATATGAGCGGTGCCCTGAAGGATTTCTTCGACCGTAGCTATTACGCCGTGCTCGAGGAAAAGCAGGGCTTGCCTTGTGCGCTTTACATACGGGCAGGACACGACGGTACTGGTACCCGCCGAGCGGTGGAGAGCATCGTTACAGGCTTGCGTTGGAAGTGGGTACAGGAACCGCTGACCCTGCGCGGCGAATGGCAGGAAGATTTTATCGACCAGGTAGAAGAACTGGCGATGACCATGTCAGCCGGACTCGAAGCAGGCGTTTTGTAAAGAAGCGGGCCTGCCTGAAAGGCAAGCCCGCTATATTTAACTTGTGCCACTTGTACACTAAACTCGCGGTGTTACTGACATGACCCGCAGCAAACACCCTCCTCTCCGTGCTTTGCCTTCTTATTGACGGCGTTAGCGGCAGGCTCGCTCCTATCTGGCTTTACCGACACGGGCTCCTGCGTCTGCACCACTGGCTTATCTATCGCATCCTTCTTCTGGAAAAGGCTTTTGAGTAGTCCCATTGGAGTGATCTCGTAGTGGAGTATTAAAGTTCATACAAAATGCATCTTATTGCTCATTGTTCACATCGTCAATGCTCACAAGATTGATCAGCCTCATCAAAGCAGACGCCCCCTGCCCGCGAAGCGTACTTGTGAACAGGGGGCGCTGCGCTACAGCAATGTTGTTACTTCAAGTCAGAATCATTTCAAGCCAGGTCACTTCAAACGCTCGAAGACCGTCGCCACACCTTGGCCCATGCCGATACACATGGTGGCCAGGCCGAGCGTAGTGTCCTGCTGACGCATCACGTTCAGCAAGGTGGTGCAGATACGCGAGCCAGAGCACCCCAACGGATGGCCGAGTGCGATCGCGCCGCCATTGAGATTGACCTTCTCGTCCATGGCATCGAGGAATCCCAGATCCTTGAGGACGGGAATCGCCTGGGCGGCGAAGGCCTCGTTGAGTTCTACGGTCTGGATATCCTGCGCCGAAAGCCCGGCAGCCTTGAGCGCCTTCTTGGACGCCGGCACCGGACCATAGCCCATGATGGAGGCATCGCAGCCCGCCACGCCGGTGGAAAGCACCTTTGCGATCGGTTCCAGGCCCAGCGCCTGGGCACGCTCGTAGCTCATGACCGCCATGGCCGAAGCACCGACCGACAACGCCGATGAGGTACCCGCAGAAACGGTGCCACCGCGCGGATCGAAGACCGGCTTGAGCTTGGCCATCTCCTCGAGGCTGGAATCGATACGAATCACCTCGTCGTGCTTGACCATGACCTTGAAGCCACGCTGGTCATGCCCTTCCACGCCGATGATCTCATTATCGAAATAACCCTGTTCGTTGGCCGCCTGGGCCCGCTGGTGAGAACGCACCCCGAACTTGTCCTGCTCCTCGCGGGTAACCCCATGCATCTTGCCCAGAAGCTCGGCGGTCAAGCCCATCATCATCGCCGCCTTGGCGGCGTACTTGCTGGCTGCGGGGTTGACGTCGACGCCGTGAGCCATGGGCACATGCTCCATGTGCTCGACCCCACCGATCATGTAGAAGTCGCCCATGCCGGCCTTGATATTGGCCGCGGCAATATGCAGCGCCGTCATCGATGAACCGCACAGCCGGTTAACGGTTTGCGCCGGAACCGTGCGCGGAATACCGGTCATGATCGCCGCGTTGCGGGCGATATTCATGGATTGTTCCAGCGTCTGGTTGACGCAACCCCAGATGACATCGTCGACTTCGCCGGGGTCGAGGTTGGGATTACGCTCGAACAGTGCTTGCATTACCGCGGCGGAAAGATTCTCCGCCCGCACGTTGCGAAAGGCACCATTCTTGGCTTTCGCCATGGCGGTACGTACTCCATCTACCACCACGATATCTCTCGGATTCAAACTCATCGATCACTCCTAATTCCTGTAGGCCTGCTGTCCGGCCTCTGCGTGGTGGTTTCAGCCTTGGCTGGCGGTGGGGTAGAAACGTTTGCCGGCGTCGGCCATCTTGCGCAGTTTCTCGGTCGGCGCATACAACGGACCGAGTTCTTGCGCTAGTCTATCCGCCAGCTTGACGAATTCCGCTACACCCAACGCATCGATATAGCGTAGTGCGCCACCACGGAACGGCGGAAAACCAATGCCGTAGATCAGGGCCATGTCCGCTTCCGCCGGGGAAGCGACGATGTCGTCTTCAAGACAACGCACGGTTTCCAGGCACAGCGGCACCATCATGCGGGCGATGATGTCGTCGTCGGAGAATTCCTTCTCCTCCTTCACCACCTGCTTGACTAGAGCATACGCCGCCTCATCACTGACTTTCTTCGGCTTGCCCTTGCGGTCCTCTTCATAGGCGTAGAAGCCCTTGTCGTTCTTCTGCCCCAGACGATCGTTTTCGTACATCAGCTGGATGGCGCTCTTCTTGTCACCCTCGCCGCTCATGCTGCCCATGCGATCAGGGAAACCTTCGGCCATCACTTCACCGGCATGAACGGCAGTATCCAGGCCGACCACATCGAGCAGGTAGGCGGGCCCCATCGGCCAGCCGAATTTCTCCATCACCTTGTCGACACGCTGGAAATCGGCACCTTGCTCCACCAGGAAGCTGAACCCGCCGAAGTAGGGGAAGAGAATACGGTTGACCAGAAATCCGGGGCAGTCGTTGACCACGATCGGTGTCTTGCCCATGGCGCGGGCATAGGCCACGGTAGCGCCTACGGCGGCATCGGAGGTCTTCGCGCCACGGATCACCTCGACCAACGGCATGCGATGGACCGGATTGAAGAAGTGCATGCCGCAGAAATTCTCGGGGCGTTTCAGGTTCTGCGCCAACCGATTGATCGAAATGGTCGAAGTATTCGAGGTAAGGATGGTGCCTTCACCCACGCTTTCTTCCACTTCAGCCAGCACCGCTCCCTTGACCTTGGGATTCTCGACGACGGCTTCCACCACCAGGTCGACATTGCCGAAATCACCATAGGAGAGCGTGGGGCGAATATTGGTCAGTTTTTCCGCCATCTGCTCGGTGGTGAGCTTCTTGCGCTCGACCTGCTTGGCGAACAGCTTGCGGGACTCCTTCAGGCCCAGCTCAAGCGCTTCGTCCTTGATATCCTTCATCAGGATCGGCGTGCCCTTGGAGGCGCTCTGGTAGGCGATACCGCCACCCATGATCCCGGCGCCCAGCACCGCGGTCTGCTTGACCGGCTGCGCCTGCTTCTCGTACTTGCCGGCCTTCTTCTTGACCACCTGGTCGTTCATGAACAGGCCGACGAGGTTGAAGGCAACATTGCTCAGGGCCAGCTTGGCGAATGCCTTGGCCTCGATCGCCTGGGCGCGGGCACGCTCTTCCCCGGCGCCTTTCTGGATCACCTTGATGGCTTCGACCGGGGCCGGGTAGTGCGGGCCGGCCTTGCCTGCCACGTAGCCCTTGGCGGTCTCGAAGGCCATCATCTGTTCGATGGCGTTGAGCTTGAGAGGCTGTTTCTTTTCGTCGCGGCGGGCCTGGTAATCCAGCTCGCCGCTAGCGGCACGGGCCAGAATATCCAGCGCGGCGGCTTCAAGCTGGTCGTTGGGCACCACGGCATCCACCGCGCCCATCTTCAATGCGTCGGCTGCCCGGTTTTCCGTGCCGCCGGCGATCCACTCGACGGCGTTGTCGGCCCCGATCAAGCGCGGCAGGCGGACGCAACCGCCCCAGCCCGGCAGAATGCCCAGTTTCGTTTCCGGCAACCCGATCTTGGCCTTTTCGCCCATGACCCGGAAGTCGGTGGTCAGCAGGACTTCGCAGCCACCACCCAGCGCCAGGCCATTGATGGCGGTCACCGTGGGAAACGGAAGATCTTCAATGGCATTGAAGATGTCGTGAACCTTCAGGTTCATTTCGACCAGGTACTCTTCTCCCTTGTCGAACAGACCATGAAACTCGGTAATATCGGCACCGACAATGAAAGCATCCTTGCCACTGGTGATCATCAGCCCTTTCAGGCCATTCTCGTTTTCCAGCGCCTTCACCGCGTCACCCAGCTCCTGAACGACAGCGCTGGAAAGCTTGTTGACGGACTCACCCTTCAAATCGAAGGTGAGAGTGGCGATATCGTCGCCGTTTCTTGCCACCGTGATGGCATTGCCTTGATAGATCATCCGCGAATCTCCACAAATTCGAGCTGGCCGAACATTCATACGGGCGTTTGATTGCGACAGCTTGGTTGACTCGAACAAGAACGTCAAGCCCTGACTTTTGGCTAATTCACCTCGTCAAGGGCGCCAGGACTCCACGGCAGATGACGAGACTGCTAGGATCAGCGCTTGCCTCGCAGACGACACCGGCCATGAAACCGCTTATTACTGCCAACCGCCTCGCGCAATTTCAAGACAGGGTCGAGCAGTTTGTCACCCGACTACGCCCCTGGAGCTGGCTGTGGCCGCCCATGGCCTTCGGCGCAGGGCTGGGCAGCTTTTTCCTGGTGGATCGACAACAATGGCTGGGAGCCGCCCTGGCCTTGGGGCTGATGTTCGCCTGGGTCTTGCTGCTTTCCGAAAGCATGATCGGACGCTTTCTCGCTCATCGTGGTTATCCCACCCTGCCTGGTGGTGTGACCGCATTCATCGCTCAGATGATCCATCAGGAAACGCTCTTTTTTACCCTGCCCTTTGTACTCGCTACTACTGTCTGGAATAGCGGCCAAGTGATATTTACCGTCCTGGTCGCCACCATGGCGTTGATATCCATCGTCGATCCCCTCTACTTCCGCATGGCCAGTCGCTCGCGTAGCCTCTTCTTCGTTTTTCATGCGCACTGCGTCTTTCTCGTGGTTCTGGTGACCTTGCCGATCATGCTTCATCTGTCCACAGGGCAAAGTCTGATAGTAGCCATTATTGCCATGGTGGTGTTTACCCTGCCAAGTGTCCTGCACCTGCTGAAACAACATTCGTTCACCCATTGGGGCATACTCGTCGTCTTGAGTCTGACACTTGCCAGCGTGGCGTGGATGGGACGGATATGGGTGCCTCCGGCAAGCTTGTGGATGACAGGACATGCCTTGGCCCCGGCCCTGGATACCGAGCGGCGTGCCCCCGAGGGGTCCGCGGCCCTAACACCGGAACGCTTGGCGCAGAACGGGCTGTATCTGTATACCGCCATTCGCGCACCACGCGGCTTGAGCGAAACCATTACCCATGAATGGCATCATGAGGGAACATTGATCGACAGTGTGGAACTGGATATCGACGGTGGCCGGGAGAAGGGTTATCGGGCCTGGAGCCACAAGCTGAACTTTCCCGAACAGCCAGAAGGGGATTGGCGCATCGATATCATGACCGACAGCGGTCAACGTATCGGTTTGGTACGCTTTACGGTATCAAGCGACCCGGAACAGGCGACATTGGCGGACAGTCATATACAGCGCACCGGGCTAAGCCGCTTGAATCTCAGGCGTCTCATACCCGGCCAGGGAGATATCGAACCGGAGTAGCGCCGTCGCCCAACGGTTCACTCCCGAAGCAGGTCATTTCGTGTCAATCATTGCGCTCACTCAAGACAGGAAGCGGTTTTATTCTGCAAACTACGCAAGGATTGATACGATTTCACCTATTGCAGCTGACCAGCAGGGCCAGGCTCTAACGGAATTCTTCAGGTGCAGCGGTGCAGGCCAGTTCGTGCAGCGCCTGACGACTTCAGCGTTATAGAATAGCAATTTCATTACTACTGCGGTGTAACGTGACTTATGAGTTCGATGATCGGTTTTAGAATAGCCCGTCTGCCCCACCTATGGCGCTCCATTCTGGATCGACGGCTGGCACCACTTGGCTTGACCCAGACTCGTTGGGTAACGCTTTACCATCTGGGACGTATGGGAGATGGCCAACCACAATGCGAACTGGCACGCGCCATTGGGGTGGAAGCCCCGTCCCTGGTACGTACGTTAAGTCAGTTGGAAGCCCAGGGACTGATCGAGAGACGAACCTGCGATTATGACCGCCGCACCAAACGTGTTTATTTGACCCCAGCCGCTACACCGCTGTTCGAACAGATCGAAAGCGTGGCCAATACCGCCCGCCAGGAGATGCTGGCGGGATTGAAGGACGAAGAGATAGAGCAGCTCGACAGTTGGCTGGCACGAATCGAGCATAATGGACTTGCCATCCAGGCCAAGGAAACTTCTTCCTGACGCCTCTGAGCTGACCACACGGTCCCGGTACGCTTGGTTATTTAGAGGTATAACTATTCAGAAGTATCCAGGGGGCCCATAGGTTGGGTCCGTGGCTGATCCGAATGCCCGGCGAGCGCATCGCGCAGGCCTTTAAAGTCATCAAGATACTGCTGAAAACGTTCTTCGTTCTGGGATTCCCACCACCATAGCGTCAAGGCTTGTGGGTCTGATTCGATGATAAGTGCATCCTGAGGCAGACGTTCGAGCAAGCGGGCGAAAAACGGATGCGCCGACTCGGGTAATGGCCGCAAGGGGGCTACGCGCCAGCGCCAGCCGGGCAGGTACGTCTCCAGCGCTTCGCTGGCGTGGCTGTCGCGTACCAGAGTGAAATCGGGGCCTGGTGCCTGTTCCGGATAACGCCACCGATACGCCGGCATGGTGCCTTTGAACTCATGCAAGGGAGGCTTTTCCAATTTTATGGTC
This sequence comes from Halomonas sp. Bachu 37, assembly GCF_039691755.1. Classification (NCBI taxonomy): domain Bacteria; kingdom Pseudomonadati; phylum Pseudomonadota; class Gammaproteobacteria; order Oceanospirillales; family Halomonadaceae; genus Halomonas; species Halomonas kashgarensis. The sequence goes on along the minus strand of NZ_CP137552.1, from coordinate 660,568 downwards.
ACCCCTTGTTGGCCCAGTTCACGACGCAGTTTCACCAGGCGCTTCTGACGCGGCGAGGGCTTGAGCCACATGACGGGCGCCGCTACAAACATCAGGATAAGGACAATGATCAGCCATTCCATTCGATTCTCTCCAACGTTTATCCCAATTGATTCCACCTGAACTGGCCACCAGTGTAAAAGCTGACGCAGATCGTTGTTACGTGGTGGCATCACGCTTAAAGTAGGTTAAACCTTCGCCTTGATATCCCACCACCCGAGGAGCTACCCATGAGCTATCATCATATTCTGGTCGCAGTGGATCTGACCAAGGATTCACACAAGGTTCTGGAGCGCGCCGTTGCCATCGCTGAACGTAACGACAGCGCCAAGATATCCATCATGCATACCCTCGAGCCACTGGGTTTCGCCTATGGTGGTGATATCCCCATGGACCTTACCAGTATTCAGGATCAACTGGACGATCATGCCAAGAAGCGCCTGGCGGAGATCGCCTCGCCTCACGTTCCCGCTCAGGATCAACATGTCGTGGTCGGCATGCCGGATACCGAAATTCACCGCTTCGCCGAAGAAAACGATGTTGACCTGATCGTGGTGGGCTCGCATGGCCGCCATGGCTTTGCCCTGCTGCTGGGTTCCACCTCCACGGGTGTGTTGCATGGCGCTCAGTGCGACGTGCTGGCGGTGCGTGTGGGCCATAAAGGCGAAAAAAGCGACGAGTGATTTCGTCGCCACTTGTTGACCGACTCTTACGTGCAGCAAGGCACCTTGCTGCACTTGAGTTTTCAGCAGTGCGGCTTACTCGCCGGCGGACTTCGCTTCGAGCTCCACCCAGCGTTCCATCATCGCCTCAAGCTCTGCCTGCTTATCGGCATGCTCCTTCAGCGTAGTGCTGACGGTACCCGCCTCCTGCTGGTAGAACGCCGGATCGGCGATCCGGGTCTCGAAATCGGCAAGCTCGTTTTCCAATTGCTCTATCTGCGCTGGTAGCGCGTCCAGTTCTCGCTGCAACTTGTAGGAGAGCTTCACGCTTTTCTTCGTCGGCTCTGGAGCTACTGCGCTTGTGCTCTTGGTCGGGGCAATTTCAGCCACCGGCTCGGCCTGCTGACGTGCGGCACCTTCCCAAGGTGCGGGGGGCAGTCTGCCGCCCTGGCGAATCCAGTCGCTATAACCGCCCACATACTCGCGTATGGCGCCCTCGCCTTCAAAAGCCAGCACGCTGGTCACCACGTTATCCATGAAGGCTCGGTCGTGGGACACCAGCAGCAGCGTCCCGTCGAAGTCGAGCAGCAGCTCTTCGAGCAACTCCAGGGTTTCCATGTCCAGGTCGTTGGTCGGCTCATCCAGTACCAGCACGTTCGCCGGCTGGGTGAAGAGCTTGGCGAGCAGCAAACGGTTGGACTCACCACCTGACAAGGCCTTGACCGGCTGGCGCACGCGTTCGGGGGTGAACAGGAAATCCTGCAGGTAACTCATCACATGGCGGTCCTTGCCACCCACGCTGACCCGGTCGCTACCCTGGGCGACGTTGTCGTAAACCGTCTTGTTCGGCTCCAGCCCCGCACGCAGTTGATCGAAATACGCCACTTTCAGGTTGGTTCCCAGACGTACCGTGCCTTCGGTGGGCTCGAGCTGACCCAGCAATATCTTGAGCAGCGTGGTCTTTCCTGCCCCGTTGCGACCCAGAAAACCGATACGATCTCCGCGCTGAATTTCCAGCGATAGATCGCGAATGATCGCCTCTTCGCCGAAGTAGTGGCTGACCCCCTTGAGCTCCACCACACGCTTGCCGGTACGCTCGCCGCTATCCACGCTGAGATTGGCCTGGCCCTGACGTTCGCGCCGTTGGCTGCGTTCGTTACGCATCTGCTCAAGCGCGCGTACACGGCCTTCATTACGGGTTCGGCGGGCCTTGATTCCCTGGCGAATCCAGGTCTCTTCCTGGGCCAGTTTCTTGTCGAACTCGGCGTTCTCCCGAGCCTCGATCTCGAGTTCATGCTGCTTGCGCGCCTGATACGCAGCGTAGTCACCGGGATATCGGCCGAGCTTGCCTCTATCCAGCTCGAGGATATTGGTGGCCAGCTTGGAGAGGAAGGTACGGTCGTGGGTAATCAGCAATACCGCGCCGCTGAAGGCCAGCAACTGCTCTTCCAACCAGGCGATGGTATCCAGGTCCAGGTGGTTGGTCGGCTCATCCAGCAGCAACAGATCGGGTTCCGAGACCAGCGCCCGGGCCAGCGCCACGCGCCGGCGCCAGCCACCGGAAAGAGAATTCATTTCCGCTTCGGGCGGCAAGCCGAGGCGCGTCAGCACTACATCGATCTGTTGATGAAACGACCAGCCGTCAATGGCCTCCAGGCGCGTCTGCAGCGTCGCCATGCGGTTCATGTCGGGCTCATCTTCATGGATGAGGTGATGATATTCCGCCAACAGTTCACCCGCCTCGGGGAGACCCTGGGCGACTACCTCGAAGATGGTCATGCCGGTGGATTCGGGTAGCTCCTGGGAAAGCACGCCGATCTTCAAGCCCGGGACGCGCCAGATCGACCCGTCATCGGGGAAAATGTCGCCAGCCACCAGCTTCAACAGTGTCGATTTACCGGTGCCGTTACGGCCCACCAGCCCCAACCGCTCACCTCTTTCCAGCGTCAGTTCGGCGCGGTCGAGCAGTACATGGGTGCCATAGGCAAGTTGCAGTTGTTCCAGACGTAGCAGGGTCACGCAGTATCCTCTCGAGTCACAGGCGCGGGTCATTCCGGGAGCATGTTGATCCGGGTAGTGTAACGCATGGCCAAGGGCATGGGGGCAAGTGGCGTGGATGCAACCGCTGGAGGGTCCATCGAGGGCGTGCTAACGTCAAGCCTTTCGAGTCCCGGCGCAGGAGCGATATCAGTGACGGTTACGGTTTCCATGCATTTCGTCAACGAGCTGTTTAACGGCCTGGCGCACCCGTCGCGCTACCGTCAACAATGTCTGGACTATGCCGGAATACCGAATTTTCTACTCGATGCTCCCCATGGTCGGGTGACCGTGGAGCAGTTCGCCAGGCTCTACCGCTCGCTGGTGCTGCTGCTTGACGACGAGACTCCAGGATTCTTTGCCCGACCCTTGCGCGGCGGCACACTGAAACTTCTTTGCTTGAGCGTTCTCGATGCCCCGACGCTGAAGGTCGCGCTGCATCGCTACACGCTATTCTTCCGCATCCTGCTGGATGACTTCGGCTACGAGTATTCCGTGGATGGCGACCTGGCCCGTATGGCGCTGGTGGAGTACCGTACGCCTACCGGCAGCCGTATCCTGATTCACGAGTTGATGCTCAAGCTGTTTCACGGCATCGCCTCGTGGATGATTGCGCGCAAGATTCCGCCGCTGATGATGGAGTGCGCCTACGCCCAGCCGGCCCATAGCGCCGACTATCTCTATTTCTATCCGGGCAAGCTGCATTTCGATCGTCCCCAGACGGCGTTCTATTTCGATAGCCAACTACTGGAGCAGCCCATCCGGCAGACCAAGCGCAACCTGGGCGCGTTTCTCAAACGGGCTCCCGCCGACTGGTTCTACGTTTCGTTCGAGGATCGCCTGCTATCGCACCGTGTCCGTGAACACCTTGCCCGTCATCTACCAGCCTCCGGATCGGTAGGCGATGTAGCTCAGGCGCTGCATATGTCGGTCAGAACTCTTTCCCGTCATCTTACGGCCGAAGGCACGCACTTCCAGGCGGTCAAGGATGAATTCCGGCGCGACTACGCCATCCAGGCGCTCACCCGCAGCGAGCGCCCTCTGATCTCCATCGCCGAAGCGCTGGGGTTCGACGACCTGGCCTGTTTCAGTCGCGCCTTCAAGGCGTGGACGGGCAACTCGCCCGCCGCGTACCGACGTGAACTCGCCTCTACGGCCTAAACCTCCTGACGAATGCGCTTCTTGTCCAGCTTGCCCACGCTGGTCTTGGGAATCTCGTCGACGAAACGAATGAATGCCGGAATCGCCCAGCGGTTGAGCTTGCCCTGATCGACGAAGGTTTGCAGAAAAGCCTGCACCTGGTCGGCTTCGGGGGGATTGTTGAGATCATTCGCCACCACCAGAGCCGCTGGCCGTTCGCCCCATTTCTCGTCCTTGATACCGATCACCGCCACTTCGGCGATTCCCGGGCAGCGGCTGATGTAGTTCTCCAATTCCAACGACGACAGCCACTCGCCACCGGTCTTGATAACGTCCTTGATACGATCGCTGATGGTCAGAAATCCCCGCTCATCCAACGAGGCGACATCGCCGGTATGCAGCCAGCCGTCACGCCACAGCTCCTCGCTACGCTTCTCCTCCTTGTAATATGCCTGGGTCAGCCAGGGAGCCTTTACGCGCACTTCCCCCACGCTCCTGCCATCGTGAGGCAGCGGCTCGCCGCTTTCGTCAACGACCTGCAACGTGACCAGCGGTACGGGAAGCCCGGCCTTGCAGCGCCAGGGCAATTGGGTCTCGAAATCGGCTTTATCGATATCGCTGGGCAATATATCCGCCGTCAATAGCGGACAGGTCTCCGACATGCCGTAGGCACTGCGCGTATCGATTCCCAGCTCCCTGGCCTTGCTCGCCAGCGACTGGGTCAGGGCGCTACCGCCGACCAGTACCTTCCAGCCGGAGAGATCGACCTGCCCCGAGGCGATGGCATCGGCGCTGACCACCATGTTGAGCAGCGTGGGAACGCAATGGGAGAAATCGACCTTCTCCTTGAGCAGCAGATTGACCAGCATTTCCGGCTCGTAGCGCCCGGGGTAGACTTGCGTTGCCCCCATCAGCGTGGCGGTATAGGGCACGCCCCAGGCATGGACATGGAACATGGGGGTGATGGGCATGTAGACCTTGTCCCTATCGAGCAAGGCAAAGCCCGGCGCCTGGAACAGGCTGGCTTCGCCCAGGGTATGCAACACCAGCTGCCGGTGGGTAAAGAACACTCCCTTGGGGTTGCCGGTGGTACCGGTGGTATAGAACAGCGTGGCCACGGCATTCTCGTCGAATGTCGGAAAGTCATACTCGAGTGGCTGCTCGGCGAGCAAGGCCTCGTACTCGCCCACCACATCGAGCCCTGATTGGGCGGCCGCAGATTCGTCAATCTGGTTTTGTTCCCGGCACAGCAGATAGCCTTTCACCATTGGCAACTTTATCGCCAATGGTGCCATCAACGGCACGAAATCCTCATGAACCAGGACGAAGGCATCCTCGGCGTGCTCCATGGTGTAGTGGATCTGTTCGGGTGCCAGACGCACATTGACCGTGTGAAGCACCGCGCCAAGCATGGGGATGGCGAAGAAACATTCCAGGTAACGGTGGCTATCCCAATCCAGCACCGCCACGACATCTCCCGCCTTGACCCCTTGCGCCGACAACAGGTGCGCCAGCTGGTGAACGCGCTGACGAAAACGCCGGTAGTCATGACGACTCTGGTCGCGGTAGACAATCTGGTTGTCACCAGCCATGCGCACGCCCGAATCGAGAAGATCGCCGATCATCAGCGGCGGATTCGTGGCGGAAGCCGTGGGCGGAAGAATCTTCGGCGTGACCTGGCTCATGATTGGCTCCTGTTGTTCATGGCTATTGTTGTTAATAGCACTTGTTGGTCATGTCTCTTGCGGGATTTACCGTAACGATAATTGGCTCAGCAGCGCTCGATAAGCAAGGCGATGCCTTGCCCCCCACCAATACACAAGGTAATGAGACCGTAGCGCCCTTCGGTTCGCTCCAGTTCATGCAGCGCCTTGAGAATCAGGATGGCGCCGGTGGCACCCACCGGGTGCCCCAGGGCTACGGCCCCGCCGTTGGGATTGAGACGCTCCAGGGGAAATTCCAGTTCCCGGGCCACGGCGAGCGCCTGAGCGGCAAAGGCTTCGTTGGATTCGATTACGTCGATATCGCCGATGCTCAGCCCCGCCTGCTTGAGGCAGCGCTTGACCGCCGGTATGGGCCCCAGCCCCATCAGTGACGGCTCTACTCCGGCCACGGTCGCCACGCGCAGGCAAGCCCGTGGCGTCAAGCCCTGGCGCTGCGCTTCATCGGCATCGGCCAGCACCAGGGACGCAGCGCCATCGTTGATTCCGGAGGCGTTACCGGCGGTGACGATGCCATCCTTGCGGAAAGCCGGCTTCAGTCGTGCCAGGTCTTCCAGGGTGACGTTTTCACGCACATGCTCGTCCTGGGTAAACAGCCGTTCACCGCGGCCTTGCTTGACGGGAACCGCCACGATCTGGTCGGCAAATCGGTTTTCGTCGATGGCCCGGGCGGCCTTCTGGTGGCTTTCGAGGGCGAATTGATCCAGGTCGTCGCGGGAGAGACCGTTACGCTTAGCAATATTCTCCGCCGTCACCCCCATGTGGCCGCTGCCGAATGGGTCGCTGAGAATTCCCAGGGTCAAATCCTGAATATCGGCATGCCCCATGCGTATCCCGTTGCGGGCCTGGGGAGGCAACACGTAAGCCCCACGGCTCATCGATTCGGCCCCGCCCGCCAGAGCGAAGCGGCTGTCACCCAGCGCTATCTGCTGAGCCGCCGACACCACCGCCTGCACGCCCGAGCCACACAGACGATTGACGTTGAAGGCTGCCGCCGCTTCCGGCACGCCGGCATCGAGTGCGATATGGCGCGCCAGATAGGCATCCTGCGGCCCGGTGGTGATGATATGCCCATAGACCGAATGATCGATCCAGTCGGGGGCGACCTTGGCGCGCTGGAGCGCCTCACGCGCCGTCACCGTGCCCATTTCATGCGGGGCCAGCCCCGCCAGGCTGCCGCCGAAGCTACCGATGGCGGTACGCACCCCATCGACGATAACAACCGAATCCAAGCGCATGTCTTTCTCCTGTCAGTTCTGTCCTGTAAAGCCGTGCTGTCAACGCTGTTCTGTCACAGTCTGCCCACGCTCGCCATGATTGCCGCTCAGGCCGCTCTGCCCAGCAGGGAACGAGCGATGACCTCTTTCATGATTTCCGAGGTACCGGCGTAGAGGGTTTGCACCCGAGCATCCAGGTAGAACCGCGAAATCGGATACTCGAGGGTATAACCGTAGCCGCCGAAAAACTGCAGGCAGGTGTCCACGGTGCGGCACTGCATTTCACTCAATTGCAACTTGAGGATGGCGGCATCGGTGGAGTCCATTTTCTGGTGGCGATACTTCTCCACGCAGGAATCGAAATAGGCCCGGGCCATGTCGATTTGCGCCTTGATCTCGGCCAGCTTGAAGCGGGTGTTTTGAAAGTCTCCGACCGCCTGGCCGAAAGCACGTCGCTCCTTGACGTAGTCAAGCGTCAATGCCAGCGCCCCTTCCATGGCACCCAATGCCTGGGCACCGACGCCCAGGCGTTCACGAGGCAGCTCCTGCATCAAGTAGCGAAACCCCGCACCGACTTCTCCCAGCAGTGCCGACTCGGGCAGCAACAGCTGGTCGAAGAACAGCTCGGCAGTATCGCTGGCGTGCTGGCCGATTTTCCTGATCGGTTTGCCACGGGAAAATCCGGGCAGCCGGGTATCCACCAGAAACAAGGAGACACCCTTGGCGCCCGCGTCCGGGTCGGTCTTGGCGCAGACGATGACCAGATCGGCCACCTGGCCGTTGGTGATGAACAGCTTGGCGCCGTCAAGCTGCCATCCAGCCTCCACTTTTTTGGCGCGAGTCTTCAGTGCTGCCAGGTCACTGCCCGCATTGGGCTCGGTCATGGCGATGGCACCCACCACCTCACCCCGTGCCATAGCGGGTAGCCACTGCTCCTGTTGAGCCGGGCTTCCCAGGTTCTGGAGATAGGGCATGACAATATTGGCGTGGATGTTATAGGCACTTGCCAGCCCGCCGAAGCCATGGCGGGAGATCTCCTCGAGCGCCAGCTGGGTAACGGCCACATCCGCTCCCGCGCCGCCGTGACTCTCATCCAGGTCGATCCCCAGCAGGCCGGCTTCACCCAGCTTGTGCCATATCCCACGGGGGATTTCTCCCTGCTCTTCCCATTGCTCGTAATGGGGCGCCACCTCTTGAGCCAGAAACCGGCGAATCATGTCGTGAAAAAGCGCCGTCATATCAGTATGTTCGGAGTGAGCCATGATTCAGTCCTGGAAATCCTTGCGCAGATGCCGCTTGAGAATCTTGCCTGCGGTACTCTTGGGCAGTTCATCGGCGAACAGGATGCGCTTGGGAACCTTGTAGGGCGCCATGTGCGACTTGGCGTGGGCGATCAGCTCCGCCTCATCGACCTCAGCCCCCGCCTTGAGCACCACGACCGCCGTGATCGCTTCTATCCACTTGACATCCGGCAGGCCGATCACCGCCACTTCCGAGACCGCTGAATGCTGGAACAGGACTTCTTCCACTTCCCGGCTGGCCACCAGCACGCCTCCGGTGTTGATCACGTCCTTGATGCGATCGACGACATACAAATAGCCCTCGTCATCGAAATAGCCCACATCGCCGGAGTGAAACCAACCGCCGATGAACGCTTCCTGGGTCATGTCGGGTTTATCCCAGTAACCGGTCATCAGTTGCGGGGACCGATGGACAATCTCGCCGTGCTCGCCGATGGGCACATCGTTCATCTCGAGATCGACGATACGCGTTTCCACCGTCAGGATCGGGCGGCCCGCCGACGCCGGACGCTGCTGGTGTTCGTCGGGACGCAACACGGTCGCCAGCGGAGCGATTTCACTCTGACCGTAGCAGTTGTAGAGCCCGACCCCGGGAATGCGCTGCTGCAGCTCCTCGAGAACCGGCACCGGCATGATGGAAGCGCCGTAATAGGCTTTTTGCAGGGAGGAGAGATCGTAGTTATCGAACTCGGGATGGCGCAGCAGGCTGATCCAGACCGTCGGTGGTGCAAAGAACGACACAATGCGCTCCTGCGCCATACGCGCCAGGCATTGATCCGGCAGCGGCGCTTCATGCAGATAGACCGGGGCACCGAGTAACAAGGCCGGCATCAGAAACACATGCATCTGGGCCGAGTGATAGAGCGGCAAGGCCGCCAGCATCGGCTCGTCACCCTTGATATCCAGCTCCACCATGCACGCCGTGTATTCCGCCATCAACGCCTGGTGGGTCATCATCGCGGCCTTCGGCGCCGCGGTGGTGCCAGAGGTATACAGCAACTGCGCAAGGCTGGATGCATCGATATCGACCGCCGGCTCGGTAGCATCGCTCTCGCTGAGTGCCGTTCGCAATACATCGAGCGTTTCGCCCTGGTCAGCATGCAAGGTAGCGCTCACCTTGAGCTCCAGGCCGTGGGTGGCAGCTGTAACATTGGCGGCCAGACTGTGATCGCTCAACAGCCCGGCGGCACCGGACTGATCGAGGATATAGCGCAGCTCGTCGCTGCTCAGGGCGAAGTTGATCGGTACATGGACCAGCCCCGCGCGAGTCGCGGCCAGCCAGGCGATTAGATAGGCGTCGGAATTCTTGCCATACACCGCCAGCCGGTCGCCGGGTTCCAGCCCGGCTTCCAGAAAGCGCCGGGCAACCCGGTTAACCGCCTGGTTCAACTCGGTATAGCTCCAACGGCGCTCCCCAAACACCAGGGCGAGCTTGTCACGATGCTTGCGAGCACTTCGATTCAATGCCGCGCCGATGGTGTTCTGGTTAATCGTGGGTGGCACTGCCACTTGAGTCTTCATGCCCACTCCTGATGACTATTATTGTTGGCTATTTCGTATGTTGCTGGCTGCTGCGTGGCTTCAACGGAGTCCATCACTTCTGTCATCGATGGTCTCCTCACTTGTTGACCAAAGAATCAGCTATTGACCAGAGGACACACGCTTTCGGACAAGGGACGGAAGGCTTCTTCCGCGGGTATGGTGCGCACGACACGGAAGAGATCGTCTTCATCCGCGGACTCTTCCGGTGTCTTCACCTCCACCAGGTACATGTCGTGCACCATGCGTCCATCCTCGCGGATGTAGCCATCCGTGGCGAAGATGTCGTTGACGGGGGTATCCATCATCTGCTGGCGAACCGCCTGGGTATCGTCCGTTCCTACCGCCTCGATCGCCTCGAGATAGTGCAGGGTGCTGGAATACAGTCCGGCATGAACCATAGTCGGCATGCTGCCGGTACGCTCGCGGAAACGTTCGGCCCAGGCGCGGGTCTCGTCATTGAGATCGTAGTACCAAGCCTTGGTGAACTGCAGCCCCTGGGCGTTTTCCAACCCCAGGCTGCGAATGTCGGTGCTGAACAGCACCATTCCCGCCAGGATCTGCCCCGCCTGGGTGATGCCGAACTGGCCGGCCGTGCGAACGGCGTTGATGGTATCCCCCCCGGCATTGTTCAGAGCGATGACATCGGCTCCCGAGGCCTGGGCCTGAAGCATGAAGGAGGAGAAATCACTGCTGGGGAAAGGGTGACGCGCCGAGCCGACGATCGTACCGCCATTCTCGGTAACGACCCGCTCGACATCTTGCTCCAGCGCATGGCCGAACGAGTAATCCGCACTCAGCAGGTACCAGTTCTTGTGGCCCTCCTGGGTTATCGCCTTGGCTGTGCCGTTGGACATGGCCCAGGTGTCATAGACCCAATGAATATGGTTGGGCGAGCAGTGCTCATTGGTCACACTGGATGAGACCGCACCATTCACCAGCCCCAGACGGTTCTCCTCCTCCAGCAACTTGACCGCTGCCAGGGTTACCGATGAGGCCACCAACCCCGTCACCATGTCGACATTTTGCTCGTCAATCCACTCACGTACGACGCTGGAACCGACATCGGGACTGTTGCGATCGTCGGCATTGAAAAGAACGATATCCGCACCAGCGACACTGCCACCGACATCCTCGATTGCCATATTGATCGCATCCAACCCCAACGGGCCGATGGGATCCCGGTAGACACCGGACATGTCCGCCAGGTAACCGATGCGAATCTCGTTATCGGTTATCGAGGAATCGGTGGCATGCGCCAGCCCCGTGTGTCCGGCAAGGATGATGGAAAGCGCCAGAGCGCTCTTGGCAAATTGATGATTGAGTCGCATAGATGAAAACCCTGTCTTGTTGTTATTCAAGGTAAAACCTCAATGGCCGGTACTGCATTTGAATACTGCTTGTGACCGGTTACTTCATGGTAGGAGTAATCCCGTTTCGATGGTTTACGCTTCAGGCCATTTTCTTTGCATTTCATGCCATCTTCATTTCACCGAGCCCTTCTCCATTTCACTTCATTAAACATTATTATATTTATAATCAGTGTCTTGCTAATAAAACTTCCATTTCCCCGAGTTCTCTTTTAGATCGAATAACACATAACACGCCATGCTTGACTGTTGAGTCATTCTGGCGATAGCCACCCTCTTGCCACTGAGAACTGCCCTTGGCGATCAGGGTTGGCAGGAGGCGGGGCCGCACAGGTACAATACTTTTTTGCTTGTACCTTTCTGCCGTACACAGGAGTTGAACCGTGGCCGAGCTGGCTGATTCGTTCGATGATTTTCTTCCCGAGGCACTACGCTTTCGCTCGCCCGCTCCCTTGATTGATATAGGCGCCAATCTGACCCACGAAAGCTTCAATCGTGATCTGGAAGCCGTGCTGCAACGAGCACGCGCTGCCAACGTCACCAAACTGATAGTAACCGGGACCGATCTCGAACATGCCGAACAGGCGGTGGAACTGGCTCGGCGCTACCCCGGTCTGTATGCCACGGCTGGTGTACACCCGCACGATGCGAGCCACTGGAATGCCAGCATGGCACGCGACATGGCGGCACTTCATAAAGAGCCCGAAGTGGTGGCGGTCGGTGAGTGCGGACTCGACTTCAATCGCAACTTCTCTTCTCCCCAGGCGCAGGAGCGGGCTTTTGAGGCTCAGCTCGGTCTCGCTGCCGAGAGTGGCTTACCGCTCTTTTTGCACGAGCGCGATGCCGGCAAGCGCATGCAGCAGATGCTGCATGCCTGGCGTGACGATATCTCCCAAGCGGTGGTGCATTGCTTCACTGCCGACCGAGCCACACTCTATGGTTATCTAGACTTGGATCTGCATATCGGTTTGACCGGCTGGCTGTGCGACGAGCGTCGCGGGCACCATCTGCGGGAATTGGTTGGGGCTATTCCGCTGGAACGGCTGATGCTGGAAACCGACTGTCCCTATCTGCTTCCGCGCAATCTTCCCGCCAAGCTCAAGGGACGCCGCCACGAACCGGCACTTCTTCCCTGGATAGGCCGCGAGATCGCGCACTGGCATGGTATTGGCGAAGCACGATTGGCCGAGGCCACTACCGCCACCGCCACCGCCTTTTTCCGACTTCCCCACACTGATAGCGAGGGATTGCAACATGGATGATTTTCCCGGCTTCATCGCCATCGAAACCGGTGATCAGGACGGGTTACCCCTCGCGATTGCCTGGTCATTACCCGATGGACGCGTCAAGCACACCCTGATTCAACCGGACGCCGACTGGTTCGACGAAGACATGAACGTCCTGGGCGGCTATAGCCTCGAAGAACTGGAGAGTTTCGGGGTAAGCCCACTGGATGTAATACGTGAACTGGAAAACGACCATTTTTCCGCCACGCTCTATACCAGCGATAACGGCGAGGAGGAGGCTGCCCTGGCGCGCCTGTTCGATACCTACGGGCTAGACCCCTTTGTCGAGCTGGCCCCGGCGGAAAGCCTCTACGATCATGTTTCAGCGGGTGAGTGGCAGCGCCAACGCAGTGAAATGTTCAGCGAACTGGGGCTCGAACCCTTGCGACCGGAACACGAGACCCAAGTCATGTTGAGCTTGCATCAACGCCTGACTGAAGACCTCACTGCAGAATAGGATCACCACGCAAGGCAGCCAAACCACACTCTATGGCTGCCTTGCGTGATCTGTTTTCTTGATAATATGCCAGCAGGGCATAACGGAATGCAGCGGCACGAACAGGTAAGCCTTCTTGTCGGTAGCGCTCGGCCCTGCTCATGACACGCGCCTCAAAAGCCTCTCGGTCCACCTCAGCATCCCCGCCCAGGTTGTCCACGCTGACGTGGAAGCGCCTCTGGCAAGCTTCAGTGAATAATAGTTCAAGCGCCTGGGGAGCGATTTCCGCTTTTTCGAAAGCCGCTTGTTGCTCGGCAGTGCGGCCATCGGGTAAATACCAGTAACCGTAATCTTCAAGCCCTCTGCGGCGTTCTCCCGCGATGCACCAGTGACTGATTTCATGCAAGGCGCTAGCGTAGAAACCACGAGCAAAAATCACTTGATGGTAATCATAATCAGCGCCTGCCGGGCGGTATAACGGCTCGTCAGCGCCACGTACCAGCCGGGTACTGTATGTCTCATGGAAGAGCCCATCGAACAAGGCGGTAATATCGTCCAAGGTCCAGCGTGTTTCGGATTGGGTCACGGTTGCTCTCTTATCGTTCCGGTACAAACTCGATGACCAGTATACCCGCTCGGGCTTCACGAGCAGAGGCCAGTCAGTCCTGCTACTCTATGGCGTTTCTGCAGCCTATATACCCGTCGGGAGAGACAAGTTGGGCAGATTCATCGCCGATTTACGGGCCATCAGCCGGAAGGAAACCGCCTCACTGGTGCATCTCGCCTTACCCATATGCGGCGCTCAACTTGCCCAGGCCGGGATGAGTGTGGTGGATGTCATGATGACCGGCCGCCAAAGTGCCACCGCGCTTGCAGCGGTTTCGGTCGGCTCCAGCCTATGGCTACCATTGATGCTGTTCATGACCGGCACCTTGATGGGGCTGACGCCCATCGTGGCCCATCTGCTGGGTGGCCGACACCTTTCGATGATCCGCCCTCGTGTTCATCAGGCTCTGTGGGTAGCGTTGATATTGGGCGTGATTGCAGCCTACCTGTTATGGCACATGGTAATGCCGGTTTTCCGCTTGATGGAAGTGCCTCCACAGGTGGCCGAACAGTCAGCGGCCTATCTTGCCGCTGTTGCTTTCGGCATGCCAGGAGTCGCAGTATTCCAGGCTCTACGCGCCTTTTCCGACGGCATGAACCACACACGCCCGGCACTGTGGATCAGTCTGATCGGGCTGGGGGTCAACGTTCCGGCCAACTACGTACTGATTTATGGCGGTAATGGCTTGGTCGCCCTCTTCGGCCCCATGCTGCCAGCCCCGTTCCAGGCGCTACCGGCATTAGGCGCGCTAGGTTGCGGAATCGCTACCGCATTTTCCATGTGGACCATGGCACTGACGATGGGAATATATACTTATAGAAGCCAAGCTTATGGCGAGATAAGTCTATGGACTCAGTTGAGTCTCCCGCAATGGAAGGGCATTCGTGAATTACTGGTAGTAGGAGTTCCTATCGGCGTGGCCATCTTTGTCGAGGTCACGCTATTTACCCTGATAGCATTGTTCATTGCCAGTTTGGGTGAAATAACGGTTGCCGCTCACCAGGTTGCCTTAAATTTTACCAGTATTCTTTTCATGTTGCCCCTATCGCTGAGCATGGCGCTCACCGTACGGGTCGGCAATACCTTGGGTCAGGAGCGGCCCGCAATGGCTCGTCTCATAGCCTGGAATGGAATCATGATCAGCCTGGCGGTTGCAGCCTTGAATAGCCTACTGCTGTGGCTCACTGCGCCCAATGTGATCGCCCTTTACACCAACAACCCCAAGGTTCAGGCAATGGCGTTGAGCCTGATTGCACTGGCTGTCCTCTACCAAGTTTCCGATTCGCTCCAGGTGAACCTGGCCGGCGCCTTGAGAGGTTACAAGGATACCCGAATCGTCATGGTGATAACGCTATTCTCCTACTGGCTGATCGGCTTGTTCGGAGGCCATTGGCTGGGCACACGGGGTTTGTACAATTGGCTCGAACCGCTAGGTGTACACGGTTACTGGATCGGCCTGATTGCCGGTCTGAGCACGGCAGCCTTGCTTCTCGGACTGCGCTTGCACCAAATCAGTCGCAAGCACGAGACGATATGAGCTCCTCGCCTATCCCCAGCTTGGATCGAGCATCCAGGTCAACTCATATCACTCTTCAAATCGTCGGCAATACAAATACACTTTCAACTAAGCAGTCCAGTGATTTCATCGCCTTACCTGCGCCAAGCCGTTGAAGGTCATGAACAAAGTCGTGACCCCGCTGTTGTGGAGTAAATATCGGAAAAAGACGTTTTAGGACTTAACCTTCTTTCCTGTCTGTGCTATTGGTGAATTATGCGGCAAGCGTGCATACCGCCACTTGCCAATGTCGTGACCACGCAGCACCAGGAGGGACACCATGGGCGCATCCCTGTCACCCCGCTCTGCCCAGGTCATCGACCTGGAAGCCGTGAGACAACGGCATTACGCACGGAAGCGCCTGGTACGCTTGGCGCCTGAGCTCGATGGCCTGGAAATGGTCTATCATCTCGCTTCCAATCCCGAAAGCTACTATGGCATGCCGATACTGGCCTGGGGATTACGCGAAGACGGCGAAATATTCGGTCTGGTACCGTGGATGGAGTCCCTTACCCCTTGCGATCAGCTCAATAGTCACGAAAACGGCTGTTTTATTGGCTATCGCGACCCTGAAACAGAAGAAATCTTCGAGCAACCGCCCGAGCATAAATATGTCGAGTTGACTTCCGCTGCGGAGTATTTCGATTATGAAGAGTCGCAGGAAGTCACCTTGATTCAGCAGCTTCCCGACACACTGGGTACACACGCCTTGTGCATGAACCATCCAGAGGAACCCTGGCATATCAAGCCCGTCCATGGCTGGCGACTATTCAGTAACGGTTCCATCGAAGCGCTTTTGGCGGACGAGACCCAGGCCACCATGAGCCCGGTTCTTCTGGGAGACTCATGCTTGTATTGCGGTCACTCCAAGCATCGGACGCTATATTTCTTTCAACGTCATATAGCCAATCTTATCCTCGAGGAAGATCCCTCGACACTGGAAGCCCTGTCACTCATGGTAGTCGCCGATGACACGCCTTGAACACAGCCGGTCAAGTGGGGCCCAGCAGGATTGCCCCACACTCCACAACATTATCCCAAACGTATAAAATACAGATAATTATCCGCCGTTGACTGCTCGTATAGTAGTTCGTGGCCCAGGAACTGACAAAATTTCGGCACGTCCCGTGTAGTAGCTGGATCGCTGGCTATTACTTTAAGAACTTGCCCAGACCGCATGTCCCGCACCTTGCCATGCATCATCATGATCGGTTCCGGGCAGTACAGGCCGGTAGTATCCAACTGTACATCATAGTCCGGTAATGCAGAGGTGTTATCAGTCATTGATGTCCTCGGTGTAGGGAGCCAACAAGATGATCAAGATTATTATCGAACGCCGTATCATGCCCGGTCTCGAGGAGGAATACGAGCAAGCGGCACGTGAAGCCATGCGCATTTCATTAGGCGCACGAGGCTTTGTCGGCGGTGAAAGCCTGGTCGAGATGGGCCGCAGCGATCACCGGCTGATGATTACCAAGTGGCGCGACATGCGAGCCTGGAAGGAATGGTACACCAGCGAGGAGCGCGCAGCCGCCATGCAACGGGTCATGCCTTTACTCACTGAAGAAGAAACCATTAGTGTCTACGAAGCGACTCAATGAGCCGTGCCGCTTACATTATCACGGACTTAGCCGCGCAAACGCACATGTACAGTGACCTCTTCCCGATCATGATAGAGATGCCGACAGCGAACTTGCCCTTTCACGCCGGCATCTTCCAGCGCTTCTTCTAGTTGGGCCAGACGCTTGCTCACCTCTTGCCAGCGCTGCTTCATTGGCAATTTGAGGTTGAAGACCGCTTCGTGGCACCATTTTCTTACCAGCCAGCGTTCCACCATCGCCAATACACGCGCTGGCTTGTCGACGATATCGCAAACCAGCCAATCCAGGCGCTGAGGCGGCTCCCAGGTAAAACCATCTTCGCGCAAATGATCGACTTGGCCGCTTTGCATCAAGCTCTTTTCCATTGGGCCATTGTCAATGGCATACACGTACATACCCCGTTGTACTAGCTGCCATGTCCAACCGCCTGGTGCAGCCCCAAGATCAGCCGCTTGCATATGTTCAGCCAAACGTACATCCCACTCTTCCCGAGGCACGAATTCATGCCAGGCTTCTTCAAGCTTCAGGGTCGAGCGACTGGGGGCGCGAGAAGGAAAACGCAATCGACGAATTCCGCCGGGTAATTCACTCCGATTCCCGGGGAAGCTCATCGCAATCTGCACTTGATCTCCTGCACACCAGAGAAGGTGCAACCGCCTTCCACCCGCCTTGCGTCTCAACGCACCTTTTTTCTTCAAGGCGGTGGTCAGCGGCCTGTCCAATGACTTGCCCAACCGGCTCAGGGCGTTACCTTCGTTGGTATCCGGTGTTTCATGCCACACGGTTTCAAAACTCCAGCCACTCGCACGTACCTGTTCGATAATCGAGCTAAGCCGGTCTTCTCGTGACAAGGCCAAGGGCGGGAGTGCTACCAGGCTTTGCCGGGCAAAGACCAAAGATGCAAAAGGAACATGATGATGCAGATCGTTAACAGCTTCACCTGCGGGCAGCTCTAAACGTGCCCAGCCTGCTCCGGTAACGCAGTTTCCCTTGATGCCAATAGACTTCGCACGGTGGGATAACTCTTCAGCCGCATCCGTCTCGAAGCCAGCGCGGCAATACACAAGCCACGCATTGGGCACTAGCTCAACGCTCATTACGTCTCCCATTTCACGGATCAAGGCTATCAATATTCTTTAATATTGGAGCTACTCGGCAGCGTGTACCAAGGCAGCGTGGGCAGCCATGATATCACTTAGCCATTCGATTCTGGTTGCTTGAGTTTCTCCCACGCACACAAAAAACCCAGCCGGGTGGCTGGGTTTTCTGCAGGATAGGTGCCTGACGATGACCTACTCTCGCATGGGGAAGCCCCACACTACCATCGGCGCTAAGCGGTTTCACTGCTGAGTTCGGCAAGGGATCAGGTGGTTCCCACTCGCTATGGTCGTCAGGCGTAACGGGTAATGCATATCATGCTGTGTCGTCCTGGTGTGTTGCCATTGACGTGTTTTGTGAGCGTCTCTGTCACTTCAAGCAAGCGTGTCGCTTACTCGTTGCGTATCCGGTTCTCTGCGTGTGTTCACACGCGATCGTTATCATTTTGAGCAGACCCCTTGGGTGTTATAGGGTCAAGCCTCACGGGCCATTAGTACACGTTAGCTCAACGCCTTGCAGCGCGTCCACACCGTGCCTATCGACCAGCTGGTCTCGCTGGGCCCTTCAGGAGGCTCGAGGCCTCGGGGATGTCTCATCTTGAAGGGGGCTTCCCGCTTAGATGCTTTCAGCGGTTATCCCGTCCGACCATAGCTACCCGGCAATGCCACTGGCGTGACAACCGGAACACCAGAGGGTCGTCCACTCCGGTCCTCTCGTACTAGGAGCAGCGCTTCTCAAACATCCAACGCCCACGGCAGATAGGGACCGAACTGTCTCACGACGTTCTAAACCCAGCTCGCGTACCACTTTAAATGGCGAACAGCCATACCCTTGGGACCGACTTCAGCCCCAGGATGTGATGAGCCGACATCGAGGTGCCAAACACCGCCGTCGATGTGAACTCTTGGGCGGTATCAGCCTGTTATCCCCGGAGTACCTTTTATCCGTTGAGCGATGGCCCTTCCATACAGAACCACCGGATCACTAGAACCTGCTTTCGCACCTGCTCGACGTGTCTGTCTCGCAGTCAAGCACCCTTATGCTCTTGCACTCATTGCACGATGTCCGACCGTGCTGAGGGTACCTTCGTGCTCCTCCGTTACGCTTTGGGAGGAGACCGCCCCAGTCAAACTACCCACCACACACTGTCCTCGATCCGGATCACGGACCTGAGTGAGAACGCCAATGATGCCAGGCTGGTATTTCAAGGTCGGCTCCCTGCGAACTGGCGTCCGCAGTTCCAAGCCTCCCAGCTATCCTACACAGGCAACAACAGCGTCCAGTGTGAAGCTATAGTAAAGGTTCACGGGGTCTTTCCGTCTAGCCGCGGGTACACCGCATCTTCACGGCGATTTCAATTTCACTGAGTCTCGGGTGGAGACAGCGTGGCCATCATTACGCCATTCGTGCAGGTCGGAACTTACCCGACAAGGAATTTCGCTACCTTAGGACCGTTATAGTTACGGCCGCCGTTTACCGGGGCTTCGATCAAGAGCTTCGGCCGAGGCCTAACACCATCACTTAACCTTCCGGCACCGGGCAGGCGTCACACCCTATACGTCCGCTTGCGCGTTAGCAGAGTGCTGTGTTTTTACTAAACAGTTGCAGCCACCTGGTATCTTCGACCGGTTCTCGCTGAAGCCGCGGGGGCTCTCACGATACGCCGGCGTGCCTTCTCCCGAAGTTACGGCACCATTTTGCCTAGTTCCTTCACCCGAGTTCTCTCAAGCGCCTGGGGATTCTCACCCTGACCACCTGTGTCGGTTTGGGGTACGGTCGCACATGATCTGGTGCTTAGAGGCTTTTCCTGGAAGCGTGGCATCAGTGACTTCCAGCCCGTGGGCTGTTCGTCTCGTGTCTCGGCCTTGAGGAACCGGATTTGCCTGATTCCTCAGCCTACTCACTTTCACCAGGACTACCAACGCCTGGCTCACCTAGCCTTCTCCGTCCCCCCATCGCAATCATGTCCGGTACGGGAATATTGACCCGTTTCCCATCGACTACGCCTTTCGGCCTCGCCTTAGGGGCCGACTCACTCTGCTCTGATTAGCATCGAACAGAAACCCTTGGTCTTCCGGCGAGGGAGTTTTTCACTCCCTTTATCGTTACTCATGTCAGCATTCGCACTCGTGATACCTCCAGCAGACTTCTCAATCCACCTTCATCGGCTTACACGACGCTCCTCTACCGCTCATCCTGAGGATGAACCCGTAGCTTCGGTACCTGGTTTAGCCCCGTTACATCTTCCGCGCAGGCCGACTCGACTAGTGAGCTATTACGCTTTCTTTAAAGGATGGCTGCTTCTAAGCCAACCTCCTAGCTGTCTGAGCCTTCCCACCTCGTTTCCCACTTAACCAGGATTTGGGGACCTTAGCTGACGGTCTGGGTTGTTTCCCTTTTCACAACGGACGTTAGCACCCGCTGTGTGTCTCCCACGCTGGCACTCACCGGTATTCGGAGTTTGCCTCGGGTTGGTAAGTCGGGATGACCCCCTAGCCGAAACAGTGCTCTACCCCCGGTGGTGATACGTGAGGCGCTACCTAAATAGCTTTCGAGGAGAACCAGCTATCTCCGGGCTTGATTAGCCTTTCACTCCGATCCACAAGTCATCCAAATCTTTTTCAACAGATCCTGGTTCGGGCCTCCAATTGATGTTACTCAATCTTCACCCTGCTCATGGATAGATCGCCCGGTTTCGGGTCTATTTCCAGCGACTGGTGCGCCCAGTTAAGACTCGGTTTCCCTACGGCTCCCCTATACGGTTAACCTCGCCACTGAAAATAAGTCGCTGACCCATTATACAAAAGGTACGCAGTCACCCAACAAGTGGGCTCCTACTGCTTGTACGCACACGGTTTCAGGATCTATTTCACTCCCCTCTCCGGGGTTCTTTTCGCCTTTCCCTCACGGTACTGGTTCACTATCGGTCAGCCAGGAGTATTTAGCCTTGGAGGATGGTCCCCCCGTCTTCAGTCAAGGTTTCTCGTGCCCCGACCTACTCGATTTCACATGATCAGATTTTCGACTACGGGGCTATCACCCGCTACGGCCGTGCTTCCCAGCACGTTCGTCTAATCAGTCTCATGCTTAAGGGCTACTCCCCGGTCGCTCGCCGCTACTGGGGGAATCTCGGTTGATTTCTTTTCCTCCGGGTACTTAGATGTTTCAGTTCCCCGGGTTCGCCTCGTACCCCTATGGATTCAGGATACGATACTCACCTGATGGTGAGTGGGTTTCCCCATTCAGAGATGTCCGGGTCGCAGGTTGTTTGCCACCTCGCCGAACCTTATCGCAGGCTTCCACGTCTTTCATCGCCTCTGGCTGCCTAGGCATCCACCGTGTGCGCTTCATTGCTTGACCCTATAACCCGAAGGAGTCTGAATCTCGCAATGATAACGATTGCCGGATACGCTTGAGACGTATCACAAAACAATTTACGTATAAACGTCTTAAAAAGACGTTTATGTCAGCATGATATACATTGTTAAAGAGCGACTGCTATGCGCAGTGATAAGGGTTCTTTCACGTTGAAAAAAGGAGAATATCTTTAAAAGACTTTTCTTTTTTCTTTTTAACGTGAGAAGAGCAAAACCCCTTATCACTGCGTATCAACAGCATTCTGATCAGGTAATTCATTGTGAGCGCTTGCCGCGAGGATGACGCATCGTTTAAGGAGGTGATCCAGCCGCAGGTTCCCCTACGGCTACCTTGTTACGACTTCACCCCAGTCATGAACCACACCGTGGTGATCGCCCTCTTGCGTTAGGCTAACCACTTCTGGTGCAGTCCACTCCCATGGTGTGACGGGCGGTGTGTACAAGGCCCGGGAACGTATTCACCGTGACATTCTGATTCACGATTACTAGCGATTCCGACTTCACGGAGTCGAGTTGCAGACTCCGATCCGGACTGAGACCGGCTTTTCGGGATTGGCTGACTCTCGCGAGCTCGCAACCCTTTGTACCGGCCATTGTAGCACGTGTGTAGCCCTACCCGTAAGGGCCATGATGACTTGACGTCGTCCCCACCTTCCTCCGGTTTGTCACCGGCAGTCTCCTTAGAGTTCCCGCCATTACGCGCTGGCAAATAAGGACAAGGGTTGCGCTCGTTACGGGACTTAACCCAACATTTCACAACACGAGCTGACGACAGCCATGCAGCACCTGTCTCTGCGTTCCCGAAGGCACCCCGGAATCTCTTCCGGGTTCGCAGGATGTCAAGGGTAGGTAAGGTTCTTCGCGTTGCATCGAATTAAACCACATGCTCCACCGCTTGTGCGGGCCCCCGTCAATTCATTTGAGTTTTAACCTTGCGGCCGTACTCCCCAGGCGGTCGACTTATCGCGTTAACTTCGCCACAAAGTGCTCAAGGCACCCAACGGCTGGTCGACATCGTTTACGGCGTGGACTACCAGGGTATCTAATCCTGTTTGCTACCCACGCTTTCGCACCTCAGCGTCAGTGTCAGTCCAGAAGGCCGCCTTCGCCACTGGTATTCCTCCCGATCTCTACGCATTTCACCGCTACACCGGGAATTCTACCTTCCTCTCCTGCACTCTAGCGTGACAGTTCCGGATGCCGTTCCCAGGTTGAGCCCGGGGCTTTCACAACCGGCTTATCACGCCGCCTACGCGCGCTTTACGCCCAGTAATTCCGATTAACGCTTGCACCCTCCGTATTACCGCGGCTGCTGGCACGGAGTTAGCCGGTGCTTCTTCTGCGAGTGATGTCTTTCCTCCGGGGTATTAACCCGAAGGCGTTCTTCCTCGCTGAAAGTGCTTTACAACCCGAGGGCCTTCTTCACACACGCGGCATGGCTGGATCAGGGTTGCCCCCATTGTCCAATATTCCCCACTGCTGCCTCCCGTAGGAGTTCGGGCCGTGTCTCAGTCCCGATGTGGCTGATCATCCTCTCAGACCAGCTACGGATCGTCGCCTTGGTGAGCCTTTACCTCACCAACCAGCTAATCCGGCATAGGCTCATCCGATAGCGGGAGCCGAAGCCCCCTTTCTCCCGTAGGACGTATGCGGTATTAGCCTGGGTTTCCCCAGGTTATCCCCCACTACCGGGCAGATTCCTATGCATTACTCACCCGTCCGCCGCTCGTCAGCGGGAAGCAAGCTTCCCCTGTTACCGCTCGACTTGCATGTGTTAGGCCTGCCGCCAGCGTTCAATCTGAGCCATGATCAAACTCTTCAGTTTACAATCATTGCGGTTCTTGCTCTCCCGAAGGAGAAAGCGAACCAATCTTGGCTCAAGGTTTCAAACGAATTCACTGTGATACACCTAAGTGTATCTTGGTGTTCGCTTGCCTTGATATTTGGTGATTTATCACCCTCATCGGCAAGCGCCCACATGAATTACCTGATCAAATTGTTAAAGAGCTGTTTCGCTGCTGAACTTCAAGAGAAGTCACTGGCTTGCCGTTGAACTGGCTTGCCTCAGCGAGGAAGGCGTATTCTACGCATTTCCTGGTGATTGTCAACCGCTGATGTCAGCGCGTGAAGCGAGCGATCAAAACTTCGCTAACTTCCTGACAATCCGAAGGTTTTCACCTTCATCTACCGCTGGAAACGCCTGGCGTCCCCGGCAGCGGATGCGTACTTTACGACTTTTCTATTTCCCTGACAAGAGGAGAAAAATAAAAAAACGGCAGAGGTTGCCCCCTGCCGTAAACCACCGATCAGCATGTCTGACCAGAGAGTGCTCCTTTCAACCACATCGCGAGTATTGATGATCGTTCAGTAACTCTTTCAATCGTTATAAAGATGAACGGCTTTTCGGTTACACCTCGAATCCCAAACCGAAGTCTTCACTGGTCAGAGCCATCAAGGAGCCGGCGCCAGCCTGGATCATCTGTGCATGTGCCCGGGTACGGGGCAAGAGTCGCTGGTAATAGAAACGGGCTGTGTTGACCTTGGCTTCGTAGAAAGCAGGATCTTCGGCGCCGTCAGCAAGGGTAGCCATAGCCTGCTTGGCAGCACGAGCAAAGAGATATGCCAGCGTGACATAGCCTGAGTACATCAAGTAATCCACACTCGCCCCACCGACTTCTTCGCGGTCCTGCATGGCCTTCATTCCCACGCCCATGGTGAGCTCGCCCCATTCGGCGATAAGCTTGGCCAATGGCTGGGTGAACTCAGCCAGTTCAGCGTTGGCTTCTTCTGCCTTGCAGAACTTGTGGATTTCCTTGGTAAAGACCTTCAGCGTCTCACCTTGACTCATCAACACCTTGCGCCCCAGCAGGTCGAGGGCCTGAATACCGGTGGTGCCTTCGTAGAGTCGGGTAATGCGCGAATCCCGTACCAGCTGCTCCATGCCCCATTCCTGGATGAAGCCGTGCCCGCCAAAGACCTGCACGCCTTCATTGGTAGCTTCAAAGCCGGCCTCGGTCAGGAAAGCCTTGACGATAGGGGTAAGCAGACCTAATAGGGTTTCAGCTCTTTCACGCTCTTCCCCCGGTTTACCGTGCTCCACCACATCCAGCATCTGCGCGGCATACAACACTAGCATCCTGCCGCCCTCGGCAAAGGCTTTCTGGGTCAAAAGCATGCGACGCACATCGGGATGCACAATGATGGGGTCCGCTGGCTTCTCGGGAGCCTGCGGTCCGGAAAGCGCACGCATCTGCAAGCGGTCACGCGCATATGCCAGAGAGTTCTGATAGCTGGCTTCCGTCAACCCGAGACCTTGAATCCCCACTCCCAACCGAGCGGCATTCATCATGGTGAACATGCATGCCAGTCCCTTGTTTGGCGGACCTACCAGATAGCCAGTGGCATTATCGAAGTTCATCACGCATGTGGCATTGCCGTGAATGCCCATCTTGTGCTCGAGCGAGCCACAGGAGACGCCATTGCGCTCACCGGGATTACCCTCGGCATCCGGCATGAACTTGGGCACGACGAATAGCGAGATCCCCTTGGATCCTTCGGGTGCGTCGGGCAGTTTCGCCAGCACCAAGTGGACGATATTTTCGGCTAGGTCATGTTCCCCAGCCGAAATGAAAATCTTCGTACCTGTAATGCTATAGGCTTCATTCTCGGCGGGTACAGCACGTGTCTTGATCAACCCCAGGTCCGTGCCGCAGTGGGGTTCGGTCAAGCACATCGTGCCCGTCCAGATACCCTCTACCAACTTGGTGAGATACGTCGCTTGCTGCTCGTCGGTACCATGGTGGCGCAGGGCGTCAGCAGCGCCATGCGACAGGCCAGGATACATACCCCATGCCAGGTTGGTGGCACAGATCATTTCCGACAGCACCATGGCCAACGAATGCGGCAAGCCTTGTCCGCCTTGCGCGGGGTCCGCTGCCAGACTCGGCCAACCACCTTCTACGTATTGCTGATAGGCTTCGCGGAAGCCTTGGGGCGCCTTGACCTCGCCACCTTCCAATACGCACCCCTCTTGATCGCCGGACTGGTTAAGCGGCAGAAGCACCTCCCGAGCAAAACGCCCCCCTTCCTCAAGAATAGCGGCAACGATATCTGGAGAAGCGTCTTCTCCGTTAGGTAGACGTGCATAGTGCGCCGGATAATCCAGCAACTCGTCCATCACAAAACGCAAGTCACGCAGGGGAGCTTGATAGGAAGGCATATTACTTCTCCAGAAAAAGGTGCCGATTAAGCAGAGCAGGCTGCTTTCAAACGCATGTTTGAAAGTTAGCGCTCATCCCCGCGAGAGTCAAGCGACCGTTTGAATTTACGTCGCCTAAATATCTACGACTTTAATCCAAGTTGATCATGGCTTTTCAAGAACTAAATAGCTCTCCTCCGGCCAAATAGAAACCCGACGCTTAAAGCATCGGGTCGTGTTGGTTACATGGTGTTTCTCGCGACAAGGAGAGATTTTTGGTTATTGCATGCGAATGCCACCGTCCAGGCGAATAACTTCCCCGTTGAGCATTGTATTGGTAATGATCTGCTCTGCCAGACGGGCAAACTCATCGGGCTTGCCCAGCCGCTTTGGAAATGGCACTGCAGCCGCCAAAGCTGCAGCCGCCTCATCGGGAATCTCTGCCATCATTGGTGTTTCAAAAACTCCTGGCGCTATGGCCATGACTCGAACACCATGACGCGATAATTCTCGCGCTGCCGGCAGGCTCATGCCCGCCACACCGGCCTTTGAAGCGCTGTAGGCACACTGCCCTACCTGTCCGTCAAAGGCAGCGACGGAAGCGGTGTTGACAATGACGCCTCGCTCACCTTCGTCACTCGGCGGATTTTTTGCCATGGCGGCTGCCGCCAGACGCATGACATTAAATGTGCCAACTAGATTGATCTGAATGGTTTTCGCATATGCATCGAGATCCGCTGGCGTACCATCACGATTGACCAATTTGGCGACACTGACCACCCCGGCACAATGGACGACACCGGCAAGCCCTCTGCCCTCGCTCAATTCAACGGCAGCCTCTACCGCTGCTTGCATATCCTCTTGAGACGTAATGTCACCCGAACAAGCGACTGCGGAATCGCCCAATGCCTCAGCATGCGACCGTACGGCATCGCTCAAGTCACACAGCACGACCTTGCCGCCTGCCGAGACCAACCGCTCCGCCGTAGCAGCGCCCAACCCGGATGCCGCTCCCGTAATCAAAAATGTATTGCCGTTAACTTCCATGAAATTTTTCCCGTCGATTTTACTGAAAATGGCGTAGGTTATTTATTGACCTCGGCTTCTTCTACCGCCTGAGCCCTTAGCTTGAAACGCTGTATCTTGCCGCTGGGCGTTTTTGGCAATTCATCGACGAATTCAATGACTCGCGGAAATGCGTGGGTGGAAAGCCTTTCACGCACTTGCTGGCGGATCTCATCGGCCAGTTCGTCGCTTGGCTCGAAACCTTCGCGCAACACCACATAGGACTTGATGATCTCACCGCGAATTTCATCCGGCTGTCCGACAGCAGCCGATTCGGCGACCGCGGGATGGGTCATAACGCTGTTTTCCACATCGGTGGGCCCGACTCGATAGCCGGCCGTGGTGATGATGTCGTCGTCACGTCCGGCAAACTGGAAGGTACCGTCTTCCTGCAGGACCACCACGTCTCCGGTCAGATAATAACCGTTGGCAAAAGGATGCTTTTCCTGCCACGTATATCCGGGGAAAAAGTGGGCGGGAGAACGCTCGATATCCACCGCCAGTACGCCAGGCTCGCCCGGCGGCAGCTCATTGTATTCAGCATCGAGGATAGCCAGACGATACCCCGGCATCGGCACTCCCATGCCGCCCACATGCTTGGGATGATTCAACGCATGATGGTTGTTACAGGTCATACCGGTTTCGGTTTGGCCGTAGTGATCCATCACCGGGCATCCCAACGCGCGTTCTACCCACGTCACCACCTCGGTATTGAGTGGTTCACCGGCGGAACTGGCGGCACGCAGCTCCAACGTATGATGGGCATCGTCGAATAGTCCCGAAGCCTTCATCAACCGATAAGCGGTGGGCGCCGCGGCAAAGTTAGTAATGCGATGACGCTTCATGAACTCGAGTGCGCCTTCGGCGCTGAAACCCGCTTCACAAAAATGCGTGGTGACGCCCAGCAACAGAGGCCCTGCTATGGCGTAATACAGACCATAGGCCCAACCGGGGTCGGCCATGTTCCAGAAGCGGTCATCTTCACGCAAGTCGATGGCCAGCTCCATGTACAGCGCAAATGCCGTCATTCCCGAAAGCGGCACCGCCACGCCCTTGGGTTTGCCCACGGTGCCTGAGGTAAACATTTGCAGGAAGGGCTTGTCTGCCGCTAGACGCGGTGGTTTTTCCTCCATCGAAGCATGCGCCAGCGCTTCCTGCCAATCGTGGTCGTCGGCGTGTTCGGCGGTTGCTCCACCAAGTGCCAGTACCGGCGGGCACTGGCTAAGACCATCGAACTTGTAGCGGTTGGCATGATCAGTGATGACCAGCTTGGTGCCCGCTCGTCCCAGTCGATAATCCACCGAATCCGGCCCGAAGGCAGTGAATAGAGGCTGATAGACGCCGCCGATGCGCCATGCCGCCAGAACTGACACTAGCAGTTGTGGCGAACGCGGCAGCATGCAGGCGATACGATCCCCCTCACCCAGCCCTTGGCTCTTGAACCAACCTGCCAACTGGGCACTCTGCCTATCAAGTTCCGCATACGTCAACTTGTTGACTTGTCCTTGGGTATCTTCCTGTACTAGCGCTAGTACATCACCCCGCCCGGCGCGCACGTGACGACCACAACAGGCTTCATAAGCATTGAAAAATCCATCCTCATGGTCGTCCAGGCGTTTAACGACACTGTCGATGGAAAAATTGTCCAGATAGTCGCGATATTCGGGTATTTGCGCGTCTTTTGCAGTCATGAGAGCTCTCTTGTGTTGTGATTGTGAGCGAAAACCGGCAGTTATTGTTGGCTGAGCGGATGTTGGCCGAGCAAATTGAGTCGAGTTACATTCATCCGTTTACGTTAACGGAAGCCAGCAAGTATACGCCAACGCTAAAAGTAAAAATGATGAAGAGCAAGCAATCTAGCTCGCCATTCTCCTAGACCATGGTCGCATCCGCTAAGCCGACGCGGGACTCACGTCAGCGCGACTGAGGCATGATCATTGCGACCAGCTCGTCAGCCAGGTCATCAGGGCTACGCGGTCCACTGGGATCGTACCAGCGAACCGTCCAGTTCAATGCGCCCAGAACGAAGCGTGAAACCAGAAAACGGTCGCCATGAATCAAGTCTGCCTCAAGCGCCTCGTCAATCACGTCAACCCATAAAGCCTCGTAAGCATCGCGCAAATGACTCAGATGGGCACGTGATTCCGCATCCAGACGACGCCATTCGAACAACGCCACGACATGCGCGTTGCGATCGGTAAAGAGCGTCTCCAGATGGGCGCGTGCCATGGCCCGCAAACGATCCTCGGGGGAAGGGGTCGAACGTTCCAAGGTTTGCCGAGCGATGTGCAGCGCATTCTGCGTTCCCTCTTCGATCACAGCCGCAAGGATCTCCTGCTTGTCCTTGAAGTGATGAAAAAGGCTACCGGACTTGATGCCCATTTCCTGGGCCAGCATGCGCACGGTGGTGCGGTCGAAGCCCTCCTGGACGAACAATTGAGCAGCCAGGCGAGTCAATTCCTTGCGACGTGGAGATGCATTCATTACATTCATAGGCGTTTACACTAGCGCTTGCTTGGTTATGCTTGAGCAGACCACAGCACCGACAGCGGGTCAACGCCTCGACCACCCTCACGAACAAGCATAACAATCTCTCTGGAGACCACCATGACCACACCAACCGATATCGTTTTCCTGGCTGCTGCACGCACCCCGATGGGTGGAATGATGGGCAGCCTGGCCAGCATGACCGCTCCTCAACTCGGTGCGGTAGCCATCAAGGCCGCAATCGAACGCGCCGGAATCGATGCCGCCAGTATCGATGAAGGTATCATGGGCTGCGTATTGCCCGGCGGCGTCAAGCAGGGGCCGGCACGCCAGGCCATGCGCCAGGCCGGCATTCCCGACGGAGCGGGCGCTACCACCATCAACAAGCTATGTGGCTCGGGCATGAAAGCAACCATGCTCGCGCATGATGTTCTCAAGGCAGGCAGCGGCGAAATCCTGCTGGCTGGGGGCATGGAGTCCATGTCCAATGCTCCCCACATGTTGACGAAAGCCCGTGGAGGCTATCGTCTCGGCCATGGCGAGTTAAAGGATCACATGTTCCTGGACGGCCTGGAAGACGCCGAAACCGGCAAGTTGATGGGGGTATTTGCCCAGGATATCGCCACGGAGCGCGGCTACACGCGCGAGCGGCTGGATGACTTCGCCATTGCTTCTCTTGAGCGAGCCATGGAAGCGACCAATGCCGGCCACCTGGACGCCGAAATGGCACCAGTCACCGTGACCGACCGCAAGGGTGAAACGCGAGTCGAGCACGACGAGCAACCGTTCCAGGCCAAACTGGACAAGATCCGAAGTCTGCGCCCGGCCTTTGCCAAGGACGGTACGATCACCGCCGCCAACGCAAGCTCGATATCCGATGGCGCTTCCGCCCTGATACTGACGAGCCAGGCCACCGCGGATAGGCATGGCCTCAAGCCGCTGGCCCGGATGCTGGGCCATAGCACTCATTCTCTGCATCCCAGTGAATTCACCGTCGCCCCGGTGGGCGCCATCGAAAAGCTGCTGAAAAAGCTCGACTGGAGTGTCGGCGATGTGGATCTGTTCGAGATCAACGAAGCCTTTGCCGTAGTGACCCTACTGGCCATCGACGGCCTCGATATTCCC
Organism: Halomonas sp. Bachu 37; assembly: GCF_039691755.1. Lineage (NCBI taxonomy): Bacteria > Pseudomonadati > Pseudomonadota > Gammaproteobacteria > Oceanospirillales > Halomonadaceae > Halomonas > Halomonas kashgarensis. The sequence goes on along the minus strand of NZ_CP137552.1, from coordinate 630,707 downwards.
CACGACAAGGTCAACGTGTTCGGTGGCGCCTGCGCCCAGGGCCACCCCATTGGCTCGACCGGTTCGCGCATCATTGCCACACTCATTCACGCTTTACGCACCAAGGGTGGCAAGCGTGGTATCGCCAGCTTGTGCATCGGCGGCGGCGAGGCAACAGCAGTTGCCGTTGAGCTGATGGATTAATTGATGGCACCGACCAGCGCCTTCACATCAGGGAAGGCGCCTGGTCTTCCAGCTTCTCTCAGCTATAACGCAGCAATCGGCGCTTCTCACCGCCAAATCCCGCGTTATCCTCATTGGGCACACCACCGTAACTCAAGCGCTCCCAATCGGGATGCTGCTCGCTGGTCTGAGAAGTACGTTCGCCATCATGAGCAGAATAAGCTAGCTCCTCGGCAACGATGAATTGACCGGCAGCTCCCGCATCTGCGATGCCTCCTGAGTCAACCCTTTCGCGCTTCGGACTGCCCCGTTGACCAACCGCATGGTGTGCTGCGTGGTGGTATCGATTTGAGCTACCGCCAGATTCACCGCCTCAATACCCCGACGCTGCTCTTCGCTAGCCTGCGCAATCTGAGCCATTGTCACATGACGTTGTCTGCTGCCTGCATGAGGGCACGGGTATGTTCACCTGCCCGGTACGACAGTGCACTGCCTTGCTGGACGCTCTCGCGAGACGCCTCGATTCGCGTTCTAATATCATTGGCGACACTGGCACTGCGCGTTGCCAATGCACGCACTTCGTTGGCCACCATGTGTTGGAAGCCCCTGCTTGGCAAGGGCTTCCAGCGTGAGCGCATGAGGCTCATCGGGATGGGTGCCGGCGCTATGACTCTCGAACTGGTCACCCGCCATGTGATGAAGCAGCACCTCGCCCTGCCAGATATTAGAAAAGGCAAACTCCGCAAGCATGATATTGAACATATATGATTATCCATATATCTTAGAACACGAAAATCATGCCGTTTGAAATTCATACCGCTTCTACCAATCAGAAGGCAGGGGAATAAATGAACCAGCAGCGCGAGAAACAGCGATTATCCGAAGGCATGGGCCTTTTCGAGCGTTACCTGTCACTTTGGGTGGCGTTAGCTATCGTGGCTGGGGTATTGCTCGGTCAGTTTGCTCCAGCAGTACCCGATACACTGTCACGCTTCGAAGTCGCCCAAGTATCGATCCCGGTCGCCATTCTGATCTGGGCGATGATCTTACCCATGATGGCGCAGATCGACTTTTCCGCCGTGCTCGGCGTGCGTCGCCAGCCCAAGGGTCTGGTGATTACCACTACGGTGAACTGGCTGATCAAGCCCTTCTCCATGTTTGCCATCGCCTGGTTCTTTCTGATGGTGGTATTCAAGCCACTGATTCCGGAGCAACTCGCCAGCCAATACCTGGCCGGCGCCATCCTGCTGGGCGCCGCTCCCTGTACCGCCATGGTCTTCGTCTGGAGCTTCCTGACCCGCGGCGATGCCGCCTACACCTTGGTGCAAGTGGCGCTCAACGATTTGATCATGCTGTTCGCCTTCGCGCCCATCGTGGTGTTCCTGCTCGGCATTTCCAATATCCAGGTACCCTGGGACACTGTAGCGCTGTCGGTGGTGCTCTACATCGTGATACCGCTGGCGGCCGGCTATATTACACGGCGCACCCTGATAGCCCGTCGTGGCACCGAGTGGTACGACAATGTCTTCATGAAGAAGGTGGGGCCGATCACGCCCATCGGACTCATCATCACCCTGGTCCTGCTGTTCGCCTTCCAGGGCGACGTGATCATTGCCAACCCGCTGCATATCGTGCTGATCGCCATCCCGCTGATCATCCAGACCTTCCTGATTTTCTTTATTGCCTATGGCTGGGCCAAGGCATGGAAGGTGCCCCATAACGTCGCCGCCCCCGGGGCGATGATCGGCGCCAGTAACTTCTTCGAACTGGCCGTGGCGGCTGCCATCGCCTTGTTCGGCCTGCAATCCGGCGCGGCGCTCGCCACCGTGGTAGGCGTGTTGGTCGAGGTACCACTGATGCTGGCGCTGGTGCGAATCGCCAACAATACCCGCCAGTACTTCCCCACCGAGATGCGAGGCTAAGCCATGGGCATCGAAGTCACGGCGCGGGCCCGCGAGTGGCTGAACAAGAAAGGCGGCGTGGCAACGATGCGGCTTTCGCCACGCCACGGCTGCTGTGGCGGCGGCGCCAATGTCGCGGTAGCCGAGGCTAGGACTCCCGATGAACCGACACTTTATCGGCGCCTGGAGCAGGATGGTCTGACACTGTTCATCGAACCATCGCTGCTCGGCCAAGGGCTCGTCCTCGACATCGAAGGTTTTCTAGGCTTCAGGTCGCTGTTCGTACATGGCGCTTCGCCCTATGCTCAGGGGAAATAACGCATGACGCTTACGAAAGACACGGTGCCCTGCATCGAATCCGCCTGGGAGATTTGCTTGGCTAAGCTGGCACACCCTCTAGGTAACCGTCGATCAGCCACCAGCTTCCACCGATAAGTGCCGTAGAGACAATAGCGGCCACGAGGGCCAGGCCCAGCCCGGCGACGACGGCAATGCCGTCACGCTGGGCGAGTCCAAGAGCAAGAACCAGCACCGCCAGGCCCGGGAGCGTGTTCCCGAACGGAATCGGGAGGGCGATCAGCAAGGCCATGATGAGTACTACAAGCCCAATCCAACGAATGGCTATCGGTGAGACAAGTTTCTCCAGCCGCTCCCCCAGGCGTCGCTCGAGCCTTTCAATGTGAGGGGCCGCCTTTCGCAGAATCCGTTCCAGCTGTTCACGACCGATACGCAGCCGGGCAACCCCTGGTGGCAACCGAATACGCTTGGTACCCAGCGCCATTTGAAGACCGATGAAGGCAAGTGCCGTCCCGAATACCATGCCGGCCGGAACACCTGGCGTCGGCACGATAGCAGGAATGGCAAAGAGCAACAGTATCAGGGCAATCGCACGCTCTTCGAGGACCCTCAAGATGTCTCCAAGCGTGGGACGTTGATGCTCTAAATGGCCAGGCAGAGCGAGTAACAGGTTGGCGAGGCTCATGTCTTGTATATTCTCCAGGTACGCCACGTGAAGCGGCGCATGGATCATATAGCACTGCTGCATCGACAGATACTGCCATCTCGATCGGTTTGCGAGTCGCCCTTTGCCTTCTCAAAGTGTGGCCGCTGTGAACAAGCTGAGCAGGAGTCCACCCGAGCTCACTATCACCACAACAGCCCAGGCCGGCCATTTCCAAACGGTCAACAGCACGAAGCCCGTCAATGCCAGGGCGAAGTCGTAAGGGCCGAGAATGGCACTGGTCCATACCGGCTGGTAAAGCGCGGCGCCGAGTATCCCCACCACAGCGGCGTTGGCTCCGCGCATCAGCGCCTGGGCGCCGCTGAGCTGACGAAAGGCACTCCAGAACGGCAAGACTGCCACCAGCAGTAGGAACCCCGGCAAGAAAATTGCCAACAAGGCGAGAGAAGCGCCGGCCAGTCCGTTGGGGCCGGGTTCCAGAATGCTGCCCAGGTAGGCGGCGAAAGTGAACAGCGGCCCCGGCACCGCCTGGGCGGCACCATAACCGGTCAAGAAGGCATCCGAACTGACCCAGCCAGTCTGCACCACTTCCACTTCCAACAGCGGCAGCACCACATGGCCTCCGCCGAAGACCAGCGCCCCAGCACGGTAGAAGGCATCGAAAATCTTCAGCGTCGTGCTCGTTGTTCCCCATGCCAATAGCGGCAGGACGGCCAGCAGGAGCAGAAACAGCCCCAGGGCGATGCTGCCAGCCGTACGGGACACGGGAAAGCACTGCTGGCTCACATGGCTTTCCGCTCTGGCACGACAACAGATCATGCCGGCCAGCGCGCCTACCAGGATGGCTGTCACCTGGCCCAGTGGTCCGCTCAACATAACCACAATCCACACCGCCACAAGCGCTATGGCGGCCCGCGGGAGATCGGGGCAGAGGGTCCGGGCCATGCCCCATACGGCATGCGCGACGATCGCTACCGCCACGGTCTTCAGGCCATGGATGAGGCCACTGCTGATAGCTCCCTCCATCATTGTCGCCCAATAGGCGAACAGCACTAGCACGATGGCAGAAGGCAGGGTGAAAGCCGTCCAGGCCGCCGCGGCCCCCCAGGCGCCAGCCCGCATCAGGCCCAGAGCAAAGCCCACCTGACTGCTGGCTGGTCCCGGCAGAAACTGACAAAGCGCTACCAAGTCGGCATAGGCCTGATCGGAGAGCCAGCGACGACGCTCCACGAACTCGGTGCGAAAATAGCCTAGATGCGCGATGGGGCCACCGAAAGAGGTCAATCCCAGCAGGAGAAAGGCCTTGAAGACTTCTCCGACACGTCCTGTCGTCTCGGTCACCGTCTGTTGCGTCATGGCTTGGCTCCCTAGATATGTCCTTGGGCATCACTGCTCTTACGGCCAGCATGGGCTATAATGCCAGAGCCTTACCTCAGCACATGGCCAGGCGTCGATCGGGACGATTGCCCATCTTCTGCAGACGCGTCTGCAGCAAAGCCAAGCGGCCCGTCTCGCCCACCGCCGCGGCATCGAAAATAGCGGTAACCCAATCGGGCAGGCCGGGCGCCAGCCCATAGTAAACCCACTGGCCTTCGCGACGATCATTGAGCAGCCCACAGTTGCGTAGCTGGGCGAGGTGACGCGACACCTTGGGCTGCGACTCTTCCAGAACATGGGTCAACTCACAAACGCAGAGCTCGCCCTCATGACGAACCATCAGCATCAACATCAGGCGAGTCTCGTCTCCCAGACACTTGAAGACGCGAACGGTATCCAGTGAAAACAAGGGATTCTCCATTTTTGTTCGCTAGTGATGGGTCACATACTACCCTAACGCCCTTATCGACATCCTATGTGTCTGGCCCGCACCGTTACGTATGCTGCCGCGGCAATGCCAGCGCCATACAAGCACTCGCCGCCACCAGGGCTGACGCTACCCAGAGACAGGCTGAAAGCCCGTAGGCCATATACAGCCAACCCGATAGCAAAGTACCGAGCAAGCGCCCCATGGCGTTGGCCATATAGTAGAAACCCACATCCATGGAAACGCCGTCGGCACGAGCGTAATGCACAATCAAGTAACTGTGCCAGCTGGAGTTGATCGCAAACAGCACGCCAAAGGCCAGCAAGCCCGCCACCAACCAGCCCACCTGTACCAACGGCAGTAACGCCAGCAGGATTGCCAGCACGGCAAGAGCCGACGCCCAACCCGCAGTGACTGCCCTTGCCCCGCCATGCAACAGCCGTGTCAGCTTGGGCGCCTGGGTCTGGACGCCGCCATAGCCGATCACCCAGATAGCCAATAGCCCACCTACCGTCCAGTGGCTCCAGCCGTGCTGGTCGTACAAAAAGACCGGTAAGGCGACCACAAACCAGACATCCCGGGAAGCGAATAGACACAAACGCGCCGCCGAAAGCACGTTGATGGCGCGGGATTTAGAAAACACTTCCGAAAACTTGGGTTTTACTTTTTGTCGCCCAATATCCGCACGCAGGCGCCACAATGAGAGGCCAAGCACAAAGGCCAGCATAAGCGCCATGGCCAACACAGCGCCTTGGAAGCCAATAAGGCTCAGCAGTAAACCGCCCAGAAAGAAGCCCAATCCCTTGAGCGCGTTTTTCGAGCCGGTGAGCATCGCGACCCAATGGTAAAGCGCGCCCTGGGCATTGACGCTATCGCTGGGCACCAGCACCTTGACCGCACTCTTGGCACTCATCTTGTTGAGATCCTTGGCGATGCCCGACAGCGCCTGGGCAGCCATCACCCAGGCCACGGTAAGCATGCCCGCCGGCACCAGCAACATACCAAGCGCCACGATCTGCAGCCCCAACCCCATGTTCATGGTGCGATTGAGCCCCAACCTGGCACCGAGCCAGCCGCCCACCAGGTTGGTCACTACCCCAAAGGCCTCGTAAAACAGAAACAGCATGGCCACTTCAAGCGGCGAATAGCCCAGCTGATGGAAGTACAGCACCACCAGCATGCGCAGCGCACCATCGGTCAGGGTAAACGCCCAGTAGTTGCCGGTAATCAGCAGGTACTGGCGAACCTCGAAGGGCAGTTTCTTGAGGCGTATGGCAAGCGAATCAGCCACGACCCACCTGCGCGGTCCCTACCTTCAAGGCCAGCTCAGCGGTGCGATTCGCATAGCCCCACTCATTGTCGTACCAGGCATACAGTTTGAGCTGGGTGCCATTGATTACCATCGTTGAGAGTGCATCGATAATCGAGCTGCGCGGATCGGTGCGGTAATCAATGGAGACCAGCGGACGCTCTTCATAGCCTAGGATGCCCACAAGCGGCCCCTCGGCAGCGGCTTTCAAGGCTGCATTGACCTCTTCTACGGTCACGTCGCGTTCGAGCTCGAAGACCATGTCGGTCAAGGACGCGTTCAACAGCGGCACGCGAATGGCATGGCCGTTGATCTTGCCCTCGAGCGAAGGAAAGATCGCCGTGATTGCCTTGGCCGACCCCGTGGTGGTAGGAATCAGGCTCATGCTGTTGGCCCGTGCCCGGCGCAGATCCTTGTGCGGAGTATCGAGGATCGACTGGGTATTGGTGATGTTGTGTATGGTGGTCATCGAGCCGTGACGGATGCCGAACGTCTCGAGGATCACCTTGACCACCGGTGCCAGACAGTTGGTGGTACAGCTAGCGGCGGTGACGATACGATGCTTCGCAGGATCGTAAAGGTGATCGTTCACACCTATGACCACGTTCAGCACGCCGTCCTCTTTCACTGGGGCGCTGACCACCACGCGATCAACGCCTTGATCGAGATACGCCTGCAGCTTCTCAGTCGTCTTCATCTTGCCGGTACATTCGATCACTACATCACAGCCGGCCCAATCTCCGGCCTCGATCTCCTTATTGGCGCTAAACGCAATGGAGCGCCCATCGATCACCAGTCGATCGTCGTCAACCCTGACACCCTGCCCCGGGGTCCAGCGGCCATGTACCGAATCGAACTCCAGCAGATGGGCAAAAGTTGCCGCGTCGCCGCCGGGATCATTGATCCGCACGAACTCTACCTCACCTTTCTCGACCTGCGGCCACAGGCTACGCAGTGTCAGCCGCCCCATACGGCCGAAGCCGTTGATTCCAATAAGAAGTGACATGGCAGACTCCTTGTTATCCATCGAATAAAGCATAATTTCTATATATGGAAAAACATATATTAGTGCTTAAAAAAATGCGCAGATAAACAGGCCTACCCGCTTGCGGCAGGCCTGCGGGGAAAGCCTCGCTTAACCATAGCGTCCCGATATATAATCTTCGGTTTTCTTCTGCGCTGGCGTCGAGAACATCACCTTGGTGTCGTTGTACTCGATGATCTCTCCCAGATGAAAGAACGCCGTGTAATCCGCCACCCGTGCCGCCTGCTGCATGTTGTGGGTCACCGTGATAATGGTGAACTGCTCTTTGAGCTTGTCCATCAAGTCTTCTATCGTCGCCGTCGAAATGGGGTCGAGGGCGGATGTGGGCTCATCCATCAGAATCACATCAGGCTGCACTGCAATTGCGCGGGCGATGCACAGCCGCTGCTGCTGGCCACCGGAAAGGGATGTGCCCGGCTCCTGCAGCTTGTCTTTGACTTCATTCCACAACCCTGCGTCGCGCAGTGCCTTTTCGACGAGTTCTTCCTGGTCGGCCTTGTGACTGACCAGGTCGTGCATGCGGGGGGCGTAGGCAATATTTTCGTAGATCGACTTGGGAAACGGGTTCGGCTTCTGGAACACCATCCCCACCCGGCGGCGTAGCGCGACTTCATCCATTTTGGCCGCGTTGACGTCCTGCCCGTCCATCTCGACCAGCCCTTCGGTACGTACACTGGGAATCAAGTCATTCATGCGGTTCAGACAACGCAGGAACGTCGATTTACCGCAACCCGACGGGCCGATCAAAGCAGTGACATTTTTCTGAAACAGGTCGATATTGATTCCTTTCAGTGCCTGCGACTTGCCATACCACAGGTTCAAGTCACGAACCCGGATACTCAAGTCATGGCAAGCCATATCATTACGTGTGTAGGGCTGCCCTACCGCTGGAGTGTGCTGCTGAGTCATAACGTGTGCTTGGCTATTCATGAGTATTTCCTCTATAACGCCCCGGCTTACCAGCGACGCTCGAATTTCTTGCGTAACACAACGGCAAAGGCGTTGAGTGAGATGAGTATGGTGAGCAGCACCAGGATACCGCCGGCGGTTTTTTCCACGAATGCCTGTTCCGGCTCGCCTGCCCAGGTAAATATCTGCGCCGGCAATACCGTGGCGGCCTGGGTGAAGGAGGCCGATACATCGGGAATAAAGGCCACCATACCGACGATGATCAGCGGCGCCGTTTCTCCCATCGCTTGTGCGAGACCGATAATGGAACCGGTCATGATGCCCGGCATCGCCAAGGGTAGAACGTGATCGCGCACCACCTGCCAGCGCGAGCAACCGACTCCAAAGGCGGCGTGCCGGATGGAGTCCGGTACGCTACGTAGGGCGGTACGCGTTGCGATGATGATCACCGGCAGCGTCATCAATGCCAACGTCATACCACCCGCCAGGGGCGATGAGCGCGGCACGCCGAAGAAGTTGATGAAGATCGCCAAGCCCAATAGGCCGAACAGAATCGAAGGGATGGCAGCAAGATTATTGATGTTGATTTCAATCGCCTGGGTAAAGCGATTGTCGGGGGCAAATTCCTCCAGGTAAATCGCCGTCATGACGCCGATCGGAAAGGAGATGGCGAGCGTGACGATCATCGTCATGACGGTACCGACCACTGCCGACAGGAGGCCTGCATTCCCGGCGATCTTGGAATCTCCCGTGCCAAAGAAGGTGGTATTGAATCGTAGATCGACCTGTCCGGCTTCTACGCGAGTCTCAATCGCCTCTTGCTCATCTTCACTCAAACGATTCCGGTGCCCTTTCAGGTATTGATCTACCTCACTTTTTGCCAGTACCCACCGGGTTTCACTGGTGCCGATCAAGTCGGGATTGTTACGCAGCTCGTTCGGAATCACTCGCACCACCGTGCGGCTGATCAGCGGCAACAACTCCTCGTCGAATGCTCGCCGACCGTCGCTGGCCGCCTCCTGGTTATAGTTGATCTCGGTGTATATATAAGCCTGCTGGAAAGCCGGCAGGCCTTTACTCAACATGTCGGCGAAAAAGAACACCAGAAACAGACCCGCCAGGCCGAGCGAACCCATCGAGACCCATTTGAGGCGAGCGGACTTACGGTGACGCCGCTTGAGCTGCTGGCTGATGTCATCAAAAGAGTGGTTCATCGAAACAGTTCCTCGGCGTTACAGGTTATTCACGCGATACTTTTCGCGAAAACGTCGGATCATCAGCACAGACACCAGATTGAGCGAGAGCGTGACAATGAACAGCACCAGACCCAGCGCAAACGCTGATAACGTTTCGGCACTTTCAAACTCCTGATCGCCGGTAAGGGCCGCCACGATACGCACGGTGACCGTGGTCATGTCCTCGAGCGGGTTGGCGGTCAGGTTGGGCCGCATGCCAGCCGCCATCACCACGATCATGGTTTCGCCCAGCGCACGCGACATCCCCAGGAGCGCCGCGGAGATAATCCCCGGCAGCGCGGCCGGCACCACGACATCGCGGATGGTTTCCCCTTTCGTCATCCCCAAGGCCAGCGATCCCTGGCGCATGCTATCGGGGACGGAATTGATCACATCATCGGAAAGCGACGAGATGAACGGGATAATCATGACTCCCATCACCACGCCGGGGGCGACGGCGTTGTTGTAAGACGCATCAAGCCCGAAGAAGCCGGCGATATTGACGATGAGCGGGGCGACGGTAATGGCGGCAAAAAAGCCATAGACCACCGTGGGAATACCCGCCAATACTTCCAGCACCGGCTTGGCGATAGTGCGCACATTGCGCGGCGCATACTCGGACATGTAAATTGCCGATAGCAAACCGATGGGTACCGCCACCAGCATGGCGATGGCGGTAATCATAAAGGTACCGGCAAACAGCGGTACCGAACCAAACTCGGCACCACTGCCGTCACCGCGACCCGCGGACGCTAGAAAGCTTGCTCCCGGATTCCACGTCGTGCCGGTAATGAACTCCCAGAAGCTGTGCATCTGAAAAAAGCGCAGCGCCTCGGAAATAATCGAGAACAGAATGCCGAACGTGGTGAAGATGGAAATCAGCGCCGCCCCGGCCAGAGTCAGGCGAATCACGCGTTCGATGGCCTGGCGGGCGTGAAAATCAGGACGCACCTGGGCAAGGCTGACCGTCAAACCTATAGCCGCCACGACCAGACTCGCCGCCAATAAATACAAAGTCGGAATATCTGCTCCCAGGAGCAGCAGCACAAGCGCTCCTAGCGCCCCCACGAGTACCGCAGGCCCTGCGGTGGAGAGCACCGTGAACCAGGCATATTGCTCGGGCTGCGCAAACATGACCGTGCCTGCGCCGCGCAAGCGAGCGGCTTTTGAACGGCCAGCAAAGAACGCCAGCAGCCCCAGCAGCAATAACGCACCGCAAAACATCAGTAGAAGCTGGTTGGTCTGCATCGTCTCTCTCACGTCGTCACCGAATAACGAACTATCTTCAATCATAACGGGCCGACAGCTTACGCTGCCGGCCTCGCTCACTCTGGAGATCACTGTGTCACTTCAGGTCGGACGCCGCGAGCTGAGCACGATCTGCAACTTTCTGACGGGCTTCTTCGCGCTCTTCTTCAGGTAGCGGAATCAAGCCGATATCAACCAGGTATCCATCTTCACCAATCATCATCTCATCCATGAACATGTTGGCGTATTCGTACATGGCGGGTACTTCATCGCCATGCTGGTTCTTCAGGTAGAACCACAGTGAACGCGCAACAGGATAGTCACCAGAGCTGATCGCTTCGACTTCAGGCTCGACGCCCTCAATGGTGGCGGCACTGATGTTGTCCGAGTTTTCGACCAGGAATGAGTAACCGAAGATGCCAAAGGCTTTAGTGTCTTCAGATAACCGCTGAACGATCAGGTTGTCGTTTTCACCAGCATCGATGTAGACACCATCAGAACGAATCTCGGAGTAGGCTTCCTCGTACTCATCCATCTCTTCAGACGCGGCTTCCATGACCAGCTCTTCGAAGGCGTCACGGGTGCCCGAGGTAGTCGGCGGTCCGTAGATGGAGATTTCCCGGTCTGGCAGGGAGGAGTCGATATCGCTCCACTTGGTGTAGGGGTTGTCGACCAGCTCGCCATCCACCGGCACATGAGCCGCTACCGCCAGGAAGAGTTGCTCGAGAGTTAAATCGAAGTCTTCGTTTTCGCTTGACTGGCCCAGCACGATGCCGTCGGAGCCGACCTTGGCTTCGGTAATGTCAGTAACACCATTCTCTTCACAGCGCTCGAACTCGGAGACCTTCATACGGCGAGAGGCGTTGGTGATATCTGGAGTTCCTTCTCCGACACCATTACAGAACAGGCGTAGACCACCACCCGAACCGGTCGATTCGATAACAGGCGTGGGGTTGCCGGTGGTGGCACCAAACTCTTCGGTCACATAGCTGGCAAACGGATAAACAGTACTGGAGCCAACGATACGAATTTGATCGCGCGCCTGGGCAACACCGGCAACGCTCATTACAGCCGCCGCGAGCACGGTCGTTTTTAGAATACGGTTCATGCGAATTACTCCTGTCATATAGGGATCTGGCCTTCGCAAGGCATACCTTGCACCCCTTCGATGACAACTTCATGACAAGAGATTCATAAAAGACAAGTTGTGTACTAAGCCCTGCTCAATGCAGCAAGAGCCCCAGCGCCGCCAGGCTGCACAGCGCAAGCGAGCATCCCTGCAATAGGCGCCGGTCCAGACGATGCGCCACCTTGTCGGCCAGGGCGTTACCCAGCAGTACCGCCGGCAGGAAGCTCAAGGCCATGAGCAAATGCCAGCCATGGATTTGTCCGGCCAAGGCCAGGGTGGCCAGTGTCAGCGATGCGGTAAGAATGAAGAATGCCGCCAGGTTCCCGCGTAACCGATCCGGTGGGAAACCGTGCATCAACAAGACGATGGGTGGACCGCCGATGGCGGCTACCGTGCCGAATATGCCCGACAGGATGCCGGCTATGAAGAGCGTGGCGCGGTTTACCGGCAGGCGGAAACGAAACAGCGTCACTGCCACCGCGAACAGCACAATCACCGCGATGAACTTTTCCAGAATGACCATGGGCGCCGCCAGCAACAGCCAGATGCCCAGGGCATTGCCCGGCAAACGCCCGACCAGGGCTACACTGATAGTATCCAGACTCACGTCATGCCAGTAATGACGTACCATCAGCAGCGATACGGTCAAGCCGAACAGTACCAATATGACCGGTACCAAGCGGGGCTCCAGCATCAGCAGTAGTGGCGCTCCGATTACCGCCAGGCCGAAACCCGTCGCACGCTGAACGAAGGCCCCCAGAGCCAGTACCCCAGCGCACGCCCACCAGGTGCCCGGCGTCATGTCCATCCACGCCATTGCCATCCCGTTCATGAGGTAACGCGCGGAGTCAATAGACGCAGGCCGATATTGCCTATCGTCGACGCCGCCAGCATGGTCAGCACCATAGGCCATGCGCTGTCTATCTCGAAGGCCCCGACCAGCACCCCGGCCAGCGCGCCACAGGAAAACTGGATGCTGCCCTGCAGGGCCGCGGCGGTGGCGCTCATGTGGCTGAAGTGCTCGAGCAGCGACGAAATGGCGTTGGGAGCGATCAAGCCGATGACGCCCATGAACATCATGACCAGCGGCACCACCGTATAGAGTGAATCGACACCTGTCGCCACCACCAGCACCAGCCCTGTCGCTGCCACCAGTTGTATGCCAAGTCCGAGTCGCAGATTCTGCTGCGGGGAGCGGCGGCTCAAAAGACGTATGTTGACGCGAGTCGAGCTGGCCATGACCACCACATTGGCCCCGAAAATCACCGGGTACATGGCCGGGCTAAGGCCATAGTGCTCCATGTACAGAAACGGCGAGGCGGTGATGAAGGCAAACATGCCCGAGAAGGACATCGCGGCCGCGCAGATGTAGCCCATCGCCTCACGATGTTGCAATACACTGGCATAGTTCACCAGCACCTGTTTCGGCGATGCCGCCGGGCGTGTCATATCCCGCGTCTCCGGCAGGTACCGCCCCATCAGCCACATCAGAAATGCCGCATAGGCCGCCAGGAAGACAAAAATCAACCACCAATCGGCCAGATAGAGCAAACCGCTGCCTACGGCTGGGGCGGCCAAAGGAGCCAGCATCAGGATCATCGCCATGGTCGACATGACCCTGGCCGCCTCGCGACCGCTGAAACAGTCGCGAACGATCGCCGCGGAGTTGACCACACACGCGCCGCCGCCCAATGCCTGCACGAATCGCAGCGCCCACAACTGATGCAACGTGCCGGCTTGTGTGATCGCCAGACTGGCCAGCAGGAATACCGCCAAGCCCCCGAGCAGTACCGGCCTGCGTCCGACACAGTCCGATAGCGGCCCGCAAGTCAGCTGGCCAAGGGCAAAACCGAACAGAAAGACGCTGATCGATAGCTCGGTATGGTGAATGCTCGCGTCGATCGTGGCGGCCAATGCCGGCAAGGCGGGTAGATAGGCATCGATGGCAAAGGGTGCCAGAGCGGTATTCGCCGCCACCAGCAGCGCGACTCGGCGTGGATTCAAGTGCAAGTGAGGCTCCTCGATAAATTAGATAGGAGGCTAATGATAATCGATTTGACCAGCCGTGTCGGCGTCTGTACCTCAAAACGGCCGCTTGCTACAGTAAGCCACAATATGCCTCAAGGAGCTGCTCATGGCCCACAGCCTGCTGTCCCAACTCAAGCAAATGACCACCGTCGTCGCCGATACCGGCGACCTGGAAACGATTCGTCGCTTCACCCCGCAGGACGCTACTACCAACCCCTCGTTGATACTGCAGGCGGCCCAACAGCCCGAGCGACGCGAGCGCCTGGCCGAGATCGCCCGCGACAGTACCGATATCGATGCTGCCCTCGACCGCGTTGCGGTCGATATCGGCACTGAAATCAGCGCCCTGGTACCGGGGTACGTTTCCACCGAGGTAAGCGCCAGACTCTCCTTCGACAAGGAAGCCACTTTGGCGCGTGCTCGTTCATTGATCGAGCGCTACGCACGCCAGGGAGTCGGGCCAGAACGTATCTTGATAAAGATGGCATCGACCTGGGAAGGTATCCAGGCGGCCGAGCAACTGGAACGCGAAGGGATACGCACCAACTTGACATTGATGTTCAATTTTACCCAAGCCCAGGCCTGTGCAGATGCAGGCGTGACGCTGGTGTCTCCCTTTGTGGGCAGAATCCTCGACTGGCACAAGCAGCGCGATCCGCAAGCGGACTTCTCGGGCGCCCGCGACCCAGGCGTCGCTTCCGTCAAGCAAATATATGAGCACTACAAGGGGCACGGCTATCGCACCATCGTCATGGGAGCCAGCTTTCGCAATACCGGTGAGATCCTCGCGCTGGCCGGCTGCGATCGATTGACGATCTCGCCCGCCCTGCTCGAAGAGCTAGACACCGAGACCGGACAGCTAGAGGCCCAACTGCGCCCCACGGGAGCAGCGGAATCGGCGCCTGAACCGCTGGATCAAGCCACGTTTCGCTGGCAGATGAATGAAGATGAAATGGCCAACGATAAACTGGCGGAAGGAATCCGCAAGTTCATGGCCGATCAGCGCAGGCTCGAAGACTTGCTTAGCGAGTTGCGCAGGGCTTGAGTGAGTTGCGCAAGGCATGATCGAACCGGGACTGCCTTTTCACGGCGGCCCGGCTGTCATCGCTTTGGCATTACCGAGCCGGCATCACCACCACGGGAAGTATGTACTAAAGAGAAATCTGGCAGAGTTCAATGGTGGGGGGTTGCCTCTTGCGCCTCGAGCATTTCCACCAGCGGCTGGAATTGCTCACGATTGTGCGCATTCATGCGCATCAGTATGCGGTGGGCCTCAAGTATACGCTCTCTCAGCGCCGCTTCATCAGCAGCGACCTCGGGCAAATCCTCCAACCCCTCCTCAAGGGCGATAGGCGCTTTCAAGGGCGCATCCATCAGTGTGAAAAAACGCGAAAATCCCATGACATCCAGCATCTTGCGGACATCGGGATTATCCGCAATGATGGTGGGAGGCTGTTCCAGCCGCCCCTTTACCGCCATGGCCACCTTGGCCAGAAACCCCAAGGCGGTGGAGTCCACGTTAGTCGCTTCGCGCAGGTCGATCAGTACGGTCTGCAGCCCCGGTGTCTGCGCCAGACGCTGGGCTTGAGAGTCCAAGGTGGCGCATAGCGTCAAGCGTACGTCACCGCATAATTTCAATACAAAAACACCGGAATCGAACGCCGCTTTAATGCGGCCTTCCTCAATCAGCATGACCAAATCCGCTCAACATCATGATTGTCAGGTCGTCGGGCAAGGCATCGCGACTCTGCGTGGCATCGATCCCCGCCGCTTCCTCTTCCGAGGAGGTCAGGTGACCGAGCGCCAAACGCTCGCGCAACTGCTCCAGCGAGACACTCTCACTTACCTTTTGCTCGAGTTCCTTGAGCCGCATGTCGAGCGTTTCACCCGGCAAGCATTCCAGTACGCCATCCGAACACAACCACAACCGGAATTGCGGGGGCAGCGGACAGCCCAGGGAAGGATACTCCACGTCGGGGAATAGTCCTACCGGCATCCCCTCTCCCGGTAATCGTTTCACTTCGCCATCGGCCATGAGTAATGGCATGGGAAGCTGAGCCCCGAGCGAATAGTGAAGATAGCGACGCTCGTGGTCAATGATTCCGACAAACAAGGTGGCATGCTTACCGATATCCGTTCCCTGCAGCTCACGGTTCATGGCCGCAAGCCAGTTGGACGGCAGGTATTCCGGTTGTTCTCCGTCCCACTCCTGTAACCAGCGATTGCAAAGGTATTTCAGCAATACCGTGACGAAGGCCGATGAAGCCCCATGGCCCGAGACATCGGCAAAGTAGAAGGTACTGTAGCGCTGGTTATACGCTTGATAATCGAGAAAGTCCCCCGAAAGATAGAGCGAAGGAGCGAACCAGTAGTCAAAATGCACATCGTTAAGGGTCTTGGGACGTACCGGCAGCAGGCGGCGCTGTACATGGCCGCCACTCTGTTGATCGAGACGCAACAGGGCTAGATGGGTTTCAAGGCTTTCATTGAGTTCCGCCAGGCGCTCGCGGTCGCGGTCTCGCTCCAGGGCCAGTTGGTGCAATTCGATCGCCTTGCTGACCATGCGCCGCAATAAAGAGGTATGACGCAGGGGGTGGACAATGTAGTCCACCAAGCCAATATCCACTGCCTTGAGCAGATCTGCATCCTCACGAGAATCACTGACCACCAGGGTCGGCAGCCGCCGGGTGAGTTGCGACCACTGCTGGCGGGGCACCGCCCGCGCATGGGCAATGATCAATGCCGTTTCCTCGGGAAGCTTGGCGATATCCTCCGTGGCAAAGACCGACATGCCATCGCAGGTGACTGCCTCCGCTAGGGAATCCCGTTCACGCCCCGGCTCGTCAATCACGGCGATCAAGTGCTTGGTGTGCTCCATCGAGAGACCTCAGTCGGCGAAATTCGCGTCATTGAAAATCCGTATCCCCGGCATCCCTGTCGTCCCGGTGTTGGTTGGCTTGCTCCTCGTTGTCAATTTCTCCGTCGCTCCCTGGCACATCGCCCAGGTCCTCGCCGTAATTCGCATCGCTGAAGTCGAAGTCATCCATGGCGAAGGGGTCGTCATCCATGACGCCATCCCGAATCTCGAAGCGGCGGCGCTGCAGGTAAGTATCGCGAATGAAGCTGTAGCGGTCCCCGTGTATCAGCTCCTCCTGGTCGAGCAAACCAGCACGAGCATCGACGATACGCAAGGCGGTAAGCCCCATCCTGACCGCTTCCTCGTCCACGTAAGCAACAGGATAGGTGGCTCTATCAGCCGGCAGGCCGGTGGCATCCCGCAGGGTGCTGGGCCCCAGCAAGGGCAGAACCAGATAGCGAGATTCGTCCCACCCCCAGACGCCCAGCGTCTGGCCGAAATCCTCTTCGCGTCCAGTAATCTCCATATGGGTGGCGTAATCCAGCAGACCGCCCACCCCGACGGTGGAATTGATCAGAAATCGCGACGTCGCCGTCGCCGCGTTGCCCATTTCCCCTTGCAACACACTATTCAAGGCGGTGCGAATCTCGCCGAGATTGGAAAAAAAGTTGCCTACCCCGGTCTGTACCGGTTGCGGCGCAATGGTTCGATAGCCTTTAGCCACCGGGCGCAACGCATAGCGGTCCAGGACATCATTGAAGGCAAATACACGACGGTTGAAGCCTTCCCATGGGTCGTCGGGATGGCGCTCTTCCACCTGCGCCCCGGCACAACCCGAAAGCATTGCGGCAACAAGCGCTACCGGCAAGGTGTTACGTATCGATAGGGTCATGGCTACAACCTCCTTAATTGCCATCAACAGCGACGTACCACGACGCTGCCGGCACTATAACCGGCGCCGAAGGAACAGATCACGCCGATGTCACCGGTCTCGAGCTGGTCATGGTGCAGGTGAAAGGCAATGATCGACCCCGCCGAGCTTGTGTTGGCATAGTGGTCCAGAATAATCGGTGCCTGGGTTTCATCCGGCTCGAACCCCAGCACCTTTCGGCCAATCAGGTCGTTCATGTGGCGATTGGCCTGGTGCAACCACATTCGCGTCACGTCCTCACCGCTGAGTTCCAACGAAGCGAGGTGATCAGTGATCAGCTTGGCCACCAGCGGACAGACTTCCTTGAATACGCGACGGCCTTCCTGGACGAACAACTTGTCGCTTTCCAACGGATCGCTGTCGGTCACCCGATTCAGAAAGCCTGCATTGTTGCGAATGGCATTGGAAAAGCGCGTGACCAGGCGCGTTCCCAGTATTTCGAAGCGGGTCGGCGCAGTGGCGATATCGTCAGCTTCCAGCACCATCGCCGTACAGGCATCGCCGAAGATGAAATGACTATCGCGGTCGCGAAAGTTCAGGTGGGCAGAACATATCTCGGGATTGACGACCAGTGCGCGCTTGACGCTGCCGGAGACGATGGCGTTGGCTGCGGCCTCCAGGGCAAACGTTGCCGATGAACAGGCGACGTTCATATCATAGCCGTAGCCACCGGCTCCCAGGGCATCCTGCAGCTCCACGGCCACGGCAGGATAGGCCCGCTCAAGGTTGGAACAGGCAACGATCACCAGATCGATATCCTGCGCTTTCACCCCGGCAGCGGTCAGCGCCTGGCGTGCTGCATCGAGTGCCATTTCACACTGAATGGAAGGCTCGTCATTCTGGCGAACCGGTAGCCTGGGGCGCATGCGCTCGGGATCCAGGATACCCGTGGCATCCAACACATAACGGCTCTTGATGCCCGAGGCCTTTTCGATGAATTCGCTGCTGGAATATGCCAGCGGCTCGCGCTCACCTGCGGCAATCGCCTGGGAGTAACGGGCATTTTCCCGATCCACCCAGGTATTGAACGTTGCCACCAAGGCATCATTGTCAATGGCGTGTTCCGGCGTGAACAGGCCTGTGCCGGTAATCACCACGTTTGTCATGTATCTCTCCCCTTGAGGCGTGCCGCCTTTGCCCTCCTGTTCGCGCTTGGCGCTGCGCCCTGCTCGATAGTACGCAAAGACCCAGGTCCAATCACAGAAGGCATTAGATTAACTTTGTGCGCTCGTGAGCATTTTTGCCAGCCAAACCCTAAACGCTGCCAATGATTTCCTGCCACTGCTTCTCCAGGCGCTTGACCGATACCGGCATCGCGGTACCCAACTGCTGCGCGAAAAGCGAGACCCGTAACTCCTGCAACCACCAGCCGAATGCCACAAGCTCGGGGTCTTCTACCTCACCTCTCCTCTCGCTTTCACGGCGGGCGTTCCAGCGAGCTTCCAAGGCTTGGACATCCTGCATCAGCATTTGGTCGCGGCCCCGTTCTCGCGGGGCCTTTTCCAAACGGATCAGAGCCGCCTGGGTATAACGTGGGTACTCGCTCAACCACGTGCCCGACTGAGTGATGAATCCGGGATATACCAGTTGGCGCATTTGCGCCTTGACGTCGTTATAGATCAACGCCAAGGAAAAATTAAGATTTCCCTTCAACTCCTTGCTGACCGCAAGATGCCCTTCCAGCGCGTCCCTTACCTGCGTCACCTTGTGTTCGGCTTGCGTTATCAGTTCACTCTGGCCGATTTTCAGACGCTGGTCTAACTCGTCACGGGAACGGGGCAAGGGAGCTTTCGCCATCACCTCCTGGAAAACGGCCAGCACCAAGTCATCCATCAGCGCCTGCTTGCTGCCCACCTTGGCAAACAGCAACGCGCAAGTTTCCACTCCCTTCAGCCGACGTATCGCCTTGACCTGCTCCGGCAGGCGCACCATGGCCAGCCGCGCAATGCCCTCTCGATGCGCCAGCGAGGCCTTGTCGGGATGATCGAACAACTCGACTCTGAACTGTTTGCCGTGCGCCACCAGGGCGGGAAAGGCCTCCACCCGAATTCCCGCCTGAGTGGTGACCCGCGATTCGGGAAGTGGGGTTTCGGGCATACCTTCCAGGGCAGGTTCCCCGGCGGCCTGCTCGGCCAAGGCCCTGGCCCCTTCGCCCGCAGCGGCTTCGAAGCGCTTCTCCAGTTCACGGGCATCGCGTCCTTGTCCCAGCGTTTCCCCCGCATGGTCAACAACCTTTAGATTCATGATCAAGTGGGGTTCGAGCTGCTCCAGGCGCCAGTCGTCCGGATGCACCCGCGCGCCAGTCCGCCTGCGGATGAACTCTCCCAAGGCGTCGGTCAAAGGCCGGTTTTCCGGCATCAGCGTCTCCAGGGCTGCATCTACCCAGTCGGGAATCGGCACTACCTGGCGGCGTACGGATTTGGGCAGTGATTTCAACAGCGCGATGCACTTTTCCCGCAGCAGCCCCGGCACCAGCCACTCCAGCTGTGCCTTGGGCAGTTGCGGCAGCATCGCCGCGGGAACGGTCAACGTCACCCCGTCATCTTCAGCGCCCGGCGAAAAGTGGTAATGCAGCGGGTACACCACGCCCCCGAGAGTGATATGTTCTGGGTACTGTTGCTCGGTAATATCCTGCGCGTCCCTTGCCTGCAACGCCGCGCGGTCGAACTTGAGCAGATCCGGCTGGTGCCGCTCGGCCTCCTTGCGCCAATGTTCGAACCCCTTGCCGTTGACGATACCTTCGGGAATCCGCTCATCGTAGAAGGCGAACAGCGTCTCCTCATCGACGAGAATATCCCGACGCCGGGCACGATCCTCAAGGGCCTCGACCTCTGCGATCAAGGCGCGGTTGTGGTCGAAGAAGTCGCCCCGGGTACGAAACTCCCCTTCCACCAGAGCTCGGCGAATGAAGATTTCCCGGGAAAGCTCGGGGTCCACCGGGCCGAAATGCACCTTGCGGCGTGCCACGATCGGCAGACCGAACAGCGTCACCTGTTCAAAGGCGACTACCTGGGCACGTTTCATCTCCCAGTGCGGCTCGCTATAGGAACGCTTGACCAGATGTTCCGCCTGCGGCTCTATCCATTTGGGGTCGATCCTGGCCACAGTCCGGGCAAACAGCCGCGAGGTTTCCACTAGTTCGAATGCCATGAGCCATTTAGGCGTTTTCTTGGCCAGCCCCGAGCCGGGATGAATCATGAACTTGCGATTACGCGCCCCGAGGTATTCGCGATTTTCCAGCAATTGACCAAGGTTCGAGAGCAGCCCGGCCAACAGCGCCTGGTGCATCTTGTCCGACGTCTTGCGCCGCATCTGGCGCGCTTGCTCTTCGCTTTCATCGGCATCGCGAGGCGGCGGTGGCGGCACTTCGATGTCCATGTCACGCAGCAATTGGCGCAGCTGGCGAAACGTATCATGCCATTCGCGCAAGCGCAGATAATTGAGGAAATGATCGCGACACCAACGGCGCAGCCGGTTGCCTGAAAGCGACTCCCGAGCATTGTCGAAGCCATGCCATACATTGAGCAGGGCGACAAAATCGGAATCGGGATCATGCCAGCGCTGGTGAGCCTGGTCGGCTGCCTGACGCTTGTCCGCCGGACGTTCGCGGGGGTCCTGAATCGCCAGGGCCGAGACCACGATAAGTACATCGCGCAAGCTGCCCCGCTCGGCTCCTGCCAGCACCATGCGCGCCAGGCGCGGGTCGATGGGCAAGCGGGCCAGCTTGCGCCCCATCGGAGTCAGGCGCTGCTGCTCGCTGACCGCGCCCAGCTCGAACAACAGGCGAAACCCATCCTTGACAAATCGCGAATCAGGTGGATCGACAAAGGGAAATTTCTCGATATCGCCCAGCTTGAGCGCCAGCATCGAGAGAATCACCGACGCCAGGTTGGTACGCTGGATTTCGGGGTCGGTGAACTCCGGTCGGCCAAGGAAATCCTCTTCACCATAGAGGCGGATACAGACCCCCGGCGCCACCCGGCCACAACGCCCCTTGCGCTGGTTGGCGCTGGCCTGGCTCACAGCCTCCACCGGCAAGCGCTGGATCTTGGCGCGATAACTGTAGCGACTGATACGCACAAGCCCCGGATCGATCACGTAGCGGATGCCCGGCACGGTCAGCGACGTTTCCGCCACATTGGTGGCCAGGACGATACGGCGGCCACGGTGCGCGCTGAAGACGCGGTTCTGTTCGGCGTTGGAGAGCCGCGCGTAGAGGGGCAATATCTCGGTGTCGCGCAAATCGGCACGGCGCAGGGTGTCGGCGGTCTCACGGATTTCCCGCTCTCCCGGGAGAAATACCAGCACATCTCGCGGGCCGTGGAGCCAGCCCTTCTCACGCTCGATGATTGCGATCTCCTCCACTGCGTGGAGAATCCCCTCCTGCAGGGTACGGTCTTCTTCATCCTCGGCGTCGCGCACCAGAGGGCGATAGTGAGTCTCGACGGGATAAGTGCGCCCGGATACCGCAACCACGGGGGCCGGCTTTTCCACACTGCCGAAGTGTGCCGCAAAGCGCTCCACATCGATGGTCGCCGAGGTGATGATGACTTTCAGGTCGGGCCGTTTGGGCAACAGGCGCTTCAGATACCCCAACAGGAAATCGATATTGAGGCTACGTTCGTGGGCTTCGTCGATAATGATCGCATCGTAGCGTTTGAGCTGGGGGTCATGTTGGGTTTCCGCCAGCAGGATGCCATCGGTCATCAGCTTGACCAGTGTCGACTCGCTGCTCTGGTCGGTGAAGCGCACCTGATAGCCGACCTGCTCGCCCAGCGGGACTTCAAGTTCCTCCGCCAGGCGGGTCGCCACCGACCGTGCGGCCAGACGACGAGGCTGGGTATGGCCGATTAAGCCGCGTCGACCCAATCCCAGCTCGAGACAGAGCTTGGGTAGCTGAGTCGTCTTGCCCGAACCGGTCTCCCCCGCCACAACTACAACCTGGTGCTGTTCCAGAGCCTTGAGAATATCCTGCCGCCGCTCGACCACGGGCAGGTCCGGCGGATAATTGAGCGTGACTGGCTGGGCCTGACGGCGGGCCAGGACCGCTCGCGCTCGGCTGAATTCCCGCTGCAGCTCGCCTACGCCACGATTCACCGGCTTGCCTTCGCGTACACGTCTTTCCAGGCCGCCTAACTTGTTCTCCAGGCGATAGGCATCACGCAGCATGACGCTCCCCAGGCCTTGCCTGATGGCATGCAACGTTGGTGCGGTCATTTCGGGGGATTGGTGAGAATCAGGGGTCACGATGGGAACAGCTACTCCAGTCACAGAAATGCCAGTCACAGAAACGTCAGTAACAAAAAAACCACTCGCCTCGATGACGAGGCGAGCAGTTCATTGTAACGCTGTCGCACCAAGTGCGCCTAATGCGTGTGGGAAAAACGCGGAGACGGACAGGCGGCAACCAAAGTCTTTGCTAGTCTTGCGAGAACACCACGGCTTACGCAGACTCCGGTTTTTCATCACGCAATTGGCGCCGCAGAACCTTGCCGACATTGGTCTTGGGAAGTTCATCGCGGAATTCGATGTATCTGGGCACCTTGTAGCCGGTCAGTTCCTTCTTGCACCAGGCCCGCAGGCTTTCCGCCGTAAGCTCAGGGTTCTTGGATACGACGAAAAGTTTGATGGCTTCACCGCTATTCTCGTCAGCAACTCCCACAGCAGCGGACTCCACGACATCCGGGTGAGCTGCCACGACATCTTCCACTTCGTTGGGATAGACATTGAAACCCGAGACCAGAATCATGTCCTTCTTGCGGTCGACGATACGGATGTAGCCGTCATCCTGGAGAACGGCGATATCGCCCGTATGGAACCAACCCTCGGCATCCACCGAAGCAGCGGTCTCCTCTTCGCGCTGCCAGTACCCTTTCATGACCTGAGGTCCCTTCACGCAGAGCTCGCCCGGCTCGCCCAGTGCAACATCATTGTTATCCGCATCGACAACCTTGACCGCGGTACCGGCCACCGGCTTGCCGATGGTACCCAATTGAATCGCGTCGGTGGGATTGAAGCTGACGATGGGAGACGTTTCGGTAAGACCGTAACCTTCGGCGATCGGGCAACCGGTGACCTCCTCCCAGCGCTTGGCGGCGGGCCTGGTCAGCGCCATGCCGCCAGAAATGGTCAGATGAAGCTTGGAGAAGTCGAGCTGTCTGAAGTCATCACGGTTGCACAGCGCATTGAACAGCGTATTCAACCCGATGAACCCCGTGAAAGGGAGCTTTTTCAGCTCCTTGATGAAGCCATCCAGATCACGAGGATTGGTAATCAATACCGAATGGTTGCCAGTCTCCATCAAAAACAGGCAATTAACGGTAAAGGTATAGATATGATAAACCGGTAGCGGAGCAATAATCAGCTCTTCGCCATCACTCAGGTTGGCACCGATCGCGGTACGTGCCTGAAGCATGTTGGCGATCAGGTTCTCGTGGGTCAGCATGGCGCCCTTGGGCATGCCCGTCGTGCCACCGGTGTATTGCAATGCCGCCAGGTCGTGCGGGCTACGCTGGATATCCCGATGATTCAATGAAGCGCCCTTGCCGAGGGCATCGCGCATCGACACCGCGCCCGGTAGCGAGTAGGAAGGCACCATTTTCTTGACGTATTTGACGGCGGCATTGATCAACAAGCGCTTGGGAAAGCCATGCAAATCGGCGATTTGGGTGACAACCACATGCTGGATATCGGTCTTGTCGAGGATTCTTTCGAGCTTGTCGGCCATGTTGGCTAGAATCACGATTGCCTTGGCACCGGAGTCCTTGAACTGATGGGCCATTTCCCGCTCGGTGTAGAGCGGATTGGTATTGACCACCACCAGACCGGCACGCAGGGCGCCGAATACCGCTACGGGAAACTGCAGCAGGTTGGGCAACTGGATGGCGATTCGATCACCTGGCTCGAGATTGGTTTCATGCTGCAGCCAGGCGGCAAAATCTCCCGAAAGACGATCCAGATCATCGAACGTCAGCGTCCGTCCCATGCAGGAAAACGCCGGCTTCGTCTTGAAACGGCCGACCGCCGCATGAAACACATCGGTGACGGAGTCGTACTGATCCAGACCTTCCAGTGCAGGCCCCTGTAGTACCGGTGCATTGGCGTGCTCGCTCATGGGCAATCTCCGTTTGTTATTCTGACAAGTGACATGGCGTAAGCGATGGTCCCCGCGTTGCCAGTTCGTTGCAGAAGCCATCTGCCCTCGAACCCGGTATGGAGACCATTGCTTTTTCCTGCGCGGTGATTACCTTCGCAAGTCGGGATATACGATAAACCACCGTCTCCAAGCTGTAAAACGAGCGATTGAAACCTGCGTTTCAACTTTAGCCTCACAACCATCAAGCTACTTGATAATGGAAGCAGGTTTGCCGGCATGTCTGCTAACACTTAAGCGTAAGCAATACTAGGCATAAGGACGGCTTAACGCTTAAGGAACCGCTGATCAATTAGCCTCTGAGCGACTGAAGGACTCAGAGTAGCAAAATCACCGAGTCAGCGATCATTTTCTAACCACCTTAGGTGGTCTGTTTTTCCTGCCAGCCGGACTATCCGGCTGACAGGGCAGATTCAAGGCGCACTGGCCCCGTCAACTCGGCCTTCGCATCGTGTCGCCAGTACCAAATTGGCCAGTCCGAACAGGCTGAATAGCTGCGCTTGGTTCTTGGCCAACCCCTTGTAGCGCACCTTGCGGTAGCCGAAGAGGTTCTTGATGACATGAAACGGATGCTCGACCTTGGAGCGGATGCTGGCCTTGGCCTTCTCGATTGCCAGCAGCAGCGTTTTCATGGGGCTGTCTTCCATCTTCTTGATGGGGCTGCGCTTGGCGGCAACACAGCAGCGGGAGGCCGGGGCATCCTTCTCTTCGTCCAGATACTTCCACATGCCGGTGTAACCCGCGTCGCCGTATACCTGCTTGTCATCGTCTCGGACCAGCTGGTTCACCATGGTGACATCGGCGACATTGGCCGAGGTGGCAGTGACACTGTGAGCCAGCCCGGTGACGGCATCAACGCCGATATGAGCCTTCATGCCAAAGTAATACTGCTTGCCCTTCCTGGTCTGCTTCATCTCCGGATCGCGTTGCTTGGCCTTGTTCTTGGTGGAAGGCGCCGCCGCCACGATGGTGGCATCGACAATGGTGCCCTCGCGCATGAACAGGCCCTTCTCGGTCAGATGGGCATTGATTTCCTCGAAGATCCGCTGGGTCAGCGCATGCTTCTCCAACAAGTGGCGGAAACGCAGCAGCGTGGTCGCGTCCGGCACACTCTCGATGGCCAGGTCGATACCAATGAAGTCACGCATGGCCTGGCTATCGTAGATGGCATCTTCGAGCGCCTCATCGGCAAGCGCGTACCACTGCTGCAGGAAGTAGATCCGCAGCATGCGCTCCAGGCCGATGGGGGGCCGGCCGCGCTTGCCTGCCGCGTTGGGAAAGTAGGACGGCGACAGTGCATCGATCAGCCGTTGCCAAGGCACTAGCGCCTCCATCTGGGCCAGGAACCGCTCGCGGCGGGTGACTTTTTTCTTGTTCTGGTGCTCGGCTTGGGCAAACGAGATCTGCTTCATCGGGTGGCTCTGTCAGACGGTGGCAGGAAGGTCAGATTATACCCCGCCGGTACCAATCAGGCAGCTGCGGTGGGATTTGTGCAGCGTTTCCTTAAGTACTGCTTGAATTACTACTATAGCGTGCCTGTATGATCCCGTCGTGCCACACCAGGAGCTCGCCCGGCATCAAATGCTGCCATGTTTCATTGTGAGTCAACGGCTGGGTGGCGATGACCGAAACCACATCGTCTGCAGTGGTGTGCTCGGCGAAGTTGACCGTGATTTCAGCATCGGAAAGTTCGGCTTCGCCAAAAGGCGCTTGTCGGGTGATATGCGCAAGCTTGGTGGAACAGTAGGTATACAGGTACTCGCCATCGGAAAGCAGCAGGTTGAACACGCCCAGTCCGCGCAGGTACTCGCACAAGCCGTGCAGGAACTTCCACAGGACGTCGGCCTCGTCAGGCGGTCGGGGAAAAGCTTGTCGTAGCTCGCTTATCAACCAGCAGAAGGCATGTTCGCTGTCGGTATCTCCCACCGGCGTATAGAACACCAGCGGTAACGTTTGCCAGCCTTCCAACTGCCCGTTGTGGGCATAGCACCACGGCCGCCCCCACATCTCACGGGTGAAGGGGTGGGTATTGGCCAGGCGCACATTGCCGACGTTAGCGTGACGAATGTGACTGATGACCACCCGGGACTTGATCGGGTAGTCGCAGATCAACCGGGCGATAGGCGAGTCGACAGAGGGGTACGGGTCACGAAATTCACGGTATCCGCCCTCTTCGTAGAAGGCGATTCCCCAACCATCCCGATGTGGCCCGGTGCCGCCGCCACGATGCAGAAAACCCGAGAAACTGAAGCAGATATCCGTCGGCACGTTGGCGCTCATGCCCAGCAATTCACACATGCCTATTCTCCAGCCAGGGAATTCAACCGATTACCGGCTCACGGCGCTGGACCGTTTCGTCCGGCTCACGGGGAGAAGCGGTGTGCGCGTCCGAACCGCGCTCGGCAGAAGGCGGTCGACGCCACCACCACAAGGCAACCCCCACCAGCGCCCCCAGCGTCATGTCCAGCAGCAACCATATCAAGCCACTGCGCAGCGCAGCACCAGAGTGCTCGAGAAAGGCCACTGCGCTAACCATCGCCGCGGGCGCCAAGCCGGTGTAGAATTCACCCTCTTCGATCAAGGGCAGGCGGAAACTCGCCGGTGCCCACATGGCGCCAGCGACTATCCACGTCAGCAACAAGCGCGGCAGCCGCGGTAGAAACGCCAGCCCCAGGTAGACGGCCAACAGCACCAACAGCGACACGCCCAGATAAATAACCCACAACATAGACATAGACTCTGCAAACAACATAACGAACCCTCATGTAGGTGCGCTTGCACCTGACGTTGATTTCCCCGCTATGGTACATCTCTCCTTATGAAAGCACAGCCTTGCGCAACGCCATCGTCTCCCGTCGCCCGCCATGCGCGTGCCGATGATCCCCAATGGCATTGGCTGGAAGAGCGCGACAACCCCGAGGTAAGCGCGTTTCTGCAGGCGGCCAACGCGCAGAGCGACACCTGGTTCGCCCCCTATACCACGGAGATCCAGGCCCTCTATGATAGCCAACTGGCAAGGCGGGAGCTTGCCGTCAGCGGGTTGAAGACCGCGTTGGACCACTTCACATTCTGGAGCGAGACAGCGGCGGACGCCGATCATCCACTCTGGTGGCGTCACCCCAACGGCGACCCTGACACTGCCGAATGTGTACTGGATGTCAACCGCCGGGCAGCCAGGCATGAATTCTATGAACTCGCGGACATGGCACTCTCTCCCGAGGAGACGTGGCTTGCCTGGACCGAAGACATCCAGGGCGACGAACGCTACCAGTTATGGCTCAAGCGCCTGCCCGACGGGAAGCCGCAATGCCTGTTGGAGGATATCGGCCCGGCGCTTTGCTGGGCGGAAGACCAGAACGCAAGCACCGCCACGCTGCTGTTCACACGCTTCGACGAGACTCAGCGCCCTGACAGCATCTGGCGTCTTAGGCTCACACTCGATGGAGCAGGTTTCCAGGCAGCTCCGGCACAACTCGTCATGCGCGAAGACGACCCCGAATTCTGGTTGGGGCTGGGTAAGACCCGTTCGCGGGAGTGGCTGTTGATCGAAAGCGCCTCCAAGGACACCAGCGAAACATTGCTGCTGCCCGCCGCTTCCCCGGGTACCGCACCGTATAGCCCTCTTCCACGCCAGTCGGGGGTGGAATATAGCCTGGAACATCGGCCCGGCTACTTCTACCGAGTGCATAACCAGGCCAGCCCGCACTTTCAGCTGGATGTCACTTGTGAAACCGCGCTTCTGGCAGAACCGCAGTCGACGGGCTGGTCGGTGCTCGTCGGCCCACGTGCCGATACTACGCTGGAAGGCGTGGATGCCTTTGCCTGGGGCTTGATGCTGGCGGAGCGTGACCACCAGCAGGCGCAAGTCATGTTGCGTCGCCTTGTCATTGGCGCTGACGAGCATCGAGTGGAGCTGGACGAGGTGATACCCCTGCCGGAAACGCCCTGTTCCCAGTCGCTCGAAGACTCCCCTCACTTCGACTCTCGCGAACTGCGCCTGCGCGAGGAGTCCTTTACTCAGCCACCGCGCTGGGTTGCCTGGGATATCGACAGCCGCCAACGCACCCTGCTCAAGCAGCAACCGGTGTACGGCGACATGCAGCCGGAACATCTTGTCAGCCGGCGTCATTGGGCTATCGCAGACGATGGCGAGCGTATTCCAGTTTCCGTAGTCATGCGTGCCGACCTGGCCAACCAACCGCTTCCCACCCTTTTGTACGGCTATGGCGCCTACGGCGAACCCCTCGATCCGTGGTTTTCGATTGCCCGCCTGGAGCTGCTCAAGCGGGGGGTGGCCTTCGCCGTTGCCCATGTGCGTGGCGGTGGCGAAGGCGGTGAGCCCTGGTATCTACAAGGCAAGATGGCCCACAAGGAGAACAGCTTCGGCGATTTCCTCGCCGCCCGGGACAAGCTGGTCGAAGCGGGTATCAGTGAGCCGAATCGAATCGTTGCTCATGGTGGCAGCGCCGGGGGATTGCTGGTTGCCACCTGCGTCAACCGAGCGCCACAGAGTTTCTGCGCCGCCGTACTCGATGTTCCCTTCGTCGATGTCCTGCGGACCATGCAGAACCCCGATCTGCCCTTGACCACGGCGGAGTACAGCGAATGGGGCAATCCCGAGGAAGAAACGGTCAGGGCACGGATAGAAGGTTATTCACCGCTGGATAACGTGACCGCCCAGCCCTACCCGGCCATGCTGGTCGAAGGCAGCTGGCTCGATACACGCGTGGCCTACTGGGAGCCCGCCAAGTGGTATGCACGCACTACCCAACTGACCACGAGCGCGGCTCCGATCCTGTTGCGTACCGACATGAGTGCCGGCCATGGCGGTGCCTCGGGCCGCTTCAAGGCCTGGCGCGATGGCGCCCGCCAGGACACATTCGTGCTTTGGGCGCTCGGTCTATTGGCACAAGAGAAGCTTGATCGATCCACCACGACACCCTGACCCTCCAGCAGTACCGAACTAGCCGTCAGAAGAAACCAGGCGATCAGCAGTGAAGTCATTACGTTATCGCCTGGTCCCCGCATCGCCCTGAGCGTTTTATTCAATAACTTGATCGGATAAGGACGACTAAGGCCATCGCGATGGTTGATTTCGCGCTCCAATCACGTCGTAATAGCTAGCCTGCTTTCTAGTAGAAGTGATATGGATGTAAATAACCGCGAACTGGCCCTGCAGGCAGGCCTGCTGATACTGCTGGTGAGTGCCCTGATTATCGGTGCCGGCGGCCTGGCCTTCAGTATCTTTCCGATTCCGGCCCAGCCTCCCCTATTGACATTGATGGCCGACAGCGCACTGGTGGTACTGGTGGGCGGGCTGGGATTGTCGGCGGTGATGGCCGAACTTACTTTGGGGCGCCGTCTAGCGGCAGTGGTGATCGCCATTATCGGGGGTTATACCCTGCTTCACCATTTGACCAGTAACGCTACCCAAATCGGCCTGTCGTGGTTGACGGGGCAACCCCGTCTTCCCGTTTACGCCTTGCCTACCCTGGGCTTGGCGGCAATCTGTCTATGGGCAGGACCACAAGGCAAGTACCAGAATCTTCTCTACAAAATGGGCGGAGGCGTCATGTGGCTGATCGGCTGCACGACCCTGGCACACTACGCCGGATATACACTGCCCACCTGGATGCCGCGTTCAAGCACGCCCTTGGCCGGTCTGTTCACGTTCGCGTTCGGCATTGCCATGGTCATGCTCAGCCGACGTATTCCGCAGTCACAGATATCGCTCGGCAAGAAGGCGGTACTGGCCGGTATTCTAGGCATATTTCTCAGTACCAGCGGCTGGTTCTTGATCAGCTGGAATCAATACCAGAATGATCGCGGTGGAGCCTCGCCGCAGGCCTTGACGAGCGACGCCTGGTCCCTGAGCAGCCTGCTACCGGTGGGAATCGGTCTAGGCGGGATACTGCTGACGTATCAGCTGATTTTCAGCCTGGGACTGATGGCGTCACGCAAGGCGCGTACCCGTGAACTCGCCCAGGCCAACGACTCACTCGAAGACCAGCATCGCATTCAATCGATGATTGCACAGGAAGTCCCTTACACATCGGTACTGTTACAGGTATGTCGCATGCTGGAACACCAGCTGGAGGAAGCATACGTCGCAATATGGCTTGGAAATAGCGCTCCTTCACGGGAGGGGCTCGAACTGATTTCCCTCAGTCTACCCTCTGCCTTTCGCGCTCTGCGACACTGTCCCGGCACCGCATTCAAAGAGACGACAGAGCCCATGCACATCGCAGACCTACGCAAAGAAACGCGCTGGGCCGAATTCTGCGAACTGGCCCAGCGCCACGGTTTTCTGGCGGCACATACCTATCCAGTGCATGGCAGGGTTCACCGTCACCTTGGTGCGGTGATGCTTTTTTTCGCCCAACCCCGAGGCGCCACCCGCGATCAGGACACGGTTGTTGCTACCGCGACTCGGTTGATCAGCCTCACCTTTGAACACCATATGCGCCGCCAAGCGCTTCAGGATAGCGAGCAGCGCTTTCGCTCGCTTTTCACTCACAATCCAGATGCCGTTTTTTCCCTTGATCGGACGGGAACATTTCTGAGTGTCAACCAAGCCACGGTCGACTTGCTCGGCACAAGCCAGGCCCAGCTACTGGGACGTACTTATACAGAAATCGTCGAACCGAACCAGCTACCGCGGATGATCGAAGCCTTCGACAAGGCCAAGCGGGGAGTTCCCCAGCGGTTCGAGATCACTTGGCAGTGCCCCAGCGGCATCTTGCACCCTATCGATATCTCGTTTCTGCCTACCCTGGTGGATGACTCGGTCGTAGGCGTATACGGCGTGGCGAAGGATATGAGCGAACTCCGCGCCAGTGAAGCACAGTTACGCATCTTCCAGCGCAGCCTCGAGGCCAGCAGCAACGGAGTGTTGATTGCCGAAGCGAAGGCGCCCGACTACGCAATCGTCTACTCCAACCCGGCGTTTACCGCGATCACCGGTTATTCCCAAGCCGATGCGCTGGGGCGCAACTGCCACTTCCTGCGCGGTCCGGATACCAATTCCCGCCAGATCGGGCTGATAGCCGAGGCCATGGCAAACGAACGCGACATCAATCTCACCATTCGTCACTACTGCAAGGATGGTCGCGCCTTCTGGAACAATATATTCATCTCGCCGGTGCGCAACGCCGATGGCGCGGTGACCCATTTCGTCGGCATCATCAACGATATTTCCGAGCGCAAGGAACAAGAGAACCAGCTGGCCTATCATGCCACTCACGACGCGCTGACCGGGCTTGGCAACCGTGCCCTGTTCGAGGATCGCCTGCGCCACGATGTGGCACTGGCTCGCCGCCACGCCCAGCAACTTGCCGTGCTGTTCATCGACCTGGACGAGTTCAAGCCAATCAATGACACCTTGGGCCACGCGGTGGGAGACCAGGTCCTGGTCAATGTCGCTAGCCGGCTCAAGGAAGCGATTCGACCCACGGATACCCTGTGCCGCTTCGGCGGGGATGAATTCGTGCTGCTGTTGCCGGACCTGGTTTCGCCACAGCAAGCCGAGGATATCGCCCAGCGACTGCTGATCGATATCGCTCGCCCCTACCGGATCGACGCTCACGAGCTGTACCTATCCGCCAGCATCGGCATCGCCTTGAGCGATGACGTTCTGGAACATCCCGAAACCCTGCTGCAACAGGCCGACATGGCCATGTACAAGGCCAAGAAACAGGGGCGGAACGCGACTCAATCCTTTTCCCATGAAATTACCGAAAAGCTCTCCCAGCGGGTGACGCTACGCAACGATCTGCAGGAAGCCATCGACCAAGGGCAATTTGCCCTGCATTACCAACCGCTGATAACCCGGGATAACGAGGTAGAGGGCTTCGAGGCCCTGGTGCGCTGGAATCATCCCTCCAAAGGGTTCATTTCGCCGGGGCTATTCATTCCCATCGCGGAGGAGACCGGCCAGATCATCCCGCTGAGTCAATGGGTAATGGAGCGGGCGGCGCGCGATTTCATGTCCTTGAAGCATCTGCAGCTTGCCGACGACTGTCGCATGGCCATCAACCTTTCCCCGCTGCAGTTTCATCGTCCCAGCTTTCTGAGCACACTACACCAGGCGCTGGAAACCACCGGCCTGGCACCGGAGTCGCTTGAACTGGAGCTGACCGAGGGAATATTGATGAACGATACCGACAGTGCCATCGATACGCTTCATGCCCTGCGCGGCATGGGGGTTAGCGTGG
The DNA here is from genome assembly GCF_039691755.1 of Halomonas sp. Bachu 37. Taxonomy (NCBI): domain Bacteria; kingdom Pseudomonadati; phylum Pseudomonadota; class Gammaproteobacteria; order Oceanospirillales; family Halomonadaceae; genus Halomonas; species Halomonas kashgarensis. Next base: position 597,822 of record NZ_CP137552.1, on the reverse strand, counting down.
CCATCGATGATTTCGGCACCGGCTTTTCCAGCTTGAGTTACCTTCGCCATCTTCCAGTTGACAAGATCAAGATCGACCGCAGCTTTATTCTCGACATGGCCGATAACGACAAGGACGCCGCGGTAGTGCAAGGGATTATCGCCCTGGCTCACCATCTCGACCTTACCGTGGTAGCAGAAGGTGTGGAAACCTGCCGTCAACGCGAGTACCTCACGTCGCTGGAGTGTGACGTATTCCAGGGATACCTGTTCGCGCGCCCCATGCCGCTGGGCGAGTTGAACCAATGGCTTGAAGCGCACCGGCTTACATCATAAAGGCAGGGGTGCCAGATAAAGGTAAGGATACCAGGCCAAACGCGAATTCTATTCGCGTTTTTTTGTGGCCGAACGATATATGGAAATATTTTCCGATTTTTATGGAAAACATTTCCATGACTTATTATACTCACTCCCATACAACCTTGGTCGCATAGACGATATGGCTAGCGCAACGAGGTTTTAACCAGAAGGATATTTAACTAACTGGAGATCAACATGACCCAACGCGAGCAGTTTCCGACTATCTGGGACACCCCGACCACTTCACGCTCCAGCTCTTGGAAAAAGCTGACTGCCGCTCTGCGCAGCCTAGTCGTCAACTAACAGACGGTGCTACATGGGCAGCACCGCGATGATGTGCTCTTCCAGCTTGCGCTCGGGCACGTCATTCTGGGAAACCGCGAAGTGGCGCACACTGACCCCCTTGCGATGGACTCGTTCGGCATCATTGCTTAACAGTGGATGCCATCCCGCCAGCTTGCGCCCTTCCGCTACGCGCCGGTAGCCACACGTTCCGGGCAACCAGGTGAATTCCTTCACCAGCGCTGGCGTCAGTTGGGTGCAATCCGGCACGCTGTCAAAGCGGTTGGCGTAGTCACTACATTGACAGCTCGAGATATCCAGCAGCTTGCAAGCCACGTTGAGTACCGCAAGCTCCTGAGTCTCGTCATCGTGCAGCTTCAACAGGCAACACTGACCGCAACCATCGCACAGCGCCTCCCACTCCTGTGGAGTCAGCTCCTCCAGGGAAAATCGCTCCCAGAAACGTTCACGCATAGCTTTCTCCACAGCATCGTGCCCCTTTTCGACCGACAGGTATGATCTAGATACCAGACTCAATAGCGCGCTTGTGTCGGCGTGCGGTACAAGTCCAACAGATACTCCTCCTTGGCGGGAGGCATCTGGAAATAAAACCCCTTTTCCTTGATTGCTGCCATCACGTCAGTGACGTTGGCTCGGGCCAAGGGTTTGTCGGGTGTGAGGACCAGCGTCATCAACGCCACCGGTTTGCCGAAGTGTTCGAGCAGTGTTTCGGGCACCGCCTCAAGCCCCTGGCGCTTATCGACGTAGAGGTACATTTCTTCCTTGCGCGAACTCTTGTAGATTTCGCACAGCAGCTTGCCTTCCATCATGCTTCCGCCTCCTGCAATACTTGTTGCAGCGCTTCATTCAGCCTTTCTCCACGCCAGCCGGAAGGCAGCGGCAAGGGCTTGTGCTCCATATCGGCCACCACCAACGCCTCCATGTCCCGCCGACGCAACAGCATCTCCGGCGCCATACCCAGCCGTTCGGCTTCGGCATTGACCTCGCTCTTGATCCCTTTGAAGCGCGACTTGAAAGCACTACCGCTCGGAGCAGGCAGGGCTGGTGGCAGGTCTGCCTCCTGCTGAGCCACGGCCTGTTTGACCAGCGCCAGAATGGTGTCGCCTTGCTTCTTGATCAGCATCGGCTTGACTCCCTCGACCTCGGCTAGTGCGGCTCGATGGGTCGGAAGGGCCTCGGCGATGGCGTAGAGCACCTTGTCGCTGACCAGCCAGTTTCGCGGCAAGTCACGGCGGCGCGCCTCTCCCTCTCGCCAGGTGGTGAGCAGGCGATAAGCCTCGATCTGGCGCGGCTTGAGTCGCCACAGCTGGCGCTGGCGAAGGTACCATTGACCATCGGTCACCTTGTTGCGTCCCACTTGACTTACCAGCTCCTCACACTCCTGTTGCAGCCACTCCCAGCGCCCCAGTTTTTCAAGCTCTGCGAACTGCAGGCGCCATACCTTGAGCAGATAGATCACGTCGAGCGCCGCATAATCACACTGCGCCGGGGATAAAGGCCGCTCCAGCCAGTTGGAGCGTGTCTCTTCCTTGGGCAGAACCTTGCCCATCCACAATTCCACCAGCCGTTGATATCCCATCCCCGGGGTATCGCCGAGAAAGCCCTGGGCGATCTGGGTATCCACCAAAGGCATCGGCACGGCACCCGCCCAGGCGGTGAATACCTCAAGATCCTCGCTACTGGCGTGCAGTAGTTTTAACGGCCCCTGGGTCAGCAAGCGGCGAAACGCCTCCGTGCAAGGCGTGACCAAAGGGTCCACCAGGTAAGCCAATTCTCCGGCAGCGAACTGAATCAGCGCCGGCAACGGATAGAAGGTCTTCTCGCGAAAGAACTCCGTATCCAGGGCGATGACATCGGCATGCTCGACCTCGCGGCAGGCCGCATCCAGAGCGTCGGGGGTATCGATCCAGCAAAAGGCAGGGGGGGTCACGTTAGGCAAGGGTTACATCCAGATTGACAAATATTGACTACTCACTGCGAAACGCCAGGCGGCCATTGAAAGCACGACTGAGCGTGCCACCATCGACGTATTCAAGCTCCCCTCCCATGGGCACGCCATAGGCGAGGCGTGACATGGCGACGCCGTAATCACCCAGTTGGGCAGCGATATAATGGGCGGTGGCTTCGCCCTCTACCGTAGGGTTAGTGGCCAATACCACTTCGTGGATGCCGCCCTCCGCCACGCGTGCCTCTAATTGATCAAGGCCGATATCCTCGGGTCCGATACCGTCAAGAGGCGACAGGTGGCCATGCAGGACGAAATAGCGCCCCAGATAACCACCCGCTTCCTCAATGGCCAACTGGTCCGCCGGCGATTCCACGATACAGAGCAGAGAGTCATCACGACGCGGACTCTGGCAGAGAGCGCACACAGGCTCCTCGGTCAACGTTCGGCAGCGACCACAGTACCCGACCTCCTTGAGCGCGACCTGAAGCACTTCCGAAAGCCGCTGACCGCCGTCCCGATCCCGCTCAAGCAAGTGCATTGCCATGCGTTGGGCGGTTTTCGGCCCGACACCCGGCAGCACCCGAAACGCTTCCATCAGCTGCTCTACAAGAGGTGAGAAACGCATCGGCTTAGAACGGCAGTTTGAAGCCAGGCGGCAGATTCAAGCCGGATGTCGCTTCTTCCATCTTCTCCTTGGAGCTGACTTCCACCTTGCGCACGGCATCGTTGACGGCAGCGGCCAACAGGTCTTCAAGCAACTCCTTGTCTTCTTCCATGACGCTGGGATCGATATCGACCTTGCTGACATCGTGTCGACCATTCATGGTGACCTTGATCAGGCCGGCGCCCGCTTCACCCTGTACTTCGGATTTGGCGACTTCCTCCTGAACACGCTGCATCTTTTCCTGCATTTCCTGGGCTTGCTTCATCAAGTTGCCCATTCCGCCCTTCATCATGTGACGTTCCTCTTGTGAATTAACAAGTGCTTAGCGAGTTAACAAGTTCGTGATGAGTTAACAAATTCGTGGTGAGTTACAAATCGCAGATGCCGTTCAACGCCCGTCAACGGGTCATCCTTTCGCTCGGCTGGACGCTGGATTCTATCAGTTCCGCACCGAAGGCTTGTCGAAGTTTCTGTACATGCGGGTCCTGATGCAACGCCTGCACGGCCCCGGCATGGCGTTCATCCGCTTCACGAGCCTCGCGCTGGCGCGGCGTTTCCAGGGTCGGCGGCAATTCCGCCACCTCGATATGCAAGCGACGGGCAAACCCCTTCGCAGTCAGTGCCTTCTGGATACGCTGATGGTGTACATCGGCCTGCATGGCTGACTGACTGGGGTCCAGCAGCAACGTCAAGGCCGCACCGTCGTCCGCTTGGACAATACAGTGTGCCGCCAGGTTGCGTGTCAGCCCGCCCAGGCCCAACTGATCGAACATATCCAGCCAGCCGGCATGATCGAGCCGCCCGGCCTCGGCAGCTGCCTCACCGTGGTCAGGACTAGCCGATGGCGGCTCGATCGAATCCGCCGGGCTACCGGGCTCATCGGCCAGCTCCGGCTCCACCTGCGTCTCCCAAGGTGGCGGCGGCTCCGCCTGTCGTGGCGGCTCCTCCATTGCCGGCGCTCCCTTATCCACGGCTGGAGCTACCCCAGGGGAGTCTGAAGAAGACGCGTCGATGGATGGCGCGGCGGCCGCTGCCTCCTGATGGTCGGCTTGATCCGATGCCGGTGTATGAGCTGATGACGACGAGGAAGGAGCGGCCTCGACCCGAGGGGCCGCAGGCACCGGCGCTTTTTCAGTTTCGGGATTTGCCCCCGTAAGCGGCAGCGTGGTCCGTGGCGGTTTGGGCACGCCCTGGGGCCGGAAGGCCAGCATCCGCAGCAGCGTCATCTCCAGGGCGCTTCGCAGGTCAGGCGCATTGGCCATGTCTCCCCGCCCCTGAATGCCGATCTGGTAGTAGAGCTGGATGTCCTCGGCGGTGAAGTTCGCGGCCAGGCCAAGGATGGCGTCTCGATCCCCGTGGCTGTTGTCCACCGCATCGGGCACCATCTGGGCAATAGCCAGACGGTGCAGCACGGCGGTGACATCGTCCAGTACCGCCGCGAAATCCGGCCCCTGCTCGGCGAGCTGGGCGACTTCTTGCAACAGCCGCGCCGCATCCACCTGCGCCAGCGCTTCCAGTAGCGCCACCACATGACGATGGTCCAGGGTACCCAGCATTGCCGCCACATCGCCATGGACAACCGCCCCCTGGCCGAAGGCGATGGCCTGATCGGTCAGACTCATGGCATCGCGCATGGACCCTTCGGCGGCCTTGCCCAGAAGCCACAGGGCGCTCTCCTCGTAGGCAACACCTTCCGCCTCGAGCACCTTGCTCAAATGCTCGACGATCCGCTCGGGCGGCATGTGCTTGAGCGTGAACTGCAGGCAGCGAGACAGCACCGTCGCGGGCAATTTCTGCGGGTCGGTGGTAGCCAGGAGGAATTTTACATGGGGAGGCGGCTCCTCCAGCGTCTTCAATAACGCATTGAAACTGCTGGTAGAAAGCATGTGCACCTCATCGATGAGATACACCTTGTAGCGCCCCTGGGTGGGCGCGTACTGGACGTTATCCAGCAACTCACGAGTATCCTCGACCTTGGTGCGCGAGGCGGCGTCGACCTCGATCAGGTCGACGAAGCGTCCTTCATCGATGGCGCGACAGCTATCGCATTCGCCGCAAGGGGTGGATGTGACACCCTCGTCGCCACGCCCTTTGGCCGTGCAATTGAGGCACTTGGCGAGTATTCGCGCCAGCGTGGTCTTACCCACCCCGCGGGTGCCCGTGAACAGGTAGGCATGGTGCAGCCGCCCTTGATCCAGGGCATTGACCAGTGCCCGCTGAACGTGGGCCTGACCGACCAGTTCATGAAAGGTACGTGGACGCCATTTGCGGGCCAGAACCTGATAGCTCATTGGGCGAGGGATCCTTGCGACAGGGCTTGGCGGGAGCGATGGACGCGACTGCCCACGCGATAAAGCGTCATTTTAACGATTGTGGCAGGCACCGCCAATGCGCCGAACCGATAAGGGCGACGCATTGGCATGACAAACGTCAGGCGCTGCTGTCGTCCTGGGGCGAATCGGCGCGTCCGGCCGCCGCTTTCACCAGCGTTTCCAGCTCGCCGCTCTGGTGCATTTCCATGACGATATCGCAGCCGCCTACCAATTCACCTTCCACCCACAGCTGGGGGAAGGTAGGCCAGTTGGCCACTTTGGGCAGCTCGGTACGGATATCGGGATTATCCAGCACATTGACGAAAGCGAAACGTTCACCGCAGCTCATCAAGGCCTGAACGGTCTGTGCGGAAAAACCACACTGCGGCAATTGGGGTGTGCCTTTCATGTAGATCAAGATCGGATTTTCGCTGATCTGCCGCTGGATATTCTCAACCGTGGTGCTCATAACAACTCCTGCCTAATGGTTCTGCCTGATGATTTCAACCAAGGGCTGAACAGGTAGCGATCTCAAGGACTGATGACAGTACCCGAGTGCGCTACTCAACCTTGCTCATGACTGCCATTCTACGCATGCATTGCGCGTTGCGCATCCCCTGCGGGCTGGCTACGATGGTGGTTTTTGCGCGGAGAGTTGCCATGGCGACACGTCATTTCCTGACCTTGCTGGATCTTACCCCCGATGAGCTGCATTACCTGATTCAGCGCGCCATCACCATCAAGAGCAATCTCAAGGCCCAGGGACCGCGCTACACGCCACTGCCCAACCGCACCCTGGCGATGATTTTCGAGAAATCTTCCACTCGTACTCGCGTCTCGTTCGAAACCGCCATGGCTCAGTTTGGCGGCCACGCCCTGTTTCTCTCTCCCCGCGATACACAGCTAGGGCGAGGCGAGCCGATCGAGGATACCGCCCGGGTACTGGCGGAGATGGTCGACGCCGTGATGATCCGCACATTTTCCCACCAAGGTCTGGAAACCTTCGCCAACGCCAGTAGCGTTCCCGTCATCAACGCACTTAGCGACGATTACCACCCCTGCCAATTGCTCGCGGACATCATGACCTGGACCGAACTTCGTGGCGCAGTGAAGGGAGGCACGGCGGTATGGATCGGCGACGGCAACAATATGTGTCACTCTTGGATCAATGCCGCCCGGCAGTTCGACTTCAACTTGCGCATCTGCTGTCCGGAAGGCTATGAGCCGCGTCACGACATCCTGCAAGCCGGAGGCGACCGCATCACTGTGGTACGCGACCCGAAGCAGGCGGTGGCCGATGCCGACCTTGTGACCACCGATGTATGGGCATCGATGGGCCAAGAGCAGGAGCAGGCCAAGCGCGAAGCGGCTTTCGCCGGCTATCAGGTCACCGAGGCGCTACTCGACCTGGCAAAGGACGATGCACTCTTCCTGCATTGCCTGCCGGCTCATCGAGGCGAAGAGATCAGCATGACATTGCTTGACGATCCCCGCGCCGTGGTATGGCAGGAGGCTGGCAACCGCCTGCACGCACAAAAGGCGCTGATCGAGTTCCTGCTGCTGGGCAAGGTCGACGCATAAGCACGTCGCGCCAGGCCTTTACGACTCAAACGCAGCATGTGAAGTGAAAAAATTCTGGCCCGGGCTTCGACCCGGCCAGAGCTTGCGCCCGCCCCCAAGCAAAATTTCCATACGAAAAAACCGCTTGAGGCCTTATCGTAAAGATGGCTTCAAGCGGTTTCGATGTTCGTGGTGGAGCCTAGCGGGATCGAACCGCTGACCTCAACACTGCCAGTGTTGCGCTCTCCCAGCTGAGCTAAGGCCCCACTCATGCCCCGAAGGACAGCGGGGCGGATATTACTGATAAGCTTGAGCCTAGTCAAGGTATTTTACGGTAACCCATCCGATGCTTTTTACTAATCCTTCTTTGGCTTGAGCTGTGGCAAGCTGTATAGGAAGATTCATCAGCCGGGACTGTCGCCTCCCTCAAGCAGGAGCCATTACCTTGATCAACGTTCTGATTGCCGATGATCACCACCTGGTGCGAACCAGCATCGCTCACCTTCTGGATGAAGAGAGCGACATCAAGATTGTCGGCGAAGCGGATGATGGAGAGAGTGCTGTCGCACAGTGCCGCAAACTCCGTCCCGATATCGTTCTCATGGATATTCGCATGCCCGGCATCGGTGGTCTGGAAGCGGCACGTCGCATCCATCGTGGCATGGAAGACATCAAGGTTTTGATTCTCACGGCCCATATCGAAGACAGCATTGCAAAGCGCATGCTGGAAGCTGGCGCCGCAGGCTTTCTGAGCAAGGGCACCGAGCCCGAGGAAATGATCGCGGCAATCCATCAGGTGTTCAACGGGCGCCGCTACATCAGCCAGGAAATCGCCCAGCGGCTGGCGCTTTCCCAGTTTGACGAGACCAGCAACCCGTTCAGCCAGCTCTCCCATCGGGAATTGCAGATCGCGATGATGATCGTCAACTGCCAGCGCGTGCAGGAAATCTCCGATCGCCTGCACCTGAGCCCCAAGACGGTCAACACGTATCGCTACCGGCTATTCGACAAGCTCAGCGTAAGCACCGATGTCGAACTGACGCACCTGGCCTTGCGTCACGGCCTGGTCGACGGTTTCACCGCCCCCTGACGAAACTTTTCCCGCAATGAGACTGCTCGGCACTTGGCTCCGCCCTGCTCTCTACACTTTCCGGTATCTGTTAAACTCGGGAGCAGATTAGCGATCAACACCGGGACATGCATGAGCCGCGAACCTTTTGACGCCAGACACTTCCTCGATAACGTCAGTGAAGCGCCAGGTGTGTACCGTATGCTGGATGACCACGACGCCACCTTGTATGTCGGCAAGGCGAAGCGGTTGAAGGCTCGGCTGGCCAGCTACTTTCGCGGCCGGCTCAATGCCAAGACGCAAGCCATGGTGGCGCGAATCGCCGATATTCAGGTAACCGTCACACGCAGCGAAATCGAAGCCCTGTTGCTGGAACAGACCCTGATCAAGGAGTTGCGTCCGCCCTACAACATCCTGTTGCGGGACGACAAATCCTACCCCTTCGTTTTCGCCAGTGACCGCCATCCCTATCCGGCACTGGAATACAAGCGCGCTCGTCAGCGGCGTGATGATGGCCGTTACCTCGGACCTTATCCCAGCAGCGGTGCGGTGCGCGAAAGCCTGTCGCTGATGCAGAAGATCTTTCGCATCCGCAACTGCGAAGACAGTGTCTTCGCCCATCGCTCGCGTCCCTGTCTGCAATATCAGATAGAGCGCTGCAGCGCTCCCTGCGTCGACTACATAAGCCGCGAGGATTATCAGCGCGACCTCGATCACGCCATCATGTGCCTGGAAGGCAAGAGCGAGCATGTCACCCGGGAACTGACCGATGCCATGGAGCAAGCCAGCAAGGCGCTGGATTTCGAGGAAGCGGCCCGCTTGCGCGACCAGATACAACAACTTCGCCAGTTACAGCAGCGTCAGTTTGTGGATACCCAGGGCGGCGATGCCGATATCATTGCCCTCGCCCAGCGTCCGGGCGCTCTGGGAATCTCGGTACTCAGCGTCAGAGAAGGGCGCCTGCTGGGAGCGCGCCACCACAACCCGGGCAATGGCCTGGACCTGAGTCCCGATGCACTCTTGGCCGAATTCGTCAGCCAACTGTATCTTGGCCAGCCCCGTGAAATACCTTCGGAAATCATCACCAATTTGTCTCTACCCGATGCCGACCTGCTGGCCCAGGCGCTACAACAGCACAGCGGCAAGCGCGTTCGCCTGACCCATCAGGTGCGAGGACACCGAGCCCAGTGGCAGCACCTGGCCATGACCAACGCCGAGCAGCAACTGGCTACCCAACTGGCCAACCAGACGCAGCTATCACAACGCTTCGAGGCACTGAAAACCGCTCTCGCCCTGGCCGAAACGCCCAAACGCCTGGAATGCTTCGACATCAGCCATAGCCACGGGGAGGCAACCGTTGCTTCATGCGTCGTCTTCGATCACAACGGACCACGCAAAAGCGACTATCGCCATTTTCGTATCGAAGGGGTCGCGGCGGGCGACGATTACGCCGCCATGCAACAGGCCCTGACCCGGCGCCTGAAACGGCTGAAAAGCGGAGAAGGCGAGAAACCCGACGTGCTGATCGTCGATGGTGGCAAGGGACAATTGAACATGGCTCGGGAGGTTCTACAGGATCTCGAGATTACCGACATACTTCTTCTCGGTGTTGCCAAGGGCACCACGCGCAAGGCGGGCCTGGAAACGCTCTTTCTCGACTCTCCCGAACATCCGCTACCGCTGGACCCGACGTCACCGGCTCTGCACTTGATTCAGCATATCCGCGATGAGTCCCACCGTTTCGCCATTGCCGGACACCGGGCCCAGCGCGACAAGGCCCGCCGCACGTCCACGCTACAGGAAATTCCCGGCATCGGGCCGAAACGGCGCCGCGAACTACTCAAGTTTTTCGGTGGTTTACAGGGCGTACGCAAGGCAGCGCGTGAAGAATTGACCCGTGTCCCGGGAATCAACGAATCCTTGGCCGAAAGCATTTATCGCGCCTTGCACGGCTAGCCGGCATTTAAACGGACAACGGCATGGATGCCTTCTTCCAAGGTAGATAGAATGGACTTAGGATGCATGACCGCCACCCATCGTTTACCCATGGCAAGGATCGCAAGCCGCGATGAATATACCCAATATACTGACCCTGGCCAGAATCGCCTTCATCCCCATGTTGGTGGTGCTGTTCTACCTACCCTTTTCCTGGAGCCTACCGCTTGCCGCCGGCCTTTTCGCCTTGGCTTCGGTGACGGATTGGCTGGATGGTTATCTGGCTCGTCGCTGGAACCAGTCCACTCCGTTCGGCGCATTTCTCGACCCGGTGGCAGACAAGCTGATGGTGGCCGTGGCGCTGGCGCTGTTGATAGAACGCTACGAGACGCTGCTTCTCACACTGCCCGCGCTGGTCATCATCGGCCGCGAAATCGTCATTTCCGCCCTGCGGGAATGGATGGCGGAAATGGGCAAGCGAGGCCAGGTCGCCGTTTCTTGGATCGGCAAGGTCAAGACTACCCTGCAGATGATCGCGCTACTGATCCTGCTGGCCTTTCCTCCCGCACATGTCTTGGCCGATCTCGGTGTTGTTACCCTGTATGCCGCCGCGCTGCTGACCCTTTGGTCGATGATTCAATACCTTCGTGCCGCCTGGCCACACCTCAGCCGTTCCATGAAGTGAATCAAGCCCTTGCCTGACGCATCAAGTCATTGACAAGCGCCAAGCCATGCGTATAATTCGCCCTCGAGTCGAGCGGGAATAGCTCAGTGGTAGAGCATCGCCTTGCCAAGGCGAGGGTCGGGAGTTCGAATCTCCTTTCCCGCTCCAAAGCGAAATAGTAGACGAGTGTCGTGAGCTGGAACGTCAGCCCGGCTGACGGCAGCCCCGTCAAATCTACTTTCCGCTCCAACGACTCGTAAAGGCTGGATGGCAGAGTGGTTATGCAGCGGACTGCAACTCCGTGTACGCCGGTTCGATTCCGACTCCAGCCTCCACTATTTCTGGTCAGTCTCTTTGCTTGCGAGGCTAGCCGTGTGGCTTACCAACGTTAAAGTGGTACGTGCCAGAGCCTGGTTTGATACAGCTCCACGACTCACACCAGCACCGCCCGGATGGCGAAATTGGTAGACGCAAGAGACTTAAAATCTCTCGGGGGTAACCCCGTGCCGGTTCAAGTCCGGCTCCGGGCACCACGCTTGCTGCACACCTCACCACCTTCCCCGCAGCAGCTGCTATATCTCGGCTTGGCCCCGTCATCTTGTCAGGTAACTGCCGCCATGCGCCTGCCGTCACTGCCCCTCATTGCAGCTATAGCCGATATAGCAAGTTCAATGCGCCGAGCCTCCGCCCCTGTTTATTACCCGCCGCAAATCATCGCTCGCGTGCTGGAAAAGACGACCCAAAGCCTGCTAACTTGCCTGAGCAGTTTTGCCGACACTCATGGTATGGCTTGCGTTCCAGTTGGTAGCCGAGCTCGTCGGCGCTTTCAATCAGGAAGGATAAACGGATGGCTACACGTAATGTGCTGATTATCGGCGGCGGTGTCGCCGGGCTGACCCTGGCCCTCGAAATAGCCGCTACACGCCCCGTTATCCTGGTGCGCCCCGCCCGTGACGTTCAAGGCGCCAGCCGCTGGGCCCAGGGGGGAATCGCTGCCGTGCTGTCACCGGATGATGCTATCGAAGCGCATATCCAGGATACCCTGGTTGCCGGTGACGGCCTGTGCGACGAGGCTGCCGTGCGCTTCACGGTGGAAAATGGTCCCGCCGCCATCGAATGGCTGATCGATCAGGGCGTACCTTTTACTCTCGACCCCGATCCTCAAGCCCGCTACCCCTACCACTTGACCCGCGAAGGCGGTCACGGGGCTCGACGGATCATCCACGCCGAAGACGCCACCGGCCGGGCGGTAGTCGATACCTTGCTCAATGCGGTTCAGCGCCATGCCAACATAAGCCAGCGAAGCGACCTGACCGTGGTCCGGCTACTGCAGGATGGGCGGCACCATTGCCGCGGCGCCTATTGTCTGGACGAGGCCGGCCAGGGACATGAATTGCTTGCCGACGACACGGTACTCGCTACCGGCGGTGCCAGCGGACTCTATCTGCACACCACAACACCGGCACCCGGCAGCGGCGAAGGCATGATCATGGCCGCCGAACTGGGCGCCACGCTGATGAATCTCGAGTTCCAGCAGTTTCACCCCACTTGCCTTTACGACCCAGAGGGTCCGGCTTTCTTGATCAGCGAGGCTGTGCGGGGCGAGGGGGGACATCTACTGAACGAAAAGGGCGAGCGCTTCATGCTGGAAGCCGACTCGCGCGGCGAACTCGCTCCTCGCGATATCGTCGCCAGGGCTATCGACTCTCAGATACACGGCAGTCAGCTGGACCATGTATGGCTGGATATTCGCCATTTGGGAGCGGAGGCGATCCATCACCATTTCCCCACGATACAGGCCCACTGCGCTTCACGGGGTATCGATATCGTCACGCAACCCATCCCGGTGGTTCCTGCGGCGCATTACAGTTGCGGCGGTATTGCCACGGACCTCGATGGCGCTAGCCGTGTAGCGCATCTCTTTGCCATCGGCGAAGCCGCTTGCACCGGCCTGCACGGGGCCAATCGAATGGCTAGCAACTCGTTGCTGGAGTGCCTGGTATTTGCGCGTAGTTGCGCCGCCGCGCTAGAGAACGCCCTGCCGCCTCCCGCCGCCGCTATCCAGCCAAAGGCAGTGCCATGGCCTGCGGATGGCCCCCTCGTATCGACTACCGAGCTACACGAAGTGCGCCGCGAAATGCGCCAACTCATGAGCCGGCAGGTTTCGATCGTACGCAGTACCGAAGGGTTGCACTCCGCCTTGATAGCCCTTGAGGCGCTGCAGGAAAGCCTATTGCAAAAGAGACCTTCGATTGAAGCGCAGACGACCTACTACCATATTCATCAGGCGCTTCAACTGGCCTGCCTGACCGTGACCTGTGCCCAGCAACGCCGCGAGTCCCGAGGCTTGCATTACAATACCGATTTTCCCAGCGGCGCGAATTCTACCAGCGACACTAGGCAAGCCGCACGGCCGTCCATCATCAGCCTCGCCTAGCTTTTGGCATCGGTCGAATAACGCAACAGACGCCGCAGCTCACGACGCTCACTGGCCGATGCACTATCCGGCCACAACCACAGCCCTTGCTGGGCCACATCGAGGCCTATCAACCATGGCCCCAGATAACGACAGCGCACCCTGCATGCAGGGCCCAAACCACCGTGCTGCAATTCCCAGTAACTCTGCAATTCCGCTCCCTTCTCGCTCAGCCACAGGGTACCGCACGGCTGACTGCGCTGGACCCAGGCTATCGCCGCCAGGCATAACAGCAAAACGCCCAGGGCAACCATAACCGAACCCAGCCACCCATACAGGGCAGTGATACCGAAAGCCAGCGACAAGTGCAGGGCAACGGCTACTCTAGAGGGTACGATATGCAGAATTATCGGTGGTTTCGGCATGCTCTACGATCAACTGGACGATCCGCTTGCGCTGTGGCTCCTGCGGCCATTCTCGGCGCATAAGCCAGGCGAACAGGTCCTGATCCTCCTCCTTTATCAGAGATTGGAAAGCTTCCTTCTCTTCTTGGGCCAGCTGGTCGTAGCGCTGCTCAAGAAAGGGAATCAACAGCAGATCCAGCTCCCACATGCCACGACGGGAATGCCAGTAGAGCCGCTTACGCAGTATTGCGTCTGGAGAGGTGTCTTCGCTCAACGTCGGCCTCGTTGCTACGGTGAATGTAGCGCCAGTATACCTGAGCCGATGGGGTGCGCCAGCAACGCTATTCTCCTTTGACTGCGATCATCCTAGTACCTTGTTTTATCTCGATTGTTTTATCTCATATTGCACAGTATGCTGAGGTGAGTGGCACAGAGGTCGGAAGCGCGCCACGACCTTTAACGTTCGCACGGAGCCAACTGATGACCAAATCAGAATTGATCGAACAAATCGCGATGCGCCAACCGGAACTCTCCGTCAAGGAAGTGGAAACGGCGGTCCGCCTGATTCTGGATGACATTACCTTCGCCCTGGCGGATGGAGGCCGAGTCGAGATACGCGGTTTTGGCAGCTTTTCCCTTCATTACCGTGAACCGCGTACTGGACGCAATCCCAAGACGGGTGACGCCGTGGAGCTGGAGGGAAAGTATGTTCCACACTTCAAGCCTGGCAAGGAATTACGCGAACAGGTCGATGCCAGCCGAGCGCTGGGTTATTGATCCGCGTAACGCAACAGGCTGCAAGGATGCCGGTTTATCCGACCTTATGCGGATGACGCCGGGCGCCGACTCATTCACAATAGACCGAACGAGCCACTGACTAGGAAATCCTCATGCGTTGGATCAAAGGGCTGATTCTGGCCATCATTTTGCTTTTCGTTCTGCTGATCGGCATTCTTTTCGCCGTAAACAACCAGCAGACTGTTGCTTTGAACCTGATCTGGGTGGAGCTGCCTCCCGTTTCGCTATCGGTCTGGCTGCTGGCCACGCTCGCCTTTGGCGTCGTCCTCGGCATGCTGGCCATGATAGGAGTTTACGTTCGCTTGCGAGCCCACCTATCCCGCACCGAACGCCAGAACAAGCAGCAGCGCAAGGAACTTGATCACCTGCGGACCCAGGGGCTAAAGCAGGAGCTGAAGGAAGTCGCCTAAATGACCGATGTCGTGCTGCTGGCTGTTCTGTTGGCAGCGATTGCCATCGGTTATGGATTGGGCCGGTGGCAATCCCATCGCACCCGCTCCACCGCCTCGCCGCCCTCAAACACCGAGCTGTCCCAAGAGTATTTCGTCGGGTTGAACCACCTCCTCAATGAACAACCCGACCAGGCCATCGAGACCTTCGTCAATGTTCTCGAGGTAAACAGCGAGACCGTCGATACCCATATAGCCCTGGGCAAGCTGTTCCGTTCGCGTGGAGAGGCCGACAAGGCTGTCGGTATCCACCAGAACCTGCTCGCCCGCCCCGCACTCGCTCCTCACAAGAACGAGCAGATTCAACTCGAACTGGCCCGGGACTTCATGGTGCTTGGTCTGTACGATCGCGCCCAGCGTCTCCTGACTCAGCTACTGGAAACCAGTCGGGACGATTCTCACCGCCAGACCGGGAAAGCCTTGCTGGTCGACTTGCTGGAACGAGAGGGAGAATGGCAGGCCGCAATCGACGTCACGTTGGGAACCCTGAAACGCCACCCGGAGATGCGGCGCCCTACGGCACACTGGTTCTGCGAACTGGCCGAGGAGGACAGGCGGCAAGCCAGCCGCGCCATGGCCAAACGCCACTTGCGCAAGGCCTTGCAGCTGGACGCCGACTGCGTACGCGCCACGCTCTTGCTAGCGGAACTTGCCATGGAAGATGGCCATTATACCCGCGCCATCGAGCAGCTTGGCCATGTACCCGACCAGGACAGCGAACACATCCCCACCCTGCTGCCCCTGCTCAAGCGAGCCTATCTGCTCAACGATGACGAGCCAGGATTACGCCGGCATCTCGAGCAGCTGCTGGCCCGCGCCCCTTATACCAGCACCATCGTATTGCTGGGTGAAACGGTGCATCACCAGGAAGGGATCGATACCGCGATAGAGGTAGTCGGGGAGCAGCTCAACCGAGCTCCCAGCCTGGGCGGAATCGATTATCTTGTCGATCTCTACGTGGAGAGCCAGCAACTGGCTGGCAGAGCGACCGACACCCGCCTGCTGCTGCTGAAGCGCCACACCCAGGCACTACTCGACCAACGCCCTCGACATCGCTGCCGGCGCTGTGGCTTCACTATCGAACGACTACAGTGGCAATGTCCCAGTTGCCGCGACTGGGGCACCATCAAGCCTATCACCGGTATTGAGGGCGAGTAGCTCGATCAAAAACTCGGCATTCCATTAACGCGTGGTCAATTCGGCTTCGATGGCCGCCAACGCCGCCATGGGATCTTCTGCCTGGGTCACAGGGCGTCCGATAACGAGATGGGTACTGCCGGCCCGCATGGCCTCGCTGGGCGTCATGATACGCTGCTGATCGTCGGCAGCGGCGAAACTCGGCCGAATACCGGGAGTAACCTTGAGAAACGCATCACCACAGCGCTCCTTCAGTCGCGCGGCTTCCTGAGCCGAGCACACGACCCCGTGCATGCCGCTTTGCTGAGCCAACTGAGCTAGGCGCTCGACATGCTCGGCAGGCGTCTGGGTGATCCCCACTTCATGCAGGTCTTCCGCCGTCAGGCTGGTCAATACGGTCACCGCGATCAGGTGGGTCTCGAGAGAGTGACGCTCGAGTCGCTCACGAGCCGCCTCCATCATGCGGCGCCCGCCGCCGGCATGCAGATTGACCATCCACACGCCCTGCTCCGCCGCCGCCTGTACCGCGCCGGCAACCGTATTGGGAATATCGTGGAACTTGAGATCAAGGAAGACTTCGAATCCTCTCCCATGCAAGGCTTCCAGCACACTCGGGCCACTACGGGTGAACAATTCCTTGCCTACCTTGACGCGACAATGACGGGGGTCCAGCCGGTCGGCCATGCATAAGGCCGCATCCAGCGACGCGTAATCCAGCGCAATGATCAAGGGTGAGTCAATCGACACGGGGTGGCTCCAGACGGTTTATCGAGACGGTCTATCGGGACGGCTTCACGAGAGTATAAAAGTATAACATCTGGCGACTCGCACGTTGTAAGACATCTCCTTACCACATAAAGGCAGAAGCTTACACATAGAAACGTCTATCGCCCACAGCCAAGAATGAGATTTCTGATTAGTTTTAACTAGGACACCAACTCGTGTCCCCAAACGAAACCACTTTTCTACCGACTCATTGAGCATGGTGGTTAGCTACATAGCTGGATTATAAAGGGATCAAAACATGACGTTAACGCTTAGAGGGATGGTACTGGCACTGCTGTTCTGCATCGCCTTGGGAGGAGTTTCCACTGCCATGGCGCAGGAAGTCGCTCCCATCAATGTCAATACAGCAGATGCCGAGCTGCTCGCCGAACTGCCGGGCGTAGGCCCCAGCCGCGCGGAAGCCATTATTGAAGAGCGCGAGACCAATGGCGACTTCACTGATGCCGATGACCTGACACGCGTCAGTGGCATCGGTCCGGTAACGGTCGACCGCATGCGCGATCAGCTCGATTTCTAGCCATCGCTGCATATTGCTCAATCCGACAAGAGCCAGTCCCAACGATTCCGAGCTGGGCCTGGCTCTTTTTCTTGCGGCATTACGCCGTGTGGTTATATGACGAACAGGTCGACGAACTTGTGTACCGGCGTTTTCTCCAGACGCGCCTGATCTGTACATAAGTCAAAGATCTTCTCGCAGCGGGCGGCAGGAAAACGTGTCGCCAGATTGCGCCGGAACTTGTCTTCGAGCACGGTGATGCCCTCGACGCGCCGGCGACGATGACCTATCGGATACTCGACTTCGATCCTGTCGGTACTACTTCCATCGCGGAAAAATACCTGAATAGCGTTGGCGATGGAGCGCTTCGAGGGATCGTGGTAATCCTTGGAGTAACGTTCATCCTCCACCACTACCATTTTCTCGCGCAGCTCATCGATGATGGGGTTGGCGGCGTGAAACTCATCTTCGTAGTGCTCCGCCACCAGGCTACCGAACGCCAGCGGTACGGCCGCCATATACTGCAGGCAGTGATCGCGGTCGGCCGGATTGGCCAGGCTGCCGGACTTGGAAATGATGCGAATCGCCGAATCGTGGGTAGTCAATTCGATCTTGTCGATTTCCTCCAGGCGATCCTTGACTTGCGAATGCAGCATGACCGCAGCCTCACAGGCCGTCTGTGCGTGAAATTCCGCCGGAAAGGAAATCTTGAAGAGTATATTTTCCATCACATAGGAGCCAAAATCGCGCTGGAAGGTAAACTTCCGCTCACCCTCTGGCTTGGTGGCCAAGTCCTTGTTGGTATGGCTGAACAGCACATCGTAAAAACCCCACTGAGGCGCCGTCAGCGCTCCCGGCACGCCCATTTCCCCCCGCATGGCGATATCGGCCAATCTCACCCCGCGTGATGTCGCATCGCCGGCCGCCCAGCTCTTGCGCGATCCCGCATTGGGCGCATGGCGATAGGTGCGCAGGCTCTGGCCGTCGACCCAGGCGTGGGACAGGGCGGAAAGCAGCTGTTCCCGGCTGGCGCCCATCAACTTGGCCGCTACCGCCGTGGAAGCCACCTTGACCAGCACGACATGATCCAATCCCACGCGGTTGAAGGAGTTATCCAGCGCCAGGACTCCCTGGATTTCATGGGCCAGGATCATGCCTTCCAGTACATCGCGCATGGTGAGCGCCGCCTCGCCTTGGGCGACGCGCTTTTGCGAGAGATGGTCCGCCACGGCCAGGATGGCCCCCAAATTATCCGATGGGTGCCCCCACTCCGCCGCCAGCCAGGTATCGTTGTAGTCGAGCCAGCGGATGATGGCGCCGATGTCCCACGCCGCCTTGACCGGGTCCAGGCGAAACGAGGTACCGGGCACACGCGCCCCATGTGGCACGGTGGTGCCTTCCACCAGCGGGCCGAGATGCTTGGTGCATTCGGGAAAGCGCAGCGCCAGCAGGCCGCAGCCCAGCGTATCCATCAGGCAGTTGCGCGAAGTATCCCAGGCCTCGGCACTTTCGATCTCGAACCCGAGTACATAATCGGCAATCTTCTGTAGTTCGCCATCGTAGTCGGGACGTACGTTGGTCTCCACGGTCGCGCTCATCTCGGCCTCCTTCGCTGTTCAGGAAACGTTAGTACAGGAAACAATAGCCTAGAAGGCGTCTCCCGGCACACGTACCCAGCCCTCCATCAGTATCCGGGCACTACGGCTCATGACCGCCTTGTCGACCGTCCACTCGCCATCGACCTGGCTCGCCTGGGCTCCCACCTGCAAGGTGCCGGAAGGATGACCGAAGCGCACACTGGTCCGCTCCCCGCCACCCGCCGCCTGGCTGACCAGGGTACCGGGCACCGCCGCCGCCGTGGCGATGGCCACTGCCGCCGTCCCCATCATGGCGTGGTGAAGCTTGCCCATGGAGAGTGCGCGTACCGACAGATCCACTTCGTCGGCCTTGATATGCTTACCACTCGAGGAGATATAGTCTGCCGGCTTGGCGACGAAGGCGATCTTCGGCGTGTGCTGACGATTGGCGGCTTCTTCCAGGTTCTGGATCAACCCCATGCGCAGCGCCCCATGCGCGCGCAGGGTTTCAAACCGCGCCAGCGCCTTGGTGTCGCCGTTGATCGCGTCTTGCAGTTCGGTGCCGGTATAACCCAGATCCTCGGCATTGACGAAGATGGTAGGAATACCGGCGTTGATCATGGTGGCTTGCAGCACGCCTCCCGCCGCCACGTCTTCCGGCACCTCGAGATCATCGACCAGGTTGCCGGTGGGGAACATCGGGCCTTCCCCGTCGGCCGGGTCCATAAACTCGACCGCGATTTCCGCCGCCGGGAAAGTGACGCCATCGAGTTCGAAGTCACCGGTTTCCTGCACGGCGCCGTCGCTCATCGGCACGCGAGCGACGATGGTCTTGGCGATATTCGCCTGCCAGATACGCACGGTGGCGACACCGTCGTGCGGGAGACGATCGGCCTCGACCAGGCCGGCATGAATGGCGAAAGCTCCCACCGCCGCGGAAAGGTTGCCGCAGTTGCCGCTCCAGTCGACGAAAGGCTTGTCGATGGAGACCTGGCCGAACATGTAGTCGACGTCGTGGTCTGGCTGGGTGCTCTTCGACAGAATGACCGTCTTGCTGGTGCTGGACGTGGCGCCACCCATGCCGTCGATCTGCTTGGCATAGGGGTCGGGGCTGCCGATCACTCGCAGCAGCAGGGCATCCCGCGCCCGGCCCGGGACCTGCGCGGCCTCGGGCAGGTCCTGGAGGCTGAAGAAGACGCCCTTGCTGGTACCGCCACGCATGTAGGTGGCGGGGATCTTGATCTGTGGAACGTGATTCATGGGCATCCTCAAGCAGCCACTTCCGATTCAAGGAAATCCTGGGCAAAACGCTGCAATACGCCGCCAGCGGTGTAGATCGACACTTCCTCGGCGGTATCCAGGCGGCACTTCACCGCGACGCGTTCGCTGTCGCCGTTGTGGCGATGGATCACCAGCGTCAGCATCGCGCCTGGCGAGACGGCACCTTCCACATCAAATGTTTCAGTGCCATCCAGCCCCAGGGTCACGCGCGTGGTTCCCGGCTCGAACTCCAGCGGCATCACGCCCATGCCGATCAGGTTGGTGCGGTGAATGCGCTCGAACCCTTCGGCGACGATTGCCTCCACCCCCGCCAGTGCCACGCCCTTGGCGGCCCAATCCCGCGACGAGCCCTGACCGTAGTCCGCCCCGGCAATGATGATCAGCGGCTGCTTGCGCTCCATGTAAGTCTCGATGGCCTCCCACATGCGGGTGACCTTGCCCTCGGGCTCGATACGCGCCAAGGAGCCCTGCTTCACGTTGCCCTGCTCGTCGCGCACCATCTCGTTGAACAGCTTGGGGTTGGCGAAGGTGGCGCGCTGGGCTGTGAGATGGTCGCCGCGGTGGGTGGCGTAGGAGTTGAAGTCCTCCTCCGGCAAGCCCATTTTCGCCAGATACTCGCCCGCCGCACTCTTTAGCTGAATCGCGTTGGAGGGCGACAGGTGATCGGTGGTGATGTTGTCCGGCAGGATTGCCAGCGGGCGCATGCCTTTGAGGGTGCGCTCCCTGGCCATGTTGCCTTCCCAATAAGGGGGACGGCGAATATAGGTGCTCTGAGGGCGCCAGTCGTAAAGCGGATTTACCTGGGCGCGGGCACTCTTGTCCAGATCGAACATGGGGATATAGGTTTGCCGGAACTGCTCGGGCTTCACCGACGATTTGACGATGGCGTCGATCTCTTCATCGGCCGGCCAGATATCCTTCAGCGTGACGGGGTTGCCCTCTTGATCGGTGCCCAGCACGTCTTTCTCGATATCAAAGCGGATCGTTCCGGCAATGGCATAGGCAACGACCAGCGGCGGTGAAGCCAAAAAGGCCTGTTGCGCATGCGGGTGAATACGCCCGTCGAAATTGCGGTTACCCGACAGTACCGCCGTAGCATAGAGATCCCGATCGATGATTTCCTGCTGGATCTTGGGGTCCAGGGCGCCGGACATGCCGTTGCAGGTAGTGCAGGCATAGGCGACGACACCGAAGCCGAGGCTTTCCAGCTCGTTCATCAGTCCGGCTTCTTCCAGGTACATCTTGACGGTCTTCGACCCCGGCGCCAGCGATGACTTCACCCACGGCTTGCGTAGCAGGCCGAGCCGGTTGGCGTTACGCGCGATCAGCCCCGCCGCCACCATATTGCGCGGGTTGGAAGTATTGGTGCAGCTGGTGATGGCGGCAATGATCACGGCACCATCGGGCATCTTGCCGGCCTTCTCTTCCTCGCGTGCGGCATCGAGCCCCACGGCGATGCCGCGCTGGGCCAGCTCGGATGTGGGCAGATGGGCATGAGGATTGGAAGGCCCCGCCAGGGTGCGTGTCACCGACGACAAATCGAACGTCAGCACCCGCTCGTATTCGGCGGTGGCCAGGCTGTCCGCCCACAGGCCGGTGTGCTTGGCATAGGTTTCGACCAGCGCGACTTGTTCATCGTCACGACCGGTGAGCTTGAGGTAATCGATGGTCTGGTCATCGATGTAGAACATCGCCGCCGTGGCGCCGTACTCGGGGGTCATGTTCGAAATCGTGGCGCGATCACCGACCGTCAATGCATCGGCGCCTTCACCGAAGAACTCCAGGTAGGCACCGACCACACGCTCCTTGCGCAGGAATTCGGTAATCGCCAGGACCATGTCCGTCCCGGTGATGCCCGGCTGCAGCTTGCCGGTCAGCTCCACGCCGATAATATCGGGCAGGCGCATCATGGAAGCGCGGCCGAGCATGACACTCTCGGCCTCCAGGCCGCCCACGCCTACCGAAATCACGCCGAGGGCATCCACCATCGGCGTGTGGCTATCGGTGCCGACACAGGTATCGGGATAGGCGACGCCGTCGCGGCTCTGCACCACCGGCGACATCTTCTCCAGGTTGATCTGGTGCATGATGCCGTTACCGGGCGGGATCACATCGACGTTCTCGAATGCCGTCTTGGTCCAGTTGATGAAATGGAAGCGGTCATCGTTGCGCCGGTCTTCGATAGCGCGATTCTTGGCGAAGGCGTCCTTCTCGAATCCCGGATGCTCCACCGCCAGCGAGTGGTCGACGATCAACTGTGTCGGCACGACGGGGTTCACCTTGGCCGGATCGCCGCCCTTCTCGGCGATGGCGTCGCGCAGCCCAGCCAGATCCACCAGAGCGGTCTGGCCCAGGATGTCGTGGCACACCACTCGCGCCGGATACCATGGGAAATCCATGTCGCGCCGACGCTCGATCAGTTGCTTGAGCGCATCGGTCAGCAACTGCGGATCGCAGCGGCGTACCAGCTGCTCCGCCAGCACCCGGGAGGTGTAGGGAAGCGTGGCATAGGCACCCGGCTGGATCGCCTCGACCGCCGCACGGGTATCGAAATAGTCCAGCGTAGTGCCGGGTAGGGATTTACGATATTCAGTGTTCATAGTGTCCAGGATCATCAAGTCGAGAAGAGGGCTATTCAAGAGGGCTGCGCGCAGGGAGCGGAACCGACCGCTTGAGCTTGAAATGCGGTCGTTTCCTGGCCGGAGTCGAGATCAGCTACGCTGCTCGATCGGCACCCATTCGCTCTTTTCCGGCCCGATGTAATCGGCGCTGGGGCGAATGATGCGATTGTTGGCGCGTTGCTCGAACACGTGGGCGCACCAGCCGGTCACGCGGGAACAGACGAAGATGGGAGTGAACAGCTTGGTGGGGATGTCCATGAAGTGATAAGCGCTGGCATGGAAGAAGTCGGCGTTGCAGAACAGCTTCTTCTCGCGCCACATCACTTCCTCGACACGCTCGGAAACCGGATACAGCACCGTGTCGCCGACATCCTCGGAAAGCTTCTTGGACCAGTGCTTGATGATGGCGTTACGCGGGTCGGATTCGCGATAGATCGCGTGGCCGAAGCCCATGATCTTGTCCTTGCGCTCGAGCATGCCCATGATCTCGCTTTCCGCCTCTTCCGGCGACTTCCAGTCCTCGATCATGTCCATCGCCGCCTCGTTGGCGCCGCCGTGCAGCGGGCCGCGCAGCGAGCCGATGGCACCGGTGACGCAGGAGTGCATGTCGGAAAGTGTCGAGGCGCAGACGCGGGCGGTAAAGGTCGAGGCGTTGAATTCGTGCTCGGCGTAGAGAATCAGCGACACGTTCATCACTCGGGCATGCAGTTCCGAGGCCGGCTCGTCACGCAACAGGTGAAGGAAATGCCCGCCCACCGACTCGTCGTCGGTCTCGGTCTCGATGCGTACGCCGTCGTGGGAGTAGCGATACCAGTAGCAGATGATCGAAGGCAATACGGCCAGCAGGCGGTCCGAGGCATCCTGCTGCTCATCGAAGCTCTCTTCGGTTTCCAGGTTGCCCAGCATGGAGGCGCCGGTGCGCATCACGTCCATGGGATGGGCGTCCTTGGGGATCTGCTCGAGGACGGTCTTCAGCGCCTGTGGCAGGCTGCGCAGGCTTTTGAGCTTGGCGATATAGGCATCTAGCTCGGCCTGATTGGGCAGCTTGCCCTTGAGCAGCAGGTAAGCAACTTCTTCAAACTTGGCCTTTTCCGCCAGCTCCTTGATATCGAAACCACGGTACGTCAGGCCCGAGCCTGTCTTGCCCACGGTGCAAAGTGCGGTGGTGCCGGCGCTCTGGCCGCGCAGGCCTGCTCCATTGACGGGTTTATCTGCCATGTCGTGTCTCCTCGTGATACGGCGTCTTGAAACGCTTATTTGTCGTTTTAACGTGGCTGGTCGGGCAATGGCGTATTGCCGTCATATCCGTTATTGCATGCGCGAACGCAATCAGGACTCGCCCTTCTCGAACAGGGCGTCCAGCTTCTGCTCGAAGTCGTGATAGTTGAGGAAGTCGTAGAGTTCGTCACGGGTCTGCATCAGGTCGACGACTTCCTTCTGGTGGCCGTTGTCATGGATGCTCTGGTACACCTTCAACGCCGCCGCATTCATGGCGCGGAAGGCAGACAACGGGTAGAGCACCATGCGGCAACCGACCTCGCCCAGCTCCTGCTGGCTGAACAACGGCGTAGCGCCGAATTCAGTGATGTTGGCCAGGATCGGGGCGTCGACTCGCTCGCAGAAGGCGCGATAGTCGTCCAGGGTATGCACCGCTTCGGCGAAGATGGCATCCGCTCCCGCTTCGATACAGGCGTTGGCGCGGTCGATGGCGGCATCCAGGCCCTCTTTCTGGAAGGCGTCGGTGCGTGCGATCAGGTAGAAGTCGGGATCGATCTTGGCATCCGCCGCCGCCTTGATGCGGTCCACCATCTCCTGCTTGGTGACGATTTCCTTGTTGGGACGATGACCGCAACGTTTCTGCGCCACCTGGTCTTCCAGGTGAACCGCCGCCACGCCGGCACGCTGCATCTCCTTGACGGTACGGGCGATATTGAAGGCACCGCCCCAGCCGGTGTCGATATCCACAAGCAGTGGCAGGTCGGTGGCGCCGCAGATGCGATGAGCGTCTTGCACCACGTCGTTCATGGTGGTCATGCCCAGGTCCGGCAGGCCGAAGGAGGCATTGGCCACGCCGCCGCCGGAGAGGTAGATCGCTTGATGGCCCACTCGCTCGGCCATCATGGCAGTGTAGGCATTAATGGTCCCGACGATGGGAAGCGGCCGTTTTGCTTCTAGTGCGGCACGAAAGCGGGCACCTGGCGTCTGTTGGGTCATGGCAATCTCCTGGTAGTGGCTGGCGTCAAAGCGACGCAGGCTGTTGTTCGAGAATGGCGGCGTAGCGGTCGGCAACGTTGGCCCGCGAGGCGCTGACATGGCGACGCATGAGCAGTTCGGCGAGTTCGGCGTCTCCCGCCTCGATGGCGTCGACGATGCGGTGATGCTCGACGAAGGCGCGCTGCGGGCGTGAGCCACTGGCGCTGAACTGGGTCCGGTAAAGCCTGACGAGGTAGTACAGGTCGTCGCAGAGCAGGTTCATCAACATCTTGTTGTGGCTGCCCTGCACGATGCGGTAATGGAAATCGAGGTCCCCTTCGCGCTGAAAGTAGGCCTCGCCCCGGCGTAGATCCGACTGGCGTTCGTGTACCGCCAGGACTTCGCGCAGACCGGCGATCTCCTCGGGCTGCATGTGCTCCGCCGCCAGGCGGGCGGCCATGCTCTCGAGCGCTTCGCGCACATCGAAGAGTTCCAGCAACTCCTTCATCGAAAGCTGCACCACGCGCGCCCCCACATGCGGTACGCGCTCGATCAAGCGATGCGCTTCCAGACGTCGCATGGCTTCGCGCAACGGGCCGCGGGATATTCCGTAAGTCTTGGAAAGCCCGGGTTCGGTAATCTTGCTTCCCGGCGCCAGCTCACCGCGTACTATGGCGTCCTGCAACTGGTGGAAAACGCGCTCGGCCAGGGTGCGTACTTCAGGTGAAGCGGTCTCGGTGCTGAGAACGGAAGGCTCGGGAGACGAAGCAAGTGAAGTCATGGTAATTGTCGACAATTAAAATATGCATGGACTTTAGCCTTCCCGCCCCCCCCTCGTCAACAAGCGCAAAGCCGCCAGGTTATACATCTTTCGTTGCATTGCCGGAGATGCTCACTGCCTGGAGTGTCAACAATCCCGGCGAGCAATTTACCTTTCCGTGGAGCAACCGCCAACGTGAAAAAGGCGTTCTAAAGCTCGGCTGGTGTCGCGGTTAGCCTCCCTCTAGAATGTGTCGCCCATCCGGCCAGGCCTATGCAGCATGACGATGCCCTTGTTGATCACCGCCCTGCCCTACTCCCACTCACCCCTGAAGTGGTTCGCCAGCCTGCGCCGCCGTCCGGGTGCCGTCCTGCTGGATAGCGGCAGACCCCAGGCGAACGGGCATTACGACATCATGAGCAGCGACCCGCTTACTCTGATGGAAGTCAGTGTCGAGGGAGAGGTGTCCTGTACGCCCCCCGTGCCGGAAGTCGCGGCAATGACGCGACGGC
This sequence comes from Halomonas sp. Bachu 37, assembly GCF_039691755.1. Classification (NCBI taxonomy): domain Bacteria; kingdom Pseudomonadati; phylum Pseudomonadota; class Gammaproteobacteria; order Oceanospirillales; family Halomonadaceae; genus Halomonas; species Halomonas kashgarensis. The sequence continues at coordinate 571,599 of NZ_CP137552.1, read as the reverse complement.
CATTTCAGGCTCAGCAATACCTGCTGGAGCAACTACCTGTTCCAGAAGCGGAATCCGACTTGCCCTTTCTGGGAGGCTTGATCGGCTACTGGAGTTACGATCTAGGCCGCGAGGCGCAGCAGGTGCCAGCGCGATCCGCTCGCGCCACTTCGCTTCCCGCCAGCCGCTTAGGGCTATACGACTGGGCGCTGATCCAGGACCATCAGCGGCAACAGGCCTGGCTGGTGGCAAGCGAGCCTCGGCGGCGTGAGGTACTGCAGTGGCTGGACAACCCGGCTCCTGAAAGCTCGACGTTTTCACTTCAGGATGACTTTACCGCCGCCATGGATCGCCAGGGCTATCAGCAGCGCTTTGCCGCCGTGCAGCGCTACATCCGCGCCGGCGACTGCTACCAGATCAACCTGGCCCAGCGTTTCCACGCCCCCTATGAGGGCGACCTGTGGAGCGCTTACCTGCGGCTGCGCGAGGCCACGCCCACGCCGTTTTCGGGTTATATGGCCTGGGAGGACAAGGGCGTGCTGTCGCTCTCCCCCGAGCGCTTCATCCGTTGCCGGCAAAAGCACGTCGAGACGCGACCGATCAAGGGCACCCGGCCACGCGGGGCAACGTCGCAGGAGGATGCGCGGCTGGCGCAGGCCCTGCTGAACAGCACCAAGGACCGGGCGGAAAACGTCATGATCGTCGACCTGCTGCGCAATGACCTGGGGCGTGTATGCCAACCAGGCAGCATTCGCGTACCACAACTTTGCGCCCTGGAAAGCTATCCCAACGTTCATCACCTGGTCAGCGTGGTGCAGGGTATGTTGAAGGAGAACAGCAAGCCGCTTGAGCTACTGGCGGCCGCGTTTCCCGGCGGCTCCATCACCGGCGCCCCCAAGATCCGTGCCATGCAGATCATCGACGAGCTGGAACCCAGCCAGCGCGGTGTCTACTGCGGCAGCCTTGGCTACGTGGATGTGCGCGGCAACATGGATACCTCCATCGCCATACGCAGCGTGATCGCCGATGCAGGAACACTGCATGTCTGGGGCGGTGGCGGACTGGTCGCCGATTCCGTGGAGGAGGAAGAGTACACCGAGACACTGGACAAGATTCGCCATCTGATCGATGCATTGCGATAACGAATCCAGGAATTAAAAAGGCAGGACTTAAAACATAAAGGAATATAAAACCCTAACTAAACGGTATTGGGGCGAGGTAACGGGGGTTTGGTAGCCTAACAGCCCGAATTCGAGACTCACTATTACCGGAGGCCGCCATGTCGTTGGACCTTGATGCCATCAATCGTGACCTGGGCCACGATCCCCAAGCCCTCACCCAATGGGCATTGGGGCTGGGCAAGCACGCGATCTGCACCACCAACTTCCGCCCTTTCGAGGCGGTCATCCTGCACATGGTCACGCGAGTGCAACCGGATATCCCCGTGGTATGGATGGATAACGGCTATAACACCCCGGCGACCTACCAGTTCGCCGACGAGATCGCCAAACGCCTGAACCTCAACCTGATCACCTATCTTCCCCGCCGTTCACGCGCCCACCGCGAGGCACTCGAAGGGCAAGCACCGGGTATCGATGACCCGGGACACGATGCCTTTACCCAAGAGGTCAAACTCGAGCCTTTCGAACGCGCTCTGCGTGAGATGAATCCCGATGTCTGGATCACAGCACTGCGCGCCGAGGACACGCCGGAGCGCTCACGCATGCAGCCGGTGTCGCGCAACGCCGATGGCCTGTTGAAAGTCGCCCCGGTACTGCACTGGAACGCTCGCGACATGTACCAGTATCTGCAAGCCCATGATCTGCCCAATAACTTCGACTACTTCGACCCCACCAAGGTAGAAGACAAACGTGAGTGCGGCCTGCACCTTCAGCATTGAGCCGCTGCGCCCGCCGGCGAGGCTCTCCCGGTGGGCCGGTCAGTATTCCGGCAGCATCTTCTCGTCGAACAACGACTGCTCGTGGCGTGGCCCCGCCGTCAGCGCGGCATCGACCAGGTCGCGGTCGAGATGCGGCGCAAAGCGCTCGAGAAATTCATACATGTAGCCGCGCATGAATGTCCCGCGACGGATGCCTATCTTGGTCGTGGAGCTGGCAAACAGATGCCTGGCGTCGATTACCACGAGATCAGTATCCAGCTCGGGGTCCACCGCCATCTGGGCCACGATGCCGACGCCCATGCCTAGGCGCACGTAGGTCTTGATGACGTCGGCATCCGCGGCAGTCAACACCACGTTGGGCTCGAGATCCTTGGCTCTGAAAGCATCGTCCAGCTGCGAGCGCCCGGTAAAGCCGAAGACATAGGTCACCAGGGGATATTTCGCCAAGGCTTCCAGCGTCAACTGTCCCTCAAGCTTCGCCAACGGATGATCCTTGGGCACCAGTATGCACCGGTTCCAGCGGTAGCAGGGCAACAATACCAGATCGGTGAACAGCTCCAGCGACTCCGTGGCGATGGCGAAATCCGCCTGTCCTTCGCTTACCATCTGAGCGATCTGCTTGGGCGTGCCTTGCTGCATGTGCAGCGCCACGTCGGGGTACTTACGCGTGAACTCGGTTATGACGGGTGGCAACGCGTAACGTGCCTGTGTATGCGTGGTGGCGATAGCCAGGCTACCCCGCCGTTCGTCGCTGTGCTCCTGGGAGACTTGCTTGATATTCTCGGTCAGCCGCAGGACCTGGCCCGCCAACTCGATGATGGCGTTTCCCGCCGGAGTGACCCGCGTCAGATGCTTGCCGCTGCGAGCGAATATCTCCACGCCCAACTCATCTTCCAACAGGCGAATCTGCTTGGATATGCCGGGCTGAGAGGTATACAGGCTTTGCGCCGTCGCCGAAACATTCAAGTTATGGCGACTCACTTCCCAGATATAGCGCAACTGTTGTAATTTCATGCGTGTCTCCCCTCGCGATAGCGCAGTTGGACAGAGCTCGGCAAAGCGCTCCCCGCAGGTAATTTTGCCCTTGCTTTATCTCTAGTTAGAATAAACAGAATAACCATAATTACTTTATAGCATATACAAGACAAGATGACAGCCTTGTGCCATTGCCCGGGCTAGCGGCCCTCTAGAACACAGGAAATTTGCCAGTGACTCCCATGCCCGCTAACATTTGCCGACTTGGCGCAGTAAAAGCGTCAACGAACGCTGCGTGATGATAGTTGCTCGCTTTGAGTCAACGTAACCGCAAGAGCAACGCAAACGGGAGAAGCATATGGCCAATAATATCGATGTCACCAACGCCAATTTCGAGCAGGAAGTCCTCAATGCGGAGCAGCCTGTCCTGTTGAAGTTCTGGGCCCCCTGGTGCGGCCCGTGCAAGGTAATGGCTCCGGTGGTCGATGAAGTTGCACAAGAGCGTCAGGACGGCCTGAAAGTCGTCAGCATCAATGTCGATGATGCGCCGGAAATCGCCGCGGAACAGGGGGTGCGTGGAGTGCCGACCGTCATGCTGTTCAAGTCCGGCACCAAGGTCGCTTCACTGGTCGGGGCGCAATCGAAATCCCAGCTCGCGCAGTTCATCGACCAAAACGCCTGATCCAATTCAGGCGTGCCGGTTCGAGCCAATACGCGCTGACCACGCCGATGATAGCCGCCGGGTCGATCCGGCGGCGTCACGAGTCGCTCAAGGCAAGCGATTTCTTTCTCGCTTCCATGGCGGTTTGGCCGCCTCCCTCAATGCCCTCGGTTTCCCATCGCCCTTTGCCGCACCCAACAGGTGGGCTATCCAGCGCGTTTGCGGATGACTGTCCAGGGCAATCTTCAAGGTCATGGTCAGCAATACCGAAAGCAGCATCCCCACCGCACCGAACACCCATCCCCATACCACCAGGGAAAGAAACGCCACGAACGTGGACAGCCCCAACGCCTGCCCCATGACCCTTGGCTCGACGAGATTCCCCAGAATGAAATTGATCACGAGATAGGCCGAGGCCAGGACCAGCGCCTCGAACACCCCACCATCTTGCGAGACCAGCAGAAGCAGAACGGGAGGAATGGCGGCAATGGCCGAACCGATATTGGGAATGAAGTTCAAGGCGAAAGCGAGCACTCCCCACAGCAAGGGGAATTCGACCCCCACCAGGACACACGCCAGCCACACCAATACCCCCGTCACCAGGCTTATCATGGTCTTGACGGCAAGGTAGCGCTTCAGCGTCAGGCTGAACTCACCGAAACGCTTCAGACTCGGTGCAGGATTCACCAGGGCATGGGAGACCTTGGCACGAAAATTCAGGGTCTCGAAGAGCATGAATATCACCAGCAATGAGACCACGACGCTCTGCATGAAAAAGTTGCCGATTTCCCCCAGCAACTTGGGAACCCAGGAGTTCTCCTCATCATCCATGTTGAAGAGCGAGCTCAACTGCTCCGGGTTTATCGCCAGACCCTTGGCCGCCAGAGCGTTAAGCAGATTCCAGTAATGTTCATAAAGACGTGCTTCAATATCCGGCAGCGCCTCCACGAAGGTACCGAAGCTGTTGACCACGAGTATTCCGATCAGCGAAATGAAGGCCAGCAGCACGAGAAGTGTCAACCATACAGCTGCCCGCAGGCTCAGCCCCAGCTGGTGCAGCCACTGCACGGGCGCCGTACATACCACGGCAATGAAAATCGCCAGCAGCAGCGGAACCAGTAGATCGGCACCCAATTTCATTCCGGCAATGATCACCACCAGCGCGGCCAGCGCCAAGGTGGCATTCATCGGCATACTTCGGTAATCCTCGTCAGATAATCTTGGCATATCCGTTACCCTTACCTAAATCTGTTCCATCATGGCGGCATCGTATTGTTTGCACAAACTTTTAACTGCATTTACCCAGCGTTTGATAAACCGTACATCGCATAAACCACTACCGTGCAGCCCTCAGCCGCACAAAACTCAGGTCCGACGAAATGAACTTTACGACTTTCTAAACTTCCAAGCCAGACGACACGAGGCATCCGTTTCCTGCAGATAATATCTTTCGATCAATTACCCGTTTCAAGAGGCTTGCCATGATCTCTTTTACTACTCGCGCCTTGCGCTCCTCAATGTTGGCTTCGGCGGCCGCGTCGCTTCTCGCCACCGGACTGTTAGTATCGGCACCATCCGCCATGGCCTCAAACGCCCCGCCCCCATCCTTGAGCATTCAAGCCCAAGCGTCGGTGGAAGTCGAGCCGGACAAGGCCACGCTGAATGCCCGCTTGTGGGAGCGCACCCCCGCCATAGCGCAGCATGAAGATCAGCAACAGGACAGCAGCGCGCTCGCCGAAGCCCGGGAGCGGCTGGAAGAGCGGACCGGCAACCTGATTCGCCAGATGGAAGACGCTGGCCTGGCGCGTGATGCCATCAATGCGGGATCGCTCAACATCCAGCCCGAACACATATCCGGCCCGCGAAACGCAGATGAGGAGCGCAAGACCCTGGTGCGGACCCGCCTGGAACGCCCCGTCGAGGTCGAGTTGAATGATCTGGATCAGCTGGGAGAGATACTCGACGCCCTGGTCAGCGCCGGTGTGAACTCGCTGGACGGCGTCCAGTTCGACCTGCAGGACCGCGAAGCCGCCACCGACGAGGCCTTGGTCAAAGCGCTGGAAAAGGCACGCCACAAAGCCGAGTTGATGGCCAAGACACTGGATATCACCCTCGGCGAAATCACCCAGGTGCAAGAGACCCAGTCGCCCATCTTCTCCCCACGCATGATGTCGATGCGTGCCGACAGCGCGGAAAGCGCCGGCGGCCAGAGCGAATACCGCCCCGGCACCATCAGCATCGATGCCGGGGTCAACGTGCAGTGGTCGCTTACAGCTGAAGGCGCTCCGCGCCCTTCAGATAGGGACGCAACGGCTCAGGAACAGTAACCGAGCCATCCGCCTGCTGGTGGTTTTCCATTACCGCCAGCAGGCACCGCCCCACGGCCAGGCCAGAGCCGTTCAAGGTGTGCAGCAGCTGCGGCTTCTTCGATTCGGGGTGGCGGAAACGCGCCTGCATGCGCCGCGCCTGGAAATCCTCGCAGTTGGATACCGAGGAAATCTCCCGATAGGTATCTTGGCTGGGCAGCCACACTTCCAGATCGTAGGTCTTGGCCGCGCCGAAGCCCATGTCGCCGGTACACAGCGTGACCACGCGATACGGCAATTCCAGCGCCTGCAGGATCGCCTCGGCGTGGCCGCGCATCTCTTCCAGCGCGTCGTAGCTCGTTTCCGGCTCGACGATCTGCACCATTTCGACCTTGTCGAACTGGTGCTGGCGAATCATGCCGCGGGTATCGCGCCCGTGGGAACCCGCCTCACTGCGGAAGCACGGCGTGTGCGCCGTCAGCTTCATCGGCAGCGCCGCCTGCTCGACGATTTCATCGCGCACGAAGTTGGTCAACGGCACTTCCGACGTCGGAATCAAGTGATACTCGCGCTCGTCATCCAGTTTGAACAGGTCTTCGCCGAATTTCGGCAACTGGCCGGTCCCCATCAGCGAATCGCGGTTGACCATGTACGGCACGTAGCACTCTTCGTAGCCGTGCTGCTCGGTTTGCGTATCCAGCATGAATTGCGCCAGGGCCCGGTGCAGTTTCGCAATAGGACCACGCATGACCGCAAAGCGCGCCCCAGTCAGCTTCGAGGCGAGATCGAAATCGAGATAGCCCGATTTCTTACCCAGGTCGACATGATCCAGCACCTCGAAATCGAACTCGCGCGGCGTGCCCCAGCGGTGCAGCTCGACGTTGTCGTCTTCGCTCTTGCCTTCGGGAACGCTTTCGTGGGGCAGGTTGGGAATACCGCTAATGGCATCGTCCCACTCCTCCTGTACCTCGGCCAGCTCACGCTTGGCCCGGTCCAGGCGGTCGCCCAGGTCGCTGACTTCATCCAGCAGCGGTTGAATATCCTCGCCGTTGGCCTTCGCCTTGCCGATGGCTTTGGAGCGCGTATTACGCTCGTTCTGCAGCTGTTCGGTCTGGGTTTGCAGCTCACGACGCCGAGACTCCAACGCTTGCAGCTGCTCGGTATCGAGCACATAGCCCCGCCGGGCCAATTGTTGGGCGACATTATCGAGATCACCACGCAGCAGTTTCGGATCGAGCATAAGGTCCTGTCTCTTGGCCGGAAATCGGAAAGTCAATGCCCCGGAAGGCACGTCGAGAAAGCCATCTATTGTAGGCAAAAGCGCAGCGCGGAGCCATGGGGGCAAGGTTTCTTGCGGGCACGCATGGTCAGGGCGAGTAGACGGTCATGCTGGGGGAGCCATGCGCATTCTCATCCCTCGATCAGGATTTGCCCCATGACGCCCAGCAAGAACCCCGCCACGGCGCCCAAGGGAGGCGCCCAGTGTTTCTTCAATCTGGCCTGAGGCGCAATGTCCTGAAAAATCAAGTACAGGATGCCACCGGCGGCAAACAGCATGATAGCGGACACCACTTTCGGGTAGCCCGAAAGCACGAAATACCCGGACAAGCCAGCCGCCGGACCCAGCATGGCCATCAGGATAAAAGCGCCGATGATCTGTAGCCGACGATAATGGGTCGATGATTTGAGTTCCCGGTAGGCATTGAAGCCTTCAGGAAAATTCTGCAAGGCAATGACACCCGCCAGCAGCAGCCCGGCATCCCGCGACAAGGCAAAGGTCGCCCCAAGCGCCAGCGCCTCCGGTATGAAATCGGCCAGCATGGCGATCAGCTGGCTAACCGGCGCGTCGTTCGCTGCCAAACGCCTATCGAGGATCATGAACGTGACGCCGCCACCGGCAAAGCAAACGAAGATCGCCAACGGCGATAGCGTGCGTATGCCCTCGGGAACGAGCACCAGCGCCACCGCCGCGAGAAGCGCGCCGCCACCGAAGGCGATGACACTGTGGCGCAATTCGTTTTCCAGCCAGTTCGGACGAATTCGCTCGACCGCCGCAATCGACGCCCCGATGGGCATGGCAAGCCCCGCGATCAACGTCAAGACCGTAATTTGAAGCAGGTTACTCATGAGGTACTCGAAAGTTCCAGGAGTTAACGCCTAGTGTTGCGGCAATCTTGCTGCCGCGCGGGTGCGTTCGCCACAGCCACTGGTCATGCTTTACCGGTCGGTATTCACCGCTAACACTATTGCGTCACCTATCTCGGCAATCGCCTCGTTCCTCTCGGAGAAAGAAGCTTTCGTCTGCGTCAAATATAGAGCTACCACGATAGGCTTGCGCTCCGGTGGCCAAATCATGGCGGTTATAGATCGCGATCCAAAACCGCCAGCCCCAGTACGATCTGCCATAATCCAGCCTTCCGGTACAGCAGCGCGAAAAAGCTCATCCGCAACCTGGTTTCTCTCAAGCCAGTCCCGTAGTTGATCCCTGGAAGTTACGGATAACGCGTCGCCCAACAGCAAACGCTCGAGATTTTTTACCATCGCATTTGGAGTCGTCGTATCCCGTTGATCGTCTGGTGCAGCTTCATTGAGTTCCGTTTCCCAGCGATCAAGACGCGTAACCTCATCACCCAAGCTCCTCGCGAACGCTGTCACTTTTTCCGGCCCACCCAGCGCTTGCAAAATCGAGTTCGCGGCTGTGTTGTCGCTCATCGTCAGAGCCGCTTCACAAAGCTCCGAAAGGGTCATCGCTTGCCTGCCGGCGTATTCCTCCGTGACGGGGGAGTAGGTCACGATATCTGACTCTGAAAAACTCACCGTTCTGTCGAGGCTCTCCTCTTCCGTATCGACCCGGTGAAGCAGGGCGGCACAGGCGAGCGTCTTGAACGTACTGGACATCGCAAATCGCTGGTCAGCGTGATATTCCCACCGCTGGCCCGACTCCACATCATGAGCGGCAAAGCCCACACGAGCCTCTAATTCGCCAGCGATTCGCTCCACAGTGTCAATCAGGGAGTCATGGCCGTCAGCAGATGCAATTGATGCCGATACGGTAAGAAAAACAGCGACAGAAAACGTTAACAACGACTTCATCGGTTGAGTACTCATAAATTTCTCATCACGTGACTTAAAACTGCATGATTCCGCGCTTTGCTGCTGCTTTGTAGCGCCAGCGGGAAAGCAATCCGGCAACGGCGACCGTGGCAACTCGTCTCATTTGTAGCTCTTTGCTACAATCAAGAAAATTCAACAATGGAGCTACAAATGCCTACGAACAGCATTCGTTTAGATCAAAACCTGATTGAAAAAGCCACCATTATAGCTAAAGCGCTTAACCGGACCCCACCCAAGCAAATAGAACATTGGGCAAAAATCGGCGAGATGATGGAAGATAACCCCGATTTACCCTACGAGTTCGTGAGGCAGGCCATCATCGCGCAGGCAGAACGGGACGCCGGAAAGCTGGAGGCATACGATTTTGGTTAAGGCCACGAGTGTATTACAAACCCCTACATTCAAGAAAGCAGTGAAGAAGCTCCAGCCCAACCCGAAAAAGGACCTTGATTTGGCCATTAAGGATCTTATGGCCAACCCCGACACTGGAGAACAAAAGAAAGGGAATCTGGCCTTTCTGCGAGTCCATAAGTTCAACATGAACAAACAGCTGACTCTGCTGGGTTACAGTTTTGATGATGGCGCTCTGGTGCTTGAACTGATGGCCTTGGGCTCACACGAAAATTTCTACCGCGATCTCAAACGAAGAAAATGATGGTTTCACGCAGACAGCACGCGCAGCTGCGGAATGGAGGCAGAGCCGCAATAGAGTAGACGTCGCCGTGCCTGTGATTGTCAGGAACCGCCAATTCCCCTTGTAGCGAAATGATGTCCGCTACGCCACCGGCAATGACTCATTGCTCCCCCAGTCAGCCCAGGAACCGTCGTACAGCGACAGCTCAGTATACCCGGCCAGCTCGGCCGCCAGCAGAATGATGCAGGCGGTGATGCCGGAACCACAGGAAAACACCAGTTGGTGCCCGTTGTTGGGCTGAAGGGAGGGAGCGAGGTGGGCAAACGTTGACGCCAGCTGGCTGGCTGGCTTGAACCGATAACCCTCCAGCACCTCTGTAAACGGCAGGTTGAGGGAATTGGGGATGTGGCCACCGCGCACACTAGGCCTGGGTTCTGGCGCTTGCGCCAGGAAACGTTCCTGTGATCGCGCATCGATGACCGTTACTCGCTCGTCCTCCAGATGCTGGAAAACGTAGACAGAATCTCGAACCAGGGTGTGGTCGAGCTTACCAACCACGCTGCCATGCTTGGCCGCATATGCAACCGAAGCAGAATCGGTGTCCCGCCCTTCGGCCAACCACTGCGGCAGGCCACCATCCAGAACAAACACCTGTTTGAGGCCCATAGCCCGCAGAATCCACCAGGCTCGTGGTGCCGAGTAGATACCCTGATCGTCGTACAACACCACCAGGCTCTCGGGCTCGATGCCCAATCTACAGGCCTCCGCCGTGAACTGCTCTTCCGTCGGGAAGGCGTGAGCTTGGGAAGCTCCGGTATCGCAAAGCGCCCCTTCCAGGTCGATCCGAAAACTTCCCGGGATCAACATAGGACGGTCATAAACGATCGGCTCCTTGCCAACGACATTGGCCATGCTAGCGTCGATCAGTACCAAATGTTCGTTATCCAGATTGTCCTGCAGCCAGTCGGTGGTCACGAGGGGGGAAGGCATGGCGTTCTCCGGTCTAGGTCGACATGCAACAGTACATGATCGCGGATGGGCGCAACCAGCAAGTTGACGCGGATCGCGTAATCCGCAGCATGCTGATCGACGAGCTGCAGAGCGCCGGGCGTGCCGATTGGATCGGTACGGGAGCCGTGTTCATATTGCCTTTTTCTCTAGGGTCTGTTGACGTTTCATCGCGAACCGCGTTGCTGCATCAAAATGTGCCAGGCAAGGAGCGGAACGCAGGGAAGGGTTATTCCCTTTTCAAGTTTCGCAACGCAGGATGGCGCATTTTGATGCGCAACCCGAAGGGCTGGGTCAGTTTTTATCCGCTGCGGCGTTAGTCGTCGTTCATTTGGAATAACCAAACGTCTCTTCTCCTGCCTTGCCCAGAATAAAAACTGACTCCAGCGCGGCCGTGAATGAAACGTCAACAGACCCTAGTGTTGGCCGATGCAGGCGGGGATTTTAGCATCCACGCCAAACCTCGCAATCTTCACTTCGAGACTACTTACCTCGCAGCCGCAATCCTCCTCAACTGAGGATTTTGCAGCATCCTAACGCAGAGCATACCGGTGACTTTGACGCAGCGCAGCGGAGGCAAAGGCATCCGAGTGCCGCGTCTGGTTAGCTGCTTCCCAGCATGTACGCACGAAGCTGCCGCTCCTCTCGCATGACATAGAGGACGAGAACCCGCTGCTCATCCTCACGATAAAAAACGCGACATGGTGGAACCACTACTTCTCTGTATACCGAATTGGGGAGCTCAGGAGGCATCCGGCCGGATTGGGGAAAATTTTCCAAACGCTCGGTTTTATCGAAAACGTCCTGGACCAGACGGCTTGCGGCAGCAGGGTTATCCAGAGCAATGTAGTCAGCGATGGCATCCAGTTGTTGAAGGGCGGGCTCCGTCCAGATTATTTCAGCCATTGACTCATCTTCTCCCTGGCCTCACTTTGGCTGTACGTTCTGCCCTCAAGTACAGCGCGCTCTCCCCGAGAGAGCCCCTCAAGCAACTCAAGTCGGCGCTGCATGAACTCATAATCCTGCACATCAACAAGATAAGCGGATGGCTGGCCATGTTCAGTGATCAGTACCGGCTCTTTGGACAGATGCAGGTCTGCCAGAATTTTTGTGGCTTGACGCTTAAGGTTTGTAACAAGCTCTACTTTCATGGGGCTCCCCCTGATACAAATTTACAGTGACACTATAGTATCACTGCGCGGGAGAGGCAATCACAGCTAACGCCGCTCAGCACGCGCGGTTACGGAATGGAGGCGAATCCGCAATGTAGTAACCGTCGCCGTGACTGGCCTTGTTAGGGCTATTGCGATATAGTTGTACGGAGTTTCCGTACGTAATGGTGGAATTATGGATATCATCAGTGTAAACAAATTCAGAGACAACCTAAAAAGCCTTGTAGAACAGGTGATTAATAGACATGAGCCTCTCAAAGTGACACGCCGCGCCGGAGAGGCTTTCGTGATTATGAGCGCTGAAGACTGGGAAAGGGAACAAGAAACCCTGCATGTTCTTCAGAGTAGAGACCTGCTGCAGCAAATTGCGGCCTCCCTCGACACTCACAGCCGTGGCCAAGGATACACACCTAATGATGAGCAGATGAATGAGATCACTGGTATTTGAGGGTAGCACTTGGGAAGCCTATGAACAGATGCGAGAGAAAGACAAGAAGTTGCATAAAGCTCTCTGCAAATTGCTGAAAGAAATGCTCCGCTCTGACGACCCATCAATCGGCATCGGCAAACCTGAACCGCTTAAACACAACTTATCAGGCTTGTGGTCACGGCGCATCTCACAGAAAGACAGACTCATATACCGATTCGACGACAAATCCATTTACGTTTTCGCCATTGGAGGACACTACGACCAGCCCTAACGCCCGGCTCACCGAGCAAATTTTTGTGGCGCCTTTTTGGAACAAAAAAAGGTGACACCAAAATGAGGTGGTCCCCGAAATTCGGACCAGGCATTAAGCTCTGATCATGACGAATTTGACCCTCACCCCATATCAGGACCGGTCATTGTTAGAAGTTCCGGCCGTTGTTTCGCTGCAAATTGCTGTCGAACATCGACTTGCAGCGAATTCTTCAGGCGTTAGCCAGCCTAATGAAGAATGGGGTCTGAGCTGATTGTAGTCCTGTCGCCAGGCTTCGATCTTCTGCCGCGCATCGTCCAGTGACAGGAACCAATGGATGTTCAGGCATTCTGCCCGGAACTTACCATTGAAGGACTCAACGAAAGCATTGTCCGTCGGCTTGCCTGGGCGGCTGAAGTCCAATGTGACGCCCTGCTCGTAAGCCCAACGATCCAACACGCGTGAGACGAATTCAGGGCCGTTGTCGACCCGTACCTGTGAGGGATGGCGTCCCCTTTCGCTCAAGCGGGTCATGACCTCGGCCACGTTCGCCGCGACGATCGAACTGTCAACGTGGATGGCGAGACATTCGCGGCTGAACTCGTCGACCAGCATCAGGGCCCGCAGACGCTTGCCGTTGAACAGCGCATCGCTGACAAAATCCATGCTCCAGACCTGATCCAGCCCCGTGGCCAAAACACGTTCGCGCCGGGTGGCAGCCATCCGATGGCGCTTGGGGCGCTTGAGACGCAGGCTAAGCCCAGCCTCGCGGTATAACCGATAAACGCGTTTATGGTTGACTTCCCAGCCCTCGCGCTTGAGCAACTCATGGACACGCCGGTAGCCGTAGCGTACCCGGGTGGCGGTGATCTCGTGGATCCGCTGCAACAGCGGGCGCTGGTCCTGCGCCTGACTGCGGTAGTAAAACACCGAGCGCGCCAGGGCGAGGACGCCACAGGCCTGCCGTGTACTGGCGCCGAACTGATCAACCAAGTCCTGGGCCAGCTGTCGCTTGCGCGACGCGCTCAACGCTTTTTTCCGAGGACATCCTGCAACATCGCCTTGTCCAGGGAAAGGTCGGCCACGAGTTGCTTGAGCTTGCGATTCTCCTCCTCCAGCTGCTTCAAGCGACGCAGCTCCGAGGGCCCGAGGCCCCCGTATTTCTTGCGCCAGGCGTAGAACGTGGGCTCACTGATACCCAGCTTGCGACACACCTCCGCGACCGGCGTCCCCAGCTCCGCCTGCTTGAGGGCGAAGGCGATCTGCTCCTCAGTGAAACGGGATTTTTTCACGGCACATCCTCCTATGAGGGTTTTCTTAGTGTGTGCCGGAATCTCTTGTTATGCCTGTCCAGAATTCGGGGAGAGGGTCACGAAGGGCGGGAAACGGGCATAAAACACAAAGATAATAGGAAATTAGTGTCTGAGCTTACGGTTTTTGTCGGCTCAAGCGGGAGTTGAAGAAAATCGGCAGTTATTCAGACTTTCCTTCCTAGCCGTTGATCAGTCGGTATCGGGGTGTCCAAACAGGGCTTCTATTTTGCTAGAGAATGGCTACTGCTGGGTATAGTGATAAGAATTTGAATTTTCAATGGTTTTTCAGCCGTACCTTTCATGGCGGGTGGTAGGTAACGCTATTCTGGGCATCTCCTGCAGCGGTTGTGGTTTACGGGTTTTCTCGGCAATCTAGTGATTCGCGTCAATAAATCGCTTTTCTAGCCGAGCACCGTTGCCATGAATACCGCTTTTGACCAAACGCTAGCCGCCATCGATGCGCTGCACGCCGAGGACCCGCGTACCACGGTTACCGCCGATGGTACGCCCATGCCCCAAGAACTGGCCTATGCCCAGCGCATGAGCGGCTGGCTGGATAAGGTACACGATGCCCCGGATGACGTGCTGCGCCTGGCGGTGCGTGCCCAGCACTTGCAGCGCTGGAAGGTGCCGCGCGAGCAGTACCCCGAAGGGCGTGTGGGGTATTTGACCTGGCGGCGCGACCAGGGCGCGCAGGGGGGCGATACCACCGCCCGGCTGATGCGCGAGGCGGGCTATCGCGACGAAGACGCCGAGCGTGCCGCAACGATCATCCGCAAGAAGGGCCTGGGCCGGGATGCCGATGTACAGGCGCTGGAAGATTGCGCCTGCCTGGTGTTCCTAGAGAACTACTTTGCCGATTTTTCGCGCAAGATCGAGCACGACCACCTGGTGCGGATCGTGCAGATGACCTGGCGCAAGATGTCGCCCCGCGCCCACGAGCTGGCCCTGGGGCTGCCCATGTCCGAGTCCTCGGCGGCGCTGGTCAAGGAAGCGCTCGGCGCCGAGTGAGCCGCCACCTCGAGATGCAGCCGGCCGGTGCCTGCGGTAAAGTAGTGGCCTTCCTTATATTGCGCCCCCGGCACTGACGGCTTGCTCGACTATGATTGCATCCCTGGACACGCGTACCGCCCCGTTTGAACGCTTGGGCAACGATTACGTACGGTTTCTTGAAGCCCTGAAGACACGCGGCTTCGAAGGCGAAACCTCCCCGGATTACGCCCACCGCACGGTACTGGCGACGGACAACTCGATCTACCAGCGCCTGCCCCAGGCAGCGGTCTACCCCAAGCATGCCGAAGACCTGGAGCGCCTGGCCCGGCTCGCCGCGCAAACCTCCCACCGGGGCATCGTCCTGACCCCGCGTGGCGGCGGCACCGGCACCAACGGCCAGTCGCTCACCGACGGCATCGTGGTGGATGTGTCCCGCCACATGAACCGGATTCTGGAAATCGACGTCGAGAACCGCCGGGTGCGCGTGCAGGCAGGCGTCGTGAAGGACCAGCTCAACGCGGCCCTCAAACCCCATGGGCTGTTTTTCGCCCCGGATCTTTCGACCTCCAACCGCGCCACCATCGGCGGCATGATCTCCACCGACGCCAGCGGCCAGGGCAGCTGCGAATACGGCAAGACCCGCGACCACGTGCTGGAACTCGATACCGTGCTGCTCGGCGGCCGGCACCTGCACAGCCGCGCGCTGACGCCGGACGAGGAACAGGCCGAGCGCGAGCAGGAAGGTATCGTGGGCCGCGTGCACACCACCGCCGCCGAGATCATCGACCAGCAGCGCGACTTGATTGCGGCGAAATTCCCCCCGCTCAACCGCTGCCTGACCGGCTACGACCTGGCCCATCTGCGCGATGACCAGCGGCGGCTCAACCTCAACAGCCTGTTGTGCGGCTCGGAAGGCTCGCTCGGTTTTCTCAATGAAGCCGTCCTCAATGTGCTGCCGATTCCCAAGCATTCGACCCTGGTCAATGTCCGCTACACGAGCTTCATGGACGCCCTGCGGGATGCCAAGGCGCTGAAGGCCAGTGCGGCGCTGCCGACCTCGATCGAAACCGTCGATGACATCGTGCTCCGGCTGGCCATGGAGGATTTCGTCTGGGACAGCGTGGCGGAGTTCTTCCCCGCGACCGGTGCCGCGCCGATTCGCGGCATCAACCTGATCGAGTTCAACGATGACGATCCCGAGCGGCTGGCAAGCCGCGTCCAGGCGTTTACTGACCACCTGAGCCGGGACACCACCGTGGAGCGGCTCGGCTTTACCCTGGCCGAAGGGCGCGGGCAGATCCAGAAAGTCTACGGCATGCGCAAACGCTCGGTGGGGTTGCTGGGCAACGTCCAGGGCGAGAAGCGCCCGATTCCGTTCGTCGAGGATACCGCGGTGCCACCGGAGCACCTGGCCGACTTCATCGCCGAGTTCCGTGCCGCGCTGGATGCCCGAGGGCTCTCCTACGGCATGTTCGGCCATGTGGACGCGGGCGTGCTGCATGTGCGCCCCGCCATCGACATGAAGGACCCCGAGCAGGAAGCGCTGATTCGCGCGGTCTCCGATGAAGTCGCCGCCCTGACGCAGAAGTACGGCGGCCTGCTGTGGGGCGAGCACGGCAAGGGGGTGCGCTCGGAGTACGCGCCCAAGTTCTTCGGCGAGCTCTACCCCAGCCTGCAGCGGGTAAAGGCCGCGTTCGACCCGTACAACCAGCTCAACCCCGGCAAGATCGCCTCGCCCGCCGACGATGGCGAACTGATCGCCAAGGACAGCGACCCCGACCTGTTGACCATCGATGGCGTGACCACCCGTGGCCAGCTCGACCGCACCATCGATGAGCGCGCCTGGCAGGCGTACGATGCCGCGGTCTACTGCAACGGCAACGGCGCCTGCTACAACTACGATGTCGACGACCCCATGTGCCCGTCGTGGAAGGCCACGCGAGACCGCCGCCACTCGCCCAAGGGCCGCGCCAGCCTGATCCGCGAGTGGCTACGCCTGCAGTCCAATGCGGGAATCGACGTGGTCGAGGAGTCGCGCAAGAAGAAAGCCGAAGGGGGCTGGGGTTTCATCAAGCGTTTCCCGCTGCGCCTGGCCAACACCTTGAGCCGCAAGCAGCACCACGACTACTCCCATGAGGTGTACGACGCCATGGCGGGCTGCCTGGCGTGCAAGTCCTGCGCCGGGCAGTGCCCGATCAAGGTCAACGTGCCGCAGTTCCGCTCGCAGTTCCTGGAGGTCTACCACGGCCGCTACCTGCGCCCGCTGCGCGATTACATCATCGGCGGCACCGAATTCATGCTGCCGACAATGGCCAAGGCCGCACCGCTGTACAACGCCGTGATCGGCCAGCGCTGGGTGGAAAGGCTGATGCGCGACACCGTGGGCATCAGCGACTCCCCTGCCCTCTCCCGCGCCAGCGTGAAAAAGCAGCTCAAGGCCTGGGGCGTCGCCGAGGCCACGCCGCTGTCACTGGGATTTCTGACCGAACAGCAGCGCGCCAACAGCGTGATCATCGTCCAGGACGCCTTCACCACGCACTTTGAAGCCAAGCTGGTGATGGACGTGGTGGAACTTCTGGCGCGCCTCAACCTGCGCGTGTTCGTGATGCCCTTCTCCGCCAACGGCAAGCCGCTGCAGGTGCAGGGTTTTCTCGGCGCCTTCGAGCGTACCGCCGCCAAGCAGGCCGAACGGCTGCGTGCCTTAGCGCGGTTCGACGTCCCGATGGTGGGTATCGACCCCGCCATGACGCTCACCTACCGCCAGGAGTACGTGAAGGCATTGGGCAATGACGCGGTGCCGCAGGTATTCATGCTGCAGGAGTGGCTGGCGACCCGAGTCAACACCTTGGCGCCCAGCCAACGCAAGCTCGCCGACCCCGGCTTCAAGCTGCTCTCCCACTGCACCGAGAAGACCAACGCGCCGGGCAGCCCCAAGGCGTGGCAACAGGTATTCGCCGCGTTCGGCCTGGAACTGGAATTGATGAATACCGGCTGCTGCGGCATGTCCGGCACCTACGGCCACGAAACCCGCAACGCGGCAACGTCGAAAACCATCTACGCCCAGTCCTGGCAGCCGCAGGTGGAAGCGCAAGAGAACGCGGGTACGCTGCTGGCCACTGGGTACTCGTGCCGTAGCCAGGTGAAACGCTACTCGGACCAGGTACTGCCGCACCCGCTGCAGGCGCTGCTGGAGTGCTTGCGCAGCCGTTAGTCGTTGCCTAAAACCGACTTCGCCCGGCTAAGCGGATTGCCGGCCGGGCGCTGTCGAGATACGTAGGGCGAGGCCTTAAAAGAACAGCCTTTTCAGCGCCTGGCCCGGGTCCTCTTCGCGCATGAACGCTTCACCGACCAGGAAACCGTTGACGTTGTGATCGCGCATCAGTTCGATGTCGTCGCGAGTATGAATGCCGGATTCGGTGATAACGGTGACGCCTTCGGGAATGCGCGGCAGCAGATCCAGGGTGGTGTTCAGGCTGGTCTCGAAGGTGTGCAGATTGCGATTGTTGATACCGACAAGCTTCAGGTCCAGCGCCAGGGCGCGCTCCAGTTCGTCGGCATCGTGGACTTCCACCAACACATCCATGCCCATCTGGTTGGCCTGCTGGTGCAGGTCGCGCAGTTGGGAGTCGTCGAGTGCGGCGACGATCAACAGAATGCAGTCGGCACCTATCGCCCGCGCCTCGGTCACCTGATAGCCGTGGGTGATGAAGTCCTTGCGAATCACCGGCAGCGAGCATACGTCTCGAGCGGCAATCAGAAAGTCTTCGTGCCCCTGGAAGAAGTCGGCGTCGGTAAGCACCGAAAGACAGGCCGCACCGCCCTCGGCATAGCTCTTGGCGATCTCCGCGGGATGGAAGTCTTCGCGAATCACACCTTTCGAGGGCGAGGCTTTTTTCACTTCGGCGATGATCGCCGGATCTCCCGCCGCGATGCGTGTATCGAGTGCCTCGATAAAGCCACGCGGGGCGCTCTGCTTGTCCGCTAATGCCAGCAGGTCGGCTTCCGAAACCGCTTGGCGGCGCTCGGCCACTTCCTGGTCCTTGCGGGCCAGGATGCGCGTTAGAATAGTCGGCGTTGCCTGTTGAGTCATGAGAATCTCTTATTCCTTGAAGACGCTGGTGAAGTGGGAAAGCTCCTTGAGCTTTTCGAGCGGCAGCTTGGAAGCCTGAGCATCTTGAGCCAGTATCACGCCCTCCTTCAGGGTGTCGGCGATATCCGCGCAATAAAGCGCGGCACCCGCATTCAGCGCCACCATATCGGCGGCGGCGCCTTCCCCAGCGAGAGCCGCCTTGACCAGCCGCAGGCTGTCTTCGGCGCTGGTCGCTTTCAGTGTCGCCAGGCTCTGGCGCTCGATTCCCAAGTCTTCTGGGGTAACGGTATATTGAGTGATCTCGCCATCTTTCAGCTCGGCCACCATCGTGGGCGCCGCCAGCGAGATTTCATCCAGACCGTCTTCCGAATGCACCACCATCACGTGGCGACTGCCGAGCTTTTGCAGCACTTGGGCCATCAGCGGCACCAGCTCCGGCGCGTAAACGCCGAGTACCTGGTTGGGGGCGCCAGCCGGGTTGGTCAACGGCCCCAGGATATTGAACAGCGTACGTACGCCCATCTCACGGCGCGGGCCGATGGCGTAGCGCATGGCGGGATGGTGGTTGGGAGCGAACATGAAGCCTACGCCCACCTTCTCGATACAGCGCGCCACCTCCTTGGGCTTGAGATCAAGATAAATGCCCGCCACATCGAACAGATCGGCACTGCCGGATGACGACGATACGCTGCGATTGCCGTGCTTGGCGACATGGGCGCCCGCGGCGGACGCCACGAAGCTGGCTGCGGTGGAAACGTTGAACAGATTGGCGCCATCGCCGCCGGTACCGACGATATCGACGACGTTTTCGGCATTCAGTTCGACGCGCTTCATCAGTTCGCGCATGACCTGTGCAGCGGCGCTGATCTCGACGGCGCTTTCGCCCTTCATCGCCAGACCGACCAGTAGGCCGCCGATCTGCGCATCGGTGGCATCGCCGGTCATGATCCGGCGCATCAAGGTGTGCATGGCATCGAAAGAGAGGTCTTCGCGGCGCATCACCGCATTAATCGCGTCTCGCATTTGCATGAGCAGAGGGGCCCCTAAAGCGTATATAACCGGCAATCAGCCGCGTTTTAAAAAGTTGGCCAATAGCTCGTGGCCTTGGCGGGTGAGAATCGACTCGGGGTGAAACTGCACCCCTTCGATATCCAGCTCGCGGTGGCGCAGGCCCATGACCAGGCCGGGCGTCACATCGTCATCGCCGGTCCAGGCGGTAATTTCCAGGCAATCGGGCAAGCTCGCCTTCTCGACCACCAGGGAGTGATAGCGGGTCACTTCGACAGGGTTTTCCAGCCCTTCGAACACGCCCTGATTGTCGTGCAGTACGGCGGATGTCTTGCCATGCATCACCTGCGGAGCGCGAACCACCTTGCCACCGTAGACCTGGCCGATCGCCTGATGCCCCAGGCAGACCCCCAGTATGGGCAGCTTGCCGGCGAAGTGTTCGATGGCGGCCATGGAGATCCCCGCCTCGTTGGGCGTGCAGGGACCCGGCGACACCACCAGATGGGTGGGCGCCAGCGCTTCGATCTGCTCGAGGGTGATCTCGTCGTTGCGGTGAGTGATCACTTCCGCCCCCAGCTCACCCAGGTACTGCACGATATTGAAGGTGAAACTGTCGTAGTTGTCCAACATTAGAACTTTCTGAGACATGAACCATTAACCCCGTCGAATCCATTGAGCCGCTGGCAATCGATGATAGCCCAAACGGCAAGTGAGCCGGCACCCGCCTTCCCGTCTATTCGAGATTGTTCAGACCGCCTTCGGCCATGGCCACGGCGCGAAAGATCGCCCGGCCCTTGTTCAGTGTCTCCTGCCACTCCATCTCGGGTACCGAATCGGACACGATCCCCGCGCCGGCCTGGATGTGCAAGTGGCCGTCCTTGATCACGGCGGTGCGTATGGCGATGGCGGTATCCATGTTGCCATGCCAGGAGAGATACCCCACCGCGCCGGAATAGACGCCGCGCTTGACCGGCTCCAGCTCGTCGATGATTTCCAGGGCGCGAATCTTGGGCGCGCCGGATACGGTGCCGGCGGGGAATGTGGCCCGCAGCGCGTCCATGGCGGTCAAGCCCGGCTTCAGCTTGCCGGTGACGTTGGAGACGATATGCATGACGTGGGAGTAGCGCTCCACCACCATCTGGTCGGTGACTTCGACACTGCCGGTCTCGCTGATACGGCCCACGTCGTTGCGCCCCAGGTCGATCAGCATGAGGTGTTCGGCGATCTCCTTGGGGTCCGCCAGCAGGTCCGCTTCCAGGGCCCTGTCCTCCTCTTCATTGCGGCCGCGCTTGCGCGTACCGGCAATCGGACGGACCGTGACCTCGCCATCCTCCAGCCGCGTCAGAATCTCCGGGGAGGACCCCACCACCTGGTGGTCGTCGAGGTTGAAATAGAACATGTACGGCGAGGGATTCAAGCTGCGCAAGGCTCGATACAGGTCCAGCGGTGACGCCCGGTAGGGAATCGACATGCGCTGCGACGGCACGCATTGCATGATGTCGCCCGCCAGCACGTACTCCTTGATTTTCTCCACGGCACGCATGAAACCGGACTGGGTGAAACCGGAATTGAAATCGCTCTCTTCCACTGCCCCTCGCCCGGTGCTCGGGCTATGCAGGGTGGCGCTGGTTTCGCGCAAGCGGGCTTCCAGGCGGTCAAGACGCGCCACGGCATGCTCAAAAGCGTCGGGCTCGGCGGGGTCCGCATGGGTCCATACGGTCAAGCGCCCGGAAAGGTTATCGAACACCACCAGGTCGTTGCATACCATCAGCAGGATATCCGGCACTCCGAGCGGGTCGGGTTTTTCCACGCTCTTCAGCCGCGGCTCG
The DNA here is from genome assembly GCF_039691755.1 of Halomonas sp. Bachu 37. Taxonomy (NCBI): domain Bacteria; kingdom Pseudomonadati; phylum Pseudomonadota; class Gammaproteobacteria; order Oceanospirillales; family Halomonadaceae; genus Halomonas; species Halomonas kashgarensis. Next base: position 549,937 of record NZ_CP137552.1, on the reverse strand, counting down.
ATATAGCGGATGGTATCGTAGCCGAAATAGCCTACCAGGCCGCCGTCAAAACGCGGCTGATCGTCCAGCTTGGGCACCTTGAAACGCTGCTGGAAGGTTTCGATCCACTCCAGCGGGTCGCTCACCTCCGTCACCCCCAGGGTTTCCCCCTGCTTGATATGGTGAACCGTGAAACCGTGTACTTCGATACGCTCGTGGCTGGGCAGGCCGATGATCGAGTAGCGCCCCCACTTCTCGCCCCCCTGGACCGACTCCAGCAGAAAGGTCCACGGCACATTGGCCAGCTTCACGTAGGTGGATAGCGGCGTGTCCAGATCCGCCAATACCTCGCGGGTCACCGGGATGCGGTTGTAGCCCTCCCGGCTGAATTCTTGGAAGCGTTCCGGGGTCATCATCAAGCTGTCCTTGTCGAGGTGGAAGAGATCGTGGGGGAAGCGGGAGAAAGCAGCAGGTTCAGGGAATCGAGCAGGATATCGGGCTCGCTAAGGCTGATGGGTTCGCCATGGTTGTAGCCGTACGGGACCGCCACGGTGGCGAAACCGGCGGCCTTTCCCGCGCCAATGTCATGGCGCGAATCGCCGACCATCACGCACATTTCCGGCGCGAAGCCGAAATGCTCGGCGGCATGCAGCAAAGGCAGCGGGTCGGGTTTCTTGCGCGCCAGCGAGTCGCCGCCCAACCATAGGGCAAAATGGTCCGTCAGTTCAAAGTGATCCAGGATGGGTTCGATAAAGCGTTCGGGCTTGTTGGTTACCAGCACCAGGGTAAAGCCGGCACGCTTCAAGGCTTCCAGCGCGGGCACGACACCGGGATAAAGGTGGGTACGGACATTCGGTGCGGCGCTGTAATGATCCAGAAACACCTGATAGGCGCGTTCCTGCAGCTGTGCCGTGGGGGCGGACTGTTGCGCCCAGGTCAGTGCCCGTTCCACGAGCACCGGCGCGCCATTGCCGACCCAGTCACGTACATCCGCCTCGCTCGGCACGGGCAAGTCGAATTCGGCCAATGCCTTGGCGACCGCCACCGCCAGGTCCGGCACCGAGTCGATCAGGGTTCCGTCCAGATCAAACGCAATCAACCGTTTGTCCCGTAATATCGAATGCAACGTTTCACCCCCTAATGGATAATCATGACCGCACACGGCCGTGCCGTTGCTCTAGATACCATCTAGTTCCCAGCCAGGTATCTTACCTGCTTCGGGCCGGTATTCGCATTAAGCAGGGGGCGAAGAAAACTTCTATGCTGTGGCTGACTTAGCCAAGGAGCATTATATGGCCATACCCAGGATAGTGATTGTCGGTGGCGGTGCGGGTGGATTGGCACTGGCTACTCGTTTAGGGCACACGTTAGGCAAACGGCGGCAAGCCGAGATCACGCTGGTCGACCGCGATACCACTCATGTGTGGAAACCCCTTCTGCACGAGCTCGCCACGGGGATACTCAACTCCAGCATGGATGAAGTGGACTATCGTGGTCACTCAACGGCTCACTACTACCGTTATCAGCGCGGTTCGCTCTATGGTCTGGATCGCGAGCGCCAGGCGCTGCAACTCTCCCCCGTCACCGACGAAGACGGCGACGAAGTGCTGCCCGCTCGCGAAATCTCCTATGACTATCTGGTCATGGCGCTGGGCAGCGTTTCCAATGATTTCGGCACTACCGGTGTCGCCGAGCACTGCCACTTCATCGATTCGCCGCAGCAGGCCAGATCGTTTCAGCACGACATGATCAACACCTTTCTACGCTATACCGATCCAACGCTACGCCAGCATACCGAACTTACCATCGGCATTGTCGGCGGTGGCGCCACTGGTGTGGAACTCGCCGCCGAAATGTTCGATGCCTCGAGAATGCTGCATGCCTACGGCGTGACCTCTCTGGAGCACCAGCAGATAAACGTTCATTTGCTGGAAGCCGCCCCGCGCCTGCTGCCCGGCCTCTCCGAGCGAATCAGCCAGACGGTACAGAAGGAACTGGAAAAACTAGGCGTCAAGATACATACCGGCACTGCAGTCAAGGAAGCCAAGGCAAACCAGCTGATCACCGGTGACGACGAAGTGATCGAAACCGATCTCAACGTGTGGGCTGCAGGTATCAAGGCAGCCCCGTTTCTTGCGGAGCTGGGCCTGACCACCACGAAAAAGAATCAGATTCAGGTTGCCGCCACCCTGCAGAGCATCGATGACCCGCACATCTTTGCCTTGGGTGACTGCGCCAGCTGCCCCCAGGGCGAAGACAGCACGGTTCCGCCGCGTGCGCAGGCCGCCCACCAGCAGGCCAAGCACTTGGCGAAGAACCTGACGGCACTGCTGGCGGGCAAACCCATGGCCGACTTCCGCTATCGCGACCACGGTTCGCTGGTTTCCCTGGCGCGCTACGACGCGGTGGGCAACCTGATGCGCACCTCCGCCTCGCGGGGCCTGTTTCTCGAAGGCTGGCTGGCCAGGCAGTGCTATGCCTCGCTCTACCGCATGCATCAGCTCGCCATTCATGGTCCCCTCAAGACCGCGCTTGGCTGGCTGGTGGACAAGCTCAACCGCTACCTGAAGCCGCGCATGAAGTTGCACTAGGTGTATTCAAGCAGATTGGTCTATCCAAGCAGGTTAGCCTCTGCGGAAACTGGCCCGGCTCCTGTTAGCGCTGGGCCAGCGCCTCGCGCATCTGCTGGATGACCGTATCGTAGCCGTGGGCATCGTCGCTCGAGTGGGCCTTGAAGATTGCCGAGCCCGCGACGAAGGTATCCGCGCCGGCGGCGGCGATCTCGGCGATGTTATCGACCTTCACCCCACCATCCACTTCGAGGCGGATATCGCGGCCGCTGGCATCGATTCGCGCGCGCACTTCGCGCACCTTGTCCAGCGTTGCGGGAATGAAGCTCTGCCCGCCGAACCCCGGGTTGACGCTCATCAGCAGGATCATGTCGACCTTGTCCATGACGTAATCCAGGTAGGACAGCGGCGTGGCCGGATTGAAAACCAGTCCGGCGCGGCAACCGCCATCGCGAACCAGCTGCAGAGAGCGGTCGATGTGCTCCGACGCCTCGGGATGGAACGTGATATAGGTGGCGCCCGCTTCGATGAAGTCATCGATCAAGCGGTCCACCGGCTTGACCATCAAGTGCACGTCGATGGGCGCGGCGACGCCATGCTTGCGCAGCGCCTGGCAGACCATCGGGCCGATGGTCAGGTTGGGCACGTAATGATTGTCCATGACATCGAAATGGACGATATCGGCGCCGGAAGCCAGGACGTTATCCACTTCCTCGCCCAGGCGGGCGAAATCCGCGGAAAGTATCGAAGGTGCTATCAGAAAATCGCGAGGCGCTGCACTCATGGTTCATCCAGTAGGTAATAAGGAAGGGAAGCATCGCACGTCGTGTTACGACGTGACCGCCATGACCGGGCATTTTATCAGAGCGTTGGCTGCTCCGCAGGCGTACCGGCAGGCGGTGATGAGCACACTCATATTTCAAAAAAGAATATAAAACGCGATTGTAATTCCACAAATCAAGGTTTAACCTCTGCAGTCATCAGGCAATCGTGCCTTGTCGTCTTTTTGGAGGTTCCAATGACGTTTCCCCTGTACCTACGCCGCAGTGTTCTCGCCCTTGCTCTGGGTGCCGGTGTCAGCGGCACCGCCTTCGCCCAGGAGCGTGAGCTACTCAACTCCTCCTACGATATCGCTCGCGAGCTCTTCGCCGCGATCAACCCCGAATTCCAGGCGCACTGGAAGGAAGAACACGGAGAAGAGATCGAGATCAGCCAGTCCCACGGCGGCTCCTCGGCCCAGGCCCGCGCCATCCTGCAGGGCTTGCGCGCCGATGTCGTTACTTTCAATCAGGTAACCGACGTGCAGGTGCTGGCGGATGGCGGCCTGGTCGCCGAGGACTGGCAGGATCAGTTCGCCAACAACGCCTCGCCCTATTACTCCACCACGGCGTTCCTGGTGCGCAAGGACAATCCCAAGAATATCGAGAACTGGGATGACCTGGTACGCGAGGATGTGAAGATGGTCTTCCCCAACCCCAAGACCTCGGGTAACGGCCGCTACACTTACCTGGCCGCGTGGGGCTTCGCCGAGGAAGAGTTCGACGGCGACGAAGAGCAGATTCACGACTTCATGCGCACCTTCCTGCGTAACGTGTCGGTATTCGATACCGGCGGCCGTGGTGCTACCACGAGCTTCATCGAGCGCGGCATCGGCGACGTGCTGATCAGCTTCGAGTCCGAGGTCAACAACATTCGTGGCGAGTACGGTTCCGACGACTACGAAGTCATCGTGCCGCCCACCAGTATTCTGGCCGAGTTCCCGGTTGCCGTGGTGGGTCCCAATGCCGAGCGTAACGGTAACGAGGACCTGGCCCAGAGCTACCTGGAGTACCTCTACACCGAGGAAACCCAGCGCTTGCTCGCCGGCTTCAACTACCGCGTGCATAATGAAACCGTCGTCGAGGAATTCTCCGACCGCTTCCCCGAAACCAAGCTGCTGCGCGTGGAAGACGTCTTCGGTAGCTGGAATGAAGCGATGGAGACCCACTTCGAAGGCGGCGCCCTGCTCGATCAGCTCCAGCGTCGTTAAGAGCCACTCATGAGGACTTCGGCTTTCTCCCGCCTCGGCAGCACGCGCGTGCTGCCGGGGTTCGGCCTGTCTCTGGGTATCAGCCTGACGTTCATCTCGCTGGTGCTGCTGCTGCCTCTGACCGGCCTGTTCGGCCAGTTGGCCGATCTAAGCCTGGCGCAATACTTCACCATCATCACCGAAGGCCGGGTCGTGGCCAGCTATATGGTGACCATTGGCGCAGCGGCGGTGGCAGCACTCGTCAACGCCGTGTTCGGCTTGCTGCTGGCGTGGGTACTGGTGCGGTACACCTTTCCCGGCAAGCGCCTTCTCGATGCGTTGATGGATCTGCCCTTCGCCCTGCCCACGGCGGTGGCCGGCATCACCCTGGCCACGCTCTATTCCAGCAATGGCTGGATGGGGCGCCTGCTGGAACCCCTGGGGTTCCAGGTCGCCTACACTTGGGTGGGTATCGCGCTGGCCATGGCCTTCACCAGTATTCCGTTCGTGGTGCGTACGGTGCAGCCGGTCCTCGAAGACATGCCCCATGAAGTGGACGAGGCCGCCATGTCGCTGGGCGCAACCGACGGCGTCGCCTTTCGTCGGGTCATCCTGCCGCACCTGTGGCCGGCCCTGGTGACCGGCACGGGGCTGGCGTTTGTGCGCTCGCTGGGGGAGTTCGGGGCGATCATCTTCATTGCCGGCAACATGCCCTACGAAACGGAGATCACCGCGCTGATGATTTTCGTCAAGCTGCAGGAGTACGACTACGCCGGTGCGTCGGCAATCGCCTCGGTGGTGCTGTTCGTTTCCCTGGCCTTGCTGCTGGCCATCAATATCTGGCAGGGGCGTTTTATCCGTCGGCTGCACGGAGGCAAGGGCTGATGAGACGTATCGGAGACGCGCCGCATATCCGGCGTATTGCTATCATCGCCGCTGTCGCGCTATCGGCATTGTTTTTGCTGCTGCCGCTGGTGGCGATTTTCGCCCAGGCCTTCGCCCAGGGCGTCGCCATCTTCTGGCAGAACGTAAGCAACGAATACACATTGGCCGCCATCGGCTTGACGCTGATGATCGCGCTGATGACGATCCCCGTCTGCCTGGTGTTCGGGGTGGCCTTGGCCTGGCTGGTGACCCGCTTCAGTTTCCCGGGACGGCGCATCCTGCAGACCTTGATCGATATTCCCTTCGCCGTATCGCCGGTGGTGGCGGGGTTGATCTACTTGCTGCTGTACGGGCGCAACGGCTGGATCGGCACCTGGCTGGACAGTCATGACATCCAGCTGATGTTCGCCTGGCCCGGCATCTTGATGGTGACCATTTTCGTCACCTGTCCGTTCGTTGCCCGGGAGTTGATCCCGTTGATGCAGGCCCAGGGGTCGCGCGAGGAAGAGGCTGCCGTCACCCTGGGCGCCTCGGGCTGGACCACGTTTCGTCGGGTCACGCTGCCCAATATTCGCTGGGCGCTGCTGTACGGTGTCATTCTGACCAACGCCAGGGCGGTGGGTGAATTCGGTGCGGTATCGGTGGTTTCAGGGGCGATACGCGGGCATACCAATACCCTGCCCCTGCATCTGGAACAGCTCTATCAGGACTACAACACCGTTGGCGCCTTTGCCAGTGCAGCGCTACTCGCCTTGATTGCACTACTGACCCTGGTGGCCAAGGCCGGACTGGAATGGCGCGCTACGCGCCGGGAGGAATTTCCATGAGTATCCAGCTTCATAATGTTGCCAAGCACTTTGGCAAGACCCGGGCGCTGGAACCGATCAGCCTGGATATCCAGGAGGGCGAACTGGTCGGACTGCTCGGCCCGTCCGGGTCGGGAAAGACCACCCTGCTGCGCATCATGGCCGGACTGGAAACCGCTGACACCCAGCCTTCCCCGGGCAGAATCCTCTTCGGCGACCGCGACGTCACCCATGTCCACGTGCGCGACCGGCGAATCGGCTTCGTGTTCCAGCACTACGCCCTGTTTCGCCACATGAGCGTCTACGACAACGTGGCGTTCGGCTTGAGCGTAATGCCGCGCAAGCAGCGTCCGAGCAGCGGTGAAATTCGTGCCCGCGTCCACCGCCTGCTGGAAATGGTCAAGCTGGAGCAATTCGCCAAGCGTTACCCCGCACAGCTCTCCGGTGGCCAGCAGCAGCGCGTTTCGCTGGCCCGCGCCCTGGCGGTAAAGCCCGACGTATTGCTTCTCGACGAACCCTTCGGCGCCCTCGACGCCAAGGTTCGCCAGGACCTGCGCCGCTGGCTGCGGCATCTTCACGACGAGCTCGACTTCACCAGTGTCTTCGTCACCCACGACCAGGAAGAGGCCTTGGAGCTTTCAGATCGGGTCGTGGTCATGAGCAACGGCCGGATCGAACAGATCGACACTCCCGAGTTACTCTACCGCACGCCGAAAAATCGCTTTGTGTTCGAGTTTTTAGGCGATGTGAATCACCTGGAAGGGAAAGTGACGAACGGCGTCCTGACCTGCGGCGACGCGTACTGGCACGTCGATCTGCCCGATGGACATGTAGAGCTCTTGCTACGCCCCCATGAAGTGCGCCTGACCGAGCAGCCTACCTCCGAGAGCCATCTGCCGGTAATGATCACGGCAATTTCCCCGGTGGGGGCCGAGGTACGTGTGGAGCTGGAGGCTGACTGGCTAGCCCAACCCTGGCTTGCCACCGTACGCCACACCGACTTTGAGCATCTGTCGCTAAGTCGTGGCCAACGCTTGTTCGCCCATCCACGCCACTGGCGGCGCTTCCCCGAAGCGGAGTCGAACGCGGCGGAGCAGAGCCGCGTCGCATAAACCGGTTTCCCGGCACAGCAGCGTTAGCCGACCCAATCGGGGCGGCTAACTAACGATAGTGTTTGTTCGTGCCAACTCGGAAGCTCACCCGCCTGAACGCCAGCTCGTTGCCAATAGCGAATCGAGTCGTCAAACCCGTAGCAAAGCTCATCACCTGCGCGTACCGCCGGCGCAACACACGGGTTATACTGGTGTTTTGCCATAGCGGAGGAAGATCATGCTTCGGCGCCAGTTTTTAAAAATGTCAGGTATCCTGCTTGCCAGTGCGTGGCTCGCCGGTTGCGCCAGCCCCCATTACCTGCAGCTCAATCCTCAACGCAGCGCCGCGGTTCCCCAGGCGGGCCAGGGCCAGCAAGTCACCGTGATCGCTCAGGATGGACGTGCCACGGAAGTGATCGGCAGCCGCAGCGGACAATCCATGGCGACCTCGCAGATCATCGTCCATAGCCATGAGCTGATTCCACGGTTGCAAGAACAGGCGCAGCGCGCGGTACGCGACATGGGCTTCTCCCCTACTACCGAACCGGCCGCAGGCCGCCCCTCCTTGACGCTGGTACTGGAAAGCCTGGCCTATCGCAAGGGTGACAGCGGCCAGCCGCTGGTGGATGAGGCGCGTCTAGAAGCGGTGTTTCGTGCCGAGGCCAAGAACCAGGGCACTACCTACACCGGTACCTATACGTCCCGCCGTACCCAGGGCTATGCGTTGAAGCCCGATCGCGACGCCAATACCCGGATGCTGAACGACTTGCTCAGCGATGCGCTCAACCGAGCCTTCAGCGACCCCGAATTGGCCAACCTGCTGGCCCGCTGAATGTTCCAATCGGTTGTCGATTAGTCGCAAGTTCGTGCCACATTTCGCCCCTGGACCGGTTTCTGGATCAGGGGCGAAATGCTCATTGGGTTGGAGGAACTATCCGTGCGGGCCGCGCCGTTCGAGTTCCCAAACCGATTCACGCTTGGAATCCTCTTGCTCGGGATTGTCCTCCAGGTGAACCAGGCGAAAATTGGGTTCGAAAAGCGTTCGAATTTCCTCGGCGGGAACGCTGTACGGCGGTCCTTCCCATGATTCGTCGTGGGTGATGCTGACCAGCAGCCCCTTCGCTCCCGGCGGTATCAGCTGCGCCAGATGAAAGGCATAACGATGACGTGTGGCGGGAGGCAGGGCGATCAGTGAAGCGCGATCGTAGAACGCGCCGATTTCCGCTGCCTGGTCGATATGCAAGTGAAAGAAATCACCGCACCAGAGTTCGACGCTGCCCTGCCGGCTTATCTCGAATCCGGCCTTGTGGTAACGCGATACCTCCGCCGGGCTCTGCTCGAGAAACTGCTCGATGGCCTCCGCCGCCACCTCGATGCCCAGCACCGGATAGTCGTGCTGCGCCAGCCAGCGCATATCCACGCTTTTTCCGCAAAGCGGAACCAACACCTTGGTGCCCGCCGGAACCCCGAGGCGAGGCCAGTGATGCGTCAATGCTGGATGCGGCTCGCTGCGATGAAAGCCGATTCGCCCTTCCCTCCAGCGTGCCAACCAATCTTCGCTCATGCCTCTCTCGCTTGCTTTGACAATCGATTTACATCGGAAAACGTCATCTCAGAACCAGCGGTCGCGTTTTTTGCGCCGCCGCGGCAAGTGAGGAATGATCAATCCCACCAGCAAGCCGGCGCCGGCAACCCCGCCGCCATACATGAAATAACGCAACAGCAGGTCTTCTTCCTGGGTTTCCAGGCGCGCCTGCAGCTCACGAATGCGCTGTCGCGACTGCTCGGCCTCACTGGCGAGTTCTTGGTTGCTGCTCTCCAGAGCATCGATACGCTGCTGGCGAGTGTCCAACGACTGGGACATGTCCTCGACTCGCTGCTCCCACTCATCGTTGATCCCTTCCAGCTCCGTCGACAGGGATTCGACCTGCTCTTCAAGCTCGGGAAGCTGCTCCCGGGCGCTGGGCGTCTGCTGGAGTTCACTGCTCAATACCCAGACGACTTCACCGTCGTTATTACGCACCCGACTGTAATCGCCGCTGTTTTCCAGTATCTGGACCTGCTCGCCGGCGGAAAGCGTTCCGATGATGCGATAGCCATCGGTCGGTCCGCTACGGACATAGGTAGTCAACTCATCGCTTACCCAGGCATCGCCGGTTTGGGCTTGACTAGCGCCACTGGCGGCACTCAGCAACAGAGCGGCCAACAACGCATTGAAACGGGGATTGGTAACTTTTACTCGCATTACATCTTGTCCTGGTTAAAGGCGCTTTGGCCGTTCGCCGACGCCGGGATGAGCCATGCAGCCGGCGCCGGGCTCCACTCAGCCATCGCCGCGTGGAGGAAGCGTGAACGGACGGGGGAACTCCGTCACTCGGGCATCGCTCTTGACCGCTCGCAGCGGCCCTTCGCGCTCGACTTCGTCGATACGCACGATCGCGTTCAGGGGAAGATAACTGCGCTTGACCCCCTCGAACGTTCGCTGGAGTTTTTCCGTTGCAGGATCCACTACCATGCGCGAGGTATCGCCAAAGACAAACTCCTCGACTTCAATAAACCCCCAGAGTTCGCTTTGAAATATCTCTTTGACATATAAATCCCAGATTTCACCCTGTTGGTGAACCACTACACGATAGATCGGCTTGGCCGCCATCTTGGCCCGTTCCTCTTGCCGCCATGAAAAAATTGAATCCGGCTAGATTATCACATTCGCCTATTCTGCTCTGCTGCCGGCAGCGACATTGGCATGTTTCCATCTTTCAACATGGCCCTAGAGCGCTACTGTCGTCTAAGGTGAAGGGGACCGCTTGATGCTTTTACCAAGAGGCACCCCCATCGACCTGGAGTCAACACCATGCAAAAGGATCCCAACAAAGGTTATATCGCTTTGCTTGGCTGGAGCCTGAACGCCATTGAGGCGGCGGAGAATTTCGATCGCCGCTATATCGTTGTGGCTCCGGACTGGGCCGAGGAATATTGCCAAAAACACGACATTCCCTACGTACCCTGGAATTTCGAGCGTCTCAATGATCGTTCGATGGAAATCGCCGAAACATTGAAGGAGAAAGGCGTCAATGTCGCCATTCCCCTGTTCGAGGAGACTGTGGAGTGGGCCGGCGCCATCAATTCCGTCCTGCTGGATAACCCGCGTCTCTATGGTCAGTCGCTGTTGCTGCGGGACAAGGCACTGATGAAGCGGCGCGCCCAGCTCGGAGGCATTCGCGTAGGCATATTCGAGGAAGCTCACGACAAGGAAGACGTGGTCCGCTTTCTCAAACGCGTCAACCAGACGCTGCTCAAGCTGGACGGCGATCCCAACGACCCTATCCATCTCAAGGCCTTCGACAAGGCCGGCTGTCTCGGCCACCGGGTCATTCGTACTCCGGATGAAGTAGATACCATTCCGGACGAGGAGTTCCCGGTATTGATGGAATCCCACCTCGACGGCTGGGAATTCGCCGTGGAAGCGTGGATCCATAACGGCAAGATCGCCTTCTTGAATATCTCCGAGTACGTGACCTTGGGCTACTCGGTGTTCGTGCCGGCCTCGCCTGAGCTGGAGAAATACCGTCCCCAGATCACCGCACAGATCGAAAAGCTGATCAAGACATTCGATATCGACTTCGGCTTGATTCACCCAGAGTACTTCGTCACCAGTGACGGCGAGATGTACTTCGGCGAAGTGGCCTACCGTCCGCCGGGCTTCAAGGTCTTCGAACTGCTCGAACGGGTCTACGGTTTCAACGCCTACCAGGCCAGCATGCTGGTGTTCGACCCGCACAGCACCCCCGAGGAAGTCGCCGACTTCTTCCCCAAGGAAGTGGTCGATGCCGACGGCTTCGCCGGCTGCTTCGGCGTTTATCCCCGCCGCCGCGTCGTCAGCCGCCTGGAAATTCCCGAGGAGACCGAAGATCACCCCTATTTCGAGTCGCACGAATTGACCGCCCCCATGGAAGAGACCGTTACCAAGCGTACCGCTTTCGGCACCCACTGGGGCCTGATCTACTTCAAGGGAGAGGACGCCCATACCATTCGAGATCTACTTAAACGCCAGGAAGACCTCGACTTCTATGTATAATCCCGTCTGCATGCAGGGATAAGGAGTCTTTGTGACGACCCATACTTCATCGCAGCCGTCGGATAATCCCAAGCTGAACGAGCTGTTGATCAAACTGGACGACGCTGTGCGCCTGCTTACGCAGGCGCCGGAGTTTTCCAAGCCGGGCAAACTTCCACGCGTCCTGGATACCGCACGACGCGTACTGTTGCAGGAAGGTGGCTGTACCGCAGTGGAAGCGCGTGCCCAGGTCCTCGAGGAAGCGGGCCTGTTTGCCGGCTCGGACTGGGAAACGCCACAATACCTGGTACCTTCACTCACTTCCCACTCCTTGAAGAGCGGCGACGCCAATGTCGTAGTGATCGAGGCAATTAGCGAGCTGCGCCTGCTCGCCGTGGCCAAGGGAGACTACCTCCACTCCCAGATATCCGCAGAGCAAGCGCACCATTACCTGACCCAGGTGATGGCCATCAATCTGGGGCTTTTATTCAATGCGCCAAGCGAAGCCGAACGGGAAACCCAGGGGCGCCTGGCCGACCTTCCGCGCCAGTTGTTCCAGCACTTGGCGCAACGCATCGGCTACGAGCACATCATCGATCAATTGATCGATGAGATCTGGCGAATCCTCAAGCAACGCCCGATCCAGGTGGACTCGATCAAGCAGATGATTACCCAGATCGCCTTGTGCCAGATCAATCCCAACATCGACCTGGGCGCCAGCGGTCAGGGCGCCGATCGCCTGGTCAGTTCGCTATTCGGGCCCACCCAGGCCTGTCGCGAAGATCCTGGTGTGGACGTCTATCGCGACCGTCTGGAGCGCATGGACCAGACGGCACTCCAGGCCGAAGCGACGGGCTTCGCCCGGGCCATGCACGATACCGGGCTGGTCTCGCCCTACCATACCGTGCTGCTGCGCTACCTGCTGGAAGAGGGCGACCATCTACTCGCCGAAGCGATGGGCCTCTCCTCCACCGGTCGCGACTGCCTAATGTGCTACCACGACCTGGTTCACGCCTTGATTCGCGGAGCGGTCTACCCTGCTACGCCCCAGGCCGTGTACGGCCTGGCCTTGATGCTGGAACGCGGCATTCTCTACCAGCCGCCCGTCGCGCCGGCCATGTGGCGTCAGCTGGGTCTGCAACTTAGCGAGTGGTCCGAAGCACGGCTGACCCTCGCTTACGGCGAATACGCGTCTCCCCGCGCTCGACTGCTCGAAGGCGTGCTGTGCATGCTAGGCCTCCCCTTGGGCGTCGGCCAGGGCAACAACCCGACATGCCAATCGGCGCGGGCGCTCTCGATGTGGGCCTACAACGATCCAGACTATCTGTTGCAGATGGTGGCCTGGGCGGCGCGTGACGATGAAATCATCATGCATTTCGAAGGCCGGCCGATCTCATCCATGGAGAGCCTGTCGGGTGTCGCCACGGAACTGCCCATGGATCTCGATCCTGTCTCGTTGCTGGTCGTGCCGCACCTGGACCGTATCTACGCGGAAATGGGCAGGCAGTGCATCGACCGTGAGGGCGACCCCCACCGCTGGGTGAATCCCGAGTTCCATGGCTGGTGGTCCGGTCGCGGTTTTCGTATCAATGTCGATGTCGCCACCGGGCAGTTGTGCGATGTGGACGACTTCCTGCGTCACTTCTACGCCAGCTATCATCCGTTCTACAACGGCAACCAGCCCTTGATCCATCCGCAACCGGCGGGTATCGCCATTACCGATAGCGCGGCACGCTTCATCGGCTGGCATGCGATTACCATCCTTCGCATCACCCTCGATCCCGACGAAGACATGCGGGTCTATTTCTACAACCCGAACAACGACAGTGGCCAGGATTGGGGGGATAACGTCAAGGTCAGTACCGCCGGCTATGGCGAGCGCTTCGGCGAGGCGTCCCTGCCTTTCGAGCAGTTCGCTTCACGCCTGTACATCTATCACTACGATCCTCTCGAGCGGGGCGAGCTGGCCAAGGTCAGCCAGGACGAGCTGGAAAGTGTGAAAGGATATTTGATGCGCAGCTGGGGGGCCGCTCGCATTCCCCCTACCGAACTTCAGGCCGACGATGGGTCCCATACCCAGGCATGACCCACAAGGCCGGGCTGATAGCCCGGCCTTTTCCTATCTCATCGACATAGCTGCCTCGTCCCCGGTGCTGGCAGCCGTTATAATCGCGCTCCCCTTCCGATTGCTTGCGAACGTCTTCATGCCTCGACTCGACCAACTGCTGGTAACCCTGGGCCTAGCCCGCTCGCGCACCCGCGCCCAACGCCTGATTCGCAATGGCAAGGTGGCGCTAGCGGAGAGTGGTCGCCTGTTGACCAAGCCGGGCGAAAAGCTTGCCGAGACCACTGTTCTAGCGGTCGGCGAAGACCCGGAAGAGCGCTACGTCTCACGCGGCGGCTTGAAGCTCGAAGCCGTGCTCGAAACGCTGGGATTATCGCTTGAGAACGTCACGGTGCTGGATGTGGGCCAATCGACGGGCGGGTTTACCGACTGCGCCCTCGCTTATGGCGCCCGGCATGTGGTGGGTGTCGAGGTCGGCCATGGCCAGTTGGACGCGTCCCTGCGCCAAGATCCGCGCGTGAACTGTCTCGAAGGGATCAATGCGCGCCACATGAGTCAATCCGAGGAGGTCCTTGCCGCACTCGCCGCCTACCCCGCCACCACTGCGGTAATGGATGTCTCGTTCATATCGCAAACGCTGATCGTACCCGAAATCGCGGCGCTGTTGCCTGCGGGTGGGCAGTTGATCTCCCTGGTCAAGCCCCAGTTCGAGCTGGGACCCGACGCGGTGGATGCCCGTGGAGTGGTTCGCGACCCCGGCCGCTACACAGACGTGGAAGCCCGGATTCGCCAGTGCTGCGACACCCACGGTTTCAGCGTCGAACACTGGCAGGAGAGCCCGATCACCGGAGGCGACGGCAACCGCGAATTCCTGCTTCTGGGACGACGCCGCTGACTCACGCCTCCCGTCTTGCAGCTTGCGGCTTGCGGCTCAGCACCTTGACCGCGTCGCTGCCCTCGCCATGCAGCCACACATCCAGCTGTTCGAACGCCACCTTGATGCCATGCTCCCGGAACAGTGCGTCCACCCGGCAGTTGATCTCGTCGGCGGCATAGAGGCGATCCAGCAGATCGTCGACGAAAATACGCAACTCGAAATTGAGGCTGTGCGGGCCATAACTCATGCAGAACACCTGTGGCTCCGGATCGACGAGTACCCGGAGATTGTCGTCCGCCGCACGCCGTAGCAACTGGTGTATCAGCGGCAAGTCGGAGCCGTGCGCCACGCCGTAGGTCAGCACCACCCGAGTGACGTTGTCCGACAACGACCAGTTGATCAACTGATCGGTCACGAACGTCTTGTTGGGGATGATGATCTCCTTGCGATCGAAATCGGTCACCGTGGTGGCGCGGATGCGAATACGGCTAACCGTGCCATGCAGGTTGCCCAGGGTAATGGTGTCGCCGATCCGAATCGGACGTTCGAAGAGGATGATAAGCCCGGAAATGAAGTTGGCGAAAATCTCCTGCAAGCCAAAGCCCAGCCCCACGCTGAGCGCCGCCACCAGCCATTGCAGCTTGTCCCACGATACGCCCAGCGTCGCCAGGGCAATCACGATGCCGCTTCCCACGATGGTGTAGGAAAGCAGCGATGTCATGGCATAGGCGCTGCCCTGCTTGAGCGTCAGCCGCGACAATACCATCACTTCCAGCAAGCCCGGCAAGTTGCGCGCCATGAAGAAGGTCAGGCTGACTACCAGCAAGGCGGTAAAGAAATCCGAAAGCGACAGCGTGTCTCCCAGCTCCTCGTCACCGCTGTCCCACAGGGCCACCCGGTCGAGATAGCCGAGCACATTGAGCAGGTCCGCCCAGACCAGGTACAACAGCGCCGCAAAGCCGATCAGAAGAATCAACTTGGACAACCGCAGCGATTGCAGGTTGATCTTTTCCATGTCCAGCGGCGGCTCTTCCACCACTTCGAGCCCTCCCTCGGCACCCTCCTGAACCTGGGCATGACGCCGGGCCAGGGCCCGACGATAAGCCAGGCGACGCGCCGCTACCGCCAGGCTACGCACCACCGTGGCCTCCACCACCACCCACATGCCCAGCAGGTAAAGCGTGATGGCGAAACGTCCTACCAGCTGCAGCGCCGTGTACTCGTAACCCACCACCACCAGCAGCAACAGAAACAGGGGCACCAGAGCCAGGCCCAGCCCCAGGCACAAGCGGAAAAGATGTACGCCGAAAAAGGGCATGTGTGCCAGGATCAAGCGGGTGATGATCACGCTCATCGCCACCAGTCCCAACGCGAACAGGCCCAGGGCGATGGGGCGCTGCGCGAGTGCGATGCTAAGATCGCCGCTGAGCGCTGCAATCGACAGTACCGGCACCAGGGCCAGGCCCAAGCCGCCCAACAACCGGCGCAGTTGCAGGTTATAACGGACAGGCCAGTTGAAATGCCTTTCCGCTACCCCATCGGGAACCAGCAAACGGCGTGCCCAGGCGATCACCGCCCAGCTCAACGCCAATTGCAGCAATGCCGGGGCGAGAACCAGGCTCAGCGCCTGATTGTCCATGTGCAAGCCGACCCCCACACCCGCCAGGGCCAGGGGTCCCGACAGCGCCAGCATTGCATTGAAAAATACCGCTTTGGGGGTATGCAGCTGCGTATCGCTCTTCAGGCGACCTATCTGCGAATGGATGACGGCCAGTACCGACTTGATACGCCGGCGCAAAAGCATCAGCAGAGCGCTGGCAAGCCACAGTGGCAACCCCGCCAGAAACCCCAGTCCCGGCATTTGCCAGGCGTTGGGCAGAGCTTCCCGCCATTCGCCATCGCGCCATTCGTCACGAATGAAAGTCGGGAGCTGGCGCAGCCAGGCGATATCCAGCGGCCGGCTATTGGCCGCCCAGAACAGCTGCTCGTCCAGCGTGGCGCGCAAGTCGCGCGTCGTTTCCACCAACTGCTGGTGGTTCAGCTGCAGTTCGATCGCGGAACTGAGCAGTTCACTGTAGATCTGCTCGAGCTGTTCGACCAGTTCGCGACGCGACTGGTACAGCCGTTCGAGCGAATTGACCAGCCCCGGCGTGACATCGACACCGGCTTCCTGCAGCCGCTGGGTGGCAAGCTTCTCTCCCTGGCGCAGCTGGTCACGCTGACGACCCAGATCGAACTGCTTCAAGCGCAGGTCGGCGATCTCCTCCTGCAGATCCTGGCGGGATGAGACGTTGGGCAGGGCCTGGCGCTGTTCGCGCAGGATACGCGCCAGCAGCTGACTGCCGCGTATCGACTCTATCTGTACATTCAAGCTGCGCTGGAGATGTCTCACCAGGTCGAGCTGGCGGCGCACATCGATACTTTCCCGCGCCAGGCTATTGGAACGGTCGGTAACACGCAGCAGTTCCAGCCCCAGGTTCTGATTGATCTGCTGGGCGCGCGCCACCACCGGATGCCCTTGAGCGATCAATGGATCGTCGCGTGCCGCGTCGGCAATCGCCTGCTCCGAAAGTAGCCGTCTTTGTCGGTCGATCACGCTCTCGAGCAAGGTAAGCTGGCGCTCCTGCTGGTCTATCTGCAGAGACAGCAGCTCCTGCCGCTGCTGGGCCAGCTCGCGTAAGCGGCTATGGGCGCTCAGTTCACGCTGGTGATAACGAATTTCCAGTTCGGCCACCGCCCGTTCCAGGCGCAGCCGGATTACCTGCGGATCGTCGCTGAACGCAAGCTGGCGGTTGCTTAGCAGGGTTTCGCGCTCCTCCAGGGCTCGCCTTAATCGGTCGGCACGCTGCAAGGCATCGCCGATCGCCTGCTGGGCTCTTTCGGGCAAGGTCTGGGCTTCGAGTAGCTGGGCATTGATCTCCGCTACCCGATCCTGCAACTGCTCCAGTTCGCGTAGCGCCTCTTTCTGCCGGCCCTCCAGCTCATCCAGCGCCAATTCACCCAGGCTCGCTACCGAAAGGGATTCGGTCGACTCCTCTTCGGCACGAAGCTCGCGTTCGAGCCGCAGCAGCTCGTCGGGGGCTTGCTGTACTCGCTGCTCCAGTGTGCGTAGCCGCGACGTGACCGCCTCCAGGCGCTCATATGCGTCCAGGGCGGCCTGTAGCGCTTCCGCTTCCTCCGTGGGAGCCGCCTCGCCTTCCGTCGCCTCGTACTGGGCTAGCCGTTGCTGGATTTCCTCCTGCTCGGGTACGCCTTCGACAGCATGCACCGCCGTCGTGAAACCCAGCATCAGAAATAGCAGCAGGAATAGAGATAGAACCAGATATTGAACCGGCCTGTGCCACCGATGGCAGAAGACCAGGCTCGACGGGAGGGGAGAGGATTTCACGACGCTCAAGCTTTCGACTCACAGCAATAGCCCCGCAGGGCGAAAAGGGCCATTGTCGGCTCGAGACACACGATTGGCAATCGCCAACGTTGACTTGTGTCCCCAACGTGATAGAAACGCTCTTTGTGCCTAAACCGTTCTCCAGGGGTAGCTGATCTCATGCGTGCCGCAAAACCGGTGGTTCTTCTTGGCTGTGGACTATTCGTCCTGGCGTCTCCCCTGGCTTCAGCCGAGACCCGTGAGGAAATCGAAGCGCGCGTAAGGGCGCTTAATACTGAGCTCTTTCGACTGGAACAGCAGTTACTGAGACTTGACGACTCCACTACCGATTCCCAGGCGGTGGAAACCGTGATACCGCCCGAAACCATGGCACTCCGGGATATCAGTGACCGACGCCAGCTC
Source organism: Halomonas sp. Bachu 37 (assembly GCF_039691755.1). Lineage (NCBI taxonomy): Bacteria > Pseudomonadati > Pseudomonadota > Gammaproteobacteria > Oceanospirillales > Halomonadaceae > Halomonas > Halomonas kashgarensis. Next base: position 531,809 of record NZ_CP137552.1, on the reverse strand, counting down.
GAACACGAGTCCAGCCGCAACCCGTTCTCGATTACCACGCATCGTACCAACTACCTCTTTCCCTTGAGCTACAACACCAACCCCAATCGTGATGCCTTTGCCGAACTGGCACCGGACGGCGAGTCAAGCAACCTGGAATTGCAGTTCCAGTTCAGTACCAAGGTCAACCTCCTGGAGGATATGTTCGGCAACTATGGCGATCTCTTCTTTGCCTATACTCAGCGCAGCTGGTGGCAAGCTTTCAATACCGATTCATCATCGCCGTTTCGCGAGACCAACTACGAACCCGAAGTCTTCATCAGTTTCGATAACGCCACGAACATCCTGGGCTGGGTCAATACACGCAACCGTCTTGCCTTCAATCACCAGTCCAATGGCCGCTCACAGCCGCTATCGCGCAGCTGGAACCGCGTCTATCTGGAAAGCAACTTTCAGCGGGGCGAATGGGCCGTCTCGATCAGCCCGCACTGGCGCGTTCCCGAGTCGGATAATGATGACGACAATCCCGATATCGACCGCTACATGGGCTATGGCGACATCACCGTCGCCAAGCAGCTCAACGGTAATCATGAAGCCAGCCTGACGTGGCGCGGCAATCCCAGCGCCGGTAACATGGGCGCCCAGATAGACTACAGTTGGCCGTCCTTCAATGGCTTGCGCGCCCATATGCAATACTATTACGGCTACGGCGAGAGCCTGGTCGATTACGACCATCGGGTTCACCGTTTGAGCCTGGGTTTCAGCTTGAATCCCATGTTCAGTTCGAGCGATTAAGTCACATTAGCCGGCTTGTACCAGATTTCACGCCTGCTATGCTGAGTATGTTATTCATTCGTCAGAGGAAAACCGCATGGCAAAACGTCAGCCCGATCCCGTCAGTACCGACCAGCTCAAGGAAGACCTGCGACACCTGAGCGAAACCGTCGAAGAACTGGTCAGCGCCACCGCCAAGGACGCCAGCGGCGAGATGAGCGACCTGCGTGCGCGGGCTGAAAAACGCCTGAAGGACACTCGTACGCGTCTCGAAGCTCGCAGCGAACGTCTATACGGCGACGCCCGCGATAGCCTGACCCAGCAGGCGGATGTCTGTGATCGCTACGTCCATGAGAATCCCTGGACAAGTGTCGGCATCGGCACCGCTGCCGGCGTTGTCATCGGTATGTTGCTCGGTCGCCGCTAATGGGTTCAGGCCCGACCCATCGCGTCTTCGGTGCGGCCAAGCGCTTGTTGAAAACGCTGCTCTCCAGCGGCGAAATTCGCTTGCGCTTGGCCGTAATCGAACTGGAGGAAGAGCGAGCGAGGCTGGTGTCTCTGCTGCTGCTTGCCGGATCCAGTCTGGTGCTGCTGTTACTGGGCATAGGGACGATCGTGGCATTTATCGTCGTCCTGTTCTGGGACAGCTACCGTCTGGCCGCCATCGCCATCAGCGCCATTCTGCTGCTTCTTGCCAGTGGTGCCTTGGGGGCGATCGCCTTGAAACAGGCTCGCACCCATACCCTGCTCAAGGAAACCTTGAACCAGTTGGCGACCGACCGGGCGCTACTGGAAGCCAATGACCGCGAACGACATGAAATACGATAACCCCCCCTTTCGCCAGAAACGGCAGACTCGGCAGGCGCGCAAGGAAGCGTTGATCGCCAGGCTCGAGCAGCAGCGCATCGATGTACTGGTGGAAAGCGAGCGATTCACGAGTTCAGGCCAGTCGATGGATGCCGCCTGGCACCGCCTACAACGCTTCAAGATGCCGTTGATGGCGGTGGGTGGTGTGGTGTTCTGGCGCGCCTTCCGCCGGCCGGGCAAGCTCGTGGTACTGGCCAATCGCGCCCTGGCGGGATATATGCTGCTGCGCAAGGTGCGCCGTCTATCGTGAGTGATTACACGGCCTGACCGCAGGCCGCTCCGCTGGCCCACGCCCATTGAAAGTTGAATCCGCCCAGCTCGCCTGTCACGTCCAGCACTTCGCCGATAAAATGCAACTGGGGCAGCGCCTTGACGGCAAAAGTTCTGGAGGAAATGGCATCGGTATCCACCCCGCCTAGGGTGACTTCGGCGGTACGCCACCCCTCGGTGCCAGCGGGGCGCAATTGCCAGTGATTCAACCTTTCGGCCCACTTTTCCAGCATCGCGTTGGAAAAATGCGCCAGTAGCCGTTCCCCTTCCTCCCGCCCTTCATACCAGGCCAGAAGCGACTGCGCGAAACGCTTGGGAAAGCGCTCCCCCAGCCAGGTGGAAAATTGCCGCTTGGGCGTGTCACGTCGCGCCTGGCATAGCGCATCGAAGACGGCCGTCTCGGGCAGGAGATTTATCGTCAGGCTATCGCCGGGCTGCCATACGCTGGAAATCTGCAGCATGGCCGGACCGGAAAGTCCCCGATGGGTAAACAGCATCGGCTCGCTGAAGGATTTTCCACCACAAGCCACCGCTACCGGCAGGCTCAACCCCGACAACTCGGCGGCGCGCGCCTTCCATTGATCGCTCAGGGTGAACGGTACCAGGCCGGGGCGAGTCGCGCTGACCGCCACGCCGAATTGGCGAGCGATATCATAGCCCCAGCCCGTAGCGCCCATGGTGGGAATCGACAGCCCGCCCGTTGCCACCACGACGGAACCGCAATCGACACACCCGCTCGTGGTAGCCACGCGCATGCTCTCGCCGACACGCTCCACGCGCTCGATGGCAGTGCCCAGGCGAATTTCCACGCCCGCCCATTCACATTCGGTGAGCAGCACCCCCAGGATATCCTTGGCCGAGGTGGCGCAAAAAAGCTGCCCGGGGGCCTTCTCCACGTAGTCCACCCCGTGGCGCTCCACCAACTCGACGAAGTTATCGGGACGATAACGTTGCAACGCCGAGATACAGAAATGCGGGTTCGCGGAAGAAAAGTGCTTGGGAGTGGTGGCGAGATTGGTGAAATTGCAGCGACCGCCACCCGACATCAGGATTTTCTTCCCCGCCTTGTTGGCATGGTCCACGACAAGTACGCGACGCCCCGCGTAGCCGGCATGGATGGCGCACATCAGACCGGCGGCACCGGCACCCACCACAACCACATCATAGGTCATTTCAACCCTGCCTCCGCGAGCAAAAGCTGGCATTCTATCAGCTGGTTCGCCGTACCGAGAGACTCATGCGCCCTATCAGAAGTACTGTTGTCGGATTATTGATATTGCTGGCCGCCCCGCTGGCAACGGCCCAGGACGCCGCTCCCAGCGTCATCGGCAGCCATGCCGTCGCCACCCAGTGGTCGGCCCCGCTGGAAGCCCTGGGAACGTTACGTGCCGATGAAAGCGTTACCCTTTCCACTACCGTGACCGATATCGTCGACAAGATTCATTTCGATGACGGCGAGCTGGTCGAAGCCGGACAGCTGTTGATCACGCTGGAAGATAACGAGGAACGCGCCCAACTACGCGCTTCCCAGGCGCTGCGCGATGAACGCCGCAATACCTTCGACCGCGCCAGTCAGTTGCAGGCGCGCAATCTGGCGCCACGAGCGGACGTGGAAGACAACCAGGCCCAATTGCGCCGGGCCGAAGCCGATATTCAGGCACTCGAGGCCCGCCTGGCCAACTATCGCCTGAGCGCTCCCTTCCGCGGCAGGATGGGGTTTCGCAATATCAGTGTCGGCACCTTGGTGACGCCAGGCATGGAGCTTGCCACGCTGGACAAGCTTGATGTCATGAAGCTGGATTTCAGCGTACCCGAGGTGTTTCTCGCTTCACTGGAACCGGGCCTGGCCCTAAGCGCCACCAGCGCCGCCTACCCGGATGAGACATTCAGCGGCACCATCGCTACCGTCGGCAGCCGCGTGGACCCGGTATCGCGAAGTGTCAGCGTGCGAGCACTGCTGGACAATCCCGACATGCGCTTGCGGCCCGGGATGCTCATGGAGGTGATCGTGCAACAGCGCCCGCGGGATACGGTCGCGGTGCCCGAGAGCGTCTTGATTCCCCAGGGCGAGCGTCAGTTCGTCCTGGTGATCGACGAAGCCGATGACAACCGCATCAGCCGCCAAGCAGTCAGCGTCGGCGAACGCCGCAGCGGTGAGGCCGAAATCACCGCCGGCCTGCAAGGCGGCGAACTGCTGGTAAGCCACGGCGTGCAACGGGTTCGTGACGGTGACCAGGTACGGCTGCTCGGCATTGCCGACGAAGCGAACAGCGTGCGCGACATCCTCGAACGCAACCGCGAGGATGCCGACTGATGCGGTTATCCGATATTTCCGTCCAGCGCCCAGTGCTGGCCACGGTACTGGCACTGTTGATCGTGGCCTTCGGCATACTCGCCCTGCAGCGCCTGGCCCTGCAGGAATACCCCTCCATCGATCCGCCGATCGTCAGCATCGACACCCGCTACCCCGGCGCCTCGGCAAGCGTGGTCGAGACCCGCATCACCCAATTGCTCGAGGACCGCATCGCCGGGATTTCGGGTATCGAGTTGATTACCTCTTCCAGCCAGGATGGCCGCTCAAGCATCGATGTCGAATTCGGTCTCGACACGGATATCGATGCAGCCGCCAACGATATTCGCGACCGGATATCGGGTAGTGCAGACAATCTGCCCGACGAGGCCAACCCGCCCGAGGTACAGAAGGCGGAATCCGGAGCCGATGTCGTGCTCTGGCTGAGCCTCTCGGGTGAGCGTTACGGCATGGACGAGCTCACCGATTACGCTGAACGCTACCTGGTCGATCGCTTCTCGGTTCAACCCGGGGTCTCCCAGGTCCGTGTCGGCGGTGGGCGCGACTACGCCATGCGCATCTGGCTCGACCGCAACGCCCTCGCCGCCCGTGGTCTCACCGTGGGCGATGTCGAGAACGCTTTGCAGGCCGAGAATGTGGAGCTGCCCGGCGGCGCCATCGAGTCCGAGCAGCGCCAGTTCATCGTCCGTCTGCCGCGCAACTTCGCCGAACCCGAAGACTTTCGAGAACTGGCGTTGAGCGAAGGCGCCAACGGCTACGTGGTGCGACTGGGCGATGTCGCCCGTGTCGAAGTCGGGTCGGTCGAGGAGCGTACCGTATTTCGTGGTAACGGCGTGCCCATGGTGGGGCTCGGCATGATCAGGCAGTCCGATGCCAACGTGCTGGAGCTTTCGCAAGCCGTGATCGCCGAGATGGAACGGGTCCAGCCCTCCCTGCCCGAGGGCATGGAGCTGCGTCTCAACTTCGACTCGTCGGTCTTCGTCTCCGGTGCCATCGAGCAGGTGGTGACCACCCTGTTCATTGCCATGGGCCTGGTGGTCGTGGTGATTTTCCTGTTCCTGGGCAATGTGCGAACCACCCTGGTGCCGGCGGTCACGGTGCCGATCGCGATAATCGGTACCTTTATCGCCCTGGCGCTGTTCGGTTTCAGCCTCAACCTGCTGACCCTGCTGGCCCTGGTCCTGGCCATCGGCTTGATCGTCGACGATGCCATCGTCGTGCTCGAGAACATCAACCGGCGCATGCACGAATACGGCGAAACGCCCCTGGTGGCGGCCTACCGCGGCACTCGTCAGATCGCTTTCGCGGTCATCGCCACTACCCTGGTTCTCATCGCCGTCTTCGTGCCCTTGAGCCTGCTGCAAGGGAACATCGGTCGGCTTTTCTCGGAGTTCGCCCTGACACTGGCCGCCGCCGTGGCCATTTCCAGCTTGCTGGCGCTGACCCTGACGCCGATGATGGCCTCCAAGATTCTCAAGCCGGCCATGCACGAAAGCCGCGTCGCCCACGCCGTACAGTGGCTGCTGGAACTCACCCAGCGGGTATATCGCTATCTCCTGTTGAAGGTGTTGCGACTGCGGCTGCTGATCCTGTTGGTGTTTGTCGCGTTCATCGGCGGCGCCGTCTGGCTGGCCGAGCAATTGCCCAACGAATATACCCCACAGGAAGACCGCGGCAATTTCTTCGTGCTGGTCAACGGCCCCGAAGGCGCGACTTTCGATTACATGCTCGACTACATGGATGAGATCGAGGCTCGCCTGCAACCGATGATGGATGAGGGCGAGATCGAGCGCGTGGTAATACGCGCACCACGCGGCTATGGCAATATCGAGAACTTCAACAGCGGCTTCGCCATCGTCAACCTGGCCGACTGGGGTAGCCGGCGCAGTGCCTGGGAGATCATGGACGACGTCCGCGCCAAGCTCGCCGGGTTGCCCGGCGTGCAGGCCAGCCCCGTGATGCGCCAGGGCTTCGGTCAACGGGTGGAAAAACCGGTGCAGTTCGTCATCGGTGGCGGCACCTACGAGGAACTGGCCCGGTGGCGCGACGCCTTGCTCAATCACATTCGCGATGACAATCCCCGCCTGACCGGGCTCGACAGCGACTACGAGGAGAACCAGCCCCAGTTGCGGGTCGAGATCGACTACCGCCGCGCTTCGGACCTTGGCGTTACCGTCACCGAAATCGGCCGCACCCTCGAGACCTTGCTGGGAGGGCGCAACGTTACTCGCTATGTCGACAATGGGGAGGAGTACGACGTGATTGTCGAAGGCGAGCGAAACAGCCAGCGCAGTGCCCGCTCGCTCGATAACGTCCAGGTTCGCTCGGCGCGCTCGGGCGAGCTGATTCCGTTGGCCAGCCTGGTCAAGCTCAGCGACTTTGCCGGGCCCAGCACGCTCAACCGCTTCGATCGCGTACGCGCCATCACCATCGAAGCCGACCTCGCCGATGGCTACCCCCTGGGTGCGGCGCTCGAGTATCTTCAGCAGAGTGTCGACGACCTGTTGCCGGAAGAAGCGCAGACCGATGTCGACGGCCCCTCCCGGGACTACCAGGAAGCCAGCGGCGCCACCACTTTCCTGCTGATTCTCGGGGTCGTGGTGGTATTTCTGGTGCTGGCGGCCCAGTTCGAGAGTTTCATCCACCCTTTCGTCATCATGCTTACCGTGCCCTTGGCCATCACCGGTGCGCTGCTGGCGCTGTTCGTCACCGGGCAATCGCTGAATATCTACAGCCAGGTGGGGCTGGTAATGCTGGTGGGGCTGGCCGCCAAGAACGGCATCTTGATCGTCGAATTCGCCAACCAGCTACGCGATGAGGGACATGCCTTCCATGACGCCCTGGTCGAAGCGTCGGTCACGCGGCTGCGCCCCATCCTGATGACCGCCGTGACCACCATGGCCGGCGCCATCCCGTTGATCGTTTCCAGCGGGGCCGGGGCGGAAACGCGTCTGGTCATCGGTACCGTGATCCTGGCGGGTGTTGGCGCCGCCACGCTCTTCACGCTGTTTCTGGTACCTGTCGCCTACGACCTGCTGGCCCGGCACACGGGATCTCCCGGCGATGTGAGCCGGCGTCTGGACCGGGAACTTCTCGAAACGCCCCACCGGCACTAGCCTGGAAACGCCGAGGGACGCGACAAAGCGGCCCTCGGCAAAACGGTATCGATACGAATCGACGCGCTACCTCAACATTCGCCGATGCGCTCACCTTCAATGCTGGTCGTCATGTTCAGTTCGCCCATCGGTGATTGGGTACGAATATCGACGTTGCCTTCGACACGCTCCCCCAGGAAGCTCATGGTACCGTCAATAGTGGCTTCTCCACCCTCGGCGCGGCATACCATGCTATAGGCGACACCATCCGCGCTGAACTCCTGATCGAGCAGCTCGCAGCCCTCTTCTTCCTCGATGAACTGGAAAGTCTCGTCATCCACCTCTTCGGCGGTGATGCACTGGCGCTCGGTCTCGGTCTGATCGGGAATCGGGGTATCGCCGCTCACCCGGGTCACGCTGATGAACTCCCACTGCCCCGGCTCGATATTGGGTTTTTCAGCCACGGCGGACAGGGGAAACGCCAGGGCGGCGGCAATGATTACTGAACGTATTTTCATGGAATTCTCTCTTTATCGTGGGCTTGTCTTCTATCCTGGAACGTTATCCAGGCATCCTACCTGATTCAATTGTAGGTTGTTGACCACACGATTACCCATCGGCCATTGCCCGGCGTTTAATCTCGTTGCGCCGCATCAGGAGCCAGGCCAGCAGGGTAGCCAGTGAAACCACCAGTATGATCAGGGTAGCCAAGGCATTGATCTTGGGCGAGACGCCCATGCGAACCGAGGAGAAGACCACCATCGGCAGAGTATTGGCACCGGGACCCGACACGAAGCTGGCGATCACCAGGTCATCGAGCGACAAGGTGAAGGCCAGCAACCAGCCCGCCACCAACGCCGGCGCGATGACCGGCAAGGTGATGGAGAAGAAGGTCTTTAGCGGTGGCGAGCCCAGGTCCATCGCAGCCTCCTCGACGGAGCGGTCGATCTCACGCAGGCGAGCCGCCACGACCACCGCGACGTAAGCGCTGCAGAACGTGGTGTGGGCTATCCAGATCGTGGCCATGCCGCGATCCGCCGGCCAGCCGATAAGCTCGGCCATCTGCACGAACAGCAGTAATAGTGATAGACCGGTAATCACCTCAGGCATCACCAGCGGCGCCGTCACCATGCTGGAGAGCGCCGTCTTGCCGCGAAAGTGGCCAAAGCGAGTCATCACGAATGCCGCCACCGTGCCCAGGCAAACCGCCATGCTGGCGGCAAAAAAAGCAATCCGCAGGCTCATCCAGACAGCCGAGAGAATCTGCTGGTCGCGAAACAGCTCAACGTACCAGTGGGTGGAAAACCCCGCCCACACCGTTACCAACCGCGAGGAATTGAATGAATAGACCACCAGCACGGCCATCGGCAGGTACAGAAACAGCAGGCCCAACCCCAGCATCCAGGTCGTGAACGACGACCGTCTCGGCATGTGTCGGCTCATTTCGCAAGCTCCCGGGATTGGTAGCGGTGGAACCACACGATGGGCACCAGCAGTAGCAGCAGCATCACCATGGCCAGGGCGGCGGCAACCGGCCAATCACGATTGAGGAAGAACTCCTCCCACAGGATCTTGCCGATCATCAGCGTATCGGGGCCACCCAGCAACTCGGGTATCACGAACTCCCCCACTGCCGGGATGAACACCAGCATGCACCCCGCCACGATGCCCCCCATCGACAACGGCAGCGTTACCTTGAGAAAGGCAACCACCTTGCGCGCACCCAGGTCCTGTGCGGCTTCCAGCAGGGAGTTATCCAGCCGCGTGAGATGAGCGTAAAGCGGCAGAACCATGAACGGCAGGTAGGCGTAGACGATCCCCACGATCACCGCAAAACGGGTATTCATCATGCGCAGCGGAGAATCGATCATTCCGAGGCCCAGCATTAGGTTATTGAGCAAGCCGCTGTTGCTCAGGATGCCCATCCAGGCATAGACCCGGATCAGGAATGACGTCCAGGAGGGCAGCATGACCAGTAGCAACAGCAGCAGTTGCCAGCGCGCCGGAGCGCGCGCCATGGCGTAGGCCATGGGATAACCGAGCAGTAGACAGCAAAGGGTGGCGACGAAGGCGATCTTGATCGAGCCCCAGTAGGCCGCCACATACAGCGAATCCGACAGCAGAAACAGATAGTTGCCCAGGTTCAAGGCGACATGCAGGCTGGAATCGGCCCACTCCACCAGCGGGCCGTAAGGAGGAACCGCGATGGTGGCCTCCGCCAGGCTGATCTTCAACACGATGGCGAAAGGCAGCAAAAAGAACAGCGTCAACCACACCAGCGGCAGCGCCACCGTGGCACGTCGTCCCAGTCGCCACCGCCGTACCAGCGCTTTCCATCGAGACTGCAATATCATGCCCGTGGCTCCCCGCTTCATTGATTCAGCACGATGGCGCTATGATTCGGCCAATGCACGAAAACTGGCTCTTCCCAGGTGGGGCGGTCACCCCGACGCTCGGTGTTGGCCATGGCGACCTTGATCAGCTGACCGCTCGGGGTGCGTATGTAGTACAGCGAAAATCCACCCAGATAGGCGATATCCTCCACCACACCGGACTCCCAATTGACCTCGCCGGGAGGCTGCACTCGGGTTAACTGAATCTTTTCCGGTCGTATTGCCGCCCACACTCGCCGCTCATCGGCCTGGGTGGTCACCCCGCGGTCGATGTAGATCGGTCGCTGAAGCATGGGCGATACGATCCGGCAATGATCCGAGGCATCCTCGACGAGCTCACCCTCGAAGAGGTTCACCGTGCCCACGAACTCTGCCACCATGCGGTTGGCCGGGCTTTCGTAGATATCGCTGGGCGACCCCACCTGCTCGATCCAGCCATCCGCCATGATCGCCACCCGGTCGGCCATGGTCATGGCCTCTTCCTGGTCATGGGTCACCATGATGCACGTCACGCCGACCTGCTCGATGATCTCCACCACTTCCAGCTGCATTTCGGTGCGCAGTTTCTTGTCCAGCGCGGCCATGGGCTCGTCGAGCAATAACAACTTGGGCCGTTTGGCCAGGGAGCGTGCCAGGGCGACGCGCTGTCGCTGGCCGCCGGACAGCTGATGCGGCTTGCGCTTGGCGAAACGTTCCATGTGCACCAGCTTGAGCATCTGCTCCACCCGCGCCTCGATATCCCCCTTGGCCAGCTTGTCCTGCTTCAGGCCGAAGGCGATATTCTGCGCCACGCTCATGTGCGGAAACAGCGCGTAGGATTGAAACATCATGTTGATCGGACGCTTGTGCGGGGGCATGGCGGTAATATTCTTGCCATCCAGCATGATCCGCCCTCCACTCGGCGTCTCGAAACCCGCCAACATGCGCAGCAAGGTGGACTTGCCCGAACCGGAGCCCCCCAGCAAAGCGAATATCTCACCGCGACGTACCTGCAGGCTGACATTGTCCACCGCCAAGGTTTCTTCATAGCGCTTGGTCAGGCGCTTGACCTCGAGTACCACATCGTCGGCAAAGCGAGGAGTCTTGCCATTGGTATTCGGCGGGCGTTTCTGGGGTGATGAGGTAGCCTCAGACAGGGATTGTATTTCCATCCGCCACTCCTTTGTTTACCGGTTACGGTTCACCAGCGAATCGTTCACCGGCCAGCGCTCGACCAGGAACGGTTCATCAGGAACAGCCCATCGGCAGTAGCGTGGTTATGCCAGATACCGCGAGCCGACCGTCAGCCCGCTCACGGTACGAGTGGTGGAATCAACGACCGGACTTGACCCGGTTCCAGATACGGGTGCGCGCACGCGCCACGTCCTGGGGCTTTTCCAACGCGATATACAGATTCTGCATGACGTTTTCAGTGGGGTAGATCGCCCTATCGTCGACAATATCCTGGGGCAGGTAGTCATCGGCGGCGGCATTGGGATTGGCGTACATCACGTATTCGGTGATTTCTGCGGCAATTTCCGGCTCGAGAATGAAATTGATGAACGCATGAGCATTGTCGGGGTTGGGCGCATCGGCGGGAATCGCCATCATGTCGACCCACAGCTCGGCACCCTCTTCGGGAATGCTGTAACCGATGGTAAAATCACGCCCGGCTTCCTCGGCACGTTCGGCCGCCTGGAAGACATCACCCGAATAGCCCGCCGCCACACAGATATCACCATTGGCCAGGTCCGACACATAACGCGACGAGTGGAAATAGGTGACATCGTCACGTACCGCGGCAATCAACTCTCCCGCGGCCTCGAGATCTTCGATGCTGTCGCTGAGCGGGCTCAGCCCCAGGTAGGCCATGGCCGGCGTGAGCATCTCGCTACCGGAATCGAGCATCGCGATACCGCACCCGGCATCGTTGAGCGCACCGGTGATTTCGGGATCGAAGAGCATCGCCCAGCTGTTCACAGGGGCGTCATCACCGAGTATCTCCGCGACGCGTTCCTCATTATAACCGATCCCGTTGGTGCCCCACATGTACGGCACCGAATAGCGGCTGCCGGGGTCCACCTTTTCCAGGCCCTCCAGCAGCTGGCGGTCAAGATTTTTCAGATTGGGAAGCTGGTCGTGATCGAGAGGCTGATAGACTTCCGCCTTGAGCTGGCGGCTGAGATAATAGTTGGAAGGAACCACGACATCGTAGCCGGAGCGACCGGCCAACAAGGCGGCATCCAGCACTTCGTTACTGTCGAAAACGTCGTAGACGACTTCGATGCCGGTACGATCGGTAAACTTTTCCAGAGTCTCGGGGGCGATATAATCCGACCAGTTATAGACTCGCACTTCATCGGCGTAGGACGCCGTTGCCGCTGCGGCGATGGTAGTGGCCGCAACGGCCAAGGAAAGTTTGCGCAGTTGTCTCATCGATTGTCTCCTGTTGACGAGGCTCTGGATTAGAGTCTTCATTGGGAGCTGGCGCCCCGGCGTGCATCACATGGTATGGTCGACATAAGCGAGCCCCCCCATCGCGAAGTGCGAATTTTGCGGCGCCACTGCCCGTGTCGCAACCCGAGCACGAAAATTTCTTGTAATTCTTCGCTCAGTCCCCACATTCTTTGCGCCGCTAAAAAGTGATGGGTAAAAGGCCATGAAATACGAAATAGCAAAAAGCTATTCACTTTATGGCTTCTCCCAATTTTACCTATGGCAATGCAAACCCTAGAATGGCGCCAGTTTCAAAGCCGTTTTGACCAATTTATTCGACCAAACCCACCAAGGAGACATCGTTCATGTCCTTGATCAACACCGAAGTCAAGCCGTTCAAAGCGACCGCTTACCTCAATGGCGAATTCATCGACGTCACCGAAGAGAGCCTGAAAAACCAGTGGTCCATCTTCTTTTTCTATCCGGCTGATTTCACCTTCGTCTGCCCGACGGAGCTGGGCGACTTGGCAGATAACTACGAAGAGTTCAAGAAGCTGGGTGTGGAAATCTACGGTGTATCCACCGATACACACTTCACCCATAAAGCATGGCACGACAGCTCCGAAACCATCGGCAAGCTGCAATACCCGATGCTGGCCGACCCGACTCACGTCGTTTCGCGCAACTTTGAAGTACTGATCGAAGAAGATGGTGTAGCCGAGCGCGGTACCTTCGTGGTCGACCCCGACGGCAAGATCCAGATCGTCGAGATCAACGCCGGCAACATCGGCCGTAACGCCGAAGAACTGCTGCGCAAGGTCAAGGCCGCCCAGTACGTGCGTGCCAACCCCAACGAAGTTTGCCCAGCCAAGTGGAAGGAAGGCGAAGAGACCCTCGCGCCTTCACTGGATCTGGTCGGCAAGATCTAAACTGGAAGACTGGATCGTCGGATCCAGGCGGGCAAGGTTCCCTCAGGGGGAAACCGTCAGGTCGGTATGAGTTCGATGACTTGACGGAACGTCAGCCCAACGCCCGGGCAATTGCTCGGGCGTTTCTTTTCCCGCCCATTATCGTTTCGTTATTTGTCACGCTTTCCATGGAGCCGATCCCGACGATGCTACCTGGGGCTTTCCCCCGGTCAGGCTCATCTCCCTGGAAGGACATGTTGTTTATCTTGTTTACGAGGAAACTGTCGTCATGCTGGACGCTAACCTGAAGAATCAGCTAAAGACTTATCTGGAAAAGGTGACTCAGCCATTCGAGATCGTTGCGTCCCTCGATGATGGCGACAAGTCACGTGAACTGCATGGTTTGCTGGAAGACATCGCTAGTCTGAGCGACAAGATCACATTCAAGAGCGATGGGCAGAATGAGCGCACCCCATCGTTTGCCCTGAACCGTCCGGGTGAGGAAACCGGCCTGGTATTCGCCGGGATTCCGATGGGGCATGAGTTCACTTCGCTGGTACTGGCTCTGCTGCAGGTCGGCGGACATCCGCCCAAGGTCTCGGATGAGGTAATCGAGCAGATCCGCTCCCTCGAGGGCGAGCTGCAGTTCGAGACCTATTATTCCCTGTCGTGCCAGAACTGCCCGGACGTGGTCCAGGCGCTAAACCTGATGACGGTACTCAACCCCAGCATTCGCCATACCGCCATCGATGGCGCGCTGTTTCAGGATGAAGTGGAAGCACGTGAAATCATGTCGGTGCCGAGCATCTACCTCAATGGTAAGCCGTTCGATCAGGGCCGTATGACCCTCGAGCAGATCCTGGCCAAGGTCGACACCGGTGCCGCCGACCGCGACGCCAAGAAGCTCAACGACAAGGCCGCTTTCGATACTCTAGTGATCGGCGGTGGTCCCGCCGGTGCCGCTGCCGCCATTTATTCGGCACGCAAGGGCATCAACACCGGTATCGCCGCGGAGCGCTTTGGCGGCCAGGTTTCCGACACCATGGGTATCGAAAACTTCATTTCGGTAACCCACACCGAAGGTCCGAAGCTCGTCAGTGCCCTTGAAGAACACGTCAAGGATTACGATGTCGACGTGATGAACCTGCAAATGGCCACCTCGTTCAAGGCCGCGGAAAACGAAGGCGGCCTGCACGAAATCACCTTCGAATCCGGCGCCAAGCTCAAGAGCAAGACGCTGGTGCTGGCAACCGGTGCCCGCTGGCGCGAGATGAACGTGCCCGGCGAACAGGAGTACCGCAACAAGGGGGTTGCCTACTGCCCGCACTGCGATGGCCCGCTGTTCAAGGGCAAGCGCGTGGCGGTCATCGGCGGCGGCAACTCGGGCGTCGAAGCGGCGATCGACCTGGCCGGTATCGTCGGTCACGTCACGCTGGTCGAGTTCATGGGCGAAATGCGCGCCGATGCGGTGCTGCAGAAGAAGCTCAAGAGCCTGCCGAATGTCGATATCATTCTCAATGCGCAGACCACCGAAGTCACCGGAGACGGCAGTCGCGTCAACGGCTTGAACTACAAGGACCGCAATACCGATGAGCTCAAGAGTGTTGCGCTGGAAGGTATCTTCGTCCAGATCGGCCTGGTGCCCAATACCGAGTGGCTGAAAGGCTCACCGATCGAGATGTCACCCCGCGGCGAGATCATCGTCGATGCTCATGGCATGACCTCGGTGCCCGGTGTGTTCGCGGCAGGCGACGTGACCACGGTGCCCTACAAGCAGATCATCATCGCCATGGGCGAAGGTGCCAAGGCATCGCTGGGCGCTTTCGATTACCTGATTCGCAACTAGAAAAACTAACGCCGTATAATAAAGACCGTGACCCACGCCCGCTTCCAGCGGGCGTTCTTGTTGCGGGTTAGTCGCCACGTTTCCAATAATTCATGGTGGTAGGGCGCTTCAGCGCGCGAGATTTTATTGGCGTTTATGGCTGGGCGCATACCGGGCAAGCGGGATCGCGCGGGACCTGGAAATGCCGCCACTGGCCGCGCAAGCCGTCAAAAGTGGAAAGCCCTTGATGGACCTGTCCCGCTCCGCTGAGCAACTTGAGCGCCTCAAGCGCCTGGAAGCAGCCGATCACCCCGACCAGCGGCGCGATGACGCCACTTTCCGCGCAGCTCAAGGCTTCGTCACCGACATCATCCGGTGGATACAGGCAAGCATAGCAAGGGGCCTGGGGCTGGCGGGGATCGAATACAGCCAATTGCCCGGAAAAACGAATCGCCGCTCCCGACACCAGCGGCTTGCCCGCTTCGCGACAGGCGGCGTTGATGGCGTAACGGCTGGAAAACCGGTCGGTGCAATCCAGCACCACATCGGCCGCGCTCACGGCATGTCTCAGGCTTTCCCCTTCAAGGCGCTCAGCCACGGCAGTGACATGGCAATCGGGATTCAACTCGCTTGCCGCCATGACAGCGGAATCGGCCTTGTTGGCGCCCAGATCCAACTGGCGGTGGGCGATCTGGCGTTGCAGATTGGATATCTCGACGCTGTCCGCGTCGGCAATGGTCAACCGCCCCACACCCGCCGCCGCCAGGTAGAGCGCCACCGGCGACCCCAGCCCACCGGCTCCGATGACCAGTGCATGGGCGGCCAGCAAGCGCTCCTGGCCCTCGATATCAACTTCGGGCAACACGATCTGGCGGCTATACCGCAACAGCGCTTGATCATCCATGGGCAACCTCACTTGTCGTCGAAATCCTCGAACTCCGGCACGTGCAAGGCAAAGCTCTCCTTGACCTCTTCCATGACCACGTAACTCTTGGATTCCTTGACGCCGGGAAGGGTCAGCACCACATCGCCGAGCAGCTGCCGGTACGCGGACATCTCGGGGATGCGACACTTGAGAATGTAGTCGAACTGGCCGGATACCAGATGACATTCCAGAATCTGCGGCAAGCTCTCCACCGCCCGGCGGAACTCGTCGAACACCGCGGGAGACTGCGTCTCCAGGCTGATTTCCACGAATACCAGCAGGTTGGCCTTCAGTGCCCGCGGGTCGAGCAGAGCCTGGTAGCCGCGGATGATACCGGCACGCTCGAGTCGCTTGACTCGCTCCAGACAGGGCGTGGTGGAGAGCCCGACTTCGGCGGCCAGGTCCACGTAGGAAATTCGCGCATTCTCCTGGAGGCAGCGCAGGATACTCAGATCAATACGGTCCAGCGTTCTATTTTTGGATTTCATGGCGGGATCCATCGGATAAGTCATCAGGTAGGGGTTGGACACCAATGCCCCATGGTTACACGGGCGTGGCCCCCCAGGTCATGACGGCTACTGATGTGACGATACCCCGCTTCTTCCAGCGCTTTTTGCACCAGCGCTGCCTGAGTATGGCCGTGCTCCAGCAATAACCAACCGCCAGGCACGAGGAAACGGGGCGTCGCCTCGATCAGATAGTACAGGTCGGCAAGGCCCGCCTCGGCAGCCACCAGGGCGGACGCCGGCTCGAAACGCACATCGCCTTGCTTCAGGTGCGGATCATCCGCGGCAATATAAGGCGGATTGCTGACCACAAGGTCGAATTCTTCGGCGGCGAGCGAGGAGAACCAGTCGCTGCACTGGAACGTGGCATTGCTCAACCCCAGACGCTGGGCATTGCGCTGAGCCAGGGCCGCCGCCGTCTGGCGGACATCCACCCCCAGCACTTGCCACGCCGGGCGCTCGCTGGCAAACGCCAGCGCGATCGCTCCGGTGCCGGTTCCCAGGTCCAGTAGCCGCCCCTGGTCGGTGGCGGCATGGGCCAGGGCCGCTTCCACCAAGGTTTCGGTATCGGGACGCGGGATCAGGGTGTCGGGGCTGGTTTCCAGGCGCAGGCCCCAGAACTCACGCTCACCGACCAGATAGGCAACCGGCATGCCTTGGGCGCGGGCGGCGACAAGCGCCTCGAAACGCGCCCATCGCCAGCGCTCGCACTCCCTGTCGCCCCAGGTATAGAGCCAGGTTCGCGAGCAACCGAGCACATGACACAACAGCACTTCCGCATCCAGCCTGGGGCTGGCGGAACCCGCCTGCGTCAAGCGGCTACCGGCCTGTAGCAGCAGATCGTCCAGGGTCATCCGGCATCCTGCAGGGCGGCCAGCTGTTCGGCCTGGTACTCGTGGATCAACGGGTCGATCACGTCGTCCAGCTGCTCCCCGCTTACCACCTCGGCAAGCTTGTAGAGCGTCAGGTTGATGCGATGGTCGGTGATGCGCCCCTGGGGAAAATTATAGGTACGGATGCGTTCGCTGCGATCCCCCGAACCCACCAGGGAGCGACGGGTATCGGCCTGAGCTTGCTGCTGGGAGGCCTGGGCCGACTGCTTGAGCTTGGCTGCCAGCAGCGACATCGCCTTGGCGCGGTTCTTGTGCTGGCTGCGCTCTTCCTGACACTCCACTACCACGCCGGTGGGAAGGTGGGTGATGCGAATGGCGGAATCGGTGGTATTGACGTGCTGACCGCCCGCGCCGCTGGAACGATAGGTGTCGACCCTCAGGTCGGAAGGGTTGATATCGATATCGCCTACATCGTCCACTTCGGGCATTACCGCCACGGTACACGCCGAGGTATGGATGCGCCCCTGGGACTCGGTAGCGGGGACACGCTGGACACGATGCGCGCCGGACTCGAACTTCAGGTGCGCATAGACGTTGTCGCCCTTGACCCGGGAGATGATCTCTTTATAACCGCCCTGCTCACCGTGGCTGGCACTGATGACCTCGACCTTCCAGCCCCGCTTTTCGGCGTAGCGGGAGTACATGCGGAACAGGTCGCCAGCGAACAGCGCCGCCTCGTCGCCTCCGGTACCCGCTCGAACCTCGAGGAACACGCCACGGCCGTCGTCAGGGTCCTTGGGAACCAGCAGGCGCTTGAGTTCGGTTTCCAACTGCTCGAGCCTTTCGCGGCCTTCGACGAGCTCCATTTCGGCCAGCTCGCGCATGTCGGCGTCGCTGTCGTGGCTCAGCTGCTCGGCAGCCTGCATGTCCGCTTCGGTGTCACGAAACTGCACCCAGGCATTGACCAGGTCCTCGAGTTCGGCGTACTCCCGAGAATAATCGCGAAAACGGCGCTGGTCGTTGATCACTTCGGGCTCGGACAGCAACAAGGCAAGTTCTTCGAAGCGTTCACTAAAGGTATCAAGACGCTGACGCAACGTGGCTTTCATGCAGACGTATTATCCTTGTGACGGGAGGCGATGGCGGGAGCCTCGGTGGAAAGCAATAGCCGGGAGGCGGCATCCAGCAGCTCATGCTGCTCGCGGGAGGCGGCATCGCGTATGGCCTGTGTCGGCTGATGCAGTAGACGATTGGTCAACTGGTGCGCCAACAGAGCGATGACCTCCTGGGGGTCGTCACCGCGTGCCAAGCGCTCCAAGGCCTGCTGCCGCGACAGGTCGCGCAGCGCTTCGCCATGGCGGCGGTAATCGCGGATCAGCTCGCCGCCATTACGAATGCGGCGTTCGTGCTGCCAGCTACCGACTCCGTGTTCGATCAGGGTTTCCGCCTGGTCGGCGGCGACCTGGCGGTGCCGACGGTTCTCCTGGATCACCTCTTCCAGGTCGTCCACCGTATACAGGAAGACGTCGGCAAGCTCCCCGACTTCCGGTTCGATATCCCGGGGCACGGCGATATCCACCATGAATACCGGACGGTGCCGGCGTTTCTTCAGGGCGCGCTCCACCATGCCCTTGCCCAGAATCGGCAAGGGGGCGGCGGTGGAGGAAATGATGATGTCCGCCCGCTCCAGCGCCTCGGGGATCTCCTCCAGGGTGATGGCTTCACCACCCAGCTCGGCGGAGATGCGCTCGGCCCGTTCACGGGTGCGGTTGGCGACGGTCAACTGTCGAACCCCCGCCTGGTGCAGGTGACGCGCCACCAGCTCGATCGTCTCACCCGCCCCGATCAGCAAGGCCCGGGAGCGCGAGAAGTCATCGAAGATACGGCTGGCCAGGCTGACCGCGGCATAGGCGACCGAGACAGGGTTCTTGCCGATTCCGGTCTCGGTGCGCACCTGTTTGGCGACGGCGAAAGTATGCTGGAAAAGGCGTTCCAGCTCGCCCCCCAGGCCCTGGGCCTTGCGCGCCTGCTGATACGCGTCCTTCAACTGGCCGAGAATCTGGGGTTCGCCCAGCACCATGGAATCCAGACCCACCGCAACCCGCATCAGGTGACGCGCGGCATCGTTGTCCAGATAATGGTAGGCACAGCGAGCCAGGTCCTCGACACGCAGGTTGTGAAAATTTCCCAACCAATCGAGCACGGTCTGTTCGCCGGCGGCATCGGTCACGCAATAAAGCTCGGTACGGTTGCAGGTGGATAGCACCGCCGCCTCGCTGATTTGCGGCAGGCCACGCAGCTCGGTCAGCGCACTCTCCAATTGGGTTGGAGAAAATGCGACCTTTTCGCGTACCGCGACGGTCGCGGTACGATGATTGATTCCCAAGGCAAGAAGCGTCATGCGGTATGCGTCTTCGCTAGTGTTCGGGGCTTTGCGTGCTTACAAGATGCTTGCTGACAGGCAAGCGTGTTATGGCATGCCGCCTTTGGCAACAAATTCAGCAGTTCACGGCCTTCTTCAAGGTGACGTATTCTATCACAGCCAACCCGCGACAGGCGCAC
Source organism: Halomonas sp. Bachu 37 (assembly GCF_039691755.1). Lineage (NCBI taxonomy): Bacteria > Pseudomonadati > Pseudomonadota > Gammaproteobacteria > Oceanospirillales > Halomonadaceae > Halomonas > Halomonas kashgarensis. The sequence goes on along the minus strand of NZ_CP137552.1, from coordinate 512,146 downwards.
ACGACTTTGCCCCGAGCAGGCAAGCCGCTATGCTGAGCATTCGGCAACCCGAGAGAGACGCATGCCATCACGTTTGAAAGTGCTGCACCGTATTTTTCCTCTGTCCGCCGCGACACTGTTGATCGCCGGCTGCCAGAGCCTGGTGCCTGACCCGCGGGTTTTTTCCCCAGACGACGACCCCCTGCGCTCGGCTCCTCCCATCACTCGGGGGTTGGATGCTGAAGGGCTAAGCACCCTGTTGGGCGCGGAACTGGCCGGCCAGCGCGGCGATTATGACCATGCCTCACGCGGCTACCTGAAAGCCTCACAGCGCTACGCCGACGTAGGGCTAGCCGAGCGCGCCACCTTGGCGGCACGTTTTGGCAACAACCCGCGCCTGCTGGAGGAAGCGATCTTGCGCTGGCGGGAAATGGCGCCTCATGACGAAACTCCGCTGCGCTTGCTGGCGGCTTTATCGCTTCAGCGTGGCGATTGGCGGGAGAGCCTGCAACAGCGCCTGGCAATCGCCGAACGCGGCGGTAACGGCGATGTCACCAGCCTCGCCGAAATGGCGCTGGCCCAGGAGGTCGATCCCAGACCCTTGCTGGAGATGCTGCAAGAGTACCTGGCGCAACCGGACGTTTCTTCTTCGACTCATCATAGCGACGTACTTCTGGCGACCGCACTACTGGAAGCCGCCATCGGCGAAACCGCTTCTGCCGTCCGTCGTCTCGACCAGGTCGCGGCACAGGCCCCGGATCAGCCCGCCTTGTGGCTGACCCGAGCACGCCTGGCGCTGGAAATGCAGGATGCCAATACCGCCAGGCAGGCGGCACAACGGGGGCTGGCACTCGCCCCGGAAGATATCCGCTTCATGCTGCTGCTGGCCCAGGCGGAAATACGCCTGGGCAACCTGAAGGCCGCCGAGGCCCAGACCGATACCATGCTCGCCAGTCATATCGGCGGTCACGACCTGCGCCTGGCGCTGGCCCAACTGTATCTCGAGGAAGGCCATACCGCCCCGGCGCAACGCTTGTTGCAACCGCTACTGGAAGAGGAAAGCACTCCCCCGCTGGGCTTCTATCTGCTAGGTGTCATCGCCCAGGCCGAGGGCGATATCGACGATGCCCTGCTCTTCTATCGCCAGGTGGGAAGCGGTAATGAATTCCTGCCGGCACGCGCCACGGCAGCACGCATGCTGATAGAAAACGATCGCCTGCTCGATGCCCGCGCCTTTTTGCGTATCGAGCGCATGCGTTTTGACGAGCATTTCAGCGACCTGGTCATGCTGGAAGTGCGTCTGCTCGACGAGCTGGACATGCAAGAAACCGCCGATTCTCTCCTCGACCGGGAGCTGGGTCGTACGCCGGACGATGTCGCCCTGCTGTACATGCGCGCCATGCGCAGATGGGAGGCGGGAAATCTCGAGGGCATGGAGCAGGATCTGCGCCGCATCATCGCCAACGATCCCGATAATGCCATGGCTCTCAATGCCCTCGGCTATACACTGATTGACCATCAGGTGCCGGGCCGCCAGGATGAAGCCCTGGAAATGCTCGAGCGCGCCTACGAACTGGAGCCGGAAAACCCGGCGGTGCTGGATAGCCTGGGCTGGGCACACTATCGCCGGGGGGACCCGGAGCAGGCCTTGCCGTGGCTCGAGCGCGCGTATGCCAGGATGCCCGATCAGGAAATCGCCGGCCATCTTGCCGAAGTACTCCATGCCCTGGGCCGTACCGAGCAAGCCCGCGGAATCATTCGCCAGGCGCTCGAGCGGTTCGAGCAGCACCCGGTGATCGATAGGCTGCTCGAGCGCTATCCGCAGTTGGCCCCGGTGGACGACTGACAGCCAGGCCCATGCCAATCCCTGATCCAAACGCGACTTCTCGTTAGCACGACCCGATAGAAAGGAAGGAAGGATCCATGCGCTATTCACGTTTTTCCCGTTTCCTGCTCACCGGCGCCTTGCTTGTCTTGGTTGCCGGTTGCGCCACCCAGGAGCCTGCCGCCGAGGGCGAACGCCAACGCGGCCAGTGGGAAGCGCAGCAGGACGAACTCGCCCAGCTCGATAGCTGGCGACTGGCAGGCAAGGCCGGATTGCGCACCCCCGAGGACTCCACCAGCGCCAATCTCGACTGGAACCAGTATCCCCACTATTTCCGCATGTTGATCAGCGGTCCCTTCGGCGGTGGACGCAGCGTGCTCGAGGGCCGCGAAGGACGCTATTCGCTCACCACCGGTGAGGGGCGTTTCGAAGCCGATACACCCGAGGCTCTCATGGAGGAGCAACTCGGCTGGTCGCTGCCGGTGGAAGCCATGCCCGCCTGGGTGCGCGGCCTGCCTGGCGAGCATGCCACCTATCGACTGGAGAACGACGAACTCGGCTTCCCCAACCACCTGCAACAGGATGGATGGGAAATCGACTACCGTGACTGGGAGCGCGTCCGGGAGCTGTGGCTGCCCCGGCGGATGATCCTCAACTACGGCGACCTACGGGTGACGTTGGTCGTCAACGAATGGCACCTGGAAGCTCAGGCGCGATGAGCCAGCCGCTGGTACTGCCGGCACCGGCCAAGCTGAACCGCATGCTGCACATCACCGGGCGGCGAGCGGACGGGTATCACGAGTTGCAGACGCTGTTTCAGTTTCTCGACCATGGCGACACCTTGACGTTCGAGAGCCGCGATGACAGCGAGCTACGCCTGTCCCCCGCCTTCGCCGACGTGGCCGAACAGGACAACTTGATCATGCGGGCTGCCCGCCTGCTGCAGCAGGCCACGGGAACACGCCTGGGTGCCGACATCCAGATCGAGAAACGCTTGCCCATGGGTGGCGGGCTCGGCGGCGGCAGCTCCAATGCCGCCACCGCCCTGCTCGGCCTGAATCGTCTCTGGGCACTGGGGCTGAGCCTGAAACAACTGGCGGAACTGGGTTTGACCCTGGGCGCCGATGTGCCGGTGTTCGTTCATGGCCACGCTGCCTGGGCCGAAGGGGTCGGCGAGCGGCTGACGCCGGTCACCCTCGATACCCCCTGGTTCGTGGTCATTCACCCCGGTGTAAATGTCGCCACTGGCGCTGTGTTCACGGACCAGCAATTGACACGCGACAGCCGCCCAATTACCATGGCGCGCGCACTGCAGGGGGGAGCGTCCGAGTGGCGCAACGACTGTGAAACCGTGGTCAGGGCTCGCTACCCGCAGGTAGCCGAGGCACTTGACTGGCTGTCCCGCCATGCCGCCAGCATGCTGACCGGCACCGGTGCCTGCGTCTATGCGGCCTTCGATTCCGCGGAATCGGCCGACAGGGTAAGCCGGGCAGCCGAGCAATACTGGCAGGCATTTACGGCACGCGGACTCAACACCTCTCCTCTACATGATGCTTTGGGTGACTGAACGCCCCGGGCTGTCGTTTAAAGTGTATTGCTGGGGTATCGCCAAGTGGTAAGGCAGCGGTTTTTGGTATCGCCATGCGGAGGTTCGAATCCTCCTACCCCAGCCAGCTTGAACAGCAACGGCTTCATGGCCTGTTCCCCCCACGATCCCCAACACTGCTAAGGTGGCTGCGCGTGTCAAAATTGATGGTTTTCGCCGGGAATGCCAACCCCGAACTCGCTCACAAGATTGCCGAGAGCCTGGATAGCCGCATGGGTAATGCCACGGTTGGCCAATTCAGCGACGGCGAGATCGCGGTCGAGATCAACGAGAACGTGCGCGGCAAGGATGTCTTCATCCTGCAGTCCACCTGTGCACCGACCAACGACAACCTGATGGAATTGATCCTCATGGTTGACGCCTTGCGCCGCGCTTCGGCGACGCGAATCACCGCCGTAGTCCCCTACTTCGGTTATGCCCGGCAGGATCGCCGTGTGCGTTCGGCACGGGTACCGATTTCCGCCAAGGTCGTGGCCGACATGATGGTCAAGGCCGGCGTGGACCGGGTCATGACCATGGACCTGCACGCCGACCAGATTCAGGGCTTCTTCGACGTGCCGGTCGATAACGTCTACGGCTCGCCCATCCTGCTGGACGATATCGAGCGGCAGAACTACGACGACCTGGTCGTCGTATCGCCGGATGTGGGTGGCGTGGTTCGCGCCCGCGCCATCGCCAAGCAGCTCAACGCCGATCTGGCGATCATCGACAAGCGTCGCCCGCAGGCCAACCAGGCCCAGGTGATGCACATCATCGGTGAGATCGAAGGGCGTACCTGCGTGGTAGTCGACGACATGATCGATACCGCCGGCACCCTGTGCAAGGCCGGTGAAGCGCTCAAGGACCACGGGGCACATCGCGTCGTGGCCTATGCCACACACCCGATTCTGTCCGGACCGGCGGTGGACAACATCACCAATTCAGTGCTTGACGAAGTGGTGGTGGCCGATACCATACCGCTGTCCGATATCGCTCGGCGCAGCGGCAAGATCCGCCAGCTCAGCGTCGCCGGCCTGATTGCCGAGGCAATTCGCCGGGTCAGCAATGAAGAATCCGTCAGCGCGATGTTCCACTAGTCGCGCCGACACACTCGGCTTCCTGCCAGGAAGCCCCTGAAGGTGTCATCGTCTGGTCGCGGACGATGGCATCTTCTTACTTAAACCAAGAGGCACACTACATGTCTGATTTTACTCTTAACGCCAGCGTTCGTAACGACCTGGGGAAAGGTGCGAGCCGCCGCCTGCGTCGTGCGAACCAACAAGTTCCCGCCGTAATCTACGGTGGAGAAAAGGACGCACAGCCGATTTCCGTCGAAAAGACCGCTTTCTACAAGGCGATCGAAGACGAGTCGTTCTTCTCCTCGGTTATCAAGCTGGTAGTCGACGGCAAGGAAGAGCAGGTCGTGGTGCGTGACCTTCAGCGCCACCCCTACAAGCCGCTGCTGACTCACGCCGACTTCCTGCGTGTCGATGCCACTCACGAGATCAACATCAGCGTACCGCTGCACGTGGTCAATGAAGAGAAGTGCGTGGGCATCAAGGACCAGGGCGGCGAACTGCATGTTCTGGCCAACGAAGTCGCGATCAGCTGTCTGCCGAAGGACCTGCCCGACTACCTGGAAGTCGACATTGCCGCGGTCGAGCTCGGCACCACTCTGCACCTGTCCGACCTGAACTTGCCGGCTGGTGTCACCTCTGTCGACCTGGCTCATGGCGAAGACCACGACAATGCTATCCTCAGCATTACCAAGGTCAAGGTCCGTGCCAGTGACGAGAGCGATACCGAAAGCGGTGAAGGCGAAGAAGGTGCCAGCGCCGAGTAAGTGCTTACCAGGGCCATGCCTGGCATGGCCCTCGTGAACTTCCATCAAGCGCTTCGGCGCTTGTTTTTTTTGCGGGCCTGCCATCGGTGGCAGCCGCCCTTCGGGCCGCCGCTGACGCGACGTCGAAAATTTCTCCTGGAAATTTTTTGGAGGTGAGATCATGAGCCAGGTATCTGCCATTATCGGGCTCGGCAATCCCGGCGCAGAGTATGCCGCCACCCGCCACAATGCCGGCGCCTGGCTGGTCGAAGCCATTGCCCGCAGCGCCCACACCGAGTTACGCCCGGAAAAGAAGTTTCTGGGCCTCTATACCAAGGTCAGTATCGACGGCCACGACGTCCATCTACTCAATCCCACCACGTTCATGAATCGCAGCGGCGCCTCGGTAGCTGCCCTGTGTCAGTTCTTCAAACTGGCGCCGGAACAGATCATGGTGGCCCACGACGAACTCGACCTACCTCCCGGCCAGGCTCGCTACAAGACCGGCGGCGGCCATGGCGGACACAATGGCTTGCGCGACATCATCAGTGCATTGGCCAACCAGAAGCAGTTTCATCGTCTGCGCATCGGCATCGGTCACCCCGGCGACGCCCGCCAGGTCACCAACTACGTGCTCGGCCGGCCCGGCAAGGCAGAACTGAGCGCGATAGAAGACGTGCTTATCGAATGCCTGGCCACCCTGCCCTTAACGCTGAAGGGGGAATGGGCCCAAGCCATGAACCGGCTGCACAGCGTCAAGCCTTGAACTAGAATGGCGCGCACCGCCTTTCATGACGCTTTACTTTCACGCACAGCATTCAGGAACACACCATGGGCTTCAATTGCGGTATCGTCGGCTTGCCTAATGTCGGCAAATCCACCCTTTTCAATGCGCTGACCAAGTCCGGCATCGATGCGGAAAACTTCCCCTTCTGCACCATCGAGCCAAACGTCGGCATCGTACCGATGCCGGACCCGCGCCTGGATGCCCTTGCAGCCATCGTCAAGCCCGAAAAAGTATTGCCCACGACCATGGAGTTCGTCGATATCGCGGGCCTCGTGGCGGGCGCGTCCAAGGGGGAGGGGCTCGGCAACAAGTTTCTCGCCAATATTCGCGAGACCCAGGCGATCGCCCATGTGGTGCGCTGCTTCGATAACGACAACGTGATCCATGTCGCCAACCAGGTCGACCCGCGAGCCGATATCGAGATCATCAACATGGAGCTTGCCCTGGCCGACCTGGACACCGTCGAGCGCGCCATCCAGCGGCTGGTCCGGGTCGCCAAGGGCGGCGACAAGGACGCCATCGCCACCAAGGCGATACTCGAACGAATCCAGCCGCATCTCGCCGAAGGCCTGCCCTTGAGAAGTTTCGGTCTCGACGACGACGAGCAGCGCCATGTCAAGAGCTTCGGTTTTCTCACCCTAAAGCCGACCATGTATATCGCCAACGTCAATGAAGACGGGTTCGATGACAACCCCTACCTCGACGTGGTCAAGGAGATCGCCCAGGCCGAAGACGCCCTGGTAGTGCCGGTATGCAACCAGCTCGAAGCCGAAATCGCCGAACTCGAGGACGAAGAGCGCGCCATGTTCCTGGAGGAGATGGGCATGGACGAGCCAGGACTCGACCGGGTGATCCGTGCAGGCTATTCGCTGCTCGGCCTGCAAACCTATTTCACCGCCGGGGTGAAGGAGGTTCGTGCCTGGACGGTCAAGCAAGGAGCGACGGCCCCGGAAGCCGCAGGCGTCATCCATACCGACTTTCAGAAAGGTTTCATTCGCGCCGAAGTGGTGGCGTACGACGACTTTGTCTCACTCGGTGGTGAACAAGCCGCCAAGGACGCCGGCAAGTGGCGCCTGGAGGGCAAGGATTACATCGTCAAGGATGGCGACGTGGTTCACTTCCGCTTCAACGTGTGACGCTTTGGGTCATGAACGTTGAAAGCCCTTGACGAGACGCGACGTCCTGAGTAATATTCGCCCCCGTTGAATGGCTACGTAGCTCAGCTGGTTAGAGCACATCACTCATAATGATGGGGTCCCCTGTTCAAATCAGGGCGTAGCCACCAGAACACGAAACCCCGCTGATCCGTCAGCGGGGTTTTTGTTTGGCCGCCTGGCGGCCGAGGCAGGTTCAGCAGAGATGGACGCGATTCAGAAAAGCGGTCAGCGCCCGGGTCATGTGGGCTACATCCCGGCTTCCGGCGGTTTCGCGGATGGAGTGCATGGCCCACTGGGCAACGCCCACATCCACCGTCGGCACGCCCACTTCCGAGGCGGTAATCGGGCCGATGGTGCTGCCGCACCCCATGTCCGCCCGGGTCACGAAGGTTTGTACCGGCACTCCCGCGCTACGACATACATCCTTGAACAAGGCCGAAGTCGTGCTGTTGGTGGCATAGCGCTGGTTGGCGTTGATCTTGATCACCGGCCCGCCATTGATCGCTGGCCCATGCTCGGCATCGTATTTGTCGGTGAAATTGGGGTGCAGGGCATGGGCGTTGTCGCATGAGATCATGCATGACGACTGGATAAGGCGAACTAACGTCTCTTCTGTACCGTCGCTCAACTGAGCGCTCACCCGCTTCAATACGTCCATCAGGAAGGGCCCCTGAGCGCCGCAGGCACTCGCACTACCCACTTCCTCATGGTCGTTGGCTACCAGCAGGGCTCCCTGGGTGCCGTCGCTGTCAAGCAGGGCTTCCAGGCCGATGAAGCACGACAGCAGGTTATCCAGGCGCGCGCTGGCCACCAGCTCGCGTTCGAGGCCGACCAGGGCGGGCGGCTGAAGATCGTAGAAGCCCAGCTCGAAGTCCATCACCTCGATATCGGACAAACCATGCTGCTCGTTCAGCCATGTCTGCAACAGGGGCTCGAGCTCGGCCTGGCGGGACTGCATGATTACCGGCGCCATCTGGGTCTGGGGATTGATCGCCCGACCGGCATTCACCTCGCGGTCCAGATGAATGGCCAGGCTGGGCACCATGGCGATCGGCTCGGCCACGTTGAGCAGAATGCCTTCGAGACGCCCGTCGGCATGACGCACATGGACACGCCCAGCCAGACCCAGGTCACGGTCGAACCAGGGGCCGAGCAAGGCTCCCCCGTAGACTTCGATGCCCAGTTGCAGCCAGCCTGCCGAGTGCTTGGCGGCGTTGGGCTTGAGGCGTAAACCCGGGCTATCGGTATGCGCTCCCAGCATGCGCAGCGATTTCAGCTCGTCTTGAGGCAGTTGCAAGGCGATGATCGAGGAGTCATTGCGGGTAACGTAAACACGATCCCCCGGCGATAGCTGCCATGCGGCGGTTTCCTCCAAGCGACGAAAGCCCGCACTCTCCAATCGTCCGGCCATATTGGCCGTGGCGTGCCAGGGCGTTGGTGAATCCCGCAGGAAATCACACAAGCGGGCGAGCAAGGCGGTATCTACATCCGCGGACATGGGAATCCTCTTTATGGCAGTGAATGAGTTATGGCAATGATTGAGTCTCGGCCGTGCAGACGACCTGCTACAATGGCCGTCGGTCCACGCAACTCTTGGGCCGGATGCGGGTCTAGGAACGCATGAGTGTACACAAATCCGGAGAGCTTGACTGATGAGCCTGTTTGCAACGCTTTCGCGCTCGGTTGCGTTTACCTTGGCGCTGACGATCGCCAGCCCGCTGGCATTCGCCCAGCTGGAGCCGACCGACGCCCAACGCCAGGTGACCACCGAAATAGCCGATTCATTGCGCTATGGCCACTATGCGGATGTCGAGTTCGACGAGCAATGGTCGCGAGAGGCCTTCGCTCGTTATCTGGATATCCTGGACGGCCAGCGCGCTTATTTTCTGCGGCGTGATATCGAGGAATTCCAGGACATGGAAACTCAACTCGAGCACGTCATTTTCGAAGGCAACCTCGACCGGGTCTTCGCCCTCTACCAACGCCTGAACGACCGAACGGAAGCCCGCCTCGAGTGGTTGCTGGCCAAGCTGGACGAAGGGCTGGACTTCGAGTACGACAGCAACATGCGCCTGGAGCTCGATCGAGAGGAGTTCCCCTGGGCTACGCGGGAAAGCGAGCTGGACGAGTTATGGTTCAAGCGGCTGAAGAATGCCGCCCTGACCCTGTCACTTTCCGGTCAGGACGAAGAGGAAATCGAGAAAAACCTGCGTCAGCGCTATGAGGGCCAGCTATCTCAGGTTCGTCAGACCGAAGCCGAGGATGTGTTCGGGCTGTTCATGGCGGCCGTTTCCGGCACTATCGACCCTCATACCGGCTACCTCTCCCCTCGCCAGGGGGAGTCCTTCGATATCCAGATGAGTCTTTCGCTGGAAGGCATCGGTGCCCTGCTTCAGGGAGACGGTGAATACGTCAAGGTATCGAGCCTGGTGCCCGGCGGCCCTGCAGAACGCGCCGGCGTGCTGGAGCCCGCCGATCGAATCGTGGCAGTGGGGCAGGAAGACGGCGAAATGGTCAATGTCGTGGGCATGCGCCTGGACAACGTGGTGGATCTGATTCGTGGCCCCAAAGGCTCGGTGGTTCGACTCGATGTGGTCCCTGCGCAAGCCATGGACATGACCCGCTCGCAAACCGTCGAAATCACCCGTGATACCGTCGATCTGGAAGACCAGGCGGCACAGGGCGAAGTCGTGGAAATCGAACGCGATGGCAAAACACACCGCCTCGGCGTGGTCACCATTCCTACTTTCTATGTGGATTTCGATGCCTGGCAAGCCGGCGAAGACGACTACCGCAGTACCACTCGCGATGTGGCGCGTGAAGTCGAGCGGCTCAAGGAAGAAGGCGTGGAAGGCATCGTGCTGGACCTGCGCAATAACGGTGGCGGTGCCCTGCAGGAAGCAAATTCTCTGATCGGCTTGTTCATCGACCGGGGGCCGACGGTACAGGTCCGCGACGCCCAGGGCCGGATCAACCTCTATGGCGATAGCGAAAGCGGCACCCTGTACGACGGTCCGCTGGGCGTGCTGGTCAACCGACTTTCCGCTTCCGCCTCGGAGATCTTCGCCGGAGCGATTCAGGACTACGGTCGTGGCCTGGTACTGGGGACCCCCACCTTCGGCAAGGGGACCGTACAGACACTCAACGAACTGAGTCATGGCCAGATCAAACTGACCCGTGCCAAGTTCTACCGTATTTCCGGCGAGAGCACTCAGCATCGGGGCGTGGAGCCGGATATCACCTATCCCAGCCTCGTCGACCCCGAGCGCATCGGCGAAAGCAGCCTGGATAACGCCCTCATCTGGGACACCGTGCAGAACGTTCAGTATCGCCGTTACGACGAACCGGAAGCCGTGCTACCGTCCTTGATCCGTCGCCATGAAGAGCGCATAAAGCAAGAACCCAACTTCCTCTATCTGGAACGCCAATCCGAACTTGCTCGCCAGTTGCGTGAACAACATACCAGCGTCAGCCTCAATCGAGACCTGCGTCAGCGTGAGATGGAAGCTCAGGAGGCCGAGCAGCTCTCGCTGGAGAACCAACGCCGCCGGGCGCTTGGCCTGGAGCTTCTCGAAGATTGGAGCGATGCCCGGGCAAACAATACGGGAGAGGACAATGGTGAATCTCAACCCGAGGATGAACCCGTGGAACGCGCCCAGGTGATCGAGTCGGCGGAAATCCTGCTCGATTACACCCAGCTGCTCCAGGCACAACAGATGGCCGGACGCCAGTAATTCACCACCCTTGCAGGACCCGTGGCGCTGCCACGGGTCCTGTTTCTTCAACGATGATTTACCCACACAGTGCCTACGGCAGACACGACAAGAGACAGGCATCTGCCTGTTTAGACGGGATAAGACCAGGATGTTCAAAAGCTATAAGTCAAAAGCTATAGATAACTTGATATGAGGTAACGACGAGAGGATCAGAAGGAATAACGCTAAAGCGTTAAATGCAGCTGGCTCCCCGAGCAGGACTCGAACCTGCGACCCAATGATTAACAGTCATTTGCTCTACCAACTGAGCTATCGGGGAACATGAAAGCTTACAGGATGAAGCCAATCCATTACCCGATGCACACTTGCCTGACTCGGCGCGGAAACGGGAAACGCTATTGGCGATGATTGGCTCCTCGAGCAGGACTCGAACCTGCGACCCAATGATTAACAGTCATTTGCTCTACCAACTGAGCTATCGAGGAACTACATCATACGATTTCTGCTGCGGTACTTGACGGCGTTTGCTTGGCTCCCCGAGCAGGACTCGAACCTGCGACCCAATGATTAACAGTCATTTGCTCTACCAACTGAGCTATCGGGGAACTGCCGTAAGCACGGTGCGTAGTATACGCATTGTTTCATTTAGGTCAAGCCCGCCCCGCTACCATACTGGCCCCGCCTCGCCCCTGTCCGTATAATGCTCGCATTCCATCAGCGGCAGACGCATGTCGCATCATGTTATTCACCCCCGAGGTGGAAAATTCACTTTTCTCGTCCCCCGACGATCCACAGACGACAGGTACCGATGGCGAAGAAGCTTTTCATCAAGACGCACGGCTGCCAGATGAACGAGTACGACTCCTCCCGTATGGCGGATCTGCTCGGCGAGTCTCATCAGCTTGAGCTGACCGATAACGAGAAGGAAGCCGATGTCATTCTGCTCAACACGTGCTCGATTCGCGAAAAGGCCCAGGAAAAGGTATTTCACCAACTAGGGCGCTGGAAGAAGCTCAAGGAAGCCAATCCCGATCTGGTGATCGGTGTAGGCGGCTGCGTGGCCAGTCAGGAAGGCGAAGTCATCCGCAAGCGCGCCCCTCATGTGGACATGGTATTCGGGCCGCAGACCCTTCACCGAGTTCCCTCGATGCTGGACTCGCGCGCCGCCAACCAGATTGCCACGGTTGATGTCACCTTCCCGGAAATCGAGAAGTTCGATCACCTGCCCCAGCCCTCCTCGGATGGTGCCTCGGCGTTCGTCTCGATCATGGAAGGCTGCTCGAAGTACTGCACCTTCTGCGTGGTCCCCTACACTCGGGGCGAAGAGGTCTCGCGCCCATTCGAGGCGGTAATGGATGAAGTGATCCACCTGTCCGACCAGGGGGTCCGTGAAATCAATCTGCTGGGCCAGAACGTCAATGCCTACCGTGGCGAGAACCAGTTGGGTGATGAAATCGACCTGGCCGAGCTGATCGCCTGTGTGGCGGCGGTGGAGGGTATCGATCGAGTACGCTTCACCACCTCGCACCCGGTCGAATTCACCGACAGCCTGGTCGAAGCATTCGGCGAGATTCCCGAGCTGGTGAGCCACCTGCACCTGCCCGTGCAGTCCGGTTCGGACCGTATACTCAGCGCCATGAAGCGCGGCCACACAGCGCAGGAATATATCGACAAGATGGAGCGCATCCGTGAGCAGCGCCCCGATATCAGCTTCTCGTCGGATTTCATCATCGGCTTCCCCGGCGAAACCGAAGAGGATTTCGAGGCCACCATGGATCTCATCCATCGCATCGGCTTCGATCACTCGTTCAGCTTCGTCTATTCGGCTCGCCCCGGCACCCCTGCGGCCGCGCTGCCCGACGAAACCCCCGAAGCCCTCAAGAAGCAGCGCCTGGCCATCCTGCAGGAGCGTATCATCCAGCAGACCATGCAGATCAGCCGGCGCATGGTCGGTACGACACAGCGCGTACTGGTCAACGGCTTTTCACCCAAGGATCCTGGGCAACTCTCGGGGCGCACGGAAAACAACCGCGTGGTCAACTTCCGCGCCGCCAACCCCACGGAGTTGATTGGCTATTTCGTCGATGTGGACATCACCGAAGCCCTGCCCAACTCCTTGCGCGGCGAACTTGCCTCGCCCCAGCGTTATTGATCCATACCGATCCTGCAGTTCCTGTCCAGCGTTACCACCACAAGTCTCGTCGATAAGCGTCAGAGTTAAGTACCAACGACAGGCTGAGTGATTGCCCCGACACCCGTCGGGGCAGTAAGCTGAGAACCACATCCACTACTCTATGGGTTTTTCCGTCTTGAACCAGCCATCTTCCCAGGCTAATCGCATCATCACCCTCAGCCTTGAACCCAATGACCCACAGCGACTCGCCAACCTGTGCGGTCAGCAAGATGAGCATTTGAAACTGGTGGAAAGCCGGCTAGACGTCACCCTGCGTAACCGCGGCAATGTTTTCCAGCTGGCAGGGCCCGCCAACCGCATCAAGGCCGCCGCCAATGTGCTGGAACACCTCTATCGCGAAACCGAGGCCAGCCCCCTGGAACCGGATACCGTGCATCTGTTTCTGCAGGAATCCGGCCTGGAAGCTCTCGATGAAGAAGATCCCGGCGAGGCAAGTGACGAAGTCGTGTTGCGCACCCCACGCACCATGATCAAGCCCCGCGGGCTCAATCAGCAGCGTTACGTGCAGAGCATTCGTGCCCACGACATCAATTTCGGCATCGGCCCCGCAGGTACCGGCAAGACCTACCTGGCAGTGGCTGCCGCCGTCGAGGCCCTGAATCAGCAGGAAGTCAGGCGAATCCTTCTGGTGCGCCCAGCGGTCGAGGCCGGCGAGAAACTGGGCTTCCTGCCGGGCGATCTGGCCCAGAAGATCGATCCTTACCTGCGCCCGCTCTACGACGCGCTGTACGAGATGATCGGCTTCGAGCAGGTGGCCAAGTTGATCGAGCGGCAAGTAATCGAGATCGCACCTCTGGCCTACATGCGCGGTCGCACGCTCAACAACTCCTATATCATCCTGGACGAAAGCCAGAACACCACGCCCGAACAGATGAAAATGTTCCTGACTCGGATCGGCTTCGGCTCCACTGCGGTCATTACCGGCGACGTCACCCAGGTCGACTTGCCCAAGGGGCAACGTTCGGGCTTGATCCAGGTGTTGGAAGTGCTGCGGGAAACACCGGGTATCGGTGTCACCCATTTCGCCGCCAAGGATGTGGTTCGCCACCCGCTGGTTCAGCGCATCATCGAAGCCTACGACTCTTTCGAGTCACAGCAGGAAGTCGCCGAACGTGCCGAGCAGGAAGCTCGTCGCCAGGCCCGCGAAGCTCGCCTGCTAGCGCGCGATGAACACGACAGGAATTCTTTCTCATGAACGACGTGGAGGTGGACCGGCAAGTTGCCACGCAAGCCGAGCCGCTACCCTCGCTGGCCCAGCTCACCCGCTGGGTCGGCGCGGTTCTGGCCCGCCATCCTGACACCAGCGCCCGAGAATTGACCATACGCCTGGTCGACGAGGACGAGGGACGTCAACTGAACCACACCTATCGCGGCAAGGATAAACCCACCAATGTGCTCTCGTTTCCCTTCGAGGCACCTCCTGGCATCGCCTTGCCATTGTTGGGGGATCTGGTTATCTGTCATGCGGTGGTCGTCGACGAGGCCGAGCAACAGCACAAGGCGGTGCTCGATCATTATGCGCATTTGGTGATCCATGGCACCCTGCATTTGATGGGCTACGATCATATCGAGGATGATGATGCCGAGGTAATGGAGCAGTTGGAACGTGAAATTCTTGCGACACTGGGTATTGCCGACCCTTACGCTTGCCCCAGTGATATACGTCAAGAACCATGACGCGAGCCAAGGATAGGGTTCACTGATCGTGTGAATCAGGCGAGAATGCGATTCACGCTGATAAAGCGGCCCACCGGCTCGCAAGCCCTGGTGCCAGAAAAATCTGCACGTCCGTATACAAGAGAATTGACGCATGAGCGAAGACCGATCGAGCAACTCAACGCAAAAATCCTGGCTCGAGAAATTCTTTGGCGCCCTTTCCGGAGATAGTGAAGAACCCAGCTCGCGCGATGAGCTGATGGCCTTTCTACGCCACACTGCCGGTCGGCTGAAACTGGACCAGGACGCCATGACGATCATCGAGGGCGCCCTGCAGATCAGCGACCAACAAGTACGGGAAGTTCTCATTCCCCGGTCCCAGGTCACCGCCATCACGCTTGATCAAACCGCTGACGGCTACCTGCCACTCATTCATGAGACCGGCCACTCCCGCTACCCGGTCATCGGCGAGAATCTCGACGACGTGAAGGGCATTTTGCTGGTCAAGGATCTTCTACCCCTGCTTTCGCAGACCCAGCATCAACGCGACACCTTCCAGTTGGCGGATGTCCTTCGACCCGCCATGTTCATCCCCGAATCCAAGCGGCTCAACAGCCTGCTCAAGGAGTTCCGCGATACCCACAACCATATGGCCATCGTGGTGGATGAGTATGGGGGAACCGCCGGGATCATCACCATCGAAGACATTCTCGAGCAGATCGTCGGCGATATCGAAGACGAGCACGATATCGACGAGGAAGAAGATATCCGCGAGCTCGAAACCGGACATTTCGCCATTCGCGCCTTGACCCCGATCGAGGATTTCAACGAAAGGTTCGGTACACGTTTTTCGGACGACGAATTCGATACCCTCGGGGGGCTAGTCATGCAGCAGTTCGGTCACCTGCCCCGCCGTGGAGAACAAACCACCTTCGGCGGCTGGCGCTTCACTGTGCTCAATGCGGATAACCGCCGCATCCGCCTACTTGAAGCCGAGCGTGAGCTCAGCCCTCAGGAAAGCGAGCAATAATACTTGCGTCAACAGTCAGTGCATCATCCATAACGCCCCATCGCCAGTCCCCGTCCTGCCTGGAATTGCCATGCGCCGCCCGTTTTCCCTGTTCAAAATTCCTTATTTCAATTATCTCGCCGCCCTGGTGGCCGGCGGGCTAACCACCCTGACCGCCTCGCCTTTCGAGCTATGGTGGCTCGGCCCGGTTGCCGCAGGGCTGATGTATCTTGGCCTGCATCGCCTAAGCCCCGCTCAGGCAGCGCTGAAGGGATGGTGCTATGGTCTGGGCTTGTTCGCGACAGGCGCCTCCTGGGTCTATGTCTCCATTCATGATTACGGATACACGGGCGTACCGCTGGCGCTGTTTCTCACCGCGCTGTTCGTCAGTGTCCTGTCGCTATTCTTCGCCGCCACTTTATGGGGGTATCGCAAGGTCGCCGGCCCTCGCCTGGCGGTAGTCTCGTTTGCCGGCGCCTGGGTACTCGGAGAAGTATTGCGCACCTATTTGTTCACCGGTTTCCCCTGGCTACTGCTGGGCACGGGCCAGGTGGATTCCCCACTGGCGGCCTGGGCGCCCATTGGTGGGGTCTATCTACTGTCCTTACTGGTAGCGCTCAGCGGTGCCCTGGGGGTTGCCTTTCTATCCCGTCGCTGGCTCGCTCTGGTGCCTCTGGCGTTGATATGGTTAGTTCCCCTCGCCCTTCCCCAGCATTGGACGAGCCCGACCGGGGAACCCGTCCGGGTGGCCTTGTTGCAGGGCAACCTGCCACAGCTGATCAAGTGGACGCCTGAAGGGCAGCGTATTGCCGCGAATACCTATAGTGAACTTACCCGCGAGGTTGGCGACGACATCGACCTTATCGTATGGCCCGAAACCGCCCTGCCCATGATGGAGACACAGGCACGTCCCGTGCTTGAGCGCGTACAAGCCGACCTGGCGCCCGACACCGCCCTGGTGACCGGGATAGTGCAACGCGACGATCAAGGGCGTTATTACAATGGCGTTGTGGGAGTGGGCAATACGCAAGGTAGTTACCAGAAGGAGCATCTGGTGCCGTTCGGTGAATACCTGCCCTTGGAAAGCATATTGCGAGGGGCCATCGACTTCTTTGACCTGCCCATGTCCACCTTTACCCGAGGGGCGGCGGACCAATCCCCGATGGAAGCGGCTGGACTGCGCCTGGGTAACGCGATCTGTTACGAAATCATCTATCCGCAGCTGGTAGCCAGCCGAGCGCGGGAAAGCGATATTCTGGTGACGGTTTCCAACGACACCTGGTTTGGTAGTTCCATCGGCCCGCTACAGCACCTGCAAATGGCTCGGCTGCGAGCGCTGGAAAACGGCCGCTATGTGGTACGCGCCACCAGCAATGGGGTGACGGTAATCGTCGATCCACAGGGAAAGGTCACGCAACGGGCTCCACAGTTCGAAACCACTACCCTGACCGGCGAGGTTCAAGCAATGCAAGGACTCACGCCGTTTACCCGCTGGGGAAGCTGGCCTACTTGGGTGGTCGCGATCCTGATGTTGCTGTCGGGCATCATCTCCCATCGCCAGCGCCCATCTAAGCCAGCGTAGAAAAGAGTCGACTCGCACAAGAAACTATAACTTGCGGAGAATGAATTGACGCCTAACCCATTGCGACTTAACCAACTTGCAATAGATTAGGCGCGTTCTAGGTAACCGATTTCAAGTGCTTTTGATGAGTACTATTAATAAGTACTATTGATAAGTACTATTCGCTGGAAACACCGGCTATCACTTCGGGTATGGTCTGACGTACGTAGCGACCCGGTGCCGGTTCGATAATCGTCAGCTCACCTTCACCAGGCTGACGCACCGGCACCATTTTCTCGCTATCGGCGAAGCCGTTCTGGGTCATCCAGGCTTGCCAGTGCGGCCACCAGGAACCTTCGTTAAAACTGGCTTGTTCCAACCATGCGTCGGAGGTATCGGGCAACGTATCGTTTGTCCAGTAACCATATTTATTCTTGTGGGGCGGATTGACGATACCGGCAATATGTCCCGAACCGCCCAGCACGAAGGTTACCGGACCTTTCGGCAACAAGGCGCCGTAGTACGTGCTGTTCCACTTAGCGATATGATCTTCCTTGGTGGAAATGAAGTAACTGGGTGTCGAGACCTTGCGTAGGTCGATTTTCACCCCGTCGAGTTCGATCCCACCAGGCTGGACCAGGCGGTTCTCCAGATACATGTTGCGCAGATACCAGGCATGGGTGCCCGCTGCCAGGTTGGTACCATCGGTATTCCAGTACAGCAGGTCGAAAGCTGCCGGCGCTTCCCCTTTCAGGTAATTGTTGACGTAGAACGACCAGAACAGGTCATTTTCACGCAGCAGGTTGAACGTGTACGCCATGGAGCGCCCATCCAGGTAGCCCTTGGCATCCAGCGTCTTTTCGATCCCCTGGACGACCCGCTCATTGAGGAACACACCGATATCGCCTGGATCGCGGAAGTCCTGCAGCGTGGCCATGTAAGTCACCGACTTGACCTTGCGCGCTCGGCGGGTACTGGTCAGGTAAGCCATGGTGGAAGCCGCCAGGGTACCGCCGATACAGTAGCTGACCATATTCACCGACTTCTCGCCGCAGGCCTTCTCGATTGCCTCGATGGCTTCGATAGGGCCCATCTGCATATAGTCGGCCCAGGTCAGATCTCGCTGCTCGGGGCCGGGATTGCGCCAGGATATCAGAAATACCGTATGGCCTTGATCCACCAGCCATTTGACGAAGGAGTTATCCTCGCGCAAATCCAGAATATAGTACTTGTTGATCCAGGGGGGAACGATCAACAAGGGCGTCTTGAAAGACTTCTCCGTAGTAGGGGTATACTGGAGTAGCTGGATCAGCTCATTTTCATATACCACCGCCCCCGGAGTGACGGCGATATTGCCCCCGATCTTGAACGCCTGGCGATCGGTCATGCGCACATTGATGCCTTCGGCGGAATTCTTCAGATCTTCGCGCAAGTGCTCCAGGCCTTCCACCAGATTTTCGCCGCGTGTCTCCAGGGTGCGTCGCATCACCTCAGGATTGGTGGTGACGAAATTGGTCGGTGCCATGGCGTTGATCAATTGGCGCGCATAAAAGGCCAGGTTCCGCTTCTGGGTTTCGTCGAGTCCTTCCAGGTTCTCGATCATCTCCTCCACGGCCTGGGAAAACAGCAGATATTGCTGCATGATCGACTGGTAATAAGGTTCCTGCTGCCATGCCTCATCCTTGAAGCGGCGATCGTTTTTCGCCGGCGTGACCAGGGGTTCGACCTGCTCGCCAGCCATACTCCGCAGCCCCTGCTGCCAAAGTAGCCATTGATCCTGGGCAAGACGGGCCTGGGTTTGCCATAACAATTGCGGGCTCTTCATCAGCGATTGTGCGCCGGCTTCAAAGCACTCCCGCATGTCGGTGTAGACGGTATCGGCCGCTTCGCTGGGCTCAATGCGTTTCAGCATGTCTTCCAGCAGGCCCTTATACTGCTCACCGACCTCCTTGAGTTGTGTATTCCAGGTTTCCATATCTACCTGGGATGGTGTTTCCCATCCTGGTTGCATACCCATTCTCCCGTCGCATGGCGTAGCGATGCCATGCAACACAGCTATTTGGAACAAGCGACTGGCAAACGAAGCGACGCTGGTAAGCGCCGCGTACTGTCGTTATGAATTCTTGCGCGATGCCTGACTGTTCGCCTTGGCGGGCTGGTCATTCTTGCCGCCTCCGTCGCTACTAGCACCAGCACTGTCGACATTTCCGGCATTTCCGGCTTGCTCGGCCATTCGGCTACCCGCTTCCTTGAACAGCGTTTCCATCTCCGACTTGAACTGCAGGCTCATTTCGCTCATGGCTCGTGCATCCTCCAGCATCTGCTGGGAAAGCTCGTTCATCATTTCCGCCTGACGTGTGCCGAAGTCGCGCAGGCTTTCCGCGTCTTCGATCTCCGTGGCACTACGGATACGCTCGGTACCCATCTGGCTATAGCGTTTCATCGACTCCAGTTGGTACTGGGTCATCTTTTCCATGTTGTTGAGCATCAGCGAATTGATCTTGCGCATCGGCTCGAACATCTGGCGTGTCTGGGCGTTGAGGTTGTCCATCATCTTGTCTTGCATGGTGCTTGCTCCTTTCCATAACTATATGGATATCTTGATCAAGGGCGTACCGGTTAGCCCCAAAGCGGCATGCTGCACTGCAAAAAGATTAATCCTACTCCACAGGCTTTGCAATAGACCAAAAGTGGCTATCGCAGCGTATTTTTCGCCTTATGCTTCGTGCCTAGTTGCTCCTGCTTCTCTAGCATTTATGTCTTTGACGGCGACGTTTAATTTCTTCTATGTCGATTTTTAACAACTATGTCGATTTTTAACAACGACTCGTCTTATCAACAGTTTTATCAACTCTCGCTGCGTTTGCGACGAGAGCGAGAAGTCGCGGCGGGCTTGCGCTTGTCTGCATCGCCCTCTCCTCGACTTGCGCTGCTATCGCCTCTTGCCACGCCAGATTCGTCACCTCCGGAGGAAGCGGTATTCCCTTGCTTGGCCGACGCTCCGGCCTGGCGCAACATATCCAGCATCATCTGCTGGTAAGTCCCGAAATTGGCCAGTCCCTGAGACAGGCCTTGCTGCATCATCGGCTGTTGCAGGAAAGGCCGCATCAAGCTCATCGGATCGTAGCCTTCCACACCGGATTCCATCTGGTTCTGTATGTGCCCAAGCAGGCTTTGCTGGAACGCCTCGACATCCGGCAGTCCCAGGGATTGGCGAAATTCATCGGGAGTAAGGTCAAACTCGACGTTGATTTTCATGGGCAACTCCTTGGCTTCTTGTTTGAGTGTAGCAGTGCCGGCTCACAGCGAAAGGCGCAGCCTTTAACGCAGCTATGGGGTTCTAACGCAACCGGGGGGTATCGACACGCACGTCTGCATTCTGCGCCCGGTGGCGCAACCAGTGGTCCATCAGCGTCAGTGCCATCATGGCTTCGGCGATGGGGGTGGCGCGAATACCCACGCATGGGTCATGGCGCCCTTTCGTCACCACTTCCACCGGCTGGCCGTGTATGTCGATGGACCGTCCCGGCGTCGTGATACTGGATGTGGGCTTCAGCGCCAGGCGAGCGACAACCGGCTGCCCACTGGAAATACCGCCCAATACGCCACCCGCATGGTTGGAGAGGAAACCATCCGGTGTCATTTCATCGCGATGCTCCGTGCCCCGCTGGCTGACGCTGGCGAAACCGGCACCGATCTCCACCCCTTTTACCGCGTTGATACTCATCAAGCCATGCGCCAGATCAGCATCCAGGCGGTCGAAGACCGGCTCGCCCAGGCCGACCGGAACGCCTTCTGCAATCACGGTGATCTCGGCTCCCACCGAATCCTGATCACGTCGCAACTGGTCCATGTAGGCCTCGAGTTCGGGCACCCGGTCGGGGTCGGGGCAGAAGAACGCATTCTCCTCCACGCTTTGCCACTGCTTGAACTCGATGGCCAAGGGACCCAGTTGGCTCATGTAACCGCGTATCTGAACACCCAGGGCGGCGAGGTACTTCTTGGCAATGGCGCCGGCAGCCACGCGCATCGCGGTCTCCCGAGCGCTGGAACGTCCACCACCGCGATAGTCACGCAAGCCGTATTTGTGGTGATAGGTGTAGTCGGCGTGAGCGGGACGGAACTGGTCCTTGATCTTGGAATAATCCTTCGAGCGCTGGTCGGTATTCTCGATCAACAAGCCGATGGTGGCACCGGTAGTCCTGCCCTCGAAGACGCCCGAGAGAATGCGTACCTGATCCGGCTCCTGGCGCTGAGTGGTATGGCGGGAACTGCCGGGACGGCGACGGTCCAGGTCTTGTTGAAGATCGGCCTCGCTCAGTTCGAGCCCCGGCGGGCAGCCATCCACAATCGCGCCCAGTGCCGGGCCATGGCTCTCGCCGAAAGTCGTGACGGTAAACAGTTTGCCGAAAGTATTGCCAGACATGAGCGTTAGTTCCTCACGCAAAAGACGCCGCATGGGCGTCGAGTTCAGCGGCGCTCAAGGCGAATACACCCTGTCCGCCACGCTCGAATTCAAGCCACATGAAGGGCACCTCCGGGAAGGCGGCCTCCAGATGACGGTCGGAATTGCCCACTTCGACGATCAACACGCCGTTGTCGGTGAGATGGTCGCGAGCTTCTCGCAACTGGCGCCGGGCGATATCCAGGCCATCGTCCCCTGCTCCCAGGGCGAGTGACGGCTCATGGCGAAACTCCGCCGGCATGGTGTGTAGATCATGGGCATCCACATAAGGCGGATTGGACACGATAAGATCGTAGCGCTGCCCTTCCAGGCCATCGAACACGTCCGACTGCACGGCTCTGACCCGCTGGCCCACGTCATGCCGGGTGATATTCTGGCGCGCCAAATTCAGCGCCTCCTGACTGATATCAGCCAAGTCGACCGTGCAGGTGGGAAGATGCAGGGCGGTAGCGATACCGATGCATCCCGAACCGGCGCATAGGTCCAGTACCCGGGCCGGCGGCTCGTCGGGGAACCAGGCGCCGAAGCCATCCTCTACCAGTTCCGCAATCGGCGAACGCGGAATCAGCACCCGCTCGTCCACGTCGAACGGAAAACCGGCGAAGAAGGCTTCACCCAGCAGGTAAGGAAGCGGGCGGCGCGTGGTGATGCGCTCGCGTACCAGTGCCACGACACGCAGGCGCTCCGGCGCCAGCAATCGGGCATCCAGTACCGCCGGATCGACATTCCATGGCAGGTGCAGGGCACCCAGGGTCAGCGCCACCGCTTCGTCCCAGGCCGAGGTGGTGCCATGGCCGTAATGGAGTCCGGCAAGATGAAACTCGCTGGCCGCCCAGCGCAGGTAGTCGCGCAGGGTGAGCAAGCCATCGCTGAGCTCGGCATCATCGAGACGGAGTGTGGAACGGGAAGTCACGGAGGGAGAAGGTTCAGCCACGGCATATCCTGCTTGCAGTCAGTAAGGTTCACACATTTGTCATGCACAAGGTAAGAGCGGATTGTACCTTTCGCGCCAGCCGGTTCACAGCAACGCTCAGCCCGCTATACTGTCGTCTTTACCATCACCCGCTTCCACCATTGCCACTTCCACCATCAGAGCCCTCCATGACCCGACGCCGCCACTTGCCCGATGACGACGACATCAATGCCTTTCGTCAGGCGCTGCAGGCCGCCGGAGTGCGTCGTATCGAGACCAATCGAGCCGACCCGGGTAAACCGCGCAAGGCGGACATTGCCCAGGCCGTGCGTCGCCAGGCGGCGACGGAAACAAACACGCTGAACGCCACCGGGCGCACCTCGGACGGCCGCGTGGAAGCCGTGCGGCCCTCGGAGTATCTGGAATTCAGCCTTCCCGATCTGCCCTGGCGCGTTTTCAGCCAGCTCAAGCGTGGCCAGACCGCCTGGCAAGCCGGCCTGGACCTGCACGGCTATACCCTGGAAGAAGCCCGCGCCGAACTGGAAAGCTTTCTGCGCGATGCCGGCGCCGAAGGGCTGCGCTGCGTGCTGGTGGTCCACGGTAAGGCTTGGGGGACGACCGCGGACTTCCCTGTGCTGAAAAGCCACGTCAACGCCTGGCTGCGTGAATGGCCCGGCGTGCTGGCGTTCTGTTCCGCCGTCGAGCTCGATGGCGGTACCGGCGCGCTCTATGTGCTGCTGCGCAAGCGGGGAGCCTGAGCGTTCGGGCTCTTATTCGGTGGCATCCGACGCCACCCCGGGCATGCGACGTTCCAGTGCCTGGTCCGCCAGGTGCCTGCCCAGGCGGATCAGGTCGACGGCGCGATGAAACTCGTAGGCGCCGCAAACCGTCTTGGGAACTTCGATCAGTACGTCCGGGGGATAGCCGGCTACCTTGTATTTCGCCAGAGCCGCCTGGGTGATATCGAATGACTCCATGATCATGTTCAACTTGCTCCACTCGCGCTTACCGCGAATCTCGTCACTTTCCGACTCGAGCCCCGTTTCGTTACTGGCGCCACCCATTCCCTCCCACATCCGCCGGGTCGCCTCGCGCACCTCATCCAGCCAACCGCTGTTGTCTCGCGCTTGCTGTTGCTGCACCTGTGTCGCGGCTAGTCCGTTGGCAGGCAACAGCTCTTCCAGCGTGACCGGCTGCGGACTATGGGCCGTCACATTCACCGCCACCACCAGATCCGCCTGATGCGCCGCTACCACCGGCATGATGGGCAGTGGATTGAGCAGACCGCCGTCCACCAGCACTTGATCACCCAGGTGTAACGGGGTAATCACGCCCGGTACGGCAATCGAGGCGCGAATGGCACGCAACAGGGAGCCTTCCTGGAACCAGACTTCACGCTGGCGAACCAGGTCCGTCGCCACGGCGGTCAG
Organism: Halomonas sp. Bachu 37; assembly: GCF_039691755.1. Classification (NCBI taxonomy): domain Bacteria; kingdom Pseudomonadati; phylum Pseudomonadota; class Gammaproteobacteria; order Oceanospirillales; family Halomonadaceae; genus Halomonas; species Halomonas kashgarensis. Next base: position 488,047 of record NZ_CP137552.1, on the reverse strand, counting down.
CGGAATCGGCAGGTCCTCGATCAACACGTCGCCGACCAGGCTTTCCAGCTTGCTCATCACCTTGCTTGCGCGCATGGCGCCCATGGGACTCCAGGTGACATCCACCAGCTTGAGCACATCCAGGTAGTCCAGCTCGCAGACCCAGTCGCGATAGGCCGACAGCATGCCGGTGGCGTAAACCCCCGCCACCAGCGCTCCCATGGAACATCCCGCGATGGAAATGATTTCGTAACCGCGTGCCTCGAGGGCTTCTATCACCCCGATATGGGCATAGCCACGCGCCCCGCCGCTCCCCAGCACCAAGGCCACTTTATTGCCACCCCTTGGACGAGTCAGCGCTTTCATGTCGTTTCCCCTTTCCTTTTTCAACTACACATTCTCAACTGCACATTCTCAACTACACGTTACGCTCGGCAACGATGACCGCTGCCACCTTGTCGACCGAGCCGGGTTCCAGATGCAGGTGATGACCGCCGCCAAGGACATAACGCGTCAGCTGCGGGACCGCTTGGCGGGCCTGTTGTGCCCACGGCCTTTCGCCCAGAATGCCCTCCTCTCCCTCTACCAGCAGTACAGGGCATTCGATGCTCGCCAATATGCCCAGGACCTGCTCGGGCGAGAAACGCACCAACGAGGGCTTGAGCAGGCGGCCGTCGGTGCGCAGGCGCACGCCGCCGTCACCACATGGCTCGAGGTTACGCTCCACCAAAGGAGCCGCCGTGGCCTGGCCGATCGGTGTGACGCCCCCCGCCACGCGTGCGGCAACCGCCGTAGCGCTATCGGGATAACGAGGGGAGCGGGACAGCGGGCGGCGATGGGCCTGAAGCCCCTTGCGCAGTTGTTGGGGCGTTTCGCAGGCTGGGGTATTCAAGGCGCCTAGGCCGTCGATCAAGATCAGCCTTTCGACTCGCTCCGGCATCGCCGACGCCGTCAGACAGGCCACCGCCGCTCCCATCGAGTGCGCCAGCAGGCACGCGCGTTCCAGTTCGAGCTCATCCAAGGCATCCAGCAGGTCGTGGCAATAGTCCCACAAGGCGTAGTCACTACCGCCTGGCGCCGGCTGCGACAACCCATGGCCGCGCAGGTCGAGAGCGATAATGCGGATTCCCAACTGACTGGCCAGTCGTGGCGCCAGGCGCGAGAAACTGGCGGCGTTATCCAGCCAGCCGTGCAGGGCTAGCCAGACGGGGGCATCGATCTTTCCCCAGCTCAGGGCGGCCAGACGACCGTGGGCCAAGGTCAACGGGGAAGGGTCGGGAAAAGCGGAAAGCATGAGCGATGTCCAGGCGAAAAGCCCCAGTATACGAGCTTGGGATGACGAAAGTAGCCCGAAAAGCTACCATCCGCCCCGGATTTTCTCTTTCCGCCCGGCTAACCTGGTGACTCATGAAACATAAACGCGATACCCGTGCCCGCAACCTCGTCTTTCTTGTCGTCACGATCAGCGCCATCGTCGTCGGCATGTGGCTGGCTCGCTAAGCGAGCCACCATCAACGTACTCGAGCCAGCAGCCCTGCCAATCTCATCGCACTCTCACTCTTTCTCGACTGCTCTCTTAACGCTCTCTTGTTGCTCTCTTGCTGGCCTGCTTCCTGTCCTGACTCGCCTTGGCGCTTGCATTTTATTCTCTTCCATAAAATACTGTATATAAATACACCAACCATTACTTTCGAGTGCCGCCATGGACTTGACTACCCCTGCCATCCCCGCGACTGCCTGTTCGCTTCCCTACCCGATAGCGCTGGGGCGTACCGGTTTCAGCGGCTTTCCCTCCCCGTCGCAGGATTACGAGATGCGGCGCCTGGATCTCAACCAGCGCCTGGTGAAGCAGCCTGCCGCCACGTTCTACCTCAGCGTTACCGGCGACAGCATGGAAGCGCTGGGTATCCAGGCCAACGACTTGTTGATCGTCGATCGCTCGATCCCACCCCGGCCCGGTCACATCCTGGTGGCCATGGTGGAAGGCGAGATCGTCGTCAAGCGCTATGAAACTCGTCGAGGTCAGCCGTTTCTCTGTTCTTCCAATCCGCGTTACCCCCCGATCCCTCTGGAAGATAGCGACTGTCAGGTGTGGGGAGTGGTGCGCGCGGTGATTCACGAGTATCCGCTATGATCGGCCTGGTCGACGGCAACAATTTCTACGTGAGTTGCGAACGTGTCTTCAAGCCGAGCTTACAGGGTGTTCCCGTGGGGGTGCTCTCCAATAATGATGGTTGTGTCATTGCCCGCTCCCAGGAGCTGAAGGCTCTCGGAATCGCCATGGGTACCCCTGCTTTCAAGTTGGAAGCGCAGGTGCGGCGAGGCGAGTTGTTCCTGCTCTCCTCCAACTATGAGCTGTATGGGGACATGTCCTCGCGGGTGCTTGAAGTGCTCCAGGAATTCAGCCCCGACGTAGCCCCCTACTCGATCGACGAGATGTTCATTCACCTGGACGGCCACCAGACCAACGAGTGCCTGGAGATAGGACGCTCGATCCATGCGCGGGTGCGCCGCTACACGGGGATTCCGGTATGCGTGGGGCTGGCGCCGACCCATACCCTGGCCAAGCTTGCCAATCATGCCGCCAAGGTCGATCGCCATCATCGGGGGGTCTGTTTGCTTGCGGGGGATGACGCTGCCACGCGGGGAGTTCTTCAACGTACCCCGGTCAACGCGGTATGGGGCGTGGGTAGACGCCTGGCCGAACGCCTGGCGGCGGGGGGAATCAAGACGGCATGGGAGCTTCGCTGCAGCGACATCAAGACGTTGCGGCGGCGCTTTTCCGTCACCCTGGCCCGCACGGCGATGGAGCTTGGCGGAACGCCCTGTCTCGACATGAACGCCTTCGATCAGCCGCGTCAGCGCATCATGACCTCTCGCTCATTCGGTCGTGCCACCGGGGCATGGGCCGATGTGCAGGAAGCGGTACGCCATCATGCCCAGCGCGGCGCGGAGAAGCTGCGCGCCCAGAACAGCCTGGCGCGTGCGGTTCTGGTATTTCTCAACACCAACCGCCATCGCCGAGACTTGCCCCAATCCTTTCCTCACGTGGTGGCCGAACTACCCTATCCGACACAAGAGAGCCGCCAGATCATCGCCACCGCGCAACGAGCGCTCAGGCAGGCCTATCGCCCGCGCTACCGTTACATGAAAGCGGGAGTGATGCTGCTCGACCTGGTGGATGCCGCCAACTATCAGATGCCGCTGCTCGGCACGCCGCCCGATGCTGCGGAGAGCACACGCAACCGGCAACTGATGGAGACCCTGGACAGCATCAACCGCACCATGGGACACGGCACCATCGCCTTCGGCCTGGCTCGCCGGCAAGCGGCCTGGCCGTTACGCTGCGGCCATCTTTCCAGGCGCTATACCACGCGCTGGAACGAGTTGCTGGAAGTCTCCACCTGAGAAAACGGCGTCGGCAAGACATCCTGCCCACGCCGTGCCATCACGTCGCTTTGATCGTGTCGTCCGGATCACGCCGCCTTGAACAGGGCTTTCAAGCGCGGACTCAAGATTTCGCCCAGCACTACCGCAATCAGCAACAACGCCGCCAGCCACGGCCAGTGCCGGGCAAACGAGACTTCCGCCACGCCCAGCGCATCGATGAAGATCACGACGATACCCAGAGGACTGACGTAGCGCACCATGAACAACCACAACGCATAGACAGGCCCCGACAGCCCGAACTCTTCGCGCATGATGGCATTTTTCAGCACGAAACCGGCCAGCAGCGCCATGCCCAGGCCACCGAGCGGCATCATCCAACGCGATGTCAGATAGTCCAGCCAATCGAAGAAGTGCTTGCCGGCCAGGGTCCAGTCCGCGCCCACGTTGAACGACAACATGGCCAGGGTGCTGATAAGCCACAGCACGATTCCCGTGCTCCAGGAGGCCGTCCGACGGGAAAGCCCCTTGTTGTCGCATAGCCAGGAGACGGTCGCTTCGACCATGGAAATCGAGGACGTCAGCGCGGCCATGGAAAGCATGATGAAGAACAGAATACCGAACAGGGTGCCCAACGGCATGGCCTGGAACGCCAGCGGCAAGCTCATGAAGATAAGCCCTGGACCTTCGCCCGGGTCCATGCCGTTGGCAAAGATTACCGGAAAGATCGCCAGGCCGGCCATCAGCGCCACTACGGTATCGGCCAGCGCCACGCTAAGGGTGGTGCGCGCAATCGAGGTCCGCGCGGGCAGGTAACTGCCGTAGGTGAGAATGGCGCCGGAGGCCAACGACAGGGTGAAGAACGCATGCCCCAGAGCCGCCAGCATTCCCTCACTGGAAAGGCTGCCGGCATTGAAGGCAAAGAGGAAATGCACCGCTTGGCCAAAGCCGCCGGAAAAAACGCCGTACAGGATCAGGATCGCCAGCATCACCACCATGCCCGGCATCATCCAGCTCACGCTCTTTTCGATCCCCTTCTGGACACCCTTGCCGACGATCAACATGGTGAGCAAGGTCACCAGAGTGCTCCAGAAGCCCAGGTTGAACGGATTGGCGTTGTTGGCGCCAAAAATCGCCCCCATTTCCTCCACACCGGAGCCGGCCAGGCCCCCACTGAGCATTTTCCACAGATAGGAGAACGCCCAGCCCGCCACCACGACATAGAACGACAGGATCATGAAGCCGCACAGCATCGCCATCCAGCCCAGCAGCGACCATGCCGAGGTGCGTCCCGACTCCGTCACGACCCGGCGAATGGCGTCGACAGGACTGCCGCGGCCACGCCGACCCAGAGCGATCTCGGTCATCATCACCGGCACCCCGACGGCGAGAATGCATGCCAGATACACCAGCACGAAGGCTCCCCCGCCGTATTCGCCGGTCATGTAGGGAAATTTCCAGATATTGCCCAGGCCGACGGCCGAGCCTGTCGCCGCCAGAATGAAGCCCCAGCGGCCCAGCCACTGCGTACGAGGTTGTGCAGGTGTCGTCATGAGCCCTCAGCCCTGTCAGGAAAAAGCGCCAATCCTAGAGGATTTCAGGGCAAACACCAAAAATACCTGAACCCGCTCCGCTTCCCTTGGCAGTAGAGCGCTCTTTTCAGTTACAGGCATGCTCAATCGTAGAGACGTGCCTTGGCTTCGGCATCCAACTGTTGGGCGGTCTGATCCACTCCCCGCAACCACACCAGCAACACGGTGCCAAGAGCCACGAAACCCGCCGCCAGCCACAGGCCCAGGCCGTAATGGCCCGTGCGTTCGGCGATCATGCCGGTCAAGGCCGGGGCCAGAATCTGCGCGCTCCCGTAGCCCAGCGTCATCTTGCCCATCAACCGTGCTGGGCTCGACGGATAGAGCCTGCCGGCCATGGTCAGCACCAGACTGACGCATCCCAGGAAGGTGCCGCCGTACAGCACAGCACTGAGCAGTACCCCGGCAAGGCTTGCGGTGAGAGCGGGCAGCAGAATTCCCACGACCTGGATCGCCATGGCCAGGATCAAGGCCCCTAAATAGCCGATACGACGCGCCACCAGATCCCAGAGCATGACTGCCGGTGCCGCCGCCAGCCCTACCAGGGCGAAGGCCCAGTTGCCCGCCCCCGCCAGCAACGGTTCGCGTTCGACGATGGTGACGATGAAGGTGGCGCTGATGACGAAACCGTAACCGGCACAGAAATACGCTGCCATCATCAAGCGCATGAAAGTCGCCGAAGGGGGAGTATCCTGAGGCAAGGTATACTGAGTAGCCTTCGAGGAAACTGGCGCGGGCCGAGGCAGCCAGCACCAGGCGGGCAACAGCAAGGCGACGGCAAGCAGAGTGAACCCCCACCATTGGGCACGCCAGTCGAGTGCCAAGCCCAGCATGGCTTCCACCGCCAGCGCGGCGACCACGATGCCCACGCCGACACCCGCAAAATGAATACCCAATTCGCCCCGCTGCTGGTGGCTGATCAACCAGTGCAGAATCAACCCCGATGCCAGCAGCATCGAGCCGCTGCTGGAGAGACCCGCCACGAAACGCAATCCCGCCCACACCCAGAAATGCTCGGACAGCGCCATTCCCGCGGTCGATAGCACTGCCAGCACCAGGCCGATTCGAAACAGCGTATCCTTCAGCTGGATACCACGAATCGAAGCGGCGACCAGCGCTCCCAGCATATAGCCGGAATAATTGAGCGCCGCCAGCCAGCCACCTTCGGCATCACCTAGCCAGGTTTGCTGCTGCATTACCGGAAGCAAGGGGGTATAGGCGAAACGTGCCACCCCGATACATAGAATCTGGCTAAACAGTCCCGCCAGCAGTACCTTTAACCGACGAGACTTCATCTCCGACGCCCCCATCGCATCCCCCATCGCCGTTTTATGCCTTGTTATGTTCGCAAGCATTAAAGCTATATTCGCAAACGTTAAAGCATAGTACGGGCTTTGCCAGGCGACGTCATGGACAGACGACTATTTTCCGAGTGCTGCCAGGACCTTGCGCACGCGTTCGTGAGTCGTCAGGTCGGTGCTGTCTTCCAGGCCACCGAAATCACCGCGCAACGCCTTGAGGGCATAACGCTCGACAGCGATTTCCGTCGCGGTGCGGATACCCCGCTTGCGCAAAAAGACGATCGGCGGACACCAGCCTTGAAGAGCATGCTGAAGCAGAAAACCCGACACCGCCGCAGGCAGCATCAGCCAGCGCCGGCTACCCGAGGCCGCCAGCGTCACGCCGATAATATTGAGGGTCGAAGCATTGGCCTCGAGGGTTCTCTCGATATCCCACTCATCATCCAGCTCATACAAGCGCCGATCGATTTCCTCCGGGTTCTGGGCAAAATAGGCGATATTCGCTTCCGTCTTCAGCTTGATCGCCTGGTTCACTCGGGCATCGGTATTACGCGCAACTCGTGAGGTGGTGGACGGTAACATTCGCTCCTCCTTGGTGGGCTTGTTCTGCGGTATCCAGACTCGGTTCGCTGGTGCGCCTGCTTATATAAGCGTAGATCAATTCCGCCTGGGTTACCGTTTCCCCTCTTTCTCGTCCCGCCCGGCTCCACATCCATCGGTGGAATCTGGCAAACTGACAGCCACAGCAATTCCCCAGACAGAGAGAATCCAATGAGCGAAACGAACAAGCCTTGGGCACAACCCATGCCGGAGCAGCAGTTCACCTTGATGCGCGACATCCTGGCGGCACCCAGCCCGATCGGCCTGGAAGCCGCCATGACCTACGGCGTACTCAAGCCCCACTTCGACTCCTTTGCTCCCGACGGCTGGCACACTCACCAGTTCAAGGGCAATGCCGGTATCGTCCTGGATACGCACCCGGGACGAGATGACATGTTCAAGGTCATGATCATCGGTCACGCGGACAAGATTCGCATGCAAGTTCGCAGCATCGGCGAAGACGGCAAGATCTGGATCAATACCGACTCCTTCCTGCCCACCGTATTGATCGGTCACGAGGTGAAGCTGTTCAGCGAAGATCCGCAGGCGCCCGGCAGCTATCGAGTCATCGAAGGCGGCACGGTGGAAGCGCTGGGCGCCATTCACTTTTCCGACCCTGCCGTACGCAGCGGCGATAAAGGCATCAAGAAGGAGCAGATCTACCTGGACCTGCAAATCCATGGTGACAACAAGAAACAGCAAGTCTTGAACCTGGGGGTGCGTCCCGGCGACTCCATCATCTTCGACCGCCCCATCCGCCCCGGCTTCAGCCCCGATACCTTTTACGGCGCTTACCTGGATAACGGCCTAGGCTGCTTTGTTACCGCCGAAGTGGCGCGTCTGATCGCCGAGGCCGGTGGCACGGAAAACGTTCGCGTACTGTTTGCCATCGCCACTTATGAAGAAATCGGCCGCTTCGGCAGCCGCGTGCTGGCCGGCGAACTCAAGCCGGACGCCCTCATCGGTGTGGATGTGAACCACGACTACGTGGCAGCCCCTGGCATCGGTGACAAGCGCATGCAGACACTGGAAATGGGCAAGGGCTTCACCATGTCAGTGGGCGCCATTGCCAGCGAACAGCTGAATCGTGTCATCAGCGCTACCGCAACCGAACACGACATTCCCCTGCAGCGCGATATCGTCGGCGCCGATACCGGTACCGACGGCATGGCCGGTGTACTGGCTTCCGTCGATTGTGCGGCGACTTCCATCGGTTTTCCCATTCGCAACATGCACACCATTTCCGAAACGGGCAATACCCAGGATGTCCTGGCAGCCATTCATGGCCTGACACGTACCCTTCAGGCATTGGACGCCCTACCCGATCTGCAACGCGAATTTCTGGATAACCACCCACGTCTCGACCAGGCCGGACCGCTGAGCCATCAGGGCTCGGCCAAGCCGGAGAAAGAGATGGGGGAGACAGCAGAGGCAAAATCGTCCGACACCTGAACCACTCGCCAAGCGAGGCAGGCCTCCGCGAAAAGCCCGTTAGAAAAGAGCAAGACGGGCCAGGCGGAAAACAACATCCAAAGAGCAGCACCGGCATTGCACCGGTGCTGCAGCATGGCTTCAGCTCTTTCGAGGAGCGTTGTAGATCGTTTCGTCGAGTTCGCCTTCGCTCTTGCCGACCAGGGTGGTGACCATGAGATCACCCGCCACGTTGACACTGGTACGCGCCATGTCGAGGATGCGGTCAATCCCGGCGATTACTGCAATCGCCTCCAACGGCAAGCCGATCTGGGCCATCACGATGGATAACATGATCAGGCCGGCACCGGGAACACCGGCTGTCCCGATGGACGCCAACGTCCCGGTGAGAATGATCATTCCATAATCCATCAGGCTAAGCTCCACCCCCAGCAACTGAGCGATGAATACCGCCACCACACCTTGATAGATCGCGGTACCATCCATATTGATGGTAGCGCCTACCGGCAAGACGAAACCGGCCACCCCTTCAGAGACCCCTAGATTCCGCTGCGCACAGCGCAGGGAAACCGGCAGCGTTCCCGAAGAGGAAGCCGAGGAATAAGCCACTACCAAGGCATCGAGAATCCCTTGCAAGTAGCGAAGCGGATTGAGCCGACCGACCAACGTCAGCAAACCGCTATATACCACCAGCACGTGCAGTACGCTGGCCAGGTAGGCCACGCCGATAACCTTGGCCAACGGCAGTAACACCTCAAGGCCGTAGCTGCCGGAGACATGCGCAATCAGGCCGAACACGCCGAACGGCGCGAGCGCCATGACGAAGCTGGTCAGCTTGTACATGGCCTCGGCGAAGCTTTCAAACACCCGAATGACCGGCTCTCCCTTCTCACCGATCAGCGTCAACGCGGTACCCAGACCAATCGCGAAAACGATGATTTGGAGAATATTACCCTTGGCGAGCGCATCGATTGGGTTCTGGGGTACCAAGCCCACCAGTATCTCGACGAGGCTCGGTGCCTCACTGGCTTGCACACCGGATTCGAAGCTCATCTCCAGACCCACACCAGGCTGAAAGATTAGCGATGCCAGCAGGCCAATGGAAATCGCAAACGCGGTGGTGACGAGATAAAGCCCAATGGTGCGCGCGCCGATACGTCCCATTTTCTGCGGATCGCGCATTGCCGTGATGCCCACCACCAACGTGGAGAATACCAAGGGCACGATCAACATCTTGATGGCACTTATGAAGATATCGCCGATAGGCTTGAATATGCTGGCGTTTTCTCCCATCAAGGCACCTGCCAAAACCCCCAGCGCGAGGCCGGCGAGGATTTTTTGCCACAAGGGGATGCGTCGCCAAAGATTGCCGCTGGTTCTTTCTGGATCACTCATCGAGAAACGACTCCATTCTGTAATTATGGCTGTATTTAGTACATATCACTAAAAGTGCGCGATTATACAGAAAATACCCACTAAACGGCCAAAAATCAGTGCCATTTCCCCTATCGCAACGCCGGTTTGCGTGGCCTCATACCGGCGGTAGGCTAATACTGCCGATGTATGGCTGAAATGTGCGGCTAAATAGACGCGCACACTGCCATGGCAAACGTCCACTTCATCCCGCGTCAAGAAAATTTCTATCCAGCAAAAAGAAAGCCCGACCTAGACGGCCGGGCTTCTATCTTCTCTTCCTTGTTGAACTCATCACGAACATCCTGTTCGTGCCTCCATGAGCTTCAGCTATCCTTGCTTGATCGTCCTTGTAATGCGTTCCTTTGCGCTACGTGTGTATGGTGACGGTCATGGAGTGGGAAAGAACTAACCTAGGATATGAAAAGTGAATTTAATTTACTCTCGCCTGTGGGCCAGGCTCATCAAGTAGAGCGCTGCCGACAGCGCCAGCACCGAGAGCGCCAGGTAAATGGCATCCAAAGGAGTCTGGAACCTGATGTCCACCACAGCGCGGAAAAACTCGATAATTACGGCAAGAATTACCACCCTGGCGATCTTGTCCTTTAACTGATCGAACGACTGGACGTTGAAGGGATGGCGGGGCGTATGCTCCTCAGCCTGCTCGATGGGAGAAACGAAAAGACGATAGACCCCTAGGCCGAAGATCAATAAGACGATGGCGATCAGGTAGATATCCACCGCCATGATGATGCTGGGAACCACGGAATCATGAATGTCCACCGCCCCTCCGAACAGATAATAGGAGACGGTTTCCACCAGTATTTTGAAAATATCTATCGTGCCAATCACGAACAGCACGCATGCTCCGAGCAGACTGGGAAGCACTGCCAGCATCACCAGAAAGCGCGAATTCCATAGCAAACGTTCCACCAGCTGCTCATGCCTCCCTTGTGCCTTGGGAGTGGAAGAGCGTTTCAAGTCCTCGGGTTCATCCATCTGACGCTTCCTGTAGGAAATTTTGAACCGGCAAGTTTCGTTCATCGACCCTGTCGATAGCAATATATCTGCACAACTGATGCGTATCGCCTGATACGAATGGTACGAATCGCCTGCCGATCCTTCCGCGTGAAGCCAACTTCGAGACTCCGCCTCACTCCAGCGTGCCGAGATAGGCGGTCATGTCCCTGGCATCCCGCTCCGTGACTCCCAGGTCCGGCATGGCCGTCAAAGGGTCCACTTGGGTGGGATGACGCAGCCAATGCACCATGTTATCGAAATTGTTGGCGAGCACCCCGGCAATGAAGCGACGCTCGGCGATCCCTGCCAATGGCGGGCCGACGTCGGCTCGCGGCCCCACTAGGCCGGGAATGCGATGGCAGGCAATACAGGCGTAACCGTACATAGCCAGACGGCCCCGCTCCGGATCGGGCAGGATGGTGCCCGCCTTCACGGTGTATTGCCGCTCGGCGGTAGCTTGGGCGGGTATTGAATCGCCGCTCCGGGAAGCGTCGGCCTGGGCCTGGTATTCAGCGGGTGAGAGCCGCGGCATTTGCCGCATGAACGCCACGATCTCCCAGATTTCCTCATCGGTGTAGATGAACTGCCAACTCGGCATACCGGTCATCTTGATGCCATGCTTGATGGCCCAGAAAATCTCGGCCGGCGTGCGATTGTCCGCGGTATGAGCCAGGTTCGGCGGCACCGGTGTCATGCCCTTGCCGACATCCCCCCGGGACACACCGGGAGCGCCATGGCACTGAACGCACTTGTCACGATAATAAACTAGCCCCTGCTCCGCCATTGCCGGGTCATCCAGCGGCGGCGTTTCGATCTCCTCGGCTCGCTGGCTGATGGAGCGGTCCAGGGCCGTATTGAGGATGGAATAGACGGGTTCGGTATGTTGCTGCAGCGCGGAGACGTTATAGACGCCCCACAGTACGAACATGGCCGCCCCCGCCACCATGACGAAAGCCACGCCGAGACCCGCCAGGGCCAGGCGGATCAGTACGCGTTTACGGACTCTCTCGATCAAACGTTTACGGGTTCGAATAGTCATTTCAATGTGTATAGGTAAGCGGTGATATCACGGGCATCCTCGGCGCTTACGACCATGTTCGGCATCGCCGTAAGCGGGTCGATGGTTTCCGGCGCACGCAACCAGCGCGCCATGTCCTCGGGCGTATTGGGCAGCACTCCCGCCAGGTAGGTCCGCTTGGCGATACGCTCGAGAGAGGGCCCGGTACGGCCGTTCGCTCCCGGAACGCCGGGTATGGCATGGCAGCTACCGCAACCATAGTCGGCAATCGCTGCCTTTCCCTTCGCCGGATCACCCGCCGTGGAATCGTCCGGCAATGAGTTCGCCTCGTCGCTACCGCACCCCACGACGGGCAGCAACAATGCCAGACAAACCAGTATTTTCCTTGTCATAGGCACCTCACAGGCATGCCCCAAAGAAGAAATTGGGAATACCTTCGGCCACGATAAGAAGCGCCGACAATACGCCGAGAATCAAGCCACCTATCGCCATGAACCGTATGCGTGACATCTGTCTGTCGCCGCTACCCGGCCACTGCCGTCCCGCTGCGCTCCATTGCCGCCAGGCAAGCCAGACGCCGGCAAGGCTCATCGCCAATGTCACCAAAGTAATCGCATGCAATATCCAGTGATGTCCGCTAGCGCACACCCAAGCCAACAGCACATAGCTGACAACGAGATGCAGCGCCCACGCTAGCGGGCCGATCAGCCAACCGGCCCATAACAGCAACGGGTGGAGAATTCTCTTCTGGCGCGCTTCAACCGGCATGGATACGAGGCCCCCAATAGAGAAGAAGATAAAAGGGAACCCAGGCGATACAGACGAAATACCAGTAGTTGGTATCCACTACCACGCCTATCTGTCTCTCCCGGGTGAAGTACCCCCGCCATGCCAGAATGGCGATTACCGTACTACCCAGTACCATGGAGGTGACATGAATGTAGTGGAAGCCGGAAATGGTCCAGACGATGGAGCCATAGGCGTGTTCCTGCCAGCCGAAATCGTAGGCCATCAGCTCCAGCGACCGCAACACCAGCACGATGGAGGCCAGCACGACACTGATGGTGACACCGATCGCCAGTTGCTTCTTGTTGCCACGATTGATTCCCTGCCCCGCCAGGAACATCGATACGCTGCTGAGCAGCAGCAAAACCAGGTTGACGCTGGGCCATAACAGCGGCGGCGCCTCTCCCGTTGGCGGCCAGACCTCGGCATGGGCGGCAAGATAAAGGTAGCTGACACAGAATGCCAACACGACGGCTGACTCGATAGTGATCAGCCCCAGAACTCCCCACCATAACGGTGCCCGCCGGTCCGGGTGCAAGCGTTTCATAGCCGCTACATCGATGCCTTCGAGTACTCTCATTCATCCTCCTTCCAGGGGCGCCGAGGCCAGAACCAGGCAACCAGGGTAAAGAAAACCAGAAAGAACCCCATCACGAAAAAGATAGGATGAAAGATGATGCCGATGAAACCGGAAGAAGCGGCGACCGCCGAAGTAAAGGGCCAGATAGTGGGTTTCGGCAGTATCTGAACACCGATCGGAGTGGCATCCAGCACACTGGTCAACACCACCTCGCGACGCCAATGGCTCAAGCCGGTCACCACCGAGCGCTCGCCGCTGCGCTGCCAGTCCCACAATGGCCACCGGCTCTCGACCATGGGAATGTGGCGAAAGTTGTACGAAGGCGGCGGCGATTCGGTCGCCCACTCCAGGGTCGGCGCATTCCAGGGATTCGCCCCCGCCGGTTGGCCACGGTACAAGCTCCAGATCGCATTGATCAGCGTGACACCAAAACCGGCGGCCAACACGAACGAACCAAGCGTCGACAGCAGGTTCAGGTCACCCCAGCCCATTTCGGCGGTATAGGTATAGACACGTCGCGGCATTCCCTCGAGCCCCATTTGATGCATGGGAAAGAAAGTGACGTTGAAGCCGATGAACGCCAGCCAGAAACTCCACTTGCCTGCCTTTTCGCTCATCAGGCGGCCGGTGAATTTCGGCCACCAGTAATAGAGCGCACCGATCAAGGGAAAGACGGCGCCACCAATCAGCACGTAATGAAAGTGCGCGACCAGAAAGAAAGTGTCATGTACCTGAGTATCGAAGGGAATCGAGGCGACCATCACCCCGGTAAGACCGCCGATGACGAAGATGGCGAAAAAACCCAGCACCCACAGCATGGGCGTGGCGAAGCGGATCTTGGCACCCCACAAGGAGGCGATCCAGCAGAATATCTGTACCCCGCTGGGAATGGCGATGGTGACACTGGCGGCGGTGAAGAAACTCATGCCGAGCTGCGGCAAGCCGGTGGTGAACATATGGTGTACCCACAGGCCGAAACTGACGAGGCCGATCGACACGACCGACAGTACCAGCGCCGTATAGCCGAAGATCGGCCGCCCGGTGAAAGTGATGATAATGGTCGAGATCATGCCCAGCGCCGGGATCAGGATGATGTAAACCTCGGGATGCCCGAAATACCAGAACAGGTGTTGCCACAGCAGCGGCTGCCCGCCACTGTCGACGAGAAAGAACTGGGTATCCACCAGACGATCGAGGATCAGCAGGGTACTACTGACGATGACGGCAGGCATGGCAAAGACGATCATGAACGACATCACCAGCGCCGCCCAGACAAAAAGCGGCATGCGATTCAATGTCATGCCCGGAGCCCGCAGCCGAAGAATGGTGACGATCAACTCCACCGCCGCCGTGAGCGCCGAGACTTCGATGAAGGTGATCATGGTGGTCCAGATATCGACCCCGTAATCGGGAGAGTACTCCTTCCCCGCCAGCGGCACGTAGTTGAACCACCCGGCATCCGGCGCCATGCCTATCAGAAGCGAGCCGAACAGCACGATACCGCCGATCAGATAGATGTAATAACCGAAGGCATTGAGCCGCGGAAAGGCCATGTCTCGCGTCCCCACCATCAACGGCACCACATAGATGGCGAAGCCCTCCATGACCGGAATGGCGAAGAAGAACATCATCACCGTACCGTGCATGGTGAAGAACTGGTTATAGAGTTCGGGACCGAGGAACTCCTGTTCAGGTCCGGCCAGTTGAGTACGAATCAACAAGCCCAGTATGCCGGCGAGCAGAAAGAAGATGAAGCCGGTGATGATAAAGCGCCGACCGATCATCCGCTGATTGACCTGGGTAAACCAGCCGGGGAAACCGCGTGGCGAGTACCAGGTCTCGGCCAGCAGTTTCGTCTCCTCCGGGGAGTCGTGAACCTTGTGCTGCAGGTTGGTGTGTTGGCGTGTCATTCCAGGCTCTCCAGGTAGCTGAGCAGGGCCTGTAGATCGTCAGGAGTCAATTCGGTCGAAGGCATCAGGCTTTCGGGTTTGATGTGCTGCGGGTCGGTGATCCATCCTCCCAGATGGCCGATTCGATTGGGCACCGTGGCGGCAGCCAGCGTACGGCGACCGGCCAGGTGCGTCAGGTCCGGGCCATCCTCCCCGTCGGCTCGGGTGCCACGGATGGTATGGCAATCGGCGCAGCCCGCGTCGGCAAACACCTCTTGCCCCCACACTTCTCGGTCGGTAACCGGTTTCGCCGCAGGTTGTTCCTGGCGTTCCAGCCAGTCGGCGAACTCCTCAGGCGTCTCGGCCACGAATAGAAACGCCATGAGCGCGTGCTGAGTACCACAATACTCCGCGCACTGCCCACGGTAGACACCCGGCTCATCCGCGACCAGGGAGGTGACGTTCTCCCGACCCGGGATCATGTCCGTCTTGCCCTGGATGTTGGGCACCCAGAAACTATGGATCACATTGTCGGATTTCAGCAGCAGCCTTACCGGCTCGCCCACCGGCACGTGGAGTTCGTTTGCGGTCGTGGCGATCCGGTTTCCGCTCTCGTCAAGGTAATGGATTTCCCACCACCACCGCTTGCCGATCACCTCTATGGTCATTGCATCTTCCGGGGGTGGCGCATGGATAGTCCGGCCGATGGAAAAGCTGGACAATGCAAAGGGAATCGTCACCGATAGCGGCAGAATGATCCCGCCGGCGATCACCAGGTTGCGGCTCTGGCGGGAACTCAATGGGCGTGCGGAGCGGTGCCTGAGCGCCCGAGTCACCGCTACCAGCAACAAGACGAGCACCAGCACGGTTACCAGGGTGGCAACGATCAGCGTCGGCCACCAGAGATCGGCGATCAGCTGCGCCGCCGAACCGGCAGGGTCTAGGGCCGACTGGATACCCGAACAACCCGATAGCAGTGAGACCAAGAACAACCCGGCCAAGACGGCCGGCCAAGAACGCTTCCCTGAGACCATTCCCTTTCCATTTTCGTTTTATCGAAACATCTTTCGAAACACTCGGCGATAAGGGCGCAACTACAAACGATGCGGTAGCGCTAACGCCTTGTTCCGGTTTCAGTCTAGTCAAAAAATTTGATCCGACCACGACGAGCCGGTGGAGCCTGCCTATCAAGGCTATCCTGTACCCGATACTGTTTACCGGTACTGTTTCCAGTGCTGCTTCCGGTACTGTCGTTTCTAAAGCTGTTTCAGATACTGTTTCAATTTCTGGTTCAGGTACTGTTTCAAGCAGGGTTTCAAGTACGGTTGCTAACACCGTCACAAGGAGGAGCAATGGAGGGGATCGAGGGGGGCCTTGCCTACCTGCTGCCGTGGGAGTTCTCTCCCGCTTGGACGCTTACCTGCCTGATTGCTGCAGTGATCTACTGGCGAGGTCTGAATCGGCGGCGGCGTGGCGGCAAGCCTGAAGGAGTCTGGCGTCCCTTCGCCTTTTTTCTAGGTATCGCGGCCATTTATGCGGCGACCCAGACCCATTACGATTACCTGGCGCAGTACATGTTCTTCATCCACCGCAGCCAGCATCTGGTGCTCCATCATGTCGCGCCGTTTCTGATCGCCCTGGCGGCCCCGCTGCCTATCCTTGCCGCCGGCTTGCCGCACCGGGCACGAAATTTGCCAGGCACAACACTTGCGGTGCAGACGCTGCGGCCTGGGTACCGATTACTTCAGCAGCCAATGATCGCGGCACTGCTGTTCGTCGGACTGATCTACTTCTGGTTGATTCCGCAGGTACATTTCGACGCCATGCTGAGCCATCGCCTCTACCAGCTGATGAACTGGAGCATGCTGCTCGATGGGCTACTCTTCTGGTGGCTGGTACTCGATCCACGCTCGCCAGAAAAAGGCGGGCTCGGCTACGGTGTACGGATTATCGTCCTGGTGTCGGTGGTGCCGCCCCAGATTCTGCTGGGTGCCTATCTCACCTTCAGCAATAACGTGCTGTTCGACGTGTATGCCGTTTGCGGTCGCGCCTGGCCGCTGGCACCCATGACCGATCAACGGCTTGGTGGGCTGATCACCTGGATTCCTGCAGCCATGATGAGCCTGCTGGCGATACTGGTCGTGATCGGTCGCCTGCTCGGGAAAAGTTCGCTTTTATATCGCTACAGGTAGAGACATGCGCAAGCTATTATTATTACCGGCGCTGCTATGGTTGGCCGGCTGTTCCGATCCAGCCTGGCAAACCAAGGATATTTCCAGCCTCATGCCGCCTCTGGCGTTCGAACTGATCAATGAAGACTCCGAGCGGGTCAGCGAGAAGGAGTATAGCGGTGAAGTTACCTTGCTCTTCTTCGGCTTCACCCATTGCCCGCATATCTGCCCGACCACCCTGGCGAACCTCGCCGCCGTTTCCGGTGAGCTGGAACAAGCGGCACGAGAAGACCTGCGGGTGCTGTTCGTTTCCGTCGACCCCGCCCGCGATGACCCCGCCACACTGCAGGAATACACCGCTGCGTTCGGCCCTGAATTCACCGGCTTGACCGGAGACCAGGACGCGCTGAAAGACCTGACGCGCCGCTACCGAGTCACTTACGGCTACGGCGAAAAGAATGACGCCGGAGATTATGACGTCTCGCACTCAAACGCGGTGTTTGCTTTCGACCGCAAGGGAGACGCTCAGCTACTGATCCGCGAAAAAGACCCGAGAGAAGCCGTGCTTGCCGACCTGCGCCGTCTGCTAGCACGCGGTTGACAGCCCGATTCCGCCACTGCTCGAGTGATAGGGGGGTGGCTCAAGTGAGCGGGTTAACTGCGGGGAATTACTAAATTTCCAGCAGAAAAAAGCCCGGTCATGTGACCGGGCTGAATCCCTGCATCCTTGTATCCAACGCATGCATCCTGCCTGCACTTCCCTGGGGAGTCGTCCTGACTCTTTCTTCCCTGCCGAGCCTCCTGCTCAGTGAGTGTAGAGTGACAGCTCGGTGCCAGCCTGTACGTAACATGAGATAAGAAACCGTGTAAGTGATTACCGACACGGTGTGTCAGACAAGGTCTCGCATTGCACGGCCAAACTAAACAAGGCATAAATGCCATTTACTGCAATTGCCAGGATATGCCGATGTCCGCCTTGTTAGCATGGCCCATCAAGGTCGTGAGAGATTTCCGTCAAAGCATTGCCTATCTGACAAGTCTCATCACTTTGTTTTATCTGCTTGTAGGTCTATTTTTTGTTCTGGTGCCGGTGGGCGAATCTCATTTACCCGATTTTCTCGAGCCCCTCAATTTCGATAATCCAGATACCGCCCGCACACTGCTGGCCACTCTGATTGGCGGGATGATTTCGCTGGTCGTCTTCAGCTTCTCGATGGTGATGTCGGTTCTGTCCCAGGCAGGCAATAATTTCTCGCTGAAATTGGTATTCAGCCTGGTGAACGAACGCCGCCATCAGCAGGTTCTCGGTCATTATCTGGGAACAATTCTCTTTATCCTTATTCTGTTGATGGTACCCACCGAAGGTAAAACACCAGATCTCTGGCGATCACTCGCTGTCTATCTCGGCGCCGGCATGGTCATCAGCTGTCTGGCCCTGTTTGTGTACTTTATTCACAACGCCTCGCAATCCGTTCAGATCAATGCCGTAACCAAGGAGTTGCACCATTCCACGCAGACCTCCATGGAGCGCCTCAAGGCTCGGCAGAAGACAGAAAATTGGCAATACCTTGCCTCGCTTGCCGTTGCCGAAAAGCCGTACCACTGGGTCTATTCCGTCCGAAGCGGTTATATCCAAAGTGCCAATCTCGAGGAGCTCGCCAAACTCGCCGAAAAAATCGACGTCACGATACACCTGAATTTTTCCTTCGGCGATTATACGGTAGAGGCGTTTCCCTTGTTCAAGATCGAAGCCAGCCAGCACCCCAGCGAGGCCTGGAGCCAATCGGTTCTGTCACAACTTGAATATGCAGAAGGAGAATCGGTCAAGAGCTTGTACATAAACGGTTTGACTCAGTTGATGGAAGTTGCCATCAAGGCGTTATCGCCGGGCATTCATGATCCCGGTACCGCTCGCCTGTGCCTCCATCAAATCACCGAACTGTTATGCCAGCGCATGTCGTTTCAGCCTTGCAATACTTTGACCGATGCGCAGGGCCGGGTTCGGGTGACGTGGACAGAGGAGCGCTTCGATAGTCTCTTATATAAACTTTTCACTCCGATCCTGCTGTATGGGCGCAAGGATGTGAGTATCTGTCTCTCTTTACTCAAGGCATTGAAGACCCTTTCGTTATTCGCCCAAGATGAGCATCTTGAAGTGATCCAGGCGCATGCCGACCGTGTCATCACCGCCCTTTCCGAGCTCAATATTGATTTACTGGACCGGCAATTCATCGCAACGCGATTGAATAGCGGGGAGCACCGGCTGGCCTTGCCGCAATCGCTACCGTTCGCTTCGGCAAGCTAACGCCGCCACCATCGTGGGGCATGGTCGGCCATCTAGTTTTGCATGCGACTCGATGTCGGTCTCGACAATTGCTTACAGAAATGCGACAACGGTTACTCGCTTGTCGGCCTCGCATGGCAGTTCATCAGACTCACCCTCGACTAATGCTACGCCACCATGACGCAACGCCCGCTAGCGAACTACCTCACCGGCCTGATCTGGTTATGTGTCCTTCCCTTGGTAGTGCTTTCCGTCTGGTGGGCTTTCGACAGCGTCCACGCCCGCGGCCAGGAAATACGCGAAGAAGCGCAGCAGCTTTCCCATAACACCACCAGAGCCATCGATCACTACCTGGATTCGAGGATTCGGGCACTTTCGGTACTGGCAGCCTCCCCCCTAGCGGATACGCAAGAACGCTGGCCGCAGCTCTACGCCGAAGCGCAGGCCTTTCGGGCCAGTTTCGGAAGCCACGTGGCTTTTTCCGACCTGGGCGATCCGATGAGGATGCGCTTCAATACCCGGGCGCCTTATGGCAGCGAGCTGCCGCCACTTCCCCGGCCAAGCGGCGAGGCCGCTGCTCCCAAGGCATTGGAGACGGGGCAACCCGCTATCGGCGACAGTTTCATGGGGCCTGTCGCCAATGAAACGCTGGCTGCCATTGTGGTGCCCGGCATTCGCGAGAACCGAGTCACCCACCTTGTGATCGCCACCCTAGAGGCGTCGCAACTTCAGCAACGACTCGACTCGCTGGTCTTGCCCGCCGGATGGACTCTAGCCTTGACGGATAGCCATGGCGAGCGGCTCGCCCAACGCGGCCTACCCAACGATGAGGGCGTTGAACATGAGGAAGCGACCGAGCAGTTTCAAGTCTCTTCGGCGTTCTCTCCCTGGCAGGTCACGCTGTCGGTTCCTCGGTCGGCCCTTACCGATCCGCGACTGAAGCTTGCGATAAGTCTGGCGCTACTGATTGCCACGGCTACCTTGGGCGGAGTCCTGGGTGGCCACTATGCGGCACGCCGCCTGAGCCGGCACATGGCGGCCCTGGCGGACCCTGCCCTCCGTTCTTCTCATGCTCCCATTCGCGAGATAACCGAAATCCGCCAACTTCTCGATGAGCGTGCGACCCAGCTACGTGCAAGCGAGGCCCTTCATCGGGAATTGTTCGAAGCCAATCCTCATCCGATGTGGGTGTTCAGCCTGGATACGTTGGCCTTCCTGGAGGTCAACGCTGCCGCGGTTCGTCAATATGGTTACAGCCGAGACGACTTCATGCGGATGACCATCAAGGATATTCGCCCCGCCGAGGACATACCTCGTCTGCTCGCTGGTGTAGCGCTATTGTCAAAACAAACGGAGTTATCAGACCAAGCAGAGTCGATAGACAAGGAAGAGCTCTGGCGGCATGTCACTCGTGACGGACGGCATCTCGACGTCGAGATTCACTCTCATATCATGAATTACGAGGGGCAGCCGGCCCATTTGGTTCTTGCCCATGACATCACCGACCGACTTCGTGCCGAGGCGGCGCTTCGCGACAGCGAAGCCGAGTTCCGCACCCTGATCGAGACGATGCCCCAGATCATCTGGGTTACCCGACCCGACGGCTGGCACCTGCTATATAATCAGCACTGGTTTGATTTTACCGGCCTGACACTGGAAGAGAGCCTGGGACACGGCTGGAATCCGGCCTTTCATCCCGAAGACCGGGCGCGGGCAGTCACGCGCTGGGAGCAAGCGACGGCCTCGGGCGAGCTATACGAGATCGAGTACCGGCTGCGCCGCGCCGATGGCAACTATCGCTGGATGCTCGGTCGCGCCTTGCCATTACGGGACAGCAGTGGCCAGATCGTCAAATGGTTCGGAACCTGTACCGATATCCACGAACTCAAGCACACCGAGCGCATCCTGATGACCCGTGCCCACCAGCAGGTTTTGGTGGCCGAGTTCGGACGTTTGGCGCTAGTAACAACCGACATCGATAAGCTCTCCCAGGAGGCGGCCACCATCATGGCCGATGGACTGGGCGTGAGCTACACCAAGGTGCTGCTATGCGATGAGCCTGACAAGACCTGTACTTTCGCTGCCGGTGTCGGCTGGTCCCCGGCGTGGATCGGCAGAAAGATTCATCGTGGCAACCATTCATTCTCGCAGATCGACTACGCCCTCGACTCCATGGAACCGGTGATCATCGCCAACCTCCATGACGAGACGCGCTTTTCGACCTCTCCTTTGCTGATTCATCACCAAATCGTCAGCGGAATCAATGTCGTGATTCAGGGAATCGAGGGGCCGCTGGGCATCCTTGGAGCCTATTCCCAGGAGACGCGACAGTTCTCCACCGACGATACTGGCTTCCTGCAGAGCATCGCCAATACACTGAGTACGGCAATCGAACGACGGCTGGCCGATGACCGGCTCACGTACGTGGCCCATCACGACACGCTGACCAGCCTGCCGAACCGCTTTCTACTCACCGACCGCCTGAGCATGGCGCTTGCGGATGCCCAGCGCCATGGTCGACACCTGGCGGTGCTGTTCCTGAATGTGGACCGCTTCAAGAACGTCAACGATATCCATGGCCGTGCCTTCGGAGATCAAGTCCTGAAAGAAATCGCCAAGCGGCTGCGTGTTTCCGCCCGCGTCATGGACACCGTTAGTCGTCAGGGCGGGGATGAGTTTCTGATGATACTGCCGGAGCTACACGACTATCATGAAGCTCAGCAAATCGCCCAAAAGATTCTGGCCTCTTTCGCGCCTCCCTTCCACATAGACGATAGCGAAGTGGTACTGAGCGGCAGTATCGGCATTGCCTGTTACCCGGCCGATGGCCAGGATGTCGAAACGCTGATGCGTAACGCCGATGCTGCCATGCATGTAGCAAAGGAACGGGGGTGCAGCCGCTATCAATGCTACGCGGCAGACATGCATGCTAGAACCATAGAACACTTGATGCTGGAAGGAGATCTCCGCCGAGCAATCGAGTCCGATCAACTATTTCTCGAATACCAGCCACAGTTCGACTTAACGCATGGCACCATCATAGGGATGGAAGTCCTGGTGCGATGGCTTCATCCGAAGCATGGTCTGGTCTCTCCCTGCAAGTTCATACCCATTGCGGAAGAAAGCGGGCAGATCGTTGCAATCGGCTCCTGGATTCTCGAACAAGCCTGTGAACAGTACACACGCTGGACCGCAGATGGTCTGGATATCGGCACCATTGCCGTCAACGTCTCGGCCTATCAGTTTCAACATCCCGATTTCGTCGATATGGTGGAAGCCGTACTGAAGCGCACCGGCTTGGCCGCAGAATATCTTGAGCTGGAAGTGACGGAAAGCGTCGTCATGCAAGATATGCATACCGTGCAGGACAAGCTGAACCGACTACATGCCCTCGGCATCAAGCTTGCGATCGATGATTTCGGCACCGGCTACTCGAGCTTGAGTTACTTGACACAAATTCCGCTTCACCGGCTCAAGATCGACCAATCGTTCACCGCCGGCCTCCTCAAGGACCGTGAGAGCCTGGCCATCACCCAGGCCATCATCCACATGGGACACAGCCTCGGCCTCGATGTACTCGCAGAAGGTGTCAAAACTGTGGACCAGGAAACACAATTGCGAGCCATGGCGTGCAATGCGGGGCAGGGTTACCTGTATGCCAAACCGCTATCCGCAGAGGACATCACTACGTTCGTGCGTAGAAGGACTCAAGAGCAGATAACCTAAGGCATGCTTCAAGGAACGAATCGCTCAACCGACTCCTGAACGGCTCGAGAAAGCATCGACTGAGCGAAACAGACACAAAAAACCCACTTTGTGGTTTTCAAGATATTTGGCGGAAAGTAAATCCCTATACCTCATATCCTGAGAAGTACTTACCTGAAAAGAAACTCCTGTATTCCACTTCCCAGTCGTGGATCTGTTAACCGTAGTCAAGTGAAAAAAGCCGTCTGGCTACATGATGCACCACAGGTCGGCTGGGTTAGGGCATTGCCGTCAGCACGAGCTTGCCGGTGACGTGGCCTTCTTCAAGCTTGCGGTGTGCGTGGCCGAGGTTTTCAGGCGTCAATGGGCCGATGACCTCGCTCAGCGTCGAGCTCAGGTGTCCGGCATCGAAGTGCGCGGCCATTTTTTCCAGAGCCTGCCCCTGATGCTCGATATGGTAGCCATGCAGCGAGCGAGCAAACATGAACTCCCAGCTGAACGTCACAGCCTTGCCCTGCAGCTGGTTGAGATCGACCGTCTTTTTCGTCTCGGCTATCGCCACGATATGGCCGAGCGGTCGAATGAGCGCATTCATGTTATCCCAATGATCGCCAATATCGGCGCAGTTGAAGATGTAGTCGACTTCCGGATAACCGGCGCTCTGCATGGTATCGATCAGGTCGTGATGATTGACAACCTCATGAGCCCCCATGGTGCGGCACCACTCGATGGAGGCTTCACGTGACGCGGTGGCGATGACCTTGATGCCGGTCAACTGGCGTGCCAGTTGGGTGGCAATCGAACCTACGCCCCCGGCGCCATTGATGATCAGCAGGGTCTCGTCGCGATGCGTATCGTCGCCCTGAGACAGTTTCAGCTTGTCGAACAGTGCTTCCCAGGCGGTCAATGCCGTCAGAGGCATGGCTGCCGCCTCTTCGGGCTTGAGCTTCTGCGGCGCCTTGGCGGCCAGCCGCGCATCGACGAGCTGATATTGGGCGTTACAGCCGGGGCGCTCGACCTCGCCGGAATAATAAACCTGATCTCCCTTGGCAAAACCGGTCACCTTGTCGCCTACGGTTTCCACTTGACCGGCAACGTCCCAACCCAAGACATGCTGCTGATCGTTGGGGAGGATAGCCCCCTGGCGGATCTTGGTGTCGACAGGGTTGACCGACACCGCTTTTATACGTACCAGCAGGTCCCATTCGCCGGGCTGTGGTGTTTCGCGTTCGATAATCTGAAAGGCGTGCTCAGGCGCTGCTTCGGGGCGACCGGCGGTAGCAATGGCTTTCATGTCACGCTCCATGTAGATAAGTAAGGAATTCGAAACCCCCAGGTGGTGTTGACGTTTCATGAGAGGGGATTTGCTGAATGAGAACAGTCCCGCAGGATTGAGGTTCCCAAACCGACAAACAGCGAGTCTGCTAGGCCCGGTTGATGCTCGGTGACGATCTCTGGTTGAAGCTGAAGAAAATTCTGATTCAACAGTCCATCTATCGCAACCCCGATCTGCAGTTGATGGAGAATGTTTCCCTTATCGGATGCGTGAGCCTGCTGCTATCAGTCCCTGCGAAGGTTTCGTTTACGACAATGGTCATAACCACCTGTCCAAACGGTCAGATGTTGGTTAGCCTGTCCACCCTTGGTTGACCAAATGGTCAGTACAAAAGCCCCTTGGATTGATACTCATTTGATACTCAATTCCCACCCTGCTTCCAACAACAATGGGATCACCGATATGGAACCGAACTCCTCCTCCCTTGCCGACAAGAACACTGCGCTACCCGATGAGCAGATCGCCCGGCCTGCCAATTGGCTGGACCAATATTTTGGCGTGACGCGCCGCGGCTCGTCGTTGCGCACCGAAATCCTAGCCGGAATCGCCACTTTCCTGGCCTCCATGTACATCATCGTGGTCAACCCGGCGATTCTCAGCGATGCCGGCATCCCCTTCTCCGCCGCTCTCTCGGCCACGGTGCTGATCAGTTTCATGAGCAGCCTGGCCATGGGCTTCTACGCCCGCAACCCTATCCTGGTCGCCCCGGGCATGGGCATGAACGCCCTGTTCACCTATACCCTGGTGCAGGGCGCGGGGCTTTCCTGGGAAGTGGCGCTAGGCTGCGTTTTCTGGTCGGGGGTGCTGTTCGCCATTCTGGCCATGTTCAACGTGCGCCAGGCGATCATCGAGGCCATTCCCCCCTCTCTGCGCTATGCGATCACCTGTGGCATCGGGCTGTTCATCACCTTCATCGGCTTCAAGAATGCCGGCTTCATCATTGGCAGCGACGCCACCCTGGTCACGCTGGGCAATATGGATGCCGGCATGGTGACCTTCTTCATCGGCATGATGGCGACGGCGATTATGGTCATCCTGCGTTTCAACGGGGCACTGATCCTGGGTATCGCCCTGACCACCCTGCTGGCAGCGCCCATGGGTCGGCTGTGGGGCGGTGACGTGGTGGTGGAATGGAGCGGCCTGGCGGCCTGGCCCGACTTCAGCGCGGTGATGCAGGTGGACATCTGGGGAGCGTTGACGGTCGCCTATCTGCCGTTCATCTTCGTGATGCTGTTCACCAACTTCTTCGATGCTCTCTCGTGCTTCATGGCCCTCTCCGAGTCGGCCGACCTCAAGGACAAGGATGGCAACCCCCGCAACCTGAAGCGCTCGATGACCGTCGATGCCTTTGCCTCGATGATTGCTGCCCCCTTGGGTACCAGTGCGGCCCAGACCTTCATCGAATCCGGCGCTGGCGTTGCCCAGGGCGGCCGAACCGGCTTGGTTGCGGTGACCATCGCCCTGCTGTTTCTGCCCTTCCTGTTCCTGTCACCGCTACTCTCGCTGGTGCCCAGTATCGCCACCGCACCGGCGCTGGTGCTGGTGGGGCTCTTCATGCTTGCCCCGATCGGCAAGATTGAGTGGACGAAGTTCGACCAGGCCTTTCCGGCCTTTCTGGCGATCATCCTGATGCCGCTGACCTACTCGATCACCCTGGGTATTGCCTTTGGCTTTCTCAGCTTCGTGCTGATCAAACTTTTCACCGGCAGTATCGAGCAGATCAAGCCTGCCATGTGGGTCACCGCTGCTCTCAGCATAGTGATGCTGGTGACGACTCACTAGAGCAATTTCGTTCTGACTGGTTATCTGGCAGCGCCTGAAACAGGCTGCCAGAATGACCATGCTGGAACTCTGCCGTTGTGCCTGTGGAGGATGCTCTTACGGGATGGAGGCGGGGCCAGGCCCGCGTGACCGGGGCATGGCGATCAATGGTTTATTTATGGAGTAAATGAATCACTTTATGAAATAGTGGATGCCAAAAACAAAGAAGGCCGTCGAGCATTTAGCTCGACGGCCTTCAAAATTTCTTGGCGGAGGGGGAGGGATTCGAACCCTCGAAGCCTTTCGACTTACACACTTTCCAGGCGTGCTCCTTCGACCACTCGGACACCCCTCCGCAAATTTGCTCTGCTGGTGAGCGCTTGGCTTTCTCAACAGAACGGCGCATATCCTAACGGCTAAGCCGCGGGAAGGCAAGCCTTTTCGTGCCGCACTCAGGTGGCCGGCAGGACGGCATAATCGCCCTCCGCTTCGAGGCACAGGGACTCGCCGCAATACAACTGATGGACAAGCTGGATGCGACCCTTGCCCCGCTGCTGAAGATTTTCATGCAGCTGCTCGGTGCCATTGGTCTGACGGGGTGTGCATACGAGGCGGTAGTCACCCTTCACCGGTGCCAGAAAGCGTTGCGAGGCCTGGGCCACCACGACATCTCGGGCAAGCCCATGTTCACGCAACCATAGCGTCACCCAGCACCAGCCTTGCAGAGTAGTTTGCGCTGCCAGTGCACCCCCGAAACCGGTGCCCTTATCGTTGAGGTTCGGCGCCAGCGCCAGCTGCCACTCCAGCCTGTCGCCCTCACGCTGCATCTTCTCGATACCCAGGCTCGTAACCATGGGAATGGCGTTAGCCAGCCAGGCGTGGAAGGCGGACAAGTCTTCCCGACTGCCGGAGGCAGGCAACGGCAAGCGCGGGTACGGCTCTCCCGGCTGGCGTGTGGTGTCAGTCATGACTAATCCCAACGCTCGACGAAATCGGAAATCTTGTGCACCGGCACCTGCCGATGCCGCCCGCCTAGAGCGCCGATATAGATGAATGCCACGATCTCGTCGTCCTCTTCCAGTCTCAGCCCTTTGCGCACGGTAGGATCGAAAGCATATTTACCGCTTCGCCACATGGCGCCCAGACCCAGCGCATGGGCTGCCAGAAGAATGCCGTGGGCGGCACAGCCGGCGGAAATAACTTGCTCCATCTTCGGCACTTTAGGCAGATCCGGCGTTACCTTGGCGATTACCGCTATGATCATGGGAGCTCGCAGCGGTTTCTTGCGGGCCGCATCTAGCGTGCCATCCTCGGCATGAGGGTCGGCATGGAATTCCGCTTCGGCAAACAGCTCACCCAGGCGCTCCAATCCTTCACCCTGAAACTCGACGAAACGCCAGGGGCGAAGCTCCTTGTGGTCGGGCGCACGCAAGGCTGCATGATAGATGGCTTCCATCTGCTCGGGCGATGGCGCTGGTGCCATCAACTTGCCCATGGAGCTGCGTTCGTGCAGCAGCGTTATTGCATCCATCTTGCCTCCAGAAGTTAAAGTCGTCGCAGTGCGTTCCAGTCGTCTATTGCCGCGCCAGCCGCAGCGGCGCGGGCGGCTGCTCGCCGGGAGTGCCTCGCCAAGGGCTGATATCCAGTCCGCCACGGCGCACGTAACGCGCCAGCACCAGAAGCCGCTCGGGCTTGGCCCGCGCCATCAGATCACAGAATATATGTTCAACACAGTGCTCATGAAAATCCTGGTGCTGGCGATAGCCGATCAGATAGCGCAGCAGGGCTTCCCGGTCGAGCTTGGGGCCGCGATAACGGATCAGTATGCTTCCCCAGTCGGGTTGTCCGGTTACCGGGCAGTTGGATTTCAGCAAGTGAGAGTATAGCGTCTCCTCCACCACCTCAGTGCCGACTATCAAATGTTCGATACTAGGGGTGTAGTCACTCACGTCGATGTCCAGTTCGTCCAGGCACTCGCCCGGCAGGCGCTGCGGCGTGAGCGTCTCATCATCGAGATCGAGGAGCTCGACGGAGACAGGTGCACCGGCGGCACCGGCCAGGTCGGCTTCGAGAGTGGTGATCACCATGTCGCGGTCACTGAAGCGAGTCTGGTTGAAACTGTTGAGATACAGCTTCCACGATTTCGACTCGATCAGACAGGGCGATGACGCCGGCAGGCGAAAGCGTGCAACCGCTACCACCGGCTTGCCCCGTCCATTTAGCCAGGACATCTCGAAGGCGTGCCACTCATCTTCACCGACGAACGGCAGCGCACCGTCCTCGATCCCCAGCGGCAAGCGGTTGGCGGCACGCGGAATGGGATAAAGCAGCCCCGCATCGTAGCGTTCGGGATAGGCGGAGTCTCTCCCCAAGGGAGCGTGCGCCAGTGTCTCGGGACGCCCGGAATCAAGTTGGTTGCTCATCAGCTGCGAATCCCCTTGCCATATTCAAGCATCCAAAGTGCCGCTGCGTAGAGCACCACGATAAACGCGACGATCGCGGCCAGTGCCCAGCCCACGGGGATATCCGAAACCCCGAGGAAGCCGTAACGAAAGACATTGACCATGTACAGAATCGGATTGAGCATCGACACGCCCTGCCAGAAGTCCGGCAACATCGAAATCGAATAGAACACCCCGCCCAGGTATGTCAGAGGCGTCAGGATGAATGTGGGCACGATAGAGATATCGTCGAACTTGTTGGCCAGAAGCGCGTTGATGAAACCGCCAACAGAAAACAGTGCCGAGGTCAGAATCACTACCAGGATCGTCAACAGCCCATGCTCCACCGTCAACCGGGTAAAGAACAGCGAAACCAGTGTGACGATCAGCCCCACACCCAGCCCACGGGCCATGCCGCCCAGCACGAAGCCGCTCAGGATCACCCAGTTCGGCATAGGTGACACCATCATCTCTTCTATCGAACGCTGAAACTTGTTGGAGAAGAACGACGACGCCACGTTGGAGTAGCTGTTGGTAATCACCGCCATCATGATCAACCCGGGGACGATGAAGTCCATGTAGGTAAACCCATCCATTTCGCCGATTCGCGAGCCGATCAGGTTACCGAAGATGATGAAATACATGGTCATCGTGATAGAGGGCGGAAGCAGCGTCTGTGGCCAGATCCGGGTAAATCGCTTGATCTCCTTCAACACCAGCGTCCATAGCGCAATCAGGGTTCGGCTGGCATTCATGAGCGCACCTCCGTGTTCTGGCCACCTTCCACCATGGAAACGAACATTTCCTCCAGGCGATTGGCTCGATTACGCATCGACACGACCTGAATGCCCTGCTCGCTGAGTGCGGTGAAGACATCGTTCAATCGCTGGCCGCGATGAATCACCACCGACAGCTGCGCCTGGTCCACCTGGCGCACCTCGAAACCTTCGATCTCGGGTGGTGCCTCCACACCATGAGCCAAGTCAAGCAGGAACGTCTCGGTATCCAGCTCCGCCAGTAAGTCACGAACGCTGGTATTGCGGACGATATCGCCGTGATTGATGATCGCGATGTTACGGCACAGGCTTTCGGCTTCTTCCAGGTAATGGGTGGTGAGAATGATAGTAGTGCCTACGTCGCGATTGATGCGGCGCATGTACTCCCACATGCTGCGCCGGAGCTCGATGTCCACCCCGGCGGTGGGCTCGTCGAGAATCAACAGTTTGGGTCGATGCATCAGGGCCCGTGCGATCATCAAGCGACGCTTCATGCCGCCGGAGAGCATCCTGGCGCTACCGTTGCGCTTGTCCCATAGCCCCAGATCCTTCAATAGTTGCTCGGCACGCGGCAAGGCCTCGCGACTGGTCATGCCGTAATAGCCGGCCTGGGCCAGCACGATATCGAGAACCTTCTCGAACTGATTGAAGTTGAACTCCTGAGGCACCACGCCGAGGTGGTACTTGGCCTTGGCGAAGTCCTTATCAATGTCGATTCCGAAAATCGTCACTTGACCGGCGGTTTTCTGCACCAGTGAGCAAACGACACCAAGTGTGGTCGACTTTCCGGCACCGTTGGGGCCCAGCAAGGCGAAGAAATCGCCTTGCTGGACGTCCAGATCAATACCCTTGAGCGCGCGAAATCCATTTCCGTAGACCTTGGTCAATCCACGGATGGACAGTGCCGGTTCGGCCATGAACATGTCCTGTCAGCAAAAAGAAGAAAAACTCGCCTGCAGGCAAGGGAATATCGGGGCGGCACGAAGCTTTTCAAGCCAAATCAGCAAAGCGTACATAAGCAAAAACATGCCAACGCAAAATACCCGACAGTTCCAGGTGCATCAGCTGCAGCGGAAGTCAGGGAAAAAATAGTGAAACTATCGAAATAAGGCGCTTGGAGCGGGAAAGGAGGTCGATGGGGCTGCCAACAGCCGGACTGGCGCACCAGCTCACGACCCTCACCTAACGATTCGACACCACTGAAACTGGAGCGGGAAAGGAGATTCGAACTCCCGACCCTCGCCTTGGCAAGGCGATGCTCTACCACTGAGCTATTCCCGCTTGGTCGTGCTGAAAGCTGGCATCTTGCCATCGAAGATGGCGTCCCATAGGGGGTTCGAACCCCTGTTACCGCCGTGAAAGGGCGGTGTCCTAGGCCACTAGACGAATGGGACATAATCAAGAAGAAACTGGAGCGGGAAAGGAGATTCGACTGGGCTGGCATTCCAGCTCCCGACCCTCGCTTTCGTCACTCTACTGCTAAATCTGGAGCGGGAAAGGAGATTCGAACTCCCGACCCTCGCCTTGGCAAGGCGATGCTCTACCACTGAGCTATTCCCGCTTGGTCGTGCTGAAATCTGCACATCTTGCTATCGGAAGATGGCGTCCCATAGGGGGTTCGAACCCCTGTTACCGCCGTGAAAGGGCGGTGTCCTGGACCACTAGACGAATGGGACGCTGTAAGCACTGCAAATGCTTGGAGCGGGAAAGGGATTCGATCGGACTGGCGTTCCAGCTCACGACCCCACCTGCTTCTTCACACTCGTAATGCTTGGAGCGGGAAAGGAGATTCGAACTCCCGACCCTCGCCTTGGCAAGGCGATGCTCTACCACTGAGCTATTCCCGCACTCCGACACCTGACAAGAAAGATGGCGTCCCATAGGGGGTTCGAACCCCTGTTACCGCCGTGAAAGGGCGGTGTCCTAGACCACTAGACGAATGGGACGTTGCTCTGCCTCGTCGAGGTGGCGCGTATATTATCCAGCGCTTGATTGGCTGTCAAGCATTGCCCCACACTGGCGAAGCACGCAAGGATAACGCATGCTGATTGCCATCATCACGCCGAAGGAGACGATCATGGCCAAGATCCATAAACCCGATGACCAGTGGCGCGAAACCTTATCCCCCGAAGCCTACCGAGTCACCCGGCAAAAAGGCACAGAACCGCCGTTCAGTAGCGACTGCCAGGTAAACGACAAGATTGGCATCTATCACTGTGTATGCTGCCACGCGCCGCTATTCGAAAACGAACACAAATTCGAGGCCGGCTGCGGCTGGCCCAGCTTCGACCGTCCCCTGGGCTCACACAGCGTGGAGGAACATGACGATACTTCACACGGCATGCAGCGCACGGAAGTGACCTGCGCCCATTGCGACGCTCACCTGGGCCATGTCTTTCCCGACGGCCCAGCCGCCACCACCGGGCTGCGCTACTGCATCAACGGGGTCGCCCTCGAATTTCATCCCGACGAATAATCCCCTCCCCCGACCTTCGCTCAAGCAACGCGGGCGCCATCTGCTAGAATGGCAGCCCGCTTTTTTTGTGCTTGCAGGAGAAATGCCATGCTCGGCTGGTTTCCGGGACATATGAACAAGGCCCGCCGTCAGATCAAGGATGCGCTGCCGGAGATTGACGTGGTCATCGAGGTTCTCGATGCCCGCCTGCCCTACTCCAGCGCCAATCCTATGCTGGCCGAACTGACCCGGCACAAACCGGTGCTGAAGATCCTGTCGCGCGCGGATCTGGCCGACCCCGAGCGTACCCGGGAATGGGTGGCGTACTTCGATGCCCAGGAGGCCATGCGCGCCTTGGCCGTGACCACGACCAATATCCGCGAACTCAAGCAGATTCCCAAGCTATGCCACGAGTTGGCCGGTCACATACGTGCCGACCGCGATGTACGAGTCATGGTGATGGGAATTCCCAATGTCGGCAAATCCACCCTGATCAACGGCCTGGCCGGACGCAAGATCGCCAAGACCGGCAACGAGCCCGCCGTGACCAAGCGCCAGCAGAAGGTGCGTATCGATGGCCGAGTGGCGCTGATCGATACACCAGGGGTGCTGTGGCCGAAGATCGAGGACCAGGCCAGCGCCTATCGCCTTGCCGCCAGCGGTGCCATCCGCGATACCGCCATCGAATACGTCGATGTGGCGATCGTCACCAGTGCCGAACTGGCCAAGCGCTATCCGCAGGCACTAGCCAGCCGTTTCAAGCTCAAGAGTTTGCCGGAATATGCTCCCTTGCCCGATCAGCAAGTCGATGCTGACGGTCCCGCTCGACCCGATTTCCTCGCTATCGCCGGATACGACGGCAATGCCATCCTCAAGGAGATCGCCGCCAAGCGCGGCGGCTTACGCCCAGGCGGTGAGGTCGACCTGCACCGGGGAGCCGAAGTGTTACTACACGAGTTGCGCGACGGCAAACTGGGCCGGCTGACACTCGAAACACCCCTGGATATTCCCGTTGAGATACCTGCCGAGGAAGCTGTCTCTTCTGACGGCGACAAGTCGCTAGATAATCAAGACAACGACGAGCTTCCCGACGCATAATGCCTTAATCACAATTAACCAGGTAAGACTTCCCTACTTAGAACTGCCCTGGATTCAAACTGCCACCGACGGCAGCCTCTGGACACGTTTTGGATACCCCTGACATGGATACCCCGCTGTTACGCAAATCGCACAAGCTCGATAACGTCTGCTACGACATTCGTGGTCCGGTACTCGACCATTCCAAGCGCCTGGAAGAGGAAGGCCAGCGCATCCTCAAGCTCAATATCGGCAATCCGGCTCCCTTCGGCTTCGAAGCGCCGGAAGAGATCCTGCAGGATGTCATGCGCAACCTGCCCACGGCCCAGGGCTACTGCGATTCGAAGGGACTGTATTCCGCACGCAAGGCGATCATGCAGGAGTGCCAGCGCAAGGAGATTCCCGGCGTGGGGGTGGAGGATATCTACATCGGCAACGGTGTGTCCGAGTTGATCGTCATGGCCATGCAAGCCCTGCTCAACGACGGCGACGAAGTCTTGATCCCGGCGCCGGACTATCCGTTATGGACGGCGGCCGCCAACCTTTCCGGCGGTCGCGCGGTGCATTATCTGTGCGACGAGCAATCGGACTGGGCGCCGGACATGGCCGATGTCCGAGCCAAGATCACCAGCCACACTCGCGCGCTGGTATTGATCAACCCCAACAATCCCACCGGTGCGGTCTATCCACCGGCGGTAGTCCGCGAACTGCTCGATATCGCCCGCGAGAACCATCTGGTGGTGTTTTCCGACGAGATCTACGACAAGATCCTTTATGACGGAGTGGAGCATACCTCGACTGGCGCCCTGGCGAGCGACGATCAGCTGGTCATCACCATGAACGGCTTGTCCAAGAGTTACCGTTGTGCCGGGTTTCGCTCGGGCTGGATGATCATCTCGGGCTCCGACGCCAAGAAACATGCCGTGGACTACATCCAGGGACTCAACATGCTGGCCTCGATGCGTCTGTGCGCCAACGTGCCGGCGCAACATGCCATCCAGACGGCGCTGGGCGGGTATCAGTCGATCAATGACCTGATCCTGCCGGGGGGACGCCTGCTGGCCCAGCGCGACATCACCGTCGAGAAGCTCAAC
Organism: Halomonas sp. Bachu 37; assembly: GCF_039691755.1. Taxonomy (NCBI): domain Bacteria; kingdom Pseudomonadati; phylum Pseudomonadota; class Gammaproteobacteria; order Oceanospirillales; family Halomonadaceae; genus Halomonas; species Halomonas kashgarensis. The sequence continues at coordinate 453,954 of NZ_CP137552.1, read as the reverse complement.
GCAATTCCCGGTGTCTCCTGCGTCAAACCCCAGGGCGCGCTCTACGCCTTCCCGCGGCTCGACCCCAAGATATACAACATCCAGGATGACCAGCAATTGGTGCTCGACCTGCTGCTTCAGGAAAAGATTCTGCTGGTTCAGGGTACGGCGTTCAACTGGCCGGAGCCGGATCATGTCCGCATCGTCACGCTGCCGTGGGTGGAGCAGTTGGGTGATGCCCTGGATCGCTTCGCCAACTTTCTTTCTCGCTATCGTCAATGAATTGAAACCCGCACGTCACGACCGCATCTAAGCAAGCAGACTGGCGTTGCGTTTTCGCTTTTTTATTACTGCTTCCAAGCGCTGCTTTTAGCGCTCGTCTTTAGCACTGTTTTAGCGACCGTTTTCCACCATTGGAAAACCTCTACGGAGAATCCGCGACATGATGAGAATTCTGCTTTTCCTGGCCACCAACCTGGCGGTAATCCTGGTGGCCAGTGTTACCCTGCGCCTGCTGGGCGTGGACAGTTACTTGAGCGAACAGGGCATGAACTTCAATGGCCTGTTGATCTTCTGCTTCATCTTCGGCATGGCCGGCTCGCTGGTCTCGCTGTTCATTTCCAAGTGGATGGCCAAGCGCAGCACCGGGACGGTGATTATCGAAACGCCTTCCAACCAGACCGAAAGATGGCTGCTGGATACCGTGGCGGAACTTGCTCGTGACGCCGGAATCAAGACGCCGGAAGTGGGGATCTTTCCCGCCCAGCAGTCCAATGCCTTCGCCACGGGGTGGAACAAGGACGATGCCTTGGTGGCGGTCTCAGCCGGCCTGCTCAACCGCATGCGCCCGGATGAGGTTCGTGCGGTGCTGGCCCACGAGATCGGCCACGTCGCCAACGGCGACATGGTGACCTTGGCCTTGATTCAAGGGGTACTCAACACCTTCGTGATGTTCTTTGCCCGCGTGGTCGCCCACCTGGTGGACAACTTCCTGCGTAGTCGCAGCGATGACGGGGGTGGCCTAGGGTTCATGGGTTACTTCATAGTGGTGATCGTCGCGGAAATCGTCTTCGGCCTGGTGGCCTCGGCCATCGTGGCGTGGTTCTCGCGCTTTCGTGAATACCGGGCGGATGCCGCCGGTGCCCAGCTGGCCGGAACGAGCGCCATGGTCAATGCCCTGGCGCGCCTGAAAGCGGAAACCCAGCTGCCGGACCAAATGCCGGATACCCTTACCGCTTTTGCCATTACCACCGGGCAGTCGCGCAAGTTGATGGAGCGGGTATTCGCTAGCCACCCGCCGCTGGATGACCGCATTCGCGCACTGAAGGAAGCCTCTTATCGTTAATCAGGCGTTCCCGCCCTCGAATAACGCCCGTCAAGATCGTTCGAAGCCCGCATCAGCGGGCTTCGTCGTCCATGTCCTATCTCTCGGGACATCCTGGCAGCTTCATTCCGCCACCGTCTGGAAACCCGCCGCCTGTATCAAACCCTTGAGCTGGCTGGCCTCGCCGTACAATCCGACTGTCAGGGTGGAAAACTCCCGACGCAGCGGATAGTGCGCTCGGCAATGGTCAAACCCCGCTTCAATCCCCTGATGGCGTGTATACCAGTGCAGGCGGTCATGATCGCGGCGTACATCGTAGACGGCGCGAGCGCACAGGCGCAGGGCATCCTCAGGCGCCAGGGCCTGCTGCAAATTCAGCTCGGCCACGGCAGGCGGGGGCAGCAGCTCCTCCAATGCCAGGACGGACCTATCGAGATGACGGGCCAGAGCGGCGTGAACCTGCCAGCTGCCGCGCAATTTTCCGTCAAGGCTATAGCCGGCAATATGCGGCGTGGCGATTGCCGCCAGGTCGCGCAAGCCGACGTCTATGCGGGGTTCGTGCTCCCATACGTCGAGCACGGCGGTGATATCCCCCTTCCCCGCCAGGCGGACACGCAACGCCAATCCATCGATGCAGTCGCCGCGACCGGCATTGAGCACCACGCAGCCCGGTTTCAGCTCCTCGATACGCCTGGCGTCCAGCAGATGATGGGTCGGATACTTTCCGCCTTGCACCGCTGGCGTATGCAGGCAGATCACGTCACACTGCTCGATAAGCGTATCCAGGTCGACGAATTCTTTATCGCCTTCCGCCGCCGCCCGCGGAGGATCGCAAGCCAGTGTTGCCACGCCCATGGCCCGCAGGCGTTCCTGCAGGCGCCCACCGACATTTCCCACCCCGACGATCCCCACGCGCCGTTCGCTCAATTGCCACTGATCGCGTTCCGCCAGGCTCAACAAGCTGCTCAATACATAATCCACCACCGCTTCGGCGTTGCACCCCGGAGCGCTGGCAAACGTCACGCCGTGCTCAGTCAGAGCCATCTGGTCGACATGGTCGGTACCGATGGTGCAGCTACCCACGAACGTCAAGCGGCTCCCGGATACCATCGTGGCGGTCACCGGCGTGACCGAGCGTACGATCAAGGCATCGGCATCCGTTATATCGGTCGCGGTTATTTCCCGCCCGGGCAGACGCACCACCTCGCCAAAGCAACCGAAGCACTCCTGGGCCGCGGGGATGTTGGCATCCATGACGATTTTCACGGGTCTTGTCTCCTTTTCACCAGCTTGGCGCTGCTTTTCTGCAAGGCCGGCCTTACAATGGGCGCGATTCTACGCTTGTGACTCGCCGGAGATTTTTGTGATCGTACGCTGGGAAACCGACCACGACTATGTGCTGGTGCATATCCACCAGGACATGTTCGGCGACTGGATATTCAGCCGTGCCTGGGGCCAGATTGGTACCCAGTTCGGTGGACTGAAACACCAACTGGCCGACGACCAGGCCCAGGCTGCCTTATGGCTGGAAGATGAAGCCACCATTCAAGCGTCGCGCGGATTCCGCAAGGTGCTCGACGTCACCGACAGCTCCCCCGAAGGCCGCGAGGCCATGCGCCAGCTGTCGCTGCTCGACCTGCTGTAACACACACCACACACAAGCCCAGCGTCAGCCGAGAAAACGGCGCCCCTGGCGACGATACGCCCCTTTCACCGGCGTATCGACTGGTGAGGTCGTCAGCGCGGCCAGGGCCGCTTCATCCAGCCAGCCGCGCTCGCTCAGCCAGGGGCTCAAGCGCTCCAGCTCGAATCCTCGGTCCAGCTCGATGCCGCGTTCATCCACCAATACCGGAATCCGCACGCCGTAGCGCTCCACCAGGGCGTCGTCTTCGCTGATTTCGACACGCTGCAGACTCACCTCGTCATTGGCCAAGGTGAGCAACAGCGACTCCAGCTGGGCGCACAGGTGGCAGCCCAGGGTGGTGTAGAGGGAAAGCGTGATCATGCCGACTCCCGATGACGCAACAGGAAAACGTGGTGCAGGTTGGTGCGCCGCAGGAAATCCGGGTCGAAGCTCCGCGCCGAAATATCCTCGACCTCGTAGCGTTGCAGCAGCGCTTCATCCAGGCGGAAACGGCGCTGGTTGTTGGAAAATACCAGAGTTCCGCCTGGCGCCAACCGGGCCATCGCTAACTCCACCAGGCGTGGATGATCGCGCTGAATATCCAGCGTATCGCGCATTTTCTTGGAGTTGGAAAAGGTTGGCGGGTCCATGAAGATCAGGTCGAATTGCGTCCCCGCCGTTTCCAGCCAGCGAAAACAGTCGTCACGTACCACCCGGTGCCGCGAAGGGTCCAGCCCGTTCAAGGCGAAGTTGTCCCGCGCCCACTCAAGATAGGTATTGGACATATCGACACTGACGCTGTCACTCGCGCCAGCATGATCCGCCGTTCCCAGCGCCGCCTGCACCGTGGCCGTGGCGGTATAGCAGAACAGGTTGAGAAAACGCTTTCCCGCTGCCATCTCGCCCAGCATGCGGCGCACCGGACGATGATCCAGGAACAAACCGGTATCCAGGTAGTCGCGCAGATTGACCCATAGCCGAGCGCGGCCTTCGCGAACCTCGAAGCGTTCGCCACTGGCCGCCCGCTTCTCGTATTGCGCCTTGCCACTCTGACGCTCGCGGCGCTTGATATAGATCTTGCCCGGGTCCACCTCCAGCGCCTGGGGCAGTATCGCCAAGGCATCGAACAAGCGTTTCTGTGCCTGGGCGGGATTTACCGTGCGCGGCGGTGCATATTCCTGAACGTGCACACGATCGCCGTAGCGATCGATGGCCAGGGCGTATTCGGGCATGTCCGCATCGTACAGGCGATAGCAGGTCTCACCGGACTGCTTGAGCCACTTCTTCAGCCGTTTCTGATTCTTGTGCAGACGATTGGCCAGCATCTGGGCGCCCTCGCCGATAGTGCCTTCATCTTGAGCAGAGTGTGCCTGGGAGGGTTCCTCTGCCCCTAATTCGGCGGTATCGACTTTCGCTGCTGCCTCGGGCACCTCCATCAACAGTAGTTTCGCCGCCAACGGGCCGTTATTGAGCGCGTACTGCTTGTAGGCGCGCAGACTCAGGCGGTGACCAAGGTCGGGGTTGGCGGTGAATACTGCCAGCGTCCAGCCGGGAAATTCCGCTTTCACTCTCTCGCCGAGCTGGCTATAGAGCGTGACCAACTCGGGCAGCTCTCCCAGCCGCTCGCCATACGGCGGATTGGTGATGATCAGACCCGTTGCGTCTTGTGCTAGCGCTGCGGGGCGCTTCAGTTGCCCCAGACTCGCGCCCTGCAGGGTAATAAGCGCCGGAATGCCCGCGCGCATGGCGTTGGTCTTCGCTGCGGAGATTGCCGCCGGGCTCTCGTCGAATCCGAACAGCTGCGCCTTGCATCGCTTGCGCCCGATACTGGCTCGGGCTTCGGCTTCGCGCTTCAGCTCATTCCACAGGTTTTCGTCATGGCCCGCCCAGCCATGAAAACCGAAACGCGTACGGGACAGGTTGGGCGCCATGTCCGCCGCCATCATCGCCGCTTCAATCAGTAGAGTGCCGGCGCCGCACAGAGGGTCGGCCAACGCCTCGCCCACCTTGGCGCGCCGGGCCCATCCGGCACGCACCAGCAAGGCGGCAGCCAGGTTCTCCTTGAGTGGAGCATGGCCGACATCGCGGCGATAACCGCGCCGATGCAGACTCTCTCCCGAGAGGTCTATGCCCACCATGAGGTTGGCACGATGCAGGTTGGCGTAAAGACGCAGGTCGGGGGTTTTCAGGTCGATATCCGGGCGAGTCCGGGCGGCCAACTGAAGCGCATCCACCACGCCGTCCTTGACCGTCTGCGCACCAAAGCGGGTGTGGCGGACCTGATCGCCACGACCATGGAAATCCACGGCCAGGGTGTGGCCCGGCAATATATGCCGCGACCAGTCCAGGCGCGCCACGGCAAGGCGAAGCTGTTCCGGGGTTTCCACCATGGATTCGCGCAGCAGGCACAGGATCACGCGGTTGGCCAGGCGTGACCACAGACACACCCGATAGGCAGTCTCCAGGGAGGCAGAAAAATAGACCCCCGCCACCGTGGTCTTGCCAGGCGTTGCGCCCAGTTCGGCCAGTTCCTCGGCCAGTAGAATTTCGATGCCTTTGGGACAGCTCGCCAGAAGCTCCAGCGAGGTTTCAGGGGTCGACTCGGTCATGGTATTTGCGGCGTCTTGGCGCCAGGTTCCTATCATTGCGATCTGGTTTACGTGTTATGACAATTTGATGGTCGACAAAGGTTACCATCATGGGCTAACAATAAGAGGGTAGCTACCGAAAAACGCATGCATCATTGTCACGGTACCGCAAGGGTATCGCTGGCCAAAACGGGTATTTCATAGCCGTTCGGAGGCTAGGAAAAATACCTTCTCTTGACGATAGCTTTTGAAATAAAGGCAATTGATACAGCTAATTGAAACCGCTAGTAGAAACAGCTCTTTATTTTCAAATCACGGCTTTCATGATAAGAGGTTAGCCAATGAAACGACAGAAACGTGATCGCTTCCAGCGTGCTTATGTTCACGGTTACAAGGCAGGCGTCACAGGACGCTCCCGTGATGACTGCCCCAGTCTGGATGTTAATCTTCGCGAATACTGGATGAGCGGTTGGCGTGAAGGTCGAGGCGACCAGTGGGATGGCATGACCGGCATTTCCGGCATTCACAAGAATCCCATGGTCATGTAACCAGCCTTGCTTCAGGTTAGATGGCTTTGTTCCAAGCCCGCTCTTACGCGGGCTTTTTGCTGCCGGCCCCACTGGGTTTCACTTGTCGGCCAGAGCCACGGCGCACTCCTTGACCAGCCGAGGGCCACGATACACCAGGCCCGAATAAAGCTGAACCAGATCCGCGCCGGCTGCCCGCTTGGCTAACGCCGCCTCGCCACTGTCGATGCCGCCGACGCCGATAATGGGCAGCTCGGGCAAATGATCGCGTAGTTCACGAATCACCCGGTTCGAGGCTTCGAACAGTGGCTTGCCCGAAAGCCCTCCCGCCTCGTCGGCATGGCGTACTCCCGCAATTGCTTCGCGGGAGATCGTGGTATTGGTGGCGATCACGCCATCCAGTGCGTTGCGCGTGATGCTTTGTGCCACCAGGGCGATTTCGTCGCTGTCCATGTCCGGTGCGATCTTGACCAACAACGGAACCCGGCGCCCAGCTGCTTGATCCAGAATCGACGTCTGTTCGCGTAGCGGCCCGAGCAAGGCGTTCAGCTGCTCGCCAAACTGCAGGGACCGTAGTCCGGGAGTGTTGGGAGAGGAGATATTGACGGTAATGTAATCCGCCACCCCATGGGCAGGCTCCAGGCAGGCCAGGTAATCTTCCAGTGCCCGTTCCACGGGAGTGGTGAGATTCTTGCCGATATTGATTCCGACAACGCCCTGATAACGGCGCTTATGCTTCATGCGGGCCACCAACGCCTCGATTCCGGCATTGTTGAAACCCAGCCGGTTGATGATGGCGTCCCGCTCGGGCAAGCGGAACAGACGCGGTTTGGGATTGCCGCCCTGGGCCTTGGGCGTGACCGTGCCCACCTCGATGAAACCGAAACCCAATGAACCCAGGGCATCGACATGCTCGCCGTTCTTATCCAAACCCGCCGCCAGGCCCACCCGGTTGGAAAAGCGCAGACCCATCAACTCCACCGGATCATCGACGGCCTTGCCCATCAACCGGGGCAACAGGCCAAAGCGATACGAGCGTTCCAGAGTGGTCAATGTCAGTCCGTGAGAGGTTTCGGGATCGAGGCGAAACAGCAGCGAACGGGCTAGCGAATACATGACACACTCCAGGTTGGAACGAAAGGCGACACCAAAGGCGCGGCGAGTATAGCGCAAACGACAAAAACCTCGAACCCCGCTTATGCGGGGTTCGGAAGTCGGTTGTTGAGGAGAAGGGGAGTCAGCCTTCGCTGTCGCTTTCGGCCAGGTCCACCAGTTCACGAATCGCCACGGCAAACAGGGCGAATCCGCCTTCGTTACCGCTGTGCACTTCTTCGAGCAAGCGGCACCAGCGTCTGTGCAGGTCCGCATGGATATCCAGCCACTGCGCCACTCGTTCCGGGGTGTCGCGGCTTCCCGCTTCAAGCTTGAGAACGCTGCTGGTCAGTGCCAATTGCTGGCGGTCGATATCGTCTCGGAATGTCTCGCGGGCCTGGGCCTGCCAATTGTCGCGCACATCGAGCTGCGACACTTGCTGAATCATCCACGGCAACTCCAGCCGGCTGCCGATTTCATAGAATACCTCGGCCACACGTTGCGGCTTCTCGTTGATCTGGCGAGCCGTCTGGATGATGCCCAGCCCAGCGTACAGGCTCGGGGCAGCCGCTACCGTGCCGGCCAGCGCCTCGGGCACCCCCGCCTCGACAAGCTCGTCGCGGCGCTGTTGCCACTGGACCTGCTCTTCACCACTGAGCAATTCGCCCACCTCTTCCTGCAACTGAGCCAGTCGCGGCCCGAAGTATTCGATGGCATCGTAAGTGGAAAGCCCAAGATGCTGACGCAGGAACCAGCGTGTGGCCCGACGCAGCAGGCGCATCAGATCCAGCATCATCGAATACTGCACTTCGCTTTCGACCTGGTTGTCCAGCGACTCGATCTGCTCCCACAGGACCGGCAGATTGAAACTATCCCGGGCTACCACGTAAGCGCGAGCGATATCGGCCCGCCCCGCTCCGGTGGAATCCATCAGGCGGCGCACGAACACAATGCCCATGTGATCCACCAGATCATTGGCGACCTGGGTGGCGACGATTTCACGCTTAAGCCGGTGATCGTACATTTCGTCGCGGAAGCGCTCGACCAGAACCCGGGGGAAGACACGCTCCAGATATCGACGGATAACCGCATCATCCGGCACGTCGGAGGCGATCAGGTCACCCTTGAGAGTGCTCTTGGCGTAGGAAATCAATACCGACAACTCCGGCAGGCTCATTCCCTGGCTGCTGCCGGCACGCTCCTTGAGGGTTTCATCGGTCGGCAGGAATTCCAGTTCGCGATCGATCTGCCCCGCCGCCTCGAGTTCGCTGATGAAGCGACGATACGGCCCGATGCCCTGGAAGGAGAGCAATTGCGAAAGATCCAGCGCCTGGGTCTGGCGATAATTGTCCAGAATCACCAGCGCCGCGACCTCCTCGGTCATTTCGGCCAGCAACTGGTTGCGCTGCTTGTCGGTCATGTCGCCGCGCTTGACCACTTCATCCAGCAGTATCTTGATATTGACTTCGTGGTCGGAGCAGTTGACTCCGCCGGCATTGTCGATGAAATCGGTATAGACCCGCACACCCTTGGCGGCGGCTTCCATGCGCCCACGCTGGGTCAGCCCCAGGTTGCCGCCTTCTCCAACCACGCGGCAGTTGAGTTCATCGCCGTTGATGCGCAGGACATCGTTGGCCTTGTCGCCCACGTCGATATCGCTCTCCTCGCTGCTCTTGACGTAGGTACCGATGCCCCCATTCCACAACAGGTCCACCGATGCCCTGAGCATGGCGCGGATCAGCTCGTTGGGCGATAACCGGCTCTCCTCGATACCGAAGACATCCTGCATCTCCGGGGTGATGGCAATCGACTTGGCGCTGCGGCTGAAGATGCCGCCGCCTTCGGAAATCAGCTCGGCATTGTAGTCCTCCCAGCTGGAGCGCGGCATGTCGAAAAGACGCTGACGCTCGGCGAAGGAAGCCTCGGCATCGGGATTGGGGTCGACGAAAATATGCAGGTGGTTGAACGCGCCCACCAGACGAATCTTGTCCGACAGCACCATGCCGTTGCCGAACACGTCTCCCGCCATGTCACCGATGCCCACCACGGTGAAGGTCTCACGCTGGGTATCCAGATCCATGTTGCGGAAATGACGCTTGACCGACTCCCAGGCGCCGCGGGCGGTGATGCCCATCTTCTTGTGGTCGTAACCATTGGCGCCGCCGGAAGCAAAGGCATCGCCCAGCCAGTGGCCGTACTCCAGCGAGATCTCGTTGGCGATATCGGAGAAGGTTGCAGTGCCCTTGTCCGCTGCCACCACCAGGTAGACATCGTCATCATCATGACGTACCACATCCTGCGGCGGCACGACTTCGCCCCCCACCAGGTTATCGGTAACATCCAGCAAGGCACGAATGAGTATCTTGTAGCAGGCGATGCCTTCGTTCTGCTGGGTTTCCCGGTCAGGGTTTTCAGGCATGCGTTTGCAGACGAAGCCTCCCTTGGCGCCCACCGGAACGATCACCGCGTTCTTGACCTGCTGAGCCTTGACCAGCCCAAGCACTTCGGTACGGAAGTCCTCTTGGCGATCCGACCAGCGCAAGCCGCCCCGTGCGACCTTGCCGCCCCGCAGATGCACCCCTTCGACACGCGGCGAACAGACGAATATTTCGTAGACCGGACGCGGTTTGGGCATCCCGGTCACCTTCGAAGGCTCAAGCTTGTAGGCGATGTACTCCTTGACCTTACCGTTCTCGTCCAGCTGATAGTAGTTGGTGCGCAACGTGGCCTGGATCAGCTCCATGAAGCGGCGCAGCAACTGATCGTCGTTGAGACTGGCGACACCGTCGAGCTGCTCGCCCAGGCGAGCCAAGCACTCCTCGGTACTCTCGTCCTGGCGCTGGGGGTCGAACCGCAAGTGAAACAGCTCCACGAGTTCCCGGGTTATCTGGGGATAATTGGCCAGGGTCGCGGCGATGTAATGCTGGGAAATGCCGAAGCGAATCTGTTTCAAGTAGCGTGAGTAGCCGCGCAACATGGCGACTTCACGCCAATCCAGGTTAGCGCCGATAATCAGCCGATTGAAGGAGTCGTTATCCGCCTCGCCGGCCCAGATACGACGAAACGCCTCGTCGAAGGCATCACGCATATGGGCTAGGTTCATCTCCAGGCTGGAGCGATGCTCGAGCTCGAAGTCGTGAACCCAGTAGGACGTCTGTGGCGCCTCGATCTCGTAAGGGCGCTCGCCGATTACCCGCAAGCCGAGGTTTTCCATCATCGGCAGGACATCGGAGAGCGGAATCTGGTTATGCCGGTGGAACAACTTGAGATTGACCCCTTCCCCTTGCTCCTCCATGGGCCGATACAGCGACAGCGACAGGTCCTCGCCATCGTCGAGTTCCAGCAGGTGCTGGATATCGAAGACGGCGATGCGGGCGCTGAAGTCTTCCTGGTAACTGGCGGAAAAGGCCTCCCGAAAGCGGTCCATCAGGTGATTGGCTTGCTCTTCGCCGAAGCCCTCCACCATGGCGCCGTGCAGCTCGTCGCGCCAGCTGCGCGCCAGGCGGGCCACCTTGGCTTCGATGCGCTTGAGGTCATAGTTGCTGGGCGTATTGCCATTGAAGCGCAATATCAGCTGAATCCGCGCCAGAACCGACTCGGATAGATAGGTATTGAAGTCGCCGAAATGGGCATCCAGCTCTTCGCACAGCAGGTTTTGCACCCTCTGGCGCAGGTCGGTGGAGAAGACATCCCGCGGAACGAACACCAGGCACGAGTAGAACTTGCCACTGACGTCCGCACGCACGAACACCCTGACCTGGCGGCGTTCACGGATATTGAGAATCCCCAGGGCGGTCCCGGCGAGGGATTCCGTATCGATCTGGAACAAGTCGTCGCGCGGGTAGACCTCGAGCACCTGCAACAGCTGCTTGCCGTTATGCCCTTGGGGATTGAAACCGGCGATGTCCATCACTGCCTTGAGCTTGCGCCGGAGCAGCGGAATATTGCGTGGCGACTCGTTGTAAACGGTGGCGGTAAAAAGCCCCAGGAAGCGCCTTTCGCCGATCACGTTACCCTGCTCGTCATAGCGGTCGACGGTAATGTAATCGGGATATGTCGGCCGATGCACCCGGGAGTGATGCGCGCTCTTGGCAAACGACAATAGCTGGGGGACCAGGACGTAGCCGTTCTCGTCGAGCCCCTCATCGGTACGAATGCGTTCGTGATAACGCGGCTGGTCCAGACGGAACACCCCGAGCACACTGCTATCGTCACGTTTCAGCTCGCCCTCGTCGAGTACATACTCGTCGTAACCGAGGAAGGTGAAGTTATCCTTGAGCAGCCACTCGAGAAAGGCGATGGCTTCTTCGTGATCGTCTGGGTCGATCTGCGGCGGACAGACCTTTTCCAGTTCCTGGATCGCCGCCGCGATACGCTCACCCATGGCGTCGTAATCACGGACCGCAGTGCGCACATCGCGCAACACGTCATGCAATTCGGCGGTAATATCCTTGAGCGCCAAAGGATCGGTATGACGATCCACTTCGATCACGATCAACGATTCTCGGGCGGCATTGGCTGCGCAATTACGTGTGGAAGTGAGTTCCTGCAGCTGATTCTGCTCGTCTCGCGTCACGGCGAACACGGCATTCTGGATCGCGTGTACTGTCAGCCCGCGGCGGTTGAGCTCGATACGGACGGAATCCACCAGAAACGGCATGTCTTCGTGAAGCACCGCCACGAAGGTATGCGTCGACTGCCAGCCATTCTCTTCGAAATCGGGATTGAACACCCGCACCTTGGGGCTTTCGGGATCATGGTGCTGCAGAAACTGCCAGATGGATAACGTGGCACCGTATAGATCATCCAAGCGCCGATCGACAAGGTCTTCCACGGGTACGGTGGCATAGAAGTGGCGTGCGAAGGTTTCAATGGCGTCAGCGCGCGAAGGCTCCAAGCGGCTCTGCAAACGTTCTTCCAGCTGCTTGAGAAGATCCTGTCGGCTTTCTTCAATTGCAACGTAATGCATCATCACCTCGACTGCCTGGGCCATTGCGGCCGGGAAATACTGACAAAAGACCGAACGGTCTGCTTGTCCCTAGCTTACTCCACTCGATCATTCGTCCCCAGCCACCTGCCACCTTGCTCATGGCGCATACCGTTTGCGCATCGCTACCGCTCAGCCCCTGTCCGCCGTGGCGTTTACCCTCGTACAGCTTGTCTTTATGCCGTCTCGCGGCGCTCCAGCACAACCCCGCACTCGCAATGGTCGGTGAAGGGAAACTGGTCGAACAGGGCAAACCGGGTAATGCGATGCGTATGGGTCAATATCTCCAGATTGGCGGCTAACGTGGTCGGGTTGCATGAAATATAGACAATTCGTGGATACTCGCTAAGTTGATGACAACTTTCCTCATCCAGCCCTGCCCGCGGCGGGTCGACCAGGATGGTGGAGAAAGCGTAGGTTTCAAGGGCCATTTCCGCCACTCGCCGTCCGGCTTTCTCGCCTTTCAATGCCAGGGAAAACTCTTCGGCCGACATGCGGCCTATCTGGGCATTGGTAATATTATTGGCCGCCAGATTGATCTGGGCGCTGGCCACCGAGGTGCGGGAGATCTCCGTTGCCAGCACACGACGGAAATTCTCGGCAAGGGCGACGGTGAAGTTGCCGTTGCCGCAATACAGCTCGACCAGATCCTCGTCCCGGCTACCCCGCGTTACTTCACGCGCCCAGCTCAGCATGGCGCAGCATATTTCGGCGTTGGGCTGGGTAAAGCTGTTTTCCACCTGTTGGTAGTGAAATTCGCGGCCATCCACATCCAGGCGCTCCCAGACGTGATCCTGGGTAAGAACCAGCCGCTGCTTGCGGGAACGGCCGATGATCATGATGCCGAGCTGTGCTTCCAGCGCCCGAGCCTCACCTTCCCAGGCCTCGTCCAGGGGGCGGTGATAAACCAGGGTCACCAGCGCCTCGCCGGTGAGCGTGGTCAAAAACTCGACCTGGAACAGCTTGCGGCGCAATACATCGCTTGCCAGAAAGGCCTCGCGTAGTGCCGGCATCAATTCGTTGATACGCCGGCTCGCCACGGAAAACTCGTCCATGCGCACGACGCGTTTGTGCTTGGGATTTTCCGCATCGACCTCGAACATGGCGTAGAACACATCGTCGTCTTCATGCCACAGGCGAAATTCGCAGCGCTGCCGGTAATGAGTGGGAGGAGAGGGAAAGACTTCAAGCTCGGGGGGAGCGAAGCGGGCAAAATCGTCAACCAGCTGCTGGCGTTTGTGCTGGAGCTGGGCTTGATAGTAAGCAGGATTAACAACGGGAATAGCCAAGGGGGCTCCTCTAGGGCATAGGGTGCCTGGCAGTGACGCGGCCAGGCATCGAGGCAAATGTCAGCGGGCAGAAGGTACTGGCAGCGGCTGTGGTTCGGTGAATCCATAAGCCGCGAGCCCCGCTTGCAGTTCGGGAGCGGGTGCAGTGGTAAAACAACTACCATCCTGGGGGTGCGCCTCGAGCCATGGCGCCACCTGCGCTACCCGGCGGGCGATGGCTTCGCCGGAATCGACCCACTCCAGCGGGCAAGGCGCAAGCGATACGAACCACGGCTTGAGCAGGGGAAAATGCGTGCAGCCGAGAACCACGGTATCCAGCGGCGGCACCTCTCGGGTGGCTTGCCATAATGGAGCCAGGGTTGTATCGATCAGCTCGACGGGCGCAGGCTCGCCACGCAGCCATCCTTCCGCGACGCCGACCAGCTCGTCGGCCGCAACGCGCGTCACCCGGCAGTCGCCGGCAAAGGCATCGATGAGGCGCTGAGTGTAGGGTCTCGCCACGGTCGCGCTGGTCGCTAACAGCGCGATATGCCGGCTACGGCTGTGCAGTGCGGCAGGCTTGATGGCCGGCACGGTTCCCACCACGGGAATCGATAACCTCTCGCGCAGACTGTCAAGCGCCAGGGTACTGGCAGTATTGCAGGCGACCACCAGCACGCTGGGACGACACGCCTCCACGGCGGCCAGACAGACATCTACTATGCGCTGCACCAGCCAGCCATCCTCGCGCTTGCCGTAGGGCAGCATGGCATTGTCACAGGCATAACATAGGGCTGCCTGGGGGGAATGGTGACGCACGGCTCCGGCGACGGAGAGTCCGCCGACCCCGGAGTCGAAGATTAATACCGGCCCGACCATGGCGCGTTAGCATCCGCAAGCATGTGGTTATGATCACTCAGCCAAAGGGCGCGCATTCTACCATGGCCCCAGGCCAGGCTGTAGCATAGCGGGTGGTCGGTCGGCAGGTATCAGACCGTGGGTACGTCTGCGGCGCAGAATTCAGCGTATAGCTCAGGATACGTCTGCTGCAGGCGCTGTAGCTCTTCATGGGTGCCTTCGGGCAGCGCCTTGCCGAGCGCCTCCATGTCTTCTTGATTGAAATTGGCATTCAAGATGGGAAACAGCTTTTCACGTTCATCGCGCAGGTAGGCCCGGTGCGCGTCCAGATATTGCTTCAGGTCTTCACCGAAGCGATCCATGGGCAGCACGGCATCCATGAGGATCATATCGATGTCGTTGGATAACCGCTCGAGACGCGACTTGAGCGCACGATAGTCCTCGGCCATGTGCTCGACCATGGGCACGTGTTCCGGCGCTTGCTGCTCCAGGCGCTCAATGCACAATCGCTCAAGCGGCGCGGTAAACCCCTCCATGTAGGAGAGAATGTAATCCACCACTTCACGCGTCAATTTGAAATTGGGCCTCTCCCCCTCTTTCAATGTCTTATGCTTGAGGTTAAGCACGTGCAGCATACGCGCCATGTTGGCATGATCCAGACGTAGTTGGTTTAACATCGAGTCGTCCCCTTCTAAAGTCATGCCTGCCGACTGGCGCGGGCGGCCCAGCGACACGCTGTTTCCAAAGCCTTGTATGCTAACTGATTGCAGCGCTCTCACGCCAAAAGGGTAGCCCGCTCTGCTCGGCATTACCACAGGCCGTATCTTACAGACAATATTCCATACCCGGACGTTCCACGGAGACCAAGATGGACCTTTTCGCCAGCTCCTCTGAGCCACAACATGCGCCCCTCGCCTTTCGCATGCGACCACGGCGCCTACAGGACTACGTGGGCCAGCAGGCCCTGGTAGGACCACATAAACCGCTGCGCCAGATGGCCGAAACCGGGGTGATTCGCTCAATGATCCTGTGGGGGCCACCGGGAGTGGGCAAGACCACATTGGCGGAAATCCTGGCCAATGAATCCGGGGCGCATCTGGAACATCTTTCGGCAGTGATGGCCGGGGTCAAGGAGATCCGCGCGGTGGTGGAACGGGCACGGGCGATCAGCTCCCCTACCGTACTGTTTCTCGACGAGATCCATCGTCTCAACAAGAGCCAGCAGGACGCTCTGCTGCCCCATGTGGAGTCCGGCCTGCTGACACTCATCGGCGCCACCACCGAGAATCCTTCTTTCGAGGTCAATTCCGCCCTGCTCTCCCGGGCCCGGGTCTACGTGCTGAAGTCGTTGAGCGAGGACGAGTTGCTCGAGGTGATGCGCCAGGCCCTGGACGATAGTGTCCACGGCCTGGGGTCACGCGATATCGTGGTGGCCGATCAGGTGCTGGAAACTCTCGCCCATGCCAGCGCCGGTGACGCGCGACGCGCTTTGGGCCTGCTGGAAACGGCGTGCGACTTCACTCGCGAAGAGAATGGCCGGGAGTACTTGCCGCTGGAAGCGCTGGAGGATGTGCTGGGCCACCAATCCAGTGCATTCGATAAGCTAGGGGACGCCTACTACGACCTGCTCTCCGCCATCCACAAGTCGGTGCGATCGTCGCGGCCGGATGCCGCCCTACTCTACATGGCGCGGTTCATGCAGGGCGGTGGCGACCCGCTGGATGTGATCCGTCGCTTGACGGCGATCGCCTCGGAAGATGTGGGCAATGCCGACCCACGGGCCCTGCCGCTGGTCATCTCTGCTTGGGATGCCTACCTGCGCCTGGGCGACTACGAAGGCCAGCGGGCGCTGGCCCACGCTGCCATCCACCTGGCGGTGGCACCCAAGAGCAACCGTATCGATCGTGCCTGGAAGGAGGCCACCGCTTTCGTCAAGCAGCAACCGCAACTGGAAGTGCCAACTTACCTACGCAATGCCCCGACCCGCTTGATGAAGTCGCTGGGCCACGGCGAAGGCTACCGCTACGCTCATAACGAACCCCATGCCTATCCGGCGGGAAGCCGTCATGACTGCTGGCCGGAGACCCTGCCCCGCACGACGTTCTATCAACCCAGCGATATGGGTCAGGAAAAGCGTTTTGCCGAGATCATGGCGTGGCGTGCCCAGCGTGACGACGAAGCGGATCAGGAGAATCCAAAATAGGATCTAAAGTCCTGGTCCGTTCGTCGCCGGACACTGGGTTGGTTGAGAGTCGAGCCGGAGCGAAAACGGCAATCAGTGAGTGTCGCGAATCACATCGACATTATCGGGAATGTCGAAGAC
Source organism: Halomonas sp. Bachu 37 (assembly GCF_039691755.1). Lineage (NCBI taxonomy): Bacteria > Pseudomonadati > Pseudomonadota > Gammaproteobacteria > Oceanospirillales > Halomonadaceae > Halomonas > Halomonas kashgarensis. Next base: position 437,384 of record NZ_CP137552.1, on the reverse strand, counting down.
AAACTGCCGCTCATCGATCCACTGGTTGAGCGAGATATCGGAAAAGTGAATGGCCGTGCGCTGTCCGGTACTGTCGGTCATCAACAGGCGGGTCAAGGTCTCGTCGTCAAAGGAGAGGTGCAGCTCCTCGAACAGGGTGTCAGCGGATATGGGCACCAGCATGAACACATCCTTGCCATCCTCCTGCTTGTGCATGACCTCATAGTTCTGGGTCAATTCATCGACACTGCCGGACAGCAGCAGGGCCGGGGTGTGGGTGACACGGTTATCCACTTCCTGCACCGTGACCTGCTCCAGGTCGGGGTCGTAGAGGTACACGTCTTCACCATCGGACACTACCGTCTGGGTATATGGCGCTTCGACTTCCCAACGCAACAGTCCCGGACGAGACAGCCACATCTCGCCATGCGCCTGCTGCAGGCGCTCGCCGCTACCATCGAAAATCTGCTGATCGAAACGGGCGTTATAGCTCTGCAATGGCTCCAGGCGCTGGGTAAGCTGTTGTGCTGCATCCGCCCAAACGGTCGGCGCCATCACCACGACTCCAAGCACACCCAGCACCCACTTGGCGCCCTGCTTGGTCACCGAACTTTCCGTCACGTTCATGCTTACTCCCTACCCCATGCCATGCATGAGTTCTTGGTGGATGCCTACTGCTTCAGCGTACCGAATCATCGAGAACGCCTTGCCAATCAAGCAGTGCAAAAAATCTGGTTTTACTGAGACTGGAAAAGCGCCGCCGGGTTTCAACCCGGCGGCGCTTTCACGTTTGCTGCACGATTGGTCTTGTCACTGGCCTACCGGTGGCGGGGCCAGAACCTCGCGCGCCCCATTGTTGCCCATGGCGGAGACGACCTTGGCTCCCTCCATGGCTTCGACCAGCCTGGCGGCGCGATTATAGCCAATCTTGAAACGCCGCTGGACGGCGGAAATCGACGCTCGCCGGGTTTCGGTGACGAACTGGACGGCTTCATCGTACAACGCATCCTGCTCGGCATCGTCGCCTTCGCCGCCCTCGGCTTCCAGCCCCGTCAGGGCATCGGCGGAGACACCACCGGACAGGATCTCCTCGATATACTCGGGCTCCCCGCGACGCTTCCAGTCATCCACCACCCGATGTACTTCGTCGTCATCGACAAAGGCACCGTGAATGCGGTTAGGCGGCCCGGAGCCCGCCGGAAGATAGAGCATATCACCGTGGCCTAGAAGGCTTTCGGCACCGCCCTGATCGAGAATGGTACGCGAATCGATCCGCGATGAGACCTGAAAGGCCATACGCGACGGGATATTGGCCTTGATCAGTCCCGTGACCACATCCACAGACGGACGCTGGGTGGCCAGGATCAAGTGAATACCGGCGGCCCGCGCCTTCTGCGCCAGACGGGCGATCAGCTCCTCCACCTTCTTGCCCACGATCATGAACATGTCGGCGAATTCGTCGATCACCACCACGATATAAGGCAGCTTTTCCAGGACCGGCGGCGGTTGATGCATTTCCCAGGGCTGCGGCTCCCATAGCGGGTCCGCCACCTGGGCGCCGGCGCGCTCGGCCTCATCCAGGCGGGCATTGAAGCCGGCAATGTTGCGCACACCCATTGCCGCCATCAGCTTGTAGCGCCGCTCCATTTCCGCCACGCACCAGCGCAGCGAGTTGGCCGCCTCCTTCATGTCGGTGACCACCGGCGCCAACAGGTGCGGGATGCCGTCGTACACCGACAGCTCGAGCATCTTGGGGTCGACCATGATCAGCTTGAGTTCGTCGGGAGTAGCCTTTAGCAGCATCGAAATCAACATGGCGTTGACCCCTACCGATTTGCCCGAACCAGTGGTCCCGGCCACCAGCAGGTGCGGCATCTTGCCCAGATTGGCCACCACCGGCCCGCCGCCGATATCCTGCCCCAGCGCCATGGTCAGCGGCGAGGTTTCCTGCTGATAGCGGTCGGAGTCGATCACCTCGCGCAGGCGAATCATGGCGCGATGGGGATTGGGAATCTCGATGCCCACCGTGGGGCGCCCCGGAATCACCTCGACCACGCGCACGCTCTTGACCATCAACGAACGCGCCAGGTCCTTGGCCAGGTTGCTGATCTTGGAGACCTTGACCCCGGCGGCGGGTTTGATTTCGAACCGGGTAATCACCGGCCCCGGCCAGGTATCCACGACCTCCGCCTTGACGCCGTATTCACGCAGCCGCACTTCCAGCAGTTCGGCCATATCGTCGAGTTGCTGTGGCGTGTAATTCGGCTGGTGCGGTTCCGCCGGGGTCAACAGCCGCAGGCTAGGCACTTCGCCCTCGGGCTCGGGCATATCGTCGAAGACCGGCCGCTGGTTCTGTAGATGTTCCACGGTCCACAGCGTGGGTCCCTCGTCCGCTTCATCGACAGGCGCCGTGGCGGCATCAAAAGTGGGCTCCTGGCGATTGGTCGGCTCGCGGGGAATCTCGGTTGCAGACGCCACGGGCGTAGCCGGAGTGGCTTCCGCCCTGCTCGGCACTATTCTTTCCGGCTCGCTTTTCGGCTCGCTTTCCGGTTCACTCGTATTCGCATCGAGCCCTTCCTCGTCATCGTGCCAGACAGGCTCCGGCACAACCGGCACTCGCTCCGGGGGCCGCTCGGTGTCCCGGCGAGCCTGGATCGGCCATGCTGGCGGCGAATCGGCGTCCTCTCCTGCGGGGTCTTCCTCGGGCTGAGCGGCAAAGGCCGCAGATAGTTCTCGACGCTCCTGACGAATGACGGTTTCTTCGGCTTTCGCCGGGGTTTCGGTTTCAGTCCCGTCCGGTCTCGTTGCCGTTAACGGCTCGGCAGGTTCTTCGGCCGTCTCGGCGTTTGCCGCCGCTTGCGGCTCTTCGGCTGCTGCCGTTGGCTCGTCGGCAGCGTGGCGAACAGAGACATCCGTCTCACTGGCTACCTCGTCCTGCTTCTGTTCCTGTTCCTGTTCCTGTTCCTGTTCCTGCCAAGGATTGAAACTCGGCTCCTTGCGCCCCGTGGATTCCTCCGGCGCTCGAGACAATGGCGTCGACCGAGTTCGGGGCGTTTCCGCTGACTGAGTTTCAGCTGGCTGAGTGACCGTTGGCTGAGCGGCTGAACTTGCTGCACGCGGTGAAGTGGAAGCAGGCGTTTCAGCCGCCTCCCAGGGAATCGAGGTCTCCTTGGCGGAAGCCGGCTCGTCGACTGTCGTTCTCGCCTGGTACGCCGCACTTTCGGGCCGTTTTCCACTCCCCGCTCCCGCTGCGGAGAGCGCCGGCTCCTGGGCCTGCCGGTGGCGTCGGGCATCGCGCTTGCGCACAAGCCAGCGACCGGCTCTCTTTACCCGGTTCCCCAGAGCATCTGCCACATGCAACCAGGACATGCCGGAAAACAGCGGGAATCCACATAGAATCAGGGCCGCGGCCACCAGACCAACCCCGCCGCTTCCCACCAGTGGCAAGAGAGCATTGACCAACCCCTCCCCCAGGATGCCGCCGGAGGCATAGGGCAGGGAGCTTTGCGGATGATAGAAATGCAGGGCTCCCAGAGTGGTGGTGCCCAGAATGAGCAGGACCAGGCCCGCGGTATGCACCGCCAGCGCCACGGGGTCGAGCTCAAAGCGCACCTGACGCGAACGAATCAACCACCATGCGGCGAATCCCAGCATGCCCGGCCACCACAGGGCGCTGACGCCGAACAGCGAGTACAGCACATCCGCCAGCCAGGCGCCGACGTGCCCCATCCAGTTGGCGACTCCGGTTTCCGGCCCGCGATACGACCAGCCGGGGTCCTCCGGTTGATAGCTGAACAGTGCCAGCAGCAAAAACACGCATACCGCCAGCAACACGATGACCACACCCTCGCGGACGGAGCCTTGCAGCTTCAGCCCCACGCGGCGAGCTTTTTCCCTGGCGGCATCGACACGCGGTGACGCCTTCCTGGGTTGGGTTTTACGTTGGGCGCTGCGCTCGGCACCTTGGCCAGCCCGCCTGTTCACACTCTTGTTGACTCTCAAGCGACCTCTCCCTTTGCACCGCACACGGCGTCTTTAAGCATCTTGCGAGTTTCCATCATACCGAGCATCCTGGCGCCGTCACAGGGCTTGTCTCATTGAACAGCCAGCCCCGTTTTAGGAGATTGCAATGCTACCCTGGCTTTCCGCTCATCCCCCCCGCTTTCCCTGCCCCAGTACCGCCCTGCCCGAGCCCAACGGGCTGCTGGCCGCCGGCGGCGAGCTTTCTCCGTTATGGCTGGTACAGGCCTATCGCCAGGGTATCTTTCCCTGGTTCGGTGACGATGACCCGGTGCTATGGTGGAGCCCCGACCCCCGCATGGTACTGCTTCCCAAGCAATTCCGCTTGCGTCGCAGTCTTGCCAAGCGGCTGCGTAACGCAGGGTTCCAGGTGACGCTGAACCAGCACTTCACCGAGGTAATGGCCGCATGCGCCGCTCCTCGAGCCGGCGAGGCCGAAACCTGGATCACCGCGGAAATGCATGCAGCTTACTGTGAACTTCACGCGCTGGGTATCGCTCACAGCATCGAGATCCATCACGATCAGCGCCTGGTCGGTGGCTTGTATGGATTGGCCATGGGGCCGGTATTTTTCGGCGAATCGATGTTCTCACGCGAGCGCGACGCCTCCAAGGTGGCCCTGGCCTACCTGTCAAGCGCGATGCAGCGTCACGGTGGTAAGCTCATCGATTGCCAGATGCATACACCACACCTGGCCAGCCTCGGTGCGACAAGCATCGCTCGAGACCGGTTCATCGGCTATCTTGAACAGTGGCTTCCCGAAGAAGGTTTTCTCTTCCGTGACGCCCCCAGTGTCCCTCATTCGCCTTGGCTTGCCATGCTTGCCCGGGAGCTTGGCCAGGAGAGCGACAAGACCCATGAGGAGTTCGAATCAAGGAGGTAAGCCGTGAGCAGCAACGCTCCCAAAAGACCGGTGCGGGATCTGCGCTTCTTCCTTACCGTCCCCCACGCTTGCAGTTATCTGGAGGGACGAGAAGCCACCACACTATTTCTTGATCCCAAGGAATCGCCGGTGCGCGGGGTATACGATTCCCTCTCCCTGCTCGGTTTCAGGCGCAGCGGTCGGCACCTCTACCGTCCGCATTGCGAGGACTGCAACGCTTGCCGCTCGGTACGCATCCCCGCGGATGAGTTCGCACCCAACCGCACCCAGCGCAAGATATGGCGGCGCAATCAGGATATCACTTACAGCATACTGCCGGCACAATACGAGCCCGCGCACTATGCCCTGTACGCCGACTATATCTCTCACCGTCATGCCGATGGCGACATGTATCCGCCCACTCACGAGCAGTACCGCACCTTTCTCGCGCTCGACGAACCGTATGCCAAGCTTCTGGAAATGCGCTTGGGAGAGGAACTGGTGGCCGTTGCCGCTTTCGACCAACTCGAGCATGGCCTTTCCGCGATATACACGTTCTTTACCATCGACCCCGCCCACGAGCGGCGCTCCTTGGGCACCTTCGCCATCCTTCGGTTACTCGAACTGACGAAGGAATTACAGCTTTCCCATCTTTATCTCGGTTATTGGATCGAAGAGTGCCGTAAGATGCGCTACAAACAGCTCTATACGCCACTCGAAGTGCTGGATGGGCGGCGCTGGCGTCGGTTGATCAGTAGCTAGGTACGGCTTTTTTGCCTTGACGACAGGCTTGCGGCACAATATAGCGCTGTTTCTCGAGTGCAAGCCATCCTGTACTCCAGTAATGTTACTGTTCTTATCTCTCTATCAAGCGAGGAACTGCCTATATGGCACGCGAAGATCATATTGAAATGGAAGGCGTCATCGTCGATACCCTTCCCAACACCATGTTTCGTGTCGAGCTGGAAAACGGTCATGTCGTGACCGCCCACATCTCCGGAAAAATGCGCAAGAACTACATCCGCATTCTTACCGGTGACAAGGTGAAAGTGGAACTGACGCCTTACGACCTGTCAAAGGGCCGCATCGTCTACCGCTCACGTTGAGCTGAAGGTAGGACGTTCGCTGTCTTGTGTTTCGTCCCGCCTTCCCGTTCCCGATCGCATTGCCCCGACCGGGCACTTGGGTCGACTATCACCTGGTCAACTACCAGAGCCATACGAAACAACGCCCCGTCATGTGACAGGGCGCTGTGTTTTCATGCCTAGCTGTTTTTGCCGCTAAGGGGCATCCAAGTGGCTAAGGGGCATCGGCCAATTCCGGTTCCGTGGAGAGGCGCAACTCACCATCCTCGACCTCGATATACACCGTGCCGCCATGCTCGGCCAGTTCGCCGAACAGAATCATCTCGGCCAGTGGCTTCTTGACCTTTTCCTGCAGCAGGCGCGCCATCGGCCGGGCACCCATGTCCGGGTCGTAGCCTTTTTCCGCCAGCCAGTCGCGGGCCTTGTCGTCGACTTCAAGCTGCACGCGTTTTTCATCAAGCTGCGCCTGTAGCTCGATCAAGAACTTGTCGACTACGTTGCGCACCACGGACGTCGGCAGCGAATGGAACTGGATGATACCGTCCAGGCGATTGCGGAATTCCGGAGTGAACGTCTTGCGGATGATTTCCATGGCATCGGTCGAGTGATCCTGACTCTGGAAACCGATGGAACGGCGCGCCGCCTGCTCGGCCCCGGCATTCGAGGTCATAATCAGGATGACATGGCGGAAATCCGCCTCACGGCCATTGTTATCGGTAAGGCGTCCATGATCCATCACCTGCAGCAGCAGATTGAAGACCTCGGGATGCGCTTTTTCGATCTCATCGAGTAGCAGCACGCAATGCGGTTGCTTGGTGATGGCCTCGGTCAAGAGGCCGCCTTGATCGTAGCCGACATAGCCGGGGGGAGCGCCGATCAGCCGAGAGACCGTATGTCGCTCCATGTACTCGGACATGTCGAAACGCACAAGCTCGATACCCATGATATGGGAAAGCTGCTTGGCCACTTCCGTCTTACCCACCCCGGTGGGGCCGGCAAACAGGAAGCTACCCACCGGCTTGTCGGGTGACTTGAGACCGGCACGGGAAAGCTTGATCGCGGCAGACAGGCTATCGATGGCCTCATCCTGGCCGAACACCAGCATCTTCAGGTCGCGGTCGAGTTTTTCCAGCAACTTGCGATCCGAGCTGGAGACGCTCTTCGGCGGAATACGTGCAATCGACGCCACGATGGCTTCGACTTGATCGACGTCGATGGCGTCGACACGCACTTCGGGCGGCAACAGCCGCTGATGCGCGCCAGCCTCATCGATCACATCGATGGCCTTGTCAGGCAAGTAACGGTCATTGATATAACGATCCGCCAGGCGTGCCGCGCTTTCCAGAGCACCATCGGTATACTTGAGCTGATGATGCTCCTCGAAGCGTGAGCGCAGCCCCTTGAGGATGCGAATGGTATCGTCCACCGACGGTGCCAGCACATCGACTTTCTGGAAACGCCGTGCCAGCGCCCGATCCTTCTCGAAGATACCGCGGAATTCCTGGAACGTGGTGGAGCCGATGCAGCGCAACTCGCCGGAAGAGAGCAGAGGCTTGAGCAGGTTGGAAGCATCCATCACCCCACCGGAAGCGGCGCCCGCCCCGATCACCGTATGGATTTCATCGATGAACAGAATGGCGTTGGGTTGCTTCTTGAGCTCGCCCAGCAAGCTCTTGAGACGCTTTTCGAAATCCCCGCGATACTTGGTTCCCGCCAGCAGCGCGCCCATGTCCAATGCATAGACAACGGCATCACTGATCACTTCAGGCACGTCTTCCTCGACGATGCGCTTGGCCAAGCCCTCGGCGATGGCGGTCTTGCCGACACCCGCCTCACCTACCAGCAGGGGGTTGTTCTTGCGCCGCCGCGCCAGTATCTGCACCACCCTTTCGAGTTCATGGTCACGCCCGATCAACGGATCGATCTTGCCCAGCCTGGCCTGTTCGTTGAGGTTTGTGGCGTAGCCGGTCAACGGATGCGCCCCACCTTCCGCCGTTCCCTCCTCGGCGTCCTCCGCCTCGGGGGAAGAGGGAGATGGTGTGGGCCCGTGGCCGGCCACCTTGGAAATACCGTGGGCGATGTAATTGACTGCGTCCACACGTGCAACATTCTGTTGCTTGAGGAAATAGACCGCTTGGCTCTCCTGCTCGGAAAAGATCGCTACCAGCACATTGGCACCGGTAACCTCGTTCTTTCCCGAAGACTGCACATGAAAGACAGCCCGCTGAAGGACACGCTGAAAACCCAGGGTCGGTTGCGTTTCACGATCGCTCTGGTTTTCGGGAATCAACGGGGTGGTGGAGTTGATGAAATCCTGCAGGTCGGACCGCAGCTTGTCGAGATTCGCCCCGCAGGCCTTGAGCACATCCGCGGCAGAGGCGTTATCCAATAGCGCCAGCAGGAGATGCTCCACGGTCATGAACTCGTGGCGCTTGGAGCGAGCCACGGTGAAGGCCGTGTTCAGGGTCAGTTCAAGTTCTTTACTCAGCATGGCAGTCCCCTTTTCGCCACCTAGGGCTGGTCGCCGTCTAGGACTTGCGTCGGATCAAATCAATTCGTTATCCGGCATATTCAACATCAGGTACAAAACGCGCTGTTGCAAGTATCACCATCGATTTTTTTGCTTTCGACTCATTTATTCCCAGCCGACTCATTTATTCCCAGCTCACCGATACTCACGGCTCACTGACGACTCGGCTCAGTCGGCGGCTTCGATATCGCTCATCAATGGATGTTCGCATTCACGGGCGTATTCATTGACCTGATAACTCTTTGTCTCGGCGATATCGCGAGTGAAGATTCCGCACGTGGCCTTACCCTGGGTATGTACCGCCAGCATTACCTGGACGGCGGTCTCGTTATCCAGGTGGAAAATACCCTGCAAGACCTCCACCACGAACTCCATGGGAGTGTAATCGTCGTTGTGGAGTATCACCTTGTACATGGGCGGTTCGGCGAGTTCAGGCTCGCCGGGCTGGACCGCTATATCTTCGTCGTCTTCGGGCTGATCCGGCCGGGTCATGCCGGCGCTGGCCCGCATATCCGTCCGGATAGCGCTCGTACTGGTTACATTGAACATAAGAGGCACAGTAGGTTTACTCAAGTCAGACCAGCGCGTTTGTCTCAACGATGAGACGCCGCTGATCGCCAAGGGTTCATTGGAAAGCTTAATAATCATAACGCAAAACGCAAAAACCCCCGCCCGCCAAGGCGGACGAGGGTTCGGCGACGACCGACTAATTACATGTTGTCAGCGACGGCCTGGCCGAACTCGGAGCACTTGAGTAGCTTGGCATCGTCCATCAGGCGGTGGAAGTCATAGGTGACTTCGCCCTTGGAGATGGCTTTTTCCACGCCCTGCAGCACCAGGTCGGCAGCTTCGACCCAACCCATGTGGCGTAGCATCATCTCGGCGGAGAGAATCAGCGAGCCCGGATTGACCTTGTCCTGGCCGGCATACTTCGGCGCGGTACCGTGAGTGGCTTCGAACATGGCCACGGCGTCGGACAGGTTGGCGCCCGGGGCGATACCGATGCCGCCCACTTCCGCCGCCAAGGCGTCGGAAAGGTAGTCACCGTTGAGGTTCAAGGTGGCGATGACATCGTATTCGGCCGGACGCAGCAGGATCTGCTGCAGCATGGCGTCGGCGATAACGTCCTTGACCACGATGTTCTTGCCGGTCTTGGGGTTCTTGAACTGCATCCAGGGGCCGCCGTCGAGCAGTTCGGCGCCGAACTCGTTCTTGGCAAGCTCGTAACCCCAGTCCTTGAAGGAACCTTCGGTGAACTTCATGATGTTGCCCTTGTGCACCAGGGTCAGCGACTCACGGTCGTTGTCGATGGTGTACTGCAGGGCCTGACGCACCAGACGCTCGGTGCCTTCCTTGGAGACCGGCTTGACGCCGATACCGCAGTTCTCGGGGAAGCGGATGTTGGTGACACCCATCTCTTCGCGCAGGAACTTGATCACCTTGTCGGCTTCAGGCGTTCCCGCCTTCCACTCGATACCGGCATAGATGTCTTCGGAGTTTTCACGGAAGATCACCATGTCGACATCGGCAGGCTTCTTAACCGGGCTCGGCACGCCTTCGAACCAGCGCACCGGGCGCTGGCAAACGTATAGATCCAGCTTCTGACGCAGTGCCACGTTCAGGGAGCGGATACCGCCACCCACGGGAGTGGTCAACGGCCCCTTGATGGAAACGACGTAGTCCTTGACCGCTTCCAAGGTTTCTTCGGGCAGCCAGGTATCAGGCGTGTAGACCTGGGTCGCTTTCTCACCGGCGTAGACTTCCATCCAGTGAATCTTACGCTCGCCGTTGTAGGCTTTCTGCACGGCTGAGTCGATGGCAATCTTCATGGCCGGTGTTACGTCGACACCGATGCCGTCACCTTCGATGAACGGAATGATGGGATCATTCGGTACGTTCAAGGTGTTATCGGCGTTGACGGTGATCTTGGTGCCGCCTTCAGGTACGACAATCTTCTGGAAACCCATAGAGAACTCCCCTGTCTGGTCTGTTCAGTGGAGCGCGGAGTATAGCATCCCACCCGCCCCACGGAGTAGCCTTACCACAAGGCCCCGTCCTAAAGTCGGTCGCGACTAAAGTTCAACCCATCGTGCCCGGCACAGTTCGCAATAAAGTTCAAAATCACAACTCCACTAAGGCCATGGCACTCCATGAGCGACCTTTATCTGTTACACAAGCCATATCGGGTGTTATCTCAGTTCAGCGATCGCGAAGGGCGCGCTACCCTTGCCGAATTGATCGATATTCCTGGCATCTATCCGGCGGGCCGGCTGGATTACGACTCCGAAGGCCTGCTCCTGCTGAGCGCCGACGGCAGCTTGATCCACCGTATCGCCCACCCGCGCCACAAGCAGCCCAAGACCTACTGGGTCCAGGTGGAAGGCCGCTGCGAGGAAGCGGCGTTGCAGGCGCTTCGCAGCGGTATCACCTTGAAGGATGGTCCCACTCGCCCGGCCAAGGTACGCGTCATTGCTCCGCCGAGGCTTGCCGATCGCAACCCGCCGGTGGAGCCCCGCCGTCATCCCGTTACCAGCTGGCTGGAACTGACCATCACCGAGGGCCGCAACCGCCAGGTGCGCAGGATGACCGCTCACGTCGGCCTGCCGACCTTGCGCCTGATCCGCGTGGCAATCGGCCCCTGGCGGCTGGAAGGCCTGGCGCCGGGAGAGTGGCGCCGCGAAGTCCTGCACGCCCCCCAGAGCTCTCGGCCGAACCAGCCTTCTCTGCCAAACAAGTCTAGCCGGCCAACCAAGGGGAAACGTCGACCATGACCCGCTTCAAGCCGCATGTCACCGTTGCCTGCGTGATCGAGCGCGAAGGCCGCTTTCTGGTCGTGGAGGAGGACCGTGGCGGTCCCTGGACGCTATTCAACCAGCCTGCCGGTCACGTCGAATACGGCGAGGGGCCTATCGCCGCAGCGCTACGGGAGGTGGTCGAGGAAACCGCCTGGGAGATACAGTTGACCGGCTATCTTGGGCTTTACGTCTTTCAGGCGGGAAGCGACATGACGTTTCACAGTCATGCCTTCGTGGCCCGGCCCGAAACGTTTCTCGATACCCCGCTGGACCCGGCCATCAAGGCCACGCACTGGATGACGCTGGACGAGATCCAGGCACTGCATAGCCAGTCGCGCGTACGCAGCCCTCTAGTCCTGCAACGCCTGGTGGACAGCCGGGCGGGACGTATCTTCCCCCTGGAGGTGATCCATGAGTGAGCCTCAATCGTCACACGTGCCGGGAACAGCTGCGCAACACTCGAAGCCGTGACGTCGCATCGTGTATAATCGGCACCCATTTGCAGCCATTCAACCGAGGATGCCCATGACATCCACTCCACAGTCGACCGCCACCGGCAAGGTGATCGTCGGCATGTCCGGCGGTGTCGACTCTTCCGTATCCGCACTTCTGCTGATGCAGCAAGGCTATGAAGTCGAAGGCCTGTTCATGAAGAACTGGGACGAAGACGACGGCACCGACTATTGCACCGCCAAGGAAGACCTGGCGGATGCCGAAGCCGTGTGCGCCAAGCTGGGCATCCCGCTTCACACCGCCAACTTCGCCGCCGAGTATTGGGATAACGTCTTCGAGCACTTCCTCGCCGAGTACAAGGCCGGGCGCACCCCCAATCCGGACATCCTGTGCAACCGGGAAATCAAGTTCAAGGTCTTCCTCGAGTACGCCGAAATGCTCGGCACCGAGATGATCGCCACCGGCCACTACGTCCGCCAGGGGGTTCGAAACGGGCGCCCTCGCCTGCTCAAGGGGCTGGACACCAACAAGGACCAAAGCTATTTCCTGCACGCGGTTCCCGAGGCGGCGATTGCTCGTACCCTGTTTCCCGTGGGAGAGCTGGAGAAGCCCGCCGTTCGCAAGCTCGCCGAGCAATACGACTTGGTGACGGCGAAGAAGAAGGATTCCACCGGTATCTGCTTTATCGGCGAGCGCCGCTTCCGCGACTTCCTGCAGCAGTACCTGCCCGCTCAGCCCGGCACCATCGAAGCGCCCAACGGCGACGTGATCGGCAAGCACATGGGACTGATGTACTACACCCTGGGCCAGCGCCAGGGCCTGGGCATCGGTGGGCTCGCCAATTATCCCGAAGAGCCCTGGTACGTTGCGGCCAAGGATCTGGAGCGCAACGTGTTGGTCGCCGTGCAGGGCAAGCACCATCCGCTGCTCTACAGCGACACACTCAGCACCGAAGCCATGGACTGGGTAGCCGGTGAACCGCCTGCCCAGGAAGGTCGCTTTACCGCCAAGACCCGCTACCGCCAGCGCGATGTGTCCTGCACTGTTCACACGCGGGAGGATGGCGGCGTGGAGGTACACTTCGACACTCCCCAATGCGCCGTCACGCCGGGGCAATCCCTGGTACTTTACGATGGCGATATCTGCCTGGGAGGCGGCGTCATCAACGCTACCTGGAATGCCATGGAGTCCGCCGCATGAGCGACACCACCCCGATTCACCGCGCCCCCGACTCTCCGGCGGTCCGCCAGACCCTCGCCCTGGCGGGAGTCTTCCAGGCCGCCAGCCTGGTCGACGACCTGGCGCGCACCGGCCAGGTCGAACCCCGCGCCTGGGAAACGCTGTTGAACGCCACGGTCGACACCAACCCGGAAAGCTTCGAGGCGATCTACGGCGGCCATCCCAACAACCTACGCCGCGGCCTGGATACCCTGGAAGCCCTGGTCGGTCGCAAGCAGGCCAACCCGGTGGTGCTGCGCTATGGCTTCACGTTGCTGCTGCTGATGAACAAGTTGCGCGGTCAGACCGAGATGATGGATTTCCTGGGTCAGAAGCTGTCGCGAATACAAGGGCAGGCCGCTCATTTCGGCGTCACCCATGAAAACGTGATCGCCAGTCTCGGCGAGGCTTATCAGGAGACCATCTCCACCTTCAAGACTCGCATCGTGGTGCAGGGCGACCCCTCACTGTTGCAGACCCCGATGATGGCCGAACGGGTGCGAGCCTGCCTGTTGACTGGCATCCGCTTTGCCCTGTTGTGGCACCAGCAGGGCGGTCGCCGCTGGAAACTGGTCATTCAGCGCAAGTCATTGCGCAAGGCGCTGGACAGCCTGGGCTGAGTCGTCGCCAGGTATCACACTGCGACCCGCCGAAACCGTTCGCTTTGGCCCAACGGACTCACTATTCTTTATTTGCTCACGATCTGGAAACGACGCCATGCAACTCTCCGCACTCACCGCTCTTTCTCCCGTCGATGGCCGTTATGGCGCCAAGGCGGCTTCCCTGCGCGAACACTTTAGTGAATTCGGCCTGATCCGCGCCCGCGTGATCGTGGAAGTACGCTGGCTGCAACGGCTCGCCGAGCACCCCCAGATCAGTGAAGTCCCGCCCCTTTCGGCTTCCGCCACCGCTTTTCTTGAAGCGCTGTTGCGCGAGTTTTCGGTGGAGGACGCGGAGCGCATCAAGGAGATCGAGCGCACCACCAATCATGACGTCAAGGCGGTGGAGTATTTCCTCAAGGAGCGGATCGAAGGCCAGGCCGAACTCAACGCGGTAACCGAATTCATCCACTTCGCCTGTACCAGCGAGGACATCAATAATCTATCGTACGGGGTGATGCTGAGCGACGGCCTCAAGGTTCTGCTCCCCGAGATGCAGCGCGTGGCTGATGAAATTGCCCGCCTGGCGCACGAACACGCCGCCCAACCCATGCTCTCGCGCACCCACGGTCAGACCGCCACGCCTACAACACTGGGCAAGGAGATGGCCAATGTAGCCTACCGCCTGGGCCGTCAGCTAAAGCAAATCGAAAACGCCGAGATCCTGGGCAAGATCAATGGAGCGGTGGGCAACTACAATGCTCACTTGACCACCTACCCGGACATCGACTGGGAAGCCAACGCCCAGACCTTCGTCGAGGGGCTGGGGCTGACGTTCAACCCCTACACCACCCAGATCGAGCCCCACGACTACGTGGCCGAACTGTTCGACGCCATCTGTCGCTACAACACCATCCTGATCGACTTCGATCGCGATGTGTGGGGCTATATCTCGCTGGGCTATTTCAAGCAGAAGACCGTGGCCGGTGAGATCGGCTCCTCGACCATGCCGCACAAGGTCAACCCGATCGATTTCGAAAACTCCGAGGGCAACCTGGGCCTGGCCAACGCCATTCTCGGCCATCTCGCTCAGAAACTGCCGATCTCCCGCTGGCAGCGCGACCTCACCGACTCCACCGTGCTGCGCAACCTTGGCGTAGGCCTGGCTTACGGCTTGATCGCCTGTCAAGCGACACTCAAGGGCGTCAGCAAGCTGGAAGCCAACCCACAGCGGCTCGACGACGACCTGGACAACAGCTGGGAAGTGCTGGCCGAGCCGATCCAGACCGTGATGCGCCGCTACGGTATCGAAAAGCCCTATGAGAAGCTCAAGGAGTTGACTCGCGGCAAGCGGATCGACCAGGCCGGCTTTGCCGCCTTCATCGACACGCTCGAACTCCCCGATGAGGTGAAAACTGAGCTGAAGGCACTCACCCCCGGCCGTTATATCGGTAATGCACAAGCCCAGGCCGACGCGCTGGGACAAAAACTTCGCGCCTTGTAAGCGGGCAACCAGGACACTCACATGAGCCACCACGACCAACCGTTAACCCTGCTGGGCGATCTCACCGCCAGCGAGTTTCTGACCCATTACTGGCAACAGAAACCGCTTCTGATCCGCGGTGCGCTGCCCGAGTTTCTTAGTCCCATCGACGCCGACGAGCTGGCTGGCCTGGCCTGCGAAGACGGCGTCGAGGCACGCCTGGTGGAAGAGCATGGCCAGGACGCCAGCGGCCGGCCACAGCCCTGGCAGGTGACCCACGGTCCCTTCGATGAAGCCACCTTCGAACGCCTGCCCGAGCGGGACTGGACGCTACTGGTCCAGGCGGTGGACCACTACGTTCCCGCCGTTGCCGGGCTCATGGAACACTTCGACTTCCTGCCTCGCTGGCGCCTGGACGACATCATGATCAGCTATGCGCCTCCCGGCGGCAGCGTCGGCCCGCATGTCGATCAGTACGATGTATTCCTGCTACAGGCCACGGGGCGACGCCGCTGGCAGCTGGGCGGCAAGATAGCGGACGACGCCCCGATTCTCTCGGGCATCGACCTGCGCATTCTCGAGCACTTCGAGATCGAAGCGGGCTCCGACTGGGTACTCGAGCCGGGCGACATGCTGTACTTGCCCCCCGCCTGGGCCCACCACGGCGTCAGCCAGAGCGACGACTGCATGACGATCTCGGTCGGCTTTCGCGCCCCTTCCGCCGACGAGGCCGTGACCTCCTACGCCGACTATATCGGCGAGCAGCTTCCGCCCTCCCTGCGCTACTCCGATGCCGGCATGCAAGTGCCGAACGAGCCGGGGGAGATCGATGACGCCGCCATGGAGCGTATCCGTCGAATGATTCTGGAGACGCTGGACGATCCTGCCCGCATGAGCCAGTGGTTCGGCCGGGTCATGACCCAGCCCAAGTACGTGGATCAACTCATTCCCCCGGCGCAACCCATGGATGAAACGACGCTTGTCGCTCGACTACAAGAAGGCGAACGGCTCTACCCCAGTCCGGGTTCGCGATTCGCCTGGCGCACGCAGGGGTCGCGCACCACGCTGTTCGTCGACGGCGACGGTCTGCCCTGTTCGGAGGAGCTGGCCAAGCGGCTCTCGGCCGGCAACGCGATAACCGCTGACGTTGCCGCTATCGAGGGTGCGCCCGCGCTGCTGGTTACACTGTTCAATGCCGGCAGCATCGACTGGCCCATGGAGGACCTCGAGGAGTGACCCTTGACGACCTGAATTTGCAAGAAGGCGACTGGGCGAGCCTCGGTGAAGCCGCCGGGGCGATTCGTCAGCGCGTCTTCATCGACGAGCAGGAGGTACCGCAGGAAGAGGAGTGGGACGGTCTCGATCCGCAATGTCGCCACTTCCTGGCCTATCGCGGCTCGCAAGCGCTAGGGACCGCGCGCCTGCTCCCCGACGGCCATATCGGCCGTGTCGCGGTCCTTCTGGAGGGGCGTGGCAAGGGTGTCGGTCGGGCGTTGATGGAGGCCGCCATTGTCTGCGCTCAGCGCCACGGCCACAGCAGGGTAGTGCTCAGCGCGCAGACCCATGCCTTGGCTTTCTACGAGTCTCTCGGTTTCATCGCGCAGGGGGATGAGTTCCTAGATGCCGGTATTCCTCACCGGGAAATGGTCCTCAAGCTCAGCAAGTGACATAACCTGCGTCTCCCTCCAGCGAAAAACGACTACAGGAAACCGCCCTCCACTCTCTTCCTGTAGTCGAGTTACAACCCTCCCTGCCCCCAACTGCCAATTGTTGACACATCCCCCTTCAGCGATAGTGGTCCTCAACGCGGCGCCATTCGGCTTCGCCTCACAACGACGCTTTTCAAAGACCCTGGAGGGAAGGCTCATGTCCGGACTACTCGACGAAATCAAGGCAATAGCTCATCTGCGCGAAGCCCAAGGCGGCAAATGGGACCATATCAAGCCTGAATACGTGGCCCGCATGCGTGCCCAGAACCGCTTCCATACCGGTCTCGACATCGCCAAGTTCACCGCCAAGATCATGCGTGACGACATGGCCGCCTACGACGCGGACACGTCGCAGTACACCCAATCCCTGGGTTGCTGGCACGGCTTTATCGGCCAGCAGAAGATGATTTCCATCAAGAAGCACTTCAACAGCACCAAGCGCCGTTACCTGTACCTCTCCGGCTGGATGGTGGCCGCCCTGCGCAGCGAGTTCGGCCCATTGCCCGACCAGTCCATGCATGAGAAGACCTCGGTCGCCAACCTGATCGCCGAGCTCTACACCTTCCTGAAGCAGGCGGACGCCTGGGAACTCAACCACCTTTTCCGTGACCTGGATGCGGCGAAGGAAGCCGGCGACAAGGCGAAAGAGCAGGAATTGATCAGCAAGATCGACAACCATGAAACCCACGTGGTGCCGATCATCGCCGATATCGATGCCGGTTTCGGCAACGCCGAAGCCACCTACCTGCTGGCCAAGAAGTTCATCGAAGCGGGCGCCTGCTGTATCCAGCTGGAAAACCAGGTGTCCGACGAGAAGCAGTGCGGCCACCAGGACGGCAAGGTCACCGTGCCCCATGAAGACTTCATCGCCAAGATCAACGCGGTACGCTACGCCTTCCTGGAACTGGGCGTTGATGACGGTGTTATCGTGGCACGCACCGACTCCCTCGGTGCCGGCTTGACCCAGAAGATCGCCGTGACCAACGAGCCGGGCGACCTAGGCGACCAGTACAACAGCTTCCTCGATGGTGACGAGATCGCCGATGCCTCGGACATCAACAACGGCGACGTGGTCATCAAGCAGAACGGCAAGCTGGTCAAGCCCAAGCGTCTCGCTTCCGGTCTCTACCAGTTCAAGCCGGGTACCGGCGAAGATCGCGTGGTGCTCGACTGCATCACCAGCCTGCAGAACGGTGCCGACCTGCTGTGGATCGAGACCGAGAAACCGCACGTGGGCCAGATTGCCGCCATGGTCAACCGGATCAAGGAAGTCTGCCCCGACGCCAAGCTGGTCTACAACAACTCGCCGTCGTTCAACTGGACCCTCAACTTCCGTCAGCAGGTATTCGATGCCTGGGAACAGGAAGGCAAGGATGTCTCCGAGTACGAGCGCAGCGATCTGATGCAGGCCAAGTACGACGACACCCCGCTGGGCAAGCTGGCTGACGAGTGGACCGCCAACTTCCAGCGCGACGGCTCGCGTGAAGCGGGTATCTTCCACCACTTGATCACCCTGCCGACCTACCACACGGCCGCGCTCTCCACCGACAACCTGGCCAAGGGCTACTTTGGCGAGCAAGGCATGTTGGCCTACGTTAAGGGCGTTCAGCGCGAAGAGATCCGCCAAGGCATCGCCACGGTCAAGCACCAGGATATGGCCGGCTCCAATATCGGTGACGACCACAAGGAATTCTTCCACGGTGAAGCGGCCCTGAAGGCAGGTGGCAAGGACAACACCATGAACCAGTTCGGTTAAACCGAAACCGGTTCCATTGGGGAGGCCAACTGGCCTCCCTTTTTCGTTTCCGCTATCCGGCTCTGATTACCCTGCCTTGGCTTTTCAACAATCGCTGCCCTGTTACACTCACGTCCTGTGTTTTCATGACGGTCTATGATTTCACGACAAGCTATGTTTTCAAGACGTCCTTGTTTTCACGACTCGGTAAGCCGTAGAAGTATTTGCCATCTTCATGAGCATTTTCACTTAGTTGTGGTCAAAGAATTATAGGTCTTGCTTCTTATTAAAAAACAGTGTTCTATAACTGACAGACCAACGTTCAAGCATCGCCAACGATGCGCCACGGCGGTTTACGTCGAGACAGACTTTCCCGGAGGTGAACAGATGAAGCGTATTCTTCCCATTGCCGCACTAAGCCTATTGACCCTGGCCGGTTGCGCCAATACCGCGCCCTATTCAGGCGATGTCTATCGCGGCAACCAGGCCCAGACAGGACAGAGCGTTAGCTACGGTACCATCGTGGCAATTCGCCAGGTGCAGATTCAAGCCGACAGCCGCGCCGGAGGCCTGCTGGGAAGCGGCGGCGGCGCCATCATCGGTGGCTTGCTGGGTAGCCAGGTAGGTGGGGGAAGCGGACGCCAGCTGGCGACCGTTGCTGGCGCCCTCGGTGGTACTGTCGCCGGTACCGCAGCAGAGGACCGTGCCAACCGTATAGCCGCCTGGGAAATGGAGATCCGCCGTGATGATGGCAGTGATGTCGTCGTGGTACAGCGTGCCGACCAGAACTTCCAGGCCGGACAGCGCGTCCGCTTGATCGGCAGCGGGTCAAACCTGAGCGTGGCTCCCTACTGATCGCTCGGCCGCCTAATTCAAACGTTCAGCCAGCAAAATGCCCGGATAATCCGGGCATTTTCAATGCTTGTTAGCTGCGTTTCCTGCTACTGACAGCGGGATCAAGACACAGCATTGCTCAAGCGTTGGTCAGCCTTCAATGGCGGAACCTGTCGCCGGCCCAACCCACCAGCTTTACCACTATAAATCCGATAATACCCAGCAGGATCGCCACCAGCAGCATATCGACAGGATTCACTAGCGTAGTGGCCCCCAGTACCGCCAGCACTGCGCTCCATAACAAGCGGTCATCACCGTGACTTTTCAGGATACTCGGCAAAAGGTTGTCCAGCCCCCCGCTAAAACCCTTATTCCATCGGGTATAGGTGAAATAGAAAATCACGGCGAAGGCAATCAGCCAGATCAACAAGATGGTCATAGGGCGCTCCGGAACAGTTCACTGGATATTGGCGGAAAAGTGGTGGCGTTAGGGTATCCCCGGGCGGGCAGCGGCGCAACATCGCCGAAAGGCGGGTAAGCGGGAAAATTCCCCTCGCCCCCTGACAGACCCCCCAAACACGCGCTACCATATTGGGACATGCACTCACCGAAAGGTTATTCCATGCAAATTGCACAAAACGCGGTTGTCGCGTTCCACTACACCCTGACCAACAACGAAGGTGAGGTGCTGGACAGTTCGGAAGGCCGCGAGCCGCTGACATATCTTCATGGCGCCGGCAATATCATTCCGGGTCTGGAAAAAGAGCTGGAAGGCCATGAAAGCGGTGAAAAGCTCAATGTCCAGGTCTCGCCGGAAGAAGGCTATGGCGAAGTGCAATCCCAGCTGATGCAGGAAGTTCCGCGGGATGCCTTCCAGGGCGTTGAAAATGTCGAGCCGGGCATGCAGTTCCAGGCGCAGACCCAGGGCGGGCCACTGATGGTCACAGTCACCAAGGTCGAAGGCGATACGGTTCTGGTCGATGGCAACCATCCCCTGGCCGGCCAGCATCTCAACTTCGATGTTGAAATCGCGGACGTCCGCGAAGCCAGCGCCGAGGAGATCGAGCACGGTCATGTACACGGCGAAGGTGGCGTGGAGCACTGATCGACTCGATCAGACTGACTCGCGCATCTGCAGAAGGGCGGCTTTAAAGCCGCCCTTCTTCGTGTTCGCCTGCTTATTTCTGATGGTGATGCTCGGTAGAACGCTCCTGCCCCGTTTCCGGCACCAATACCAGTTGTCCGTGCCGCACACTGCGCTCCGATGTCACGTCGGTGGCGAACTCCTGGATCTCCCCGCCCTTGCCTTTCAACAAGGCGACTTCGAGACAACTGTCATGATCCAGATGTACATGCAGCGTGGACAACGTGAGGTGATGATGGGCATGGGAGTGACGCGTCAAGCGCTTGGAGAGTTCACGGGAATCGTGATCATAGACATACACCAAGGCTCCGACGCAAGGCTGGTCGGGCTGGTCGGAGACCTTCATCGTCTTTAGTCCTGCCCGCGCCAGATCCCGAATCGCTTCGGAGCGGTTCTGATAACCTCGCTGCGCCATCACCTTGTCCAGCTCTTCCATCAGCGTGTCGTCCAGCGTCACCGTAATTCGCTGCATGGCTTCTCCCGATCTTTAATGCCAGATTCTTTGGTGTATGATGTTTTTATATTTTCATCATACTTCAAGTGGTCGGCCCGCCGCCGCTCCCCTTTAAAGAAGGGGCTATTTTCAGGAGTGCCAATGTCCCCTTTCGCTCAAGGCCGTTCGCGACTGACAGCGGTTTTGCTGCTACTGGGCTTGCTGTCGGCTTCCGTTCAGGCGGCGGCCAAGGAGCAACTGGTACTCGCCATCGGCGGCGAACCCGAGCAGGGTTACGATCCCCTGCTGGGCTGGGGGCAGTATGGCCATCCGCTGTTTCAATCCACCCTGCTGAGTCGCGATGCTTCACTCGCCTCTCGCCCCGACCTTGCCACCCGCTGGGAACTTTCGGAAGACCGTCTGACCTGGAATATCACCCTGCGCGACGATGCCCGATTTGCCGATGGCACGGCGCTGACCGCCCGGGACGCCGCCTATACCTTTCGCCACGCCGCGCAAGCGGGTGGTCGCGCGGACTTGAGTGTGCTGGAGCAAGCCGAAGCCGTCAGCCCATATCATCTACGTTTGACCTTGAGCGAGCCGCGTATCACCTTCGCCGAGCACTTCCATACCCTGGGTATCGTACCCCACGGCGACCGTGACAATGGCTATAACGAAGAATACGGCCGCTCGCCACTGGGTTCCGGCCCTTACCGCATGGTGGAGTGGCAGGAGGGGGAACAGCTGATCGTCGAACGCAACCCCTACTTCCATGGCAAACAACCCGCCTTCCAGCGCCTGGTATTTCGCTTCATGGGGGAAGATACCACGTTGGCGGCAGCCAATGCGGGCCAAGTGGATGTCGCCGTCGCCCCTCCCGCCCTGGCCGGGCGCACGCCAGATGGCATGCACCGAGTCGCCATGCAGAGCGTCGATAATCGCGGCATCCTGTTCCCCATGCAGCCAGCGCTTGGCGAAACGACCGGCGACGGTCTTGCCATCGGCAACGACGTGACCGCCGACCCCGCGATTCGCCAAGCGATCAATCTCGGCCTCGATCGTGACGTACTGGTGGAGGTGGCTCTGCACGGTTTTGGCCGTCCCGCCCATGGTCCCGCCGACGGTTTGCCGTGGGACAACCCTGAAGCCAGGCTCTCCCCTACCGGCGCCGATGCGGCAATCGCCGTGCTGGAAGCGGCGGGATGGAAGCCTGACGAATCAGGGATTCGCCACCGTGATGGTCTCCCGGCACGCTTTCGGCTCAATTACCCCAGCCACGATACTACCCGTCAGTTGCTGGCCGAAGTCAGCGCCGAGATGCTCCGGCCGGTAGGCATCGAAATGATCCCCACCGGGCGTCACTGGGATGATATCCAGCGCAAGGCCCTGCATAGCGATGCTATCCTGTTCGGCTGGGGCAGCCATAGCCCGCAGGAAATCTACTACCTCTACCATAGCGCCCACGCCGGGCAGGGCTTCTACAATGCCGGGCTATACGCCAACTCGGCGGTGGATACACACCTGGAAACCGCCCAGGCCGCCGCCAGCCTGGAAGCCTCCTACCCCTCGTGGCAGGCCGCCCAATGGGACGGCGAGACCGGCTACGGCGAACGCGGCGATGCCGCCTGGGCCTGGCTGGTCAATCTCGAGCATCTCTACTTCGTCGATAGCTGCCTCGATATCGGCGAGCTGCCCACCGCTCCGCACGGACACGGCTGGCCGGTGACCGCCAGCCTGCTGGACTGGCGCTGGACGTGCGACTGACCCGCTGGTTCCTGCGTCGGTCGCTGCGCCTGGCCGCTGTGCTGGGCGTGGTTGCCGTCGTCGCCTTCAGTCTGATTCAGCTGGCCCCGATCGATCCGGTGGATGCCTACCTTGGACCGCAGATGGCGCAAGTCAGCCCCGAGCAGCGCGCGATCATCGCCCAACGCTGGGGGTTCGATCAGCCCGCCGTAAGCCAATTCTTCCATTGGGCGCGGCAGTTACTTCAGGGAGAGTTGGGCTGGAGTCATATCTTCAACCAGCCTGTCAATGAAGTGTTGAGCCAGCGTTTCCAGACCTCTTTCGCCCTGCTGCTGCTTGCCTGGGTCGGTTCGACCGTTCTGGGTTTTCTCCTTGGCGTCATTGCCGGGATGCGCGAAGGCTCCTTCGGTGACCGCCTTATCTGTCTCTACGCCTATGGCGTGGCATCCACCCCGGCATTCTGGCTGGCGATCGTGGCCTTGCTGCTCTTCTCGGTCACCCTGGGCTGGACGCCGATATGCTGCGCGGGGCCAAGTGGCGTTCTGCGCAACGATGTGACCTGGTGGACACGCCTGCACCATCTGCTGTTGCCGGCACTCACCCTGGCGCTTCTGGGAATTGCGCAGATTACCCTGCACACCCGCGCCCGGATGGTGGCGGTGATGGAGTCTGAGTTCGCCCTGCACGCCATGGCCCAAGGCGCGGGACGCTGGGATATCGCCTGGCGCCACGGCATGCGCCATGCCTGCCTGCCGGCAATGACGCTCGCCTTTGCCTCCTGGGGGGAGCTGTTCGGCGGTTCGATCCTGATCGAGCAGGTTTTCGCCTATCCCGGCCTCGGCCAGGCTACCGTTGAAGCGGGGCTACGCAGCGACATTCCCTTGCTGTTGGGCATCGCCTTGTTCACCACTCTATTCGTCAGCACGGGCAACCTGATCGCGGACTTTCTTCACACCCGTATCGACCCGCGTCTGCCAGGTATCGCGTCATGAGGGCCACTGCGATTTCCTTTGCCCAGCATCGCCACCCCGGGTCGGGTGCTGGCGCCAGAATCATCACCGGCGTACTGCTGTTGGCGGCGCTGGTCATTGCCGCTCAAATCGTCAGCGATAGTGCGTCCCATACCGACTTCTCCGCGCGCTTGGCGCCCCCCGACGCCGCCCATTGGTTCGGTACCGATGTGCTGGGCCGAGACCTGTTCGCCCGCACGCTTCAAGGTCTGCTGTTGAGCCTCGGAGTTGGCGCCGCTGCCGCGGGGCTGGGCACTCTGGTAGCCTTGGGGCTGGCGGCGCTATCGACCTTGAACCGCTCCTGTGACGTCGTGGTCGGCTTGCTGGTGGACAGCGTATTGGGGCTGCCCCACTTCGTTCTGCTGCTGTTGATTGCGTTCGCTCTGGGAGGCGGAACCCAGGCGGTCATTCTGGCAGTGGCGCTGATCCACTGGCCGAGCCTGTCCCGGTTGCTGCGCGCGGAGATCCGACAGACACTCAATGCCGACTACGTCAGACTTTCGCGTCATCTGGGCAAGTCGCGCCTTTTCATCCTCTACCGTCATGTATTGCCGCATCTGCTTCCCCAGTGCCTGGTCGGCTGCCTGCTGCTATTTCCCCACGCCATCCTTCATGAAGCCGCCCTGACGTTTCTCGGCTTCGGCCTGACGCCGGGTCAGCCCGCTATTGGAGTACTGCTGGCCGACGCCATGCGCTATGTCAGCGCCGGCTATTGGTGGCTGGGCGTGTTTCCCGGCCTGGGCTTGCTGTTACTGGTTCTTACCTTCGGCCGCCTGGCCGATGGGTTACGTCACCTGACTTTCTCACGGGTGCGCTCATGACGATGTTCATAACGACGCGTACAAAGACTATGCCACGCCAACCCATGCTGCTCATCGAGGGGCTAAATCTGGAGTTGCATGACTCCGGCGGTTGGCGGCGTCGGTTTCACCGCTGTCTGCATGAGGTGGATTTCGATCTGCTGCGCGGCGAAGTGCATGCCGTGGTGGGTGCTTCGGGGGCGGGGAAAAGCCTGTTGGCCGCCGCGATAATGGGCTTGCTGCCGGGCAGTGCCCGGCTCAGCGGGACACTCGATTACGACGACGACGCGCTGACACCCAAGCGCCAGGCTCGTTTACGGGGTGCCCAGCTTGCCTGGGTGCCTCAATCCTTGGGATCGCTCGACCCCTTGGCGTCCTGTGGCCGACAAGTGGTGTGGGCGGCTCGCCGGGCGGGCCTGGCAACTCACCAGGCCGAACGGGCGGCTACAAGCGCGCTTCAGCGCTACGCCGTGGAGGCGTGCCGCCACGCTTATCCCCACGAGCTTTCCGGCGGCATGGCACGGCGCATCCTGCTGGCCATGGCCACGGTCGGCGAGCCCGATCTATTGATCGCCGATGAACCCAGCGTCGGTCTGGACAACGAGCAGCGACGCAAGGTACTCGATTATCTTCGCGCGCTCGCCGATAGCGGCAAGGGCGTGATGGTCATAAGTCACGACCTGCGCCATGCACTTGCCATTGCCGATAGGGTCAGCGTCTTTCGCCAGGGCAGGAAACTCGAAACCACCACCGCTGCGGCCTTCAGCGGCGATGGACAACAACTGCACAGCAACTATGCCCGAGCCCTGTGGCTGGCCCTGCCCGATAATGCCTTTACCGCAGCGCCCCTCACCGGCCGCCAGCACAATATCCGTCTGCCCCACGAGGAGCCAGTCCTTGCTTGAAGCCGAGCGCCTGCAGCACCGCTATTCTTCCGGTCCATCGGTAGTAGCTGGGGTTTCGTTGACGCTGAAGCCGGGAGAGTGGGTTGGGCTGAGTGGAGAGTCCGGAGCGGGCAAGACCACCCTGGGCAAGTTGCTGGCCGGGCATTTTCCGCCACGCAGCGGAAGCGTGACCGTTGCCGGCAAGCCACTGCCTCGGCGCGGCTTGTCCCCTGTGCAGTGGCTACCCCAAGCGCCGGAACTCGCCGTCAACCCACGCTGGAAAATCAAGCATCTGCTCAACGAAGCCTGGCATCCCGACCCGGCCACGCGCCGGATTTTCGGTATAGACGACGCGTGGCTCGAGCGTAGGCCACACCAGCTCTCGGGCGGCGAGTTGCAGCGCATCACGGTAGTCCGCGCGCTTGCCCCCGGTGTGCGTTATCTAGTGGCCGACGAGATTTCCGCCATGCTCGACCCATTATCCCAGGTCGAGCTGTGGCAAGCGCTCAGGTACATATGTACCCAGCGCCAGATCGGTATTCTGGTGATCAGTCATGACACGGCGCTGCTGGACCGGCTCTGTCTCACTGGCTACCGCATGGCCGCCGGCCGATTATCGCCTCGCCTACCTACCGATGACTCTATACCTGCTTGAATGCCGACACCGGGTTGGCGCCTCAACTGGAGATGCGTACCGCGTGCTCCTTGCGATAGAGCCAACCGGCGATCGCCAGAGTCAATGCCAGAAGCAGCCATGACCCTACCGCCACCCCTGGCCAGGCCGCATTATTCCAGAACGGTTCCAGCCAGAAGCCTCCCAGGCTGGCGCCGACATAATAGAACACCAGATACAACGCCGAGGCACTGCCCCGGGCGCCCTGCGCCTGGCGACTGACCCAGCCCGAAGCCATGGAGTGGACCAGAAAGAAGCCGAACGCATTGATGGTCAGGCCGGCGATAATACCCACCAGGGCCGAACTTAGCGTGACCCCGGTGCCCGTCATCATGATGACCACCCCCAGCACCATGCACCATGATTGCGACCAGCGCTGCGCCAGGCGTCCCGAGATCGTCGATCCCAGCGTTCCCCCGAGGTAAGTGAGAAATATCAGGCCCAAGCCTGTTGCCGCCAGACGATAAGGGGCATCGGCCAGGCGGAACGTGATATAGCTGTACTGATTGATGAAGACCAGAAAATTGATGCCACCCAGCAGATATGCCGCCAGTAATACCGGGTTGCGCAAATGACCGGAAAGATCCTGGACGGCGGCGTGCCAGGAAAAACGCCGCGGCGCGAAAGCGGTACTGGTCGGCAAGAGGCGCCAGAAAATCACCAGGCCCACCAGCGTCGTCGCCCCGACCGCCAGAAATCCCGCCATCGGCCCACCCAGGTCGCCCGCCCATCCTCCCAGAAGCCGCCCACTGATACCCCCCAGGGAATTGGCGCCGATATACAGGCCCACCGCGCTGAGCAGGGCCGGTCGTTCGAACTCATCGCCCATCCAGGCGATGGCGACGGCGGGCAATCCCCCCAGAACGAACCCCTGCACAAAGCGCAGCACCAGTAGGCTTTCGAAATTGGGAGCGAAGGCCAATGCCAGGGAACAGAGCCCCGTCAGCAGAAGCGTGATGCGCATGATGCTTTCGCGCCCGATGGCATCCGATAACGGTCCGAAAATCAGCAGGGAAAACGCCAGGGACAAGGTGGCGACCGACATCACCATACTGACCCCGAGGGTCGACACCCCATGGGCGTCGCGCAGTGCAGGCAGCAAGGGCTGGGGAGCGTACAGATTGATGAAGACCAGAAAGGAGCCCAGGCACAGGGCCAGGGTGGCGCGCCACCAGGCGCGGCTATGAACTGCGATCATGAGGGCTCGCCTCGAATGACGTGGTCGACTGGCGCAAGCAAGGCGGCTCGGCGTAGCGAAAGCCGAGCCGGTGGCACGAGTAGCGTCGTGTTACAGGCTGGCGATCGAACCGGTACGATTGAGTTGCGCCAGGTGCGTGGGCTCGAGTGTGCGCCGCGCTTGCCAGTAGTAGCGCTGCCAATAGCTGTTGTCCAGTCGGGAGATGGTGACACCCTGGGAGGACGAGGCATGCAGGAAATAGCCATCCCCCATGTAGATACCGACGTGGTCGTAACGCCCCGGTGGGCGGAAGAAAACCAGATCGCCCGCCTCTAGCGCCTGGCGGTCGATCGGGCGTCCCTCATGGACTTGCCCTCGGGTAGAGCGGGGGAGCTGCATGTTGAAGGTATCAAGGTAAATACTCTGCACCAGCGCCGAACAGTCGATACCCCGTTCGTTGTTGCCACCGAGCCGATACGGCGTTCCGGCCCAACGCTGGTGCTGCGCCAGCAGTGCCCGACGCACTATCGTTGGTGGAGGCTCCTGCAGGCTGCGCAGCTGGGCAATCGGATTGTCCACCGGGGACATGCTCGGGCTCCACTGCCCTTCCAGTCCCGGCAGGGTCATGGCGAAGTAATCCTCCGCATCCGGCTCGGTCTGGCGAGCGGTGGTCGGACTCCCCGCGCAACCGGCCAACAGCAACATGATGATACAGCAACTTGCGATACGGCCGGCAGGCACGTCATTACGCGGCAGAGCCAACATGCGACTGACCTCTTCAACATAATCAAAAAGCATGACTATATCCACAATTGCGCAACTTGGCGAGACGTAATCCTGCCGGGCGTCCCGCTTGGTGTTGCTTCAATGCAAGGTGCGCTGATCGCCTGGCAAGGTATCGATGTGCAGCGGCGCGAAATGGCGCGGCTTGGCCCCGGGAAAATCCAGGCTCGCCCAGGCCCCCGCCAATGCTGGCGCACCAGTCAACCAGGCGATCAAGGCCTGACGAAAGCCGGCCAGGAAAGCTTCCCGCTCGGGAGTTTCTCCCATGAAGAACGAGAACCCTGCATACATACCCAAGGCGTAATCCTGCCACCCCGCATAATGCCGGGCGGCCAATGTATACGTTCTCTCCAGGTAGCGGGCGAATTCATCCGCTCCCAGCCACCCCAGCTGTCGCCCCGCAATGGCCAGGTCCATCAACTGGGCGATATCCCAGGCCGCCATATCGACGTCGTTGCAGCCGTCTTCGTTGTCCCGGACGCGGCGCAAGCGCAACAGGTGATGGCGATCCTCTTCGCTGCAATCGCCCGTCTCCAGGATGGCGATTTCGGACTCCAGCCGTGAACGGTTCAAGGTGTAGGGGGCATAGTTGATCAGGTATTCCTGACGGTCCCCAGCCTCGAACATGAAGGCAAGAAAATCCTCGAGATCCCGGGCGCAATGCAAGCCGTAGTGCCCATCCACCCACTCCCGGATGGCCACGCACTCCCGCTCGCTTTCCGGCTGCGGCTCGCTCCACACGGCGCTATTCAAGGGACCGACCAACGACATCGAGGTAAAGTGCGACAAGCTGGGGCGTGCTCCCGGCTCCTGCCAGTCACCGGAGCGCCAGTCCAGCCAATGGAAAATGCTGCCCGGGTCCTCGAGATGCCACTGAATTTCTTGTCCCAGCGGCGGCTGCTCCACATCGGGCAAGCGCGACTCCCAGGCCGCCCAGGCTTCCAGCAGACGCCGCGCATCGGGGTAGAATCGGCACAGGCAGTCGCGCAGCGCAGCCACCAGCTCCTGCATCGCCACGCCATCGAACATGTCGCTGTCTATCGCCATCTGCAGGTAGAACGCGAATTTTTCCGCCATATGAATGGTCGCGGAGTGACGGCTGACGCCTTTCAAGCCGTTACGCTGGCGCAGGTCATCGGGGCTCGGCTCGCCAAGGGGGGTGCGCGCCAACGGCAAGGCGCCGTGTGCCGCATCGGCAGCCAGTTGATTGAGGTGATGGGCCTGGGCCGGCAACCAGTAACGCCGTAGCGCCTCGACACCTTCATCGGCATGCAGCCCCAGCGTATCTTGCAGGTATTGCCCGGCATCGGCACGGCGAGTTTCCGCCACCGCCATTGGGATAACTCCCTGGCGCTGCATCAAGTCGGGTTCACGCACTCCCGCCAACGCCAGCAGCCAGTGGCGAGGATCGCTGCGCCACGCTCGCATGGCGCGACGAGAAGCATCGCTCACGGCCTCATCCAGCAGAAAATCGGGCACTTGCTGCCACGGAGAATGGCTCGCCTGGAGTAGCATTCGCTCTTCGCTATCAACCGAAGGCACTGCCTGACCGTCGAAAAGACGACGGCCGCGCTGATACGCTTGCAACACGGCATACCAGTCGTGGTAGCGGCGGGTAATCAGGTCAGCGGCGTGGGCGGCAAAATGATCCGCTTCGCTCTGGCTCAGCCAGCCACAGCAGGCGCCGGCCCAGGCCAGTTCGACCAGGCGCAGCCAATCCCAGGCTGCCCACTCCAGCGGTTCACCCACCCTGACGAAGGCAAGCAGCTCGGGCGCATAAGGCTCCTCGCGAGTCTCTTCCAGCCATTCGATCTGCTGCTCGGGGGTTAGGCCCAACAAGGTGCGCGCCTCGATATCCCAGCGCTGACGCTCCCCTTGCGAAGCCAGCCACAGCAGTACCCGGATCAGTTCGTCGCGCCCCTGGATTTCCCATGCCTGATGCAACCAGCCAGTCGCGTCGGGCCAATCCTCGGGCCGCGCCGGATACTCCACTATCGGCTGGAACACCGCGCTCAAGCGCCAGCAGCGCTGATCGGGGGCATCGGGCCAGAGTCCGGTCTGTTCTGAGCGACTCCCGCTGCGATGACCCGCCTCCTGTTGCTCCAGCCAGGTGTTCAATAGTGGCCAGGTGATGCCTACCTCTTCCTGTTCCAGGGCCGCCAAGGCTTGGCAGGCAAGATCGAAATCGTCATCGCCATTCAGCCAGCCTCGGTTATTGCGGGCGTGCTTCAAGGCGCTCAACCAGGCGTTGATATCGGCATAGCGGGACGTGACTCGGCGGGCGACGTGCTCGGCCCAGGCACGCCCACGCGACTCGCTCAGCCAGCCGGCCGCTCCCGCCAGAGCGGTAAGCTCCAGCATCGACAACAGCGCTTGCGCCTCGTCGGCAGTGGAAAGCGAGTACAAAAGATGACGGCCGAGCTCGCCGCGGCTGTCGATACCGAGCTGTGTCAGGCGCAGGCGCGCTGCTGCCGGCTCCACTTGGAGGGGATCGGGCGTAAAATCCCAGTCGCAAAGCACCAATTGCTGCGCCCACCAGGCGTTAAGGGGGTCGACCAAGATTCACCTCGACATTACACAAACAGGCCGGGCAGCGTGCCGGGCATGGGGCGCCCTAGTGTAACGGAAAGCGTGGACGAGACCGAGACTCCAGGATGTATTCCATGATCAATCGAATTTAGGTGCGCTTTTGCTGATGGACTTGAAGACACAAAAATCAGAGACACAAAAAACCCGGCGCTTGGCCGGGCTGCCCTATAGCGTGTCGAGAGTGGCTACGCCTTTCGTACCTTACTGATTATCCATAGCAGAACGACTGCGCCCACGACCGCCGTTACCAGCGAGCCGATAAAGCCACCGGCATGCAAGCCCAGCAGGCTGAAGAGGAAGCCGCCGAGTACCGCCCCCACGATACCGACACCGATATTGCCCAGAATACCGAAGCCGCCGCCGCGCATGATGTGGCCAGCAATCCATCCCGCCAGACCGCCGATGATCAACCAAGCGATGAAACCCATAACGCACTCCTTGTGTTTACCTTGAGTTTTACCTGAGAACCTAGCTTGCCATACCATGATAACAGTGTGAAATTCTCACATCCTCTCTCGTACATTCTCATTTCATACAAATCTCACTGCTTACTGGGCCAAGGAGCGTCAATGATCCCTTCCACTTTGCGTCAGCTGATGGATGACACTAACGAAGAGCGTCTGGTCCAATGGCAAGGTCGGGATATCTGGTTATTCAACGCCGCCTGGGGCGAACTTGTCGTGTCGTTGCAAGGAGCCCAGGTGTTGCACTTCGCCCCTAGCGGCGGCTCCGACTGGCTATGGCTGACGCCTACGCCGAAGGATTTGCCGGGCACGCTGCGAGGCGGCATTCCTCTTTGCTGGCCATGGTTTGGCGATGAGCGCTTTGCCGATGAGAGTGCCGAACGCGACGGTCCGTTTCATGGTCTTTCCCGGCAGGCCCTGTGGCGTCTGGAAGCAGCGGACGAGCACGAGGAAGGTATCGAACTCCATCTGTCCCCCGAGACACGTCTGCATTCACTATTGGTGCCCCGGGTCGTGATCCAGGCCAACGCCCAACGCCTGCATGTGGAATTGATCAGTGAGAATCGCGGCGACACGCCGGTGAAGATGAGCGCCGCGCTGCACAGCTATCTCGCCGTGAAGGACGTTCACCAGTGCCGCCTGTCGGGCCTGGCCGGGGCACGCTACCTGGACAAGCTGAAGGGTTTCGCCGAAGGCGAGCAGCAGGGTGAACTTGCCGTTCGCGGCGAAGTCGATCGCATCTACCATACCAACAACGAGTTGCGGCTCGACGATGGACAGCGGGTGATGCGCATCGCCAAGCAGTCGAGCGACTCCACGGTAGTGTGGCATCCGGACACGACGCTCCCGGCCGATATTCCCATGCAAGCCGCCCGCCAGTTTCTGTGCGTTGAAGCCGCCAATACGCGTCTCGACCCGGTGTGGCTGGTGCCGGGAGCCCAGCACATGCTGGGCACCACGCTGAGCCTGGCCTGATGACTGTTATGATGGCGGTACTGTTGTAACTTTCGACGAGTGTGCCTTTCGACAAGGAGATTGCATGCCCCCTCAGCATTGGCTTGACGCTTTTACCCTGCTGTTCAACATTGTCGGCGCCGTGGTATGTATTGCCGGCCTGACGCTCGCCCAGCGCATGACGCGTCGCTGGCCGGGCTATGTACTGGCCGGCATCGGCTTCTTGATAGCCGCGACCCCCATGATCTATCAAGCCATCATGACAATGCTCTACAGCCAATGATCCGGGAACGCTTCTCTCATGCGCCAGCCCTTGCATCGCGAACTGTATAACCTGCTGGAACGGGGTCGAGACCGGCAACTGCGTCTGGCGGTAACCGGACTCTCGCGCGCCGGCAAGACAGCCTTTCTGACCTCGTTGGTCAATCAACTCCGCCATGCCGGTCTTGAAGCCCGCCTGGATCTGCTACCGGCCGCCCGGGAAGGCCGCCTGCTCGGCGCCCAGCGCATCGAGCAGCAGGATCTCGGCATCCCGCGTTTTCCCTACGATCAGGCCATGGCGGCACTCGATGCCATACCGCCACGCTGGCCCGACCCCACCCGAGGCATCAGCGAACTGCGCCTCGAGGTGCGCTACCGGCCCGCCAGAAGCGGCTGGCGCCAGCCGGAAACCGCCCGCCTGACGCTGGATCTGTTCGATTATCCCGGTGAATGGCTGCTCGACCTCCCCTTGCTGCAGCACGATTTCCTCAGCTGGAGCCAGGCGCAGGCCCGCGTCGGCGGCGAGCAGCGTCAGGCCATGTTCAGTCAGTGGCACCAGGCGGTCGCGGCCCTCGACCCTGCCGGCGATAGTGACGAAGCCCAACTTGCCGAACTCGCCGAACAATACGCCGACGGCCTGCGGCGTGCCAAGGTCGCCGGGTTTTCCAACCTGCAACCCGGTCGCTTCCTGCTGCCTGGCGAGCTGGAAGGCGCCCCGGTGCTGCAGTTCTTCCCGCTTCCCGGCCTTGACGAGAGCCAGCGCAACGAACTGGAAGCGTTGCCAGCCCATAGCCTGTACGCCACGCTGGCCAAGCGCTTTCGTTACTATCAGCAGCATGTGGTAAAGCCTTTCTATCGCGATCACTTTCGCCATTTCGATCGCCAGATCGTGCTGGTCGATGTCCTCGGCGCACTCAATGCCGGCCCGGAGCGCTTCGAGGATCTTTCCCATGCCTTGCGTTTGCTGATGCAAAGCTTCGACTACGGCAAGCGCAGCCTGCTGTCGCGGCTCTTCGCCCCGCGTATCGATCGCCTGACCATCGCCGCCACCAAGGCCGATCATGTCACGCCGGAGCAGCATCCCAATCTGGTAAGCCTGCTGGAGTCTCTGCTTGCCGAACCGCTGCAGGATCTGCGTTTCGCCGATATTCCGGTCAAGGCGCTGTCACTGGCGGCCATTCGCGCCACCCAAGCTCGCGAAGTCACTCAGCAGGGCCGCAGTTCCGCCGCCTTGCGCGGCACCACACTCGAAGGTGAGGAAGTATTGGTCTATCCCGGCGACGTTCCCCAGCGCCTGCCACCGGCGAATTTCTGGCAGCGTCAAGGATTCGATTTTCCTCTTTTCCGCCCGGTTGAACGCCATACGGCTGCACTCGACCATATCCGCATGGATGCGGCCATCGACTGGCTGTTCGGAGATAAGCTCATATGACACGCCACTCTTCCGAGTCACCTCCCGAGTTCAAGAATTCGGAACCGACCAGACCTCGGCGGCATTTCACCCTGGACGAGGCACCCGACTCCACCACGCCCGCCGAGGCGCCTCCTGCGAGCGATCCCCTGCGCGCACAGCAGCAATTCGATGGCAATGTCAGCGAACGAGAACTCGACGAACAAGCCGCCACCGGGACAGAACAGGCGCTGACGACAAGCCTCGGCGCCCCGCGCAAGCGACGCTGGGGACTGATGCTGACCCTCGTGGGCGGTCTGGCGCTGGGTAGCGCCGAGCTTGTTACCGCCCTGCCCGCCAGCATGATAGGGGGAGACTGGCTGGCGCTCGGCTGGCAACTGCTCGGGCTTGGCGTGATAGCGGTGGGAAGCGCCGCGCTGATGCGCGAGCTGTGGCGCCTTAAACGCCTGCGCCGACACGATCGCCTGCGTGAGCAATTGACCCATTTGCCCTATGCCGGTCCCAAGCAGGCACGTGAACTGGCCCAGCAACTTCGGCGACAACTCAAGTTGCACGCCGACGACCCGCACTGGCAGGCCTTTCAGCAAGCTTGCCAGCCCCACCATGACGGCCGCGACATTCACGCCTTGTTGAGTCACCATCTTTTGGCGCCCCGGGACAAGGCGGCCCAGCGGTTGGTCTCGCGCATGTCCGGCGAAACCGCCGTCATGGTCGCCATCAGCCCGCTCACCTTGGTCGATATGGCGCTGGTGGCATGGCGCAACCTGACCATGGTGGATCGCATCTGCCGTCTTTACGGGCTGGAGCTCGGCTACGCCAGCCGCTTGCGCCTATTTCGCAACGTGCTGCACAACATGGCATTCGCCGGCGCCAGCGAGCTGGTCACGGATGCCGGCATGGATATGCTGTCACTGGACCTGGCCGCCCGCCTATCCACGCGGGCAGGCCAAGGGCTGGGGACCGGGCTGCTGAGCGCCCGGCTGGGCCTGCGAACCCAACGCCTGTGCCGGCCGTTGCCGTTTGACCCAACCGAACGCCCGCGCCTGGGAGACTTGCGCCGCGACCTGTGGCAACAGCTGCGCCGGATCGACAAGTCGGCCGAGAAGACCGAAAAGCAAGAGAAGAGATAGCGCCTGCATATTCAACAAGGTTTGATGCCGATCACGACGATGCGAGCAATAACGGCTACGCTTTAGGGACATTCGTGCTTAAAGCACATTCGCCGCCGAGGAGACTTCTCCATGTTCACGTCCATCCTGATTCCCGTAGACGGCTCGAAACATGCCCAGAAAGCGCTGCAGGTCGCGTGCCAGCTGGCCCGGCAAAACGATGCCATATTGCATATTCTGCATATTCCCGAAGAACTCACCCATGACGCCACGCTGGTCTGGGGGCTGGGTGCCATCGCCATCGAAGCTTCCCGGCAAGAGCGCGAGGATATCGGCAGCGAGATGGTGGAAAAAGCTGCAGAATCGGCACGCGGCCAAGGGGTAGAGCAGATCAAGACCCATCTCGGCAAGGGCGATCCGGCACGTACTATCTTGCATATGTCGAAGAAGCTCGAAGTCGATGCGATCACCATGGGAACTCGTGGTCTCAGTGACTTGCAAGGCTTTGTTATCGGCAGCGTTTCACACAAAGTCACCCATGCGGCAGACTGCACGGTTATCACGGTGCATTGACCGCATTCGGCTCCTTGCCTGCTGCATCTGATCCTGCCGTGGGCAAGTATCTGAAATCTCGTGCAAGAGTAGCTTGTTCATCGTGGAGTTTGGCGGCGCCTGCGGGAATCCGTATAGTGGCAGCCTACTCCCGCCAATTGATTGTGCCCATGTTGCAGAATAATTCCGTGCTTGCTCAGCTCAAGCAGCAGATTCGTGAAACCACGCCGCGTGTCGAGGGCGTGATCAAGGCGACGGCCAAGGCCTTCGGCTTTCTGGAAACCGACGACGGCAACTCCTATTTCGTGCCACCGCCCGCCATGAAGCAGGTCTTGCACGGCGACCGAGTCGAAGCCGTGGTACACGAAGAAGGCGACAAGTCCTCCGTGCAGCCGGAAAAGCTGATCGAGGCCGGTCTGGACCGTTTCGTGGCTCGGGTCCAGAAGCGTGAAGGTCAGCTTGCCGTCGTGCCGGATCACCCATCGATCAAGAACGTGCTCAAGGCGCGCATCAAGCGCAGCCTGGATGAAGACTCCATTCAGGATGGCGATTGGGTTGTCGCGCGCCTGGTGCGTCACCCCCTGAAGCCCGACGATCGCGCCTTCTTCACCCAGATCGACGAGCTGGTCGCCAAGAGTGACGATCCGGCGGTACCGTGGCGCGTCACCCTGGCCCGCCACGCGCTCGAACAGGCGTCTCCCGAAGCCGGCGATGACTGGCCCCTGAGCGACGAGGGCTTGACCCGCGAAGACCTCACCGCCGAGCCGTTCTTCACCATCGACGGGGAAAAGACCCGCGACATGGACGACGCCCTGCGGGTGGAAACCCTGGCGACCGGTGGCTGGCGCTTGACCGTGGCCATCGCCGATCCTACCGCCTACGTCGAGGAGAGCCACGCTGCCGACCTCGAAGCGCGCACCCGTGCCTTCACCGTCTACCTGCCGGGCCAGAACGTCACCATGCTTCCCGAAGTGCTGGCCGACGATCTGTGTTCGCTGCATGAAGGTAAGGATCGCCCCGTACTTGCCTGTGCCCTGGACATCCAGGCCGACGGCAGCCTGGGTGAATACCGCTTCTTCGCCGCCACCGCGCGCTCCCACGCCCGGCTGGTCTACGACCGTGTCTCGGACTGGATCGAAGGCCAGGGCGACTGGGCACCCGAGGGCAGCATTGCAGAGCAGCTGCAAGCGTTACGCGATCTGACCGAAGCCCGCAGCGCCTGGCGTGCCGAACATGCTCTGGTGTTCAAGGATCGCCCCGACTACGTGTTCGACCTCGACGAAGCCGGTAACGTCCTGGGTATCCGTACCGAAGAGCGGCGTATCGCCAACCGCATGATCGAGGAGTCGATGATCGCGGCCAATGCCTGTTGCGCCGACCTTCTCGCCCAGCATGTCGGCCACGGCATTTTCAACGTCCATCAGGCTTTCGACCCGGACAAGGCCGATGCCGCCCATGAATTCTTGACCAACCAAGAGGTCGAGGTCGAGCGCGATGCCTTGACCGAACTCCCGCGCTACCGCGAACTCAAGCGGGCTCTGGAAAGCCGTGACGACGCCTGGCTGGATGCGCGCCTGCGGCGCTTCCAGGGCTTTACCAACATGTCGGCCCTGCCCGGGCCTCACTTCGGCCTGGGCCTGCCGGCTTACGCCACCTGGACCTCGCCGATTCGCAAGTACGGCGATATGGTCAACCACCGCTTGATCAAGCGCGTGCTCAAGGGGGAACAGGCGCCTGCGGAAGCCAGCCTGCAGCTCACCGAGCAGCTCACCGAGCGGCGGCGCCTGAATCGCATGGCCGAGCGCGATGTGAAGGATTGGCTGTATGTGCGTTATCTGACGCCGTCTGCCGAAAATCAGGAAACCTTCGATGCGGAAATCATGGCGATCAACCGTGGCGGCATGCGGGTTCGCCTGCTCGCCAACGGCGCCACCGCCTTCGTTCCGGCCCCGCTGATGCACAGCGACCGCAGCAAGGTGGTGATCGACGACAAGGAAGGTCGTATCCAGATCGAAGGCGAGGAGCGCTTCAAGCTGGGAGACAGCTTGCGTGTGGCGCTCACCGAAGCGCGCGAGGAAACCCGCTCGCTGGTGGCGCGTCCTGCTGACTGACGTTCAAGTCGACATGCCGTAAGAGTCACTCGAAAGGGGCAGCGATCACGCTGCCCCTTTTCTATGATATGTCTGACGACCTGGTTTGCCGATGGCTAGAAAAGCGCCTTGCTTCGCTCCCGAATCAATGGCCAACTGGCGTCTTTTTCGGAAACGACCGTGGGTGGAATGGGCCACTCGATTGCCAATCGCTCATCGTTATAGCGCAACCCGCTTTCGGCCTCGGGATAATAGGCCGCCGAGACTAGATAGCTGACTTCAACGTCGTCAGTCAGTGTCTGAAAGGCGTGCGCAAAGCCTTGCGGCACATAAAGTTGGTGCCGATTCGTGTCGGTAAGTTCGAACAACTGATGGTGCAAGTAGGTCTCCGAGTCCTCGCGGATATCCACGATGACATCGACAATCGCTCCCCGAATGCAGCGTATCAGCTTGGCTTCGGCATGCGGCTGGTGCTGGTAATGCAATCCTCTCAAGGTACCTCGCTGAGCCGAGAAAGAGGTGTTCTGCTGCACGAAGTCACTCAGAAGGCCATGACGCTCGAACTCCTCCCGGCACATGGTGCGGGCAAAGAAGCCACGCTCATCACCGCGGGGTTCAAGCTCTATGAGCGTGGCATCCTTGAGTTTCGTTTGATGAAAACGCATGGCTTACTCCATGAAAATGGTTTACTCCAGGTGAGTAGCGGTGGTGCCGGGCAGGGACTCCATGGCGAACATCGCCTCCTGTTCGGCATACAGACGGTCTATCAGGCGTCCTGGCGGGATAAGCACATCATCGAAGGTCAGCGCCGTGTCCTT
The DNA here is from genome assembly GCF_039691755.1 of Halomonas sp. Bachu 37. Lineage (NCBI taxonomy): Bacteria > Pseudomonadati > Pseudomonadota > Gammaproteobacteria > Oceanospirillales > Halomonadaceae > Halomonas > Halomonas kashgarensis. The sequence continues at coordinate 399,187 of NZ_CP137552.1, read as the reverse complement.
TTCTATATGACCTGCCACCTGGCAGCCGAGCGCAAGCCCGATAGGCAACAGCCGCTCCCGCCGAATTACATCCATGTTTTCAGCCACACCGTAGACTTCGAAACCGCCGAGTTCCTCGATTGTCTCGCCCTCGTTCAGGCGTTTCTTGGCCATGGCGATAACGCCCACCCTTGGACCCTTCAGGGGAGACAAGACCGGATCACGAAACAGCACGGCTCGGGCAACGGAGGTGGGCACTTCGAAATGGCAGAGATGATAAGGCGTCGTGAAGCAGTAATACGGCCCCTCTCCCATCTTGTAGAGTTCGAGGTAATGGCGTTGGCGGGGATTCTCGATGGTGCCCAGCACGAATACGCCCGGCCCTGGCCGTGCCCCTACCACGTAGTCCACCAATCCCGGCCCTGCCGGGTCCAGGTAGGGTTCAAACGCTGACACCGTCTGTTCGATGGGCACCAGGGGGCCGCCGGGCACGCCCCCGGAAAAATCGGGACCGAGCATGCCACGTTGCGCCACCTGCATTCCGGTGCCGTTGGCGACGATGGCCTGTTCGAACGAAATCTTGGTTCCGTCGGCAAACGATGCCACCATCGCCGGTTTTTGTCCCCAGCGTCTGGCAAAACTTTCCTGGGTAGCCGGATTGCGATAAGGATCATGCAATCCCTTGATATTGCCGCAAAGTACGGGCTTCACTCCCAGGCCGGCGACGAACCGATAGAGATTCATCTCTACGCCGGGCTGGTCGCCATCGGCAAAGCTGTAGACGACACCTGCCGCATCGGCTTTCACCTTCAGGATCGGGCCAATCGTACCGTCGAGTTCCGCATTCATCTGAATGACGTCCTTGCCGCTTTCCAGAGCGGCCAACACGGCATGTGCTGCGAACTCAAGCGAACCGGTTACCTCGATGATTGCATCCAGCCCCTCGGCACGGGCCAGTGCCACCGCATCCTCGGTGACTGCCGGACGGCCAGTCGCAATCGCCGCCTCGAGTTCCTGCTGGGAGTCACAGGCGGTTGGCTCAATCCCGGCTTGCTGGAAAACCTTGACGGCTGCATCTATATGACGATTGGCGATGGCACAGAGATGCATCCCGGGCGTCGCGGTCATTATCTGCAAGCCTATACCCGCGGCTTGAAAACCCGCACCGACCATACCCACTCGAATGGGGTTGCCTTGTGCCTCGCGTTTGGCAAGCACGGTATCCACAATAATCATCGACGGCTCATTCCTTACCAGCGTTTCCAGGGGGCACCTTGCGCCCAAGCGGTCTCAAGCACCATTTTGTCTCGCAGCGTATCCATGCTTTGCCAATAACCGTTGTGATGGAAGTATCCCAATTTCCCCATTTCGATCATTCGATGCATGGGCTCGTTTTCCCAAACGGTCTGGCTATCGTCGATCGTCTCGAATACTTCCGGCTCACAGACGAAGAAGCCCCCATTGATCAGCCCTCCGTCTATTTCTCCCTTTTCGCGGAAGCCCTCTACCTGACTGTTGCCTTCGGTCAGGCGCAGCGCACCATAGCGGCCCGGTTGAGTTACCGCCGTAAGCGTGCACCAGTTTTTCGAGGCCAGATGAGAATCGACCAAGGCATTGATATCCAGATCACTCAACCCATCGCCATAGGTCAGACAAAAAGGTTCGTTCGCCAATAGAGGCATGGCTTTCTTGAGCCGCCCTCCGGTCATGGCATCGTCCCCCGTATCCAGTACGGTGACTTTCCAGTCATCGTTCACGCTTTGAAGCCACTCGACATTGCCGGTCTTCAGGTCAATGGTGTAGTCGGTTCGATTGCCGCGATAATTGAGAAAGTAATCGCGGATGTACTCCACCTTGTAGCCTCCCAATACGACGAATTCCTTGAAGCCGTGATGGGCATACATTTTCATTATGTGCCAGAGAATCGGCCGGCCCCCCACTTCCACCATCGGCTTGGGACGAATCGCGGTCTCTTCACTCAAGCGTGTCCCGTATCCTCCTGCAAAAATTGCGACTTTCATGGGCTAACCTCCAATTCTGGCGTAAAAGTAGCGCGGGTAGAGGCAGATAGAGCGCTGAGGTTTACCGCACTACCCGCTTGCCAGGTCAGGTTTTCAGAGAGGCGTCCTGCGTTGATATGCGCCTGTAAGGCATAAAGGCGTATATAGCTTGAGGAGCGGAAGCGCGTATCGGAAAATTTCATGCTCTTGAGGCCATTGGCCAGCCCCATGATCGAATCCATAAGCGTCAACTGCGGTTGATGCTCGGGGGCCAGCCTGGCAAATAGGCTGAAATCCACCTGATAGGAGCGGCTGTCCGCCGGCGCTTCGGTATTGATACTCAGGGTGGTGCCGGGAATTGCCTGTGCAACGGCAGTTGCCAAGTCCCGCACTTGATGATTGCGCTCGTTTGAGCCGGTATTGATTTTGAGAATGCGCCCACCATTTTCAGGCTTGCGCTGTACCGCCCAGTCGATAGCCCTGGCCATATCGGCGACATCGATCAAGGGGCGCCAGGGAGAGCCATCGCTATGCACGGTAATATGCTGCTGGCTGAGTGCGCAGGCGACGAAATCATTGAGCACCAGATCCAGGCGTAAACGCTCCGACATCCCGCAGGCAGTCGCAAAGCGCAAGCTGGTAATCACCATGCCCCCCTCGATGCTCGCCAGGGCCTCTTCAGCCGCTATTTTCGAGCGGGCATAAGCGGTTACGGGAGCCACGGGGTCCGTTTCACAACGCGGAGCACCCAAAGCTACGCCATAAATACTGCAGCTTGAGGCAAACACGAAGTTTTCCACACCAGCCTGAGCCGCTGCCTTGGCCATATCATTGGTTGCATGCTGATTGATTTCAGCCGTAACTGCAGCGAAGCGATCCCCCATGGGATCATTGGAAATGGCAGCCAGTTGAATCACAGCTGTATAGCCCTTCAGAAAATTTACCGGCATATCCCGAATGTCTCCCAGAAACTGATGGTCGAGATAACGCTCGGGAAAAAGCTCGGTTCCCGTCAGGTAATGCATGAAATAGGCATTGTCATAGCCATGGAGAATGGCTGATGGGTGTCGCAAGGCTAACTCCCGTACCACGACGGAGCCGATATACCCCATATTTCCTACGATCAAGATTTTCAAAGCGCTACCTCGCTCTTGCCATCAGTTAACCCGGTCTTTCCACTGGGCCCAGCTTCAAGCTACCTTTATCCTGCGTTTCTTTATTCTCGCCTGTTTGCTTAGGACACTGCAGATCCAATGACCGCATGGAGGTTTTCATTTTTTCGACAGGCGTCTCGGCGGCCTCGGGCACCGGAAAAAACCACAAACTTTCCAGCATTCCGCTTAGTACTATCTTGGCCTTGTAGAAATCTCCTCTAATCAAGAGTACAAAGATAAGCCGAGACAATTTATAGGCTTCTGACTTTATAGAGTAGTTATAACGAGGCAAGTGACGAAATTTTCGAGCAATAAAAAGCTTGTTACGAATATAATGGCGATATAACTTCAACCGCATGGGATTAGTTTCGGCTATAACACTGATAGGTCCACTTTCCTGACGCAAATGCTGTACTTTGCTTGTTCCGACAAAATAACCCGGAATATCTTGGGTGACTCTCAAAGTAAATTCACTATCTTCGCCCCAGATGAACATGGCGGTAATAGGCAGGCCGTGTTGCGCCAAGGTGGCACGCGGCAAGAGTATCGAGACAAATGTGGCACGTTGCACAGGAACCAACCCCAATTCAAGCAGTTCTGGCCAGTCTCGATAGCCGATGCCGTTATTCAGATTGCTTATGACCGGGGTATTGGTGACCAGTCCATTTTCAGTGACAGCCTTGGAGAGTAGAAAAGCTGCCTTCTTCCCTTTGCTCTTCAACAATTCGTTGGCCGCCAGCAGATCATGAAGGGCACCCGGCTCAGGTATGACATCGTCATCCATGGTCCAGACAAGGTCGGCTCCCTTTTGATAAGCCAGGCGCAGGCCCGCATTGAACCCACCCGAAGCTCCAATATTATCCTTCAGCACATGTACCATGAGACCTGGATAACTGCCTTCGGATAGCATTTGTTGAGTACCATCACTACTGGCGTTATCTATAACGATGACATACTCACAAAGCCGTGTCTGGGAATACACCGCATCGAGACATCGTTTCAGCAGATCCTTACGGTTATATGTGAGGATAACCGCGAATACGTTATACATGGCAAATTATCCGAAATGAGCCTTTTCCTTTCACAATGGTCAGCCATTTAAATTTACTAGGCTAATTGCCACTGTTGGAAAGAATAGATTCCCGTTTCCCTTCTTCTCGAAACAAAAAACAAAATTTCGCTATATTCGCTTGCTATATTAGGCGGGAAACAGCTAAGCGCTATTGATTTACAATTTATAACTCAAAAACATTAAATATTACAAATTAAAAGTAAGCGCCCTAGGTATTCCTGTCAATAAACGAGGCGGGCCAAAACACCTGGTACTGGGTACTATTTTCATCATCCCTAAACGCAAGAAGGGGCACCTCTTCAGGTGCCCCTTCATGGACATGCAACAAGTGAAAACCTGCTGTTACCAGCCGGTAACGGCCTTCAGCGCATCTCCGATTTCCGCCAGCGAACGGACGGTCTTGACACCAGCATCTTCGAGCGCTGCGAACTTCTCGTCAGCGGTACCCTTGCCACCGGAGATGATCGCACCAGCATGGCCCATGCGCTTGCCCGGAGGCGCGGTGACACCGGCGATGTAGGAAACCACCGGCTTGGAGACGTTGGCCTTGATGTAGGCGGCGGCCTCTTCTTCGGCGGTACCACCGATTTCACCGATCATCACGATCGCTTCGGTTTTCGGGTCCTTCTCGAACATCTCCAGGATGTCGATGAAGTTGGAACCCGGGATCGGGTCGCCACCGATGCCCACGCAGGTGGACTGGCCGAAGCCGTGATCGGTGGTCTGCTTGACCGCTTCATAGGTCAAGGTACCGGAACGCGAGACGATACCGACACGGCCGGGCTGGTGGATGTGACCCGGCATGATGCCGATCTTGCACTCTCCCGGCGTAATCACACCCGGGCAGTTCGGGCCGATCAGGCGCACGCCCAGCTCGTCGCACTTGACCTTGGCTTCGAGCATGTCGAGAGTAGCGATGCCTTCGGTGATACAGACGATCAGCTTGATACCTGCATTCGCCGCTTCAAGGATGGAGTCCTTGCAGAACGGCGCCGGTACGTAGATAACGCTGGCTTCCGCGCCGGTTTTCTCTACCGCTTCTTTCACAGTGTTGAAAACGGGCAGACCGAGGTGCTCTTGGCCGCCTTTGCCCGGCGTAACACCACCGACCATTTGCGTACCGTAGGCAATCGCCTGCTCGGAATGGAACGTGCCCTGGCCACCGGTAAAGCCCTGGCAGATGACCTTGGTGTTCTTATCGATCAGGATGCTCATTACTTGCCCTCCGCCGCTTTAACGACCTGCTGAGCCGCGTCGGTCAGACTGGTAGCAGCGATGATGTTCAAACCGCTGGACGCTAATTTCTCAGTGCCCAGCTCGGCGTTGTTACCTTCCAGACGCACCACGACCGGCACGTTGACACCCACTTGTTCGACGGCACCGATAATGCCTTCGGCAATCATGTCGCAACGCACGATACCGCCGAAGATGTTGACCAGAACGGCCTTGACGTTATCGTCGGAGAGGATGATCTTGAACGCTTCGGCAACGCGTTCCTTGGTGGCGCCGCCGCCAACATCAAGGAAGTTTGCTGGCTTGCCGCCGCTCAGGTTGACGATGTCCATGGTGCCCATGGCCAAGCCTGCGCCGTTGACCATGCAGCCGATGTTGCCATCGAGCGCAACATAGTTAAGTTCCCACTTCGCGGCATCGGCTTCGCGCTGGTCTTCTTGAGACGGATCGCGCATGGCCTGCAGGTCGGGGTGACGGTACAGCGCGTTGCTGTCCAGCCCCAGCTTGGCATCCAGGCAGTGCAGGTTGCCTTCCTCGGTTACCACGAGCGGGTTGATCTCGAGCAGCGCCAGGTCCTTGTCGTGGAACAGCTTGGCCAGGCCCAGGAATATCTTGGTGAACTGCTTGACCTGGTCGCCTTTCAGGCCCAGGGCAAACGCCAGTTCACGCGCCTGGTACGGCTGCGCACCGACCAGCGGATCGATCTCCGCCTTGAGAATCTTCTCGGGCGTCTCTTCGGCAACCTTCTCGATCTCGACACCACCTTCGGTGGAGGCCATGAAGACCACGCGGCGACTGGTACGATCGACAACGGCACCCAGATACAACTCATCGGCGATATCGGTGCAGGTTTCAACCAGGATCTTGGCGACCGGCTGTCCATGTTCGTCGGTCTGGAACGTCACCAGGTTCTTGCCCAGCCACTGCTCGGCAAAGGTCTTGGCTTCGGCCGGATCCTTGATCAACTTGACGCCGCCGGCCTTGCCGCGGCCACCAGCGTGCACCTGAGCCTTGACAACCCACATGTTGCCGCCGATTTTCTTGCAAGCCTCGGCAGCTTCCTCGGGAGTGTCCACGGCAAAGCCCTTGGACACCGGTAGACCATAATCGGCAAACAGCTGTTTGCCCTGATACTCGTGAAGGTTCATCGATTCATGCCATTGGTTGCATGTGACTCGAACGATGACCAGACCACCCGCGTCGTTGCGAGCGTCTGGTCATCCCCGGGCTTTCGGTCCTCGTTTTCGAAACGAGTCGTCTGACATTTTTCAGTACGAGGCCGAAAGTGTTGCGCCACCCAAAGGTGGCGCTGGTTGTGGCTTGTTGTTTTACTTGCGCTTCTTGCGGTTGGCCATATGGATCGCATGGCCTTCCACGGCCAGGGCCGCTTCGTGTACCGCTTCCGACATGGTCGGGTGGGCGTAGCAGGTCAGGGCCAGATCCTCGGCACTGGAGCCGAACTCAAGCGCGATAACGCCCTGGGCGATCATTTCACCGGCATGCTGGCCGATGATATGCATGCCCAATACGCGGTCGGTCTCGGCGTCGGCAATGATCTTGGCCTGGCCTTCGGTGGCGTTATTGGCCATGGCACGGCCACTCGCCGCGAACGGGAAGCTGCCGGTCTTGACTTCAATGCCCTTAGCCTTGGCGTCTTGCTCGGTCAAGCCCACCCATGCCACTTCAGGATAGGTATAGATGACGCTGGGAATGGCATCGTAGTTCATTTCGGCCTTATGGCCGGCAATGATATCGGCGACCATGATGCCTTCTTCCGACGCCTTGTGCGCCAGCATCGGACCACGTACGCAATCGCCGATGGCGTATACATTCGGCACATTGGTACGGCACTGGTCATCGACGAAGATGAAACCGCGCTCGTCCAGGTCGACGCCGACACCGTCCGCAACCACGTCCTGGGTGTAAGGGCGGCGCCCGACGCAGACGATCAGCTTGTCGAACGTGATCTCCTGCTCGCCATTGGCATCGGTGTACTTGACGGTGACTTCTTCACCGTTGGTTTCCGAGCCGGTGACACGTGCATTCAGCTTGATATCCAGCCCCTGCTTCTTGAGCAGTTTCTGTGTCTCCTTGGCGATGGCGGTATCCACCATCGGCAGGAAGTTATCCATCGCTTCAAGCACGGTCACTTCAGAACCCAGGCGGCTCCACACGCTGCCCAACTCCAGCCCGATGACACCCGCGCCGATCACACCGAGACGCTTGGGCGTCTCGGTGAATTCCAGGGCGCCAGTGGAGTCGACAATCAGACCTTCGGTCAGCGGAGTCGGCGGGATTTCCACCGGTACCGAACCGGCGGCGATGACAATGTTGTCGGCTTCGAAGGACTGAGCGTTACCATCCTTGTCGGTGACTTCCACTTGCGTGGAGGAGACTACCTTGCCGGTGCCCTCCAGGCCGGTAACGCCGTTCGCCTTGAACAAGCCGGCGATGCCACCGGTCAGGTTCTTAACGATCTTGTCCTTACGGGCCATCATCTTGGTGACATCCATGGAGACATCGCCTGCCTGGATGCCCATGTCATCGAAATCGTGCTGGGCTTCGACGAACTTGTGCGAGGCTTCTAGCAGTGCCTTGGACGGGATACAACCGACATTCAGGCAAGTCCCACCGAAGACCACATTGCCTTCCTTGCCGATCCATTTCTCGACACAAGCGGTCTTGAGGCCTAGCTGGGCGGCTCGAATGGCGGCAACGTACCCGCCGGGGCCGGCACCGATAACGATCACATCAAACTTGTCAGCCATGTTGGTTCCTTTAGCTTGGTGGCCTCCCCCAGGATAACGGCAGAGGCCGAGTGCAATTGAACGTGGAACGACCTGGAGTTACACGTCCAGCAACAGGCGTGCCGGATCTTCCAGCAATTCCTTGATTGTCACCAGGAACTGCACTGCATCCTTGCCGTCGATCATGCGGTGATCATAGGAGACCGCCAAGTACATCATCGGACGAATCTCGACTTTTCCGTTCACCGCCATGGGGCGCTCCTGGATCTTGTGCATGCCCAGGATAGCCGTCTGCGGCGGATTGATGATCGGCGTCGACATCAGCGAACCGAAAATACCGCCATTGGTGATGGTAAAAGTGCCGCCCTGCATCTCGTCGATACCCAGCTTACCGTCACGCGCCCGCTTGCCGAAGTCGACAATGGTCTTTTCGACGTCGGCGATCTTCATGTTGTCGGTATCGCGCAGGACCGGAACTACCAGACCACGCGGCGTCGATACTGCGACACCAATATCCTGATAGCCATGGTAGACGATATCGGTGCCGTCAATGGAGGCATTGACATCGGGGAAGCGCTTGAGCGCCTCGGAAGCCGCCTTGACGAAGAAGCCCATGAACCCAAGCTTGGTGTCATGAGCCTTCTGGAAGGTGTCCTTGTACTGAGCACGCAATTCCATGACCGCGCTCATGTCCACCTCGTTGTAGGTGGTGAGCATGGCGGCGGTCTGCTGGGCCTGGACCAGGCGCTTGGCGATGGTCTGACGCAAGCGGCTCATGGGAACGCGCTTCTCTTCACGCTCGCCGGCCACGGCCGGTGCTGACGCGGTGGCGGAGGACTTGGCCGGCGCTTGCTTAGCGCTCTTTTTGGCACTGCCGTTCTTGACCGCTTTCTGCACATCTTCCTTGAGGATGCGGCCGCCTTTGCCGGTGCCTTCGATCTTGCTGGCATCCAGGTCGTGTTCAGCGATCATCTTGCGCGCCGCCGGCGCCAGGATCTTGTCTCCGACCTTTTCGTCGGCTTCGGCGCCGCTGGCTTCGTTCTCGTCGCCACGCGATTCGGCGGATGCGCCTTCATCGGCACTTCCACCCGCGCTACCACCAGCGCCTTCGGAGAACAGCGCCAGTACCTCTTCGGACTCCACCTGGCTGCCTTCTTCGGCCTTGATCTCGACCAGGGCGCCGTCGGCCGGAGCCACGACTTCCAGCACTACCTTGTCAGTCTCGATATCCGCCAGCACATCGTCGCGCTTGACCGCTTCACCGACCTTCTTGTGCCAGGTGGCAACCGTTCCTTCCTGGATGGACTCAGGAAAGCTGGGCGCCTTGACTTCATGCTGCTTGCCGCCGCCGGACGGTTTTTCCGCCTTGGCGTCGTCCTTCTTCTCTGCCTTGGGCTCGGGCTTTTCTTGATCCTTCGCGGCGGACTTGGCCGGAGCATCATCGCCGCCCTTGGCCGACCCTTCGCCGATCTTGCCCAATACCTGCTCAGACTCGACGGTATCGCCCTCTTCGGCCAACACGTCGGTCAAGGTACCCGCTTCCGGAGCGACGACTTCGAGCACCACCTTGTCGGTCTCGATTTCAACAATCAGTTCATCGCGATCCACGCTGTCGCCCGGCTTCTTGTGCCAGGCAGCCACAGTCCCTTCGGCAACGGATTCCGGAAAGGTTGGCGCTTTGATCTCGGTAGCCATGTCGTTTCCCTTATGTGTTCTGGTATTCCGGTGGTCGCCTTACAGATTGAAGGCGTCTTCCACCAGCTGGCGCTGCTGTTCAGTATGAACGGACATATAGCCCGCTGCCGGTGCTGCCGATGCCGGGCGACCGGCAAACTTGAGCTCGCGCCCAAAACCGTCCTTGACCATATCGGCGACGGCACGCATATGGTGCTGGCTGGAGTACCAGGCGCCCTGGTTCTGGGGCTCTTCCTGGCACCACACCAAATCCTCGACATTGGTGTAGTCCTTGAGCGATTCGAGCAGCTCTTCCTTGGGGAACGGGTATAGCTGTTCCAGCCGCACGATCGCCGTATCGTCACGCTCGTTATCGCTGCGCCATGTCGCCAGATCGTAGTAGACCTTGCCGGAACACAGCACGATGCGCTTGATATTCTCCGCCTTCTGCTCCGCCTGCTGATCCGGCAGTACCATATGAAACTTGCCGTAGGCCAGATCTTCCAGGCTGGACGTCGCTTCCTTATGACGCAGCAGCGACTTGGGCGACATCACGATGAGCGGCTTGCGCAGCGGACGTATCACCTGACGGCGCAGCAAGTGGAAAATCTGCGCTGGCGTGGTGGGTACGCAGACCTGCATATTGTGTTCGGCACACATCTGCAGGAAACGCTCGAGGCGTGCGGAGGAGTGTTCCGGCCCCTGCCCCTCATAACCGTGAGGCAGCAGCATGGTCAAACCGCACAACCGTCCCCACTTGGTCTCGCCCGAGGAGATGAACTGATCGACCACCACCTGGGCACCGTTGAAGAAATCACCGAACTGCGCTTCCCAGATCACAAGATCGGTGGGAGCGGTCGTGGCATAACCGTATTCGAATGCCAGCACGGCCTCTTCCGAGAGGTAAGAGTCGTGGATGGTGAATGTCGGCTGGCCATCGGCGATATTCTGCAACGGAACGTAGGTCGAGCCGTCCTTCTGGTTGTGTACCACGGCGTGGCGGTGGGAGAAGGTTCCTCGTCCGACATCCTGACCGGTGATACGTACCGGGTGCCCTTGATCGAGCAGCGTGGCATAGGCCAGGGTTTCAGCAAATCCCCAGTTGAGCGCCAGACCTCCCGCCTGCATCTTGCGGCGGTCTTCGTAGATCTTGGCAACCTGACGCTGGACCTCCACTCCATCGGGAATCTCGCACATCTTGGTCGCGAGTTGCTGCAGGCGCTTCATGTCCACGCTGGTATCGGCGTCACCGCTCCACTCGTGACCCAGGTAAGGCGCCCAGTCGACGAACAGCGAGGTATTGGGCTCCTGCACCAGCGCGTTGGCTACGTGATTGCCCGCCACCAGATCATCGCGATAGATTTCAATCATCGCCTTGGTGTCGTCTTCGCTCAGTACACCTTGATCGGCCAGGCGCTGGGCATAGAGCGAACGAGAGGAAGGATGATCCTTGATCTTGGAGTACATCATCGGCTGGGTGCCGGATGGCTCGTCGGCTTCGTTGTGTCCCCGCCGGCGATAGCAGACCAGGTCGATCACCACATCCTTCTTGAACTGCTGACGATAGTCCAACGCCACCTGGGTCGCGTGCAGTACCGCATCGGGATCGTCGCCGTTGACATGAAAGATCGGCGCCTGAACCATCTTGGCGATATCGGTGCAATACTCGGTAGAACGCGCATCCAGCGGATGGGAAGTAGTGAACCCCACCTGGTTATTGATGACGATATGGACCGTCCCGCCAGTCTTGTAGGCGCGGGTCTGAGACATCTGGAATGTCTCCATGACCACGCCCTGGCCGGCAAAGGCGGCATCGCCATGCACATTGATCGGCAGAACCTTGCTGCCTTCGCTGTCCTTGCGCCGATCCTGGCGAGCACGCACCGACCCTTCCACGACGGGAGCAACGATCTCAAGGTGGGAGGGGTTGAACGATAGGGCCAGGTGGACTTCACCGCCGGGAGACATAACATTCGAACTGAACCCCTGGTGATATTTAACATCACCGGAACCGCGGTCGAAGACTTTCTTGCCGTCGAACTCGTCGATCAAATCAGCCGGATTCTTGCCGAGGATGTTGACCAGGAGGTTGAGGCGCCCACGGTGGGCCATGCCGATGACCACTTCCTTGGTGCCGTATCCACCCGCACGTTGGATCAACTCATCCATCATGGGAATGAAGGATTCACCGCCCTCCAGGCCGAAGCGCTTGGTACCCGGATACTTGGAGGCCAGATAGTTCTCGAGGCCTTCGGCTGCGGTCAGGCGCTCCAGCACGTGCTTGCGCACGTCTTCGCTGAAGTCGGGGGCACTGCGCACCGACTCGAAGCGACGCTGAAGCCAGCGCTTCTCTTCGGTATCGACAATATGCATGATCTCGCAGCCGATGGAGCGGCAGTAGGTCTGCTCCAACGCGTTGACGATCTCGCGTAGTGGCGCCTTGTCCACCCCCAGGAAAAACGAGCCCGTCTGAAACTCGGTGTCCAAGTCATCCTTGGACAATTGATGAAACGCGAGGTCTAGATCGGGGATCGGGGTAGGGTTACGCAGCCCCAGAGGGTCGATATCCGCCTTTTGATGACCCCGAAAGCGATACGCGTTGATCAGCTGCAGGACTTTGACCTGCTTCTTGTTCTCACCACTGTCGGCGGCAGGCGCCGCAACGCCGGGACGCTTTTCACGACCCAGCTGGTAGAACTGTTCACGTACCGGACTTAGCGGGACATCTTGGGAGGCACTGCCCTCGGGACGGGGTAGCTGATCGAAATAGCTACGCCATTCATCAGGGACAGTATCGGGGTCGGCGAGGTACTGCTCATAGAGCGTTTCCACGTAGTGGACATTGCTGCCAGTCACGTGAGAGGAACGCCACATCAACTCCATTATGCCTTGTTGCATCTCTCGGTCACCCTGCACTGATGGGGTGGTATCGGCATCGTCGCGAAAACGCGGCGACATCGCTATTGCCCTGCCGGCGGGGCGGGACATTTACCGGCGGCATCGGCTGAGGCCGTCTGCCCGTACTTCATGTTCTCGTCAAGCTCACTGTTCTGGTCATGCTCAAAAGCCGGCACTCCAGGCACCGGCTTTTGCAGCAGGAGCTAGCCATGAGTCGCGACGAAACGTCGCAGCTCAGGCTGCCCCATATGATAACAAGTGAAGCGCCATGATTTAAGTGGCATAGGCACGTAACTTAAGTGGCACTTCCTTATTTCTCATATGTCTCACGAGTGAATCCGACAATCACGTCGCATCGGCCAGCAGCATTTCGCGGATCTTGCCGATGGCACGGGTCGGGTTCAGTCCCTTGGGACACACCGCTACGCAGTTCATGATGCCGCGGCAACGGAACACACTGAAGGGATCCTCCAGTTCGGAAAGGCGCTCGCGTGTGGCGGTATCGCGCGAATCGGCCAAGAAACGATAAGCCTGCAACAGACCCGCCGGACCCACGAAACGCTCCGGGTTCCACCAGAACGAGGGGCACGACGTGGAGCAGCAAGCGCACAGGATACACTCGTAGAGCCCATCCAGCTTGTCACGCTCTTCGGGTGACTGCAGTCGCTCGATGGCGGGCGCAGCTTCATCGTTTTGCAGGTACGGCTGGATACGCTCGTACTGCTTGTAGAACAGCCCCATGTCCACGACCATGTCGCGGATGACCGGAAGACCCGGCAACGGACGCAGTACCAGCTTGCCTGCCTTGACCACCTCGGAAACCGGCGTAATGCACGCCAGTCCGTTCTTGCCGTTCATGTTCATACCATCGGAACCGCACACACCTTCGCGGCAGCTGCGACGGTAGGCCAAGCCGTTATCCTGCTCTTTCATCAAATGCAGCACATCCAGCACCATTAGGTCACGCCCTTTGGTGTCGACCTGAAACTCCTGCATGTACGGCGCGGAGTCGGTTTCCGGATTGTAGCGGTATACGGATACCTGAAGATTGGACATAGTGACTCCCTCTCGTCAACGGAGTTAGTAGGTGCGGATTTTCGGCTCGAACGTCGCCATGGTCTTCGGCTTGAAATTGACATCGCGCTTTTTCAGCGTCTTATCGGCCGGGAAGTAGAGCGAGTGCTTCAGCCAGTTGACGTCATCACGATCCGGGTAGTCGTAGCGCGAGTGCGCTCCACGGCTCTCCTTGCGCTCAAGGGCGGCAATAGCGGTGGCTTCGGCCACTTCCATCAGATTGTCCAGCTCCAGCGCTTCGACACGCGCAGTATTGAACGCATTGGTCTTGTCAGGCAGGTAGGCGTTGGCAATCCGCTCACGCAGTTCGGCCAGTTGCTTGACCCCTTCCTGCATGTTTTTCTCTTCACGGAACACACCGAAGGAGTTCTGCATGATGTCCTGCAGCGCCGCCTTGAGTTCCGGCACGGTTTCGCCGCTTTCGGACTCATTCCAACGATTCATGCGCTTCATCGCCGACTCGATATCGGATTCCGAGGCATCCAGGTATTCGATACCTTCGTTGAGGGCACCCTCGATGAACATGCCGGCGGCACGGCCGAAGACCACCAGGTCCAGCAGCGAGTTACCACCCAGACGGTTGGCACCGTGGACCGAGACGCACGCCGCTTCGCCACAGGCAAACAGGCCATTGATGATCTTGTCGTTGCCCTGCTCGTCCTGCATGATCGCCTGGCCATGCACGTTGGTGGGGACGCCACCCATCATGTAGTGACAAGTCGGCACTACCGGAATCGGCTCCTTGGCCGGATCGACGTGCGCGAACGTCTTGGACAGTTCGACGATACCCGGCAGGCGCTTGCCCAGCACCTCTTCACCCAGGTGATCGAGTTTCAGGAAGACGTGATCGCCCTTCTCACCGCATCCACGGCCTTCCAGAATCTCCATGACCATGGAGCGCGCGACCACATCGCGGCCGGCAAGGTCCTTGGCGTTGGGCGCGTAACGCTCCATGAAGCGCTCGCCGTCCTTGTTGATCAGATAACCGCCTTCACCACGGCAACCTTCAGTGACCAGGGTGCCCGCGCCGTAGATACCGGTCGGGTGGAACTGCCACATTTCCATGTCCTGCATGGGGAAGCCCGCCCGCAGCGCCATGCCGATGCCGTCGCCGGTATTGATCAGGGCATTGGTGGTGGAAGCATAGATGCGTCCCGATCCGCCGGTGGCCAGTACCGTGGCCTTGGACTTCACGTGTACCACTTCGCCGCTTTCGATATCCATGGCGATACAGCCAACCACGTCGCCTTCGGCATTCTTGACCAGATCGACCGCGTACCATTCATTGAGGAAGGTCGTGTTGTTCTTCAAGTTATTCTGGTAAAGCGTATGCAGCAGCGCATGTCCGGTACGGTCGGCCGCAGCACAGGTACGTGCCGCCTGGCCACCCTCGCCGAAGTTCTTGGACTGGCCACCGAAGGGGCGCTGGTAGATACGGCCGTTGTCGAAGCGTGAGAACGGCAGACCCATGTGCTCGAGTTCGAACACCGCCTTCGGTCCTTCGGAACACATGTATTCCGCCGCGTCCTGGTCGGCGATATAGTCGCCGCCCTTGACGGTGTCATACATGTGCCAGCGCCAGTCATCGTTGGGGTCGGCGGAAGCGATGGCACAGGTGATACCGCCCTGGGCGGAAACCGTATGGGAGCGAGTCGGGAAGACCTTGGACAATACGGCGGTTTTCTTACCGGACTTGGCCAGTTCCAGAGCGGCTCGCAGACCGGAGCCGCCGCCGCCGATGATGATGGCGTCGAATGTCAGGCTACGCAGGTTGGACATGAATCAGGCTCCCCACAAAATTTGAATGCCCCACACCAGGTACACGAAGATGCCGAGAATGATGACACTCTGGGCAGCCACGCGCTGGGAGGTAGACTTGATGTAATCGGTAGTCACGGTCCACAGGCCGATCCAGGCGTGAGCCGCCAGGGATATAAAGGCCAGCAAGGAGAAGATCCGCATCCACGTCTGGGCGAAAAGAGCGCTCCAGGTGTAGTAATCGAGGTCCGGATTGAACAGCAGGTAGCCAACGATGAACACCGTGTACAACGCCAGTACCACGGCGGAAACACGCTGCATCAGCCAGTCGGAAAGGCCGCTGCGGCCAAAGCTTGTGATGTTGGTTACCATACCCAGACTCCTGCCAGAATAATCAGTACCGCGCTGATCACGACGGTCATTTTTGCCTTCTTCACGCCCCCTTCAAGGGTCACACCGAAATCGGCATCCATGAACAAGTGCTTGATCCCGGCCACAAAATGAAACGCCAGCGCAGACAGCAGTCCCCAGGCGATCAATTTGGCCAGAAAATTGTCAGCCAAGGTATGGCTTACTGCATCAAAGCCAGCGGGTGAAGAAAGCGACTTTCCCAGCGCCCAGAAAGCGAAGATGAGGCCAACGAACAGGATGACACCCGTGATGCGGTGTGTGATCGACGTCAACGCCGGAAGCGGGAAATGTATGGTCGAAAGGTCTAAGTTTACGGGTCGTTTGCTATTCACGGCTCTATACACACTCTCTTGGCCCACTCTACGACATGTCGGGCATGGCCTGAGCGGGCGGTGGTTGCTAGAAGGGGCTCGGTCGTTGCCAAGTCGAGCACGACCACCTGCCTGCCGGTCGCGCGCCGAAGATTATAAGAACCTTGGCCTCTGGTGACAAACCGAACTCCGCCATAATCGACTATCGTGCAAGAATATACGACCGAATCAGAGTCGATTTTGCGTTGCAGCATAGCTATAGTGATAACCTGTGTTGACGCTGCGGCTGTTTCAAAATGACACGAGCCCCTCATTACAACCACTCCATACTTCCAGGGTGGGAAGCGCAGCCACAGCCGATTAGCATTCAAACTAACTATAGCGTTCTTATCCTGGGACGTGCCGGAAACGCCAATGGCCTCTCGAGGCTTTCAGCTGACGAACCTCTTTTAAAACGGCTGTTTACGCCAGGATCATGGCACGAAATTTTAGACAAATTCTTTTCAAAACAAGCAGCAAAGTACTTACAAGCTAGCGATTAAGCTAATTGACAATCCGCCGCACACTTCTATAGTGGGCGAGCCTTTTCGCCGGAGCGGCAAGCGAAATTACAGACTTACGTCCCAACCCGAACTCGAATAGGAGGCCAACATGGCTGACAGGAAAGCGACATTAACGGTAGACGGCCTGGACAAGGCAATTGAGCTACCGATGTATTCCGGCACCCTTGGCCCCGACGTCATCGACGTCCGCGGCCTCGGTGCCGAGGGCCTGTTCACCTACGATCCCGGCTTCATGGCCACCTCTTCCTGCCAGTCTGCCATTACCTATATTGACGGCGGTAAAGGTGTATTGCTGCATCGCGGTTATCCCATCGACGACTTGGCCGAAAATTCCAATTTCGTCGAGCTCTCCTACCTGCTGCTATTCGGAGAACTGCCTGACGACAAGCAGTATGCCGAGTTCGAATCGCGGGTGCGCAATCACACCATGGTCCACGACCAGATCAACAACTTCTTCAAGGGCTTTCGCCGTGACGCCCACCCCATGTCCATCTTGTGTGGTGTCGTGGGAGGACTTGCCGCCTTCTATCACGATCACATGGACATCACCCAGCAAGAAGACCGGGAGATCAGCGCGATACGTCTGGTCGCCAAGATGCCCACCATCGCGGCCATGTCGCACAAGTATAATGTAGGCCAGCCCTTCAATTATCCTCGCAACGATCTGAGCTATGCAGAGAACTTCCTCTACATGATGTTCAGCAACCCCTGCGAGGAGTACAAGATCAACCCAGTCTACGCCAAAGCCATGGATCGCATCTTCATGCTGCATGCCGACCATGAGCAGAACGCCTCGACATCTACCGTGCGTCTGGCGGGCTCCACGGGCGCCAACCCGTTCGCCTGCATCAGTGCCGGTATCGCAGCTCTATGGGGGCCGGCGCACGGCGGCGCCAACGAGGCGGTACTGAACATGCTCGACGAGATCGGTGACGACTCGGAAGAGAATATTCAGCGCTTCATCGATAAGGCCAAGGACAAGGACGACCCGTTCAAGCTGATGGGCTTTGGTCACCGTGTCTATCGCAACTTCGACCCGCGCGCCAAGGTCATGAAAGAGACCTGCGACGAAGTTCTGGCGGAACTCGGCATGGCCGACGACCCCCAGCTCAAGATCGCCAAGCGCCTTGAGCAGATCGCCCTGGAAGACGAATACTTCATCGAGCGCAAGCTCTATCCGAATGTCGATTTCTATTCCGGCATCATCCTCAAGGCTATGGGCATCCCGACCAACATGTTCACCGTGATTTTTGCCGTATCCCGCACGATCGGCTGGATCTCGCACTGGAACGAGATGCTCAGCGACAGCTACAAGATCGGGCGCCCGCGCCAGCTCTACGTGGGCCATGAAAAGCGCAGCTATCCCAAAAAGTAACGCCTAGCTGTCAGCTCACGCAAAAGACCGCCCTTGGGCGGTCTTTTGCGTTATAGGGGATCGATCGACTTATCGCAGCTCATAACACCAAACTCGCAACGACATAACCGACACGCTTCGCCAGGTGTCCTCTGATCATCCCCAGCCATTAGCGTGCTCTGTCCAACGCGGCTCTTGACCCGACGCGTACATCAGTCACCGATTCAGTACGCTCGGGGCCACTCTGAAGCCATTTACCCCTTGCTTTTTACCGCTCTTGCCGCTCGCCTCGGGCCTCTGCGAGGTTTTCCACACTATCTGTGGATAACCCTGTTTACAACCTCTACAAAACGCCCCGGAATCGCCATGATCAGTGGCTCACTGTCAGATTGGTTAATTTTTAACCTAACATAACTCATTGTTTTAAAAGCTTTTAACCAAGTTTCACTGATAGACAAAAATCCCAAACGGGGTTGTACACAACACCGGGACAGGAATAGAAAAAGTGGACAAGTCAAGCTTGAAATCGACCAAATCTTGTTGAAAGAGCTATAAAAAAGCCGTGTCGAGGATCAGACAACGCAAGACGTGACGCATGCCGGAGCATCGCCATGAAAAAGAGGGGAAAGAGAATAGTAATGGAAGGTGGTGGCGTCCCATAGGGGGTTCGAACCCCTGTTACCGCCGTGAAAGGGCGGTGTCCTGGACCACTAGACGAATGGGACGTAATCACACAGAACTGCATGCTTCAGGTCACGTTTGGTGGAGCCTAGCGGGATCGAACCGCTGACCTCAACACTGCCAGTGTTGCGCTCTCCCAGCTGAGCTAAGGCCCCACATGCCTTGAAGACGGGGCGTATGTTACTGTTACTCCCCGTCTTCGTCAAGCTCTTTATCTCTTATCAATCGTATCCTGATCTACCACAAGAGCACTCAACTTAACGTCTTGTACTCCTTCTCGAAACGCTTGGCCTGTTTCTTGGATACGCCTCCCAGCACGTCGATGGCGTGGCGCAGCCGGGCGCGGGTGACATCCGAGCCGAGGATGGCCATGGCGTCCATGACCGACGTACTCGACGTCGAGCCCGTAATGGCAATGAACACAGGCGCGAGAAACGCCTTCATCTTGAGTTCGAACACATCCGCCAGCGCCTTGACCTCGGCCAGCAAGGTATCCTTGTGCCAGGCAGGTACCGTTTCGAAACGCCAGACGAGAAACTGCAACAACTTGACAAGCGTTTCTTCATCAAGCTTCACCGAGTCAAATGACGCCTTGTCGATAGCGGGCAAGCCCGAGAAAAAATGGGCAGCCAAAGGAGCCACCTGGGAAAGCGTCTCCACCCGGGGACGCACTTGCGGCAGGATCTGCCCAACGTACGCTTCATTGAAGGACCACTCCATCAACGCTTTCAAAAAAGCTGCATCGTCCAGGTCTTCGCGCAGATAGACCCCATTCAACCAGGTGAGCTTGTCGAGATCGAAAACCGGCCCTCCCAGGGATACCCGCTGGATATCGAAATGTTCCATCATTTCATCCAGCGCGAATTTCTCCCGTTCATCCGGCATCGACCAGCCCATGCGGCCCAGGTAATTGGTCACGGCCTGAGGCAAGAACCCCATGCGCCGGTAATAGTTGATCGATGTCGGATTCTTGCGCTTGGAGAGCTTTGACTTGTCGGGATTGCGCAACAGCGGCATATGACACAACTCGGGCATCTGCCAGCCGAAGTAGTCATACAGCAATTGATGCTTGGGCGCGGAATTGATCCACTCCTCGCCGCGCAGAACATGGGTGATTCCCATTAGGTGGTCGTCCACCACATTGGCCAGATGGTAGGTGGGCATGCCATCGGACTTGAGCAGAATCTGCGCATCCACCTGCGCCCAATCGACTTCGATACGCCCCCGCAGCATGTCCTGCACCACGCAGACGCCTTCGGTGGGCACCTGCATACGCACGACGTACGGCCACCCCTCTTGCTCACGGCGCGCCACTTCCGCGTCCGGCAAGGCCAGATCGGCCGGCTTGAGAGCCAACTGAAGCCCAGCCTCCTTGCGAGCTTCTCGCAACTCATCCAGCTCTTCAGCCGTGCGGTAGCACTTGAAGGCGTGCCCCGCCTCCAGCAATTGATGAACATGGCTTGCGTAAATATCGCCACGCTCACTTTGTCGATAGGGCCCGTGCGGCCCACCAACATCGGGTCCTTCATCCCACTCCAATCCCAGCCACTGCAGGGAGTTCAGAATCATCTGTTCGGATTCCGGCGTGGAACGCACTCGGTCGGTATCCTCGATTCGCAGGATGAACTGGCCGCCATGCTGACGAGCAAAACATAGATTGAACAAGGCGATATACGCCGTGCCGACATGGGGATCGCCGGTAGGCGACGGGGCGATACGAGTGCGTACGGTCATGATCGGTAAATCCTGTGAAATGGCCTATCGTGCGTGGACGACATTATACGCACCTTGACCTCAACCAAAAGTCGACTCAGGGAACGTATGGAGAAAAGCGGCGTCTTACCCAAGGCTCAGTCAGTGGCCGAGATGCGCGATCGAGCACAATCACTTAGGATGGCGCTTTAATTTTGTACTCGTACCCAAGGGTATCTATATTGACCAAAAGCCTGGTTCAGCCAAGGAAAGGCCCACAGGACAGAGGGCCAATCGCCTAGTTAACGCTCAATTAGATTGGGCGTTAATCCCATGGCGACAGGCACAAGGGAAAGGCTAATTCAGAAAGCGTTACAACACGCCTCTCCATCATGGTCACTCTTTAAACGAGCTCCCCAAGCTCACCGAACAGGATGACAAAATGGAATCGCTAGGCTCACGTATCAAGCGGCTACGACTTCGGGCCAAGCTCAACAAGGCAGCTCTGGCTCGTGAGGTCGGAGTATCGGATGTCACCATCTCGTACTGGGAATCGGGCGCTATCAAGCAGATAGGCCATGAGCGGTTGGTTGCCCTGGCAGAAGCACTGGAATGCCCTCTTTCTACCTTGCTGGAAGAGAATCCTAGCGCCTCTTTACTCATACTGACGCATGATAAACCCGTTGAATGGCGCCAAACTCAAGCGGTTCTTCCCTTCCCGCCCACGCATCTTGAATTGAGCATGCCTTGGTCAAGCGAATGTTACCTGGCGACACCCGGCCCCGATACGGATCTGCCACCTCTCAAACCCAGGGACATGGGGTTGTTCGGCCCTACTGCGGAATTTAAACAAACCGGCTATTACCTGGTCGAAACCGAACAGCAATTGGCGCTTCGCCACCTGGAGACTGCACCGGATAATGACCAAATCGTGGCCGTACTACTGGCCGCGTGGCAGCAGCAGCCACTTCATTGAGTGACTCGACTCAAGGACGCTCAAGCACCCGCACCTCCTTGCGGTCCCCCTGCGGCTCTCTACCGATAAGGTAACGCTGAGAGTAGCTTGCGAACTGGCCCAGCCCATGACGGGAGACAGTTACCAACTCTCCCGTCAGGTGCTGCCCCTGCTGTCCGATGCGTTGCTGGACCTGTTCAGGCTGCACGGGGGCTTCGGAGAGTTGGACGATAATGCGGTAGTTGCCGTCCGGCATACCGCTGCCTGGCCCCAGGGGGCCGACCGAAAAAGCGCCTTGTTCCACGTTCGTTCTGGATTGCCAGCGCACCCCACTAGCCTCGCGTTCTACAATCACCAGCAGGCGTGCATTTTCGGGCAGGTTGGTTTGCCCCTCGACCTCTATCCGCTGATCGGAACGCAATTGAGCCGACACGGAAATAGTTACTGGCAATGGCTCAACCTCGGGCTTCTCATTCGCAACAGTGTCTCGTGGACCCTCTTGCGTGAACTCCGAAGACGGTACTTGAGTGGAGGAGTCAGGATTTTCCTCACTCCCCCCGCATCCGGCCAATATCAGCATAGCCGCCGTTATCGCCCACCTTAGCCAGTGCTTATCGAACATTATTCTCTCCCAACCTCATCAGAGCTTCAGCTTACCACCACTGAGCTGCCGCACCGTCATCGAAAGGGAGCAGTCGCCCACAAAAAAGCCCGACCTATGGCCGGGCTTTATAGCAACGAATCCTTTAACGTCTCTCACGAGCATCCTGTCCGTGCATCCTTGGGCAACGCGAGACACTCCTGTCTCGTCTTCCTTGAAACGCGTCCTTGCATTGAACTTACAGTGCCAGAGCAGAATCCGATATAAACTAACCTAGGTTATGAAAAGGATGTCTATTAGAGAAATGGTCGCGATTTACTTTAAACGGACCAAGCATTAAATCTAAAAATATCATGTCGTATCGCTACTTATCCTGACCGTCACTCATAAAGCGCAAACAGTAGCAGCGCTCAGGGGACATAGCATTTGAACCACGGAGAAGGTCATGAACGAGCTACGTACGGAAACCTATCAATTCGAGGCTGTCAGTGAAAACGGCGAAACAGAGCTGATGGTGGCGGAAATCGAGCACCATATCGAACGTTCTCTCACAGGAATCGAGGAGAGCCGCGGCAGAGCGAGCTTGCGTACCATTGGCGGAAAACCCATTCATGTGGCAGCCGGCAAACTGATTAACTCGGAGAATGGAGTTACCTATACCACGGAGGACAAGCGAATCAGGGAAGAATTCTTAACTTAGCCTCGCTGCCTGAATTTTTCTAGTTTCCTGAACTTGCCCTAAAAGTGTAGCGGTAGCATCTTTTGCAAACGTCATTTGACAGGAAATGCCACCGTACTCAGCAATGCCAATTCGCTCTGGCGTGAGTCCAGCCGAGTATGCTGCACAACGATTGGAACATTGGACTGGATAACGCTGGCGTAATCGGTATCACGAGGTACTGGTTCGGGGTTATCAAGGTCGTTGAAGCGTACGTGCCGCGTTCGCTGTGCCGGTACATCGATCCTATAAGGCCCCACCGGGTCGCGGTCGGAAAAATACAGCATGATGCGTACCTCGGCGTCTACCTCCGTGGCATTAAGTATGCAAGCCGTTTCATGACTCGTCATTTGCGGCTCGGGGCCGTGACCGGAGCCAGGTATATACCCTTCGGCGATAGCCCAGCAGGTACTTCCCACCTTTTCCATTTTCTTCTCCTCTAATCCTGTTGTTGGCTCATTGGCTAGTTGGCATCGACAACGTTGCTAAGAACAACGGCGCTAACGGTAGCGAGAATGACGGGGTTTCTTCTGCATGCCCAAGACAGCCAATGCGCCGACCAGTGCCGCACCGGCAATAAACCCTATCTGGCCGCGATGGGTGGCCATCCACAGCTGGGGACTATCGTCGTGAGATTCGGGATTGAAACGACCCCGAGCTCCCATGTCGCCCTTGACCGACTGCCATAGGTTATCGGGCGCCTCGGGATCTCTTGGCTCTGGCGTCTGCTGCCCACTGACAGCGGTTTTAGCCAGGAAGCGATCCATCAACGCGGGCGCCAGCTTGTTCCCCCAGACAGTCAGCGCCGAAGAAGCACCGACATACAGCTCGCGCCGGCGATGCCGGGCGGCCCAGACGATAGCCCGCGCGCCGACCTCGGGCTGGAATACCGGCGACATGGGCCGCGCCCGGTGGGGCATGTAGCTCTTGCACCAATCGAACTGCGGTGTATTGAGCGCCGGCATTTCCACCAGCGTGACATGAACGTCGCTGCCCTCGTTCAGCAACTCGCAGCGCAGCCCTTCGGTCATGCCTTTGATGGCGTGCTTGGCACCGCAGTACGCTGTCTGCAGGGGTATCGGGCGATACGCCAGCGCCGAACCGACCTGGACGATGGTGCCGCGATTGCGCGGCCGCATGCGCCGCAGTGCTGACATGGTGCCATGCACGTAGCCCAGATAGGTCACCTCGGTGACCCGCCGAAACTCCTCTGCACTCATTTCGTGCAGAGGCGAGAATACCGTGGTCATGGCGCCGTTGACCCACACGTCGATGGGACCGAGCTCGGCTTCGATCTGTTCTGCCGCGCGTTCCACCTGATCGGCGCTGGCAACATCGGCGCTCACCGTCACCGCTCGCGCGCCCAGCGCTTCGACCTCGCTTTTTACCGCCTCGAGGCGCTCAGGGCTGCGCGAGATTAGTCCCATATCAGCACCGTGACGGGCAAATTCCCGTGCCGCGGCTCGCATCAGGCCCGCTCCGGCCCCGGTGATGACGACGACTTGCTGCTTCTGCTCCATGGTCAAGCCTCCTTCGATAGGTTACAGACGACGGCGCAGGCGGCGACGGTTCAAGCCCCACAGCAGCAGCCCACCGGCGGCCACCGCACCGGCCACCGTCGCGGCGCGGCGATTGGCTTGCCGCTGGGCCAGCGCCCGGCGCTGTATGATGGCCTGCTCCGGCGGGCCGACCGATGATTGCAGCGAAGTGTCCATGGCCATGCGCAGCACCTCGGCGATATGCAGCGCGCGCCGGTCCGTGCTCCCGGCGATCTGCTCGCGGCAGCTGAAACCGTCGGTGATGATCAGGGTCTCCTCGTCGGCCTCGCGCACCTGGGGCAACAGCACCCGCTCGCCAGCGGCCATGGAGACGTCGTACTTGTCGCGCTCGAAGCCGAACGAGCCGGACATGCCGCAGCAGCCGGAGTCGAGCACCTCGAAATCCAGCCCCATCTGCTTCATCAGGGTCTTTTCGGCATCCAGATGCATGATGGCTTTATGGTGGCAGTGGCCGTGCACCAGCGCCCTGCGAGTCAGCCGCGGTGGCCGATAATCCTCGGCCCGCTGCACCAGGAACTCGCTGAGCATCATGCTATTGTCGTGCAGCCGCCGGGCGCGCTCGTCATCGGGGAAGAGGTTGATCAGCTCGTCGCGGAACACCGCGATGCATGAAGGCTCCAGGCCGATAATCGGCATGTTCGTCTCGATGGCCGTCCCTAGCGCGGCCATCACCTGCCTCAGGTACGCCTTGGCGTCGTCGAGCATGCCGAAGTCGTAGAGCGGCCGGCCGCAGCAGAGCCCCTCGGGCGGAATCAACACACGATAACCCGCCGCCTCGAGCACCTCGGTGGCGGCCCGGGCAGTCTCGGGATAGAAATGGTTACTAAAGGTATCCGCCCACAACATTACCGGCGCGGCCTGCTCATTGACTATCGGCCGCTTGGCGAACCAGGCCTTGAACGTCTCGGGGGCGTATACCGGTGCCTGGCGCGGCTGGGGCATGGAAGTAATGGCCTTGATGACATGGCTTAGCGGCGGCGTCTGGCTGACGAAGTTGACCACTGCGGGAATCTTCGAGGCCAGTCGTGACCAGCGGTCGATGAAGCCGAAGGCGTAGTGGTTGAGCGGACGCCGGTGCGCTTCAAAGTAGTGCGACAGGAACTCGGCCTTGTAGGTGGCCATGTCGACGTTAACCGGGCAGTCGCCCTTGCAGCCCTTGCAGGCCAGACAAAGGTCCAATGCATCACGCACTTCCTCGGACTGCCAACCGTCGGTGATCACCTCAGCATTCATCATCTCGAACAGCAGCCGCGCCCGACCGCGTGTGCTGTGCTTCTCCTCGCGGGTCACCATGTAGCTCGGACACATGGTGCCCTCGTCGCTGCGGCACTTGCCGACGCCGACGCAGCGAAACGCCACCCGCCCGAAGCTGCGCTCGTCCTCGGGAAACTGGAAGTAGGTCTCCACGGGTGCCGGCGCGTAATCACGCAGGCGCAGATTCTCGTCGAGCCGGTAGGGGTCGATGACCTTGCCGGGGTTCATCATCCACTGCGGGTCCCAGATGCGCTTGAACTCGCGAAACGCCTCGATCAGTTCGGGTCCGTACATGCGCTCCAGCAGCTCGCCGCGGGCCTGGCCGTCGCCATGCTCGCCGGAGAGCGAACCGCCGTAGGAGACCACCAAATCGGCGGCTTCCTCGACGAAGGCACGGTACTTGCGCACACCCTCCTCGCTGTGCAGGTCGAAATCGATGCGCGAGTGAATGCAGCCCTGGCCGAAGTGACCGTACAAGGCCCCTTCAAAGCCGTGCTTCTCGTAGAGCGCCTTGAGGTCGCGGATGTAGTCGCCGACCTTCTCCGGCGGTACGGCGGAGTCCTCCCAGCCGGGCCAGTGCGGTTTCTTCTTGGGCGGCGGGAACGCCGTCGCGCCCAGCCCGGCCTTGCGCACCTCCCAGATGCGCAAGGCTTCATCGGCATCGTCGACGATCTGATAGTCCGTGGGGGCGCTGGCGGAGCGCTGCAGTATCTCGAGCAGCCGCTTTGCCTGGGCGCAGGTATCGGCGGAATCCTCGCCGCCGAATTCGATCATCAGGAAGGCGTCGCCCTGGGGCATCTGTTCGAGGGTCTCGACGTTCATGTGCTGGTCGGCCTCGTGCTGGAATAGCCGCTTGTCGATGGCCTCCAGCGCGATCGGCCGCGCCTCGATAATGGCCGGCACATGGTCACCAGCGGCCTCCACGCTGTCGAAGCCCACCACCATCAGGGTGCGATGCCTGGCGTTCTCGGTCAGTTTGAGGGTAGCGTGGAGCACCGTCACGCAGGTGCCCTCGGTGCCGCACAGAGCACTCGCCAGGTTGAAGCCGCGCTCCGGCAGCAGGTCGTCGAGATTGTAGCCCGAGACGCGGCGCGGCATGTGCTCGATCTGTGGATAACCGCGGCGGATCTGCTCGAGGTAGCGGTCGCGGAGCGCCTTCAGCTTGGCGAAGATTTCTCCCTTGCGCCCGCCCGCGGCGATGATGGCGTCGATCTCCTCCTCGCGATAGCCATCCTTGAGCGTCATGCGCTCGCCGTCGTAGGTGATAACGTCCAGCGACGCCACGTTGTCGCAGGTGCGCGGTCCGTGGCCGTAGCACTGAGCCTGGACGGAATGCACCCCGCAGGAGTTGTTGCCGATATTGCCGCCGATGGTGCACCACTCGTGGGTGGCGGGGTCCGGTGGAAACACCAGGTTGTACGATGCCAGCGCCTGGTTGACCTTGTCGTTGATCGCCCCGCCCTGCACCGTGACCCGGCGGTTATCGCTGTCGATCTCGATGGCGTCGAGGTACTTGGAGTGATCCATTACCACGGCGTGGTTGACGGCCTCCCCCGACAAACTGGTGCCAGCGCCCCGCGACAGGATGGCCACGCCGTGAGCGTGGCAGATGCGGTGGATGGCGATGATATCCTCCACCGAGCGGGGAATGGTGACGCCGATCGGAGGCTGGCGGTAGTTCGAGGCGTCGTTGGCGTAGAGCGCCCGACTGCCGTCATCGAATCGCACCTCGCCGTCGATCGCCTCGGCGAGCGCTTCGCCCAGGCGACGATACGCCTGCGCCTCGTCTCCGGTCTGCGATTGAGAAGTACTGATCACGTCTTCCATGGCAATCCTTGCGCTTAACGAGTCTATGATAAGTAAGCGCCAAACGGTGAAGCGCTCATACAATCCGATAGCGCTCCGCCTGGTGGTGCCTGAACGTCAGCCCCAGGCCGGGCTGGCCAAGGTCGGGGCTCAGGTTGCCCTGTGAATCCGGCTCGGCGACCCCCTCGAACAGCATCGATTCGATCCGTACATGATCGTGAAAATACTCCAGATGCCGCGTTCGCGTCGTGGCGCAGCCAGGGTGCAGGTGCAGCGCTGGTGCGGTATGGGCGGAGAGCGGGATCTGGTGGGCATCGCACAGTGCGGCGACATCGAGAAAGCCAGTGATTCCGGCACAACGGGTCAGGTCGGCCTGCAGCACGTCCACCGCTCCCGCCTCGAGCATGCGCCGGAAATAAGGCAAGCCGTAGCCGTACTCGCCAGCGGAGATCTCGACACCGCCCGGTGCGCGGTCGCGTAGCAGGCGCAGGCCCGCCAGGTCATCCGACGATACCGGCTCTTCGAACCAGCTCACGCCATGGGTGGCGAAGGCCTCGGCCATGGCCAGCGCCTGCTTGCGGGCATAGGCGCCATTAGCGTCCACAAACAGCTCGGCTTCGGGGCCGATCGCTTCGCGCGCCAGGCGGATACGCTCCAGGTCTCGCTCGGGCTCGCGACCAATCTTCATTTTCACGCGCGGGATACCTGCCTCGACCCAGCCGCCAAGCTGACGCTGAAGGCCTTTTACCGAATAGGAGGTGAAGCCGCCGCTGCCGTAGACCGGCACCGTCGGGCGCACTGCACCCAGCAGCGAGACCAGCGGCAGATCGAGCAATCGTGCCTTCAGATCCCATAGCGCCACGTCGACGGCGGCGATCGCCATCGAACTGATGCCCGGCCGACCAAGGTTGCGAATCGCATCGACCATCTTCAGCCAGCCGCCGCGCACCGCCAGCGCATCGTGCCCTTCGATAAGGGCGGCGAGCTTGTCGCGAATCAGCGTGGCGCAGGATTGGTGCGCGTAGGTGTAGCCGAGCCCGCATGTTCCGCCGACGCTAAGCTCGACCAGCACCAGGGTGGTGGTATCCCAGGTGAGGGTGCCGTCGGATTCCGGTGCATCGGTGGGGATCTCGTAAGCCGACACCTCGACGGTTTCGATCGGAATATGCGGCTGAAGCATCGCAACTCCTCCTTTCGCGCACGAAGACCACCCACACGGTGATCAGCGAACGAAGCTCAGTGCTTGCGCAACTTGGGAGTGAACTCCCGCGCAAACTGCTTGAACGAAGCCTTGACGATGCCCAGCGCATCAGGATCGCCGTGCATCAGTGCCGACATGTAAGCCTGTGCCTGTTCGCGCTTGATGTGCGGAGGTATCGGCGGCACGTTGGGGTCGGCGACCACCTCCATGACCACCGGTCTGTCGGCGGCAAGCGCACGATCCCAGGCTCCCGCCAAGGCGTCGGGCTCGGTAACCTTGATGCCCTCCAGGCCGATCAGCTTGGCATACTCGGCATAAGGGAAATCGGGAATGTCCTGGGAGGCCTCGTATTTTGGGTCGCCCTCCATCACGCGCATCTCCCAGGTCACCTGGTTGAGGTCCTGGTTGTTGAGCACCATGATTACCAGGTTCGGATTGCTCCAGCGTTGCCAGTACTTGGCGATGGTGACCAACTCCATATTGCCAGCCATCTGCATGGCACCGTCACCGACCATGGCGATCACCGGGCGGTCGGGATGGGCGAACTTGGCGGCGATGGCGTAGGGCACGCCGTTGCCCATGGTGGCAAGCCCGCCGGAAAGCGAGGCCATCATGCCGCGGCGCAGCTTCAGATCACGTGCATACCAGTTGGCGGCGGAGCCGGAGTCGCTGGTCAGGATGCAGTTATCGGGCAGCCTGGGCGAAAGCTCCCAGAAGATCCGCTGCGGATTGACCGGATCGGCCTCGGCCATGGCGCGCTCCTCGAGCACATCCCACCACTGAGCGATACTCTTCTCGAGATGCTCGCGCCAGTCACGGTCGGTCTTCTGCGTGAGGTGCGGCAGCAACGCCTGCAGGGTCGCGGCGCTGTCCCCTATCAGGTTGACCTCCATGGGATAGCGCATGCTCACCTGACGGGCGTCGATATCGATCTGAACGCCTCGTGCCTGGCCTTCCTCGGGCAGGAACTCGGAATAGGGGAAGCCCGAACCGATCATCAGCAGAGTGTCGCAGTTCGACATCATCTCCCAGCTGGGGTTGGTACCCAGCAGCCCGATCGAGCCGGTGACGAAGGGTAGATCGTCGGGCACCGCCGCCCGCCCGAGCAGCGCCTTGGCCACCCCGGCGCCGAGCTTCTCGGCGATCTGGATCACCTCATCGGTGGCACCCAAGGCGCCTGCGCCGACCAAAATTCCCACGCGCTCACCCTCGTTGAGTACCTGCGCTGCCCGCCTGAGATCGTCTTCGTGCGGTACCGTGCGCGGCGGGGTGTAGCCGACCCCGGAGTGGACGGTGCCATGCGCCCTCGGCGGCTTTTCCACGGCCGGCTGGGTCTGCAGGTCGCTGGGAATGATGATCGCGGTCACGGTGCGCTCGGAGAGAGCGATGCGGATCGCCCGATCCACCAGGTGGCGTATCTGGGCCGGACTGGTCGCCATATGCACGTATTCGTGGGCGACATCCTTGAACAGCGACACCAGATCCACTTCCTGCTGATACTCACCGCCCATGGCGGCGCGCGCCTGTTGGCCGACGATGGCCACCACCGGCTGGTGGTCCTTCTTGGCATCATAGAGTCCGTTGAGCAGGTGAATCGCCCCGGGGCCGGAGGTGGCGGTGCAGATGCCCACCTCGCCGGTGAACTTGGCGTGGGCGCAGGCCATGAACGCGGCCATCTCCTCGTGTCGGGTCTGGATGAACTCGAACTGATCGTCGGCTCGGTTCAGCGCCCCCATGATGCCGTTACTGCCATCACCGGGATAACCGTAAATACGGCTGATTCCCCATTCCCCAAGCCGCTTGAGCAGAAAATCGCCTACCTGTTGCTCACTCATATCAAGCCTCCATACCCAAAGCATCTCATTTTAGCTAAGCTCTAATTAATGCTTAAACATGCATGACTTAAAGGTATAGACCCTCGAAACCGCGACGGTCAATGTGGATAATCATCTCATTCAACTTAATCCTAGTAGTGCTAACAATTTGTTTTTTAAAGTTATTAATAAACCTGAAATTAATTTAAAAATAATTTTTATTCAGTTATTTAAGCCCATTACCTGATGCCTTCATTTGCCGCATCACCGTCTGATGTTTAAGTTAAAAGCGCCTTCGATGAACAAGGACAGCCAAGCATGGGACAGTTATCAAGAATCGAAAAATACGGTTTTATCGGCAACATGCGCACAGCTACTCTCATCGACGACAACGGTTCGATCGACTGGCTATGTCTGCCTCGTTTCGATTCGGATGCCTGTTGCGCTAAGTTGATAGGCGAGCCGGACAATGGCTATTGGAAACTATGGCCCACTGAAGAAGTCATTTCTCAAACCCGATGTTACCGCGGTGAAACCCTGGTCCTTGAAACAGTCGTGGAAACGGCGTCGGGCAGTGCTTCGATCATCGATTTCATGCCCCTTTCGCGTGACGCCGCTAATGTTGTGGATGTGATCCGTATCGTCGAAGGCCACGAGGGCACGGTGGAGATGCAACTGCATGCTATCTTTCGTTTCGGGTATGGCCATGTAGCCCCTTGGGTGCATCGGCGTAAAAAAGGCATCACGGCGGTATCCGGCCCCGATAGCTTGCGCCTGGAAACCTCCGTGGAACTGGAAACCAATGAGGATGACATAAGGGGCACTTTCACCATTGAAGCAGGCCAGAGCGTGCCCTTCGTGCTCACCTGGTATCCCTCCTTTCACAATGAACCTGCCTCCCGCAATGCTCAGCGGGCATTGCGGGAAACCGAGAAATGGTGGCAGGAATGGAGCGCGCGCTGCGATATCAGCGAAGAATTTCGCGAGCCGGTCGTCCGCTCATTGATCACGCTCAAGGCGCTCACCCATATCGAGACCGGAGGCATGGTCGGCGCCGCCACCACTTCACTACCCGAGGAGACGGGCGGTCGACTCAACTGGGATTACCGCTACACCTGGTTGCGGGACACCACGTTTACCCTGTATGCCCTGCTTTCGTCAGGTTACCGGAACGAAGCCTGCGCCTGGCGTGAATGGTTGCTGCGCTCGGTAGCCGGTGATCCCGCCAAGCTCCAGCCCGTCTATGGCCTCGCCGGTGAGCGTCGTCTTTACGAACACCAACTCGACTGGCTAACCGGTTTCAATGACAGCCGTCCGGTACGTGTCGGTAACCTTGCCGACCAGCAGCAGCAACTGGATATCTACGGTGAAGTCATGGATGGCCTGCATTTCAGTCGCGTTCATCATATCGAGCCCACAGAAGATATCTGGGCTGTGCAATGCCAACTGATCGAGTTTCTCGAAAAGCACTGGCAGGAAAAAGGCATGAGCCTGTGGGAGCATCGTGGCCCGGCGCAGCATTACACACACTCGAAAGTCATGGCCTGGGTTGCCGTCGACCGCGCCATCAAAGGCGTAGAAGAATTCGGGCTCGACGGCGATCTCGAGCACTGGCGTGCCCTTCGCCAGGAGATCCATGCTGAAGTCTGCGAGAAAGGATTCAATCGCAAGCTCAACTCATTCGTGGAATATTACGGTTCGGATACACTGGATGCATCGCTATTACTGCTACCGCAAGTCGGGTTCTTACCCGCAAAGGACCCCCGCATGCAGGGCACGATCGAAGCCATACAGCATGACCTCGTCCATGAAGGTTTCGTGTACCGTTTCAGGGACGCCAGGAAAGAACAACGTCTTACCGATGGCGAAGGCGCTTTTATCGTCTGTGGTTTTTGGCTTGTCGACGCACTGATTCTTCTGGAACGCAAAGACGAGGCACACGCCCTCTTCAACAAGCTCCTCGGCATACGCAATGACCTGGGGCTACTAAGCGAAGAGTACGACCCCGTTCGACAATGCCAGCTCGGCAATTTCCCCCAAGCCTTTTCGCATGTCGGTCTGATCAACAGCGCCCACAACCTCAGCTGCTGCAGCAAACAAGGAAGAAAAGGCCCGGCCGAAGAGCGGGGTGAAGAGTGAACGAAGCGACTTATAAGCGAAGCGGACGTGCGGCGAGAACAGATCCTCTTGAGGATGTTGCCCCAAACAAACAGCCCGCCACCCCGGCGGGCTGTTTGTTGGAAAATCTCAATCACTGTTGCTTAGGGTTTACTCAACTATAGTGGGGCTACGGCAAAGCATTTGCCGTCTTTCTCGCTAACATAACTAACTATGAATGGAGAGACGTCATGCGCCACAACAAGTATAAAGCTTTCGGCAGTCTATGCCTGATGACTTTGCTAGGCACCGGACTGGCTCATGCAGAAACCAACGACAACTCTATACCTCGGCTAGAAAGCACCTCTTGTGCTGCACAAGCGCTTGAAGACCTCAATGCCAGTTGCTACACCTTCTATGGTCAAGAAAACTGGGACGACCCAAACGGGAATACGATTGAACTCCCCATAGGTGTTATCGACCCAGAGACTGAAAACGAAGCCGACGCGGAAAGTGATCCCGTGGTCTTTTTCCCCGGCGGCCCAGGGTACTCCATCCTCGGCAATACTGATTACATTGAGCAACTGCGCAAGGATATTGGCAACCGCTCATTAGTGGTGTTTGATCCTCGCGGCTTTAAGCATGCCATTCCTTCATTGGAGTGCCCAGGCTATGCAGCCGTGTCTCCGTACCACAATATTATCCACACGCCGGCGCTAACGTCTTCGCTCGATCCCATGGAACGGATGAAACACATCACGAAGGAAGTAGCCGATTGTTACCAAAAGCTTGAAGATGAGGGCATTGAGGTTGCTCAATATACGGAAAGCGCCACTTCACGCGATGTCGAAGAGATTCGTAACCTGCTTAATTATGACAACGTGAATATTTTCGGTTCCTCTACCGGGAGTGGCACAGCGCTGTCCTATGTTCGCTATTACCCCGACAGTGTGAGAGCCGCCGTTCTTGGCTGGCCCTGGTACACCAGCCTTCGCAATAGATCGCCGTTAGATGAGTTCTATACATTAAAACGTCGATTCACGGACGTTCTGGCCATGTGCGTTGAAGACAGCGAAGCCTGTCGAGAACAGATCCCAACATGGTTCTTAGCTGTTGATAGAGCGCGCCGTGCATTGGATAACAAGCCCTATATTGCCCAAGTGGAATCAGAGGGCGAGCAGAAAACGCTATACTTTGATGGTGCCGCTTTTCTCGACACTCTTTACCTGATGCTGCCGCAATATTATGCCGAACTGCCCCGCATCGTTTCACAAGTGCCTGAAGGCGACTACTCATCGCTTTATGGCTTCTTCATGATTGACGAATACAACCCAGTTACCGAAGCACCCAACTATGCCATGGGCGCGTTCCTGGCTCAGGCCTGCAACGACATGGGGACCAATCGGCCTACGCCACAAGACTCGATTGCAGCTATACAGCGAGAACCTGCCATTATTGGCTTTGAACCTATCTGGCTCTGCGCCTGGTGGGGCGGAGATGGCGACGTACCGCCCGAGCATAACGACATCGTAACGGCAGAGACACCCGCCCTGGCGATCCATGGCCAGATGGACCCTTGCTGCGGCACTCGCTGGAGTGATGAGCTTGCCGACACCATGCCCAATCTACAGGCCATCGAGATGCAGGCTCTGGGGCATAGTCCGGTCAATGATTGTCGCTCCACCGTTATTAACGAATTCCTTGGCGACCCAATCGCGCAGGTGGACACTAGTTGCCAAAACGAAGTACCGCTCGATGATTGGCAACTGAAGTAGTAAACACACTTTACCTTAAGCTGCAGAATCCAAACCTATGTATCTGATTAATAGTTTCACTAAAAGCCCGCAACGTGCGGGCTTTTTCATGGATCCATGCTTGGAGTGCTTTTTTCTGCGAGTTCCCCGCCCCCTCCAGGGAATGATTCCGTTTCAGATTGGTCACAACGAGCGATGCAGATACGCGCGAGATATGAGAAACTTCCGTCCTTTTTGGACGCTTCACGATCGTTGCCATACTTGCCCCTCGATGTACCAAATCCAAAGCGGCTCAAGTACCAAATATGTACCAACGAACCAGGTAAAACGCCGCCGCCCAACTACTGTAAATATGAACAGTTATGAATGATACCACAACCGCGCAAACCCGCATGAAGTCTGGCATCGCCCGCCCTGCGCTGGATAGGACATTCTCCGTCGCGCCCATGATGGACTGGACGACCCGTGACTACAGAGCGTTCGCCCGCACCTTGACCCGGCGTGCGCTGCTCTATACCGAGATGGTCACCACGGGGGCCATTCTTCATGGCAGCCCACGCGCCCGGTTTCTTGGCTACGACGATATCGAGCATCCTCTGGCCCTACAGCTGGGCGGAAGCGACCCGGGCGAGTTGGCCGAGTGCGCGGTTATTGCCGAGGAGTGGGGCTATGACGAGGTCAACCTGAACGTCGGCTGCCCCAGCGACCGCGTACAGAACAACCTCATCGGTGCCTGCTTGATGGGCTACCCGGAGAAAGTGGCGGCAGCGGTTCGTGCCATGCGCGATGCCGTCTCGATTCCGGTCACCGTGAAGTGTCGCATCGGCATCGACGATCAGGATGAGGATGCCGACCTCGAGCGCTTTATCGAAAGTGTCGCGGATGCCGGCTGTGAAGTTTTTATTATTCACGCTCGCAAGGCCTGGCTCCAGGGGCTCTCGCCCAAGGAGAATCGAGACGTCCCTCCGCTGAATTATCCCCGAGTCCACCGCTTGAAGCAGAGCCGCCCCGAGCTGCATATCGGGATCAATGGTGGCATCAAGAGTCTGGAAGCCTGTCGGGAGCAGCTTCAGCATGTGGACAGCGTCATGATCGGCCGAGAAGCCTACCAGAACCCCTGGATGCTGGCGGGTGTCGATAGTCAGCTTTATGGGGAGATGGATCCAGCTGCGAGTCGCATGGTCGCCGCCCAGGCATTTCGGCCCTATATCGCCAAGCGGCTGGAGGAAGGCGCCAAGCTCAACCACGTCACGCGGCACTTGCTCGGCCTGTTCCACGGGTGTCCGGGCGGACGGCGGTTTCGTCGCCACCTTTCCGAACATGCCCACAAGGAAGGCGCGGGACTGCGAATTTTCGACGATGCCCTAGGACTGGTGCGGGAGCCAGAGCTGGTTCCTTAGCACCTGACCGGGCCGGCTCAATAGAACGAGTCGGAAGGCGGTTCCAGGCTGGAGCTGAGGCTCTCCACAGCGGTCTCCGCCTCTTCGATGGCATCAAATCGAGCAATGTGAAACAACGCCTCGCCCTCATTGGCTAGCGGGAGGCGGCTCATGCCGATAACGATGCCATCCGCCACCGCACGAATCTCGCCTTCGTCATTACCGAAAGGGTCCGCCACCTTTCCCAGCAGCGCCCCCTTGGCCACTCGAGCTCCCAGGCGTACCTGCGGGCGCAGAATTCCATCGATCGGCGCACGAGCCCAGCTCGAGCCATTGGCGAGCTCGGCAGGCGCCGGACGGCGTCGCCTTTGCTCGCCGGTCAACATGCCCAGACGACGCATGACACGCAGAACGCCACGCACGCCGGGGGCGATAGCCCATTCGTCGAAGCGCAGGGCTTCACCGGCTTCATAGGTCAGCACCGGTATTCCCCGATTTTGGGCATAATGGCGCAGACTCCCCTCCCGTAGTTCGGCGTTGAGAATGACAGGAGCGCCAAAAGCATCCGCCATGCGCTCGGTTTCGCTTTCCGGACTCAATTGGGCTCGAATCTGCGGCAGGTTGGTGCGGTGTATCGCCCCGGTGTGCAGGTCAATGATGTGCGTGGCGTGGTCGACGATTTCCTGGCGAAACAGAGCGGCAATGCGTCCACCTAGCGAGCCGGCACCGCTCCCGGGGAAGCAGCGATTGAGATCACGGCGATCCGGCAGGTAGCGCGTCTGTTGCAAGAAGCCGAAGACATTGACCACGGGGACCGCAATCAAGGTGCCTCGCAGGCTGTTGATGGCCTTGGAGCGCAGCACACGTCTGACGATTTCCACACCGTTGATCTCGTCACCATGAATACCGCCACACACCAGCATCGTCGGTCCTTCCTTGCGGCCATGCACGACCTCCACGGGAATGTGCAAGGGAGTGTGGGTGTATAACCGGGCCACCGGCACGTCGATTTGCTGGCGTTGACCGGGGAATACTTTCTCTCCAGCCAGCTCGAAAGGGACGCGAGCCATTAGCTCTCCTGCTTATGTTGAATTACGCTAAAAAACTTGTTGTACCGCCACAATGCCGTAGTGGCGAGCTTTCTCGATTGATGCCCACCAGGTACATACAACCATGCATGTATCAATGCTTTTTGCTGCTCTTTCGGATAAAATCATCCCGTAAACGAAAGGTCCTAGATTGTACACCAGCCCAGGATCTGCAGAACGACTACCCCCCGTCGTGTCATGAAATCACCACAAGCAGGAGGAGGCTCTATGGCTAGGCGCACAAAAGCAGAAGCGGCCGCCACACGCGAGGCTCTTCTCGATGCGGCTGAAGATATGTTCATGGAACACGGCGTAGCACGCACCTCGCTCGAGCAGATTGCACGTCATGCCGGCATGACCCGGGGGGCAGTCTATTGGCACTTCAAGAACAAGAGCGACATTTTCCGTGCCATGCTCGAGCGGGTACGCATGCCATTTCAGGATCTCGTCGACGAGATCGAGGCGTTGGAGCAAGACGTTTCATCCCTGGAGGCGATTCGCCTTGCCTGCTTGAACGGGTTTTCTCGTTTCGAGCAACCGCGCTATCGGCGCGTTCACTCCATTCTTATCCATCGCTGTGAATTTTTCAGCGATATCGACCCTATCGCCATGCAGCGCGAAATCGCCGACGAGTGCCGTGATTCACTGCAGGAACGGTTTGCCGAAGCCTTCGAGCAACAACAGCTCCATCAAGACATTTCCGTCCAGGTCGCCACCGACCTCTTGCAAACCATGCTGGGTGGCCTATTTCACGAATGGCTACGCGACCCCGAACGCTTTTCCATCCGCGAGCGAGGGGAAACGCTCATCAACCACCTCTTGGCCTTGCTGCAGCGTCCCCCCTCTCCCGGGTCCTCTTAACAACAGACTAGTGAGCCGCAGAACGTGCCATCTTCAAACGCCGTAGTCGTATATGTGACTCTAGATACTCATTAACCGCCACGCTACGGTACGCCCCTTCCTGGGGCAGGTACTTCACCAATATCCTTTGTTCACCTTCAGTCAACATGGCATCGGGCTTGCCGTGCAGTTTGACTTGAAATTCCGATCCATCCTCCACCACGCCCACGGCGTGCTCGGCACATCCTGCTGGGCACCTTACCGTCACCCTTTCCCCTAGCAGGCAACGCCGGCTACAACGGTCGTGGCGATGGAAATACCGGTGCATTCCCCGGCACAGCACTGCCGCAATGGGGGAAGCGATCGCCAAGGACGCCCAGATGATACCGACACCCAAGGGAATACGGTACAACCCTAGATCCAACCAGCGAAGGGCCAATAACTCTACCGCCAAGGTGATACCGGCGCCCAGCAGCAGGAGTACGGTCAGGGCGAAAGAGGCCGGAACCCCGGCAAAGCCGAGGGAAACGAAGGTACTGGGAAGATGATCGTCGCGCAGACTGTCGCGCTCGAAAATCTCGACCGGCATCACGCGTAACAGTACCAGCAGCCAGTAGAGAGCCACCAGGCTCAACAGCACGCTAAAGACGACCAGAGGGAAGCTGAACGCTAGTTCGAGTATATGTTGCATGGCGTGATCCTCCTGTCGGTACATAGCCGACGAATGTTTTCACTACCAGCGTAGTTCATAGCGCAGTACGAAGGTGGCTCTGTAATTGATCTGACGCAACAGGACGGTACAAAAAAGCACCGCCATCACTGGCGGTGCTTCTGGAGCGGCAGGCGGACTTCAACTCACTCCTCGTGCTGCTCCAGTGCCGGTTGCTGTTCGCGATGATCGCCACTTCCCATCTTGCGCTGCAGCCAATCGGAAACATGGGCAATCATGGCGTAGAAACTGGGAATGAACAGGCTCCCCAGGGTCGCCACCGATGCCATGCCCACCGCTACCGTGGTGCCAATATGGTGACTGCTGACGTCACTGGCCCCGGTAGCCAATGCCAACGGCAAAGTACCGAAGATGAAGGCCAGGGAAGTCATCACGATCGGTCTAAAACGAAGCTCGGCTGCGCTGATGGCCGCTTCACGGATCGTCTTGCCCTGCTCCTTGCGCTCCAGCTCGGCGAATTCAACGATAAGAATAGCGTTCTTGGCGGCAAGCCCCACCACCACCAGCATGCCGATCTGCACGTAGACGCTGGTATCGAGACCACGCAGTGCGATGCCGCCGATGCCACCCAGAAAAGCGAACGGTGTGGCGGTAAGAACCGCGAGCGGTAACGACCAGCTCTCGTACTGAGCGGCCAGAATCAGGAACACCATCAACATACCGAAGACAATCGCCAGGGTAGCCGTGTTGCCCAGATTCGCTTCCTGATAGGCGGTACCGGTCCAGCCCATGCCCCAGTTGTTGCCCAGCGTTTCCTCGACCACCTCCTCCATTGCCGCGATGGCTTGGGCAGAACTGTAGCCCGGTGCCGCGCCGCCCTGGAATTGGGCACCCAGGTAGACTCCGAAACGCGACACCACCGTCGGCTTTGCCTGACGCTCGAGAGTCACGAACTCGGAGAGCGGAATGCGTTCGCCATTGCCTCCGCGTACCCGTACCCGGCTGATATCATCCGGCGTCTTGCGGAATTCGTCCTCGTTTTGCAGATATACCTGGAAGTTGCGGTTCTGATAGCTAAAGTAGTTGACGAAACCGGCTCCGAAAGTATTTGCCAGCGTGGCGTTCAGCTCCTGCAACGAAACGCCGTAACTCAACGCTTTCTGCTGGTCGATCTCGGCGCGATAGCCCGGCACGTTGACATTGAACGTGGTGAAGACGCCTTCCAGCGCGGGATGCTGGGCCGCCGCCTGCATGACCTGAACCGACGCCTGATAGAGTTCTTGTGACGAGGCACCATCGAAGGATTGCAGATAGCCGGTAAAGCCACCGGTGGTCGACAGACCCATGATGGGTGGCACGTTGAAGGCCATGGCCGAACCACCTTCGATCTGCGCTCCTAGCTGCATGATGCGACCCACCAACTCATCGGCGGTGAGATCCCTCTCGCTCCACGGCGCCATATTGACGAAGATGATGCCGCGGGCGGTATTCACCGCACTGGAGAGGATGTCGTAGCCAGCCACGGCGGAAGAGTAGCGGACCCCTTCGATGTTCTCGATTTCGGCGCTGAGCTTTGACATGTACTCATTGGTGCGTGCCAGGGAGGCGGCATCAGGCAAGGAGACACTGGCCAGCACGATCCCCTGATCGGTTTCCGGGACCAGGGTCGAAGGTGTATTGACATACAGCCAGTAGGAGCCCGCCCCCACCAGGGCGGTCAACAGCAGCGCCACCCCCCAGAAACGCACCAGCACCTTCACTATGCTCATGTAGACGGCAGTCACTGCAGCGAAGAACCGATCGAACAGCCGTAGTGGCGTATTGAGGGCACGCCTGAACTTGGACTCCTTCTTCTCGTGCAGCTTGTGCTTGATGAATATGGCCGATAGCGCTGGCGTGAACGTCAACGCCATCAAAGCTGAGAAGCCCACCGAAATCGAGACCGTCAAGGCGAACTGCTGATAGATCTGCCCAGTGAAGCCGCCCAGGAAGGCAACCGGAACGAACACCGCCGCCATGATCAGGGACGTGGCGATTACCGGCCCCCCCACTTCCTTCATGGCGCGAATGGTGGCCTGGAGAACCGTTATGTCCTCGTCCTCGCTGAGCACACGCTCGACGTTTTCTACCACCAGTATGGCGTCATCCACCACGATCCCGATGGACAGGACCAGAGCAAACAACGTCAACAAATTGATCGAAAAGCCAAACACATAGAAACCAGCAAAGGTCGCCAATACCGATACCGGCACCACCGACATGGCGATAACCGTAAAACGCCAGTTCTGCAGGAAAATGAACAGGATTACACCGACGATCAGGAACGCCTCGATAAATACGTGGAGCACGGTTTCCACGGATGCATCGATGAACAGCGTGGTGTCGTAGGGCACCACGTATTCCAGCCCCGGCGGGAAGCGCGATTCCAGCTCCTGCATAGTGGCCTGGACCGCCTCTGCGGTCTCGAGCGCGTTGGCCCCGGGCTGCTGGTTGACGATGATCGGCGTCATGGTCGCGCCATTGAGACGCGCATCGACCCCGTAGAACGAGGCCCCTAGCTCGATACGTGCCACGTCGTCCAGGCGCAGGGAGGAACCGTCGGGGTTCGTGCGCAGATAGATGTCGCGGAAGTCGTCGACATTATTGAGCCGGCCACCCGCGGTGATGGTGTAAGTATAGGCGCGGGGGTCGCTCTGGGGTGTCGAGGCCAGGCTACCCGCCGGTACTTCCGTATTCTGTGCGCGTATCGCCGCCGCCACTTCTGCAGGCGTCAGGTCGAACTGGGAAAGCTTGCCAGGGTCCATCCAGATACGCATGGCGAACTCGCCGCCCCCCAGCACTTCGGCGTTACCCACGCCAGGAACCTGACGCAATTCGTCGAGCACGTTGAGAGTGGCATAATTCTGCATGAAGATATTGTTGTAGTCGCCATCCGGCGAGATCAGCGCCACCAACATGAGAATCGAACTGGAGCGCAACTCGACCGTCACCCCCTGGTCCTGCACCTCCTGAGGGAGCTGTGACAGGGCGCCTTGCACACGGTTGTTGACGTTGATGGTATTGATATCGCCATCGGTGCCGATATTGAAGGCCACGCTCAAGCTGACACTGCCGTTATCGGCACTGTTCGAGGTCATGTACAGCATGCCCTCGACACCATTGATCGCCTCGGCCAGCGGGGCCGCCACCGCCTGAGCGACCGTTTCGGCATCGGCACCGGGGAAACGGGCCTGCACCGATACCGTCGGCGGCACCACGCTGGGATATTGCTCGATCGGCAACACCCGCATGCTCATCACCCCGATCACGGTCAGGATGATC
Source organism: Halomonas sp. Bachu 37 (assembly GCF_039691755.1). NCBI lineage: Bacteria > Pseudomonadati > Pseudomonadota > Gammaproteobacteria > Oceanospirillales > Halomonadaceae > Halomonas > Halomonas kashgarensis. The sequence goes on along the minus strand of NZ_CP137552.1, from coordinate 357,529 downwards.
GCCAGGACCGTGGCGAAGATCGGCCGCTTGATGAAGAAGTTGGAGAAATTCATTCGTTCTCGTCTCCCTCACCTTGCGGCGCGTCAACGCCACCGGCGGCACCGGCCTCCGTCACTTCTCTGGCTTCTTCCGCCTGCGCTTCGGCCTCGGCTTGCTCCTCGGCTTCGATGTCTTCCACCAGATCTTCTGCGTTACCGCTGAATTTGCGCGGCTCAATGTCCGTCCCGGGCTCGATGCCCGATGGGTCGCCGACAATCACACGCTCCCCTTCTTCCAGCCCGTCGCGGAGGATCTGCCAAGGTCCAGCGAGTTCGCCCAGCGATACGGTACGCGAGCGTGCCTTGTTCTCGTCATCGAGAACGAACACCTGCGGTCCCATGAGCCCTTGAGTGACGGCGATTTCGGGCACGGCGAAGACGTCGAAGCGCTGCAGCCCCTCAAGACTGACCCGCACGAACTGACCGGGCAAAACCGTCGCTTGGGGATTATCGAACGTGGCGGTAGCTTGTACGGTACTGGTCCCTGAGTCCACTCGCGAACCGAGGAAATCGAGGCGACCCACCAGTTCACCTGACTCGTCACCACCGGCACCGGGTAGCGTGAGCGTGGCGCGGATATCCGCCCCACGCTCCTCGTTGTCGAGCTGACGACGCAATTCAAACGCATCGCGCTGGGGAAGCTGGAAGCGAACCTCCAGGGGGTCCAGCGGGGTGATGGTGGCAAGCTCGGTACCGGGACTGACCAGATTCCCGACATTTATCTCGCTGAGTCCGATCATGCCCGAAACAGGCGCCTGAACCTGCGCATAGTTGAGATCCAGGTTGGCACTTGCCAACGCCGCTTCGGCCTGAGCTACGCTAGCCTGAGCCACACCCAATTCGGCGCGTGCCTGATCATAATCCTGACGGCTCACCGAGTTCTGGCTAAGCAGACGCTCGAAGCGTTCGGCGTCCCGCTGGGCACGGGATAGCTCCGCGCGGGCACTCTGCAAGTCGGCTTCCCGCTGATTGACCGTCGCTTCGTACATGTCCGGCTCGATGGAGTACAAAAGCTGACCCTTCTCCACCATCTCGCCCGGCTCGAAATGTCTTTCTTCCAGAAAACCGGTAACGCGCGCCACCAGTGTCACTTCATCATCGCTACGCAACATGGAAGGGTAGGACTTGTCCAGGGGGATATCCTGACGCTCGATCTGCATGACCTGTGCTGGCCTCGGAGGCGAGCTGGCCGTCTCGGATCCCGCCTGCGACGCCTCTTCATCCTGCCCGCAAGCCGCCAGCAAAAGGCTTACGCCCACCACCAGCCAAGCGGCCCGGGCGCCATTCACCATCGTTTTCATACTTTTTTATCCCGTTACGTGCGTCAGAGTAAGCGCAGACTACAACCATACAGGAGTGAATGTAAATATGGAGAGGCGCTTCACTCCACTGGCTGCTGAGGCCGCTGACCGATATCGGTCACGCTATCAGCGTCGTCACGTTCTTCTGGCAAGGTGAACGTGATGCTCTCGCCATCGAGCCAGGCATTGAGCTCTTCGATCACCTCCACGTCGAGGGTGCCGGCCTGCTGGTGCAAGGCAAGCAGATTGATGACGTAGTCGTAGCGAGCCTGAGCGTAGTTGGAAATAGCGTTATATAAACTCTGTTCCGCATTAAGCACGTCGACGATGTTACGGGTACCGACTTCATAGCCCGCGCGGGTAGCATCCAGTGCGCTCTGATTGGAGACGATGGCCTGCGCACGCGCTTCGACCGTCGAAACGTCATTGCTCACCTGGGTGTAGAGAGAGCGCACCTGTTGGATGGCACCACGGCGCTGGGCCTCGAAATCATACTGGCTGGCTTCAAGATTGTAGGTGCTTTGACGGATGCCGGCTTGGGTGCGGCCACCGGTGTACAAGGGCAAGCTGATGCTCAGCCCTAACTGACTGGAGGAGTCATGCCCCGTTACGGCATCAACATCGCTATCGGCAAACTGATAGCTGGCGAAGGCATCGACTACCGGAAGACGGTCGGCTCGGGCGACTTCCACACTGCTTCGCGACACGGCGACTCCCGCCTGCTCCGCCAGCACCAGTGGATTGCTCTCCAGGGCGGTGGAGACCCAGAAATCGCGTTCGCTGGGAATAGGCGGCTCAATCGGCATTTCATTATCTAGTGACTCGATGCTGTCGTAGCGCTGGCCGGTGAGTCGTTCGAGCTGTTCGAAGCTGACCTGCAGGTTGCTTTCCGCCGCAATTCGCTCGGCTCGTGACTGGTCGAAACTCGCCCGCGCCTCTTCGACTTCGGTAATGGCGATCAGTCCCACCTCGAACTGCTCTCTGGCCTGCTCCAACTGTCGCCCGATAGCTCGTTCCTGGGCCATTCTCGCCTCGAGAATATCGTGAGCTCGCAGTATTTCGAAGTACGCCGCCGAGACGTCGTATACTACCTGCTGCTCGGTAGCGGCAAGCACATAGAGCTGCTGATCGACCTGACGCTCGACCACTTCCACTTCCCGCCTGTTCCGGGCGTCAAACAAGGCTTGGGTCGCTTCCAGTGTCAGGCTGACATTATTGAAGCTATCCTCACCGGTCGCACCACCTAGCGATCCTTCGCCCGCATCGGTACCGACACCGGGCCTGACTCGGCTTTCCTGGCTTTCGTACTGGCGATTGTGTACGAGACGACCCGAGGCACCTATCTGCGGAAGTAGGTCGCCTTGCTCGATGTCGAGCCCAGCCCTGACGCTGCCGGTCTGAGCGTTGACCGAACCGAGCTCGGCGTTGTTGTTCAAGGCATCCCGAGTGATGGACAGCAAGTCGGCAGCCCAGGCAGGAGAAGCCGAGGCGGATACCAGCATGGCCGTCAGCAAGATCTGATTTAAGGGACGGAAAGTCTTCTTGGCCGTGGAGGAACCGGGTTGCAGCATAATATTTTCCTCAATCTAAAGCGTCGGGTAGATACTTACATACATTGTCGCATGTTTTTTGAAGATGTTGGATGACGGTGGGAATTTGTCATTTTTTTGCTGCATTGCAAGATACACCCAACTATGCTGCCGAGTAGCCTAGAAGCCAAGGAGAGGGGCCGATGGAAGCACTGGAGCTTATCAAGGTACGTGAACTGGAAGTGGCCGTGCGTATCTGGCATCCGGACGCCCCCAGGACGGTAGTGGCCTGGCATGGCCTGGCGCGTCATGGCGGTGATTTCGCTGCACTTGCCCGGGAGCTGGGTCCCGGATGGCGGGTCCTGGCGCCCGATACGCCGGGCCGTGGGCTGTCGAGCTGGTCGCTGTATCCTGCTCACGATTATCTCTACTCTCATTACATGGCCGTAGCCTTGGCAGTACTGGATCACTTCGAGCTTGAGCGTGTCCCGTGGATTGGTACGTCCATGGGAGGCCTGTTGGGAATGATGCTGGCCGCCGAGCCGGCAACCGCCAACCGAATACAACGCCTGGTGCTCAACGATGTCGGGCCGGAGCTGGATAGCGACGCCTTGGCCGAAATGGCAACGTACTTTGGCGTAATGAAACGCTACAGCCATTTTAGTGAACTACTCGAGTCTCTCAAGCAGCACTATCGAGGTTTCGGTATCGATAGCGAAGCCGACTGGCGTCAACTGGCCCTGGGCAGCGCTCGGCGGCTTCCAGACGGTTCCTGGAGCCTTCATTACGATCCGCGTATCGGTGAGCAATTCATCCATGACACTCCCCGGGACACCTGGGCGGACTGGGAACGTATCCGCTGCCCGCTCATGGTGATTCGGGGCGCCGAATCGCCGTTACTGCGAAAAGAAAGTATAGTCCGAATGCGCGAGATACAGCCCAGCCTGGTGACACTGGAAGTGCCCGGCTGCGGACATGCCCCGATGCTGGATCGTCATGCTCAAGTAAGGCCGGTCGCGGACTTCTTGCAACAGCGTAGCACGCTTTTTCCGGCCTGGTGGCAGCGCCTCAGAAATGCCTGGAAAGGGTGAGCGAACCGAACTTGTCGTGCTCCTTCTGGGTATCGAATTCCTTGGTTCGCCACACGGCAGTATAGGCTAGCTGCCACTGCTCCCACGTGGCGGCAACGCCAACTTGGGCATCGCCGACCCACTCGTTCCGGTCCACGGAATGGCTGTCCCCGAAGGTATTGCCGTCCAGCAGCAGATTGTGCGCCATATAGCGCCCCTCCACCGAGGCAAACACATACCAGCCGAAATCCTCCGTCCGCGAGAAATACTGGCGGCCACCCTGGGCGGGAGCAACGGCGGGCAGGCCATAACTACGATCCCCCCAGCGCACACCGTAGCCGGCGCCGGCGTAGGTATAGAGATTGCCCAGCGCTGCACTCACGCTCGGTCCATGTTCGAGCCCCTTGCCGCCCACCGAGTGCATTCGCCACCACTGGCGCCGATACCCCAGGTTAAGGATCGGCTCGTTATCGAGCTGATGACGCCAACCCTGCGGTTTATCGCTGTCGGTTATCTTGTGTACTTCGCGCTGGATATTCTCGGCGAGTGAATCGGGCCCGACCAGGCCGACATCGACGTGCAGATCGGTGGCCTGACGCCAATTGTCCTGCTGAACATCATTGTGCAGAGACACGCCGCCAAACAGCAGCCCGGCGTAGGGACGATCGTCGCTGATCAATTCCGAACGACTGATCTCGTTCGGCGTATAAATTTGCTGGCCGAACCGATACGACACCCCTCCGGCATTGCTCATTATCGACTGGGGCAAGCCCTGAGCCAGGAGCTGCGTCCAGTGGTCGGGGCTAGGCTCGAAGGTCCAGTTGAGTTCAACGCCATTGGTGTAGTGACCATCTTCACCGCTGGCGAACATGTCATTTTCCACTTTCACGGAAAAGACACTCTGGGCCGCAACGGAATTGCTCAACATCAGGCCTGTCGCCAGGCCCCACCAAAATAAAGGCTTTCGCTTGTCTTTCATGATCCGTCCCTGATTGGTTTATCCCTGGTCAAATTTCCCGCTGGCTGGATAGGGCCAACCGCTGTTCATTCTCGCTATGGCATTCCTGTCCTTCGCTTGCCATCGCTGGTCACTGGACAGATACCCTGATGGCTATCCAGACTGCCATGCATACCATAGCCTAGCGATAGTCAGCGAAAGATTAAACAATTCGTTAGAAATTAACATTTTCGATTGTATGTATTTACCGCAAAAAAAGGCAAGCCCGAACAAGCCCAAGGAGATTGCAATGTACAAACTGGCCTTCTTTGTCCCGGTAGAATCGGCGGAAAACGTCAAGGAAGCGGTCTTCGAAACCGGCGCCGGCCGTATCGGCAATTATGAAGCGTGTTGCTTCCAGACCCCGGGAACCGGCCAGTTCCGCCCCTTGGAGGGCGCCGATCCCCACATAGGGAAAGTCGGCGAGCTTGAATACGTCAAAGAGGTGAAAGTCGAACTGGTATGCAGCGATGACCACATTCGTACCGCCGTGGCGGCACTCAAGCTGGCGCATCCTTACGAAGAGCCCGCTTATGAAGTCTGGCAATTGGTGGATATCTAAGTGCGAGCCAGGCGACCGGCTTGGCCTCGTCATCTACCGGTTAGCGGCGCCCTTCACGCACTACCGAAATAGCGCTCCCGGTCCTCTTGAGTGATCTCGCTGACATGCAGGGGAAACATGCCATGTTGCCGGTCGGCGTAGTAGTGGCGCAACGTGCGTTCAATCGTGGGGAACGCCAGCTCATCCCAGGGAATGTCATGCTCTTCGAAGAGCGCTACTTCCAGACTCTCTACACCGGCGGCAAAATCACCAAGCAGGTCCGCTCGGAAAATCATGTAGACCTGATTGATGTGGGGCAGGTCGATCAGCGTATATAGATTGCAGAGTGACACTTCCGCGCAAGCTTCTTCGCGGGTTTCGCGGGCAGCGGCCTGACGAGTCGTCTCGGCGTTTTCCATGTAGCCGGCCGGCAGCGTCCAGTAGCCCAAGCGAGGCGCGATAGCCCGGCGGCACAGTAGTACTTGCGAGCCGAACACCGGCAAGGTGCCTGCGACAATACGCGGATTCTGATAATGGATCGTCTCACAGGAGTGACATCGATAACGCGGACGATCGTCGCCCTCAGGGATGACGAAACTCACCGTATCACCACAATGGCTACAAAAGTTCATCGTGCTCCCTCTCAAGACTGATGCGAATATGGCATGGTATCACCGAGCTTGACGCGGCTTACCCCGCTGGGTAAAAGAACGCAAACATGACGGATACCCCATGTTAGAGAAACTCCACGAACAGCTGCAACTGCATCGGCCCCGGATGCTTGAGCATGTTGAACTCCCGCAAGCCGCCGTGTTGTTGCCGATAGTCGAGCGAGCGGAACCGACCCTGCTGTTCACGCGGCGCGCGAGTCATCTGAACACCCACAGCGGCCAAGTCGCCTTTCCCGGTGGTAAACGCGAGCCCGGCGATGCCGATCTGTACGCTACCGCCCTGCGCGAGGCATGGGAGGAAACCGCCCTTCCCGCCCAGGAGGTGCGCTGCCTTGGGCGCCTTTCCGATGTCATTTCCCTGCACGGCATCCGTGTCACCCCTTGGGTGGGGGTGATTCCACCCGACTTGCCACTGTCCCCCGATCCGACGGAACTCGACGCCATTTTCGAGGTACCGTTGCGGCATTTTCTCGATGACGAGCGCCACCATACCGATGTGATCACGGTGGACGGCAAGGCCCACTTCGTGCCCAGCTACCATGTTCAGGGTCACGTTATCTGGGGGCTTTCGGCAATGATGCTGGTGGAACTGCTGGCCGAAGGATTCGGCATGAATATCAGCCTGCTCGAACGGCCTTGCGGGCCGTTATGCTACTTTCCCGAACGCCGGCTGCCCTCCCATGAGGCCACTTTCTATTCCAGAGACAGCCAATCCAGAGACAGCCGATCCAGCGATATACAGTCCAGCAATACACAGCCCAGAGAATCCCAATGACGGCCACTGCGCTCTTTACCCCGCCCCGGGATCTGCCTTCTCCGGCCCTGAACCGTAAAATGGTGCCCGCTCTCATCGAAGGCCTGGTTAAGCAAGGCTGGTTCGTGGGCACCGACATGATCGATGCAGGCCTGTGCCAGACCTTGATGCAGGAAATACAGCACCTGGCACGTCACGATATCCTCGACGAAGCCGGGATAGGGCGCGGCAAGCAGCACCACCTGCGCAAGGATATTCGCGGCGATGCCATTCACTGGCTGGATAGGGAAAGCGAAGCGCAACGGCTTTACCTGGAAGCAATGGCTTACCTGCAGCGCGAATTGAATCAAGCCCTGTACCTCGGGCTCTTCGAATACGAGGCGCACTTTGCTCACTACCCGCCGGGAGCCTTTTACCAACGTCACCTGGACAGCTTTCGGGGACGCGCCAACCGAGTGATCTCCACGGTGGGCTATCTCAATCCCGACTGGCCCAGCGATGGCGGCGGTGAGATGGTGATCTACGCGGCAGACGACCCAGCCCGGGAACTCGCCCGAATCCCTCCCAGTGCCGGCACTTTCGCCTGTTTTCTTTCCGAGACGGTTCCCCACGAAGTGCTGCCCACACGTCTTCCCCGCGCCAGTATCGCCGGGTGGTTTCGGCGCAATGCCTCTCTCGGCGGCCTGGTCGACCCGGCCCGTTGAATGGATAACGATCAACTCGCCCGGCTCAAGAATCGTCTCGCCTTGCTGGAGGCGCGCAATGCCGAGCTTGAAGCCGACAAGCGGCACTTCCAGTGGCTGGCCGAAAGTACCACCGACCTGATCTCTCGCCATGCTCGCGACGGCACCTTTCTCTATGCTTCCCAGGCGGCTCGGGAGCTGTTGGGTTACGCTCCCGAAGAACTGATCGGCGTTTCCGCCTATGATCTGTTCCACCCCACCGACTTGAACGACCTACTGACCAAATCCCCCCGCGTCTACTACCACGCGGGCTTCTATCAGCAGACGTACCGCTTCAGGGCCAAGCAGGGACATTACGTGTGGTTCGAAACCACCAGCCGTACACGGCGCGACCCCGATAGCGGCGAGTTGCTCGACATTCTCTGCGTCTCCCGGGATGTCGGCAGGCGGATCGAAGCGGAAGCCAACCGCGAACGGCTGGCGCAAGTCGTCGAATCCACTACCGATTACGTGCTGTTCATCGACGGAGACGAAGGCATATTCAACTCCAACGAAGCGGCACGTCGGCAGCTTTCCCTGCCACGCGAGCCCGGTGCCGTGCGCCTTGCCAATGTGTACACTGCCGAGTCGCTGGCAATCCTGCGTGAGGTCGTATTTCCTGCCGTGGCACGTTACGGCTCGTGGAGCGGGGAGCTGGTCATGCAAGGCACGGCGCGGCATATCCCCGTATTGAGCGTGGTAATCGCCCATCGCGGGCCGGGCGCCGAACCCGCCCATCTATCGCTGCTGAATCGGGACATCAGCCTGCGACAGGCCGCCGAAGCACAGGCGCATCGGCATCAGGAACAGATCGCCCATGCCAACCGCCTCGCCACCACCGGCGAGCTCGCGTCCAATATCGCCCATGAACTGAACCAGCCACTGGGAGCGATCGCCAACTACGCCAGTGGCGCGTTGATGCAGCTGAAAAGCGACCCACAACGACCCGCCGCCGACCTGGAACTTCCGTTGCGCCGTATCGACGAGCAGGTCCAACGACTGGCGCAACGCCTGCGGCACATTCGTAGCTTCGTGCGCAAGGGTCGCACCCAGGCCCGCCCTCTGGTATTGGCCGATGTTGCCGAAAGTGCCTGTCGATTGTGCGAATGGCAGTTTCATCAAGCTGGCATCGGATTGGAGCAGCGGTTAGCTGCGCCACTGCCCCGCGTACAGGCCGACCCGGTAGCACTCGAACAGGTACTGGTCAATCTGCTGCTTAACGCACTGGAGGCCAGCCGCCACCATCCAGGTGCGATGCGCGTCGTGCTGTCCGCCCAACGAAGCGGTCCACGGGAAGTCACCTTTCGCGTCAGCGACCAGGGACCCGGCATCAGCGCTAGCCGGGCCGAAGAAGTTTTCACCCCGTTTCACTCCACCCGGCCCGAAGGACTGGGAATGGGGCTGGCAATCAGCCGGACACTGATGGAAGCGATGGGCGGCCGCCTTGCAGTGGTTGAGGATAGCGACTTCAGCGGCGCCACCCTGGCCGGTACACTGAGAGCCGAACCCACCACGACGCAACAACCGGGGAAATATGTGTGAATGACACCGCCGCTGCTCGTATCGCCGTGGTCGATGACGACCAGGCACTGCGCGACTCCCTCGCCTGGCTACTGGAATCGGTCGGCCTGGCCTGTTGTGCCTTTGCCGATGGTGAAGCTTTCCTGGCGGCCGACATCGGCTGCTTCGATGTCGTATTACTGGATGTACGCATGCCCGGTATCAGCGGCTTGCAGGTCCAGCAGCAGCTTCGTGACCGCGGAGTCACCCTGCCGGTCATCGTCATGACCGGACACGGCGACGTGCCGATGGCGGTCACCGCCCTCAAGACCGGCGCCTTTGATTTCATCGAGAAACCCTTCAATCACCAGCAACTGCTGGATACCGTGCAGCAGGCACTCAACGAGCATCAGCATGAGCGCGAACGTCAGTCACGACTGGCGCGCCTGGAAGCGCGTTACCGTGCCCTACGCCCCAAGGAAAAGCAGATCGTCGTCCACATTGGGGAAGGCCTGACCAGCCGGGAAATTGCTGAACGAATCGGGGTAAGCCATAAGACAGTAGAGGTATACCGACTCAGAGCGATGAAAACGATGGGCGCGGCCAACCTGGCGGAACTGGTTCGCCAGGCTGTAGTATTGCAGTTGGTCGACCCGGTATCCGGGGTCTCGACGGCAGCCGAATGATACTACCACTTAGCTGATGCTTGTTTATCCCTGCTCGGGGAAGAAGGGATTGATCGGCGCCGTCAACGTCTCCTCGGCAGGCATAAGATCGGGCGCCGGCAGCAACCTCTCGAGATAGGTCGGCGATACCGCTTCCGACTTTGCAGGAGGCTCGGCAACAGGAGGCGCCAAACGCTGCAGGGACGTCACACCCCGCTCCTCGGTGGCTTCGCTGAGATCAATGGTAATTTCCACGCGCCGATTCTGCGCTCGCCCCTCTGCGGTCGCGTTATCCGCGCGCGGCTGCGTATCGGCAAAGCCCTGCACCACCAAGCGTTCGCTCGCCAGTTCCGGGTTGAGCAGCAGAACGTTGGCAACCGAAGCCGCCCGCATCGCGGACAGGTCCCAGTTACTTTGGAAACGTGCCGTCCGAATGGGGACGTTATCGGTGTGGCCATCTATCGCCACCGTTCCGGGCAAGTCTTCCAGCACTTCCGCCATCTCTACCAGCAGAGCGGCAAACGCCTGCGTGACGTTAGCCGAACCGGAAAGGAAAGTCCCCTTCTCCTCGATACGGATAACCACTCGCAGATGTTCCACCTCAACGTGAGTCACCCCCTCCTCGATGGAGTCCTGCAGCAGTGTCTCGACCCGCGCCGCCACCTCTTCCACCTGACGTTGAAGGCGTGAATTGATCAGGTTGCGCAGGGTTTCAAGTTCGGGATTCTCCTCCATGGTGCGCTGACGAATCTCATCCAGCAACGTGCGGTCGGGTGCCGCCGGGGAAAACTGGTCGAACACGGCACTGGTCCCCTTGGGAATCTGCATGGCCTCGATATCGCGCTGGACCCCGAATGCCTTGGAGAGCTCGCCGGCGATCCGACGGAACTTATCCGCATCGATTTCGGCGAAGGAGAGCAGCAACACGAAAAAGCACAGCAGCAAGGTCATCAAGTCCGCGTAGGTCACCATCCACGCGGGGATATTGGACTTCCTGTTCATGAATCAGGCCTGCTCGCCTGCGGGCTTGTCATTAACCGGAGCGTCTTCCTTGGCGCGACTCTCGGGGGGAAGATAGATGTTCAGCATCTGCCCCAGTACTCGGGGGTTCTTGTCACCCTTTATCGCCAGCACGGCATCGATCCACAACTGCTGCATCTTGGCTTCTTGATTCATTCGCAGCCACAATTTATCGGCGATGGGATTGGCGATCATGGTGGCAATCATCGCGCCGTAAAGCGTCGTCAGCAGCGCCACCGCCATGGCCGGGCCGATCATGGCGGGATCATCCATGTTAGCCAACATCTGGACCAGGCCGACCAAGGTGCCGATCATGCCCATGGAAGGAGCCACGTCCGCCAGGGCGGTAAACACCCGACCGCCGGCTTCGTTGCGCTCCAGTGTTAGCAAGCGCTCCTTGTCCATCATCTCCTTGATCATCTCGGCGTTAAAGCCATCGGCCAGCATCTGCAGCCCTTGCTGCAGAAAAGGTGAGGCGACTTCCTGATCCTCGAGTGCCAGCAAGCCCCGCTTGCGCGAAACCTTCGAGAGCTCCACCAGCTCCTCGATGCTTTCCTGGGTGCTGGGAAGCTGGAACTTGAACGCGCGGGTTGCAGCCTTGAAGGCGAACCGAAACTGAGTCAGGCTGAATTTCGCCAGCACCACGAACAGGCTACCCCCTACCACCAGCAGCAGCCCGGTGGGGTTCATGAAGACTTCCGGGGACGCACCCAGGATCACCGCGGTACTGACCAGAACCGCTGCGCCTACCAAACCGATGAGTGTCGCGAGATCCACGATGACTCCTGCTAAGAAGAATTAAACAGAGGTAACAATAACGCAGCGACAATAGAGAGTCCGCCCCTCCGCGTCAACGCTCGACAGCCCTACCGACATTGCCCAACCCGGCTCTCATAAGCGTTTGCGCACCATAACATGCCATTTGAAATCGGCTCGCTAGCATCTATCTTGAGAATCAGGAGAAATAGTTGGCCATGGAAGCTTCCAGAGTCCATTCCCAATAAGCTGACTATTGATTGTCTTGGCAGGTTTATGAGGATGGGGTCGAAGGCTCCTTAATCCTGCCTCTATGCAAGTGCAAGGAGCAATGCAATGAAAACGATGAAGCCGACTCTTCTCGGAACTCTCATGATTCCGGCGTTCCTGCTTGCCGCCGGTGCAGCACACGCCATGGAAGAAAATAACGGAGATGAGCACTCGGGCATGCAATCAACGTCCACCGAGACGATGCAAGCCACCTATCTGACCGAGACGCCCCGCAACGTATTCCATGTCGACGATCTCACCGGCAATAATGTGCGCAGCAGCGTCGAAGACGACGAAGATATCGGCACGATCCATGATCTAGTCATCAACAAGAATGGTGAAGTCGTCGCCGTCGTGGTCGGTCTTGGCGGTTTCCTCGGTATGGGCGAACGCGACATCGCCATCGAGTGGGATTCACTGGAATTGGCCCGTGAAGAAGATGGCGAAGAGTACATCATTCGCGTCCATGCTACCCAGGAAGCATTGGAAGGAGCCGCCGAATACGATAAGGACGACTGGGACCGCCAACGTGCCGCAGACGATCAGTATCTGGATGAAGAGGAAGAAGACCCGCTAGCGAATTAAGAAGGCTATAGGGCTTATTGATTTCATCCAAGGGTAAAGCCAGCAAGACAAACGGCAGGGTATTACCCTGCCGTTTTTATTGTTTAATTAACCCCTGAGTTTGTTTCATGAGCAACATTGACAACACCTACCCGGCTGCCGTTTGTCTAGCCATCAATCAACTCTGCATCCATGGTAATTTCGGCATTGAGAACCTTGGAAACCGGGCAGTTTTTCTTGGCCGTCTCTGCCGCCTTCTTGAAGGCCGCTTCGTCAGCCCCACTGACCGAAGCCTTAACGTCCAGATGGATCTTGGAAATATCGAATCCATCCGCACTCTGCGAAATGTTGACGGAAGCCTTGGTATCGATCCGCTCCGCTTTATAGCCTTCCTCGCCGAGAACCATGGATAAGGCCATGGAAAAGCAACTAGCATGGGCAGCACCGATCAGTTCTTCGGGATTGGTGCCTTTCTCATCTTCAAAACGCGTACTGAAAGCGTAGGATTGCGAATCAAGGACGCCACTTTCCGTGGAAACCGTGCCTTTGCCATCCTTGAGTCCACCTTCCCAATGAGCACTTGCGTGACGATCCATTTTTCCTCTCCTTTTCATCAGTAAAACAGGCCTGAACCGGAGCGTTTGAAACGGGGTACCCCACGCTTGTCATCCTGCTCATGGCCTGCATCGACATGTTCTATTCACTGTAGACGATCTTGCTACGATTGCTTGCTCATAGGGCACGGTTTGCGAAGAAGCTCAATAATTTTCAGAAGCTTACTCCCAATTTTCCAGGCCAATCTTCATACTGGCTTTTCTGAGCGCCGATTCGGTCGTAATCTCATAGCTCACTAAACCAATCAAGGACGACAAATGGTACCGGCCGATGCACTGCGCCTGATTATGCTCTCTTCGCTCTGGGGGATGTCGTTCATTTTCATGCGCGTAGCCGTGCCCGAATTCGGCCCTATCCCCTTGATTCTCGTGCGCATGGGGGTGGGAGCCCTGCTGCTGGTACCGCTTCTACTCAGCCTGCACTACCTGGGGCTTATCTGGCAGCACAAGGGGCGGCTGTTGTTTCTCGGCATCGTCAATCATGTGTTGCCCTTTACCCTGCTGGCCCTTGCCACGACACGGCTGGAAGCGGGTTTTACATCCTTGATCAATGCCACCACACCGATCTTCACCGCGCTGTTAGGTGCGCTCTTCTTTACTACTCCGATAGAGCGCCGGCAGTACCTGGGGTTGGCCATGGCGTTCGGTGGTGTCTATGTGCTTTCCGCCGACCGGCTGGATTTCGCCATCGGCGGTGACGGCTGGTTCATTCTGGCCGTGCTGGGCGCCACATTCTGTTACGGCATTGCGGGTAATTACTCCAGGACTTACCTGGCCCACCTCCCTACTCGGGTACTTGCCGCAGGTAGCTGTGCCATGTCGGCACTGGTACTGCTGGTCCCGGGCTTGCTGCTATGGCCCAGCGAACCCATCAGCCTCTTGGGCTGGGGCAATGCCTTGTCCCTGGCGGTGCTCAGCACGACCCTGGCGTTTCTGCTCTATTTCCACTTGCTGGCCAGCGCGGGCGCCACGGCGACCTCCACCGTCACGTTTCTGGTGCCCGTCAGTGCATTGCTCTGGGGGTATCTGCTGCTCGGTGAAACCCTGAGCCTTCAGGTGATCGCCGGCATGGTCATCACTCTGCTCGGCACGGCCGTAGCCACCGGGGTGCGGCGACGCAAGACGCCTTTCAACTCAACGTATCCCCCACCCGAATGACTTCGCCCTCCCCTTCAAGCAATGTGGCGTTGCGCCCGAAATGGGCACCCTTGAGAGTCGATTGGGTGTTGAGCTCCAGCAGCGTCTTGAGCGGCTCCGTGGGAACGGGTATCTCGGCGGTTTGTTGATCGATGGTGGTGATCTTGCAGCGCTGACACGGCTTACTCAGGCCAAGTCGATAGCGCCCATGTGGCCCGCTCAGGGTTGCCAAGGCATCTTCCTCCCAGGGCGCCGCGCCTTCGACTACGATATTCGCCCGGAACCGATTCATGGGCACCGGCGCCATCCCTTTGTCAGCCAGAGCGATATTGAGCGCCGCCAGGGAAGCCGTGGTGGTTACCAGGAAGGGATAGCCATCGGTGAAGTGAGTGTCGGCTTCGCGCCCCGCCAGGAATTCCGCTTCTACCGGGCGCTTGAATTCCTCGGCAAATCGAACCAGTGTCAACCCTTGAGCCTGCTCGCCCAGCGCCCCCACCAGCCAGCGCGAAACATCGTCGCTTTCGGGGTGAGCCTTGCAGTGGTCATCCCAGATACTGACGATGCGCAGCTTGCCTTCACGCGGCGCCAGGGCAATTTCCAACGGCGCCATACGCGGGTGCTCAAGGCGTAGATGATCCTCCAGCAAGCTCACGCCGATGGTGGCCAGGGCGGGGAGCTGGCGCTGCGTCACGAAACGCTGGCGTATATCGACCAGCATCCAGCGACGGTCCCAGGCCAGTCCTTGCCCATGCAAGCGGCTTTGTTTCAATGCTATGCCTTGCAGTGACTTGACGGGATAGACATTCAATTGCGAAATATTCACGATGGTCTCGAAAGCGGTTATGACACTGTTGTTCAGGACGCCATATTCAGCATCGCCAAACCAGGCGATGCGGGAGGCTCTGATAGCACTAGAAATTTTCCAGACGGCGTAACGTGCGTGTTACGCCGCCATGATACGCGCCCCCGAACAACAACAGATGGTTGAGCAACGGGTAAAGCTGAAACAGCGCCTCCCGTCGCGGCCAATCGGCTGGGGTCGGGCCATTCCAGTAGGCGTCGAAAAAAGCCGCACTCGGCGTTCCGAACAGGGTCAGCATGGCCAGATCGACTTCGGGATAATGCCGGTAGACCGAGGGGTCGATAAGTGCCGGGCCGCGTGGCGTGAACAATACATTTCCCGACCACAAGTCGCCATGCAACAAGCTCGCCGGCGCTTGGGGAAGCCACTTCTCCAGCGTCTCGGCTACCTGCGCCACGCGGTCGTAGTCACGACTATTGAGCAAGCCGCGCTCCACGCAGGCATTTGCCAGCGGCAGCAGGCGCCGCTCCCGCTGGAAAACACGGCCATCCTCACAGCCGCCATTTGCTTGCGGCGTCGCTCCACAAGCGTTGTCATGGGACCAACCGTGCATTGTAAACGTGTGTGCATGAAGGTGTCGCAACCCTTCGCCCAGCACCGTTTCGCCAGCTTGCCGTCGCGGAGCACTCTCCAGTGCCTCGAGAAGTAGCCATTCTCCAGCGATACCCAATACTTGCGGTATGACCAGGCCGCCCTGACTCCCTTGCCCATCCAGGGTCGCCTCACGCAGAGCCGCAAGCCCTTCGGCTTCTCCATGCAGGCGCTCGGCGCGGTCATGTTTAGCCACCACTGCACCCTGGGTAGTTTCCAGCCAGTAAACAGCGGCGATATCACCGCCCGACATGGGCTTTGGCTCGCCTCGCGGCGTGATCCCGGCGGTTTCCAGTAGCGCCGCAAGCTCGGGTTGCATGACGTTCTCCTGTGGCCAAGCGATAGGCCAGGCTAGCAAAATTTTCCTCTACTGCGTAACGATCGGCGCCAACGGCTACTGCCGAATTGCAGCAGGCAGCCAGTAGTGCGGAAGCCAGTGAATCAGCAGCGCCATGGCGAACAGCTCGACAAGCGACTGCAACACGATTATCACAGCTGTCGCTTCCCACGCCGT
The DNA here is from genome assembly GCF_039691755.1 of Halomonas sp. Bachu 37. Lineage (NCBI taxonomy): Bacteria > Pseudomonadati > Pseudomonadota > Gammaproteobacteria > Oceanospirillales > Halomonadaceae > Halomonas > Halomonas kashgarensis. Next base: position 341,413 of record NZ_CP137552.1, on the reverse strand, counting down.
GGGGAGCATCAAGGCCAGCGGTAGCACCACAAAGGAGTTGCGCGTGCTCAAGCTGAAAACCAGTGTCCTGGCCCTGCCGAGCGGCAACCGCCAGCAGCGAGCAAGCAGCTTTCCCACCCCGACGGCGAGCAGCAGGTAGAGCACAAAAACCAGCAACACAGGCCCCAGCATGGTCAGTATGCCGTTCATCATCGCTACCTGGGTCGCCGCCACCAGCCCCACCACCAGCGCCAGTAGCGGAACCGGCAACCATCCCAGGCTATCGAGTACGGCATCGCCACGCCAGTGGCTGGCCGCCCATCGTTGCGTCAATCCGGCCAGCAGCAGCGGTAAGCCGATCAAGCCGAAGAAGGCATACAACAAGTGTTCGCCGATAGCGGCATCGACCATAACGTCACCTATGAACCACCACAGGTAGAACGGCAAGGCGATGAACTGCCCCAACAGTAGAATGGGTGTCGCGGCGACGGCACGTCCCGCATCGCCCTTGCCCAGATGGGTGAAACTGATGAACCAGTCCGTACACGGCACCAGCAGAACCAGCAGTACTCCCAACTGGATGGCCGGGTCGTCGGGTAACAGCTGCAGCAGGCCCCCAACGCATAGGGGCATTACCACGAAATTGCCCACAAGCAACGCACTCATGAAACGCCAATCCTTGAAGGCTAGGGGCAATCGACGCAACGGAACCTGAGTGAAAGTCGTGTAGAGCAGCCCGGCCAACAGCGGCCATATCAACAGCTCGCCATGGGACGCCAGGTCGGGTCTCGCTCCACCCAGGCCCAGCCCCACACCAATAGCGGCTAGATAGAACCACACCTGATGCCGTTCGAGTCGCTCCTTCAAGGATCGATCTCCAGAGCCGACGCCACGGCAGCGGCGCAATGAATCGCCGTAGTATCGTAGAGCGGTACGCTGGTATCGCCCTGCTCGACCAGCAAGGCAATTTCCGTGCAGCCGAGTATTACCGCCTGGGCTCCGTGCCCATGAAGCGAGTCGATCACTTCCAGGTAAGCCTTGCGCGATGCCTCTTCCACCACGCCCTGGCATAACTCCTCGTAAATCACTCGATGGACCAGTTTGCGCTGTTCCGCATCTGGCACCAGCACCTCGATGCCGAACTCTTCGCTCAAGCGATCCTTGTAGAACGCCTGCTCCATGGTGAAGGCCGTTCCCAGCAGGCCCACCTTGGTAATACCATCGGCCAGCAGTCGCTCGGCGGTGGCATCGGCGATGTGCAGTAACGGTATGTCTATCGCCGCTTCGATCTGTGCCGCCACCTTGTGCATGGTATTGGTGGCTATCAGCAGAAAGTCCGCTCCCGCCCGTTCCACCTGGCGAGCCGCCGATGCCAGCGAGTCTCCCGCCGCCTGCCAATCGCCCTGCTGCTGCAGCGTTTCAATTTCAGCGAAATCGACACTCACCAGTACCACCCTGGCTGAGTGAAGCCCACCCAGCGCCTCCTTTACCCCCAGGTTCAACGCACGATAATAGCTTTGGGTCGACTCCCAACTCATGCCGCCCAGTATGCCGATGGTCTTCATACTTTCTCCTTGGAAGCCCAGCCCTGTGTGGTTCTCCAGCGTCTCGCTAACCTATCATCTAGTAACGTACCACCGAGCAGGAACAAAGCGTAGATTGGCTCATTCTTTCTTCATGTCATCTTTTCAAGGCTCGCTCATAAGGAAGAAAGCCATAGTCTTTATCGCTCGGCGAAATGGCACAGACCAAGCGGTTTCAGGTCTTTTTCTCGCCATAATGATAAGCTCCGGTCGGCGATTACTGCTCAGATATCATAAGTGAGGAGAAAAGCGTCTTTACATGGCTTGACACATGCAATAGATATTGAACCGGATAACATTAAAATCTCCGATAAGGCATTTAATAGGCGAAGAAAAAGGGGATAACCTTTGGCCGTACCTGATTTTCAATCATTGATGTTGCCACTGCTTAAGTTTTCCTCTGACGGCAAAGAACACCACTGAGGTATCACGATGTTGATGCACAACCCTCCCCACCCAGGTGAAGTGCTACGAGAGCTCTGTCTGGAGCCCCTTAACCTGACTGTAACGGCCGCTGCAGAGGCGTTAGGTGTTAGCCGAAAAACTCTGAGCGCAGTGCTGAATGGCAAGGCAGGTATTAGTCCTGAAATGGCTATTCGGCTTTCAATCGCGTTCGATACTTCTGCAGAAAGCTGGCTGAACCAGCAATCTCAATATGAGCTCTGGCACGCCGAGCAAAACCGTAAAAATCTCAGGGTCAAGAAGCTTGTTGCTGCCTAGCCTGGAGCAGCACATAACCAAGCCATGCAGCCGGAGGTCAAAGTCTTCCGTTTCGCTGCAGTCTTGTCACCGGCAATAGTGAGTATTAGCCTGCAAACTGACAGCATTGATCCAGGCAACGTCTACACTCAATCGACACGGATAGACGAGGAATTCCATGAGCGACCCAACCTATACACCGCCCCGCGTATGGAAATGGGAACCGGGCAACGGCGGCAAGTTCGCCAATATCAACCGCCCCGTTGCCGGTGCGACCCATGAAAAGCCGCTTCCGGTGGGCAAGCACCCGCTGCAGCTCTACTCGCTCGCCACGCCCAACGGCGTGAAGGTGACAGTGATGCTGGAAGAACTGCTGGAGAAGGGGATTGCCGGGGCGGAATACGATGCTCACCTGATCCAGATTTCCGAAGGCGATCAATTCGGCAGCGGCTTTGTCGAGGTAAACCCCAACTCCAAGATTCCCGCCCTGATGGACCACAGCACCAATCCTCCCCAGCGGGTGTTCGAGTCCGGGGCGATCCTGCTCTATCTCGCCGAGAAGTTCGGTGCCTTCCTGCCCAGTGACCCGGCAAAGCGGACCGAATGTCTGTCATGGCTGTTCTGGCAGATGGGTAGCGCCCCGCTGCTTGGTGGCGGTTTCGGCCACTTTTACGCCTACGCCCCTGAGAAGTACCAGTATCCCATCGACCGCTACACCATGGAGGTGAAGCGCCAGCTCGATGTCCTGGACCGTCATCTGGCGGAAAATCGCTTCATGGCCGGCGACGAGTACACCATTGCCGATATGGCGATCCACCCCTGGTACGGCGCATTGGTCAAGAACCGCGCCTACGACGCCGCCGAATTCCTCGAGGCCCACACTTACACGAACGTGGTGCGCTGGACCGAAGAGCTCGACGAACGCCCTGCCGTGAAACGCGGCCGCATGGTCAACCGCACCTGGGGCGAGCCCCACGAACAACTTCATGAACGCCACGATGCTTCGGACTTCGAATACAGGACTCAGGACAAGCTTGAAGCAGGTGAATGATTCGTCTGCCGGGCGATAACGAACGCTCGAGCCCGAATACTGCGAATATCAGCGATCACCCATCAGCCAGCGCGGCGCCAGCTCGTGCTGGCCGCGCTCATCGGTGATGAACAGTGTGCCTTCGCTGATCATCACCGCCCAATTGATGGTGCGTGGCAAATCGGTGGCGATCAATGTCAGCGGCTCCTGGGGCAGCGCGGCGATATTCAGGTTCTTGAGTGTTGCCACCGCCGGTAATACCTTGTTTTCCCAGATATCCAGGCGCCCGTAGGCAAGCAGCGAGACACGCTCGGCACGGCGCGAACACCAGGTCAGACGCTCGGCATCGGGCTGGCCGACCTCGATCCAATGCAGCACCCGGCCATCCAGGCTCTTTTCCCACAGCGCCGGCTCGTCCACATCGGAAAGGCCACGGCCGAACGCGATAGAATCGCTGTACCACAATACATGCGCTACCAGCCGGGCGGTCATGCGCTCTTCGGTTTCCGAAGGGTGGCGCGCCACGGTAAAACGCAGTGTCTCGTATACCCCGAGGTCCAGGTCGGTCAGGTTGATGTCCACTTTATAGGGGGTTGCGCTGAGAGCCATTGCCATTGTCCAGAAGCGAGGAATTTGTGCCAGTCTAACCGATTACGCCGCTTTTCGGCCGCGGCATGCTGGCCAAGCGTTGGCGGGATCAGAAAAAAAGGCAGCGACGTTACCGTCGCTGCCGTAATGCTGTTCACCACACCTCATCAGAAGTTGGGCTTGCGCTTCTCGACAAACGCCGACATGCCTTCCTTCTGCTCTTCACCAGCAAAGCAGAAGGCGAACAGGCTGGTTTCCAGCGCCAGGGCGCTATCGAGGTCCTGATCCATGCCGTCATGCACGGCCTGCTTGGCACCGCGTACCGATCGCGGGCCGTTGCCCTTGAGTTGCTTGGTCAGCTCGTCGACATAGCTTTCGAGCTCGGCTTGCGGCATCACCCGGTTGACCAGCCCGATGCGTAGCGCTTCCTGGGCGTCGATCTTGCGCCCGGTAGTGACCAGGTCGATCGCCATGGCGGGGCCGACCCGACGCGGCAGGCGCTGAGTACCGCCAAAGCCGGGGATCACGCCCAGCAGCACTTCGGGCTGACCGAACACGGCGTTATCGCTGGCTACCGCCCAGTCGCAGGCCAATGCCAATTCGCAGCCGCCGCCAAGGCAAAACCCGTTCACCAGAGCGACCACCGGCACCGGCAATGTTTCCAGACGTTTGATGGTGCGCAGCGCCTGGCTGGCGAATTCGCGTGCCTGCTCGGGGGTCTTGTCGCGCATTTCGGTGATATCGGCACCGGCGACGAAGGACTTCTCCCCGGCTCCAGTAATCAGCACGGCACGCAGCGCCGGATGGGCTTCAAGCTCCACCAGATGGCTTTCCAAGGCGCTCAAGACATCGCTGTTCAGCGCATTCAGTGCCTTGGGGCGATTGATGGTCAGGCGGACAATACCATCATTATCGACCTTTTCGATGACGGCTTCGCTCATAGAGGGCTCCTTGAGTTGTTCTGCGGAGGTAAGAGATACCCACCAACCCTAGCGAACGCTTGGTTGGTAGGCAATCACTTCTTTTGGCGAATCCCTCGGCAACATGAGCGCTATTGGTAGACGTGGAAGCCGCGACCGCTCTTGCGGCCCAGGTATCCCGCGTCGACCATCCGCTTGAGCAGCGGACAAGGACGATACTTGGGATCGCCGAAGCCCTCCTGCAGCACCTCCATGATCGCAAGGCACACATCCAGGCCGATGAGATCGGCCAGGGCCAGCGGCCCCATGGGGTGGGCCGCGCCTAGCTTCATGGCCTCATCCACGGCTTCCGGCGTCGCCGCACCTTCCTGCACCAGGAAAGCGGCTTCGTTGATCATCGGCACCAGCAAGCGGTTCACGGCGAAACCGGGGGAGTCTCCCACCGGTACGGCGGTCTTGCCCAAGGCCTTGGCCAGCGCCTCGATACGCGCCACGGTGGCGTCACTGGTCTGCTCGGCACGAATCACCTCCACCAGTTTCAACACCGGGACGGGGTTGAAGAAGTGCATGCCCACCACCCGCTCCGGCCGCTCGCAGACGGCGGCCAGGCGCGTCAGGGAGAGCGAAGAGGTATTGGAGGCGAGAATCGCATCTGCACTCAAATGGCTAAGATCACGGAACAGCTTCTCCTTCAGCGCGGGCTGCTCCGGTGCGGCCTCGATGATTACCTCGCAGTCGCTCAGGGCATCCAGTGCCGTGGATGTGTTCAGCAGGGAGAGCGCGGCACTTCTGTCGTCTTCGTTGATCTTCTCCTTGGCCACCAGCTTGGTCAGGCCCTTGTCGATAGCGGCCTGGGCACGGCCGAGCTGCTCGTCGGCCACATCGTACAGGCGCACCGTGAACCCACTGGAAACCAGCACCTGGGCGATGCCTTGGCCCATGGTGCCGGCGCCGACGACGCCGATCGGTTTATCGCTCATTTACCTTCTCCTGTTCCTGGATATATAGGTCGCTTGACGTTGACGAACGCTGCCTACTGATTACGCGCCTCTTCACGGAGCACAAACTTCTGGATCTTGCCCGTGGAGGTCTTGGGCAGCTCGCTGAAGATGATGGTCTTGGGCACCTTGTAGCCCGCCAGGTGCTCGCGGCAATGGGCGATAATGTCCGCTTCGGTGACTTCGCCATAGCCGATTTTCAGCTTCACGAACGCACAGGGTGTCTCGCCCCACTTCTCGTCGGGCTTGGCGACCACGGCGGCTTCCTCGACCGCGGGATGGCTGTAGATGGCATCTTCCACTTCGATCGTGGAGATGTTCTCACCGCCGGAAATGATGATGTCCTTGGAGCGATCCTTGATTTCTATATAGCCGTCCGGATGCCACACGGCCAGGTCGCCAGTGTGATACCAGCCGCCCTCCAGCGCCTGTTCGGTGGCGGCTTCGTTCTTGAGATAACCCTTCATCACGTTATTGCCGCGCATGAGAATCTCGCCGATGGTCACGCCATCCTTGGGTACCGGCTCCAACGTGTTGGGGTCGGCGATGCACAGCGCCTCGAGCATGTGGTAGCGCACGCCCTGGCGCGACTTGATCTTGGCGCGTTGTTCCAGGGGCAGTTCGTTCCAGGCATCACGCCAGGCGCAGACCGTCACCGGCCCGTAGACTTCGGTCAAGCCGTAGACATGAGTAACCTCGATTCCCAGCTTTTCCACCCCGGAGATCACCGACGCGGGTGGTGCGGCGCCAGCGGTTGTGACCTTCACCGGGTGATCGAAGGCACGCTTGTCCTCGGCGGGCAGGTTGATCAGCCCGTTCAGGATGATGGGGGCGCCGCTGAAGTGGGTGACGTTCTCGTCGGCGATCAGTTGCATGATCTTCTTGGGATCGACCTTGCGCAGGCAGACGCTCACGCCGGCATTGGCGGCTATCGTCCAGGGAAAGCACCAGCCGTTGCAGTGGAACATCGGCAGGGTCCACAGGTAGGTCGGATGGTGCGGCATGGCCCACTCGAGGATATTGCTCACCGCATTGAGGTAGGCGCCACGGTGATGATAGACCACGCCCTTGGGCTTGCCGGTGGTACCGGAGGTGTAGTTGAGCGAGATGGCGTCCCACTCGTCCTGAGGCAAGCGATAGGCGTAGTTGGGATTGCCCTCCTGCAACAGCGTTTCATACTCGATCTCGCCGATTCCCCGGGTCTCGCCGAGAAACTCCAGATCGGCGACATCGATCACCAGCGGCTTGTGCGTGAGTTGCGAGACGGCTTGCTCGATCACCTCGGCGAACTCGGGATCGACCAGTATCGCCTTGGCTTCACCGTGTTCCAGCATGTAGCTGATGGCATCGGCGTCGAGTCGAATGTTCAGCGTATTGAGCACGCAGCCCGCCAACGGCACGCCAAAATGCGCCTCGAACATCGCCGGAATGTTGGGCAGCATGGCGGCCACGGTCTGGCCCGGCTGGATGCCGCGCTTTTCCAGCGCCGACGCCAGGCGGCGGCAGCGCTCCCAGGTGGTGGCCCAGTCACGGCGCGTACTGCCGTGTACCACCGCCGGGTAGTCCGGATAGATGGACGCGGTGCGTTCGATGAAAGTGAGTGGCGAAAGCGGCACGTGGTTGGCGGGAGTCTTGGCCAAGCCTTGCTCGAAGATGGAAGCCGTCATAAAACACCTTGTTTTGTCGAGTGTATTTGTTGAGGGTCGTAATAAGCCCATTGAGTGAGCAGTGGTACAAAAATGTACCGCTGGGTCACTGCTGTTCGTTATCTTCGGCTAATTGCGAAGACGCCGGCTCGCGACCGAATAAATTCTGTTTCTGAACCAGAAAGTACAGAACTACCCCTGCGGCTAGTCCCCAGCCTGCGCCATAGACGGCCAACACGACGGCCATGGTCCCTGCTACGCCGCGCTCCGAGGTGGACTTGGTCTGCTCGATTCCCACCATAAGGCAAATATAGCCAGTGAGCAGCAAGGTGAGAGAGAGCGCAATGGGCAGGACCGGCTGGAACATGCTCACCAAAGGAAGTGTAAACAGGGCAATAAAGCCGGTAACCCAGAAGGTGCCACCACCGCTGTAGATGGATTCCATGGCATTTCTGCCGTTTTTATAACGCTCGGCCATCGTTGCGGTAACCGCCGTCCAGATTGGCCCCGCCAAGCCTGGGTAAGGTGCGAAAAAGGCATGCATACCATTACGGATAGCAGTAACGTGATGTATGCGATCCGTGCTGTAGTCAATTTTCTCATCGGTACGAATATGATCGACCCGAGACATCAGCGTGCGTCCCACCACGATGTCGCCAAAGGCGATGACATAAGAAATGACGGCAGTGGGCACCGCCAGCATGAACACATCAAGGCCAGGAAAACCCACCGCAAAGGGCAAGTAGCTCCACATTTCGACAAAGTTGGGCTGTGTGATACCCCACTCGATGTCCGGTCTCGGATACTCACCCAAGGCCCAGGCAACCAAGATCGCCACGATCATCCCCGGCACCATGCCGTAATTGGCGATTTTGCGCATTATCGAGTGGTCTTCGACCCAGCGTTTGAATGCCACTGAAAAAAGCATGAAAACGGCGACCAGCATGCCAGCGATCAGCGAGATGGGAGTTTCAGCAAGGCGCCCCCCTTCCTGGATTTCGCCGGTAATGGCGGCAATGCCAGCGCCAATGATGATGCCCGCTTGCAACGAATTGGGTACCAAATGCACCAACTTGCGGCCAAGTCCGGTAACACCCAGGATAAAGAAGATCAAAAAGACCAGGAACTGCAGCGCGAAAAGCGCCTGTATGGCTTCCGGGCCGGGTTCAAAGTCGCCTAAAAAGACCAGTACTACCGGGATTGCGGGAGTAATCCACCCTGGCACCATCGGTACTCCCAGCAAGGCAGGCAGCATGAAACCGACCCCACAGACCACCACAAACGCCAAGGCAACGTCGTACGGTAGTCCCAGGTATTGCTCAAGCAGCGGAATCATGGCGAGGCTGACCACGAACATGATCAGTCCTTGAATCATCTCTGCCATTTCCCAGCGGTAATGGATAAACGGAAGACGAATCTTGAACGGTCCTGCAGGCCAATAGGGTTGTTCTTCCCCGTGCTGGCGGTGCTTTAACTGCATGTAATACTCCTCTGGGTCTTAGCCATTGTTAACTTGTTTTTCCCACCAAAACTCTTTTCCCTATCAACACTCCCATCCTATCGGCGCACTTTTAAACGATTGTTTTATTGTGCACTAACGTACACCGCCGACCTGTCAGGGTCGGCGATAAGGGAGTTGAAGGGCGCAGCAATGCTGCCCGGAGCGGCTAGGGTGTTGCGTCGAATTCGCTCAAGGTTTCCATTCCCGCTTCGATCACCGCGCGCTGGGCACGGCCCACGGGTAGCCATTGGCTTAGGGCGTATTCGGCGCTGAGTTTCTTGGCGGTATAGAAGGGATCGTCACTACCACCATCCAACGCGGCTTGCGCCTTGAGTGCGGACTCCCCCATCTGCCAGGCGCATAGCACATGACCGGCGAGGTTGAGAAAAGGAGTGGCATAGGCCTGGACGGCGTCCGGCCCGGTCTCTGGGTTCATGCCCTGCTCCAGCAGCAGTTTCATGGTGTCGCGCAGATCCTGCGCCCCGGCGGCAAGACTCTTGCCCAATGTCGCTAGTGCGGCAGTTGAAGAGAGAGATTGAGCGGTGGCGTCCACATCATCCAGCAGCGCGGAAAGCGCCTTGCCACCATCGCGCTGCAACTTGCGCCCTGCAAGATCCAGTGCCTGGATGCCGTTGGTGCCTTCGTAGATGGGAGCGATGCGGGCGTCACGCAGCAGCTGGGCGGCGCCGGTTTCCTCGACATAGCCCATGCCGCCATGCACCTGGATACCCAGGGAGGCGATATCCACCGCCTGGTCGGTGGAGAAACTCTTGATCACCGGAATCAGCACATCCGCGCGTGCCTGGGCGACGCGCCGCTCATCGGCATCATCACTACGCCGGGCAATATCCAATTGAGCGGCGCAGTAAAGCGCCAGGGCACGCAGCGCATCGGTACGCGAGCGCATGGAAAGCAGCATTCGCTTGACATCGAGATGGTGGCTGATCGTGCATTCGCTACCGCGCGCCTTGCCCTGGACCCGATCAAGGGCGTAGGCCGTGGCATGCTGGCAGGCGCGCTCGGCCACGCCGATACCCTGGATGCCGACCTTGTGGCGCGCTTCGTTCATCATGGTGAACATGTGATTCAACCCACGCCCTTCTTCACCGACCAGATAGCCGATGGCGCCCTCTTTCTCGCCGAAACTCAGGGTGCAGGTGGGAGAGCCGTGAATGCCCAGCTTGTGTTCGATGGAGGCGCAGACGACGTCATTGCGCTCGCCCAGCGAGCCGTCGTCATTGACCAGGAACTTGGGTACCAGGAACAGCGAAATGCCCTTGTTGCCTTCCGGGGCATCGGGCTTGCGGGCGAGGACCAGATGAACGATGTTCTCGGCGCACTCGTGCTCGCCCCAGGTGATGAAGATCTTCTGGCCGGAAAGCCGGTAGGTCTTGCCATCGTCCTGCGGCACCGCGCGGGTACGTACCTTGGAAAGGTCCGAGCCCGCCTGGGGTTCGGTGAGGTTCATGGTGCCGGTCCAGGTGCCCTCGACCAGCTTGGGCAGATAGACGGTCTTGAGTTCATCGCTGCCGTGATGGGCCAGTGCCTCGATGGCGCCTGCGGTGAGCATCGGGCACAGGCCGAGCGCCATGTTGGCGCCATGGAGCATCTCCTGGACCGAGCTCGCCACCACTTCCGGCAAGCCCTGGCCGCCCAGTTCTTCGGACACGCCGATGCCGTTCCAGCCACCCTCCACGTACGCTTGATAAGCGTTCTTGAAGCCCTCCGGCGATATTACCCTTCCATCTTCCTGGCGCCGGCAGCCCTGCTGGTCACCGCTGGCGTTGAGCGGTCCCCATACATCGCCGGCCAGCTTGGCCGCTTCCTCGAGCACGGCTTCTACAAGATCCGGGCTGGCTTCCTCGAATCCCGGCAGCGCCAATGAGCGGTGTTCGAGCAATTCTTCGAGCACGAAACGCAGGTCGCGCACCGGAGCGGCATAATAGTTCATGGCAAACCTCAAAGGATTAGTGGTTTTTCTATGACGAATAGTAGATATACTACTTTTCGTAAACCATTATCCCAAGGTCTTGGTTGAGCCGGCCCGCTCTCTTTTTTCCGCTCCTTCTCGCTGTTGCTGCGCTATTGCGTGCGGTTTTGATCGTCGCCTATACCGTTCGACGGTGCCTCGCCGGGCGTCGCCATGACATGCGGAGCGGGATCGGCATCGTCATAATAGGCGATATGCGCTTCATCCTGCGGCGGTGGGCCTACTAGCGGTTCGACGGTCTCGATCTCCTCCACGGCACCGGAAAGATCCTCGATATGTTCGTGTTCAAGTGCACCCTTGACCAGCTCCTCGGTCACCACAAGCTCGGCACCCGCCGCCGACATCGGCGTGGTAGCGGTAAACGGTGCCACGGGAATCGGCGCTGGGCGTACGCTGCGCCGCCAGATGAAAAATGCCACCAGGAACAGGCCGAGAGCCCCCAACGACCAGAACAGCCCGCCATCGCCCACGGCTCCCATTACCGGAGTGATCAGCGGCGGGCTCAAGGTCGAGCCGATAGCATTGATCAGCAGAAGCCCTTGGCTCATGCGCACCAGCGCCCCCGCCGGGGCCCGGTCGGCGGCGTGGCTGACCGCCACCGGATACAGGGCGAAGACCCCGCCACCGAGCAGGAACAGCAACAGCGCCAACCCCCAGGTACCGAGCGGCAGCCACAGCATGCCGGCGGAGATCACCACGCTGAAGATGCCGATCAGGATCAACACAAGCTGCCGGTCGTGACGGTCGGACCAGCGGCCGATAGGGTACTGCAGCAACATCGCGCCCAGCACCACCACCGCCATCATCTGACCGATCTGCGTCACGCCGAGACCGATACGCTGCAGGTATAGCGGCAACAGACTGTACACGGCGGCTACCGCCAACCCCGAGCCGAAACTGCCCATTACCCCGGTGGGGGTCATCGAGATCAAGCGGTACGGCGGCAAGGGTTCGGCGTGTTCGATCAACGGTGAAACCCGGGGAATCATCGCCATCGGCAATACCGAGAGCGACGCCAGCAGCCCGATCACCATGAAGGGCGCGGTCACGCCCATGGCATCGGTGACACCAAGCAGTAGTTGGCCGACCACCCCGGCGGCATACAGCGAGATCATGTATAGCGCCAGCAGACGCCCACGGACTTTCTGATCACCGGCGGTGAGCAGCCAGCTTTCGATGACCAGATAAACGCCAACCGTGGCCCAGCCGCCGATCAAGCGCAGCACGAACCAGGCCCAGGGCTCGAAGAACAACCCCTGCAGCAATACGGTCACCGCCACCAGCGATGCGAAGCTGCCGTAGGCACGAATGTGGCCGATGCGCAGCAACAGCCGATCGTTGAACATCGCTCCCAGGGCCAGGCCGATGAAATAGGCCGAGGAGACCCAGCCGATGACCACGGCGGACTCTCCCGCTGCATCCAGGCGCAAAGTGATCAGAGTGGCGAGAAAGCCATTCCCGATCCCCAGAATGAATAACCCCAGCAGGGGAGCCAGGGCCATGGCCAGCAGTTGCCGCGACATGAAATGAACCTCGAAGGATAACAGCCCCGACAAGGGCCAATAAGCGGTTTTAGGCAATCCCAACCAGGGAAATGGGCGGCGAATCTACACCTGTTGCATGAGTTTCGCCAGACTTTTCCGCTACTCATCCTCAGCGTAATGGGCAATGGCGCGAATCGCCATGATGGGAAGGTGGAGGAAAGCCGCACCCAGCGCTCACGGCGACAATGATTCGCTTATTTACGCAAACGCTCACGGCGGCGCAGCAACACCACATCCGCCGCCGGGAATTCCACTTCCAGCCCCCAGCAATCGCCAACCCAGCGAAACGTCGCTTCGCTGAAAAAGCACACATGAGTGGGATCGAGAATATAATGCCAGCGGGAAAAGGCTTCCCGACCTTGCACGCGCTTGGTCATCACGCCCAGCCAGCCGCCTGCGGGCAGCAGGTCGATGAGTCGCTCGAGCTCACGACCCGGCTCGAACAGGTGTTCCGCCACTTCGGTTGCGGTCACGAAATCATAGTGCTGCTCCAATACGGTAGAGTCGGGGGCATAAAAAGGGTCATAGATCGCCATTGGATGACCGGCCTCCTCGAACATCACCGAGAGAGTCGGCCCCGGCCCCGAGCCGAAATCCAGCCCGCGCGCCCCCGGCGCCAGGCGCTTGTTCAACGGCTCGAACAACCGCCCCAGAAAAGCTCGATAGCCCGGGTCGTCCGGTGAGTTCTGGTGCTGGTCGTAGACGGACTTTTCCTGGTCGGGGCCAAGACGCTGCGAAGGCGGCACAAAAACCAGCTCGCACGTGGCACACTGATAGTAATCGCGACGGCTATCGCGATGATAATGTAGCGGATGGGGAGCGGCGCATAGCGGACAGAGCAACATCGTCGTATTCTCTTGGGTCACGAACCTCGTAAAGGAAGGATTAATGCTCTCAGGTCTGGATCATCTTGTCGTTACCGTCACCGACATGAGCCGTGCGGTGGATTTCTATTCGCGCGTGCTGGGACTGGATGTACGTTACCGCGATGCCCAGCGGGTCGATCTGATGTTGGGTGATACCGCCTTGCGCTTGCATCAGACCGATACCGATATCGCCCCGATTTCCGCCACGCCCACCCCCGGCAGCCTCGACCTGTGCCTGCGCTGCCAGTTACCCCTGACGGAGTTCCGGCAGCACCTGGACGCGTTGAACATCGAAGTGGAGCTCGGCCCGGTGGCACGCCAGGGCGCCAATGGGGCGATAGAATCCGTCTACCTGCGCGATCCGGACGGCAACTTGCTGGAAATCTGCCGCCCGGCCCGCTGATGCCAAACCGAGTGGTGAACGGTATCATGACGCCCGCAGTGCCGATATCGGCATTTCCCGTCACGATCAGGAGAAGTTATGACCGACGCGCTGGAACCTCGTACAGCCGAGCCCGATGAGACGCCCGATACCACGATCGTCATGGTCAACTACGCGCTCCATCTTGCCTCTATCATCACCGGCGGCGTCACCTCGCTGGTCGCCGTCGTGATTGCCTACTGCTACAAGGGCGCGGGCCCGGCATGGTTGGATGAACATTACCGTTTCCAGATACGTACCTTCTGGCTGGCACTTCTGTATTTTTCCGTTTCCGCTTTGCTCACCCTGGTATTGATCGGTTTCGTGACCTGGCTGTTGGCCGTGATCTGGCTGGTAATTCGCTGTGTCAAGGGGCTCAAGGCTGTACAACAGAAACGCGCTCCGGATAACGTCACTACCTGGTGGGTGTAGGACGATGGAGCCGGACACTTCCTCTTCCAAGAAGGCTTCGCCAGAGATTCCACTACTTTCCCGTGCCGGCGCCATCAGCTGGCTATGGCGACGCCTTTCGTCCTGGCCATTACCGAGACTGTGGAAGCTCGCGCGAGTCATCGGCCCGTTGATATATCGTCTGAGCAAACGCGAACGCACGGTTACCGAGCGCAACCTGAAAACCGTGTACCCCGAGCTTTCCAAAGCGGAGCGCAAAAGGCTGGCCAAGTTTAGCCTCGTTCACTCCAGCGCCACCATGCTCGAACTGGGCCATGCCTGGATGGGCGATCCTCAGCGGGTGGAAAGCGGCATCGTTGCAGTGAAGGGCCAGGAAAAGCTCGACCAGGCCCGTGCCGAGGGGCGTGGCGTAATCGTCCTCGCCCCTCATTTCGGCAATTGGGAAATTCTCAATTTCTGGCTTTCTCATCATTTTCCATTCACCGCCATGTACGAGCCGCCCAAGCTCGCCCCGCTGGACCCGGTGATTCGCCAGGGACGCGAACGCATGGGCGCACAGCTGGTGCCGACCAATGCGCGTGGCGTTGCCGCTCTGCTCAAGGCGCTCAAGCGCTGCGAGGCCGTGGGTATCCTGCCGGATCAGGAACCCTCCTGGGGCAGCGGTGTTTTCGCCCCGTTTTTCGAGCGGCCCGCCTATACCGCAACGCTTTTGCCCAAGCTGGTCGCCCGCACCCAGGCCCGGGTGGTTACGGGCGTGGCGCTGCGGCTCCCCGGCCAAGGGTTCGAACTGCACTTTCTGGATGCCGATTCCCGGGTCTACTCGGATGACGAGGCCACGGCGGCCACCGGGGTCAACGCCAGCGTAGAAGCGGTCATCGAACTATCGCCCGCGCAATATCAATGGGAGTACAAGCGGTACCGCAAGGTGATCGAGCAGCAGCAGAACCATCCGGACTACCGACGCTTTCGTCTCTACTGAATTGAAAAAAATTGACTCCCCTCGAGAGGTAACATGTCCCAGACCTACGTTCCCCGTGACGAGAAGCGAACCCCGCAACTTGTCTATGCGCTATATCTCGCCGGCCTGGTAACCGCCAATCTCACCTTGTTGATCGGTGTCATTGTGGCGTATGTTTATCGCCGGGATGCAGCATCGTGGCTTCAGGATCACTATCGCTACCAGATACGGACCTTCTGGATCGGTACCCTGTATTCCGCGATAGCGTTTGTATTGAGTGTGTTTTTCGTGGGCGTCCTGCTATGGCCGCTGTTGGCGCTGTGGCTCGGGGTACGCTGCGTCCTGGGATGGCTTGCAATACGCAAGAACCAGCCCCCGGCACGGCCGGGGAGCTGGCTCTGGTAAGGTACTGTTTGTTTTGCAATATAAGATCAGGCCGCCATGGCGTTACACTCTTCGGCACAACGATGGCAGGCCTTGGCACACTCCTGGCAATGATCGGCATCGTGCTTGGCACACTCATCGCCACACGCCTTGCAGATAGCGGCACAGATTCGGCAGATATCCTTGGCGTATTCACTGCCTTGCGCCATGAGCGATGCCGCTAGCTGGCAGATTTGCGCACATTGACGGTCGAGACGGATGCACTCGGCCATCATTTTCACATCGTCTTCCTGCAGGCAGGCGGTCGCGCAGGAGTCGCAATAGACAGCGCAGATATTGCACGCTTCGATACACGACTTGTATTTTTCAAATTCCATCTTTGACTCTCCCTTTCTGTTCCTGTCTCGAATGCACCTCTTGTCACGTAACGGTTCATTAAACCGGGCCGTGAAAATCGTGCTCTCGGTACCCGCTGGGTATCACATAAAAAAGGGTAGTACAGATGCCATGAGTAACAAGCGGCGGCTTCTCTACCGCTCCAACCCCAGGCGTTGATGCCATTCGGCGAGACTCTCAGCCGGATATGCAACGAAGCACTTGTCGTGCGCCTGTGCGTTCACCTCGACCCATGCCGCCTTGCTTCCCAGCATCATATGAGTCAGTTCCGGTGGTGAAGGCAACGGGGTGTCGATCGCCGAAGCAAAAGGATGTACAAGCTCGGGCCAGTCGGGGTCGTAGACCCAGAGCGCGCTGGCGCAGCGCTTGCAGAAATGCCGCTCTCCCGTGCTCCGCTCCCCATTGATGAGTGCGCGGTAGATCGAGATATGCTCCTCGCCACTAACGCTCAGTGTCTTGTTATCGGCGCCGAGATTTATCGCGTATCCGCCGCCGCCCGCTGTCTTGCGACAAACCGAGCAGTAACAGCGGTTGAAGGGATAGGGATGGTGCGATTTCACGCTGAACGTGACCGCCTGACAATGGCATGAACCCTCCAGCAGCATAGTGCCTCCTTCAGCGCTATTTCCGAGAGTGTTAGCCAGGAAACCGCGTGGGTTTGGATAAGCTCTTACTCCTTACTATAGTAAATTCCACGCCAACCCCTTGGCCGAGACTGAAAACCAGCGTTCCGGGAGAGTCGCATGAGTCGCTCAATACCAGAACCACACACTTCCGCCAGGCAAACCGCCAATGCCATCGCGGCTGCCTGCGAGCCCCTTCCCGAGTTGCAAGAGGAGGAAGCGTTCGGCGCCCAATTCGACCGTTTCGGCAAGGCCAAGGTTGTACTGCTGGGCGAGGCCTCTCATGGCACCTCCGAATTCTACCGGGCGCGTGCCGCCATCACCCGGCGGCTTGTCGAATATCATGGCTTCAATATCGTGGCAGTCGAGGCGGACTGGCCCGATGCCTCGCGCATCGACCGCCATGTTCGCCATCGCCCTTCGGCAGGCGACGAGCAGCAGGCTTTCACTCGTTTTCCGACCTGGATGTGGCACAACCGGGAGGTGGAAACCTTTATCCAATGGTTGCGACACCACAACGCAGGGCTGTCCTTCAACCAACGCACCAGCTTTCGCGGTCTGGATATCTACTCGCTGGGTACCTCCATTTTCGCCGTGCTCGACTACCTGGACCGTATCGATCCTGAGACTGCAAGAATCGCCCGCCAGCGTTATGGCTGCCTGACGCCCTGGCACAATGAACCGGCCCGCTACGGACACGACGTTCTGCGTGGCGAACGAGATGCCTGCGAAGAAGCGGTAATAGAGCAACTTCAAACACTACTGAACCATCGGCTTGACTACATGGCTCGGGATGGCGAAGAAGCCTACTTCGACGCCACCCAGAATGCCCGCGTGATAAGAGCCGCCGAACAGTATTATCGGCTCATGTACCGGGGCTCGACCGAATCGTGGAACCTGCGCGACCGGCACATGTTCGATACTTTGCAGCAACTGATGCAGGCCAAGGGCCCCGACGCCAAGGTAGTGGTCTGGGCGCACAACTCCCATATCGGTGATGCCTCCGCCACCGAAATGGGCTGGCAGGGTCAGTTCAATATCGGCGAGCTATGCCGGAAAGCCTATGGCGACGATGCGGTTCTTATCGGTTTCGGCACGCATACGGGAAGTGTGGCCGCGGCCGATAACTGGGATTCACCGATGAAGATCAAGCAGGTAATGCCATCACGGGACGACTCCTTCGAACGCATCTTCCACGAGACCCGACTTCCGCGGGCCTTGATCGAGCTACGCCACCCACGCCAGCCCGATGTTCGCGAGTTGCTCACCCAGACGCGCCTCGAGCGGGCCATCGGCGTCATCTATCGCCCCGAAAGCGAGTACTTCAGCCATTACTTCAAGGCTTCGCTGGCGGAGCAGTTCGATGCTTACGTCTGGTTCGACGAGACCTCCGCGGTCACACCATTGCCCAGCGCAAGGCCCCAGGGAGTTCCCGATACGTACCCGTTTGGTGTCTAGGAGCCGCTCATGTCCAACAATCATGGCAACCAGGTATTCGAGAATCGCCGCGAAGCAGGTCGTGAACTCGCCCGAGCAATAACCGGTACACACCACGACCCGGCACGGCATGAACCATTCCTATATGACCTGATCCTCGCGCTTCCCCGCGGAGGCGTGCCGGTGGCCTACGAGATCGCCACGCGCCTTGGGCTTCCACTGGATGTAGTGGTGGTGCGCAAGGTAGGCGCCCCGGGACAGCCCGAATTCGGGCTTGGGGCCGTTGTCGATGGTGACCCGCCCCAGGTGGTGCTGACAGAGCGGATGCTGGAGCTATTCCAGCCATCCGAAAGCTACCTTGAAGCGGAAACCCAGCGGCAGCTACAAGAGATAATGCGCCGCCGCCAAGCCTATATCGGCAATCGAGCGCCGGCCAACGTCAGTGGTCGGCGAGTCCTCCTGGTGGATGATGGTATCGCCACCGGCGGCACCGCCAAGGCGGCAGCGAGAGCACTACGCCAGGCGGGAGCCGCCAGAGTGACGCTCGCGGTCCCCGTGGCCCCGCAATCCTCGCTCACTGAGTTAGCCGCCGATGTCGACGATATCATTTGCCTGGCCACACCCGAGCCTTTTACCGCTGTCGGAAAGCACTACCTGGATTTCGATCAAACCAGTGACGAGGAAGTCATTACGTTGCTGCAGGAGGCTGAGGCGTTGCGGGAGGGCTAGTGCTTTGGGTATGTAGGCTTTTGAACTCAGGCAGCAGCCACCATAAAAAAATCCCGAAGGCTGTGGGGACACAGCCTTCGGGTGCGGTTTATGGTCGTTACAAGTAGCGGCCCGCCTTCCTTGGCGGGCCTGAACCTCAGCGGTGCAGGTCGAAGCGGTCGTTCTCCATGACCTTGACCCAGCCGGAGACGAACTTGTCGATCATGTGGCGCTCACCTCCGTTCGCGGCAAACTCCTCCGCGATGGCACGCAGCTGGGAGTTCGAGCCGTAGACCAGATCGACGCGAGAGGCGGTCCACTTGGTCTCGCCGGTCTTGCGATCCCGACCCTCGAAGCGCTCCTCGCCCTCGCCGATCGGCTCCCATACGGTGTTCATGCTGACCAGGTTGACGAAGAAGTCATTGGTGAGCTGGCCCGGACGGTCGGTGAGGATCCCGTCGGTATTGTCACCGGCATTGGCACCGATCGCGCGCATGCCACCCACGAGCGCCGCCATCTGCGGTGCGCTGAGGTTGAGCATGAACGCCCGATCGACCATCAGATGCTCGGCCGGGATGGACGTCGTCTGCTGCTGCATGTAGTTGCGGAAGGCGTCGTGACGCGGCTCGAGATAGGCGTGGGTGTCGACCTCGGTCATCTCCTGGGTCGCGTCGGTACGGCCCGGAGTGAACGGCACGGTGAGGTCGTGCCCGGCCGCCTTCGCCGCCAACTCGACCCCGACGCTGCCGCCCAGCACGATCATGTCCGCCAACGAGATGTTCGCATCGGAAGCGTCCTTGAGCTGCTCGAGCTTATCGATCACGTCAGCCACGCCGGAGCGTACGTTGATGTCCCAGCCGGCTTGCGGCTCGAGACGGATGCGCGCGCCGTTGGCGCCGCCGCGATGGTCGGTCTGGCGATAGGTACAGGCCGAGGCCCAGGCGGTGCCCACCAGCTGCTTGGCGCTGAGGCCGGAGTCGGCGATCTGCTGCTTAAGAGTCGCGACCTGCTCGTCAGTGACCAGTGGCCCTTCGTGTTCGGGGGTCGGGTCCTGCCAGACGAGGACTTCTGCGGGCACCTGCGGGCCGAGATAACGGTCACGCGGCCCCATGTCGCGGTGCAACAGCTTGTACCAGGCACGGGCGAACTCGTCGGCGAGGACATCCGGGTTCTCGCGGTACTCCTTGGAAATCTCGAGGTAGTCGGGGTCGACGATCATCGCCATGTCAGCGGCAGTCATGACCGGTGGGTTCTTCTTGCCTTCGACATGGGCGTCGGGAACCCAGAACCCCTCCTTGACCTCGACCGGCTCCCACTGGTTGGCGCCGGCCGGTGACTTCTTGACCTCCCACTCGTGGGAGAAGATGGTTTCGAGATAGGTGTTGTCCCACTTGGTCGGCGTGGGGGTCCAGGCGCCTTCGAGTCCCGAGGTGATGGTGTACTCGCCAAGGCCGGTCTCGTGCTTGTTCGCCCAGCCGATCCCTTGCTCATGAATCTTCGCGCCTTCGGGGGCGTCGCCGACGGCATCCGCCGGCCCGTTGCCGTGCATCTTGCCGAAGGTATGGCCACCGACGGTCAGCGCGACGGTCTCGCGATCGTTCATCCCCATGCGGGCGAAGGTCTCGCGAACATCCTTGGCGGATTTCGCCGCGTCCGGCACGCCGTTGGGGCCTTCGGGGTTGACGTAGATCAGACCCATCTGGACCGCAGCAAGCGGGTTGTCGAGTACCCGGCTGCCATCTTCGAAGCTGCCGGTGTAACGCTCGTCGTTGGTGGCCAGCCACTCGGTCTCGGGACCCCAGTAGATGTCGTCCTCGGGCGCCCAGATATCGGAGCGGCCGAAGCCGAAGCCGAAGGTCTTGAAACCCATGGTCTCGAGCGCGCGGTTACCGGCGAAGACCAGGAGATCGGCCCAGGAGAGTTTCTCGCCGTATTTCTGCTTGATCGGCCACAACAGGCGGCGTGCCTTGTCCAGGTTACCGTTGTCGGGCCAGCTGTTGAGCGGGGCGAAGCGCTGTGCGCCGGTGCCACCGCCGCCGCGACCGTCGAGCGCCCGGTAGGTGCCGGCCGCGTGCCATGACATGCGGATGAAAAACGGGCCGTAATGTCCCCAATCGGCGGGCCACCACTCCTGGGAGTCGGTCATCAGCGCGTCGACGTCAGCGGAAAGCTCGTCGACGTCGAGCTGCGAGAATGCCTCGCCGTAGCGAAAGCCCTCACCGAAGGGATTGGCGTCCGGGTGTTTCTGGTGCAAAACGTTGAGGTTGAGCTGGTCGGGCCACCAGTGCTCGTTACCTTGCAGGCGGGGCGTGGTACGCGCCCCCCACTCCGGGCGTGTAGGTTTTATATCGGACACGTTATTCTCCTCGACTGGATGGTGGCTTGCTAGACTGACCTTTATGATTCTAGATCGCATCAGGTATTGAAAACACCTTCTGGCCCGCTATAGAAGTCATTGAAAAATTCTATAAATCTTCAAGTTACATTGAAGGATTCAACCTTGATCTCGTCAAGCTGGAGACTGTGTGGGCTACACCGTCCGATCAGGTGCCGCCTGGTGGCGGTACTGTTCGGTAACGGTGTCAGTTTCGCCGGGGCGATTCAAGTAGACACCCCCCCTCAAGGTGAACCGTCGTGCCGGGGAGGCTTTCGTAAAAGGAGACACCCCTAATGATGTAACCGCCTATCCTCCACTTGAAGGGAAGCAGCCGGCCCGTTGGTCTACCTGCGATTTCCAGCTTCTTTACCATCGGTTTTCACTTAAAGAATATCCGCGTTCGGTCTCAACTGGCGCTGGATGCCGAGCAGGAAATTGCGCAGCATCTGGTCCTTGCATTCGCGGTAATTCTTGTGGCCCGGCTTGCGGAAAAAGGCGCTGAGTTCGTGATGACTCAACGGTAGTCCGACCAACTCAAAAACTTCCAGCACATCATCCGCTTTCATGTTCAGGGCAATGCGCAGTTTCTGGAACACCATATTATTGTTCAGCTGGGCTTCCGGCGCGGGCGGCGGGCCTTCGCGCTTGCCACGCTTGAAGCTGATAAACCCGTTCAAGAAAGCCGCCAGCTCCTTGTTCTTCATCGTGACAAAGGCGTCGTCTTCATCCTTTTTCAGCCAGGCCGCCACCTGCGCCCGGGTCATGCTGACATTCGCCAGGGCGAAGATATCCACGATGGTGCTGTCCTTTAAATCAAAGGTATAACGGATGCGGCGAAAGATATCGTTATTGGTCAAAATGGGGTTCCTGGCCGGTGGTTAGTTTTTTGAGCAGCTCATCGATTTCTGCTTTCAAATCGTTATCTTCGATGCCCTGGGCGCTGGCCTGAGCATGCTTCAGACGCTGGATAGCGTCATCCGTCTGGCCTAGTTCGACTTGCAGCGTCGCCATCGAGTAGCCGATGGAAGCGATATGATCTTTCGACGGCTTGGTAATGGCCTTATCGAGCGCCTTTTGATAGATCGGCAGCGCCTCCTCCAGCTCTTCAGTGAAGTCAGCCAGGGTTTCCCACTGCTCCGGGTGGTCCTTCTCGGTGTGCTCGTGTTCGGTGCAAATCGCCCGCAACTCGGCATACAGCGCCTCGAAGGTAGCGCGGTCATCCTTGGCAGCGGCCTTCATCAGCTTTTCAGCGAGTTCGTAAACCGCCTTGTATATCTTGGTGTTGATCATGACCACTACCTGTTTCCCATAAAAATTAATCAGCCAACCGACCTGCTTGAATACGTTGGCAGCACAGCTGCCGTGGCCAGTCATTGTACCTGTTAAGGATGGGCTTATGGACGACAATGCAAGATTGGGCGTTTGCGGCGAATCTAAAAATATCCAACAGAACGGAATACCAAGACCTGAACGACACATCGGCCACCCATCCCTTTCGCCAGCACCCATCGGGCGAAGGCGTCGGCCTGGGGTCCGTCTCCTGCGCCGCGTCGATCACCAGGCGCAGTTGCCGCCCTGTTGAGACGCGATTCCTGCGGTCGAACGTCACCCGCCATGGCCGAATTCACCACCCCGCACTACCCTTGAAGCGATTTTCGCCAACCTAAGTAGGAATATTCATGCGTGAGCTCTCCCGCAGCAAACAAATCAAGGGTCTCATCGGCTGGCTGGTGCTGGCCTACCTCGCCGCCGCCATTGGTGCCATCGCCTCTGTCAATGCGGCCTCGTTCTACGAAACACTTCAGCAGCCCACGTGGG
Source organism: Halomonas sp. Bachu 37 (assembly GCF_039691755.1). NCBI lineage: Bacteria > Pseudomonadati > Pseudomonadota > Gammaproteobacteria > Oceanospirillales > Halomonadaceae > Halomonas > Halomonas kashgarensis. The sequence goes on along the minus strand of NZ_CP137552.1, from coordinate 318,536 downwards.
CGCCGCCAGCCTGGCTATTCGGGCCGATATGGACAACGCTTTACGGATTGATGGGCATCTCCGCTTGGCTTGCCTGGCGCGAACCAGGTTCCCGACCTGCACTGGTGATGTTTCTAGTGCAACTGGCACTCAATGCCCTGTGGAGCTGGCTCTACTTCGTCTGGCAGCTGGGGGCAGTCGCTTTTATCGGTGTGGTAGTGTTGTGGCTACTGATCGCCATCACTCTGATGATGTTCTGGCGCCTCAAACCACTGGCCGGCGCAATGCTGCTGCCTTACCTCGCCTGGGTGAGCCTGGCCTGCGCGCTCACCTGGAGCACCTGGCAGCTCAATCCTCAGATTCTGGGATGATTCAGAAAAGCAACACAACCGGGAAGAGAATATGCAGACGATCGAACTAGGCGGCGACAGCGTACCCCGTATCGGCCAGGGCACCTGGCACATGGGCGAGAATGCCGGGCAGCGCCACGCTGAGTTCAGGGCACTGCGTGAAGGGTTGGACCTGGGCATGACGTTGATCGATACCGCCGAGATGTATGCCGAGGGCGGCGCTGAAGAGATCGTTGGCCAAGCAATTCGCGACCGGCGTGATGAAGTCTATCTGGTCAGCAAGATCTACCCGCACAACGCCAGCACCCAGGGGGTACTAGCCGCCTGCGAGCGCAGCCTGCGCCGATTAGGCACCGACACTATCGATCTATACTTGCTGCACTGGCGCGGCCAGTACCCGCTGAGCGAAACCGTAGAAGCGTTTGAGCGGCTGCGCGAACAGGGCAAGATTCTGCGCTGGGGCGTGTCGAACTTCGACGTTGACGACTTGGCAGAACTCGATGCGCCCGCTTGCGCCACCAATCAGGTGCTCTACAATCCAGGAGCCCGCGGCATCGAGTACGACGTGCTGCCCTGGCAGGCACGACACAGCATGCCGCTCATGGCCTACTGCCCGATCGGGCAAGGCGGCGCCCTGCTGCGCGACGCCGCCCTGCAACGCATCGCCGACAAACACAGCGCCACCCCCGCTCAAGTCGCCCTCGCCTGGGCACTACGTCACCCCGGTGTGATTGCCATTCCTAAAGCCGTGAACCTAGAGCATCTCAAACAGAATTTTGATGCTGATAAGCTCAGACTCGACGACGATGACCTGGCGCAAATCGACGCTGCCTATCCCCCGCCAACGCGCAAGCAGTCATTGCAAATGGTGTGAGGGCGAGCCACTCAACGGCCCAGTACTGGTTTGTGAATACGGTATTTGTGCTGATATGGCTACGCTTTCATAATCAAGGCCGTGCTGCTGGTATGGATTGCGCTAACGGGATGGGGAATGGATAACGCACCGAGCGCAACAAACCCACCGGTTGCCATAGGCATCGCCATCACCGGCTTCAGCCTGATCATCATGCCGCTGACGGCGCCGCTGAGCGGCGGCTCCTGGCACCAGGCAGAAGTGTTCGGCATACACGCCGACCCCACGGCGGTCACCACGCTGGGGCTGATGCTTATCCTGCTGCGGGGGTTCGCCCTCTGTATCGCCGCCATCATCCCAGCACTCTGGCTGGTCGTTTCAGGCCTAACCCTGCAGGTGCTGAATTCCACGGGCGCCGCCCTACTGTTCGCCGTACTGGCGATTTTGTTGGTTGGGCTGGTTTGGAAAAGTATTGAATCCAAGCGATAACGAAGCAGCACCGGTGCCGTTTACGCGGATGAAAGTGGGCTGCGCCATCATGCACCATTGCATCTCCACCACCCGCCTTCTACACTCCGCTAACGAACAGCTTGACGGGGTGCCGGTGAAATCCGGCTGAGATGGCGCAGGGTGAGCATTTTTTGCTGCCAAGTGCTGGTCCCGCTGAACCTGATCCGGCTAATGCGCTGCTACTCACACTACGAGCGGCGCGGGTACCGGCGTAGGGATCAAGCGATGGCCATGGCTAGCTCTCTCACGATCGCACGCCACCTTTCCGCGCCATTCCCTCGGTCTTATTCGCCCACCCTCCGGATCATCATCACCGGAGGCATCATGGGTTACCGCTTTACCGATCTCACCACCGCCTGCCAAGAAGATTGGCGCGCCTATATCGAGCACGATTTCGTGCGCCAGCTGGGTAGCGCCACGCTGCCTGAGGCATCGTTTCGACACTATTTGAAGCAAGACTACCTGTTCTTGATCCACTTCGCCCGCGCCTACGCGCTGGCTGCCTATAAAAGCCCCACCTTGGCGGATTTACGCCAAGCCCATGAAGGAATGAAAGCCATCGTGGATGTGGAGCTGGGCCTGCTCGTCGGCTTTTGCCAGGAGTGGGGTATTTCCGAGCAGGAGCTGGAAGCGCTCCCCGAAGCCAGGGCCACGCTCGCTTACACCCGCTATGTGCTGGATACCGGCAACCGCGGCGACTTGCTCGATTTGCACGTGGCGCTGGCCCCCTGCCTTTTCGGCTACGGCGAAATCGCCAACTGGCTGAACGCCCAAACTTCTACTCTGCGCGGCAGCCAAAACCCGTTTGATGCCTGGATTGCCATGTACGAAGGCGACGAGTTCCAGGCCGCCATGCAGGAGGAGCTTGCGTGGCTCGATGCTCGCTTGGCCGATGTCACCCCCACTCGTTTTCGTGAGCTCAGCAAGATCTTCCGTGATGCCACCCGCCTGGAAATCGACTTCTGGCAGATGGGCCTTGAGCTGATCGATCACGACCTTTCTGAATAACCACCAACAATACAGAGAAACCATCATGATCAGGACCGTCAAGAGTAAAACCGCCCACTTTCTCGCCGAAACCGCCCAGGTGGATGCCGCTGCCGTGGCCCCGCTGCCCGGCTCGCGCAAGGTTTACGTGGAAGGCTCGCGGCCAGATATTCGCGTGCCGTTTCGGGAAATCATTCTCTCGCCCACCAAAACCAGCGGTGTGGATGAAGAGAACCCGCCGCTGCTAGTGTACGACACCTCCGGCCCCTACACCGATCCCAACGCCCAGATTGATTTGCGCCGGGGCCTGCCAGAGCTGCGCCGGGCCTGGATCGAAGAGCGCAACGACACCGAGTTTATGGATGGCCCCACCAGCCAGTACGGCCAGCGCCGCGCCAACGACCCCACCCTTGCCCAGCTGCGTTTTGATCTGACCCGTACCCCGCGCCGTGCACTCTCTACAAAGGACGGGCGGACTGGAAACGTGACCCAGCTGCACTACGCACGCCAAGGCGTCATCACGCCGGAGATGGAGTTCATCGCCCTGCGGGAAAACCAGCGCCGCCAGGCGCTGGGAACGTCAGAGGTTGAACGCATCCTGGGCCACCAGCATGCGGGCCAGAGCTTTGGCGCCAGCATTCCGGACGAGATAACGCCAGAGTTCGTTCGCGATGAAGTCGCCAGAGGTCGGGCGATCATTCCCAACAACATCAACCACCCTGAAAGCGAGCCGATGATCATTGGCCGCAACTTTCTGGTCAAAATCAACGGCAACCTGGGCAACTCGGCGGTAACCTCCTCCATTGAAGAGGAAGTGGACAAGATGACCTGGGGCATCCGCTGGGGCGCGGACACCATCATGGACCTCTCCACCGGGGCCAATATCCACGAAACCCGCGAATGGATCATCCGCAACTCACCGGTGCCGATCGGCACGGTGCCCATTTATCAGGCGCTGGAGAAGGTCAACGGCATCGCCGAAAACCTCACCTGGGAGGTCTTTCGCGATACGCTGATCGAGCAGGCCGAACAGGGCGTGGACTACTTCACCATTCACGCGGGGGTGCTGCTGCGCTACGTGCCGCTCACCGCCAACCGCGTCACCGGCATTGTGAGCCGTGGCGGTTCCATCATGGCGAAGTGGTGCTTGTATCACCATCAGGAGAGCTTCCTGTACACCCACTTCGAGGAGATCTGCGAGATCTGCAAGCAGTACGACGTGGCGTTCTCCCTCGGCGACGGCCTACGCCCCGGCTCGATTGCCGATGCCAACGACGAAGCGCAAATGGCCGAGCTGAAAACCCTGGGCGAACTCACCCACATTGCCTGGAAGCACGATGTGCAGGTGATGATCGAAGGCCCCGGCCACGTGCCCATGCACCTGGTGAAAGAGAACATGGACAAGCAGCTGGAGTACTGCGACGAAGCGCCTTTCTATACGCTTGGGCCGCTGGTGACGGATATAGCCCCCGGCTACGACCACATTACTTCCGGCATTGGTGCTGCGATGATCGGCTGGTTTGGCTGTGCAATGCTCTGCTACGTCACCCCCAAAGAGCACCTTGGCCTACCCAACAAGGATGATGTCAAAACCGGCATCATCACCTACAAGATTGCCGCCCACGCGGCGAATTTGGCCAAGGGCCACCCGGCGGCGCAGCGGCGCGATAACGCGCTCTCCAAGGCGCGCTTCGAGTTCCGCTGGGAAGACCAGTTCAACCTGGGCTTGGACCCGGACACAGCCCGGGCATTCCACGATGAAACCCTGCCCAAGGACTCCGCCAAGGTGGCGCACTTCTGCTCCATGTGCGGGCCAAAGTTCTGCTCCATGAAGATCAGCCAGGAAGTGCGCGACACCTACCGCGATCGCACTCCGGAAAACGCTGCCGACAGCGATGCCGAAGCGGTGAAGCGCGGCATGCAGGAGCAAGCGGAGAAATTTCAGCGGGAAGGCAGTGAGCTGTATCAGGAGGTATAACCTATACCTGCGAGTGCGAAAGGTACAACGCAAACGCCGCCCGAAGGCGGCGTTTGGGATCGACAGGCAATCAGCGCCAGGAGGGTCCGCTCATCAGGTCCGGCAGCCACAGGGCCAGGCTGGGGAATGCCAGTACCAGCGCCAGTACCACGAGCTGGGCAAGGATGAAGGGAACCACGCCCCAGTACATGTGCTTGAGGGTGATTTCGGGAGGCGTGATCGCCCGCAGGTAGAAGATGGCCGGGGCCAGGGGAGGCGTAAGGTAACTGGTTTGCAACACCACCAGGAACGCCACGCAGAACCAGATTTCATCGAACCCGAGCATACGCACGATCGGCATCGCCACGGGAATGATGATCAGCACCACCGAGATCAGGTCGAGCACGAAGCCGGCAATGAAGGCGATCAGCAGGATCAAGCCGAGAATCACCCAGGGGCTCAGGCCGGTATCCATCAGCAGCGACTGTACCGTGGCCATGCCTCCTGAGGCGAAGAACACGCCAGCGAACATGCTGCCGCCCATGACGATCAGCAGGATCATGGCCGAGATATTCATGGTCTTGATCGCAGCGTGCCATAGCACCTCACGGTTAAGGTTGCGATAAGCCAGCGCCAGCAATATCGAGCCCAGCGCCCCACAAGCCGCCGCTTCGGTAGGCGTAGCCAGACCCAGCAATATCGTGCCCAGCACGGTGAAGATCAGCAACATGGTGGGCAACAGCGCTACCAGGGTGATGCGCATCTTGTCCGACCAGCTTATCTCCGGCTCGTCTTCCACCACACGAGGCGCCATCGCCGGCTTGAGATAGGAGACGCCGATGATATACACCAGAAACATCACCGCCATCAGGAAACCGGGAATCAGCAGGCCGCTGAATAGCGAACCGACGGAAACGCCAGCAACCGGACCCAGGACGACAACGGTAATGGAAGGAGGAATCGCCGTACCCAATGAACCACTGGCGCAGATAGTGCCGGATATCAGGCTCTTGTCGTAATGGTGCTTGAGCATTACCGGTACGGCCAACATGCCGATGACCGCCTCGGTGGCGCCCACTACACCGCTGGAGGCGGCGAACAGAGTGCCCATCACGATAGCGCCGACGCCCAACCCGCCGGGCAAGCGCCGGGTCCACATATGGATGGCTTCAAATAGCCTCTCGGCTATCCCCGAGCGCTCCAGCATCGACCCCATGAAGATAAACAGCGGGACCGCAGCAAGGATGGAATTGGAAGCGGTATCCTCGATTTTCGTCAACAGCTGATAAGCAGCAACATCGCCGAACTGGATGATACCGAAAAAGGCCGCGACGAGAATCATCGAGAAGGCGATGGGAAACCCGGCGATGATGAAGACCATCAGGGCCGGAAACATCAGTAGCGAAAGGTAACTGCTCATGAGCTTGGCTCCTCTTGATGCGAGCGGCCCATGATTACCAATGCCGCTTTAAGGAGCTCGGCCAATACCTGCAACGCGAGCAGCGCGAAACCGACGAACCAGACCGTCAGGATCGGCCATATCACGGGATTCCAGGCCGAACGACCGGAGCGCTCGTTGCTTTCGAAGGCCTGGGAAGCGTAGGCGAACAACTCCCACACCAGCCAGACTAGCAAGGGCAGGAAGCAGAGATAGCCCACGACGCGTACCAGGGCGTTGGCTCGCCGGGACAACTGCAGCGAAACCAGGTCGACGCTGACATGCTGGCCGACTCGCAACGCATTGGCCATGCCCAGCATGAAGATCGCTCCCATCACCATGTAGCTGATTTCAAAAGCCCATAGGGTTGGCCGCCCGATCACATAGCGGCTGAAGACTTCGTAAACCAAAGCACCAATCAAGGGAAAGACCAGCACCGCACCAAGCCAGCCGGCCCAGCGCGTCAGTGCTTCAAGCGCGTGTATGAGTTTCATGGGGGATAATCCATTGCATGAAAAGAACGAAAACGCCGATAAACGCATAAAGAGAGGCGCTAGGCCTCTCTTGTCATGCAGATTTCCATCCAGGCGGATATTTCAAACGTACCCGGGTTGCGTTAACGCCCCATGGTACCGATCGGCAGACGATAGGCCGGCCAGGTATTCATGGTCTCCTTGAAGTCACGCTGGGACTCCAGGACACGGGCGAACCACTCATTGTCCGCGGCGTATTCGTCTTCCCACTTCACCGTTTCTTCATAGATGGTGTCGATGAATTCCTGGTCCAGGTGGACGATCTCGTTGGGCCCATCGATCAGCTCCTGATAGGCTTCCAGGTCGGCAAAAGAGCTGGCCAGCCAGGTCTCGAACACGCTCAGCTTGCCCGCCAGCCGCAGCATTTCCTGGTCGTCTTCGCTGAGCTCGTTCCAGGTATCTTCGTTGACCTGGCACTCGAGGAAGCCACCGGACTGGTGAACACCGGGAAGGATCACGTACTGCGCCACTTCCTGGAAGCCGGTCGGCCGGTTCATCTCGGGGCTGCCCCACTCGGCGGCATCGATCACGCCGCGCTCGAGTGCGCTATAGATATCGCCTCCCGACATGACCACGGTGGATGCACCAAGTCGCGACGCCAGCTCCGACCATGCACCGGAAGTGCGCAGGCGCAGCCCTTGGAAGTCTTCCAGGGTTTCCACGCGCTTGTTGGAGTGCAGGAACACTTCCGTTCCCAAGATGGCGCAAGGAAACGCGACCACATCGAACTGGTCACGGCGATACTCTTCGTACATTTGCGCACCGCCGCCCTCATACATCCACAACATGAACTCTTCAGGCGTCAAGCCACTGGAATGGCCCGCCAGCAGTGCCGTGGTCGGATCGGAGCCGTAGTCGTAATTAATGTAATTGTGGCTGACCTCGGCCACGCCGGACTTGACCGTGTTGGTTACGCGCAGGGCGCTGCCCAGCGTGCCGCCGGGGAACACTTCGATTTCGATTTCGCCATCGGAAAGTTGATTGACGCGGTCGGCGAACATCTGGGCGTCACGCTCGAGCCAGGGACCACCGCTCCAGGGAGTCGCCATGCGCCACTCTTTCTCCGCTGCATCTGCCATGGCGGAAAAGGTAGTAATACCGGCACATACGCCAACGGCAACCGCAATTCGAGTCATCTTGTACATGTCAGGTTTCCTCTTGATTGAAAGCGCCAAGCTAAGTCGTTTCGAATTCTTGCGTCGGCTTTTTCTTTTTTTTTGCCGACAGGGCTCATGGACAATATCACCGGGCTTGCTTGCTGTTTTGGCTCAGACTGCGCAATTCTGTGCCGATTCTCAGGCAAATCCATATCCGCAAGACCAAAGGCGAATAGTAGTTCCTGCAGCTTTCGTTCCATTCAGCAAAAAATTCAAAAAACCGACCTGGAAACAGAAATATAAGCATTAAACGACAACAGGGGGGCCGAAGCCCCCCTGCTGCATGTCAGTCCGATACCAATATATAGCTGGCTATTTCTTTTTCTGGCTCTCCTTGGCCTCGCCCTTGCCTTTCTGCAGCTCGCCTTTTGCCTGCTGCACCTTACCTTTGGCCTGCGTCTTGTTATCGCCGGTCGCCTTGCCTGCCGCTTCCTTCGCCTTGCCTGTGGCTTTGCTGGCGGCGCCTTTTGCCTTGTCTTCCGAACCCGTTGCCATGGGAACACCTCTAATCCGTTAGTGGGAATCGCGTACATGAAGGCAAAGTTTCTCCATGTGACGGCTTATTGATCAGCGTAGCTGATAAACAAGTTGTCTCAACCTTTTGCGGTGGTCATCCTGTCGACCCGCATGGGTCAAGTCGTGCCGGTGAGCCAGTCATGGATGGGCTAATCCACTGTCGTGGTGCATGTTAAACTAAGGTCTTGCATCTATGCTTACCACCAGTTTGTCTGCCGAGCGCTGTCAAGGCGCGGATTTCACTCGTGGATTCGTTAGAAAATATTGATTAAAGGATACTTATGAGTTCAGCGGTGCTGGTTATCAATTGCGGCTCTTCTTCGATCAAGTACGCCTTGATCGAGGCCGACCCCGAGGCACCCCGCCTCGCCGGGCTGGCGGAGCGCCTGGGTAGCCCCGAAGCTCGCTTGAAGGGTGAGAACAGCCGAGGAGAGAGTTTTACGCTGCCCTTGTCCGGTGCCGACCACACGCAAGCCTTGCAGGCCATCTTCGAGCGCCTCGAAGGTCGCGAGCCCAGCGCCGTGGGCCACCGCATCGTCCATGGCGGCGAGCATTTCACCCAGGCGGCGCAAATCGACGACACGGTGATCGAGGCGATAAAGGAAACCGCCGCACTCGCGCCGCTGCACAATCCCGCCAACCTCGAAGGCGTACTGGCCACCCGCCAGATCTTCCCCGCCCTGCCCCAGGTCGCGGTATTCGACACGGCCTTCCACCAGACCCTGGCGCCGCGGGCCTATCGCTACGCCCTGCCGCAAGCGCTGTATCGCGACCACGCGATCCGGCGCTACGGTTTTCACGGCACCAGCCATGCCTACGTGAGCCAACGCGTGGCGCAATTGAGCGAGCGCGGCAATGGCGGCTGGCTTACCGCCCACCTGGGCAACGGCTGTTCTACCTGTGCCGTCTGGCAAGGTCGAAGCCAGGACACCAGCATGGGCCTGACGCCGCTGGAAGGCGTGGTGATGGGAACCCGTAGCGGCGATGTCGACCCCGGCCTGCATGCTCACCTGGCCCGCCAGCTGGACTGGTCGCTCGATCGCATCGACACCCTGCTCAACAAGGAGAGCGGGCTGCTCGGCCTGTCCGGGCTTTCCAACGACATGCGTGAACTCGAACAAGCCGCTGGCAAGGGCCATGAAGGGGCACAGCTCGCCGTGGAGGTGTTCTGCTACCGCATCGCCAAGTCCCTGGCCGCGCTCAGTTGTGCTCTCCCGCAGCTGGACGGGGTGATCTTCACCGGTGGGATCGGCGAGAATTCGGCCTTCGTCCGCCAACGGGTCATCGAACTGTTGCCCCATTTCGCTTTCTCGCTGGCACCAGAGCGCAATACCGCTACCATTCGAGGGGCGGAAGGCAAGCTCGACCGCCACGAGCACGATGGTCCGCAAGTGTGGGTGATCCCCACCGATGAAGAAGGCCGTATCGCCATGGAAACCCGCCACTGCCTGGAGGCGCTGTAATGCCGCAAGCCACGAGTCCCGCTCCATCCAACCCTTCACAACAGCCGCAGACCATCCTGCTGGTTCCCACCAGCGTCGGCGCCGGTTTGACCTCCGCTTGCCTGGGCTTGATCCAGGCGCTGGACACAATCGGCCTGAAGGCGGGATTTCTCAAGCCGTTCATGCAAGACGAGCTCAACGGACCGGGGCTGGACCGTTCCACGGCGCTGGTGTCGCGTACGCTGAACCAGCGGCCACCCGCCCCCATGTCCCAGGCTCGGCTGGAACGCCTGCTGCGCGAAGACCATACCGATGAGCTGATGGAAGACGTCATCGAGCTCTACGATCAGGTCGTCCATCAAGCCTACCGGGACGGCAGCGCGCTCGACCTGGTGGTCGTGGAAGGCGTGGTGCCGACCCAGTACACCACCTACGCCACCCAGACCAACGCCCAGCTCGCCCATGCGCTCAATGCCCGTATCATCCTGGTGGGTACCGGCGACCTGCACGAGCCACAGGCGCTCGCCGAGCTACTGGACATGCACGCGCGCAACTTCGGTGGGATCAGCTCCAGCCGCACGCTGGGCGGTATCCTGATGCGCATGCGCAACATGCCCTTCGCCGAGGATGACCTCTCCCTGGCGCCAGGCACCGTCAAGCCCGAACTGGACGCGTCGGTACTCGACGAGCTGCGCCGCTACTCGCCGGCGCTGGCCACCGACCGCTTCCACTTGATCGGAGTCGTGCCCTACAGCAAGTCCCTGAGCGCGCCACGCACGCTGGATGTCGCTCGAGCATTGAATGCTCGAGTGCTCAACGAAGGCGACGCCGACTCCCGCCGCGTGCTCTCCACCAGCCTGTGTGCGCGCAGCGCTGCCAACGCCCTGCATATCTTCAAGCCCGGCAGCCTGGTGGTCACCTCCGGCGACCGCGATGACGTGGTACTGGCCTCGGCCCTGGCGACCATGAACGGCACGCAACTGGCAGGGGTTTTGTTGACCAACGGCTTCATGCCCAACGACAACATGATCGAGATGTGTCGCCCCGCCCTGAAGACCGGGCTGCCGGTGCTGACGGTGGATACCGACAGCCTGACCACCGCCACCAACCTCAGCCGCATGAGCAACGAGATCCCCATGGACGATCTCGACCGTGCCGAGCGAATCGCGCGTTTCGTTGCCGCGCATATCGATCTCGACTGGCTCAAGGAGAACTTGAGCCGGGGCTATACCCGAAGGCTTTCGCCCTCCGCCTTTCGCCACCAGCTGGTCAAGCTGGCCCAGCAGGCGAAAAAGCGCGTCGTCCTGCCCGAAGGCGACGAACCGCGTACCGTGGAAGCCGCCATCATCTGCCAGCGTCGGGGAATCGCCGACTGCATCCTGCTGGGCAATCGCGAGGATATCGCCACCGTGGCGCGCAACCGGGGGCTGGAGCTGCCCGAGGAGCTTACGATCATCGACCCCGAAAGCATCCGTGCCAGCTATATCGGCCCCATGGTCGATCTGCGCCGCGGCAAGCTCAACGAGCTTACCGCCGAAGCCCAGCTACAGGATAACGTCGTGCTGGGCACCATGATGCTGCAGCGCGACGAGGTGGATGGCCTGGTATCGGGGGCGGTGCATACCACTGCCAACACCGTGCGCCCCGCCTTCCAGCTGATCAAGACCGCACCGGAATACAATCAGGTCTCGTCGATCTTCTTCATGCTGCTGCCGGAACAGGTGGTGGTCTACGGCGATTGCGCGGTGAATCCCGACCCGGACGCCGAGACGCTGGCGGAAATTGCCCTGCAGAGTGCGCGCTCCGCCGAGTCGTTCGGCATCGAGCCGCGTGTCGCCATGATCAGCTACTCCACCGGCGACTCTGGTACCGGTGCCGATGTCGACAAGGTGCGTGAAGCCACCCGCATCGCCCGCGAACGGGCGCCGCACCTGGCGATAGACGGGCCGCTGCAGTACGACGCCGCCGCCATCGAGAGCGTGGGCAAGCAGAAAGCTCCCGACTCGCCGGTGGCCGGACGTGCTACGGTCTTCGTCTTCCCCGACCTCAATACCGGCAATACCACCTACAAGGCGGTACAGCGCAGCGCCCGGGTCGTCAGTGTCGGCCCCATGCTGCAAGGCTTGAACAAGCCGGTGAACGATCTGTCCCGAGGTGCTCTGGTCGACGATATCGTCTATACCATCGCCCTCACGGCAATTCAGGCGTCGCAGCGATAACGCAGCTCATGCCCAGTGCCTACCAGCGCGCTACAAATGGCATCGCCAAGCGAAACCGGCTGCAACGAGTCCATCTCTCACGATTCGAGGCATTCCCATGACCCTCATCATGAGCCTGGTAGGCATGGTCACCCTGGTGGCCATTGCTCTACTCTTCTCCTACGACCGCAAGGCCATCCGTCTGCGCACCGTGCTGGGGGCCTTCGCCATCCAGGCGGGGATAGGCGCGTTCGTCCTCTATGTGCCGTTCGGCCAGAGCGTGTTGCAAACCATCTCCGGTGGTGTCAGCCAGGTGGTGACCTATGCCAACGACGGGATCGACTTTCTCTTCGGCGGGTTGGCGGATGCGGGCAACGTCGGCTTCGTCTTCGCCGTCAGGGTCTTGCCGGTCATCATCTTCTTCTCTTCGCTGATCGCCGTGCTCTATCACATCGGTATCATGCAGTGGGTGATCCGTATCCTCGGCGGCGCCTTGCAGAAGGCGCTGGGCACCTCGCGTACCGAGTCACTCTCGGCCACCGCCAATATCTTCGTCGGCCAGACCGAAGCGCCGCTGGTGGTACGTCCCTTCATCGCCCGAATGACACCATCGCAGCTGTTCGCGGTGATGTGCGGCGGCCTGGCCTCGGTCGCGGGGTCGGTACTGGCAGGCTACGCGGCGCTGGGTATCCCCATGGAATACCTGGTGGCGGCGTCGTTCATGGCCGCGCCGGGCGGGCTGCTGTTCGCCAAGTTGATCATGCCCGAGACCCGGGAGCCCGAGGACAGCGTGTCGGAAACCGAGGCGCGGCTGGAAGAGGATGCGGACCGCCCGGCCAACGTACTCGATGCCGCTGCTTCCGGGGCCACGTCCGGCATGCTGCTGGCGGCCAACGTGGGCGCCATGCTGCTGGCGTTCATCGGCTTGATCGCGCTGATCAACGGCATGCTGGGCGGCATCGGCGGCTGGCTGGGCATGGAGACGCTGAGCCTGGAGCTGATTCTCGGCTGGCTGTTCTCGCCACTGGCCTTCATGCTCGGCGTGCCCTGGGCGGAAGCCAATCTGGCCGGTTCGTTCATCGGCCAGAAGCTGGTGGTCAACGAGTTCGTCGCCTATATCAACCTGGCGCCCTACATCGATGGGGAACAGGTGGTCGCCGCCACGGGTCAGATGATGACGCCGCACACCATGGCCATTCTCTCTTTCGCCCTGTGCGGCTTCGCCAATTTGTCATCCATTGCCATACTGCTGGGGGGACTTGGCAGCATCGCTCCGAGCCGCCGCCAGGAGATCGCCCGTTTTGGCCTCAGGGCCGTGCTGGCCGGCACCCTCTCCAACTTGATGTCAGCGACGATTGCCGGGTTCTTTCTGGCACTCGGCAGCCTCGGTTGACACGATTTTCACAGACCCGTTTTACCGACCCGACGAGATACCCCATGAGCCAACCCGCCATTTCCGAACTGTCGAATATCGCCCACCAGGCGCTGGCGCTGATGGACCTCACCAGCCTCAACGACGACGATAGCGAGGCCACCATCCGCGGCTTGTGCCGCCAAGCGGCGTCCGCCGCCGGCTCGCCGGCGGCGGTATGCATTTATCCCGCCTTCATCGCCACCGCCCGCCAGGCTCTGGCGGAACAAGGGCTTGCCGACAAGGTCAGGATCGCCACGGTGACCAACTTTCCCGACGGCGGCGACGACATCGCACGGGCCGAGCGCGAGACCCGCGATGCCGTGGCTGCCGGCGCCGATGAAGTCGATGTCGTGTTTCCCTATCGCTCGCTGATGGCCGGCGATGAAAAGACCGGCCTGGCGCTGGTCAAGGCGTGCAAGACGGCCTGCGGCGACACGGCAGACCTGAAGGTGATTCTCGAGACCGGCGAGCTGGGTGACCCCGCGCTGATCCGGCGTGCCGCCGAACTGGCCATCGAAGGCGGTGCGGACTTCATCAAGACCTCCACCGGCAAGGTAGCGGTCAATGCCACGCTGGAGGCCGCCGAAATCATGCTCGAGACGATTCGCGACAGCGGCAGGGTCGTCGGATTCAAGGCCGCCGGAGGGGTACGCACCACGGCGGAAGCCGCGAGTTATCTGGCCCTGGCGAGCGAAATCATGGGCGATGACTGGCTCGATGCCGTGCATTTTCGTTTCGGTGCGTCGAGCCTTCTCGGCGACCTGCTGGCAACCCTTGGCCTCAGCGCCGACATGCAAACGCAAGGAGGCTACTGATGCTCCCGCAGGAACTGATACGCCGCAAGCGTGACGGTGGCGAACTGGCCGCCGACGATATCCGTGAATTCATCCAGGGCATCGCCGATGACCGCATCGGCGACAGCCAGATAGGCGCCTTCACCATGGCGGTATACCTCAACGGCATGAGCGACGCCGAAGTCGTCGCCTTGACCACCGCCACCCGCGACTCCGGCCACGTGATGCGCTGGGACGACCTCGATCTGCCCAGCCCCGTGGTCGACAAGCACTCCACCGGCGGCGTGGGCGACCTCGTCTCCCTGGTGCTGGGGCCCTGGGTTGCCGCCTGCGGCGCCTTCGTGCCGATGATTTCCGGGCGCGGCCTGGGCCACACCGGCGGCACGCTGGACAAGTTTGAGTCGATTCCCGGCTACGACCCGTATCCCGCCCCCGAACGGTTTCGCCGGGTCGTGAAGGACACCGGGGTTGCCATCATCGGCCAGACGGCGGATCTCGCCCCGGCGGACAAACGCATCTACGGCGTGCGCGACGTCACCGCCACGGTGGAGTCGATTCCGCTGATTACCGCCTCGATACTGGGCAAGAAGCTTGCATCCGGCCTCGACGCCCTGGTGATGGATGTAAAAGTCGGCAGCGGCGCCTTCATGCCAACCGCGGAAAAATCCCGTGAGCTGGCCAGGAGCATCGCCAATGTCGCCAGCCGCGCCGGCACGCCGACCACCGCCCTGCTGACCGACATGAGCCAGCCACTGGCACCCTGCGCAGGCAATGCCGTGGAGATCGTCGAATCCTTGGCGCTGCTGCGCGGCGAACGCCCACAAAGCCGTATCATGCAGGTGACTCGCGAGCTGGCGGTGGAGATGCTGCTGGCGGGTACGCTTGCCGCCACCCGCGAACAGGCGCTCGAAAAGCTCGACCGCGCCCTCGCCTCGGGGGCTGCCGCCGAGGTCTTCGCCCGCATGGTCAGCGAACTGGGTGGACCCCGCGATTTCCTCGAACGCTTTGAGCACTACCTGCCCCAGGCCCCGGTCACGCTTGCGGTCTACCCCCAGCAGGCGGGCAAGGTGCAACGCATCGATACTCGCGCCGTCGGCATGACCGTGGTGGAGCTGGGTGGCGGCCGGCTACGCAACGACGCCACTATCGACCATAGCGTCGGCCTGAGCGAAATCGCCGCCATTGGCGAGCAGACCGATAACCAGCGTCCACTGGCCATGGTTCACGCCCGCGACGAAGCCGCCGCCCAGCGTGCCGCCGAACAGCTTCGCGCCGCCGTCAGCATCGGTGATCCCACCTCCCAGGCGGAAGCAGTGGCGTCGGAAACATTGATTCAGGAGAGATATCGAGGAGAAACCGCATGACTCGCGCCATCGTACTCGTACTGGATTCCTTCGGTATCGGCAGCGCCCCGGATGCCGATGCGTTCGGCGATGCCGGTGCCGATACCCTGGGCCATATCGCCGCCGCCTGCGCCCGTGGCGATGCGGATGTGACCGACGGCCCCAACGCCCGTTCCGGCTCCCTCAAGTTGCCCAACATGGGACGGCTGGGCCTGTTCCATGCCCACCGCGACAGCACCGGCCACTTCGCCGAAGGAGTCGAGGAGCCGGCCCGGGTGGAGGGTGCCTATGCCTATGCCCGGGAAATCTCCTCGGGCAAGGACACGCCCTCGGGCCACTGGGAAATCGCCGGGGTGCCGGTACGCTTCGACTGGGGCTATTTTCTCGACAAGCAGGAGAGCTTTCCGGTCGAGCTGCTCGACGCCATCGTCGAGGAAGCGCAGTTGCCCGGCGTCATCGGCAATTGTCATGCCTCCGGTACCGAGATCATCACGCGGTTGGGCGATGAGCATGTGCGCAGCGGCAAGCCGATCGTCTACACCTCGGCGGATTCCGTCTTCCAGATCGCCGCCCATGAAGAGCACTTCGGCCTGGAGCGGCTGTACCAGCTATGCGAAACCGTGCGCCGCCTGCTCGAACCCTACAATATCGGCCGGGTGATCGCGCGGCCGTTCGTCGGCGAAAGTGCCGCCACCTACGCCCGCACCGGCAACCGCCGCGACTACAGCGTCGAGCCGCCCTCGCCCACCGTACTGCAGAAGCTGTGCGAGGCCGGAGGCAAGGTGGTATCCATCGGCAAGATCGCCGATATCTACGCCCACTGCGGGATTTCGCGCAAGATCAAGGCCAGCGGTCACGATGCCCTGTTCGATGCCACCCTGGACGAACTCGACCATACCGGTGCGCGCAGCATCATCATGACCAATTTCGTCGATTTCGATTCGGTCTATGGCCATCGCCGCGATGTGGCGGGTTACGCCGCCGCCCTGGAAGCCTTCGATGCTCGCCTGCCCGAGCTGCTCACACGCTTGAAACCCAGCGACCTGCTGATTCTCACCGCCGACCACGGCTGCGACCCGACCTGGCCGGGAACCGAACACACCCGGGAGTACATTCCAGTACTCGTGTCCGGTGCCGGTCTCGCTCCCGGTTCGCTGGGGGAGCGCGGCACTTTTGCCGATATCGGCCAGAGCCTGGCGGAGTATTTCGATCTCGAGCCCATGGCCGACGGTACCAGCTTTCTCTCCCACGACCCGTCGCACCCCAGCGCCGCCGATGACCCGACCGCCTCCACAGGAGCCCACTGATGGCCACGCCCCATATTGAAGCCGCCCGCGGCGATTTCGCCGACACCGTGCTCATGCCCGGCGACCCGCTGCGCGCCAAGTACATTGCCGAGACCTACCTGAGCGACGTGCGCCAGGTCAACGGCGTGCGCAGCATGTACGGCTACACCGGCCGCTACCAGGGTCGCGAGATTTCGGTGATGGGCCACGGCATGGGCATTCCCTCGGTGTCCATCTACGCCAAGGAGCTGATCACCGATTACGACGTCAAGACACTCATCCGCGTGGGTTCCTGCGGTGCGGTTCGTGACGACGTGCAGCTGCGCGATGTGGTGATCGGCCTCGGCGCCAGCACCGACTCCAAGGTCAACCGGATGCGCTTCAACGACCACGATTTCGCGGCGATCGCCGATTTCGCGCTGACCCAGCATGCGGTGGGGGCGGCCAAGGCCAAGGGCGTTGCGGTCAAGGTGGGCAACCTGTTCTCGGCAGACCTGTTCTACAACCCGCAAGCCGACATGGCCGAACTGCTCAAGCGCTACGGTATCGTCGGTGTGGAGATGGAAGCCGCCGGACTCTATGGCGTAGCGGCGGAATTCGGCGCCCGGGCGCTGACCATCTGCACCGTCTCCGACCATATCCTCAAGGGCGATTCGCTCTCCAGCGCCGAGCGTCAGACGTCGTTCGACGACATGATGCAGATTGCCCTGGAGACGGTGCTGCGCGACGACGCCGACCAGGCATGAAGGAGCCAGGCATGGATGAATCACTACAGTCAGGTCAACGTGAAGAGGCAAGCGTACCCGCCGCCATCGTAAAGCAGTTGATCGAGGTGCGTGAGCGCGCTTATGTCCCCTACTCCGCGCATCCGGTCGCCGCTGTGGCGGAAACGCAAAACGGCGAGCTGTTCGCCGGTTGCAACGTCGAAGTCGCCCACTACAAGGGCCTGTGCGCCGAAGCCTCGGCGATCGCCGCCATGGTCAGCGCCGGGCACCGGGCGCTGCGCGGTGTCTACGTCATGGGACCGGGGGAGCATCTTTGCACGCCTTGCGGCGATTGCCGCCAGCGTATCCGTGAGTTCGCCCTGCCGGATATTGCCATCAAGGTACTCTCGGGCAGCGGCGAACTGCTCAAGCAATACACCATGGAAACGCTGCTCCCCGATGCCTTCGGCCCGGAGAATGTCGGCAGATCCTCTCCGCTCTCGTCATAAATCACACCTCTTGTTCGGCTTGGGTCTGGCTTGGCCACGGGAATGCTTTTATCCTCGTGGCCATCCGTGTGCTCCTGGCTGCCGTCGGCGGTCGGCCAGAAGCCTTTCCCCAAGCGGGGAGTCACCCGTTCGCAAACCAGGAGAATGCCATGCCAGGCCTGCTTCCCGACGTCGACCCGCAAGGGTTGCTGGAATATTCGGTGGTCTATACCGACCGCTCGCTCAATCATATGTCGCAACAGTTTCAGGGCGTAATGCGGGATATCTCCGCCACCTTGAAAGAGGTCTACCACGCCCATGCGGCGGTGATCGTGCCGGGCAGCGGCACCTTCGGCATGGAAGCGGTGGCGCGCCAGTTCGCCACCGACCAGAAAACCCTGGTGATCCGCAACGGCTGGTTCAGCTACCGCTGGACGCAAATTCTCGACATGGGCAGGATCAGCGAACAGCAGACGGTGCTGAAAGCCCGGCGTATCGATGCCGAAAATGCTCATTCCGCCTTCGTGCCGGTGCCTATCAAGGAAGCCGTAGCAAAAATCCGCGAGGAAAAACCCGCGGTGGTCTTCGCCCCACAGGTAGAGACCTCCGCCGGCTTGTTGCTGCCCGATACCTATATCCAGCAGCTGGCTGACGCCACCCACGACATCGGCGGCCTGCTGGTGGTCGATGCCATCGCCGCCGGAACGCTCTGGGTGGATATGCAGGCACTGGGCATCGATGTGCTGGTCAGCGCGCCGCAGAAAGGCTGGAGCGGCCCACCCTGCTGCGCCATGGTGATGCTTTCCGAGCGTGCCGGCACCAGGCTCGTCGAGACCACCAGCTCCAGCTTTGCCTGCGACTTGCGCAAATGGCACGACATCATGC
The DNA here is from genome assembly GCF_039691755.1 of Halomonas sp. Bachu 37. Lineage (NCBI taxonomy): Bacteria > Pseudomonadati > Pseudomonadota > Gammaproteobacteria > Oceanospirillales > Halomonadaceae > Halomonas > Halomonas kashgarensis. The sequence continues at coordinate 299,702 of NZ_CP137552.1, read as the reverse complement.
AGGCGTATGAGAACGGCGGCCATGCCTACCACGCCACCATGCCCACCGACAGCCTGCGCAGGCTGCGCGATATCATGCTGGAGACCCGCGACTACGGTTTCGACAAGGTCAAGCAGGAGCAGATCACCCTCGGCAAGCAGGCGCGTGCCATGCTCAAGCAGCATGGGTTCAAGAGCGTCGCCGCCCCCGGCTTCGAGGCCCCGGGCGTGATCGTGAGTTACAGCGAAGACAAGGCGATAGTGGCCAAGCTGGCCGAGGCCGGTGTGCAGGTGGCGGGGGGCGTGCCGTTGATGTGCGATGAAGGCGAGGACTTCCAGACCTTCCGTGTCGGCCTGTTCGGCCTGGAAAAGCTGCACGATGCCGAACGCAGCGTCGCCGCCCTGGAGCGGGCTATCGAGCAGACCACTACGAGCTGATCGACACCACACCGCTGGGCGTTCGCCCAGCGGTGTCCAATGGCTCAGTAAGGATGGATCAGAACCCGCCGACCCCTCTGGGTGCCAAGTTCAGGTTGTTTTCCACTCTTTTTACCCCATTGGTATTTTCAGCGGCGACCTGTGCCGCCATACGCTGCTCCTTGGCATCGACCAGCCCCCAGAGCTCGACGTTGCCGTTTTCCACCACGACATTGATGCCGCCGATGCGCACACCGGCCTTGTCTTCGATTTCCCTGATGATGGTGTCGCGAATGGCGCGGTCATCCGCCGGCGACTCGGAGGGCTGAGGACCGGCCGAGGCCAGCCCCTGCAACAGATTGGCTCGACTCACGATCCCCACCAGCTTGTGCTCACGCACCACCGGCACACGCTTGATATGGTGTTTTTCGAGCAACCGAGCCACGTCTCCCAGGTCCATGGTTTCCTCGATGGTCAAGGGATTCGGAGTCATGATCTCGCTCGCCTTGCGACCATGAGACTTGACGTAGGAACCGGCGTCGTTGGCCCCGGCAAAAATGGATTTCAGCCACCAGGATTTGTGTTGATCGGTGCCATTCTCCACCCGGCGCATCAAGTCTCCTTCACTGACAATACCCAGCACCCGGCCTTCGGCATTGACGACCGGCACTGCACTGATCCGGTTTTCCAACAACAGCCGGGCGATGTCTCGTACTTGGGTATCCGGCTCAACCGTAATCACGTTCTGGGTCATGACATCGTTTGCTTGCATGGTATTACCTCGTTCCTGACTTGCAGTGGCGTTCAGCGATTATCAAAGACTGGGCGTGAATCAAGCGCCACTCATGAAGAGAGAACCTTCCCTTGTGATTCTAGTTGGGAATGTCACTTGTCGCGATGTCACTGTAGCGCCTCGGAAAGAAGCCTTATTTGATACAGCTCATGAGGAGTCTGTTGACGTTTCATCATCCACCCTCTTCATGAACTTTTTCCACATCGACGATGCCCGAGCGGCTCACCACCACTTTCCAGCGCGCAATCAAGGTGGTTTCCCCACTGCCGGTTTCTCGCACCACCAGATTGAACAGGTGACGCCGTTCCACGCTTTCGCGCACGGCTTGCCCCTCCTTGAGGCGGTAGACGTGATGTTTTCCCTTGCTCATCAAGCGGGTCAGCATGGCCATGTCGAGAGTCAATGTTTCCCGCGTATGCTCGTAACCACTCAAAAAACGCGTGGGTGACATGCGCGAGCTGGAACGATAATGCACCACGACCTCTTCGCGTTGCGCGACGTTTCGCTTGCGCACCCGCTGGATCTCTTCATCCAGCGAGGTGAAGCGCTTGTAGTCGAACCATTCGAGCTGGCGCCCCACCAGGGTGTTGCTGGTGGCGTCCAGGTATTGACGCCGCCACTTGGGGCGACCCTTGCGCAGCAGTCGCCACAAGGTATTGCGCAAATCGTCCTTGAACACCTCGCGCATGGCGTAAAGCACCGCCATCGCCAACACGAACAAGGCGGTGATATCGCCCAGGGCCACCCGCAAGCGCAGAATGCTGAAAGAAACGAACATCATGACCACCGCCGTCGCCAACGCCTTGACCGCTTTCTGCTCACCGCCACCCAGCTCCTGGGAGCGCTGTTTCAAGGTAATGGGATATTCGATCAGGCGTCGCAGCAGCCGCATCTTGTTGGACATCCGCGTGGGGTCGTTGACCACGCGTTCGGCGTTGTAGCGATGCTCGCTGCGATAGGCGCTCTCCCGGTGACAGGTGTCGATAAACCGCCGCCTGACGTCCTGGTACTCACGACCACGAGGCATGTGTGCCACCAGGGCGAGCAGTCGTTGCTCGGTAAACCAGGAGAGGTAATTATCGATATTGATGAAATACTTGTGCAGGCTCTCGTCATCGGGCCGGTTGCGACGCAGGCGCTTGAGTATCCCATCGCTGAGCTCGCCGGCCTCCTCCATCTGCCGCACCAGGTCAGCGCCGGGAAACGCTGCCTCACCCTCCTTCCGGGCGCTGCTCGGCGCCGCTTCCCCTTGCGTGCTGCGCATCTTGCGCGCCTGGGTCAGCAGTTCCTCGGTATAACGCTCCATGGCCACCACATACTGGTAGGCATACAGGCTCAGATTGAGGCGGTAATAATCGCTACCCAGCCGGTTGCGCCGTGAAAGGCGGCTCAAGACCAAGGGCAGATGGTGTGTATCGCTGTAATAGGTGCGCTTGGCGTGTACTGCGGAATGATAAAGCGCCTCTTCCGAGATCAGATGGGTACTCAAGCCGAGTTCGCCGGGGACGAACAGGTACACATCCAGATGATGGGAAGTCTCCTCCTTCAGCGTCCGCGCCAAGCGCAATTGAAAGCTGTTCTTGCGCTCTAGCGTGATCACCTGACCAATCTCCTACTCCCTTGGATGACTTGATGTTATACCATGTTCAATAAAGCTGGCCGTGGCGACGTGTTCCCGGTGTCTTATCCGCCCCCGGTTGAAGACGCTTTGGCCGCCATTTAGCGAAAACTTACTTCGATTACGCCCGCTGGAGCCTGGGAATGTCCATTGCCCGCTTTTCACCATTCGAGCTTCTGCTGTTGAAAAGCCGCAACCAGATGGACACGGCGGCCTTGCTGCTACTGGCCTGGGTACTGGTCAACCGCGCCCATATCTCCGAAGGCCAGCGACGCCGGCGCCTGGCTCAGGTTACCGCCTCGTTCCGCCACGGCCATGAATTGGGGCCGGTGCTGCAGATCGCCCATGCCCAGGATCTCCAGGCCATTCAACTCGCGGCTGAAGTTCTGCGCAAGGAGTGTTCGCCGCAGCGCGGCCTCAGTGTCATGCACCAGGCCATTACCCTGGCCACCGATAACGGCGAACTATCCCAGCCCAACCACTATATCCTGCGCTTTCTTGCCGACCTGCTCAGTATAGCCCCGGGCACTTTCCAGACCCTGTTCCAGGAACTGGCCGGTGCCCCCATGAGCACCCCGGATGACTTGAGCCGTGAGGCCTACTGGCAGACCCGCCCGCAGCCATCGCGCCGCTCCGAAAAACCCGCAGACGAATCCCCTGGACAAGAGCGCCAAGCACGCAAGGAAGAAGCGCGCCGGGAGAAGGCCGAAAAAAAGCAACGGGCACAGCAGGAAAAAGCACAAAAAGAGCAGCAAGAAAAAGAACAACAGGAACAAGCCCGCAAGGAGCGGCAGGAGCGTGAACGTCGCGAACGCGCACGTTACGAACGCGAACGCCAGGAGCAGCGCCACCGCCAACACGAGAGCGCCTATACGCCACCCCCGGGAGACCGCAGGACGCGCGCCCTCTCGATCCTGGGCTTGCCCCCCGGTGCCAGTCGTGGCGAAGTGCGCCAGGCCTATCGGCGCATGGCGCAACTGCACCATCCCGACCGCTTCTTCTCCGAAAGCGAACAGCTGGCAGCGCAAGCCTCGCTACGTTTCCAGAAGATCAAGAAGGCCTATGATTACCTCATGGAAATGTATTGAGACGATGCGAAGCCCAACATCCATGAAATACGCTCATTATCCCTTGAAGGGAGGCTGGCATGCGTGACCTGTACCAGCGACTGGCGCTAGCCCCCGACGCCGACGAGGCGGCTATCGGCCAGGCCTTGAGCCGGTGCCAGAACAGCGCCTTGAAGCAGGATGGCGAAGCGGTTCTCCAGGAGCCCGAAAGGCGCGCCGAATACGACAGGCTGCACGCGACGTTGAGCGATATCGGCAGATTGCGCGCCCGCCTGGGATTGAGCCACGGGGCGCACTGGCAGGGCAATGTAGCAAACGACTTCTCCTTGCCGCCCGACAACGCTATCTCTCGTCATGACGAGCTGGTCGATCGGGTCAGCCACGCCGTCTCGCTCTACAACCGCTGGCGGCTCTGGCGTGGTTCCTGGTCATTCATCGCCCTGATTGCCATCGGAGCCGGCATAGGACTCGGCGTGGGATTCGCGCTTGGCATGCGCCTGGGGACGCTTTAACGCCACGCTGGCTTTCGCCCTGGACCGCCCCGCCCGCTTGTCGACGGTTTCTTCCTTGGCATGGGTATTAGGGTTGGATGCGCTGCCTCGCTCTTCGAAATGACGCACATCGCGGCGCTTTTCCTGAACCGTCGGCTTGGGGGCACCTTGCGGCGCTTGCGGATGTACCAACTCGGTATCCTGGCTCGCCTCGGGTTCCAGCGGGCCACCGGTCTGGCCTTCCATGCTCACGCTCAACCGCGGTATGCCCAGGTCGACGCCCTGCGCTTCCATACGCTGCTTGAGCAGCAGATTGAAGGCACGAGCCACATCCCACTGCATTTCGGGAGCAGTGCGAAAACGCATCCGCAGTATCGCCCCGCCCTCATCGAAGCGATCGATCCCCTGCATCTCGAGCGGCGACCAGATGTAGTGTCGCATCATCGGATCCTTGCGCAGCTCCTGGGCGGTTTCCTGCATCATGTTGATCGCCTCATCCACCGGCATGTCGTGTGGAATGCGGATTCGCATCAAGGCGATGCCGAACTGCCGAGACATGTTGTGGATCGAGTCGATGCGGCTGAAGGTAATGATATGCACGATACCGTCCAGGTCGCGCAAGCGTACGGTGCGTAGCGTCAGGCCTTCCACCGTGCCCATGTGGCCGTTGATCTGAACGAAGTCATCTACCGCCAGGGAATCCTCGATGAGGATGAAGATACCGGTGATCAAATCCTGCACCAGCGTCTGAGCGCCGAAACCGATCGCCAGACCGATGACACCGGCACCCGCCAGCAGTGGCGTCACGTTCACGCCGAGATTGGCCAGCCCCGCGATACCGGCGATGATAAGGATGGTGACGAAGATCACGTTGCGGATCATCGGAGTGATGGTCTGAGCGCGCGCCTGATTGACGCGCCGCCCACGCGAACGCGCCGACGAGATCAGAGCACGCTGGATAGCGGTATCGGCGAAGATCCAGATCAGCCAGGCCAGCAATATGGTGATGCTCAAGCTGACCAGGGCCTGACCGATACGGGCACTGGCCACGCCCTGCTGACCCAGCCCGAGCAACGAGCCCCCCCAGACCTGCATGAAGAATTCGCCAAACAGGGCCCAGGTGACGATATGCCCCAGGACATAACCGAAGCGCTCCAGACGCCTGCGATATTGGCTGCTGCGATGGCGATGACGGCGCTTGCTCCGGCGCTCGGAATGGCGCCTGATCAACCCGGTCACCACCAGTGCCAGTACCAGCAGGCCGGCGGATATGATCGAACGCACCAGGGCCGTACCCACATCGCCCACGGTAATGAAGATCGCCAGCAGCGACCCGCCCACCAGCAGTAACGCCGGCACATGCCACAGCCCACCCAGGCTGCGCACCAATTCCACTACCGCACCGGTATCACGACGCTGGCGATACGGCCGGTTACAGATCAAGTGGCGTATCGGACGCTTGAACTTGAGGATGAAACGACCACTCAACAGCGCCGCCAGCATATTCGCCAGCACCGAAATCAAGGAAGCGAGCTCAGCCCCCAGCATTTCGATCAAGCGACTTGAATTCAGGGCATCGCCCAGCGCGATCAGCGCGCCGATCACGAACAGCCAGCGCAATGCTTTCTGCTGAAGTAAAAGCACCGCCGTAAAGCGATGTCCCCGGCTGAACACGGCGATGACAGTTTCAAACACGACCGACAGCGCGCGGCCGAAAAGGCAGGCGTAGGCCACCACCAGCACCAGGACACGACCGGAGCTAAGGGGCAGCAATTGACCGATGCCCAATACCAGCACGAAAGAGAGAATCCATGGCAGCATGCGGCGCAAGAAATGCACTGCCAACAGCCAGGCGGGAGGATCGCGGGGCAGGTCCTGCGGCCAGCCGCGTCGCGCTGCCACCAGCCGGCCAAGGGCGATCATCACCGCCAGCAACACCCCCCAGATGACAGCCAGCACGGCGCCCTCCATGGTGCTACGTATCGCTTCACCGGCTTCGGCACCGGATGCCAGCTCACGCAGGTCGTGGCTGCCCTGGCGCAGCTGGCGGGTCCATTCATCGATGGGGGAATTCCCGGCCTGGGCCTGCTCCCCCAGATCGGTCAAGGTATCCGCCAAGGCACCCAGCAATCCCTGGTGGACCACACCGGAATCCTCAGCGGTATCCTGAGCCGTGCGCAGCTCACGCAAGCTCGAGAGCAACTCGCTGCGCCGTTCATCATTTTCCAGGGTCGCGATGACGTCATCCAGCGACTGCTGGAAGTCCTCGGCATTCGCCTCCGTCTCCTCCTGATCACTGCCCATGCCCGGCAGCGACATCCCCTGCGCATGGACCGGGGACGACATCAGACCGATACTCACCAGAAGCAGAACGATCAACACTCTTACCCCGGCTTCGATTACCTTGTGTCGTGGCACGCTTCTCTCCTGCCTCGTGTACATGAGCTTGACGCATCGATCGCATAAGCGAAGCGTCCCTCCCCGAAGCCATTACTCCAGGCCCAACGCAGGGGTATGATAGGCTGACACGCCTATTCGTTCACCTCACAGGATGCCGAGATGACGTTGCAAGCACCACCCAACCCCTTCAACTACGAAGGACATCGCCGTCGTGTCGGGGTGGAGATCGAGTTTGCAGGCCTCCCGCCCCGCGATACCGCGCTGCTGGTGCGCGAGCTGTTCGGGGGTGAGCTAAACGTCGTCAGCCCGCACCGGCTTCTGGTGGAAAACACGCGCTGGGGCGAATTCGGAATCGAGCTGGACACTCAGTATGCCCACCCCGACGCCACGCTACTCGAGCAACCCACCGTATTGGATAGCGAGTGGGAGCGCCAGCGCCATCAGATGCGCCTGGAATTCCATGCCTGGACCCGGGAATTGATCGGCGACATGGTCACCGGTCTGGTGCCCACCGAAGTGGTCTGCCCGCCGATTCCCTGGGATGACCTGGAGGCGCTCGACAGCCTCTTCGAGGAACTGCGCCGCCATGGCGCCAAGGGCACCGATGCCAGCCTGCTATACGGTTTCGGCCTGCACTTGAATCCCGAACTCTCCAGCCTGGAAGCGGAGGACATTCTTTCGGTTCTGCGCGCTTATCTGCTGCTCGCCGAATGGCTACGTCACGAGATCAAGGTGGACATCACCCGTGAAGTGCTCCCCCACGCCAATCCGTTTCCCAAGGAGTACATCCTCAAGGTGCTGGATAGCGGCTATAGCCCGGATATCGACAGCCTGATCGCGGACTACCTCGACTACAACCCGACCCGTAATCGCGAGCTCGACCTTTTTCCCCTGTTCGCTTTCCTGCGCCCACAGCATCCTCACGAACTCATGCATACCAAGCTGGTCAAGCCACGGCCGACCTTCCACTACCGGCTACCCAATGCGCAGCTTTCGCAGCCCGGCTGGGGCGCTGTACTGGAGTGGAACCGCTGGGTGGAGGTGGAAAAACTGGCGGCGCGGCGTGACATACTCGCAGCGCGCTGTGCCGCATATATCAGTGACCACTCCCGCTCCCCCGTGACTCGCTGGCTGGATAAACTTCGCCATTGGCTAGGGGAAGAGTGACGCTCTATGACACGACCTGTAATCGGCATTACTACCTCCGATGCCAAGAGCCGTATCGCCTGGTGGTTCGACTGGTTCGCCGTCTGGCGCCATGGTGGCCGCCCACTGCGTCTCTCCCCTTCGCGCGCGCTCCCGAACAGCCTGGATGGGCTGATCATCGGCGGCGGCGACGATATTCAGGCCCACCTCTACGGGGGCGAAGTTCAACTCGATGTCCGCGTCGACCCCCAGCGCGATGAACTCGAACTCGCCTTGCTCGAGAAGTTCATTCCCCGTGAGGTGCCGGTACTGGGAATCTGCCGGGGCGCCCAGCTGCTCAACGTCCACCTGGGCGGGACTCTGGACCCCGATATCTACACTACCCACGATGGCTTGAAACGACGCCGCACGGTGTTGCCACGCAAGACGGTAGATATTACGGGGGATAGCCAGTTGTACCGTATACTCAAGGTAAGCTGGTGTCGCATCAATAGCTTGCACCACCAGGCGGTACAGGAAGCGGGGCGCGGCATCGATATCGTCGCCCGTGACCGCGACGGACTGGTCCAGGGCATCGAATCCCGCGACCACGCCTTTCTCATAGGCGTCCAGTGGCATCCCGAATGGTTGATCTTCAACCGTCCGCAGCAGCGCTTGATTCGGGCGCTGGTGGTCGCGGCAGGCAAGCATCTCGCTGGCTAGCGCATCATCGATACCCGAAGGTGCCAACCCGTTTTCTCCTGTATGGAGGCCACATGGCAACACTTTTGATCGTGAAGACCGGGGACGCCTTTGCGGAAGTCATCAGCCGCCATGGTGATTTCGAGGAGCTGTTCCAGCAGCAGCTCGCCCCCGCCCTGGACGAGAAAACGTCACTGTGGGTATTCGACGCCCAGCGCGAAACGACGCTTCCGTCGCTTGCCGGTCTGTCCGGTATCGTCATCACCGGTTCCCACAGCATGGTCAGCGACAGCGAACCCTGGAGCGAGGCTCTCAAGCCGTGGCTACAACAGGCCCTGGCCGAGGATGTACCTTTGCTCGGGGTCTGCTATGGCCATCAATTGATGGCGGCCGCCTTCGGTGGGCGCAGCGACTACCACCCGGCCGGGCGCGAATCCGGCACACTGGAAGTCGACCTGACCGATGCCGGCCGCAACGACCCGCTACTGGGTAGCCTGCCGCCCCGTTTTCGCGCTCACTTGACCCATGCCCAGGCGGTGGTGGAAAAGCCCGCCGAGGCACAGGTACTGGCATGCAACTCTCACGACCCTCACCAGGCGCTGCGCTACGGCCCACGTCAATGGAGCGTACAGTTTCATCCCGAGTTCACCGCGCCGGTCATGCGCGCCTACCTCGAACGGCAGCGGACGGCACTAAGCGACCAGGGCGACGATCCCGAGAAGCTATTGGCCGATGTTACCGACACGCCGCACGCCTCCAGTCTACTGCGGCGTTTCGCGGAGCTAGTGTAACTAGCGGTGTGTCGAGCTAGTGTAACCAGCGGTGCGTCATGTTCGCCTCAACGCGAGTCGCGGCGGGAAGCCAGCCTGTCCGCCAGCCGAGTCGGCTCGGGCAGTTTGGTCTTGCCCAGGCATGCCGTCACCCAAGCCAAGGAAGTCTCCAAGGTAATGCGATTGCCGGGGGATATGAATAGCGGTTTCACCTTGGCGCGTGAACGCAACACGGCGCCGATAGTTTCCGTTCCGGCGAGAAGAGGCGTCCAGTCGCCACGCTGCTCGCCCACTTCAGCATGCTTGCCGTACAGGCGCGACTTGGCGACGCCGATGGTCGGCAGGTCGAGCCATAGCCCCAAGTGAGCCGCAACTCCCAAGCCACGCGGATGGGCGATCCCCTGGCCATCCACCATCACCAACTCGGGGCTGGTTTCGAGCTTGGCAAACGCTCCTAGTGCCGCCGGAATCTCGCGAAACGACAGCAGCCCGGGAATGTATGGCATGCGTGTCGGCTCGCGGTGAACCACCTGCTCTACCACTGTCAGGTCGGGTGCGGTGGCGCTATCCCATCTGAGCACCACTACCGCCGCCCGGGTGGTTTCGCCGCAGTCTTCGAATCCGATATCCACCCCGGCGATATGCTTCACCGGGTCGATTCGATCCTCGAGCTCCAGGCGCTGCGCCAACTGCGACTGCAGTGCGCGCGCCGGTCCAGGCGCCAGATTCCATTCATGCAGTGACTCGAGCATCCATTCCTCCTTGAATAAACAGACCACTGACAAGGTAGCAAAAAAACACCCCCGTGCCGGTATCCGGCACGGGGGTGTCTGATCATCTCAATTGCCGTTCAAGACCGGCTGAGTGACCTTAGGCGCGTTCGCGACGGCGAATCGGGGCATCACCCTCGTCGCGGCGGCGGCGCGGAGCGCGCTCAGCCGGTGCGCTGTCTTCGCTGATTTCCAGCGGACGGCCCGCCACCTTGGCGCGAGCCATCTTGGCCAGGATCGTGGACGGCAGGCCGCTCGGCAGCTCGACCACGGAGAAGGCGTTGCGAATATCGATACGCCCGATACGGGCACCTTCGATACCGCCTTCGTTAGCCAGTGCGCCGACCAGCTGGCCCGGTTTGACGCCGTCCTTGTGGCCCACCGACACGCGATAGCGAGTCATACCTTCGCTTGGCCCACGCTCACGGCGCGGCGCCTTGCCATCGCGCGGTGAACCGCGTTCGGTACGCTCCTTGCGGGGCGCCTGCAGGCGACCGATGGGGGCTTCGTCGGCACGCGCCATGGCGGAGAAGGCGCACGCCAGTTCGATCGGGTCGTGACCCTCTTCCACCAGACGCTCGACCAGCGCACGCTGCTCATCGGCACCCTTGGTGACGGCGGCGATGACCCGCTGATGGAAAATATCGTCACGATGCGCGCGAATGGCAGCTTCGTCGGGAAGCGGCATTTCGCTCATCTTCTGGCCGCTGGCTTGCTCCAGCCAGCCCACCTTGCGGCCTTCGCGGAAGCCGGCAAACGTAATGGCGACACCGGTACGTCCTGCACGGCCGGTACGGCCGATGCGGTGCGTATAGGCTTCGGCGTCCTGGGGCAGGTCATAATTGATGACGTGGGTGATGCGCGGTACGTCGAGACCACGCGCGGCGACGTCGGTGGCGATCAGTACATCCACCTTGCCGCGCTTTAGACGAGTAATGGTGCGCTCACGCAGGCTCTGGTCAAGATCACCGGAGAGACCGGCAGCATTCACGCCACGTGCGGTCAACTGCTCCACCAGGGTGGTACAGGCCGCCCGGGTACGCACGAAGACGATGGCGCCATCGACCGGTTCCACTTCCAGGATACGCGACAGCGCTTCCAGCTTGGCGCCACCATCGACACGTACCACGCGCTGCTCGATGCTGGCGGCGGTACCGATTTTCGCTTCGATCGCCACTTTCACCGGATCGACCAGGTACCGGTTGACGATACGCTCGATTTCCGCCGGCAGCGTAGCGGAGAAGAAGACACGCTGAGCGGTTTTGGGAGTATCGGCGACAACCCGCTTGACGTCATCGATGAAGCCCATGCGCAGCATCTCGTCAGCTTCGTCCAGCACCAGGGCGGAAAGTCCATCCAGCTTGAGGCTACCGCGATCCAGGTGATCGATCACCCGGCCGGGGGTGCCCACTACCACTTGCGCGCCGCGCTTCAAGGCGCCGAGCTGTTCGCGGTATTCCTGACCGCCACACAACGTGGCCACTTCCAGGCCCTGCATGTTCTGACCATACTTGCTGAAAGAGACGGCAACCTGTTGCGCCAGCTCACGTGTCGGAGCCAGCACTAGAACTTGCGGCTCGCGACGCTGAACATCGAGCCGTGACAATAACGGTAATGCAAATGCGGCTGTCTTGCCGGTACCCGTCTGGGCCTGGCCCAGCATATCGCGACCTTCCAGCAGCGCAGGGATGGTTTGCGCTTGGATGGGTGACGGGGTTTCATAGCCCTGTGCTTCAACAGCGGACAGAACGGCAGGCAACAAAGCCAGATCGCCGAAGCTCGGCGAGGCGACGGAAGTCGAGGTCATTAATCACACCTTGGTAGGCCGGCATCGCCGGCAAAAAAACATCGTTAGCGTTCCTGACTCGGAATTGATTCATCGATCAAATGGAGTGCCAATGATCCCTTGGGGAAGTGGCAGCTAATTGAGTCGGGAACGCCGGTCGCACCTGGCATACGGTTCGGCAAGCCCAATGGCTATCGCGGCCGAACCGCTGTGGCGACCTTCTGCGCCGATTTTACCCGAGTGGCAAAATACTGGAGGCGCGCCATCTTCACAGCAACGAACATCCGCAAACGGCAGAATGTTCTCGTGAGCCTTGCGTTATAAAAGCAAGCGCTCAATCGTCGTGATGGAGGGGTCAGCACATGCGAGGAGCGCACATACTAGCATCATCTTCCCGGCTATGACCAGCTTTTTCGTACCCATTTCAGCTGTCGCGGCTCATACCTCTGGTGGCCTGGTTGCACCTGCCTAAATATGCGCTAGGCTGAAACTGTCCTTAAAGTTCAGCCAATTCAAGGAGAGAGCGATGAACTGGGATCAAGTTGAAGGTAAATGGACAGAACTCAAAGGCAAGGCACGCTCCAGTTGGGCCGAACTTACCGATGACGATCTGGATCAGATCGGCGGCAAGCGGGAGCAATTGGTCGGCAAGCTTCAACACAAGTATGGATTGCAGCGTGAGGAAGCCGATAAGCAAGCGGATGATTGGGCAAGAGACCTGTGATTTGTACTTGTAACTTGTAGAGACTAGCCAATTTCATTCACTTGAGCGATCAATTTGAAGCAATAAGCGACACAATGGAGACGCTAATATGGATATCATGCGTAAGACAACGTTGACGCTGGCTATCGCCGCCCTTGCCGGTGGCTATACCCTGAGCAGCCATGCGACCGATTCCGTTCGAGGTTCTCATGAGCCGCAAGGACTCTATTCGGCTGACGATCTGATGGATGCCGACGTTTATTATGCCGATGCCGCCGTCGGCGATGACGAAATCGGCGAAGTGGACGATATTCTACTCGATGACGACATGAAGGTGAGCGCTCTGGTGATCGAGAGCGACGACATCCTGGGGCTGGGTGGCCGCGAGATCGTGGTCGAGGCCCAATATTTCCGGCTGGAAACCCAAACCGAAGATGACGGAGATACCGAGCATCGTATTCTCATCGATGCCACCGCCGAAGAGATGGAAGGCTTCCCCACTTACGATCGCGACTGGTGGGAACAAACCAAGCAGAATGCCAGCGAAGCGTGGAACTCAACGCAGCAAGGCGCCGAAAGCGCTTGGCAGAACACCCGCGAAGCCCTGCGCAACGACTGATCTGCTTGAACGGTTACTGTTTTTGAAGACTCGGTTTTTGAAGACTTGGTTTTTGAGGGCTTAATTTTCGAGGGCTTGGTTTTTGAAAGCAGCCGGACTTCCCTTTCAAGGCATAGGATGGGCCACCGTAACCGGTGGCCCATTTGCTTGCGCAATTCGATTATCGGCTTGCGTCCCGAACCCCCTGACCCGGCAAGCGTTCCCGGTCATGAGGGCGCTCCAATCCCAGCAGCGGTCCTGCCGGCACGATGCGCGTCGGGTTGATGGTATCGTGACTGTAATAATAGTGGCGCTTGATGTGATCGAGATCGACGGTTTCCGCCACCCCTGGCCATTGATAAAGTTCGCGCAGATAATTAGACATGTTGGGATAATCTTCGATGCGTTTGAGATTGCACTTGAAGTGGCCGTGATATACCGCATCGAAGCGAATCAGGGTGGTAAACAGGCGAATATCCGCCTCGGTCAGCCATTCGCCCGCCAGATAGCGCTGACGACCCAGGCGCTCTTCGACTCGCTCAAGGGCATCGAATAGCGCTTGCACGTGCTTTTCATAAACATCCTGATGAGTGGCAAACCCCGATTTATAGACGCCGTTATTGATGTGCTCATAGACATCGGCATTCACCGTGTCGATCTCTTCGCGCAGATCAGAAGGATAGAAATCCAGAGTGTTGCCGTTAAGCGTATCAAAGGCATGATTGAAGATACGCAGCAGGTCGGCCGATTCATTGTTGACGATTCGCTTTTCCTGCTTATCCCACAACACCGGCACGGTAACGCGACCGGTATAGTCTGGGTCCGTCATGGTATAAAGCTGATGATGAAATTCCACGCCGTAGAGAGGGTCGCCGCTGGAACCTTCGTCTTCGTGGTAGGTCCAGCCATCGCCCAGCATCAACGGACTGACATGCGATACTCCGATCAGCGGCTCGAGTCCCTTGAGTTTACGCATGATCAATGTGCGATGTGCCCAGGGACAGGCTAGTGAGACATAAAGATGATACCGCCCGGCTTCGGCCGGGAGCACCGCTGCTGGCTCCGCTCCGGCAGGAGCATCGCTGACGCTCTGCTCATTACCCACCCAATCGCGCAATTGAGCGGATTCGCGAACGAACTCACCGCCATGTTTTTCGGTGTCGTACCACTGATCGTGCCACTTGCCTTCGATTAGCAGTCCCATGATGAGGCGCCTCCTGAAAAGAATGTTGGTCGGCAGCGGTCTGCCTTGCTTTATACGTGTCCTTTCAGCATACGCCCGCTGGGTAACGCCTCAAGCGGATGTTTTGCGCACTCTCATTCGATCAAATCGAATCTTGCCCGGCACATTCGCGTACCGCCTGCTTCAATGCCTCGGCCATGGCATGGGTGGCAGCTCCGGCCCGGTCTCGGTCGCGAAAGATAAGCTGCATCGGCACTTCACGCACACCACCCGCTGCCAGAGCCAAGGGTTTCAGCTCTCCTTCTTCCAGAGCGGCGGCGATCCGGGTTTCGGGCATCCAGGCAAAGCCCAACCCCCGCTTGAGCATATCCATGGATGTATCCAGATGGCTGACCGTCCAGCGCTGCTCGGCTTTTAGCCATCCCGCATTCATCGGTTTGTGCAATGCCGTGTCGCGAACCACGAGCTGGCGATGCTGCGTAAGATCGCGCAGATCCAGCGCTCGGCCCAAGCGGTGCAAGGGGTGGTGCGGGTGAGCGACGGCCACGAAGCGGACCATGACCAAGGGTTCGCCTAGAAATCCTTGCGCCTCGATACCCGATACCACCAGATCCGCCCGGCCGTCGTGGAGCATCTCCACACCGCCGTTGAGAACACTTTCATAGAGTTGCACGCGGACCTGGGGGTAGGTAGAAGAAAAACGCTCGAGCGCCTGAGCCTGGGCGGCAGCGGGGAATATCTGGTCGATGGCCACGACTACCTCGGCTTCGAGCCCGGCCGCCAGGCGGGTCGCCACATCTTCAAGGGATGCGGCACTTTCGATCAATTGCCGCGCGCGGCGTAACAGCATTTCACCCGGCTCGGTCAGGCGCACCTGCCGCCCGATGGGTTCCAGAACCTGGACACCAAGTTGCTCTTCCAGCTTGTGAACCGCATGGTTCAAGGTGGAGGGACTTTTATGCACGGCTTCGGCAGCGCGCGCAAACCCTCCGTGGTCGACCACAGCAGCCAACATCTGCCACTGGGCCAGGGTTACCCGAGACATTTCGATTTCCTCGATGCAAAACAGCGAATTTATGCGCTTAATCTTCGAAAAAACCCCACTAGAATGCCACTAAATAGTCGTCATCGCTGCTTTTGTCTTGATCAGTGAGGGAAGTGGTTGATCACGCAAGTGGATTACTAATTTCAACCTTGACTATGGCGCCTAGCTGCGACAAATTTGCACACGTTACGATTTGTTATGTTTCATGACATATCGACTACGCAGGCAGCCCGGCCGGGGCGAGCGGCAAGACCAGGGACTGAAAGTCTATAAAGGGGAAGCATTGAGACCCTAGTGGTATCCAGTTGAAATGACGTCATAAGCGTAACCCAGCAGCAGCGATGAAGTGACCGCTGGGCTAAAAACTATCATTATTCTACGCTATGATTAGTTAGCAAACGGTGTTCAGAAATAGTAAAGTGCCGTTAACCTGCTCTTCGTCTCAGCGAAGGGAGACGTTATTGTATGGACATACAGTCTATGCACTCTCGTCCGCATGGGGTAAGGTTCATGAGTTTTCAAGCTTATTGTCACTCTTTTAACTGACTCGGCGGCCTTATTACTCATGTTGCGAATCCTCCATTCGCTGCCCCGCACGCATAAATTATTATTGTTACCGGTGGCCACCATGGTCACAGTGCTGGGCACACAAAAATTAATCACCACCTATCACGACCTGAATTCCCCCAGCGCCCCGATGGAGAGCGTTCTCGTCCCGCTCCCCCATGACTCCCACCCCGGCGTACCCTCATTAAGTCAAGACAAGACGCCCGTTGCCGATGCGATCGATCGCGCATCGCGGGCTATTGATGCCACTCGTGAACATATTCCTCTCGCCGACCTGGCCGCCACGGAAATCGTAGAGCTGGATGAAATCGTAGAGCTGGATGAAATCGTAGAGCTGGATAAAGTCGTCGATCTGGATAACATTATCGACCTGGATCTCATTGCCAGCGCCCAGGCACAAGACGCCGACCAGCCCCCTCCCGCTGAACTGAATGACGGCGCGCTGCATATGGCTGTGGTGGTGGGAACGCTTGGCAGCGGCATGCTCGATACCCAGTCCGTGGTTGTCGATGCGACCTCCTACGAGGATTACGCGACCGAACTGGATGTATTCGACGATATTTCCTTTCTCGGGCTCGAACTGGCAGCCGAAGAAGCTTTCGTTCCCGAGTGGAAAACCCACATCATCGAAAGCGGTGAAACCTTTGCCCTTCTGGCCCAGAACCAGCTAGGACTCGGCTACAGTGAAGTCATGGCCCTGCTGGACAAGCTGCCCGATGCCAATATGCTGACCCGTTGGCGAGTCGGGCACAGTTTCGATTATCAGCTGGACGAACAGGGTCGCCTGCTATCCCTGCGCATGATGAAGAATACCCGTGAAGGCATATTGGTCGAGCGTGAAGAGAACCAATACGCCGTCACCGGTATCGAGCGTCAAGGCGAACCAGTCCAACGACTCTATGCCGGTAGCGTCAGCGGCAGCTTCGCTCGCTCGGCGCAAGCCACCGGGCTGAGCAGTGGCGCGGTGACGGAGCTTACGCGCCTACTGGAGAAGAAACTCGATTTTCGTCGCGATAGCCGACGCGGAGATCGCTTCCAGGTGCTGGTCGAATCCGACATGATCGAGGGAGAAACACTCGATTCGCGCGTGCTGGCCGTGGAATACATAGGCAGTCGTATGCAGTTGACAGTGGTTCGTAATTCCACCGACAACAATTTCTACACGCCGGAAGGCCATAGCCTCGACCCGTCCTTTGCGCGTCATCCCTTCGAGGGCAGCTATCGCTTGAGCTCGCACTTCAACCCCACCCGCAAGCACCCCGTCACTGGCCGCGTAAGCCCCCATAACGGCACCGATTTCGCCATGCCGATCGGCACCGCGATAACGGCACCGGCCAATGGACGAGTGGAACGCGTCGGCAACCATCACGCCGCTGGACGCTATATCGTCATCCGCCATGACAATGGCTACCGCACTCGCTACTTGCACCTCTCCAAGCCGCTGGTCAAGCGCGGCGACCGTGTCGCGATGGGAGAGCGTATCGCCCTTTCCGGCAATACCGGACGCAGCACCGGCCCGCACCTGCATTACGAAGTCATCGTCAACAATACGCCGGTCAATGCCATGAAGGTAGAACTGCCCGAGAACAGCAGCCTACGGGGAGATTCACTGGTCGCGTTCCGCACCCAGGCGGAACCGATTCTGGCGGTTCTCGAAAGTGGCGAGACTGGGCCAATCAGTGTGGCCGCCACGCAACAGGCCGAGCCGGACGACGAAGGCTAGGACATACGCCACACAGTTTTCCTGCTTCCGAAAATGCCGCTTACAAGAGCGGCATTTTTTTATACACAACCCTTGCATGCACGAAACCGGGGCATCCCATCAGGATGGCTGCCAACTGCCCCGGTGATCCGCTTATCAGAAACACGGTGGCCGACGGCTGGGCCATCCGACATCTCGTAAACTCCCAACTTGCGTGATATTCACTTGTGAGACATTCAACTTGAAAGACATGGAGCAAGTACGTCAGCCCAACGATACCGGCCGACGCAGCGCCGACAGGACTGCGTCATCGCGCCGGTAGATATCGGGTCGGAACTCCATTTCGCCCAGGTCATCGGGCCAGGCGGTCATGTAGTACAGGGCTACCGGTATCTCGCGAGGCAAGTCGACCTGACGATTGGTTCCCCTTCCCAGCATGGCCTCCAGCCGCCGCGTACTGCCGCTGTCCTCGAGCAGCAGCTGGGCGAACTCCTTGACTCCCTCGACTCGCACACAGCCCGAACTCAAGGCCCGCTGGTCGCGACGAAACAACCCTTGAGCCGGCGTATCGTGCAAGTAAATGATCTGGTCATTGGGGAACCGAACCACCAACTCGCCCAGAGGATTATGCGCACCCGCCCGCTGGCGTAACATGATGCCTCCCGGCGACTCCCAATTGATCGACTCGGGGTCGAGCACTTCACCCGAGGAACTGAGCACCTGCAGGTTCTCCCTTGCAAGGTAACCGATATCCCGACGCACCTGGGGCAGCACATCCTCGCGCAGGATTGTCGGCGGAATCGTCCAGGTGGGGTTGAGAGTAAGATGGGTAATCGCCGAATGGATCACAGGCGTCTCTCGGCGGGGCTTTCCCACCACGACCCGGCCATTCCACTCCTCGCCGCCGGGGCGAACGTAACGTAAGCGATAACCGGCGATATCCACCCAGACATGAGGAGCGTTATCCCGATCGGGACGTATCCAGCGAGCCCGCTCCAGATTTACCCGCAACTGCTCGACACGTGAGGAGAGCGAGGTATTCAGGGCAGCTCGCGTCTTTTCTCCCACCACACCGTCGGCCTGCAATAGATGACGTCGCTGAAATTCCTTAACCGCCCGCTCCAGCTCGCTGTCGTAGTTGCGAGGCTCGCCGGTAAACTGCAACTGGACCTGTGGATAGGCGCTGCCATCCGCTGCCATCATTTCGAATGCACCGACCGATTCCAGGCGCCGCCGCAACAGAGTCACATCGTCGTGGGTATCGCCAGGACGCAACGCCTCGTCGCGCTGAGGCAAAAGCGGCAAACTCCCCTGACTCGCCAGCTGGCGATACCGATTCAGGCCGTCACGCAATTGCCGATAATAGGCATGATCCGGACGGGCCAGCTCCAGCGCAGCCTCGATCTCACCCGAGTCTACCCGTTGTATCACGGCCGCCAGAGCATAATTGCGTTCGGGGGTCTTGCTGCCCCATTGCGGCTCCAGCTTGCTGGGATCGACCTTCCCCCGCCCCAGATGCTCGAGCGCCAACAGAAAATGGCGGGTTGTGGTGATGTCGAATTCCGCCTGGGTCTCGCTACTTCGCTCCTGAGCATGGCGATAATCCTGCAATAGTTGCGATGCCCGATAATCCGACGGCTCCAAACCGTCTTCTTCCAGCCGCTCAAGCGCATCCGCCAAGGCAATCACGGCGGTTTCCTCCTGCCAGGCCGGACGGCCATCTCGCAAGCGGTAGAATTGCGTCACCGGTAGCCGGGTTTCTTCCAGAGCGGATAGCTTGCGCGACACCGTCTGCTGGAAACTATCGCCTTGAGTTGTCTGCTCCACTGTTGTCGCCGGTGCCGCTGCAAGGTCCTGCGTCAAAAGAACGCACAGCGTTAGCCCTAGCGTCCATCGGCTTTTCGAGATAATCCCTTTCATCGCCCCCTCCTTGCGTTACCATGGCATTTTTATGAACCGCTGGATGCACGAAGTCGCGTCACGTTCGAGCCATGTATTCCTTGAGGCTCTAGGCGACCTTAACTTCAGCATAGTCGGTTGCATGACTCCTCTACTTATCCTGCGATGGAATATCTAGTATGGCTTACCGAGCAAAAACCACATTCTCGCGTTGGTTCCTGCCCCTTTCACTTTTCGCTTTATCCAGCCACGCTTCCACGTTCATTAGTCATGTTGACACTACACAAGCATTTTCTCACTATTCCTTGGATGAGTTAACCAGCCAAGCGGCCCTATCCACTCCAGCCTCCTGGTCCTCTCTGCCACCCTTGAATGATCGATTGACCCGCCTGGCGCCTCGCGCCAACCCGGAGGTGCTCCGCCTGGCCGCCAGCGCCATTTCCTGCGCCGCTCCGGATGCCGAACGCCTGGCGGTGATCGACTACTCCCTTCCCTCGAGCGAGCCACGTCTGTGGGTCTTTGATCTGCAACGTCAGCAGCTACTGTTTAAAGAACTGGTTTCCCATGGGCGCGGCTCAGGCGACGCACAAGCCATCAGCTTTTCCAATACACCGGACAGTCACCAGTCCAGCCTGGGACTGTTTCGCACGATGAATAGCTATTACGGGCGCAACGGCTATTCCCTGCGGCTGGAAGGGCTCGAAGCCAAGGTCAACGACCTGGCTTACGATCGTGCCATCGTCATTCATGGTGCCAATTACGTCAGCGATGATTTCATCCGCCAAACCGGACGCCTGGGTCGCAGCCTCGGCTGTCCCGCCGTTCGCGAAGAGGTCGCTTACCCTCTGATCGACAGCCTCAAGGATAGTCAGTATGTCTTTGCCTACTATCCGGATCAGGAATGGCTGGAAAGCTCGGCCTTTCTTGACTGTCCCGCCAATACACAGTTGGTTCAGCGTTAAAAACTTAGCAAGTCCCTGCCCGGCATCCCCGGGCTTGGGCTAGTAAAATACTCGGTGCATTCCCCAGCCCTACAAACAATCTATACATAAGTTATACAAAATACCATAAAACCTTCTCCAAAGCCCTCTCCCATCCCAACTTCTTAATCAGCATTCGCTGAAGGATTTTTCATGTCTGAAGTAGCCTTATCCCGCAGGCGCCAGCGAGCGCAGGCGGATCTGTTGATGTGGTTTCCCATCGCTATCCATGGTGCGCTGTGCCTCGTTGTCGGCTGGTTTACCGACGCATTGGCGCTCGCCGTGGCAGTATTGCTCGGCAGCTTGATTCCCGTGGCACTGTTTCAATGGAAACTACCCGGCCATGTCGTCAACCCTTTCCTCAAGGGTGCTGCCTTCATGCTCTTATCTGTCTTGTTGATCGAGCAGAGCGGCGGCATCATCGAAGCACATTTCAGCATTTTCATTATGCTTTCCGCCTTGATCCTATATAGCGACTGGCGCGTCATTGGCTTCGCCGGTGTGCTCATCGCGCTTCACCACCTGCTTTTTACCTGGCTGCAGCATCAAGGTATCGTGACTCTCTATACCAGCCTGGGTGGCCATGAAGAAGGGCATGGGCTGTCCCAACTACTCGGCTGCCTTGCCATGCATGCGGGTGCGGTGGTAATTCAGGTAATGGTATTGAGTTATATCGCCCATGTGCTGAAACGCATGATGGATGAAGGCCGGATCGTCAGCCAGTTCGCCCGCCAAGCCGGGAATGGGCAATTGAATGTGAGCTTCAGCCGACAGGAGCAGCTGTTACCAGCGGTAGCAGCCATTGATGCCATGCAACAAAAAGTTGGCGCAACTTTGTACAAGGCCCAGCAGACCGCGGCGGAGGTGGATACTTTGAGTACCGACCTCCTCCACTCGCAACGGCAGGTAGCCGAACAGGCCGAGCTTAACGCTACCCAGATAGAACGTATCTCCTCCAGTGCCACACAACTCGCCTCTTCGACTCGCGATAGTGCAGAGGAAACCCGCCGGGTGCGCGAGCTGGCCGCCCAGGCCAAGAGCGCTGCCGCTCAGGGCGGCGAGCAGGTCAATGCCATGCGTAGAGTCATGGAACACCTGGAAACCCAAGCGGAACAGATTCATGGACTTCTGGGCGAAATCGACCAGATCACCTTCCAGACCAACCTGTTGGCACTCAACGCATCGGTGGAAGCAGCACGTGCCGGCGAGAATGGTCGTGGCTTCGCCGTGGTAGCTGGGGAAGTACGCAACCTTGCGGGACAAACTTATGACACCGCCTCACGCATCCGCCAGCAGATCGACCAGACGAGACAGGGTGTCTCCGATGGCGTAGCACAGACTCAAGCTGCCGATGACGCCACGCGACAGGTGATCGAGATATTCGAACAGGTGGCTTCGCGCCTGTCAGGAGTCGATCTTGCCACCGAACAACAAAACAACGGTATCGAGCAACTCGAAGGAAGCATCATCGAAATGCATGAATCCCTCGATCTATCTCGGCGCTCATTGAACCACGCCCATACCAATACCCAGCAGTTGGCGCAGGCCGCTCAACAATTGATGGCGGCGGTCCGCGAGTTCCAGCTGAAGGATTCATCGAGCCAAACGCCGCAAGCCGCCCTGCCGTCGGCAGTGCATGTCGCTTAAGCTGCTCTGGGCAGGACAAGGCCAGGCGACAATATAGGCACACGATAACAGTACAAACAAAAAAGCGGCGCTATGATTCAGCGCCGCTTTTTTGTTCCGTTAGAGCAGGTAAAAGCGCTAGAACTCTTCCCACTCTTCGGCAACGGCATGACGCTTGGTGCTTGCCTGCCTGGGTTCGGCAGGGTGCTGTGCCGCCGCAGGTATCGCCCGGCTGTGAGATGAAGCTTGCGGCAAGGCCGGTTGCAGGCTTGTCTCGCCCAGCACGAACGAATCCAACAGATGGCTCAAGTGTTCGACGCCTTCCCGCAGGCTTTGGGCGGCCGCCGAGCTCTGCTGCACCATGGAGGAGTTCTGCTGGGTCATGGAGTCCATCTCGGCCACGGCGGTATTGACCTCGCTGATACCAGCACTCTGTTCCCGTGCGCCCGCACTGATTTCGGCGATCACATCTGTCACCCGGGTCACGCTCTCGACGATCTCCTGCATGGTCGCCCCGGCCTCGCGCACGATCTCGGCACCCTCGCGAGTGTGCTTGACCGACGCATCGATCAAGCCGCGAATCTCATTGGACGCTTCGCTGGAACGGCTGGCCAGCTTGCGTACTTCCTCCGCCACTACGGCGAATCCGCGCCCGTGCTCGCCGGCACGCGCCGCTTCCACCGAGGCGTTGAGCGCCAGGATATTGGTCTGGAAGGCGATCGAGTCGATCATGGTAATGATCTCGCCAATCCTGCTCGCCGAATCATTGATCTCGCCCATGGTGCGCTCTACCTGCTGCATCGCCCCGCTGCCCTTGGTCGCTACGTCGACGGCGCCGTGGGACAGCTGGCTAGCCTGCTCGGCGGCCTGGGTCGTGTGATGCACGGTGGAAGTAATTTCCTCCATGGAGGAAGACGTCTGCTGCAGGTTGGCCGCGGACTGCTCGGTACGCGTCGCCAGCTCGTTGGTGCCCTGGTCGATATCCTGCGAAGCGAGCAGTACGGTGCGCGAGGTGCGATGCACGTCCTGCAGAGTAACTTGCATGCGCTCGATGAAGGCATTGAACTGGCGGGCCAGTTCGCCCATTTCATCATTGGATTCCACGGCCAGGCGCTGGGTCAGGTCGGCTTCGCCTGTGGCCACATCCTTCATCGTCGTGGCGGCACGACGCACCGGACGCAACGCACGATGCACCAGCCAGGTCGCGGCGATGCCCACCCCCACCAGCAGCAGCAGCGTTACCGCCAGTTTGGCGATCAGGTCGTTGCGGAACTCGCGCCAGGCCAAGGCTTCGACGGCGGCCAGGCCTTCGTCGATATCACTCAGGTAGATGCCGGTTCCTAGCATCCACTCCCACTCGGGGATGGGGATGGCCATGGAGTGCTTGCGTTCAGCCTCGCCAGTAGCAGGATTGATCCATGAATAATCATAGAAGCTTTCGTCACCGCTACGCGCCCGGTCGATCAGGTCATCGACAAAGGCATTGCCTTCGCTGTCGGTCATCCCCGACATGCTGGTGCCGACGCGGTTGGGAGCCGCTGCCATCGCCATGGCAATACCATCAAAATCCAATGCAAACACGTAGTTCTGGTTGCCGAAGCGGAAATTCTGCAGGATTTCCTGGGCACGCGCCTGGGCTTCCGCTTCACTGAGGGTGGGATGATTCACCAGATGCGAGACCGCATTAAATGCTGACTCGACCAGGTAGCGTACCGTGGTTTCTCGCTCTTCCACGAGCAACTCGCGCTGCTCTTCCAGCGTCTCGTCGATTCGGGTCAGAGAGCCTTGGACTTCCAGCGCTGTAAGGACTAGCGCAAGTATCAACATGGGGACCAGCACAAGGAACACGATCTTGGCCTGGAGGCTCAGACTGAAGCGGGATGCTTTTTTATCTGCCATTCTTGTATTACCACCTATTTATCATGGTTGGGCACGGGAGGTTTAGCTGGCGACAAGGGAGGAAACTCGCTGTGCCATTTATTATTAGACGCCAATTATTATTAGAGGCCTGAGGTAGCAGGTGATGTCTGTGGCTTATCCACTACACAGCAGGCTACCAGGCGGCACGATTCGGCATAATTCTCGGCTTTTCATCACGGACAATTACATATGCCATGCTTCGCAGCAACGCGAAGGCTTACACTTTTAGTCGTAACAGGAAGGGACGCATGACCGATATCAAGAAACTGGATCTTGCCCTGCAGGGCGGGGGCGCCCACGGTGCCTATACGTGGGGTGTCATCGACCGCCTGCTCGAAGATGAACGTATCGAGATCGAAGGTATCAGCGGCACCAGTGCCGGCGCCATGAACGGTGTGGTGGTAGCCGATGCGTTGACCCGGGGCGACCAGGAAACGGCTCGCCGGGCGTTGTACGACTTCTGGCGGGCCGTCAGCCGCGCGGGCATGGCGAGCCCGGTTCGCCGCACGCCCGTCGATATGCTGAAGGGTAACTGGAGCCTGGACCATTCTCCGGGCTATCTGGCGATGGACCTGATGAGCCGCCTGGTATCGCCCTATCAATTCAACCCGCTCAACGTGAACCCGCTACGCAAAATCGTGGCCGAACACGTCGATTTCGAGCGTGTCCAGCGCTGTGAGCAACTCAAGTTGTTCGTCGCCGCCACCAATGTGCGAAGCGGTAAACAGCGGGTCTTTCGCCGCGAAGAGATGACTGTCGATGTGTTGATGGCTTCCGCCTGCCTCCCGCTTTTCTTCCAAGCGGTGGAGATCGACGGCGAGGCATACTGGGACGGAGGCTACATGGGAAACCCGGCGCTTTTTCCGCTCATGGAGGAGTGCAGCACCCGGGATATTCTGCTGGTACAGATCAACCCTGTCAGCCGAGAGGAAGTGCCCACCAGCGCCAGCGCCATCCTTAACCGCCTCAACGAGATCACCTTCAATGCCTCACTGATCAAGGAGATCCGCATGATCGCCATGCTCAAGAATTCCCTGGAGGCACAAGGTATCGAGAATTGCTATCAGCAGAGCCTGTTTCATCGCATCAGCGGCGAACAGGCACTGGAGAACCTGTCGGTCTCGAGCAAGCTCAATTCGGAGTGGCCGTTTCTGTGCCATCTGTTCGACCATGGCCGCGCCGCCACCGAGCGCTGGCTGGAAGAGAACTTCGACGCCATCGGCCAGCGCTCCACTCTGGATATCGATGCCGTCTATCTACATTGAACTACATTGAGGTTCGCTCTCCCCGCTGTCGAAGCACCAAGATGCCGCATCCCTTGCTGACAATGCCCAAGAATGCGGCATTGCAACAGGGTCGCGGCACTACCGGCGTCGCCTTCCATTCCCCAAACCATTGCCCCGTTTATAAAAACCAGTAGCTGGCAGATTTCCTGCTTGGCTTTGGGCAATGCCGGTAGGCGTGGACCAGGCCCTCATGGGTACGAGTGCGTCGAACCTGACCTTCAATGAAGAAGGACTTGTTCTCGTCAACTTCACCACGTGAGGCAACACCCATGGACATTCGCAATAAAGCCAACAGAATCCGCTTGTTGAGTTTCTCGACACCGCAGATGCGCGCATTCCATTTCTCCTGGTTCGCCTTTCATATCTGCTTTTTCGGCTGGTTCGGCATCGCGCCCTTGATGGCGGTGGTCCGTGAGGATCTCTCACTGACACAGACCCAGATCGGCAACACCATCATTGCCTCCGTCGCCATTACGGTAATCGTGCGCCTGTTGATCGGGGTACTATGTGATCGTATCGGGCCGCGCAAGACCTATACCGGCCTGCTGATATTGGGTTCGATTCCGGTCATGTGCATCGGCTTCGCCAGCAGTTTCGAAAGCTTTCTGCTGGCACGGCTGGCCATTGGCGCCATCGGGGCCTCATTCGTCATCACCCAGTACCACACCACCATGATGTTCGCACCCAACGTCGTGGGAACCGCCAATGCCACCAGTGCCGGATGGGGCAACCTGGGCGGCGGTACCACCCAGATTCTGATGCCGCTGATCTTCTCGGGAATGCTGATGCTGGGTGTCAGCGAAACCTTGGGATGGCGCCTGGCCATGGTCGTTCCGGGTATCGTGCTGTTCATTACCGGCATCGGTTATTGGCGCTTCACCCAGGACGCTCCCAACGGCAATTTCGCCGAGCTGCGCGCTCGCGGCGAGCTGCCCCCGGCCAGTGGCGAACACGGCGCCGCCCGCAGTTTTCTTGCGGCGGCCAAGGATATCCGCGTATGGGCGCTGTTCGTGGTTTACGGCTTGTGTTTCGGTGTGGAACTGACGATCAACAATATCGCCGCAATCTACTTCTTCGATAATTTCGAGCTGACCCTGGCCACCGCCGGGATGATTGCCGGCCTCTTCGGCCTGATGAATATCTTCGCCCGTACCCTGGGCGGGGTATTTTCCGACCTGTTCGCCAAGCAGGCCGGTTTGAAAGGCCGGGTCCGCTGGCTGTTCATTGCTCTGGTCTGCGAAGGTGTCGCCCTGGTGGCATTTTCCCAGATGCATGTACTGAGCCTTGCCATCGGCATCATGCTGGTCTTCAGCCTGTTCGTGCAGATGGCGGAAGGGGCCACATACGGCGTCGTGCCGTTCATCAACAAGCGCTGCCTGGGCGCCGTCGCGGGTATCGTGGGCGCCGGCGGCAATGTGGGCGCCGTGGCGGCCGCCTTCCTGTTCCGCAGCGAAGCGTTAAGCTATCAGCAGGGTCTTTTCTATCTCGGTGTAACGGTACTGGCACTTGCCTCCTGTGTCATGCTGGTACGCTTCAGCGATGCCACGGAAGCAGAAGAAGCCAGGGCCTATCGCGATGCGGTGGGCGATGATACCGGCGCCGGTGCTCTTTCGCTGCGCTGAGGGGAGACAACCCGGATCGAGGAATGACTATGCCATCACCCCACTATCTTCTGCTGGCGGCCAAGCGATGCGATATCGACGACCTGACCCATCTCGCCACCACCTGCGATATCGTCGGGGATATCAGCCGCTTCATTCATGTCCTGCAACGTGAGCGTGGGGCAGCCAATATCTACCTGGCCTCCAATGGTAATCAGTTCGGCAGCCGCTGCGATGTCTCTGTAGAAGAAAGCCAGGCGGCGGAAGCACAGTTGCGCAAGCGCCTGGATGCCATGAGCCGGGACTCCCGGCCGCTCGTCGGAGCACGCCTGCTCCGGCGCATCGCTGCCGCCTGGTTTGCCCTGGATGAACTCGCCACGATGCGCCGGGCGATCAAGGAGCTGGCACTTTCGCCGGACGCCGCCACCCAGCGCTTCAATCAGCTCATCAGTGGGCTGCTTTCGATCGTCTTCGAGGCCGCCGACAGTACTGCCGATCCCGATATCACCCATGCCTTGGTCGCTATCTTCCATTTCATGCAAGGCAAGGAACTGGCAGGGCAGGAGCGTGCCTGTGGCGCCTTCGGCTTTGCTACCGGTCATTTCGATGATGCTCACCGCACCACGTTGGTCAGCCTGGTAGATGCGCAGCAGCGCTGTTTCGACACGTTCATCGAGTTCGCCGACAGCGAAGCCCGTCAACAATGGCAACGGCAACTCTCGACACGTACGTTAAGCGGCATCCAGCAGTTGCGCGAAATTGCCGCCCACCGCACGCAGCCGACAGACACCCCCGATACCCTGGCAGAAACCTGGTACGAACTCACCACCCTGCGTATCGACTCGATGAAACTAGTAGAAGATCACCTTACTCATGCACTGTCGCAGATGTGCCACACCAAGATTGCCCAGGCGCAGGAGGCGCTGGCACAAGCCAAGGCCGAACCGCACAAGCAGCACACCTCCTCGGCGCCATGCCAGCAATTGATGGAAATGTTCAAGGAGGATTCTTCCCAGGCGCTCGGTTCCCTTACCGCCGAAGCCGTCAGTTCGCCCTTGAGCCGCTCGCTGATCGAACTGACCCAGGCCCAATCCACCCGCTTGCAAAGCCTCAGCGATGAGCTGGAGAACACGCGCAAGGCGCTACGCGAGCGCAAACTGGTCGAGCGCGCCAAGGGCTTGATCATGGCTCATCAGGATATGAGCGAAGAAGAGGCCTACCGTTTTCTGCGCAAGACCTCGATGGACCAGAGCAAGAGCATGGCGGATATGGCACGCGCCATTCTGGATCTTTCCAGCATGCTGCAGAAGAAGGAGACCGGCGCTTGAGCCCAGCCTGACCGGTAAACGAGACATGAATACTACCGATGCAGAAAAAGGATGAAATGTCTACTTACAGTTGCGCGTCTCGTCGGGATTTACCATGCTGAGAACTCCCCTGATAAAAGAATACCATGGAGATCAGCATGCATGATGGAGTGGTACTAATCACCGGCGCTTCTAGTGGAATAGGCGCCGCAACTGCCAGGGCAGCCGCCCGGGAGGGTTATAAACTGGTACTGGCCGCACGCTCGCAGGATAAGCTTGAAGCGCTGGCACACGAGCTGGGGCCGGAGAATGTGCTGACATGCGGCGTCGATGTCACCCAGATGGATCAGCAGCAAGCCATGGTGGAGCAAGCCCTGGAGACGTTCGGCCGTATCGATGTCGTATTCGCCAACGCCGGCCGTGGCGGCTCTCCCGGAGGATTCAGCGGCGCCGATCACCAGGCGTGGCACGACATGATCCTCACCAATATCTACGGCGTCGGCCTCACCCTGCAAGCCTGTCTGCCCAGTTTGCGGAGCAGCAAGGGCCATGTCCTGCTGACCGGCTCCGCCGCCGGGCGCACCACGATTCCCGGCTCCATGTACAGCGCCACCAAGTGGGCAGTGAGCGGTATAGGCTACAATCTGCGCGAGGAGCTGCGCGGCAGTGGCATTCGCGTCACCTTGATCGAACCGGGTATGGTCGATACCCCCTTCTTCGATGATCCACCGGAGTACGCCCTGGAAGATCGCGACATCGCCAATGCGGTCATCTATGCGGTCAAGCAACCTCGCCATGTGGATATCAATGAAGTTCTGATTCGCCCCACTCCGCCGGAAGAGTAAGCCGCACGCCACCGGCCGCCATGACTACGCTGTCCATGGCGGCCGATTTATTGCTTCATCCGTTGCATTCTCGTCCCGTGGCCCTCATATGGTTATTTAGCAAGCAGGCTAAGCATCACACCTAGCCCGCTACATCGTTTCAACCTTTCAGGTGCTGCATGAGTCGACTTTCAAACACGGCGCTTTCCGTCCTTGACCTTGCGCCGATACGTCAGGGCGGCAGCGCCGCCGATACCTTTCGCGACACCGTCTCGCTGGCGCAGTTGACCGAGCGGCTGGGTTTCACCCGTTACTGGCTTGCCGAGCATCACAATATCGACGGAATCGCCAGTGCCGCCACCGCCGTACTGATCGGCCATGTCGCCGGGCAGACCTCGACGATTCGCGTGGGCAGCGGCGGCATCATGCTGCCCAATCATCCGCCGCTGGTGATTGCCGAGCAGTTCGGTACGCTCGAAACCCTCTATCCCGGCCGGATCGACCTGGGGCTGGGGCGTGCGCCCGGCTCGGATGGCGCCACCATGGCCGCCATGCGCCGTCATCCGCAGGCAGGAGTGGACGATTTCCCCCAGCAGCTCGCCGAGCTCCACCGCTACCTGGCGGATGCCGAGCCCGGCCAGCGGGTCAAGGCGGTTCCCGGCCAGGGCACCCACGTACCCACTTGGCTTCTGGGTTCGAGTGGCTACAGCGCGCAGCTGGCAGCCAAACTCGGATTGCCGTTCGCCTTTGCCGCTCAGTTCGCGCCAGGGTATCTCTTTGAAGCGCTGCGGCTTTACCGCGACAACTTCCAGCCCTCCGCGACGCTGGAGAAGCCCTACGCCATGGTGGGCTTGCCGGTCATCGCCGCCGATAGCGACGAGCAGGCACGCTACCTGGCCACTACCGCGCAGCAGAAGTTTCTCAACCTGATTCGCGGGCAACGCACTCAATCGCTGCCTCCGGTCGACCAGCTTGACTGGACGCCCTACGAGCAAGCCCAGGTGGAACAGTTCCTGGGGGCGGCGATCATCGGCGGTCCTCAGACGGTAAAAGCCGGGCTCGAGGAGTTCAGCGAACGCACCGGCGCCGATGAGTTGATGATCAATAGCGACTTCTATCGTCACGAAGATCGTCTGCGCAGTTACGAGATCGTGGCCGAGGCGGCCAGGTGAAGGTAGTTTCAAGGCGGGACAGGTATCACAAGACGTCCCTTCTTGTTTGCTCAATCATGGAAATGGCTCTATGCAACTTGCCCCGATGACGGAGGCCGATTTCAAGGCGTTCTGGCCGACATTCGAACAGACCGTCAAGGCTCGGGAAACCTATGCCTTCGATCCTGCCCTCTCCTACCCCGAGGCCCGCCATCTCTGGTGTGAGTTACCCCAGGTAACGTATGTGGCCAAGCAGAATAATGGTGAAGTGCTGGGAAGCTATTACCTGAAGCCCAACGCCGCAGGCCCAGGCGACCATGTGTGCAACTGCGGCTATATGGTGACACAGGCCGCCAGGGGCCAAGGCGTAGCGAAGACAATGTGTCTACACTCTCAACGTGTGGCTGTCGAACTCGGCTATCGAGCCATCCAATTCAACGCGGTGGTATCCACCAATACCGTGGCGGTGGCACTATGGCAACGGCTGGGCTTTGCCATCGTCGGCACCGTACCCAATGCCTACCGCCATGCCCGGCTGGGCCTGGTGGATGCGCATATCATGTACAAGGATTTACGCCCAGCGCACGAGTAACCCGCAAGAACCCGAATGACTCAATACTCTGGATACAAGGAAGCAATCATGACGATTTCCGTAGGTGACAAGATTCCCGACGTAACCATCAAGACCAACGGCCCGGATGGCCCCCAGGATATTTCCACCGGTGAGTTGTTCAGCGGCAAGCGCGCCGTGCTGTTCGCCGTGCCCGGCGCCTTCACGCCGGGCTGTTCCAATACTCACATGCCGGGCTTCGTGGCGAATGCCGACAAGATCCTCGCCAAGGGCGTAGATACCATCGCCTGCATGGCGGTCAATGACGCCTTTGTGCTGGGCGCCTGGCAAGAGAGTCAGAATGCCCAGGCCTTCACCATGCTCGCCGATGGCAATGCGGAATTCGCCAAGGCCCTGGGGTTGGAAATGGACGCCTCCGGCATGGGTATGGGAACACGCTGCAAGCGTTTTGCCCTGATCGCCAACGATGGTGTCGTGGAATACATCGGCGTGGATGACAAGGGCGTCCACGACAGCAGCGCCGAAACCGTGCTGGAGCAGCTGTAACGCCCTTCTGGAATACAGAAGACTTGATCAAACCGCCTCGACTCACGAATTCGAGGTGATACGTTTCCGCCCGGCCATGTGCCGGGCGCTCTCTTTCAAGACTTTTCGTGCATGCACTGCTGAAGCTGTGTTTCCAGCTGCTCTCTACCCAACGCCTGCATATGGGCGATATTGCGTTCGGGAATCGTCGAGGTATCGCCGGAGAACGCTATGGCTTTGTCCAGGCTGGCCTCTCTGAGTAGATGCAGCATGGGATAAGGCGAACGATTGGTGTAGTTGGAGACCTCGTCCGGGTCCGTCTCGGCAAAGCAGTAGTCCGGGTGAAAGGTGGCCAGCTGATAGATGCCGTCGCAGCCTTGATCAGCCATGACGTTTTCCGCCAACTCGACGAAATCCAGGTAATGATGGAACCCCTTGAATAAGGTGGGAAAGACCAGCAGCGTGGTCTCGGTATCGGCATGTTCATCCAGCCACTGCACTTCCGCCATCAGCTCTTCCAGCGCGACCTCCAGCTTCTTGGAGCGCACCACGATGATCCTGACGGAGTCCTTTTCCACTTCCCGCTTGGCAAAAGGGCAAACGTTCTGCCCCACAATGAAGGATTTGACCCACTCCAGAGTGTGTTGAACAACGGTTTCATCGGCTAGCGGCATGACGGTATCCCCGGATTCGAGGCGGCTAGTCTAGGCAATTAGCTCAGGCGAGTCTAACCGGGAGCAGATCCGCAGGTCAGGCCCGGTCAGAATAGGATAGGATCGTTCGACCCAGTTGAATGGTTCATGTCTGAGAGCACCCTGAGCAAGCATGTTATGCTGATTCGCCCTGCCAACGTTGCCGCCCATGAAAATAGACGCTACCGAATTACCCGCTACCGAGATCACCTGTTCCACTTGTCATGCCTGTTGCTGCCGGCTTGAAGTTCTCCTGATAAGCGATACCGGGGTTCCCGAACGGCACATCACCCACAACGATTGGGGCGCAAGCGTGATGACTCGTCTGGAAGATGGCTGGTGCTCCGCGCTAAACCGCAACACCATGATGTGCTCCATCTACGAGAACCGTCCCTGGATCTGCCGCGAATTCGAAATGGGCTCTGACGAATGTATCGCTGAACGCGAGGAGCACATGTGACGTGGCAACCGTCGCACAGCACGGGTTCGTCAGCATGCCGTGACGTCTACCGGATCAGCAGCACGATAACCACGACCGCCAGCACCAACGACACGCCCTTCCAGAAAAGTACCGGATCGCGTTCCACCAGTGGCAACTTGGCGCGGTTGACCAGGCCGGGGCTTGGCGAGCGCAGCTCGAAGACAAACTCCGAAAGCGCCGGATAGCGATTATGCGGATTGGGGTGCAGCGCCTTCTTGAGTACTTCGTCCACCCAGGCGGGAAGTTCACGGTTCTCACTCAATGCCGATTGATAGGCAAGCTTGTGCTGCGCCGCCCGGGTGCGGGTCTTGGCCACTTGGGTTCCGTAGGGCAGCGTTCCGGTCAGCATCTGATAGCCGATCACCGCCAGGGAGTACTGGTCAGCTCGAGAAGTGCCGCCCTCGCCCAGAAAATACTCCGGCGCGGCATATTGCGCGGTACCCAGGAGTTCCTCGCCAACCGGCGAATCGCTCTTCGCCTCGGCGATTCCCGCCACCTTGGCCGCGCCAAAATCGATCAACTTGACCGTGCCGTGGGTGTCGATCATGACATTGTCGGGGCGCAGGTCCTGATGCAGCATTTCCAGGCGATGAAAGGCGCGCAGCCCTCTGGCGATCTGCTCCACGAGTGGACGTACGCTGGCCAGCTCCGCCTTGGGATGATCGCGCATCCACTGGGTCAGGGTCTGCCCTTCGATATACTCCAGCACTGTATAAAGGTAACGCCGCGGGCGCTGCTGGGCGGGAGCCTTGAGCACATGCGCGTTATCGATGCGCCGCGCAATCCACTCTTCGCGCACAAACCGTTCGACACTGGCCGGATCTTGAGCCAATTCGGTCGAAAGCGTTTTCAGCGCCACTTTCTGGCCGCTCTCGATATCCTCCGCCAGGTAGACATTGCTGCGGCTACTGGCGTGCAACTGGCGCAGAACGCGAAAGCCATCCAGCTCGCGACCAGAGCGCAACTCGGGTGGCGGCGGTAAAGCGCTCAGCGCCTCGTACAACTCATCGGCGTGGCGCTCGGGCAGCGCGTCAATGCGCACCAGCTGCACGGTAAGATTGTCGTCGCTGCCGCTTTCCATTGCCGCCGCGACCAACGCCTTTGCCGCCGCGTCAAGATCGCCCCAATGAGCACGAATCAAGGCCGCCATCGCGCCTGCGGAAAGCCACTCGTAGACGCCGTCAGTGGCAAGCACGAACACATCGCCGGTACTCAGCGATATGGCGCGATAATCCAGCTCCAGATGCTGGCCGGCCCCCATGGCGCGGCTCAAGTGGCTCACCTCGCGTGAGGCCCAGAAGCGGTGATCCTCGGTCAGCGGTTCCAGGGTATTGTCATCGAGGCGATAGATACGACTGTCGCCGACATGGAACAGATGCGCGGTGGTGGACTTGATCACCATGGCGCTCAAGGTACATACATAACCGCGATCCAGGTGGTAGCGGTACTGGCTTTGCCGCGTCTGGGCGTATAGCCACGCGCTGGTAGCCTGCAGCACCCGCTGGGCCGAGGTCTTGACGGTCCAGGTTGCCGGAGTGGCGTAGTAGTCCGCCAGGAGGCCGCCCACCGCCGCCTCGCTCGCTTCACGGCTCACTTCACTGCTGCTGATCCCGTCGGCTAGCGCGATCGCAATGCCTTTGCTGGAACGCTGCGGTTCGGCGGGCAGATAAGCGCCATGGAAATCCTGATTGCTCGGTTTGCGCCCCTTGTCGGAATGCTGGCCGAGCGAAATACTGAGCGCTGCCATCAAGGCCCCTTTCTAGAAAAGCCTTCGCCGGAGCGAAGGCTTGAACAAGCGAAGAATGCCAGTGTTCCCTTTTATCGGATCACAGGGCTTTTTGAGACGCGGCACCTACATGGAGGTTCTTTTGTGGCGCGGTGCGTACATGGGTTGTGTAGAGCGTCAGGCCCGTTAGCGACAAACCACCGATCAGGTTGCCCAGCACCACCGGGATTTCATTCCAGATCAGGTAGTCCATGATCGAGAAGTTGCCGCCCATGATCAGACCCGAGGGGAACAGGAACATGTTGACCACCGAGTGCTCGAAGCCCATGGCGAAGAACAGCATGATCGGCATCCACATGGCGATGACCTTGCCGCTGACCGTGGTCGAGATCATCGCCCCCACGACACCCAGCGAGACCATCCAGTTGCACAGTACGCCACGAATGAAAATCGTCGCCATGCCGCCGGCACCATACTCTTTATAGCCGACCGTGCGCCCTTCCCCCACTTCGCCGATCACCCGGCCCACTTCGCTGGGCGCCGTGCTGAAGCCGTAGGTAAAGACGATTGCCATCAAGAAGGCGACCGTCAACGCGCCGGCGAAATTGCCGATGAACACGACCCCCCAATGCTTGAGAATGCGATTGATGGTGACGCCGGGCCGCTTGTCGATCCAGGCCAATGGCGTCAGGACGAATACCCCCGTCAGCAGATCGAAGCCCATCAGGTAAAGAAT
Source organism: Halomonas sp. Bachu 37 (assembly GCF_039691755.1). Taxonomy (NCBI): domain Bacteria; kingdom Pseudomonadati; phylum Pseudomonadota; class Gammaproteobacteria; order Oceanospirillales; family Halomonadaceae; genus Halomonas; species Halomonas kashgarensis. The sequence goes on along the minus strand of NZ_CP137552.1, from coordinate 264,662 downwards.
CGAGAACCCCACGGGGAAGAGTATGGCGCCGATGATCGGGTAGCCGGTCTGTACCGCCACGGTCACGGCGAATACCGCGGCAATCGCCAGAATGGCCCCGGCCATGAAGGCGCGGATAAGGGCGTCACGGTTGGACATATGCAGCTTGGCTTCGCCGGCATCGACCATCTTGCTGGCAAATTCGGCAGGTAATAGATAAGACATGGGGATTTCCTTACTGTGGATTCAGGGAAAGTTTCAGGTCACCGGGGGCAGCGGGACTGGTGGCCACCCGCTGCACCACGCTCCCCACTACGATCAAGCACGGTGAAGGCAATGGGTGAGCGACAAGCTTGTCGGGCATATCCGCTAAGCAGCCGACCAGCGACTGCTGCTCGGGCTGGCTGGCGTTGGCTACCAGCATGATCGGCCACTCATTCGGCAGGCCCGCGCTGCGCAGGCCGTGGCAGATCGCGGCCACCTTGGACAGGCCCATGTAAAACACCAGGGTTTCATCTCGACGCGCCAGCGTTGCCCAATCCGGAGTGCCGTCTTCACGGCATAGCTGGGCGGTGACAAAGCGCAGCTGTTGGGCATGGCCTCGATCGGTAAGCGGGATGCCCATGCAGGCGGCAGCGGCGGAAGCGGCGGTAATCCCCGGCACGATGGCAGCGGGTACGTTGGCGGCCGATAGGGCATCCAGCTCTTCACCCATTCGCGCGAATATTGCCGGGTCGCCACCTTTCAGGCGCACCACCGACTTGCCTTCGCCCGCCAGCTTGACCATCAGCGCGCCGATCTCGGCTTGCGGTACGCTGTGATGACCACTGGCTTTACCCACGTAATAACGCTCTGTGCCCCGTGGGATCAGCGCCAACACCTCGTCGCCCACCAGGCGGTCGTACACCACGGCATCGGCCTGCATCAGCAGTCGGGCGGCCTTGAGCGTCAACAGCTCGACATCGCCACTGCCGGCGCCGACCAGATAGACCTGCCCGGCGCGGGGCTCACTTCGGCCCACCCGTAGCGGCAGGCGCCATTCGTTATCGCCTTGGCGCCCCAGCGACGATTGGAGGTATGACGACAAGCGCATCATGGTGTTAAACCACTTCAGTCGGCAGGGGATTGCTTAGCGCGCGCATGGGGCCGCTCCTCTTCGATCAATGATTTCAATTCGGGAATACAGCTGCCGCACTGGGTACCGCAGGCAAGCCTGGCCCCCAGCGCTTCTATGCTGGTGTCGCCCTGGCGAATGGCGTTGGCGATGGTTTTCTGGCCCACCTGATGGCAGCTGCACACTACCGGGCCGGAATCGACGGCGCCGTCATCGCAGCCGGCCAACAAGCGGCGACGATGGGTATCGTTTAGCGCCTCATCATTAAAGCGGGCTTCCAGCCACGCCAGCCCCGGCAACTCTGCAGGCGGGCCTACCATCAGCCACCAGCGCAGCTTGCCGTTTTCCACACCAGCGGCACGCAGCCTCCCACTGGCGGGGTCTTCGCTCCATAACGCGACCGGTGCTGGCAGCCACTCTCCAAACCGTACCAACCAGTCCTCCACCGGTTGGGTATCGGCCAGTTGCCAGCGCTGGCAGCCATGCATGGGGATACGCGCCCAGTAGGCGCTTGCGCGCCAGGGCGTTGCGCCGGCCGCCCCATCGGCAACCAACAAGGTGGCCTGCCACTCGGTGGCGAAAGGTGCCAGCGCAACAGCGCCGTGCTTGGCTTCCGGCTGGCCGGAGAGCGGGTCCGTGATGCTGTCGATCAGCGCACTGCTTCTGGCCTGCCGGGTAAAGCAATCGGTCCAGTGGATGGGCACGAATACGTCTCCACGCCGCTGGGCGTTGGAGACCCGCACACGAGCGCGAAACTCGCCCTTCGCCGCGGTTAAAACGGCCAGCGCTTGATCGCTGACACCAGCCTCCAAGGCATCGTCGGGATGCACGTCCATGAAGGGTTCCGTGCGGTGATTCATCAAGCGCGGCGAGCGGGCCGTGCGCGTCATGGTGTGCCACTGATCGCGAATGCGCCCGGTATTCAAGCGCAGCGGATACGTCTCAGAGAGCGCTTGCTCGGGCCCGCGGGGATCGATTGCCAGCAGCTTGGCGCGACCATTGGCCGTAGCGAACTGGCCATCTTCGAACAGCCGGGCAGAGCCATGCGGCGTGGCCACGGTGACCGGCCATTGAATCGGTGCCAGGGCGTCATAGTCTTCCCGGCCCAGGCCAATCAGACCCGAAATATCAAAAAGTCGCTTCGTACCGCCTGAGGCGGTGCTGTTTTCAAAGCCGGAAAGCCGGGCGTGCTCGTCGAAAATTTCCCACGGATGGGAGTAATCAAACGCCTCGGCAAACCCCAGGCGCTTGGCCACCTCGCATATGATCCACCAGTCGTGGCGCGCCTCGCCAGGCGGTGGCAGCATGCCCCGTTGGCGCGAAATGCGCCGCTCGGAGTTGGTCACGGTGCCATCCTTTTCCGACCACCCCGAGGCGGGCAACACGATATCGGCATAGGGCAGCAGGTCGGTGTGGGCAGCGCACTCGGAAACGATCACCAGCGGGCATTTTTCCAGCGCGGCCCGCACCCGGGCGGCATCGGGCAGGCTAATCGCCGGGTTGGTGGCCATCACCCACAGCGCTTTCACTTCGCCGCGCTCGATGGCCTCAAATAGCTCCACCGCCTTGTAGCCGGGGCCGTCCGGCAGGCAAGGCGTCAGGCTGTCGGTCGCCCAGAAGCGGCTGACCAGGTCGAGCGCGCCGGGAGTGTGGTAATCCATATGCGCGGCCAATTGGTTGGCCAGCCCGCCCACTTCGCGCCCGCCCATGGCATTGGGTTGGCCGGTAATCGAAAACGGCCCCGCCCCCGGCAAGCCGATTTTTCCGCCCGCCAGATGGCAATTGATGATCGCGTTGCACTTGTCGGTACCGCTGGAGGACTGGTTGACCCCTTGGGAGTAGAGCGTGACCACATGCAGTTGGCTGGCGAACCAGTAGTAGAAGGTTTCCAGGCGTTCCGGGTCGATATCACAGGCGGCGGCCACCTCGGCGATCGAGCCGGCCGATTGCCGGGCGGCCACCAAAGCCTCATCGACGCCTTCGGTGTGACGCTCGAGATAACGGGTATCGAGCTTATTGCGCTGCGCCATCCACGCCAGCAGGCCGTTGAAGAGGTAGGCATCGCTGCCCGGCTCGATACCCAGATAGAGATCGGCGATTTCGCAGCTGTCAGTCACACGCGGGTCGATCACCACCACGCGCATCAACGGGTTGTGCTCCTTGGCGACTTTCAGACGCTGATAAAGCACCGGGTGATTCCAGGCCAGATTCGAGCCCACCAGCACCACCAGTTCGGCTTCTTCCAGATCCTCGTAGTTGCAGGGCACCGCGTCGGCGCCGAAGGCTCGTTTGTAGCCGGCTACCGCCGAGGCCATGCACAGCCGCGAGTTGGTATCCAAATGCGGCGTGCCCAGAAAGCCTTTAAACAGCTTGTTGGCCACGTAGTAGTCTTCAGTAAGCAGTTGCCCCGAGAGATATGCCGCCACACAGTGGTTCCCATGCTCTTGCCGCAATGCGTTCAAACGGCCGGCGGTAGCGGTCAACGCGTCTTCCCAGGAGGCCTCGACACCATCCACCCGAGGCCGCGTTAGGCGCCCCTGCTCCCCCAGGGTTTCATGCAATGCAGAACCTTTGACGCACAGCCGGCCATAGTTGGCCGGGTGCTCACGGTCGCCTTCCACGGCGCTCAGCGAGCCCGCTTCCACCGTTGCCGTCACGCCGCAGCCGACGCCACAGTAGGGGCATGTCGTTTTGGTCTGGTACGCGTTCGCCTGTTGCATGGAGGCTCCTGCAGTAGGTACCGAAAAATAGTGCCAAACAAAAAAGCGCCCACTCCCGCTCCGATAAAAGAGAGGGAATGGACGCCGTTGCCTATTCGTGACATCGCCATTGATGCCTGGCATACCCGCAGCAAGAGTTACGCCCAGCGTGGCAAAAACCCGATAGACGTCTTTCAAAACAATAAGTTGAAATAAAAACTGTCCTAACAAGACTGGAGCGTAGAACGCATGGCGCGCCATTTGCCAGTGCATTCGGGCATGAATTGCACCAGCCACGTGCAGTCATGCCCGTCACGCCGCCTACCACCCCTCACGCCAGAACAACCCAACCTTCTGATAATCAAGATTATTGATACCTAATAGCGGACTTGGCCAAGGAATTGCTTTTCCTTGGATAGCTGCAGCCAATGGCGGTTGCAACCTCTTTACATGGCAATGACGCCTCTGGTGCTTCTTCTCTATGAAGTGGCACCAGAGGCGTTTTTTGTTTGGGTCTTTTTGCATGACGCCAGGAGCCACCCATGGAAACAACATCCACCAGGTGCGCAAACACCGACCATCTCGTCATTATCGGCAACGGCATGGCCGGCCACCGGTTGGTCGAAGTCTTGCTGAAGCAGCCGCGGCGGCCTTCGCGTATTACCGTTATCGGTGCCGAACCGATCCCGGCATATAACCGTATTCTGCTGTCGCCTTTGCTCGCCGCCGAACTCGATGAAGACGCCCTTACCCTGCATGACGCCGATTGGTACCGGCGCCACGGCGTCGAGTTGATCCTCGGCGAACAGGTCGAACGCCTCGACCGCACCCAGCGCCGCCTGACCACTCACAGCGGGCGCATCCTCGATTACGACCGGTTGGTGCTGGCTACAGGCTCGCGCCCCGCCATGCCGCCGGTTCCCGGTATCGAGCTGGAAGGTGTCCAGGGATTTCGAGACATGCAGGATACCGCCAGGCTGACGGCCGCCGCCGAACGCGGTGGCCGCGCGATAGTGGTCGGCGGTGGCCTGCTGGGCTTGGAAGCCGCAGAAGGATTACGTAAACAAGGACATGGCAAGCACGGCATGGCGGTCACTGTACTCCAGCGCGGCGAGCGGTTGATGAATCGGCAGCTCGACGCCACCAGTGCCGAACTGCTGCGCAGCGAACTGACAAAGCGCGGGCTGGAGGTACTAACCGGAGCCCGACTTGCGGCGATCGAGAATAACGGCCAGGGGAAAGTAGCCGGTGTAGCGCTGGAAGACGGCCGCCGCTTGCCCGCCGATTGCGTCGTGGTAGCGGCGGGCATCACGCCCAATGCCGAACTCGGCCGTTCCGCCGGGCTAACGGTAGAGCTTGGCATCAACGTCGATGACACCCTCACAACCTCCGATCCTTATGTTCACGCCCTGGGCGAATGCTGTGAATTCCAGGGCACCACTTACGGGCTGGTCGAGCCGATCTGGCGCCAGGCCGAGGTACTAGCCGCTCGGCTGAGTGGCACGAAAGCAAGCGCTTACTTTGATCTTCCCAGCGCCACCAAGCTCAAGGTCAGCGGTATATCGCTCTACGCCTTCGGCCCCACCGAAGCCACTGACGATCACGAAGTCCTGAGTTATCACGACCCCGAACAAGGCGACTATCGCCGTTTACTGCTGCAGGAAGGCCGCATCGTCGGCGCCGTGCTCTACGGCGATACCGCATGCGGCCCCTGGTATTTCGAACAATCGCTTGCCGGCACCAACCTCAACGCTTGCCGGCAAGCACTACTCTTCGGCCAGGCCGACAGCCAGGCCCTGCTTGACTCTCAAACATCTTCCGACTACTCAAAAGAGGTGGCTTGATCATGGCGACTCAACCCCAGTTAATCATCATCGGTAACGGCATGGTCGGCCATCATCTGGTCGAGCAACTGGTCGAACAAGGCGCCACCGAGCGTTACCAGATCACGGTCTTCGGCGAAGAGCGCCACCAGGCCTACGACCGGGTACATCTTTCCGAGTATTTCACCGGCCGTGATGCCCAGTCCCTGGCGCTTTCCACAGGCGAATACTACGCCGAGCACGGTATCACCCTGCGCCTGGATGAGGCGGTAACCACCATCGACCGCGATAGTCACGAAGTCGTCACCCCACAGGGACGCTACGGATACGACCAGCTGGTGCTGGCCACCGGCTCCTTCCCTTTCGTGCCGCCGATACCGGGTAACGACCGCGAGGGCTGTCTGGTCTACCGCACCCTGGACGACCTTGACGCTATCCGCGAAGCTGCCAAAAATGCCACCACCGGCGTTGTGGTGGGTGGCGGGCTGCTGGGCCTGGAGGCCGCCAACGCCCTGCGCGGCCTGGACCTGGATACCGCCGTGATCGAGTTCGCGGCACGCTTGATGCCCATGCAGGTGGATACCGAAGGCGGCGAACTGCTGCTGGAAAAGATCGAGGCACTCGGTGTTCAAGTACTCACCAACCGAGCCACACAGCATATCGAAGATGGCGAGGCCAGCCTGCACCGCATGGTCTTCCAGGACGACAAGGTTCTCGAGACCGACCTGATCGTGTTTTCCGCGGGCATTCGTCCACGCGACCAGTTGGCGCGGGACTGCAGCCTGGAGGTCGGCGAGCGCGGTGGCGTGGTGATCGACGACAACTGCCGCACCAGCGACCCGCATATTCTCGCCGTCGGCGAAGTGGCACTGTGGAACAACAGCATTTTCGGCCTGGTCGGCCCCGGTTACCAGATGGCCAAGGCCGCGGCGGCCACCCTGCTACAAGGCGAAGACACCTTCCGCGGCGCCGACATGAGCACCAAGCTCAAGTTGATGGGCGTCGATGTCGGCGCCATCGGTGACGCCCACGGCAACCAGAATCCCGGAACGCGGATGTTCCGCTACCTCGACCCGCTCAAGCAGCAGTACCGCAAGCTGGTAGTTTCCAGCGACGGCAAGAAACTACTCGGCGCCATGCTGGTGGGCGACAACAGCTGCTACGACACCCTGATGCAGTACTACGACAACGGCCTGGAGCTGCCCGCCGACCCGGCTTCCTTGATCCTGCCCAGCAGTGACGGCGCCCCGCTGCTGGGGCCGGACGCCCTGCCCGAAACCGCCACGATCTGCTCGTGCCATAACGTCACCAAGGGTGATATCTGCGCCAGTATCGACGGCGGCGCGGTGGACCTGGGCAGCGTGAAAGGCGAGACGAAAGCCAGCACCGGCTGCGGCGGCTGCACCGCGCTGCTCAAGAGCGTGGTCGACCACGAACTCGAAGCCCGCGGCGTTGAAGTCGATAAATCCATCTGCGAGCACTTCGCCCACACCCGCCAGGAGCTCTATTCGCTGGTACGAGTGGAAGGCATCAAGACCTTCAGCGAGCTGATCGCCAAGCACGGCAATCCCGACACCCACCGCCTGGGCTGCGATATCTGCAAACCCGCCGTGGCCTCGATTCTCGCCTCCTGCTTCAACGAGCCGATCACCGATACCGCCCACGTGCCGCTGCAGGATACCAACGACACCTTCATGGCCAACATGCAGAAGAACGGCACCTACTCGGTGGTACCACGGGTGGCGGGCGGTGAAATCACTCCCGACAAGCTGATCGTGCTCGGTCAGGTCGCACAGAAATATGACCTCTATTCCAAGGTTACCGGTGGCCAGCGCATCGACCTGTTCGGCGCGCGCCTGGAAGACCTGCCCGCCATCTGGGGCGAGTTGATAGAAGCCGGCTTCGAGACCGGCCACGCCTACGGCAAATCGCTGCGCACGGTGAAATCCTGCGTCGGCAGCACCTGGTGCCGCTACGGCGTGCAGGACAGCGTGGGCATGGCGATTCAGCTGGAGAACCGCTACAAGGGCCTGCGTTCACCCCACAAGATCAAGTTCGGCGTTTCCGGTTGTACCCGCGAATGTGCCGAAGCCCAGAGCAAGGATATCGGTATCATCGCCACCGAAAACGGCTGGAACCTGTACGTGTGCGGCAACGGCGGCATGCGCCCGCGCCACGCCGAGCTGTTCGCCACCGACCTCGACGACGAGCAACTCTATCGCACCATCGACCGCTTCTTGATGTTCTACGTGCGCACCGCCGACCGCCTGCAGCGCACCTCGGTATGGCGTGAAAACCTCGAAGGCGGGCTCGATTACCTCAAGGAAGTGATTCTGGAAGACAGCCTGGGCATCAATGACGAGCTGGAGCGCCAGATGCAGACCGTGGTCGACACCTACCAGTGCGAATGGGCCAATGCGATCAACGACCCGGAGAAGCTCAAGCGCTTCAAGAGCTTCGTCAACGACGAGCGCCCCGACCCGTCGATCATCATGACCAGCGAACGCGGCCAGCTGCGCCCCGCTTGATTTGCGCCTAACAGGAGAAAAACCATGAGCACTGCAACCGCTGTGAAAATGAAGGCAGAAACCATGACGTGGCAGAAACTATGCAACAAGGCCGATCTGGTCGAGTATTCCGGCGTGGCGGCCTGGGTGGAAACCGCCGATGGTCCGGCCCAGGTGGCGATCTTCTATATCCCAAGCGACCCGAACACGTCGCAGCGCCCCGACCAAGCGCAGGAACTCTACGCCATCGACCATCACGACCCCTTCTCCAACGCCAATGTGATCGCTCGCGGCATCGTCGGCGACATCAAGGGCGAGCCAGTGGTCGCCTCGCCGATCTACAAGCAGCACTTCCGCATGGAAGACGGCCAGTGTGTCGAAGACGAAAACGTGACACTACGCGCCTGGAAGGTGGCATTCAAAGGCCAGGAAGTATGGATCGAGGCGTGAGGTTTTGGTCCTTTGGAGCCACAAGGTGGTGGAAAATTGTCCGGCAACAGCGGCTGGTTATGCATTATTCGTAGTGGCTCCAGAGCCTGAGGACTTTCACCACTTGCTCGTCCTCTAGCACTTGATAGACCAGACGATGCTGGATATTGATGCGGCGTGAACAGGACCCCGCAAGATCACCTATGAGCTTCTCGAACGGAGGCGGCTTGCGGTATGGATCTTCCGCTATCAGCGCTAACAGTTCCTGGGGTTTTGGTTTGAGCCCGCTGGAGGCCAACTTCTTTGCATCTTTCTGGGCTTGCTTGGTGTAAACCAGCTTCCAAGTCACCAGTCCAGCTCCTCATCGCATTCATCCACGGGAGTATCCATTCCCTCACGAATAGACTCCCGCATCCCTGGTACGGAAAGCAGATAAAGTGTTTCCTGAATTGCAGACCAGTCTTCCTCGGAAACCAGGACGGCTTTGTTCCGCTTACCCATGATGACGATTGGTTGGTGGGATTCGGCGGTCTCGTCAATCAACCGATAAAGGTTGCTGCGCGCCTCGGTTGCTGTGATTCCGGTCATGACGCACCCTTTGTGTGTTCAACTTTTAACCAAGTGTACGTCTTTATGTACGTACGTCAAGACGAACGCTTTTCATAACGCCGCGCTCACCGGAAATTTTGGAGCGCAGCGGAAAAATTGTCCGAGTGCAGCGCATTGTTAGGGAACCGCTGAACAATTCGTCGCTGAGCAACTGATGTGCTCAGCGCGGTCAATTCAACGGATCAGCGGCCATGCTCTGGCCCGTTTTGCCCGTTTGTTCTCCCTGGTAGCCGATTATCCGGCTGCCAAGGCAGATTCAGGGCGCACTGGCCCCGTCTATGCGGCCCTCGCATCGTTTCGCCAACACCAAGTTGGCCAAACCGAATAGAGTGAACAGCTGCGCCTGGTTCTTGGCCAGCCCCTTGTAGCGAACCTTCCGGTAGCCGAAGAGATTCTTGATGACATGAAAGGGATGCTCAACCTTGGCGCGGATGCTGGCCTTGGTCTTCTCGAATTTCAGCAGCAGCGCTTTCATGGGGCTATCTTCCATCTTTTTGATGGCACCGCGCTTGGCGGCGACACAGCACCGGGAATCCGGAGCATCCTTCTCTTCATCCAAGTGTTTCCACATGCCGGTGTAGCCAGCATCTCCGTATACCCGTTTGTCGTCATCCCGGACCAGGTGACTCGCCATGGTGACATCGGCGACGTTGGCGGAAGTGGCAGCGACACTGTGGGTCAGGCCAGTGACCGCATCGACGCCAATACGGGCCTTCATGCCAAAAAACCATTGATTCCCTTTCTTGGTCTGCTTCATCTCCGGATCGCGCTGCCTGGCCTTGTTCTTGGTGGAGGGAGCGGCCGCCACGATCGTGGCGTCGACGATGGTGCCTTCGCGCATAAATAGGCCCTGCTCGGCCAGGCTTACGTTGATCTCCTCGAAGATTCGCTGGGTCAGGGCATGCTTTTCCAGTAGGTGACGAAAACGCAGCAGTGTGGTCGCGTCCGGCACACTCTCGATGGCCAAGTCGATACCGATGAAGTCACGCATGGCCTGGCTGTCGTAGAACGCATCTTCCAGCGCCTCGTCGGCAAGCGCATACCATTGTTGAAGGAAGTAGATCCGCAGCATGCGCTCCAGGCCAATCGGCGGTCGGCCCCGCTTACCTGCCGCGTTGGGGAAGTAGGATGGTGACAGCGCCTCGATCAGCCGTTGCCACGGCACCAGGGCATCCATTTGCGCCAGGAACCGCTCGCGGCGGGTAACCTTCTTCTTGTTCTGGTGCTCAGCCTGGGCGAACGAGATCTGCTTCATCGGATGGCTCTGTCAGACGGTGATAGGAAAGTCCAGATTCTACCCCGTCGTTGGCTGCCTGGGCAGCAGCGGCGGGATTTACGCAGCGTTTCCTTAGCACTTAAACGCGCTGAACAACATAAGAAGCGGAGTTATCGGACACCTTTATTTCATTCTCCGACCAGCTCAAATTTATTGACTTCGGAAAGTAAATTTCAACTTCTTCAATGCCTTGAATCGCAGGTCGTATGTAGTTTTCTATGAAAACTGAAATAACTTCTCCTGCTTCTTCTTCCATGTGCTGCCAAGCAGCTTCGCCGTGGTAAAATGCACCTCCACATGACATGTATTTTTCTGATAATTCAGTTAGCCGAGTAGAGGGTGTTGGATCGAGCACCAAAAGAACAGGGGTAAAACCGGCAGCTTGGCTCTCTTCTGCAAAAGATAGCTCCTCTCCGAATCGGCCTTGCCCGCTAGCTGCAATGGTAACTCGTAGCTTTAGCTCATAAGTTCTATTATTGCCTGGTACCAGACAATCAATTTGCCTACCTTTGTTAGTTGGTTGCCCATTCGAGTCTAGGTTTTGTACGAAAAGCCTTATCTGCTAATTTCCCTATGCAAAAGCAGCATAGGGGAAAGCAATGGTCGGACGTTACGAAATCTCTGATGACGGCTGGGCACAGATTGAAGATATCGTGGCGCCCCCTCAAACCATGGGCAGACCCAGGCGGGATGACCGAAAAATGCTCAATGGTATCTTCTGGGTGCTGTGCTCTGGCGCCAAATGGCGTGATTTACCCGAGCGATATGGTCCTTGGTCGACGGTGTATGACCGGTTCCGCAAGTGGCGTGATGATGGCACCTTTGAAGCGGTTCTTTCTCGCTTGCAGCTCAGGTTACGTGAAGATGGGCTTATGGACCTGGACACATGGATGATCGATGCCACTTCCGTGCGGGCCACACGCGCTGCCGCTGGAGGCGGTAAAAAGGGGGCTCGAAAGAACCGCTAGACCATGCACTTGGCCGCAGCCGAGGCGGTTTAACAACCAAAATACATTTGGTTTGTGATCGCCATGGCTGGCCACTGGCGTTCACGCTGACCCCTGGTCAAGAGGCAGATTCTCGGCACTTCGTTCCGACATTGGAGAGAGTTCATCTACCAGGTAGCGTCGGGCTGTAATGACCCCCTGGTTTTTGCTCACCTCAAGCGACTAATGCCGGGTGAGCTTTGGGTGCCACATAGCCCAAGGACTGATGCGGCCGCTCTTCATTGTAATACCGGATCCAGCGACCGATGACGGCTCTTGCCTGGCCTAGTGACTCGAAGCGATGAAGCCAGATGCATTCTTCCTTCAATGAACGGAAGAAGCGTTCTACGAGGCCATTCTGCTCTGGCGTGTACGGCGTCGTGAACTCCTGGCTCAGGCCATACGCCTTCACCGTCGCCGTGTAGTGCCGGCTGCTGAAAACCAGCCCGTTATCCGAGCGTAGCGCCAGAGGCTGATGGACTCGTCCCAGAGCGCCGAGTCGCTGGATCAGGGCCTCTTCCAGGGCGGCTTCCGCTGTATTGCTGCTGCCATTGTCCGATAATCGCCAACCGAGGATCTCCCGCGTGCAGCAGTCAATAATGACTGCCAGGCTGGCCCGTCGATCCTTGCCGCACCAGACGTGAGTAAGGTCAGTGGCCCAGCGCTCATCAGGCTGCGTGGTCACTGATGGCAAGCTCTTGGCACGAGGCCGAAAACCTTGGGGACGCTTGCGCACCTGCCAGCCCTTGAGCTGCAGGATGCGCTGTACGGGTTTGCGATTCTCGCCCAGGACACAGGCCAATCGTCGATAACCATACGTGGGGAAGCGTTCCAAGGTCAGCTTTACGCGCGCTTCCAGCTCTGTATTGATCAAGCGCTGCCGTCTCCTGGGCCGGTAATAGACGCTCCGCCTGGGTACGCCTAGCCAGCGACAGAGCTTGGATAGCGATACCGAATGGCCCTCGTTGGCCAATTCCGCCTGCAACGACACTACGAGTTGTCGTCCTCGTCGAGCAGGCGGCGCCACTTTTTTAATGCATAGATCTGCAGGTGAGCCTCGCCCAGCGCCTCCTTGGTTTCCCGCAGATCGGATTCGTACTGCTCACGGATATCCTTGGGCCGGGCTCGGAACCCGTTCTCCATGTTGCGTTGGGCCTCTTCGATCCAGCCCTCGACTTCGGAGACGGTGAGGTCATGCTGTCGAGCCACCTCAGCGACGGTGGTCTTGCCCTTGAAGATATCCATGACCACGGCGGCTTTACGCTTGGCGGTCCAGCGTTTGACGGTGGGTTCGTTGCTCATCTCGTCCTCCTGATAGCTGCACTATAGCCTGTGCAGCTTTGGAGGGGGTCACTTCAGGGCGTCCTCGCAAACGTAGTCGCTATATGGTGGCTGATAAAGGATATGACAGCGATGAGCTGCGTCATTACTGCGACAGGCACGGCATGAAACCCATGATTGCTCAGCGCAACATGCACCGAAGAACCCGGCCTGGTCTACCCAGACGGTTCGATAAACCCAAATATCGGCAACGGAATGCGATAGAACGCTGCTTTGGCTGGCTTAAAGAATTACGCCGCATCGCCACACGCTATGAAAAGCTGGCAAGTAGCTTTAAGGCGATGGTATGCGTGGCGTGCATCGACCGTTGCTTGCGAGCCAACTTTTCGTACAAAACCTAATCGCTTTACCGGTGAATTTCTCGATCCAACAGGTTCACCACCAAGACAACTAGCCAAAAGCGGTTCAAATAAATAACCCGTTTCCTGTGCCGAGCGATTATCAACGTCATATATCCACTTTCGCCAGACCATCCAGTTGGCGAGCAAAGCGGATTCACAGCACCCGTACTCCAATAATGATCTGGGCCCAATCTGATCCATGTTTGGCATGGGTTGTGCTGCTAAAATTCTTCTATATTTGACTCTTCGCCGATGAAGCGCGGTTAGATTCTCTATGTATAGTCCAAAGTCATTATCTTTCTCAAAAGCAGATCTCAAAACGCTTTCTACTTCACTCGCCGTAATATTCTCTTCAGCTTGCTGATCAAACCAGCTCAAAGGAATTTTATAATAGTCCGGATTAGGCGTAGAAACCCGACTCGCCCCAAAATCTGCGTGCGACCATGCCAAGTCATCGATGGCGATGGAAAGAAGCGCATACAGCTCTCCATCCGATATCACTACTTGCGCTTCACCAGCGCCGTGCATTTTGCATTTAGCATACAGATTACGGAGAAATGCTGAGTTGGTCATATATCATCCAAATAGTACGTATTGTTTCTGCCTTTGATTAGTCATGAGATCCAGCAACAACATGTCTGTTGCTTTTAGCGCTGGACTCATCGCCCCTGCCTTCGTTAATAAGTACCCTAAAAGCTTACCTTCATTGTTGGGTGTCCCTGAGAAGCCATAATCGTCTCGAATATGTTCTGCAAAAATTCGGGCAAGCATAGGGGGAATAGCATTCCCGATTTGCTGCATTTTTTGAGACGAAGTTCCACAAAATACAAATTCATCTGGAAATGTTTGTATTCTAGCGGCCTCTCTAATCGTCAAAGGCCTATCCTCAACTGGATGGATTAATTCTCTTGTAGCTGCGCCTGTAATCGTAAGACTTGGCTCATTACCTATTAATCTTTTCAATCCAGAAGGCGCACCGCCGCGCTTTTCCGTTGGTGTCCCATCCGCCACCCGTCGATTTGCCCGTTTTCTGAATGACTCATGCTGGAGATGATCAGGCAAGTCCTTCATTGTTTGGCCAGGCTTCAGTGAGGAAATTCTTTCTAGCTGAATACCTTTAATCACAGGACAGTAGTGGTCTGTTATTTCTACTGCATTACCTCTAAGCAAAACATCAAACTTATCTCGGGCAGGTTCGAGAATAGGTTTTAATAATTGATCTTTTGAATTAGCTGCTTTAGGCAGAGTATCAATTGCATGGGAAATGGTTATATCTGAATTTCTAAATATTTGGCCTGAAACCTTTATTGTTGCCTCCGGCATTTTATAGTTATGGCCGATTCTGTTGCCAACAACTAGAACTCTTTTTCTTCTCTGAGGAATCCCATACTCTTGTGAATATACTTTTTCTATTCTTATAAAATAACCAACCTCAATAAACGCCTTAGCCGCCTCATAAACATACTTCCCATTGTTTGAAGTTAACAACCCTTCAACATTTTCCATTATGAACCATTTTGGGCGCAAAACGTCTAAAGCTTTGATATAACTCTTCAAAAGATGATTTCTTGGATCATCCCAAAATCTAGTCCCAGCAGTCGAAAACCCTTGACAGGGTGGACCGCCAATAAGGACATCAAGGTCACCAGGATCAACCTCGATATCTTTCAATATTTGGTCGAAATTAAGATTGTTAATATCTTCATTGCTACAAACAGCGTTGGGAAAGTTTTGTTTGTAGGTTTTGATAGCTGCGGAATCTTTGTCATTCGCATACAGTATCTCGTAACCTGCTTGTTTGAAGCCCAGAGAACATCCACCTGCACCACAAAATAAGCTAATCGCTGTTGGTTTCTTCACTCTTTAACCACCATAGGTAAATCCAAACCTGTTAATAATGCACCGAGGGCTACGTTATTGGTAGTGCTAACAGTGATTAGGTGGAACGCTGTGATACAAGATAAATGTGCCGGCAAGTTCAAGCATGTTATCTAGCGCGTCACCCTTCGGCTAACCTATTGAAACCATTTAATATTAAGAATTATTCGGCTTAATAACACCAATCATTGTGCTGGCTGCATAACACGGGTGAACGTGCCACCATTTCCGCCGCGTCCGCCAGGGGGTCGAAAGCAGCCGCCCTCGCCCCTACGCAACACCCTGCACCTCCCGGCAATTGGGGTAACCCGAACACCCCAGAATCGGTTGCCGGCGTTGGCACCGCGCTTTTAGGCACGAATTCCCATGCCGCTTCCACACTTCGGGCAGGTTCGGTCGTTGCTGGGCTCGAAGCGCGCCTTGAGCTGTTTGACGAGTGCTTCACCGAACAGGCCCTTGAACCATCGGGACTTGAGAATGCCCAGGAGCACGAGCGCGGGAAATGTCCACCACAGCGGCTTTGCCGCGTCATAGAGAAATGAATAATCCAAGGTGATATCCCAGCGTTCACGTTCGGTATTATGTTTTTGCTGAATATTTTCTCTCAAATTAATGCTTTCTTAGATGTAAATCTACGTACATGCCGATGTTTTGACCAAGGTCGTGCAAGTTTCTAAAAAGGCTTACGCTGTGTAGGAAATTGCTTACATGATGCGTCGCTGCGCGCCAGAAAAAGGCCTTCAAAAACCAGGAATTGTGGATTGAAGCGTGAGGTTTCGGCCTTGCATGCTTCAAAGAGTCAACTAGTACAGCGAGCGGATGCAGGAGAACCTGGGGCATAGCGCCCCGAGCCTGCAAGTGATGCGTGGCTAGTTCAGCCGTTGCCGAAAGGGGGCGTCCTGTCGGTTCGCCAGATATTCGCCGATCCATACGGTGCCGGCTCCCCACACCAGATGAACGGCAATCATTAGCTGGCGACGATTGGCCGGGTGACGATGGGGCGGCGGGAGGATATGCAGCGCCGGAATCCAGCCGAAATAGCTCGCTGCCCATATCGCCACACCGTAGCCGCTGCCGTAGACCAAAGGATGCGCGACTCGTTGACGTGTGGCGGGGTACAGCGCCCCGGCGAAGGCACCATAGCCAAAGTGGCTGACAAGGCTAAGTTCGACGCGCTGATCTTCGTCCAATAACGCATCCGCCTCCACTTTCTGCAGAAGGTCCTGGGTGATCTCGCGCGGCGGCAACGGATAACGCTCTTCCCGAGGGAGCCGCCGATATAGCGCCTCCATGGCAAGCGTCATGGGAACGGTGGCGAGCAGGCCGCCGATGGCACCGGCCAAATAGCGATTCATGACTTCCTCCTTGTTGAGTCATAAGTTGGCTTACATGACTCACCATAGCCGCGAATGTGGCCAAGCGCCCGGCACAACGTGAAGCGCCCCGGCCGAGCAAGGCTGTGGCGCGCCGGACTGACGTTGAGGCAGATGCCGGTACGGCCCGCTGACGATGCATTCTCCGGAAGGCGGGGCGCTACGCGAAACCAGCCAGGATTTTCCTGCAGACGAATGAGCCATGTAATCAATGAGCTGCCTTTTTGTAATCTATTTCTTACACAACATAGCCAAACGCTTACTTCTTTAGGGCTAGCCTTTCTTGCTGAAGGCACCTATTATTGAATTTTCCGCACGAATGTTGCGGCGCAACATGAAACATTCACCAACGAACCATAATAAAAATTGTCCCTAGCCTTCTATGGAGTAACGCCATGACTCAGTCAGTCACAGCCAAGTCTCAGGAATGCGGTATCATGGAATTTTGGGCTCAACACGCCCAGCAGCAGCGCGCCGCTTTCGACGCCATCGCCGCCTACCTGCGTTAACGTTAGCCGAACGCTAGCCATCAGAAATGCCTCGTCCTGCGACGAGGCATTTTTTTGCGCCTCCTACACTTCCACCACCAAACAAGGCTCGAACAGTGCTGGCTCGAACTCCTCGGGGTAGCCACCAGGGTTTGCCAGGATACGGGTGCCGCTTCGTTCCATGTCTACCGGCTCGTGTACATGACCGTGTATCCATAGCGACATCTGGCCCATCAACTGTGGTAGATGCGAAGCAAAGGCAGGTGAAAGCGGATCTCCCTGATATTGTTCGGGTATACATTCCGCCAATGGCGCGTGGTGCGTGATCACAACGGTTGGGCCCGCGAATGGCTGTTCCAGCATTTGGGTAAGCCAATCCAGGGCCTGTTGATGCACTTGGCAACTCACTTGCGGTGTGAATGTCACGCCCGGTGATGACTCGACGATACGAAAATCGGGCATGTAGCGCAGTGCCCTCGCTTCCGTTGAGGCGGCGTCATGGGCAGGATCATCGCGGTAGAGATTGAAGTCGGTCCATAACGTCGTGCCGAGAAAACGCACGCCACCCAGCGTAGTCGCACTGTTATCCAGCAGGGTTATGCCGTGAAGGGCCGCCTCCCTGGCCAATTCCTCACGCCTGAGCGGCATGCAAGAGTCGTAGAATTCATGGTTACCGGGAACGTAGAGAATCGGGGTATCGGCAAAGTTCTTCCGCGCCCACGCCATGCCTTCGGCGGCACGATGGATATCGCCCGCTAGCACCACTGCATCGACCTCTGCTTCCGGTATCTCACGCCCTTGGTCGAAATATTCCAGATGGAGGTCGGAAAGCACCCTTAGCCGCATCGTTGCCCCTTTTTTCTCGGATACTTTTATCTCTGGTTACTTGATCATTCACGCTTTACCCTTGGCTTCAAGGCAAGCCCATCGAAGAAGCAGCCACCTGACATCAGGATTTCGACGATGACCCGAGACGCGATTCAGGCGAACCGGCGGGATAAAGTCCTTCAAGCGCCGAGCCCGTGGTGGGCGCCTCGTTGGAGGGGACCACGCTGAACGAGCCATCGGTTTCAAGCACTACCGCTTCCAGTTCCTCCAGCCGGGCAAAGCCCGAGGATCGTGCCGCGGCGCGCACTTCGTCTTCGGTGACGCGGGCGCTTTTCAACGCCTGGGGCAATAGTGAGCCCTGATAAAGCACCAGCGCCGGCTCCCCCGTAACCAGCTGCCTTACCCACCGAATACGTACGCTTGTCCAGGTGACAACGTATTGCATACCGATCAACAGGCTCAGTGCCAGCACACCCTGAACCAGCGAGACGTCCTTGCTGAGCAGGATGGTAGCGAGCGTGGACCCCAGTGCCACGGTAACCACCAGGTCGAAGGCGTTCATCTTCGACAGGGTGCGTTTGCCCGAGATGCGTAACACGAAAACCAGCGAGACATACGCCATCACGCCGATGATGGCGGTACGTAACACCGGCTCCCAGCCATCGAAAAATATCTTTTCCATAATTGTCCTCGTCATTCCTTTGGTCATTCTTCAGGGTATGTCATGGCGAGCCGTGTGACGAATCACGCAGACTTTACGGTGTTTCTCACAGTCGGCGTAGGCCCCACATGAAATAGGCACCGCCGATCAACGAGGCGACCAGACCTGCCGGAATCTCGTAGGGGAAGATCAATTGGCGCCCCACCCAGTCGGCCAGCACCATCAGCAGCATGCCGATCAAAGCCGCTCCCAGCAGATGCCACCCCGCTCGCGAAAAACCCACCAGACGCGCCATGTGCGGCGCCAACAGGCCGACAAACGAAAGCGGCCCCACCACCAGGGTGGCACAGGCCGTGAGCAGCGCCACCAGCAACAGCAACGCCAGCCGGGCATGATTGAGTGTCACCCCCAGCGCCCGTGCGGTCGGCGCACCCAAGGGCAGGATATCCAGCCAGCGGCTGAAGGGCAGCGTTACCACCGCCAACACGGCGGCAATCCCGCCCACCACCAGCGCGTTAGGGATATTCACGTAATAGGTGGAACCCGCCAGCCAGGCGATCACCTGCTGACCGCGCGGGTCGCCGCCCGCCAACAATACACTGCGCACGGCATCGAACAGCGCACTGATCGCCACCCCGGTGAGCAGCAGACGCTCAGGCAGAAAACCACTCTTGCGGTTGATCCCGATGAGGATCAATAGTGTCGCGAACGCCCCCAGGGTTCCCACGCCAATCAGCATCGTGTTGGAGGGCGCGGGCAGCAGGAAAATGCCCAGTATCAGCGCAATGGCGCAGCCACCGCTGATACCCAACACTTCGGGGCTGGCCATGGGGTTGGCCGAAAGGCGCTGCAGAATCGTCCCTGCAATGGCCAGCATCAACCCACTGGCAGCCGCTGCCATCACTCGGGGAAGACGCCACTGCATCACGCTCCAGTCCGTTGGCGACAGCCAGTACCAACCATCGATGCCCTGCCCGAACAGCAGGCCAAGTACCGTGGCGCCTAACAGCGCGAGAAGTAAACCGATGGCCAGGCGTGACGGTGCAGGATGGCGATGAGCGAAGACTCCCGCCCCTTGCGGTGGCCGGTCTCCCTGCAGTTTCAGGCGAGGAATCAGCCACATCAAAAGTGGCGCCCCGAGTGCTCCGGTGACCGCTCCGGTGGGAATCAGCGTGGCCGCCATGCCGGAAAACTGCTGCAACAATAGATCGGTGGTGGCCAACAGTACGGCACCCAGCAGCGTCGACCAGAGCAAGCGCGGCCCCAGCCGCCGCGCACCGGCCATGCGTACGATATTGGGTGCCGCCAGGCCGATGAAACCGATGATACCCACCACGCTGACGATGCTGCCGGTAATGAATACGGCAAGCCCCATGCCCGCGAAACGCAGATGGCCAAGGGAAACCCCGAGGCTCCTGGCGCTGGCGTCGTCCAGTTCCAGCACCGCCAGGGGCCGAAGCAGAAACCACGCGGCGACACAACCGATGGCCAGCCGTGGCCAGAGCACCGCGACCCCGTCCCAGCCGTTTTGCGCCAGCGATCCCGCCCCCCAGATCAGCAGCCCCGAAAGGGCCTCGTGGTTGAACAACAGCAGCGCCGTGCCAAGCGCGCCGAGATACAGGTTCACCACCAGCCCCGCCAGCACCACCACCATGGGGGCCAGTCCACGTCGCCAGGAGAGTACGAAAACCAGGCCGACCGCCACCCCGCCGCCAACCAGGGCGACCCATTCACGCCCTACCGACAGCAGCCCCGGTGCCAGCAGGGTCGCCGTCATCAAGGCCAGGTTGGCCCCGGATGCCACGCCCAGTGTGGTGGGCGATGCCAAGGGGTTGCGCAGCACTTGCTGCATCAATACCCCGGCAAGCCCCAGGCCGGCGCCCGCCAGCAAGGCAACCGAAAGCCGCGGCCACCAGGCGTAGTGCAGCAGCAGCTCATCGACATCTTCAAACGAAGGTGCCACCAACGCCTGCACCCCCAGCGCAAGGCCGCCCTGGTCGTGCAGGCCCAGCCAGAACAGCACCACCAGCGGCAGGCTAAGAAGCAGGCAGGCTTTTGCGGGCGATACTCCGCGCACCGCCCGGGCCAGTGTTGCAGCGCTTAGCATATCGTCTTGTCTCTCGTAGCAGCCGGACACACCATGAACAGCGCGGCTGGTAGCGGGGTCGATCTCAACGCCGGTTTCAACGACATCGTCTGCGCCTTAGCATTTTCGCAACGTCTCGCAACGTCATAGCGGGAATAAATACATGATTTTAAATGATAACGATTAGCACTACAATTGATACCCTGGTAACGGGAGACACATCATGGCCGCACGGCAGAATTACCGCATTTTCGACATCACGCTTTCACGGCGCACGCGGATCAGCGCATCGCTGGTTCGGTTCACCTTTAGCGGCCCGGAAGTCGAGCAGATGGCGACCTATGCCCCCGATCAGCGCGTCAAGCTGTTCTTCCCCGAGGGGCCAGACAGTCTCGACGCTCTGTTCGAGATCGCCAAGCATAATGAATATGACTGGTATGGCGCCTATCGCGCCCTGCCTGAGACCCTGCGCCCGCCGATGCGTACCTACACCATCCGCGAACTGCGCGCTGAGTGCGCCGAGGTCGATGTCGAATTCGTGCTCCATGGCGATAGTGGCCCCGCGTCGCGCTGGGCGATGCATGCCCAACCGGGAGATCGCCTCGCCATGACGGCCCCCGCCGCTAATGTCGAAGGTGCAAAACTTGGCTATGAATGGAAGCCGCCCAGGAACGTGCGCCGTATTCTCGTCATCGCCGATGAAACCGCCCTGCCGGCAGCGGCGGGAATTCTCGAGAGCCTCGACGACCTGCCTTGCAAACCCAAGGTCGAGGCATTGATCGAAGTCCCCCGCAGCGATGACACCCAACCCCTGTCTCAGGCCGGCAAGTTGCGCTGGCTCGCCCGGGATACCGAGTCAGACTGCCACCATGGCGAATTGTTGATGCGAGCGCTGCGCGATATCGACTTGCACCGGGAAATTCGCGTATTGGGTGGTCGACCCTCGACCAGCACCGGCGATGAAGATAATGAGGAGAGTGAAACAACGTTTTGGGAGCCCGCCACCGCAGACGACAGCGCTCCCTTCTACGCCTGGATTGCCGCCGAAACCAAGGTGGCCATGCAGCTGCGCCGCTACCTGCTCAACGAGTGCGGCCTGCCCAAACAGTACGTTACCAGCATGGGCTATTGGCGCCTGGGCAAGCCCAGCAGTTGAGGCTTTTCCGAGAACGGAACTGCTCAAGGTGAATTCTCCATTTGCATATTAAAAATGAGAACTATTAGCACTATAATAAAGAACTTCAATGCTTCCCTATCGTCAGGAGTCATGCATGTTCGAGGTCAAGGGCGCTACCTTTGAGATCAATGGCAAGCCGATCCTGAAGCCCATTGAGCACACTTTCCTGGAAGGCAAGGTATACGGTCTGATCGGCCATAACGGCTCGGGCAAATCGACCTTGATCAAACTCATGGCACAGCAACAGCCGGTAAGCCAAGGCGTTATTCACTTCGACCAGCGCCCGCTGAACGAGTGGGGCTACCGCGAGTTCGCTCGTCAGGTGGCTTACCTTCCCCAGCACCTGCCCAGCGCCGAGAACCTGACCGGGCGCGAACTGGTGGGCTTCGGCCGCTACCCATGGCACGGCCTGCTCGGGCGCCACACGCAGAAAGACAAGAACGCCGTGGAGCGCGCCATTGCGTTGACGCATACCGAAGCGTTTGCCGACCGCCTGGTCGATACCCTCTCCGGCGGCGAGCGCCAGCGGGTCTGGCTCGCCATGCTGCTGGCCCAGGGCAGCCGTTTCCTGCTATTGGACGAGCCGCTGGCAGCGCTGGATATCGCCCATCAGATGGAAGTACTGGCGCTGATTCGCAAGCTCTGCGACGAGCTGAATCTCGGGGTCATTATCGTGCTGCACGATATCAACATGGCGTCGCGTTACTGCGACGAACTGATGGCGCTGCGCCATGGCCGTCTGCTCGCCCACGGCAAGCCTCATGACATGATGCGCGACAGCACGTTGGAAGCGATCTACGGTCTGCCCATGCAGGTCATGAAGCATCCCAACGGAGACCATCGGATCGCGGTAGCCCAATAGCCTCTTGTACGGTTCAAGTGGTACGGCTCACGTGTACGGCTCAAGAGTTGATCTGGGCCACCGCGTCTTGGCTGGCCAGCTGCCGCTGCTCGCCGGACAACTCTCTCAGTTGCCCGCTGGACATCTCCAGCAGCCGGTCGGCGTGGACGAAATAACTGTCGTCGTGGCTGATGGCAAACACGGTCTTGCCCATCCCCCGCAAGCGCGGGAGAAGCTCGCGGTAGAACAGCCGCCGGAACTGCGGGTCCTGGTCCGCCGCCCACTCATCCAGCAGCAGGATATCCCGCTCTTCGGCAATCGCCAGCAGCAGCGCCAGGCGCTTGCGCTGCCCTTGCGACAGCTGCGTATTGGTTACCCGATCATCCTGCCACTGCAGCTTCTTCTGCATTTGCAGGCGGGAAAGCCAGTCCGCCACCAGTGTCGGGTCCGCCGCCTCTCCCTGCGGCCCCATGGCTTGATCGAACTGGTGAAAATCGGTGAACACAGAGGAGAAACGCGCTCTGAATGCGTCCCACTGGGCATCGGTCAATACCTTGCCATCGACCTTGATTTGCCCGCTCTGCGGGCGGTACAAGCCCGACAGCAGCCGCGCCAGCGTCGATTTACCGCTACCGTTACCGCCGATCAGAAAGACCTGCTCGCCACGCTCCAGGGTGAGGTTGATAGGCCCGACCTGAAACCCCTCCCCCTGGGCACCGGCGGGATAGTGATAGGCGATGTCTTCGAGCTCCAGGCGCTGCCACCCTTCTAGCGTGTCATCCACGCCGAAGCCAGGCTGGTACGCCGCCAGCTCGAGACTGGCCAGCTTGTCAAACGCCACCTGAGCGCTGATTAGTGTCGGCCAGGCGCCCACCGCCTGGATCAATGGCGTGCGCAGGAACAACAAGGTCAAGGCAAAGGTCGCCGCCACGGAAGCGCTGGCCCAGCCCAGGCCGTTGGCCAGAAAGAACGCCACCCCGATAGCACCCAGCATCATGATGTTGGCCCAGTTGTTGGCACTTAGATGATAGGTATCGGCACGAATGATGTGATGGCGATAGACCCCCGCATCGGCCTCGAACTGCTCATGAAAGAAACGCCGTGCGCGGTCGCGGTTGAGCGCCAGCTCCTTGCGCCCCTCGATGGCCGCCTGGAAATCGCGATACAAGCCATCCTCGCTTTCGCGCACCAGGTTAAAGTGGTGGTAGACCCGCGACACCAGCACCCAGCCCACCACCATGGTAAAGATGATCCAGAGCGCCGTGACCGCCAGCATGGCGGGGGCCAACCACGCCAGATACGCTACCGAGGCCAGGGTAAGCACCACCCCCTGCACCAGTTCGGGCAAGCGCACGAAGGCGATGGTGATATTGCGGACGTCGCTTGACAGGCTGGCCAGCAAGGTGGCGCTACCCACCCGCTCCAGTCGCTCGATATCGGTATCCAGTATGCGCTTGACCAACCGCGCACGCAGGTCATAGACAAAATGGTGGCCGAGCAGGGTGAGAGCCAGCTGGGTGCCCAGCGTTACCGCCAGCAACAGCACCAGCAGCCCGAGAAACTGGGGCAACGCCGAGAGCGGGCTTCCCCCTTCGATCATTCGCTGATTGATGAAGGCGATAACGCCCACCCCGAGGCCCGCACTTGCCAGGCTCAAGCCCATCGCCCCCAGGAAAGGCCAACGATAATGACGAAACACGACGCGCAGCAGTTCCATGGGGCTCCTTGTCTTCTGGATGAAAAGCGCTGAAGTTTGACGCACTGCCAAGCGATGTCAACACAGGCAGTCGCTCGCGCTTACCTGTAAACTAGGTTGCCTGAACAAACGACTCGGCTGCCGACTGCAGGGTAGCCATGCACGGCGGACTGGATAGGCGCTGTGTCGTGGCATCATCGCCAGCCGTCACCATGACCAGGAGACATCATGAAATATGTGGGCGCTCATGTCAGTGCCGCTGGCGGTCCGGATCAAGCCGTTGCTCGCGCCGTGGAAATCGGCGCCAACGCTTTCGCGCTGTTCACCAAGAACCAGCGACAATGGAAAGCCAAGCCCCTGACCGACGAGGCCATCGCGGCCTTTCGCACGGCATGCGACGAACACGGCTTCGGGCCGCAGCAGATCCTTCCCCACGACAGCTATCTGATCAATCTTGGCCACCCGGATGCGGAAGGCCTGGCCAAGTCCCGCGCTGCGTTCCTGGATGAATTCCAGCGCTGCGAACAGCTTGGCCTCACCCTGCTCAACTTCCACCCCGGCAGTCATCTGAAGAAGATCAGCGAAAGCGAGTGCCTGACCCGGATTGCCGACTCCATCAACGAGGTGCTGAGCCAGACCCGGGGCGTCACGGCAGTGATCGAAAACACCGCCGGCCAGGGCACCAATCTGGGTTGGCGCTTCGAGCACCTGGCCGAGATCATCGAGCAGGTGGAAGATAGATCCCGCGTGGGAGTGTGCATCGATACCTGCCACGCCTTTGCCGCGGGCTACGACCTGCGCACCGCCGAGGCGACCCATACCACCTTGGATGAGTTTGGCGCCGTGGTGGGATTCGATTACCTGCGCGGCATGCACCTCAACGATGCCAAGAGCGAATTCGCCAGCCGGGTCGACCGACACCACAGCCTGGGCAAGGGAAATATCGGTGCAGCCGCCTTCACCACCATCATGCGCGACTCGCGCATCGACGGCATTCCGCTGATACTGGAAACCGTCGAGCCCGACATATGGCACGAGGAGATCGCCTGGTTACGCGAGCAGCAAGAAGCGTGAACCGCCCCTATCGACTGACTAAGGAAGGCGCCATGACAGCCACCTATCGCGACGGCCCGATCATCACTTCGCTGCTGGATACCGACTGGTACAAGCTCACCATGATGCAGGGGGTACACCACAAATACCCCAATGCCAGTGTGACCTGGGAGTTTCGCTGCCGTAACTCGGAGGACCTGGCGCCCTATCTCAGCGAGATCCGTGAGCGTATCGATGAACTGGCCATACTCAAGCTCAGCGCCAATGAGTCGGCTTATCTCGGCACGATCCCCTACCTCTCGCCCGACTTCATCCGCTTTCTGGAGCTGTATCGCTTTCGTCCCGAATACGTCGACGTCTTCATGGAGGGTGAAGAGCTGTGCATCGTCATCGACGGCCCCTGGTCGCACAGCATCCTGTTCGAGATCGTGATCCTGGCGATCATCAGCGAAGTGCGCAATCGCGTGCTCTACCCCGAAGTCACCATCGAGCAGGCGGTAAGCCAACTACGGCGCAAGCTCGATACCCTGCGCCACGACTATTCGCCGGAACAACTGGCGGGTTTCAACCTGGCGGATTTCGGCACCCGCCGTCGGCTGTCCCAGCCGGTACAGGAAGCGATCATCGGGGTATTGAGCCAGGAATTTCCAGGCAACTTCGTCGGTACCAGCAACGTGGATATCGCCCGACGCCATGGGCTCGCCCCGATGGGCACCATGGCGCATGAATGGATCATGGCCCACCAGCAGCTCGGCAGCCGCCTGGTGGACAGTCAACGCGCCGCACTCGAGGCCTGGGTGCAGGAGTATCGCGGCCATCTCGGCATCGCGCTGACCGACACCATCACCCTCAACGCCTTCCTGCGCGATTTCGACCTCTATTTCGCCAAGCTTTTCGACGGCCTGCGCCACGACAGCGGCGACCCGCTGCTCTTTGCCGAGAAGTGTATCGGCCATTACGAGTCGCTGGGCATCGACCCCCAGAGCAAGACCTTGATCTTCAGCGATGCCCTGACCTTCGACAAGGCGATGCAGATCAAGACGACCCTGGACGGCAGGGTCAAGACCAGCTTCGGGATCGGCACCAGCCTGACCTGCGATGTGCCCGGCCTCAAGCCGATGAACATGGTGATCAAGATGGTGGCGTGCAACGGCCAACCGGTCGCCAAGATTTCCGACGAACCCGGCAAGACCACCTCACGCGATCAGGGCTTCGTCGATTACCTCAAGCGGGTATTCCAGGTGGAACACTGACGAACCCCGAGCGAATGACCGTAAGCAATATTGCCTGCCATGAGGTCCAACTCCATGGAGCATGGTCAAAAATCAACACTCAGACCCAGCCAATAACGCCGTCCATCCTCCACGTAGCCGTACTCGTCGTAGGTTATCGACTCATCGAACAGATTGTATACGCCGAACAGTAACTTGGCGCTACCCGTCATTTGCCAGGCGCCACCGGTATCCACGAAGGTGTAGGAAGGCGCCTGCAGGGAGCTGGAAGAAGGCCCTTCCACCGGCTGGCTCTCCTTGCCGCGATAGGTCACACGCGCCCAACCGTTCAGCCGCTCGGTGGGCGTCCAGTCCAGTGTGGTACTGACCTGGTGCTCGGGCAGCTTGGTCAATGGCTGGCCTTTGTACTCTCCACTTTTCTGTTCGGAATCGGTATAGGTATAGCTTGCCGAAAGGGCCAGGGTATCGGTCAACGGCGTTGCCAGCGTCAGTTCCACACCCTGGGTGACGGCTTCATCCACGTTGATACGGTAGGTGGGGTCGGAACCGAACTGATTGGGCCCGGCGGCGCAGATCTCCTCGGGACACGTCACGCGAGTGATCTTGTCCTCGAAATCGTTATGGAACACAGTGGCCCCGGCGCTCAGTCCGGCAGGCGCCGTATAGAGCAGGGCCAGCTCCTTGTTCAAGGAGGTTTCCGCTTCCAGGTCCGGGTTGCCGTAGACGTTACCACCACGACTGATCTGCCCCCAAGCGGGAGTGATTTCTCGCAGGTTGGGCGCACGGTAGCCGGTGGAAACGCCACCTTTCAATGTCCAGCGCGGGGCGGCGTTCCACACCCCGTAAACTCTCGGGCTCACATGGCTGCCGTAGTTCTCGTCATCATCCAGACGTATCCCGCCGGTCAACGAGAACGTATCGGTAAGCAGCCACTCATCCTCCATGTACAGCGCCCATTGATTGTTGCTGACCTCGGTCAGGTCGGAAATCTGGTTGCTGGTGTTATCGGTCAGCTCCTCTTTCTGGTAGTTGGCGCCCAAGGTAAGTACATGCGCCTGGAACGGCATCACCCATTGGGTGTTGGCTACTGTGTTGGTGATCTCCATGTCACGGCCGTGGTTCTCGGTCGTTTCGCGCTGAACATAGCTGTTGGAAGTGGCAATACCCCAGCGTCCGGTATGGGTCAGAGCGACGTGTTCGCGATCGTGCTCACTGAAGCTATCGGAGCAACCGCCCCGGCAGCCTTCCGACGGCGCCGAACGCCCGATGTGTGACGCGCGATCCTGGTTTTCCACTCCTGCTTCCAGGGCAAGATCATGATCTTCCGTGGGCGTCAGGGTCAGCCGCGCCGTCAGGCTCTGCATGTCCTTCTCTTCATACCCCTCCTGGATGTCATCCTCCTGGCGATGCTGGTACTGTCCGTACACCTGCAGACCGAGCAGGCCTTCTCGCAGAGGGCCGGAAACGTAGACTTGGCCCTGCTGGGCATTGCCCGAATCGCTGTCTTCCTGCAGCGTGGTTTCCACACGCACATTACCGTGCCATTCGTCCGCCACCTTGCGCGTGATCACGTTGATGACGCCGCCGATGGCATCCGAGCCGTAAAGTGTCGACATCGGCCCACGAATCACCTCGATACGCTCGATGGCGGTCAAGGGGGGCAGCCAGTCCTGCTCGAAACCGGCACTGCCGTTGGGCCGTGATTCCCGTGACGACTGGCGCCGGCCATCCACCAGCATCAAGGTGTATTGAGAAGGCATGCCCCGCATGCTGATATCCACCCCGTTATCGCCTCGCCCACCTCCGGTCACGATGACGCCCGGCACGTTGCGCAAAGCATCGGTAATGTCCCGGTACGCCTTGTTCTCCAATTCCTCACGGCTTATTACGCTGATGGAGGCCGGAGCGTTATTGACGGCCTGCTCATAGCCTGAAGCAGTCACCACCACATTACTGAGGGCCACATCGGAAGGGGCTGTTGCTGCCTGGGCGTGGGCGGCGGCACTCGCCAAGCCGGAAACCACCATCACGAGCGTCTTGAGACGGGGGGAATCGATCATGAAGCCTATTTCTCCTTGAATGTTCCGTTGCTCTGTTGTTCCGTTGCTGCTGTCTTCATCCAGAATCGACTTCAGCCGGAATCGAGTAATATTGATGCAATAAAAATGATAACTTTTAGCATTCGCATCTTCATGGCATTTTGATTAGCTTGCAATGAAACGCTTCGTTGCAAGGAGCGAAACGCCACGCTTCCAAGGAGACGGCACAAAAGCCAGATGAATTTACAAATAATTGATATAAAAAAATAAACGATGTTTTCCTGGTTTTTCCGCATGGCTTTTATCGCGGTTTTTCACTGGAAAACCGGCGCAAACCATCTCATGCTGAGAACCGCACCACCCTTTTCATTTATTCATGAGAGGAGAAAAAGAGGAGCCAGGAGAAGCGGTAGCGTTGATACATCAGGAATCGACATTGGTAAAAGAACGTTTGTCACATGACCGTAAGATGTCAGTGCCAGTGTCGATGAGGCAGTCAACCGAGGAGTGCTCCCCCCAATGGTAAGACTCGACAAGAAGGCCACCCGGCTATACGTACTCGACACCAACGTACTCATCCACGACCCTGCCGCGCTTTATCATTTCGATGAGCACGATGTGGTCATTCCCATGACCGTTCTCGAAGAGCTGGACAAGCACAAGAACGGCATCCGCGAAATCGCCCGTACCGCCCGCCAGATCAGCCGTACCCTTTCCGATCTCACCAGTGACGTCTGTTTCGACGAAATACAGCAGGGCATCCCCATTCCGCGCCTTACCGGCGAAACGGGCCGTCTGCGCTTTCTCTGCTACCAGGACCTGAAGCCGCTGGATAACCTGGAGGACAGCCCCGATAACCGTATACTGGCCGAGACCTGCCGCCTGCGCGATGAACGGCCGGACGCCTCGGTCATTCTGATAACCAAGGATATCAACCTGCGCGTCAAGGCCGCGGCGCTGAAGGTGCCGGTGGAGGACTATCTCAGCGACCGGGTCTTCGACGACTCGGATGCCATGATCGAAGGTGCCAAGGTCTATGCCGGGGCCGGCCAGGATGGCCTGGGGATCTGGGAAGCACTGGATGTGGAAGTGAAGGTGGAGCGTCTCGACCACCATACCTTCTATCACCTGACGGGCGATATCCCGCGCGACTGGCACGTGGGCATGCTGGTCTCGGATAGCGAAAACGGAGCCGACTTCGAAGCCATCGTTCGAGAAATGGGTGCGAGCAGCGCCCGTTTGCAGCTGCTGACCAACTACCGCCACCACGCGGGCGTCTGGGGAGTCCACGCCCACGACAGCCGCCAGAATTTCACCCTGAATCTGTTGATGGACCCGGATATCGATCTCGTTACCGTCGCCGGCAATGCGGGTACCGGCAAGACGTTCATGACGCTGGCGGCGGCATTCCAGCAGACCCTGGATGCCAAGCAGTTCGAGCGCATCGTCTTCACCCGTGCCCCCATTCCCATGGGCGAGGACATCGGCTTTCTCCCCGGCACGGAAGAGGAGAAGATGTCGCCGTGGATGGGGGCCTTCCACGACAACATGGATAACCTGCTGCGCAACGAGGAGGGAGAGTCCAGCTGGGACAACGGTGCCACCCGGCAACTGCTGGGATCACGCGTGCAGATCCGCTCGCCGACCTTCATGCGAGGGCGCACCCTGAACGATACCTTTCTGATCATCGACGAGGCGCAGAATTTCACACCCAAGCAGCTCAAATCACTGATCAGCCGGGCCGGGCGGAACACCAAGATCGTCTGCCTTGGCAATATCGGCCAGATCGACACCGCCTACCTCACCGCCAACACCTGCGGCCTGGCGGCGGTGGTGGAACGATTCCGCGATTGGCCCCATGCCGGCCATATCATCCTGAAGAGTGTGGAACGCTCACGTCTGGCTCTTGCCGCCGAGGAGCTACTGTAAAGCTTTCGCCTTCCCTTTCCGGCCTTTTCACCGGCGCGCTGCTACCGCGCCGGTTACGGATGACCCCTTGGCGAAACGCTCTCCAGGCATCAAGCCTAGACAGACCTCAAGCCTAGTGGTGATTCCCGTGCTTGCCTTTCTTTCGAAAACTGGGGTGCTTGTTGCCTACGGTGTCGGCGGCATAGGCGCCCCGCTCGCCCATTGGCCTCTCCTTTCCCACCGTCGAGTCACGACACGTCTGGCGCTCCATCTCGCCATTGATTTCCGCTCCCATCAGTACCGCGAAGGCGGAGAGCCAGAACCACAGCATCAATACCACCACCGCCCCCAATGAACCGTACAGCTCACTGAAATTGGAAACGTAACGCACGTATAGCGACAACCCGCCCGAGCCCAACAACCAGAGAAAGGTCGCCAGCATGGTACCGATGCTGATCCACTCCCAACGTGGGGCACGCCGATACGGGGCAAACCGGTACAACATGGCGATCACCAGGCTCATCACCACCAGCAGTGCCGGCCAGCGTAGCCAGCCGATGATCATGTCGTAGGGGCTTGCCATGCCCACAAGCTCGATAGCCAGGGGCAAAATGGCGACGAAGGCGATACTGACAAGAGTCATGACGATCAAACCCAGGGTCAGCGCTGCCACCATCAGATTACGCATGACAATGCCGCGCTTCTCCTCCTCCCCATAGACAGCGTTCAGACCGACCATAAGCCCCCGCACGCCCTTGGAGGCGACAAACATCGCGACCAGGGTGCTGCCGATGGCGGTAATGCTTAAGCCCGCCTCGGTATTTTCCACGACCTTACGGGTCTGCTCGTTGATCAAGCTGGCGGCGCCGGGCGGAATGAAACGGCTCACCTCCTGCATCTGCTGGCTAATATCGGCTGGGTCCAATAGCACCGCCCACAGGGCTATCACCGCGGCTATTGCCGGAAACAGGGCCAGGAGCGCATAAAAAGCGACTCCCGCCGCCAACAAGGTGACACGGTCATATTCCAACTCTCGCTTGACGCGCCATACGATATCCAGCCAACCGGGAGAAGGAATATCTTCCGGCCCTTCGGCACGCCGACCACGCTTCTTGTTATGCACTGCCCTCTCCCTCAGATAATGACGTGACAGGCAGGAAAACTCATATGGCACTCAACGCCAGGAGCATGGCGAAACAGAGCGCCAACGCCATCATCAAGCCTGCCGTGTGGTGACGCATCCAAGCCTCCTCTTTCAGCATGAACGCCAGTTTGGCCATGATTCGCCTTTCGGCCTCCAGTGCTCGCGCCTTGCCTGCCGCCTTGACGCGCATGATGGTAGTTAGCGTAACACGACACGGCTTCGTTCCCAGCCGTAGCAGCGCAACGTAACCCCACCACAAATCCCCCGCCGGTGCGGAAATTGCGCGATTATTGCCACGCCACAGCCATAGCCCCGCCCATGTCATCACGATGCCCACCGGTAACGGCCAGATCAGCCCCGGCAGCTCCTTCATCGAGGGCAACGACATGCCAATGGAAGATAGCGGCAACCACAGCGGTACCACCAGTGCCGCTACGACGGCCCCCAGCCAACCGCCTTGTTGCCATCTCTCGCCATCGCTTTCACCGCCGCCGTGGCGTTGCTGCCATTGGCGCCACAGCGCCACACTCACCAGGGCCGTGGTCCCGACGGTCGCCCAGGTCAGCAGTGTTACCAGCTGATCGTGATGCGCTTCATGCAGCGCGGTCTTGACGCTCCATTTCGCGATCAGGCCGCTACCCAATGCGCCAGCGAGCGAGAGTCCCGGCAGAGCCAGCAGTCCCCAGATGACGATCACGGGCCAGCGCGGCAGATGCTCGCTTATACTGGTCCCCATGAATAGCGCCCCCTTGGCCAGGGCGTGATGAGCGGCGAACAGCACAAGCGCCGGCCACAACAGCGCCCAGGCGGCGGCATCCGCCAGACCGCTGCCCACCATGGCGGTCAGCATGCCCATCTGGCTGATACTCGAATAAGCCAGCACGGCCTTGGGATGGCGCTGCATCACTCCGTACAGTGCCGCTCCGAACGCGGCGACCATGCCACTGACAAGCATAGCTTCTCCCAACTGGATCAACGCCGGGCTCAGGTTCAGCTCACCCAGAGGAAGAACGTTGATCCAGCCCAGCAACCCTGCCTTGATCATGGCGCCACTCAATACGGCGCTGGCCGGGGCCGGAGCCGCGGGATGAGCCAGAGGCAGCCAGACATGCAAGCCAACGATGCCCGCCTTGACGCCGAAGCCCAGCCAAAGCAATAGCGCCATGGCCGCCCCGTTATCCGCCGTGGCGATAGCGCTACGCACCTCTTCCAGGGTCAACGCCTGGTTGGCGCCCGCCGCCCACATCAATCCTCCCAGAATCAGCGCTTCGCCAAGCATCGCCATGATCAGGTAGACCCTGGCCGCGAGTATCGCCTCGGGCTTCTCGCTGTGCACCACCAGACCGTAAGCGGCGAAGGTCATCACCGCAAAACCGAGATAGAAGCTGGCGATATCCTGCGCCACCACCAGCAGCAGGTTACCGGCAAGCGTCAATGGCCAGAGCAGCGCCAGGCGGAAAAGGTGCCGCTGGGCCTCGCTGTCGCCGCGCTCCGCCCGGCGCTGCTCCGCCGCCAGGTAGCCCCTGGCATGGAAGCCCGCCATGGTCCAGAGCAAGGCCGTAAACGCAAGCCATGGGCGGCTGATATTGCCCAGTTCCCAGTAGGCGCCGAAAATCCAGCCCTCGAACACCATTTGCCCGTGGCCGAGATAGGCAAGCCCCAGTGCCGGCCAGGGCGCGCTCAGCCAGAGTAGATCCAGATAGCGCATGGTGGGGCCACTCAATCCCCACCGCCGTAGCGGTACACTGAGACACACCAGCAGGGGCCAGGCCAGCGCCACGACCATGAGCAGACTGATTCCGAACTGCCCCCCCATCATGGCAGATACTCCCCACGCACTACCTGGCTTGCCCAATCCAGCGGGCTCATCGGCATGCCCGCCAGCAACCCGGCGAGTACGCTGAACAACGCCGTGGCCATGGTCGGCCAGAGTAACCAGGCGCTGGTTTCCAGCCGCCCGAGACGGTGCTCATCGGGCCAATCGCCATGGCCATGCGCCGGCCCGAAACGGAACCATAACCGGTGCAGGATAGGCAGAAAATAAATGGCATTGAGCAGGCTGCTCAATACCAGCACGCCAATTACCCAAGGCATTCCCGCCTGTACCGCGCCCATGCCCAGATACCACTTCGTCACGAAGCCTGCTATCGGCGGCAACCCGATCATGCCCAGGGCGCCCACGGTGAACGCCAGACTGGTCAGCGGCATGCGCCGCCCCGCCCCATCCAGCTCGTCGATACGATGAATTCCCAGCTCCTCGGCGTAATTCCCCGCACAGAAGAACAGCGTCACTTTCATCAATCCCTGGTGCAACAGATGCGTCATCGCGGCAATGGTGCCCAGAGGGCCGAACAGACTGGCACCCAGCACGATATAGGAGACCTGGCTGATGGTGGAATAAGCCAACCGCGGCTTCAGCTCCTGCTGGGCCACGGCCCTAAGCGAACCATAGAGGATGGTGATGGAGGCCGCGACCGCCAGGAAAGCAGTCACGCCCAGCTCATAGCTGAGTTCAATCCCGTAGACATCGTAGATCACCCGCAGGATGCCGAAGGCACCCGCCTTGACCACCGCCACCGCATGCAGCAGCGCGCTGACCGGGGCGGGCGCCACCATGGCCCGGGGCAGCCAGCCATGCAGCGGTACCATGGCCGCCTTTACCGACAGGCCACCGACCAGCAAGGCGAAAATCACGATCAGCAGCGCACGGTGATCCTCAAGATAATGCTCGAGACCCCGTTGCGAGGCAAAGGACTGTTCGCCGGTCAGGCTGTAGAGCATAACCACGCCCAGCAGCAGCACTACCCCTGCGCTCAAGGTATAACGCAGGTACACCCGCCCGGCATCCAACGCCTTGGCGGTGCCGCGATGCACCACCAACGGGTAGGTAGAGAGCGTGAGCATCTCGTAGAAGATCAGGAAAGTGAACAGGTTACCGGCCAGGGCGATACCCGTGGTACTGGCAACGCATAGACTGAAGAAACCAAAGAAGCGCTTGCGATTGGGCGAGTCCTCCAGGTAACCGATGGCATAGAGGGTGGTGCATAGCCAGAGCAGTGACGACAGCCCGGCGAACATGATGCCCAGGTCATCCACACGCAGGACGAAATCGACATTACCCACCACCTGAAAGCTGAATACATCGTTGTATCCATTTTCCAGACGAAACAACATGACGCCGACCAACGTTAGCTTGATCAGTGCCGCCCCCAGATTGAGGCTGGCGCGCAGACGCCAGGCGTTCTCGGGCAACTGGAAGATCACTACCCCCGCCAATAGCGAAGCGCCGAGGGCGGCCAACGGAAGCCAGCCGGCATTCATTGTCCACCTCCCTGTAGCAATACCAGCGGAGCATGAGCAAACAATCCTAACCCCAGCCCGGCCAACGCCGGCAATAGCGCCAGCACATCCATGCCCGGCGCCAGGGGGCGATACTGCTGCTGGGGTGCGGTTTCGTCGAACGAGTAGCGGAACACGCGAAAGATATAGGTGGCGGTCAACAAGGTTCCCGTCAGCAGCGCCGCGATGGGTAACCACAACTGCTGGTCGAGCATGGCTTGCAACAGCAACCACTTGGCGGTGAAACCGGCGCTGGGCGGCAGCCCGATCAAGGTGACCGATGCCACACCGAAGGTCAGCAGTGACAGCGGCATCCGCCGGCTGGTGCCCGCCAGGCCGGCCAGTGTGGTCTCCCCTGTCGCCAGAACCAAGTTACCCGCCGCCATGAACATGGCGGTCTTGGCCAACGCATGCCCGCCCAGTTGCAACCAGAAACCCTCCCACGCCTGGGTCTTGGCCAGTGCCGGCAACGACGTATCCAGCAACAGCGGGAAGACCAGCATCAGGTAGCCCAGCTGAGCCACGGTGGAGAAAGCCACCAGGGACTTGAGCTCCACCGCGCGCCAGGCCAGCAGCCCTCCCCAGACGACCGCAATCACGCCCAGCAGCCCTACCAGGCGGCTCAAAAAAAGCGCATCGGGAACCAGCACCAACCAGAGTTGCAGCAGAATGAACAGCGAAGCCTTGATCACCAGCGCGGCATGCAGCGCACTCACCGGTGTCCAGGCAGAGGCATGTACCGGCTCGAGCCAGGCATGCAGGGGAAATAGCGCCGCCTTGAGGGCCAGGCCGGCGCCCAACAGCGCAGCCGCCACCCACACCACTGGCCCCGGTTCGACCACTTGCGCCAGCTTCGCCAGATCCAGCGTCCCCCACTGGCCCAGCACAAGCGCCACTCCCAGCAAGTAGGCCAGCGAGCCTACCAACGCCAGCAATAGATAGCGCATGCCCGCCACCAGCGCCTTCGTCTTGCCCGGCAGGAGCAGCATGGCGACGGCCGTCAGGCTCACCAACTCGAGCGCGAAATAGAGCATCAATAGATCAGCCGCCACCCAGATCAAGGAAAGCGCGCTGAGCAGAAGCCCCATCAGCAACCAGAGATAGCGCCCCATACGCCGCATGTAGCCATCTCCGCGACTCAGCAGACCGGGAGTATAAAGCGCTGCTGTCAGGCCCAGCAGCTGGGTCAGCGTCAGCAGCAGAATCGATGGGCCGCCGATCCTTAGCTGAAAGAACAGACCGCCCCACTCCAGTTGCCAACGCAACAGGCCGTAATCGATATAAGCCAGCATCAAGACCACGCCCGCCGCCAAGGCAGGCAAGGCCGCCAGCAAGACCATGACCAGCCTGCGAGGCTGGAGCCAGGCCCCCAGCAGGCCCAGCAAGGCCGGCAAAACGATTGCTACCAGCAGCGCCAGGTCGGCGGCGGGCAGCGGCGCGAAAGTTGCTTCCCCCAGGCCCAGACGCGTCATCATGGCGGCGGCTCCCCGTTCGGCCTACCACCATTGGACAAGGCCCGGCGCCCCTGTAGATGAAACAACCGCCGCGTCAGCATGGCGCCCAGCAAGGTTCCCAGCCATGCCACCACCAAGCCCACCGTGACCAGGGCCTGACTCTGTGCGGTGATACCAGCAACTCCGATGGTCAGAAGGAACACTCCCGACCCCAGCACATTGAAAGCCAGCAGACGGCGCAATAGATGGCGGTGCAAGGCAAAGGCCCCCAGGCCAGCAGCGACAAGCGTGACGCCAGCGATCAACAGCGGCTGGGCGGAAAGTGGATCGAGCGTCACCACGAAGCTTTGCGCCACCGCGATCCCCACCATCACCAGCCACGCCAGGGCCAGCAAGGCACGCGCGGCGGCATGATGAGAGGGCTCGCGCAAGACGTCACGATAAGGCGGGCGAGGCGAACTCGCGGGCAGAAAACCCAGAGCGTGGAACAGGCTCAGCCCGGTCAGAACCGCTCCCAACCCCAGTTCCGCCAAGCCTAGAAAAGGAGCCTGAAGCCGCCACCAGGCCATCGCCATGGACACGGCGAATACCAGGAAAAGACAGCAGGCTCGCACCAGGTGACGATCAAACAGACAAGCCATGGCCAACCCGGAGAGTCCCAGCGCCAATGCCACTTCAACCATGAACATCCAATCAGCCCAAGGAGGCGGCGGTCATCATGTCAAGCGCTCGCTAAGCCATGTCCCGATATCTCCCACTTGTTGAGGACACAGGGCATGTGCCATGGAATAGCTGCGATAGCGGGCCGGATATCCCATTGCCTTCACCCGTTCGTAACCCGCCTTGCCCAGATTTTCAGGCACGATCGGGTCGAAGCTACCGTGATGCACTTCAATCGGCAGGGCTCGGTTGGCTTCACTTGGTCGAATGCTGTCGGCGGTGGCGAAGTAGGTCGACATGGCCAGCAATCCACCCAGCGGAGCGGGACAGGTGAGAGCCGCCTGATAAGCCACCGCCCCGCCCTGGGAGAATCCCGCCATGATGATGCGACGGCTATCGATGCCCTGGTCGATCTGCTCCTCCACCAGGCCCTTGATGCGCTCAGCCGAGGTCTTCAGCTGCGGCT
The DNA here is from genome assembly GCF_039691755.1 of Halomonas sp. Bachu 37. NCBI lineage: Bacteria > Pseudomonadati > Pseudomonadota > Gammaproteobacteria > Oceanospirillales > Halomonadaceae > Halomonas > Halomonas kashgarensis. The sequence continues at coordinate 227,235 of NZ_CP137552.1, read as the reverse complement.
CATCGACTCGACGACCCAGGTCCATGGCCAGGATGTCGTACCAGGCCGGCATTACCATGCCACCGTTGATGGTGACGGGCAGGCGAGGCGCATGAGGCATGATGAAACGGATATTCGCCCCTTCCACGGCACTCAAGGCGGGTACCAATGGTTCGAAGTCGTGTCCGTCCGCACCAAGACCATGCAGGATGAACACACAGGCATTGGCGGGTTCACCGTTTTTCGGCTCGATAATCAATTCGCCGGGATTGTTCATGGGGTAGATATTCCATTCTCGATCAAAAACATCACCCTAGCGTAAACCCCGAGCGGCGGCGAGCTATTCGCACTTAGAATTAGCGCTTAAAATGGCCATACCAACGGTATCAACGACAGCGCAATCACCCCGGCCAACAGATTCAAACCGCCTCCGACGCGCAGGAAATCGCTGAAGCGATATCCCCCGGGTCCATGCACCATCAAGTTGGTCTGGTAACCAATCGGCGTCAAGAAACTTGCCGACGCAGCAAACATTATGGCGATCACATAGGGCATCAGGTTAACGCCCAAGCTTTCAGCGGCAGACATTACCACGGGAAAAATGATCACGGCTGCTGCGTTATTCGTCACCAGCTCCGTTAACAGGGACACGACGCAGTAAGTCGCAATCAGCAACAACAGCGGGTTGCCAACCATCATGGCCAATATACCGTTCGCCAAGACCTCTGCCGCCCCGGAACTTTCCAGCGCCGCCCCGACCCCAAACGATGCGGCGATAGTCAACAGCACCTGAGTATCCAGCCCACGCTTGGCAGCGCTTACCGAACAGCAACCGGTGAGTAGCGCCAGTGCCGCGCCCAGCATCGCTGCATTCAATATGCTCACCACGCCCAGCGCTGCCAGCAGAACAGCACCCAGGAGAATTCCCCAGGCCAAGGGAGCTTTTTCATGCACTGGCCTGGCGGAACCATTCAGTTCGCTGATCAGCAAAAATTCTTTCGATTGGCGGTGGCGCTCGATAAATGGTGGTCGAGCTTCAAGCAGCAATACATCCGCAGCTTGCAGACGTACTTGCCCCAGATTACCCGTTACGCGCTCGCCGCCCCGGCAAATAGCCAGCACAGCGGCACCATACAGCGTTCTGAAATGACCATCGCGAATACGCTGACCGATAAACTGACACTGGTCCGACACGACGGCTTCGACTAAACGACGTTCTTTGAACTCCTTTTCGAGGTTGGAGGTTGCATCACGCGAGGGCCTCAGCCCGCGAATCTGCTGTAGCTCCACCGCTGCGTCACTGGTACCGGCAAACACCAGCCGATCGCCACCTTTCAGTCGTTCGCCCGGTCCCACCACACTGACCACGTTCCCGGCACGCTCTATTTCAATGAGAAACAACTCTTGCAGATGGCGCAGTCCCGCCTCCTCAACCGTACGATCAACCAGGACCCCTTCCGGCTCGACCTCCATCTCGATGGTGAATTCTCTCGGGTTGGCAAACGCTTTTGCCACACCCTCGCGTGCAGGCAACAAGCGTGGGCCCAGCATGATCAGGTAAACAAGCCCCGCTATTGCCACTGGAACCCCTACCCAGGCCAGATCAAACAGCCCCATTTCCAGTTCGGGATAGCGGTCGATCAACAGGCCATGCACCACCAGATTGGTGCTGGTGCCAAACAGAGTCACGGTACCACCCAGAATCGAGGCAAAGCTCAGCGGCATCAGCAACCGTTGAGGCGATAGCCTCAGCCGTTGGCTCCAGCTCATGACGGCAGGAATATAAGTCGCCACAACCGGCGTATTATTTAGAAAACCACTCAACGATGCGACCGGCAGGAGAAGCCGGGTGAGCGCGCCGCGCTCGCCGACTGGATGACCTAGAACGTAACGAATAATCAGGTCGATACCACCGGTTTCACGAATGCTCGCCACCAGCACGTACATGAATGCCACGGTGAACAGACCACTATTGGAGAACCCACCCAGCGCTTGCTGTGGGTCTATCACCCCTAGTGACATCAGCAGTACCACTGCACCCAGCAGAATGATATCCGGCCCCAGCCGTGACAGGGCCATCAGGGGAAAAATGGTCAGCACAACCCCTATAGCAATCCAAGCATCCAGCGACATCATGCAATACCTTGATAATAAACTTGCGGTATTGTGACGCTCCTTTCATATTCTAAAAAGTTATTTTTAGAAACACTGAAATGCCGAAATGGAATATAAGATTGGCCATTTGATTCTGCAAATCCAGAGATTAGGGCAATGATAACTTGAGGAAGCAAATACTCCTCGGCACTTTTCAAACGCGCACAAAAAAGCCCGCGTTAGCGGGCTTTTTCTGCTACCTGGCATTACCTGTATACAAGTCCTGTCGGGTTAGCTGACATCACTGTTGCTGGCTATTAACCGACAACCTTGATGTTGGAAGCCTGGAGGCCTTTCTTGCCCTGAGTGACGTCGAAGGAAACCTTCTGGCCGTCCTGCAAAGTCTTGAAGCCGTCAGCTTGGATCTCGGAGAAGTGAGCGAACAGGTCGTCACCATTGTCGTCCGGAGAAATGAAGCCGAAGCCTTTAGTGTCGTTGAACCACTTTACGGTACCAGTTGCCATGATCGAATTCCTCGAAATAGCGAATTTAGAGCCGGGTAATACCCGAGTTGCAGTGGGTAGAACAAGAAACCTTCACCAGACTCGATGCTATTGAGCTTTTCGATACTGCTGACAACGTTCAACTTGCTAACCAACTGCAGGCATCTTGCACTTTTCTTCAGCGCAGGTCAAATACTATTTATCTCATGTGACAGAGAGGTTACTTTTCATCGAGAATCCACTGCGCCGCTTTTTCCGCAATCATCAAGGTGGGCGAATTCGTGTTGCCGCTGGTGATGGTTGGCATGATCCCCGCGTCGACCACCCGCAGCCCCGCCACTCCCAGCACCCGCAGGTGCGAATCGACAACCGCCCCGGGATCATCCGCACGGCCCATTCTCGTCGTGCCCACGGGGTGAAAGATTGTGGTACCGATATCCCCCGCTAGCCGCGCCAGCTCATCATCGCTTTGATACTCCACGCCCGGTTTGACCTCCTCGGAATGGTACTTGGCGAAGGCCGGCTGAGCGGCGATGCGCCGCGTGACCCGCAGCGAGTCCGCTGCCACCCGGCGATCCTCTTCGGTGCTGAGGTAGTTGGGCGCGATGCACGGCGCCTGGGCAGGGTCGCGGCTCTTGATGCGTACGCTGCCACGGCTGGTGGGGTTGAGGTTGCACACGCTCGCCGTGATCGCCGGATAGTCATGCAGCGGCTGGCCGAAGGCCTCCAGGCTCAGCGGCTGGACGTGGTACTCGATGTTGGGGTGGTCATAGTCGTCCGAACTGCGGGTGAAGGCGCACAGCTGCGATGGCGCCATGCTCATGGGGCCGGTGCGCTTGAGTAGATACTCCATGCCGATCGCCGCCTTGCCCAGCCACGATGCCGCCAGGGTATTGAGCGTCTTCGCCCCGGAGACCCGGTACACCGAACGGATCTGCAGGTGATCCTGCAGGTTCTCCCCCACTCCGGGCAGTTCTCGCACCATGGGAATCTCGTGCTCAGCCAGCAGCTCGGCCGGGCCGATGCCGGAGATCTGCAGCAGCTGCGGCGAGCCGATGGCGCCGGCGGCAAGGATCACTTCGCGTTTCGCCCGGACCCGGGTCACGCTCCCGTCGCGCTCCACCTCCACGCCCGTCGCCCGCGGCTGGCCGCCCTCCTCCTGCTCGAACAGCAGCCGCTGCACCTGGGAGGAGTGCCACAGAGTGAAGTTGCTGCGCCTCTCGCACACCGGGCGCAGGAAGGCCTTGGCCGCATTCCAGCGCCAGCCGTCGCGCTGGTTCACCTCGAAGTAGTCGACGCCCTCGTTGTCTCCGCGGTTGAAGTCGCGTGTGCGGGGAATGCCGGCCTCCACGGCCGCCGTGGCGAAGTCGTCGAGGATCTCCCACTTGAGGCGCTGCTTCTCCACGCGCCACTCACCGCCGTGGCCGTGGTAGTCGCGATGCACGGCATCGGCATCGCCGTCTGCATCCAGGCGGTGGTGATCCTCGTGCTTCATGAAGTCGGGCAGGCAGTTCTCCCAGCGCCAGGCATCGTCGCCGGTCACCTCGGCCCAGCCGTCATAGTCGCGGGCCTGGCCGCGGATGTAGAGCATGCCGTTGATGCTCGAGCAGCCGCCCAGGGTCTTGCCGCGCGGGTAGATCAGCGAGCGGCCGTTGAGTCCCTTGTCGGGCTCGGTCTTGAAGCACCAATCGGTACGCGGGTTGTTGATGCAATAGAGGTAGCCCACCGGGATGTGGATCCAGTGGTAATTGTCGCGTCCTCCGGCCTCGATCAGCAGCACCCGGTTGGCCGGGTCGGCACTGAGGCGGTTGGCCAGCAGGCAGCCGGCGGTGCCGGCACCCACGATGATGTAGTCGAATTGTTGTTCTGCCATGGCGTGCTCTCGGTAACGGCTACGCTCGAGGCTGCTCCGGCGCCTCTCGCTGAGCGAATGGTGGCTTGCCCTACTTATTTATGGGTAGGCATCTTATTTATGGGTAGGCATCGCGAACTCGGCACCGGCATTGATCGAGTCGGACCAGCGCTGCATGATCGATTTCTGCTTGGTATAGAAGCGCACGCCTTCCTCGCCGTAGGCGTGGGTATCACCGAACAGCGAGCGCTTCCAGCCGCCGAAACCGTGCCAGGCCATGGGCACCGGAATGGGCACGTTGATCCCCACCATGCCCACCTGGATACGCCGGCCGAACTCACGCGCCACGCTGCCGCTTTCGGTGAAGCAGCTCACACCGTTGCCGAATTCATGATCGTTGATCAACTGGATCGCCGTGGCAATATCCGGTACCCGCACGCAGGCCAGCACCGGGCCGAAGATCTCTTCTTTATAGATCGTCATTTCCGGGGTGACGTTATCGAACAGCGTACCCCCCATCCAGAAGCCTTCTGCGTTGCCTTCGCCGGTCACGGAGGCATCGAAGTCACGACCGTCGACCACCAGTTCGGCGCCCTCCTGCTCGCCCTTGGCGATATAGCCGGTGATGCGCTGGTGCGCCTGGGCGGTGACGATCGGCCCCATCTCGGCGTCCAGTTCCAGGCCGTCCTTCACCTTCAACGCTTTAGCTCGCTCGGCAAGGCGCGGCACGATCTTGTCGGCCACATCGCCCACCAGCACCGCCACGCTGATCGCCATGCAGCGCTCACCGGCGCTACCGTAGGCGGCACCGATCAGGGCATCGACGGCCTTGTCCAGATCGGCATCGGGCATCACTACCATATGGTTCTTGGCGCCACCCAGAGCCTGAACACGCTTACCATGGTGGGCGCCACGCTCGTAGATGAGATTGGCGATGGGCGTGGAACCAACGAAACTCAGCGCCTTCACATGGCGATGCTCGATCAGAGCTTCCACCGAATTTTTGTCGCCTTGCACCACGTTGAAGACGCCGTCCGGCAGGCCTGCCTGCTTGAGCAGATCCGCAATCAACAGCGAGGCGCTGGGATCGAGGGGGCTCGGCTTGAGTACGAAAGTATTGCCCGTGGCGATGGCCAGCGGGAACATCCACATCGGCACCATGACCGGGAAGTTGAACGGGGTGATCCCAGCCACCACGCCCAACGGCTGGCGCATCGTCCAGTTGTCGATGCCGGTGCTGACCTGCTCGGTATAGTCCCCTTTCAGCAACTGCGGAATACCGCAGGCGAACTCGACGATATCGATACCGCGGGCCACTTCGCCCTGGGCATCGGTGAACACCTTGCCGTGTTCCAGGGTAATGGCGCGTGCCAGCTCGTCCTTGTGGGTATTGAGCAGTTCAAGAAAGCGGAACAGCACTCGGGCCCGGCGGATCGGCGGAGTATCCGCCCAAGACGGAAAAGCCGCTTGAGCCGCCGCGACGGCAGCGTCCACATCGGCGCGGCTTGCCAGGGCCACCTGGCCGGAGGCTTGGCCCGTCGCAGGGTTGAATACCTCCTGTCGATTGCCAGCCTGGGTCGCGGTGAGTTGGCCGTTGATGAAGTGCTGGATGAGGGGAAGCGTCATGAAGTGTGTCCTGTTGTTGGAAGTCGACCGTGGGCTAAAGTCATCACTAGCGCATGGCGCGATAAAAGTTCGGCTTCCAGCTTACCGCGCTGTCGACCGCGATCAATTGAGAAATCCCAAAGCGCGATATAAGCTCGACTAATATCATATGGGCGAGACATGACCTATGCAGGATATTGCCACCCTACGGGCCTTCGTCACCGTTGCCCACGAAGGCAGCGTCTCTCGAGCCGCCGAGCGCCTGCACCTGACCCAGCCCGCCATCAGCCTCAAGCTCAAACATCTTCAAGCCGGCCTGGGTGTCACGCTGTTTACACGTCGCCCCCAGGGGCTGGCGCTGACGGCGGACGGTCGTGCCCTTCTGCCTGCTGCCGAACAGGCGCTGGCCGCCATCGGTGCCTTCGGCCAGCGGGCGCGTGCGCTGCATGACACGCTGCGCGGCAGGCTCAAGATCGGCACGATCGTCGACCCTGAATTCATCCGCCTGGGCGCGTTTTCGCGCCGGCTGGTGGAGCGAGCCCCGCAGCTGGAAATCGAGCTTCATCACGGCATGAGCGGCAGCATCGTCGAGCGGATCAGCCACGACGAGCTGGATGTGGGTTTCTTTCTCGCGCCACCCGGCGAGGGGCCGGGGAAACTCACCGAGGACATCGTCTACCGCGAGCTCACCCATTTCCACTACCACGTTCTTGCGCCGAGCGGTTGGGACGAGCGGGTAAGAAACAACGCGTGGCGGCACCTGGCCACGCTACCGTGGATCGTGACACCGGCGCATTCGGCCCATCACCGCCTGCTGCGCCAGGTACTCGAACCGCTGGGCTTGACGCCCAACGCCGTAGCCCAGGTGGATCAGGAAATGTGCATGCTGGACCTGGTTCGAGCCGGCGTGGGGTTGAGCCTGGCCCGCGATGCACTCGCTCTCGCGGAGCGCCAGGCAAGCGGGATGGTGATCGTCAAGGGCGTGAAGCTGCCCTGCGCGCTGAGCTATATCTGGAAGCGCAGCCGCAGCGAAGAGCCCGCCATCGCTGCGGCAATGGCGGTGCTGGAAAGGGTTTGGCCGGGGCCCGAGGCGTAGCCGCCACGGCTTGCGTCAGGTCTGTATCGCCACCTTCAATACGCCATCACGCTGGTGGGAAAACAGATCGTAGGCCTCGACGATGTTCTCCAGCGCGTAGCGGTGGGTGACCATGGGACCGAGGTCCACGCGGCCGCTTTCGATGACCTGCATCAGACGGCGCATGCGCTCCTTGCCTCCCGGGCACAGCGAGGTGACGATCTTGTGATCGCCCAGGCCGGCGCAGAATGCATCTAGTGGAATGCGCAGATCCTCGGAGTAAACCCCCAGGCTTGAAAGCGTACCCCCCGGCTTGAGCACGCGCAGCGCCGCTTCGAAGGTCTGCTGCTTGCCCAGGGCTTCGATGGAGGCGTCCACGCCGCGTCCGCCGGTCAGCTTGAGGATTTCCGACACCACATCCACCTGGCGGAAATCCAGGGTAATATCGGCTCCCATCTGCTTGGCCATGCCCAATCGCTCGTCGATGCCATCCACCGCGATGATCAAGCCCGCGCCGCGCAACCGTGCCCCCGCCGTGGCGCATAGGCCGATCGGCCCCTGGGCGAAGATCACCACGCTATCGCCGATCTTGATCCCGGCGGCTTCGGCCCCGGCAAATCCCGTGGACATGATGTCGGGGCACATCAACACCTGCTCGTCGGTCAGACCATCCGGCACCGGGGTCAGGTTGGCCTGGGCATCGGGGACACAGAGATATTCCGCTTGCGCCCCATCGATGGTATTGCCGAATCGCCAGCCACCCATGGGCTTGTAGCCGTGGGCATGGTGGCCGCCATCCTGGGAGCTGCAACCATCCTGACAGGCATAGGAGGTAAAACTGGGGCAGATAGCCCCCGCAATCACTCGCTGCCCTTCATGATAGCCCTGGACGTTGGCTCCCAGCTTCTCGATGATGCCTACCGGTTCATGACCGATGGTCAGGCCCTTCTCCACCGGGTACTCGCCCTTGAGGATATGGATATCGGTGCCACAGATCGTCGTCGTGGTAACGCGCATCAGCGCATCATTGGGTCCGATGTCGGGCAAGGGCTTGTCATCGATCTCGATACGCCCGGCTTCTACGAATACTGCTGCCTTCATCATGGTCGCCATAAGAGACTCCGCCTGGAAAGGCGCTTTAAAAGGAGTTATTGACCCAGGGGACACTCGGCATGGTGATAGCGATAGCCGAAGTAGTCCCTTCACTTCAGGTATGGCACAGGACCAGTGGCAAGACAAACACGGACTCACCCTGAGTTCACATAAAGAATTCTTTTAAAGAAAGATTTATCAATCACTTACAAGGTATCAATTCGATTTCCGATAGCGCCGACGGGAAAGTAAATCCGGCATTTCCTTGCGCTGGGTCAACGAATTCCCGGCAGCCACTCCATCGCCTTCGCCCACACCCGAACTCGCTGTTTTCAGCGCCCCACGGAACCCTTGCCAGCCTCGATACTCAATGAAGCATTCATTTTCTCATTGGAGTCCCGTATATGGGTCTACCCTCTTGCCTGCTGACCCCGAAATCCTTGCGCACGCTCACCTTGGCCTCGGGGCTGGTGATGAGTATTTCCCTGCAGGCCGATGATCGCTCGGGGACAGCGGGCGCCGCGAGCAACGCCAGCGAATCTGCGCCCTCAGGAACGGAAATGGCAACGGCCACATTTGCCGGTGGTTGTTTCTGGTGCATGGAGCCGCCCTTCGATCGCCAACTGGGCGTCCATGTCACGTTGGCGGGCTATATCGGCGGAACACTGGAAAGTCCAACTTACCAACAGATTACGGCCGGCGACACCGGCCACGCCGAAGCCGTGGAAGTTCGCTACAACCCCGACCAAATCGAGTACTCCCAGCTGCTCGAGGTTTTCTGGCGCAACATTGACCCCTTCGCCGAGGATCAGCAGTTCTGCGATGTGGGCGACCAGTACCGTTCCGCCATCTTTTATCACAACGAGGAACAAAAGCGCCTGGCAGAGGCCTCTAAAGAGCGCTGGGAAGCCCATTTCGATCGCGAGATAGCCACCGAGATAGTCCCGGCCACCACCTTCTGGCAAGCCGAGAAGTACCATCAGGATTACGCCGAACGCAATCCATTACGCTATCAGTTCTACCGTTATGGATGCGGTCGCGACAAGCGTCTGGAGGCAATCTGGAAGGATGAAGCGGGTGGCCCAACCTATACAGGAAAGGACGAATAATCTTTTCTATACTGCCTTTTTCACTCTATTTGGCGAAACGCTTGATTGGGCGAAGTACTTGATTTGGCGAAGTACTTGATTTGGCGAAGTACTTGATTTCGAGAAGTGCGTGTTTGCCGAAATGCTTGGAGCCAATGACCGGAAGCCAACAGGACTAGCAGGAGCACAACAGTCACCAACGCGTTGATCAGACGATAGGAGATCCAATGAGCAACCAGGTTACCACGATCAATCCCGCCACCGGCGAGCCGCTTGACAGCTACGCCCAGATGGACGTTGACCAGGCATCCAGAATCATCGAACAGAGTCACGAAGCCTTCCTCAGCTGGCGTCTCGAATCGCTGGAGAAGCGGGCCAGTATCGTCAAGGCGATCGGCAAGGCCCTGCAGGACAACCAGGAAACCTTTACCGATCTCATGGTGAAGGAAATGGGCAAGCTGCCCAAGGAAGCACGACAGGAGATCGACCTGTGCGTGGGCATCTGCGACTACACCGCCGCGCAGGGGCCCAAGGCGCTGGCGGATGAAGAACGCCAACCCGGCAACGGTCAGCGCGGCATCGTCACCTACTCGCCCATCGGCGTGATCTATGGCATTCAACCATGGAACTTCCCCGCCTATCAGGTGGTGCGTTATTCGATCGCCAACATCATGGCGGGCAACAGCGTGCTGCTGAAACACGCCGAAAACGTGACCGGCAGCGCCTTGCTGCTAGAAAAGATCTATCGCGAAGCTGGGTTGCCCGAAAACGTGTTTCGCGCCCTGGTGATCTCCCACGATACCTCCGATGAGGTGATCGCTCATCCGCTCGTACGCGGTGTCACGCTCACCGGCAGCGATAGCGCGGGTAGCAAGGTAGCGGCACAGGCCGCCAAACATCTGAAGAAGACCGTCCTCGAGCTAGGGTCCAACGACGCCTACCTGGTGCTCGACGACGCCGATCTCGAGGTGGCGGTGAATACCTGCACTACCGGGCGCGTCTACAACGTCGGCCAGACTTGTGTCGCCGCCAAGCGATTCGTGGTGACCGAGGCCAACTACGAGGCATTCAAGGAGCGCTTTGTCGAAAAGATGAAAGCGCTGAAAGTGGGTGACCCCACGCAAAGCGATACCGACCTGGGACCAATGGCCCGTGTCGATCTACGCGACGACCTGCACGACCAGGTCGAAGAGAGTGTGCGCAAGGGCGCCAAGATACTTTGCGGCGGTGAAAAGCCCGCCGGCAAGGGAGCTTTCTACCCGGCCACCGTGCTGGATGATGTCACTCCCGGCCAACCCGCCTACGACGACGAACTGTTCGGCCCGGTCGCGGCGCTGATCCGCGCCAAGGACGACGAAGACGCCATGCGCATCGCCAACGACAGCCGCTATGGACTCGGCGGCGGCATCATCTCCACCGACGTGAAGCGCGCCACTGAACTGGCCAGCAAGTATTTCGATACCGGCATGATCTTCATCAATGGCTTCGGCGTCGCCACGCCGGAAATGCCCTTCGGTGGTGTCAAGAATTCCGGTTATGGCCGCGAGCATGGTGGGTTCGGCATGCACGAGTTCGTCAACGTCAAGTCGATCATCGTGGTCCAGGAGTAACAACGCTCCTACACTCCAGCGAAGGACTTTTTTCCGTAACAAAACTCTTTTCTAGTCACCAAACAGGAAGAAGGAGGCAAGACGATGGATACGTCAGGTCAGACCCAAGCCCGCCAACCAGGAAAGGAGTACAAGATGTCGCCGGAGCCGGACTATCGCCCGCGCTATCCCGGCTCGGGCCGGCTCGAGGGTAAAACCGCGCTGATCACCGGCGGCGACAGCGGTATCGGCCGTGCCACCGCCGTACTGTTCGCCCGTGAAGGTGCCAACGTCGTCATTCACTACAAGGATGAGCACGACGATGCCGAAACCACACTGACCTTGATGCGCGACGAGGGCCACGAAGGTGTTGCACTCAATGGCGATATCGGCAACAAGGCGGAAGCCGAGCGAGTGGTAAACGAAGCAATCAAACGCTTCGGCAGGCTCGATGTGGTGGTCAACAACGCCGGCGAGCAGCACGCCCAGGATAACGTCACCGACATTCCCGAAGAGCAGATCCGGCGTACCTTCGATACCAACCTGTTCGGTCAGTTCTTCGTGGTCCAGGCGGCCCTGCCCCACTTGCAGGCCGGTGCGTCGATCATCAACGTAACGTCCGTCACCGCCTTCCGTGGCCAGGACCTGCTGGTGGATTACTCCTCTACCAAAGGCGCCATCCTGTCGCTGACTCGAGCACTTGCCAGCAAGCTGGCGGGAGATGGCATTCGGGTCAATGCCGTGGCACCCGGGCCCATCTGGACGCCGTTGATTCCCGCCTCGTTCCCCGAGGAGAAAGTGGCCGAATTCGGCAAGCACTCGCCGCTGGGACGCCCCGGCCAGCCCAATGAAGTTGCCTCTTGCATGCTGTTTCTGGCCTGCGAGGACGCCTCCTACATGAGCGGCCAGACCCTTCACCCCAACGGCGGCGATATCGTCGGCGGCTAGAAGCCGCCGGGCTGTTCTGAAATGCCCCGCCCCACCGGCGTTCAGCCAATGTATCGCCGGTGGGGTCCTGGTATGTTGGAAGATAAAGACTTCCTGAATCAGCCAGCGGCAATCGCCTGACGCTCCAGCTCCTTGGTGACGTCCTTGTCCAGCTTCAAGGCGGTCGCCAGCTGATCGAGCCAAGCGCGCTCCATGGGGTTCTGCTCGTCGGTCACCGCCACGCTGATCAGATACATCTCGCGTGCCGCCTGGGGAGAATCCGCTTCCCGGGCCAGCGCCTGGGCATCCAGCGGCGCCTTCAGCTGCCGCTCGACCCAGTCGTGCATCTCCTGGTCGGCGCCCAGCGCGTCGATCTGCTGGGTGATCAGCGCCTGCTCCTGTTCGTCGATGTGCCCATCGGCACGGGCGGCCATGATCATCGCCTGGAGCAGCTCCAGGCTGCGCCGCTCCTGGTACTCGCCGTTCAGTACCTCGACCCGCTCGCCCTCGCCATTATCCGCGGTCGACTCGTTCTTGGTGGCCTGAGAACTCTGCCAGGCTTTCCACGCCAGCATGCCGACACCCGCGATAGCGCCATACTTGAGCGCTTTGCCGCCCATCTTGCGACCACGCTTGGAGCCAACCAGCAAGCCCATGGCACTTCCGCCGAGCAGGCTTTTCATGTCAAAGCCGCCGGAGGCGTCATCGCCTTGCTTCTCGTTGCTACCGCCCAGCTGTTTGGAAAGGCCATCCAGAATCCCTTTGACGTCCACACCGCTGCCCTTCTGTCCGCTACCGGCTTGCTGCATCAGTTGCTGAAGAATCTTGCTTGCGTTCATCGCGTGCTCCAAAAGTTGTGCGACCGATACGAGTTGTCCGACCGATACTCGCGGGAAATACGCCACACTCTCATTACCGTCTTCTTATCCTGATAACGGATTCTTGACGTCAACCGTGCTGCCTTGACGACCGGCACGCACTTCCACACGGACCGGCATCTGCTCCTTGAGTTCGCTGACATGGGAAATAATACCGATCATGCGCCCGCCCATCTGCAATTCACTGAGCATGGCGATCGCCTGGTCGAGAGCGTCCTGATCGAGGCTACCAAAGCCTTCGTCGATAAACAGTGTATCCAGCTGGATGCCCCCCGCATAAGCTTGCACCACGTCGGAAAGGCCCAGCGCCAACGCCAGCGCGGCCATGAACGACTCACCGCCGGAAAGGGTCGCCACCGGGCGATTCTTGCCGGTATAGGTATCCGCCACATCGAGTTCCAGCCCCGAGGCGCGATTGCCTTTCGAGGGATCTTCGCGGCGCACCAGCTGGTAGCGCCCACGGCTCATGCGCACCAGCCGCTCGGAGGCCTGAATCAAGACATCATCCAGCAGTACGCCAAGCACGAAGCGCTGCAGGCTGATGCGGTTGCCCGTACGTCCGTTGGCCACCTCGCTGAGCGTGCCCCAGACGCGGTATTGCGCTTCCAGCTCGGCTTGCGCCTCCTGGGCGGCGGCGAGCTTCTGCCGAGTGGCCTGTAGCTGCGCCACTCGCGACGCCAGTTGCCGGTACGCTTGTTCACTCGCCTGTTCGCGGACGCGAGCGTCTTTTGTCTGCTCAGCCAAGACATCCAGGTCGGGTGGCGTCAGGTCCTCAAGGCGTGCCGCGCTGGCTTCGAGCTGGCCTTCCAGTTTGGCCAGCTCACGCTGAAAGTGTTCGACTCGTTCGGCCAGTGCCTGGCGTTCGGCCTCTGGCAAGTGTGCGTCGGCAAAGGCGGCTTCGTCATTGAAATCGCTGTCTGCCAGCGCCTGGCGCCATGCCTGTTGCGCCTTGGCTAGCTCACCTCCGGCCAGCGTTTCGCGCTGGGCGGCATCGTTCAACGTGGTTTCCGCCCGGGCCAGAGCGGTTTGGGCCTGCTGGGCTTGCTGCTGGGCCGCCTGCCAGGCACGCTCGCACTGATGGATATCGCGCTGTAGATTAGTGTGCTGCGCCTGCAACGCGTCAAGGGAGGTTGCGTCGCCTAGCTGGCGGCGCAACCGCTGGCACTGCTCGTCCAGGTGAGTCATACCCAGCTTCTGGCGCTGCGCTTGCTGCTGAGCGGTTATCAAGTCCCGGCGTGCTTTTTCGTGAAGGTCGCGGACCTTTTTCACATCGTCCTGAGTCACCAGCGCCTGGGCCTGGCCGGCGGGAGCGGGATGCTCGCAGCTGCCGCACACCGGGCACGGCCGGTCAGTTTCCAGCCGTTGCGCCAGCAGGGCCGCCTGGCCCTGATGCCAGCGCAGCTCCTGCTCGGTCGCGCGCCGCTCCAGTGCGGTGACGTCACCTTGTTGTTGCTCGATCGCCTTTGTGGTCTGTGCCGCCTGGCTGGCCAGGCGTTCGCGCTGGGCCTCGAGGCTGGCCAGTTCCTGGCACTGCTCCACGGCATGCTCGAGGCGGTATGCTTCCTTCTGCCAGGCGGGTAGCTGCGCCTGGCGCTCCTTGGCCGATTCAAGCGCCTGCTGAGCCTGACGGTAGTCAGATTGCCGGGCGGTAATCGCGGCCTCTGCCGTTTCGCGCGCATGGGTTGAGGTAGCGACCGCTTGCTGCGCGGTTTGCAAGGCATAAAACGGCGTGGTCAAAACTTGAGTTTGTTCGTGGGCGTGAAGCTTTGCCTGGGCGCGCTCGGCTTCCGGCTGGTGGCGCAACTGCTCGGTCTTCGCCGCTTCAAGCGTCTTGTGCCGCTCGAACAAGGCCTGGCTTTCGTTGCCTTGGCGCTCGGCGTGTTCGGCCTGCTCCCGCTGTGCCTTGGCCTCGGTGTAAGCGCGCTCGGCGTTGAGTTTTTGAGGTTCCAGGTTCTGCAGGGTTTCTTCCAGCTCGGCTTCGCTCTCGACCTCGCTGGCGTCGAGAATGCCCTTGACCCGCTGGCGGTGGTCGTTCACCTCGCGCTCGATCTGGTTGGCCTGGGTACGCAGGCGCTCTTCGATGCGCTGGAAAAGCTGGGTCTGGAACAGCTGGGAGAAGATCTTTTCCCGATCTTTCGAGTCCGCCAGCAACAGCTCGCGGAACTTGCCCTGGGGCAGCACCATGACCTGGCGGAACTGGTTGGCGTCCAGGCCGATCAACGTTTGCACTTCAGCGGTGGCATCGTTGACGCTTCTGGCAACAAGACATTCCCCCACCTCCCCTTGGGGAGTCAACCGCCACAGCTGGGCCTCGGCGTTTTGCGTCGTGGTGCCCTCCCCGCGCGCCTTGGGCCGCTCCTGCTGCGGCACGCGGCGTACCCGGAAGCCTTCGCCGCGCAGGTTAAAATCGAACGTCACTTCCGTCAGCAGGCCGGCGGCGGCCTGGTCGCAGCGCATCTGGGTGCCGGTGCGTTCATCGCCGGTGGTCTGGCCATACAGCGCAAAGCAGAGCGCATCGAGAATCGAACTCTTGCCCGCCCCCGTGGGGCCGTTGATGAGAAACAGCGGACTCTTGCCCAGCGCAGTGAAGTCGATCGTTTCACTACCGGTAAAAGGGCCGAACGCTTGCATGGTAAGGGTCAACGGCGTCATATCCGGGGCTCCTCGTCGCGGCTCAACTGGGCGATCAGTTCCCCCATGGCGCGGGACTGCTCCTCGTTCATCGCTTCGCCGCTGGTCTGGGCAAAGAAGTCATTGAACATAGCCAGTGCGTCAAAGCGTAGCCGTTTGCGGTCGAGCTGCTGCGGGCCTCGGGGCTCCAGCATGCCGGGTTTCTCCAGATGCAGGACGTTGGGATAAACCTCGCGCAACTTGCCCATGGGATCGAGAATCGCGTGGCGGTCGGTGAGCCGCACCAGCAGGTAGTCGTCGGCGTTGGGGTCCGTCTTGCCCTGGGCGATCAACGCGTCAAGCTCGCCTTCCAAGACACGTACCTCGCGGCTCGGAACTAGCGGAAACTGCTCGATTCGCGTCACGCCGTTCCTGTCCATATCCACCAGTGTGACGCCCTTGCGCTGGCGCGCTTCGGAAAAGCTGTATTTCAGCAGCGAGCCGCTGTAGCGAATGTGCTCACCGCCGCGATACTGCGGGCCGTGCAGATGACCGAGCGCCACATAGTCAAAGCCCTGCATCGGTTCCCAGGCCACGCTTTCAGCGCCGCCCAGCGTCAGCGGACGTTCGGAATCGGAGGCGCTGCCGCCATCCACGAAGCAGTGGCTCATCAGCACCGTGGGGCGTGAGGCATGGCGCTGTTGATTGATGCGCTCCACCAGGTAGCGGTGGGCGCTATCGAAATCGCGCACGTCCACTGAAAACTGGCTGCGTACGTGCTCGGGGTCGGCATAGGGAATGCCGAATACATCCACTTCGACACCGTTCGCGGCGAGCGTGACCGGGCAGTCACAACCCGCCAGGTCGGAGATGATATGCAACCCCGCCTGACGCAGATGCCGAGCGCCGAAGCGCAGGCGCTCGGCGCCATCGTGGTTGCCCGAGATCATCACCACCGGCAGGCCGCGCGCCTCGCACAGCTCGCCCAGTATGTCGTCGAGTAGCGTCACGGCGGCGGCAGGCGGCACCGAGCGGTCGTAGATATCGCCGGCGATCAACACTGCATCCACCGCTTCGCGGTCGACGATGGCGATCAACTGGTCAAGCACATGGCGCTGGTCAGCGAGCAGGGAGAGATTGTGAAACAGCCGACCCAAGTGCCAGTCGGCGGTGTGTAAAAGGCGCATATCGGACTCGACAAGTATTGTTCGGCAAGAACCGTTCGACAAGAATCGTGTAGCGGCATCATACCAATCACACGACAAAACCCCGCACATGGCGGGGCTCGGGTTTTGTCTTATCGATCAGTCGCGGAATACGTCCGGATAGGTGGATAGGTCCACCCCCCAAACGAGCGGCAACAGGAAGTAGACGCTCACCACGATCAACAGCATGGCGATGATATTGACCCAGAAGCCGATGCGTACCATCTCGATGATCGTCAGTTTCCCGGTAGCGAAGATGATGGCGTTAGGCGGCGTCCCCACCGGCAGCATGAAGGCGCAGTTGGCCGCCATGGCGGCGGGCACCATCAGCACGAAGGGGTGAATATCCAGCGCCAGGGCAAGAGAGGCCAGCACCGGCAGGATCATCGTCGCGGTGGCAGTGTTCGAGGTGATCTCGGTCAGGAACAGCACCATGCCGGTGGCAATCAGGATCATCAGCAGGAAGTTGACCCCGCCCAATACACTCATCTGATTGCCGATCCAGGCGGCCAGGCCGGAGGAGCCGAAGCCCGCGGCTATTGCCAGGCCGCCACCGAACAGCAGCAGGATGCCCCACGGAATATCCTTCGCCACGTCCCAGTTCAGCAGGCAACCCCCTTTGGTGGAGGGGATCAGGAACAGCAGCAGCGCCGCCATGATGGCGATCATGGTGTCGTTGATGCCGGGAATGGTCAGCAACTGTCCTTCCCACAGAAACGAGCGGGTGATCCACATGAACGCCGCAAATAGAAACACGCCCAGCACCGCTTTCTCTTCGAAAGTGGTTCTGCCCAGGGCTTCCTGCTCTTTCTTGATCAGCGCCTTGCCGCCGGGCAGGCTGGTGAATTTCACCGGATACACCACCCGGGTCAGCAGCAGCCAGCTTATCAGCAGCAGTATCACGACGACCGGAAAGGCGAAGAACATCCACTCGGCAAATGAAATCTGCACGCCGAGCAACTCCTCTACCACCGCAGCCAGAATGATGTTCGGTGGCGTACCGATCAGCGTACCCAAGCCACCGATGGTGCCGCCGTAGCCAATACCGAAAATCAACGCCTTGCTGAACTTGTCGATCTCGCCGCTATGGTCTTCGTCACTTTTCGCCAGCTCCTGACTGACCTGGTACACGATGGCCGTACCGATCGGCAGCATCATCATGACCGAGGCGGTATTGGATACCCACATCGACAGGAAGCCGGTCGCCGCCATGAAGCCGAAGACGATGCTGTTGATGCTGGTACCGAGCACGGCAATGATCGTCAAGGCGATGCGTTTGTGCAGGTCCCAGCGCTCCATTGCCAGGGCGATCATGAAACCGCCCAGAAAGAGAAAGATGATCGGGTTGCCGTAGGCGGCCGTGACCGCCTTGCTCTCCAGCGCTCCGGTCATCGGCAATAATACGATCGGCAACAGCGAGGTCACGGGGATCGGGATGGCCTCGGTGATCCACCAGACCGCCACCCACAGCGTGGTGGCTAGCACCATGCGCCCCTCGACACTCAAGTCTTCCGGGTGGAAGAACAGTGTCACCAGAGCGAACAGCAGCGGGCCGAGCAGCAGGCCGATCTTCTGTGGCGTGTTGTAGGCGGGTGGACGAGGCTCGGGCGCAGGCTCGCGTTTGCCGGTGGCAGCCGAGGCATGGGCGGCGCCTGTTGTCGGCAGGGCGCACATCAAAAGGTTTTTCACTTGGCGGTGGGAAGCCCATAGTGGGTCCCATACCGTCGTCATGGCAATTCGGGGCATTCGATTAATGTCGCTCGGGTGGGTGTATTAAGAAAGCGAAACGAAGACGGCAAGATCGCGTTGAGTTCGCCAGGACAAGCGCCATCTTCGACGGCGCCCTTTATTCCTTTTGCCAGGCCACGAGTCCAGTAAAAACTCCTCGAACACCCCAAAATTAATACCAAAGTATAAAATACCTTGGTATTAATTCGACACAAGCGAAGCCTTAGGGTGCCTTGGGCAGCTGACGTTTATGCTCGGTACGCTCGTAGGTCTGAACGATGGTAGTGAACGCTTGCTCACTGACGGGGTGGCCAATGAGAAACGCATCGATTTCATCGTAGGTGACCCCGAGGGCAATTTCATCGGCCAGCAGCGGCTTCAGCGATTCCAGGTCCGCCGTGGGTAATTTCTTCACGAGATGCGTCGGAGCTTCCAGCGCCGTACCGATATCGCGAACCTGTTGCTTGGTCAGGCCCGTCAGCGGAGCAAGATCGCAGGCACCATCGCCATATTTGGTGAAGAAACCCATCAACGCTTCCGCCGCCTGGTCGGTTCCCACGACCATACCGCCCATGGCCCCAGCCACGGCATACTGGGTGACCATCCGTTCGCGCGCCTTGATATTGCCCAGCACGAAATCCCGGTGTCCAGCATCGCGAAACGCCAGGCCGCCTTGCTCCAAGGAAGCCAGTAGCGCGTCGCTTGCCGGTTTCACGTCCGTTGTCAACACTTCATCGGGGGCAATAAAGGTGAGCGCCTTCTGGGCGTCGTCTTCATCCTTCTGCTCACCGTAGGGCAGGCGCATGGCGTAGAAGCGCGCCTCGACACCCTGGTCGCGCGCTTTTTCCACCGCCAGCTGGGCCAGGCGGCCCGCCACGGTGGAATCCACCCCCCCGCTGATTCCCAGGACCAGACCGTGTTGCCCCGTTTCGATCATCTGCCGACAGAGGAAATCCACTCGTGCATCGATTTCCTGTTGCGGGTCGATCGACGCCTTGACGGCCAGGGCCTCGCAGATACGCTGCTGTTGGGCTTGCTGGTCATTCGCCATGTTGCCTCCTTGCATTGCACTAGATGATGATTAATTCGTAACTCGATGGGAGGTTAGTGACTAATTACTGACAAGAGGTGCATTGCCTTCCGTTACCACACGGTGATGTTCGATAATCAGCTCCAGGGAGTAGTGGGCCGCTGCCAGACGCACTTCGTTGCGATCTCCCGGGAAACGCCGGGTTTCGGTATAGAGATAGGTGTTATCCGCATGACGAAACGCCCAGGCGAAACACACGGTTCCTACCGGTATGCCATCGTGGGGTTCCGGCCCGGCAATTCCGGTGTTCGCCACCGCCACGTTGGCATTGTTGTTGTCCAGCGCCCCCAGCGCCATCTCCCGAGCCGTCTCCTCGCTGGTCAGCCCATAGGTATCGATGGTATCGAAGCTTACCGCCAGGTAGCGATTCTTGGCCTCGGGAGAGTAGACCGCCAGCCCGCAATCGATGGACTGGCCGCTGCCCGGCACCCGGGCAAGTTCCGATACGATCAAGCCCGCCGTGCACGACTCCGCCGTCGCCAGTGTAAGCTCATGTTGCTGCAAATATTCACTAACTCTTCCCAGCACTTCCATTGCCGTCTCCTTGAACTAATACTCCCAACTATTACTCCCTGTTGGCTGGTATCTGCCCCTGAAATATAGCTGCTCCATCCTGCTTGTCGAAAAGATCGCGGTAAAAGAAACGTCGACTACAGTGTAGAAAGGCAACACTTCGTTCCCCAGACCGGCGATTTCCATTTCACGACCATTACGTTGCCACAAACATCAGGGAGATATACCCGTGATCGGTGAACGCGATGTGCTCGTAATTCATGATGACCGTATGCTGGCGCACCGGCCAAATCCTGAGGTTCCCTTCCAGCCTGGAAAGCTGGATAGCCGAATCCAGGCTATTCTGGGCAGCCTTTTCGACAGCGCCAATACCAAATGGAGCTATCCCGAGCACCCCGGGCGGCTAACGAGCATTACCGATCTACTCACCCGCGAAAGCATTGCCGGCGTCCGCTATGAAACGGCCCGACCCGCCACGGAAGAGCAACTGGGCAGAGTCCATGCGACGTCCTACATCGAGAATATCTATACGCTGCGTGGCAAGCAGGCGTGGCTGGACGTCGATACCACGGCGGTTTCCCCCGGTAGTGTCGATGCCGCTGAGGTGGCGGCGGGTTCAGCCATCGCCGCAGTGGAAGCGGTCGTTTCCGGCCGGGCCGGCAGCGCTTTCGCCCTTTGCCGCCCACCGGGACACCATGCGGAGTCGGTGCGCGCGCGCGGCTTCTGCCTGTTCAACAACGTGGCCGTCGCTGCGGCTCACGCCCACGCCAAGCTGGGTTGCGAGCGGGTTCTGATCATCGATTGGGACGTTCATCATGGCAATGGAACCCAGGATATCTTCTGGGCCTCGCCCGATGTGATGTTCTTCGATACCCACCGTGCCGCTCCCTTCTATCCGGGGTCCGGCAACAAGGAGGAAATCGGCGCGGGCTTGGGCGAGGGGCTGACCATCAACGTTCCCCTGCCCGCCGGCTGCGGCGATATGGCGCTGATCAAGGCCTATCGCGAAATACTGATGCCTGCGGCTGACTGGTTCAAACCGGACCTAATACTGGTTTCCGCTGGCTTTGACATGCATCGTCTCGACCTGTGCATGAACTTGAGCTATAGCGGTTTCGGCGCCTTGACCGGCATCGTCCAGGAGCTGGCCGACAGGCACTGTGAGGGGCGTTTAGCCATGGTGCTTGAGGGAGGCTACAATCTCGAATCATTGGCCCGCGGGGTCAGGACGGTACTGGAAGTGCTGGCCGGCGGTCAGCCGCCCGAAATCGAGGAGCCCGGCATCAAGGAAGTCGACGAGTTGGCCGCATATCACCGCGATGCGTTCAATTGACTTGCCCGCTGCCCGATTGCCGGCATGTCTACCAGACTACCTCCGACTATGGCGCCAATGCCGTTTCGTCCAGCTGCGCCAGCTCCCAGGCCTGCACCAACCGTTTCCTGGCCACTCCCCAGCGATAGCCTCCCAGTGCGCCGCTTTGCTGCACGACCCGATGGCAGGGAATCCACAGGGCGATGGGATTGGCCCCCACTGCATTGCCCACCGCCCGCGACGACTTGGGCGACCCCAGCACCTGGGCAAGATGCGAGTAGCTCGCCAGCTGGCCGTCGGGAATGGTAAGCAGCGCCCGCCAGACCGCGATCTGGAAATTAGTGCCGGTCACGTGCAGCGATATCGAGCCAGGCGTGCCCTGCTTTGCTGCGGCAAAAAGGAGATCCACCGCGTAGCGAGTCGACTCGGGGCAATGAGAAAGCGTACTGCGGGGCCACTCTCTGGAAAGTTTGGCCAACAACTCATCTGCGCTAGTAGCATCGACGAAGCCCATGCGGCAGATACCCCGGGGTGTTACCGCCACGAATAGTTCACCAAGGGCCGTGGGATGAACGCCGTAGGAAATCTCGACCCCTTCGCCCTGCCCCTTGTGCTCTCCCGGGGTTACGGCTTCCAACTGCACGAAATGATCGTAGAGCCGAGAGCCGCTACTGAGCCCCAACTCATGGGCGGTATCCAGCAAGGAGCGCGATGAGGCGATCAAGCACTTGCCCCGCTCCAGCGTCAGCGCCTGCAAGAAGCGCTTGGGACTAATCCCCACGTAACGACAGAACAGCCGCTGGAAGTGAAACACGCTCAAATGCACGTGCGCCGCCACTGTCTCCAGCCGGGGTTGTTGAGCCGTATTTGCCACCATATAGGCCAGCGCTTTCTCGATACGCTCGTAGTCGTTCATCGCTCGCCTCACAAATTCACTTTCCTGTTGCTGTATGCCTGACTTTTGCAGCGTAAGCGGCCCCGGCCTATTTGCCGACCCGTATCTTGCTCAATGGCGCTGGTTATTGACTCGCGACGGCCAGGCACACGTTCCGCTTCATGTTACTGGCACGGAAAACAGACAGTTCCGCTATTTTTCGCTAGGGTGAAACCAAATCCTAAATGACGATACCCGATCAGCCATGCAAGATTTTATTGATGAGATTGCAGCCACCATGGGGGGAGCACAAGAGCGTGGCGAGGTAGCGAATTATATTCCAGAACTGGGTCATGTCGACCCACGGCAGTTCGCCATTTCGCTGGCCACCGTGGATGGCAACGTCTACTCAGCGGGCTGCGCCACTACGCCCTTCTCGATCCAGAGCATTTCCAAGGTCTTCACCCTGACCATTGCCCTCGGCAAGTTGGGCGATTCGTTGTGGTCGAAAGTCGGCCGCGAGCCGTCCGGTGACCCTTTCAACTCGATCGTTCAGCTCGAGCATGAAAGCGGCAAACCGCGCAATCCCTTCATCAATGCCGGCGCGATTACGGTCGTCGATGCCATCATGATGGGCCACGAGCCCAAGGAGACATTGGCCGAGATACTCAGCTTTGTCCGCTATATCGCCGACGATGATTCCATCTGTTTCGATCATGCCGTGGCTGCTTCCGAAATGGCACACCGCGATCGCAATGCATCGCTGGCGCATTTCATGAAAGCCTTCGGGCGTCTCGATCACGATGTCGACAAAGTCCTGGGAACCTACTTTCATCAATGCGCCATTGCCATGAACTGCCAGCAACTAGCCCATGCCGGCCTCTTTCTGGCCTCGGATGGCATCAACGAGCCAAGCGGGATTCGTGTGGTGGCGCCGCAGCGGGCACGCCGGATCAACTCGCTGATGATGCTGTGTGGCCACTACGATGCCTCGGGTGAATTTGCCTTTCGTGTCGGCTTGCCGGGCAAGAGCGGCGTGGGCGGCGGGATATTGGCCATCGCACCGGGTCACGGATCGATCGCCGTGTGGTCACCGGGGCTGGACCCTTACGGCAATAGCCTGTTAGGCACCCAAGCGCTCGAAATGCTGGTGCAGCGCACCGGCTGGTCCGTATTCGGTCATTGACGAATTGATTTGCGAGCACGGCTCGATAACCGCGAGCTAAACAAACAGCATTTTACCGCGACTCTGAAACGACACGACTGGCTGCAACGACACATTGTCTAAAACGGCATGATTGTCTAAATCAACACAGTTGCCATACTGGTACCCACCAATACCTAGCGGTGGACATGATTACGTCGTCCACGCAGCACGGGCCATTGGCCGGCAGCGCTGCGTAACAGGGACATTGGACGAAAGGCCATCATCAGAGTCAGGAGGACCCATGGCGAACGACACCCCTAACCCCGACCACCGAGACGCGATCAGCGTGTTTGCCCGCCTGGGCTATGCCGCGCGTGGGATCGTATATCTTCTGGTAGGCGGTCTTGCCGCGCTAGCGGCACTAGACCAGGGCGGCCAGACGGAAGGCAGCCGCGGCGCGCTGGAAAGACTGTTAGCCGCACCATTCGGCCAGGTAATCCTCGGCGCCATCGCGCTGGGCCTTGTCGGCTACGCCTTATGGCGCACCATCCAGGCCGTCAAGGACGCCGACCACCATGGCAAGGACGCCAAGGGCATCGCAATCCGCACGGGGCTGATGGTGAGTGCCGTTACCCACACCTTGTTGGCGCTTTTCTCGGTCAACCTCATTTTCCATTTCGGGGGTTCTTCGGGTGGATCTTCCGGGGGCTCCGAGGGGATGGCGAGTTGGCTGATGCAACAGCCTCTCGGCCGCTGGCTGGTCGGCATAGTGGGCCTTTGCATGATCGGTGCAGGCCTTGCCCATATCTTCAAGGGCTACAAGGCAAAGTTCGCCAAGCACTTCGACATGTCACCGCAAACCCAGAAATGGGCCTACCCCATCTGTCGCTTCGGCCTGATGATTCGCGGCCTCGTGTTTATCATCGTCGGCAGTTTTTTCATTATCGCCGCCTATCATGTCAATCCTGACCAGGCCGGGGGTATCGGGGCAGTATTCAATACTCTGCGTAGCCAGGCATATGGGACATGGCTGCTGGCTTTCGTGGCAATTGGCCTTTTCGCGTTCGGCGTCTATAGCGTGCTGGAAGCTATTTACCGCCGTGTCGACCCCTCCTGACGGCAAGACGAGGCCCGCATGGCATTCACATCGAAACGTACCAAACACTGGTTCGATCGCATCAACGGCTCGAACCATATGCTCTGGCTACTAGCCGTTCTCTCTTTTCTGGAAACCATCATCATCCCGATTCCCATCGAGTTGGTACTGATTCCGTTGATGGCGATCAACAAGGAGCGACTCTGGACCATTGCCACGGTCACTACTCTGGGCTGCCTTGTCGCAGCAATCGTCGGCTATGGCGTGGGTATGGTGCTCTATCAATCGGTGGGCACCTGGTTTATTGAAATGATGGGCATGGAAAACGCCTACCAGTCCTTCCAGGGATTCTTCGATCAGTATGGGTTCATCGCCATTCTTACCATCGGCATTCTGCCCATTCCCTTTCAGGTCGCGATGATTACCGCCGGGCTTTCGGGCTATCCGATCTTGCTTTTCGCCCTCGCCGCGTTAATCGCTCGCGGCCTGCGCTACTACGGCCTCGCTTGGCTGGTCCATCGCTTCGGTGACCGAGTCGAAGAGCTATGGAGACGCCACGCCCTGGTCACAAGCCTGGTTGCCGGAGTGGCCGTACTCATCATCGCGCTGGGAATGCAGAAGCTGGCAAGCATGGTGATGTAGCGTTACATCACGCCTTCAACACGTAGCGCAGAATCTCCACCACCTGGTCAGTAGTGGTACACCACGCCTGGGCCTGGGCATCGACTTCCTTCAGCGGGTGAACGATCTCTTCGCTGTGCAGGGTAATGTAGGGCTTGGCCAGGGCGGCACAATAACCGGCATCGAAGGCGGCATTCCACTGCTTGTACTTGTCGCCGAAACGCACCACGACCAGGTCGCTCTGCTCGATCAGCGTACGGGTGCGGATGGCGTTCACCTTGGAGGATTGGTGATCACGCCAGAACTGCTTGGGTTGCTCGCCCAAATGGTCACCGGCGGCATCGGAGGCGTCGTGATCTGTTACCGGCGCGGTAAACACCACATCCAGTCCCGCAGCTTCCGCGCCGCGCTGGATCTCTTCGCGCCAGTCGCTATGGATTTCACCGGAAAGGTATACGTAAAAGCTCATGCTGATCTCCTCGGGATGCCAAATGGCTCGCCATCATAATCCATATCGTTTCGTGGAAAAATATTCCAGATTAGCTTACCCACCACAATAACCGTCTAGCGACATATAACCGCTTCGCCTTGTTCATCCTGCTGCCGCAATCATTGACAGGCTAACGTTCCTTATATAGAACAGTCTATATCAGGAGAACGAGACCACCGGCATGGATGAGCTATCACTCAGTACTCTGGGGCATCACCTTCAATCACTGCGTCAGGAGCGCGGCTGGTCACTCTCGCAGTTGGCCACGGCGGCGGGTATCGCCAAATCCAACCTGTCGCGCCTTGAGCAGGGAAATGGCAACCCCACGCTGGATACCATCTGGCGCTTAGCCGTGCAGTTGAAGGTGCCTTTCGGCACTTTGGTAGCGCCTATTTCCGTACCGCTGGGAGAAGATGGCGTGCAGGTACGCTTGATCGACCAGGGCAAGGATTCGCCCCAGGTCGATGCTTATTGGATGTACTGCGCGCCGCATACCCTGCGCCAAGCGGAGGCCCACACACCGGGTACCCGCGAATCGCTTACCTTGATCAGCGGCTGGCTTGAGGCCGGACCTGAAGGCGCGACCCACACGCTTTCGCCAGGCGACACTGTGAGCTTTCCCGCCGACCAGCCGCACCGTTACCGCACCCGGGATGCCGGGGCGACGCTGCTGCTCACCATCGTCTACGCCGAAAAAGGAGAACACTCATGACCCAGCTGGCCACGCCTACACAAACCCGCGCGTGGGTAACGGGCGTGCGCGAGGCGACGCCGCTGCTGGGAGGATATATTCCGGTCGCGCTCTCCTTCGGCCTGGTGGCGACCCAGGCCGGATTCACTACCTGGGAAGCCGCAGTCATCTCGACACTGATTTACGCCGGTGCCTCACAGTTTCTCTTCGTGGGCATGGTGGCGGCCGGCTCGCCGCTGTGGCTGGTAGTGGCAATGACGCTTTTGATCAACGTGCGCCATGTGGTCTACGGCCCCAACCTGGCCTCCTGGTTGCCGACGAGTCGCCACTGGCCCTGGCTGATGCACGGCCTCACCGACCAGGTCTTCGCCCTCGCCCTTACCCGGCTCCCCCAGTTGCCCGAGCCACAACGTTTCGGCTGGTTCGTGGGGGCATCGCTGCTGGCCTGGATAAGCTGGATAGTGGGTACCGTGGTGGGCGCCATCGCCGGGGAAGAGCTGACCGCCCGCTGGCCGCTGCTTGGCGAGATCATGCCCTTCGCCCTGCCCGCCCTGTTTCTGACCATGGTGGCCCCACGCTTCACCGACAAACGCTGGGCACTAGCGTTGAGTGTCACCATTACCGCCGCGCTGTTTCTCGCGCTGACCGGCTGGAACAACGTGGCGATTCCGCTGGCCGCCGCCTGCGGCGCACTCTGCTTTTACATGATCAAGTTCCAACCGGCGAGGCACACCCCATGAGCACCGCACTCTGGCTAGCCGTCATGATATCGGCATTGGGCACCCTGCTGATGCGTGTGGTGCCGTTTCTGTGGATGCAGCGCCGCCTGGATAACGACACCGGCCTCAATGCCATGCCCCAATGGCTCGGGATTCTCGGCCCGCTGATGATCGCCGCCGTGCTGGGTGTCTCCATCGTACCGGTCAGTCCAAGCGTCATTTCCTGGGCCGCAACGGCCATCGGCCTGCTCGTCACGCTACTGGTGTGGTGGCGGCTACGCTCGCTCGGCTGGCCGGTAGCTGCCGGCGTTGCGGTATATGGAATGGTGCAAGTGGGTGTGGCGCTGGGCGGGTAGGGAGACCGCAGCATGAAACGGGGTGCATGGGACAAATAGAAAAACCGCGGACCATTACGCAAGTTCGCTCCGAATACCTCTCAAGCTTTGTACTTTCCTGCCGATAATATTGCTTGGAACACCAAAAATGTAGCTTCTTGCTTCAGCTAAGCCGTGTATGCCGCTGTAACCTTGCTGTCGATTAAAGGCAGTCATAGACCACCGCCAACCCGGGCTGCCCATATGTTGAAAAAACAGACTTTCACCCTTCTTGCCTCGCTGATCATGCTCTGGGGCTGTACAACAGCGCAAGCAGACACCCCCTCCTTGTCGCTGAACGGCTTCGGCACGCTTGGTGCCGTACACTCCAGTGAAGATCAAGCAGCCTTCGTCTCTACTATCTTCGCTCCGCGGGGCGCAGGGCACAGCAGCGACTGGAGCGCTGAAGTCGACAGCCGGCTCGGCCTTCAGCTCACCGCCGATTTCTCACCCCGCCTCAGTGGAGTCGTGCAGGCTGTTACCGAGCAACGTTACGACGGCTCTTACCGGCCAACGATTGAATGGGCCAACATTACATTCGATGCCACTCCGGACTTCAGCTTGCGAGCCGGTCGCGTGGTATTGCCGATTTTCATGAATGCAGAGTACCGCAAGGTAGGATATGCCCTTCCTTGGGTGCGCCCGCCGCAGGAGGTCTACAGCTCTGTTCCCGTGACAAATACCGACGGTATCGACGTCAGCTATCGGTATCGCTTCGGCGAAGTCGTCAATACGCTTCGCGCCACCTACGGTCAGTCCAAAGTGAAGTTTCCTTACAGAGACGAAAACGACGACCTGATCTCAGGCAGCACCGATGCTCGGGAGGGGCTCACGCTTGGCAGTGAACTAGAGTGGAGCGAACTGAGACTGTTTGCGGCTTATAGCCAGTTCCGCTTGACTATCGAGGAGTTCAATCCCTTTTTCAATTTATATCGCCTATATGGCACCCGAGGCGAAGCTATCGCCGATCGCTACGACATCGAGGACAAGCGTTTCGAGGTCATAAGCCTTGGCGCTAACTACGATAGGGGCGATTGGTTCGTGATGGGTGAATGGACACAGACAGATAGTCGCAGTTTTCTGGCTGATAGTCGTGGCTGGTACGTGACCGGCGGGTATCGGCTGGGAGCTATAACACCATATGTCACCTATGCCAGACACCGCATTTACAGCAGCACCTCGTCTCCTGGCCTGTCGCAGCCGGGCACAGAGCCACTGGACGCCGTTCTCAACTCCTTCCTAAGCTACCAACCACAGCAAACAAGCCTGGCTCTGGGGGCACGCTGGGACGTTTCACCCAACCTCGCTCTCAAGGCACAGTTCGATCATATGGATCATAAGGAAGGCTCCCCCGGCTATCTGGTCAACCAGCAGCCTGGCTTCGAGTCTGGCGGCTCGGTCAACCTATTCAGCCTCGCGCTCGACTTCGTGTTCTGAGGAGACAAGAATGCCTACACGAATCAAGCGTATCGGCTGCAGCCTACTCCTCTGCCTAGTCTCGAATTTTGCCTTGGCCGAAGTCGTGGTGGTGGTATCCGCACAGAACCCGCTTGCCACTCTCACCCGCAGCGAACTTGCCGACATCTATTTAGGCCGTTCGAGCCGCTTCCCGACGGGCCAGCCAGCAATGCCCATCGACCTGCGCGAAAGTTCATCGGTTTATGTCACGTTCTACCGAAAGTACCTGGGACAGACCCCCGCCCAAATCAAGATGCACTGGTCACGGCTGATATTCACCGGCCGAGGCCAGCCGCCACGCAGTTTAGCGGACAGCAAGACCATGGCCAATTTCGTCGCTGAACACGTCGCTGCAATTGGGTATCTAGACGATACTTATCTCGACGAACGCTTGCGGGTGGTGACGATTGATTGATTCCACCCACGTCAGCAAAGATGCTGACCCTTACTCCATCAAGCAAAGCTGGCTGCATCGTCTTATCGAGCCAGCAGTGCTGTTTCCGAGCCTCGCCCTGCTGGTCCTGGCTGCGATTTGGATTGTCACCCTGAGCCTGGCCGAACGGGAACAGCAAGCCGCCGACCGCCGGGCGGCCCTGCTAGCGGTGGATATGACCGAGACCTATGAAGCCCAGGTCGTTCGTGCTCTGCGAGAGATCGACACCACTCTGAAACTGGTCCGCTACAGTCTCGCCGAGCGCCGCTCCCCTCAGGAAACGCTGGAAAGCTTGCGTCAGAGGGACTTGCTTCCCCCCACCCTGCTGTTCGAGGTTCGTATCAGCGATGCCGCAGGGAATATCTTGGCCAGCACGCACGATACGCCCATCGAGCAAGTCGCTTCCCTAGCGCCTGAACAGGAAGGCATAAAAATCGGACTATCGCTCCCGCAGGCCCCGAAAGAAGAAAGCCGGCTAATCTTCAGCCGACATTTGACGAACAATGAGCAGGACGAACTGGGACAGGTAACCCTTCTGGTCAGCGCTTCCTATTTCGTTAGCGGCTACGAGTCGGATACGTTGGGGAATCATGGTGTCCTGGCCCTGCTGGGAGCCGACGGCACCTTCCTTGTCCGCCGCACCGGCGACACCATCCGCACGGGAGGCCAGGTCGACCGTGCTGTGCTGCTGGACGACAACAGCGCTCTCGACGGGCCCGCTCGGGTGAGCGTCAACGAATGGGACGGTGTACATCGTTACACCGTGGCCAGGCCGCTGTTCGAGTTCCCTGTAACCATCGTACTCGGCCTTTCGTTGACTGAGCAGATGGCCGCAGCCGAAACTCTGCAACGTAGCTACTATTGGCGAGCCACGCTGATCAGCATTATCGCGCTCTCCGTACTGGCACTTCTCGGCCGTCTCAGCTGGAAACTCCGCAAGACCCAGGCCAAGGTACTCAATGAGCGCCTGCGCCATGCCCAGCGCGCCGAGTACTTGGCCTTCCATGACAACTTGACAGGCTTGCCCAACCGAGCTTTCTTCAGCCAACTGCTGACCAAGTGCATGCAGCATGCGCGTCGCTACGACAGGCCATTGGCACTGCTCTTTCTTGACCTGGACCGATTCAAGACCATTAACGATTCATTGGGTCATGATGCGGGAGATGAACTGCTACAAGAAGTCAGCCAACGGCTATGTAAGTCGGTACGTGAAAGCGACACGGTAGCCCGCCTGGGAGGCGATGAATTCGTCATCCTCCTTCCCGAAAGCACGGAGACGAATCAGATCACCCAAGTCGTCAACAAGATTCTGACCGCTGTCAGCGCCCCCTTCACTCTGGTAGGTCAAGAATTTCGCGTCACGGTCAGTATCGGCGTTGCCCGGTGTCCGGCCGATGGAGAAGACGAGCAAACCCTGATGAAGCATGCCGACGTAGCGATGTATCATGCCAAGGAAAAGGGGAAGAACAACGCTCAATTTTACTCGGCGCAACTGAAATCGGACTCACTGGAGCGCCTAGCGCTTGAGTCAGGCCTGCGCAACGCACTGGAGCGCCAGGAATTCCAGCTCTATTACCAATCCAAGCTGGACATGAAAACCGGCCAGATAATTGGTATGGAAGCGCTGCTTCGCTGGCAGCACCCAGAGCTCGGGCTGATAATGCCCAAACAATTCATTCCGCTGGCGGAAGAGAACGGACTCATCGTTCCCATTGGCCGCTGGGTACTCTACACCGCCTGCCGCCAGAACGTCGCCTGGCAAAAGGCGGGCTTTCCTGCCCTGAGCATGGCGGTCAATCTCTCGGCACGGCAATTTCATGATGATGGCTTGTTGAGGGACATCGAAGGTGCACTCCAGGTAACTGGTATGGCGCCTGAGCTATTAGAGGTGGAAATCACCGAGAGCATGATGATGCTGAACATACCCAGAGCCATCGGTATCTTGAACGGACTACGCAAACTCGGCGTGCATATCGCAATCGACGACTTTGGTACCGGCTACTCCTCTCTCTCCAAGCTAAAGGCATTCCCTCTCGACACCATCAAGATAGACGGCTCGTTCATTCAAGATCTCGTCGATAGTGCCGATGACAGGAACCTCACGGAGGCCATCATCGACCTCGGCAAGAGCCTGGGCTTGACGGTAGTTGCCGAAGGTGTCGAGTCGGCGGCACAAGTGGACTACCTGCGCCAGAAGGCTTGCGACCAGATTCAAGGATTCTACATGCATGAGCCTCAGCCGGCCGAGGCAGCCGCTCTTTCAATGCAACAACGACTCAGTAGCGCCTGGTGACCGTGGTGGCTTGATACTGAACGTCGCCCACCATCCGTTGAGCACAGATTCATTACTTGATCAGAAAATACCGCGAGACCGGTACTGATGAAGGCTAGTTGCTTACTTTCAGGGAAAGCGATCAATGAGGGGATATTGCAGTCAATAAAAATTGGTGGGCCCAGTAGGACTTGAACCTACGACCAAGGGATTATGAGTGCAACCAAGCCGTTTCGAGGATCGCGCCTGCAACGCATAGCTCAGTAATTTCAGAGGCTTACGTATTTCCACTCATTACATGGCTCACACGGAATTCACTCAGTCGGCAACCAAACCGCAACCAGCGCAGCTGCCCCTTCAATGCTTGGCCACTACACTGCGCCAACCACTCGGAGTCACCTCAGCTACCACCCTCCTACTCTCGTGGGCATAATGCCACTCCAGCATCAGCACCTAGCCGTTGCTGGAGTGCGCCGCCTGCTCATCGAGCACCATCTCGACCGAACACCTCAGCCTCGATACTATAGGTATTGGGCAGGCCCATCATCTTCATCACCGAGCGGACTTAACGGTGGGTGAAGCTGGAATGGAGATAGGCAGAAGAAGTCATGGCTGCAGAGTCGCTTCTTCGGCCGGTTGGCCTGCTACCACCTGCATCAAGCTATCCAGGTAGTTCGAATCCGACATGAACAGCACGTGCTTGGCACGCAGCTCCTCAGCGGTCATGCCCCAGTGGCTGGTAATCCACTCCCGCGTGGTACTGGTAGGCGCCAGGATGACGCTCTCCAGCTCGACGTGCTCGCTCTTCAGGCGCCGCTCCACATCCTTGATGCGCTCTCCGAACTCGATCTTCTCATCCTTGGGCCCGGTATGGCGTAGCCCATGGGGGTCGACGAAGACGATGCGCTGGCGGTCGTCCTGCACATGCCAGAGAACGAAGTCGGGGTAGAACCCACCCGCCTCGAAGAAGCCGATGCCTTGCTTCACCAGGTTGCGCAGCAGGTATAGTTGTTCGCCACGTTCCGCTATCGCCTGATGGTTTCGCTCCAGCCAACCTTTCAGGTCCTCAACGAAGCGGAACTCGCTGTCGTTAAGGGCAACAGGCTCGACGCGGATACGGCTGTCCTTGCCCAGATGCAGCAGCGGATTGTATAGGTGCGCCCCGATTTGCACGGCGCTGACGCCGTTGGCCTTGGACGACCGATACATACCCTGGCGCTGCTTTTCGATGGTTTCCTTCATCTGCTTGATGTCGTCGATCAACGCCGATTCGCTGCCGTCGACGATCAGCTGATACTCCTTGGTATCCGGCAGGTTGCCTCGGGCATCCTCGAGCGCGACCAGCTCCATGCGCGGCTCCAAGTAGGCGCGGCGGTGGTAGTTGAAGACCCGATCCATCAGCAGCGACAGGAGCTCCAGCGCCATGCTCTGGTAGCGTTGGAAGTTGTCGGCATGCAGCTTCCACTGGTCCTCGGGGACCAGCAGCCTGTACCACACCTGACTCTTCAGTAGCGCCGGGAGTCGGCTGGCATAGATGAGCAAGTTGGCATAGCCACGGGCTCGCCTGTAGCGCTCCAGGTCTCGCTCAAGGGCGGCCATGTCCAGAAACAGCAAGCGCTCGTCATCGAAGTAGCGCTCGTGCTGCTTGGCCTGACCGGGCTTGGCCATTACACCCTTCACGCCCGAGGCCTGTAGGCTTTCGACCCGGGGTAGCGGTCAAGCTCTACCTTGCGCTCCTTGAGCACGATATCCTGCGTCAGGCCCAGCTCATGACGGAAACCGCTACCGACGGTAGCCACAGGGTGCCCGAAGCGCACCAGGGGGCCGTCGCGATGAAAGCTGTAGGCCTGCTTGGTGTCCTGTCGGACCTTGGGACGCAGCATCTTCAGCGACTTGCCCACGTCCTCCATCACGTTCAGCTTGAGCGTATGGATCTCGGGCTGGTCGTTGCCCGGCAGGCCCTCGTCCTCCAGGAAATCCCGGAAGGTCGCCATGAAGTCGGCGCCGACGCCGAAGACGTTGAGGGTCTCAAGCAGATAGAGGTGCTTGGGCGCAGTAACTGGTGCGAGCCGGCTGGAGCGCATCAGGCTCATGTCGCGGCCTTTCAAACGCACACCGCGCCCGAACAGCTGGATGATCTGCGAGCCCTCCTTCTTGCCGGTGTTCATCAGCCCCATGCTGGAGACACGCCAGCAGTTCCAGCCCTCAATGAACTTCTTGGAGCCGATCAGCAGGTTGACCGGCGAGCTCTCGCGGGTGACCTCAGCGAAGATGGGCTTGGCCAGCTCCGACTTGCGTACTTGAAGGTGCTTGATCTTGAGCTTTTCCAGGTGCTCTGCCAGGCCCAAGGCATCGCCCACGTTGATCAGGCCGAAGGGCTGCTCCGCTTCACCCACCTTCAGCAATAGCTCGCCAGAATCACCGGTGATTCGATCTACATTCAGTGTGCCGCCGCCCGGGGCATGGAAGGTGTGGGTGAGGATGTCGTGGTGCAGCTCCTCGACAGAAGGACCCTGCGACTTGAGCCAAGGAAAGCTACCCGAGAAGATCTCATTGCCTTGCTTGTCAATCAGCCCGGTAATTGCCGCATCCCCCTCGTAGACGGCACTGAGCGCCCGGCGGGCCTCATCCTTCTCTCCGAGGAACCAGGCCAGAAAGCCCAATATCTGGGCAATATCTGCAGCTCGCTCATTATAGTTCTTGGCAGTCTCCTTACTGCCGTCATCCTTGACCACGCTGGCCCCGACGAACACCCACAGCGGTGCGGCCAGGTTCCACTGGGTCAGCTGGCTGTGTTCTTCCTGGTAATAGCGCTGCTGCTGGTGGAAGGCCAGCAGTGCCGCCGTAAGGTAGGTGTAGCGCTGCTGTGTCTCCTTCTCCGGCAGGTTGAAGATTCGGTAATCCTTGCCGTAACCATCTTCGTAGAAGTAGCGGTAGCCGTAATCGAACAGGATGCTCTTGGCGTAGGTCTCCTCCACCGCAGCATCCTTGGCGGCCACCACGGCTTCCTTGAAGGTGGCTGAGTACTCGAAGGTAAAGCCACGCCCGGCCAGCTTGTTGCGATGCGACAGCCACCCCTTCTCTTCGCTCGCCGATCCTAGCCCGCGGTGCCCTTCATCGACCAGCAGCAGGTTGCCATCGCCGAAGCTGTCCACCGCCATGGTCTTCTTGCCCTGCTCGATGCCGAGCTTGGTAATTTCGGTCACGGCAACACGGCTCAGCGATTTCCTCTCGCCGCTAAACAGGTCACCACCGTCCTGGCTCAGGCGCTCCGCCTCCAGGCAGGAATCGCGGCACTCCAGCAAGTGTTGCTCACTGAGGCGCTCGTTGGGCGTAATCAGAATGATCTGGCCGTAGTCGGCGATACGATGATTCTTGCGAGCGTAATGCCGGAACTGACGCACGTTCGTGTGCATCAGCAGCGTCTTGCCCGACCCCGTGGCGTTTTGCAGGCACAGCTTGTTAAGGTCATCGTCCTCATAGGGGCCGATACCGGTCTGGTAGCCTTGTCCCTGCCAGTAGCTATTGAACCGTTCGACCTGGCGGTTGAGGCTGGCCTTGAGCGCCTCGCGGTCGCGGAAGTACTCGTGGAGGTAGATCTCAACGAACAGCAGGGTCAGCCACTGGAAGTATTTCCAATCGACCTCGGTCTCACGCTGCTGGTTGAGGGCATCGGTGTGTTCCACGATGTTGGCGTCGAAGCGCTTCAGATCCTCCTC
Organism: Halomonas sp. Bachu 37; assembly: GCF_039691755.1. NCBI lineage: Bacteria > Pseudomonadati > Pseudomonadota > Gammaproteobacteria > Oceanospirillales > Halomonadaceae > Halomonas > Halomonas kashgarensis. The sequence goes on along the minus strand of NZ_CP137552.1, from coordinate 192,201 downwards.
ACCGTACTTCCAGGTGGGCTGATAGCTACCCAGCAAGGCGTGGAGATAGTGGTGGTGGCGATCACCGGTCAGCCTGGGGTCACTCTCCTTGAGCGTCTTGTTGAGCAGGGTAATCGGACGCACCCGGCTGCCGCCGTCTCGGTATTGCTCCAGCGGGTCGATACCGAAGCGCGTCAGCACCCACTGGTTGAGTATCAGCTTCTTAAGGAAGTCGCTCTTGGCACTGAGCTGCTTGATCTTGGTTTGACGTGGCCTCCGTGCCATCAGTGCGACTCCCGGCCCTGCTCGTCCTGCTCCTCCATCGGCTTTGCCGGCGCATCCTCACCCACCAGCACAGGCTTGCCGTCTTGCCAGATCACGGCGTACTGGCCGAGTCGACGCTTACGGTCTAGGGTGTCAGCGACTGCGGTTCGGAGGCTATCGAGCATCTCCTGAGTGTCCTGTGCCAACTGAGTCATGGCCGTGCCTCCTTGACAAGTAGGTTGTAGTAGCGGTCATCGAGAATATGGCGCTCTTGTCCAGTCTGTTCAAAGACCGGCTCCGGGGTGCCGCCAGCATTCATGAAGCAGCGCGCCCGGGAAACGCAGGGCGCGTAGAGCGTCAGCAGGTTGTGCAGGCTGCGTGGGAAGCGGCGCTGAATGTCCTTTAGCGGGATATTGTGGCCACCATGAGATACTCGCTCTGCCACACGTAGACGTGACATCTCCGCCGAGGGGAGCGCCAGGTAGACCAGCTCGACTCGCCAGCCCGTAGCGAGCAGCCGCTTCACCAGGCTCAGATAGCCCCGCCCCGAAAGTGTCGTCTCGAAAGCGAAATCCTCGCCTTCCTCGATCGCATCTTCGATCTCACGCAGGAAGATGCGACTGGCGGCAAGCAGCTCCCTCTCCGGCGCCAGGGGCGAGAGACCGGCAGCAATCAGGTCGGCGTTGATAAAGCGCGCACATTTGGCCACCTGGGGCAGGTAGTGAAGCGCAAAGGTCGTTTTGCCAGCCCCATTGGGGCCGGCAACGATCCAGCAGGTAGGGGCGTTGGCTTCAGAGCTCATCGTCACATCCCTCCCACATGCGGGCATGGAAGGTCTCTTCCAGGCTATGCACTCGGCTACGCGCACTGCCGGTCAGGTTCAAGCCGTGCGGGCCGTTGATGTAGATGGCATCGAACTCACTGTCGGTGGTGCCGATCTTGTACTTTTCCAGAAGCGCCTCCAGCACCGCGGCATCCTTCTCGGGGTCGTCGGTCAGCTTGCGCCACACCACCAACACCTTGGCCAGGTCCTCGTCGCTGCCCGGGATACGGCGCACATGCCCCTCCACCTGGCGAATCCAGTAGGCACCGTCTTCGTTCTCACGCAGGCTAACCGCTCTGAGCCGGGTGTGCTGGTCCTCCGGCAGCTCGGGGTCTTCCTCGCGCTCGAAGCGGGCGACGTAGGTGCGGGGCTTGTCGAGGTGAGTGACATGCAGACCAATCAGCCAATTGAAGGTCTCGACCAGGTCGACGGCCGTTTCCCGGGTCTCGTCGCTGCCGGGCTGCTTGACCTTCAGGGTGTAGCCTTCCGGATCGCGGAACCACTCGGTATTGAGCAGACTCGACGAGCCACGGGTTTCCACGTCGAGCAGGTACTTGAGGGTGTAGTCGCGGCGCAGCTCCGGGTTCTGTTCCATCAGCGCGTCGCGCTGGGGGTTATCGTCCAGCTCGAGGTTGTTCAGGGTGTCATCATAGCTTTCAAGAACTAAATACTTGAAACAGTGACTTACTCCAGAATTTTCCCCACCTTTTGTTGTGACAGGATATCCATCACTCCAACTCGCTGCGTAGACGGCCTTCATAACCCTTGGCAACAGAACAGTGTCAAAATAATCATTGACTTCAGCCAGAAAGCATTTATGCCTACGCCCTGCTCTATTCATCTCAATTACAGCATGTGCTGTTGTGCCAGACCCGGCATAGAAGTCTGCAAAAAAACATTCCTCATCTTCATCTGACATCAAGTGCAGACAATCTTGAACAGCATAAATTGATTTTGGATAAGTAAAGACATTATAATCAGTGAAAAAATTCTTCAGGAACCCAGTTCCATGCTCAGTAGCTGAATATTTAGCATCAGCCCAGGTTGTTAAAGGCAGCACACCGTTTGACTTCGGCCTAAACTTGTAGTAAACAACTATCTCACCGTCTTTCACCTCTGCCTTATAACTCTCATTATTCTTCTTTAATTTTTCTGGCTCTCCCCGCCAGCGGCGTGCTACACCCTTTGAGTCAGTCGGGTATACCACACACTCAGAGCCAATTGGATCTTCTTTTAAAATCCATTCCCTCTTTTCATCATCCCACTGCATCTTGGGGATTCTAACGCTACCACCTTTAACAAAAATAGGGTAATACAGTGAAGGACGATCTTTTCTTTCCGAACCGGACCCTCTTTTTCTGAATAGCTCCCACATGTATGGGCCATCATCATCAGAATGACGATACCGTGCCATTTGCTTTTCATTTCTAGGAAGAAGCCCGACATAGCTTTGCTTTGACTTCCCAAAGAAAAGTGCATATTCATGCGATTGGGAAAAGCCTCTCGGCACTGGGCGGCCTGAAGGGTTATTTCGCACCGTCACAGTTCCAAGGTGGTTTTGGCTACCAAAATTCCCTTTAAGTATATAGCTTAGTTCGTTAAACTGATAATCATCAATGGTCGCACAAATAACGCCATTCTCTTTCAAAAGGCCAGAGCCTAAAGCAATTCTGTCATTGAGCATTGAGCTCCACGAGCTTGACTTGTAGCCATTCTTGTACAAGATTGGCCCGGCATCCGTATTATAAGGCGGGTCAATATATATTCCCCTTACTTTTTTTTCGTATTTCCTAAAGGCAACATTAAGGGCTTGAAAATTATCTGACTTTACAACAACACCATCACAAGCTTCGTCTATCGACTCAAAGCTTGAAATCAGCTCATCTCTAAATCCAGGACCAAAATTCCCTGTATCCAAAACCAAGTATTTAAAAACATTGCTTTCCAGAATGGATGCAGCACCACCCGCCCTCAATGCTTCTTTAATTTCAGCCGGGTCAATTCCGTAAATCTCACTCCAGGCCTGGAGTTGCCTTCCGTTCAAAAGCGCAGACTCTAAAAGCCTCGGAACATGAGAAAGTCTATCAATAGTTATCCCATACCCAACTTTTGTAACAAACTTCTTCTTCAACCAAAGCTTTTTCTGAAAGTTTTCAAGCTGCGCAAGGAAACGAATTATCTGCTTGGCAATCTTGCGCAGCACCTGAATTTTTTTGAGCTGCTGCTCGACTATTAGCACATCAGCATTGTCGATGTCATCCAGCCGCAAGATTTCGTTCTTGATATAGAAATCCAGCTCGCGGGTGAGAAACCCGCCCAGATCCTTGTGGATAAAATAGTCCATGGTGTTGCGGGCAGTATACTGCTGCAGGTACTTGCCCAGCAGGGTGCGCTCTTTTTGCTTGTCCGTCGGCGCCCGGGTAGCCAGTCCTTCTCGGAAGGCAGCTACGCCATCGGTGAGGCGCAGCGCCGCCATGATGATCTCTTCGGCCTCCTCGAGGCGCTTCTTCTGCCAAGTGCCACTCTGTCCGGTCTTGTCCGGGTCTGGCCGATACTCGAACTGCAGTACCAGGTCGGCACCTTCCAGGCGCACCGGCTCGTCGTGGTGGATGATGAAGAAGCGCTCGGTGCTCTCCTTCACATCGTTATGCTCACCTTCGGTGGCGTCCACCACACGGCAGTGCACCTTGAGCGCGGCATCCACTGAATCGAAGCCAAGGCCGGCCTGAGCAGCCGAGCCCTGCAGCTTCTTCAGCGCCTCGTTCAGGTTGAAGGTGAAGTTGGCCAGCGTCTCGGAGGACTTGACGTAGTACTGGTCCTTGTTGGCCCAGTGGAGGTAGATCTCTCGCCCATCGTAGGGCACCGCATAGGGGGCGGCCCGACTGTCATTCTCGGCGACGTGGTGGCGGCGACTCATGAAGTCGCCTTTGTCGTAGTAGCGGGAGAAGAAGCGGTAGAGATGGTCGTAGATATCCGCCGAGGCGTTCTGCTCGCGCTTGGCCACATCGTAGGCGGCCCGCGCCTGCTTCACCGCTGGGGCGCTGTCCGGGTCCGGGGCGCCCAGCTCTTCGGCCTGACGGCGCTTCTCCTCAATCTCCTGACGCATCGCTGCCAGCTGCTGTTCGCCCTGCTCGGCAAACGCCTCTTCAATGGCCTGGGCCAGGTCCTCGCGGATGAACCGGGAGAGCTGGTCGCTCTTGGCGTGCATGATGCGATAAAGCCCGAAGTCCAGCTCCGGCTTGTCGAGCTGGAACAGCTCATGGAGCAGCTTGATGAAGCGTTCCTTATTACCGTCGACTGTTGCTACATTCATTGGGCAATCCCATCATCCCTTGCAAAGATTTTAAAAATCAATGCGATATGCGCAAAACGGGGCTGAGCGCCAAGCTCAGCCCCTGTTGATTCGTTTGCCAGAATGATACCGGCCAGCACACCTTCACGTCATGTGTTGCGCGGATTCATGCAAGCTCCCAGCGTATCCGGAACAAGCGATGCGTCTGGCTCTTGCGGTGCATCTGGCGCTCCAGGGCATCGATGAGCGCATCGCGCTTCTCCTCGATCTCATCTTGCACGTCGAAGATCGCCTGGCGGTCACTGCGCTGCTGACGCTCAAGCGTCTTGAGCGCTTCCTGCGCGGCCTTCTGCTCCTCAAGGGTCTCGGCGGTGCGTGAGCGGCGCTTGGCATCCTTGATCTTGGCCCGCGTGTCCTCCAGCTGCGCTTCACTGGAAGCGACCTGATCATCGGCCCAGGCCTCCAGCTTGTCGCGCTCGCGCTGGAAGTAGCTGTGATTTTCCTCAAGCACACGGCTAAGGGTGGCATCCAGCTGCCGCTTGGCCAGCGCAGGGAGCTCCTGAGGGGCTTCGGGTGCGCTATCGGGTACTACCACCGCCGTCACGTTGAAGAGCCGCTCACAAGCCTCCTGGTCAAGGTGTGTGCCATCGTCGGCCAGGGCAGTGAAGACGAGGTGCTCCTCATGCTGGAAGCTGTCCAGCTCGAGCAGATTCAGCTCCAGCCATCCACTGCGGGTGGTGAGCTGTTCGAGTACCGAGATTCTCAGCGGGTGATCGGACAGATGGAAGCGCAGGGTGGCGACCGGCGTCTCTCGGCGGCGCGCGCTATCGAGAACATGCTCGCCCAGCGCATGGGTCAGCCGATAAACGTGGGCATGCTCGGGCGGCTTGATGCCCTTCCCCTTGCGAATCAGCCAGTAGTCACCGGCAGGCACGCTCTCTACCGGAGAGGCCTCCAAGTGAAAGGTCAGGCTGCTGTCGTTGAACTTGGCCTGCTCCGCCAGGCAGTGGCGGGTCAACTTCCAGAACAGCTTGCCGGTGCGGTCGAGCTGAGCCTCGGCCTTATCGCGCTGAACGCGCAGCAGGTCGTGGATCTGTTCGTCGAAATGCTCCAGCAGCTTGCTCTCCGTCTCCCTCATACGGGCATCGATATTGGCCTCCAGTTGCTCACGCAGCTCGGCGAAGGCCGCTTCAATTGCGTCCGGTGTACGGCACGTAGCATAAATAGCGGCAATGCGCTTCTCCACATCCGCGCCCGACTCCATCCGTCCGAGAATTTCATCGGAGGCCCCAAACAAGCCATCGAATAACTGGAATTTCTCGCTCAACAGCTCCAGCACACGCTTGTCGGCCTCGTTGCGCTGATTGAGGAAGTTGACCACCACCACATCGAATTGCTGGCCGTAGCGGTGACAGCGACCTATACGCTGCTCCACCCGCTGAGGGTTCCAAGGCAGATCGTAGTTCACCACCAGGTTGCAGAACTGCAGGTTGACCCCTTCGGCGGCCGCCTCGGTGGCCACCAGGATCTGCGCCTTGTCTCGGAAATGGTCGATGATGGCAGTACGGCGGTCGATGGCGGGACTGCCCGTCACACGGTCGCTGCCAGCATGCTCCGTAAGCCAGCGCTGGTAGATGCCCGTCACCCCGGGGCTGTTGTTGGTGCCGCTGAAGGTCACAACCTGATCGGCAAAGCCGTTCCGCTCCAGAAACCGGCTTAGGTACTCCAGCGTGCGCCGGGATTCGGTGAACACCACCGCCTTACGCGGTGCCCCCATCTCATCCATGCGAGCGAAGCCTGTTTCCAGCGCAGTGACCAGCGCATGGGACTTGGCATCCTCGTGAATCCCCCGAGCCAGGCTCAGGTACTGCTCGATTTCGGCGATCTCACCCTGCAGGCGAGTGGGATTGACCTCTTGTTCCAAATACCGGGCATCGGCCTCCTCCACTTCATCGGCTTCCGCTGCTTCCAACAGCTCCTCATCAAGCGACTCATCGGCCAGCAGCCGCTCCAGCCAGTCCTGTTCGACCTGGTGACGATTCTGCAACGACTCGAGTCGCTCCTTGAGGGTCCCCAGCGTCTGGATAATGGCAGTGGTGGAGGACGCCAGCAGCTTGCGTATGACCAGAGACACCAGGTGGCGTTGGCGAGTGGGCACGCCATAGCTGTCTTCGCGCTCCAGATAACCGGATACCAAATGGTAGAGACGCTGCTCATCCTGGGACGGGGTGAAGGGAATTGTCAGCGCCTTGCGCTCTGTGTACTGCACATACTCCAGCACCTGGCGGCGCAGGGTGCGTTTAGCAAACTCCTCCAGCCGGCGCCGCAGCCCCTCAATATCATTGCCGCCGCGCATGAATTGGCGGCGGAAGCTAATAGCATCGCCAAACAGCTGGTCGTCGATCACCGTGGAAAGGCCGTAGAATTCAAGCAGCGAGTTCTGCAATGGCGTGGCGGTGAGCAGCAGCTTCCGACTACCGGCGAAGGCACGTTTAATAGCCTGCCCGGTGCGATGACTCTCGCGATGAGCGTTACGCAGCTTGTGGGCCTCGTCGATCACCACCAGATCCCAGGGGATGGTGCGCAGCTGAGGCTCCAGCTTGGCCGCGAAGTGGTAGGACATCACGCTGATGACATCCTGATCCAGCGGATCGTAGATCCCCTGATCACGCTGTTGCTTGTAGGTGCGGGCATCCAGCACCTGGGTAGGCAAGTGGAACTTCTCGGCCAGCTCGGTCGCCCACTGCTTGCGCAGGGCAGCAGGTGCAATCACCAGCAAACGACGCCGACGCTCTGCCCAGTACTGGCAAATCACCAGCGCCGCTTCGATGGTCTTACCCAGCCCCACCTCATCAGCGAGCAGTACCCCCTTGGTCAGCGGGTTCTGCAGGGCGAACAGGGCAGCATCGATCTGATGCGGGTTGAGATCGACCGAGGCATCAAACAGCGAAGCAGCTAGGCGGTCAACGTCTCCCCCCCTGCGCTGGCGGTGTAGTGGCACAGTGAATCTGGCCACCTGATTTTGAGTGTATGATCACTCACATAGACAGTCAGGTGCAGATGATGACGAAGAAGAGAGCGTTCAGTCCGGAATTTCGCTTGGAGGCGGCCCAGCTCGTGGTCGATCAGGGTTACTCGCTGAAGGCGGCGTGTGAGGCCATGGGCGTTGGCAAATCCACCATGGAGTATTGGGTACGCAGGCTTCGTGCTGAGCGGGCAGGCAAGACTCCGCTGAAAGGTGAGGCTCTGACGCCGGAACAGCGTGAGATTCAGGAACTGAAGCGCAAGCTGCGGCGGGTGGAGGAAGAGAAGGAAATATTAAAAAAGGCTACTGCTCTCTTGATGTCGGACTCCCTGAACAATTCTCGATAATCGAGCGACTTGAAGAGAGCTATGCGGTGCAGCACTTGTGCCAGGTGTTTGGGGTGCATCGCAGTAGCTACCGGGCCTGGCGTGACCGGGACAGAAGGCCCTGTGAGACTGAGCAGAAGCTGCTGGACCAGGTTGTCGAGGCGCATACCGTCAGTAACGGCTCTGCCGGCGCTCGCAGCATCGCCAAAATGGTCACGCAGGCTGGAACATCGCTGAGTCGTTACCGGGCCAGCAGACGGATGAAGCAGTTGGGGCTGGTGAGCACACAGCCGCCAAGCCACGCCTACAAGAAGGCGGATCAGCCGCACCTGGATATCCCGAATTTTCTCGATCGGGAATTCGACGTAAAGGAGCCCAATCAGGTATGGACCGGCGACATTACCTATATTTGGACAGGGGCACGCTGGGCTTATCTGGCGGTGGTCATCGATTTGTATGCCCGTAAACCCGTGGGCTGGGCATTGTCCTTGTCTCCGAATACGGAGCTGGTGAAGAAGGCACTGACCATGGCCTACGAATCGCGTCGAGAGCCACCGGACATTCTGTTTCATTCGGATCAGGGTTGCCAGTACACCAGCCTGGCATTCCGACAGATGCTCTGGCGCTACCGGATGACGCAGAGTCTCAGTCGCCGTGGCAATTGCTGGGATAATGCCCCGACAGAGCGCTTCTTCAGGAGTCTGAAAACGGAATGGATGCCAGAGATTGGCTACCCCAATGTTGCGGCGGCGAAGCAATCTGTCACTGATTATATGATCGGTTACTACAGCAGCCTCAGGCCGCACAAGCATAACGGTGGCCTACCGCCGAATGTGGCAGAAAAGAACTACTGGAATACTCAAAATTCGGTGGCCAAAAACACTTGACCACTACAGCCTCCACCAAAATCATGTATTCCGTGTGCGTACCAACCCTAGGGAACCGCTGATCAATTAGCCTCTGAGCGACTGAAGGACTCAGAGTAGCAAAATCACCGAGTCAGCGATCATTTTCTAACCACCTTAGGTGGTCTGTTTTTCCTGCCAGCCGGACTATCCGGCTGACAGGGCAGATTCAAGGCGCACTGGCCCCGTCAACTCGGCCTTCGCATCGTGTCGCCAGTACCAAATTGGCCAGTCCGAACAGGCTGAATAGCTGCGCTTGGTTCTTGGCCAACCCCTTGTAGCGCACCTTGCGGTAGCCGAAGAGGTTCTTGATGACATGAAACGGATGCTCGACCTTGGAGCGGATGCTGGCCTTGGCCTTCTCGATTGCCAGCAGCAGCGTTTTCATGGGGCTGTCTTCCATCTTCTTGATGGGGCTGCGCTTGGCGGCAACACAGCAGCGGGAGGCCGGGGCATCCTTCTCTTCGTCCAGATACTTCCACATGCCGGTGTAACCCGCGTCGCCGTATACCTGCTTGTCATCGTCTCGGACCAGCTGGTTCACCATGGTGACATCGGCGACATTGGCCGAGGTGGCAGTGACACTGTGAGCCAGCCCGGTGACGGCATCAACGCCGATATGAGCCTTCATGCCAAAGTAATACTGCTTGCCCTTCCTGGTCTGCTTCATCTCCGGATCGCGTTGCTTGGCCTTGTTCTTGGTGGAAGGCGCCGCCGCCACGATGGTGGCATCGACAATGGTGCCCTCGCGCATGAACAGGCCCTTCTCGGTCAGATGGGCATTGATTTCCTCGAAGATCCGCTGGGTCAGCGCATGCTTCTCCAACAAGTGGCGGAAACGCAGCAGCGTGGTCGCGTCCGGCACACTCTCGATGGCCAGGTCGATACCAATGAAGTCACGCATGGCCTGGCTATCGTAGATGGCATCTTCGAGCGCCTCATCGGCAAGCGCGTACCACTGCTGCAGGAAGTAGATCCGCAGCATGCGCTCCAGGCCGATGGGGGGCCGGCCGCGCTTGCCTGCCGCGTTGGGAAAGTAGGACGGCGACAGTGCATCGATCAGCCGTTGCCAAGGCACTAGCGCCTCCATCTGGGCCAGGAACCGCTCGCGGCGGGTGACTTTTTTCTTGTTCTGGTGCTCGGCTTGGGCAAACGAGATCTGCTTCATCGGGTGGCTCTGTCAGACGGTGGCAGGAAGGTCAGATTATACCCCGCCGGTACCAATCAGGCAGCTGCGGTGGGATTTGTGCAGCGTTTCCTTAACAAAAGTAAAAAATATCTAATCCACCGGTTTGGCCATGCGATTAGAAATCACATCATTGGGGTGTCCAAATGTTTTCGATTTCCTGGATCAATGCAACCAGCCAAGAATTTCAGCGCGGCCTGAATAATTTACAGACGATTACGCTGGACGAAGTAAGCGACAGCGCCATACGCATCATTCCCAAGATCACCGGCCCCCTTGACCCTTTGCAGCAGACCGAGGAAATCGAACTGGTCATCGCCTACGGTAACGGTCAGACCCAGACGCTAGCCAAGTCCTCGCCCCCCTTCATATTCAATGACCTTCCCGATTTCGCCAGTGGAAGTGTCCAACTGCTCATCAATGCTCTCGATAGCAAAGGCAACGTCATTGAGGATGCAAGCGACACCGTGGATTTCGAGCTTACCGAAACCACCTCGCCCCCCTCTGAGTTCGAGCCTATCCGTATCCAGGCGGAAGACATCGAAAACGCCGATGGCGATGGCAACTTCGCCACTCTCGAGGGTGGGATTACCGCCGTCGAAGGCGACCCAAACGGTATCAATGCCGACGGCAACGCTTACGCCGACTTTGGCGCTCCAAGCGGTGAAACGCTGACTTTCAGTGTCGATATGCCCGAGGCTGGCGAGTATGAACTGGCACTGAGCTATGCCCTGAGTCGCGACAATGACGCGGGTGAACGTAACCGCCCTCTGCGTCTGGACGTCAACGACCAGCTTGTCGATCGCATGTTCGATCTGCGCAGCACCAGTGCCGAAGGTAACGATGATTCGAGCGACTTCACCACTTTCGCCGAGCGCACCGTCACCGTTTCGCTGCAGGCGGGGTCAAACACCATCAGCTTCACCTCGAATGGCGCCAGTGGCCCCAATGTGGACTACCTCGAGATTCGAAAGCCCGCCCCAGGCAGCCAGGTCATTCAGGGTGAAGATCTGATCTTGTCACCGGCAGCGGTTTTGACTCCCCAGGGCAACGACACCAACCGCCCGATCACCAGCGCCAATATCGTCGATCTCGACGATACCTTCCGGGTCGGCGCCGAGGAGTCCAGTTATCTGGATTGGGCATACGGCAATGCCGAGGCCTACGGCGAATTTACCTATCAGGCGCCAACCGCCGGCACCTATTCCATGACCGTCACTTACGCCTCTAGCAGCGACAGGCCATTGGACCTCTCACTGGTCGCAGGCGGTGAAACGACCGCCCTTGGCACCTTCGCGTTCTCGACCACGACATCGCCCGGTTACATGCCTGATGATCTTTCCGACCTGCCCAGTGAGGTGAAGGTGGGGACCAACCGCTCCGGGAATCCCGCAGCGTCGGAGTGGGAAGGATGGACCACGGAGACAATCGAATTCACGCTAGCCGCCGGCGAGAACCTGCTCAGGCTGGGCGGGCGTGCCAATGGACCCAATATCGATAAAATCGAAATGGCATTGGTGGCGGCAGAGCCCACGACGCCAACGGCTATTCAGCTGGACAACGACGGCGTGCTGGAGAACCAGGAAGGTGCCGCCATCGGCCACCTCACCGTGGAAGACAAAGATGGCGACTCCCATAGTTTCACCGTCAGCGATGAGCGCTTCGAGGTGGATGCCAACGGGCTATTGCGTCTGAAAAGCGAAACCAGCCTCGACTTCGAAACGGAAACGCAAGTCAGTGTCGAAGTCACCGCCACTGACCCGGCGGGTGCGAGTGTTACCGAGACATTCGTGATTGCCGTCGGAGACGTCGATGACGAAACAACTCCTCCCCCCGTTCCGGTCGACCCCATCCGCCTGCAGGCGGAAGACTTCGACGCGGCCACGGCATTCACCGTCGAGAACGTCTCGGCGGCGGACGGCGGCCAGAGCCTGCGCCTGCCGGCGAGCACCGAAGGCACCGCCAGCTATGCACTGGCCGACAAGGTGGCGGCCGGCACCTACCGCGTGACGGTGGCTTACTTTGATGAAAACGACGGCGAAAGCACCGCCCAGCTGAGCATCGCCAATGCCGAGGGCGAGAGCTTCAGCGGTAGCTGGACCTTCGATGACGACGCCGACAGCGGCAACGGCACCCAGGCGCAGAACCTGCGCACCATGACCTTCGAGAATGTCGTGGTCGGTGACAGTGCGACCCTGTCGCTCAGTGCCAACTCGACGGCACTGGAATATGCGCGTATCGATTACATCGAGTTCGAACCCATCGACGCGGACGATCCGGTCGAGCCGCAGCCCGCCACAGTTGTGGCCATTGCCAACACGTCGGACATGGTCGAAAGCGGCGATGACGGCGTGACCAACCTGAGCTTCGGCCTCTCCGCCTCGGATGATTTCAGCGGGGATATCACCCTCGAACTGACCATCGACGGCGTCGCCGAGACGCGCACGGTGAGCTTCACCGACGGTGTGGCCATCCTGACGGTTGCGGTACCCAACGACGACGAGGACAACGGCACCGAGACGGTCAGCGTGACCCTGACCGACGCGCAAGGTGATGACTTCGTCATCGATCCGGAAGCGGCGACCGCCACCGGTAGCGTAAGCGAAGACGACGAAGCACCAGTGGAGCCCGTCGAATCGATTCGCCTGCAGGCGGAGGACTTTGACAGCGCCAGCACTTTCACCGTCGAGAATATTACCGTTGCGGACGGCGGTCAGGGCATTCGCCTGCCCGGCAACAGCGAAGGCACGGCCGGCTACAACCTCGACGGCAAGGTAGCCGCCGGTACCTATACCGTGGTGGTCGGTTACTTCGACGAGAACGACGGCGAGAGCACCGCCCGGCTGAGCATCGGCAACGCCGAGGGCGAGAGCTTCAGTGGTAGCTGGACCTTCGACGATGACGCCGACAGCGGCAACGGCACCCAGGCGCAGAACCTGCGCACCATGACCTTCGAGGATGTCGTGGTCGGTGACAACGCGACCCTGTCGCTCAGTGCCAACTCGGAGGCTTTGGAATATGCGCGCTTCGACTATATCGAATTCGTGCCTACCAGCGGCGTTGAACCGGAGCCCGAGCCGGACCCCGTTGCCATCGTGCTTCAGGCGGAAGACGGCGAACTGACCATACTCGACAATGGCAGCAATGCCACCGTCACCACCGTCCGCGATGCGGACAATCCCGAGGCAGGTAATAGCTTCAGTGGCCTTCGTCCGGATTATTCGGGTACCGGTTACGTCGATTTCGGCGATACCGCCGGCGATGCGGTGACGTTCGATGTCACTGTCGCTGTGGCCGGCACCTACGATCTCAGTATCCGCTACGCCACCAACACCGATCGCCCCTTGGATCTGAGCGTCAATGGCAGCGTCACCCAGCTGCCATTTACCACTACCGACCCGGACGGCTCCGGCCCGGAAGCAGGCTTCGACCACTGGGCATTCGAGACCGTCACGGTCGAGCTTGCGGCCGGCAGTAATATGCTGTCATTGGCGATTCCCGAAGGCGCCAATACCGGCCCCAACATCGACCGCATCGAAATCACCGAGACGGATAGCGGGCCGATCGAAGAAGACACCTCCGCCGACGAGGATGGCAATCTGGCCCTGATGGCCGCTGATGCCACTCTCGACCCCGAGGAGGCCGCCACAGCGGGCTTCACCGTCACGGGTATCGACGACGATATCCAGACCGTCGAGGTCAGCTTCGATGGCGGCGCGACACGTACGCCCATCACGCCGGAGGCAAACGGAAACTTCACGGCGGATCTCAGTGCGTTCACTGGTGCGGTCACGGCCATCGTCTACGTCACCGATACCGCCGGCAACCAGGCGAACGCTTCCACCACTCTTAGCATCGACAAAATGCCTGTAGAAGAGCCGTTCCTGTTCGAGATCCAAGGCGAGGCGCTGGCCATCGATGACGACGAGCCGACCCCCGATACCGTGATTCGCGACGCCAGCAACCCGGAAACCAACGAAGCTGCCGGCCCCGGTGGGCTATGGGACGGCTACACCGGCAGTGGTTATCTCGATATGGGTAACGAAGCCGGTGATGCGGCCTTCTTTGACGTGGAAGTCGAGGAAGCCGGCACCTATACCCTGGCGGTGCGTTATGCCAACGGTGATGGCAGCGGCGCCGGCCGGCCGATGAATATCATCGTCGGCGGCGAGTCCCAGGGGGAAATGGCGTTCCCGATCACCGGCGTGGGCAACGAGGGCTGGCTGAGCTGGGGCAAGGCGACCATCGAGGTCGAACTCGAGGCAGGCAGCAACACGATTCGCCTGGAGAACGCCGGCAACGCCGGACCCAACATCGATAGCCTGAGTGTCAGCCGTGGCATTGTCGAAGAACCCGAAGAGCCGCCGTTCGTCGAGCCGGGCGAGCGTTTCTCGGTCAAGATCAACTTCGAGCCCGAGGGATTCGCCACGCCGGATGGCTATGTGGCGGATACCGGCCTGGCATTCGGCGACCGGTCGGTCGAGATTGGCGGCAAGAGCTACCAGTACGGCTGGGTCACCGAAGCTTCGATTGCCGATGGCACCGACAACGGCACCATCCCTCTGGCCATTGCCGACCTCACCAGCGTGGCGGTCAACGACCGCACCGACGACATCGCCGGACTCGACCCGCGCCAGGGCACCTATGCCCACTTTGACCAGCCCGCCGCCAATTACGTGCGCGCAGGCTGGGAAATGGAGCTGGACGACGGCTTCTACGAGGTGACCATCGCCATCGGCAACACCTCCGGCCCCTACGACAGCGTCAATGCCATCAATGCCGAGGGTGAGCTGTTCAACGATCCGTTTACCCCCTTCCGCCCGGACGACTTCCCGGAGGACAACAACCCCGGCGACGATACCGACGGCTTCCGTTCAGACCTGGTGACCCGGGTGGTGCATGTCACCGATGGCCGCTTGACACTCGACTCGATCGGGCTGGGTGACAATACCGAAATCCAGTACATCGAGATCCAGTCGCTGCCCGACCTGAGCCCTGATGACGATCGGAAAGCGCCTGAGGACTATGCGTTCTTCAATGACCCCAGGGCCATTGCCGGTGTCGGCGCCAGCGTGAGCCGGGTCGAACTCGACCCGGAAGATGGCAGCGTACCGGTGAATGTCGATCCCGGTTCGGACATCTTCGTGGGCATTTCCGTGGTCGACGGTCGTGGCGGCGCCCTGCTCGAAAGCCTTGATGATGGGTCCGTAAGGCTGTTCGAGACCGTCAGCGGCGAAGAAGTGAGCCTCAACGTCAACACCACCGGTGGCTTCGATTCCCTGACTATCTCGCCTAACAGCATGCTCAAGGAGCATACCAGCTATACCCTGGTGATCGACGGCTTCCAGGATCGTGGCGAAAACGACAATCCCGATGCACCGACCCGGATGTTCCAGAAATTCACCAACACCTTCGTTACCGGCGAAGCACAGGAAGTCGTGCCTCGGGAAGTGGCCTTCAGCCATACGGTCGAATTGAACGGTGCCGAGGACAACGCCTTCCAGTTCACCTCGCTGGAAATTTCGCCTGACGGCAGCAAGATGTACATCACGAACATGATGGGGCAAATCAAGCGTTACGATATCGACCCCCAGACCGGAGCGCTGTCCAACGAGCAGGTTCTGTCGCTGGACATCTTCCAGGGTGATTCGGCGGGAACGCGCGGCATCATTGGCCTGACGTTCGACCCCACCGACCCCAACGTCCTGTGGGTGACCGACAACTATCCGATCCCGCTTACCGGGCGTGACAATGGCGTACCGGACTTCAGCGGTCGCATCCTGAAGATTACCTTGGATGCGGGCGAGGAGTTCAGCGCAACGGCCGAGCCCTATATCACCGGCTTGCCGCGCTCCAACGGCGACCATGTCACCAACAGCCTCGAATTCCGGGCCAATCCGGCGTACGACGCCGCGACCAATCCGGACGTGCCGACGCATCTACTGTACCTGATCCAGGGGTCCAATACGGCGATGGGGGCACCGGACAGCGCCTGGGGTAACCGCCCCGAGCGTCTGCTCAATGCCGCCGTCATGGAAATCGATCCGACGCGTGACGCACCGGCAGGCGGCTTTGACGTCACGACCGAGCCCCTGCCCGAAGACGGCTTAAACCGCCGTTACACCGACGATGACGGCGTCGATTTCAAGGCCGATCCGATCGCCATGGGCAACGACCGCTTCCTGGTGTTCGCGCCCAACGGTACCGCGACGGTGGAGAATTCCAACGGCGATACGATCGAGAGTTACTACGACCCCTTCGCGGAAGACGCCGTGGTCAAGATTTTCGCCACCGGCATCCGCAATGCCTACGACCTGGTGTGGCACTCCGATGGCAAGCTCTACATACCGACCAACGGCTCGGCGGCCGGCGGCAACGTACCGGACGACCCCTCGACGCCGGAAAACGAGTACCAGAGCAACGTCGAAAAACAGGACGACTACCTGTTCACGGTCGAGAAAGGCGGTTATTACGGCCACCCCAACCCGCTGCGCGACGAGTTCATTCTCAATGGCGGCAACCCGACCTCGGGCAGCGATCCCCACCAGGTGAACAAGTACCCTGTCGGTCAGCAGCCCGACCCCAACTATGACATGGACGGCGTCTACTCCCTGGGTGAAAACCGCTCTCCCAACGGCGTGACCGAGTACACCAGTGGCGTATTCGGCGGCAACCTCCAGGGCAGCGTGCTATTCACCGAGTATTCCGGCGGCGACGACATTCGCTCCATTACCTTCGACGCCAACGGCAACATCACCGGCGACGAAGTACTGCGGGATGTCAACGGCAACGTCATCACCTATATCGACCCGCTGGACATCATCGAGAACCCGGCCACCGGCCAACTTTACCTGCTGACGCTGAACCGCAACAACGGCCAGAGCCAGATAGTGCGCCTGGATCCGGCACCCGGCGGCGAATTACCCGATCCGGTCGATCCTCAAGAGCCCAGCGACGGTCTGGCTTCGCTGCTGATTATCCAGGCCGAGGACAATACTCCCGACGACGGTACCAGCGTCTCGATTGCCCAAGTCAATGGCGCAGAGATCCAGATCCGTACCACCGATAACCCTGAAGCCAACCAGCCTACCGGCGTTCGGCCCGGAGCTTATGGCCTGGATGGCAACAACAATGACGATGATGGCGTACTGGGGGGGTATGCCGATTTCGGCAGCACCAACGCCGACTTCCTGACCTTCAATTTCGAGCTTTCGGGGGCCGATGCCGGCGAGTCGGTATTGCGGGTTCGCTACGCCAACGGTGCGACCTCCGACCGGCCGCTGGAGGTATTCGTCAATAACGTCAGCGTGGGCACCTTCGCTTTCAGTCCGCCAACGAGCGTTACCGGCGACGATGCCTGGAACGAGTGGCTGACGCTGGATATCCCTGCCGAGCTGGTATCAGGGCTCAACACGGTGCGCTTCCAGTCCGTCGCCAATACCGGTCCCAATATCGACCAGCTGGAGATTCTGCAGGAGCCGGCAGACGCCACACCGGGCTATATCGACTACGAGGCCGAAGACGCCCAGCTCGACGGCCCGGTGGTCATCAGCGCCGATCAAGATGACCACAACGCCTCCGGCGAGGGCTTCGTCGATTTCACCGGCAATAGTGACCAGAGCATCACCTGGACGGTCGAGGTGGCGGAAGCGGGCACCTACGAGGTCGGCTTCCGCTATGCCCTGGCGGCCACCAAGGCCGACCGACCGATGGCCGTTGCGATCAACGGCATCGCCTTTGGAATCCTTAACTTCCCCGGCCAAAGCAACGCCGCCGAAGATAACTGGTTCTTCCAGAGCACCTCGGTAACGCTGGGGGCAGGCAGCAATACCATTACCGTAACCGCACCGGATGCCAACGGCCCCAACATCGACTTGCTGCGCGTCTCGGATACCCCGCTCGATTCCTTCGAGCCCAGCTATGCCGATATCGACGGCAGTGGCCGCATCGAGCTGGAAAGCGGCGATAGCGCTCGGGCTGTCAACGAACGCACCGCCGACTTCTACTTCACGGTCAACGAAGACGGCGCCTATAAGCTCGACCTGGCGGCCAACAGCGGCTCTCCCAATGGCGGGCAGCTGACCCTGTTGCTCAACGGCCAGCAGATCGACAAGATGGCCTTCCCCGGGGTGGGCGATGCCGGTGAGCAGTCCGCTTATGTCGAACTGCAAGCGGGGGTGTCCTACAACCTGCGTGTCATTTCTACGGCGGACGGCGCCAACGAGATCGACTATCTGGATGTGTCTTCGGCCCCGGGCGACCCGGATGCGGATATCGCCATTCAGAGCAACGATGCGGCCTACTTCTCGGACCGCCTGCACTTCAGCTATCTGGAGAACAACAGCGCCTCCAGCCCGAACCGTGACTACAAGGAGGACGCCACGGTCACCATCAGCAATACCGGTACCAATGAGCTGACCTTCATCGACGTCGATCTCGACGGCCCGTTCATCCTTGCCGACCCGGGTATCTTCAACGGTCTGACCCTGGCGGCGGGCGAATCGATCGCAGTGGAAGTGCTGTTTGATCGACCAGCCTATATCCCGCCCACCAACGATGCCGGCGACGGTGTTTTCGAGGGCAAGCTGCGTCTGGTGACCAACGACGCCGATACGCCCGTGGCCGAAGTTCACCTGGCCGGTTTCTGGCAGGCCCGCGACGAAGGCGGCTGGGAACCCAACGTCAACGAGGTCTGGGAGGTATTCGGCTTCGGTAACGTGATCGACGGCTTGTCCACCCGGCGGGGCGGCGAGAACTCGGTACTCAACGACTTCGATCTCTATCGACCGATCAACGATGACGAGGTGATGTCTCGCTACTGGAAGATCGCCGAGGGTTTCGAGTCGGCCAAGATCACGCAGCTGGCGGCCTACCATGGCAGCGGCGGTGCCACACTGGGCATTCATAATCCCGGCAACAAGGGCCAGGATATTACCCTCTCCAACCATGCCAGCGACAACAACCAGTCGCTGCTGCCGATCAAGTCCAACGGCCAGTTCGCCACCGCGACATTTACCCGCGACCAGATCCCTGACGGCTGGATCGGTAACGATATCTTCGGCATTGAGGTCGCCAACCTCTCCACCGATCCTTCGCTCAACCCAACGGGCGGCGGCACGGTGCCGGAGGATGCCGCGGGTATCGAGCGCGGCTACACGGTGCGCATGTTCCAGGCGCTGGATGCCAGCGGCAACGTGATTCCCAATACCTACCTGGGCATCATGGATTACACCGGCATCAACTACGACTACAACGACAACATGTTTGTCATCGAAGGGATATCACCAGTCTCCGGCGGCGAGATATCGATCACCAACCTGGATGGGGTTCCGTCGAACGAGCGCCTGGTGATGAGTCGGATTGAAGACCCGGCCAGCGACAGTCAGGTGTTCCACGACGAATCCACCTTCACCATCACCAACGACGGCTTCGCTAATCTGGAGATAAGCAGCCTGGAGATCGCCGACCCGACGCTGTTCGAAATCGTGGGAGCGACAGAAAACCTCATCATCCCTCCGGGCGGCACCCTGAACGTGACGGTTCGCTTTATCGCCGAGGATTTCGACGATGCAACGCTGTACGAGACATCGTTGCTCATCAATTCCAATGACGCCAATCAAGGGCAGAAGGTCATCCAGCTGGCGGGCCTTGCCCAGGGAGAATCGGAAAAAGGCAGGGAGCCGTTGGTTCAGGAAATCATCGACGCCTTCGGTTTCTCGACCAATGTCGCCGAGAGTGAAATGAACAAGGGCGGCCTGGTGGAGGCCAACGGTGACGAGATCCTGTCGCCGTACTTCCAGCGTGCCGACGGTGGCTCCCCGATCAAGATCACCCAGCTGGCGGCGTATCACACCCAGGGCGATGTGGCGCGGCTGTACATTCATGATGTCGACAGTCGCGATATCGACGAGGTGATCGCCCATGACGAGCAGGACGGTCAGACGCTGCTGCCCCGGGCGCTCGATAGCGGCGACCAGCTGGCCATGGCTACCCTCGATCGTGACGACCCCTTCGGCTTCTTTGCCGACATCACCGGGCGCCAGGGCTATATTTCCTGGTCCGACCCCGACGCCAACCTCTATGAGGATACCGTTGACGAGATCGGCAGCCCCGGAACCAACCTCAACTGGGATGAGAACGACGGCCACCTGATTCGCGTCTACGTAGCCAAGGATGGCGCCGGTAATGTCATTCCCCACACCTATGTCGTGATCCAGGACTACGCGGGGGTGAATTACGACTACAACGACAACATCTTCCTGGTCGAGAACGTTAAGCCCTACGACCCCACCGGGGTAGAAGATGCCGACGGCAACGGCCGCGTCGATCTCTATGATGACGACGACGGTGACGGCGTGCCCAACTTCTTGGACGGCGACATGCCCGACGTGCCGGATGAGCCGGTTGTGCAGACGCCCTACAACGCCGATGAAACCCCCTGGTTGGTGGACGATGACGGCCTGACACTCGTGGCCGCCCACTACGACGCCGGCGGCCCGGGGGTGGCCTACGTCGACAGCAGCGAGAACCAGGAAGGCAGCAACTACCGCGGCGAAGGCGTGGATATCGTCGGCAACGGCACCGCCATCGGCTGGGTGGTAAACGGCGAGTGGGTCGAGTACACCATCAATGTCGCTCAGGCGGGCAGTTACGAGCTGTCGTTCCTGTCGTCAATGGGCTCCACTAACGGTTCCTCTCGCTCGATTACCGCGTCGTTCGCCCAGGGCGACAGCGTCTACGAGACCGCCGCGGCGGTAGCGGTCGACTACAGCGGTAGCTGGACCAACTTCGAACAGACCGAAAGCGTCCAGGTAGATCTCCAGGCCGGCGAGCAGGTGGTGCGCCTGACCTTCAACGGCGGCTCCCAGGATCTGGCCTCTTTCACCCTGTCCCCCGTGGCGCCCAGCAACACGGCACCGGTGGTGGGCAGTGGGCTTGTGGACCTTGAAGCGACCCAAGATGAGTCCTTCAGCTACACGATCCCCACGGATGCCTTCAGCGATGCCGATGGTGACAGCCTGAGCTACACCGCCAGCGGCTTGCCCGCGGGGCTTGCGATTTCGGCAGCGGGCGTCATCTCGGGCACACCGACCGCAGCGGGCAGCTTCGATATCCTGGTCACCGCCTCGGACGGCAGCGCCAGTGTCGAAAGCGGCTTCACCCTGAACGTGGGCGAAGCGCCGGACGACGATGACGGCCAGACACCGTTCAACGCCAGCAAAACACCCTGGCTGGTAGGCGATGACGGCTTGACGCTCGAAGCGGCCCACTACGATGCCGGTGGCCCCGGGGTGGCATACAATGACGGCAGCGAAAGCCAGAAGGGCAGCAACTACCGCGGCGAAGGGGTGGATATCGTCGGCGATGGCGACGCCATCGGCTGGATCGAAGACGGTGAATGGGTGGAGTACACCATCAATGTCGAGCAGGCCGGTACCTACGGGCTTTCGTTCGTGACCTCGACGCCGCATAACGGGCGCAGCATCACCGCGTCGGTCGAGCAAAACGGGACCTTCTACGAGCAATCCTCACCGCTGCCGGTACCCAACTCCGGCGCCTGGGGCAACTATGTGCAGACGCAGGCGCTGGCGCTCGACCTGCAGGCAGGCGAACAGGTCGTTCGGCTGACCTTCAATGGTGGCTCGATGGATCTTCAGTCGCTCTCGCTGGCACGCGAGGAGGTGGTGGAAAATCCTCAGCAACCCTTCACCGAGAACGGCGCGCCCTGGCTGATCGACGACGCAGGGCTGCTGATCGACGCCGTCGACTACGACCAGGGCGGTGCGGGAATCGCCTACAGCGATGGCAGCGAAGTGCAGCTGGGTAATCCCGACGTGCGCGGCGAAGGCGTGGATATTCTCGGTGACGGTGAGGCAATCGGCTGGATCGAGGATGGCGAATGGGTGGAGTACACCGTCGATGTCGCCGAGGCGGGGGCGCACACCTTCTCCTTTATTGCCTCGACGCCTCACAATGGTCGCAGCATCACCGTGGCGGCCGAGCAGGACGGCGTCTTCTACGAGGAGTCCGCGCCGGTCAGCATTACCAATAGCGGTGCCTGGGGCAACTACGTGCAAAGCAGCGAGGTGACTCTCGACTTGCAGGAAGGTGAGCAGGTGGTGCGCCTGACCTTCAATGGCGGGTCGATGGACCTGCAATCGTTGATGATCCAGCCGCAGCAGAATGCCTTCCAATCCTTCACCAGCTTCTCCCAACCGTCTCTCGACATAGCGCCTGAGGAAAACTCAGTGGCGGTCGGCTACGCCCTGGGAGCCATGGGAGTTCAGGAGAGCGTCTTCACCGAGCAGCTTGTGTAAACAACACGCCAGGCAAGAGCACGACAAGCAAGCCACAAAGCCCGCCCTCAGCGGGCTTTGTGTTATCCACGGTGGCCGGGCCGGAAAACGTCTCTTACATTGATAACTACAATTACGCTGATAACGACAATTACGCTGATAACGACAATCCCAGTCAGGCTGACTGGATAGTCCATTCATACCGTAACTACGCTGCCCGCTCTTGGTAGACAGCGAAGCGATGAGGTTGACCCATGGCAGACAAGGACAGCAAGTTTCCCGACCAAGCCGGTCGGAACGGCGAACGCGCCAGCGGCGTGGGAACGTATAATCCCGCAACGGCGTCGGGGCATTCGCCCTCCCGGCGTCACTTTCTCAAGTCGGTAGGCGCCACCAGCCTGGCAGCTACCACCGCACCGGCCCTGGCAAGGGTCGACTACGCCAATCATGCCCAGCAAGCACCTGCGGATCGGCCCAGTGATGCCGAAGCGGGGCCGGTCGAAGGCAGGCAACGCATCACGCTTACCGTCAATGGCCAGCAGCGCACCCTCGATGTCGCACCCAACATGGCGTTGCTCGATGTGCTGCGTCATCAGTTAGAACTGACCGGCACCAAGAAGGGCTGCGATCTCGGCCAGTGCGGCGCCTGCACCGTGCATGTCAACGGCGTGGCGATCAACTCCTGCCTGAGCCTGGCGATCATGCACGACGGCGACGAGATCACCACCGTCGAAGGGTTGGAGAAGAATGGTCAGTTGCACCCCATCCAGCAGGCATTTCTCGAGCATGACGCCTACCAATGCGGCTACTGCACGCCGGGGCAGATGATGTCCGCCGTGGCGATACTCAACGACGCCAGCGTTGGCAGTGATGACGCCTCGGTACGCGAGGCGATGAGCGGCAATATCTGCCGCTGCGGGGCCTACAACAATATTCTCGGCGCAATCCAGACGGCACGGAAGCAGATGGGATAAAGGAGATTCAATATGCGTCACTTCGATTACAGCCGCGCCGAGAGCGTCGATCAGGCGGTGGCGACCTACAGTCAGGCCGAGGCGGCCGCATTTCTAGCCGGCGGCACCAACCTGCTCGACATGGTCAAGATCGATATCATGCGCCCCGAGCTGATGGTCGACGTCAATCGGCTGGGGCTCGACGAGATCGAAAAACTCGACGACGGGCGCCTCAGAATCGGCACGCTGGTCACCAACTCGGTACTGGCCCACCATTTCGAAGTCACATCCCAGCCGGGCTATGCGGTGCTCTCCGAGGCACTGCTGTCCGGCGCTTCGACCCAGCTGCGCAACAAGGCCACCACCGGCGGCAACATGATGCAGCGCGTGCGTTGCCCCTATTTCCGTGACGGCGTATCGGCCTGCAACAAGCGTGACCCGGGCTCGGGCTGTGCGGCCATCGACGGCTACAATCGCTCGGTGCATGCGGTGCTGGGCACCAGCGACAAGTGCATCGCGACCTATCCTTCGGACATGAGCGTGGCGATGGCGGCGGTTGGCGCGACGGTCAGCGTCACCGGCCCCGAGGGCTCACGCGAGATCGATTTTCTCGATTTTCACCTGCTGCCGGGCGACAAGCCCTGGGAAGAGTTCGCGCTGAAAGATGACGAACTGATCACTCACGTGGCCCTCGATGCACCCATTCAAGGCGCCCGATCGGCCTATCTCAAGCTGCGCGACCGCTCCTCGTACCAGTTCGCGCTCGCCTCCAGCGCGGTGATCGTGGCGCTGGACGGCAATACCATTCGCGATGCCCGTCTGGCGATGGGCGGGGTTGCGACCAAGCCATGGCGCGCCAAGGAGGCGGAGAATGCGCTCAAGGGCCAGCCCGCTACCGAGCAGACCTTCGCGCGTGCCGCGCAGATCGCGATGCAGGATGCCAAGGGCTACAAGCATAACGCGTTCAAGATCCCGCTCGGCCGGCAGGCAATCGTCCGCAACCTGACCACCCTGACCGCCTGAAAGCATCCCGAACGAGGACATTGCGATGAGTGACAACATTATCGGCGCCGCGAAGCCGCGCATCGAGGGCCCGTTGAAGCTGACCGGCCGCGCGCTCTACTCTTCCGACAACCATCTCGACGGCATGGTCTATGCCTACGGTGTATTCAGTTCCATCGCCAGCGGCGAGATCACCAATCTCGATCTCAGCGCGGCGAAGCAGTCGCCGGGCGTGATCGACATTTTCCACCACGATCATTTTCCCCGC
Source organism: Halomonas sp. Bachu 37 (assembly GCF_039691755.1). Taxonomy (NCBI): domain Bacteria; kingdom Pseudomonadati; phylum Pseudomonadota; class Gammaproteobacteria; order Oceanospirillales; family Halomonadaceae; genus Halomonas; species Halomonas kashgarensis. The sequence continues at coordinate 167,882 of NZ_CP137552.1, read as the reverse complement.
CTGTTTCGTACTCCCAGCAGCATGGAACAGCAGAACAAGGTCGATGAAGAGCGGCTGCCATTCGAGGACAACAAGATCCATTATGCCGGGCAGTTCGTCGCCCTGGTCGTCGCCGACAGCTTCGAGAACGCCCGCGCCGCGGCCTACAAGGTCAAGGCCGACTACCACGAGTCGGCGGCAATCGCCAATCTCGCCCAGGCGATGGCGCAGGGCGAGCCCGAACTGCAGGAGGGTGCTGGCCACTCACGCGGCGAGCCCGAACCGGCCTTCGAGAACGCCGCCCACCGGATCGACTACACCTACTCCACGCCGGTGGAAACTCACAACCCCATGGAGATGCACGCCACGGTTGCCGCCTGGCACGATGGCAAGCTGACCATGTACGACACTACTCAGGGGGTGGTCAACGCGCGTAACGTCTATGCCAAGGTGTTCGGACTTTCGCCGGATCGCGTCGAGGTACTGACGCCCTTCCTGGGCTCGGGCTTCGGCGGCAAGCTGTGGCCATGGCCGCACGCGATTGCCGCCGCTGCCGCCGCCCGCGAAATCGGTCGGCCGGTGCAACTGGTCGTGCCCCGTCAGGCGATGTTCACCACCACCGGGCACCGCCCCGAAACCCGTCAGCGCCTGCGCCTGGCGACCGATGACGACGGCAGACTGGTATCGCTGCGCCACGACTCGATCTCGACCATGTCGAATCTCGATCAGGACACGGTGTTCGTCGAGTCGTGCGGTCAGATGACCAAGGCCCTCTACGCGTGCGAGAACACCCAGGTCACCCATTCGATCATTCGCAACAATCGCGGCACGCCCACCTCGATGCGCGCACCCGGCGCGGCGCCGGGCATGTTCGCGCTGGAGTCGGCGATGGACGAGATGGCGCACGCGGCCGGCATCGATCCGCTCGAGTTCCGCCGTCGCAACTACTCCGACACGGACCAGAGCAAGGAGCTACCGTGGTCGAGCAATCAGCTCCGCGAGGCCTATGACCAGGCTGCCGAGAAATTCGGTTGGGACAAGCGCAACCCCGAGATCGGCTCGATGCGCGAGGGCAACGAGATCATCGGCTGGGGGATGGCGGCCTGCAACTGGGAGGCGATCCGCCGCGAGTGCGATGCGCGAGTCTCGCTACGTTCGGACGGCACGGCGTATGCCTCCTGCGCTACCCAGGACATCGGCACCGGCACCTACACCATCGTCGCCCAGGCGGTCAGTGAGATCACCGGCCTACCGCTGGAGAAGATCGAGGTCGAACTGGGCGACTCGTCCTACCCGTCGGGGCCCATCTCGGGCGGCTCGTGGGCGACGGCGACGACGCTGCCGGCCATTGCCGAGGCAGCTCGCGCTGCCCTCGACCAACTCAAGGGTTATGCGATTTCGGAAAGCGGGGTATTCGCCGGCGCTAAAAAGGAGGATATATCCTTTTCCGATGGCCAGCTCGCGAACGCGGATGGCAGGACGGTCACCTTCGCCGATGTGCTAAAGGCCCGCAAGCTGGCCAGCGCCGACGGCGAAGCGCATTCCGGCACGGCACCCACCGACCAGTACTCCTTTCGCTCGTTCGGCGCACATTTCGTCGAGGTGCGCTGGGACCCTGGCATCTCCAACCTGCGCATCTCACGGGTGGTCAGCGCCATCGACGTGGGCCGTGCCATCAACGCGCTGACCTCGCGCAGCCAAGTCGAGGGGGCCATCGTCATGGGCATCGGCATGGCGCTGTTCGAGCAGACCGAGTACGACCACCGCAATGCGCGTCCGGTCAACAACAACTACGCCGAGTATCTGGTGCCGGTGCATGCCGACCAGCCCGAGATCGACGTCATTCTGCTCGATTATCCGGACTACAAGTTCAACGAGTTCGGCGCCCGCGGCATCGGCGAGATCGGCATCACCGGGGTGACCGCCGCCATCGCCAATGCCGTCCACCATGCCACCGGCAAGCGCATCCGCGAACTGCCGATCACCCTCGACAAACTGATGGATGACGTGCCGCAGGCGCAGCAGGGTTGATTCAGACGTAGCAAAGACAGGCAAGCCGTCTCGGAAGAGGCGGCTAGACCCGAACAACCCTTGGCGGGGGCGCTATGGACCCCTGACCAGGGGTATCAACTGATCGGGGGTATCGATGTCCAGGCTGGCACTGGGAATCGGGCAGACACGCACGGGGAGGGTCGATTCATACAGAACCGCTTTTGCGCCTTGATCCCCCCTGAGCTGCTTGAGTCGGGAGAAACTCTGTTTGCCGAACACGGCCGGTACGCCACGTCTACCCGCATAGAAACTGCAGACGATATTGTTGCCGTCGAAGGCGGCCAGCAATTGCGCCAGATCACTGCAGTCGAGGGCGACCTGATCCGCGAGCAGCACGAGAACAGCGTCGTAATCGCGCTCCAGGTAGTCGATGCCGGCTATCAAGGATGCCGACAGGCCTTCCGACCAGGCATCGGCATGAATGAAGGAAGCCCCGGATAGCCGCCCTTGCCGTCTTGCTTCCATTAGTTCCCGATGCCAGGCGCCGGTGACCACGTAGACATCATCGGGCAATAATCCCGATGCCGTATCGATGCTGTGTTGCAGTAAGGCCCGTCCGTTGATATTCGCCAGCAGCTTGCATCCACCAAAGCGTGAACTCGCCCCAGCCGCCATTACCAGCGCAGCCATCCTACTCATAAATCAGCGAGCGCGCGTCCGCGCCTTACCCGAACGATATCCGCCACAATTGCCAGGGCAATTTCAGCTGGAGTCTTGCTGCCAAGATCGAGGCCGATGGGCATGTGAATTCGTTCGATCTCGGCCTCGCTCAGCCCGCCCGTACGACGTAGCCGCTCGGCCCGAAGCCGGGTCGTCCGTCTTGAGCCCATCACGCCGATATAGCCGGCGGAGGTTTTGACGGCTTCCATCATGGCCAGGTCGTCAATACGGGGATCATGGGTGGCGGCAACCACTGCCGTGGACGGCGTGCAGGCGCCGGGCGACGCGATGTAGAGTGAAGGCAGCTGGGCAATGAATTCCGCGCCCTCAGGTAAGTCGAGATTACGGGCTACCTCCTCCCGGGGGTCGCAGAGCACGACCTGATACCCCAGGCTGATGGCAAAGTTGGCACAGGCTGCGGCAACCGTTGAGTAGCCCGCAAGGATCAGCTTGGCGACGGGACCCACGCGAACCTTGGCGACCTCGTCTCCTTTCTGCCGCACCACGCGCGGCCCGGTCGGCTCGATGGCGTCCAGCCAGCATTTACCGTCGGTCAGCCGGATGTGCCGTGCGAGATCCTCCTGGCCCGTCTTCTCACCCGACAAAGCCTCCTTGACCTGCTCAAGGTGAGCCTGATTCTCGGGCGTCGCAAACATTCGCTCCACCAGGACTTCGAGGATGCCACCGCAAGGCAGGCGGATAGGGGAGCTTTCCGGGTCATCGTCCTGGGCGCCATAGCGCACGATAGCGGCAGACAGCTCGTACTCCCCCGCCGCCAGGCGCGCCAGAAAGTCCTCCTCGACGCACCCGCCCGAAAGCGACCCGACATGCTCCCCTTCGGAGGTGGCGACCATTAGCGAGCCCGGCTCTCTGGGCGACGAGCCGAAGGTGGACAGAACCGTGCAAAACCAGACCGTTCTACCAGCGGCCTGCCACTCGATAGCCCGTTCCACCACCTGATAATCCAGACTCTGCATGGGCATCAGCTCGCCTGGCTATCCATAGGAAGATGGCGGATACATGTCACCATGCGCTAGAACGGGATCTCGTCGTCGAAATCGTCGAAATTGCCGGGATCCGGCGCGCCGTAATTGCCGTTCTGTTGATTCGGTGCGCCCTGCTGAGGCGGCTGCGGTGCAGGCTGAGCGGGACGCGATGGCGCGTTGCCGGCATTGCCGCCCTGGTTGTACTGATTGCCTCCCTGATTGTACTGGTTGGCGTTATTGTTGTTGGCATTATAGTTATTGCCCTGGGGAGCGTTGGCATAACCGCCCTGCTGCCCGCCGCCCTCTCCGCCACGGCCATCGAGCATCTGCATGTCATTGGCGACGATTTCGGTGCTGTAGCGATCCTGGCCGTTCTGGTCCTGCCATTTACGCGTCTGCAGGCGCCCTTCGATATAGACCTTGGAGCCCTTCTTCAGGTACTGCTGGGCGATTTCCGCCGTCTTGTTGAACATCACCACCCGGTGCCATTCGGTGCGCTCCTGGCGCTGTCCGCTCTGGCGATCCATCCAGGTATCGGAAGTCGCCAGGTTCAGGTTGGCCACCGCCGTGCCGGAGGGGGTGAAACGCACCTCGGGATCTTGGCCGAGGTTACCGATCAGGATGACCTTGTTGATGCCGCGGGCCATGACAGACTCCTTGTGTAAACATGATGTGGCAACGGCTGTGGCAACCGTTGCATGAAAAACGTAAGAAACCAGAACGGCTCAAGCACCGCCATGGAACGTCAGCCTGGCTCCATGATGCCGCAGCGGAGGATAGCTTTTAAGGCTTTTTTTCGCTCGATGATGGCGTGAACACATGGGAGAGTGCCGCCTCGTCCAGGTTCTTGCGATTTACCTTGAGATAGGCCAGGCGCTCTTCGGGCACCACCATGACGTCTTCCACGCCAGCCACCTCGGCAAGCCGCAGCATCAAGGCATCGAGCGCATCGCCATGATGGCTATCGTCGAGTGCCACTACCTCGCTGGAAAGCGGCGGCGGCGAGGGCATTCCCAGCATGGCCAACCACCACAGCCCGGCAAGCACGGCACAACCGATAAACACCGCTTCGAGGCCAAGAAAGTTCGCCAGAGTGCCGCCCAGGGTACCGCCCAGGAAAGCCCCCAGGAACTGGCTGGTGGAGTAGACCCCCATCGCCGTGCCCTTGGCACCGGCAGGGGCCAGCTTGCTCAGCATGGAAGGAAGCGTCGCTTCGAGCAGATTGAAGCCGGTAAAGAAGATCCATAACCAGACGAACATCAGCCACGGCGCCCCGGCCAGGCCACCGAGGCCGAACAGGCTCAGGGTGATGGCGGCGATCGCCAGCAGGCACATCGCCTTCATTCGCTGCTTTTTCTCCGCCACGATCACCAGCGGCACCATGGCCACGAACGCGACTGCCATGATGCCGAGATAGGCCAGGCCATGATATTCAAGCGCCACCCCCGCCTCCAGCAGACGGAAGGGAATGGCGACGAAAATCGCCATCAACACCAGATGCAGGGCGAAGATGGAGAGATCCAGGCGCCACAGGTCCGGGCGGCTGATAATTTTCTTGAACTGGCGCCGATCCATGCTGACATCGCGATGGCGCAACCGGCGCGGTGCCGTCGGCACCCACCTCCACAACACCAGAAGCCCGACCCCGGTAAGCCCCGCGGTAAACCAGAATACGCCGCCCAGCCCCGCCCAGGCGGCCAGCCACGGCCCCAGCACCATGGCGACGGCGAAAGCAACACCAATGGAAAGACCGATCGTCGCCATGGCGGCGGTACGCACCTGCTCGCGGGTCTGGTCCGCCAGCAGCGCCATGATGGCCGCCGCCACCGCCCCGCTGCCCTGCAGCGCTCGGCCGAGAATCACTCCGCCGATCGTCTCGGCGCCGGCCGCCACCACGCTGCCCAGGGCAAAGATCACCAGCCCAGCCGCAATCACTCGCTTGCGCCCCAGACGGTCAGAAAGCACGCCGAAAGGAATCTGGAACAGCGCCTGGGTCAAGCCGTAGATCCCCAGGGCGACACCGACAAGCAGCGGGGTGGCGCCCGCCAGGTCGCCGGCATACAGCGCCAATACCGGCAACACCATGAACAGGCCCAGCATGCGGGTTGCATACAACCCCGCCAGGCCGCTTATGGCCCGGCGTTCAGATGCCAGCAGCAGTGCGGAAACCTTGCGCATATCACCCTATTTCTGGTTGGAAGGGGGAAAAGCCACGAATGGCCTTGGCGGTAATTCATGACCGAAAGCCGTGGAATTAACCCCTCATTCTAGCGGTTTGACGCTTAACAAGGAACGCCCGCGGCGTCATACCGCGGCGGGGCTCGCTTTGCCGCCCACCCCCTTAGACACGTATAATCGATCTTTTGCCGTGCGTTACGAGGTATTGATGGACAGCATTCTAGTCAGAGGTGCCCGCACCCATAACCTCAAGCAGATCGACGTTGAACTGCCACGCGACAAGCTGATCGTCATCACCGGCCTGTCGGGCTCCGGCAAGTCATCGCTGGCATTCGATACCCTGTACGCCGAAGGGCAGCGCCGTTATGTGGAATCGCTTTCCACCTATGCCCGCCAGTTCCTGTCGATGATGGAAAAGCCCGATGTCGATCACATCGAAGGGCTATCGCCGGCGATCTCCATCGAACAGAAATCCACCTCCCACAACCCCCGCTCCACCGTGGGGACCATCACCGAAATCTACGACTATTTGCGCCTGCTGTTTGCCCGCGCCGGCACCCCCCGCTGCCCGGAGCACGGCGAAGACCTCGAAGCCCAGACCATCTCGCAGATGGTCGATCAGGTGCTGGCGTTACCCGAAAGCAGCAAGCTGATGCTGCTGGCACCGGTGGTGAAAGGTCGCAAGGGCGAACACCTGCAGCTTCTCGCCGAGCTACGGGCCCAGGGTTTTGTTCGTGCGCTGATCGACGGCCAGGTGCTGGAACTCGACGACGTTGCGCCGCTGGACAAGCGCAAGAAGCACGATATCAGCGTGGTGGTGGATCGCTTCAAGGTTCGCGACGACCTGGCCCAGCGGCTGGCGGAATCGTTCGAGACCGCACTGAACCTGGCCGACGGCACCGCCATCATCCATTTCATGGACGGCGAGCGCGAGGACATGGCGTTTTCCTCGCGTTTCGCCTGCCCGGTATGCGGCTATTCGCTGGCGGAACTCGAGCCGCGCATGTTCTCGTTCAACAATCCCGCCGGCGCCTGCCCCACCTGCGACGGTCTCGGTATTCAGCAATACTTCGATCCCGACAAGCTCATCAGCCATCCCGAGCTCTCCCTGGCCGAAGGGGTGATCAAGGGCTGGGACCGGCGCAACGTCTACTATTTCACCCAGCTGCAATCTCTGGCCGAACACTATCGCTTCGCCCTGGAAACGCCCTGGGAGGAACTGGCCCGCCATGAGCGCGACATCATCCTCAACGGCAGCGGCCAGGAAGCCGTCCCCTTCGCCTATGTCAGCGACAGGGGCCGCCGGGTCACCCGCGAGCACCCCTTCGAAGGGGTATTGCCCAACATGCAGCGCCGCTATCGCGAAACCGAATCCAACATGGTGCGCGATGACCTGGCCAAGTACATCGCCGTGCAGCCCTGCGCCACGTGTCACGGCTCGCGGCTGCGCAAGGAGTCGCGCCATGTCTTCGTCGACGATCACAATATCGCCGAGATCGTGCGCTTTCCCATCGGCGAGGCGTTGCGCTACTTCGCCGCGCTGAGCCTGCCGGGACGCAAGGGCGAGATCGCCGAGAAGATCGTCAATGAAATCCAGGCGCGACTGGAATTCCTGGTCAACGTGGGGCTGGATTACCTCAACCTGGAGCGCAGCGCCGATACACTCTCCGGCGGCGAGGCCCAGCGCATCCGCCTGGCCAGCCAGATAGGCGCCGGCCTCGTCGGGGTCATGTACATTCTCGACGAGCCTTCCATCGGCCTGCACCAGCGCGATAACGACCGTCTGCTGAAGACCCTCGAGCGGCTGCGCGATCTGGGCAACACCGTGATCGTGGTCGAGCACGACGAAGACGCCATCCGCGCCGCCGACCATGTGCTGGACATCGGCCCCGGCGCGGGCGTGCATGGCGGCGAGATCGTCGCCCAGGGCACCCCACAGGATGTCATGGACAACCCCGATTCGCTGACCGGCCAGTATCTCAACGGCCAGCGGGAGATCGCCGTACCGCCTTACCGCATCCCTGGCAACCCGGAAAAGCAGCTGGTGGTCCACGGCGCCACCGGCAACAACCTGCAGGACGTCACCCTCACCCTGCCGCTGGGACTGTTCATCGCCATCACCGGGGTATCCGGGTCGGGCAAGTCCACCCTGATCAACGGCACCCTGATGCCGATCGCCGCCCGCGAGCTCAACCGCGCCACCACCCTGACCCCGGCGCCCTATCGCAAGATCGAAGGGCTCGACCAACTCGACAAGGTCATCGACATCGACCAGAGTCCGATCGGGCGCACGCCGCGCTCCAACCCGGCCACCTATACCGGTATCTTCACGCCGATACGCGAGCTTTTCGCCGGCACCCAGGAGGCACGTTCGCGGGGTTACAAGCCCGGCCGCTTCAGCTTCAATGTCAAGGGCGGGCGCTGCGAAGCCTGCCAGGGCGAGGGCATGATCAAGGTGGAGATGCACTTTCTGCCCGATATCTACGTGCCCTGCGACGTCTGCAAGGGCAAGCGCTACAACCGCGAAACCCTGGATATCCACTATAAGGGCAAGAGCATCCACGATGTGCTGGAAATGACCGTGGAAGACGCCCTGGAATTCTTCAGCCCGGTGCCCGCCATCGCCCGGCGCCTGCAGACCCTGCTGGATGTGGGGCTCTCCTACATTCGCCTGGGCCAGAGCGCCACCACCCTATCCGGCGGCGAGGCGCAGCGCGTCAAGCTGGCGCGCGAGCTGGCCAAGCGCGATACCGGCAAGACGCTCTATATTCTCGACGAACCCACCACGGGGCTGCATTTCGAGGATATCCGCCAACTGCTCACCGTGCTGCACCGTCTGCGCGACCATGGCAACTCCATCGTAGTGATCGAGCACAACCTGGACGTGATCAAGACCGCCGACTGGCTCATCGACCTCGGTCCGGAAGGCGGCTCCGGCGGCGGGCGAATCATTGCCGAGGGCACGCCTGAACAAGTAGCCAAGATGGGGGTATCGCACACCGGGCGCTTCCTGGCGCCGCTGCTGGAAAGACGCCAGACTACGTCATGACTTGTCCGCGGTGGTCCATACCGGCCCGCTCCGCGCCATTTCAGGAGCTAATAAACAGCTGACATCGCCGATATTACCTTGGATAATGGTTTTTCAACCGTTTCAGAGATTTGTGCCGGTTCGGCAATGACCTTTTCGGGGAGGCGGCGAAGAGCATGAGCCAGGAAGAGAGCTGTATCATTCGTCACTTCAGCCATTATTGTGTGCTGACGGATGAAGAGAAGAAATTGCTGAGCTCGCTTGAACGAAGTCCGACCAAATGCAAGGCCGGCCAAACATTGTGGGAGGAAGGCGACGAAGCCAATGAGTTCTGCACCTTGCGCAGCGGTTGGGCCTACTCCTATCGTCACCTGGAAAACGGCAACCGACAGATACTCGAAGTCTACTTGCCCGGCGATATCATCGGCTTGCGCGAGTTCGCCTTCTCCAAGCGGATGGATAACGTCAAGATGATCGAGGATGGCGTGGTATGCCATTTTCCTCACCAGCACATGCTCGACCTTTTCCGCGATTCGCTCAAGTTGACCTCGGTGATGTTCGCCATTTCCAGCCGACAGCAAGCGCTGCTCACCGAACGTCTGGTAACCCTGGCAAGACGTAGCGCACGGCAGAAACTGGCGCATTTTCTGCATGAGACCTTCCTGCGTCTGCGCCAGACTAACGCAGACGACACTTCGGAGTTCCGCCTGCCGCTTTCCCAGGAGCAGTTGGCGGATATCCTCGGGTTGAGCCCGGTACACATCAGCAGGACATTTACGTCGTTGGGTGAAGACAACCTGATACATCGCGAACGTCACCAGATCGTCATTCCCGACCTTGACGCCCTGGCCTGCGAGGGTGAGTTCAGCGATTGCTACCTGACCGACAGCATGCGTCCTCTCTTCTCCCCTTATAACCAGGACGTCGCTATTTGCGAGGACTAGCTTTGTACGAAAAGTCGGCGAGCGAAGACTAGACAAGGCAAAAATCAATGAGAAAGCGGAGTTTACGGGTGTAAATGAGCATTTTGAGTTGATTTTTAACGCCGTATTGTCGAGCGCAGGCAGTTTTCGTACAAAGCCTAGCCCAGACGCTCGATACCCAGCCACCCCAGGCGCAGAGCCAGCAGCGTGAGCACCCATTTGAACAGCGCATCGAAGCGCTGTTCGCTCAAGCGCCGCAGAAGCTTGAGGCCCAGCCAGGTGCCGACGAGGCCGGCCAGTACCATCGCCACCATCAGCCCCAGCCACTCGTGAAAGACAAACCCGGCGACGCCGAATACAAACGCCTTGGTCAGGTGCTGGAAGCTCATGCAGGCGGAAAAGGTGGCGACACGCGCCAGCCGGGTAGTCTGGCTGTGCTTGACGAAAGCCGCCACCACCGGGCCGCTTGCCCCCACCAGGCTGGAGATAAGTGTCGTGGCGGCGCCGGCCATCAGGGTGGTTCCCCAGCCCAGCGCCTTGTGCGGAAGCGCAGGCCCCCAACACGACAGCAGCACGAAAGCGGCAATACACAGCTCAAGCACACCGGCGGGCAAGCGCACCATCAGCCACGCCGCCACCAGTGCCCCGATCACCACACCCGGCAGAAACGCCGACATCAACGCCCAATCTACATGACGCCAGGTCAGTGTAGCCCGCCCGACATTGGAACCAAGTTGTACCATGCCGTGGACGGGGATCAACGCCGCAGCCGGCATGACTTGTGCCATGGTGATGATAAGCAGCGTGCCGCCTCCGATCCCGACGGCGGCACTCATTCCCGAGGTCAGGATGGAAAGCACAATCAATGCGCCGTTCAGCCATCCTTCCAGCGGCGACAGGCCTTGCAGAAAGGCCAAAAGGCTCATGCCTCGCCTCCACCAGAGCTCGGAAAGGGATAAGCGGGCCGGTGGTCAACCACCCGTCATGTTCATGAATCGCACCACTTGCTCTTCACCGTCAGTAGTAAAGTGGTGCCGCTCCGGCTTGAGTGCCATGGCATCGATGATGGCCTGTTGCAGACGCCCCTGATCGCCGGGGTGGCGGCGCATCACCGCACGCAGGTCGACGGAGTGTTCATTTCCCAGGCACAGCAGCAAACGACCTTCCACCGTCACTCGCACGCGATTGCAGGCATCGCAAAAATTGTGGCTATGCGGCGAAATGAAGCCGATGCGCGTGTCGCTATCGTTCATTCGATAATAGCGCGACGGGCCTAGTGTGCTTTCCGTGGTAGGCAGCAGCGCATGACGCGACTCCACGATCTCGCGCACCGTATCGCTGGAACAGAACGTTTCGGCGCGATTGTGCTCGATATCCTGGCCCAGGGGCATCTCCTCGATGAAACTGATATCGAGGTGTTCGCGGCGGGCGAATTCGACCAGATCCAGCACCTCATCGTCGTTGCGCCCCTGGAGAATGACCGCATTCAACTTGATGCGTTCGAACCCGGCTGACTGGGCGGCGCGTATTCCAGTCAGCACCTTTTCCAGCTCGCCAGTACGAGTCAGGCGGCGGAATCGCTCCGGCACCAGTGTATCGAGACTGATATTGAGACGCTGCAGGCCGCCATCGCGCAGGCGTTGGGCGTGCTTGTCCAGCCCCGCGCCGTTGGTGGTCATGGCGAAATCGCGCAGCCCATCCATCTGGCCGATCTGTTCGACCAGGCTGCCAATGCCGCTGCGCACCAGCGGTTCGCCTCCGGTAAGGCGTATCTTTTCGACCCCCAGATCGATGAACGCCTGCGACAAGGTTGCGATCTCTTCCAGCGTCAGTACTTGCGCCCGCGGCAGAAAGGTCATGTCCTCCGCCATGCAGTACACACAGCGAAAATCGCAGCGGTCGGTGACCGATAGCCGAACATAGCGAATCGTACGGCCGAAACCATCGACAAGTTTCATGATGAGAACTGGCTAAGAGGAATGTACTCATAACCATGGCCTTTCTTTATCGGTTCTTCAACCTCCATCAGCAAATAGCCATCCGCTGCTGCCGCCGCGCCTAGCATATGCGACCCCTGCCCTCCGGTCGGGTACGCCACCGGCTTGCCTTGCGACCAGTCCAGGCGCACCCGCAATAGTTCACGGCGCGCCTTGTTGGCCTTCGTCTCGAACCCTGACTCCACGCTGAAATGCATCAGCTCGTCGGGAATACGCCCCTGGCAGCCATGGACGAAAGGCAGGGCGAGCAGTTGCCACCCCACCAGCGCCCCCACCGGATTCCCGGGCAGGCCGATCAGCGCGGTGCCGCGTTCCAGCGACTCCCCCAGCCAGCCGAACGCAAAGGGCTTGCCGGGTTTCATCGCCACGCCATGGAAGACGATACCGCCCTGTCGCTCGATGGCACCGCGTACATGGTCCTCTTCACCCACCGAAACCCCGCCGCTGCATACCACCAGATCGGCTTGTTCACGCGCCCGGGCGAAAGCGTCATCCACGGCATCAGGGTTATCGACCAGCTTCTCTCGAGCGACCACCTCGCAGTGCTGCTCGGCGAGAAGCGCCTGCAGCATTGCGGCGTTACTGTTGTAGACCTGCCCAGGACGACACGGCTCACCCGGCTCGATCAGCTCGTCGCCGGTCGAAAACAGCGCCACCTTCAAGCGCCGGGTCACGCATACTTGAGCGATACCTTGCGCGGCAAGAAGTGCGGTGACCGCAGGTGTGAGCACTTTACCCGCAGGCAATAACGGCTCTCCCCGGCGGATCTCTTCTCCCCGGCGGCGAATATTGGCGCCCTTGGCCAGTTCCGCGTCGAGATGCAGCCGTTCTTTCTCATCCAGCCATGCCTGTTCCTGGGCAACGACACAGTCCGCCCCTTGGGGTAACGGAGCGCCGGTGAAAATGCGCGCCGCCCCGCCCGGCGGCAAGGCGGTCACGTCAGCGCCTGCAGGAATGCGCTGCACTACCGGCAGCCCCGCCGGGGTCATGTCGGCCAGGCGCAGGGCATAACCGTCCATGGCGCTGTTATCCACCCCGGGCGAGTCGTGCTCGGCGCTTACCGCTTCGCCCAGGACTCGCCCCAGAGCCGCTTCCAGTGGCACGATCTCGAATTCCTGGAGCGCCCTGGCCGCCGCAGTCATGCGACGGCGAGCCTCGAAAATATCCAGCATGCCCCGCGCGGTCTGGTCACAGATATGTTGCATGGGCTTCTCCTAGAACCAACTTGTCGCAGCCACTATATATGACATGGCTATCGTTGGCGCTGCTGTGCCCAGGCATCCAGCTTGAGCAACAACTGGCCGGGCAGGCCCTGGGTGAGATCCGCTTCTTGTGCGTCCAGCAGATTCTTCACCTGCAAACCCAACTCCGTATCGCCCTCGATCGACAGGCGGCGCTGGAAAAACAGGCCGTCCGGGTCCTCCCGGCGTGTCGCCAGACACAGGAACTCGCGCCATCCGCCCCGAATCGTGGCCTCTCCTGGCTGGGCGGTGAACTGGAATTGCGCATCTTGCAACGTGAGCGTCAGACGAATTCCCAGATCCTCCACCATCAGCGAGACACGCCGGTCCTCAAGGGCATCGAACTCCCCTTCCGCCAAGGGTTCGGCAAATACACGGTTGAGCAACGGCAGTAGCAGGCGGCGCTTGAACGTCAACGGGACTTGCGCATCGATTCTACGCAGCAAGGCGGCCGGCGGTGGGGGTAAAGGCAAGGCGGTAAGCATGATGGTGACTCCTGAGAACAAGTCATCGCATGCTAACCGCCGGGACAGGACGACACGCTGACGTGCATCAAGCACGGCTCATACAGAGCCGTGCTTGATGGCATAACGCGAGAGGAACGAACAGTGATTATAGAATCAGAGCCAGCCAGGGAACCCCGATGGCAAGCCAGGCGACCAGGAACAGCAAGCCGAAGATCGCCCCGAGCCGCCACCATAGCGGGCCGGGTAAATAACCACTGCCGTAGTAGACGGGACTCGGCCCTGTACCGTACGGCGTAAGAATCCCCATGATCCCCAGTGTCGGTAGCAGCATCAGTACGAACATGTGCATGTCGATACCGGGAATACCGGATGCCGCCGCCAACATGACCGGCAGTAGCGCAGTGGTGTGGGCAGTGACACTGGCAAAGAAGTAGTGCAGCAGATAGAAGATGGCCGTCAGCGCTATCATCGCCACCAGCGGGTCGAAGTGGCTGATACGGCCACCGACCATATTGCCGAACCACCCCACGAAACCGACCTGGTTGAGCCCGCCGGCCAGGGCGACCAGCGTCGCGAACCAGAAGAAAGTGTTCCATGCCGCCTTGTTGGAAAGAATGTCGTCCCAGTTGAGAATTCCCAGAATCAGCATGACACAGATGACGAGTATCCCCACCAACGACGAGGAGATCATGTCGCCAGCGAATATCCACAAGGCCAGCGCGATGAGCACCAGGCACAGCAGAATGACTTCGTTACGGGTCAGGCCGCCGAGTTTCTTGAGCTCCTCGGCTGCCCAGTCGGATACCGCACTTCCCGATTTGACTTCCGGCGGACACAGCCAGTAGCACAACAGTGGCGCCAGCAAGAGCAGCAGTATGCCCACTGGTGCCACCGCTATGAACCACTCGCCCCAGCCGATGCGGATACTCGTCGCGCTTTCGGTCAAGGCGACGGCCAGCAGATTGGGCGCCAGCGCGGTCAGGAAAAGCGAACTGGTGATGCAGGTCGAGACGATCGCCGTCCACATCAGGAAGCTCCCCATGCGCTTCATGCTGGGGTCGTTCGGGTGCGAGTCGTAGAGATCGGGCAGGTTGCGCACCACCGGATAGATGGTGCCGCCGCTACGCGCGGTATTGGATGGCGTAAACGGTGCCAGCACCAGGTCGGCGAGCATTACCGCATACCCCAGGGTCAGCGTCCGCCGCCCCATCGTCTTGACCAGCCACAGGGCAATGCGCCGGCCCAGTCCGGTCTTTTCGTACCCCAGGGCAAACATGAAGGCGCCGAAGATCAACCACACCACCGAATTGGTGAAACCCGATACCGCCCAGGTAAAGGCGCTGGAGGCTGAATTGAATCCGGGCACAGCCAGTTGCTCCGGGGAGAAAAGCACCCATGGAGCCAGCAGTGCAGCGACGGCGACACCGATCAGGCCGATTACCGCCCCCGGCAGAGGTTCAAAGATCAAGCCGACGACGACACCCAGGAAGATGGCAAAGAAATACCAGGCATGAGGGTCGAGACCCGCTGGCGTGGGAAAGAGCGCCACACAGAGGGCGACGATCAACGGCGCAAGCAATTTAAGTCGGGAGGTCATGGCAGTTTCCAGTTCAAAGCTACAGTGAACGCATGGTTCGCATTACAACCGCTGCATACCATCCTAGAAAGTTGCGAGAAAGAAAGTAAAGGGCCTCGCAAACAACAGACTGGAAGCTTGCTCTAGAGCAACTTAGCCTGATTTTTTCAACCATCATATGGTCGTTGCACGATGCCTTGTGCCACTCTTTGCTAAAGCTCCTTTCCCTTAGCCGGCAGCTAACCGACGAGAGATATCATGCAACAACAGGACTTCGACATCGTTATCGTGGGTGGAGGAGGGGCCGGGCTACGTGCGGCCATTGCCGCTGCCGAAAATGCCCGCGAAGAGGGTTTGCAACAGCGTATCGTATTGCTCTCCAAGGTGTATCCGATGCGCTCCCACACGGTCGCGGCGGAAGGCGGGGCCGCCGGCGTCACCAGTCCCGACGACACGCTGGAAGCACACTTTGACGACACCGTTTCCGGTGGCGACTGGCTGGCCGAACAGGGCGTGGTCGACTATTTCGTCCGCCATGCCTATCGCGAACTGGTGCAGATGGAGCACTGGGGATGCCCCTGGAGCCGCCAGGCGGATGGCTCGATTCAGGTGCGCCGCTTCGGCGGAATGAAGACCGCCCGCACCTGGTTCGCGGCGGACAAGACCGGCTTCCACATGCTGCATACATTGTTCCAGACATCGTTGAAGTATGCCGAAATCGAACGTCTGGATGAGTACTTCGTACTCGACATCGCCACGGTCGACGGCGAGATCGCCGGGGTCATCGCCTTGCAGGTGGCAACCGGTGAATTGACCTTGCTGCGCGCCAAGTCGGTCATCATGGCCACGGGTGGCGCGGGGCGACTCTTCCGTTTCAATACCAACGCCGGCATCGTCACCGGCGACGGCATGGCAATGGCCTATCGCCACGGCGTGGCCCTGCGCGACATGGAGTTCGTCCAGTTCCACCCCACCGGTCTGCCGGGCTCGGGGCTGTTGATTACCGAGGCCTGTCGTGGCGAAGGCGGCATACTGTTGAACAAGGACGGTTACCGCTATCTGCAGGATTACGGCCTGGGGCCGGAAACCCCGCTGGGCGAACCGCAGAACAAATACATGGAGCTCGGTCCGCGGGACAAGCTGTCGCAGGCGTTCTGGCAGGAGCAGCAGGCGGGGCGCACCGGCAAGTACGGTGACAGCGACGTGGTTTATCTGGACTTGCGCCACCTAGGCAAGGCTTTCATCCACGAGCGCCTGCCCTTTATCTGCGAGCTGGCGAAAGCGTACGTGAATGTCGACCCCGTGACCGAGCCCATTCCCATTCGGCCGGCACTGCACTACACCATGGGGGGAATCAACACCGACGCCAACTGTGAAACCAGTATCAAGGGACTCTATGCTGCTGGCGAGTGCGCCTCGGTCGGTTTGCACGGCGCCAACCGCCTGGGTTCCAATTCGCTTTCCGAGCTTTTGGTATTCGGTCGCCTGGCCGGAGAACAAGCCAGCCGCCGTGCCGCGGGCGCCGGCTTTAGCGACCCGCAAGCATTGGCTCCGCAAGCCCAGGCGCAAGCCGACAAGCTGACACGCCTAAAGCAGACCAAGGGCAGTGAAAGCTGGGTCGAATTGAAGCGTGAAATGGTACAGAGCATGGATACCGGCTGCGGCATCTATCGCACCGCCGATGGGATGCAGGCATCGCTGGACAAGATTCGAGAATTGAAACAGCGCTATCACGATATCCAGCTTCAGGATCAAAGCCACGCCTACAACACCGAACTGCTGCTCTGCCTCGAACTGGGTTTCGGTCTGGATATCGCCGAAGCGTCATGCCTTTCGGCCTTGAATCGCAAGGAGTCGCGGGGCGCGCATCAGCGGCTCGACGAGGGCATGCAGGAACGCAACGACGTGGACTACCTGCAGCACAGCCTGGTCTATTTCAATGGCGACGAACCCGCCCAGCTGCAGTGGCAGGCCGTGGACACGCGTTTTTCTGCCCCCGCTGTACGCGCCTACGGCGATGCGGGTAAAGGAGCGAAAACATGAGCACCAAGAAGCTCAGCATTCAACGCTACCTGCCGGAGCAGGAAGCGACCCCCTACTGGCAGGAGTTCGAGGTTCCCTTCGACGACAGCACCTCCCTTCTCGACGCGCTGAACTACGTCAAGGAGGAACTCGACGGTACGCTGAGTTACCGCTGGTCGTGCCGCATGGCGATCTGTGGCTCCTGCGGCGTCATGGTGAACGGGATTCCCAAGCTGGGTTGCAAGAGCTTCCTGCGTGACTATCCCGACACGCTGAAGATAAGCGCACTGTCCCACTTTCCGGTGGAAAAGGACCTTATCGTCGACATGGAGGTGTTTCTCGACCATCTCGCCGCGGTGCAGCCCTATCTGATCACCAACGCCGCCGAGACTGACGAACCCAACCGCCAGACGCCTGCGCAACTGGAAAAATACAAGCAGTTCTCAGACTGCATCAATTGCGGCCTGTGCTATTCCGCCTGCCCCCAGTTCGGCCTCAATCAGGAGTTCCTGGGGCCTGCCGCGCTAACACTGGCCCACCGTTATAACCTGGATAGCCGCGACCAAGGCAAGCAGCAGCGCATGCCGCAATTGAACCGTCACGAAGGTGTGTGGAGCTGTACCTTCGTCGGCTTCTGTTCGCAGGTCTGTCCGAAAAACGTCGACCCGGCAGCGGCGGTCAACCAGGGCAAGGTGGAATCGGCAAAAGACATGCTGATAAGCCTGTTCAAGGGGTAGAGATCATGGCAAAGCAGAGCAGTTATCTTCCACGGCTGACGCGTACCTGGTGGTTGAAGCATCGCTATTTCAAACTCTACATGGCACGCGAAGCCACCGTACTGCCGCTGGTATTCTTCATCGGCTGCCTGCTGGCCGGGCTATATAGCCTGCTGCAAGGGACGGAAAGCTGGGCAGGTTGGCTTGCCTTCATGGCGCATCCGCTGGTGATCCTTCTCAACTGCCTCGCCTTGGCCGCCAGCCTGTTTCATGCCTGGACGTTCTTCGAGCTGTTCCCGCGAGTCATGCCGTTGCGAGTCGGTACCCGCACCATCCCGGCAAGCTTCATCGTATTGGGGCAGTGGGTTGGCGTGGTGGCGGTCATCGCCCTGTTTGCCTGGATATTGGGGAGTGGATCATGAGAGAAGCGTCTGATGCCAAACGGCCCAAGCGCAGCGATGAACCGTTGTGGTGGGCGCTGTTCAGTGCCGGCGGCGTCTGTTTCGCCGTGTTCGTCCCCGCCGCCATCCTGTTCATCGCCGTCCTGATTCCCTTGGGAGTCGTTCCCGAGACGGCACTGAACTTTGAACGAACACGCGGGTTACTGTTCAGCTTCCCCGGTCTGATCTTCATCGGGGCAGTGATCTGTCTGCCGCTGTTCCATGCCGCGCACCGCATTCGTCACGGCCTGCACGACCTGACCCTGGGCAACGAGTCGATCAACAAGCTATTCACCTACGGCTTGGCCGCCCTGCTCAGTATCCTGGCTCTGTACGGGTTTTTGCGTGGGATTCTCTGATGCAATGAGTAACAAGGTCGGAATCAACTCGTAGCGGGGGTCATTCGCCATGGATGGCGAATTTAGCGCCCATGGATGGGTCTATAGCGCCCCCGCATAGGGTTGTTCCGACCGTTGAATGTGCTGAAACAGCTTGTTAGCAGTCTCGTACTTTATCCACCTCAGCAAAGGGGTTGTCGTGAGCGTCTCTAGCCACACTTCGACCAGCCACAACCGGCGTAACAGGTGGGGCAGCCATCCATCATGATCAGCTCGCCGCGGCACTCGGGGCAATGACCCACTATCGCCGGGCCACCGCCTTCAGGCTTTTTTTCCGGTGCGGCGTCCGTTGTCGTCTCGGTCACCGCCGGCGCGGCAGTATCACCAGCTTCCGGCTGCCAGGCGTGACCATGGGCGATACGGCGCGCATGGCGCTCCACCAGCTCCTCCACCGGCACCTGGTTGCCGTCGGCATCGAGAAAGCCACGACGATACAGAATCTGCTGGATCGACCAGGCGATCGCCGCCACCTCGGAGTCGTGGAACATCGGCTTGTTCCAGCGATTCATGCCGCAACGTACCAGGCCCTTGTCCCAGGCCACCTTGCGTAGATCCGCCACCGCCTGGGTGACGTAGCCGCCGCGTGCCGCCAGGGACAGGCTGCGCATGGTGGCGGTGATCCACTGGTGCTCGCTGGATAGCTGGCCGGAGGGAAAGAAGAACTCCACCGGGCGTTCGATGACGACTCGCTTGCCCTCCACCACGCCCTCTACGGGCATGAAGGAGACCAGCAGATAGACCTTCTTGCGCCCTTCGGCACCGACATAGGAGATCTTCTCGGAGACCGCCTCCAGCGTACCCTCGGGGCGCGAGGGAATACGCACGGTAAGCGGGTTCTCGTCCTGCAGGGTCGGCACCGGCGCAGCTTGCTCCTGCTTGATGCGGTAGCCCACGATCTTGGATTTTATTTCAACGGCCATCGGTCTCTCCGGTTAGCAAAAGTGTGCGCCTGTCATCCTGGGTGTGGTCATGCTCACCACTTGCCATAGGTGCCTTCCTTCAACCCATCGAACAGGTTGGCCGCGTTGTGCTCCTCGCCGTCATAGATCACCTTCTCATTGCCGGTGAGTTCCAGCGTCTCGCCATTCTCCAGCTCGAACACATAGGTGGTGTTGTTGAGGTCGTCCTCGCGTACCAGCACACCCTGGAACGCCTCCGGGTTGAAGCGGAAGGTGGTGCAGCCCTTCAAGCGGCTCTCGTAGGCCTGCAGATACAGGTTCTGGAACTGCTCGAAGGCAAAGTCGGTGGGTACGTTGACCGTCTTGGAGATCGCGGAATCGACCCAGGCCTGAGCGGCCGCCTGCACCGCGACGTGCTGTTCCGGATTCACGCTGTCGGCGGTAATGAAATACTCCGGCAGGTCACTCTCCACGGCATCGGCGGCGATGAAGTGACGGTAGGCGGCCAGCTCGAAGGAGACCACTTCCACCTGCTCCTTGGTCTTCTTGCCCGACTGGATGATATTGCGGTAATAGCGATGCGAGAACGACGGCTCGATACCGTTGGACGCATTGTTGCCCATCGACAGGCTGATGGTTCCGGTCGGCGCAATCGAGCTGTGGTGGGTAAAACGAGCGCCCTGCTCGGCGAGCGCCGCCACCAGGTCAGGCTCGATCTCGGCGACCTTGGCCATGTACTGGCTGTAGCGCGCGTGTAGTATGCGTCCCGGCACCTTGTCGCCGATCTCGTAACCGTCCTTGGCCAGCTGGGGGCGCTCGCGCATCATCTTGGCGGTGATGGTGTGCTCCTCTTCGAGAACCGGCGCCATGCCTTTCTCCCGGGACAGCTCCAGCGCCTGCCTCCAGCCTTCCAGGGCCAGGTTACGGCTGACTTCCTCGGTAAAGGCCAGGGACTCCGGCGAGCCGTAGGGGATCTTGAGCATGGTCAGGGTCGAGCCCAGCCCCAGAAAGCCCATGCCGTGGCGGCGCTTGGCTTCGATTTCGCGCTGCTGCTGGGGCAACGGCAAGGCGGCAATTTCCACCACGTTGTCCAGCATGCGGGTGAAGATCGCCACCACCTGGCGGTAGCGCTCCCAATCGAAACGCGGCGCCTTGCCGAACGGGTCGATGACGAACTGGGTGAGATTGACCGATCCCAGCAGGCAAGCGCCCTCCGGCGGCAGCGGCTGCTCACCGCAGGGATTGGTGGCGCGAATATCCTCGCAGAACCAGTTGTTGTTCATGCGGTTGACCTGGTCGATCAGGATGAAGCCCGGCTCGGCATAGTCGTAGGTGGAGCTCATGATGGTATCCCACAGCTCGCGCGCCTTGATCACCTCGACGACACGGCATGCCACGCGGCCTTCGTCATCCACCGTGTAACCCTCTTCGATCACCGGCCAGTCGCGGTAGATCAGGTCTTGCGGCTTCACGTCCTCCTTCTCGCCGGGATGCAGCGGGAACGCCAGCGGCCAGTCGGTGTTGTTCTTCACTGCTTCCATGAACTCGTCGGTGATCAGCAGGCTGAGGTTGAACTGACGCAGGCGCCCGGATTCCCGCTTGGCCTGGATGAACTCGCGCACATCGGGATGGCCGACGTCGAAGGTGCCCATCTGCGCACCGCGACGGCCACCGGCGGAAGCCACCGTGAAGCACATCTTGTCGTAGATATCCATGAACGCCAGGGGGCCGTTGGTGCCGGCGCCCGCCCCGAACACGAACGCTCCCTTGTGGCGCAGAGTAGAGAAATCGTAGCCGATACCGGCGCCGGACTTCAGCGTCATGCCCGCATCCACCACGCTATCCAGAATATCGCGCATGGAGTCGCGAATGGTGCGCGAGACAGTGCAGTTGATCAGGCTCACCGCCGGCTTGTAGTCTTCCGCGCCGGCATTGGAAAGAATCCGACCGGCCGGAATCGCGCCGTTTTCCAATGCCCAGCGAAACTTGGGCAACCACTGCTCCGCCTTGTCGCCCTCCACGGCGGCCAGGGCTCGCGCCACCCGCTCGAAGGTGCCGCCCAGGTCCTGGTCGACCGGGCGGCCATGACGATCCTTGAGACGATACTTGGCATCCCAGATCTCCCTGGACGGCTCCTGGAGCGGCACATCATGGGAGGTCTTGCTAGCCTTGGTCGAAGTACTCATGTCGCGGATCTCCTTCGCAGCACGGTGAATTGGAACGCCGGAAAAAACGGCGATTATACGGCCTGGGCAGTTCATGTACAGTCTTGAAATAGCACTAGATGAGCCCGATTGAAAATTGATTTCTACTATATATAGCAAAATCAGCGCATTACTCTTTTGTAATGAGCAAACACGTTATAGGCTTGTTCGAGACTTCCTGGACGACACTGACTCCCCATGCCGCACTTCTCCTTGCCCCGTCTTTTCCTGCTTCTCGGCGCTTGCTCTCTCAGCGCCAACACTTACGCCGCCACCTTCGACACCCGCCACGCCGAGCAGCATCAGCACTGGCAATCGCTGGTGTTGACCCTGGGGGAAGAGCGCCACTTCCGCGCCGTGGAAACTCACAGCTATGCCGATGCTACGCTGAGCGTCAACACCACCCAGGGGGTCTGCGATCTTCCCTGGCTGGAAATGCGTGTGGAGCTTGACCAACGTCAGCAGGCGAGCCGAGCGGTGAATCTCGTGCCGACACGCTTGCGGGTGGATGAGGCCACCCGCCACGAGGGCATGGCGGAATTCATCACCGAGCGCGGCGACAACGGCTTCTACGTTCATTTCTACCTGAACGAGCTGGATGATCTGCTCGACGAGATGCACAGCGGCGAGACGATCTACCTGGGGTTCGACCAGGAGGAGCGAGAGCCCTGGTACATGACGTTCAGCCTGGAGGGCGCGGCTATGGCCATCGAGCGCATGCAGGCTCAGTGCGCGTCCAGCGCCAGCTCCGCCACGGGGCAAGGCCGGGAGAACAGATAACCCTGATACGCGACGCAGCCATGGTGGAACAGCCACTGGCGGTGGGCTTCGGTTTCCACCCCCTCGGCAATGACATCCAGCTCCAGGCTGTGCGCCAAGGAGATCACCGTCCTGACGATCGCGGCATCGGCGGGATCTTCCAGCACATCACGGACGAACGACTGATCGATCTTGAGCTGATCCAGGGGTAAACGCTTCAGATAGGCCAGCGACGAATAGCCGGTACCGAAATCATCCAGCGAGAAGCGAATTCCCATGCAGCGCAGCGTTTCCATGCGGGAGCGCACGTCCTCGACTTCCTCCATGAGCAGGGTTTCGGTCACTTCCAGCTTCAAGCGTCGTGGGTCGGCTCCGGTACGCTCCAGAATCTGCTGTACCTCCTCGACAAACCCTACCTGGCGGAACTGATTGGGGCTGACATTGACCGCGATATCCAGGGCCTCGGTGGTGCTTGACTGCGCCCACCGGGCCAGTTGGCGACACGCGGTTTCCAGCACCCAGGTACCGATCGGTCCGATCAGGTTATTCTCTTCCGCCAAGGGAATGAATTCGGCTGGCGAGACCATGCCCCGGGCAGGATGCTCCCAGCGCACTAGCGCCTCGACGCCGATGATGCAACCGTCGGCATTGACCTGGCTCTGATAGTAAAGGCGCAATTCCTCATTATGCAGGGCCTGGCGCAAGTCGCCTTCCATGCGGGCACGATCCACCACCACCGCTTGCATCTCGGGATCGAAGAAGCGCAAGGCGTTGCGCCCCGACGCCTTGGCCTGGTACATGGCCAGATCCGCTTGCTGCAGGATATCGCTGACGCTGACTTCACCGAAGCCAAACAGCGTGATACCGATACTTCCCGAGACCTGAAGCGTATGTTCATGGACCCGGATGGGCTGACTCAGGGCGACGAGCAGCTTGCTGGCGATGGATTCGGCATGGCGAACGGCATGCTCGGAATCGTTGCCCAGCTCATGCAGCATGACGACGAACTCGTCGCCCCCCAGCCGGGCGACGGTATCGCTGTCGCGGACAATGTCATCCAGGCGCTGCGCTACCGCTTGCAGCAGCGCATCACCCAGGTAATGTCCCAAGCTGTCATTGATGGTCTTGAAGTTGTCCAGGTCGATGAACATCACCGCGGTATACTGGCTGTCGCGCCGGGTATCCTTGAGCGATGCTTCCAATCGGTCGATCAGCAGACGGCGATTGGGAAGGCCGGTCAAGGCATCATAAAACGCCAACTGGTGGATTTCCTGTTCGGCGGCCTTGCGCTGGGTGATATCGCTCAGCGTGGCGACATAGTGGGTGATCTCATCCTTATCGTTACGCACCACACTGATGGTCAGCCACTGGAGGTAGATTTCACCATTCTTGCGCTGGTTCCATACCTCGCCCTGCCAGGTGCCGTTTTCCTGCAGGCTGTGCCACAGATGGCGATAGAAGGCCGCATCATGACGTCCGGAATTCAGCACGCTGGGATTGCACCCCAGCACTTCTTCGGCACTGTAGCCGGTGATGGCGGTGAAGGTGGAATTCACCTGCACGATACGGTTGTCGGCATCGGCGATGAACATGCCCAGGTGCGTCTCGAACGCCATGGCGGCGATTTTCAGCTGTGCTGCTTCGAGCTCGCTGACACGCTGTGCTTCCGTGCGCTGCTCTACCTCCGTGGCGAGTCGATTGCGATGACGGCGCAGCTCCTTTTCCGCCGCATACAAGTGGTGGTAATGGCGCAGGGCCACGGCCCCCATCAACACCATTGCCACCCAGCCCAGCACCAGCGCCCAGAAACGTCGCCACCAGTCGGCAAGATAGAGCGTGGTATCCTCACCGGCCAGCACCACCCAATCGGTTCCAGTTACCTTGCGCGCACTGAACAGGCGTCGGTTATCGTCAACCGGCGACTTTCTCACCCAACTGTCTCGGGTGACGTCGCTGCCGAGGAAATCCAACAGTTGCGGCGTCGCGACGTGAGCGCCTGGCGCCGCAGCGGTACTGCCATCGATACCAAAAACGCGCTGAGCGATGACTCGGGGAGAGCTATCCACCAGTGCTAGGCTTGTACCCGGCCCTAGCGATAGTCGCTCCATCAACCCTTCGAAAAGAGCTGGGTCCAGGCGCGCCAACACCAAGCCTTCCACGCCTTCCTCGGGGCTTTCGATGCGCAGTGCATGCAGTACACGTAGCTGACCGACAGCTTCTGACCAGTAAAGCGTCGAAACGGCAGGGCTAGCAGCTGAGGAGGACTCCAGCACCAACGGAGCAAGAAAGGCACTGCTCCCCAGCTCGAAGCGGCTCGCCTCCATGGGCCGGGTCGATGCCAAAACATAGCCTTGGGCATCTACTAACGCCACATCCTCCCAGATGTCCACGCTATCTCGCCGTCGTTTCAGCAGGTCTACCAACACAGAGGGCTCGATTTGGCCCGCCTGGTTCAATCGGTATAGCCCGAGTATCTCGCGCAGGGAGTGTTCGGATGTGGCGAGCAGGCTGCTTACCCATTCGTTCATCATATCCGCCGTGGTGGCGGTGCGCGCCCTGGCAAGCCGTTCGTCCTCCTCGTGGGCGACATTCATCTCCCAGCCGATCAGAAGCAGTAACAGTACTCCCGTTGCCAAGCCGATAAAGGCCGCCTGCCTGGGTGGCAACCGCCTCTGTTGCTGTTTGGCGTCGGAGCGGTGCGTCACCTTTGTCCTCCCTGGCGCAACAGCAACTCCACCCGTCGATTGGCGGCCCGGCCTTCCCTGGTATTATTGCTCTGCATCGGCTGGGTATCGGCATAACCCACGGCACGCATACGCTCGATCTTCACCCCTTCGCTTTCCAGATGGCGTACCACGGCGATCGCCCGTGCCGAGGAGAGTTCCCAGTTGGAGGGGAAACGTGCCGTGGCAATGGGGATGCTGTCGGTATGGCCCTCCACGGAAATCTGACCGTCAAAGGACTCCAGCACCTCCACCAGGCTCTGGATCAGCGTTCTGCCCTGACCGGTCAGTTCGGCCTGGCCGCTGGAAAACAGCAGACTATCGTCGATACGCAAGGTGACTCCCTCACTCCCTGCATCGACACTCACGCCGGGAATGCTGAGGCCGGAAAAACGTGGCTGGATACCGTCATGCGCCGGCTGGATACCCGTCGATTGCGCCATCCGCGACGCCGAAGGAACCGCTGACGACGAGGCCATCTGGTTCTCGCTGGCATCGCCGCTTCCGGGCGGTGTCAGCGCCAGCAGAAGCACGAACAGGGTAATCAGCAAGGTGAGCACATCGAGATAACTGGTCAGCCAGCTCTCATCGTCACCGCCCATCGCCACGGGTTCCAGTGTCTGCCGCGTATCATGATCCAGCATGAGCGGCGCTACCCCTTGCCAGTGGCGGGTTTCGAGGGAACCCTTCTCTCGCGAATTTCATCATGAAAGTCGGCGACGAAGGAATTGAGCGTTTCCTCGATAAAGGAAGGCAGACGACGCTTGGTGATCAACGAAATGCCTTCCATCACCATGTTCATGGTAATCAGGCGGTCTTCGGTACGCCGTTCCAGCTTGACCGCGATAGGCTTGAAAATCAGGTTGGCCAGCAAGATGCCATAGAAAGTGGTCAGCAGCGCCACGGCCATGCGCGGACCGATGACTTCCAGGTCGCCGGCATCCATGACTTCCAGCATGTTCACCAGACCGACCAGGGTACCGATCATGCCGAAGGCGGGCGCATAGGTCGCCATGGTACGAAACACTTGCGCCTGGGCATGTTCGCGGGCCTTCAGTCGAGCGATACGCCAGCGCATCAGATCGAATATCTCGTCCTCCTTGGTGTTGGCAATGACAAGCTGGATGCCGGTGCGCAGAAAGGGATTGCGCGTGTCTTCCAGAGCCGCTTCCACCGCCCGCACGTCACCCTTGAACCATAACCGGGACATGTCGACGAGTTCCTTGATGTCATCCCGCACATAGGTATTCTCGCGACGAAACACGATGCCTACCAGGCGCACCACATGCAGCACTTCCCTCAGGGGATAACTGATGAAAGTGGCGGCCAGAGTACCGGTGAGCACGATCGCCAGCCCCGGAAGATTAAGAAAACTTTCGGGTGATTCCGCAGTAAAGAACAGGACGCTCACCAGTAGCGCTATGCTGGCAAACATGCCTATCAGCGTCGAAGGATTCATCAACGGCTCCTTGCCGGTCACAAGTCAGTGGAAAGGGGTGCGATAGCGCACGTGGTTATAGTCGCTTTCACGACAGCCTTCAATCGGCCTCGCCAAGGCGCGCGCGTAGACGGCTGATAGCCTGGCTGTGCAACTGGGAGACACGCGATTCCGTCACCCCCAGCACAGCCCCCACTTCCTTGAGGTTGAGCTCTTCCTGGTAATACAACGCCATCAGCAGTTTTTCCCGCTCCGGCAACTGCTCGATCGCCTCGATCAGGCGCTGGCGTTGCTGACCATCCAGCAGCGTTTCGAAGGGCAGGTGCGCGGCGATGTCTCCCGCCGGCTCTCCGCTTTCTTCCACCAGCGCTTCAAAGGGCAACAACTGCCCGCTATTGGTATCGCTGAGGAGTTGGCGGTAGGCCTCCAGGGGCATCTCCAGCTCGGCGGCTATTTCGTGCTCTTCTGGAGGCCTTCCCAGCACCTGTTCGAGACGCCGCACGGCTTCATCCATCGCCCTGGCCGAGCGCCTGACGCTACGTGGCAGCCAGTCACGGGTGCGCAATTCATCCACCATGGCGCCGCGAATCCGCTGGCTGGCAAAGGTGGCGAAGCTCGCCCCCTGGCTGGCATCGAAACGTCCCAAGGCCTCTAGCAACCCCACCATGCCGGCTTGAATCAGGTCATCAAGCTCGATGCAGGATGGCAATCTGACCTGCAGTGACAGCGCCTGGCGTCTGACCAGCGGCATGTATTGCGCCAGCAATTCACTCTGGTTGATCCTGCCTTGTGCTGTATACATCCTCGTGCCTCGCGGCTGATACGGTCGTTACTGATAATTCACGATGACCTGCAGCCCTTGCACCCTCACCGGCCTTTGTCCCGGTGGCAACGCGAAGCGAAACTGCAAGGGGGCCTCAGCCGTCGCTCCCTGCAGTGCCTGGGTCATCCCCCGCATGCCGGTCAACGCGACACAGCGGCTGGGGTGACACAACCAAGCCTTGACCTGACTGCCCACCGGCTGGCGATAGCGCCACTGGATCCCACTGATCCGGGACTCCGGCTCGGTCATGCCGGCCGGCGGGGTCATGGAAGCGCTATCGGCCGTGCGCTCGCTCATGGCCACCATGAAGCCCGGGGCGGTTGCCGTCCAGCTACCCGGGGCGGCCAGCACGGCCGGCGCCCAGCCGAGCATCCAGACGGAGACCACCAGAACCCACTGCCGCTGCTTCATCCAGCTTATCATGCTGACGAGTCGTTTCATCTTGCCAGTACCAATAGCTCAATACCCAAGTAGTAATTCGCCGCTACTTGCAAGTTATCCAACAGGCCCCGACGAGGCAAGCCCGGCTCGTGCAACGCCAGCAATCGCGAAGGCCCGCCGGCCTGGTGCATGGCGTGCAGCGCACGGAAACCGCGCATGAAGGCCTCCGCATCGCTATCCACCCATAGTGCCCAACGCGACTGCTCGCGTACCAGGCCGGTCAGGTTGGTGGCACCAGGCGGAACCAGCTGAATCTGCCAATCCTCCGGGGCGCCCGCCCAACGCCGTCCCTCCGCTGACCATTGACCCAGCCGGGCCCGCACCTTGGCGACCTGGGCGGGAGAGGCTTGCGCCAACCCCACCACGACCAGGGGCAGCCGCGGCGCCTGGCGCACCGAGGTGTGAGCCGGGGGCGGCTCGGATGACGGCGTAGCGGGCGCCTCCACGGGCAGCTCGACCGAGGCGGCCCGGTCATCCGCCATGTTCTGCTCGTCATGAGCATCCACCACGCCCTGCTGCTGGCGCTGCAGGTTGGCCCACTTGCGTAACCCGGCGGCCTGGTCGCTCTCGCTCACGACATTCCCTCCAGGCCGGCCGAGCCGAATTGGCGAATGGCGTCACGCGCCATGAAGGCATACGCCAGGCCATCGAGCATGGCGATGTCGCGCCGACGCCGGCGATTACCCGCCAGGCCGAGCACGTTCGCCCGCAATGCCGCTGCCGCTTCGTCCTCGGCAACGTCTAGGTGACCCGCCACAGCGGCCAGACCCGAGGCCATCAACAGGCGGATTTCGGGGCTCAGCTCTCCGCCGTCGGCTTCCTTGAGCTGTTGCCAGGCGCGGCGGGTCAATGCCGCCAAGCCTTCGCTCTGCAAGTGCGTCAATAATAGTGAAAGCGCATCGTCGCCCAGGCGCACCGGCGTCAACCAGTAGCGCCGGGCCACCACCTTGGCGTTTTCGGGATCGCGGATTTCCCCGCGCCAGGCGAGCATGTCCTCACGCTCGCCTGCGCTTGCCCGACGCGGATCGACCGGGGCCTGGACGGCTTCACGCGCCACATGCAGCTGCATGACCTGGCCACGAAAGCGTACCGACACCTGGGAAAAATGTGGCGCCTCTTCCAGGAGGGGTCCGAGCGTGGTGCGTTGCGCGCCATATTCTACCCGCTGACTGCTGCGCACGAGGCTGACCCAGGTCATCTGTTGCTCTTCCAGCCAGACCCAGGCCGCGGGAGCGGGCAAGCCGGGGAGCAGGTGGACGATAACCCCGGCGTCATGCGAAACCTGCGCCAGCCGCTCGCGCCAGCCAGCGGGATGGCGATGCTGCAGCCAGGGCAGCGCCACCCAGGCACCATCGGCGTCCAGACCGATATCCGGCATCGCCCAGTCACAGCCCCTTTCGTTGCGTCGGGGCGACCAGGCCATGCCTAGAATGCTATCCGCCGGCGGGTAACCCTCCAGCAATTGCGACAACCGCTCGTCCTGAAGCGCCATGGGCAGTGCCGCCATGTCCCATAGCGCTTCCAGCGCGGAAAAGCCGACGACACGCTTGCGCAGCGCCGTCATCAATGCGGACAGCCGCCGCCCCTGACCGAGCACATCCCGCGACCAGCTCGGCAGGGAGACCGCAGAAGCGGGGGCACTCTCCGCCGCGCCGGGCATGGGGGTGCGTGTGGTCAATGCCTGTTCCACCAGACCCTCGGCATCCGCCACCGCCATATCTTCGGGAACGCGCTGACCGTGAGATCCGAACAGGATGCGCAGACCATGACGCATGACGATATCCAGCACCGGCGCCAGGCGCCCCGCCTCATCCTGCTTGGTGATGATGCAGTCATCGAGTTCGGCGCCGGCGGCACGGGCGGCCTGGCGGTAACGCATGACCACTTCCTCCAGCGTCTCCGGCTGGCTGGCGGCATTCAGCAGCAGCACCAGGCGCACCCGCGAGCGGCCCCCCTGAAGGTGAGCGATCTGCTCGATGACCCGCTGGTCGCGCTGGCTCATGCCGACGGTATCGATGATCACCCACTGCTTGCCCTGCAGCCGGCCCAGCAGATCGTCGATCGGCTGTTCGGCATCGAGAGCGTACATCGGCGTATCCAGCAGGCGGGCATAGATACGTAGCTGCTCGTGGGCACCGATACGGAAACTGTCGGTGGTCACCAGTGCTACCGGGCGCGTGCCGTGGCGCATGACGAAACGTGCCGCAAGCTTGGCCGTGGTGGTGGTCTTGCCCACTCCGGTAGGACCGACCAGCGCGACGATACCGGTCTGGTCGAAGAACGGCGCTTCGGCGTCGAGCACATGCAGACGGTCGGCCAGTTGCCGGCGCAGCCAGACCAGCGGCTGTTCGCTGGTCTCGTCGAGCAGGGCATACTCTTCGGGCAGACCGGTCAGGATATCGTCGGCCAGCTCATGGCTGAAACCGACTTCGCGCATGACCTGCAGCAGGCGCTGACGGCATCCGGCGGGTGTAGCGGCAACGCGGCTCTTTTCCGTGGCCAGGAGCTCGCGCATATCCTGCATTTCCTTGAGCAGTCTTTCGCTCATGGCATGCAACGGGTCATCCCGCCCGACAGGGGGGGTGGCTGGCGGCGCCACTTCAGTGGCGTTTGGCTCGACGGGGGGCGACTCGGGCGTAGGGTCGAAATGATCCACCGCCTCGTCGGCCATGGCCAGGATTTCCACGCCGTCCTCGGTGCGGCGATTGGCCAGGATCAGTGCATCGTCCCCCAGCGCTTCGCGTACCTGGCGCATGACATCCCGACTATTTGCCCCAACGAAACGTCTTACGCTCATATTTCACCTTTTGCCTTGGTCATACCTGTCATGGTGGCCGTTTTCTCCGCTCGGGTCACTGACGTCCGCCCACCAGCGTGGTGACACGCAGTGTCCGGTCATCGGGAATCTCCGCCTGGGACATCACCACCAGATGCCG
This sequence comes from Halomonas sp. Bachu 37, assembly GCF_039691755.1. NCBI lineage: Bacteria > Pseudomonadati > Pseudomonadota > Gammaproteobacteria > Oceanospirillales > Halomonadaceae > Halomonas > Halomonas kashgarensis. The sequence goes on along the minus strand of NZ_CP137552.1, from coordinate 136,996 downwards.
CAACCGGCGCCGCAGGAAGCGCGAAAGCACGGCGCGCAGCGAATGCTGGACCACCAGCACCGGCGGCTCGCCCGTGGCTTCGTGCCGCTCCAGTGCCTGTTGGGCCTGGGTCATCAGGGTGTCGGCAAGCCCCGGTTCCATGGCGCCGTTGCCGTTCATCGCCTGCAACAGAACCTGCTCCAGCTGCGCTTCCAGCCCCATGACGTTCAGCATCTCCTGACCGGCGAACCACTGCTGGGTGATCGCTCGGCCCAGGGCAATGCGCACCAGGGCAGTCAGTTCATTGGGGTCCTGCTGCTGACCGGCATATTCCGCCAGGGTATCGAGGATAGTCCGCATATCGCGGATCGAGACGTCCTCGTCGAGCAGATTCTGCAGGATTCGCTGCAGCACGGTCAGGCTGATCGCCTTGGGTACCACTTCCTCCACCAGGGATTTCTGATCTTCGCCCAGCTTGTCGAGCAGCTTCTGCACTTCCTGGCGGCCCAGCATCTCGGGCGAATGCCGATGCAGCAGGTGATTCAGGTGCGTGGCCACCACGGTGCTGGCATCCACCACGGTATAGCCGTATACCTGGGCGTGCTCGCGCTGATTGCCGTCGATCCAGATCGCCGGCAAGCCGAAGGCCGGGTCCTGGGTGGGCGTGCCCTGGAGCTCGCCCGACACCTGGCCGGGGTCGATCGCCAGCCACTTGCCGGGATACGCCTCGGCGCGGCCGATCTCGGCACCCTTCATGGTCAGCACGTAAGTGCTGGGCGAAAGTTCGAGGTTATCGCGGATATGCACCACCGGCGGCAGGAAACCGACCTCCTGGGCGAACTTCTTGCGCACGCTCTTGATCCTGCCCAGCAGCTCTCCCTGCTGGCGCGAGTCGACCAGCGGAATCAGGCGATGACCGACCTCCAGGCCGAGGGTATCGACCAGTTGGACATCCTCCCAGCTGGCCTCCGGCGTTTCCTGTACCGGCGGCGGTTCGGCGCCGATCTCCTGCTGCACCAGCGCCTGCTCTTTCTGCCGCATGAGATACCAGGCCAGACCCGCCAGCAGAGCGGTGAAGATCAGAAATACCAGGTTGGGCATCCCCGGCACCAGCCCTAGCAACCCCATGACCATGGCGGACAGGATCATGACCTGCGGGTTGACGAACAGCTGTCCGATCATCTGCTGGCCGACATCCTGGTCGGTGGTCACCCGGGAGACCGTCACGCCAGCGGCGGTGGAAATCACCAGGGCCGGAATCTGGGCGACCAGGCCGTCGCCGATGGTCAGTAGCGTATAGGTACGCGCCGCATCGCCGAAACCCATGCCATGCTGCATCATGCCGATCAGCAGCCCACCGATGACGTTGACCACCATGATCACCAGGCCCGCCATGGCGTCGCCGCGGACAAACTTGCTGGCACCGTCCATGGAGCCGTAGAAGTCCGCCTCCTGGGCGACTTCGGCACGGCGGGTACGTGCGTCCTCCTCGCCGATCAGACCGGCGTTGAGGTCGGCATCGATGGCCATCTGCTTGCCGGGCATGGCGTCGAGCATGAAGCGAGCACCCACTTCGGCGATACGCCCGGCACCCTTGGTGATGACCATGAAGTTGATGATCACCAGGATCAGAAACACCACCAGGCCGACAGCAAAATTGCCGCCCACCAGGAAGGTACCGAAAGCCTCGATGACCTTGCCCGCCGCATCGCCACCCTGGTGCCCTTCCATCAGCACCACCCGGGTGGAAGCCACATTGAGCGATAGCCGCAACAGGGTAGTAAACAGCAACACCGCCGGGAAGGCGGCGAAATCCAGCGGCTTCTGAGTGAACATGCTGACCAGCAAGACCATGACGGCCAGTGCGATATTGAAGGTGAACAGCAGGTCCAGGGCGAACGGCGGCAAGGGCAGGATCATCATGCCCAGGATCATCAGGATAAGCAGCGGGCCGGCGAGCAGCTTCATGGGCACGTCGCCCGCCCAGTCACGCCGTCCCAGGTAGTGGCTCAAGCCTTTCATGGCTGCTCCTCGCTAGCGCCGCCAGTTCGGGGAGCGTCCATTTCCGGGGGTACCGGAAGGTTGTCGGGTCTCGGTGGCACCTCTCCTCCTACTTCATCGACGCGTTTGAGACGGTAGGCCCAGGCCATGACCTCCGCCACCGCAGTGTATAGGTCGGCCGGGACTTCGGCATCCAGATCGACATGATGATACAGGGCCCGCGCCAACGGCGCGGCTTCAAGCCGGGGCACGCCGGCCTCATGGCCTATCTCGCGAATCCTGGCGGCAACGGCATCGGCCCCCTTGGCCACCACCCGCGGCGCGCCCATCTGACCTTCCTGATAGGACAGCGCAACGGCATAGTGGGTGGGGTTGGTGATGATGACGTCGGCTTCGGGCACCTTGCTCATCATACGCCCTCGCGCCATTGCCTGCTGCTGTTGCCGAATGCGCGCCTTGACGTGGGGGTCGCCTTCGGACTCCTTGTGCTCGCGCTTGACCTCCTCCTTGCTCATGCGCAATTTCTTGGCATTGCTCCATATCTGGAAAGGAACGTCGATCAGAATCACCACCAGCAGTGTCAGCACCATCAGGCCCGCCGCCTGCGCCGCCATGGTAAGTGCCGACGCCAGGGCCTGATGCACCGGCTGATCCATCAGGCCCAGCAACTTGCCGATATTGAAGTACAGAAACGCACCGCCGACGCCACCGACCAGGACCGATTTCGCCAGCGCCTTGGCCAGCTCCACCAGCGCCTGGCTTGAAAACATGCGCTTCAAGCCTTTGGCGGGGTTAAGTTTCGATAGCTTCGGCTGCATCGACTTGGCGGAAATCAACCATCCCCCCAGCAGAGCCGGCGCCACCAGGGCGATGACCGTCAGCAACAAGAACAGCGGCAACATCGCGTACAGGGTTCGCTCGCCCAGCTCCAGGGCGGTAGTCAGCATGGAAATAGGCTCCATGGCTTGGCGACGGTCGAACAGAAACGCTCGTTCCATGACCGTGCCCAACTGGTCGTAGAGCATCTTGCCCATCGACCACAAGCCGATGACGCCACCCAACAGCATCAAGAAGGTGGTCAGCTCGCGAGAACGCGGAACCTGCCCCTCTTCACGCGCCTTTTCCTGGCGCCTGGGCGTGGCCTCTTCGGTCTTTTCCTGGTCGCTGTCGTTATCCGCCATGCTGCCACTCGGCCGAGAAAAGGGCTACGCCGGGATCATCGACCCCGCCGCCGCGAAATGGTCATGCGCTGCCACAGAGCCAAGCGCATTTACGTGTTCAGCCGCCTGGCGGCGGCTGATAGTACACAGCTACTTGGTGACTTAGCTACCCGGACGAGCCATTATCGGTTCAACCAGTTATTTTGGCACCTGGCCAGTAGGCGACAGCATCCACCCGGTCAGAAACCCAGCTGGTCCAGAAGATCGTCAACCTGGTCCTGTCCGCTTACCACATCCGGGGCATCGTCCTTGATCTGCGGTCCGTTGAGCAGGTCTTCGTTACGGCGCACGCTATCGTTTTTCCATTGATCCTCGGCCTTGCGCTGCATGTGCTCACGGGCCTGGGTCTCGGGAACGCTGTCGATCAGTACCTGTACCAGTTGATGCTCGATCTCACGGATGACGTCCATCATCTTCTTGATCACCTGGCCGGTCAGGTCCTGGAAATCCTGGGCCATCATGATCTCGAGCAGCTCCTTGTTGGTAGCGGCCGTCATCACCGGCACGTCACCCAGGTAACCACGAGTTTCCTTGACCAGTGCCTTGGCCTCATCCAGCTCCTTGGGCTCCTCGAACCAGTCGGCCCAGCGCTTGTCCAGCGCTTCGGCGCGCTCGGTCAACTGATCCTGCATGGGCTGAGCTCGGTCAATGGCATTCAGCGCCCGCTCAGCCGCCTGCTCTGTCATGGCCGCCACATAATGCAGGCGGTCACGCGCATCAGGAATCGCTTCCGCCGCTTTCTCGATTTCCTTGTCCAGGCCCAGTTCACGCATGTTTTCGCGCAACATGCGCGTCAACTTGCCGATGCGATGGATCAGGTCTTCGGCAGCTTCCTCGGACAGCTGGGCAGTGCTGGACTGCTCATTCTGGCTCATTGCGTTGTCTCCTCGACGCCCAGGCGGTTACGCCCAGCCGACTCATTTGCCCATTTTCTCGAAAATCTTGTTGAGCTTCTCTTCCAACGTGGCGGCGGTGAACGGCTTGACCACGTAGCCGTTGGCCCCCGCTTGAGCCGCCGCAATGATATTTTCCTTCTTGGCTTCCGCCGTCACCATCAATACCGGCAGGTGCTTCAAGGCATCGTCCTGGCGAATCTCCTTGAGCATTTCCAGGCCATCCAGGTTGGGCATGTTCCAGTCGGAGACGACGAATTCGAAACTACCGCCACGTAGCTTGTTCAGTGCGTCCTGGCCATCTTCCGCTTCCTCGACATTGGTGAAACCCAACTCCTTGAGCAGGCTACGCACGATACGCCGCATGGTAGGAAAGTCGTCGACCACCAGAAAGCTCATGTTCTTGTCTGCCATCATGTTTCCTCTATCAGTTCATGGCATGGATAAACCGGCCCAACGGGCCGGTCAGGGGATTTTCGGGGTTACTCAGAATTCTTCCCACGCCGCTTCTTCACTGCGCGGCCGGACGGGAGCGGGAACCGTGGCCGAACGCGCGGCTCGATCGGGTGTTGCATCGCCGCTTACGGCGGGTCGCGGCGCCTGCAATGCCGGGGAGCTTCCCACCCCGGCGAGGCGGAATACCGCCACGGCTTCTTCCAGACGCTTGGCCTGCTCTTCAAGCGAAGCGGCCGCGGCGGAAGCCTGCTGCACCAGCGCGGCGTTCTGCTGAGTGACTTCGTCCATCTGACCCACGGCCTGGCTGACCTGCTCGATGCCGTCGCTCTGCTCCTGGGACGCCGCCGAAATCTCATCCATGATGTCGGTGACCCGGCGCACCGCCGTGACCACTTCCGCCATGGTAGTGCCAGCCTGGGCCACCAGTTCGGACCCCTCCTTGACCTGAGCCACCGAACCGTCGATCAAGCCCTTGATCTCCTTGGCGGCATCGGCGCTACGGCTGGCCAGGTTGCGCACTTCACCGGCAACCACCGCAAACCCCCGGCCCTGCTCGCCGGCGCGCGCTGCTTCAACGGAGGCGTTGAGGGCAAGGATATTGGTCTGGAAGGCGATGGAGTCTATCACGCCGGTGATGTCGGCAATCTGCTTGGAACTGTCGGAAATGCCGTGCATGGTCTGCACCACACGTTCGACGACTTCGCCACCGCGTTCGGCGGTATTGGACGCGTCGCCGGCAAGCGTGCTGGCCTGGCGTGCATTATCCGCATTCTGTTTCACCGTCGCCGTCATCTGTTCCATGCTGGCTGCGGTTTCTTCGATCGAAGCCGCCTGCTGCTCGGTACGCGAGGAGAGATCGGCATTGCCGCCGGCGATTTCCCGCGTGCCATGGTGAATCTCTTCGCTGCCCGCACGTACCCGCGAGACGATACCGGTAAGATTTTGCTGCATGGTGGCCATGGCGGCGAACAATCGGCCTATCTCATTGCGCCCGGCGGTGGGCACCGGCTGGGTCAGATCCGCCTCGGCGATGGTATCCAGGCGCAGGACCGCATCGTTGAGCGGCGCAATCACTACACGCCGCAAGCCCAGGTAGATAAGCAACAATGTCCCAAAGACTAATACCAACGCGGCAATAGCCAGCATACGCAAGAGATCGGCCCGGCTCTCGTAACCCCGGACAGTTTCTTGACCAGCGCGCATGGCGTACTGCACATAACTTGTCATGCTAGCCTCAAGCATGTCGCTGCGTTCTGTGAGCGATTGCCGCAGGCTATTGAATGCAGGGGTATCGAGCTGATCAAGTGCATCATACTGCTGGCGCACAATATCCGACACGGCCAGAAAGTCCTGTTCCATGTCTGCCGCCAGACGCTGGCCTTGCCCGGTCTTGGGGGCGGTTTGGAAGTTATTAAAACGCACCTCGGCGCGCTCAAGCGCATCGAACGCTTCGGCGAACCTGTTATTGGCGTCCGACATGCTGCCCAACATCATGTCGTTGGAGGCAATTTCCAGGTTGACCCGGGCTGAATTCAACAGGGCATCAGCGCGATTAATCTCGGCCAGCTGCTGGCGACTGAGCGAATCAAGACGCGCCAGCGACTGACTAGCTTGTCGATCGTTCAGAGTGGCTAGAATCATCAGTAGGCTAAAAAGGAGAGCTACTATGACGACAACGGCAATCACCGCCGCATGGATGCTGATATTGCGCATTAAACGAACCATTCACTGTTTCCTTAGCTCTTGTCCATGAGGAATCAAACGTTTACTCGCCATTAGCTGGATGGCACTCCCACCCTGCCAATCTAAACTCTCTGCGCTCGGCCCGAGGCAGCTACCAGGGCCATTAACCGTGCTGGAATCTCATCCAGCGAGGTCACTTCCACGGCGCCGCCCAGGGCGATCGCCTCCCGCGGCATGCCGAACACCACGCAGGACGCTTCGTCCTGAGCGATGGTCGGCGCTCCGGCCTGGCGCATTTCCACCAGGCCCGCCGCGCCATCCTTGCCCATGCCGGTCAAAATCACGCCGATGGCGTTGCGTCCGGCGAACTCAGCCGCCGAATGAAACAGCACGTCCACCGAAGGGCGATGGCGATTGACCGGCGGACCATCATCCAGGCGTGCGACGTAGTTGGCGCCACTGCGCGCCAGTTTCAGGTGCTGGTCTCCCGGGGCGATATAAGCGTGGCCGGGAAGAATGCGCTCACCGTCGGAAGCTTCCTTAACGGTCATGCGACAGAGCCGGTTGAGGCGTTCGGCAAAGGAGCGGGTGAAGCCACCCGGCATATGCTGAGTGATGAGGATGGCCGGCGTGTTGGCGGGCAAGGGCTCCAGCACGGCGCGGATCGCTTCGGTTCCACCGGTGGAGGCGCCGATTATGATCAGCTTCTCGCTGGACACCATGGGGGCCTTGAGCTGCGCCGGGGCCGGGGTGTTCTTGTGCCGGGCCTGACGCGGGCGAGAGCGAGCGGCGGCACGGATTTTCTCGGCAATCTCGTTGGCGTATTCGAGCATGCCGTTACGGATGCCCAGGGTCGGCTTGGCTACGAAATCCAGCGCCCCCAGCTCCAGCGCCCGCAGGGTGATTTCCGAGCCGCTCTGGGTCAAGGAGGAAACCATCAACACCGGCATGGGGCGCAAACGCATCAAGCGTTCGAGAAAGTCCAGGCCGTCCATGCGCGGCATCTCCACATCCAGCGTCAGGACGTCGGGATTATGCTGTTTGATCAGGTCTCGCGCGGCGATGGGGTCGGGAGCCACGGCCACCACGTCCATATCCGGTTGCGAGTTGATGATTTCCGTCAACAGGTCACGTATCAATGCCGAGTCGTCGACACAGAGCACCTTGATCTTGGCTGCGCTCAAAGCACGCCTCCTTTGCTATGGGCGCATGTTGCGCCAACTCATCACACCGTTGGTCGCTGCGCTCGACCACCGTGGCGATGCCAGGTGATTCAATTCATTTCTTGGCCAGGGTATAAACGGTCTGACCGCGCAGCTTGAAAGCATCGCTGATATAGGAGAAATTCTCCGAGTGACCGGCAAACAGCAGGCCATCCGGTTTCATCAGCGGCGCAAAACGTTCCAGGATCTTGGCCTGCGTGGTTTTGTCGAAATAAATCATAATGTTGCGGCAGAAAATCGCATCGAACGGCCCCTTGACCGGCCACTGGGGCGCCAGCAGGTTCAATGGCATGTATTCGATCAGTGCCGACACTTCCGGGCGTACTCGCGCCAGCCCCTCATGGCGGCCGGCGCCCTTCTGAAAGAAGCGCTTGACCCGTACTTCATCCAGCTTGCGTACCTGCTCCTGGGGATAGATACCCGCTCGCGCCTTGCTCAGGGCATCGGTATCGATATCCGTGGCGGTGATACGCGCCTGTTCCGCCCGTGGCCCCAGCGTTTCCAGCAAGGTCATGGCGAGGGAGCAGGGCTCCTCGCCGGTGGAGGCCGCCGCGCACCAGATCTTGACCGGCTCCTGCTTTGCGCGCACGTGATCCGCCAGCAGCGGGAAGTGATGCGCCTCGCGAAAGAATGCCGTGAGGTTGGTGGTCAAGGCATTGGTGAAAGCCTCCCACTCCTTGGCGTCGGGCTGGCGCTCCAGACGCGACAAGTACGCGGCGAAGTGCGTCATTCCATGATGACGCAGGCGTTTCGCCAGCCGGCTATACACCATTTCGCGCTTGTGCTCGGCCAGCACGATTCCCGCACGCTGATAAATCAGCTCGCGAATACGGGAGAAATCGGCATCGGTCAGAATCAAGTCACGCTCGATCTGGTTGCCCGAAGCCCATTGGCCGGCTTCCGCCGACCCTTCTACTTGTCGGGTCAAAATTCCTCCCATGCCTCGACGACAGGCACCCGGCGCTCGGGTAGTGCTTCGGGCCGAGAACGCTTGGAACCTGGTAACGCTTGCGAGGCTGAAGTGGATGACACTGGTTCATGGTGAGCCGAGCCACCCGCAGGGACACTCAACGCCGGAGCACGCATCCGGCCCCCTTGCAGCCGGAATGCGGCGACGGAAAGAGAAAGCAAGGACGCTTGACGCTCAAGATCGAGAGCGGCGTTGGCGGTGTGCTGAACACGGATCGAATTCTGCTGGGTCGCCTGATCCATCTCCGACACAGCCTGGTTGACCTGGGCAATACCGCTACTCTGCTCCTCGGAGGCCGCCGAGATCTCCTGCATGATCTGGGTGACGTTGTTGGCCGCTTCGGCGACATCGGCGATCGCCTGCTCGGCCTTTTTCACCAGGCCGGCGCCATCGCCCACGTCGCGATGGGAACCGTCGATCAGCTGGCGAATCTCCTGGGCGGCATCGGCACTGCGGCCGGCCAGCTTGCGTACCTCTTCAGCCACCACGGCAAAGCCTCTGCCATGCTCGCCGGCGCGAGCGGCTTCCACCGAAGCATTGAGAGCGAGAATATTGGTCTGGAAGGCAATCGAGTCGATGACGCCGATAATTTCGCCCATCTTGTGAGAGCTTTGCGAAATACGCTCCATGTTCGCCACCAATTGGGTCATCAGCTCACCGGTATCGGTAACCCGGCTGGCGTTATGGGTGGCCAGGTCCCTGGCATGCTGAGCATTGTCACTGTTCTGGCGGACCGTCGTGGTCATCTCTTCCATGCTGGAAGCGGTCTGTTGCAACGAGGCGGCCTGCTGGTCGGTGCGGGCGGCCAGCTCTTCATTGCCGTTGGCGATATCGCGCGCCGACGGCGTGACCACGTCGATGCCCCCTTTCACTTCGCCGATGATGTTACGCAGGCTTTGGCGCATGGTATCCAGCGAGTCCAGAAGAAAGCCCACCTCATCACGGCGGCGGGGAGGCACCCTTGCCGCCAGGTTGCCTGCGGCAATCTGCAGGGTGAATCGGCCGGCGTCACGCAGTGGCCGAACAATCGCTCGCAACGTCATTGCACCGATCGCGATCAGCAGCAACAAGCCGACCCCCAATACCACGGACTGGGCCAGCAACATCTTGTGTTGCCCTTGCTCGGCATCGGCGGCCATCGCTTGCGCGACTTGCTGTTTGTTATCGATCAGCTGGTTCACCTGGGCGGACATGGCGCGGCCATCGTTCTGCATGACGCCGATCACCCGATCGAGCCCGGTGAACGCTTCAAAAGTATCTTCCGCTTGCAATACTCTCGCCGCTTCGTGCATGCCTTCGCTCAGGTAGGCCTGCAAATGACGGTCGAACTCGGCGACGCTGGGTGAGGAATTCACCGCCTTGGACTGGTACTCCTCCCAGACGCTTTCAACGACGCGGGCCTGCTCGGCGATACTCGCCCCCAGTTCGTGGCGTTGGTTGATCAGCTCCATGCGCTCCGGCTCGATGACCGCTTGGCGCGACTGGGCAATGGTCTGGTCGATCTGTTGCAGGCGGATCACATCGCGCAAGCCATCCTGGTTCAAGCGGTTCAATCGCTCGCCGGCGACATTCAAGCCATAGAGGCCCAGCCCGCCGCTTACCAGCAGCAACATGCCGCCGGCCACGATCATGGCGGTCAATTTCGCGCGAATGCTATCGAGGCTGAACCTTGCCAGGCGGCTCTTGAGCCCTCGACGGCATAAGCGTCCGCGATCCAGGTAGAGATTCTTGCCTTGCCCTTCGCGCAAGGCGGCGTAAGCGGTTTCCGCCTGGGCGATGGCCTCGGCCGACGCCTTGATCCGCATCGAGGCATAGCCCACCACTTCGTCGTTTTCAACGATTGGCGTGACGCTGGCGTCCACCCAGTAGTGATCGCCGTTCTTGCAGCGATTCTTGACCAGACCTCGCCAGCTCTCTCCCCCTTGAATCGTCTGCCACAGGTTGGCAAACGCCGCGCTGGGCATGTCCGGATGACGAACCAGGTTATGTGCTGCTCCGATCAGCTCTTCATTCGTATACCCGCTGATATTGATGAAAGCGGGATTGGCGTAGGTGATACGCCCCTTGAGGTCGGTCCGGGAAACCAGAAAGTCGTTTTCCTGCAACTCGACGCCGCGCTGCGTGATCGGCTGGTTATTGCGCATCCATATACCTTTATTTTTTTATCGTTCAGGGGAGTGCCGAATGTATCGGTCTTAAAAGGTTTCCCACTCTTCTTCCAGCTCGCGTTCACGCACATGACGCGGCTGGGAAGCCGGCTTCTGGGACGTCGCAAGCGAGGCGACGGAAGGCGGCACGAGGCTCGCCGTCGGCGAGGACATCAGCGCGGTATCCAGCTGGAACCGGACCACCGCTTCCTGCAGGCGCCCTGCTTCTTCTTCCAGTTCGTTGGCGCTGCGTGCCGCCTGCTGTACCAGTTCGGCATTCTGCTGGGTGACCTGGTCCATCTGGGCGACCGCCTGGTTTACCTGGGTGATGCCGTTGCTCTGCTCTTCGGACGCCGCCGCGATTTCGTCCATGATGTCGCTGACACGCTGTACCGCCGCCACCAGGCTCTGCATGGTCTGGCCGGCCTGATTGACGCGTTCGGTACCGCTATCCACCCTGGTCACGGAGGCGTCGATCAGATCGCGGATCTCGCGGGCGGCATTGGCGCTGCGGCTGGCCAGGCTGCGCACTTCTTCGGCGACCACGGCGAAGCCCCGTCCATGCTCACCGGCACGGGCGGCTTCCACCGAGGCATTCAGCGCCAGGATGTTGGTCTGGAAAGCGATGTTGTCGATCACCTTGATGATATCGGCCATCTGGTGCGAACTGGCGCTGATGTCCTGCATGGTATCGACGATCTGGCTCACTTCATCACCGCTACGCCGTGCGGTACGCGTGGCATCGGCGGCCAGCTGCGTTGCCTGGCGGGCATTCTCGGCGTTATGGCCTACCGTGGAGGCGAGTTGCTCCATGCTGGAAGCCGTCTCTTCCAGCGAGGATGCCTGCTGCTCGGTACGCGAGGAGAGGTCGTTGTTGCCGTGAGCGATATGCTGCGCGCGCTGGAAAATGGTCTCGCCGCTGTGGCGTACCACGCCGACGGTCTCGGAGAGCCCCTCCTGCATATGCGCCATGGCGATGTATAAACGACCGATCTCGTTATTGCCGGGCGAGACGATACGCTGGCTCAAGTCGCCCTGGGCCATGCGTTCGAAATAGCCCACCAGGTTATCGAGCGGTCGCAGCACGTTCACCGCCACGCCCCACATGACGATGACCACCGTCACCAGCGTCATGAGGATCACGCCCAGCAGCGCCCAGCGCACATAGCTGCTGAACTGAATAAAGGCGGCCTGCTGATCGCCAAGTCCACTGCCCGACGCTCCCTGGACGATCTCCGCTCCATGATTCAGGGCATATAGACCAATTCCACTGGCAAGCACTACCAGAAAGGAAAAGGTGGCCAGCACCAATGCCCAACTCAGACGTACCGTCATGTTATTCATTATTTGCCGTATTAGCTGTGTCACACATTGCTCCTCGATGCAGGCCTTGCAGACTGGCGCACTCGAGGCGCCATCCTTGGCGGTGAAGAATGCGTGAACCGAATGACAAAACGTCGGCGCCATCCCAGGCTGCCCACTTCCGTTTGACCCTGATGTGCTGCGGGTTTCTGTGCTGCTGAGTTCGTACTTCGGGTTTTCGTGTACTACTGGTTTTCATGTACTACTGGTTTTTACTAAAAACTCTTCAGTACTGCTGATTCCCGGCTTTTGATTCCAGTACTACTGGTTCCAGTACTACTGGTTGCTGGTGGTATCGACCAGCGCCATTTCTTCACTGGTCAGCAGCTTGTCGATATCCACCAGCACCAGCATGCGATCGTCCAGGCTGCCGAGGCCGCTGAGGAAGTCCGACGACAGCGTGACGCCGAATTCCGGTGCCGGCTTGATCTGTTCCGGTGTAAGCATCATGACGTCCGAAACCCCATCCACGACGATACCGACGATGCGATCCGCGACGTTGACCACGATCACCACGGTCTGGCCACCGTATTCGACGCTGTCCAGATGGAACTTGATGCGCAAGTCGACGATCGGCACGATTACGCCGCGCAGGTTGGTCACGCCCTTGATGAAATCCGGTGCATTGGCGATGCGAGTGACGTTTTCGTATCCGCGAATCTCCTGCACCTTGAGAATATCGATGGCGTACTCTTCCTCACCCAACGAGAACACCAGAAACTCACGGTTTTCGGCTTCCAGTACCGCCTCTTTATGGACTTGGCTCATGACGGCTCAGCCTCCTTGTAAAATGAAAGTGGTTGATTATTGACTGGTTTTCGAGATTCTTTCTTGACTCGGCTCAAGCGATGCAGTCCCGAGATATCCAGAATCAGGGCGACGCTGCCATCCCCGAGGATGGTGGCGGCGGAAATGCCGGGCACCTTGCGGTAGTTGTCTTCAAGATTCTTGACCACGACTTGCTGTTGTCCGACGAGTTCGTCCACCAGCATGGCGTAACGACGGCCCTCCCCCTGCACGATTACCGCGATGCTCTTGGTCGGGTCGGTAATAGCGTCCTTCACATCCAGCGCTTCATGGATGGCAATGACCGGGAGGTACTCGTCACGTACCTTGAGCACCACGTCGTCGCCGGCCATGGCGTACATGTCTTCCTGGGCAGGTTGCAGTGACTCGAGCACCGTGGAGAGCGGCAGAATGAACGTCTCCCGCCCTACCTTGATCGACATGCCATCCAGGATCGCCAGGGTCAGCGGCAGCACGATACGGGTATTCGTGCCCTCTTCCTTCTTGGACTGAATTTCGACGCGCCCACCCATGCCCTGGATGTTTCGCTTGACCACGTCCATGCCCACGCCACGCCCGGAAACATCGGTCACTTCCTTGGCGGTGGAAAAACCCGGGGCGAAGATCAACTGCCAGACTTCCTCGTCCGACATGGTATCGGAGACATTGAGGCCGCTTTCACGAGCCTTCTTCAGCAACACCTCGCGATCCATCCCAGCACCATCGTCACGTACCTCGATCAGAATATTGCCGCCCTGGTGGCGTGCCGAAAGCGTGAGCTTGCCGGTACGCGGCTTGCCCTTGGCTTCGCGGACATCGGGCATTTCGATGCCATGGTCCAGGCTGTTGCGTACCAGGTGGGTCAGTGGGTCGGTGATTCGTTCGACCAGGCTCTTGTCGAGCTCGGTGGACTTGCCCTCCGTGACCAGCTCGATCTCCTTGTTCAGCTTGCCCGCCGTATCGCGCACCACCCGGGGAAAGCGGCTGAAGACGAATTCCATGGGAATCATGCGAATCGACATGACCGCTTCCTGCAGATCCCGCGCATTGCGCTGCAGCAAGCTCATGCCATTCTGCAGCGAGCTGTTGCCTACCGACTGGTCTTCCAGGTCGCTGACGGTCTGATCCAGCATCGACTGGGTAATGATCAGCTCACCCACCAGATTGATGATCTGGTCCACCTTGTCCACCGAGACGCGGATGGAGGAGGATTCGGCGGCGGCCTTCTTGCTCTTGGGTTCGGGCTTTTTAGTTTTGGATTCGGGCTTCTGGACTGGCGGCTCGGAAGCGGCTGGGGCCGCTGGAGCCACTACAGGCTTTTCAGCGGCGGTGGGCTCCGAAGCCTGGTTCGGAGCCTGGACCTCGGCGGGAGCCGCGGCGGCGCCTGCCGCAGGACGGATCTCGATCTGCTCGGGCTCGATGATGAAACACATCACCGCTTCGATATCGTCACCGCTCACGCTACTGTCCAGCACCACTTCGTAGCGCTTTTCATCGCCCGACTGGGACTCGATCGTTCCCAGCTGCTCGAGTTCTTCCACCAGCAGGGTCCGGTCCTTCTCGCCGACATTCAGCAGGGCCACCACCAGGCCAGTCCCCTCGGATGAGCTCGACTCCGCAGTCTCTTGCGGCTGCACCGGGGCAGGCTCCTCGACAGGAGCCGGTTGCGCCGGAATGCTCGTGGCGGCCTCGAGCCCTTCGCCGATCTCTTCCAGGGCGATCTGTTGCAGAGTCTGACAGATACGTTCGAATGCCTCCTGATCCGGTTCTTCCTCACTGCGGTAGGCATTGAGCTGTTCGTGCATGATGTCTTTTGCCTCCAGAAAGGTGTCGACCAGGTCGGCCCGCAGCGTCATTTCGCCTTTACGCGCATAATCCAGCAGGTTTTCGAAGATATGGGTGGTCTTTTGCAATACCGTAAAGCCGAAGGTGCCCGCTCCTCCCTTGATCGAGTGCGCGGCACGGAAAATCGCATTGAGCTGCTCGCTATCCGGATCGTCGATATCCAGCTCAAGCAGGTGTTGCTCCATGTCGGCGAGCAACTCTTCGGCTTCTTCAAAAAACGTGTCAAAAAAATCCGTTATATCCATGCACGACCCCACCTTGATGTCTTTTTATTCAGCCGCTGGTTGGTCCCCACCCAGTTCCTGCTGTAGGTTTTCGAAAAGCTGTTCCGTACCCGCGGTCTCTTCGCCCTCTTCACTCTCCGGCATGAGCGAAGGCATGGCGGACCCGGACAGCACACCGGGGTTGCGAATGGCATCAGCCACTTCCGGTAACAACACCAGCAGTTCGATGCGCCGATTGACGGGGTCATCCGAGCTGGTATCCGGCAGGCTGGCACGATCCGCAAAGCCGGATACCCGGAGCAGCTGCGCCGGGTCCAACCCTCCCGCCACCAGTTCCCGGCGCGAGGCATTGGCCCTGTCGCTGGACAGCTCCCAATTGCTGTAGCCACGATACCCGCCGGCGTACGCCACACTATCGGTATGCCCACTGATGCTCAGGTCATTGGGCAATTCATTGAGCAGTGGCGCGATAGTGCGCAACAGGCTGCGCATGTAAGGCTCCACCCGGTCGCTACCCAACGCGAACATCGGCCTTTGCTCGGTATCCAGCAGCTGTATTCGCAGCCCCTCCGAGGTGAGGTCGAAGCGCATCTGGTTACGCAGCTGGCGCAGCTCCGGGTCCAGTTCTATGGCACTTTCGATGCGCTCCTGAACGTCCAGGAAAAAACGCCGCTGCTGCATGCTGGGGCGTGTCAACTGCCGAACGTCCAGGCGCGCCCGTTCGCCATCGCTATGGGTGGGGTCGGGCCCGCCTCCGGGAATGGCGCTGGTGCTACCCGACCGATCCCCGCCGGTGATGGCGGTGACCAATGGTGTACTAAAATACTCAGCCACACCTTGACGCTGCTCATCACTGGCCACACTCAATATCCACAGCACTAGGAAAAGCGCCATCAAGGCGGTCATGAAGTCAGCCAGGGCGATCTTCCAGGCACCGCCATGATGCTGATGAATGACTTTCTTGCGCCGAATGATGATAGGGCGCTTGTTTGACTGGCTCATGCCCCCCCGGCCTTCTTGGCGTTACGCACGTACTCTTCCAGCTCGGTAAAGCTTGGCCGTTCATCGGAGTGCAGCGCCTTGCGCCCGAACTCGACGGCAAGCTGCGGGGCGTATCCGTGCAGGCTGGCCAGAAGAGTCACGCGAATGCACTGGAGCATCTTCTCCCCTTCCTTGACCTGGCGTTCGATCCGGCTGGCCAAGGGGTTGATGAAGCCATAGCCCAGCAGGATGCCCAGGAAGGTGCCGACCAGGGCGTGGGCGATCATGACCCCCATCTGCTCGGGACCGGCATCAGCACTACTCAATGCCTTGACCACCCCCATGACCGCCGCCACGATACCGAACGCTGGCATGGCGTCGCCGACCTTGGCGATGGCATCCGCCGGAATATGCGCTTCCTGCTCGTAGGCTTCGATTTCATGCAGCATCAACTCGTCGAGTTCCATCGGTTCCATGCCGCCACTGACCATCAGGCGGAGATAGTCGGTGAGGAAATCCATGATCAGGGGATCTTCCAGGACCTTGGGATGCTCGAGGAACAACGGGCTTTCCTGTGGGTTGTCGATGTCGCGCTCCACACCCAGCATGCCCTCGCGGCGAATCTTGGATAGCAGCTTGAATTGCAGCGCCATCAGCTCCATGTACAGCGCCTTGTTGTACTTCTGGGTGCGCTTGAGCTTGCGAAACACCTTGAAGGTGGCCTTGATGGCCTTGCCATTGTTGGAGGCGATAAAGGCACCGATACCGGCTCCACCGATCATCAACAGCTCGGTGGGCTGAAAAAGCGGGCCAAGCTTGCCACCCGCCAGCACAAAGCCACCAAAAACGGATAAAAGTACAACGAGATAACCTAGCGGTATCAGCACGAGCAAAGTCCTTGCAGTCACACGATCAACGAGGTGGTTAAGGCTGGTATGGCGCTATTTCAACTTATTATACGGGCAAGAACCATGCTGCATGCCGAGAACAGCACCAGAACTCATTGGTATCTTCCCATTAGAAACCTGATGAAATAGTTCCAAACTCAGTACCACAGGATCGACTTGCGCAGCAAAAACTTGAATTTTTTTTCGTACCCAAGGCCTACGCGCCCTGTTCCCCGGCGTTTTTATTTACTGCTGGCAGGCCTTGATCGACTTGCGCGTTTTCCCTGCCCGCGAAGGAGGCTGGCAGATGCCACAGACATAATCGTGTACAGGGCTATGAGCGTGAGCGACGAAACTGCCCCCGCAACGAGAACACGCGGTCAATTGCAGAAGATCGCTTTCAAAAAAGCGCACCAGCGTCCAGGCCCGGGTCAGGCCCAGGACGGGTTCGGCGGTCTCCATCTCCAGTTGTTCGCTATAGAGCCGGTAGGCCTTGACGAAGGCATCGATCCGCTCGCACTCCGCCTGGTCTTTCAATCCCAGGAAGATATTGTAGAAAAGAGAGGAATGAATATTGGGTAGCCAGGTCACGAACCAGTCAGCGGAGAAAGGCAGCATTCCCTTGGGTGGCGACATGCCGCGCACTTCCTTGTACAACTTGATCAGGCGTGTACGGCTTAGCTCGGTTTCCGTCTCCAGAACCTGCAGTCTGGCGCCAAGCTCTATCAACTCGATAGCCAACTGCACCTGATGCATTTCATCCACTAGACTTTTTTGTGTCACTCGCGGCTCCCCGTGGTGGATTCGGGCGCCGCCTCTCCCGCCAGCAGCAAGGACGCATGCAAGCTGGAAAGCCCCTGGTCCCGGGGATTATGGGTAACCTGGCGCAAGCGATCCGCGCTCGCATGGCCGAAGTGACAGAGCAACTGGTTGGTGCGCGACAGTCGGGTGAGCTGGCGCACGCTCAGGGACATGAGCAGGTCGGCCATTTCGCCGTCAATTTTCAGCCGAAATATTCCCGCTTCGCGATCCTCACCCAGAAGCCGCTGGGCAAGGAGCAAATAGGCTAAATTCAGTTCTTGAATCTCATCGAGAAAATTTGTTTGGCTCATGATGTTCCGTCGTCAAGTCAGCCATCCATGTCTATCCCAGATGCATAGACATCTAAAGTGAAGTCACTTGACTCGATGCCCGTCGCTGTTCGTTGTGCTACAGCCACATGTCGAAAACCAAGGTTCTGGTCATGCTCATGGTTACATATATCCCATAAGGTAACCAACCACATCACTCAATGCCATGCTTGCCTTCGGACGAAAGTTCATAAACCCAGACCAGAAGTTCAGCCACGACCTGGTACAAGCTCGGCGGAACCTGGTCATCAAGATCGAGTTGCATCAACAACCCCACAAGTTCGGGGGCGTCATGGATATAAATGCCCTGACGGTCGGCTTCTGCCATGATACGTTCCGCCAGCTCGCCATACCCCTTGGCCACCACTCGGGGAGCACCATCGCCCTCCTGGTACGCCAAGGCGACCGCTTGCCTGCGGCGCTCACGTGGTGACGTCATTATCTTCCTCCAGCGCTATCAAGCGGGCACGCAATTGCACCTTACGCAAGTCCAGTGCTTCGAGGCGTTGCTGCAACTGCTCCAACCCCGCTTCCAGACGCTGATGTGTCTCCGCAACAGGCGTGGACATGTCCAGGCTCAGCACTTGGCGATGGAGCCATAGCGAGATGCTGAACTCTCCCAGGCCGGGAACGTCCAGCTGCATGTCGGAACGCCAATCGTCCTGGGTTTCCTGATGCCGTTCACCCTCGGACTCCTCGCGACGAGGCGGCAAGTTGATCACCAGAGCCATGAAGATACCCGCCCAGACATCGCCTTCCCAACGAATCGCGGGGGTTACCAGCATTTCCAGTTGCTGGCGCACCACGCCTTGCAAAGCTTCGGGAACCGGTTCCCGACTCTTGCGAGACGAAGCCAGACCCTCCAACAGCGCCTCCCGCCCTGCCGCCTCGGCGTTGCGAACTTGGGCCGCCTCGGGTCCAGTAGGATTGGGAGGGCTCGCCGCGGCCGGGGGCTGAGGACCTGCCGGCAACATCGTGGCCGGTCGATCGGCCGGAATCAAAGGCGTGTTGGGCACTATTGGCGGCCCCTGGGTATTACTGCCTCCCTGCGGCAAGGCGCCAGGCGGCACCGGGTGCGAGCCAGGCAGTGGAGCGGAGGAGGACAACGGAGCAGCCGCGGCAAGAGGAGCCGCCGAGCTCGTCACGGGCGCAGGCGCAGACGCTTGCGCCGTGCCAGGAGAAGCAAAACGCCCGACATGCATCATCTGGGGCTCGCGCAGCAGTTGCTGGCGCGGCGTCTGGCCGTGATACCAGCGATTGAGGTGCGACTCGTAGAACAAGCCGCTATCCCGAATGCTGCCTTCCATGCGTCCGGCCAGCGTGTTCGTCGAAGCCGCCTCGCCGGCTTGCATCAACGGGGCCTGGGGGCGAATGGCCGATGGTGGGGCGGGAAAGCGCAGCAATACATCCGCAATGCTACGCGCTGCAGGGCTGAAGTGGGTTTGGGTCGAGCCCGGAGGAACAGGCGAGCCTTCACCGGGCGGTAACGGCCGCGCCCCTTCCGCCGGCAAGCCGGAACGCTGCAAGGCCGGTGGCAGTAACGCAGCATTGCGTCCTTCCAGACGCGAGTCGCTATGCGCTGCACGAGGACCTTCTCCCGGCGGTATCGGATTGACTGGCTCATTGAGCAGGCGTGGCGCCGAGGGATTGCGCCCCAGCACTTGATGCAGGAGGGTATCAAGCAATGGGGTGATGCCGCTCACGTGGGCCTCTTACCGCGCTGTACTCCTTCGTCAAATTCTCCACCCCCACTCGCTTGCTGAGGCGCATAGGCTCGATGAAGATTACGCTGCCGCTGGGATACGCCGATCAGCTTGCCCAGCTCATCCCGACGTTCCATGAGGCGACGCCGAATTTCCGCATCGCACTCCAGAATACTTTCCAGCAGCTGAGCCTTTCGGCTTCGATGAGTTTCATCCAGCGTCAACAGCGTATCCAGACGACTCAGTCCTTCGACTTGAACGACATAATTCGTACGCTGTTCGATCAATTCCGCCCACTGTTCCCGGCGAGCCAGTTCCAGCATGTTGGCGGCACTCGCCAGAAGCGTCGAATAGGCTTGTATCAGCGTATCCTGTTCTTCAGCGGCGTGATTGGGGGGAGCTGACATTGGCGCCTCATGCACTCTGTTGGCCGATTTCTCGCCAGGCTGACGCGATGTCTTCCAGCAGACGCTCGGCCTGGTCCAGGCTTTCTTGATCATTATGCAGGTTTGCCGCCAGCAGTAACCGTGCGATATAGGCATACAAGGCACCCAGGCGCTCCGCCACTTCGCCCCCTTTCTCGGGATCGAGTGCAGCGGCCAGTCCGGTGTTGACGATATCTATCGCCTTGGATATGGCCTTGCCTTTTTCGGCGATGTTGCCGCCCTGCATATGGATACGTGCCGCCCGGATGGAGGCTTGAGCGCCATCGAACAGCATGACGATCAATTGATGAGGATTGGCGGACATGACGCCACTCTCTACACCGACCCGGGCGTAGGCTTTGGCTCCACGTCCATAGGCAGCGGCACCTCGGTTTGCATTCATGAATGCATCACTCCTGTTGAATGGGTATGTCCCGATGGGTCTAAACGAAAGGTAAGCAGTGACACTACCAGACAAGACCGTGAGCACGTGTCAAGCGGCAATCATTTCGCATCATTTGCCTCTAACGTTTTTATCGGCACTCATCCAGGCGACTTTAGTGATTTAGCGAAATCAAATACTCCCAGGAGATCAAGTGGAGACAGCGACTTCGCCGGTGGGCTTGCCCAGCTTTTCCTGGATGTTGCCGCGTATGGTCAACCCCAGGTTTGCTGGAGTGGGCGGCTCGGCTACTTCTGTAAGCTGCACTTCCACTGGATTGCCCCCCGCATCCAGGCGCTGAACCCAGGCCAGCTGATTGTTGGAGAAGCGTACCAGCGAGCCCACCGGCAGCACCTTGAAGTGCTCCACGTAACGCTTTATCCAGCGCGGGTCGAAATGGTGCGGATGGCGCAGCAAATGACGATAGATCTGCTGCACCGTACTTGCCGGACGATCCAGCCGATCCCGGCGCATGGCTTCCACGACATCCACGACAGCGCTGGCCCGCGCCAGTTCATGAATATTGTCGCTGGTGAGTCCCAGCGGGTAGCCGCTGCCGTCCATACGCTCATTGATACCGCCTATTACCGCCGTGGCGATCTTGCTGGAGAGCCAGGTACAACTTTTAAGCCGATCGAGCAGCAGTGGTACGTGTTCACTCAACGCCTGGCGATGGGTCGCCTCGAAATTCGAGGTACGGAACAGGACCTGGGGCACCAGGGCCTTGCCCAGATCATGAACCAGTGCACTGGCCGCGATCGCCTTGCGCACATCCTGAGGCATGTTCTCGCCGGCGATATCCAGCAAGTGAATAGCAACCGATAAACCATGCCGAACCAACAGGGGCTCCGGCGACATGCAGCGAGTGGCGAACAGCAGGGCCTGGCGATCCTCTTCGTGCAGGCTCAGCAGGCGATCGGTATAGCTGGACAACTGTCGCGAATCGATCGACTGGCCTTGTTGCAGCGAGAGGATCTGGGCATCGAGATAAGCCGCCACTCGCACCAGACGGCGCGCCATCGGGGTCGCGTAGCGCTTGGTATCCCGGCGCCCTATATTCTCACCGGCGGTGACGCTCGCCTCACGGGAAACGAACAGTGGCGACTGCAACCGGCCACCGGCCTTCTTGTCGTAACGCGATGACTCACGCTCGATTTCACAGACGAAGTACCAGATTTGCCGCTCCTGCTCCGTCGTGCAGCCAGCAAAGCGAAAGCCAACGCGTACCGAGTGGCGCTCGGGATCGGTCGACTGATGGCGTGGTTCCGCCAGTATGGTAAAGCGCTCATCGTTGGGAAAGCAGAACTCGAGCATCAATGGCGAGGATGCGGAAGACAGCACGCCACTGGCGGCAAGCGGCAATTCGAGCTGGCAGCCATCCTGGGACAGATCGCGCAAGGCGCCTTGAACGGGAACGCCTCCGTTGCCATGGAGCGAGACGATGACTTCCATTCCCATGCGTAACTCTGCTCGAAAGGAGTCGCGCCGCTGCAACAGTTCCAGGTACATGGGGTATTCACAGCAGCACAGTAACCTGCCGCCGGAGCGACGTACCTCCGTCAACGCCAGAGCCGGGGTACGCAAGAGCTTGCCCTGGGCCTGCCCCAGCAGACAGAAGCGCCTGCCCTCCTGCATGGTGACCAGCAGGTGCCCGACGGCGGACAGGTCCAGCTCCAGCATCTGCCCAATGTGCTGCTCCATCAGCACGATGGGTTCGGAGCGTATTTCGTCCTGCTCACCTTTGCCTGGCTCCAGGCGCAAGGAGACGCCACCGCCTTCGACCAGCTCCTGCAAAAACGTCTTGATGGTTGCCGGCCCTGTTATCTTTTCAAATTCGTTCGACTGCGGTGACATCCTCGCCTCGCTCTGCCTAGCCATACAAACCCTGGAACGCTGGAGCATACCAGATGCTGCCTTTAGCGACTCGCTTCCTTACCGCTTGTCGCATCACGCTTTCGAAGATGACTTTGCTTCTCACGACGGACACGACCATGCTCCGCGCGCGCGCCAACAAGAAGAAAGATTCCTGATTCAGGTCAAATTTCGGTTTCTTTAAACGCTCAAAATGCCACGTTTTTTTGCGCATAATTACTTAATAGTTACTATCTAATGCTTGCCGACACTCACGGCTAAGCCTGTTTTCTTTCCGTTACCCACAACATGCCAGCATCAGCTTGGCGGCTATCAGGATGGTTCGCTCATGCCACGTAACGACCAGGACACCTTTTCGCTGCGGGAATTGCGCGACGATGACGTACTGATATCCAAGACGGACCTACAAAGCCGGATCACCTATGCCAACCAGCGTTTCATAGAGATCAGCGGCTACAGTTATCAGGAACTTCACGGCTCTCTGCACAATATCGTGCGTCACCCCGACATGCCCAAGATGGCGTTCGAGGACATGTGGAGAGACCTGGAATCGGGTAAATACTGGTCGGGACTGGTAAAGAACCGACGCAAGGATGGTAGCCACTACTGGGTAAGAGCCAATGTGGTGCCGGTTCGAGAGAACAATCGAACTACCGGCTACGTTTCGATACGCGTCAAGCCCGATGCCCACGCCGTGGCGCAAACGGAGAAGGTGTACCGCAGCCTGCAGAATGGGGAACAGCGCTATCGTATTCGCCACGGCAGCGCTTACCGCCGCGGCATGATCCATCGTCTGCTACAGGCTTCCGGGGGGAATCAGCATGCCCGCGCCGCCCTGGCCAGCCTGACGATCGTCTCGTTGGTGACTGCCATAGGGACAGGCAGCAGCCTCACGACACTCACCAGCCAGGGGAGCTTGGCCTTCGCGGGGCTTGGCCTGCTGACGGGAGGCCTGCTCGGCTACAATCACTGGCATCAGCACAAGCGGCTACAGCGACTGCTTCACCTGACTACCGATTTCTCTCTCCAGTTGGCGGCCGGTAATCTGGCGGCCCAGCCCCAGCAGGCTGGAAGAAAAGCGACCCGACACACCTTCGCCACGATGGGGTTCATGCGCCAATCGCTGGAGGCGTTGATCAGTAACATCAGTCATCGAGTCGATGTCGTCAGGCCATCAGTGGAAGCGCTAGTGGCAAGCAACGCCGCCATGGCGGCCCGTATAGAGCAGCAGGCTTCTGCCGTGCAGCAGACTGCGGCCAGCACGGAGCAGATATCATCGACCGTCGCCCAGAGCGCCGATAATGCGCAATTGGCCAGCCAGGCCTCGCTGAACAACGTGCAAGAAGTGGATCATGCCAATCGCATCATTCAGCAGCTGACCTTGTCGATGGAAAGCATTACTCAACACACCGACAACATGTCCGGCATCATCAGCACGATCGACGATATTGCCTTTCAAACCAACATCCTGGCCTTGAATGCTTCGGTGGAAGCGGCACGTGCCGGAGAGCATGGTCGCGGCTTTGCCGTGGTCGCCCAGGAGGTGCGCAAGCTGGCAGAGCAATCGGCCCAGGCGGCACAACAGGTTCAGCAGTTGATACTGCAATCGCAGCAAGGAGTACATACCGGCAGGGAAAATGCCCAGGAGGCGGAGCAGGCCATGAACAGCATTCGCCAAGCCAGTCACCGGGTCAATGATCTGATGGGAGAGATCAGCGCCGCCGCCAGAGAACAGAGCGAAGGCATCGCTCAGATAAGCCAGGCCATCACGGAAATCGATCGCGCCACTCAGGATAGCGCTCTCAGCATGCAGGGATACAACCGTGCGGCCCGGTCGCTGCGAGACGAGATCAATGGCCTCGCTCACAGCACCTTCGCTTTCCTGCCGGGAGAAAAGCTCCTTGATGCACACTCCTTGCTGGCACCTCCCCCGCACCGTCGCGCCATGGCTCCACCGTCACTTCCCGCCGCTGACACAACCGAACAAGATTTCTAAAGCTTTTTCCTGAGGCGCCGAAATAATTAGAAGAGGTCCGCCAAAAGCGATAGGCGGCGACTTCGATCCGATAATGAAACCGGCTGAAGACTAGTACACAGACAACAGCTGAATGAGACACAAACACAAGCTGATGGCCTGGACAAGAATGGTAAGAGTCGTTTCGCGTAGCTGGTTTCTCCCCATCCGCTAAAGTAAAAATTAAAATAGGGAATACCACCATGAGTTCACCTTTGACCGATGCGACATCCAACCTGGCGTCATCCGCTCTGCACGACCTGTCACCCCGCCAGCGACTGGAAAGTGCACTGGAAAAACTTCCGGCTCCCGGCAGCGTATTGGGCCAGGCGCAGGGCAACACCAAGGCAGTTACCCCTGGCGAACTGGTCGAGCCCATTCAGCGTATCAATGAAGTCATGCGCAAGCATGGTATCGAGTTCGACATGAGCGAGGGTTCCTCGCGAGTGATAACGCGTATCGTGGATCGCGACTCGGGTGATGTGATTCGCCAGATTCCCGCCGAGGAAGTACTGCGAGTGGCGGAACATCTCGATGAGCTCCAAGGCCGGCTGCTTCATCTCCAGGCCTGAACAGAACCGGTAGGCTTACACCTGCATGTTCATTACGTCCCGGTAAGACGTCACGAGGCGGTTACGCACTTGTAAGCCCATCTGGAACGCGACGCTGGATTTTTGCATATCCACCATCAGGTCATTCAGCTCGATATTGGGATCGCCAGCCTGGAAAGCCTCGGCCTTGGCGTTTGCGCTTTTCTGCAACTGGTTGATGCGCTGAATGGAAGCCTGAAGTTCGCTACCGAACCCTCCTTGCCCCACCGCAGCGGCCGAATGCGCCCCATTTAGCTGCTGTCCCGCCGCCTGCGAGGCCAATCCTTGCATTTGTTGCAGTGCCGCCTGAATTGCGGGTGAGCTCATTTGCATGCCTCAGTAGCAGAAAAATGAAATAATGGCAGAAGATTAACATTAGAAAGCTAAGCCCCATACGCGCAAATACGTGTAGAAAGCCAAGCTTTTCTTTCCTTTAGGGTGGACTCAGCAACGGATAATGGCGTCCATCATAATTCCGCCTCATCCTTTTGGCGGACAACCGCGATTGACGGATGCAGCCTATGCCTTCTTTGTTGATGTGCCTGGGCCGCCTGCTCGCTTGTAATACCCCCGGGAGGGCTGCATGAGCGAGGCCAGCGCGGCGACGGGCCGTCAGAGTAGCACGACCAATATCCCCCCCAGAGATGGGGCGAATGATAGCGACAAGAACACTGCCGGCTTCAACCGTTTTTCCCAACAGTTACGCGGCAATCCATTAGTCGCCCTGTTGATAGCAGGGGCGGCGAGCATCGCTATCGTAGCCGCCCTGTTCATGTGGGCGAGCAGTCCCGATTATCGCGTGCTCTACAGCAATCTGGACGAAGCTGACGGTGGCCGGATCATTACCGAGCTGGACAGCCGGGCCATCCCCTATCGCTTCAGCGAAGGGGGACAGGCGCTGCTGGTGCCCAGCGAGCACGTCCATACGCTGCGCTTGCAACTTGCCGAGCAGGGGCTTCCCCGTGGCGGAAATGTCGGTTTCGAGCTGATGCAGGATCAAGCCTTCGGCATCAGCCAGTTCGCCGAACAGGTCAATTTTCAGCGCGCCCTGGAAGGGGAGCTGTCTCGTTCCATCGAATCCCTGGGGCCGGTGGAGCGCGCTCGCGTCCATCTATCGATGGCCAAGCCATCGGTATTCGTGCGCGACCGCGAACCCGCCAAGGCGTCCGTGGTGCTGACCATGCGATCCGGCCGAGTACTAGGAGAAGGCCAGGTCAGCGCCATGGTCCACATGGTGTCCAGCAGCGTACCTGAACTGGCTGCGGAAGACGTCACCATCGTCGACCAGGATGGTCGCCTGCTGTCCACCAGCTCCAGAGGCAACAACGACCTGGATGGCTCCCAGCTGGAGTACATCGCCGAAGTCGAACGCTCTTATCAGCGGCGCATCGAACACATTCTGACTCCCATCCTGGGAAGAGATAACGTGCGAGCGCAGGTTGCGGCACAAATCGACTTTTCGCGTCGCGAAGCCACATCCGAGCGCTATGGCCCCAACCAGCCACCCAATGAAGCGGCCGTTCGTAGCCGTCAGTCCAGCCTCTCCTATGATGGTGAAGACCCGACCGGCATGGGCATTCCCGGCGCCCTGAGCAATACACCGCCGGGCAGCGCCCTTTCCATGATCAACCTTCCCGGCGCGGAAGCAGAGGAGGGAGAGGAAGGCGAGAGCGAAAACAATGCCCAGCAAGACAACCTGGAAACCCTGCGCAACCTCCGTCAGGACGATGTCATCAACTACGAGGTAGATCGCAGCATCGAGCATGTCCAGCACCGGCTGGGCCAGGTCGAACGCCTGACCGCCGCCGTCGTGGTCAACTTCCGCGATGAAATCAATGAAGAGGGCGAGTGGGAGCGCATCCCCTTGAGCGAGCTGGAAATCCAGCAGATCGAAAGCTTGACCCGCCAGGCCATGGGCTTTTCACCCGGGCGGGGCGATGCGGTGGAAGTGGTCAACAGTCCCTTTACCCGGGACGAGGAAGAAGCGCCTGTGGAGTGGTGGGAGCGCCAGGACGTTCTCGAACTGGCCGCCACCCTGGGACGCTACTTGCTCGTGGCGCTGGCCGTTCTGCTCCTGTATCTGCTGATCCTGCGCCCGCTGATCAAGCGCTACACCCAGCAACCGGTGATAGCGACCGCCCCTGTCGGCAGTTTCAAGGCTAGTGTGGGCGATGAGACCAACGAGGAAAGCGAACGTGCCGGCGAAGGGGAAGAAAGCGGCGATGAGACCTATACCAAGCCGCCGCGTCGTCGCCGCAAGACCTCGCTGTACGAACATAATCTCAATGATCTGCGCGAAATGGCACAAGAAGACCCACGCATGGTCGCGATGATCATTCGCAGCTGGATGGGCAAGAATGAGTAATCAAGCATGAGTAGCTCGATCGCGGAAATGAGCGGCGTACGCAAGAGCGCCATCCTTCTGTTGGCACTGGATGAAGACAGCGCCGCCGAAGTCTTCAAATACCTGGGCGCCAATGAAGTCCAGGAAATCAGTATGGAAATGGCGCGACTGCAGCAGGTCTCCCACGAGGAGATGAAGAAGGTTCTCGAAGCGTTCCATAACGAAACCGAGGAATTCGTGGCGCTCAATCTCAATTCCAGCGACCACATTCGTTCGGTGTTGACCAAGGCCCTGGGCAGCGAGCGCGCCACCAGCCTGATCGAGGATATTCTCGAGACCACCGGCAGCAACTCCGGCATCGACGCGCTGAATCTGATGGAAGCGTCAATGGTGTCGGAGCTGATACGCGACGAACACCCACAGATCATCGCCACGATCCTGGTCCACCTCGAGCGCCATCAAGCTGCCAATATCCTGGAGCTGTTCGACGACAAACTGCGTAACGACGTGGTGCTTAGGGTGGCGACCTTCAGCGGGGTCCAGCCGGCGGCATTGCAGGAACTTACCGAAGTCCTGTCCAGCATGCTCGAAGGCCAGAACCTCAAGCGCAGCAAGATGGGTGGCGTGAGAACCGCGGCCGAAATCCTCAACCTGATGAATTCCAGTCAGGAAGAAGTGGCGATCGAGACAGTCCGGGCACACAGCGAAGACCTGGCCCAGCGCATCATCGACGAGATGTTCCTGTTCGAGAACCTGCTCGACCTGGACAACCGTGCGATTCAGCTGGTGCTGCAGGAAGTGGATACCAACTCCCTGGTAATCGCCCTCAAGGGAGCCCAGGACGCGCTCGTCGACAAGTTCCTGCGCAACATGTCCCAACGTGCCGCCGATCTGGTGCGCGAAGACATGGAAGCCCGCGGTCCGATCCGGGTTTCACAGGTCGAGACGGAACAGAAGACCATCCTCCAGGTGGTGCGCCGCCTGGCCGATGCCGGCGAGATAGTGTTGGCCGGTGGAGACGATGCTTATGTCTGAGACGCGCTCACCCAGCTTCGATCGCCGCAACGACTGGCGCCGCTGGCAGATGGAGGAATTACCGCGCTCGGAGTCGGGACGCAATCCGGATGCTGCGGAAAGCCCGACGGCCCAGCAGCGCAAGGCCCAGGCCGCCAAGAAAGCCGCCGAGCAGGCCCGCCAGCGCGAACAGCAGGAGCTGCGCAAGCGCTACGACGAGATACGCCGCGAGGCGCAGGAGAAAGGCTATCACGACGGCTTTTCCCAGGGTCACGGCGAAGGATTGAATCAAGGACTCGAAGAGGGGCGCCAGCAAGCCAGGAAAGAATTGGATGCTCAGATGAAGGCGGCGCTGGCTCCTATCGAGGCCTTGGCAAAACATTTCTCTCAAGCACTGGAAAAGCTCGACGAAGAAATTGCCCATGACCTGGTGGAACTGGCGTTGGCAACGGGGCGCCAACTGGCCGAAGACGCACTCGAGGCGTCGCCGGAGCACATCCTGGACGTCGTGCAAAAGCTGCTGCACACCGATCCCCCCTTGACCGGCCAGCAACGGCTCTGGCTCAACCCCGAGGATTGCCAGCGAGTGGCCGAGCATCTGGGCCAGGAACTTGAAGCCGCAGGCTGGAAACTGCAGCCCGATGCCCAGCTGGGGCGTGGAGGATGTCGTATAACCAACGCCAATGGCGAATTGGATGCCACCTTCGAGAGTCGTTGGCAGGCCGTGAAATCGCAGGCACGGCAACGTCCTCCTGCCGTCTCATCGGCCAGCTCCTAGCCTCATGGAAACGCTCATGCCGGATATGTCCTCAAGCTTTCACCATCAGCGTTGGCAACAAGCACTGCGCCGCACGCGCCAGCGGGTGGCCGGCCTGCCTGGCCACCAGGTCAGCGGGCGGGTCATCCGGGCTACCGGCATGGTGATCGAAGTCGTCGGTCTGCGGGTTGCCGTAGGCAGCGCCTGTCGCATCGAGCTGCCACACACCGAAACCGTGGCTAGTCACGCAGTGTATGCCGAGGCCGAAGTGGTGGGGTTTGCCGGTGAGAAGCTGTTCCTGATGCCCCTGGAGGAGATCTCGGGGCTGATGCCCGGTGCGCGAGTGACGCCGCTCAGCGAAGGCAGCGGGCTCAGCGCCCGACGCTTTCCGCTCGGCGAAGCATTGCTGGGAAGAGTGCTGGATGGCAACGGTAACCCTCTCGATGACCGCGAAAGCGTGGAGGAGTGTCCGCGGGCAACACTGACGACCGCTCCCTTGAATCCCCTTTCGCGGGCTCCTATCGAGGATCAGATCGATGTCGGCATACGCGCCATCAATGCCTTGTTGAGCGTTGGTCGTGGGCAGCGCATGGGGCTTTTCGCCGGTTCCGGGGTGGGTAAATCGGTGTTGCTGGGGATGATGGCACGCTATACCCAGGCGGATGTCATCGTCGTCGGGTTAATCGGCGAACGCGGCCGCGAAGTGCAGGATTTCATCGATAATATTCTTGGCCCCGAAGGTCGTCGGCGCGCCGTGGTAGTTGCCGCACCGGCGGACACGTCGCCACTGCAACGCCTGCAAGGGGCCTCTTATGCCACGCGCCTGGCGGAGGGTTTTCGCGACGAAGGCCGCAACGTGCTGTTGATCATGGATTCGCTGACGCGCTACGCCATGGCCCAACGTGAAATCGCCCTGGCCATCGGCGAGCCTCCCGCCACCAAGGGCTATCCGCCCTCGGTCTTCGCCAAGCTGCCGGGCCTGGTGGAGCGGGCCGGCAATGCCGAGCGCGGCGGCGGCTCCATTACCGCCTTCTATACGGTTCTTACCGAAGGGGACGATCAGCAGGACCCGATAGCGGACTCGGCCCGCGCCATTCTCGATGGCCATATCGTGCTTTCCCGCACCCTGGCCGAAGCCGGACACTACCCGGCAATCGATATCGAGGCGTCCATCAGCCGTGCCATGACCGCCATCACCGATACGGACCAGCAGCGCTGGTCCCAAGTATTCAAGCGTCTGTTTTCCCGCTACCAGCGCAATCGCGACTTGATCAGCGTGGGTGCCTACTCCCCGGGGCACGATCCCCAACTGGATGAGGCCGTGCAACGCTTTCCGGCGCTGGAAAGCTTCCTTCAACAAGGCATGGAAGAATGTGCGACCATGCAGGAGTCGCGTCAAGCTCTGGCAGCCGTCGTCGGAGGACATAAATGAGTACATCGCAACTTGACATGTTGATTGGCCTTGCCCGTGATGCCCGTGACCAGGCTGGGCAAGCCTTGGCCAGCGAAAGGCTCACGGAGAAACAGACCCTTTCGCAGCTGGACTCGCTGGGACGTTACCGACAGGAATATGCGCAACGCCTGCAGTCGGCCATGAGCCAGGGAATCGACCCGGCGAGCATGTACAATTACCAGCAATTTCTCGCCTCGCTGGATGCCGCCCTGGTTCGTGCGCGCCAGGCCCTGGCATCCCAGCAGCAACGCGTCTCCCAGAGTCAGAATCAGTGGCGTCAGGAGCAGCAACGCCTCTCCTCCTACGATACACTGGCGACAAGACGCGCCTGGCAAGAGCAGCATCGCGAAAACAAGCTTGAGCAGAAAACCAACGATGATCTGGTCAACAGCCGTTTGGCACGTCATCGCACCCACTCCAACGACCATTAATGCGCCAGGGGACTGACATGGATATTCAACAGTTGCTTTCAGCCACCCAAGGTCATACCAAGACCCTGGCCTCTCGCAATGGGAGCGGTGAACCTGCGGGACAGTTCTCGCAGGCGCTGAGTCAAGCCTCACGGGTTGGCAGCCAGGCCGAGCCTCAAGTACTGGGCTACATTCGCCTGGGCGAGGCGACCGAGGGTATCGATCAAGCTTCGGTAACGCTTGGCGCGGACGAGCTGGCCGCTCATCTCGAGTCCCTGGGGCTCAAGCTCAGTGAAAAGCAACTGCAGGCACTGCTCGAACAGCCGGTCCAGTCCCTGGAAAACCCGGTGCTCGAATCCTCGGCCGCCGTTGACGAAGTACGCACGGCCTTGGCTGAAACCGCTTCACGATTGAACTTGCTGGCGCAATTCAGCGAGCTGGAAGCGAATCCAGAAGCCTTGCCGGTCTCTCTGGAAGAGCTTGCTCTCTTGGCTTCCCAGATGAAAGAAGCTTCTGCTGCGGAAGGCACCCGGATCGACTTGCCAAGCGCTGGTGATGCGGCGGAAACGACAATGATGGCGCTACAGCCTCTGGTTCAGCAGCTCTCGGGGCAGACGCTTGCCGCCACGTCCGCCGATACAGCGAGCACGCTGAATGTTCCAGCGTCATCCGCCAACCCGGCCCAGCGTCTCGCCTCGATGCTGGAATCTCTCGCGGCGACGCAGAGAGGCAACGCCAACGATGGCAAGGCAGCCCAGGCCAGCGCTCCGCTCGAATGGCAGAACACGCCACTGCTCCGCCCCGGCAGCGAGCCCATGACGGCATCCGTCGCCGCGGCCCTGACGGGCAACTCTTCATTGCCTGGCAGTGGTCCGGGAGCAAACAGCACGGCCAGTAGCGGGTCCGCAGGAGAAGGCTCGCTGCTGCCAGGCGCTGCGCCATTGGCCTCTGCTCCGAGCGCCACGTCGCCAGCCTTGGCCACAACCGCCACGCTTTCCACCCCTGTGAATCAACAAGGCTGGTCCCAGCAGCTAGGCCAGCAGTTGGTGCAGTTCGCTCAACGCGGGGGTGAGCAACAGATCAAGATGCAGCTGCACCCGGCAGAACTGGGTCCGCTTTCGATCTCCTTGAAGATGAGTGAACAGGGCGCGCAGGCGCATTTCGTCTCCGCTCATGCCCAGGTGCGTCAAGTGCTTGAACAGGCCATACCTCACCTACGTGAGGCCTTGGCCGAACAAGGCATCTCGCTGGGAGAGACATCCGTGGGCGACCAATCCGGCGAGCAGGCGCAGTCTTTCGCCGAACAGCACAAGCTGGCCCAGGGAAGTGCTAGCGCAGGCAATGGCGGCACGGTCGAGCTGGAAAACCCGCCCCGGCCACCCTCCATGGCAAATGTGGCTCTGGATGGTCGCGTGGATCTCTATGCCTAAGCCGAGTGCAAGCGAACCATTAAAGATATGTAGTTAAAACTTGAGATAGGCTGGCCCCTCCGGCCTGTTCGTTTCATCATCAACAATTTTATTCGGCATAATGCGCCCTCTTAAGCGCCGCTTGTGCAGCAACGGGAACAGCAAATGGCAGATACAAGTACTGGGTCCAAAAAGCTTCTCTGGGTAATGATCATACTGGTACTGCTGTCTTCAGCGGGCGCCGCTGCAGCCATCTATATGGTGATGAACCAGAACGGTGCCGGCGAGTCAGGTGGCTCGAGCCAGCAGATGGTCGAGCATCAATCCCCCATATTCCTGCGCATCGAGCCATTTACGGTCAATCTTGCCGATGACTCCCATGGCTCACGCCTGCTCTATGCGGGGTTGACCCTGCGCGTCGGCAACGAGGAGACCAAGGGAATCCTGGAGGAGCATATGCCCCAGGTACGTAGCCGTCTGCTGATGCTGTTTTCCGGCAAGCAGGCGCGCGAGCTGACGTCTCCCGAAGGGAAGCAGCTGCTGACCCAGGAGGTCATCAGCAGCCTCGATACGCCGATGACGGAAAATCAGCCAGAGCTGGATTTACGTGATGTGCTTTTCACTGAATTCATTGTGCAATAACCCAGGAATTCGGAGCCGTCATGTCGCAGGACGATCTACTGTCCCAGGAAGAAATCGATGCCTTGTTGAAGGGCGTCAGTGGAGATGAAGATGCTTCGGCTTCCTCGTCCCACTCTGCAGATGGACCCAACATTCGGCCGTACGATCCCACCACGCAGCATCGCGTCATACGGGAGCGGCTGCATGCGCTGGACTTCATCAACGAGCGCTTTGCCCGCTACTTTCGTACCGGGCTGTTCAACTTGATCCGCCGCAGCGCCGACATTACCGTCGAGTCCGTACGCTATCAGAGTTTCAATGACTTCTCGCGTAACGTCCCGGTACCGACCAACCTCAACCTGGTTTCCATGAAGCCGTTGCGAGGCTCGGCGCTGGTGGTCTTCCCACCCAACCTCGTTTTCATGGTGGTGGATAACCTGTTTGGCGGTGACGGTCGCTTCGTCACCAAGTCCGATGGTCGGGAATTCACCAATACCGAGCAGCGCATCATTCAGCGGCTGTTGAACCTGGCGATCGAAGCCTACCAGGAGGCCTGGAAGGTCGTGTATCCCCTGGAAGTGCATTACATGCGTTCGGAAGTCCAGGCGAAATTCGCCAACATCACCAACTCGCCGAACGAGATCGTGGTCAATACCAAGTTCAATCTTGAAGTCGGCAACCTGTCCAGCAACTTCCAGGTCTGCATGCCCTACGCCATGATCGAGCCGTTGCGCGATTTGCTCGCCAATCCGATCAATGACAGCAACCATGATCAGGATGGTTCCTGGTCGCGCCGCATGGCAACCGAACTGCGCCATTCCGAGGTCGAGCTGATCGCCGAATTCGCCCAGATTCCCAGCCGCATCGCCCATGTCATGTCCCTCAAGGAGGGTGACGTGCTGCCCCTGGAATTGCCCAGCGTCGTTACCGCCAGCGTCGACGGGGTGCCCGTCATGGAGTGCGATTACGGGAGCCAGCATCAGCAGCGTGCGCTGCGAGTGTTACGCATGTTCGATCATGCTGCCATGAACAACTTATCGTCCAAGGACTTCATCAAAGGGTCTACGCCGAAGCAAGCCAAGGAATCCAAGCATGACTGATCCCAACAAGCCCGATCAGAATATTTCTGACGATGACTGGGCTGCCGCCATGTCCGAACAGGAATCAACCGCGCCGGACGAGGCAACGACGCCCGGTGAGGAGGAGGATCCGTGGGCGGCGGCCATGGCCGAGCAGCAGGCTGTCGAAGCACAGGAATCGAGCGCCGATGAGCCGGCCGAAACGGCTCCCGCTGCGGTCAAGGCCGCCAGCGACGATATCTTTCGTCCATTGAATCAGGAGGCTGGCGAGGGAGAGCCGCGTGATCTCGAGATGATCATGGATATCCCCGTCAAGTTGACCGTGGAGCTCGGGCGCACCCGTCTTACCATCAAGCAATTGCTGGAACTGGCTCAAGGCTCGGTAATCGAGCTGGAGGGTCTGGCCGGGGAACCCATGGATATCCTCATCAATGGCTATCTTGTGGCACAGGGCGAAGTCGTGGTGATCGAAGACAAGTACGGTATCCGTATTACCGAGATCATCACGCCATCCGAGCGTATCCACAAGCTGAACCGATGAGCGAAACCTCTTCTCCCGAGGTGCAGACCTCGGGCTCCCTCGACGCTATCGGAAGCGGTAGCGATGCGCTGCTGGGGATGGCTGCACTCGGCAAGACGGCCGCCGCCCTGGCGCTGGTCATCGCCATCATTCTGGCCTGCACGTACCTGCTGCGCCGCTGGAACAACTACCAGCAACGCCATGGGGCTCGCCTTGGCATCGTGGGTTCCACAGCGGTTGGCAACCGCGAGCGCGTGGTTGTCGTCGAGATCGAGGGAGTCTGGCTGGTACTCGGGGTCGGCAATGGCAACATCAGCAAGCTGCATGAGCTTCCCGCTCCGCTAGACCGCACGCCCCCGGCATCCAGTCCGCCTGACGGGCAAAGCCCTGATGTGAAGAGCTTTGATGTGAAGAGCTCTGTCATAAAAAGCTCTGTCATGAAAAGCTCCACTGACGCAAAGACCAGCTTTTCCACTCGCCTGGCAACCGCGCTGAGGCAGGGCAAACGTTCTTCCAACCGACATCGTGACTCGTCTTGAGACCTTGCATGCGGCACCACGTTTCGTTTAATCGCCTCGCTCTCGCCCTGCTGTTGGCTGTACTGCTACTGAGCACCCTGCTGTTGTGGCCGGCTACCGCCTGGGCCCAGCAGATACCGGGGCTGCAGAGCCAGCCGATGGAAGATGGTGGCCAGCAGTGGTCGTTATCGCTGCAGACCCTGCTGCTGCTGAGTTCGCTGGCGTTCTTGCCCGCCCTGCTGCTGATGATGACCAGCTTCACCCGTATCATCATCGTGCTGAGCCTGCTGCGCACCGCCATGGGCACTCAGGCCACACCGCCCAACCAGGTGCTGCTGGGCCTCGCCCTGTTCCTGACGTTTTTCGTCATGTCACCGGTACTGGCGCAGGTCTACGATACCGCTTGGGTTCCGCTGACTGACGAAACGATCAATTTGGAGGAGTTCGTGGTGCTGGCCCAGCAGCCCTTTCGCGAATTCATGCTGGCCCAGACCCGGGAACCGGATATCGCCATGTTTGCTCGCCTGGCGGATGTCGGCCCCCTCCAGGGACCCGAGGATCTGCCCATGCGTGTGCTGCTGCCTTCCTTCGTCACCAGTGAGCTGAAGACGGCTTTTCAGATCGGCTTCACGGTCTTCATTCCCTTTCTCATCATTGACCTTGTTGTGGCCAGCACCCTGATGGCCCTGGGGATGATGATGGTGCCGCCCATCACCATCTCGTTGCCGTTCAAGCTGATGCTGTTCGTGCTGGTCGACGGGTGGCAATTGATCATCGGCTCGCTCGCCGAAAGCTTCTACATGATCTAGTCCGTGACAATGCGGAAGGAGTTAGCGTATGACACCTGAAATGGTCATGAACATTGCCTACCAGGGAATGCGTGTCACCTTGCTCCTGGCAGGCCCTTTACTGCTGGCTGCCCTGCTGACGGGGTTGTTGATCAGTCTTTTCCAGGCCGCTACGCAGATAAACGAAATGACGCTTACCTTCATCCCCAAGATCCTGGCGGTCTTTGCGGTTCTGGTCTTCGCCGGGCCGTGGCTGTTGGGGTTGATCACCGAATTTACCCGCGAGCTGATCGCCAATATCCCGCGCATGGTGATGTAGGCCATGGTCGAGGTCACGTTTACCCAGCTACAAGCCTGGCTGGTAGCTTTTCTGTGGCCTTTCGCCCGGATTACCGCTTTCATGGCGGCATCGCCCCTGTGGGGCCATTCCAGCATCCCCAACCAGGCCAAGGTGGCTCTCGCCGCTGTCGTTGCGGTGGTGATCGCGCCTGTCCTGCCCGCGATGCCCGAGGTGGCTGTCATGTCCTGGGCGGGGCTGGGCATCATGGTCGAGCAGATACTCATCGGTCTGGCCATCGGTATGGTCATGCACATTGTCTTTGCCGTGGTCCAAGCGGCGGGGGAATTCATCGGCTTGCAGATGGGGTTGGCCTTCGCCAGTTTCTTCGATGCCGCCAGCGGCACCAACATCATGGTGTTGTCACGCATCCTGTATATGGTGACCTTGCTGATGTTCCTGGCCTTTAACGGCCACTTGATGGTACTCGAAACGCTGATCATGAGCTTCCAGGCCCTACCGATAGGGATCGGCAGCTTCAACCCGGATGCCTTCATCATGCTGGCACGCTACGGCGGCACGATCTTCGCGTCCGGCATGCTGATGGCCTTGCCCCTGGTGGCGTCGCTTCTGATCATCAACCTGGCTCTGGGGATACTGAACCGCTCCGCTCCGCAGCTGACGGTCTTCAATATCGGCTTCCCTACCTCCCTGACCGTGGGTCTGATACTGATGATGGTGCTGATGATCGATATCGGCCGCTTCCTGCAGCGGCTATTCAGTCAGGGGGTGAGTTTCATGCAGCTCTTGATCGAGACGTTGGCACCCTTGGGTTGAGCCCCAACGACAACGCCCCGGCATAAGCCGAGGCGCATCGTTCGGGCGTGGCATGGGGTAGCCACAACATCGCAAGCTTTACATATAGTTGAAGAGCGACAAGCCCTTGACGTCGACGAAGGCTTTCTGCGCCGCCTGCATGCCTACCTGCCGCAGGCTGTACTCGGAGATGGCGGCGTTGTAATCGAGGTCCACCAGATCCGACAGGGTCTGCTCGTAGTTGAGCATGCGATTGCTGCCCACGGCGTCGACCACATCGAGCTCATTGAGCCGGGCGCCGGCCGAGGCACGTACCGTCAGGACATTATCCAGATTGTTGTCCAGGTCGCGCATGGCGGTATTCAAAGTATTGCGCAGGTCGGCCTTCTTGGCGGGCGTATCGGCCGGGTTTTCCAGCACCCGAATGGCTTCCTCCATGGTGCGGAAGAGGTTCGGTTCGCGCTGTTCGCTGCCGGCTTGGGCCACGAGGATTTCGTCGCCTTCAGCGGGTATCCCTTCCAGAGTGATATTGACACCACCAAACGTTAACGGCTGTCCAGTGCCGGTATATACACCCGAGTCAACCAAATCCTCCTCAGTTTCTAGCCAGCCACCATCTTCAAATCGCTGTACTTGATAGTCAAAACCACTATCGGGGTCGTCGTTTTCAGTAAATACAATACGATAGCTATCACCATAGCCATCATCATTAACATCACGGATTTGCGGCCCGCTGAAAGTCACATTGCCTTTGTTTCTAGCAGCATCATCTACCAAAGGCTTTCCATCAACGCCTGTTTTAATCGACTCAGCCACGTAGCCTGCTCCGCTGGGCACGCTCTTGAAGATGGTTTCGCCGTTGTCGGCGACCGGCATCAGGCGCGAGGCGTCGATACGCTGTTCACGGGCGTTGCTGTCTCCCTGGTACTGCACACTATCGCCTACCTTGACGAAAGGCGGCGCATTGTCCTTATAGCCACCGAACAGATAACGACCGTTGCCGTCGGTGGCGTTGGCCTGGCCCAGCATGGTTTCGTAGATACCCTTGAGCTCGCTGGCGATCGATTCACGGTCGACGTCGCTCAGGGTATCGCTGGAAGCCTGCACCAATAGTGTCTTGGCGCTGATATTGGCATCGCTGATGCTGTTGAGGATGCTCTCTTCCTGGGCGAGGGAATTTCGGGCGGAGACCCGGGCATCGGTATACTGCTGCGTTACCGCCCTTGCCTGGTCCACGCCCACGGCACGCGAGGCCGCCTGGGGATCATCGGAAGGATTCACTACCCGGCGCCCGCTGGCGATCTGCTGGCTCACCTTGAGAAACTCGCCCTGCTGGCGGTTCATCGAAGCGCTACCCTGCTCGAACATGGTCACGGTGCTGATACGCATGATTTAGTCTCCTCTCGTTCAGCCCCGTAGGCCCAGGATGGTATCCATCAACATGCCAGCCGTGTCGATCACACGAGCATTGGCCTGGTAGTACTGCTGGTAGCGAATCAGGTTGGCGGCCTCTTCATCCAGATTCACCCCCGATTCCGACTGCTGTACGGCTTTCAGCTGGTCGGTCAAGCCCTGGCGAGCGTCCAGATTCACCTGGGTAATGTTGGTCCGGTTGCCCACATCGCTGACCATAGCCCCATAAGCGCCACTTACCGAAGCACTGCCACCGACAATCGATTCGGCCTGCAGGTTCTGCAAGGCGAGAGCGTTGCGGTTATCGCCGGAGCCGGATTCACTTAGGGTAATAGAAAGATTCGCTTCCACCACCGGCAGCTCATTGAGGGTAAACTCAATATCGCCAATTTTAATTCGAGCACCAGCCTCTAATGGATTCGTTGGATCATAAGTTTCGCCGTTGACCGTCATCGCCGCTGTCTCTGGCTTCACTTCACTAACGCCACCATTCTCGTCGATGGTAATCGAGTACTCTTCATTGACATCCGCGAAAGCGCCATCAGCAACACTTACTTTGCCAATATTTAAGTCACCTTCAACTTCAATCAGACTACCCGCCGCGATCTTGTCCAGGTCGGCGATATTGGTTTCCATGCCGTTGGCGGCTCGCCGCACCGGCTGAATTTCAAAGCGGTCGCCATCGGCCGGCTGCTCGCTGAAGGTCAGCGTGACGCCACCGAATGTCAGCGTCCTGTCGGCATCGTCCCAGGCCATGTCCTCCTCATCGAGAATCTGGCCATTATCGTTTCGCGTTACCACCGGATCGTCACCTTCGAAGCGCACGGTATAATCCGTCGCCTTGAGCTCGTCGATAGTGGCGGCATCAAATACAGCCGTCACGTCGGCATCGCTGGTGTTGGCATCGTTGGCGTAGCTTTGCGGGGCACGCACCTTGAAAAAGTCTTTACCCTGCGCGCCATCCAGGTCCACCCCCAGCTTGTGCTGCTCGTTGAAGGCGACAGATAGTGACACGGC
Organism: Halomonas sp. Bachu 37; assembly: GCF_039691755.1. Taxonomy (NCBI): domain Bacteria; kingdom Pseudomonadati; phylum Pseudomonadota; class Gammaproteobacteria; order Oceanospirillales; family Halomonadaceae; genus Halomonas; species Halomonas kashgarensis. The sequence goes on along the minus strand of NZ_CP137552.1, from coordinate 97,727 downwards.
CAGCTGGCCGATCTGATTCTGGGTCTTGTCCAGTGTTTCCTGGCGGAAGGTCATCAAGCCGCCCAGCGCCCCGCCGGTGATCGTATTCTCGCTCAGTTCAACAACATTACCGCCGCCATCCTTGTAGCCGACCACGGTGCGCTGAGGGTCGGTACCGGACTGAACCGGTTCCAGGGTAAAGGAGTTCGTACCGGAAACCAGCGGCTGGCCATTGGGCAGACTGATGTTGTAGGTCTTGCCGTCCTGGATATTCAGGCGCAGATTCATCCGCTCGTTGAGCTCGGAAACCATGTGGTCACGCTGGTTCAACAAGCTGTTGGGGGCTTCCCCCGTGCGTGCGCGAGCCAGGGCGATCTCCCGGTTGAGGCCGGCGATCTGCTCGGTGGTGTTATTGACCTGAGTGATCTCGTCCTTGATCTGGCTGTTGATATTGCTCTGCATGTCCTGCAGATAACCATCGAAGGAGCGGAACTGAGCGCTCAGCGTATCCGCCGTTCCCAGCACGCCCTGGCGTGCCGCCGGGTCCGATGGGGCACTGGCCAGGTCTTCCAGCGACGAGAAGAAATTCTGCATCAAGGGCGCCAGGCCAGCATCGCGATCCGCCAGCAGGTTATCGATCTGCGTCACCTGATTGTGATAGGTCTCCAGCGCGCTGGACTGCGTCTTGGCGCTGTTCAACTGGGCCGCCACGTACTGGTTGAACTGGCGTTCGATATCATTGACCTGAACACCGCCGCCGGCACGGCCCTCGCCCACCTGGGTCAGCTCGCGATTGTAGCCGGGCGTGAAAACGTTGCTGATGTTATTGCTGGTGGTGTTCAGGGCGTTCTGCGCCGTGTTGAGGCCGCTCAACCCGATAGAAAACATGCTCATGGTGTCAGTTCCTTAAGCCGATGGGTCAACTATCGGCATGGCGCGGAAAAACTTGAGGGCTCAGAACGGCTCAGCGGATGTCCGCGAGGAAATTATCGCCCGCCTCAAGCGGCCCCATGGAGTTCATGATGGCCACAAGCTTTTGCGCATAGGCCGGGTCGGTGGCGTAGCCGCCTTGTTGCAAGGCATGCGCAGCCTGCCTGGCATCGGGCGCGCTCAATACCGCCGCATAACGCGGATTGTTACCGATCAGGTTCGCGTAGTCGGTAAAGGCGTGCTCGAAAGACTCATAAACACGGAAGGTGTCCTTCATCTGGGTGCGCCGACCATTGAAATACTCGTGCGTCACGATATCCGTCGTGGCGCCCTGCCAGTGGCTTCCCGCCTTGATACCGAAAAGGTTATGGCTATTGGCACCACTGGCCGTGGCGATTTCGTGTCGTCCCCAGCCCGTCTCGAGGGCTGCCTGGGCCAGTATCAACTCGGCCGGCACACCGGTCGCTTTGCTGGCTGCCCGAGCGGGTTCGGCCAGTTTGTCGATGAACTGCTCGACATGGCCTGCCACCGCCACTTCGCGCTCAACTCGAGCTGCCGGGGAAATGCTCTCGACCGCTTCCGGCTCGCTCGTTGCCTGACGAATCGCTTCCAGTTGATCCAGGAACGAGCCCTGCTCGGAAGCGGCGGGGCTAGCCCCTGGCTTATCGGCGCCAGGTATCAAGGCGTCATCGAGCACCCGTGGAGTACCGCGGGGAATGCCGGCAATAAGCGTCTGGGTTTCACTATCTACAGACGCATCCGATCGCTTGAAGGCGCCTTGGCGCTCCAGTTGTTCAACCAGGGCATCGGCAAGACCGATTCCCCGGGACGCCATGGTTTGCGACCACTGCTGATCCAGCATCGACTGGTAGAAATCGGTATCGCGACTGTTCATGAGCCCGGAGGTGGGAATGGCATCGCGCATGCTCTTGACCATCATCTGAATGAACAGCGCCTCGAACTGCTGTGCGGCACCTTTCACACCAGCCTCGGGATTCTGGCGGGCTGTGTGCTGCATGCGCTGCAACCCCTGCATGTCCAGCGCAAACTGGCTGCTGACGTCTTGCATACTCATCAGATAATCTCCAACTCAGCGCGTAGCGAGCCAGAGGCCTTGAGCGCTTCCAGAATGGACATCAGGTCCTGGGGCGTTGCGCCCAGTGCATTCAGCGCATTGACCACTTCGTTGAGTTGCGCTCCTTCCACTATCTGCAGGTAGGCTTCCTGCTGTTCGATATCGATATCGGCATCCGGCACCACCACCGTCTCGCCTTCACCGAAGGGTGCCGGCTGGCTCACGCCGAAGTTCGCGTCGATCATGATCGAAAGATTGCCATGCGCCACGGCAGCCTCGCGCAAGGTGACGGCACGGTTGAGTACCACCGATCCTGTTCGGGCGTTGAGTACCACACGAGCCGGCGCCTCTGTCGGTGTGACCTGCACACTTTGCACACGAGCAATGAAATTGACTCGGGCGTTGTCCTCGGGGGGTCCATCCAGCGCGATCACTCTGCCGTTGCGCGCATACGCCACCGTCTGACCGAACTCATTGTTGATTGCCGCCACTACCCGCTGTGCCGTGCCGAAATCGGTCTCGTTGAGTTCCAGCTCCAGCAACCCGCCGTTGGCGCCCAGATCGAGAGGCACTTCCCGCTCCACCAAGGCGCCGCCGGGAATTCTACCCGACGCCTGCTGGTTGATCTGGACGCTGCTTCCACCCGCTTGAGCGCCTGCGCCGCCGACCAGCATGTTGCCCTGGGCGATGGCATAGGTGTCCCCGTCCGCGCCCTTCATTGGCGTCATCAACAAGGTGCCGCCGCGCAAACTGCTGGCGTTGGCAATGGACGAGACCACGATATCCAGACGTTGGCCGGGACGCGAAAAGGGAGGCAGATCCGCCGTCACCATGACGGCCGCGACGTTGCGCAGCTGCATGTTGGTGCCCGGCGGGATGGAAACGCCCAGTTGGGAAAGCATATTGGCCAGGCTCTGACTGGTAAATGGCGCCTGGGTGGTCTGGTCGCCGGTGCTGTCGAGGCCGACCACCAGGCCGTAGCCCACCAGCTGGTTGTCCCTGACCCCGGAGAAACCGGCGATCTCGCGCACGCTCTCGGCATGCGCCGGCACCGTCAGCAATCCCGTCAGCAGCAAGGCGACAAGCCAGATCGACCATTGCCGGCCGTGGAAGATTCTAGGAGTGGCCATGAAATATCCGCCGTTAATCAGAACGGTGAAACGTTGAGGAAGAAACGCTGCAACCAGCCCATGTGCTGAGCTTCGTTGATGTAGCCGTCGCCGACGTATTCGATACGCGCATCCGCCACCCGGGTGGAAGGTACCGTATTCTGCGCGGTGACGGTACGGGGATTCACGACCCCCGAGAAGCGGATGAATTCCGTTCCTTGGTTGATCGCGATCTGCTTTTCCCCGCGTACCCGCAGGTTGCCATTGTTCATCACCTCCAGCACCGACACCGTGATCGTGCCGGTGAAGGAATTGTTAGCTTGGGCGCCGCCGCCGCCGGTGAAATTGCTTTCTCCGGAAACATCGAAGCCATATTCCGCCAGTACATCCAGCACGTCCGGCAGCTGAGCCAGTTCCAGGCTCGAGCTGCCACCGCGATTGGCGTTGGCCTGCGAGTTCTTGGAAGCGCTTACTTCCTCGTCCAGCACGATGGTCAGAATATCGCCGACTGCACGCGGTCGACGATCCTCGAACAAGGGCTGATAGCCGCGTCGCGCCTGGTAGATCGAGCCGTTGGGAACCGGAGGCGGACGATCGACGACGGTGATCTGCTCTTGCTCGCCGACCACGGAGGCACGCGGCACCTGGGCACACCCCGCCACCACCGCGAAAAACAGCACCACCAGTACCAGCCTTAACCACCGCGGAGCGAGAAGGCGACCCTTCATAGCTTGACCTGCATCGACCATCCCCTTACAGCTGGCTCAAGCGGGCCAGCATTTCATCACTGGTCGAGACGGCGCGGCTATTGATTTCATAGGCACGCTGGGTCTGGATCATGCTGACCATCTCTTCCACCACGTTGACGTTCGAGGTTTCAACATAACCCTGGAAAAGACGTCCGGTGCCATTCATGCCGGGCATGTTCTCATTGGCAACGCCGGAAGCCCCGGTTTCCAGGTACAGGTTCCCGCCGACGCTTTCCAGACCCGCCGGATTGATGAACGTCGCCAGGTTCACTTGACCCACGACATTATCTTCCGCAATGCCCGGCTGGCGTACGCTGACGGTACCATCTTCACCTATGCTCACCGAGAGAGCGTTCTGCGGAACGAAGATAGCCGGCTCCAGGGGATAGCCGTTGGCGGTAACCATCTGGCCGTTCTCGTCGAGCTGGAAGCTACCGTCCCGGGTATAACCGACGGTCCCGTCCGGCATCAGCACCTGGAAGAAGCCGTTGCCGTTGATGGCCATATCGCGGGAGTTTTCGGTCTGCTCCAGTCCACCCTGAGTGTGCAACCGTTCGGTTGCCACCGCGCGGACACCGGTACCGACCTGCATGCCCGAGGGCAAGCGGTTCTGCACATCGTTCTGTGCACCCGGCTGGCGCATGTTTTGATAGAGAAGGTCTTCGAATACGGGACGTGAGCGCTTGAAACCGTTGGTACTCACGTTTGCCAGGTTGTTGGAAATCACATCTAGCTTGGTCTGTTGCGATTCCAGGCCTGTCTTGGCCGTCCACAGGGACTTAATCATTAAGTTATTTCCTCAAGTTACGTGGCGGCTGGATCAGCCCTGCAGCGCCAACAGGTTATTGGCCCGTTGGGCGTTTTCATCGGCGGTACTGATGACTTTCATCTGCATGTCGTAGCGCCGTGCCACGTCGATCATCGAAACCATGGCATCCACGGGGCTCACGTTGCTTCCCTCGAGAGCCCCGCTGACAAGCCGGGCGCCCTCGTCGGCCGGCAACATGCCCGGCTCTCCCTCTTCATTAGGGGGAGCACGAAACAGGCCGTCCTCGCCCCGCACCAGCTCACCTTCTTCAGGCGTCACCAGCTTTATCCGCGCCACTTCCACCAGAGCCTCGGGGCCTTCTCCCTGGCCGATGGCGCTGATGGTGCCATCGGCGCCGATCGAAACCTGGGAGCCTTGCGGCACCGCAATTGGGCCGGCCTCGCCCATTACCGGCCGGCCGACATTCAGCAGCACGCCGTTACTATCCAGTTGCAGGTCGCCACGACGGGTATAGGTTTCCGTACCGTCCTCGGCTTGCACCGCCAGCCAGGCATTGCCCTGCATGGCCACATCCAGCGTCCTGCCAGTGCGCGAGATAGGGCCTTGGGAGTAATCCGTTCCCGGTGTGGTGGTGACGGCCGAGACGCGCGTGGGTAGCAGCGCATCACCCTGGGTGGGCACCGAGCGTGCCGCCTGCAACTGGGCACGGAAACCGGAGGTGGATACGTTGGACAGGTTGTGGCTGACCACGGACTGTTGGTCCATGCTCTGTTTGGCACCGCTCATGGCGGTATATAGCATACGATCCATAGATAGCTCTCTACACTGCCATTAATTAGATATTGATAATGGTTTGCAGGAGCTCATCCTGGGTGCTGATGGTTTGCGAGTTGGCCTGGTAGGCACGCTGGGCAACGATCATATCCACCAGCTCACGCGCCAAGTCCACATTAGAAGTTTCAATCGCACTGGCTTGAACTAACCCTCGCTGACCGGTACCCGGCGCGCCCACCAGCTCAGGGCCAGAGGAGCCTGTCGCCGACCACAGGTTATCGCCTGAAGGGTTCAAGCCTTCGGGATTACGGAAGCTCACCATGGCGACCTGGCCTGCAGCAACTGTCTGCTCATTGGAGAAGTTCCTCATAACGGTACCATCCTCTTCGATGGTAACTCCTATAAGGGAACCGGATGTGTAACCATCTTGACTAAGAGTGTTATTAGTAGAGCTATTTGAAAACTGTGTTGTTCCAGCTAAACGAAAGTTGAATGTTAAATCATTGGCACCGGTACCTAACGCATCTGCGCTAGTGATTGTAATTGCCGACCTATCGCTGCCTTCCACACCTATAATATCCCCATCACCATTTCTTTCAAGCGTACCGTCACTTTTAAATTTAAGAGCAAAGTCGTTAGCTATTCCTGTGTAAATTCCGTTTACTGCTGTCTTTACTGACCACGCATTTTCCCCTGTTTTTTCAAAATACGCTGTCACACTTTGCGCAGTACCTAATGAGTCGTATACAGTAAAAGAGTTTGAGTAATGGTAATTAATTTCTGTTACTGCATCGTTATCTTCATCTTGCTTTGCTTCTAAGCTATTGAACACTTCAGCTTGATTGCGAAGGTCAGCATTATTAACGTCGATACTGGCATCTAAATTATAGACCGCTTGGACACCCGAATTCTCTCCCTCGCTAGAACCTGTTGCACGAGCTGGCATATCATCAGCCGGCACGCTGATAGGTACTGGTGCTCCGCCTTGTGCAATTGGTGAGAAAAGATCATTAGCGTCACTAAGTCCATACCCCATAATCTGGGCCCCCTGGGAGTTGATTAAACGCCCATCGGCAGTCAAGTTTAGCTGGCCGTTGCGGGAGTAGCCGATATCGCCATTGGGGAGCTGAAAACGGAAGAAGCCTTCACCGGCAATCGCCAAGTCCAAGTTACGGCCTGACGACTCTATGTTGCCCTGGGTGAAGTCCTGCATGGTTGCGGCAACACGGGTACCTAGGCCGATCTGCTGGGCATAAACATCGGCGAACTGTACGTTAGACCCTTTAAATCCCACTGTTTGGGAGTTGGCAATATTGTTACCGGTGACGGCGAGCTTAGCTTGCTGTGCGCTTAGACCACTGAGTGCTTGTGAAAAGCTCATGTAATTCCCCTGAATATAACAATGTGATGCGTCGTTAGCGTTGAACGCCGCGAGATCAAAGAATCTGTTTAATTTGGTTAAGCGTGACCTGACCATAAATAGCGCCTAAGTCCAAGCGCACCTCTTGGCCTTTCACTTGCGGCGTGACACCTTCCACCAAGGCATAATTCAACGGCTGAGCACTGATCTCATTGCCTTCTGCATCTTTGGCAGCGTAGCTAACACGGTAATCACCAGCAGGTAGCGCTTCACCGTCATTGGTTTTCCCATCCCACTGGAAAGACTCAACTCCTGCACTCACTGCGCTTACTTCGTTGCGGTACACCACTTCGCCTGCACGACTGCGCACTGTGATTTCTACGCTATTGGCTGGTTTTTCGAGCTCTATGCCAAACGGTGTGGCATAGCTGTTACCTTCGTCATCTATGTTCACTTTAACGTTGTTACCAGGCACGAGTACGGCATTACCAATCAAGCCAGACGCCTGAATCATCTTAGAAGCGTTCATCTGCTCGGTAATGCCGTTGAGCGTTTCATTGAGGTCTTCGATGCCATTGACGGTGTTGATCTGCGCTAGCTGAGAAGTCATTTCCGCATTTTCCATGGGATTGAGCGGATCCTGGTTCTTCAACTGCGTGATCAACAGTGTCATGAAGCTGTCCCGCAGCTCTGCGGATTGGCTCGCTGACTTGGCCGCCGCACCACCGGAGTTGATGCTGCTGATCACACTGGTATCAATGTTCATGGCTTATCCTTCTCCCAGAGTGAGCGTTTTCATCATCATCTGCTTGGTGGTGTTCATGACTTCGACATTGGCTTGATAGGAGCGCGAAGCCGAAATCATATTGACCATTTCATGAACCGGCTCCACATTGGGTTTGGTAACGTAGCCTTGTTCATCAGCGGCGGGATGGCCCGGTTGATAATCCATGCGCAGCGGCGATTGGTCTTCCACCACTTCGGTGACACGAACGCCGCCGATTCCATAGCGGTTCTGCGCCTGGGTCTGGAACATGACCTGCTTGGCACGATAGGTCTCGCCATCCGGCCCGGCGACGCTGTCGGCATTGGCCATGTTGCTGGCGGTTACGTTCATCCGTTGGGACTGGGCGCTCATTGCCGAACCGGCAATATCAAAGACGGAAAACATCGACATTTAATTATTCCTTGGTTATTCCGGCTGCATGGCGTTTTTCAGCCCCTGGATGCGGCTATTGATAATCGTCAGCCCCGCCTGGTAACGCACGGCGTTATCCGCGAACTGGGTACGCTCTCGATCCATGTCCACCGTATTGCCATCGAGACTGGGTTGATCCGGGATGCGGTAAAGCAATTCACTACGTCCCGCTCCCGTGGGTGGGCCTTCTCCTTGAAGATGCCGCTCCGAGGTACGAGCCAAGCTCAACCCGCCGGAAGCGCCTCCTGGAGACCCTTGAGATACCGCCTTTTCCAGTTCGCTGGCGAAGTCCATGTCCCGCGCCTTGTAGTTAGGCGTGTCAGCGTTTGCAATATTGCTGGCCAGCACCTCGTGACGCGCTTGTCGAAGGCCCAGAGCCTGCTGGTGATAGTTGAGCGATGCCGCTAGCTGATCGATCATGCCAACCCTCTCTCAGGAGGTAAAAATTCGAAGATAATTTTGATGATGAAGAATAGCGCGGGCCTTGCCAGCCTAAAGCATGGAACAACCCCGGTTTTCACCAGTATTTCTAATGCTGTATCGCACTGCAAAAAGCTACAATAACACGTTCTCAATCTCACCTTTTCTCATCACTGCGGGCCGCTCTTATGTGTTTGCCTCATACATATTGCTTAGTTCTTCGTTTAGCCCGTGGTTTTTTATTCAAGGTGGGCTTGATGTTATTGCTGGCTCCAAGCGTGGCCCTTGCCTCTTCCGATAACGAAGAACTCATGCAACAGGTCCATGCCTTTCTCTATGAACAGGCGAGTCCGCTAGGCGAAGAAATTCTTATCGAAGTACAGCCACCCTCCCCCCATCTACCGCCTTGCGTGGCTCCCGAACCATTTCTGACCAACACCAGCCAATCACCGCTAGGCAGAGTCTCGGTTGGGGTACGCTGCGGCGACACGGGGCGCCAGGTACGCTACCTGCAAGCGGAAGTCGGCGTTATCGGCAATTTCGTCAAGGCTGCCTCGGCCATCGAGCGTGGCACTCTCGTCACGGCCGACATGCTGGAAGAGCATGCCGGCAATTTGAATGAACTTCCGTCCCAAGCCCTGCTGGAAGCGGCTGACATCGTCGGTCAGGTAGCGCGTCGCCCAATACGCGCCGGCAGCGTCTTTCAGTCACACTACCTCCAAGCACCCACCGTAATTGAACGCGGCCAGCGCGTCGTAGTCGAAGCACGTGGAAGCGCCTTTCGGGTTAGCCGTGAAGGTGAAGCATTGGAGAGTGGCGGCGTGGGAGATCGTGTCCGCGTGCGTTTTGGTGCACGGGAAGTATTGACCGCACGTGTCGCCGAAGAAGGGACTCTGATAATAGATTTTTGATCGACCCCTAAAGTCTCTCCGCCGAAGGCCGATAGTGATACCAACTGGCATGAGTGCTATTAAACGGCGACGATGAGGCAAGCGACGTGAAAATTGACAATCTCAATCCACTGCTGCGCAACAACCAGCCACAGCAGCGGGATGAAACGCAGAAAGCGGGCTCGTCCCCTACCACAGAGCCCAAGACTGAAAGCCGAGCCACGACACAGCTCAGCCAGGCTTCCATTGGCGATCAGCAGGATATCGATACCGCCAAGGTAGAGGAAATACGCAGTGCAATCCGCGAAGGGCGCATGGAAATCCGCGCCGACCGTATCGCGGATGGTCTGATCGAAAGTCTCCGCGAAACGGGAGGAAGCGACCTGTCATGAGTCTTGCCCGTATGCTTGACGACCAACTTGCACGCCTGACATCCCTGATGCGATTGCTCGAGCACGAGCAACAACTGCTGACAAGCGGAAGCATCGACGGGGACGCCCTGGCCAGTGTCGCCGAGCAGAAACAGACATTGCTTGCTGATCTCGAGCGTATGGAGACTTTACGTCGCAACGTGCAGCAGCGCCTGGGTTATGCCGCCGGAATCAGCGGTGCCACACAGGCAGCCAAGGACGCCGGTTGCCATGAAACGTGGGCTGAGCTGTTGAACAATAGTGAACGTACGGCGCGCATGAACCAGTTGACGGGTCAAATGCTCTCGGTACGCATGAAGCACAACCAGCATATGCTGGACTATATCCGCCAGATCGCGGAAAAAACTCTTTACCAAGCCGATGGACGTAATGGTCCTCAATCAGGCCGCATCAACGCCTCTGCCTGAAAACAAGGTTGTCTTCCCTTTCACGCGCTACTTTCCCGTTTCCATGTCACGCTGATCATCCCCCCAGGCATTTGCCGTGGGGATATCGTATGACACACAGGATGTTCTCTTTTTAGACGCCCCCAAACGTAAAAACCCCAGCTCATGCGAAGCTGGGGGGCGGGATAGGTGCTGACGACGACTGCGCCGGGCTCCGGCTGACCTTTCCCCTTGAACATTATAAAGCTGAAAACGGTTAAGCTAGAGGGGAGCAGGTCACCATTGAGCGCCCTTGTGGCTGGCTTTCTCTCCCGCACACAAAAAACCCAGCCGGGTGGCTGGGTTCTCTGCAGGATAGGTGCCTGACGATGACCTACTCTCGCATGGGGAAGCCCCACACTACCATCGGCGCTAAGCGGTTTCACTGCTGAGTTCGGCAAGGGATCAGGTGGTTCCCACTCGCTATGGTCGTCAGGCGTAACGGGTAATGCATATCATGCTGTGTCGTCCTGGTGTGTTGCCATTGACGTGTTTTGTGAGCGTCTCTGTCACTTCAAGCAAGCGTGTCGCTTACTCGTTGCGTATCCGGTTCTCTGCGTGTGTTCACACGCGATCGTTATCATTTTGAGCAGACCCCTTGGGTGTTATAGGGTCAAGCCTCACGGGCCATTAGTACACGTTAGCTCAACGCCTTGCAGCGCGTCCACACCGTGCCTATCGACCAGCTGGTCTCGCTGGGCCCTTCAGGAGGCTCGAGGCCTCGGGGATGTCTCATCTTGAAGGGGGCTTCCCGCTTAGATGCTTTCAGCGGTTATCCCGTCCGACCATAGCTACCCGGCAATGCCACTGGCGTGACAACCGGAACACCAGAGGGTCGTCCACTCCGGTCCTCTCGTACTAGGAGCAGCGCTTCTCAAACATCCAACGCCCACGGCAGATAGGGACCGAACTGTCTCACGACGTTCTAAACCCAGCTCGCGTACCACTTTAAATGGCGAACAGCCATACCCTTGGGACCGACTTCAGCCCCAGGATGTGATGAGCCGACATCGAGGTGCCAAACACCGCCGTCGATGTGAACTCTTGGGCGGTATCAGCCTGTTATCCCCGGAGTACCTTTTATCCGTTGAGCGATGGCCCTTCCATACAGAACCACCGGATCACTAGAACCTGCTTTCGCACCTGCTCGACGTGTCTGTCTCGCAGTCAAGCACCCTTATGCTCTTGCACTCATTGCACGATGTCCGACCGTGCTGAGGGTACCTTCGTGCTCCTCCGTTACGCTTTGGGAGGAGACCGCCCCAGTCAAACTACCCACCACACACTGTCCTCGATCCGGATCACGGACCTGAGTGAGAACGCCAATGATGCCAGGCTGGTATTTCAAGGTCGGCTCCCTGCGAACTGGCGTCCGCAGTTCCAAGCCTCCCAGCTATCCTACACAGGCAACAACAGCGTCCAGTGTGAAGCTATAGTAAAGGTTCACGGGGTCTTTCCGTCTAGCCGCGGGTACACCGCATCTTCACGGCGATTTCAATTTCACTGAGTCTCGGGTGGAGACAGCGTGGCCATCATTACGCCATTCGTGCAGGTCGGAACTTACCCGACAAGGAATTTCGCTACCTTAGGACCGTTATAGTTACGGCCGCCGTTTACCGGGGCTTCGATCAAGAGCTTCGGCCGAGGCCTAACACCATCACTTAACCTTCCGGCACCGGGCAGGCGTCACACCCTATACGTCCGCTTGCGCGTTAGCAGAGTGCTGTGTTTTTACTAAACAGTTGCAGCCACCTGGTATCTTCGACCGGTTCTCGCTGAAGCCGCGGGGGCTCTCACGATACGCCGGCGTGCCTTCTCCCGAAGTTACGGCACCATTTTGCCTAGTTCCTTCACCCGAGTTCTCTCAAGCGCCTGGGGATTCTCACCCTGACCACCTGTGTCGGTTTGGGGTACGGTCGCACATGATCTGGTGCTTAGAGGCTTTTCCTGGAAGCGTGGCATCAGTGACTTCCAGCCCGTGGGCTGTTCGTCTCGTGTCTCGGCCTTGAGGAACCGGATTTGCCTGATTCCTCAGCCTACTCACTTTCACCAGGACTACCAACGCCTGGCTCACCTAGCCTTCTCCGTCCCCCCATCGCAATCATGTCCGGTACGGGAATATTGACCCGTTTCCCATCGACTACGCCTTTCGGCCTCGCCTTAGGGGCCGACTCACTCTGCTCTGATTAGCATCGAACAGAAACCCTTGGTCTTCCGGCGAGGGAGTTTTTCACTCCCTTTATCGTTACTCATGTCAGCATTCGCACTCGTGATACCTCCAGCAGACTTCTCAATCCACCTTCATCGGCTTACACGACGCTCCTCTACCGCTCATCCTGAGGATGAACCCGTAGCTTCGGTACCTGGTTTAGCCCCGTTACATCTTCCGCGCAGGCCGACTCGACTAGTGAGCTATTACGCTTTCTTTAAAGGATGGCTGCTTCTAAGCCAACCTCCTAGCTGTCTGAGCCTTCCCACCTCGTTTCCCACTTAACCAGGATTTGGGGACCTTAGCTGACGGTCTGGGTTGTTTCCCTTTTCACAACGGACGTTAGCACCCGCTGTGTGTCTCCCACGCTGGCACTCACCGGTATTCGGAGTTTGCCTCGGGTTGGTAAGTCGGGATGACCCCCTAGCCGAAACAGTGCTCTACCCCCGGTGGTGATACGTGAGGCGCTACCTAAATAGCTTTCGAGGAGAACCAGCTATCTCCGGGCTTGATTAGCCTTTCACTCCGATCCACAAGTCATCCAAATCTTTTTCAACAGATCCTGGTTCGGGCCTCCAATTGATGTTACTCAATCTTCACCCTGCTCATGGATAGATCGCCCGGTTTCGGGTCTATTTCCAGCGACTGGTGCGCCCAGTTAAGACTCGGTTTCCCTACGGCTCCCCTATACGGTTAACCTCGCCACTGAAAATAAGTCGCTGACCCATTATACAAAAGGTACGCAGTCACCCAACAAGTGGGCTCCTACTGCTTGTACGCACACGGTTTCAGGATCTATTTCACTCCCCTCTCCGGGGTTCTTTTCGCCTTTCCCTCACGGTACTGGTTCACTATCGGTCAGCCAGGAGTATTTAGCCTTGGAGGATGGTCCCCCCGTCTTCAGTCAAGGTTTCTCGTGCCCCGACCTACTCGATTTCACATGATCAGATTTTCGACTACGGGGCTATCACCCGCTACGGCCGTGCTTCCCAGCACGTTCGTCTAATCAGTCTCATGCTTAAGGGCTACTCCCCGGTCGCTCGCCGCTACTGGGGGAATCTCGGTTGATTTCTTTTCCTCCGGGTACTTAGATGTTTCAGTTCCCCGGGTTCGCCTCGTACCCCTATGGATTCAGGATACGATACTCACCTGATGGTGAGTGGGTTTCCCCATTCAGAGATGTCCGGGTCGCAGGTTGTTTGCCACCTCGCCGAACCTTATCGCAGGCTTCCACGTCTTTCATCGCCTCTGGCTGCCTAGGCATCCACCGTGTGCGCTTCATTGCTTGACCCTATAACCCGAAGGAGTCTGAATCTCGCAATGATAACGATTGCCGGATACGCTTGAGACGTATCACAAAACAATTTACGTATAAACGTCTTAAAAAGACGTTTATGTCAGCATGATATACATTGTTAAAGAGCGACTGCTATGCGCAGTGATAAGGGTTCTTTCACGTTGAAAAAAGGAGAATATCTTTAAAAGACTTTTCTTTTTTCTTTTTAACGTGAGAAGAGCAAAACCCCTTATCACTGCGTATCAACAGCATTCTGATCAGGTAATTCATTGTGAGCGCTTGCCGCGAGGATGACGCATCGTTTAAGGAGGTGATCCAGCCGCAGGTTCCCCTACGGCTACCTTGTTACGACTTCACCCCAGTCATGAACCACACCGTGGTGATCGCCCTCTTGCGTTAGGCTAACCACTTCTGGTGCAGTCCACTCCCATGGTGTGACGGGCGGTGTGTACAAGGCCCGGGAACGTATTCACCGTAGCATTCTGATCTACGATTACTAGCGATTCCGACTTCACGGAGTCGAGTTGCAGACTCCGATCCGGACTGAGACCGGCTTTTCGGGATTGGCTGACTCTCGCGAGCTCGCAACCCTTTGTACCGGCCATTGTAGCACGTGTGTAGCCCTACCCGTAAGGGCCATGATGACTTGACGTCGTCCCCACCTTCCTCCGGTTTGTCACCGGCAGTCTCCTTAGAGTTCCCGCCATTACGCGCTGGCAAATAAGGACAAGGGTTGCGCTCGTTACGGGACTTAACCCAACATTTCACAACACGAGCTGACGACAGCCATGCAGCACCTGTCTCTGCGTTCCCGAAGGCACCCCGGAATCTCTTCCGGGTTCGCAGGATGTCAAGGGTAGGTAAGGTTCTTCGCGTTGCATCGAATTAAACCACATGCTCCACCGCTTGTGCGGGCCCCCGTCAATTCATTTGAGTTTTAACCTTGCGGCCGTACTCCCCAGGCGGTCGACTTATCGCGTTAACTTCGCCACAAAGTGCTCAAGGCACCCAACGGCTGGTCGACATCGTTTACGGCGTGGACTACCAGGGTATCTAATCCTGTTTGCTACCCACGCTTTCGCACCTCAGCGTCAGTGTCAGTCCAGAAGGCCGCCTTCGCCACTGGTATTCCTCCCGATCTCTACGCATTTCACCGCTACACCGGGAATTCTACCTTCCTCTCCTGCACTCTAGCGTGACAGTTCCGGATGCCGTTCCCAGGTTGAGCCCGGGGCTTTCACAACCGGCTTATCACGCCGCCTACGCGCGCTTTACGCCCAGTAATTCCGATTAACGCTTGCACCCTCCGTATTACCGCGGCTGCTGGCACGGAGTTAGCCGGTGCTTCTTCTGCGAGTGATGTCTTTCCTCCGGGGTATTAACCCGAAGGCGTTCTTCCTCGCTGAAAGTGCTTTACAACCCGAGGGCCTTCTTCACACACGCGGCATGGCTGGATCAGGGTTGCCCCCATTGTCCAATATTCCCCACTGCTGCCTCCCGTAGGAGTTCGGGCCGTGTCTCAGTCCCGATGTGGCTGATCATCCTCTCAGACCAGCTACGGATCGTCGCCTTGGTGAGCCTTTACCTCACCAACCAGCTAATCCGGCATAGGCTCATCCGATAGCGGGAGCCGAAGCCCCCTTTCTCCCGTAGGACGTATGCGGTATTAGCCTGGGTTTCCCCAGGTTATCCCCCACTACCGGGCAGATTCCTATGCATTACTCACCCGTCCGCCGCTCGTCAGCGGGAAGCAAGCTTCCCCTGTTACCGCTCGACTTGCATGTGTTAGGCCTGCCGCCAGCGTTCAATCTGAGCCATGATCAAACTCTTCAGTTTACAATCATTGCGGTTCTTGCTCTCCCGAAGGAGAAAGCGAACCAATCTTGGCTCAAGGTTTCAAACGAATTCACTGTGATACACCTAAGTGTATCTTGGTGTTCGCTTGCCTTGATATTTGGTGATTTATCACCCTCATCGGCAAGCGCCCACATGAATTACCTGATCAAATTGTTAAAGAGCTGTTTCGCTGCTGAACTTCAAGAGAAGTCACTGGCTTGCCGTTGAACTGGCTTGCCTCAGCGAGGAAGGCGTATTCTACGCATTTCCTGGTGATTGTCAACCGCTGATGTCAGCGCGTGAAGCGAGCGATCAAAACTTCGCTAACTTCCTGACAATCCGAAGGTTTTCACCTTCATCCACCGCTGGAAACGCTTGGCGTCCCCGGCAGCGGATGCGTACTTTACGGATTCGCGGCGGGGTTGGCAAGAGGTTTGTAAAAAAATGACAAGCGACTTTAATGGCGCACGATCACGACCAACTCTTTCGGCCCGTGCACTCCATAAGCCAGGGTCTGCTCGATATCCGCCGTCTTGCTCGGCCCTGAAATCAACAGCGCATTGGTCGGCATCTGTTGCGACCAACCATGTGCCTCGATCACATCGAAGAGAGTGTCCTCGATGCTGGATGCATCAAGCACGGCGATATGGATGGGAGGCACCAGGCTAAGCTGGCGTGGCTCGTCCTGCGTCGGCCACAGCCAGAGGCTGCCTGTCTCGGCAATAGCGCCCCGAACCGAGGTTAGCCCTGCATCCACCTGCTCGAAAAGCTCACGCTGCCAGCCCTCCACGTCCCGGTCGGAGTCCACCAACTTCAACTCGCTGGCGGCAAGCTCCATGCGCACTTCAGCCGCGACCGGGTGCTCTCGGCCCAGCGCCAGCCGGCGAATGGATTTTGCCGAGACGACTTGGCTCAACACCTCAAGCCAGTTGTCGCGCTGGGTGTGGATCACTTCACCATGCACCGAAGTGATCCAGCGCTCGAAACGCTCCAGGCGTTCGTCATGGCTCCAGCCGCGCCCCGTGACCACGGCAAAATCACTTTTCGGCGCAGCCAACGGGCCGTCGGTACGCTCGCGCAAGCGCCTGAGAATCGTATCGCGTGCGCTCATGACTCTTTCTCCTGACGGTGTCGCTTCATCAAGGCATGCAGCGACGTCTTGGCCGGTTTCGGCATGGTGCGATAATCGGTCCAGGGGCCGAGCTTGGCCGGCATCATCACTTGCAACTTGCCGGCAATAGCCGTGCCGCCGCGCCAGGCACCGGGATGGGTCGCCATCCACTGCCAGCTTTTCCAGGCGGCAACTTCCTTCTTGTTACGTTTGACACCGGCACCGAGAACGTTTCCTCGCCCCTCTCCTACGGCCTCCTTGCGCAGACGCACCAGCAGGTCCGGAATGGGAATCTTGACCGGGCAGACCTCACCGCAAGCGCCGCAAAGGCTGGAGGCACTTGGCAAGTCCTGGGTCGCCTCCAGCCCCAGCATGTGCGGCATCAGGATACTGCCGATCGGACCGGGATAGGTGGTACCGTAGGTATGCCCGCCCACCCGCGTGTAGACGGGGCAATGATTCATGCAGGCGCCGCAGCGAATGCAACGCAACGTATCGAGCAGCTCGTCATCCTGATAAATGCTGGAGCGGCCGTTGTCGACCAGCACCAGATGAACCTCCTCGGGCCCATCGCGCTCTCCCCGCTTGCGCGGCGAGTTGATCAGGTTGAAATAGGTGGTGACGTGTTGGCCGGTGGCCGAACGGGTCAATAGCGCATAAAGCGGCGCCACGTCGCGCAGATGTTCCACCACTTTCTCGATACCGGTCACGGCGATATGCACCGGCGGCACGGTGGTGGTCATGCGCCCGTTACCTTCGTTCTCCACCAGGCACAGCGTACCCGTTTCAGCCACCGCGAAGTTGACGCCGGAAACCCCCACATCGGCGGACATGAAACGTTCACGCAACTGCTGTCTGGCTGCCGCCGTCATGTAGTCGACATCGCGGGTGCGCTCGGTACCCGTCTTGTCATGCAGGATGTCGGAAATCTCATCGGTATTGAGGTGAATCGCCGGCATGATGATATGCGACGGCGTCTGTTCATTGAGCTGTACCAGGTATTCGCCGAGATCCGACTCCAGCGCCTCGATGCCCGCCTCTTCCAGATGCGCATTCAGGTGCATCTCCTCGGAAACCATCGACTTGCCCTTGATCACCGACTTGGCACCGCGCGCCTGGCATATTTCGCGGATGATACGACACGCCTGGTCGCCATCCTCGGCCCAGTGCATCTGGATTCCGTTGGCCTGGCAGTTGGCCTCCAGCTGCTCGAGAAGGTCGGGAAGCTTGGCCAGCGCCCGCAGGCGAATATTCGCCCCCAGCTCACGCAGCGTCTCCAGGTCCCAGTCGTTGAATATGTCGCGCCGCTTGGTCATCAGACCATCCATGGCCTTGCGGAAGTTGCCCCGTATCTGCGGATTGCCCAGGGCGTCGTGGGCCTGACGATGGAAGGCCTGCGGCGTATAGATTTCGACGCTCATGAAGTTCTCCGCCATAGATAGCTGGCAATATGCTCACCCTGCACCGGCTTCTCCTGGTGCTCGAAACGGCCGCCGATGTTCATCAGGCAACCACAGTCAGAGGTCACGAAGCGTTTCGTGCCAGTCGCTTCGATTGCCTGGGTCTTGTCTTCGACCATGGCCGCCGAGACCTCGGGATGGCGTACCGCGAAAGTGCCGCCGAAACCGCAGCACTCAGCCGCCCGCGCCTGTTCGACCAGCTCCACATGGCCCAGCTTGGCGAGCAGGGCCGGGCCGGTTTCCGCCAGACCCATCTCGCGCCGGGCACTGCAGGAGGTATGCATGGCAACCTTTTCCGGCGCTCCGCGATCCTCCAGCTGAAGATGGCAGACATGAACCAGAAATTCGGTCAGCTCGAAGATGCGTCCAGCGACTTCCATCGCTCGTACTTCACTGTTTGTACCAGCAAAAAGTGCCGGATAGTGAGTGCGCATCATGCCGCCACAGGAACCGGATGGCACCACGATGGGCCATGGCTCGGGAAACAGCGCCAGCTGCGATTCGGCCACTGCCCGCGCCTCGCTCTCGTATCCTGACGTATAGGCGGGTTGGCCACAACACGTCTGATCCTCGGGAAAAACCACTTCGATACCTTCTCTCTCCAGCAAGCGCACACCATCCAGGCCGGCCTCGGGAAAGAAGATGTCCACCAGACAGGTTCCGTAGAAATAGACCTTTTCCGGCTTGGGGGGATACAGCTTGACGGGAGTCATGGCGAGCGCTCGTCTCCTATCGCTGCCTTTTGTGGCAACGAAACAAGAATAATTGGTAAAACCAATTGACATATAATATTTCGACAACACTAGGGAGCGGAGGAAGCGCTGTCAAATGCAAAGCGCAGATAGCGGCACTTTGCTTGTTTATACTTTAGTGAAAGAGCGCTGGTAATAAGGTAATGAAGTCAGGGATGGCGTCGCGAAATGCCGGGGTAGATATTGTTTGCCTTCAAAACACACGTTAATATTGGTCTTACCAATTAAGAGGGCTTTCCATGGATTATCCGCCACTACGCCAACAACGTCTCGCCGACGTAATCACCGAACGCCTGGAAGGCATGATTCTGGAAGGCAGCCTCAAGCCCGGCCACCGTCTACCGCCGGAGCGCGAGCTGGCGGAACGTTTCGGTGTCTCGCGCCCTTCCTTGCGTGAAGCCATTCAGAAACTGGCCGCCCGTGGGTTATTGAGCAGCCGCCAAGGTGGCGGCACCTTCGTCAACGAGGAACTCAATAGCGGCTATACCGACCCGCTCTTGGAAATGCTCTCCCGCCACAAGGAGTTCGATCTCGACCTGCTCGAATTTCGCGATGCCATGGAGGGTATCTCGGCCTATTATGCCGCGCTGCGCTCCACGCCAGCCGATAAATCCGTGCTTATCCAGCGTTTCGAGGAACTCGATAGCGGCTTCGCCGGAGCCGACCCCGCCCAGGAAGCGAAACTGGACGCCGCCTTTCACCTGGCCATTGCCGAAGCGGCGCACAACGTGCTGCTTCTGCACACCATACGCGGCATCTTTCATTTACTGGAAAAGAGTATCGTCGATAACCTGGCCCACCTGTTCGCCAAGCCCGGCTCACGCAGCCAATTGATGAAGCAACACCGGGCCCTGCTCGACGCCATTCTCGAAGGTAAGGCGGAAGATGCACGCTTGCGCGCCCATGAGCATCTTGTCTTCGTCGAAGATGGCCTGCTGGAAATGGCGCGTGCCGAAACGAGAGCGCAACGCGCCTTGCGTCGCGCCCAAGGTGCAGCACCGGCATGAATCCGGTATCCCCGTCCGGCAAGGCTGCTACCGGCTTGCGGACACAGCATGTCGCGCTTGCCGGCCTGTCGCGGCGCTGGCGACGTTTATGGCTGGTCGCGATCCCTCTCGGCTTGGTGCTATTCGTTTGGCAAGCCACGCAATTGGCCAAGGAACAGGCGCTCGACACGTTGCACAAGGATGCCGAAAACGAACTTCGCCTATCCGCGGCCAACCTGAACGGCTATCTGCTGCGCTATGACTACCTGCCCAGCATGCTCGCCACGCGCGAAGGCGTACAGCGCTTCTTGGCCTCCCCCGATACCCAGGATGCCATGCCGCTGAACCTGCTTCTGGACCGCTTCCGCTTCACCACCGATGTATCGGATGTGTACCTGCTCGACCGCCACGGCGACACTCTCGCGGCCAGCAACTGGCACCGCCCTAACACCTTTATTGGTCAGAACTACGAATTCAGAAGCTATTATCAGGACGCCATCGCCGGAGGCCAGGGGCGCTTCTACGGCCTGGGCGTGCAATCGCTGGAGCGCGGCTATTACTTTTCCGCGCCGGTATGGCTCGACGATACCGCACCTGATGCGCGCCCCGACGGGGTCATGGTGGTCAAGGTCCTGCTGGATGGGGTGGAGGACAGCTGGGCGGAGCAGGATGCCGAACTGCTGGTCTCGGACGGCGATGACATCATTTTCATGGCCAGCCGCCCCGAGTTGCGCATGACGGCACTGCACCCGCTCTCGGAAGAAGAACACCAGGCACTTTTACAAACTCGCCGTTACGCCAACGAACCCCTCCCACCCTCGGGCATTGAAGCAGGAGACACCTACGGCAAGCAGAGCCGTATCGTCAGTTTTGCCCATGGCCCGCTCAGCGAAGGCAATTACCTGAGCCTGAGCCGGCACATCCCCGAGTTCGGTTGGCAGATGCATATTCTCAAGCCGCTGACACCAGTGATCCGGGCCCAGTGGATCGCCGGGCTGATGGCTGGCGGTCTTTATGGGGTAATCCTGCTGGGAGGCGGCATTGGCTGGCAACGCCTGCGCCTGCGCCGGGAGCGGGAGGAATTCGCCGAGCGTGAACGCAAGACGCTGGCGCGCGTTCGCGACGAACTGGAAATCAGCGTCAAGCATCGTACCCGCGACCTGGTGTCGAGCAATGAACGGCTGTCAGCGGAAATCGAAGAAAGACGGCGTGCGGAAGATAATCTTCGCCAGACCCAGGATGAATTGATCCAGGCGGCAAAACTGGCGGTGCTGGGGCAACTTGCGGCCGGCATCAATCACGAGCTCAACCAGCCGCTGGCGGCCATTCGCGCCTATGCCGAGAATGCCCGCAGCTTCATTGCGCGCGAGCATCCGGCGCGGGCGGATACCAACCTGGAGCAGATCATCGAGCTCACCAAGCGCATGGCGGATATTAGCGCCCAGCTGCGTCAGTTCTCGCGCAAGAGCGGCGAGCGGGAGGAGACGGTATCGCTGCAAGCCTGTACCGAGTACGCCTTGCGCTTGTTCCAGAGCCGGCTTTACGACAGTCGGGTACGCGTGGAACACGCCTGGCCGGAGCATACGATATGGGCGAAAGCGGATCTCGTGCGCCTGGAACAAGTGGTGGTCAACCTGATCAGCAACGCCTTGCAGGCCATGAAGGAGACAGCCGCCCCGCGTCTGTCCATCAGTGGCGAGGAGCGCGGCGACCGAGTCACGATCCGCGTGGCGGATAACGGCCCGGGGATACCCGACGCCCACCTGGGCCGGGTGTTCGAGCCGTTTTTCACCACCAAGGCGCCGGGCAGCGGCCTGGGGCTGGGCTTGTCGATCTCTTCGCGTATCGTTGACGATCTGGGCGGCAAGCTGCAAGTCTACAATCGGCCCGAGGGCGGGGCCTGCTTCACGCTTACCCTGGCCCGCGCTGCGCCGCCTCCTTCCCACCAGGAAACCCTTACCCATGCATGAACCGGCGACCTCTCCCGTAATGGTGATCGACGACGAGGCTCACTTGCGCATTACCGCGAGCCAGACACTGGAGCTTGCCGGTTACACTCCCCATTGCTACGACAATGCCGAAGAGGCGCTGAGCCAACTCCCGCTGGATTTCCCCGGCGTGGTAGTCAGCGATATTCGCATGCCCGGCATGGATGGCATGGCCTTGTTGCGCCAGCTGCATCAGCGCGACCCCACCCTGCCGGTCATCCTGATCACCGGACACGGTGACATCTCCACCGCGGTGGAAGCCATGCGCGAAGGTGCCTGGGATTTTCTGGAAAAGCCCTTCGCCGGCGACCAACTGGTGGAAGTGGTCCGCCGGGGCCTGGAGAAGCGCCAACTGAGCCTGGAAAACCGCCGCCTGAAAGCGGAACTGGAAGTGCAACAGGCGGCGCTGGGGCCGCGGCTGGTGGGGCGCACTGCGGTCATTTCACGCCTGGCTGCCATGATCCAGCGCATCAGCCAGGTGGAAGCCGATGTGCTGCTCTTCGGTGAAACCGGCACCGGCAAGGACCTGGTGGCGCGCGCCATCCACGAACGCAGCTCGCGGCGCGGCAAACCCTTCATGGCCATCAACTGCGGCGCAGTACCGGAGAGCACTATCGAGTCCGAGCTGTTCGGCCATGAGAAGGGCGCGTTCACCGGCGCTGTCGAGCGGCGTATCGGCAAGTTCGAACACGCCAATGGCGGCACCGTGTTCCTCGACGAGATCGAGTCGATGCCGCTGGCCCTGCAGGTCAAGCTGCTACGGGTATTGCAGGAGCGCTCGGTCGAGCGCCTGGGCGCCAACGAGACGGTGCCCCTGGATCTGCGCGTCATCACCGCCACCAAGGTCGATCTGAAAACCGCTGCCGAAAACGGCGATTTTCGCGAAGACCTCTATTACCGGCTCAACGTGGTGACCCTGGCGCTGCCGCCCTTGCGCGAAAGGCGCGAAGACATTCCGCTGCTGTTCCAGCACTTTGCCGTGGTGGCGGGCAATCGCAGCGGACTCGAAGTTCCCAGCCTGGACGCCAGCGGCATCGCCGTGCTGCTGGCCCATGACTGGCCGGGCAACGTGCGGGAATTGCGCAACCTCGCCGAGCGCTACGTGCTGCTGGGCGCGGCGTTCGACTACCGCCTCGACGCACTGCTGGAAGGAAGCGCCACCGATACCCGTGAACCCAACCTGCCCCGCCAGGTGGAGCTGTTCGAGAAAAGCCTGATCAGCCAGGCCCTGGCCCGTCATCGTGGGCGGGTCAGCGACGTTTGCCACCAGCTGGGCATTCCGCGCAAGACACTTTACGACAAGCTCAAGAAACACCAACTGAAAGCCGACGATTACCGCCACAACAGTGATCCCTGAACCAGAATATCCCCCAGTACATGCCATGGCGGCACCCAGGGCAGTAACGCCCCAGTGGCGATCAGCATCAGCAGCGAGGAGACCGGCCGGCGGCCATCGCAGAGCTTCAAGGCGGTACCGAAAGAGCGCTTCAGCCGCGCGCCCTCGAGATCCACGCTATACAACTCGTCGAGCAGCAGATGAATCAGAAACCCCAAGCCTACTGCCACGCCATGGCACCAGGCCAACCATGATTCCTGGCCCAGTAGCTGAAAGCTCAAGGCCGCCGCTATGAAACTGCACAGCATCCCCGCCATCAGCGAGTGCCAGATACCTCGATGCACCGTCAGGCGAGCGAACAGCACTCCTCCCAGATAGCGCACCGAAAAATAGATGGCGCCGCAGCTCAGCAGTAACACCCCAGGGGTCAGCCAGGGCTGCAGCAGCAGTGCGCCCAGCACCAGGGCGGGTACGGAAAGCAGGTTGAAAATCAACCGGATGGAGCGCGACCGGTCGGCATCGATATCCGGCAGGATGCCGCCGAACGCCACCAAGGCCGGCATCAACAGCGCCTGGGAGCCCGGCCACCACTGCGCCTGCCAGCCGCCATAGGCGAACAGCGCGCCGCCGACGGTGGCGATGGTGATGTGGGTACGAAAATCGGCCATGTCGCGACAGCTCTGAAAAACTGTATAAATTATCAGAATATAGCGTGTCGCAACATAGATTCTTGAGAAAAAACGTTGGCTAAACGGTAGTTTAGGTCACCGTTTGTTGCAGATACTGATCCTTGAGCTTCACATAGTTGCCGGCGGTATAGGGAAAGAAGGCACGCTCCTTGTCCTTGAGCGGGCGTAACGCCTTGGCTGGATTACCGGCATAGACGAAACCGCTGGGCAAGTGCTTGCCGGGAGTGACCACGGCTCCCGCAGCGATGATGACTTCGTCCTCGACCACCGCCCCATCCATGACTACCGATCCCATTCCCACCAGAATACGGCTACCCAGGGTGCATCCGTGCAGGATCGCCTTGTGGCCGATGGTGACGTCGTCGCCGATGGTCAGCGGGAAGCCGTCGGGATTGAAGTCGCTGGCATGGGTGATATGCAGGACACTACCATCCTGAACGCTGGTGCGCGCGCCGATGCGGATACGATGCATGTCACCGCGGATTACCGTCATCGGCCATACCGAACAGTCATCGCCCAGCACCACATCCCCCAGCACCACGCTCGCCGGGTCGATGAAGACACGCTCGCCCAATTGCGGCGTATGGCCCTGAAACGAGCGAATGGCTGCATGGCTCATTGCATTTCTCCTGTCATTGGTGGGTTCCGTCTTCCTCACTCTACAACAAGGCGCTCAGCAGCACGACGAACGTCAGCGGTATCGAAATCCAGCGCACCACGCCCCGCCACAGGCGAAAGCGCCCTTCGCCAACTCCGAGTGCGCTGGCGGCGGCTGGCTGGGGCATGACCCAGGCGGCAAAAATGGCGATGAGCAACCCGCCCAGGGGCAGGAAGATATCCGGCGGAATGCTGCTCACCAGCTCGAATACGTTGCGCCCCAGCAGCGGGCGGAAATCCGCCAGTACGGAAAACGACAGCGCCGACAGCAGACCGAGCAGCCACACGCTCAAACCCACCGCCGCCGCCGACAGGCCCCGGCCCCACCCCAGCCCCTGCAAGGTGGCCACCATCGGTTCGGCCAGGTTGATGGCGGAGGTCCAGGTCGCCAGCAGCAGAAGCAAAAAGAAGATGCTCAGCCACAGTGCTCCCCAGGGAATATGCGAAAAGGCGATAGGCAGGGTGACGAACATCAACCCCGGCCCTTCGGCGGGGTCGAGCCCTTGAGCGAATACCACCGAAAAGATGGCGATTCCCGCCAGCAAGGCCACGCTGATATCCAGCACCGCCACCGCGGCGGCCGCCTTGGGCAGGCTCTGCTCTTCGGGCATGTAGGCACCATAAGCCATCAATGCACAGGCACCGACCGCCAGGGTAAAGAAGGCATGGCCCAGGGCATGCAGCACCACCTCGGGTGTTATCGCCGCAAGGTTGGGAGTGAACAGCCATGCCAGGGCCGGCCCGAACCCTTCGGTGGTGGCGGCATAGCCTGCCAGGAGCAGCAACAGCAGGTACAGTAGCGGCATCAGCAGGTTGTTGAGCTTCTCCAGGCCCTTGGCCACTCCCGCCGCCACCACGGTCATGGTCATGAACAGGAAGAGCGAATGGTTGAACACCAGCAGCCAGGGATTGGCAAGGAAAGCATTGAAGCCCGCGCCCACCTGCTCGGCGCTGGCCCCGGTAAACTGACCGTTGATGGAAGCCACCAGAAACTCGATCGACCAGCCGGATACCACCGAATAGAACGACAGGATGCAGAACACCGTGAACGCCCCGAAGGCACCCAACCAGCGCCAATGGGGCGAGGCCCCGGCTTCGGCCGCCAGCGTTCCCAGCGACTGCATCGGTCCGCGCCGGCCGGCACGGCCGATGAGGATTTCCGCCATCATCACCGGCAATCCCAGCAGCAGCACGAAGGCGATATACACCAGCAGAAAAGCAGCGCCGCCATTTTCTCCGGCGATATAGGGAAAGCGCCAGATATTACCCAGGCCCACCGCGGCTCCGGTCACGGCCAGGATAAAGGCGCGTTTCGACCCCCATCGCTCCAGCGTCTCGCTCATTGCTTGCTCCTGCCTAGCGGCTATAAAAGCCCGCAAGACTAGCAGGGCGCCGCCTTGCGGCCAAACCTCCATTGAAACTCGAAGCTCTCGCCCGCACCTAGCAAAGAGCTATTTCAAGAGCCACCCAGAGAATCATCGAGTGTAGAATGGTCCTATGCCTGCACTCCGCCAACCCCAAGAGGTGCGTATGCCCCGTAACCCGTTGCTTGAAAATGACGAACTCCCCGCGTTTGGCGAGATTCGTCCCGAGCATGTCGTACCAGCGCTTGATGCCTTGTTGGCAGAAAGCCGCGGCGGCATCCAGCAACTTGCCGACCAAGCCTCTCATACCGCGCCCACCTGGGAGAGTTTCGCCGCGCCGCTGGAAGCGCTCAACGACCGGCTGGCGCGAGCGTGGTCGCCGGTGTCGCACCTCAACGGCACCATGAACACGCCTGCCCTGCGCGAGGCCTACCAGGCCTGCCTGGGTAAACTTTCCGAGTACAGCACTTGGATGGGCCAGCATGAAGGCTTGTTTCACGCCTGGCAGGCAGTGAAGGACGGCCCGGCCTGGGCGGAGCTGGATAGCGCGCAACGACGCACAGTCGAACAGACGCTACGCGATTTTCATCTGGCGGGGGTCGATCTCGCCCCGGAAAAGAAGGCCCGCTATGGTGAAATCCAGGCACGCCTTTCCGAGCTGTCCAACCAGTTCTCCAACCATGTGCTGGATGCCACCCAGGCATGGCACAAGGATGTCGCCAACGCCGATGTCCTGGCGGGACTCCCCCAGAGCGCACTCGACACGCTGAAGGCCAACGCCGACGCCAAGGGAGTGGAAGGCTACCGTATCACTCTGGACTTCCCCAGCTTCTTCCCGGTCGTCAGTTATGCCGATGATCGGGACCTGCGCCGCGAGGTGTATACCGCCTTCGTCACCCGCGCCTCCGACCAGGGTCCCGATGCGGGACGTTTCGACAACGCCCCCCTGATCGAAGAGATTCTCGCCCTGCGCCAGGAGCTTGCCGAGCTACTGGGCTTCGCCACTTATGCCGACTACTCGCTGGTCACCAAGATGGCCGACTCCCCCGAGCAAGTGCTGGCGTTCCTCGAGGATCTCGCGCGGCGCGCCGTTCCCCAGGCCCGTGAGGAATTCGCCGAACTGACCGACTACGCTCGGGATCAGCTTGAACTGGACGAGCTGCAGCCCTGGGATATCGCCTACGCCAGCGAAAAGCTGCGCGAGGCGCGTCACGCCATTTCCCAAGAGCAACTACGCCCCTATTTCCCGGCGCCCAAGGTAGTGGATGGTCTTTTCCAGGTGGTCGAGCGCCTCTACGGGGTGCGCTTTGAAGAAGACTTGGATGCCCCCAGCTATCACGAAGATGTGCGCTATTTTCGCATCATGGAAGATGGCAGCCCCATTGCCGGCTTCTACCTCGACCTCTACGCCCGCGAAGGCAAGCGCGGCGGCGCGTGGATGGCGGATTGCCGGGTCAGGCGCCAGACCGAAAACGGTCTGCAGTTACCCGTGGCGTTTCTGACCTGCAATTTCACGCCTCCCGTGGAAGGCCGGCCGGCGCTACTAACCCACGACGAAGTCACCACCCTGTTTCATGAGTTCGGCCATGGTCTCCACCACATGCTGACCAAGCAGCAGATCGCCGATATCTCGGGCATCAACGGTGTCGCCTGGGACGCCGTCGAGCTGCCCAGCCAGTTCATGGAAAACTACTGCTGGGAGCGCGAAGGACTCGACTTCCTGGCAAGCCATGTGGAAACCGGCGAACCACTCCCCACCGAGCTGCTCGAACGCCTCCAGGCCGCCAAGAACTTCCAGTCCGCCATGGGTATGGCGCGCCAGCTGGAGTTCTCCCTTTTCGACCTGCGTCTGCACCATGAGCTGACCGCCCCCACGGCGGCACAGGTACAAGCGCTGCTGGATGAGGTGCGCGAAGCGGTATCGGTGGTACCCAAGGTTGACTGCAATCGCTTCCAGAACAGCTTCGGCCATATCTTCGCCGGCGGCTACGCGGCGGGCTACTACAGCTACAAATGGGCGGAGGTGCTCTCGGCGGATGCGTGGAGTGCTTTCGAGGAAGCCGGGATATTCGACCCCGATACCGGTAAGCGCTTTCGCCAGGAAATCCTGGAACAGGGCGGCGCACGCGATGCCGCCGAGATGTTTCGCAATTTCCGCGGCCGTGAACCCAGCGTCGAACCGCTGCTACGCCATAGTGGCATCCGTGCCGCTTAGTGGCGCTTTCTTGTCTACTTTTTATTAACGACTTTTTATTAACGACTTTCTTCACTACTCATGCTTCACCGCGTCGCAAGGCGCGGTGACATTTTTCCGGAGGCTATCATGGCCGTGACCAAACGCTTCATTGCCGGTGCCATCTGCCCCAGGTGCGCCGAAATGGACCGCATCCGCGCCTGGGAGCAAAACGGTATTCGCTATCGCCAGTGCGTGAACTGCGATTTCTTCGAGCAGCTGCCGATCGAGGATGACGCTCAGGACGAGCTGACCACGCGGGTCAATCAGGTGCGGGACGACCAGAAACGTCAGGAGGTCCAGCCGGTGAGAATTCTCGACCCAGGCAAGCCCTCCCATTGAGCGAAGTGTGCGGAAAACCGCACACTCGATTTTCGTCGTTGTGCGCAACTTCAGACAAAAGGCACTTATTTCGCTTAGACCTTGGTCGCAGACTGATGGCTCAATACTTTGTTTTTAAAAATTAATTAGATTAATGGTGCATTAATTGCTCATTATTAGTGCGACGTTTGATGGCCAACACCAATAGCGACCATCAGTGATCCACACCAATAATGAATCAATGGGGAAACTCGCCATGCGCAACACGATGCCCAAGACCCTTACCGTACTCGCCGGCAGCGCCATGCTGGCTGCGGGAGCCGCTCACGCCGACAGGTCCGATTGGCCCGACAACTTTACCGTGGGAACCGCCAGCCAAGGGGGCACCTACTTCGTCTACGGCTCTGGATGGGCGAATTTCATCGCCGACGAGCTGGGCGTATCCGGGGGCGGAGAAGTGACCGGGGGTCCGACCCAGAACCTGGCACTGGTTCACAGTGGTGATGTGGCCTTCGGCCTGACCACCATGGGTCCGGCATCCGATGCGGTGAAAGGCGAGAGCCCGTTGGCCCCCGGCGTTGCCATGGACAATGTGTGCGCCATGTTCCCGATGTATGAAACGCCCTTCTCGATCACCGCGCTTGCCGATAGCGGCATCGAGTCGATCTCCGACATTCCCGATGGCGCCCGCATTGGCTTCGGGCCGGCAGCCTCCACCTCCGATACTTACTTCCCGGCCATGCTGGAAACCCTGGGCGTGGATTTCGAACGCCGCAACGGCGGCTGGTCGGACCTCGGCGGCCAGCTCCAGGATGGCTTGCTCGACGTGATCGCCTTCGCCGCCGGCATTCCGATTCCTGCGGTCAGCCAGCTGGAAGTGCAGACCGACGTGAATATCATCGAGTTCACCGAAGAAGAACTCGAAACTATCCTGGAAAACTATCCGGTCGCCGAATTCTCCATTCCTGCCAGCACTTACGAAACTCTCGAAGAAGACGCTCGTGCCGTGTCCATGTGGAACTTCGCCATCGCTGGATGTGACCTGCCGGAAGACTTCATCTACGAAGTCACCAAAGTCACCATGGAAAACAACGATCGTATGAAGTCCGTACACCGCAGCGCGGCTACCACCATTCCGGAAAACATCAAGCACAATACCGTGCTTCCCTTCCATCCGGGCGCTGCACGCTGGTACGAAGACAACGGCCACGAAATCGATCCCGACCTGATCAAGTAAACGCCACGCTTGAGTCCCTTGCCCCGTCGCGGCCTGGCCGCACGGGGCATCTTTCGCTTCCCGCTATTTCGCTTTGTTTTGAGGGTGACCTTCATGAGTCACAAATCCGACCAGGATACCGCTGGCCTCAAGGATGACGCCGCACCGGCACCCGACGTGGTTGTCGCCGAGGGTGTCGACGAAGATGTTGTTGAAGCCAACCGCCGTGTATTCTCTGGCTGGCAGTGGTTATTGTTTGCAGCGCTGGCGATTGCGTATTCCAGCTTTCACCTGATATCGCTCAATGTCTATCCGATGGAAACCTGGTCGTTTCGCATCGTACACATTACCGGCGCCTTGATTCTGGGCTTCGGCCTTTACGCCGGTGCGCATTTTGCCGAATCGGAGTCGCGTACATCGCCCGCCTGGCTCACTTGGTTCAGTTACGCCCTGTTGATTCCGGCGCTCTACACGCTCGGCCAAGTGTTTGCCATGCAGCAGACCCTCGCCGGTGGCGCCATGCGGATCGATCCGCAAGTCGAAACCTGGCACTTCGGTTATCCCTTGATGGCCACGACTGCCGTGGGCATCGTCATCTCCTGGGTCTACCGCCAGGCGCGGCATCGCTTCAATCCCGCCGATCTGGTGCTGATGGTCTGCTCTCTCGCCAGCGCCGGCTATCTCTTGCTGGTTTACAACACACCGCTGCGCGCCTCGACGGGGACTGCCTTCGCCCCCATGGGGATCTCCTGGGCGGCCATTGCCGGGTCACTGTTGATTCTCGAATTGACTCGCCGGGTCGCCGGGCTGGCGCTGGTGGTCATTTCGGTCGTTTTCCTGACGTATGTCTTCGCCGGCCCTTATCTACCGGGCTTTCTAGGCTATCCAGGATTGTCACTGCAGCGCTTCTTCAGCCAGGTCTATACCGATGCCGGTATCCTCGGGCCGACCACGGCGGTTTCATCAACCTATATCATTCTGTTCATCATTTTCGCTGCCTTCCTGCAGGCATCCAAGGTCGGCGATTACTTCGTCAACTTTGCCTTTGCCGCGGCAGGGCGCGCCCGTGGCGGCCCCGCCAAGGTAGCGATCTTCGCCTCGGGCCTGATGGGTATGATCAACGGCACCAGCGCCGGCAACGTGGTCTCCACCGGTTCCTTGACCATTCCGCTGATGAAGAAAGTCGGCTATCCGGGCCGCAGCGCGGGGGCCATCGAAGCCGCAGCTTCCACCGGCGGGCAGATCATGCCGCCGATCATGGGCGCGGGTGCGTTCATCATGGCGGAAATCACCGGCATCCCCTATACCGAGATCGCGCTGGCGGCGGTCATTCCCGCCATCCTTTACTTTGCCTCGATCTACTTCATGGTCGACTTCGAAGCCGCCCACAAGGGCATGCGTGGCATGCACAAGGATGAAATCCCGCTGTTCTCGAAGCTCGTCAAGCAGGTTTACCTGTTCGCTCCTATCATCATTCTGATCGTGGCGTTGTTCATGGGTTACTCGGTGATCCGTGCCGGTACGCTGGCCACCGCTTCGGCCGCCGTGGTGAGCTGGATTTCACCCAACAAGATGGGAGTCCGCGCGATACTGACAGCCCTGCAGCTGGCCGGCACCATGGCTATCCAGATCATCGCCGTGTGCGCGTGCGCCGGGTTGATCGTCGGGGTCATCTCGCTGACGGGGGTCGGGGCGCGCTTCTCCTCGCTGCTGCTTGGCCTGGCCGGTGTCAGCCAGCTGCTGGCGCTGTTCTTCGCCATGTGCATCTCGATCCTGCTGGGCATGGGCATGCCGACGACTGCCGCCTACGCTGTCGCCGCCTCGGTCGTGGCACCGGGCTTGATCAATATCGGTATCGATCCCCTGGTGGCACACTTCTTCGTGTTCTACTTCGCGGTGGTATCGGCAATCACGCCTCCGGTTGCGCTCGCCTCCTACGCGGCGGCAGGGATTTCCGGCGACAACCCCATGGGAACATCCGTGGCGTCGTTCAAGATCGGCCTGGCTGCCTTTATCGTGCCGTTCATGTTCTTCTACAGCCCGGCCATGCTGATGGAAGGCTCCTGGATGCAGATCCTGCGCGTCGGCGTGACGGCCACGCTGGGTATCGTCCTGCTATCGGGCATGGTTCAGGCGTGGTTCTTCGGCCCCTTGAAGGCCTGGCAACGAGTGCTGATGCTGGTGGGCGCGCTGTTCATGATCTATGGCGGCATCTATACCGATGTCGCTGGTCTTATCATCGGCGCGGCGCTGGTGGTCATGCAGCGTAGATTGCATCGGGGTCGGGAGAAAGCGACAGCCGCCTGACCGCTCGATTACGGTAAAAGCAGTCTATAAGAGCAATCTTAAAACGCTCTAAAAAACGTTCTTTGAAAACGTTAAAAAGACCGCCGGCAAAACCGGCGGTCTTTTCATGCGCTGAATCGTATTAATCTTTGATGGTGCCGCAGACGATTCGATCACCACCGCCACCGAGCGGTTTGGGTTCGTCGGAATAGTTGTCGCCATTCTCGTGAATCATCAAGGCCCGGCCTTGCATGTCGTCAAGGCTCAAGCGCGGCGCCAGTACCGGCAGGTTGGCTTCACCCTCGTCGTTGACGGTAAGTACCGGCAAGTCGCCCCGGTGTCCTTCGCCATACGGGCCCTCGTGGCTACCGGTGTCGTCGGGGTCGTAGTGACCACCGGCTTGAAGCGCGGCTCCCATCTTGCCCTGGTCGTTTTCCCCGGGTTCGCAAGAGGCGTTCTGGTGGACATGAAAGCCGTACACCCCGGCAGACAAGCCCGTCAAATCGGGGGTCAGCAAGAGGCCGTCGTCATGCTCTTCGAGCGTAACGGTACCGATCGATTCGCCGACACCTTGGGCATTGACCGAATGCATGTCAACTTCATGCTGGTCCTGAGCATGAGCGGTGGCGCCGACAAACAGCAGGGCGACAGCCGCTCCCGGCATAATGGAATTACGCATCGTGCAGCTCCTGTTCCTGGTTCCATGAACATACAGAATTCAGGCTAGTTGCTGGACGATGCGAGTGCCAATCTCACGCCAGGTTATCGACAATGCGCAGCGGTGCCCGCGACTGGTTGAGCGTATAGAAGTGCAGACCGGGTGCGCCGCCATCCAATAGACGCTGGCACAATCGCGACACGACTTCCGTACCGAATGCCTCGATGGATTCGGAATCATCGCCATACGCTTCCAGCTGCTTGCGAATCCAGCGCGGAATTTCCGCACCGCAAGCATCAGAGAAACGAGCCAGCTTGGTGTAGTTGGTGATGGGCATGATGCCCGGCACGATGGGTTGCTCCACCCCCAACGCCCGCGCCTTGTCGACGAAATTAAAGTAGGCGTCAGCAGTAAAGAAGTACTGGCTGATCGCCAGGTTGGCTCCCGCGTTCATCTTGCGGGCGAAGTTTTCCACGTCCTTGTCGAAGCTGGGCGCCTGGGGATGGGATTCGGGATAGGCCGCGACGGCGATCTCGAAATGGTCGCCGGTCTCGTCACGGATGAACTCCACCAGTTCGTTGGCGTAGCGCAACTCGCCGATGCTGGCCATGCCCGAGGGCATGTCGCCGCGCAGCGCCACCAAGCTATCGATGCCTTCTTCACGGTACTGTGCCAACAGGTCACGCAACTGGGCCTTTTCGCTGCCGATGCAGGAGAGGTGCGGCGCCGTGGTGATGCCGCTCAGCCCCACTTCCCGCACCACTTCACGGGTACGGGCCTGGGTAGAACCACCGGCGCCATAGGTGACGGAGAAAAAACGGGGCTTGCGCGCGGCCAGCTCATCCCGTACCCGGCGTAGCTTGTCGCGCCCCGCGTCGGTATTGGGCGGAAAGAACTCGAAACTGATACCTAGCGGATGTTGGTGGGTGCCCATTGTGTTTCCTCATGAAAATCCAGCGTATTTTGGGGTATTCTGACGGGCTCGCCAGCCGAGGGCTAATGAAAGATTTCACGGTCCTTCTTCAATTCGGCTCATGTTTCGCTGAACCGGCATCGCGGCATGCTCAGGAGTAACGATGAATAGCCTTGCCCCCGGCGCTCTGCTTGGGCCACTGATGATGTTGCTGTGCTATGTCGGCCTTGGCTGGCTGGCCGCTCGTCGCCTGGCGGTCGACCCGCGCCCCATCGCCACGCTGCTGATCTACCTGATAGCGCCCTTGACGTTCTTTCGCGCCCTGATGCAAGGCGGGCCGACACCGGACTACCTGCTGCTGACCCTGGCGCTATTCGTCATCTCCAGCGCCATCGCCCTGCTGACGCACCGTCTGGCTCGACGCTTCTTCGGCGCGGAGGAGAGCGCGCTACTGGCGTTCTCTTCGGGGACCGGCAATACCGGCTATTTCGGCTTGCCGGTGGCGCTGATCGTGCTCCCCACCGAGGGCGTCACGCTTTACCTGTTCTGTCTGTTGGGCATCACCCTGTACGAGTTTACCGTGGGTTTCTACCTCAGCGCCCGTGGCCAGTTCAGCGTCCGCCAAAGCGTGGCCAAGATCATCCGCCTGCCGCTGATCTACGCTTTTCTCGCTGCGCTGGTGCTCTCCTCGCTGGGTCTTCGCCCGCCCTTGGCCGTCATGACGTCACTCGACGTGTTTCCCGCCACTTATACCCTGCTGGGCATGATGATCATCGGCATGACCTTGAGCCGCGTGACACTTTCCGCATGGGACACGCGACTGGTGGCCGCCTGCGTCGGGGTGCGCTATATCGTCTGGCCCCTAGCCACACTGGCTACGGTGGTATTGCTGCAGCAGTGGGTGGGGATTCCCCCCTCCTTGGCCATGGCATTGCTGCTGCTGGGGGTGGTGCCCATGGCCGCCAATGTAGTGGTGGTCGCGATGGAGTTGGGTATTCAGCCGCAAAAAGGCGCGTTAGCGGTGCTGGTGACGACGTTGCTCGCACCGCTCCTGATTCCCGTTTATCTTGGCCTGATGCTGCGCCTGGCAGGGCTGGGGTAGTCTAGAGTCAGTTAAAACCTTCGATGCCCGCCTGCTTCAGCTGTTCCGCCATGCGCTGCACTTCCGGGTGGCTGAAAAATGCCACCAGAGCGTCAGCGCGAACCGGGCCAATGCCAGGCACCGCTTGCCACTCCTTCCGCTGGTAGCCCGTCAAACTCGGCCAATCAGCGCGTACCGCCTCACTACCCGGCGGCGCGCCCAAGGCTTTCAGCCAGGCAGCGAACGGCTTGCCCCGGGCGAGCTGAAACTGCTCATTGAGCGCGGCGGCAGTGACCTCGCCAATGCCATGGGCTTGCTGCAGCTGGCGTGGCTCGACGTTCAGCCAATCGAGTAACCGAGTGACGACGCCCGCCTCCAGCAGCGCCTGCCAAGTCCCTTCGCCGATTCCCTGCATCCCCAGCTGCTCGCCGAGGTAGACAAGCCGCGCCAGCAGTTGGCTTTCACAGCCGGACGTCAACTCGAAACAGCTAAGCAGGTGATAGCGCTGCGCTGACGGTGCGGCCAGCGGCGAGCGCTGCTGGGTATGCCACACCACCTCGGTTAGCTGAGGAATCGTCAACCCCGCCAAGGTGACGGCGACCTGGTCACCAGGGCGAATGTCCAGTGACTCCCAGCGCTGCAGCGAACCTAGCGAGACGCGGCTGATACGCCGACCCTCCAGCAGCACGGGGTTGAGCCACACCAGCGGCGTCACGCGCCCGGTTCGTCCCACACGAAATTCCACGCCCCGCACCTCCGCCAATGCCTGGCGTGGGGGATACTTCCAGGCAACGGCCCACTCCGGGGGCGATGACGACCAGTGGCGCACGCCGGGCCGCTCGGCCTGCTTGAGCACCACGCCATCAGTAGCAAACGGCAATGGTCCACGAAACCAGCGTTGGCGCCACCGCGCCGCGTCGTCCTGATCGTCGAGTGCGTGGGTATAGAGCGCCGTATCGAACCCCATCTCGCTGAGCCCGGCCAGGCGCTCCTGCATGGATGCCGGGCCGTCCGGCCATCCCCACACGAAAAGCCCGACTTGCGCCAGATCGCTTGCCGTGGGGTTCTGCTGCGCCATAAGGCCGGCGACCTTGTTACGTGCGTTGGGAAAGCGCGACTGTGCCTGGATATGCTCGTTCAAACGCCAGTAAAGCTCGCCTTGCAATACCCCATCGAGGGGGATGGGCAGCCGGTCCGGCACGGCGGGCAGGATATGGGCTCGTTCCGTCCAATCCTGGCCGTACTCACCATCGCCACGGCTCACGGCCTGGGTCAGCCGACCGTCAACGTAGCGCAAGGTTACGGCCACGCCATCCACCTTGGGTTGAATCCATACATTCTCGCGGCGAGACGACCAGCTCCGAACCCCCGCTTCATCACGCTTGTCCAGCCCGGTCTGGGCCACCGGGTGGGCGATCTCGCCAGGCTCGGCCAGAAGCGGCTGGGGAACGTGCGGCTCACCCAGGCAGGCCCGCCAGCTGGCCAGCCGCGCCACGGCCTGATCGTAAAGTTCATCGGCGACGAGCGCTTCGCCCTGTTGACGATAGGACCGCTCCCAGCGCTGAACCTGCTCCGTCAACGCCTGGGTCTCCTGGGACAGGCGGGGCTCGGGCCAGGCAGGACACGGGGCCTCATCGGCCAATCCAGCGGTGGCAATGGCGAGCGAGGCTAACCCCGAAAGGACATACTTCGCCCCTGGCATGAACCATGGCATGGCAGCGCTCCGGCATCTTTTGGGTCTTGTCAGCCTACCCAAGGCGGCCACGAAAAACGCCCCTTGGCATGGCCGAAGGGGCGTTCTCCTACAACATGACGAGCCGATGGCTTACCCAACCCAATGTCGCGGGCAACGTTCAACCGGCGGCTCTCATCTTACAGACCGGCGGCCTGGCGCAGAGTATCTGCCTTGTCGATCTTCTCCCACGGGAAGGCGGTGAAGGTTTCCAACTGCTCTTCGCCGTTGGCGTCCAGCCAGCGATAGCTGGTCTCGAACGGTTTGCGGCCGAAGTGACCATAGGCGGCCGTCAAGCGGTACATCGGGTGAAGCAGGTCGAGCATGCGGGTGATGGCGTTGGGCCGCAGATCGAAGTGCTCGCGAATCAGTTCGATGATGCGCGCGTCGTCGATCTTGCCGGTGCCGAAGGTATCGATCGCCACCGAGGTCGGCTCCGCCACGCCGATGGCGTAGGAAACCTGAATTTCGCACTTGTCGGCAAGGCCGGCGGCGACCAGATTCTTGGCCACGTAACGTCCGGCATAGGCCGCGCTACGGTCGACCTTGGAGGGGTCCTTGCCGGAGAATGCACCGCCGCCGTGGCGCGCCATGCCGCCGTAGGTATCGACGATGATCTTGCGTCCGGTCAGACCGCAATCGCCCACCGGTCCGCCGATGACGAACTTGCCGGTGGGGTTGATGTGGTATTGGGTGTTCTCGTTCAGCCACTCCGCCGGGATAACCTGCTCGATGATCTCGCGCTTGACCATCTTGCGCAGCTCATCCTGATCGATGTCCGGGTCGTGCTGGGTGGAAAGCACCACGGCGTCGACGCCGCACGGTTTGCCTTCGGCATCGTAGCGGAAGGTGACCTGGCTCTTGGCATCCGGACGTAGCCACGGCAGCAGGCCGTGCTTGCGCAGTTCCGCCTGGCGCTCCACCAACCGGTGAGAATAGTGGATGGGTGCCGGCATGTAGGTGTCAGTCTCGTTGGTCGCGTAACCGAACATCAAGCCCTGGTCGCCCGCCCCCTGATCTTCCGGCTTGCTGCGGTCCACCCCCTGGGCGATGTCCACGCTCTGCTTGCCGATCAGGTTGATCACCCCGCAGGTACCGCCGTCAAAGCCGACATCCGAGGAGACATAGCCGATATCGGTGATCACATCGCGCACCAGGGCTTCAAGATCCACCCAGGCCGAAGTGGTGATTTCACCGGCAATAATCGCCACCCCGGTCTTGACCAGAGTTTCACAAGCGACACGCGCCTGTTTATCCCGGGCGATAATGGCATCCAGCACCGCATCGGATATCTGATCGGCGATCTTGTCCGGGTGACCTTCGGAGACGGATTCGGAGGTAAACAGGGAATATTCGCTCATCGCGCTGACGATCCTCTGTATATCGGCTGTAGTGACCACAGCATCGCAAAAATCATGGCAGAACAGGCCTGCCTGCAAATAAAGCGGGTGCCACCGCTTCGGGGGGCAGAGTCTACACCGAGAAGACTCGGCTTCACAGGATTTGCCGCCATTAAGCAAGTCGGCGACAATAGTTCCTTTGTCTTCAAGCAAACGTTCTTTTTGACTTCAGGCGAGGAGCACCCCATGCCGTCCCGTTTTGAGCTGGCCAACGCCATTCGCGCCCTTTCCATGGATGCCGTCCAGAAGGCCAAGTCCGGCCATCCCGGCGCTCCCATGGGAATGGCGGACATTGCCGAGGTGCTATGGAATGACTACCTCAAGCACAACCCCAACGACCCCCGCTGGGCCGATCGCGACCGCTTCGTGCTGTCCAACGGGCATGGGTCCATGCTGCTCTACTCGCTGCTGCACCTTACCGGCTATGAATTGAGCCTGGAACAACTGCAGTGCTTTCGCCAGTTGCACTCACCTACCGCGGGTCACCCCGAGTTCGGTTATGCGCCTGGGATCGAAACTACCACCGGCCCCCTGGGCCAAGGCCTGGCCAATGCCGTCGGCATGGCGATCGCCGAAAAGACGCTGGCAGCGCAGTTCAACCGTCCCGGGCACACCGTCGTCGACCATTACACTTGGTGTTTCGTGGGCGATGGCTGCATGATGGAGGGCATTTCCCACGAAGTCTCGTCGCTCGCCGGCACTCACCAGCTGGGTAAGCTGGTCGTGTTCTACGATGACAACGGCATCTCGATCGACGGCGAAGTCGAGGGCTGGTTCACCGACGATACCGCCAAGCGCTTCGATGCCTATGGCTGGCATGTGGTGCCCAATGTCGACGGCCACAATGCGGACGAGATCAAGGCCGCCATCGAGCTGGCCAAGAGCCATGACGACAAGCCCAGCCTGATCATCTGCAAGACCATGATCGGCTTCGGTGCGCCCAACAAGCAGGGCAAGGAAGACGCCCATGGTGCGCCGCTGGGCGAGGAGGAAGTCGCCGCCGCACGCAAGCAGCTGAATTGGCCGCATGAGCCGTTCCATATTCCCGAGCCGATCTATCAGGGCTGGGAGGCGCGCGATAAAGGCAAGAAGTGGCAAGAGGAGTGGAATACCCGCTTCTCTCGTTACGCCGAGGCCTTCCCCGCCGAGGCCCGCGAGCTCAAGCGCCGCTTGAAGGGCCAGCTGCCCGCGGAATTGTCCAGCGAATCATTGATCGAACAATCTCAGGAAAAAGGCGAAAGCATCGCCTCGCGCAAGGCCTCCCAGGCCGCCCTGAATGCCTTGGGTCCGCAGCTGCCGGAACTGCTTGGTGGCAGCGCCGATCTGGGGCCGTCCAACCTGACATTCTGGAAGGGTGCCAAGGCCATCACCCCGGAAGACGCCGACGGCAATTACCTGCACTATGGCGTACGCGAATTCGGCATGGGCGCGATAATGAACGGTATCGCCCTGCACGGCGGTTTCATTCCCTACGGTGCGACCTTCCTGATCTTCATGGAGTACATGCGCAACGCCGTGCGCATGGCGGCGCTGATGGGTCAGCGTGCCATCTATATCTTCACCCACGACTCCATCGGCCTGGGCGAGGACGGCCCGACTCACCAGCCGATCGAGCAGCTGGCCAACCTGCGCGCAACGCCCAACCTTTCCACCTGGCGCCCGGCGGATGCGGTGGAAACCGCAGCGGCCTGGGATTACGCCATCAAGCGCCATTCCGGCCCCACGGCACTGGTGCTGTCGCGCCAGAACCTGCCGCACCAGGCGCGCACCCGGGCTCAACTGATCGCCATTCAGCGCGGGGGCTACGTGCTGCAGGATAGCGATACCACCCCGGAGCTGATCCTTATCGCCACCGGTTCCGAGCTGACCCTGGCCATGCAGGCGGCGGAAAAGCTCAGCCAGGCCGGAAAAGCCGTGCGTGTGGTCTCGATGCCCGCTACCGATGTCTTCGACCGTCAGGACGCCGAGTACCGCGAGAGTGTACTGCCGGCAGCCGTTACCGCTCGCGTGGCGGTGGAAGCGTCTCATCAGGACTTCTGGTACAAGTACGTGGGCCTGCAAGGCCGGATCGTGGCGATGAACAGCTTCGGCGAATCCGCGCCGGCGGGAGACCTGTTCAAGCACTTCGGCTTCACGGTGGAGAATATCGTCGCGCAAGCCGAGGCCCTGCTGTAGCGATGCCGGCGCTCAGCGGCTTTCTCTGGCTTCTGGGTTTCTGGCTGATCGGAGAGGCGGTGGTGACACTCACCGGCTTGCCGGTCTCCGCCGGAGTGGTGGGCATGCTGCTGCTCACCCTCACGCTGGCGCTGCGCGGCGGAGTACCCTCGACGTTGGCCGCCGCTGCGCAGCCGTTGATTGCGCTTCTGGCCATGTTGATCATGCCGGGCGTGGTGGGGGTATTCTTCATCATCGGGGAAATGGCGGGGCACTGGACCGCCATTCTCGCCGGCTTGATTCTCGGCACCTTGCTGAGTGTCTTCACCACGCTGTGGCTGATGCAGTACCTGATGCGGCGCTACCATGTCGGTGACTAACTCCTTCGACCAGCTAGCCACCTTGCGAGCCGTCCTGCTTGCCACACCACTGTTTGCGGTAGGCCTCACGCTGGCCGCGTACCTGTTGGGCATCTGCGTATTTCAACGACTGGGACGGCCTACCTGGCTACCGGCCATACTGGTCGCCGCCCTCATGCTCGCTGCGGTACTGTCATTGACCGGTATTCCCTATCAGGAATATCAACAAGGTGCCGCGTGGTTGACGGTTCTGCTCGGCCCCGCCACGGTGGCGCTAGGCATGCCGCTCTACCAGCAGCTGCCGCGTATTCGGGAGTTGTGGCGGCCGCTTTTGTTCAGCCTGCCGCTGGCGGCGGGTCTGGCAGTGATCTACGCGCTAGGTATTGCCTGGCTGCTGGGAGCGTCGCCCACCATTCTGGCCTCGCTGGCGGCGAAATCCGTTACCGCGCCGATTGCCATCGGCATCACCCAGCAATTGGGCGGGTCCGTCGCACTGCTGATGGGCGCGTTGCTGATTACCGGCGTGGCGGCCATCGCCTTCGTCAGCTTGCTGGCACGCTGGATGGGAATACGTGACGAGCGCATCATCGGGTTCGCGCTAGGCTTGAACGGCCATGCGCTGGGTACCGTGCGCGCCTTCGAGATCGGCCCCACGGCGGGGGCTTTCGCTTCGCTGGGAATGAGCCTGACCGGCGTGCTTACCGCCCTGCTGTTACCCCTGGCCTGGCGCCTGTTGACTCTCGCCGGCATGAGCGTAGGCAGCTGAAATACGTTATCATTGCCGGCTATTTCCATTCATGATCCGTTATTCGAGCGTGACGTCTGCACATGGCTTCAGCTACTTCGACACTTCGCATCGCAATCAATGGCTACGGGCGCATCGGCCAATGCGTCTTGCGGGCACTAGTTGAGCGGGCCGAGGCGAATATCGAAGTGGT
Organism: Halomonas sp. Bachu 37; assembly: GCF_039691755.1. Lineage (NCBI taxonomy): Bacteria > Pseudomonadati > Pseudomonadota > Gammaproteobacteria > Oceanospirillales > Halomonadaceae > Halomonas > Halomonas kashgarensis. Next base: position 56,642 of record NZ_CP137552.1, on the reverse strand, counting down.
GGCCATCAATGAGCTGTCCGACCTGGCCACCATTGCCTATCTGACGCGTTACGACACCACCCATGGCCGTTTTCCCGGGCGTGTCGAGGCGGATGGCGACACCCTGGTCATCAACGGCAACGCCATCAGGATATTGTGCGAGTCCGACCCATCGCGCCTGCCCTGGCGCGAGCTGGATATCGATCTGGTGCTCGAGTGCTCGGGCAGTTTCAAGGATCGCGCTACCGCCGAGAAGCACCTGGCGGCCGGCGCCAGGCGCCTGTTGTTTTCCCAGCCCGCGGAAAACGACGTCGATGCCACTATCGTATACGGGATCAACGATCATCAGCTAAATGACCGTTCGCGTATCGTGTCGGCGGCCTCGTGTACCACCAACTGCCTGATTCCACTGCTGACGGTATTGGATGAAGCGTTGGGTATCGAGCATGGCGTCACCACCACCATTCATTCGGCCATGAACGACCAGCCGGTGATCGACGCCTATCACCAGACCGACTTGCGTCTGACGCGCTCCGCCATGCACTCCATCGTGCCGGTGGATACCGGCCTGGCGAAGGGTATCCATCGCTTGATGCCACACCTGGAAGGGCGTTTCGAGTGCCTGCATGTGCGGGTGCCCACGATCAACGTCTCCGCCATGGACGTTGCCTTGACGGTCAAGCGCGGCACACACGCCGACGAGGTGAACGCCCTGCTCCGCGATGCCAGCCACACCCATCTCAACGGCGTGTTGGGCTATACCGAGGAGCCGGTGGCCTCCAGCGATTTCAACCACGACCCCCGCTCGGGTATCGTCGACGCCACCCAGACCCGGGTGGCCGGCGAGCGCTTGGTGAAGTTGCTGTGCTGGTTCGACAATGAATGGGGCTTCGCCAATCGAATGCTGGACATCAGCTACCGAATGGCGGCACGGCCCGCTTCTCGTTAACGCTTGCGACAGGTTCTTTTCCGGATTTACCACGAGGAAATCGCTCACATGAAAGTGCACAAGATGACCGACTTGCCCCTCCAGGGCCAACGCGTATTGATTCGCGAAGATCTCAATGTCCCGGTCAAACACGGCAATGTCAGCAGCGACGCTCGGTTGCGTGCCGCCTTGCCCACCATTCAGGCCGCCATGGAAGCTGGTGCCAAGGTCATGCTGATGAGCCATCTAGGGCGGCCCACGGAAGGCGAACCCAGCGATGAGTTCTCCCTGGCGCCGGTAGCGACCCATCTGGGCGAGTTGCTGGGGCGCCCCGTCACCTTGATTCGCGACTACCTGGGCGCCGCTCTCGACCTGGCAGATGGCGAGGTGGTACTGCTGGAAAACGTCCGTTTCAACGAGGGCGAAAAGAAAGACGAGGAACAGTTGGCAAAACAGTATGCCGAATTGTGCGATATCTTCGTGATGGATGCCTTCGGCACCGCCCATCGCGCCCAGGCCTCGACCCATGGCGTAGCACGCTTCGCGCCGAAAGCCTGTGCCGGCCCACTGCTTGCCCAGGAACTGGACGCGCTGGAAACGGCACTGGCAAGTCCCGCTCGGCCCATGGTGGCCATCGTCGGCGGCTCCAAGGTCTCGACCAAGCTCGATGTACTCAATGCCCTCGCCGAGAAATGCGATCAGTTGATCGTCGGGGGCGGTATCGCCAATACCTTTATTGCCGCCGCCGGCCATAACGTGGGCAAATCCTTGTACGAAGCGGATCTGGTCGAGCAGGCGAAGAACTTGATGGGGCGAGTGGATATTCCCATCCCCAGCGATGTAGTGGTCGCCACCGAATTTTCGGAATCCGCGGAAGCGCTGGTGAAACCCGTCGATCAAGTTGCCGACAACGAGATGATCCTCGATATCGGCCCGGACACCGCCGCTCGGCTGGCCGCCATGCTCAAGGATGCCGGTACCATTCTATGGAATGGCCCGGTTGGCGTCTTCGAGATCGACCAATTCGGCAAGGGTACCGAGGTGATCGGCCGCGCCATCGCGCAGAGCAGCGCCTTCTCCATTGCCGGTGGCGGCGACACCTTGGCGGCGATCGACAAGTACGCGATCGCTGATCGGGTTTCCTATATCTCCACCGGCGGCGGCGCCTTCCTGGAATATGTGGAAGGCAAGCAACTACCGGCTGTGGCGGCGCTTGAAGCGGCAGCCAAGCATTAATTTCATTCGTTCATTTCTCCATCAAAGGTGACAGCATGGCTTTGATCAGTATGCGCCAGATGCTCGACCACGCGGCAGAGTACGGTTACGGCATCCCGGCATTCAACGTCAACAATCTCGAACAGTTGCGCGCCATCATGGAAGCCGCCGACAAGACCGACTCTCCGGTCATCGTCCAGGCCTCCGCCGGGGCCCGCAAATACGCCGGTGCGCCCTTCCTGCGTCACCTGATCCTGGCCGCCGTGGAAGAATTCCCGCACATTCCGGTGGCCATGCACCAGGATCACGGCACCAGCCCGGCGGTTTGCCAGCGCTCCATCCAGCTCGGTTTCTCCTCGGTGATGATGGACGGCTCGCTGGGAGAAGACGGCAAGACGCCGATGGATTACGCCTACAATGTCGACGTGACTCGACGTACCGTGGAAATGGCCCATGCCTGTGGGGTTTCCGTGGAAGGCGAGCTGGGCTGCCTGGGTAGCCTGGAAACCGGCATGGCCGGTGAAGAGGACGGTATCGGCGCCGAAGGCAAGCTGGACATGGAGCAGCTTCTCACCGATCCGGAAGAAGCCGCTGAATTCGTCAAGGCTACCCACGTGGATGCCCTGGCGATCGCTATCGGTACCAGCCACGGCGCCTACAAGTTCACCCAGCCGCCCACAGGCGATACGCTATCCATCCAGCGCATCAAGGAAATCCATGCTCGAATTCCCGATACTCACCTGGTGATGCACGGCTCGTCTTCCGTGCCCCAGGAGTGGCTGGAAATCATCAACAAGTATGGCGGCGAGATTCCCGAGACCTACGGCGTGCCCGTGTCGGAAATCGTCGAGGGGATCAAGCACGGGGTACGCAAGGTCAATATCGACACCGACCTACGCCTGGCCTCCACTGGTGCGGTACGCCGTTTCCTGGCCGAAAACCCATCCGAGTTCGACCCCCGCAAGTTTCTCAAGGAAACCATCACGGCCATGCGTGACCTGTGCATTGACCGCTACGAAGCCTTCGGCACCGCTGGCAATGCCAGCAAGATCAAGCCGATCAATCTCGAAGAGATGTTCCAGCGCTACGCGCGTGGAGAGCTGGACCCTAAAGTAAGATAATCGTCCTCTCTCGAGACTGATTTTTCCCAAGACGGCCATTGGCCGTCTTTTTGGTTCCTGGTCGATCAGCTAAACAACAGTAGTTCACAGAACCTCTATTTACTGTAAAAAGCCTATTGCACTGCAGCATTTCATGGCCAACACTGTCTACGGCACGTGATCTATCCTATCAAGCCCTGAATTTGTATAAGCGAGAGCATTCATGAAACCTCTGACGACTCCCCCTCTTTGGCCCACCAATCCGGCGGCCATGATGGATGCCTGGAAAGCCGGCCTGATGGCATTCGAACTCTGGTCCACGTCCTGGTCGACTATCGCCATGCGCCACAACCTGTGGTCCACCCAGCCCTTCTTCAGCCCCAAGATGATGAAGGAGAACCAGCGAATGGTGACCGAAAAGCTTGAAGCAGGTATGGAAACCGGCTTGGAAATGCAAAAAGCCATGCTGGGCATGATGAGCGGCCAGATGTCGCCCTGGTGGGTAACCAGCCGACGCGCGATGACTCCCTATCATCGTCGCAGCAGCGCCAATTCCCGCCGTCTCGCCAAGTGACGACGTAACGCCTTTTCTCGAAGCTTCCCCTATCTTCCTCTATCAAGCGCAGGCTGACCACGACATGGTAGGGGCCTGCTATACCGTTGAAAAAACAGAACCTATTTCACCCATCAGCAATAATTCCTGCCGTGTCGGTACTGTTCCACTGGAAAAGAAGCAGATTTATTAAAGAACACTGTTCACAAAACCGCTTAAATCTCGTTCAATAGCGTTGTAAGCTTAAGGGTACACGGTGTTTCGTGAGCAGTTGCTAGGGAGCTTCAATGCCTCGCCCACTCGGTCTGCTATTTGATTGCGATGGTACGCTGGTCGACAGTGAGCCGTTACTGGCCGAAGAGATGGCCGTAGGGCTCAATGCCGTGGGGCTACCCTTTGCCGTCGAGGATTACCTGGGTGAATTTCGTGGCGTTCGCTTTCGCCGTATCGTGGCGGAACTGCAGCGACGATATGGTGAAGTCGACCCGCAGCAGCTGGAAATCATGGAAACCGCCATGCGGGCCAATCTGGCACGCCGACTGGAACAGGAGCTCATCCTGATTCCAGGCGTTCCCGAAGCGCTCGCTGCCTTGGCCCATATCCCCAATGCCGTGGTTTCCAACGGTCCCGAAACCAAGATACGGGCCGCGTTGAAGGCAACGGGGCTAAGCGATTATTTCGGGGAGCGGCTGTTCAGTGGCTATACCGCCAATTGCTGGAAACCCGAACCTTGCCTGCACTTGCATGCTGCCAGCATCATGGGCTTTGCGGCTCATGACTGCATCGCTATCGATGATGCGCTAGTGGGAGTCCAGGCCGCGCTTGATGCCGGTATGACGGTTATCCATCTCAATCGTCACCCCGACGTTGAAGCCACTCCGCAAGGGGCTGTCATGATCGACAATATGTACCAGCTACCCGCCATGGTGGCGCGCCTGGTTCAGGAGCGTCCGCTTGTGTCCCTCACCCACGCCCGATAACCGTTAGAGACAGCTGTCAGGAGATCACTCATGGCCTCGTTAAAAGAGCAACTCGGAGGGCTCGTCTACTCCACCGAACATGGCCAGACATGTCCCCATTGCCGTGAACCTGCCGCTCAGTGTCGGTGCGAGGAGCTGGCCCAGCAGCAACGCCTAGAGGCAATGGACGGCATCGTTCGCATTCGGCGGGAAACCAGTGGGCGCAAGGGCAAAGGGGTGACTACGTTAAGCGGCATCGCTCTCCCCGAGGCGGAACTGAAGAGTCTTGCCAAGACGCTGAAAAAACGCTGTGGCACCGGTGGGTCGGTAAAGGACGGCGTGATCGAGATTCAGGGAGACCAGCGTGATATCCTCAAACAGGAATTAAGCGACTTGGGTTATCGGGTCAAGCTGGCCGGGGGTTGAGCTAACCGTCTACCTATCGTCGGCGTCATTATCATCCATCACGGTTGATGAATCATGTGGGTCAAGGAACTCCAATGGCTTGGCTGGAATATGTATTACCTCTGATATTTCTTTTTCCTCTGGCAGCCATGGCCGGCATCGTCCTCGCCTTGCGTAGCCTGCACGATGCCCGAGTGCATTCTCCGTTTGATTCCCACCTGTTACGTGAACCCGGCCAGGCACTACGCAACCGCCTAGACCACGCATTTTCTTCGCTGTTTCTCAATGGCGCGCTAGGTCCCCTTATCAGCTTGGCACCACTGGTATATGGCATGGGCAGAATGTTGTTTGTTCAACGCCAGGACTGGGTGGAATGGGCGTTATACGGGCTGCTGAGTACCGTCCTGGTCCTGGCTTTTTCCCTTCTTCTGGTGCGAGACTATCAGCGTATTCGGCGGCTAAAGCTGGGTCTGGCCTGCGAACTGGCGGTGGGACAGGAGCTGGAGCGGCTGATTCGTCCCGAATCGCACCCCTATTATGTCTTCCATGATGTACCGGCCGACAGTTTCACCATCGACCACGTCGTGGTGACTCCTCATGGTGTCTTCGCAGTGGAAACCCGTGCCCGTGCACGGCCTGTCGCTGCCGATGGCCGTGAACTCAACCAGGTCGCAGTGGAGCAAGAACGGCTGCGGTTCCCTTATTGGCAAGAGCGGCGCCCGCTCTACAAGACACGCCAGGCAACACGGTGGGTAGCGCAATGGTTGGCCCAGCAGTGTGGTGCCTCGATACCGGTGAAAGGTATTCTGGTACTACCTGGTTGGGAAATAGATAGCGAGGAAGCGAGAAGTGATATCGAGGTGGTAAGTGGCGAAGCCTTGGCACGCCATCTGCGTCAATCGCAACCAGGCCACCTGACCCAAGCCATTCATGATCAGGTCATACAACTACTGCAACAGCGCGCCTCCTTGAGGGAACTCAAGCATCTCAAAAGCCCCTCCGTCTAGGCCGTTATCAGTCGCCACGCAAGCGGCCGCCCATCTCCTGAGCCAGATCCACCGCGTAGTGGTCGGTCATGCCACCGATGAAATCCAGCATACGGCGGTAACTCTCATAAAGAGGCCAGGAAGCACGCGGTGTATTTTCGCCAATCAAGGCCAGGACACGCTGGTGCTTGAATGATGAGCGTCCTGTATAGTGAAGTTCGTGCGCTGCACCGATAAAGGCTTCCAGGAGAATACCCAGAGTCGTGTAAGCACCGATCTCCAGCTTGGCTTTTCTCTCATTCTGAAAAATACGCTCCCGGGCCAGCTGTTTGGCCGCTTTGACCCCCCACCCCAGGTCCGGATGACACAGTTCAAGCAGATCCTGGTCTAGCGAGCCGTTGAGCAGAGTGTTTTCGTGCTGTACGAAAACCGAGCCGACTTCATTGACCGCACGTTCCATGGCGGCTCCTCTCAGTAAGGCGATGCAGCGCCGCTGTGAGGCTCCTTGAGCGGTCATCGTATCGTATTCGGCTGGTAGATGACCCGCTATTTGCCTGAGTATCTCCACCACTTCTTCATAGCGCAGGATGCCCATTTCCAGGCCATCCTCCAGGTCCAGCAGGGCGTAGCAAATATCATCGGCAGCCTCGACCAACCAGGCCAAGGGATGCCGACACCAACGGTGCTCGCCTTGCGGCAGCAAGCCCACTGCTTCTGCCACCTCTTTCAGCAGGTGGCTTTCTGATTGATAGCAGCCAAACTTGCCCGCTTTCCCGCCATGAGTCACGCTCCAGGGATACTTCAACAAGGTGCCCAGCGTAGCTGCCGTGAGACGCATTCCGCCATTGAACTGGTTGTATTCGATCTGGGTGATAACGCGAAAGCCCTGGGCATTGCCTTCATAGGTCAACAAATCCAATCTTTCAGCGGCGGAGAGGCCTTGCAGGAGCCCTTCCGCCTCGGCACGCCGGAACCAGTCGCGGATAGCGTACTCACCTGCATGACCAAAGGGGGGGTTGCCGATATCGTGGCCGAGACAGGCAGCCTGTACGATCACACCAAGGTCGGCCGGGGAAATCCAGGCGGGCAAGCGCTCGCGCAGGAGTTCGCCCACAATCATTCCCAAGGAGCGCCCGACGCAGCCCACTTCCAGCGAATGGGTCAAGCGCGTATGAATATGATCATTTTCCGTTAATGGATGAACTTGGGTCTTGCGTCCCAAGCGCCGGAACGAGCCAGCGAACACAATCCGATCATGATCCTTGTGAAAAGGAGTTCGGCCGATTTCCTGCGCGCCATCCGGTCGTTGATCGTGCAAGCGCTTTGGTGAAAGCAGCTGTTCCCAGCGCATTTGTGTCATGGTTTTCCTCCTGGAGAACAGTATTTTGTCACAAAAGCCGAGCAGTTAGGCAAAACAAAAACCCCCAGCCTCTTTCGAAGCTGGGGGTTTTCTGGATAGGTGCCTGACGATGACCTACTCTCGCATGGGGAAGCCCCACACTACCATCGGCGCTAAGCGGTTTCACTGCTGAGTTCGGCAAGGGATCAGGTGGTTCCCACTCGCTATGGTCGTCAGGCGTAACGGGTAATGCATATCATGCTGTGTCGTCCTGGTGTGTTGCCATTGACGTGTTTTGTGAGCGTCTCTGTCACTTCAAGCAAGCGTGTCGCTTACTCGTTGCGTATCCGGTTCTCTGCGTGTGTTCACACGCGATCGTTATCATTTTGAGCAGACCCCTTGGGTGTTATAGGGTCAAGCCTCACGGGCCATTAGTACACGTTAGCTCAACGCCTTGCAGCGCGTCCACACCGTGCCTATCGACCAGCTGGTCTCGCTGGGCCCTTCAGGAGGCTCGAGGCCTCGGGGATGTCTCATCTTGAAGGGGGCTTCCCGCTTAGATGCTTTCAGCGGTTATCCCGTCCGACCATAGCTACCCGGCAATGCCACTGGCGTGACAACCGGAACACCAGAGGGTCGTCCACTCCGGTCCTCTCGTACTAGGAGCAGCGCTTCTCAAACATCCAACGCCCACGGCAGATAGGGACCGAACTGTCTCACGACGTTCTAAACCCAGCTCGCGTACCACTTTAAATGGCGAACAGCCATACCCTTGGGACCGACTTCAGCCCCAGGATGTGATGAGCCGACATCGAGGTGCCAAACACCGCCGTCGATGTGAACTCTTGGGCGGTATCAGCCTGTTATCCCCGGAGTACCTTTTATCCGTTGAGCGATGGCCCTTCCATACAGAACCACCGGATCACTAGAACCTGCTTTCGCACCTGCTCGACGTGTCTGTCTCGCAGTCAAGCACCCTTATGCTCTTGCACTCATTGCACGATGTCCGACCGTGCTGAGGGTACCTTCGTGCTCCTCCGTTACGCTTTGGGAGGAGACCGCCCCAGTCAAACTACCCACCACACACTGTCCTCGATCCGGATCACGGACCTGAGTGAGAACGCCAATGATGCCAGGCTGGTATTTCAAGGTCGGCTCCCTGCGAACTGGCGTCCGCAGTTCCAAGCCTCCCAGCTATCCTACACAGGCAACAACAGCGTCCAGTGTGAAGCTATAGTAAAGGTTCACGGGGTCTTTCCGTCTAGCCGCGGGTACACCGCATCTTCACGGCGATTTCAATTTCACTGAGTCTCGGGTGGAGACAGCGTGGCCATCATTACGCCATTCGTGCAGGTCGGAACTTACCCGACAAGGAATTTCGCTACCTTAGGACCGTTATAGTTACGGCCGCCGTTTACCGGGGCTTCGATCAAGAGCTTCGGCCGAGGCCTAACACCATCACTTAACCTTCCGGCACCGGGCAGGCGTCACACCCTATACGTCCGCTTGCGCGTTAGCAGAGTGCTGTGTTTTTACTAAACAGTTGCAGCCACCTGGTATCTTCGACCGGTTCTCGCTGAAGCCGCGGGGGCTCTCACGATACGCCGGCGTGCCTTCTCCCGAAGTTACGGCACCATTTTGCCTAGTTCCTTCACCCGAGTTCTCTCAAGCGCCTGGGGATTCTCACCCTGACCACCTGTGTCGGTTTGGGGTACGGTCGCACATGATCTGGTGCTTAGAGGCTTTTCCTGGAAGCGTGGCATCAGTGACTTCCAGCCCGTGGGCTGTTCGTCTCGTGTCTCGGCCTTGAGGAACCGGATTTGCCTGATTCCTCAGCCTACTCACTTTCACCAGGACTACCAACGCCTGGCTCACCTAGCCTTCTCCGTCCCCCCATCGCAATCATGTCCGGTACGGGAATATTGACCCGTTTCCCATCGACTACGCCTTTCGGCCTCGCCTTAGGGGCCGACTCACTCTGCTCTGATTAGCATCGAACAGAAACCCTTGGTCTTCCGGCGAGGGAGTTTTTCACTCCCTTTATCGTTACTCATGTCAGCATTCGCACTCGTGATACCTCCAGCAGACTTCTCAATCCACCTTCATCGGCTTACACGACGCTCCTCTACCGCTCATCCTGAGGATGAACCCGTAGCTTCGGTACCTGGTTTAGCCCCGTTACATCTTCCGCGCAGGCCGACTCGACTAGTGAGCTATTACGCTTTCTTTAAAGGATGGCTGCTTCTAAGCCAACCTCCTAGCTGTCTGAGCCTTCCCACCTCGTTTCCCACTTAACCAGGATTTGGGGACCTTAGCTGACGGTCTGGGTTGTTTCCCTTTTCACAACGGACGTTAGCACCCGCTGTGTGTCTCCCACGCTGGCACTCACCGGTATTCGGAGTTTGCCTCGGGTTGGTAAGTCGGGATGACCCCCTAGCCGAAACAGTGCTCTACCCCCGGTGGTGATACGTGAGGCGCTACCTAAATAGCTTTCGAGGAGAACCAGCTATCTCCGGGCTTGATTAGCCTTTCACTCCGATCCACAAGTCATCCAAATCTTTTTCAACAGATCCTGGTTCGGGCCTCCAATTGATGTTACTCAATCTTCACCCTGCTCATGGATAGATCGCCCGGTTTCGGGTCTATTTCCAGCGACTGGTGCGCCCAGTTAAGACTCGGTTTCCCTACGGCTCCCCTATACGGTTAACCTCGCCACTGAAAATAAGTCGCTGACCCATTATACAAAAGGTACGCAGTCACCCAACAAGTGGGCTCCTACTGCTTGTACGCACACGGTTTCAGGATCTATTTCACTCCCCTCTCCGGGGTTCTTTTCGCCTTTCCCTCACGGTACTGGTTCACTATCGGTCAGCCAGGAGTATTTAGCCTTGGAGGATGGTCCCCCCGTCTTCAGTCAAGGTTTCTCGTGCCCCGACCTACTCGATTTCACATGATCAGATTTTCGACTACGGGGCTATCACCCGCTACGGCCGTGCTTCCCAGCACGTTCGTCTAATCAGTCTCATGCTTAAGGGCTACTCCCCGGTCGCTCGCCGCTACTGGGGGAATCTCGGTTGATTTCTTTTCCTCCGGGTACTTAGATGTTTCAGTTCCCCGGGTTCGCCTCGTACCCCTATGGATTCAGGATACGATACTCACCTGATGGTGAGTGGGTTTCCCCATTCAGAGATGTCCGGGTCGCAGGTTGTTTGCCACCTCGCCGAACCTTATCGCAGGCTTCCACGTCTTTCATCGCCTCTGGCTGCCTAGGCATCCACCGTGTGCGCTTCATTGCTTGACCCTATAACCCGAAGGAGTCTGAATCTCGCAATGATAACGATTGCCGGATACGCTTGAGACGTATCACAAAACAATTTACGTATAAACGTCTTAAAAAGACGTTTATGTCAGCATGATATACATTGTTAAAGAGCGACTGCTATGCGCAGTGATAAGGGTTCTTTCACGTTGAAAAAAGGAGAATATCTTTAAAAGACTTTTCTTTTTTCTTTTTAACGTGAGAAGAGCAAAACCCCTTATCACTGCGTATCAACAGCATTCTGATCAGGTAATTCATTGTGAGCGCTTGCCGCGAGGATGACGCATCGTTTAAGGAGGTGATCCAGCCGCAGGTTCCCCTACGGCTACCTTGTTACGACTTCACCCCAGTCATGAACCACACCGTGGTGATCGCCCTCTTGCGTTAGGCTAACCACTTCTGGTGCAGTCCACTCCCATGGTGTGACGGGCGGTGTGTACAAGGCCCGGGAACGTATTCACCGTAGCATTCTGATCTACGATTACTAGCGATTCCGACTTCACGGAGTCGAGTTGCAGACTCCGATCCGGACTGAGACCGGCTTTTCGGGATTGGCTGACTCTCGCGAGCTCGCAACCCTTTGTACCGGCCATTGTAGCACGTGTGTAGCCCTACCCGTAAGGGCCATGATGACTTGACGTCGTCCCCACCTTCCTCCGGTTTGTCACCGGCAGTCTCCTTAGAGTTCCCGCCATTACGCGCTGGCAAATAAGGACAAGGGTTGCGCTCGTTACGGGACTTAACCCAACATTTCACAACACGAGCTGACGACAGCCATGCAGCACCTGTCTCTGCGTTCCCGAAGGCACCCCGGAATCTCTTCCGGGTTCGCAGGATGTCAAGGGTAGGTAAGGTTCTTCGCGTTGCATCGAATTAAACCACATGCTCCACCGCTTGTGCGGGCCCCCGTCAATTCATTTGAGTTTTAACCTTGCGGCCGTACTCCCCAGGCGGTCGACTTATCGCGTTAACTTCGCCACAAAGTGCTCAAGGCACCCAACGGCTGGTCGACATCGTTTACGGCGTGGACTACCAGGGTATCTAATCCTGTTTGCTACCCACGCTTTCGCACCTCAGCGTCAGTGTCAGTCCAGAAGGCCGCCTTCGCCACTGGTATTCCTCCCGATCTCTACGCATTTCACCGCTACACCGGGAATTCTACCTTCCTCTCCTGCACTCTAGCGTGACAGTTCCGGATGCCGTTCCCAGGTTGAGCCCGGGGCTTTCACAACCGGCTTATCACGCCGCCTACGCGCGCTTTACGCCCAGTAATTCCGATTAACGCTTGCACCCTCCGTATTACCGCGGCTGCTGGCACGGAGTTAGCCGGTGCTTCTTCTGCGAGTGATGTCTTTCCTCCGGGGTATTAACCCGAAGGCGTTCTTCCTCGCTGAAAGTGCTTTACAACCCGAGGGCCTTCTTCACACACGCGGCATGGCTGGATCAGGGTTGCCCCCATTGTCCAATATTCCCCACTGCTGCCTCCCGTAGGAGTTCGGGCCGTGTCTCAGTCCCGATGTGGCTGATCATCCTCTCAGACCAGCTACGGATCGTCGCCTTGGTGAGCCTTTACCTCACCAACCAGCTAATCCGGCATAGGCTCATCCGATAGCGGGAGCCGAAGCCCCCTTTCTCCCGTAGGACGTATGCGGTATTAGCCTGGGTTTCCCCAGGTTATCCCCCACTACCGGGCAGATTCCTATGCATTACTCACCCGTCCGCCGCTCGTCAGCGGGAAGCAAGCTTCCCCTGTTACCGCTCGACTTGCATGTGTTAGGCCTGCCGCCAGCGTTCAATCTGAGCCATGATCAAACTCTTCAGTTTACAATCATTGCGGTTCTTGCTCTCCCGAAGGAGAAAGCGAACCAATCTTGGCTCAAGGTTTCAAACGAATTCAGTCTTAGGCCGAAGCCTTTGACGAGTCGCTTGCCTTGATAATAGGTGATTTGTCACCCTCATCGACAAGCGCCCACATGAATTACCTGATCAAATTGTTAAAGAGCTGTTTCGCTGCTGAACTTCAAGAGAAGTCACTGGCTTGCCGTTGAACTGGCTTGCCTCAGCGAGGAAAGCGCATTCTACGCATTTCCGGGTGATTGTCAACCGCTGATGTCAGCGCGTGAAGCGAGAGAGCAAAACTTCGCTAACCTCCTGACAATCCGAAGGTTTTCACCTTCATCCACCGCTGGAAACGCTTGGCGTCCCCGGCAGCGGTTGCGTACTTTACGGATTCACAGCGGAGTTGGCAAGGGGTTTGTAAGAAAGTTTCCTTTGGGTTGCCCGCCGATGCTCGAAAGAGGTTCGGTGGAGCTTCTTCTCGCGGTTACACTAGCGCCGTCCATCCTAACGTTGAGGCCTGCGATGAATTCCCATCTACTTTCCGTCGACTCCTTGAGCCGCGACAGTGTCGACCATCTCTTGCGCGTTGCGTCACGCATGGAACCTGTTGCCCAGCGTCGCCAGGTCACCCGTGTGCTGGAAGGAGCGGTACTCGGCAACCTGTTCTTCGAGGCGAGTACCCGGACTCGAGTGAGCTTCAATGCGGCATTCTGCCGGTTAGGCGGCAGTGTATGCGACACCACGGGCTTTACTTTCTCGTCCATGGCCAAGGGTGAATCGCTTTATGACACCAGCCGAGTCATGAGCGGGTACTGCGATGCCATCGTAATGCGTCATCCCGACCAGGGCTCGGTGGCGGAGTTTGCCGCAGCGACGAACGTGCCGGTAATCAACGGCGGCGATGGGCCGGGAGAACATCCCAGCCAGGCCTTGCTGGACCTCTATACCATCGACAAGGAATTTCAGCGTTTAGGCAAGTCACTCGCTGGTGCGCATATTCTGCTGACCGGCGACCTCAAGTACGGCCGCACGGTTCATTCGTTGATCAAGCTGCTCTCTCTCTACGATCCGCTGCGCATCACTCTGGTATCGCCGCCTGGGCTGGAGATGCCCTCGACGCTGACCAACCTGGTGGCATCGCGCGGCCACCGCATTGAACAGCGCGACTCTTTGGCCTGCGACTTCTCGGATTTAGACGTGGTCTATACCACTCGCATTCAGAAAGAGCGCTTTACCGACGAGATGAACGAGAGCTTTCAGGGGCTTTCCAATGATTTCATGGTCAACAGGGACTTCCTCGACCAGCGCTGCAGTGACAGCACCATTGTCATGCACCCCTTGCCACGCGATAGCCGCCCCGGTGCCAACGACCTGAATGTCGACCTGAACGGCGATCCACGCCTGGCGATATTTCGCCAGACCGACAATGGTATTCCGATGCGGATGGCGATTTTCGCCACATTATTGAAGGTCGATGAGCTGATCGAGAAAGACTTGCAGCCAGTACGCTGGTTTGTGCCGGAGCGTATCGGCGTGCTGGATCGCTGAGGGCAATCGTCGACACCCATAGGCGAGAAATAATATGAATCAGGAGGAGGTTCGCGCCCCTGGCAAGCCTTCGCAGTGGGCGAACCAACCTTCGAGGATCAATACCGCGGCAATGCCGTCCACGCTTTGTGCCCGATAATTGCCGCTATGCCCCGCCTCACGCGCGATGGATTTGGCTTCCCGGGTGGAACCACGTTCATCCACCATGGTGCAGGGCTTGCCGTAGCGCCCGTGCAGGCGATTGCCGAACTTGCGAGCGCGCTTGCTCATTTCCGATTCGCTGCCATCCATGTTGATGGGCAGGCCCACCACGAACAGGTCCGGCTGCCACTCATCAACCAGGCGCGTGACGACTTGCCAGTCAGGGATGCCATCGCGCGCGGTGAGTGGCGTCAATTCCCGGGCGCTGTGCAACATTTCATTGCCTACCGCCACGCCGATACGGCGGGTGCCGAAATCAAAGGCCAATACCAGGCGCTGCCCGACCTGCGCCATCAAGCGTGGCCCGCATCGCGGGTCATCAAGTTGAGATCGACCCCGAGGATGGCGGCAGCGCCAGTGAGCCGCTCCGCCGGCGGAACATCGAAGAGTACGTCAGCCCGACCCTGTACCGTCAGCCATGTATTTTCCTTGAGTTCCTCTTCCAGATGCCCAGCCTCCCAGCCGGCGCAACCCAGGCAAACCAGAAAATGCTCCGGCCCCCGGCCTTCGGCCAGGGCTTGCAGCATGTCCATCGAAGTCGTGAGGGCGATCTCGGGCGTGACCTGGATACTCGAATCCCATGCATCGCTACTGCCCCGATGCAGGATGAATCCGCGGTCCTTGTGCATGGGGCCGCCGTAATATACCGGCGTGTCACGGTGCGGGCTGCGTTCGCCACCAAGCTCGAGTTGGTCGAACAACGCCTCGAGGGTGATCTCCATCGGGCGATTGACGATAACGCCCATGCTGCCGTTATCGTCATGATCACATAGATAGGCGAGGCTGGCGGAAAAATTGGGATCTTCCAGGTGCGGCATCGCCAAAAGGAAATGATCTTTCAAACTTTGCATGAGACTCCCGGCGTTCAGAACCAGCCTGACGCTCAGTCTAGTGTATGCCCGGCCAGAAGAAAGCACGGTTCCGGGCACGGTTATGGTGTCGTTGCGTTAGGCGAGACGCCGTTCTATGGCATCCATGAGCAGGCCGGCAATATCGGTGCCGCGCTGGTCATCGATTTCACGTACGCAGGTGGGACTGGTGACGTTGATTTCGGTGATGTAGTCACCGATGACATCCAGACCGACGAACATCAGGCCTTTTTCACGAATCATCGGCTGTACCTGCTTGACCAGCCAGTGATCGCGGGCAGTCAATTCACGAGTGACGCCGCGTCCTCCTGCGGCAAGGTTGCCCCGCGTCTCACCGGCGGAAGGTATACGTGCCAGGCCGAAAGGAACCGGTTCTCCTTCCACCAGAAGAATGCGCGTATCGCCATCCTTGATCGCGGGAAGATAGCGTTGTGCCATGATCTGCCGGCGGCCACGTAACGTCAGCTCTTCGATTACCGCACCCAGATTGCGACCATCCGGACCTATATGAAAGATTCCGCTACCGCCCATGCCATCCAGCGGCTTGAAGATCACATCGCCGTGTTCCGCGTGGAAGGTGCGCAACACATCCGCCCGGCTAGCCACCAGGGTCGGTGCGCAACACTGGGGGAACTGCTGGGCAAACAACTTTTCGTTGCAGGTAAGCAGCGCTGAGGTGGGGTTGACCACCAAAACGCCTTCGCGTTCGGCAAACCCGAGCAGATGGACCGCATTGGTGAAATCGACATCCACCGGCGGGTCCTTGCGCATGAGGACCACATCCAGCTCCGCCAGCGGCCGGGCATCGGCTTCCCCCAGTTCATACCAGTGAGAGGGATCTCGGTAGACGGTCAATGGAGACATGCGAGCATAGGCCTGCCCGGCATTCAGGAACAGATCTTCCTGTTCCATGTAATAGAGCGAGTAGCCACGATCCTGGGCGGCCCACAGCATGGCCAAGGTAGTATCTTTCTTGTAGGCGAGGTCGGCGATAGTATCCATTACCACGCCAATCTTGAGGCTGGGTCGGCTCATTGGGGCACTCTTATCCGGCGTTAGTGACAGGCTGCAGTATGCCGCAGGCCTGAGCTAGCTCCAACCGACAGGCGTTTAATCCGTCTCGTTAAGCGGCGCCAGGCGGATGGCATTGGGCTCCAGGGTAATCAGGCGCTGCTTGTAGAGCCGTCCGATCGCCTGCTTGAACGCGCTCTTGCTCACGCCCAACCGCGTCTTGATCTCGGTGGCAGAACTCTTGTCTCCTAGAGGCAGGTAGCCACCGCTGAGGCGCAGCGCCTCGAGTATTTTCTCGCCCACGACATCCAGTCGCGCAGACCCCGGAGGAAGTAACGAGATATTCAGCCTTCCGTCTTCACGGCGCTGTTTCACGTAACCGGTAAGCATTTGTCCACGGCGTAGCGGCTGGGTGACGTCATCTTGGTAAACGAGCCCCCAGTAGCGGTCATTGACCACCACCTTCAAGCCCAGATCCGTTCTATCCGCCACGATCAAGCCGACTTCCTCGCCGCTTTCCAGAGCCCAGGCGTCATCGGAGAGGAAGCGATCCAGACGCATGGTCGCCACGGGGCGCCCCTGGTCGTCTTCATAGATCATGACCAGCACCCGCTTGCCGGGATCGGGACGAAAGCGCTGTTCGCTATAGGGCAACAACAGTTCCTTGGGCTGGCCCCAGTCCAGGAAGGCTCCCGTATCGTTCACGGTGGTCACCTTCAGATAGGCCACCTTGCCGGGTTGTATCGCGGCGGCAAGCCCGCCAGTACCGGAGCCAGTACCTGTGCCCGTACCAGGGTCGGCAGTAGCGGGAAAAGCGCGGCGAGATTCACGAGTCATAGTCGATAACCTGAAGGTAATAGCGTTACATTATGGAGCTTAGCCGCGTAACGACAAAGTTTAAGATCTCCAACGGAATCATCTATTCTCGATGTATGCTGAACCGTCATCCTACTCATCGAAAGGAGCTACCATGAGCGTATCCGATCCATTTCATCTTGCTGTGCAAGTACGTGATATCGATGAAGCCCGTCGTTTCTATGGGGATTTCCTCGGCTGCCCGGAAGGCCGTTCCTCGGAAAGCTGGGTGGATTTCAATCTTTATGGGCACCAGTTCGTCTGTCACTTGAACCCCGCGCTGATGGAGGCGCCCGCCGCGAGCCACAAGAATCCCGTCGACGGCCATGGCGTTCCGGTGCCTCATTTTGGTGTGGTGCTGGAAATGCCCGCCTGGGAAGCGCTTGCGCAAAAGCTGCGCGACAACGATGTGGCCTTCGAGATAGCGCCCTACATACGCTTCAAGGGTGAGCCCGGCGAGCAGGCCACCATGTTCTTCTACGATCCCTCGGGCAATGCTCTGGAGTTCAAGGCATTCAAGAACCGTGACGAGCAGTTGTTCAAGAAAGGTTGAGATCGAGGCTTAAACAAGACCTATCAACCGCAGGACCTATAAACCGCCGAACGAACCTATAAATCACCGAAATAGTGCTGCAGCAACGAGAGTGCCACCACGGGAGCGGTCTCGGTGCGCAGGATACGCGGACCGAGGGTCAACGGCTGGAAGCCGGCGGTTGCGGCCAGAGCAACTTCGCGGTCGGAAATGCCCCCTTCGGGGCCAATCAACAAGGCGGCATCCGCGGATGAATACGTCATTTGCAACGCATTCTGCGTGGCGGGATGCAATATCAGCCGCAGGCTCTCCTCTCGCGCGTCGAGCCAGTCGGCCAAGGGTCGAGGGGTGTAGACGGTCGGCACGATGGCCCGCCCGCACTGCTCGCAGGCGCTGATGGCCACGGCTTGCCAATGGCCGAGCTTCTTGGCTTCCCGTTCACCCTTGAGACGAACGTCGCCGTGCTCGGTATACAACGGCGTGATCGCGGCCACTCCCAGTTCCACGGCTTTCTGGATGGCGTAATCCATGCGATCCCCCTTGGAGATCGCCTGACCCAGATGTACTGCCAAGGGCGACGCCGGCTGGCCATCCCAGACGCTTGCCAGCCTGACGACTACCTCCTTGCGTCCGGCCGCCACCAATAACCCGCCCGCTTCCCGGCCGCGCCCGTCGAACAGGACGACGGGCGCGCCTTCGCCCATGCGCAACACACGGGTCAGATGATGCGCTGGAGCGTCGGGCAATACCACATCACTATCGGGCGTTAACGGAGCAGCCGCATCTACATAGAGACGCGGCATCTTGCCGTGCCGCTCATACCATTCAGCGCAAGTGAGCATTAACTTACTGGGTCTGCCCGGACTGCTGAGCCTGTGCTTCGCGCTGCTTGCGCTGGGCATACATGGCTTCGAAATTGACCGGTGCCAGCATCAGCGGGGGGAAACCACCGCGATTGACCAGGTTGTCCACGCATTCGCGAGCGTAGGGGAACAGCAGGTTGGGACAGAAAGCACCCAGCGTCTGGTCCAGTTGCGCGCCTTCGATACCCGAAATGCGGAACAGGCCGGCCTGCTCGATTTCCGCCAGGAATGAGGTAACGCCGCTTTCGTTGTCCGTCACCTGGGCCGTCACCTTGACCACTACTTCATACAGGTTTTCCTCGACCTGCTGGCTGGAGGTGTTCAGGTCCAGATTGACCTTGGGCTTGAAGGCCTTCTGGAACACCGACGGCGAATTCGGCGACTCGAAGGAAATATCCTTGACGTAAATCCGCTGCAGCGAAAACTTGAGTTGCGGCTTTTCGCCTTCTGCAGCTTGTGCACCAGCATTGGGAGTGGTGTCTTCCGCCATGGGAGTCTCCTTGTTTTAAGCTTTGAAGTTTACGTTTCGAGAAGTTGAGCTTTAGAAAATAAAGCAATGAAGCGTTTGCGTAAGCGCCGGTCTACTTCCTGACGACGGGCAACCCGTCGGCTTGCCACTGCGCCATGCCACCTTTGAGTTTTTGGACACGCTCGAAGCCGGCCTTGGCCAGCTTGGCCTGGGCGGCTCCCGCGCTCTGCCCGTGCTTGCAAACAATGATGACGGGGTGAGTCTTGTACTTGTCCAGCTCGTTCATTCGGCTATCCAGATTGCTCTGGGGAATGTTGCGAGCACCGGCGATATGGCCGGTCTTGAACTCCTTGGCTTCGCGGATGTCGACGATTACCGCGTCCTCGCGGTTGATCAGTTGCGTGGCCTGGGAGGAAGTCACGGCGTTTACCGCGCCGGTGCGGACCTCATACGCCACCCAAGCGGCCAATACCACCAGGAAGGCACCCACCAGCAGCGGGTGATTTTGTACGAATTCGAGCAGCTGATCGATCATCGCGGACACAATCTCTTAGTCAATGCGGGAAAAACGGCCGAGCCGAGAAGAAAAACGCGACAAGTATACACGCCACAGGCCTCGTCGAGCAGGCCCGTGCCATGACGACTGGCGGCTGCCTGCGTTATGATGCCCCAAGCCGACTCCAGTCGCGACCCCGATCCGCCCGATAGCCCGCAGCGGCTTGCCAACGATTCAGAGGCCTACATGGATACTTCCCTTCCCAAACGCCCCGTGGCACTGATCATTCTCGATGGTTACGGCCATAATCCGGACTCGGCGAACAATGCCGTGGCCGCTGCGCGCAAGCCCAACATGGACCGCTTGTGGGCCGAGCGTCCCCACGCGCTGGTGCATACCGACGGCCGCCATGTGGGGCTCCCGGAAGGACAAATGGGCAACTCGGAAGTCGGTCACATGAACCTGGGTGCCGGCCGTATCGTCTATCAGGACTTCACGCGCATTACCAAGGCGATAGAAGACGGCGACCTGGACGTCAACGAAGCCCTCGTCGGCGCGATCGACGCTGCCGTGGCCAAGGGCGGGGCCGTGCATCTGCTGGGGCTGCTGTCGCCCGGTGGCGTTCACAGTCATGAAGATCATTTTATCGCCGTGGCCGAGCTCGCCGCGCGTCGCGGCGCGCAGCGCATCTTCATTCATGCCTTCCTCGATGGCCGGGATACCGCGCCCCGAAGCGCTCGCCACTCCCTTGAACGTGCCAACGCGCGCCTGGCGGAGCTGGTCGGGGCGGACAACGGCTACATCGCCTCCGTCATCGGGCGGTTCTATGCCATGGATCGCGATAACCGCTGGGAGCGGGTGGAGCAGGCCTATCGCCTGCTGACCGAAGGCGAAGGGGATTTCCAGGCGCTGAGTGCCGAAACCGCGCTGAGCGACGCCTACGAACGCAATGAAACCGACGAGTTCGTCTCGGCCACCAGTATTCGTCCCTATGAGCAGCCGACACCGATCGCGGATGGCGATGCCGCCATCTTCATGAATTTTCGTGCCGACCGGGCCCGTGAGCTCACCCGCGCCTTCGTCGAATCCGATTTTTCCGGCTTTACTCGCAAGGTTCGCCCGGCCCTGGCCGGCAAGGGGTTGGTGATGATGACGCAATACGCCGCCGACATTCCCGCCCCGATCGCCTTTCCTCCCAGCGACCTCACCGACACCCTGGGCGAAGTGATGGAAAAACGCGGGCTCACCCAGCTACGCATCGCCGAAACCGAAAAGTACCCCCATGTGACGTTTTTCTTCTCCGGGGGACGTGAAGATGAGTTCGAAGGGGAGACACGTATTCTGTTGCCCTCGCCGAAAGACGTGCGCACCTACGATGAAAAGCCCGAGATGAGTGCGTTCGAGGTGACCGACAAGCTGGTTGAAGCCATCGAAGGCGGCGGGTTCGACCTGATCGTGTGCAACTACGCCAACGGTGACATGGTTGGCCATAGCGGCGACTTCGACGCTGCCGTCAAGGCCATTGAAACCGTCGATACCTGCGTGGGCCGGGTCGTCGAGGCCATCGAACGTGCGGGTGGCGCCTGCCTGGTCACCGCCGACCACGGCAATGCCGAAATGATGGTGAATCCCGAAACCGGTGCACCGCAAACCGCGCACACCACGTTCCAGGTGCCGTTGATTTATGTCGGCACTCGCGATGCCACCCTTGAAGATGGCCGGCTTTGCGACCTGGCGCCCACGCTGCTGGAGATCATGGAACAACCCATACCGGAAGCTATGAGTGGGAAATCGCTGATCCACATGCAGTGAGTATCATGCGCGAGCGACTCCCCCGGCCACCACGAGGTCGCTGGTGGCGCGTACCATGGTTGGTGCTACTAATAATGGCGGCTCTGCCGATGACGATAATGGCATGGCCGGCAATTGGCCTCGCCGCCACTGACGAAGCCGCCGCGCAGCGCCAGTTGGATGCCATCGGCAAAGAAATCCAGGCCGCGTCCCAACGCCTGGCCGATACCGGCGATGCCCGCGACAGTGCCGGGCGCGAACTGCGCGAGGTGGAAACCGCCCTGGCGGAGATCCACCAACGCCTGGATGCCTTACAAGCGGAACGCGGTCAGCTCGAAGACGAAACCACCCGCCTAACGGCTCATCGCCAGCGGCTGGAGGCGGAGCGCCACGCGCAATACGCGGCACTCTCCGCCCAGCTCGAAGCCTTGTATCGCCTTGGCCCCACGCCGCAATTGAAGCTGCTGCTCAACCAGGACGATCCTGCCGAGCTGGATCGCATGCAAGCCTATCTCAACCGGCTGACCCAGGCGCGCAACAAGCGGCTGGCCGATATCGCCCAACTGGACGATGCGCTTGCGCAAACCGCGCGGGAGCTTGCCCAGCGTCGCCAACGGCTGGACGAAGTGACAGTCGAGCTCGAAGGTGAAGGCGCCCGCCTGGCCAAGCGCATGGACGAGCGCCGCCAGCTGCTGGCCAAGCTGGATCAGCGCTACACCACCGAGGAGGCACGGCTCGAATCGCTGAATCAGGATCGGGTACACGCGGAACGTACCTTGCGCGAGGTCCAGGCCGAGCTGGCCAAACTTGCCCAGCCCACGCCTTCCACGCAAATCCTGCGTACCCAGGGGGAACTGCCATGGCCGGTGCAAGGTAATATCACCGCGGCGTTTCGGCGCAGTGACGGGGTGCATGCCAACGGCATCGTCATCCAGGCAGCCGCCGGTACGCCGGTTACGGCGGTGCATTCCGGCCGCGTGGTGTTCGCGGATTGGATGCGCGGTTTCGGCAATCTGCTGATCATCGACCACGGCGACCAGATAATGACGCTGCATGCCCACTTGCAACGATTCTCGGCCCGTCCCGGTCAGGCTATCGAACGGGGCGATGAGCTGGGACGAGTCGGAGATAGCGGCGGTCAGACGAATGCCGCGCTATATTTCGAGGTCCGCCGGGGCGGCGAGCCGATCAATCCGCAACGCTGGATCGCCGGAAGATAGCTGTTAGACGTCATCTGCCTCGCCCCTCGCTTTTTACAGGCTTTCCCCGCAAGCCACTCACGGGATAAGCTGGAGTCAACTAACCTGGTTCAAAGCACGCTGTGCTGCGCTACCTATTGCCTCGCGGAGTCTGCATGACGCTACCTGCCTCAACCCTACCAGCCCCCGCCAAACGCATGTTGGCCACGCTGTTTCCGCTTGCTCTGCTGGCCGCCCCGCTCCCCGGGCTCGCCCAGTCCGACGCGGATGCACTGCCGCTGGAGGATATCCAGACCTTCGCCGAGGTCTTCGAACGCATCAAACGTGCCTATGTCGAGGAAGTCGATGATCGCTCCTTGTTACGCAATGCCATGCGCGGCATGCTCAGCGAACTCGACCCCCATTCGGCTTATCTGGATGCCGAGGAATACCAGAGCCTGCGCGAATCGACCCAGGGCGAATTCGGCGGAATCGGCATCGAAGTAGGCACGGAAAACAACCAGTTGATGGTGATCACGCCGATCGATGACACCCCCGCCTCGCGTGCCGGGTTGCAATCCCGCGATGTCATTCTCAGTGTCGAAGGTACCCCGACCGACAGCCTCTCCCTGCAGGAAGCGGTCACTCTCATGCGCGGAGAACCGGGCACCCAGTTGCGCCTGACCATTCTGCGCAGCGGGGAGGAGTCGCCGCGCGAAATCACGCTCACCCGCGAGATCATTCGCAGCGAAAGCGTCAAGCATGAGCTGCTGGAACCCGGCTATGGCTACCTGCGCATCAGCCAGTTCCAGTCGCGCACCCCGGAGCAGGCGCGCCGAGCCCTCGAGCGCCTGGCCAGGGAGGCTCCTCTGGAAGGCCTGGTGCTGGACTTGCGCAACAACCCCGGCGGTGTCCTCCAAGCCGCCGTGGAAGTCGCCGATATCTTTCTCGACGAGGGCTTGATCGTCTACACCGAAGGACGCTTGAGCGACACCCAGATGGAGTTTTCCGCGACACCCTCCACCCAGGCGCCCGACGTGCCGTTGGTGATTCTGATCAACAGCGGCAGTGCTTCCGCGGCTGAAATCGTGGCCGGCGCCCTACAGGATCAACGACGCGGTGTGGTGATGGGTACCGACAGCTTCGGCAAAGGCTCTGTGCAGCAGGTCATGCCACTGGAAAACGGCGAAGGGCTCAAGCTGACCACCGCACTCTACTACACGCCCAATGGACGCTCGATCCAGGCCCAGGGTATCGAGCCGGACGTTGAAGTCGTTCGCGGCCGGCTGGAAGTGGCGGAAAGAAGCCGCGAACTGCGCGAAGCCGACCTGGAAGGCCATTTGAGCGCTCAGCAGGCGCCGCGCGACCGCCAGGAAACCAACCAGCGGCTGCGCGATGACTATCAACTCAGCGAAGCGCTCAACCTGCTCAAGGCCCTCAACGTCGTCGATCGGCGACGGCGTTGAGAAGCACTCTCATCACGGGCTCAGCGACAGCTATGGGGCAAACGGCCGCGCTCACCGGTGGCTTGTCGCATCAATAGTCGCTTGAGAGGCGTCATCAGGTTGACGCCGTTCATGCCCAGGTTACGCATCAGGGTAAGACCGGGTTGGCGCGCACCGAATAGCTGCTTGAAGCCCATCATCAGCGCCAGCATGGCGCTGTTGTCGCCACGCCGCCGGCGCTCGTAACGGGTCAGGATACGGCTATCGCCCCACTTCGCTCCGCGCTTCCAGGCCAGGGTCACTTCTTCTGCCAGTACCGCGGCGTCCATCAAGCCCAGGTTCACTCCTTGCCCGGCCAGCGGGTGGATGCTGTGTGCCGCATCTCCCACCAAAGCCAGGCCTGGCTGTACGTAGTGCCTGGCGTGGCGCTGAATCAACGGGTAGCGGTATGCCTCGTCGCACACCTCCACCGCCCCCAGGCGAAATGCAAAGGCATCGGCCAGCGCAGCGCCCAATGCCTGACGCGACATGCCGCACAAGGCTTCGGCCCGCTCGGCGGACACCGACCACACGATCGAACAGTAGTGGTCGTCGCCGGCAACCGTCAGAGGCAGAAACGCCAGCGGCGATCCCGCCGTGAATACCTGCCTCGCGACCTCGCCGTGGGCCTGCTCGCAGCGTACCGTGGTTACCACGGCATGCTGGCCGGTATCCTGTGCACTTACCGTAATGCCCGCCATCTCCCTCAACGCCGAGTGGGCACCATCCGCCGCCACCACCAGAGGCGCCTCCAGCCGGCGACCATCCGCGAGTTGCAGCCGATGGCCATGAACGCTCTTTTCCAGCGCCGTCACACGCGTGCCGTAATAGGCGGTAAAACCGCCACAGCTCGGCAAAAGACTCTCCAGTGCCGCCTGGGTAAGTTCGTTCTCGACGATATGACCGAGTACCGGCATCCCCGCCTGGTCGGCGGAAAATCGGACTTCGCCGCTTCCCTCGCCATCCCATACCTGCATGAACCGATACGGAGTGACTCGCCGCTGTTGCATCAACTGCCAGGCGCCTAGGTGCGTCAACAACCGCTGGGAGACCGGCGTCAAGGCGCTCACCCGCGGCGCCGGATGCGCCTTGGCTACCTGGTCGAGACGCACTGGTGCGGGTCTTGTCTCGATCAATGCCACCCGCATGCCGGCCCGGCCCAGCAGCGCCACCAGCGCCGCGCCGACCATCCCGCCGCCCACCACGATCACCTCGTGCTTGTCCTCAATCGCGGCCGATGTACCCGGCGCGAAAGTCTCATTTCGCTGCGTCATGCGTACTCCTTGTCGACTCGATGCATGGCGTTATCGTTCAAGCCCCATGGCACGGCGCGCCAATCCCCGACGCAGGGGTCCCGCCAGATTCAACCCGACCAGCCCGGCCGCACGCACATGGGACAAAAGCGGATTTTCCACGGCAAATAGCCTAACCAGCCCATCACTGAAGCGGATGACATTATGACGGTCGCGGGCGCGACGTTGCTCGAAATCCTGCAAGGTAGCCATCGAGCCCAAGCCACGCGATTGTCGGGCACTGCTTTCAAGCGACTCCACCAGGTCCGTCACTCCACGCAGGGCCAGGTTGAAGCCCTGGCCGGCGACGGGATGCAAGGCGTGTGCGGCATTGCCCAGTACGGCCAAGCCGGGCCGAACCGGCTCCTGCGCCGTGACCAGCGAAAGGGGATAGGTGTGCCGCGAGCCCACCTTGACGAAGCGGCCGGCACGATCACCGAAGGCGCGTTGCAGTTGCTGCAGGAAGGCCCCCTCACCCAGCGCCATCAGCTCCTTTTCCTTGCCTCCCTGGTGGGTCCAGACAAGGCCCATTGCCTGGCCGGGCAAGGGTAGCAAGGCAATCGGCCCGTCATCGGTAAAGCGCTCGTAAGCCATGCCATCGTGCGGCCGGCTGACCGCTACATTGGCAATCAGCGCCGTCTGCCCGTAAGGCTTGTCGTGACTGCCGATTCCCAGTTGCTCCTTCAACCCGGAGCGTCCCCCATCGGCCAGCACCGTCAGGGCGGCGCTTAGCTCGCTACCATCCGAAAGGCGCAAATGGTGTCCCTCGGCTGTCGGGATAATGCTTTCCACCTGGGCGGGACAGTGCCACTCCAGCGCCAGGCTGGCCAGTCGCTCATGCAGCACCCGCCCCATCCAGGCATTGGGAATCACATGCCCCAGGGCCGCCACGCCGAGTTCAGCGGCGCTCAGGCGGGTCACGCCCAAGCGCCCTCGCTCGCTGATATGGATCTGCCTGATCGGTGCCGCTTCGTCAGCCATTTTCTGCCATACGCCCATGCGCTGGAAGCGTTGCGCCGAGCCTTCGGCAATGGCGCTGGCGCGGGCATCGAAACTGGGCTGCCACTCCCGCTGCGGTGTGGCGGGGATGGCCGCGGCTTCAACTACCGCCACTCGCCAACCGAAGCGCTGAATCAAGGGAGCCAGGGCGCACCCCAGGCTTGCCCCCACCAGCCCCCCGCCAACGATAGCGATATCCAATGCATCTGCTGTCGATGTTACCGCGTCTTTCATGGCCACCCCTGAGTCAAAACAGCGAGTTATTTCATAATGTAATTTACATAATAAATTTTGAGACTAACTTCATCTGACTACTTTTTAGCCATCAAGGCCTCGATTTCCGCCACCTGCTTGGGCACGGCCGACGTCAGCACCTCGTTTCCTGTCGAGGTGACCACGACGTCATCTTCGATACGAATGCCCATCCCACGAAATTCCTGAGGGATGTCGCTTTCGTCTGGCAGGTAGAGCCCCGGCTCCACCGTGACCACCATGCCCGGGGCCAACAAGCGGGGTGTATCCGCATCAAGGCGATATGTCCCCACATCGTGAACATCCAATCCCAACCAATGGGAAGTGGAGTGCAAGTAAAAACGCCGATATGCCTCGTCTTGAATTCGCGCCTCGAGCTCTCCTTCCAACAAGCCCAGCTCGATCAGTCCAGCGGTCAGCTCCTGCACGACGCCCGCATGGATATCGGCCAGGGAGATGCCGGGACGTACCGCTTGCACTGCCTGCTCCTGGGCTCGCAGCACCACCTCATATAGTGCCCGCTGGGCATCGTTGAAACGGCCAGTGACCGGGAAGGTACGGGTGATGTCACCGGCATAGAGTTCGAACTCCGCTCCGGCGTCGATCAGCACCAGATCGCCATTCTGGAGCGGGGAATTGTTTTCAATGTAGTGCAGCACACAGGCGTTCTCCCCGCTGCCCACGATCGTGCTGTAGGCAGGGCCGCTGCCGCCTTGGTAGACGAACTCGTGCTCGAGCTCGGCTTGTAACTGGTATTCGTGCATGCCCGGTCGTACCGCCTGCATGGCGCGCCGGTGAGCCCGAGCAGAAATGGCCGCCGCATGGCGCATCAAGGCAAGCTCGGCCTCGCTTTTCACCAATCGCTGCTCATGGATCAACGAGGCCACATCGACAAAGCCGCGCACCGCCGTTCCGACGCGTCGACGGTTGGCCTGGGCATGAGCGAACTGCGTCTCGGCCAGCGCCATCGCCTCGCCGTTCTCCAGTGGCAAGTACAATGTTTCGCAGCCCTGGAGCAGTTCCCTCAGCCGAGAGGAACGCTCGCTGTTTTCAAACGCCTGATCAACCTCGTGGACCTTCAGAGCACCTTCGGCCCCCAGACGCCTTCCCGTCCACGCTTCCAGCAGCGGATCACGGTCCTGGCAGAACAGGATGCTCTCCCCGGCGTCTCGTCCAGGTACAAGCACCAGCAAGGCATCGGGTTCGGTGCACCCGGTCAGGTAGTAAAAATCGCTATCCTGGCGAAAGGCGTATTCGCTGTCGCGCGAACGCGTGACCTGGGATGCTCCGGGAAGGAGTACTGCGGCACCAAGGGGCAACTGCGCCATCAAGACACGGCGGCGTTGGCGGTATTCGGCAGGCGCTACAGGCGCGGGGCGAGGAAGTATCTCGGCGAGCATGGTTTCTCCTGGCAGGGTCGCGATGGGTTAATGGAGCGAGACGTCGGATTGTTCTACCTGGGGCTGGCCGGGATGCTGCTCGGTATAGAGCAGCATGGCCGCCATGCGGGCATGCTCGGTAAGGGCGAACAGGTCGTTTTCGTTTTCCGGGCTGTCATCGATATCGGAGTCCATTGCAGCCAGTTCGTGCAGGTCGGCGACGGCTTCCTTGAGCGTTTCCGACCAGCGTGAACGGGTCTCGTCATCCGCCTCTTCCACCACTTCCAGAAAACCCAACGCCCACTCCTTGAGTGCGGTAGCTTGTTCACCCAAGGAGTAAAGCTCATCCGGCAGCACCGGCTCATAGGTCAACTCGCTGCCCGATAATGCCTCCAGCGTCTGGCGCCGCCACCCCAGCAGGCGCTCGGCACTGGCCGGGTCGCGTGGCTGTTCGACCCCCAGCCCCATGCATACGCTTTCCAGCCATGCTTGCGCGTCCAGGTCCTGAAGGGCCAGCAAGGCACACAGACGTCCATCGAGAAAGGCCGGCGATTGCATGCTGCCATGCAAGAGAAAAACATCAGCGATATCGGAAAAATCCTGTCGCTCATCAATCAATGACATACTGAAACTCCATTCGGACGGCGGCAAGGGTTGGCACCGCCGCGTTGACCGGTTGCAAGCAGCTCTCTTATAGTGAACCCTGATTGCTATTGTTGATGTTAACGCATCGGGCCACCGGCTGGCCCGCGCTGGAGCCTTTCATGAGTGACGCCAAGCGGCCTACCACCGAAATTACCTTGCTGGGTCGCGGTTACGTGATTGCCTGCGATCCAGGCGAGGAGGTCAAGCTGGAACGTGCCGCGCGCTATCTGGACCGCGCCATGCAAGGCATCCATTCCCAGCGCAAGGTGCTGGGCAACGAGCGAATCGCAATCATGGCGGCTCTCAACATCGCCCATGAACTTCTGGAAGCGCTGGATGAACGTCGTGCCGGTGAAGCCGACCTGAACCGCATGAGCGAACGACTGGAAAAAGCCCTCGCCACCACGCAGCGCAATTGACGCGGATTTTGGCAATACGCTCACCTCTGATAGGATGAAGGGGTTCCCTGGGGTGTTTGCCAGTCATTATAGTCCCTCGAGCCTATGCGCATTACCCAGGGGGCCAAATGCTAGCCAGGCCCGTGTGCATGTCCGTGCGACGGAAAGCCTGAAGGCCTGGCTGCGGCCACCCACCTTGAACCAATGGGTTCAAGGGCCAGAATGACAGCGGCACTCTGGGGAACACCTTGACGACCGACAAGACAGCTAGCTCCACGCCATTTCATGATCCTGAACTCGTTTCCACGGCGCCTGCCGAGGCTGCTCAGGACCCGCATGCCGAAGAAAAACGTCGATTACGCACGCAGTTACGCCGTCTTCGGCGCAACCTGACGGCTAGCCAGCAACACGAGGCCTCGCGACAGCTCTGTCGCCGCCTCAAACAGCTTCCCGAAGTTCGCCGCGCCCGGCGCATCAGCCTATACCTTCCCGTCGGGGGGGAAATCGACCCTACCCCATTGATTTCTTGGCTGAGACAGCGCAATGCCAGGGTCTATCTTCCCGTGCTGCGGCCATTTGCCGAAAACCACTTATGGCTGGTGGAGTATCGGCCCGACACACCGATGCGCAGAAACCGCTTCGGCATTCTCGAGCCATCCCGCCACTACAGCGCCAGACGCAGCAATCGTCTGCCCGCCTGGGCGCTCGACACCATGATTGTGCCTTTGGTCGGTTTTGATACAGAGGGCAACCGCATGGGGATGGGCGGAGGATTCTATGACCGGACCTTGGCCTTCACCCGCGTGCGTCGCCCCCGTCCTTGCCTGATCGGCGTCGCCCACAGCCTGCAGCAAGTGCCCCACTTACAACCGGCACCATGGGATATCTCTCTTCAAGCCATTGTCAGCGATCGCGATATCATTCGCCCCTGACGCCAGCCAATATTGGGAAATCAGTCTCTTGCTCGGCGATAGACAGAAAAAGGCCAGCCGGGAGAGCTGACCTTTTCAATAACTGATCGTCAATGACTACCACCACACCGGCTCGGGTCAACCCCCCGATAACGCCTGGGCATATCCTGTTGCCAATATCCCCAATGCGAACACCATCAGTAGCGCCATTATCAAATCAGGCTTTTTGCGCCTCATGCCACCTTCTCCACCACAGTTGAGCAACACCGCGATCATTAAAAAACCACTCAAGACATCGTGACGTCTTTACTAAATTACACTGACGACTATAGGGCTATAACAGGTCCCATGACAACAGCAGGAAAGCTTATTTCTCGTCCCGCTTATCTCGCGTCATGATCCGAATTATACATTGTGTGGCCTAGCGCATGGCGTTAGCAAGCGCTCACTCCCAAACTGATCGAAAGTCAAGCCATGAACAATTGGTAAGCCGGGTTATCACTCTCTTTCCAGTAGCGATAGCCGATCGCGTCCAGACACTCCTCCACATGAACCCGATCGCCGTTGGGAACTTGCATCCCGACCAGGACACGGCCGTAGGCCGCCCCGTGATTGCGATAATGAAACAGCGAGATATTCCAGTCGTGGGGAAGCTGGGTCAAAAAGTTCATCAGGGCGCCGGGGCGTTCAGGAAACTCGAAGCGATACACTTCTTCGGCAAAGTGCTCACTGGGCCGCCCCCCGCTCAGGTGACGAAGGTGCAGCTTGGCCAATTCATTGTCGGTCAAATCTTCCACGGCGTAACCTGATTCGCGCAATCGCTCGATAACGGCTAGCCGATCCTCGCCTCCTGGCTTGACTTGAATCCCGACAAAGATATGGGCTTCGCTGCTATCGGCGTAACGGTAACTGAATTCGGTAACCATGCGTTTGCCCAGCGCACGGCAGAACTTCTTGAAACTGCCGGGTTTTTCGGCGATGGTGACCGCCAGAATGGCTTCGCGCTGCTCACCCAGCTCGGTACGCTCGGCAATATGTTGCAAGCGGTTGAAGTTGGTGTTGGCCCCCGAATTGATGCACAGAAGCGTCTGGCCTTCCGCCCCGGTCTGCTGGATATACTTCTTGAGTCCGGCAAGAGACAGCGCGCCGGAGGTTTCCGCCACCGCCCGGGTGTCCTCGAAAATATCCTTCACCGCTGCGCACATTTCATCGGTATTGATCGTAATTACCTCGTCCACCAGATCGCGAATGATGGCAAACGGGGCTTCGCCGATCTGCGCCACTGCCACCCCTTCGGCAAACACGCCCACCTGATCCAGTACCACCCGCGTCCCCGCCGCCAGTGCTGCCTTCAGGCAGGCGCTGTCTTCGGCCTCCACGCCGATGACCTTGATGTCGGGACGCAGATACTTGACGTAGGCCGCCACACCGGCAATCAAGCCGCCGCCGCCGACGGGCACGAAGATCGCATCGAGTTCACCGCTATGCTGGCGCAGGATTTCCACGGCTATCGTCCCTTGGCCCGCAATCACGTCGATATCATCGAATGGGGGGATATAGGTATAGCCATGCTCCTGGATCAAGGCCTGAGCGTGGTCGGCGGCTTCGCCAAACGCATCGCCCTTGAGTACCACCTTGGCCCCTCTCGCCCGCACCGCCTGAACCTTGATATCCGGCGTGATACGCGGCATGACGATGGTGGCTTTCACGCCCATTTGCCTGGCGGCCATCGCCAACCCCTGGGCATGATTGCCTGCCGAAGCCGCAATCACGCCCTTGGCTTTCTGTGCTTCATCAAGCTGCGCCATCTTGTTGTAGGCGCCGCGGATCTTGAACGAGTAGACCGGCTGAAGGTCCTCACGCTTGATCAGAATCTGGTTGTTGAAGCGACGCGACAGGAAAGGAGCAGGGGAAATAGGCGTTTCAATGGCAGCTTCGTAAACCCGTGCCTGGAGGATTTTCTTGACGGTAGCTTCGAGCATTCTGATATTCCAAGAGGAGATGACGCGAATAACGCAACGAGCGCCGCGAAGCGGCGCAGGAAAACCCCTATTGGTAGCAGAAGCAAGCCCCGAGCGTCCAGTCCGACCATCGGCAACCGCTGGTCAGAAGACTATAATGACTCCCTGACATTCCGTTGACCCAGAGGCGCTACATGACCCAAGACGAACTCAAGGACGCCGTGGCCAAGGCTGCGATTGACGAGATCAAGCCCCATCTGGAACGCAGCACGGTAATCGGCGTAGGTACCGGCTCAACCGCCAACCGCTTCATCGACTACCTCGCCAGGCTGAGTGGCGATTTCAAAGGGGCGGTAGCCAGTTCCGCGGCGAGTGCCGAACGGCTCAAGACACATGGTATCGACGTCTTTGAGCTCAACGAAGTCGGTACGGTGCCCTTTTACATCGATGGTGCCGACGAAGTTAACGCTCACTTGCATATGATAAAGGGCGGTGGCGCGGCGCTCACCCGGGAAAAGATCGTGGCCGCCTGTGCCGAGCGTTTCATCTGTATTGCCGATGCGTCGAAGTATGTCGCTCAGCTGGGTCGGTTCCCACTGCCCGTGGAAGTGATACCCATGGCGCGATCCTACGTCGCACGCCAGCTGGTCAAGCTGGGAGCCGACCCGGTGTATCGCGAGGGGGTAGTCACCGATAACGGCAACCAGATCATCGACTGCTACGACTTCATGATTGAAGACGCGGAGGCAATGGAAGCCAAAATCAACGCTATCGTCGGCGTCGTCACCAACGGATTGTTCGCTGCGCGTGGCGCGGATGTGCTGCTGCTTGGCAAGAAGGAAGGAGTTGAGCGCACCGCATTGCGCTGAAATAAAAGCCATCCCCTCTCTGCTCCAGGGCCGGCGTAATTTCCCGCCCTGGCCCCACCCGGCTTTTACTGCCCGTCAGGTAATAAACGTGCCAACCCATCCAGTGTGCGAGCCAGCGCGCCTCGCTGTGCAGCGATTACCTCGCGGCCCGCATCGCCTTCCCGCTGACAACGGGCGGGATCGGCGAAACGCAGCTTGAGCGCCTTGGCCAAGGCTGCGGCGTCTTCTACCAGTGTCAGGGCCTGTGCCGCCTGCAGCGGCTCCACCACGTCGGCGAAGTTATCGATGAAAGGACCACTCAACACGGGCTTTCCCAACGCTGCGGGCTCCAGCACGTTATGCCCTCCCAACGGAACCAGACTCCCCCCCACGAACGCCACGTTGGCTGTCGCATAGAGCGTTGCCAACTCGCCCAGGGTATCACCCAGGTAAACGGCGGTTTCGTCGCTCACGGGCTGCTGCCGGGAACGGCGACTTAAGATCCACCCCTGGTCCTGGCAAAGTTTGGCCACTTCATCGAAGCGCCGGGGATGGCGTGGTACCAGTACCAGCAACGCCTCAGGGAAACGCTTTCGCAACTGGCGATGTGCTTCGAGCAGCAGCGCTTCTTCTCCCTCGCGGGTGGAACCCGCCACCCAGACCGGCCGTTCGCTCCACTCTTGAAGTAAACGCTCACCTGCCTGCAATGTCTTATCCTGTGCTGGCATCTCGAATTTCAGCGAACCGACAACGGTGGTACGCGCCGCCACATCACCCAGTGCCTGGAAGCGCTCGGCGTCCGCTATCGATTTCGCCGCAAGCCAATCGATGTTCGCCATAGCGCCTTCCATGAGCGGACGCAAGTGACGGTAACGCTTGAGCGCACGCGGCGACAGGCGGCCATTCACCACCGCTACCGGCACCCCTTGCCGGCGACAGGCGTGCAGCAGATTGGGCCACAGCTCGGTTTCGAACAGAATGGCAAACACAGGCTGAATACCACGCACAAAGCGCTTGGCGGCAGCGGGAAAATCCAGCGGCAAGAAGCGGTGGGCGAGCCGGCGCCGGTCGTCTTCGGCCTGCTCGGCGATCAGCGCCTGGGCCTGCTGGGCACCGGTGGCAGTCATGGTCGTCAATAGCAGGCTGTGCCTGGGATAACGCGAGAGAAGCCCTTCGATCAGCGGGCGGGCCGCGCGGACTTCCCCCACCGAGGCGCAGTGCAGCCATATGCGCGGCGCCGGGGGCAAGGGCGCAAGCCGATAGCCCAGCCGCTGCAGGCGTGAATAAGTGGGTACTTGCTCACGCCAGATGCGCCAGGCGATCAAGGGTGAGAGAACATACAGTGCGACCGAGTAGAGCCGACGCGGCCAGGCGAGCAAGTGCATCAGCGCTCGCGGTCCACGATGGAGGCGATCATCTCGGTGGTCGACACCCCATCCTCGAACCCTAGCACCTTGACCTCGCCACCGTGGTTACGCACCGCTTCACCGCCGGCGATCTCCTCGGGACGATAGTCGCCGCCCTTGACCAGGATGTCCGGCAATACGGCCTCGATCAGTGTCTGGGGGGTATCCTCGCCGAAGGGCACTACCCAGTCCACCGCGCCGAGTCCCGCCAACACCTGCATGCGCCGGTTCAGCGGGTTGATGGGCCGCTTCGGCCCCTTCAGGCGCGCCACCGAGGCATCGTCGTTTACCGCCACGATCAAGCGATCGCCCAGCTGGCTGGCCTGCTCCAGATAAGCGACGTGGCCGGCATGGAGGATATCGAAACAGCCATTGGTCATCACCACGCGCTCGCCACGGAGCTGGGCGGCACGCACCGCCGCTATCAGGGTTGGCGCTTCGACCACGCCGAATTCCGCCAGACTATCGCCGTGCAGGGCGGTATAAAGCTCGGCGATGGATAGCGTGGCGGTGCCGGGCTTGGCCACCACCAGGCCGGCCGCCAGGTTGGCGAGAAGCATCGCTTCGGGGTAGGCGTGGCCCGACGCCAACGCCGCACCGAGGATGCCGATGACGGTGTCCCCCGCGCCGGTGACGTCGAAGACTTCCTGGGCTCGCGTCGGCAGATTCAATGGCGCATGACCTTCTCGGATCAGGGTCATGCCCTTCTCGCTGCGCGTGATCAGTAACGCTTCAAGCTCGAGATCCGCGCGCAGCGCTTCGCCCCGCTCAGCCAGCTCCGCCTCGCTGTCACAGGGGCCGACGATGGCTTCGAATTCCATCAAATTGGGGGTGATCACGCTAGCGCCCCGGTACTTGGTAAAGTCGCCACCCTTGGGATCGACCAGCACCCGTTTGCCGGCGGCACGCGCCAGGTTGATCAGGCGCTCCACCTGGTTGAGCGTTCCCTTGCCATAATCCGACAGAATCACCACATCGCACTGCGAAAGCGCCTCTTCCACTCGGGAGACCAGCTCATCGGTATCCACCGCCTGCAGCTGCTGCTCGAAATCCAGACGCAGCAGCTGCTGGTTGCGGCTCATCACGCGCAATTTCGTGATTGTGGGTACTGTTTGGCTACGCTGAAAGTAAGTCTTCACTTCACTGGCGACAAGACGCTGCTCGAGCAAGCGGGCATTGTCATCCTCGCCTACCACACCCGCCAGGGCGGCCCGGCCACCCAGCGCCGCGATATTCAGGGCGACGTTGGCAGCGCCGCCTGGTCGATCGTCGGCGTCTTCAACCCGCACCACCGGCACGGGCGCCTCGGGAGAAATCCGTGACGTGGCGCCATGCCAGTAGCGATCCAGCATCACGTCTCCCACGATCAACAAGCGGGCCTGCTCGAGGGCGGTCAAGTCGACTTTCATTGGGGGCTCCGTGCGGCAAAGGGTTCGTGGGTGGTGTGTTCCAGGAGGGCATCCAACTGAGTGATGACCTGTTCCGTGCGAATCAG
The DNA here is from genome assembly GCF_039691755.1 of Halomonas sp. Bachu 37. NCBI lineage: Bacteria > Pseudomonadati > Pseudomonadota > Gammaproteobacteria > Oceanospirillales > Halomonadaceae > Halomonas > Halomonas kashgarensis. The sequence continues at coordinate 21,137 of NZ_CP137552.1, read as the reverse complement.
ACTCATGGCATCGGGGTGGCGCACCCGCTGCCCCCAGCTGATGTCATCGACGGATTTGTGAAGATAGGTCCGCACCGCCTCGGGATAGGCATTGACGGCGAATTCCCGCCACAGGTAGGGCGCGGCACGCTGCGGGTTGGTGGTGGCGTAAAGACCAAGCGCCGGCGTCTGCAGGGCGTTGGCCATGTGAATGGGGCCGGTGTCCGGAGCCACGACAGCGCGGGCGCGGTCGATCAGTGCCATCACGCCCTTCAGCGACGTTCCGCCAATGGCATTGATGACGCTCTCGGGGCGGCACAGCTGCTGGATCTGTTCGCCCATGGTCCGCTCCTGAGTATTGCCCCCGCCCGTCAGTACGCTTTTCAGGCCGTGCTGGGTCCAGGCATGTTCGATCACGCTGGCGTAGCCTTCCGCCGACCAGTTGCGGAAATTGCGCAGACGCACGTTGCTGCAGGGGTTGATCACCAGATACGGTGCATCTCCACTGAGCAGCTGGGCTTCTTCATAGGCACTCTGAGGCACCGGCATGTCCCAGGCCAGCGAGTCGTCCTCCACCCCCAGCAGACGGGCGAAGTCCATGAACGACTCGAGTACATGCGCACGCGGGCGCGGGGTAAGCTGGCGCTGGGTGAACCAGTGCTGGGCGTCCTTGGCGCGCGCCTTGTCGTAACCGATGCGGACATTCGCCTTCAGTCCCAGCGACAGGATGCTGGCCCGGATGGCCTGTTGCATGTGCAGCAGCACATCGAAGCGAGTATCGGCGAGCTGGCGCCACAAGGCGCGCATGCCCGCAAGCCCCGTGGACTTGTCGTAGACCACGAACTCGACCCCGGTTAGCCCGGTCAGTAAACTGTATTCCCCCTTGCCGATGATCCAGGTGATACGCGCTTGGGGCCACTGGCGCTGCAGAGCGCGCACCGTCGGCACCAGGTTACATACATCGCCCAAAGCGGATAGGCGAAGTATGGCGATATGTTCGGGATTAACAGGCAGAGGGTGCTTCATGCGCTTGGCGACACTCCAGCAGGAAAAGAGTCTGATTTTACATGATGCCGCCAGTTTATGTGACGCCACTGGATCAGACCAAATCGGGCCGTGCTGGTTCGCGCCGGAATACTGGTACCGGATGGGTAAGGTAGTGGGAGAAGCCCCGGGGCGTGGCAGCAGCGTGTTTATCGATGCCGGCAATGAACAGTGGGTGCTGAGACCCTATCGTCGCGGTGGCTTGATGGCGAAAGTGAGCCAATCGCGCTACCTATGGACGGGCTACGAAAGCAGCCGTGCCTTTCGCGAACTACGCCTGACCGCCTGGCTCTTTGAGCAAGGCCTGCCGGTACCGCGTCCTGTCGCCGCAAGCGTGACCCGCCATGGGCTCAGCTATGAAGCGGCATTGATCACCGTGCGTATTCCCGGGGCTCGCGCCCTGGCCGACCTATTGACCGAAGACCGCGCCGATTCTGCCTTGCTTGAACGCGTCGGGGCCACCATACGTCGCTTTCACGCCTCCCACCTGGACCATGTAGACCTCAACGCCCGTAACCTGCTGGTGGACGAACAGGAGCATGTCTGGCTGATCGACCTGGATCGCTGCCAGCTCCGCCAACCCGGCAAGTGGCAGCAGGCGAACCTGGACAGGCTCGCGCGGTCCGTGAACAAGTTCACCGCTAATCCGATCATGCCGGCGATCCGGCGGGGGTATGGGGGGTAATACGTGCCCTATCGCTTATGCCGCCGGCGTGTCATCCGCTTGCAGTCGGCGATAACTTCCCCATAACACCGCCAGCCAGAAAGCGTAAATCATCACGCCGCTGTTATGGTCGAGGAAGGCTTGAGAAAGGCCGAAATCGATATAGGTCACGGGCAAGAGCGTGCCAGCTACCGCCACCGAACGGAGCACCATATGGGGCGCATGCAGTTGGCGCATGAACAGACGCATGGGGACCAGATACAAGGCGATCAGTGCTATCAACCCCACCACGCCACGCTTGGCCATGGTATTGATGAACTCGTTATGCGCGTGCCCGAACTGGGTAACCTCCGGATGAATCACCCCGTTATCGGCCAGGGCCTGCATGCCCCGTTGATAGCCATTGTCTCCCCAGCCGAACACGGGTTTCTCGACAATCAGCTGCGCGGCACCCCGCCACATCTCGAACCGCGCGCCGACGGATGAGAACCGATTCTCGCCACTGACATAGAGCTCGACATCGGAGAACGCCTGATGGACCCGCTGCTGCACCCCCATCTGGGGTATGGCATAGACCAGTAACCCCGCCATCAATACCGCTGCCAAGGCACTGAGTTTAAGCGGATAGGACAGCTCACGGCCATAGGCGCGATACAGTACCAGCAGGACTACCGGCAAGCCTATCCACCCACCCCGGCTGCCGGAAAACAGCGAGCCCAGCACCCCGCCAACGGCGCCCAGCGCCAGCATCATTATCCAGAGGCTACGGCGCTTTTGCATCGTCGCCCAGCCCATGCCCGCGAGGCACAGCACCCCGGTCAACAAACTGATATTGCCGAACTGGATGACATAGGTGTAGCCCTCGGCCCGCTCGATGCCCATCACCAGCTTCTGCCAGGCGCCCCAGCTTCCGACCACGATGCCGCCGGTGGCCAGGCCCGCCCACATCCAGGCGAGTCGTGGCGGATAAGCCAATATCAAGGCCAGAACGGGAATGGCGAACAGAAAACGCAGAGGCTTGTCAGCACCACGGCTCCCCTGCCCATCGAGCCAGGCTTCGAGCAGCCCCGTCAGGGCATAGGCTGACAGGACACCGATCACCAGAAGGTCCTGACGATTGAAGGACACGCCAGGACGGGTAAAGGGCAACAGGAAACTCCCCAGCAGCAACAGGGCAGCACCCACCGAATAGCCCGAAGGAACAATCAAGGCGATAGCGCCTAGCAGGAACACGGCTATCGAGGTGTATCCACGCAGTAACGCAAACGGGGAGGGAGAGAACGATGATAACGGTGGGGCCATGACTGTTTCCGCCTGGACACGGGAAGGAGAAAGCCAGCTATTCTGCCAGACTCGCGACCCCATTACAGCGGGCCTTCATGAGACCCGGGGGACCGGCCATTGGAACGCTTCTGTTATGACCTCAGGGTCCAGCTCTCCCGGTTCGGTCTCGGGAACACACCTCTGCAAGGCGTCTTTGCCACGCTCAAGCGCTTGTGTGCCCTGGGCACCTTGGGTGACTCGCTGCCACCACTCTCGATGAACCGCCTTCACCCTTACCGGCACTGAAGGCAATCCAAGGCGCTGCGCCATGGCCAGGCGATGCAAACCACGGTTGATCTTGATCAGCCGCCCCTCTCGGGTTACCGCGACGCCAAGGTCATCCTTGCCAAGCCCGGCATCGAATCCCTTGACCGCCATATTGTCGAGAAAGCTCAGGTAAGCGCGTAAATAGGTGAGGATCTTTGCTTCGGTATCGAGCAGTATCCCCTGCTGGTGCGAGGACCAGGGCCGACCGGCCTGCAATCTCTCGTTCAACTCCTTGAATCGCGCCGTTTGCCGGAGGTCATCGCGAAAGACATCCAGTTCACTGATGAAGCGATAACGTGGGCCATAGCGCAGGTCGCCACGGCGCAGATCCCACTCTCCATCCCAGATGAACGCCGACGATGAAGGCCGTTCGCGATGGGGATACCCCTTCCAGGCATTTATCCGAATCAGCTCCCGGGGGTCCACATGAAGAATCAATGCTTCCCCCAGGCGTTGCTCCACGGCCCGTCGCGGCAGCCCGCGGCGTTCGATAGCGGCCCTGCCTGTCCTCTCCGTTTCCCAGTGTGCGAGCAGCATCTGCTCCACTGGAATCCCGAGATACTGCTGGAAGCGATCCCGTACGCCCACCTGGAGCCTGGCTCTCAATACACGCCAACGGATTTCTGAAGCATATAGGGAAGCAAAAGCCGGATCTCCCGCCGGTGCCTTTACCGCTGTAACAATTGATTTTCTATGCATATGCAATCCGCTTTACTGACGGCACGTATTTTCAAGGTCGCCGTCTTGGACAAGGCCGTGCCAATGCACGCAATTCTACGGTCCATGCTGCTTAGAGTGCTCTGACTACTTAAGCGGTATAATACTCAATCAAGCGTTTTACATGCTGCGTGTTACTGAAATGCTGCTCGACGCGCTGCCTAGCGGCATGGCCCATGGACCGCCGTGAGGCATCATCCCGGATCATCTTTTTCATAGCCGAACTCCAAGCGTTGATCGCATGGGGGCCTACCAATATGCCCGAAGCGTCATCGACTAGCTCAGGTAAAGAGCCGGTATTGGAACCGATGATCGGCATGCCGCATGCCATGGATTCAATGATCGTCAGGCCAAAGGCCTCATTTTCCGAAGGAATGCACACAATATCGAGTAGGGGCAATATTTCGGCAAGATCATTGCGGTGCCCCAAAAAAGCAATTTTGTTCGCCAGCAGAGTACCGTCTATAAGATTTTGTAATTTCTCGTAAAAACTTTCTACGCCCCCTGAGGCGTAGTCGGTACCGCCGATGGATAGCGCAAAAAAATCAAGAGCAGGATCAAGTTCTAGCAAGGCTTTAATCCAAATATCCTGCCCTTTACCCGGCGTTACGCGTCCCGGTAGCCCGATCACTACCGCATCCACTGGAATACCCAGCTCTTCTCGCCTGGTGCGAACAGCATCACGATCATGACAAGGGTGGTACTTGTTGATATCGACTCCATGGGGTAAACAGATAACGTTTTCACTGGGTATCGGCAAATTGCTGACGTTACGGCGATGAGTTGCTTGGCTAATGGATAAGACACGATCCACTTTTCCATAGGCGAAGCGGTGATAAGGGCTTTTTTTAGGCCGCCGTCCACCCACATGATCGGTATAAAAAACTTTTAGACTTGGTGTCAAGCACTTTAAAACTGCCGTTAATCTTAAATCACTCGACTTATGACAGTGTACGACTTTTACGCCTTCTTCTATTAACCAACGACGTATATCCAAAGCATTAAAAATTGCGCTTATATTACTTTTGAACGTTTTATATGGTATTTCATTTTGCTGCATGTAGGCTTCCACCTTGGTATTTTCAAGGCAGATTCCTATAACTTCCCAGCCCTCTTTCTTTAAATCGCCAATGATACGATCCACATATAGCTCCATCCCACCCTTGCCATCCGACATACATATTTGCAGCACTTTGTTTGCCATTGCCTCACCTACCCAGCCACTCGCCATTAAACAATCAATAAATCTCTAGTAGTATACAGGCTGCGATTAACAGGGCCTAAATCATGGCGCATAAACTACTCGTCGTCCGCAATGATAAAATCGGCGACTTCATGCTGGCCTGGCCAGCGCTGGCATGCCTGAAAAGCGCGTTGCCCACGCCCCATGTCACGGTGCTGGTACCCGCCTATACAGCACCGCTGGCAAACATCTGCCCTTGGGTGGATGAGGTCATCATTGATCCAGGCCGTGATGCTGATAAATCGGCCCGGCATGGCCTGATCGATAATATAAAAGCGGCGGGATTCGATGCGCTTCTCACGCTGTTTTCAACCCCTCGCATTGGCTGGGCAGGCTGGCGGGCCGGTATTCCACTACGCGTGGCACCTGCCACCAAGTGGGCACAGGTGTTTTATAACGTGCGAGTACGACAACGCCGCTCTCGCTCGTTAAAACCCGAGTATCAATACAATGTGGATTTAGCCTGCGAGCTGCTTTCCCGGCTCTCGCTAAAGTTGTCTGAGCTGCCCTCGCCACCCTTCTGGCCAATGAGTGACGCTCAATATACGCAACAGCGAAACGCCATTGTCGAGTCCAGCCAAGCAGTGGCTGACGGGCGTCTAGTCGTCGTGCATCCTGGTAGCGGCGGATCGGCTGTCAATCTCTCGATTGAGCAATACACGACACTTATTGCCATGGTTAACCGGCAACTCAATGATGCGATGCCCGTTAACTGGCTAATTAGCGCAGGCCCCAGCGAGGAGCGCCACGCAAAAGCGCTGATCAATCAGCTCACCAGTGCCGGGATCACCGCCAGCCGCCTTCCGAGCAGCCCCAGCGTGGCCGATTTTGCCTTTCAGCTAGCGGGTGTCGATATGTTGGTTGCCGGTTCTACAGGCCCGCTGCATATCGCGGGGTGTCTCAACATCGCCACGGCAGGTTTTTACCCTGCCAAACGCTCCGCGACGCCGTTGCGCTGGCAGACCTGCAATAGCGCCGAGAAACGTCTGGCATTTAGCCCCCCCGACTCCGCTGATCAGCAGGATATGTCGGCAATTGATTTGGCTACTGCAGCGCAGCAGATTTCAGCGTTTCTCAGGGGGTAATGTATGGGTGCGGATCCATAAGTCAGCGTATTTGTTGAACGTCGAATGTGCCGACAGCAGCGCCAGCAGAAACCCTTGCTTGCCATCCTTGAAGCCGGCTTTCAGCAGGTACATTCGGATGAAACAGCCCAGCCCGTGATTCAAGCCCTGCCATAACGTGGCCGTTTTACCTTGGGCTGCCCGCTGCTCTGCCCACGCCTGGGCGTAGTGGGCGGATTTTTCAAGATAGTGGCGCAAGTCGCGGTAAGTATAGTGAAGTAGATCACCGTTGAGCCGCTTAACCGCCAAGTGTTCTGGTACGTCCAGCTTCTCGTGCACCAGTGCCGAGTTGTAAACCGCTTGCCCCTTTGGGTAGAGGCGCACGACACGATCAGGATACCAGCCGGAGTGCCGGATAAAGCGCCCAAAGCACCATGAAAGGCGACTAACGCTATAAACGGCAGGCTCCTGCTTAACGGCCTCGAGGATACTGTCACGCAAGTCAGGCGTGACGCGCTCATCCGCATCCACCATTAGAATCCACTCATGGCTAGCCAACGCCTCGGCCCGCTGACGCTGGATACCAAAGCCCTGCCAGTCCGCGTTGACACTGACGTTATCCGTGAACTCACGGGCAATCTCGCACGTCTCATCCTGGCTACCCGCATCCAGCACGGCAATTTCATCAGCCCAGGTGAGCGTTTCCAGGCATTCACGTAAGTGATGCGCTTCGTTTTTCACGATCAGCACGGCAGAAATGGGCACAAGTCACCTTTGCCAGTTTGAGGTAAGCGGCACATGCGGTTTCATTATGGCCTTTGCTTCATGCTAACACGACCGTCGGGCAATGATTCATCCAACGGCCCGTAGCACATTTGATAAGCTAGATACCCATTTAGCGAGTTCTGAAAAGGGATACGGCATGCCCGCGTTTACGTCACTGAAATTCATCCCTTGGCTGCCTCTGGTCATTCTCGGCGCTAGCCTGGGGTATGCCTTGAGCATACTGACGCGCTTGCCTTGGTGGTCATCGTTTATTGTCACCTTCCTGTGGGTAGGCGTGAGTGTAAAATTGCGCTGGGGTCATGCAAGCGATAGTCGCTATCGCCGCGTCTGGCCGTGGTCCCTGGCACCGCTGATCCTGTGGGGAATATATGTCTATCTTGCCGCCAGCTTCGGTAACGTGGACCTCGCGGCGATCTTTTTTCATCTGCAAGCGGGAATAGCGGAACATGGCGGGATAGGCCGCATGGTGGCCGCCGTGCTTCATACCGCCGCCATGCTGGCACTGCTGGCTTCCTTTATCTGGCTGGTAAGACACGATTCCCGCTGGCGCTTGCTGGAGCGGTTCCTGGCCGTGGTGCTGCTTGTGGCCAACCCGCTGCTCTATGGGCTAGGCCAACGCAGTGCCGTCATCGTAACCGATGATGGCGCTTGGCTGGACCGCCGATATGTACCGCCGCAATTGGAGAAACAGCCGTCACCCCCCAATCTATTGCTGATCTATCTGGAGAGCCTGGAACGCACCTACACCAACCAGGAGCACTTCGGCGATACCTATGCCGACCTTGCGGCGCTGGGAGAACAGGGCGTGGTATTCGAAGGCATCCAGCAGGTGGAAAATACCGGCTGGACCATGGCCGGCATGATCGCTTCCCAGTGTGGCGTGCCCCTGATGCCTGCGGGACTGCTGCATGACCGCCAGTTCGAACCCCTTGCCAGGGTAGTGCCCGGCGTCTCCTGCCTGGGTGATCTGCTGGCTGAACAAGGCTATGAAATGAGTTTCCTGGGCGGAGCCAGTACCCAATTTGCGGGCAAGGGGCTTTTCTATAGCGGCCACGGCTTCAGTAATGTTCTCGGCCGTGAAGCGCTTGAACCTCGCCTGGAAGACGCCACCTATCTCAACAGTTGGGGTCTCTACGATGACTCGCTTTACGATTTCACCCTGGAGGAGATTCGCCGCCTTGATACCATGGATGGCCCCTGGGGTGTGGTCAACCTATCGATTACCAGCCATGCACCACACGGCTATCCCGCCCAGGCTTGCGTGGACCCGCTAGGGGAATTCGATGGCGTGGACATCCTCTATTCCGTGAAGTGTTCCGCCTGGCTGGCCACTGACTTGATCGAGCGGCTAAGGCAAGAAGGGTTGCTGGAAAATACCGTAGTGGTAGTTGCCAGCGACCATCTCACCATGCGTGTTCCTGTCTGGGATCAACTGGTGTCGCTGGATAGAGACAATACCTTGATCATGTTCGGCGACTCCCTGGAACCCCGGCGCATCCAGCGCAACGCCACCACGATGGATGTATTCCCCACCATTCTCGAAGCCTTGGGCTACTCCCTGGAAGAGGGACGGGCCGGGATCGGCGTGTCACTGCTGCAAGATTCGACCCAGACGCTTCTCGAGAAGCACGGTCCCGAAACCCTCGCTGAAAAGCTGCATGCGGAACGTGCGCTGCAAGAGCGTCTTTGGGAGGGGCTGGAGCCCCAACAGCTCGCCAATGAGGGCGAAGCGACAGTGCCCCAGCAGGTGCTCGAGACGCTTGCCGACCGGGCTGATGAGATTTCCATTTCACGCTAGCCTGGATGGCTTGGGCGCCTGACCTAGACAGGCGGCTCCAGGTATTCGGTGGTTCCAGTCACCGCTTTATGCAGGCGCTCAACGTCCAGTTGGTTCAGACAGTTGGTATGCCCCAGGGGGCAGGTGCGCTTGAAGCATGGCGAACATGAGAGCGCCAGATAGTGAATCACTGCGTTATCGGTCAATGGCGGCGTGTAGCTGGGAGACGAGGAGCCGTAGATGGCATGAATGCGTGACCCTACTGCAGCCGCCACATGCATCAAGCCGGAGTCGTTGGTCACCACCTGGCGGCAATCTGCCAGGAGATCGACGGCATCCGCCAACCGTGTCTTGCCGCACAGGTTATGGGCGTGGGCCAGCCCCTGCACGATTTCATCTCCCGCCATGACATCCTTGGGGCCGCCCAATACGCGGATTTCAAATCCCTCATCCACCAGTTTCTTCGCCAACCGATGAAAGTGGTCGAGCGGCCACTGCTTGGCGGGGCCGTATTCCGCGCCCGGCATCAAGGCGATAGCCGGACGCGAGGAGAGCGAGTGCTGCAGACGCAACTCGACCAGGTTATCGCCATCCACGCGCAAACGGGGAGAAGGAATAGCGAAATCGCCTTCTACAGTCTCCTCCAGCGGAAGCCCTAGGGAAACGAACCGTTTCACGGTCTGGTCCAGAACTCGTTTGTCCAGCCGGCGCCGCTGGGTCAGCAAGCCGTAACGTTGCTCGCCCAGAAAGCCAGTCCGCCGGGGTATGCGGGCCAGAAACGGCACCAAAGCCGACTTCCAGGAACGCGGCAAGACAATAGCTTCATCGAACCGGCCACGTAGCTGCCGCGCGACAGCACGGCGGGCACTCAAGCCCAACGTCCCATGCCCGACTGCCAGCGGAACGATTTCATCCACCTCTGCCATGCGCGCCAGAATGGGTTGTGACCACTCGGGCGCCACCACCGCCAGATAACAATGCGGGTGGCGCGCCTTCAAGGTCATGAACAGGCTCTGGGCCATGACCATGTCACCCACCCATGATGGCCCCACCACCAGGATGCGCCATGCCTTGTCAGCCATTCAGCCACTCCAGGTACGCATGCACGCCCTGCGCTACCGTCTTGAACGGTACATCGCATCCGGCGTTCCGCAAGCGGGTGATATCAGCGCGTGTATAGCTCTGGTAACGCCCCTTGAGCTCCTCGGGGAAGGGAATGTAATCGATATTTCCCCGCTGATAGTAGTCGATGACCGCCTCGCCGATGGCCTTGAACGGCTCGGCCCGCCCGGTGCCCAGGTTGAAGATACCAGAGCGCTCGGGATGATCGAGAAACCATAGATTGACGTCCACCACATCCCCGACATAGACGAAGTCGCGGCTCTGCATGCCAGCCTCGTAGCCATCCCAGGCGCCGAAAAGCTTGAGGGTTTCGCCATTGCGAATCTGGATATGGTGATGGTAGGCCACGCTCGCCATCTTGCCTTTATGCTGCTCACGAGGACCATAGACGTTGAAGTAGCGAAACCCGACGACCTGGGTGGTCAGCTCGTCCCAGCGCGAGCGCACATACTGGTCGAACAGCAACTTGGAATAACCGTACACGTTGAGAGGCCTCTCATGTTCCGGCTCCTCCTTGAAGACTTCGCTGCCGCCATAAGTGGCGGCAGAAGAAGCGTAGAGGAAAGGAATCCCCCGCTGCTCGCAGAAATTGAGCAACACCTTGGAGTATTCGAAGTTGTTTTCCAGCATGAACCGACCATCCCACTCAGTAGTATCCGAGCAGGCACCTTCATGGAAAATCGCCTCGATGTCGGGGAGTTCGATAGGTTCGCCCCGCAGCGACGCTTTTACCCGATCCAGAAACGTGTCCTTGTCCAGGTAATCCCCCAGCGTGCAATCCGCCAGGTTGACGAACTTGGTCCCATCGCGCAGGTCGTCTACCACCAGAATATCGTGACGCCCCCGCGCATTGAGCGCCTTGACCAGATTCGCACCGATAAATCCGGCACCGCCTGTCACTACTATCATATCGAACCCCTGCCCTTGGCCATGGTGAATTCCTCGTCTTGGCTATGCGTGCCTATAACCCATCTGCCTGGGATTGTATACTTGACCTCTTGTGAATTCATGGCCAACGGTGCTTTCCGCGATGACTGTCTCGACAAACACTCGCTCGACGCCAGACGCGTCGACCTTTCAGGGTTTGATCCTCGCCCTGCAACAGTACTGGGCCGAACAAGGCTGCGTGATCCTGCAGCCGCTGGATATGGAAGTGGGCGCCGGCACCTTCCATCCCGCGACGTTCCTGCGGGCCATCGGACCGGAAACCTGGAACTCGGCTTACGTTCAGCCTTCGCGCCGGCCTACCGACGGCCGCTACGGAGACAACCCCAACCGCCTGCAACACTATTATCAATTCCAGGTAGTGATGAAGCCGTCTCCCAGCAATCTTCAGGATCTCTACCTGGGCTCGCTAAAGCATCTGGGTCTGGACCCCCTGGTTCACGATATCCGCTTTGTCGAGGATAACTGGGAATCCCCCACGCTGGGCGCCTGGGGCCTGGGCTGGGAAGTCTGGCTCAACGGCATGGAAGTCACCCAGTTCACCTACTTCCAGCAGGCCGGGGGCATCGAGTGCTATCCGGTAACCGGCGAGCTGACCTACGGGCTCGAGCGTATCGCCATGTACCTGCAGGATGTGGATAGCGTTTATGACCTGATATGGGCGATCGCCCCCGATGGCAGCAAGGTTACCTACGGCGATGTCTATCTGCAGAACGAGCGCGAGCAGTCCGCCTACAATTTCGAGCACGCCGATGTGACGCAGTTGTTTGCCGCTTTCGATCATCAGGAGCAGGAGTGCAGCAAGCTGCTGGCAGCCAACCTGCCTCTGCCGGCCTACGAACAGGTGCTCAAGGCCTCGCACACCTTCAATCTGCTGGACGCCCGCCACGCCATTTCCGTGACGGAGCGCCAACGTTTCATTCTTCGCGTTCGTACCATGGCTCGTGATGTGGCTCACGCCTATTACCAATCACGCCAGGCGGCAGGCTTCCCCCTGGCCCCGGAATCACTACGCCGCGAACTGCTGGCCGAACAGGGAGACTCTTAAATGGCTGCGACTACCTTATTGCTGGAACTGGGCACCGAGGAACTTCCTCCCCAGGCGCTGCCGGACCTGTCCGACGCACTGGCTTCCGGCATCCGCTCGGGCCTGGAAGAGGCGGGAATCGACTTCGCTTCCCTGAATGCCTACTCCTCGCCACGTCGTCTAGCCGTACAAGTGAAAGCTCTGGCCGACAAGCAGCCCGACCGTGAAGTCGAACGGCGTGGCCCCGCTCTCGCGGCAGCGTTCAAGGACGGCCAACCGACCAAGGCGGCAGAAGGGTTTGCACGCTCCTGTGGCGTCAGCGTCGACGATCTGATCCACTTGGAGACCGACAAGGGAACCTGGCTCGGCTTCCGAGAACAGCAGCAGGGCGAAGCCGTGCAGGCCTTGTTGCCGGAAATCGTGCGCAAGACCATTGCCGATCTACCGGTTCCCAAGAACATGCGCTGGGGCTCTTCCCGAGTGGAATTCTCGCGTCCGGCGCACTGGCTGGTGCTGCTTTACGGCAACGAGATCATTCCCGCCCAGGCCTTGGGGCTGGATGCCGGACGGACCTCCCGCGGTCACCGCTTTCACGCTCCTGACCCCATCGAACTGGCTCACGCCGATGACTACGTTGCGGCGCTGGAAGAGGCGTATGTGCTAGTGGATGCCACTCGACGTCGTGAGCGTATCCGCGAACAAGTGCTGGCCGAGGCTGAAGTCCAGCAGGCTCATGCCGTCATCGATGAAGAGCTGCTGACCGAGGTCAACGGCTTGGTGGAGTGGCCCGTAGCCTTGACTGGAAGCTTCGACGAACGCTTTCTCGAGGTACCGGCGGAATGTCTGATTTCCTCCATGAAAGCCAACCAGAAGTACTTCCACCTGCTGGATGACGACGGCAAGCTGAAGCCGCTGTTCATCACCATTTCCAATATCGACAGTCTCGATCCCCAGCAGGTCATCGAAGGGAATGAAAAGGTCATTCGCCCGCGCCTGGCGGATGCCGCATTCTTCTATGAAACCGACCGCAAGCAGACGCTGGCCGCTCGAATTCCCAGTCTGGAACACGTCGTTTTTCAGCAGCAGCTCGGCACGCTGGCCGACAAGGCGCGCCGCACAGGAGCCGTAGCTGGCTTCATCGCTCGGCAAATCCACGGTAGTGTCGAGCATGCCGAACGCGCCGCACAGCTTGCCAAATGTGATCTGGTAACCGAGATGGTGCTCGAGTTTCCCGAGCTGCAAGGCATCATGGGCCGCTATTATGCTGCCCAGGATGGTGAGCCCGACGAGGTTGCCCAAGCGCTGGAGGAGCAGTATCTGCCTCGCTTTGCCAGCGACGCCATCCCCTCCACTCATACCGGGCAAGCCCTGGCACTGGCGGATCGCCTGGATACGCTGGTAGGTATTTTCGGTATCGGCCAGCGCCCTACCGGCGCCAAGGACCCCTTTGCCCTGCGCCGTGCCGCTATCGGGGTTATCAATATTCTGGTGAAGGGCGAACTCGACCTGGACCTGCGTGAATTGCTGACTCTCGCCGCACAACAGCACAGCGGCCTGCCCAAGGCCGACGGGCTGGTCGAAGACGTGCTGACCTATATGCTGGATCGTTTCCGCGCCTGGGGACAGGAAGAAGGCATCTCCGCCGAAGTCTATCTTGCCGTTCGGGCTCGCCCGGTCACCCGCCCATGGGACTTCGCTCGTCGCCTGCGGGCCGTCAAGGCCTTTGCCCAGCGCGAGGAAGCTAGTGCCTTGGCCGCTGCCAACAAACGGGTCTCCAATATCCTGGCTAAACAGGACCATGACGGATCGACCCAGGTGAATGCGGAGCTGCTGCAGGAAGAAGCGGAAAAAGCGCTTCACCACGCGCTCTCCACGAGTCGCGATAGCGTGCTGCCCTTGTTTGCCGACGCTCGCTATATGGAAGCACTGGATATATTGGCAACCCTGCGTGGTCCTGTGGATGCGTTTTTCGATCAGGTCATGGTCATGGCCGACGATGCAGAGATCCGGCGTAATCGACTGGCTCTGCTTGCCAGCCTACAGGCACTATTCCTAGAAATCGCCGATATCTCCCAACTGTCCCAGTAACCCCCTCCTCTTGCCAGCCTCGTATACGGGGCTGGCTCCCCCCTCCCTTCTCTTATGTTTCACGTGAAACATTACCGCCTATAACCCTTACTGATTCGAAACGAATCACGGAACAGCCCAGCCATGAAAAAACGCGATGCAACCAAATTGATCATTCTTGACCGGGATGGCGTCATCAATCAGGACTCGGACGCCTACATAAAATCCCTGGACGAGTGGCTTCCCTACCCTGAGGCGATTCTGGCCATGGCGAGACTCTCTCGGGCGGGTTACACCTTGGCCATCGCCACCAACCAGTCGGGTATCAGCCGGGGCTATTATGATCTCGCCACGCTGGAGAGCATGCATAGTCGCCTACGAGAACTGGTAAGCGAAGCTGGCGGCGCTATTGCGCATATTGCGTTTTGCCCTCACGGACCTGACGATAGCTGCGATTGTCGCAAGCCTAAACCAGGATTGCTGTGTCAGATCCGCGATGCATTGAAGTTCGACTCATTGGAAAGGAGCTGGATGGTGGGTGACAGCTTGCGCGATCTACAGGCGGGAAAGGCTATGGGGTGTCGCCCGGTACTGGTCCGAACAGGCAAGGGCAGGCGCACGGAAGCTCAAGGCAAGGAGCTGGAATACGTTGAAGTATATGACGATCTGGCCGCATTTACCGACTGGTTGTTGACCAAAGGATAACGGAGCCAATAAGCCAATTGACTCGGAGATGAGATATCCCCAACCAAAAGCGCCGCGTTTTTTGAACGCGGCGCTTTGTTTCACGTGAAACAGTAGTTGGGGGTTATACGTCCAGGTTCGCCACCAAGGCGTTGGACTCGATAAAGTCTCGCCGCGGTTCCACTTCATCACCCATCAAGGTATTGAACATCATGTCCGCGGCAACGGCATCCTCGATCGTGACACGCAGCATACGCCGGCTATCCGGGTCCATCGTAGTTTCCCACAGCTGGTCGGGATTCATTTCGCCCAGCCCCTTGTAACGCTGGACGGAAAGACCACGCTGCCCTTCACTCATCAGCCACTCCAAGGCATCGTTGAACGTCATGATGGTACGCTGGCGTTCACCACGCGCAATGTAGGCGCCCTCTTCCAGGAAGCCATCGAGAGTGTTGCCCAATTCCGCCATCGCGCGATAATCCACACTCTCGAAGAAATCGAGGCCCCAGTCGTAGTCGGTCGTGACGCCATGAGCGACCAATGCCACCGCCGGAAGGAAAAGACCGCGCTCGGTATCTTCCTTGAGGCTGAAGTGATACCGCGGCCCTCCTTCGTAAGCGACCTGGTCATCCATCTGCGCCTGGAGCTCATCGATCCAGTTCTGCATGGTAACCCGATCCTTGAGGCTAGCTTCACCGTCGAGATGAGCGGCATGCACTACCTTGCGCAGCACTTCCCTGGGATATACGCGTGCCAGGCGATCTATACGCCTCATGACATCACGATACTGTTTTACCAAGGCTTCCAGTTGCGACCCGGAAATGCCCGGCGCATCGGCATTCACATGCAGACGTGCACCGTCGAGGGCCGTGGTAGTCAAGTAGTCCACCATGGCCTGCTCGTCCTTCAAGTAGAGCTCCTGCTTGCCCCGTTTGATCTTGTAAAGCGGCGGCTGGGCGATGAATACATGGCCGCGCTCGATCAGCTCGGGCATCTGACGGAAGAAGAACGTCAACAACAGGGTACGAATGTGAGACCCATCCACGTCGGCATCGGTCATGATGATGATCGAGTGATAGCGCAGCTTGTCTGGATTGAACTCCTCGCGTCCGATGCCGCAGCCCAGCGCGGTAATCAAGGTGCCAACTTCCGCCGAAGAGAGCATCTTGTCGAAGCGGGCTTTTTCCACGTTGAGGATCTTCCCCTTGAGCGGCAGGATGGCTTGCGTGCGGCGATCCCGGCCCTGCTTGGCACTTCCGCCCGCGGAATCACCCTCTACCAGATAAAGCTCAGACTGGCTGGGGTCCTTTTCCTGGCAATCGGCCAGTTTACCGGGTAAGCCGGCGATATCCAGCGCGCCTTTTCGCCGCGTCATATCACGTGCCTTGCGAGCCGCTTCGCGAGCTCTCGCCGCATCCAGCATCTTGTTGACGATGGCCTTGGCTTCATTGGGCTTTTCAATGAGGTATTCGGCAAACAAGCGCCCCATTTCCTGCTCCACCGCCGTCTTGACTTCGCTGGAGACCAGCTTGTCCTTGGTTTGCGAGGAGAACTTGGGATCAGGAACTTTCACCGAGATGATCGCGGTCAAGCCTTCCCGGGCATCGTCGCCTGCGGTCGCGACCTTGGCCTTCTTCAATAGGCCTTCGGCTTCGATATAATGGTTCAAGGTACGTGTCAGCGCTGCCCTGAACCCCGCCAGGTGCGTACCACCATCCCGTTGCGGGATATTGTTGGTGTAACAGAAAATATTTTCCGTGAACGCTTCGCTCCACTGCATCGCCACTTCCACTTCCACGCCATCCTCGCGCACGGCATTGAAATGAAAGACAGGATTGAGCACCGTCTTGTTGGTATTCAAGTGGTTGACGAAAGCGCGTAGCCCTCCCTCGTAATGAAAGAGCTCTTCCTTGCCGCTACGCTCGTCAATCAAGCGAATGGCGACGCCGGAATTCAGGAAGGAGAGTTCGCGAAGACGCTTGGCCAGAATATCGTAATGGAATTCGATATTGCTGAAGGTTTCCGATGAGGGCCGGAAATGGACCCGAGTGCCGCTTTTTTCGGTATTACCTACCACGGCCAGCGGGGCCTGGGGCACACCGTGGCGGTACAGCTGTTCGAAGACTTCGCCCTGTCGCCAGATCGTCAAGCGAAGCTCTGCCGACAAGGCGTTCACTACCGAGACGCCAACGCCATGCAGCCCGCCGGAAACCTTGTAGGAATTGTCGTCGAACTTCCCCCCGGCATGCAGAACCGTCATGATCACTTCGGCGGCGGATACTCCTTCGCCTTCATGTAGCTCGGTGGGTACACCCCTGCCATTATCGCTGACCGTGATGGATTCATCGGGATGGATCACGACACGAATTTCACTACAGTGTCCGGCCAAGGCTTCATCAATGGAGTTGTCCACCAGTTCGAACACCATGTGATGCAGACCGGTCCCATCGTCCGTGTCACCGATATACATGCCGGGACGCTTGCGTACCGCATCCAGGCCCTTGAGAACCTTGATACTTGATGAGTCGTAAGCTTGTTCGCTCATTGACCACTCCGTCGTGAAGTCTCGTTCCGTGTCGCCTACCCTTCCGTTAACAGCCGGCTAGTGCCATCCTCACCACGTTTCACGTGAAACATCTGTAGCGAAGTATCGGCCTGCCAAGCCTCTTTCAAAGCGGTGGGTTCGACGCTGGTAATAAATGCCTGGCACTGCATCTGCTCGAGTAATTGGCAGAACCGATGGCGATGCCGCTCATCCAGCTCTGCTGGCAGATCGTCAATCAAATAGACACAATGCCTTGCTGTCTTGCTTTCCAGAAGCCGGCCCTGGGCTAATTTCAAGGCACTGACGACCAGCTTCTGCTGGCCTCTGGAAAGCACTTCAACCGCTGGCTGCTTGCCCAGGCGAATACGCAGATCGGCCCGCTGCGGTCCTTGCTGAGTAAAGCCCATCTGGTGATCAACCGTTCTCGACTGAGCCAGCAGATCTGCTAATCGTCGGTTCTTGTCCCAACCGCGGGCATACCGCAACGATAACCCGGGCATGGGTAGTAACGCTGCCAAGGTCTCCTCGAACACCGGCATAAAGTCCTGTATCCAGGCTTTACGCAGCTCATCGAGTTGCTCACCCCATGTCGCCAGCTCATGTTCCCATACCGCCAGGGAGCGGTCGTCCATTCTATCATGCCTGAGCAGCGCATTCCGATGTTTCAAGGCCCGCCTAACACGCCGCCAGATAGAGAGAAAATCATGTTTCACGTGAAACACACCCCAATCCAGAAACTCACGGCGACCCGCCGGCGATCCCTCCAGCAGCCGAAAGGCATCCGGATTGATAAGCTGAAGGGGCAACGCCTCCAAGAGCTCGGCCAGGCGCGGTACCGCCTGGCCTTGTATACGCATCTCCAGCTCCTTAGAGACCCGGGTACGACGTATCCCAAGGGTAGTCGGTGTATCGCCCGCCAGTCGCCCATGCAGCGTCATCTGGGGCGTATCGTGGGCGATGGCATGCTTGAGCTGGCGGGTACGGAACGAGCGCCCCATCCCCAGGATATGTACGCCCTCCAGCAGACTGGTCTTGCCGCTTCCGTTGTCACCCACAACGATATTGATCCGTGGTGAGGGTGCCATTTTCAAAGGCTGGAGATTTCTCAGCCCCTGGAAAACCAGTTGATCCAGGCTCATCAAGACTCGCTATAAGGTTCAGGCAATCACAGCCAGGAAAGCAAAACGGCACCCTGCTAGGCAGTGGCGCCGTATCGAAAAAAGTCTCGCGCAGAGAAGGAAGCTTAAAGGCGCATCGGCATGACGACGTAAAGTGCATCACCGCCGCCCGGCTCTTCCAGCAGCGCACTGCTGTTGGGGTCTGCCAGTGTCATCTGTACTCGGTCTTCATTCAGCACCGTCAGCACATCCACCAGGTAACCCACGTTGAACCCTACCTCCATGGACGCTCCGCTATATTCGACGGTAACGTTCTCCTCGGCTTCTTCCTGTTCGGGGTTGTTGGCCATCACCTTGAGGTTGCCTTCTTCCAGCAACAACCGAACACCGCGGTACTTTTCGTTGGAGAGGATGGCCGTACGCGACAGGACCTGGCGCAACTCGGCACGCTCGGCAATGATCACCTTATCTCCACCGCGCGGCACAACGCGCTCGTAATCGGGAAACTTGCCGTCAATCAGCTTGGAAGTGAAGGTGAAATCGCCGGTATGAGCGCGTATATGGGTGGCGCCTAGGGTCAGGCTCACCGGCTCGTCGCTATCATCCAGCAGACGGGAGAGTTCCAGTATCCCTTTACGCGGTACGATCAGCTTCTGAGCAGGCTCGACATTGACTTCCACCGGACGAGAACACATCGCCAGGCGGTGGCCGTCGGTAGCGACCGTGCGAATCAGATTGTTCTGGATTTCCAGCAGCATGCCGTTTAGGTAGTAGCGTACGTCCTGTTGCGCCATGGCGAATGATGTTGCTTCAATCAAGTGCTTCAACGTGCCCCGCGGCAGACTGAGCTCCTGAGAGACTTCGGCACCCTCGATATTGGGAAATTCCGCCGCCGGCAGGGTGGATAACGTAAAGCGCGACCGCCCACTACGTAATACAGCTCGGCCATCTTCAACCGCCAGCTGGATATCCGCCTGCTCCGGCAGTGACTTGCAGATATCCATCAGCTTGCGTGCCGGTACGGTAGCAGAGCCTTCACCGTCTACTTGATTGGCCACTGTACGGCCGACCAGCTCGACTTCCAGGTCGGTACCAGTCAATGCCACATGGTCGCCTTCGACCTGAATCAATACATTCGATAACACGGGTAAAGTCTGACGCCGTTCGACCACGCCGGCCACCAGCGTCAGCGGGCGCAACAGCGCTTCACGGGAAATGGAAAATTTCATCTTAACTCCAGTTGTCCTGGGGAAATGGGTCCTGGGAAATGGGCCGGCGAGCTCACCGTATCAACTGGTCAGAAGACGCAGTAGATTCTTGTAATCCTCACGGATATCCGCACTCTCTTCCTGTAATGCCTTAACCTTTCGGCATGCGTGCAATACCGTGGTGTGATCCCGTCCCCCGAAGGCGTCACCGATTTCCGGCAAGCTATGGTTGGTCAGTTCCTTGGCCAACGCCATCGCCACCTGACGTGGCCTGGCAACGGAACGGGAGCGTCGCTTGGAAAGCAGATCCGCAAGCTTGATCTTGTAGTACTCCGCCACGGTACGCTGGATATTATCCACACCCACCTGCTTGTCCTGCAACGCCAACAGGTCCTTCAGGGATTCGCGAATGAAATCCTGGGTAATGGTCTTGCCCATGAAGTGCGAATCCGCGATCACCTTCTTCAACGCCCCTTCCAGTTCACGCACATTGGAGCGAATTTTCTGAGCAATGAAGAACGCCGCATCATGGGGCAAGTCGACTTTGGCCTGGTCGGCTTTCTTCATCAGGATGGCGACCCGGGTTTCCAGCTCGGGAGGCTCGATTGCCACCGTCAGCCCCCACCCGAAACGGGATTTCAGGCGCTCCTCCACCCCGCTGATTTCCTTGGGATAACGGTCCGAGGTCAATATCATTTGCTGGCCGCCTTCCAGCAACGCATTGAAGGTGTGGAAGAATTCCTCCTGGGAGCGCTCCTTGCCGGCAAAGAACTGGATATCATCGATCAACAAGGCATCCACGCTACGGTAGAAGCGCTTGAAATCGTTGATCGCATTGAGCTGGAGCGCCTTGACCATATCCGCCACGAAACGCTCGGAGTGCAGGTAAACCACCCGGGCGTTCTCGCGCCGTGTCGCCAGCGCATTCCCCACCGCGTGCATCAGGTGGGTCTTACCCAGGCCAACGCCGCCGTACAGGAACAGCGGGTTATAGGCACCACCCGGATTTTCCGACACCTGACGTGACGCTGCCCGAGCCAACTGGTTCGACTTACCTTCAACGAAGGTTTCAAAAGTAAAATTAGGGTTCAATCCGCTGCTATGTTTCAGGCTACCTTCGACTTGAACTTGGCGCTCGTTTCCACGCCGCGGGGAAGCCGGGGTATTGCCTTCACGCAACCGATCGATCTCTTGTTCATCGCCGATGTCCCCCCGCGCAGGCGTATGCACCGCCGGGGCCGAAGGCATGCGCGGGTCGGCGGATATCGGGGTACCCAGCTCACGTGGTTGCGGCGCCTGGACAGCTGTGCGGCGACTACCTACCGTCAAGCTCACCTTGGGCGGTTTGGCAGGGGCGAGCTCGCGTACCAGCTCGCTGATACGCTTGGCATACTTGTCGCTTACCCAATCACGTACAAAGCGGTTGGGAGCGAGCAAGCGCAGTTCATTGGACTCCCCTTCTTCCGCCTGTAGCGGACGTATCCAGGTATTGAACTGCTGGGAATTCAGTTCGTCCTGCAGGTAATCCAGACACTGTTGCCATAGCGCGAGCGACAC